>QFQS01000028.1 GCA_003243455.1 Cereibacter sphaeroides | reverse complement strand
TGCTTCTCGCGAGATATTACATTTATATCTGGGAGGAAATTTGATGCCGGCCTCGGTTGTATCGCCCTCCCGCAACCAAATACACATAGCAAACCCCAGCAAAATCAACGCTTTGCTGGGGTATTTCTTTGCCCAAAATTCCCGCACCCCAACAAAATCAATGAATTACAAGCCGCGGATGCAAAGCGGGGGACCATACCCCGCAACCAGCCCATTTCTGGTTGGGCCTGTCGGCCGTGAACTGGCGATCCAGCACATTGCCGGCAATGACGGATCGCTCGCCCTGATCCTTTCATCATCCCGCGACCGTTGCGACGGGGCGTGTGTCAGCCAGGCATGAAAGCCACTTCGCGAGACACCGCCAAGAAACCTTTGGCCGCCCCGCATATCCATGCCACCGGCCAGATCCCGCGGTGCTTCGCGATAAACAGGCCAGTTTGCCCGGACCCATGCTGATGCGTTGTCGGACGACCAACGCTCGATAGCTTCGGATATTGGCATCAACGATGACGATGAATTCATGCGAGCCCAGCTTCACATCTGGTTCGAAGGCCTCGCACCCAACCTCCGAGAGGCCCCGGCGGTCGCCAGACTTATGCTTCTGGCTCGGCATTCAATGTCCCTTTCATGGTCCAGACTATCCCAGGCTCCGGGCCACTCAGCGGGGGGCGGATCAAGATCGAGGCCTTATCTTATCTGGTCAATGCAAATCGGTAATGCGGTGCTGGAGGAAGTCGCAGCTTGACAGCAATATTTGCTGGCGTCCCCTTAGTGGCAATCGACACGGAGAGGAGATGGGGCCGCGAAATAATAGCCCTGCGCTCTGTCACATCCTTCGCGGCGCAGGATGGCGAGTTGGCGCTCGTTTTCAACGCCTTCTGCGATCGTCGTCATATTCAACGCTCGGGCGAGCGCAATGACGGTCCGAACGATAGCCAGCGTGCTTTCCTGATGTTCCAGTCCTTGTATGAAAGATTTATCGATCTTGATTGTATCAAAGGGGAAGGCACGCAGGTAATTTAGTGAAGAATAGCCGGTCCCGAAATCGTCAAGAGCCACTCTTGCGCCAAGGGCACGAATATCCTTCAGCGCCTGAAGATTGTCGAGATGGTCCTGCATGAAAATATTCTCGGTGATTTCCAGTTCGATGCGAGTCCTGTCGACTTGGGTTTCACGCAATATTTCTGCAAATCGCTCTACAAATCCGGGAGCGCGCAACTGGGTCGGCGACAGGTTGATCGCGACGGTGCAATCATTCGGCCAGTTAGGCAAATCTTCGCAAGCGCGCCGGATGGCCAACTCACCCAGTCGACTGATAAGCCCGCTATCCTCCGCTAAAGGGATGAAACTGCTGGGCATCATCAGCCCCAGTTGCGGGTGGCGCCAGCGCATCAGACCTTCATGGGCAACGACCTGTTCCGTCCGGATATCAACGATCGGCTGATAAAATAGCTCTAGGCCGCCATGGTCCAGCGCCAGGCGCATATCCATTTCGAGTTCACGTTTGGAGGCGGCGATATCATCCATACCGTCCTGAAAATAAGCAAATTGGCAGCGGCCATTGGCTTTTGCCAGATAGAGGGCGAGGTCGGCCTGCTTCATGAGCTCAGCAGCATTGGTGGCGTAGGAGTTGCGGAACGCAATGCCAACGCTCGTCGAACTCAGGACCTCCTGATCATCGATCTGATATGGCATCTTGAGTGCGCTGATGATGCGCGCAGCAGCAGTGCTCGCCGCCTCCCTGACATTGGGGCCGCGCAACAGGACAGCGAATTCGTCGCCGCCCAGTCTTGCCACAAGATCCCGTCGACGCAGGGCGCTTTCGATACGCCGCGCGACTTCGCATAGCAGCTTGTCGCCGGCAGGATGGCCCAGCGTATCATTCACCGACTTAAAGCGATCCAGATCGAGGCACAGGATAGCAATATCAGCGCTCCGGCCCCGGCACTCCAGCGCGCGGTGAAGGCTCTCGTTGAACAGCGACCGGTTGGCCAGATTGGTCAGGGCGTCATGATGGGCCATATGACGGACTTTGGCTTCAGCCAGCTTTTGCGCGCTGATGTCACTCGCAACGCCTCTCATGCCTCCGGAATATGGCTTGGCAGAAAGCAGCCACCAACGGCGTTCGCCGCTCACCGTAAGCGGCAGAGAGATATCGCGAAATGCAAGACCTTGGCGGATATGATGTTCCAGCTCCGTCCGTTCTTGCCCGGCATCGAATATCTTCGAGAAAATCGTCCCCTCAAGGTCTGTCGTTCGCCGGCCTGCTGCGGCCTGAAAGCGGGGGCTGGGATCGATGATATTGCCATGCAGGTCGAGGGACCAGAGCCAATCCGATGTTTGTGCTTCGAAATCCTTTAGCAAAAGCTGGACCGTATCCCGGGTGTCCCGCAATTGTTCGCGCGCCAGAACGGATCTGGTGAAGTCACCCTGCCGTTCAAAAGCCGCACGACCTAAGATGAGCAGGTAGGAAAGGCAAAATAGCGTGCCGATCCAGACATTGGCATCTGGAAATATCGACCAGGCAGCGATGGTGCCCAGGCAGATCGGTGTCATGAACAGCAAGGCAGCGCAGGCCATGGTCGCATATGTTTGCAGTGACGCCCCCAGCATGCCGCCGGACAGGATCGCGATCACGACAAACTGTCGCATGTCAGCTACGCTTGCAGCGGCCGCAATACCGCCGCCCCACAATAGTCCACAGGCCAGGGCCGCAGCGCGAATTTGACGTGCGTCTGCGGCGGGCGACACAGTCAACCAGTTATCTTGCGCACGACGGCGGTATAGCCGGTATCGAGCGCCCCCGGTCAGCGCTATGCAGGCGAACCAGGCGCAGGCCTCTATGATGTGGTTGGCTGGAAGCATGATCAGCGTGACGACGCAGGCATTGAGCAATCCGCCCGCGACCGCAACCGGCGCATGGCGCAAATTATGCTCGACGCGCTCGCGGAGTGCCACGTCTGCAAAAGCAACGTCTAAAGCTATGCTCATCGGCGTTTCGACTCGTTAAGAACCAACCCGGAACCTGTTGGCCATCAATGCAGCAGCGGGGATGTTGATGTGCTGTGATCCCGGCCGGCGGCTATGTATTTGGGGGCAACATCCCGACGTTCCTGCTCGATGGACTGGTGGATTTCGCGGCGATCCCATTTGAACTGATTTGTCTGGTTCACCATTGTCTCCGTGTCCGTCAGCAGGCTGCGGCACGCCGCGGAGGCTTCCTCCACCATTGCAGCGTTCTGCTGGGTCATCGTGTCCATCGACTGCACGACCTGAGCGATCATCTTGACCATCTCCGCCTGGGCTTCGCTATCCTGCAACAGGCGCTGCATCAGATCGTCAACCTGTTGGACGTCGCCGTTGATGGAGCCAAAGCCGGCTTCGACCGCCCGGACATTCTCCGCGGCATTGCTGATGAACTCGCTGGTTTCGGTAATGCGGGAGCGGGCAACATGGGCCTCCTGCTCGGCTCGCAGCGCGAGTTGCGAAACCAGTTCGGCCACCACGGCAAAGCCACGGCCCGCTTCGCCGGCATTGCCGGCCTCAACAGCGGCATTCATGGCCAGCACGCGGGTCTGGAAAGCGATCTTGTCGAGTGCTTCCATGACCGCATTGATATGCTCGGCGGAAGACTGAACCTGGTCCATCGCCTGCGCGGCGGAGGCAATGCGCCCCAGACCCTCATTAACGAGCGCACGGGCACGCACCGCGACTTCCGCGGTCTCTTCGGTTGCCGTTCGGCTTTGTGTAATCTGTTCGTCGACCATGACCAGCGCCTGCGCCGTCTCGCTAAGCGAGGCGGCATTGGTTTGCGTGCGCCAGGAAAGGTCGTCGGTTGCCACCGAAATCTCGTTGGCAGCGTTACGGATGCCGTCGGCGCTGAAGACTACCGCCTGAACCATCGAACGCAGATTGGCCATCGCCAGATTGAGGTTCGTGCCGACGGCTGCATAGGCTGGCGGGAACGAGATGCTCAACTGGTTGCGAAGATCGCCGCTCGCCAGGCCTCCCAACATATCGCCCAGCGCGTTGGTGACTGCCGTCTTTTCTTCATTGTCGCGTGCGTCGATCTCTGCCTGCTGTCTGGTCGTGACGCGGAAATATTCAACGGCGCCGGCCAGCTCTCCCAGTTCGTCAGTTCTGTCAGTTGCAGGGACGACGCAATGCTGGCCGTCCGCCAGCCTTTTGGTGACGTCTGCGATCTTCACGAGCGGGGTCACCACGCGGACCATCAGCATATGAATTGCTACGGCCAGGCAGATCAGCATCGCAAGGCCAAGAGCTGCAAGAATGATGATCGTCACTGTTAGGCTGTGATGTGACCTATCCACCAGATCGCGCTGCTCCTGCATCGCTGCTGCAACCAGACGATCTATCGCCTTGCGATGCTCCAGATAGGCTTGCCGTACTTGGGCGAATGCCCGGATCGTGCCCTCGCGATTCCCCTGTCGGGCGGCGGGGATCATTTGCATATCGATGGCGTGCCAGAATCGTTCGGCCGGGACATACGTATCGTTTGTCAGGATCTGCCGGATATTGGGCGCAAGCGGCTGCTTCGACCAATATGCATGCCGTTCGTCAAAGGCCTGGCGCAGTTTCATCAGTCGGGCGATATGCTCGTCCTGCTTCTCCGGCTCGATGATGATCTGGTTTGCTTCCAGATAGGCCTCGATCACATAAGCGGGTGGGGGGAGAATATCGGCAACCAGATCCGACGACCGCTGCAGCGACTGCTGCAAAGGCCCTCCAACGCGGATGCGATCGATGCCGAACGCCGCAATTGCCGCACTCAGCAGAAGCAATGTTACCAGCCCAAGCGCGGCCGCCGGTATCAGTCGAGCAATTTTCATTGGAGCTAATCCTGTAAATCTCCCGATATTATAGGTTGAGCGAGATCGGTGGGCGCACGGCTGATAATCTTTTTTGCGGGAAAGCCCGACCTAACCGCAGATGGCAGCGCCAAAATTCATATGCGCGCTGCGCGAAAGATGGGGCCAGCCTGGTCTGCCTTGGAAAAACTGGTCCAATTCTGAAGGGAGCCCATGCGGGCATAAGAATTGGAGAAACCTATGGGACGT
>QFQS01000001.1 GCA_003243455.1 Cereibacter sphaeroides | reverse complement strand
GCCGCAGGTTCAAATCCTGCCCCCGCAACCAACAAAACCAAACACCACCCGCGCCACAAGCGCGGGTTTTGCTTTTGGGCGATCAACTCAGCAAAGCGACAGAATCGAACCGCCTGCCCTCACTCAGGCCGACTTATGAGCCCCCGGCGCTAGGGGAGTATTTGGTAGGAAATCTAGGACCTACTTCTGAACTTAGCGACAGTCGCCAGACTCACCTTCAGGAGATTATTGTCGAGGCTGAAGCTCCACAAACCAAGGCAACCCATGGTATCCGCTCAGATTTAAGCCGATGTAATCATCACATCCGAATACCTGCTTAAGGCAGCAAAAACCTGGCCAATGAGTTTTTCAATCACATTGGCCGCATTGTGCACTCGTACAGCCGCGGCTGGTTGTAAATGCGAACCGGAAAGCAGTTGCGAAGGTAGCTCCAAGTTCAAGCTGCCTCAGTTTATGCCAGACCGCCAGGATCGCGGCCCAGGCACTGGAGATGTCCTGTGATGAAATCACCCGGTGCGGCCTGCTTCTGACCGGCATTGCGGCCTCCGTCACCCCCTGTGGTATTTGCGCAGGACGGCACGGATGTGCTTGCAGCCTTAGAGGCGGCACTGGCAACCGGAAGCCCGATCCTCGTTCATGTCACGGCAACTTGGTGTGAAGTCTGTCAGGTACAAAAGCCGATCGTCGCGTCCCTGCTCGCCCGGCCCGACTTTGCCGGGCTGACGTTCTTCGACGTCGACTTCGACACGCAGAGGGTCACGCTGCGCAGGCTGGCGGTCCAGACCCACGCCACGATGATCGTTTTCCGGGATAGAACCGAAGTTGACCGGCAGGTCGGGCAGACCGATCCCGAAGTCATAGAAGCCCTGGTGCGAAAAGTGATCTAGACGGTGCTGCTCGCCTTCATCGCCGGGATGCTGTCAACGCTCTCACCCTGCGTCCTTCCCCTTATCCCGATCGTGCTGACCAGCGCTGGCACCGAGCATCGGCTGGCACCTTTTTCGCTTGCCGCGGGTCTGGCGTTGTCGTTTGCCGCGATAGGGCTGTTCGTCGCGACGATCGGGTTTTCCATCGGGCTGGACATGGGCGCGTTCCGAACTGTCGGGGCCGCGCTGATAATTGCAATGGGAACCGTGCTTGTGCTTCCCCGATTGCAGGCGCGGTTTACGGCGGCAGCAGGGCCGATGAGCGACCGGATCTGGCAGCGCTTCGGCACATTCTCTACTGCGGGCATTTCGGGGCAATTTGGTGTCGGTGTGTTGCTCGGAGCGATCTGGACCCCTTGTGTCGGGCCAACCCTCGGCGCGGTGTCGGTGATGGCGGGCCGGGGCGAAAACATTGGCGCAGTCACCCTCATGATGCTTGCCTTCGGGGTGGGCACAGCGGTGCCGCTGCTGGTGATCGGCATGCTGTCGCGTGAAGTCCTGGATCAGCAATGCCGGTGGAAGGCTGAGAATGGGTCTTGGGGTGCTTCTTGTCCTTGTCGGCACACTTGCACTGACCGGACTCGACCGGGTAATTCAGACGGCCCTGACAGGAATCGCGCCGGACTGGCTCGTCTCATTGACGACCTCGATATGATCGCGCAGCAGGGATGACAGGCACCCGGCCCCGGGCAGCGGCCCCGTCGCGGCATCAGCGTCTGCCGCGCATCGCCAGCTTCGGGATGACGCGGATATAGATCAGTTCAGCCACCAGTTCGACCAGTGTCTGAGTGACGATGATAGCAGGCAGAACGGGGATGGCGCCGGGCACGGCCAGTGCAAGCGGCAGGACGACGAGCGAGTTTCGCGTGCCGCAGGAAAACGCGACTGCCCTGCCGACCTCGGTTCTCAAGCCGAAACCGACCGAAACCAGCCATCCGGCCAACGGGGCCATGATGGCAAAGGCGATGTATAGCGGCAGGACAGCCAGCGCCTGATCGGTGGCGACACCCAGAATGGGAACGATCGTGGCGACAACCAGAAACAGCACTAGTCCCGTCGCGGGCACCGGCAGAACGCCAAGGATGTCGCTTACCTTCCGGCCGATGCGGCTCCACACGGCCCAGAACTGCATCGCTCCGGCCAGGACCAGCGGCAGGGCAATCAGCCACAGGAATGCGTGGATAAAGGGGCCGATGCTGACAAGTTCCGCCGCGCCCCTGCCAAGGAATACTGCAAGATAGATGGGCAGCAGGGCCATCTGGACCAGCAAAAGGATCGGCGTTGAGGCCAGCAACAGCCGGGCATCGGCGCGGCCAAGATGAGCGAAAGTGATCACATAATCGATGCAAGGTGTCAGAAGCACCATCAGGACGCCCAGACGCAGCAGGGCATCGTCGGTTGCCAGCCGCGAGAGCAGGTAAGCCAGAACCGGAATGACAATGAAGTTGCTGGTCAGCAAGGCCGCCAGAAATCGCATCTCGCGCAGGCTCTTGCCGATCTTGGCCAGTGGAACTTGCAGGAATGTCACGAACAGCATGAACGCGAGAGCCGGGTTTATCGTGACTTCGAGATGTTCTGTTCCCGATATTACCGATGCCACACCGACGCCGAGCGCGACGCATCCGAAGTAAATCCAAACCTGATGCCGTTCCAGAAAACCATGCATTTCTAGCCCCTTAGACTGCGCCCCACGAATGGGAAGCCGACAAGGGAGAACGAGTGGCGAAGGCCAAGAGCGCAGTGCGGCTCAGGATGAACTTTCATCTCAGGATTCTACGGATTTTCGGGACGGCAAAGCGCCGGTCCTCGTGGAAGTCGATGACGCTGGCAAGGCCTCCATCCGGATGGAACAGGAACACCCCGGCGGTGTGATCCATGGTGTAGTCCTCGCCTTCGCCGGGCACACGGCGATAGGTTACGCGGAAATCCGCAGCGGCCTGCGCGATCTGATCGGGCGATCCCGTCAGACCGACAATGCGGGGATCGAAGTTGCTGAGGTAGTCGGCTAACACGTCTGGCGTGTCACGCTCGGGATCGACCGTAATCAGAGCGACGACCAACCGATCCGCGTCCGCCCCCAGTTCCTCGAGCCAGAGCGAGATGTCGTTGAGCGTTGTCGGACAAACATCCGGGCACCAGGTAAACCCGAAAAAGACCATGACAGGGCGGCCAGGCCAGTCCGAAGGTCTGACGGGCTGGCCACGATGGTCAGTCAGCTGCCATTCCATACCACCGATGGGTAACGGCAAGGCCTTGTCCGCGCGTGGCCGATCGCGCGTCTGCCAAGCGCCGAGGCCCAGCATGAAGGCGACCGCCGCACCTGCGCCCCCAAGGCCCAGGATTACTGCCCGGCGTCGCCGCAATCCGGACCCTCCGAACGCAGGGACAGCACGTCGACATTGACCGTGACGTCACCTGCCTTCTCGAAGGACAGCGTGACGGGAAACCGGTCACCTTCCTTGAGAGCGGAGGAAAGGCCCATCAGCATGCCATGATATCCGCCCGGCGAAAGCGCGACAGTCTGATTTGCCGGGACCGGGATCGACATCGCGTGGGGCATCGAGGCGATGCCGTCCGTGACGACCGTTTCATGCAACATCGGCATGCTCGCCGCCGGTGTTGTGATGCCGATCAAGGCGTCGTCGGTGCCACCGCTGTTCGTGATTTCGACATAGAAGACTGCCGGGCGATCCGCGCCGATGGTCGCCTTGGACCAGGCGTGGTCGATGGTCAGGTCACCGACAGTGAACGTTTCGCAAGCGAAGGCAGCAGGCGTGGTGAGGAGCAGGACCGTGGACAGTAACAGCGGTTTCATGGATCAGAATCTCGATTTAAGGTCGGAGAGGATGTCGGCGCCGGGCGTGCCGTAGGTAAACTGCCGTAGCCATACGCCATCCGGTCCGATCAGGAACAGGCCCGGGCTGTGCGACATTGTATAGCCGTCCGGTGCGGCGGCATCGGCCTCGCGGGAAAAGTAAATCTTAAAGCTTTCTGCCGCCGCCTGTGTTTCGGTGTCAGTTCCGGCCAAACCGAGGATCGCCGGGTGAAACGCCTGAGTATAGGCCAATAAACCCAGACGGCGATCCCGCTCGGGGTCGATGGAAATGAAGATCGGCTGCACCCGCGCCGCATCCGGTCCCAGATCGTCCATCACCTGCGCAACTTCGGACAGGGTGGTCGGGCAGACATCCGGGCAGTTGGTGAAACCAAAGAACACCAAAAGGAACTTGCCGCGAAACTCTGCGGAAGTCCGCTGAGCGCCCTCGCTGTCAGCAAGGACAAAGGACGGGGAAAAGGCGGTAACCCCTTCGTCCTGCGGACCTGCCGGGAACAAGCGTATCGCGATGAAGGCGGCGGCAGCGGCCATCGCCGCCACCCAGAGAGCAATCCTTAAACTTCGAAGGCTCATTCGATCGTCCCGCACGTTATAGCCGTCAACGTAAGACCTTGAGCGACTAGAGATTCAAGTGACAATTCGCTTAGAGGTCAAATTCCGGCGGCCTTCGCCTGTCCGAATGCAAATGCCGATATGCGGGTGACAATCGCTTCAGGAAGCTCGCAATCACAAGGCAATTACATTTGGCCTTTAACGATCCATTCGAAAGTTTCAACACTTTGAGGGCATGATGAGACAACTTGCATTGATACTTCTTAGCGCCGCTTTCGCGACAGCGGGCCAGGCACAGGATTTGCTCCAGACGAACAGCACCTGGATCAAGGACGCAGAGAGCCTGCTCGCCGCCCGCGTCGCGGCGACACCTCTGACCGGGACGGCGAAGAATGTCATCCTGATCGTCGGCGACGGCAACGATGTCGCCACCACTTATGCCACGCGGCTGTACATGGGCCAGAAAGCGGGCGGTTTCGGTGACGAATTCGTGCTGCCGCAAGAGGGCTTTCCCTTCGTCGCCCTGATGAAGACCTATCTGATGAACGCCCAACCGGGGACAGTGCACCGACGGCGAACGCGCTGAACACCGGCGTCAAGACCGACGACGGGATCATAGGCCTCGATTCGGATGCCAACCTTGAGGATTGCGCGACCTATACCGGCAACGAGCTGACAGGCTGGCCGAAATCGCTACGGCGTCAGGCAAGTCGGTGGGGAACATCACGACTACCCACATCACACATGCGACCCCGGCGGCGGTCTATGCCCGCACTGTGGCGCGGGACTGGGAAGCGTCGGTTCCCGAAGGTTGCACCACCCAGGAAGACATTGCGCAGCAACTCATCAACGCGATGGACAAGGGCACAATAGACGTCGCCATGGGCGGCGGTCGCCGCGCCTTCCTGCCCTCGCGCGAAGACGGTCGCAACCTGATTGCCGAAGGCATGGAAAAGGGCTGGGCCTATGCCTGGAACAAGGAAACTGCTGCGGCACTGCCGCTGGACGGATCGAAGCCGATCCTTGGCCTTTTGAAAGCAGCCACATGCAGTACGAGGCCGACCGCACTGACGAGCCGTCGCTGGCCGAGATGACCGAAGCCTCGATCAAGGCCCTTTCAACCAACGAGAACGGCTTTTTCCTGCAGATCGAAGCCGGGCGGATCAACCATGCACTGCATGACGGCAACTTGGCGCGGGCCGTGACCGATGGCGAGGCGCCGGCCGCCGCTGTGAAGATGGCCGACGACACAACCAATGACGAGGATACGCTGATCATCGTCACCGCCGACCATGCGTACGGCCTGGCCTTCAAAGGCTATTGCGGAGGCGGCTCGAACATCCTTGGCCTCTGCATGGAGATCGACCCGAACGGTGTCGCCGCCACGACCACGCCGAACCTTGCCGCCGATGGAAAGCCCTACACCGTGGCGGGCTTCGTCAACGGTCTGGGATCGGTCATCACCGAACAGGCTGACAAGACCTGGTCGCACCCGTCCTGTTGTTACCGAGGCCGAGGCCGCTGGCATCGACTACCTGCAGCAGGCGCTGGTGCCGATGGAGGATGAGACGCATTCGGCGTGGACATTCAGGCCTATGCCAAGGGCCCCTGGGCGCAACTGGTCGGCGGCGTGGTCGAGCAGAACTACCTCTTCAATGTCATGCAATACGCGATGGCGCCGAAGTAAGCTCGCCTGAGAAAATGACAACGGGGCGGTCCGGCCGGGCCGCCCAGTTTCATTGCGCGGCCAGGAGATTCAGACCTTTATCAGCGCGGCCGTGACATACATGAAGGCGATACCCCCGAGGAAACCGCCGAGAACGGCAGGGGAAAACAAGATCGCCTGTCGGTCGCTGTTCTGACGTTGCAGATAGGCGGTGACTTCGACCATGACTTGCAGGATGGCACCGGCACCGACCGCAAGTGCGAAGGCCGACCACTGCGGCGCGTAGGCGAGGCTGCCGACCCATATGCCAAGCACCGCCGGGCCGCCTGCCAGCAGCGTCAGCGCGGCGAAGCTCCAGAGCGGCGGACGGATGCGCAGCATCGGGGCGGCGATGCCGATCCCTTCGGTGACGTTGTGCAGCGCGAAGCCGAGGACGAGGAAGGTGCCAAGCCCGGCTGCGCCGACGGCGAAGGCGCCGCCGATGGCCAACCCCTCGCCGAAGTTGTGCAGCCCGATACCGAGCGCGATGTAGAAGGCCAGCGCCAGCCCCTCGGGCCGCCCGCGCCAGCGCCCGATGGCCATCAGCAATAAAAAACTGGCCAGCGCCGACAGCCAGACCATGGCGGAGCCCTGGAACATCGCCGCCGCCTCGGCGGCCAGTTCGGTTGCCTCTGCCATCATGTCCAGAAGCAGGAAGGCCAGCATGCCAACAGTCAGAGCGAGCACGAAGTTCATGCCAGAGGTGCCAAAGCCGCGCATGGCCGGATAGAACATCAGCCCAAGCGCCACAGGCAGCAGGCCGACCATCGCCCCCACCAGCGCCTGCATGCGAAACTGACCTGCAGTGGCCTTGGGGGTCGGCACGGCCACGGCGATCTCGTGCCCGAAGACAGTGCCGGTGTTGGTCACCAGGGCAACCTGATGCGCCTCGCCCAGAACCCAGGGGTAGGGAATCTGCACCCAGACGGCGCTGCCGCGTGGGATCGGCCCCGGCGGATCCTGCGTGAAGCTCCAATAGGCGTCATCGACGGCAACCTGTGCGATGCGCATCGCCTCCGAACCGCCCGCACGGACCAGAATCCCGATGCCGGTCTGGTCGAGAACCGTTCGCTCTACCGTCAGGGCTTCGACCGGCGGTGCCCCGTTGTTGAAACTGCGGAGCGGATCGAGCGAGGCGATCCAGACGAAAGCCCCCAGGATTGCCGCCAGCGGCAGAAGCGCCAGCAGAAGGCGGGTCAAGGCATGGCGGGTGGGTTGGATTCGGTCGCTCATGTCTCTGATCCCCGAACGTCGAACATCCCGACCCAGCCAAGCTCCGTGAACTCGGACTGGTGGGCGTGGAACATGTACATTCCGTCCTCATGCCCGGCGAAGCTGAACTCGAGGATGCCGCGTTGCGCCTGGCACTGCATGATCAGATCGACGCTACGCAGCGTCGGCGTCAACATCGTGCCGGTGTCGTAATAGTCGAAGAAGTTGGCGTGCAGGTGGAAAGAGTTGATCGGGTCGAATTCGGTAACGTTTACCAGGTAGATGCGGACCGGCCGCGTCTTGTCGATGCGGATCGGCACGTTCATGTAGGCTTGGCCAACAGTGTTGACGGCATAAACCTCGTTTCCGCCGTCGAAATTGGTGTCGAAGGCATTCATCACCATCGCCAGTTCCTGCCAGCGGGCGTTCTCGGGACTGCCGAGGACGCGCGAGGCTGCTACGGCGGCCAGTGCCGTGTCGGTCTGGCGTGCGGGATCGGGGTCGATCACGAACAGGCCGTACATTCCCTTGTGGATATGTCGTTTCAGCGGCAGGGCGTGGCAGTGATACAAGTGGCAGCCAAAGGGTTTCGCGTCGAATTCATAGATGAACTCTTCGCCGGGCCCGATCAGCCCGGCGCCCGGAATGCCGTCCATCCGGGCCGAGTGGATGCCGTGAAAATGCATCGAATGCGGGTGTGAGCCATAGTTGCGGAAGATGATCCGCAGCTTTTCACCCTCTCTGGCGCGGAGCGCAGGGCCGGGGACGCGGTTGTTGTAGGTCCAGGCGGGAAAGAAGATGCCGGGGGCGATCTCGATCTCGCGATCAGATGCCACGACCTCGAACGTGCGCAGGGTGCGGCCATCGGGAAGGATCTCGGTACGCCCCGTGTCCCAGTCCGTCAACATTTCCGACGGATCGAACCCATTCGCGGCATGATCGACGCGGCCCACGGTCGTCATGTTGCCATGCGCCATGCCGGGCATCGGCGCGGCGTAGGGATCGACAGACGTCGCAGACATGTCGTGTCCGGCCATCGGGTCAGGCGCAGTCTGGGAACGTGCCTTGCCAACAGCAATGGCAGCGCCACCGGCGGCAGCAAGGCCCGCGACGAGCAACGCCCGCCGTGACGGATCAACCGAGAAATCGTCGTCGGCGGGCATAAGGCTTCCCCAGACTGGTGCAAAAGTGTTGGCGCGAAATGTTAGACGAGGCTAACAATCTGCCCACAGTGTTTACCTGTCAATCCAGATCGTGCGAGACTATGGCGACGATGCATGATCCTGATGAAGCCCTGCCTCCTGCCGGTGACGACCGATCTCCCGACCTGCGCGCGGAGGCATTTCAGGGCGTACGCGCGGCGCGGCGCAACGAGCTGGCGGAAGACTACGTGGAGCTGATCGCCGAACTGATCCACACGCAAGGTGAGGCGAGGCCCGTTGACATCGCTACCCGGATGGGGGTCACGGCGCCGACGGTGGCCAAGACGCTTGATCGTCTCGCCCGCGACGGCCTTATCACCCGAGCCAAGTATCGCTCGATCTTCCTGACGGAACAGGGCAGGGCGCTGGCAAAGGAATGCCGGCACCGGCACGAGATCGTGTTGCAGTTCCTGCTAAGTCTGGGACTGGACCCGGAGACGGCCGAGCGGGATGCCGAGGGGATCGAGCATCACGTCAGCGAGCGGACGCTCGAGATATTCGAGGCTTTCGTCGCCCGAAACTGACCCGCGCGCGTCAGACGCTCTCAACCGCGAGGCGGACGTCGGCGGTCAGGCTTTCGGCGCTGACATTTTCCAGCAGCTTTCCGTTCAGGAAAAAGGTCGGCGTCTGGCGGATGCCAAGGGCTTCGACATCAGCCGTGTCCTGATTGATGGTGGCCGTTATGGCGGGAAACAACTTGTCGCTTTCGGCCTTGTTGAGGTCAAGCCCGGCAGCGCCCGCAATACGCCATGCGACATCCATCTGAGGACCGTCGTGCAGCGCCCATGTCGGCTGCTTTTCCAGAATTGCGCCCAGGACCTGTTCGAACTTGTTCTGCATCCGCGCGGTTTCAAGGATACGGGCGGCTTCGTCGGAACCTTCGTGGAACAGGGTATAGCGCATCACCACCCGGACCTGGGTCGGGAACTGACGCCGGATTTCCGAGACGACAGGGTGAAAGGCCCGGCAGGCCTCGCACGAGGGGTCGAAGAACTCAACCAGCGTGACCGGGGCATCGACTGGGCCGAGGATTGGAGAATAGCTGCGGATCAGGAGCGCCTCGTCCACTGCCGGAGCAGCTGCTGCGACCGCTTCTGCCTCGGCCTGACGGCGTTGGGAAAGCACGAAAGCGCCGCCCCCGAATGCGACGAGTCCAAGGGCTGATGCCCCGATAAGCAGGGTCCGGCGGTTCATGGGCGTCGTCCTTTCGGCAAGATGAGACAGGCAAGGATCGCGGCGAAAGCTGCCAGCGACAGGTAGGGGATGGGAAGTCCGAGGATCATCTGCGCCTGACCGGTGCAGGAGGGGCCGTCCTTTGTGCACGGGGCAATCGCCTGCGGGATCACCCCCGCGTAAAGCCCGGTGTGCCAGAGCGCTAGGGCGAGGCCCGCCAGCGCGAAGGGTAGGGCGTAAGGCATTGCCAATCCGTCGGCCCGCCAGATTGACAGCCCAAGGATAGGGACCAGCGGGAACATGGCTATACGCTGATACCAGCACAGCGTGCAGGGCATCTGTCCCAGCACCTCTCCGATGAAAAGCGCGCCAAGGGTGGCCGACAATGCTACGGCAAACGCTGCCAACAGCGGCAGATCCTCGCGCGATAGGGTCCTGGGATCAGCGGCGGTCAAGGACGGCTCCCTTTCGGCGGCGCGACGGCAAGATGGATATAAGAATGCAAAGCGCCCCCATGGTGATGCCGATGTCGGCGACGTTGAAAGTGGGCCAGTGCCAGTCTTGCCAGTAAAGATCAATGAAGTCCGTCACTGCACCCTGCCGCAGCCGGTCGGCGATGTTGCCAAGTGCGCCGCCGACGACCAGCGCAAGGCCAAGCCGTTCCAGCGGATGACGGGCGCGGAAAGCCATAACGGCGAAGATCAGGGTGATCACACCGGTCATAGCCGCCATCAGCAGCGGCTTTCCGGCCATGGCACCACCCAAAAGCCCGAAGCTCGCCCCCTCATTGAAGCCAAGGGTCAGGCTGAAGCCGGGCAGGACAGGAACCGGGTTTCCGTAGGAAAGGGTCGACAAGGCGATGGCCTTTGTCACCTGATCTGCCAGGATTGTCAGGCCGATCACGACAATGACGCGCAGCGTGGTCATGAGGTTGACCTTAGGCTCGGACCGATCCAGCGCGGGACCGAGGCCGCATAGCGGTCATAGTTCGCGCCCAGCGACGCGCGCAGTATGGTCTCTTCGGTCCGAACCTGTGTCACGGTCGACCAGAGAAACAGAAGCGGGGCAAGAACGGTCGGTATCGAAGGCATGGCAAGATTGACACCCGCCAGCAGCATGAACTGGCCGACAAAGGTCGGATTGCGGCTAAAGCGGTAAAGCCCGTCCGAAACCAGATCTCCGCTTGCGCCGGATGCGACGCCGACGCGCCCATCGACATCTGTGCGGCAAACGCTATCTTGGCGCCCAGCCCGGACAGGAAGATACCGACGACGCCGAGCGTGACGGACGATCCTTCTGTCCACAACGGGTCTGCATCGCGCAAGATCGGCGAGATCATCCAGAGCAAAGCTCCAAAGAACGCAATCACGAACGCCGTGCGAAAGCCTGTCGCGGCCCAGCGGTCGCGGCCCGTCGCGCTGAAGAATAGCTAAACGGGCCGACCGGCAGCCTCGGCTGCGATTGCATTGCCAAAGAAAAACAAAGCGAAGTAGCCGAAAAGAAGGGCCAGAGAGGCCCATCCGAAGCTCAAGAGCATGTCAGATCTCACGCTCGGGATTGAACCGCAACAGGCGCAGCGCGTTCAGCGTCACGAGGACCGTAGCCCCGGTATCAGCCAGGATGGCGATCCATAGACCGGTCAGCCCCAGCACTGTGGTCACGAGGAACACCGCCTTCAGGCCAAGCGCGATGGTCACGTTCTGGCGGATGTTGGCCATTGCCGCCCGCGACAGGCGGACCAGCGCGGGAACGTCGGTCACCCGGTCGCGCAGGATCGCGGCATCGGCGGTTTCCAACGCCACGTCAGTGCCCGACCCCATCGCAACGCCGACGCTGGACTGTTTCAGCGCGGGTGCATCGTTGATCCCGTCGCCAATCATCATCACGCCGCCCTGATCGTTCATGGTGCGGATGAAGTTCAGCTTGTCCTCGGGCATCATGTCGGCCTGGAACTCCATTCCCAGTCCACCGGCGATGGCCGCCGCCGTGCGCGGGTTGTCGCCGGTCAGGATGACCGGCGTGATGCCCATTGCCTTCAACTGGCGCACCGCTTCGGTTGCGTCGGCGCGGGGTTCGTCCCGCATCGCGATCAGCCCGAGCGGGGTCTTCTCGCGGAATACGGCGACGGCGGTCTTGCCGTCCTCCTCAAACACCGTTGCCTGACGCAGGCCGAGGCCGTCCAGCCCGCCATTTTCCATCGCATAGCGCGGCGAGGCGACCCAGGCGGGGGCATCGCCGACCGTTGCGACCACGCCCTTGCCCATCAGCGCCTTGGCATCCTTCGACGCCGGGACGTCGACGCCTGCTTCGTTGGCCTTGTTGAGGATAGCAACGGCCAGCGGATGGCTGGAACCGGTTTCCACGCCCGCCGCCACCGCCAGAAGCTCTGCCTCGGTGGTCGTGCCGAAGGTGACGACATCGGTGACGCGCGGCCGCCCGTGGGTCAGGGTGCCGGTCTTGTCAAAGGCGATGCGGTTGACCTTGGACGCCGCCTCGATCACGGCACCGCCCTTCATCAGAAGGCCGCGCCGCGCGCCCGAAGACAATGCCGAGGCGATCGAGGCCGGAACCGAGATCACCAGCGCGCAGGGGCAGCCGATCAGCAACAGCGCGAGCCCGCGATAAATCCAGGTGTCCCAGGGCTGCCCGTAGGCCAGCGTCGGCACAACCATGACCAGCGCCGCGACGGCGACGATGGCCGGCATGTACCAGCGGCTGAACTTGTCGATGAAACGTTCGGTCGGCGCGCGCGCTTCTTCGGCCTCTTCCACAAGCCGGATGATGCGGGCGATCGTGTTGTCCTCGGGGCCTTTGGTGACATTCACCCGCAGCGCAGCCTCGGTGTTGATCGATCCGGCATAGACTGGGTCGCCCGGCCCCTTGTTCACCGGCACGCTTTCGCCCGTTACCGGGCTGTCATCGACACCGCTGTTTCCCTCAATGATCACACCGTCCGCAGGAATGCGGTCGCCGGGCCGGACAAGAACTGTCTGGCCGACGGCGAGGCTGGTGGCGGGCACCTCCTGCGTCTTGCCGTCGATTTCCAGCAGCGCGGTCTTTGGCACAAGATTGGCCAGCGCCCGGATGCCGGCGCGCGCCTTGCCCGCCGCTACCCCTTCAAGCAGTTCGCCGACGGCGAACAGGAAAACGACCAGCGCCGCCTCTTCGGCCGCGTTGATGAACAGCGCACCGGTGGCCGCGATGGTCATCAGGCTTTCGATGGTGAACGGCTGACCCACGCGCAGGGCTGCGAAGCCACGGCGCGCCACCGGCGCAGCACCGATCACGCAAGCCGCGACGAAGGCCCACTTGCCGAACTGCGGCGCGAAGTACTCAATAATCCAGGCCGCACCCAGCAGAAAGGCGGTGAAGATGACGAGCTTGCCCTTGCCGGTCTGATACCAGTGTTTGCCTCGGTCGGCGGGGTCGTCATGCACATGCCCAGGGCTTCCATGGCCGCTGTCATCCCTGCCCGTGCCCTTTGCGGCTTTCGGAGCATGGCTATGGCCTGAATGATCATGCCCGGAGTGATCATGTTTGAAGTGATCGTGCCCGGAATGGTCATGTCCTTCGTGGTCATGGCCGTCGTGTTCGTCGCCGTGCTGTTTGCCTTTTGTGGCTTCGGGGAGGACAAAATCCTTCCTTGCCCCTGTCGCACGCGGAGTGATCCCGTAGCCCAGCGACTTCACCGTCGCCTCAACCTTCTCGCGGGTGGTCCTGGCTTCATCCAGGTTCAGGCGCAGACGTTCGGACATGATTCCGATCTCCACCCCCGATACGCCCGGCAGTCGCGCCACAGCGTCCTTGATCTTGTTCGCGCAGGATCCGCAATCCATACCCGATACGGTCCAGTCGCAGGCAATTTCTGCCGATGGTTCTGTTCGTGCCATAGCAGTCCTTCCACCCGAACGGGCAATTGCCTTCATCGAATCAGAGAACTAACATCTCTAGCAACTATAGCTTCAAGGGGAATCTGATGCTGACAATTGGAAAGCTTGGAGCGTCGGCAGGTGTTAAGGTGCCGACCATCCGCTACTATGAGCAGATCGGGCTGCTGCCCGAGGCAGAGCGCAGTTCGGGCAACCAGCGGCTTTACAGCAGAAAGGCCATGGATCGTCTGGCCTTCATCCGTCATGCGCGCGATCTGGGTTTTACGCTGGAAGCGATCCGCGATCTTCTTAGCCTCTCGGACAAACCCGACCAGTCCTGCGCTGCCGCCGATGCCATCGCAAAGGCACAGTTGGTCGAGGTCGAAAGCCGCCTTGCAAAACTGACCGCCCTCAAGGTCGAACTTGAACGCATGGTCGCACAGTGCGCAGGGGGGCAGATCGCCGATTGTCGGGTGATCGAGGTGCTGGGCAATCATTCGCTTTGCGCCACGAACCATCGACATTTTGCAGAAGCGACGGCGTAGCGGCGCTTGTCGTCCATGTCGGGCAATACAGGGCCGAGATTGCGGGTGGCTGTGCAGTCGGGCCAAGATGCTTCACCGCGCGCGTTCACAGTAACCCGCCGCCGGACGGCCGCATGGGGATGAGCGTTGGGCGGCTGCTGTCGCTTGTGCCGTCAGCCTCAGCCGATTGCAGTCGGGCAACACGACAGTGACGGGCGTTCGATAAGAGGCAAATGTCGTAGAAGGATCCGCTCCAACTTCTGACACCGTCAATCGCTGGAATTTCCATACCTCTAGAAATATAGTTGACTTCGACTGAGTGCACTGAGATGTTCAAGTGATGGATATCAATATGACAGCCTCTCGTCTCGAAGCGCTTGGAAACGCCACGCGTCTTCGCCTGTACCGGCTTCTGGTGCGCGCTGGCGAGAGCGGTCTCAGCATGGGGCAAATTCAGGAAAAGCTTGGCATCCCGGGCTCAACACTGTCGCATCATTGCCGGACGCTCGTTCTCGTCGATCTGGTGCAACAGGAACGTGTCGGCACCTCGCTGATCTGCCGGACAAATTATGTCGTGATGCGTGGGCTGCTCGACGATCTGACTGCAGAGTGCTGTGCGGATGAGGCCTGCTCCTCGAGGGTGGCATGAGCCTATGCGGGCCCAGGAGTTCCATTCTTCTAGAAGGAAGGTAGGAATATGTCCGTTACAACTGTTGCTATTCTTGGAGCTGGGCCTGTCGGGTTGGCTGCGGCCGCGCATCTGCTGGAGAGGGGCATGGTTCCTCTCGTGTTGGAACAGGGCAAAAAGGTAGCCGGTGCCGTTCGGGACTGGGGGCACGTCCCGATGTTCTCCGACTGGCAATTCAACGTTGATGCAGCAGCTATCCGCCGCTTGAGGGCCGTGGGTTGGACCATGCCGAAGGCTAGCGCATATCCCAACGGCGAAGAATTGGTCACTCAGTATCTCGACCCACTGGCCGCAAGCCTCGACCCTTGGCTGCGGCTTGGACGGCGGGTCGTCGCGGTTTCCCGGGAGGGAATGGACAAGGTCAAGGACGCCGGCCGTGCGACGTCGGCGTTTGTCATAGAGACTGAGGGCGATGCAGGGCCGGAGTTTCATCGAACAGACGCGGTCATCGACACGACCGGAACCTGGTCGCAACCGAATCCGGGCGGGGCAGGGCGGCCGGTTGCCGGGGAAGTCGGGCATCCGAGGATCAGCTACGGCATGCCCGCTGTCGCCGGCAGGCAGCGACAGCGTTTCGAGGGCTGTCGAGTTGCGGTGCTGGGTGGCGGGTATTCTGCCGTCGGCAACCTTATTGCGCTGGCGGCCCTGGAGGGCACCGACCCCATCTGGCTGTGCCGTGCCAGCGACCCGAGTCGTAGTCTGGGCGGTGGCGCGGCCGATCAACTGGCCGCGCGTGGAGCGATTGGGGTGCAGATCTCGCGCCTTCTCGTGGCGGGACGGATCAGCATCGAGCGCGACTTCCGGCTTGCGGTGCTGGAAGGGCAGGACCCGTTGACGATCCGCGCCAGCGATGGGCGGCGGGTCGAGGTAGATGAGCTGATCATTTCGACCGGCTTCCGGCCGGACCTGTCGATTTTTCGCGAATTGCGGGTGTCGCTCGATCCGGCTTTGGAATGCCCGCCGGCGCTGGCACCGCTGATCGATCCCAACCTGCATTCCTGCGGGACTGTTCGCCCGCACGGCGCAGCAGAACTCGCGCACCCCGAGCCAGGGTTCTATATCGCGGGTATGAAGTCCTACGGTCGCGCACCGACTTTCCTGCTGGCGACGGGATACGAACAGGTCCGTTCGATCGTGGCAGCGATAGCCGGAGATCATGCGGCGGCGGCGCGTGTGGAGTTGGTGCTGCCGGAAACCGGCGTGTGCAACGGGCCGGGACTGCGCTCTGCGGATATTGCCTCCGTAGAGGCTTCAGGTTGCTGCGGTGGGCCGGCGCGAAATCAAGCCAGTGCCTGTTGCGCCGCCGACGAAGCGGCAAAGGGGTCGGGCAAGGAAGGCTGCGGCTGTGGTTCGGCCCCAGATCAAGAACGGCAGAGAGTATCGTGCTGTTGAGCACGTCAGATCGCAACTCCGGACCGGTGATCGTCGCCCTCGGGGTGACCCAGATCATCGGCTACGGCGCACTCTATTACGCCTATGCCGTGCTTGCTCCGTATATCGCGGCAGATTTCCGTGTGTCGGAATCGGCCCTGTTCGGTGCCCTGTCAGCGGGCCTGCTGCTCGGTGGGATCACAGCCCCGAGCTTTGGAAGGTGGATCGACCGTTACGGAGCGGCGGCAGTCATGGCGGCAGGAAGTGCCGCAGTCTCTGGTCTGCTGGCGCTGCTGGCGTTGGCGCCGGGGTTCTGGAGCTTTGCCGCGCTGATTGTCCTGATCGAGATTGTCAGCTTCACCGTCCTTTATGATGCGGCTTTCGCCGTGTTGGCGCGGTACGCGCCACGCAATCCCCGAACTGCGATCACGAAGCTGACGCTGATCGCAGGCTTTGCCTCGACACTCTTCTGGCCCCTGACCGGATGGTTGGCCGAAGCTTTGGGCTGGCGTGCCAGCTATGCAATCTTTGCGGCACTCAACATTGCGGTCGCCTTCCCGTTACATCTGTGGATCTTTCGGCGCAAAGCCCCCGGTCAAGATATTGATTCTGAAACCGGCTCGCTCCGGAATGCTTCGTTCCGCATTTCAGGAGCCGCCGCGCGCCGCGCTTTCTGGCTGGTCGGCATAGGTTTTGCGCTGAGCGGCATGGCGATCTCGGCCATGGGGGTGCACATGGTGCCGATCCTGCTGGCAAGGGGGCAGGGCGATGCGGCTTATGCAGTTGCCATGGCGATGGGTCCGGCGCAGGTGCTGATAAGGGTCGTCGATGCCACGCTTTGGAGACGGCTGCATCCGGTCGGAGTGGCGCTGATCTCGGCCGCAGTGCTGCCTTTGGCGATGGTCTGCCTGTTGCTGCCCGGGTCCGGACTCGTACTCGGTCTTGCGTTCGCCGTTCTGATGGGTACGGGCGGCGGGCTGTCGAGCATCGTCCGCGGCTCGGTGCCGGTCTCACTGTTCGGCACAGGCGGTTTGGGCGAACGGCTTGGACAGCTTGCGGCTATGCGCAACGTGCTGGGCGCTTCGGCACCGTTTCTGTTTGCCTGGTCGACCGCCGCCATCGGGATCGATAGAACGCTCGGGCTGACCATAGGGATCGCGACGGCGGGGTTCGCGGTTATCGGCTGGCTCTGGCTTGATCTGCACCGCGAGACCCGCCCTCCTACGCCTGCCGCAGCCGCCGCGCCGCCAACCAACTGAGCCCCGCCATCACGCCTGCGGTGACAAGGCACAGGGGGAGGCCGCCGAGCTGGTAGCTGGCGCCCGAAAGGAACGTGCCGACAAGGCGCCCAGTTGCATTGGCCATGTAATAGAAGCCGACATCGCGGGTGATCCGCCCCTCATCGCCGAAGGCGAGGATCAGATAGGAATGCACCGATGAGTTCACCGCGAAAACGAAGCCGAAGATCAGAAGCCCGCCAATAAGAATGGCCGACAGGACGGGCGAGGGGCCTCCCCAGACCCATGCGGCCAGGACCAATATGAAGGGGATCGGCACCAGCAGCCCGGCCCATAGTATGGCGTGGCGCGTGATCGCCTGGAGCGGTTGTGTCTTCCCGCCCAGCAGCCTGGGTGCCATGCCCTGGACAAAGCCGTAGGCGATGATCCAGAGCGCCAGGAAACTTCCGATCAGGAAGAAAGCCTCTCGACGTCCCTCTGCCGTCCCATCCGACAGCACCGACTGGAAGTAGACCGGGATACCAACCACGAACCACACGTCGCGCGCGCCGAAAAGGAACAGACGGGCCAGCGACAGCCGGTTCACTCGGGCGTCCTGCGACCTCCAACCGCCCCAGGCTTCTTCCGCTTTCATCCTTCCCGGCAGTCCTGCGGGCAGGAACAGGACCACGGCAATCAGGATGATCGCCAATACCGCCGCCATACCCCAGACCGCCCCCTTGAAACCTACCGTCGCCAGAAGCGCCGCGCCGAGGAAGAACCCCAGCCCCTTGACCGCATTCTTCGATCCGGTCAGCAGCGCCACCCAGCGGAACAGGCCACCGTCCTCTTTCGGCGCCAGCACCTTGACGGCCGATTTCGAGGACATCTTGGCCAGGTCCTTCGCCACGCCCGACATGCCCTGCACAGCCATCACGAAGGTGACCGAGGCAGGGATTGTCCAGGACGGATCGAGCTGTGCTAGGGCCACAAGCGCGACAACCTGCAAACCCAGCCCGCCGTAAAGCGTGGCGGCCAGCCCGAAACGCGCGGCCAGCCATCCGGCGGCAAGGTTGGTCACAATCCCCGCCACCTCATATAGCAGGAACAGCCAGGCAAGCTGGATCGGAGTGAAGCCAAGGCTGTTGAAGTGCAACAGCACCAGCATCCGCAGGGCGCCGTCCGACAGCATGAAGGCCCAGTAGGCCGCCGTAACGGCGGCATAGGCGCGCAGCGGATTTTGTGGGTTGGTCACGTAGGTCACAATGTTCCCGCCAACATCCGCGCGATGTCAGCCAGGCGGCAGGCGTAGCCCCATTCGTTGTCGTACCAGGCGTAGATTTTCACCTGTGTGCCGTTCACCACCATCGTCGATTGCGCGTCGATAATTGAGGATCGCGGATCATTCAGGAAATCCGACGACACCAGCGCCCTAGTCTCGTAACCGAGTATTCCTTGCAGCGGCCCTTCAGCGGCGGTCCGGAAAAGGGCGTTGACCTCCTCGACCGAGGTCGGACGCTCGACCTCGAATACACAATCGGTGATCGAGGCGTTCAGCAAGGGCACGCGGATCGCATGGCCGTTCAGCCGACCTGCAAGCTCAGGGTATATCAGTGTAATTGCTGTGGCACTGCCCGTCGTCGTCGGAATCAGGTTCAGCAGAGCCGATCGCGCGCGGCGCATGTCCTTGGCAGGCCGGTCCACGATGGTCTGCGTGTTCGTCACATCGTGGATCGTTGTGATCGACCCGTGCCGGATGCCGATCCCTTCGTGGATGACCTTGACTACCGGGGCAAGGCAGTTCGTGGTGCAGGAGGCGGCCGTGACCAGGGGCTGCGAGCCGTCGTAAAGGTGATGGTTTACCCCATAGACCAGGTTCAGTGCCCCGCCCTCCTTGACCGGCGCACTGACCGCGACCTTGCGCACTCTTGCCGCAAAGTAAGGCGCGATCTTCGCCGCAGTCTTGAAGACGCCGGTGCAATCAATCACCAGATCGACGCCGAGTTCTGCCAGCGGCAGCGCCTCGATTGACCTCTCATGCGTCAGACGGATTGTCTGGCCATCAAGGCGCAGGCCCCCCGGCTCTGCGGAAACCGGGGTCCGCCAACGACCATGCACCGAGTCGAACTCCATTAGCAACGCGTGTTGCTCGGCATCGCCGACTGGATCGTTCAGCAGTACGAGCTCGCCGTCGATGCCGGTGTCGATCAGGTCGCGCAGGACAAGCTTGCCGATACGGCCAAGACCGTTGAGTGCGATGCGGGGCATGGAGATCATGCCTTCTCTTCTCTTGCGGAGTCGTGTGCAATTCGGTCGACCTGGCTTTGTAGCGCAATCCGGCTCAACGACTCGAACGGCAGCGCCACAAAGGCGGAGATCCGTTGTTTCAGGGCGCCGTAGGTCTGCGCGAAGACCAACGCTTTCTCCGCATCGGTGCCGATGGCCTTGACAGGGTCAGGCAGCCCCCAGTGGCCGGTGATCGGCTGCCCCGGCCATGGCGGGCATTCTTCGGCAGCGGCCGTATCGCAGACGGTAAAGACGAAATCCATAACGATAGAGTCAGGCTGCTGGAACTCCGACAGATGCTTCGCGCGCAGTGCGGATACGTCATGCCCGTTGCGCTTCAGGATTTCGAGCGCGAAGGGGTTCAGCTCTGTATTCGGACGGGTCCCCGCCGAGAAGGCCTGGAACTTGCCGCGGCCCAGGTCGCGCAGCAGCGCTTCGGCAAAGATCGAGCGGGCGGAGTTGCCCGAACAGATGAAGAGCACGTCGAAATCTGTGTCGCGCATTGCGGGGGTATCCTTTCGGGCAGCGAGGAGAGGGGCCAGAAGATCGGGGCGGGCGCGGCCGACATCGAGCGCGAGGTAGCCGATCAAGTCTTCGGTGGGGTCGAGGTCAGCGGAATAGAACAAGGACCGGCCCCGCCGTTCGACCTGCACAAGGCCAGAGGCGGTCAGATCGGCCAGATGATGCGACAGAGTGTTCTGCTTCAGCGCCAGTGCCGCGGCGATCTCGGTCGGCCGGACGCCACGGGGGGCGAAGCGCATGAGTAGCCGAAACACAGCGAGACGGCCGGGATGGCCGAGCGTGGCAAAGGCATGAGCCGCGCGATTCTGTTCCATACTTCCTGAATAAAGGAATAAATTTCCCCCGTCCAATGAAGGTTTGATGACGTGCCTGGGTATTCCCGTGCGCATGCATCACAACCCCGCCTGCAGTCCCTCGCGGAACATTCTGGGCCTGATCCGGAATGCCGGGATGAATAAGGGTATTGTCGAGTATCTGAATTCTCCGCCATCGCGGGAAGAGGTGCTATTGCTGGTCGGGTGCATGGGCATTTGCTTTGCGATCTGCTGCGGGAACGCGGTACGCTCAATGTTGAGTCCGGACTTGGATATCCATCGCTTTCGGGTCGGCAGATTCTTGAGACGATGATGACGTATCCGATCCTGATCAACAGCCCTGTCGAGGTGACGCCCAAGGGCGCGCGGCTGTGCGGGCCTTCGGAAACCATGATCGAGCTGCCGCCGCCACAGGGGGACGCTTTCACCAAGGAAGACGACCAGCCAGTGGCTGACGCTGACGGCAAGCGCATCGCAATTGGGGCTGACAATGCAGCGCCTTTCTTTTCTGGACCGCTGGCTGACGTTATGGATCTTTGCCGCCATGGCGGCAGGCGTTCTGCTTACCACACTGTTTCCGGCCCTTCCGGGGGCACTGGACAATTTGACAGTTGGCACAACCAACTTGCCAATTGCTGCCGGGCTGATCCTGATGATGTATCCCCCGCTGGCGAAGGTGCTGTACGAGGACCTGCCGAAGGTGTTTCAGGACCGCCGGATTCTCGCCCTGTCGCTGGTTCAGAACTGGATCATCGGACCGGCGTTGATGTTCGGGCTAGCTGTGCTGTTTCTGTCCGACAGCCCGGATTACATGACTGGCCTGATCCTGATCGGCCTGGCCCGCTGCATCGCCATGGTACTTGTCTGGAACGGGCTCGCCTGTGGCGACCAGCAGTATGGCGCGGCGCTGGTGGCGTTCAGCTCGGTATTCCAGATACTGTTCTTCTCGACCTACGCATGGGTGTTCCTGACCGTACTGCCGCCGCTGCTCGGCCTCGAAGGGCAGGTGATCGACGTCGGCTTCTGGACCATCACGCAGGCGGTCCTGATCTATCTGGGGCTGCCGTTCGCTGCCGGATATCTCAGCCGCCGCATTCTCGTCGCCCGGAGCGGCGAGGCCTGGTATCAGGCCCGTTTCCTGCCTTGCATTGCGCCCATAACGCTCGTGGCGCTGTTGTTTACCATCGTGACGATGTTCGTAGTAAAGGGGGGCGAGGTGATGCGCCTGCCGGTCGATGCGCTGTGCATCGCGGTGCCGCTGGCCTTATACTTCCTGATCCATTTCGGCATCGGCTTTGCCTTGGCGATTGATCGACGCCGACTATCCCCGTACTGCGTCGGTCGCGTTCACGGCGGCCGGCAACAACTTTGAACTCGCCATCGCGGTTGCCATCGCCACTTTCGGTCTGGCCTCGCCCGTGGCCTTTACCACCGTCATCGGTCCGTTGGTCGAGGTGCCCGTGCTGATCGGTCTGGTTTCCGGTCGCGCTCAGACTGGGTCGCCGTTGGTTCCCAGCCACCGCACCTGGCAGGGTCTGACGATGCAGCCCTCCGACTTCCCTGCGTTGGACGAGGCTAGGTTTGCCGCGATAGACTCTGAGCGTCTGCTGAGTCCGGCGATGTCCACTCACCCGCCACGTATCCTGATTCTCTACGGCTCACTCCGCCCGCGCAGCTTCAGCCGTCTGGCCGCCAAGGAGGCCGGACGCATCCTAAACCGGTTCGGGGCTGAGGTGAGGTTGTTCAATCCATCCGGCTTGCCGCTGCCGGATGAACCTGATGCCGATATGGCAAAGGCCGAGGAATTGCGGTCGTTAGTCGCCTTGTGCGAGGGCATGGTCTGGTCATCGCCCGAGCGGCACGCCTCCATGACCGGCATCATGAAGGCACAGGTCGACTGGATCCCGCTGTCCGTGGGGGCGGTGCGGCCGATACAAGGCAAGCCCTTGCGGTCATGCAGGTGTCCGGCGGATCGCAGCCAGATGCGGCTTCTGGGGCGCTGATGCGGTTGATCACGATCCCGAACCAGTCATCTATCCCGAAGGCGTTTCAGGAGTTCGACGAGTCGGGTCGCATGCGGCCGTCGCCGCTTTATGACCGGATCGTCAATGTGATGGAAGAGTTGGTCAAGTTCACCCTGCTGATCCGCGACCGTTCCGATTACCTTGTGGATCGGTATTCCGAACGCAAGGAGACAGCGGAAAATCTGATGCAGCGTGTCAATCTCCCAGCCGCGACTTAAGCCGGACTGATCGACTACAGTCATTGCCGCGAACACTCTCTGGAGGGTAGCGTCAGTTTGGAGGGAGGCAGAAAGGATGATCTGTACGCGCCGAACATTTCTTGCGGGAGCGGTTGTCTTGGCCGCCCCGGCTGTGCATGCACAGTCCCAAACAGGGCTGAGGTTCGCCCTGACGCCGGTGTTTCTCGACAACGATGCAGCCGTGATCTCGGGCTTGCAGTCCGCGTTGGCCCAGGGCACCGGTCGGGACGTCGAACTCGTCCAGCGCCGGACCTACCAGGAAATCACAGGCGCGCTGTTGGATGGGTCGGTCGATGCGGCCTGGACCTGTGGCTATCCTTTTCTGCAGCACCGCGATGCTCTGGCGCTTCTGGGTGTGCCAGTCTGGCGGGGTCGACCCCTCTATCAATCCTATCTGATCGTTGGGGCAGACGATACCGCCACCGGTCTGGCCGACCTGCGTGGCGGCGCTCACGCCTTTTCGGACCCTGACAGCAATTCGGGCTTCCTTGTCACTGCCTCGGACCTGGCTCGACAAAACACAACGCCGGATACGTTCTTCAGTCGCACCATCTTCACGTATGGACACCGGAATGTCGTACGGGCCGTAGCGGGCGGTCTGACGCGGTCGGGAAGTGTCGACGGATATGTCTGGGAGGCGCTCAACGTCGCCGAACCTGATCTGACGGCCAGAACACGGGTGATCGGACGTTCCGAATGGCTGGGTTTCCCGCCCTTCGTCGCGCTTGCCGACCGGATTACTGAACCCAGAGTCGTCTCCTGTGCGGCAGCCCTTCTGAATCTGGCGGATGGTGACGTGGGGCGCGAGGCCCTGCGCCTTCTGTCGCTCGACGCGGTCGTGACTGCCCAAACCTCACTTTACGATGGGATCGCGGCGCGGATCGCGATCATGGAAGGGGAATGACCCGGTTTTCGCAGTTTCGCGACCTGCCGGTCACGGTGAGGGTGCCACTCGTGACGGCCGCATTGATGGTCTTGCTCGGTTTGGTCGCAAGCCAGGGCGTGCTATCTGCACTTGGCCGGGTGCAGGACGCGCGGCTGCGGGAGACGGCGCGCCTGCACGTCGAGGGGCTTTCGGTGGCGCTTGGCCCCTATGTCGTGCGGCAGGATGTCTGGGAAGTCTATGACATTCTGGACCGGGCCAGCACCGGGTATGACGGGCAGCGGTTGCTCTTGACGATCGTGGCCGATGACCGGGGGCGTGTGCTGGCCGCAACCGACCCGAGGGCCGCCCCGGTGGATGCGGACATGGCGCCGTTTGAGGCGGGCGCGGTGGCCCCCGATGCCGTGCGAATGTCGGGCGACCCTGTGCTGCGGGTTCTGTCACCATTGCGCTATCAGGGGCGCGACGTCGGGCGCATCATGACCGAACTGGATGTCACCGATCTGCTCGCAGAACGGACACAGGCCGTGCTGTGGCTCTTGTTGGGCAATACGCTGGCCACGGCGGCACTGACCTTTGCCGGCTGGCTGGTGGTGGCGCGGCTGTTGCGCCCCGTGGGAAGGCTGGTGCAAGCAATGGACGATGCGGGTGGTGCACCCCGGCCGATCCCGGACACGGACATTCCGCGCGGCGACCCCGGTCTGGCGCGGCTGATCGCCACCTACAACCGGATGACGACTGCGGTGGATGCACGGGCCGAGGCCGAGCGGCGCCTGGCCGAGCGCGAGCGGTTCGTCAGTCTGGGGCGGCTTTCGTCGTCGCTGGCGCATGAGGTGAACAATCCGCTTGGTGGCCTGCTGAATGCGGCCGATACCGCGCGGGCCTATGCCGACCGTCCCGAAGTCGTGCGGCAATCGGCCGATCTCATGCTGCGAGGCCTTAACCATCTGCGCGAGGTGACGCGCGCGATTCTCGACCAGAACCGGCTGGACAGGGCAGGGCAACCGCTGAGTTTGGAAGACTTCGAAGACCTCCGCCTCCTTTTCGAGCCAGAAACTCAGCAGCGCGGGCAAGTGCTGGCGTGGGAGATTTCCGCCAGGCCGGAAGCCCTGTCGCCGCTTCCCGCCGCCCCGGTGAGGCAAGTGGCGCTGAACCTGCTTCTGAACGCAGGTGCCGCGGCAGGACCCGGCGGGCAGGTCGGAATGACGGTAAAGAACGGCGGGGGTGGGCTGTCACTGGCGATCCGAGACAGTGGCCCCGGTCTGTCGGAGGCCGATCTGCAACGTCTGATGGGGGCCGTGCCACTGCCTTTGGGGGGCGGGGTGGGTCTGCGACTGGTGCGCGACCTGGTGGCGGGACTGGGTGGGCGGATCACGCACGCTCATCAGGATGGAGAGACGGTGATCCAGGTCGAACTGCCTACAGCGGTGAGGGTAGCCAATGCTTGAAGGGCGGCGCATCGTTCTGGTCGAGGACGACGAGATCATGGGCGGATCGCTGGTGCAGCGGCTGACGCTCGAAGGGGCCGAGATGCAATGGCACCGTCAGATCGCCCGTGCCCTTCCGGCGATCCGAACCCCCCGCAAGCCGGTGGACGCCGTCGTCTGCGACATCCGCCTGCCCGACGGGACGGGGGAGGAGCTCTACGCCACGCTCACCCGAACCATGCGACCCCCGCCGTTCCTGTTCATCACCGGGGAGGGAGGTATCGATCAGGCGGTAAGGCTGATCCGGTCCGGGGCTGCAGATTATATTGTGAAGCCCTTCGACATCGGGGCTTTCCTGACCTGACTGGCACAGATCATTCTTCCCTCTGCGGAAGACTCGCTCATGCCGGGTAGCGGCATCAGCCCTGCCGCGCGAACGGTGGATCGGCAGGCGGTCGAGGCTGCAATGCGCGCAACGCCGGTCCTCATCCGCGGTGGCCCCGGGCTGGGCAAGACGCGCCTTGCGCGGCGCATTCATGAAGGTTCCGACCGGAGTGCGGCCCCGTTTGCCATCGCGGATGCACAGCGTGCGCCACTCTGCTGGCAAGAATTACAATCAGCAGCGTTGACGGCGGGCGAGGGGTCGCTTCTGATCGTTGGTATTGATCGGCTGGGCCCAGAACTGCAGGACTTCGTCATGGCCATGCTTTCCGCCCCGCCGTTTCGGCTGATGGCGACGGCAGGTTCAGCGCGAGACACTTTGCGTCCCGATCTGGATGCGGCTCTGCGAGCGCATGAGATCGTTGTCCCTCCGCTTGTCGACCGACCCGAGGATACGGTCTGGTTGGCAGCGCGGCTTTTCCCGGCGCTGAACGCACGTCGTCCAGCTCCCTTGGTCGGCATCACGGCGTCGGCCGAAGATGCGATCCGCGCGTATGACTGGCCGGGCAACGGGCGCGAACTTCGTGCAAGGCTGCTGCGGGCTGTGGAGGCGGCGACGGGGGAAATGATCCTGCCCGCAGACCTGTTCCCGGAATGGGCCGGGGATGAGGCGATCCGGCCGCTCTCTGAAGTGCGCGATACGGCCGAGCGCGTGCAAATTGCAGCCGCACTGGAACGGACGCAGGGACAGACAGCCGAGGCGGCGAAACTCTTGCGCGTGTCACGCACGACTTTGTGGGAAAAGATGCAGAAGCTGGGCCTTTAGCGCCGCCCGTATGTTCGGAAATCCGAACGCCCAAGAAAATCACATAGTTTGAACCACTTGCCGCACTGCGGCAAATACCCTTGCGCCGTCGCGAAGGGGTGTTCGCCCGGTTAATCTCTGGCAAAGCGACAGCCAGGGGAGGAACCCAGCCATGAAATGCAACAAGCTCGTCGATGTAGGTCGACGGCAATTCCTGCGTGGTGGTGCGATTTCGGCAGCCGGTGCCGCCGCCGCCACATTCATCGCACCCGCACAGGCCCGTGCCCAATCGCTCGCCCTGCTCAACTATCCATCGAACAGGCTGGCCAACATCGCCGACCTGAAGCCTAACGAGCCGATGGACGTTGCCTATCCCGACGCCGACAGCCCGGGCATTCTGCTGAAACTCGGCAGTCCGGTCGAAGGTGGCGCGGGGCCCGATGGCGATGTGGTCGCGTATTCGGTGATGTGCCCGCACAAGGGTTGGCTGTTGTCCTATAACGCCGATGACAAAACACTGAATTGCCCCGGACATTTCAGCCGTTTCGATTGCGAAGCGGGAGGGCAGCAGACCTGGGGCCACGCCACGCAGAACCTGCCGCAGTTCACGCTGAGTGTGGATGACAAGGGCGATATCTACGCCGAAGGGGTGGACGAATTGCTCTACGGCCGCCTGTCGAACGTGTTGGCATAGGGGGAGAGATATCATGGCCTACAAGCGTCAGATCGACCGACTGCCGATCATTCCCGCCGGTGCCAAGGAGCACAACGTTACCTGCCACTACTGCATCGTCGGATGTGGCTACAAGGCCTATACATGGCCGATAAACACGCAAGGAACCGCCACGTCCAATTGGTCCGGCGAGGACCTGGGCGCACAGCAGCCGATGGACACAGCCAACTGGTATGCGCCGTCGATGTACAACGTGGTCAAGCAGAACGGCCAGAATGTGCATCTTGTGATCAAGCCCGATGTCGATTGCGTCGTAAACTCCGGTCTAGGTTCGGTGCGCGGCGCGCGCATGGCGGAAAACCGGCGCAGCGACGTGACCGGCACTCAGCAGCAGCGCCTGACCGACCCGCTTGTCTGGCGGTATGGAACCTGGCAGCCGACCACTTGGGATGACGCACTGGATCTGGTGGCGCGCGTCACCGCCCGCGTGATCGACAAAGACAACGAGGATGCGCTGTTTGTGTCGATGTTCGACCATGGCGGCAGCGCGGGCGGCTATGAGAATACCTGGGGCACAGGGAAGCTATACTTCGACTCGATGAAGGTGAAGCATTGCCGCATTCACAACCGCCCTGCCTACAACTCCGAGGTGCATTCCACACGCGACATGGGCGTGGACGAGTTGAACTACAGCTATAGTGACTATGAGGTGACCGACACTATATTCCTGATCGGGGCCAACCCTCTGGAAACTCAGACAAACCTGTTTCTGAACCATATGGTTCCTGGGATGCAGAATGGCGCACGTGTGCTGGTCGTCGATCCGCGCCGGACGGTCACAGTTAATGCCTGCGAGGAAGTTGCGGGGGCAGAAAATGTCATGCACCTGCAGATCAACTCGGGTACTGATCTTGCGCTGTTCAATGCGCTTTTCACCGAGATGGCCGACAAGGGTTGGGTCGATGCCGACTTCATCGCCGCCTCGACCATCCAAGGTGATGTGGCCGTGGCCGAGGACGCTCAGCATCCTGCAGCACTGGGGTCGTTTGAGGCGGCGCGCGCGGCCTGCAAGATATCGCTCGCCGAGGCTGCCGGGATTTGCGGCATCAGTGCCGAGGACATCGCCAAGGCAGCCGCCTGGATCGCCGAGCCCAAGGAAGACGGATCGCGGCGCAAGACCGTGACAGCCTATGAAAAAGGCATCATCTGGGGCAACGACAACTATCGCACCATCGGCGCGCTGGTGAACATCGCCTTGGCGACCGGCAACATCGGGCGTGAAGGCGGCGGCTGTTGCCGTCTGGGCGGTCATCAGGAAGGCTACTACCGCCCGAGCGATGGCCATGTTGGCCGACCAGCACCCTACATCGATCAGTTGCTGATCGCGGGGCAGGGCAAGGTCCACCACATCTGGGCCAACGACCACTACAAGACCACTCTTAACGCCTCAGAGTTCAAGCGCATCTACAACAAGCGCACGAACATGGTGAAAGAGGCTATGGACGCTTCGCAGGGCAAGACCCGTGCCGAACAGGTGGATGCCATCGTAGCGGCAATCGACGCGGGTGGCATATTCTCGGTCAACGTCGACATAATTCACAGCCAGATCGGGCAGGCCGCGCATGTAATCCTGCCTGCAGTCGAGGCGGGTGAGATGAACCTGACCTCGATGAACGGCGAACGCCGCCTGCGGCTGACCGAAAAGTACATGGACGGCCCTGGCCAGTCGATGCCCGACTGCCTGATTGCCGCCCGTCTTGCCAACCATCTGGAGCGTGTTCTGACCGAGGACGGCCGCGTTGATTATGCCGCGCAATTCAAGGGCTATGACTGGCAGACCGAAGAAGATGCCTTCACGGACGGATACAACCAGGGCAACCCCGAGGTCACCTATGCCCGCCTGCGCGATATGGGCACCAACGGGGTGCAGGAGCCGGTGACGGGCTTTGCTGACGGCAAGCTGGTCGGCACGGCACGGCTTTATGAGGACGGCGCCTTTACCCGGCACGGGCGAGAGGACAAGAAGGCGCTCTTCTGTATGGGCGCCTGGCGCGGGCTCCAGGCCCCTGGCAAAGATGCGCAGAAAGCGGCACACCGGTTCTTGATCAACAATGGGCGGTCCAATCTCAACTGGCAGAACTGGTTCCTCGACCAGGACAACGACTTTGCCACCGACCGTTTCCCGCTGCCCTTCCTGCAGATCAATCCCGACGACGCCGCCGAGCTTGGCCTGAAGAACGGCGACATGGCCGAGGTCTACAACGACGTGGGCGCGACGCAGGCCATGGTCTACATCGAGCCGACTGCGCGACGGAACGAGACCTTCATGCTGTTCGGTGCGCCGGGCGGCACCCAAGGCAATGTCATCAACGCGGGCACCAACGAGCTGATCCTGCCCAACTACAAGCAGACCTGGGCCGACATCCGCAAGATCGCGAATGCAGGCCCGGCGACGGCGGGCCTCAGTTTCAAGTCCTGGGAAGTGGCTCTCTAATTTTCGCAACAGAATTGCGCTCGACCTTTATGTCGGGCGCAACCCCTTTGTCTGGGAAGGAAACGCCTTGCAGATGGCCTACATCCTCTCGCCTGATACAGGGGTCACGGACCGGATACTTGCCGATGCCGCCTCGCAACTGTCAGCAGGATCAGTCGCACTCTGCGGAGTGATCCAACGAGAGACGCAGGCCGATGCGGGGCATCGCTGCCATATGGACCTGCGCATTCTGCCCGACGGACCGGACCTGCGCATCTCTCAGGATCGTGGCCGCCTGGCTCGTGGGTGCCGTCTTGATCCGGACGCCCTCGAAACAGCCGTTGCAGAAACGGCGCGTCGTCTGAGCGCGGAAACTGACCTTCTGATCATCAACAAGTTCGGCAAGCATGAAGCAATGGGGCGAGGTTTCCGGACCGTCATCGCCACCGCGATTGAGATAAATGTTCCGGTGCTGCTGGGCGTCAATGTGCTGAACCTCGAGGCCTTTGAACAGTTTTCTGGTGGAGTTGCTGTACGGCTGGAGTGTCAGGCTGCATCCGTCTTGAGATGGGCCGAACGGTCGAAACTCTTTCCAACGACGGACTTTGAATCGCCGGACGGTTTAGGGAAGCAGTTCACAAGACCCGCGATCTCTGCGGACTTGCCAATGCAGCCCAGGGTCGGGCATCACAACCAGTAAATGATTGTGGCGGCCAGCGCGTCGTCCGAGAGGAACGGGATCGGGCATCGGTCGTATCGGGTTGTGGTCCTGCGCCAGTCCTAGAGATGGGCGAACATGCTCTCAATCTTGTGGCACTGGCGATAAAGGGTCTGCGTCTACGGGCGTAGGGTGTTTCCGTCCGATCCGTGACAGATTTATGGACCATGACACTAGAGCGCGTCGAACGCCCGAATCCTCACACGGCGGGCATCACAAGGCATTTCTGCCAAGGAACAGCTTCCGCGATATCCCGCCAAAGCCTGAAGAAGCATCGGTTTCTAATAGCGACCATCTCGGTAGTCTGTGCTGCTGGTGTCGAGTGAAGAGCCCAAATTCTTCATGCTATCTTGATCGGCGACGCTACAGCGAGACACGTTGAAAGGGCATTAAAGCAACCCAAAATTGACGATTCAATGACGATTGGAAGTGTAAGATATTTTCCGAAAGTAGATTTCGTAGAATATGCTGAATCCTGGCAATGGGGCCGTCGAATTAATGGTGGTCCTATATGAGTGAAAATTGAATTATCGGTCCGTAAATTGAAAGTGACAAAAAGCTAAAATTCATTGTGGACCGGTAGCTCTGTATTGCTGATTCTTCGGGGAATCTGGTCATGTCCAATACAACTGCGCGCGACGCTGATATTATGCGATTGCACCCAACCATAAGGGATAAAGTCGCGAAAATTCAAAAAGACCTGCAGGCGGAGGGTGCCCCATTCGAGGTATTCGAGGCATTTCGGACGCCAGAGCGCCAAGCAGTACTCTTCGCCCAAGGAAGAACAAAAGGCGGGCCGAAAGTCACTTGGGCGATGCCGTGGGAATCCATGCACCAATATGGTCTCGCCGTAGACTTCGTGCTCAGGATTAACGGGAACTGGAGCTGGGACGATACTGGAGAAAGAGGAGCCTTCTGGGCCCGAATGCATGAACTCGCCAAATCATCCGGAATGACCCCGCTTTTCAACAGGGCCGGGAAGTTAATCGAGACGCCTCACATACAGTTGATAGGGATAAACTCGACCGATCTTGCGGTCGGCCGCTACCCAGAAGGTGGTGATGAAGCATGGGCTGAGTATATGGCCGAAATAATTGACGGCTGGGATGGTCCTGGCGCGCCGCCAAAGCCATCTGGTGCCATCATGCGGCCCGCGCTATCGCAAAGTGACATTGCCGATATGGAAACCACAGCCATCCCATCCAGAGAAGAGACAAATGGAATTTCTGCAAATGCCGAAACCGAAAGCAAATTTCAGCGGCTACATCAGTTCATAAAGGACTGGGAAGGTGAGTTTTCCTATAACCCGCGTGACAATGGTGGCGCGACGAATATGGGTATTACCCAAGCGACCCTGGCAGCCTGGAGGAACCACGAAGTAAGCGTAGAGGATGTAAAGTCGCTCACACGAGAAGAGGCGGATAAAATATTCAGGTCGAATTACTATTCGGCATGCCGATGTGGCGAACTGCCCGAGCGCATTGCTATGGTCGTTTACAATGGAGCGGTGCTGCATGGCCCAAAACGTAGCATCGAGTTGCTGCAGCGCGCGTTCAACGAACTCAAGCTTCGAGTGGACGGAAAACCGCTTGATGAGGATGGCTCTCTGGGTCGGTTCACACTTGCGGCCGCTAAGCAGACAAACGCATCCGTACTCGCCGATAGCTACATGGATATTCAGGAGACACAGCTTCGCCAACATGAGGATTTCGATGCCTTTGGCAAGGGCTGGCTAAATCGGCTGGGCGCCCTACGCGAATTCGTCAACACATTGCCGAAGGGAGCGGGCGCACGCCCGAGCACAGGAATGAGCGTTACTGACCGCATCAAGGATCGCCTACAGGATCTCGACCTGGGAGACCTGGACAAGCTTGTTACGAGAGATGGCGAGGCTCAGGTCTTGCTAGGCACTGCGTTGAAGGAAATCCTGAAGGAGGAAGGTAACGACTCTGCGCGCACACGTATTGCAAAGCGAGTCGTAACTGTACTTGCCGAGCAAGCGACCGCGAAGAAATTGTCGGGCGCGAATACAACTGCTTCCAGCGTGCCCCCCCTTACCCCGGTGAACGCGGCGCTGGGTCAAACGATCGGGCGAATGCTGAACGGAAAGAAATCGGTCATCGGAATTGTTGGTTTGCTGGCCACGGTAATTGTTCCCCACATCGGGCTTACTGGAAGCTTGGTGACATTTCTTGTCAACAATTCCACCGAACTCCTGACAATCCTGGCAACCTTCACTGGCTGGGGCTTCCTCGGCAAGATCGACAAAGCGATCTGGGCGGTAAAACAAGAGGTGCAAACCTAACGAAGCTCCATTGCGGGCCTTCAGAAGACACCCGCAACATGATGTCGGCCAACTCTTTCGGGAGGAGACCACCCGAACCGGGGGATTATTCGTATGAGTGAGCAACCGAACCGCGAAGTGCGCCTTGCTGTTGTTCTTTATGGCGGTGTATCGCTTGCCATATACATGAACGGCATAAGTCAGGAACTGCTTCGTATGGTTCGTGGCAGTTCAGGTTTGGCGTCGGACACTCTCGATTCAGTCGAAAAAATATATTGCGAACTATCGCTTACGATGCCGGATAATCAGGGGCAGCGAACTCGCTTCCTGATTGATATAATTTCGGGCACCTCTGCGGGCGGTATTAACGGTGTGGCGCTGGCCAAGGCTCTTGTAAACGGGTGTAGAAATCTGGATGTCCTGCGCAAGGCCTGGACGGAAGATGCCAATATCGGATTTCTGCTGAACGACCGCAACCCTAGGCACTTGATGGGTCGCCGGGCGGAATCTCTCTTGGACGGTGGGCATATGTACGACGTGCTATTGGATACAATCCGCGCGATGCAGAAAGAGAAGAATGCAACGGCTTTGACCCCGGTAATGGACCTTTTCGTAACTGCTACCGATCTTGAAGGGCGCGTGGTCCCGATACTGTTGACCGGTACGACTCTGGATGAACGGGTGCATAAGACAGTGTTTCACTTCGCATATGACGAGGCCGCGCCGGAAGAAACCGACTTTACACCAGACGACGACGCCATGCTTGCATTTGCCGCCCGCTGTACGTCGTCTTTTCCAGTAGCTTTTCCACCTATGCGCTTTGACGATCTGCCCACCAGAGAAAAAGGCGGGCGCGACCGCTATGCCAGATTTTTTCCACGAAACCTGGAGTTCGAGGACCGGCAATATGCCGATGGTGGCTATCTCGACAACCGGCCATTCAGCCACGCGATAGACTTGCTATCGGTTAGACCTACCTCTTTACCGGGCGAACGAAAGCTCTTGTTTGTCGACCCTTTCCCAGAAGCGCCTGCCGACCCCCAGAAAGACTATGTGCCGCGTTCCTTCGATTTCATACAGAATGCCAAGCTGGGCGCCACGACCTTGCCGCGTCGCGAGGTCATTAGAGATGACTTGCACGCGATAAACAGGATGAACGCCAGACTGGATCGGCTGGGGGCGCTCCACAAAAGATGGAACGCAGACAAAGAAGAGTTAAAAAAAAGAAATTTGGATCGCGATCGACCGCCAAAGAAAGACGACGTAGACGATTGCGACCTGGCGGATTTAGTCAGCCGAGGCTATGGCAGGACCTATCCACTGTATCACCATCTTCGGGTATATGAGGCGACCGACACACTTACCGAATTGTCGGCACATCTTGCCGGGTTTCCGGCTCAATCTGATGAAATCGCCTATATGCGCCAGATATTGCGAGCATGGCGCGAAGCACATTTCAGCCCTTATCATGAGAAGGGAAAGGAAACCGAGACCGCTTTCCTTTCGCGTTATGACTTAGACTTTCGCCTGCGACGGCTTGTCGATCTGCGAGCTGCAGTGGATGAGAAAATGAGTGGAGATTTAGCGGATCAGTTACCCGAAGTGCGCCACATGATCGAAGAAGAGCTTGCGGCCCTTCGGCATCTTGGCGCGCCAGCCACTACTATGGTAGAAAACTTGCTAACTGCCAAGGAGATCGGGCAGTTGACGACCGCTGTTGGTGAGCATTTCAGAAGGACTATGGCGAAGACCTCCTTCGAAGCACGATACGAGGCCGCCCGCGTAGTCTACAAGACCCGTCCAGTTCGGCCATTGGTTGACAAGGCCATGTCTGCATTGGGCGCGATCATGCAGAAGAGATTCAAATCCGGAAGTGAGCGCATTCGAGCCAAGCTAATTAAGCCCGAGCTGATTGGTCTGTTGACCCGCTACAACGAATTCCATTGGCATGATGCAATGACTTTTCCATTTTTAGAGGGGACAGGTGCTGCGGAGCATTCCGAGATCCAGGTATTTCGAATTAGTCCAGCCGATAGCGGTCTCAACGATAGTCCGAGCAAATTGGCGGGCGTTGCCTTTGGTGCATTTGGTGGGTTTCTAAGTCGAGATTGGCGGGAACACGATATCTTATGGGGAAGGCTGGATGGAGCCGAGCGAATCGTGACCGCGCTTCTTCCTGATGATACTCACAAAGACTTGCGCATCTCCTTTGTCAATCGGTTGCAGGAAGCGATCCTGCTGGATGAATACGAAGGGGAGTGTGGCAGTGATCGGCGACTTGCACTCCTTAAGGCCAAACTGGCGGATCGAAACGTTGGAGATGAGGCGCTGGAAGATTTGGCAGCAGGTGCGCTTGGCGTGACAAATCCGCTGCCCTTGGGGCTTCAACGGTTTAAAGATCACTATAAGAAAACCAAGCCTATTGGTCCCTCGGTTCGCGAAATGACCCATTGGGCCAGCCGCAGCGCAGGTATTCTTGCCCGTATGATAGATGATCTACCATCGACTGGTGCGCTGGCGATGTTCAGCGATCGCGTTTCTGGGAGATTGCGCATGGGGGGCTCATTTACCGGAAGGATCGTCCGCTTCGCCACTCCCGGCAGCCTTCAGAGGATACAGGCCGAGCATTTACTTTTCCTGGCGATGCTTGCAGGAATAATCATTGTCGCCTTGGCGGCTCTTATGATGATTATCGGCTTCGGAACCCCGAGCAGCAGCATCCCCGCCCGGGTCGGTTTCATCATTTTGGCGGTCGCTGCTGCCATATGGGCAGGACTATACACAGTGGGTAGAATGCTGAGCGGGCAGCTTGCATTTTCTCTATTTGTGCGGAGATTTCTGTATCTGGCCGGCGCCGTCATGATCTTGATTGGAATTTGGACGTCGTGGAACACATTGTGCGATCTCTGGGCAAGCTGGAGATGATGCACGATAAGGCCCGCCAAACGAGGCCTGCCAGATGCCGCAACCGCGGATCAAGTATTTGAAGTTGACGGAAGCTGCCAAGAAGAAATTGGCCACTTTCCATGGTTTCATAGGGCCAGTTGCTAGAGAGCCCATACTATAGAGATTTCTCGAAAATCTTACTGGAGATCAAAGGAAATACGCTTACGCCATCCAAAAGGCATACACAGCCAATTACACGCAAAAGTTGCGAATCGCCCACGAATAGGCTATAATATTTATAATATAAGGAGGCACGCCATGATTAAAATGACTTGCTTTTATATTTTTATCTTTGCCATCACAGCTCCAGCGACATTTGTCATTGTTGACCGATCGATCTCTCAGGGTCGGGAGGTGATCGTTGTTGCTGGCGCCTGTGATCCTCAGTTGAATCGTTGCCAATAGCCGACGACCGCCTTGATGATACGAAATTGCGTCGCTCAAATTCATTCATTTGAGAAGAATGTCGATGTCAGATTGGAGTTATCTTGTTGTTGTCGCCGCTGGCGTCATCATGATCTGGCAGCAGGCCTTCAGCCAGTTCGAAACTCCGCTGAAGGTCGATCAGAATCATCGATATCCGATCCTCAATGAGGTTGAGATCAAGGATCTGACTTCTGATAGCGTCTATCGCTATGGGCGGTGGATTTATATTGTTATCTTTCTGATCCTTTACATTGTGGGTTTGCAGGTCTGGGACATCGTCGAGAGCATAAATTCTGACGGCTTGACCAGCCAGGAGTCCGGCCCGCAGGGTGCGGTCCCGGGTGAGACTGCTGCCTTCTTCCTTGATCGAGAGGGCTACGGTCGACCGATCTACATCGCCAGTGCGCTGATCTCACTGATCTCGGTTGGGGCTCTCTCCAAATATGAGCGCAGCTTGCGCGCGTTTGCGCACCGCCAGGCCGGTATTCCCGACAACATTTACCGGGTCACGGGCCGCCTAAGTCGAGCGCCCTATGCCGAGATTGCGAAAGGGCAACCTACTTTGCGCGTTCGCAAGTTCAACGCAAAACTGAATGACCTCGATAAACTGGCGCCAGCAGGGCTTGCTATCTCTGACGAGAATGTGATCGGGAATATCCGCCAGCATCTCATCGCCATCGACCTGCTTGAACCCGCGGTCGTCGGGGATCAGTTCTCCGCGACATTCCAACTCAACAAGGTCCATCTGCTCGGAAAACTGATCGAGCGAGAGCGCGAGGAAATGATCGCCCTCTCAAATGAGATCTCTGCCTTGACCGGCGAAGAGGATGCGTTCCACAGGCTTTCCGCTTCAACCGAGCGTGCCAAGAACAACCTGCAGGCCATGTTCGCAGTTCTTTATCTCAAGGATTCGGACTCGAAGTTTGAGAGTGCGAACGCGCCAACGAAGGATATCATCAAACGGATCAAGTCAGACGGCCCTGATCATGCCGTGAGTTCGGCTTATCTCGCCATCTTCACGACGCTGTTCCTCGGTGCCTTCGGCGCGTTCTTCATAGGCTACGCCAGTTTGAAGGTTGCTGCAGACCAGAGTTGCGACAATCTCATGGGCTGCGATCCGCGACACCTGTCCTTTGTCGCCAATCGATCGCTTCCAACATATCTTGAGGGGGTCGCAATCCTTTCTGCTGCTGCGCTGACAGCGACAATCAGGCGGCGCAATATGGTAGAGGCGCGAAATTGGGAGGAATGGAATTTCAACCAGGCGCCGATCCCGCGTCTGGTCCAAGCCGCCATCGCGCCAGCCATCCTCGGTACGCTCGCCTTCGCTGGGGTGATATTTCTCGAGCGTGTATATGGCAACATGGCCCTGCTTCTTCCACCATTCGACTTCAACTTTGCCCGGCTCATCGCTTTCAATATCCCGTTCCTAATCGTCGCAGTGATCGTTAGCTTCCTGACCAGTCTGTGCGTAATTGTTGTCTCCGACATGCATCTGCGCCTTACCTGGCTCAAATCCCTTACTATAAGTCTGGCCTTTGTCCTTTTGATTTTTCTGAGCGCACTCGCAGTTCTCTCTGTCGCATACGGGTTCACCAAGGAGGACGTAATGGCCCCCGTATTGGACTACTTTCTGTTGTCGTCCATCTTCCTCGGTGCTTTTACGCTTGCCATAGAGAGGTCCGAGATTGCAGACAGCGATGATGCCGAGTTGGGGATCCCGTCATGATCCCCCGGGTTCTCGCCTCAATAGGCCTGTTGTCTTTTGCATTTTTCGCGACATTTGCCTCATTGTCTTCAGCGCAGGTAGAGCCGATCGAACTGGTTATCGGTGTGCGTGCCGATGCCGCACCCTTTTCGTTCGCTCGGAACGCTGGACCGCGTTTCAATCCACCAGGGACGGGTCCGCTCTTCGATAAGGGTTACGACGGGTATGTCGTGCAGGTCTGCGACGTGGTGCTCGAAGCACTGATGGCCGAGAGGTCCGGAATTACCGTCCGCGTTGTGCGGGTCACCGCCAAAACCCGTTTTGCAGCGCTTGGTGAAGCTGAGCCGAAGGCGGAGCAAATCGACATACTGTGCGATCCGGCCACAATCACAAAAGACAGAGTCAAGAACCACTATACCTCTGTTCCCGTCTACCTTTCCGGCATAACTTTCGCGTACCAGGATCCCTTTCCCGGCGGTGAGCTATGTGCTTCTCTGATCGGCGCTGTGGCGGAGACGACAACAGAGACCCGTGGGATGTCGCTGATACTCGATAGCGGCAAATGGCCACGTTACCGCGCCCAGATCGCTGAAGCGCTTGCTGCGCCGCGGCAAATTAACGACACTCCTCCCGCAATCCCGTCAGATGTCGACTCTTCCGACGGTGTCTGTCGCAGACCGGTGATCCTTTGGGCGAACGATCACGACGCACTCGCACGGAATTTTTGCGACAAGCATGTCCTTTATTATGTGGGCGACGTCGAGATCATCCGCAGCAAGCTGAAGTTCTTGAACGAAAATGGCGCCTGTCCGTTTGTCATCGACAATACGACCTATACGGACGAGCGGTACGCCCTGTTCGCACGCATCCCTTCTGATGCAGGGAAGGCAAGTGTTGTCCTTCGTTTCTTTTCAATTCTTGCCGAGAAGGTCTACACCGACAAGGAGCAGGCCAGCTCAATCCTCATTGAGAGTTACGGACGAGTATTCAAGGATTATCGCCCATCGCGCCGACTCCAAGCGTTCTACTGGAGCCTTACAGGCGATACTGGGGTCAGTGAGTGATCGACCGTTTCAAAAGGATGCAGGTCGCAACCCACGGATGTGATGGGGACTTGGCATTCTGATATGGGATGTCACTCATGCCATCTCCTTGCGATTGCTGATGCTTCTTACTCAAGTGTAAGTCCGCCCTTGCGGCGCGGGCAATGCATTCCCCGGGTTTGAAGAGGCGGCATCGTTGCGGCATATGGCCCGAACGCGAAGAGTCAAATTACATGCATAGGTAGAAAAAACTAATCATAAACAAGCAAAAGTTTATTAATGTTGTATCTGGGACACATTTCCCTCTCTGTCGGTTCGCCGAGCGCCCAGATTTTTTGCTGAACCTGCCCGAGGCCCTTAGCAAAAAAATGCGGGGTTCGTTCCGCCAATAAGTCTTTGGGGCAGTTTTAGAGCATGATTGGTATCCGTGGCCTGGCGCTTGCCGGCGCTATTTTCATAGGTTTTGCGCAGCAGGCGTCGGCACAGGCAGTCCAGTATGACTGGGTTGTCAACATCCGGAACGAGGATGGCGCTATCCTGCCTGCGGGCAGTACCGCAGGCTACGTCGTCACGGTATTCAACGACTCACTGGTCGCCGCCCCACCTACGACCATAAACATTCCCATCCCGGCCGGGACAACATGGGTCGGATCCACGGGCGACATCACGAACTGTGCCGAGGTCGTCTCGGGTACAGTTACCTGCGACGTTCCCGCATTGGGTGCGGATGCAATTGCCACGCTGACAATCGACTTCCTGACCTCAGCTGAAGGTGTCATTTCGGTTACGCCGGTCATTCCCGCCGTCGATGCGGACCCCGGCAACAACAGCGAGACGACCACCACGACCATCACCAGGGGTGCGGACATCTCGCTTGGGCTTTCCGGCACCACCACCGCACCGGCGGGCGGTTCGCTGAGCTATACCTTCACCGCCACGAACAACGGACCCTATCCGTCCGAGGGCTTCACGCTCGAGTTTCCCATCCCCACCGGGTTCAGCTCGATTGATCCGCCTGCTGGATGCACCCTGTCGGGCAGCAGCTACATGTGCGCCATTCCCGGCACGGTGCCCGTGGGAGGCACCGTCGATGTGACATTCACTGGGGTCGCGGGCGTTGGTGCGAACTCGACAATCACCGTTTCGGGCGCAGTTGGCGATGGCAGCCCGCCCGACCCTGACAACAGCAACGATACGGCAAGTTTCAACACTATCATCACGGCGGGCAGCGATGTCAGCGTGGGCAAGTCCCGCTCGCCCGCCGGCCCTTTGGTTGTCGGCGATACAGTCACCTTCACGCTTGATCCGCGTTACACAGGCGATGTTCCGAACGGGCTGACGCTTAGCGATACGATACCCTCGAACTACCAGATCATCTCGGTCACGCCTGCGCCGGCAAGCGGCTGGACCTGTTCGACAGCCGGCCAGCAGATTGATTGCTCCAAACCATCGGGCAGCGTTCCGGGCAGCAACGTTTCGCTTGGGCAGATCGTCGTCGTTGCCGAGGCGGTCTCGCCAGGGTCGGCCGTCAACACGGTTGAGGTTGGGGCCACCAACCCCTTTGACCCCGATCTGTCCAACAACACGGATGACGACGGCGGCGCGGTGATTGCTGCCGCCACGATCGATCTTGCAATCCACAAGAGCGGGCCGCAGCCGCCGCTGGTCGTCGTGGGCAACAGCTATGACTACACCCTGAACACGTCGAATCTCGGCAATACCGGCTACTACGGCACTGTCCGTATCGTGGACACCGTCCCTGCGGGGCTGGAGGTGACTGCGGTGGGCGGTCCGGGCTGGACCTGCGGGCCTACCCCGCCGCTGACCGGGCTAACCATCGTGACATGTGAGCGGGTCTATACCCAGTCGAACCCACTGCCGCCGGGTGGAACGACGCCGGACATCACGATGACCACGACGGTCACGCAAAGCGGACCTATCAACAACGGCGCTGAAGTCATTCCGGTGAACGGCAACCTTCCGGACGCCAATCTTGGCAACAACACCACCAATGTCGGCACCGACGGTTCCGAACCCGGCGACTCCGCCGATATCCGGGTTTTGAAGTCGGCACAGAATACCAACGTCATCGCAGGGGAAGAGCAGGTCTATCGGCTGGAAGTCGTCAACGACGGGCCGGTCCCGTCGCTGAACATCGTGCTGACGGACCAGCTTTCCAACCTGATCAACAACGAAAAAACCGGACCTGACGCGGGGTATGTCTCGATCTCGACCGATCCGGGCGTGGCCCAGGGGCTGGCCTGTTCCACCGATGTGACCGGTCCGCAAAGCCTGCGCCAGACCTGCAACATCGGCCAGCTGCCAGTTTGTGTTGCGGGAACCGACTGTCCCGTCATCGTCATTACCGTGCGTCCGGGATCCAACGGCGGCTCGCGGACCAATACCGTCGTCGTCGGATCCCAGTCCACGGCCGATCCGAACCTGAACAACAACAGCGCAAGCGCCACCTACACCGTCGAGGCGCGCGCCGATGTTTCGATCACCAAGACGGCCACGCCCTCGCCGGTCCCGGCAGGGCAAAATCTGGTCTACGTGATCACCGCCCAAAATCTGGAAAACGGGCTGAGCGTGGCCGAGAACGTGACGATCAGCGACACGCTTGCGCCGAACCTTGTCTTCCTGTCCGCGACCCCTTCTTCTGGAAGTTGCTCTTCCGCGCCCACATCGCAGACCGTGACGGGGCCGGGCAACGATCAGCTGCTTTGTAACCTGGGGACACTGAGCAATGGGGCGCAACAGACGGTAACCGTTACTGTCCGTCCGACGCAGAGCTACTTCGGCAACTCGATAACCAATACCGCGACGGTCTCGACCACGACGACCGAGACGGATCCGACGAACAACTCGGCCTCGGTGGTCACGCCGGTCGAGGCACCGGCCTTCGACCTGCTGATCCAGAAGACCGACAGCATCGACCCCGTCGCTGTGGGCGAGGATGCGGTCTACACCCTGCGTATTGCCAACCGCGGCCCATCGGCGGCAGAGAATGTGGTTGTCACCGACACGCTGCCCGCCACGCGGCTAAGCTATCAATCCCTGACCTTCCCCAGCGATGCCACCTGTTCGACCAGTGCCTCTCCGAACGTCGTAGGCGGTTCGTTTACCTGCACCTTCCCCTATCTTCAGGCACAGACGACCCGCGACATTCTGCTGACCATGCGGGGCACGGCCAAGGGCGTGACCGTGAACAACGCGCAGGTCGAGGCGGATGGCTCGCTGATCTTCGACACCGAACGCGGCAACAACATCACCAGCCAGACCACAACGGTGCGCACGCGCGCCGATGTGGCCGTGACGGCCAAGACGCCCAGCAATGCGACACCGAACGTGAGCGAGGCGCTGACCTATACGATCCGCGTCGCTAACCTTCCCGGCCCGCTTCTGGCGGAAGCGGATGGCGTGGTGCTGAACGACAGCCTGCCATCCGGCATGGTGCTGACAGGTTCACCAACAGCAGCACTGATCGCTGGAACGGCAACCTCGCTGGCATGTACCGGCGCGGCAGGCAATACGACCTTCAACTGCAACTTCGGCACATTCTCGACCGGTGGCCTGATCGACGTGACCGTGCCGGTTCGGGTGAACAGCATCACCGCCAGCCCGCAGACCTTCGTCAACACGGCGACGGTTTCCACGACATCGCTGGATATCAACCTGAACAACGACAGCAACTCGGGGACGATCGAGGTGCGTGGGTCGTCGCTGGCGGGGCTGGTGTTCCGCGACTTCAACGACAACGGAACGTTTGACGCCAACGATACCGGCATCAACGGTATCACCATGACGCTGTCAGGCACCGACCTGAACGGCAGTGCGGTGACGCGCACGGCGACGACCGGGGCGGGTGGGGCTTATACTTTCACGCTGCTGCCACAGGGTACTTACACGGTTACGCAAGGCAGCTTCTCCGAAGCGCACCTGACCGCGCAGTCGGCCATTCCTGGCACCAGCGGGGGCACGTCCGGTGGTCCGACCATCATATCGTCCATCAGCCTGCAGCCTTTGACCGATGCGACCGGCTATCTGTTCCCGAAGGTGCCACAAGCACGGATCGGTCTGGCCAAGGCCGTCAGCGGGGCCGCTACGGTCGCTCCTGACGGTTCGGTCAGCGTGACCTTCCTGTTCAACGTCCGCAACTTCAGCCTGGAGCCGCTGCAAGGCGTAACCCTGACCGATCAGCTTGCCGGATCGTCGCCACTGTTCGGCGCTCACTCGCCTGCAGGACCGTTGACCCCCGGCACCTACCGGGTCACCAGCATCGGCGGAAGCTGCGGTGGCAAGAACAACAACTTCAATGGCAGCGGTGATCTGGTTCTGCTTTCGGCGCTGACCATGGCCCAGAACTCGACCTGTAACGTCACCGTCTCGCTACTGATCCAGCCGACCGTGCCGCTGCCGCCCGAGATTTCGCCAAACGTGCGCTACCGCAACCAGGGCACGGTACAGGGAACTGGTGCGTGGACGGGCCAGACCCCGGCCACAAACCCGCAGCTGACCGACCCTTCCACCAACGGCACCAACCCCGACCCGAACGGCAACGGCATCGCCAATGAAAACGGCGAGAACCAGCCAACGCCGGTTCCCGTGCCGTTCGATCCGGAAATCGGCCTGATCAAGACTGCCGACGCCTCGGCCATCGGTGAGCCTGATGTGGGCGACATCATCACCTACGCCTTCACAGTCACCAACACCGGCAACGTCACCCTGACCAATGTCACGCTGACCGACATGCTGCCAGGCATCATGATCTCGGGCGGGCCAATCCCGGTGCTGTTGCCCGGCGCCAGCGATGGGACGACCTTTACTGCGACCTACGCGCTGACGCAGGCCGACCTCAACGCCGGACAGGTCGAAAACCAGGCGACGGCGACCGGCACCTGGGGTGTCGATGGCGGAGGCAATCCACTGACCGTCGATGACCTGTCTGGCACCCACAACGCGACCGACGACCCGACAATCGTCAACCTCGGCACCATCGAGTTGGTGAAAAGCGTCGATTTGTCGGCCCTGTCGACGCCGCCCGCAATTGGCGACACGGTTACATTCGGCTTCGCCATCACCAACACCGGGCCGACGGTCCTGCGCAATATCACCATCAGTGACCCGATGCCGGGGCTGGTGCTGACGGGTGGACCCATCGCCACTCTGGCTTCGGGCGCGACCGATACGACGACCTTCGTCGGCACCTACTTGCTGACCGGCGCCGACATCGACGCAGGCGTCATTAGCAATACCGCGACCGTTACCGGCGACTATGCCCCTGACGGAAACGGCGGTTTCCTGCAGGTGACGGATGATTCATCGACCAGTTCCAATCTGGTGGACGAGCCGCTTATCGCGCTGATCAAGAGGGCAGACAGCAGCGCGCTGTCGGATCCGCCCGTGGCGGGTGACGTGATCAGTTATGCCTTCACCGTCACCAACACCGGCAACGTCACCCTAACCAACGTGACGCTGACCGATATCCTGCCGAATATCGTCATCAGCGGTGGTCCGATCCCGATTCTGGCATCCGGCGCGGCGGACAGCACCACCTTTACCGCGACATATGCGCTGACCCAGGCGGATATAGATGCAGGCCGGGTCGAGAACCAGGCAACGGTGACAGGCACATTCAACGATCCTGTCACCGGGCCGGAGCTGGTCACCGATGTGTCCGGAACCGACAACACCAATGACACGCCTACGGTCGTGCCGCTGGAACAAGACCCGTCGATCTCGCTGGTGAAAGCCGCCGATGCCTCGGGAGTCAGCAATCCGGCAGTGGTGGGCGAGCAGATCTCGTACAGCTTCACCATCACGAATACCGGGAACATTACCCTGAACGACATCACGTTAAGCGATTTGCTGCCGGCGATCGTGATTTCGGGCGGGCCGATCGCCACGCTTGTGCCGGGTGCGAGCGATAGCGCGACCTTCACCGCTACCTACGCGCTGACACAGGACGATCTGGATGCGGGTCAGGTTCAGAACCAGGCCACGACTATCGGCAACTATATCGATCCGGATGGCAACCCCGGCACGGTCGAGGATATTTCCGGCACCGATCAGAACAATGACGCGCCCACGGTCGTCCCGCTGGGGCAGGGCGCGGCAATCGCGCTGGTCAAAACGGTCGATGCCTCGGGTCTCAGTTCGCCCGTGCAGATCGGCGATACGCTGACTTACACCTTCGCGGTGACGAATACGGGCAACGTCACGCTGACGAATGTGACGCTGACCGACATCCTGCCTGGCATATTGATCACCGGGGGGCCGATCCCCGTGCTGCCAGTTGGGGCCACGGATTCCACCACCTTCACCGCGACCTATGCACTGATCCAGGCCGACCTGGATGCGGCGCGGGTCGAGAACCAGGCGACAGCTACCGGCACCTACACGACGCCTGGCGGCGATGACTCGGTGTCGGATCTGTCGGGTGCCACCGTGGACGATGACGACCCAACCGTGGTCGATCTGGTCCCCTCTCCGGAAATCCGACTTATCAAGACCGTCGATGTGACAAGCCTGCCTGATCCGGCACATGTGGGCGACGAGGTAAGCTATGCCTTCGCCGTCACCAACACCGGCAACGTCACCCTGACCAACGTGACGCTGGCAGACAGCCTGCCGGACATCATGATCTCGGGTGGCCCAATCGCGGCTCTTCCGCCGGGTGCGACGGACAGCACCACTTTTACGGCGCGCTATCCGCTGACGCAGGCCGACCTGGATACGGGACAGGTGACCAACACCGCCATCGTGACCGGCACCTATGTGGATTCCTCAGGCACTCCGGGAACGACCACAGACACCTCGGGCACGGACATCGACAACGATACGCCGACCGATGTGATCGTGCCCTCGCATCCGGCAATCGCCGTGGTCAAGACGGCAGACGTGTCACGGATGTCGACGCCGTCGCAGGTCGGCGATCCGATCACCTACAACTTTGCCGTTACCAACACCGGCAACGTCACGCTGACCAATGTCACGTTGTCCGACCCGCTGCCGGGTCTGACGCTGACTGGCGGGCCGATTGCCACCCTCGCGCCGGGCCAGACGGACACGACCACCTTCGTCGGGCGCTACAATGTCGTCGAAGGCGACTTCAACGCCGAGCAGGTTCGCAACCAGGCGACCGCAACAGGCAGTCCACCGATCGGACCCGATGTAACCGACCTTTCAGGCGCTACGGTCGAGGATGATGACCCCACCATTGTTCCGCTGACATTCCAGCCGAACGTCACCGCCACCAAGACCGCCAGCACCGACCGCGTCATCATCGGTGACAGCCTCAGTTATACCCTGACCTTCACCTCCAACGCGCCGGGCACGCTGCGAAATGTGACTGTGGTGGACGTGCTGCCTGTGGGTCTTGTCTATACCCCCGGCACCGCGACCATCGACGGCACCGCGCAAGAGCCGCAAGTCACCGGGCGCACGTTACGCTGGACAGGGCAGACCATCGCCGCAAACGGCACGCTTACCGTCAAGCTGGGCGTCCGCGTCACCGGGTCCGCGCCCTGGGGCAAGCTGGAAAACCAGAGCTGGCTGAATACCAGCGGGGGCGATCGCATCTCGAACGTCGCAACTGCCGTTGTCTTGCGAGAACCTGAGCAGGTCTTTGACTGCTCTGACATCATCGGCAAGGTTTTCGACGACCGCAACAGCAACGGCTATCAGGACGAACCCAAGGGTGGGGCCGAGGAACCTGGCCTGCCCGGGGTGCGGGTGGTTACGACGCGCGGCTATATCGTGACGACCGATGAATTCGGCCGTTTCCACGTGCCTTGCGCCGAACTGCCGAAAACCACCGGATCGAACTTCACCATGAAGCTCGACACCCGTTCGCTGCCTACGGGCTACCGCGTGACGACAGAGAACCCGCGCACGATCCGGGTCACGCCGGGCAAGATGGCAAAGCTGAATTTCGGTGTCAGCCTGTCGCGTGTCGTGCGGGTCGATCTGTCGGCCCAGGCATTCACAGAGGATGGAAAACCGACCGCTGCGCTGAAGAAGGGTGTCGCCGGGCTGGTCGCGCAGATGCAGGTCGAGCCTTCGGTCCTGCGGCTGAACTACAGGCTTGCGGGAGAAACGGATGCTGTCGCGCGCAAGCGGCTGGAGGCGGTCGAGGCTCTGATCCGCAATGCCTGGCATGGAGATGGGTATAGGTTGAAGATTGAACGCACCCTGCAGCGCGGTGGGGTGAAAAAATGAACTGCGTTTTTCAAACCGCGATGCTGCGTATCGGCAGCGCCTCTCTTGTCGTCTCGTTGCTGGCATTGACCGGCGCCCGGGCGCAGGAGGATTGCACTGATCTGACGAATTGCGTCACGCCGGTTGATGTGGGGGCCAATACCGAGGGCATCACCGAGATGCCCATGGAACCGATCACGGGTGATGGCTTTTCGATCACCATTGATGGCGCGCCGGTTATCGGCGATGCGGGTTTTGCGGATACCCAGCGACGTGCGGATATTGCGCTTTCCGACAGCGATATCGACGTGCGCTTCGATGGCCTCGGTATCCGCCCAAGGCTTGATATTCAGACGATAGGCGAGGGGCCGTTCGGGCCCGGGCAAACCGTCACCTTCCGCAACCGCATGAACTATCCTTCGGTGGTCGAAGGCGGGGAGCTTCGCATCCTCGACCTCGACGCGCCCGGCGGGGCGCGGACAGTGGAAGTGGTGCCGCTTGCACCCAACACCGAGGTCACGACGGCGCTGCCTCAGGGCAAGAGGCTGGCCTATGTTTACCGTGTCACAGATCCATCGCGTCGCTATGACGAGACGCGGCCCGTGCTGCTTGGAACCTCTTTCGACCGGGGGCTGACGGACCTTGCGACCCAGGAAGAGGGCAGCGACAACGCCGCTGTCCGCAACATTCCGGTGCGTGGCGGGGCCGTCACGGTCTATGTGCAAAACCTGCCGCCGGGGGCGAAGGTCGAGACGCTTGGCACCGTTGTCACTCCTGATGGATCGGGCAAGGCAGTGATCCAGCGTGTTCTGCCGGTGGGCGCGCGCACGGTGGATGTGCGTGTGATCCATCCGAATGGCACGTCGCAGACCATCTCTCGGGACATCAACATTCCCAAATCCGAATGGTTCTATGTCGGTGTCGCCGACCTGACCTTCGGCCGCAGCAGTGGCGGCGGTGAGGATGGCGGCGGCGACACATATAACTCTGGTCGACTTTCGGGCTATGCCAAGGGGACGACCGCGCGCGGCTTCCAGATCACGATGCAGGCTGACAGTGGCGAAGACGACATCGACAACCTGTTCAGCAATATTCTGGACAAGGATCCGAACTCAATCCTGAACCGGCTTGACCCTGACCTGGCCTATCCGACCTACGGCGACAATTCAGAGCTGATCGAGGATGCGCCCACCTCGGGCGGATTCTATATCAAGGTCGAAAAGAACGGAAACTTTGGTCTGTGGGGCGATTTCAAATCGACCAGCCAGGGCACCGAGCTTTTGCGCAACGAGCGCACGCTGTATGGCGCGCAAACCGTCCTTCAGACGCAGGCGGCGAACTCCGAAGGTTCCCCGAGGCTGCGGTTCGAAGGTTATGCGGCCCAGCCGGACCAGTTGCCGCAGCGCGACGTTCTGCGCGGCACGGGCGGATCGGTCTATTTCCTGACCAAGCAGGACATCCTTGTCGGGTCGGAAACGCTGACCGTCGAGTTGCGGGACGGCAATACCCAGAGGGTCATTTCCCGCACCTCGCTGGTGCAGGGCGAAGACTATGACATCAACTACATCCAGGGCGTCATCACGTTGTATAGCCCGCTGTCCGGCTACGGCAGTTCGGGCGCACTTTTGTCGTCGAACCCGAACGGCGACGACACGCTGAACCTGATCGCCCAATACGAATGGCGACCGGCGGTTGGCGATGTGGACGGCTATGCCTATGGCGGGCGTCTGACCTCTGGCATCGCCGATGGCTGGCAGCTTGGCGCGACAGCGCAGATCGACAATTCCGGCGAAGCGGATCAGACCGCCTATGGCATCGACCTGTCCTGGCAGAAAAGCGACCGGACCTTCCTGAAAGCCGAGATCGCGCGGACGGATGGCCCCGGTTTTGGCTATATCTCATCTCTGAACGGCGGCCTGACCAACGATACGACCGACGCCCCCGACGGCAGCGGCAATGCCTATCGGATCGAGGCTCAGGCAGCACTGGATGAGCTTTGGGCGGGCGGCGCGGGTGTTGTAAGCGCTTACTATCAAAGCTTTGATGCCGGTTTCTCCTCGCTCGACTATCAGATCACCGACCCGGAACTTTACTGGGGTTTCGCTGCTGAACTGCCGCTGTCGCAGTCGACTGGCCTGATCCTGAGCTACGACCACTACGATGAAGATCCGGGTGTCCGGGACGATCAGGGCAAGGTTATCCTGCGCCATCAGCTTTCGCCCCGAATGGCGGTAGAGCTTGGCTACGGTCGTCTGGACAGCGAGGATCCGACCAGCACGGACGATACGGGAACGCGCGACGATGTGGCGGCCCGGCTGATCATGTCGCCGTCTGATCGGCTGGAATGGTATGTTTTCGGCCAGGGATCGCTGAACGTTACAGGCGATCTCGACCGCAGCGACCGCCTTGGCGTGGGCGGCGAGGTTGCGATCAACGACAACTGGTCCATCAAGGGCGAAGTGTCCGACGGTGCGACCGGCGTCGGTGCGCGCGTGATGTTCGGGCAGGACAAGGGCGAGGAGTCGAGCGTTTACTTCGGCTATGCCCTGGACCCGGACCGGACGATTGACGATGTGGTCCTGACCGGCAATGATCAGGGTCAGTTCGTGGCCGGCGGGCGTCGGCGCTACAGTGACTCGGTCACCGCCTATGCCGAAAATACCTATGACCTTTTCGGACAGCAGACCTCGCTGACCTCGACCTACGGCGTTGAATACCAGCTCACGGAACGCACGATCTATTCGGGTGCCATCGAGACAGGGGTGGTAACGGGCGATCCCGACGGCGACGTGGACCGAACTTCCGTGTCTGTCGGCGTTCGGCATGACAACGGAGAGCAACTTAACCTGCGCGGCCGGATCGAGGTCATCCAGGACGACAGCGACGATGGCACCCTGGATACCTACCTTCTGACCGGCCTTGCCCGATATGAGCTGACCAACGAGGCACGCATCGTCGCGGACCTGGAGGCGATGTTCAACGAAACCGCCAGCGAGTCCCTGCCCGAAGGCGACTATTTCGACCTTTCACTTGGCTATGCGTTCCGCCCGATCCTGAACGACCGGCTGAACGTCCTGGCCAAGTATGAATACCTGAACAACATGGTCGATCAGCTTGTCGATGACGAAGGCAATACCGAGCCGCTGCAACGCAGCCAGGTTCTAAGCCTTGATGCCGAATACGACCTGTCGCCGAGATGGACGATCGGTGGCAAGATTGGTGGGCGCCTGTCCAAAAGCGCGCCGGACCAGAACAGCGCCTTTTCGGACAATGACGCCTGGCTGGTCGTCGCCAACGCGCGCTATCACCTTGTTCGCGAATGGGATCTGCTGATCGAGGGCCGCAACCTGACTACGGTGCAGGGAGGAACCTCGAATTTCGGAACGGTAATCGGAGCTTACAAGCAGATCGGTGAGCATGTGATGCTGGGTGCGTCATATAACTTTGCCGATTTCTCGGATGACCTGACCGATCTTACCCAGGATGATCGGGGTGCGCAGATCAACCTGATCGCGAAGTTCTGACGGACGGTGCGCCAGCATGGAAGCGGCTTTGACGGCTGCTTCCATTCTATCTCCATATTGCGATACGCAATCCCCCTTTCCCGACTGCAACGGCTTTTGTAGTGTCGGCGAACCGCGTTGGCGGGCCAGGGATATGATCCAGAATTTTGGGGGAATTTTCACATGAGAAAAGCCTGTTTGTTGGTGACTGCGGTTTGCTTTGGCGCGACCGCATCGTTCGCCCAAACCGAGACGACACAGCAGAAGCGTGACCATGAGATGGCCTGCATCGCGGGCACTGCGACCGGTGTCCTGCTTGGGGTGGCGCTTGGAGGGTTTTTCGGAGGCGGAGCGGGCAAGACGCTCATGCAGGTCGCGGGCGGCGCCGGTGGCGGGCTGTTGACCCACAAGCTTTCCTGCAAAAAGAAATCGTGAGCGCGGTGAGTGGCATGAGCATCACATTGAAAACGCTGGCAATTGTTTCAGGCCTTGCCTTTTTGTCTCTGCCGGCTGTGGCGCAGACGGCCGACGAATTCCCGGGCGAACAAGCGGCAGCGCTTGATCGCGACGGCGACGGCAAGATTTCCATCGAAGAGATCGATGTGTTCGCCGAGACGATATATCCTGGAATGGACAGAAACCAGGATGGCAAGGTCGACAAGTCCGATCTGGAAGGTGCGCTGACGGAAGAGCAATTCGTCGCCATCGATACCGACAAGGATGGCAACCTGTCGCTGGAAGAACTGCGCGCTACCATGCACGCCGATTTTGCCGCGGCGGACCTGGACCAGAGCGGGCAGTTGAACTGAGGCGAGCCACTGGGGCTGGCCGAAAGCCGGTGGCACAGGCTGCCGGCTTTTCTATTTCTGGAGTAATTTGATGCAGCGCAAGCAAGCATTTCGCTGCATCAGGGGTGGTTCGTCTAAAGGCCCGCAAGCCTGAGCGACTCGGCGACGCGCCGATGGATGGAAAGGTCGCTGAAGCAAACCGTATCCCGCCATCGGTCAGCCTTGAAGTCCGGTTCCAGTGAGCGAAGCCGGTCGGCCCAATAGCGGGCCGCCTCAATGCGTCCGTCCTGCGCTTCGGCGGCGACCATGCCCACATGCGCGCGCACATTGCGAGGGTTGCTGCGGATGTCGAGCTCGAACATGGACTTGGCCGAAGGGTCGCCAAGTATCATGCGGGCCAGCGCCAGATTGGTGCGGATCCAGGCCGGTGGATAGCGGGTCAGGCGCAGGGCGCGTTCGTAGATCGTGATGGCCGCCTGCAACTGGCCGTCATACTCAAGCAGGACAGCGTAGTAGGACAACAGCTCGGGGCTTTCAGGGCAATCCTGCACGACACCATGCATGATCTCGCAAGCCTCGGCATGGTGGCCGTTCAGGCTTTTGCAAAAAGCTTTCAGCGCCCGCCCGTAAGGATCGGCAGGGAAGCCAGTTTCGATTTCGTCAAGCAGAAGGGCGATCTGGGCCCTGGACTGCGCCGGGTCTGACGACAAACCCAGGCGCACCTCGTCCACCAGGCAGAAACCAAGCGCGACCTTTGCCGTCACAAAGCTGTTGTCGGCGGCAATGGCGCTGCGAAAATGCTCTTTCGCCCGCAACAATCCGTCGCGCGTGGCGCTCGCCTCCAGAACCCGGCCCTGCTGAAAATGCTCCCAGGCCTGAAGCGTTGTCGTCGCTTCGGACCACAGACGCGTCCATTCGCCGTCGCTCAGCGTCAGCTGTATCGCCTCGACCACCCGGCGCGAGATTTCCTCGTCCGCCCTGAAATCCTTTGTGTCGGCGCAGTCAAACCGCCCGGTCCACAGCACTTCTCCATCCGGCACCGATCGTAGCTGTGCCGTGACGCGCAGCACCTCGCCATCGCGGATCTGGCCGCTGATCTCATGGCCCGGATGCTCCGGGCTGGTGCTATGGGGCGTGCGGATCGCCATCAGCCCCCGTATCGCGCCAAGCACGGTGACAAGTTCTTCACTCAGGCTTTCGGCAAAGATTCTGGCCCGCTTGCTTTGACCGATGACGCGAAAGCCGCAGACAAAGACTACGGGCATCTGTGTGCTCGTCGAAAGCAACGGATGGGCATGATACCTTGCGCCCCTGGCCAGTTGATAGGCGCGCACGGGCCGCTCGATGTTTTTCAGGGGTATTTCGCCGATCAGGGCGAACTGGAAACGCTCACGCCGCGCCAGGGATTGATAGGCGCGCTCCGACAGAACTATCCCGTTCTGCCCGGCAAGCTCTTGCAGGCGGGCGGCAGTGTTGATTGCGGCCCCAAGCAACTTTCCGTCCACCGGATATACTTCGCCTATGTCTATGGCGGCACGGAAAGGCAGTGCATCGTCAGCGCCGTCTTTGGCGGTAAAAATGCGGGCGGCAGAAAGGGCGGCTTTGACCGACGGGAAAACGGCAAGGATGAAGTCGCCCGGCGTGTCCACTACCTGGCCTGCCTCTGTCTCGCAGGCGCGAAGCATCTTCAGGCGCGCCTCGATCATGGCCTGAATGCAGCCGTCGGGATCATGCTCCATCCGCGAAGTAAAACCGATCGCATCAACCACGAGTACGGCCTGCAACTCGGGAATCAATCGCTCCGTCATTGCAGACGCCCTGTTTTCAGTTTGCGCAGCCGTAAATGACGATACTGCCAATGGCTTCGGCCGCCACATCGTTCAGTCCGCCAGAATCGGCAGGACCACTAAGAGTAATGTTGGGAATGACGATGTTGATTGCAGCCGCGCTATCGTAGTGGAAGACAAGTTTATCGCTGAACTGCGGGACAACCATGGCCCTAATGGCATCTTCCGCAGCGGATTTGTTGGAGGTGGTTGCCGCATCTAAAACGGCATAACCGAGGTTCTTTAGATTGAACCCAGACGCCAATATCAGTCTAGCCATTTGAATCCCCCTAGCCTGAATTGTTCTATGATAGACTAAAATCGGTATTGCCGCACGAGGAATCCATGACCATCGGCCCGGGCGTGATTGAACCCCGATTTGCCTCGGCAATTTCACACCGACTTTTATCAGAGCCGATGTTCCCGCCGATGTCCGAAGGATTCCCGTTCCAGATCGCGACTGTCGCTGTTGCGTTGCCCTCTGGTTGCCGACCGCCCGACAACGCCCTGCGCCACCGCATTGCCACAGGCTTCGGCGAGAGCCGGAGTGAGGCTGCCACCAAGGCTCTGGCTGAAGGAGCCGAACGTTATGCCTTGCAGTTTCGCCACGACATGCCTGCGTGGTTTTCACCGCTGATAACGGTGGGCGGACCGGTCGAGGATGCCCCGGCCCATGACCTGGCGCTTGGGGCACCAGGGGCGAAAGGTGCGGTCACGTCCGTGGGCGCAGCTTCGGGCGACAGCCTTGAAAGCGCCATGCTTCGGGCGGTGCTGGAGCAACTGGAGCACTTGCATTTCGAGAGATTGGAGCAAGGTATTCCCGAGCTTGACGATCCTGAGCCACAGCAGCTTGAAGACGTGAAATCCATTTCCACATGGCTTGAAGGCCAACTGCGGCGGCTTGATCTGCGGCTCGGCGTTTTTGCCGAAGGGTATGCGATGGCTGCCGCGCGTTGCAGCGATCTTGACGGGGGAAGGGCGACGGCAGGGTCGGCTGCAGGGTGTGAGGCCGGACAGGCCTTGCGCCATGCTGCGGAAGAGGCGGTATTCCACTGGCGCAACATGGTGGCGCTTGAAAATCGCGGTATTGACGTGCGGGATCTGACGGGTGCCGATCAGGCGCATTTCCGCAGGTATCGTGGCGCTTCGCGTGCAAGTCTCTGGCCAGAACCTGTAAAGATTGCACAGCGGTTGGCAGTCCTGCCTTTGCCGGACGTCGGAGCGCTGATGAGCGTGTTGGCACAGCAGACCGGTCGGCGCGCAAGGATTTTCGATATGACGTTTCCACCACTCGGCGTCTTTACCGCCAAATGTGTGGTGGGATGACCCTGGGCTGGCGGCTACATCCGCAGTCTGAAAAAAGCGAAGCGAGCAGGATTTTGTTTTCGCTCTACGATGAGGGTGCTATGCCTCACGGAAAGTTGGCCGATCCCGGTGAATTTCCGCATATCGAAACCTGACGTGCAGCAGCGGGGCTACTGGGACATCGGAGGATTTTCAGAAATCTGGATTTCCGAAAATTAAGGTGATCTCGAAAATACAAAGGCCAAAGGCCGATCGAGGGAGTTGAAGGTCCGAATGCGCAGTCTTGCAAGTATGGTCGCCCATCTGCTGTTCGCGATGGCCGTCATGATAGTCCCCGTCGCGTCGCTTGCCCAGACGGCAACCGAGCCTGTCACTCTGCCCAATCCGCTGACGCCCGAGGCCGTTGACAGCCTCGTGTCTCGTTTGACGGACGAGCAGGTCAGGAGCTTGCTGCTGGAGCGGCTGGACGCGGTTGCAGATGCGCCAAAAGCGGCAGAGGCAGAACCTGCGGGGCCAGCGGACCTCGCCTCGGCTCTCGGCGATATAGCGTTAGATACGCTTGCCGCCTGGCGCTACAACGTTGTCAACACGCCAGAGATCGTTGCCGCCGAAGGTCGCGTGCTGGGCAATTATCTTGCGACGCTTGGCTGGTCGGGCGCTGCCGTGTTTTTCGGCGTCTTCCTGTTGGCCGTGTTGCTTGGCATCATTGCCGAGACGCTGCTCTATCGCTTCTATCTGACCAGCCGCATCCCGCCGCTCACGGAAAGCGACCGGCGCGACATATTCGAGGCTCTGCCCATCCTTGCCAAAAGGCTGTGGAGAGAGACGGCAGGAACCCTGCTGTTCTTTGTGGTCGTGTCGCTTGTCGTGCATTTTCTGATGCCCGTCCGGGATGAACCCGTCGCCCATGCCATCCTGCGCTGGATAATCTTCTTCCCCCGGCTCAGCCTGGCGGTACTGCGGTTTTTCCTTGCACCAAAGCGCAGCGATCTGCGGCTCATGTACTGCGACAACAAAAGCGCCAAATACCTGTTCTTCAATTTCCTTGGCATTGTCATGGTCATCGGCCTCGCGCTGGCGCTGCTTGGCGTGAATCAGGCGCTAGGGGCGACACCCGATGTCGATCGCATCGCCTTTTGGCTGAACGTCGCCGTCTTTGTCTGGCTGGCCATTATTTTCGTGCGGGCAAGGGATGGACTACGCTCGATCATCCGGGGCCGGACGACCACGCTGACAAGTTTCGAGCTTTGGGCAGCGCATGTCTATCCCTGGTTCGGCCTGGCGGCGATTGGCCTGACTTGGATTTTCGCCAGCGTCATGGGCGCGATGGGGCAGTCCGAGTTGTTGCGTGATGGCCGGCATCTGGTCAGCCTGGCGGTTTTGCTGATTGCGCCGATGCTGGACACGCTGATCCGGGCCATCGTGCAGCACATGGTTCCCCCGATGCGCGGCGATGGCGCGGTGGCAATGCGGGCCTATGACGCCAACCTACGCGCCTATACGCGCATCGGTCGCGTCGTTGTCTTCGGCGCGGTGATCCTGATCACGGCACGGCTTTGGGATATGTCGATGATGAACATGGCCAGTGCCGGGGTGGGTGAGCAGTTCGCGGTCCACCTTGTCCAGGCGCTGATGATCTGCGTCAGTGGCTACCTGGTCTGGGAAATCGTGCGTCTGCTGATCAACCGCAAGCTTGCGAACGAATACACGGCGGTTTCCGACCAGGCGGGCGACGAGGACAAACCCCTAAGTCAGACGGTAAAGAGTTCGCGCCTTGGCACTGTGCTGCCCCCGATAAGCTGGGCTTTGCAAGCGGTGATCATCATCCTTACGGTGCTGACCGCCCTGGGAAACCTTGGTATCGACGTCACCCCGCTGCTGGCAGGCGCCGGCATCGCCGGTATCGCCATCGGCTTTGGCGCGCAAAAGCTGGTGAGCGACGTCGTCTCGGGGCTGTTCTTCCTGATCGACGACGCATTCCGCCTGAACGAATTCATCGACGCCGGCGGCACAATCGGAACTGTCGAGAAAATCTCGTTGCGTTCGCTGCAATTGCGCGACGCCAAGGGACCAGTGCTGATCATTCCCTACAGCAACATCAAAACCGTCACGAACTTTGGCCGCGACTGGGGCATCATGAAGCTGAGGTTCACCGTGCCCTTCGACACCGATGTCGAAAAGGTGCGCAAGATATTCAAGCGCATCGGCCTGGAACTGATGGAAAACCCCGAGCTTGCGCCCGGTTTCATCGAACCGTTCAAGAGCCAGGGTGTAGCCGAGTTCAACGATGTCGGCATCGTCGTGCGTGGCAAGTTCATGCACAAGCCGGGCGCACAATTTGCCATCCGCAAGCAAATCTTCAAGCGGGTTCAGGAAGAGTTCGCGGCCAACGGCATTCAGTTCGCGCGGCGTGAGGTTCGGGTCAGTGTCAGTGGCAGCGACGAAAAGCTGACCGAAGAGCAACTGCATGAGGTCGGCGCTGCCGCGGCGCATGCGGTGCCCGATGCGCCGCCTGGCGGCAAGCAGGCAAAGACATGAAAAAGCGGCCCGGATTCAAAGGGATCCGGGCCGCGAAGTTTGGGATTTAGGACAGTACCAGGCAGGTGTTCCACGATCCTTGGACCGCTGAACTGGTGGCAAAACGCCGGACTTTCTGCATTGTTCCATTTGTAGTGCCAAAAATTCTCACCTTGCCTTGAATTGATGCCCGTTGGAACAAACCGGGCCAGTTGCCGCTTTTCGTGACATCCGGTCGGGAGGGACCGGTCTTGTCCGAAACGCCGTTTCCCGTGTGGCAGCTTTTCCTCCGTCCGCGCGCGACACGGCTGAACTAAAGGATGTCAAAATGAAAAAGCGACTTATCGCTCTGCCGCTGATCGCGCTGCTTGCAACCGGCGCTTTTGCCCAGACCGAGGGTGGTGATACAGGGGGCGACAAAGGCGGCGTGGATTCGACTGCCGGTGGCCAGGCACCCTGGCCTGCCACGGTAGGCAACGCGCTGTTTGATGAGGGCTTCTCCAGTCTTCGCCCCGCCGATGAGGCAAAGACCCGTTGGACGGCATTGACCCCGCAAGAGCAGAATGTGGTGATCGACGACTGCAAACGGTTCAACGAAGGCGGCATGACCGGCGGCACGGCCGCAATCGATAGCGCGCTTGAGCCGCTATCCCCGGCCAGCATGACGGCCGTGTGTACTCTGGTCGCCTCGTTCTGATCGCAGCATACCCAGTAAAGCCGGCCCCGAAACGGGCCGGCTTTTTGCTGCGCGCTTGCCAGACTGGCTGTGCCTGGCGCATCCTGGCGTCAAAGTAAAACCGAAAGTAACGGGGAATGCATATCGTCGGCGTATCGGTCGCAAGGCCCGATGAATTGGATGCGGCTATAGAACAACTGCTGGCCGCCATCGCTGAGGAGCCCGTTCCCGACAGGATCAGCGTTCTCGCCGATCAGTTGGCCAAAACCCTGAAGCGCCGCGAGGCGGTCGAAAATGGCTGAACCCGCCTTGGCCCAAAGGCAAGGGGAACTTTGTGCCTTCGATCCGTGTTTGGTGATGAATGTCGGCTGGACAGGAGGGACGTCATGGCATCCAGACCCGTCTGGTCAGGTCAGCTTCGTTTGTCGCTCGTCGCCATTCCCGTCGATCTGCACACGGCCACAAGCAGCAAATCCCGCATTTCGTTTCGCCAGATTCATGGCCCCACGGGCAAGCCGGTAAAGTACGAAAAGACCGTCGCCGGGAAAGGTGCGGTCAAGGCAGAAGATATTCTCAAAGGCTATGAGACGGATGAGGGGGACTATGTTCTGATTCCGCCCGAAGAAGTCGAACGTATTCGCCTGGAAACCAAGAAGACCCTTGAACTGGTTCAGTTCGTGGATTCCAGCGAGATATCTCCGCTATACTTCGACCGCCCCTACTATCTTGTCCCCAGCGATGCGCTTGCTCAGGACGCCTATCGCGTCGTGCGGGATGCCTTGCGTCAGACAGCCAAGATCGGGTTGGGCCAGTTGACCATGCGTGGCAAGGAATATCTCTGCGCGGTCAAACCCTGTGGCGATGGCCTGCTGCTGGAGACACTGTTCTATCCCGACGAGTTGAACAAGGCCGATCCACTTTTCTCGGGGATCGCGGACAAAAAGGTGGATGAGGATCTGCTGAATGTCGCCACAACGCTGATCGAGCGCAAGACGGCTCCGTTCAAGCCCGAGGCGTTTGAGGATCATTATGCCAAGGCGTTGAAGGATCTGGTCGAAGCCAAGGTTCACAACCGCAAGACACCTCGCGTGCCCAAGGACGAAGCGGGTGGCGGCCATGGTCCGGCGCGCGAAAACGTCATCGACCTGATGGATGCGCTGAAAAAGAGCCTTAGCGCAGCCGGGGGTAAGGCAGCAGCGAAAAAGCCCGCTCGCAGCAAGGCGGGTTAGGCATGGACCTGAAGCAGTACCACGCCAGGAGACGCTTCGGCGAGACGCCGGAACCGAAGGGCGCGGTGCGCAAGGCCAAAACCGGACAGCCGCTGTCCTTCGTGGTCCAGAAACATGACGCGACACGGCTGCATTTCGATTTCCGCCTGGAATGGCAGGGCGTGCTGCTTAGCTGGGCCGTGACGCGTGGCCCCAGCGCCGATCCTGCGCAAAAGCGGCTTGCGGTGCGGACAGAGGATCATCCGATAGATTACGGCGATTTCGAAGGCATCATCGCACCGGGAAACTATGGTGCAGGCAGTGTCATGCTGTGGGATCGCGGCACCTGGATTCCGATGGATGACCCGGAACAGGGGCTGATCGACGGCAAGCTGAAGTTCACCCTGTTCGGCGAACGCATGAAGGGCGGCTGGACGCTGGTGCGGATGAAAGGGCATCGGGATGGAGATGCCAGGCGCGAGAACTGGCTTCTGATCAAGGAACGCGACGATGCGGCGGAAGATGACCCCGATGGGCTGGTCGACCGCTTCACCACGAGCATCGCCACCACACGAAAGATGAAGGACATCGCCGCAGGCCACGAAACACCGCCGCAAAAGCCCAAGGCAAAAATCCGCACCACGCCAATGCCCGGTTTTGTCGAGCCACAGCTTGCCACCTTGTCCGAGACACCGCCCGATGGCGAGGACTGGTGGCACGAAGCCAAGCTTGACGGCTATCGCGGCCAGATGGCGGTCGCAGCAGGACAGGCGCGGATATACAGCCGCAGCGGGCTGGACTGGTCCGACAGGTTCGCGCGCCTTGTTCCTTTTGCCAAAGGCCTGCCTTGTCGTTCGGCCCTGATCGACGGTGAGGTGATTGCGCCGGAGGGCGGCTTTGGCGGGCTTCAATCCGCGCTCAAGACAGGGACGGCGCTGTTTTACGTGGCATTCGACCTGCTTCATCTCGATGGCAAGGATCTGCGGGGCAAACCGCTTCGCGCGCGAAGGCAGGCACTGGAAAAGCTGTTCTCGGGTCAACCGACAGGCAGCCCCTTGCGGCTTAGCCCGGTCGTCGAGGGGAAAGGCGAGTTGGTGCTGCAAAACCTCTGTGCTGCGAGCGGAGAGGGGGTCGTGTCGAAACGCGCCGACGCCCCCTATCGCAGCGGTCGGGGTGGCGACTGGGTGAAAGTGAAATGCGAAAGGCGGGCCGAATTCGTGGTGATCGGCTTCCAGCCCAGCGACAAGGCCGGGCGCCCCTTTGCCTCGCTTTTGCTGGCAAGCCTCGAAGGCAGTGAACTCGTGTATCGTGGCAAGGTCGGGACGGGTTTCGACGATAAGTCCTTTGAGGATCTTGCCGCGCGGATGGCCCCGCTGAAGGTCACGGAAAAGCCCCTCGATGTGCCCGCTGCCGAGACAAAGGGCGCCCGCTGGCTGCGCCCACAGCTGGTCGCAGAGGTGCGCTATGCCGAATTCACGACCGATGGCCGGATACGTCACGGCGTCTACATAGGATTGCGGGAGGACAAGCCAGCCATGCAGGTGCAAGCAGAGGGAACGCAGGGCAAGCTGGTCCTGCGCGGCATTGCCGTGTCCCACCCGGAACGCGTTGTGTTCACCTCGCCGGACGTCACCAAAGGCGAGGTCGCGCGATACTATGACCACGTTGCCGAACGGATGTTGCCCCATCTGAAATCGCGCGTGGTCAGCCTCTTGCGCTTCCCCGAGGGGATCACGGAGGAGGGCTTTTTCCAAAAGCACAAGGGCGCGGGATTTCCAGACGCCATAGCCACCGTGGCGGAGGATGATGCCGAGGTCATGCATATCGAAAGCGCCGCCGGTCTTGTCGCCGCCGTGCAGATGGGCACCATCGAATTCCACATCCGCAATGCGCGGCTGGACAAACCCGATCTGCCGGATCGGCTGGTTCTCGACCTTGACCCCGACCCTTCGGTCGGCTTTGCCGAGGTCAGGTCGGCAGCAGCAGATATCCGCGACCGTCTGGCCGAACTGGGGCTCGCTTCGCATCCGATGGTCACGGGTGGCAAAGGGGTGCATGTGATCGTCCCGTTGCGCCGCAGCGCCGGAATGGAGACGGTCGAATTGTTCGCCAAGACATTTGCCAAGGTTGCGGTCGAAGCCGAACCTGAAAGGTTCACCGCGGCATTGTCAAAGAGAGCACGAACGAGCCGGATATTCATCGACTGGCTACGTAACCAGCGCGAGTCCACTGCCGTCTGCCCCTGGTCGTTGCGCGGCCGCCCCGGCGCAAGCGTGGCGATGCTGGTCACATGGGAAGAGTTGGCACGGCTTTCATCCGCCAACAGCTTTACCCTGACCGCCGCCCTGGCACGAAAAGAGCCGCCCGCACCGAAACCCACCGCGATCACCGCCGCTACGGTTGAGCGATTGTCGCGGATGGCAGGCTAGGACTTGCGTTCGGGCAGAGGCTTGCCATCGGTCGAGGCAAGCTCTTCCAGCTCTTTCTCGGTCATGCTTTCGACCATGCTTTTTGACGCGCCCTTCAGATCGGACTTCTTCGTTTCGCCGCGCTTGGCGGACAGGGCTGCGCCCGCCGCCTTCTGCTGCGCCTTGGATTTCGCCGGCATGTCATTTCTCCTCGTTATTCAGCCGCCTTCCAGAAAACGCAGAAGCCGCGCTTCGCTTGCCGTCAGGCCCGCGATGCGATTGGGGTGCAGGCTCAATGGCTCTGCGCCTGCAAGGTCGATTACCTTTGGATGGATATAGCTGGACCGCGCGATGGCGGGGGTGTTGTGCAGCGCATCTGCCGCTGCCTGCGCAATATCCTTGATGGATGCACCGCCCGTCTCTGCCGTCTCGAAGGCCGCGCGGGTGCCGGCCCAGGTGCGGAATGTCTTGGCGGTCACGGCGTGATCGGCTGCATCGCTCAGATAGCTGTTCAGCGCGGCCGATCCTATACTTTGCACCGTACCGTGCTCGTCGATCCAGGACAGAAGCGATGCTCCGGGCAGGTCACGCGCCTTTTGCAGGGCACGCATCAGCGTCTTGTCGGTAATCGCACGGCGCACCATCTTGCCGCCCTTGGCCTTGAACAGCAGGCGCAGCCCGTCCTTTGTAAAGCGCAGATGCCGACGTTGCAGGGTAAGCGCGCCATAGCTGCCATTGTCACGCGTATAGCATTCATTGCCCGCGCGCAGCGACAGCCGGTCGATCAGCAGTGCCACGGCGGCCAGTCCGAACTGCAATTCACCCGCCTCTGTCTCGAGGTCGCGCATGATCCAACGCCGGATGCGGGGCAGGGCATGTCCGAAGTTTGCGAGAGAGGCGTATTTGGTATCGGACCGGGCCCCGGCCCAGGCGGGATGATAGCGATACTGCTTGCGCTCTCGCTGGTCAAAGCCGGTCGCCATAAGGTGACCATCGACCAACGGCGACATCCAGACGCGCGAATAGGCGGGCGGCACCGCCATACGTTCAAGCCGCTGCCGCTCGGGGCCGCGATCAATACGGGTGCCATCCGGGGCAACATAGGAAAAGCCATGCCCGCGTTTTTCGCGGCGAATGCCGGGACGATTGTCGGGATAGTAGGTCAGCCCATCGGGCAGGCTGTGCGCCTCTGTATTGTCGGTCTTGGTTCGCATCGCCGAACTCCATGGCAACCGATCTCAACGCCGGTTACCGTGGTTCGTTCCAGGTGATCAGACGGCGACCGCCCTCAGTTCGGCATTGGCCGATGCCGCGTCGTTGCGGGCAAAACTATGGGCCTGCGATACGCGCCAGGCATCGGCGTAACGGTGCGGCGCACCGGTTTCGGCCAGAAGCTGTCCGGGGGCGAGGGCCTCATACTGCTCGGTATAGCTCATCACCCGGTCGCCGTCGGCGCGGCGCAGGAAGTGATGCGGTTCCAGCTGTCCGGGGTGGTCCAGCCCCGCCGCCGCGACCAGCTCGGCCAGCGCATGGATGGTATTGTGGTGAAAGTTGAAGACGCGCTCGGCCTTGTCGGGAACGACGATGGCCCTTTGTCGCGCAGGGTCTTGTGATGTCACCCCGGTCGGGCAAAGCCCTGTGTGGCAGGTCTGCGCCTGGATGCAGCCGACGGCGAACATGAAGCCGCGCGCGGCGTTGCACCAGTCGGCCCCCAGCGCCATTACCCGGGCCATATCAAATGCACTGACGATCTTGCCCGAGGCGCCCAGCCGGATACGATCGCGCATTCCGATGCCGACCAGCGCGTTATGGGCAAAGCTCAGGCCCTCGCGCAACGGCATGCCGACGTGGTCCATGAACTCCAGCGGTGCTGCGCCGGTGCCGCCCTCTTTGCCGTCGATCACGATGAAATCGGGGGTGATGCCGGTTTCCAGCATCGCCTTGCAGATCGCCATGAATTCCCAGGGATGGCCTATGCAAAGCTTGAACCCGGCGGGTTTCCCTCCTGACAGATCGCGCATCTGGGCCACGAACTGCAACAACCCGATCGGCGTCGAAAAGGACGAATGGCGCGCGGGAGAAATGCAGTCTTCACCCATGGGCACGCCGCGGATGGCGGAAATCTCTGATGTGATCTTTGCCGCGGGCAGCACGCCACCGTGGCCGGGTTTCGCACCCTGGCTCAGCTTCAGCTCGACCATCTTTATTTGTGGGTCCGCCGCCGCCGCCGCAAACTTTTCAGGATCGAAAGTGCCGTCCGGTTTGCGACACCCGAAATAGCCCGACCCGACTTCCCAGATCAGATCGCCGCCATATGTGCGATGATGGGGCGATACGCCGCCTTCCCCCGTGTCATGGGCAAAGGCGCCAAGCTTTGCCCCCTTGTTCAGTGCAAGCACCGCATTGGCCGAAAGCGCGCCATAGCTCATGGCTGAAATGTTCAGGACCGAGGCCGAATAGGGCTGTTTGCAATCCGCGCCGACAAGCACCCGGAACGCCTGCTCGTTCGCCATCGGCTGCGGCATCAGTGAATGGTGCAGCCATTCGTAGTGATCGGCGTAGACGTCGTACTGGGTGCCGAAGGGGCGTTTGTCCAGGTCTTTCTTGGCGCGTTGATAGACGATGGCCCGCTTGTCGCGCGGAAAGGGCGCGCCATCCTTGTCGCCTTCGAAGAAATACTGGCGGATTTCGGGGCGGAAACCTTCCAGCATGAAGCGCAGATGGCCCGCGATGGGATAGTTGCGAAGAATCGCGTGCCGGGTCTGGCGCAGGTCGTTGACCCCTACGAACGCCAGCCAGAGGCACACAGCGGCCAACGCCAGATGCAGGAACCACCACCCCGGAAAAAACGCCGCAAGAACGGCGAAAACCACGAAACCCAGTGCGGAAAGTGTCAGCGGGCTGTAACGAAGCTCAAACAGCAGGGCCAGCTTTTGCATCGCATTCCTCCCCAAGATCCGACGCGAAGCGGCACCCTATGGGCCGCCTTGTTTCAGCTTCGTGACAGAACGCCAGTTAACACCGGGTTCACCGCGCCGTCTCGCCAAGTATCACACGACGTTCCGGCTGGCCGCGCGTGGCGACATTGGTCGAGAAAGTCATGCCGCCCTGCGGTTCGGCGGTGCGCTGCGCGTCGGACATTCCCTGCAGTGCGGATGTGATGAACAGCGTGGTCAGCCCCGGTCCGCCAAAGGCAGGGCAGGATGTCTGCTTGGCCAGCGTCGGGATGACTTCGCGCAAGGAGCCGTCGGGCGCATAGCTTGCAACCCGCGCCACGCCCCATTCGGCAAGCCACAGATTGCCATGCTCGTCCACCACGGCACCGTCCGGTTCGCCCTTGTCGGGGCCCAGGTCGACATAGACCTGTGGCTCACCCTTGGGCCAGCCATCGACATCCAGCGCCACGCGCATCACCTTGCGCAGGTTGCTGTCCGCGAAATGTGCCGTTCGGCCATCGGGTGTGAAGCTGATGGAGTTTGGGATGCTGATGCCGGGGTAAAGCTTTCGCAACTCGCCACGATACCAGCGATAGATTGCTCCCGCCCCGCGTTCGGCTTTCTTGCCCATGGTGCCGATCCAGAAACCGCCTTGCGGATCGGCGCGCCCGTCGTTCGACCGGGTCGCGGGGTTGTCGGCCTCCAGCGCACAAATGTCCATCCTCTTGCCGCTGCCCACGTCGAACTGGAACAGCGCCGTCTCGGAGGCGATCAGAAGAACACGTTCGTCAACCCATCCCGCCGCCGAGACCATTTCGCCCATGGCCCATTCCTGCGGACCATCCAGCCCCAGAGTCATCAGCCTTTTGCCAAGGATGTCGAACCAGAAAAGCTGGTCGCGCTCCGGGTGCCACAAGGGGCCTTCGCCCAGTTCGCAGCGGCGGGAGTCATAGATCGTGGTCATGGATATGCCTCGTCATAAGCCCGGACAATCTCGGTGGCCCGCTTCGCCACTTCGGCCACAGCAAGCCCCGGCGTGTAAAGCGCTGTGCCGATGCCAAAGCCATTGGCCCCCGCAGCGGCCCAGGCGGCGAAGTTCGACGCACCGGCTCCGCCAACGGCATAGACCTGACAATCCTTGGGCAGGACGGCACGTATCGCCTTCACGCCTTCAGGCCCGATCAGCGATGCGGGAAAGAATTTCAGCCCGTCCGCTCCGGCGGCAAGGGCGGCGAAACATTCGGTCGGGCTGAAGACGCCGGGAAAGCTTTGCATCCCCGCAGTCTTGGTCGTGGCAATGACATGTGTATCGCAGTTGGGCGACACGATCAGACGACCGCCCGCCGCCTTGACCTCTGCCACCTGCGCCACGGTCAGCACCGTTCCCGCGCCGATCAGCGCCTGGTCGCCAAAGCGTTTGGCCATGGCTTCAATGCTGTGCAGTGGATCGGGAGAGTTCAGCGGCACCTCGATCCGCGTAACTCCAGCGGCGATAAGCGCCTCGGTCACGGGCAAGGCTTCGGGCGGGGTTATGCCGCGCAGGATGGCGATGATGTTGCGGCTCATGCGTTCTTCTCCAAGATTCCCTGCCAGGCGGCGGTAAGCCCGGCCAGCACGGTATCGCGGCCTGACAAGGGACGCACGGATGCGCCTTGCGCGGCAAGCGCGCGGGTGTAGAGGGCCGACAGAGCCTCGGCCCCGATCATCACTATGGGCTGGCCCAGCCAATAGGCACGCGCACCGGCCAGTTCCAGCCCGATCAGCATTCCCGACAGTCGCGCCTTGGCCGATGCGGGCGGCAGACTGGCCAGCAGCCCTTCTGCCCGCAGCGCGAAAAGGCGCGCGGCAATCCGCTCGGGTCGCGACAGGGCATCCGACACAGCCGTATCAAACGCTGCCGCGTCCCAGCCATCGCCTGTCATGCCGTGCCGCAGCACCGACTGCTTTGACAGCAATGCGAACATCTCACCCGTCATGTAGGTCTGGAAACTGACGACCTCGCCCGCACTGACCTGCGTCCATTTCGAATGGGTGCCGGGCAGGCAGATCACCCCGTCAAAGCCGGGCAAAATTGCCAGAGCCCCGGCGATCTGCGTTTCCTCGCCGCGCATCACATCGGCGGGCGAGACCTGCTTCAGCCCCGGCACGAGGTGGACAGAAATCCGGGGGTCGTCGACCGGCACCTCCATCAGATCGCCACCATCCGTCGGCGCGCAGGGAACCGCGCGATAGGGTGCCTCGCGCCAGCCCTGACGGCTGCCTACCATGCCACAGGCAATGACCGGGGTTCCGTGCCCCGCTTCCAGCCACGGCTCCAGCAGATGCAGCAGAGCAGGTTCAAACGCCTCCCGCGAAAGCTGGCCCATACCCTGGTCCGATCCTGCCTCGGCAAGGCAAAGATCGCCCTTCATGGCATAGGCCCGCAGGTTGCTGGTGCCCCAGTCTACTGCGATCCAGTCGGGTTTCATCCCGTCACCACGACGCCGCCGTCGATGACCAGCGCCTGACCCGTCATCGCCCTGGACACGTCGGAGGCGAGGAAAAGCACCCCGCCCACCATATCTTCCGGCTCCAGTATGTCGGGCAGGCATTGCTTCGACAGGTGGTTCGCCAGACCTTCGGGCGTCACCCACAGCTCTTTCTGTCGCTGGGTCAGCACCCAGCCGGGTGCCATGGCGTTGACGCGGATGCGGTCCTTGCCGAATTCGCGGGCCAGCCCGCGCGTCAGCCCGTTGATGCCCGAATTGGCGGTTACATATGCGGGGTAGTCGCCCAGACCCATCATGTAGCTGATGGAAGAGAAGTTGATGATCGAGCCGCCGCCCATCGCCTGCATTCCCGAAATGACGGACTGCGCGGCAAAGAAGTAGCATCGCAGGTTGACGGCCATCATCTGGTCCCAATAGGCCTCGGTCACGTCCAAAGTCTTGTGCCGGTCATCATGGGCCGCGTTGTTGACCAGCACCGAGATCGGCCCATGCGCAGCGGCGGATTCAATAATCGCCGATTGCAGGGCCTCGGTATTGGTGATGTCGCAGCGCAGGAACAGGGGGCGCACGCCGGTCGATTGCTCCATCCGGTCGCAAAAAGCGCCGGCGTCCGAGCGCTGGACGAAAGCCACCCTGGCGCCCTGCCGCAGGAAACCCTCGGTTAGCGCGGCACCAATGCCGGAACCGCCGCCGGTGATGAAGACGGATTTGTCCTTCAGATCGGGGAAAATTGCGTGGCTCATGGCGGTCCTTTGGCTAGGGCGCAGGGTGCTCCCGGTTGGGCGCAGACTATGGACCGTGGGCTTGCGTCGTCAATCTCTCGCCGGAAAAGCTTCGGCGAAGCAGTCTGCTCCTGCCGAGCCGTTTCTTGCTCTGCCAAGGCGAAGACTGTGCCAGGCAGGCGAGTGTTGCGTCATGCGGCGAACTGTTCCTGACGCGGCAACTTCACCTCTTCGCACTTCGTTCGACCGTTCGTTAACTATCTGTTTTCACGCAATTGCTGCAAGATGGTAACGTGACGCTGCGTCATCTTTAAATTCCCGAATGATTGCCTTGTTTCCGCCCAACCCACGGGCCACATGGCAGGCGTCCGCATAAGGTGTGACCGGAAGTTTCGCAAAGGTTTCTACAGATGAGTTTCGCGCGTTCAATCATTGCCACCGCCTTCGTGCTTGCCGCCGGCGCGGCACAGGCCGCCACGGTTTCCGAGGCCGAATACGGTGATTTCTCCAGCAACTATCTTTCCCCCACCGTCGTGGCAAACGGCGCGACCACCGTCAGCGGCGTCTGGGCTGCTGGTGGCGACTATGACCTGCTGGCCTTCACCGGCCTGAAGTCCGGCGCGCAGACTGTCACGCTGTCCTTCTCGCCTCTCAGCCCGATTGGTGATACCGACTGGTCCTTCTCGGCTGGCGGTTCCGTTCTGTATAAGACGACGCCGTTCCAGTGGAGCGCCTGGGAAGGCACCTACCTGGCCAGCGTCGGCATCCAGCATTGGAACCGCAACAGCGTGTTCGACTATGTGATCAATCTGGACGACAGTTTTGCTGGTCAGCTTTATCTTGGTCTTTTTGGCACCTATGGCACGCTGAAATACACGATCGCCGCGCCGGGCAACGCCGCGCTCGCGGTCGTCCTGCCGCCGGTCGAACAGCCTCTGCCGCAGACGCCCGATGTTGACGCGCCTGCGCCGGTTCCGCTGCCTGCCGCAGCGCCGCTGATGATAGCGGGTCTTGGCGCACTGGGCCTTGCCCGCCTGCGTCGTCGCCGCGCCTGATACATTTTGGCGGAAGGCCTTCTGAGGGCCTTCCGCTATTCCGGTTTGCGCGCCCTCAGGTGCGTCGGGCAATGTTCGCCCGCCCGCAAAACCGGCACCATTCGTTCCCAGATCTCGATATTATGGGCGACGAAATCCTCGCCCAGCTCGGTAGCCATGCCGCGTCCCAGCGGGCCGCGCAGACGCTCCAGTTCGCTTTGTGCCAGGCCCGCGTACCACTCGCCACGGCTTTTGGTCTCGATCCGTTCGAACCCCGCACCCTGCATCGCGGCGCGGTAGCGCGCGGGTGAGGCCATGCCGAAATCCAGACCCTCCGACGCGATATAGGCGGCCATCTCGGGGCTGGGAGTGCCATCATGGCCGATCAGCCAGTCCGACGCAACAAACCAGCCACCGGGTTTCAACACGCGGAACACCTCGGTCATCAGCGCCGCTTTATCTGGGATATGGACTATGGAATCCTTTGAAAAGACGATGTCAAAGGTGCCCGGAGGGGAGGGCAACGGGCCAGGAGCGACCTTGGCAAGGCCGATACGAGAGATCAGCCCGCGCCGTTCGACCAAGGCGCGGGCGTGGTTGATCACCCCATCCTCGACATCAATGCCTGTGACGTAGCCGGCCCCGTGCCGTTCGGCCAAAGCCACGTCGATACCGCCCGCGCCGCAGCCGATGTCGAGTATGGATTTTCCCTTGAAATCAAGGCCGTCAACCAGACGGGCAATCTCTTCCGGGCCACCCGGTGACAGGAAGCCCTCACCCCAGACCGCTTCAAGGATGCGGATCAGCCTGGCACCGTAAAGCTCTTCCTCGTGCAATCTCTGTCTCCTTGTCAGCCCAGCCGCAGCGCCTCAAGCTCGGCCCAGTCCGAGGCAGAAATCACATAAGCCGGGTCGTTTACGTCATCTGTCCAGGCGAAAATGCTAAGGAAGGGTAAAGGGCCGACCTTGGTCAGATGCGGGACGTTCGGTTCGTTCCAGACCGGCTCGTGTGCGGGCTTGACGATCAGGGGTTGCCCCGGACCAAAGCGCCAGCCGTGGGGGCCGGTGAGGGGGGCGTACAACTCGGGCGCCTTGTGGTGATGGTCGCGATAAAGCAGGTGGGGCGCGATGAGAAACAGCCCGAGATCAAAGCCTTGCGCGAAGATCGGGCCGGTTTCGCCGACGACGGTGCAGAAGATGTTGCCGTCGAGAAAGGCCTGCCCGATCTGATCCGCCGGATAGCCATCGAAGCTTTGCCATGGGAGATAGGGCATGGCGGCCCGCAGGGCGGAGGCGAGGGTCGGGTGGGTCCGGGACAGCGCGGCGAGGGCTGCGTCCATATACAGAACCCATACAGGATCGGTATGGCTTCCATACATACGATCCGGCTGCATCTTGCCCTGCCGGTTGGCGGCTATGCCCGCGCTTACCTCGGCAATACCCGGCCCGGAGAGTTTGCCGACATAGATTGCAATCTCGGCCACCAGACGCGTGATTGCTGCGGCGGCTCTGGGGTCGGGCAGGCCGCGTTCGGCCAGCAGCACCGCCGGGTCGTCGCCATCGCGGGGGGATGAGATGCGGAACACCTCCAGCACCTCGGCGGAGATTTCTCCGGCCTGATACATCGCCATGGCAGCCGCGTAGCGCTGACGGCCCGATCCGGGCAGGCCAAGCGGAAGGTCCAGAAGGCTGGTGTCGATCAGGCTGTCGGCCATGTCACTCGTTCGCCCGGTAGGCCATGCGCATGTCCAGCTCGCGCCGCTTTTCGGCACGATTAAGGGCGAAACCTGCGATCGTTACGCCGATGCCGACCAGAACGACGATGATGGTTGCCAGCGCGTTGATGTCCGGCGTCACGCCCAGCTTGACCTTGGACCAGATCAGCAGCGGCAAGGTCGTGTTGCCCGGCCCGGTGGTGAAGTTGGTGATAACCACGTCATCCAGCGAAATGGTAAAGGCCAGCAGCCAGCCCGACAGGATGGCCGGGCTGATGATCGGCAGGGTAATGTCCTTCATCACCTGCCAGGGGCGCGAACCAAGGTCCATCGCCGCTTCTTCGATCGCCTGATCGGCCTGCACCAGCCGCGACTGCACGATGGTCGCGACGAAGGTCATCGAGAAGGTGATGTGGGCGATTGTGACCGTCGCGAAGCCGCGCTGGCCGGGCCAGCCGATCCAGTCGGCCATCAGGATGAACAGCATCAGTGATGAGATACCGGTGATGACCTCTGGCATGATCAGCGGCGCGGTGACGAGGCCCGAGAATAGCACTCGCCCCCGGAATTTCTTGAACCGGGCCAGCGCGATGCCCGCCATGGTGCCAAGGATGGTGGCGAAGGTGGCCGACAAAAGCGCGATCTTCAGCGACAGGATGGCGGCGGCGATGACCTGCTTGTTGTTGAACAGGGCGACATACCACTTGGTCGAAAAGCCGCCCCAGACAGTCGCCAGCCGCGAGGCGTTGAACGAATAGACCATCATCGACAGGATCGGGATGTAGAAGAAGGCGAACCCGAAGCACAGCATGGTGATCAGGAAGACGGGGCGGCGGTTCATGGCTCTTCCCTCGCCTTCGTCTGCGCTTTGCCCTCGAAATGCGTGTAGGCCATCATTGGGATGACCAGCAGCATCAGCAGCGCCACCGCCACCGCCGAGGCCATGGGCCAGTCACGCGCGCTGGAAAACTCGTCCGATATGACGCGGCCGATCATCGGCTGGCTGGCATTGCCGACCAGCGAGGGGATGATCAGTTCGCCCGCTGCCGGGATAAATACCAGCAGCCCGCCCGCGACGATGCCGGGAACGGACAGCGGCAGGGTGACATCCAGAAAGACTCGGAAGGGGCGTGAGCCGAGGTCCATCGCCGCCTCGTCCAGTGTCCGGTCAAGCTTTTCCAGGTTCGCATAAAGGGGCAGGATCATGAACGGCAGGTAGGAATAGACCATGACCAGCACGACCGCGAAGTTCGTGTTCATCATGGGGATGGATCGCAGCGCCCATTCCGACGGAACCAGAAAGTTGTAGGCATCGGTCAGCAGGCGGTTGAACCAGCTGTTGTTGCCCAGAAGGCCCATCCACGCATAGACGCGCAGCAGGAACGAGGTCCAGAAGGGCAGGATCACCAGCATCAGAAGGACATTGCGCCAGCTTTTACTGACGCGGGTCAGTCCAAGCGCCATCGGATAACCGATGATCAGGCACATGAAGGTGGCAAAGGCCGCGTTCCTGATCGAGGTCAGGTAGGCGCGGATGTAAAGGCTGTCCTCGAACAGCCTTGCATAGCCCTGAAGGTTGATCAGCGGATGTTCCCCGCCAAAGGAGAACGGCGGTGCGGTGGGCGTTCGGGTCGCAAAGCTCATCGCAACGACGATCAGGAACGGCAGGAAGAAGAACAGCAGCAGCCAAACATAAGGCGTGGCGATGATGGTGTTGACCCAGCCCCGGCTGTTGAACCAGCGCATGAAGCGGCCGTCATGATGCGTTTCACCGATCACCGCGTCGGCGGCTTCGGGGAGGCGTTCGCCCTTGCCGATCCTTGCGGTCATCGGGCTACTCCGTCAGCAGGATGGCGCAGGACGGGTCGAAGGACAGCCAGACTTTATCCTCCCAATCCACCACGCGTTCGGATTCATGGCCGCGGCGAGAGTTCACCGAGTTGACCGAGACGAGTTGTCCGGTGTCCAGCGCGACGCGGTAGAGCGAGTCCTTGCCGAAATACCCAAGGTCCTGCACCACGCCCGCCAAGGCGTTCGGCCCCTGTGGCCGCTCTCGGGTGATCTGGATTTTCTCGGGGCGCAGGGCCAGCGTCACGGCGCCGCCTTGCACGAGGCCAGGCACGGCGCGCGCGGTGAAATCGCCGCCAAGTGCGGGAATGTTGACCCGGGCCAGCCCGTCGGCCACCGATTTGACGGTGCCTTCGAAGGTCGTGATCGAGCCGATGAAGCCCGCAACGAAACGGTTGTTCGGATATTCGTAGACATCCTGCGGCGTGCCGACCTGTTTGACCTGTCCCTTGTCCATGACCGCGATGCGGTCGGACAGGGTCATCGCCTCTTCCTGGTCATGGGTCACGACCACGAAGGTCACGCCGGTCTTGTGCTGGATGTTCATCAGCTCGAACTGGGTATGTTCGCGCAGCTTCTTGTCCAGAGCGGCCAGCGGTTCGTCCAGCAGGAGCAGCTTCGGCGCCCGCGCCAAGGCCCGCGCCAGGGCTACACGCTGTCTTTGACCGCCCGAGATCTGGTGCGGCTTGCGATGCGCGAACTGGGTCAGCTGCACGAGGTCCAGCATCTCTCGCACCCGGTCCTTGCGGGCGGCGTCGGTCATCTTTTCGTGCTTCAGGCCGTAGGCGACGTTGCGCTCGACCGTCATGTGCGGAAACAGCGCATAGGACTGGAACATCATGTTCACGGGCCGTTCATAGGGCGGCACGCCGGTCATGTCCTGTCCATCGAGCCAGATCTGGCCTTCGGTCGGCTCCTCGAACCCCGCCAGCATACGCAACAGGGTTGTCTTGCCGCAGCCCGAGCCGCCCAGAAGGCCAAAAATCTCGCCCTTGGCGATGTTCAGCGTGACCTTGTCGACCGCCTGGAAGGTGCCGAAGCGCTTTGACACCCCCTCGATGCGGATGAACGGCGCAGGCCCCGGCGCTGGATTGGCTGCCGGGGCGGGGGTCGCTTGGGTTGCCATTTGCATGCCGGCCCCGATCAACCCGTCTTGATCTCGGTCCAGACCCGGGTGATTGCCCGGTCCTGATCCTCGTTCATCGGTTTCGGCGTCCAGAGCCGCTTGATCGTCTCTTCATCCGGGTAGACCGCAGGGTCATTCAGGATCGAGGGGTCGACGAAGGGTTTCGAAGCCATGTTGGCATTCGCATAGGCCGTGAAGTTCGTGCAGGCGGCAATCACCTCGGGCTGCAGCATGAAGTCGATGAAGGCATAGGCGTTTTCGACGTTCGGCGCGTCCGAGGGGATCGACATCACGTCGAACCATGCCGGCGCGCCGGTCTTTGGCACGAAGTAGGCGAGGTTCATGTTCAGCCCCGCTTCCTCGGCGCGCGATTTGGCCACGGCATAGTCGCCCGACCAGTTGTTGATCACGCAAAGCTCGCCGTTCGGGATGGCGTTCAGGTAGTTCGAGTTGTCGAAGGTGCGGATATATTGGCGGACGGGTTTGAACGCCTCGACCAGCTTTTGGTAGTCGTCCACATTGGTCGTGTTCGGATCGACGCCGAGATAGGGCAGCATCATCAGGCCGATGTCGAGCGGACTGTCCAGGATCGAGATGCCGCAGTCGGCCAGCTTTTCGGCGTTCTCGGGTTTGAAGATCGTGTCGAGCGAGGAAAGGTCGGCGTCCGGCAGCCGTTCCTTCACCATATCGAGGTTATAGGTGAAGCCGACCGAACCCCACATGTAAGGCACAGAATACTGTGTGTCGGGATCCCATCCGCTAAGGACCTTCAGCAGTTCGGGGTCCAGGTTGCCCCAGTTCTTCAGCTTGCTGTGGTCGATCTTGGCGTAGATGCCGGCGTTGATCGCCTGAGGCTGGGTCAGGCCTGCGGTAAAGGCCACGTCATAGCCGGTCGAGCCCGCCAGCATCTTGGCGAACATCTCTTCCGCCGAGGAGTAGGTGTCGTAGACCACCCCGATGCCCGTCGCTGCCTCGAAGTCGGCAAGGGTCGTCTCACCGATGTAGTCGGCCCAGTTATAGACATTAACCGAGCCGGATTGCGCCCAGGAGGGACGCACATAGGGCATGGCCAAGGCGCCCCCGAGCGCGGTCAGGGTCTGGCGTCTGTTCAGCTTCATCTATGGTCTCCCCGGCTTTTCTTTTCGGGCCTTTGGCCCTTGTTGCTTGACTACAGGTTAAGAGCAGTCAGGACCGCTCGTGAAGCAATTCTTCGTTAAGTGACGCGATGGCAGCTTCAGTTGGCGCCTCTCTCTGCTTCAGAACGGGCAGAAGACGGCGCAACTGATCGTGATGGTTGCGCAGACCATACTCAAGGTCCGACAGATAGAAGTCCTCGAAGGCCGAGGATTTCATCGATTCGTTCGACCAGATCGACAGTTGCTGATCCTCGGCCGAGGTTTCGCGGTCGATCCGCATGGCGAGATAGCGCGCCACGCGCTGCTGGCGGTCCTCGTTGCGGCGGCGGTAGGAGCGGCCGGTGAGTTTCGTCTCGCCGGGGGATTGCGGGATGTCCTGATAGTAGTTCAGGCCTTCGGGCGTGAAGGAGATCACGTTGTTCGGGAAGACGCCGTAATAGTTCCAGGCCTTTTGGAGCCGTTCCGGCAGCCAGGACTGGACCGGCGAGATTTTCACATAGTTCTTCACCGACCAGAGCCGCCCAGGCTTGTCGCCGAATTCCGCGTAGGAACTGGCGAGGCCGTTTTCGTGGACGAGATCGCGATAGCTGCGACCGTACAGATCCTGCAGGCCGGGGTGCGCCATGGCGACGTGATAGCCCTCGTTGTCGACGTCGCGCACCGACTTCCAGTTCACCGGCAGGATGGTTTCCCAACTAGGACCGCCTTCGGGTTCCAGTTCTTCGGCGCGGAAATCGGTGAAGTCACGGTCATAGGGCTGCAGCCATTCGGCGACCGAGGGTTGCGGGCCGGGCAGGAAGCGCAGGAAGACGAAGCCGTGCCAGATTTCCATCTCGACCGGTTTCAGCCCGAACTGGCTGCGATCCATGCCGCCGAAGGTCTCGGGACGGGCAGCGCCGCGAAGCGTGCCGTCGGTGTTGTAGACCCAGCCGTGGAAGGGGCAGACCAGCGCGCCCTTGCAATGGCCTTCGGTGCCGTCGACCACCCGCGCGCCGCGATGGCGGCACAGGTTATGGAAGGCGCGCACGACGCCGTCGCGGCCACGGATGACCATGGCGCGTTCGCCCAAAAGGTCGAAGGTGATCCAGTTGCCGGGATTGGCCACGTCGCAGACATGGCCCGCAATCTGCCAGTGGTTCAGGAAGACATGGGTGCGCTCCAGATCGAACAGCGCCTGCGAGTGATAGGCCCAGCCGGGCAGACCCCGGCGATCCCATTGCTGCGGCACATCCTTGTGCGCGATCTCATCCTTGCGTGTGATCTCGATGTTCATGGCTGAACCTCCGGTGCCTCGATGCGGGACAGCACCCATTGGTGGAAGCGGTGTATATCGAATTCCTGCGGCATCAGGCGGCCCCGCGCATGGCGCGAGGAGCGCAGGCCGCGCTGGTTCATCTCACAGGCGGCACCGTCCTGCATCAGCACGATGGTCGCGAAGTCGGTGACATGGGCCATGTCGAAGCCGGGCTGGGCCAAGGTTTCGGCGGGGAACATCCATTCGGCGGTGAGGCGGGTTTGCTCGGGGCCGATTGGCATCAGGCTGACGGCGCGGACGTAGTCGACGTGTGCGACGATGAACATGGTCGGGTAGAGGGTGACGAAGTTATGCCCGTTGGCGCGTTCCTGTGCGGTCAGGTTCGGAAACTCTGGCCCGCAGGGTTTGCCGTCGATTGACCAGGTGAGGGCGCCTTCCTTGAGGGTGCCATGGTGTTCGTGTTCGGGTGTCCAGTCGGGGGCCTCTTGTTCCGACATGATGCCTTTCTTGTAGATCGGGACCATGTCGGAAAGCTCGGGGTGAATGCCGGGGCAGTGCAGGCATTCGTTGTAGTTTTCCCAGAAGACCTTCCAGTTGCAGTCCAGCACCTTTTCCAGCCGGTGCCCGGTGACCAGATCGGCCATCGGCCAGTTGTCCAGGGCATGAACGCCAAGGTCGGGTTTGAACTCTGGCGGATTGTCGGCGAGGCAGAGGAACAGGAAGCCGTTCCATTCCCGCAAGGCGACCGCGTAAAGCCCGTTTTCCTCTTTGCGGAAATCGGCGGTCGGCGTGGCGTGGGCGGTCGAGATCAGGCGGCCATCGGTGGCATAGGACCATGCGTGATAGGGGCAGGTGATGAGGCGACCGACGGCGCGTTCGGCCTCGGAGCAGAGTTCCGCGCCGCGATGGCGGCAGGTGTTGTGAAATGCCGTGACCTTGCCATCGGGCGCGCGGACAAGGATCAGGTTCTCGCCCGCCAGTGCCACACGCCGCATCGTGCCGGGTTTCAGGTCGCCCAGCCGTCCGACATAGACCCATTCCCGCGCCCAGATGCCCCGCTGTTCCCGCGCGAACCACTCCGGACTGAGATAGGCCGCGCTGGGCAGCGTCTCGGGGCAGTGGTTCATCAGGGGCGATTGCGGGTGCAGGGTCATGGGCGTGCTCGATCAGAAGTCGGCTGGCGGTGTGGCGCGGCGGCGGGGCGGAGCGAAGAACGGGCGTTCCGTCACCTGCGCCTGCAGCATGAGTTTTGCATATTGAAGCTCTCGCAAGGCATAGACTTCAACAAAAAGGTTGCCCTTCACGTCATAGGGCCTGCGGACCTGCGCGATCGCGATGTTGCGTTTGGTCGCGGGCGACCATGCGGCGGCGGTGATGAAGCCAACCTCGGTCTTGCCATTGTGGTAGATCAGCGAGCCGTCGACGGGGATGTTGCCCTCGATGTCGAGGCCGACGAGGGCCCATTTGGAGGATTTCTTTTCCTTCTCCGCCAGCAGCGCACGGCGACCGGTGAAATGACCCTTCTCCCAGTCGATCATCCAGTCGAGCGACAGCTCGAAAGGAGAGCGTGCGCGATCCTCGCGAAGCGCCTGATCGGCGGGGATGAAGTCCATGTTGGTGATGATGAACCCGGCCTCGATCCGGGCGAGGTCCAGCGCATGGGTGCCGATGGGGGTGATGCCGTAAAGCTCTCCCGCCTTGAACAGGTGGTCCCATAGCGGCAGCGCCTGTTCGGGCGATGCCCAGAGTTCATAGCCCAGATCGCCGGTGAAGCCGGTGCGCGAGATGCGGATTTCGCCGGTGCCGAAGGGGAAGGTGGCCATGCGGAACGGCTTCAGGGCCGAGACGTCGAAACCGGCGGCCTTGAGGACGGAGGCCGAGGTCGGGCCTTGCAGCGAGAGGGCGGCGATGTCCTCAGTCACTTCGCGCACGGTGACGTCAAAGCCCTGGGCGCTGTCTTCGAGCCAGGGCAGATGACGCTCCTGGCAGCAGATCAGGTACTCCTCCGGGCCATAGCGGAACAGGGTGCCGTCATCGAGGATCTTGCCGTCGTCATCGCACCAGATGGTGTAATGGACGCCGCCGGGGGTGAGTTTCCCCGCGTTCCGGACGGTCAGGCGGTTCAGGTACTCCGCCGCCTCCGGCCCGGTGACGAGGTACTTGACCATCGGGCAAAGGTCGTAGACCGATGCAGCGTTGCGGATGGCCGTATGCTCCATCGCCTCGTCGCGATAGGTCAGCACGGTGGTGTAGCCGCCCCACGGGCCCCACTGGTTCAGCAGGCTCAGTGCGCTGGTGCGCGGGTGGAACGGAGTCTGTTTCAGCGGCGTGCGGAAATGCAGATGGGCGTCGGGGGTCAGGTGGCGGGCGCCGGCGTTCATCATGCGGCCTCCTTCAGGATGCGTTCGGCGGCGTTCCAGCCGGAAGCGCCGGAGATACCGCCGCCGGGGTGGCTGCCAGCACCGGCCAGCCAGAGGCCGGGCAGGGGGGTGGCGTATTGCGCGGCCTCGCGCAGCGGGCGCAGGAACAGCATCTGTTCCACCGCCAGTTCGCCATGATGCCAGTTGCCACCGACCATGCCATAGCGGGCCTCGATATCCTCGGGCATGAGCAGTTCGGCATGGGCGATCAGGGCGCGGATGCCGGGGGCGTTTTCCTCCAGCACGGCCAGCGTGTTCTCCAGCATCTCGGCACGGGCGGCGTCGAGACCTGCCTTGGGCGCGTGGGGGGCGAATTGCACGATGGCCGACAGGACGTGATGGCCGTCGGGGGCAAAGCCCGCTTCGTGCGCCGAGGGGATGATGATTTCCATCACCGGGCGCTTGGGCACCTCGCCGTATTTCACCGCGTTGAAGGATTCCTCGACCGCATTGACGCCGGGGGCGATGACGAGGCGGGATTTGAGGTCGGCGCCCCGGAAATCGGGTGCACCTTTCAGCGCCAGATGCAGCTTGGCCGCGCCGCCGCGTGAGCGGATGTGCGCGGTCTGACGGTAGAAACCGGCGTCGAGCGGGCGGGGGCCGACGAGGTTGCGGAAGGTGGTGCGCGGGTTGATCGCCGAGACGACGAGACCCGCCTTCAGCTCCTCGCCCGACGCTAGGATCACGCCGGTGGCGCGGTCGCCTTCGACGATGATGCGCTCGACCTGCGCGCCGGTGCGAACCTTGACGCCCGCAGCCTCGGCGGCCTTGCGCATAGCGGCGGCGACCGAGCCCATGCCGCCTTTCGGCAGGCCAAGTGCCGCGCGTTGTCCGGCGGCCTCACCCGAGAGGCGGTTGAGCAGCAGGATCAGAGAGTTCGGCGAACGGGGGCCGAGCCATGCGCCCAGCACGGTGTCAAAGGCCAGAAGGCCGCGCAGGCGGTCGTCGGTCAGGTCGTCTTCCACGGCATCGGCGACGTTGATCAGGATCATCCGGAGGAACTCGCGGAATTCTTCCTTACCGAGCTGCCGGACGCCGAGGCCGAGTTTGGCCAGCCGCAGCCATTCATTGCCAGCCGCACGCGACAGGCGCGGCGGGGCCATAGTCTTGAAGGGGCCAAGGACGCCGGCAAAGGCCATCAGGCGGGTGCGCATCTCAGTCCAGGCGCGCTTTTCTTCGGCGGTGACGTTGCCGGTAAGGCCGCTGCCTGCCGCGCCGTCCAGCACCAGATGATCGCCATTCGCCGCCAGTGCCGTCGAGGCCAGCGAAGTTGCCGCATAGGACAGGCCGTGACGCTGCAGGTCCATTCCGTTGGCCACGCGAGCGTCGAGCACGTTCAGCACATGGGCAAGGCCCGAGACGCGGTAGCCCGGTGCGAACTCGACCGTGGCGGCACCGCCGCCAAGCTCCCATGCGGATTCTAGCAGGGTCACGCGGCGGCCGCCCTTGGCAAGCCGTGCGGCGCAGGCGAGGCCGTTGGTGCCGCCGCCGATGACGATGACCTCAGAGGACGGGGTAGGCATCGCTCATCCCTTTCGTGCCGAGTTTTACCTCGCGCAGCACTTCGGCTGCGGCGTTGCGGCCGGGGGCGCCCATGACGCCACCGCCGGGGTGGGTAGAAGAGCCGCAGACCCATAGGTCACGGATAGGCGAACGGTAATTCGCATATCCCGGCACCGGACGGTTGAACAGCAACTGGTCGAAGGTCAGTTCGCCCTGGAAGATGTTGCCTTCGGTCAGGCCAACCTCTGCCTCAAGCTCTCGCGGTGTGCGGACCTCGGCATGGAGGACGAGGTTCTTGAAGCCGGGCGCGTATTTCTCGATCTGGTCGATGCAGGCCTTGCCGAAGGCGTCGCGGTCGGCGTCGGTCCAGTCGCGGCCCTCGATCTTTGGCGGGGCGTATTGGACGAAGCAGGACATGAAGTGCTTGCCCGGCGGAGTCATCGTCGGGTCGATCATGGTCGGGATCATCACATCCTGGAAGGGGTCACGGCTGAAGTGGCCGGATTTCCAGTCGTCATAGGCGCGCTCCATCTTTTCGATGGAATCGGTGAAGTGCAGGTCGCCCTTCAGCATCGGCGCGCCTTCCGGCATCGCGGTGAATTTCGGCGCCGCGTCCAGCGCGATGTTCAGCTTGCCCGAGGATCCCCGCGTCTTGAAGTTGCGAACGCGCTTCAGGAAGGTGTCGGGAAGCTCCTTTGCCTCGACATGCTTCAGGAAGGTCCGCTTCACATCCATGTTCGAGATGACACGGCGGGCGTGAACCTCGGTCCCGTCATCCAGCACCACGCCGGTCGTGCGGCCGTTCTGGATGAGGATCTGCTCCACGCCGTGGCCTGCACGGATTTCGCCGCCGTAGGAGGCCAGCGCCTTGCCCAGGGCCTGAGTGATCGATCCCATGCCGCCGCGGGCAAAGCCCCAGGCGCCGACGTTGCCGTCAACATCGCCCATGTAGTGATGCAGCAGAACATAGGCCGAACCGGGCGACATCGGGCCAAGGGCGGTGCCGATGATGGCCGAGACGGCGAGGTAGGCCTTGATCACCGGATGCTCGAAATATTCATCGAGGTAGTCCGAGATGCTCATCGTCCAGAACCGAACCATGTCGCAGATTTGCGCTTCGGAGAGTTCGAACATCTTCTTGCCGAGGAAGGCCAGTTCGGACAGGTCGCGCGGGCGGAAGCTGGACGGGTCCGGCGGCGTGCGCATCAAGAGCGGCCGGATGAAGCGGCAGTGGCGCAGGATGTCGCGCGAATAACGGTCGTAAGCTTCGGCATCGCGTTTGGAATGGCGGGCGAACTCGCGCCGGTTCGCGTCATGGTCGCGGAACATGCCGAGGTAGTCGCCGCCTTCCATGAAGACCGCGCCACCCTCATAGGGCAGGATTTGCAACCCGTGCTTCGGCAGTTCCAGATCGCGCATGATCTCTGGCCGGAACAGCGACGAGACGTAGGAGCAGTTGGAATAGGTGAAGCCGGGGAAAAGCTCTCGGCTGACGGCCGCGCCACCGATCCACTGGTTCTTTTCGACCACGCAGACCTTCAGCCCGGCTTTCGCCAGATAGCAGGCGGTCACGAGGCCATTGTGCCCCGCGCCGATGACGACAGCATCATAGATCATGCGCTTTTCGCTTCCGCTTCGAAATGCTCCAGCGTCAGATCGACCGCCGTTTCGACCGCCTTCAGCGTGTCGGTCAGGCAGGTTTCGTCCAGCCCATGCGCCTCGCACATGAACCAGGGCTCGCGGGAGTCGGGTTCGACGATGACGCCCAGATCGTGCAGGTAATGCGCCATCTGGTCGTAGAAGGAATAATCCGAGGTCTTCCAGTCGCGGTAGTTGTCGGGCGGCGTTTCGGCGAAGAACAGGCCGAACATCGACGGGTGGCCCGTATAGGAATGGACGATGCCGCGCGCGTCGAGGATGTTGGAAATCCCGGCCTTCAGGCTTTCGCCGTAGTTGGCCAGCGTTTCCAGTGCCGGAGTTTCATCGAGGATGCGCAGGCATTCCTCGGCGGCGGCCAGCGAGACCGAATGCGCGGTATAGGTGCCACCATGTGAAGCGCCGCCGTAGCGGAAGGTTCGCATGACTTCTTCGCGGCCCGCGACGACCGAGATCGGATAGCCGTTGGCGACGGCCTTGGCGAAGGTGGTGATGTCGGGCGTGACACCCATTAGGCCCTGCACGCCGCCCTTGCCGACGCGGAAGCCGGTCTTGACCTCATCAATGATCAGCATGACGCCGTATTGGTCGCACAGCTTGCGGGCCAGCTGGACGTATTCGACCTGCGCGGTGATCGAGCAGCAGTTGCCCTGGATAGGCTCGATCAGCATGGCGGCGAACTTGTCGCCGTGCTTCTTGAACGCGTCTTCCAGCCGCTGGTAGTTGTTCATCGGGGTGATGTGGGCGAGGCGCTTGACCGTCTCGGGGATGCCCTTGCCATAGGGGACAAGGTCGGGGTCGGTGTTCGATCCCAGATCCCATTCCTCCATGTTCGACATCCACATGGCCGCGTCGAACAGCCCGTGATAGCCGCCTTCGACCAGCAGATAGCTTTCGCGGCCGGTATAGGCGCGGGCAAGGCGCAGGGCGGCCATGACCGCCTCGGTGCCGGAATTCGAGAAGCGGATGAGTTCGGCCGCCGGAACCATCTTGGAGATACGGTCGGCGACGATCAGCTCGCGCTCGGTCGACAGGGCGAAGACGCCGCCCACTTCCATGCCCTTGCGGGCCGCCGCATCGACACGGTCATCGGCGTAGCCGAGAATCGCGGGGCCGTAGCCAAGGCGGTAATCGACGTATTTATTGCCGTCGATATCCCAGGTCCGGCCGCCCTTGCCGTGGTGAACGTAGATGGTCCGGTCATCGCCCCAATAGCGGAACGTCGATGCCACCCCCAGCGGCAAGCGTTTGACGGCGCGTTGAAATTGCGCGTTCGACTTCGCGAGATTGCGCGTTGGGATGGCAGTCATGATGTCCGGTCCTTGTTTTGGGAGGGCGGTGACGAGCGGCCCTTTTGCCCCTGATTTGATCAAACATCCTCTGATTTTGACTGGGCTGTCAATCAGAATCCTTCTTGACCTCGCGACCAAACTGCCTCTTTCGTGGGTTTGAGAAAGCCCTAGAAGGGGTGAAACACTTTTCGGATTAGCGCTTATGACGATTGCCCAGCCCATCCCTGCCCCAAGTGACAAGGAAGAGCCTGCGCGGCGCAAGCAAAGCCGCGAGGAACGGCGAAGCCAGCTGATCGAGGCGACGCTGGAGACGCTGGCGACAAGGGGCTATGCGCGGACCACGCTGACTGAGGTGGCGAAGGTTGCTAACCTATCGCACGGATTGGTGAATTTCCATTTCGAGACCAAGGAGAAACTGCTGGCCGAGACGTTGCAGTTCATTGCCGAGGAATACCGGCTGAACTGGACTCAGGCGCTGGCTGCGGCGGGATCGGACCCGGCGGATCAGCTGGACGCGATGCTGCGGGCGGACTTCAATCCGGCGGTCTGCACGCCGGCGAAGCTGTCGGCCTGGTGTTCGTTCTGGGGCGAGGCGCAGAGCAGGCCGATGTATCAGGAGTGCTGCGGATCGAACGACGAGGCCTATATCGCTGAAATGGAAGCGATTTGTGCGGCCCTGATCAAGGAAGGCGGCTATTCTGGCAACCCTGCCCGAGTGGGTCGGGTGCTGCGTGTGACGGTCGAGGGGGTCTGGCTGGACCTGATGACGATGACCCATCCCTATGAGCGGGATGAGGCGCTGGCCACGGTGTTTGCCTGTGCCGCGGCGTTCTTCCCGCGGCATTTCGGCGAGACCGGGCGGATCTGACTTCGACCGCAATACCGAGGCTGGATTCGGTATGGAATCCGTATGGCTTTGGTATGTAGAGCGATTGGGTCAGGAATTGCCCAAGCCAGCGCCAGACCGGGCGCTGACCGCCTGTCCTAAATCTGCACGAGGTGGTTGTCCCAGGCCGTCGCCTGCTTGTTCAGCGGGCGGATGCCGGTTTCGTCGCAGGCGCTGATGGCGCCCAGGCCGTCGGTCACGATGAAGCCTTCCGGCCCAGGAGCGATGCCCGATGCGTCCTGCCGGGTGATGGTGGCCAGCGGGGTGCCGTCCATGCCGAACACCGCGACGACACCGCCGGGCGGTGAGGTCAGCGCGACGCGGCTGCCTGCCACGTCGATGGCGATGGAGCCTGCGTAGCCCTTCATCCGGGGGGCGTCGATGTCGGTGTTGGGGCAAAGCCGGGCAGCGCTGCCGCGTTTGTGCAGACCGAGCAGCGGCACGGGATCGGCCGGATCGCCTTCCCACTGCATCGCGAAGGCTACGGTGCCATCGGGGGCAAGCGCAAGGTGGCGGATCGAGTTCTGGCGATAGTCCTCTTCCAGTTCGACCAGTTCGCTCAATTCGCCTTCGGCGGTCAGATAGGTGAGGTTCGGGCGCATCGTGTCGATGTTGAGCTTGGTGCGGTCCTGCGGGTCGGTCTGGATGCCGCCATTCGCGACGACCAAGGAGCCATCCGCCAGACGCTTGATGTCATGCGGGCCGATGCCGTGGGTCGCGACCTCTCCTATCCGGGCATAGCCACGCCGCGCATCCCAGATGCCAAGGCGGCCTTCGCTGGTCTCTGCCACGACTTCCGAGGTGAAGAGCACCGCGCCGTCGGCGGTGAAGGCGCCGTGGCCGTTGAACTGCCGCCCGCCGGGCGGGGTCAGGCGGGCGATGACGCGACCTTCGGCGCAGTCGATGACGATGGCAAAGACGCCGGGCCTGCGGGCAAAGGCGACCGCCTCGGGGCGGGAGGGGTGGGCGGCGGCGGCGTGGCCGCGCGCGGGCAGGGGCAGGCGAAAGCGGCTTTCGCCCTGTTCCGACAGCCCGTGCAGCCAGGCCTGACCTTCGGCGTCCCGCGCGGCGGCGACGAAGGCGGGGCTGCCGACCTCGGCCCAGCTCAGGCGGGGAATTGCGGTTGCGATAAGTCCCGCCAGAACGTTGCGCCTTGTGGCCATGTCAGTCTCCATCCGCAGAGTTGAAGCCCACGCTGACACCCAGAGCCGGGCCGATTTCGGCTGTCGTGGTGTCGCGTGCCGTGCCGATCGCCTGTTGCAGCGCCTCGACCCGAAACCGGCTTTGCGGCTCGGCGACGCCGGCAAAGATCGGGTCATCAAGCTTGTCGGCCCGCGCGATTGCCCGGTCGATGGCGTCCTGCGCGTCGGCGCTGTCAGGTGCCAGCGCCACCGCCAGCGACTTGAGCGCGACAAGAGACAGGCGCACGTTGCGCAAGGATCGCCCGGATAATCGCGCCTCGGCACGTTCGGGGCGGGGGCGGTCGAAGGTCCCAAGGGGGCGGCCGATGCGGGTATCCTTGGTGAATTCGAAGCCCGTCATAAGCTGGGTGTAGATCGCCTGAAGCGCCTCTTGCTCGGACAGGAACTGGGTATTGCCGGGCTGCCCCGCTGTCAGCAAAGCCTGCGAATAGCCGTTCCGCCAGCCATCCTCGATCTCGTTCGCCATGCGGGCCAGGTCGGTCGCGACTGCGCGCGTGAGGGCGCAGACGTAGTCGCCGGAGTAGTCGCCATACAGCAGCCGCTCCAGCGTGAAGAGACCGCGCGTGCCGACCGAGACCTTGGCGAAGGCGGCGGGGTCGTTCACCACCGGGTCTTGCGCCGCGATCAGCTTGTTCGTGGCTTTTTGCCCCAGGGCTTTCGGATCGGGCCAGAAGGCGATGGCGATTGAACGCCCGTCCTCTTCGCCTGGTCCCATGCGCAGATGCTGGACGCCAAGCCAGGCGTCGAAGGCGGCGTTGTAGGCGGGGCGCAGCGCCACCGGATCGCAGGTTTGCTGCGCCTGGGCAGCCAGGGTATCGGAGGCGGCGGAAAAGGCTGCGTAACCGGGAAAGATATTGGTATCGAGAATCTCTTTAACACCCGCTTTTGCGGGCAGGGCCAGCAGCAGGGACAGGGCTATTGCTCGCAGCATCACAGGCTCTCCAGAAACGTGATCAGGGCGTCGCGGTCGGGTTTCGGCATCTGCACGACGGCATCGCGGGCGGGTTGCGCCTCGCCTCCGTGCCACAGGATCGCTTCCAGCAGGTTGCGCGCGCGGCCATCGTGCAGGAACTGGGTGTGACCGCTGACGGCCTTGGTCAGCCCGATCCCCCAGAGCGGCGGGGTGCGCCATTCGCGCCCCGTCGCGCGCGCCTCTGGCCGGTTGTCGGCCAGCCCCTCGCCCATGTCGTGCAGCAGCAGGTCGGTATAAGGCCAGATCAGCTGAAAGCTTTGCTCGGGTTGGTCGGTCAGGCGTTCGGTCACGAATTTGGGCCGGTGGCAACTGGCGCAGCCGGATTCGTAGAAAAGCTGCTTGCCGCGCAGCACGACGGGATCATCGACATCGCGGCGGCGCGGGACGCCCAGGTTGCGGGAATAAAAAGTGACAAGATCAAGGCTTTGGCCATCGACCTCCAGCCCGTCGCGAACACCGGGCTCCTGCCCGTGCGGCGCTTCGCGGCAGGCGGTCTGCGCCGGGGTGCAATCGCCCCAGGGATCGGGGCGCAGCACGGTCGACAGGCCCAGATCGCCCGAAAAGGCATCCGCCGCCTGTTCACGGATGGTCGCGGTTCCGGCCTTCCAGCCAAAGCGGCCCAGCATCGGGCGCTGGAATTCGTCCGACCAGACGAGATTTGCGCGGCCCGAGATGCCGTCGCCGTCGGTATCGTCCGGGTCCTGTCCGGCAAGAATGTCGGCGGCTGGGATAGCCTCCAGCAATCCCAGCCCGATCATCTGCGGCGTGACGCGAGGCGAGATCATGGTGCCGGGCGCAAGCGGGCCTTGCGACAGGGCGTCGATGGAATAGCTGGGTGCGCGGAGGTTGATGACGGTGCCGTCGGCCAGTGTGACGGGCTTTTCGGAATAGGTGATCACCATGCGGCCTTCGGGGGCGATGCCGGGGGTCGAGAAATCCTGCAACTGGCCGCCATAGGTCGGTTCGGGCAGGGTGGCGAGGTAGTCTGCTATTTCGGCGGGGGCAGTGCCACCCGGCACGGACAGGCGCAGGAACATCGACATGGTGCGGTCCTGCGGGCCTGTGGGCGGGCGTCCGCGCCCATCCTTCACATGGCAACTCTGGCAACCGCGCGAGTTGTACAGCGGCCCCAGGCCGTCGGATGCCCTGGTGGTGGAAGGGGCGGCGATCCACAGCTTGCGGAACATGCCGTTGCCAAGGCGAAAGTCGAATTCGCGGTCGAAGGCCATGTTGCCGGAGGGGGCGGAGAAGGCGTCGGCGTTTTCCCTGGAGGGAACCGAAGCCGCGCCGCCCGACATCGCCTCGAAAGGTTCGGGGGCGCTGAAATCGGCGGGTGGCACGGTAACTGCGGCGACACGCGCCGCTTCCGCCGTGGTTCGCGGAATGACGCGCAGATGCGGTTCATCCAGTTCGTCGGCCATCACCTGACCGCCTGCCATCAGGCAGGCGGCGGCAATCGCAAGGCGCCAGTTCATCTTTCGCTCTGCCGCGCGCGGCTCGCGGCCCTTTCTATTCGGCCTGATCGGCCGGCTTGGCGTTGAGCAGCCCGTAACGTTCGGGCCCGAGATCGTCGAAGAGGTCGATCTGGGTCTCGAGGAAGTCGATATGACCTTCCTCATCCGTGATCAGCGCCTCGAACAGGATCTTGGAGACATAGTCACCAATCTTGTCGCAATGGTTGCGCGCCTCGATGTAGAGCGTGCGCGCGTCGTATTCGGCGGCAAGGTCACTTTCCAGCGACTCGCGAATGTTCTGGCCGATACGCAGCGGGTCCAGTTTCTGCAGGTTCGGGTGCCCCTCCAGAAAGATGATCCTCGCGATAAGCCGGTCGGCGTGGTGCATTTCTTCGATGCTTTCCGCGCGCGACTTGTCGGCCAAACGGCCATATCCCCAGTCCTCTTGCAGACGGTAGTGCAGCCAGTACTGGCTGACTGCCGTCAACTCGGATCTAAGTGCCGCGTTCAGGTAGTCGATAACCTTCGGATCGCCCTTCATGTCCATTCCCTGTGGTTCGGGCGCGGCGCAGGCCACGCACTGTCATGGGTACACTGAAACTGTCACAACGCTGCATGGTGTCCAGCAGCAGCGGGATGCAGCCGCCGCAGTCCGCGCGTTTTCCAAGCGCGCGGTAGATCTTCCCCGGCGTAATGATTGTATCGGGATCGGAAGCGCGCATCCAGTCGATCGCGGCCCGAAGGTCGCGATCGCTGATATTGGCGCAGTGGCAGACGATCATTGCGCGGACCTGCTTACTGGAAGACCGCGTTCGGGTTGTCGAGGCTGTCCGAGCCTTCGACCGCGATCTCGGTCAGGCCAAGGGCGGTGACGGCGCGTTCGATCGACTTGGTCTGGGTGATGAGGGCGTTCACGCCACCCATGATCAGCTTTTCGCCTTCGGCATTGCCGGGGGCCAGCATCTGGTCATAGGCCAGCCCGCCTTCGGCGGCAGTCTTGATCGCGCCAAGGGCGGCGACCGAGGCGTCAAGCTCGCCCTTCAGCTGGGTGTCGAGCGCCGGATCGGCGTCGGCGACCAGTTCGGACAGGGACGGGCCGGAGACGACGCTGCCATCCGTCCGGGTATAGCTGCCCAGGTAGACGTTGCGGATGCCCATGCCGTCGTAATAGTGGCTGTTGTAGGTGTTGTCCGAGAAGCAGTCGTGCTCTTCCTCGGGGTCGTTCAGCAGCAGGCCAAGGCGCATGCGCTCACCCGCCAGCTCGCCATATGACAGGCTGCCCATGCCGGTCAGCATTGCGCTCAGCCCCCCCTTGGGATCGGCGACGACAGCCTCACGCGCGGCACCGCCCTCTTTCCAGTTGGCGACCATTTCCTCCAGATCGCTGACCAGAAGCTGCGCCGAAGCTTGCAGGTATTGGCCGCGACGGTCGCAGTTTCCGCCGGTGCAGGCCTCGCCCGCGGCATAATCGGTGTAGGGGCGGTTGCCCGCGCCAGGGCCGGTGCCGTTCAGGTCCTGGCCCCACAGAAGGAATTCGATGGCGTGATAGCCCGACGCCACGTTGGCCTCGACGCCGTCCGCCTCTTGCAGGGTGCCCGAGATCAGTTCCGGGGTGATGACCGAGGCATCGACCTCGGTTCCCGAAATCTGGAATTTCGGGTTGGCGATGACATTGAGAGCGGCCAGTGCGTTTTCCTCGGTCGGGCCGCCATAGGACTGGTCGACATAGTCGATCAGACCTTCGTCCAGCGGCCAGGCATTCACGCGGCCTTCCCAATCGTCGACGATCGGGTTGCCGAAACGGAAGGCCTCGGATTGCTGGTAGGGCGCGCGCGAAACCAGCCATGCCTCACGCGCGGCCTTCAGCGTGTCTTCCGACGGCGAGGCTATCAGCGCATCCACTGCGGCCAGCAGCGCCTGTGCGGTGGTCAGGCTGTCGCCATAGGTCGCCTCGGCGATGTTGGCGTAGGTGGTGACCACATCGGCGGGTTCGGCCGCAAAAACGGGGTGCGCCGCAGAGCCAAGCAAGGCGGCAAGAGCAAGTTTCTTCATAGCTTGTAATCCAGCTGGAGGTTTGGAGGATCGGTGACCCCTGGCGCGGTTTTCGCCGGGAACTATTTCGTCAGGATAAGCTTGCCGGCGCGGGTGATACGCAGGTTGTAAACCTGTCCGTTCAGCGCGATCAGGGCCTGCACGCCGCCTTTGGTCAGCTCTACCGCATCATGCATCGGCGGCTGGGCAGGGAATTTGACAAGGGTGGCGGGGTCGGGACGTGCGTTCATGGCTGGCGCTCCATACGGTCGAAGAGGGCGTCGAACAGCGACAGCGAAAAGCCGCCGGTCAGAGCCGAGAGAAAAAGTTCATGCTGCCAGCCCGACAGGTCCGGGCGGCGATCGGTCCGCGGCCTGACGGCCGGCGCGGAGGAAGAGCGGGTCATCGCATTCTCCATCGACAGGACGGCCCCGGCTGCCAAAGGAGCTGGCTGGGCTACTTCTATAAAGCTGACTGAAAGAGTAGGTTTTGTAAAGCCTGATTCTTTCACTCAATTAATCGAGTGGCGGTAGTTGGCAGGGAGGGTTGGGGGGCCACAGGGGAAACGACTCTTTCCCCGGCAGAAAGCGCAATGCAGCAATGCAGGATGGCCTATGGCTTTGGGCCAACGGTCGGGGAAACGGAAATGTCAGGGAGCGGCGAAGGCAGGTGCCTTCGCCAGCCGGAAGATTGATCGGGTATTTCTAGAGAGTGCCGTCCTGCTCGCCCATGTGCCGGGTGCCGCGCGCCCTGGCGAGTTGGACCTGCTTCTGGCGCTCGCGGAACCGCGCGCGATCTTCGGCGTCGTATTCATCCACACAGGCGGGACAGGCGACGCCCGCCTCGTAGGCCGGATGGGCGCGGTCGTCGGCGCTGACCGGGCGGCGGCAGGCGCCGCAACTGGTGAAATCGCCCTGTTGCAGGCCATGTCCGACCGACACGCGACCGTCGAAGACAAAGCATTCGCCCTGCCAGAGGCTTTGGTCGGCGGGCACGTCTTCAAGATATTTCAGGATGCCGCCCTGAAGGTGGAAGACGTCCTGCACGCCCTGAGAGACCAGATAGCTCGTCGCCTTTTCGCAGCGGATGCCGCCGGTGCAGAACATGGCGATGCGCTTGCCCGCGAAGCGGTCCTTCTCTGCCGCCCACCAGGCGGGGAAATCGCGAAAGGTGCGCGTCTGCGGGTCGATCGCGCCTTCGAAGGTTCCGATGGCGACCTCATAGTCGTTGCGGGTGTCGATCACGGCCACGTCCGGCGATGCGATCAGATCGTTCCAGTCGGCGGGTTTCACATAATGCCCGACGGCGGCGACCGGATCGACGTCCGGCTGTCCCATGGTGACGATCTCTTGCTTCAGGCGGACCTTCATGCGGGAAAAGGGCATCGTCTGGGCCAGGCTTTCCTTCCACACCAGCGTTTCGCAGCCGGGCAGGGCGCGCAGATGGGCCAGCGCGCGGTCGATGCCTGCGCGCGGACCGGCGATGGTGCCGTTCACGCCTTCGCCCGCGATCAGCAGCGTGCCCTTCACGCCAGCCTCGCGGCACAGCGCCCTTAGCGGATCGCAAAGCGATTCCGGGTCGGGGAAACGGGTGAAGTGGTAAAGCGCGGCAACGGTCAGCATGGCCGCGTCATAGTCCCGCGCGAGGCCCCTTCGCAAGGCCGCCTCCTTGACGCTGCGCAAGTCGGCACTTACCCAAGGAGTTCTGCCGGAACCGGAGAGGCCCATGCGAAGCCCGAACGAAGCCCTGATCGTCATCGACGTGCAAAACGACTTCTGCCCCGGTGGCGCGCTTGCGGTTGCGGGCGGGGACGAGATCATTCCGCGCATCAATGCGCTTATGAAGGAATTCGCGGTGGTCGTGCTGACGCAGGACTGGCACCCGGTAGCGCATATGTCGTTCGCGGCGAACCATCCGGGGGCCGAGCCGTTTTCGATGACCGAGATGCCCTATGGTCCGCAGGTGCTGTGGCCGGTGCATTGCGTTCAAGGTGCACAGGGGGCGGAGTTTCGCGAGGGGCTGGATGTCGATGCGGCGGAGCTGATCATCCGCAAGGGATTCCGGCCCGAGATCGACAGCTATTCGGGGTTCTACGAGAACGACCGGGTGACGCCGACGGGCCTTGAGGGCTATCTGCGGTCTCGCGGGGTGACGAAGGTGACGATCGTGGGGCTGGCCACCGATTTCTGCGTATCCTATTCCGCGCTGGATGCGGTGGGGCACGGGTTCGGCGTGACGGTCGTCGAGGGGGCCTGTCGTGCCATCGACCTGAACGGATCATTGGAAGACGCGCGGCGGCAGATGATCGACGCCGGTGTAAGGCTGGTGGCCTGAGATGGTCGATATTGCAACCCGCGTCTATAACCACAAATGGAAGATCGACCCGATCGTGCGGTCGCTGATCGACACCGATTTCTACAAGCTTTTGATGTGTCAGTCGATTTTCCGCAACAAGCCGGATACGCAGGTTGTGTTTTCGCTGATCAATCGGACCACTTCGGTGCGGCTGGCGGACCTGATCGACGAAGGCGAGTTGCGCGAGCAGCTTGACCATATTCGCACGCTGCGCCTGTCACGGGGCGAAAGCACCTGGCTGCGCGGGAACACGTTCTACGGCAAGCGCCAGATGTTCCGCCCCGATTTCATGGAGTGGTTCGAGGGGTTGCAACTGCCGCCCTATCACCTGGAAAAGCGCGACGGGCAGTATGAGCTGACCTTCGAGGGCAAATGGCCCGAGGTCATGCTGTGGGAGATTCCGGCGCTGGCCACGCTGATGGAGTTGCGGACCCGCGCCGCGCTGAAGGACATGGGGCGGTTCGAGCTGCAGGTGCTGTATGCCCGCGCGATGACCCGCGTCTGGGAAAAGGTCGAGCGGCTGCGCAAGATCGACGGGTTGCGGCTGGCGGATTTCGGGACGCGTCGGCGGCATTCCTTTCTGTGGCAGGACTGGTGCGTGCAGGCGCTGATGGAGGGGCTGGACAACAAGTTCACCGGCACCTCGAACTGCCTGATCGCCTATCGGCGCGAAGTCGAGGCGATCGGCACCAATGCGCATGAATTGCCGATGGTCTATTCGGCCCTGGCCCGGACGGATGCGGAGCTTGCGCAGGCGCCCTATCAGGTGCTGGCCGACTGGCATGAAGAGCATGACGGCAATCTGCGTGTCATCCTGCCCGACACCTATGGCACCGAAGGATTCCTGAAGAACGCGCCGGACTGGCTGGCAAGCTGGACCGGGATCCGTATCGATTCGGGTGATCCGGCAGAGGCGGCAGAGACGGCGATCCGCTGGTGGATCGCGCGGGGCGAGGATCCGAAGCAGAAGCTGGTGATCTTTTCCGACGGGCTGGACGTGGACAAGATCGAGGAATTGCACCGCCGCTTTGCCGGGCGCGTCAAGGTCAGCTTCGGCTGGGGCACCATGCTGACCAACGATTTCCGCGGTCTGGTCGAAGGCGATACGCTGGCCCCGTTCAGCCTGGTCTGCAAGGCGATCTCGGCCAACGGTCGCCCGACCGTGAAGCTGAGCGACAACCCGAACAAGGCGATGGGTCCGGCTGACCAGATCGAACGCTACAAGCGGGTTTTCGGCGTGGGTAAGCAGGTGGCGGAAGAGGTTCTGGTTTAGGGCGAGGGTCTACCAGGGCATCTTTCCGGCCAGCATGGGGACAGCAAGCGTGGTCATCCGCTCGATATGCCGCCGGATCACCGGATCGCCGGATTGCAGCCGCGGGATCATCCATCCGACCGAGGCGCAGCAGCGCATGAGCGTAAAGACCGGGATCATTTCGGCATCTATCGGTTGGCTTTCCCCGTAGCCCTCGGCCAACCCTGCCGCGATGGCGGGAAGCGCGGGTTCCTTCAGACTTTGCGCAAGTGCGGTGCCAAGGTCGTAGAGGGCATAGCCATAGCCGCTGTCGTCGAAGTCGATCAGCGACAGGCCGTCAGCGCCGCTGAAAACATTTTCGCGCAGGACATCGGCGTGGATCAGGCGCACGGGCGCGCGCTGGGCATGGCCACCGATGCGTTCGCGCAGGAAATCGCGGGTGCGCAGGGCGATGTCGGCCTCTTGTGGGTCGAGCGCCGGGTGTTCCCAGAAGCGATCCCAGAACGGCTGTTCTCCCAGCAGGCCGTCGAAATCCCAGCGAGGACGCTCGAACCAGGCGGGCAGGGTCAGGTTGTCGGTCACGCTATGAACCTGCGCAAGCAGGCGGCCGAGATTGCGGTAGAGCGCAGCCTGATCGGCAGTGCTGCCCGCCAGCGGAACGCCCGCTTCGCCGATTGGCTGCCCGTCCAGCCAGCCGACGGCGGAGGCGAAGCGACCGCCGGCCTCGGCCAGCATGTCGCCGGAAAGCGTGCGCAGCGGGCGGGGAACGGGAACGCCGCCTGCCGCCAGTGCGTCGCACCACCAGAGTTCGGATCTGATTGCCGCCGCTGACTGATACCCGGTCCGATGCAGGCGCAGGGCGGCCCGGCCAGAGGGCAGCTCGACCTCGTAGACCTCATTCTCGCGCGCCTTGATCAGCCGCAGGACGCGGCCGCCAAAAGCGGAGGCTGCGATGTCGGCAGGGGTCATGCGACGACCGGTGTCTCGGCCAGAACCTGTTCGAGCGCGTCTGCCAGAAGATCGGCATGTTCGACCTTGAACGGCATCGGCGGACGGATCTTGAGCGTATTGCCGGCCCGGCCGATCCGGTTCAGCAGGAAGCCGCGCGCGACCATGCGCTCGACCACTTCCGTGACGAAATCGGTAGCGGGAGTCATCGCATCGTCCAGAACGAATTCCGCCCCGAAGAACATGCCGGTGCCGCGCACCTCGGCCAGCAGGGGGTGGTGCAGGGCACGCAACCGTTCCATCAGATGCGCGTTCACGCGGACCGCATTTTCCTGCAGACCCTCGTCGGCCATCACGTCCAGCACCGCCAGACAGGCTGCCGCCGAAACCGGGTTGCCACCGAAGGTGTTGAAATAGCCAAAGGCCTCGCGGAACGCTGCCATCACATCGGGGCGCGCCAGAACGGCGGCCACCGGGTGTCCGTTCGCCATGGGTTTGCCCACCGTCACCACATCGGGTGCGAAGCCCAGCCAGTCATGGCCCCAGAAATGACTGCCGACGCGACCGAAGCCGGGCTGCACCTCGTCGCAAAGGATCAGCCCGCCCGCACGGCGAACCAGTTCCACCGTCGGGGTGAGAAATCCGGGCTGCACAGATGGCAGCCCCTCATTGGCAAAGACGGGACACAGCATCAGGCCGGAAAATCCGTATCCGGCGGTTTCGAGTTCTTCGATGGCGCGCTTGACCTCGGCGGCGAAAGCTTCGGCCTGTCCTGCCTCGCTTCCTCCAATTGGCCGCAGACTGTCGGGAGAAGGCACGCGCCGGACATGTCCGGGATAGCCGCCGATGGGCGGGCGGCGCGAGGAAAGGGCCGAAACGGCGGTGGTATTGCCGTGATAGGTGTTGTCGGAGGCGATGATCCCGGTCTTTCCCGTCACCGCCTGCGCCATGCGCAGGGCGATATCGTTCGCCTCTGACCCCGTGCAGGTCATGATCGCCTGGCTGATACCGTGGCCGAGTGTCGCGGTAAGCCGCTCGATGTAATCCAGCACCAGGTCGTGAAGGTATCGGGTGTGGGTATTCAGGACGCCCGCCTGCGCGCTGATCGCCTGCACCACCCTGGGGTGGCAATGGCCGACATGGGGGACGTTGTTGTAGCAGTCGAGATAGCGTTTGCCGTTGGCATCCCACAGCCAGACGCCTTCGCCACGCACAATGTGAACGGGTGTTCTGTAAAACGTCGGCACGTTCGGCCCCATCAGGCGGGCACGACGGACGAGCATATCCTCGGTCATTCTTCCTCTCCGGGGCGGGCGCGGCCCGCTTTCACGTCGCTGCGCACGGCCTTGGCAACGAGCCTGCGGCGCTGGCTGGCCAGCGTGGGCTTCGTGGCGATCCGGCGCTTGGGGGCGATGAGCGCCTGCCGGATCATCTCGACCAGCCTTTCGCGGGCAAGTTCGCGGTTGCGGATCTGGCTGCGGGTTTCCTCGGCGCGGATGACGATGGCGCCGTCGAGCGTCCAGCGCCGCCCTGCGATGCGTTTGAGCCTTGCCTTGACCGGGGCGGTCAGATGAGGTGACCGTTCGGCCTCGAACCGCAGTTCGACCGCCGTTTCAACTTTGTTGACGTTTTGGCCACCCGGACCGGAAGAACGGGAAAAGCTTTCGGTCAGTTCCCAGTCCGCGATACTCAGGTCATCGGTGATCCGCAGCATGGAAGCCCCTCAGAAGCGTTTGCGGGCCTTTAGCGCGGCGCCGATCGTGCCGTCATCGAGGTAGTCGAGTTCCCCGCCAATCGGCACGCCCTGGGCCAGCGAGGATATGGCAACGCCGGTGGGCGCCAGCGCGTCGGCGATGTAATGCCCAGTGGTCGCGCCGTCGATGGTCGCGTTGAGTGCAAGGATCACCTCGGTGATGCCCTCTTCGCCGATACGATCGACGAGACGGGGGATGCGCAGTTCTTCCGGACCGATGGCGTCAAGCGCGGACAGGGTGCCACCCAGGACGTGATAGCGGCCTTTAAATATCTGCCCGCGTTCCATCGCCCATAGATCCGAGACGGTCTCGACCACGCAGATTTCGCCGGTTGCGCGTCGGGGATCGCGGCAGATGTCGCAGGGATCGGCGGTGCCGATGTTGCCGCAGGTGGCGCAGTCGCGGGCGGCCAGCGCCACCTCCGCCAGTGATTGCGCAAGCGGGGCCATGACGGCCTCGCGCTTGCGCAGCATGTGCAGCACCGCGCGGCGGGCCGACCGGGGACCAAGGCCCGGCAGGCGGGCCATCAGGTCGATCAGTCGTTCGATCTCGCGCGGGGCGTCGGCCATCAGAAGGGCAGTTTCATGCCTGCGGGGATGCCAAGGCTTTCGGTCAGCTTGGCCATCTCATCGGCCGAAAGCTGCGCCGCGCGGGCTTGGGCGTCCTTGATCGCGGCAAGGATCAGATCCTCGGCGATTTCCTTTTCCGATGGCACGAAGATCGACGGATCGATGGTCAGGCCGGTCAGCTCGCCCTTGGCGGTCGCGGTGGCTTTCACAAGGCCACCGCCGGATTCGCCGGTCACGATGCGGCTGCCGAGGCTTTCCTGCATCTCGGCCAGCTTTACCTGCATGTCCTGCGCCTTTTTCATCATGCCGGCCATATCGGCCAGCCCGCCCAGTCCTTTCAGCATCCTGTCTTCCTTTTCTCAGTTGTCTTCGAAGGGGTCCCAGTCGTCGTCCGCCTCGGGCATCGCGGGCAGCGCGTCGGCTGCGGCGGTTTCCTCGGGCGACGGCGGGGTGCGTATCTCGGTGATCTTTGCGCCGGGGAAGGCGGCGAGCACGGCCTGCACCAGCGGCAGTTCGCGGACCTCGGCCTCTTCTTCGGCCCGGGCGACGTCTTTCGTTTCGGCAACAGTTGCGCCACCGCCAGAGCCAGTGACCGAAATGCCCCAGCGCGTGCCGGTCCAGCCCTGAAGCCGCTGCGCGAGTCGCGAGGCGAGGTCTTGGGCGGCATCGGCGGTCGGCTGGAACTCGATTCGGCCGGGGGCGAAATGAACCAGTCGCAGGGTTGTTTCGACTTCGACCAAAAGCTTCATGTCGCGACGCTCTCGGATCAGGGCCACGACCTGATCGAAGCTTTGGGGCATGGGCATGTCGTCCGCCGCTGCGGCCAGCGCGGCGACCGGGCCGCCGCGCACGGCGGTCGGTGCGCGAGAGGTTGGTGCCTGCGTTGCCGTCGTCTGGCGCGGAGCAGGCGCAGGCGCGGCCCCGGCGACTGGAACCGGCAGGCTTTGCAGCTTGCGCAGCAGCGTCTCGGGGTCGGGCAGGTCGGCGACGTGGGTCAGGCGGATGATCGCCATTTCAGCCGCCATCATGGTGTTCGGGGCCAGCGAGACCTCTTCCAGCGCCTTGAGCAGCATCTGCCACATCCGCGTCAGGTGGCGCATCGGCAGGCGGGCCGACATGTCCAGCCCGCGCGCGCGTTCGTCGGGTGGGATCGTCGGGTCTTCGGCGGCATCGGGGGTGATCTTGATGACGCTGATCCAGTGCGTGATCTCGGCCAGATCGCGCAGCACCGAGACGGGATCGGCGCCGTCGGCATATTGCGCCGACAGTTCCGACAGCGCGGCGGCGGCGTCGCCCTTCATCACAAGGTCGAAGAGGTCGAGGCCGCGACCCCGGTCGGCAAGGCCCAGCATGGCGCGGACCTGATCGGCGGATGTCTCACCTGCGCCATGCGCGATGGCCTGATCGAGCAGCGAGAGGGCATCGCGGACGGAGCCTTCGGCGGCGCGGGTGATCAGCGCGAGGGCGTCGGGCGCGACCGAAGCGCCTTCTTTGTCAAGGATGCCTTGCAGGTGCGCGAGCATCACTTCTGGTTCGATCCGGCGCAGGTCGTAGCGCTGGCAGCGGGAGAGGATGGTAACGGGAACCTTGCGGATTTCGGTCGTGGCGAAGATGAACTTCACATGGGCCGGGGGTTCTTCGAGCGTCTTGAGCAGCGCGTTGAATGAGCCGGTCGACAGCATGTGCACTTCGTCGAAGATGATGATCTTGTAGCGCGCCTCGGTCGGGCGGTAGGGGATAGACGCGAGGATTTCCCGCATCTTGTCGACCTGCGTGTTCGAGGCCGCGTCATATTCCAGAACGTCGACATGCCGCCCCTCGGCGATGGCCTTGCACGGCCCGCATTCGCCGCATGGCGTGATGGTCGGGCCGTTCGCGCCCGCCGGTCCGATGCAGTTCAGGCCCTTGGCGATGATGCGGGCGGTCGTCGTCTTGCCCACACCCCGCACCCCGGTCATCACGAAGGCATGGGCGATCCGGCCCGCTTCGAACGCGTTGCGCAGCGTGCGCACCATCGCCTCTTGCCCGATCAGGTCAGCAAAGGTTTGTGGCCGGTATTTCCGGGCCAGAACCTGATATTCGGTGGTGTCGGACATGGAGGCCTCGTTCGGATCGGGCGGCAGTCTAGACGGGGGTTCGGGGGACGACAACCGGGCAGGGACGTCACTTGCCGCCTTTGCGCCGCTTTGCTGCCAGTGCCGATTTGACAGCTTTGCCGAAGGCGCGGTTGCGGGCGCGGGTTTCCTGCGGAGTGGCTACGCGCTGCGCCTCTTCGTCCTGAAGCTTGCGCCAGTTGGCAAGGCGCGCGGGGTCGATCTGGCCTGCATCCAGTGCTGCACGGATGGCGCAGCCCGGTTCGCTGTCATGGCCGCAATCGGTGAAGCGACATTGCAACGCCAGTTCCTGAATATCGTCGAAAGTATCGGCAAGAGCCTCTGCCGCATCGCCGAGGCGAAGTTCCCGCATGCCGGGCGTGTCGATCAGCCAGCCGCCGACGAGTGTGCGGATCAGCGAGCGGGAGGACGTCGTGTGCCGTCCGCGCCCATCCGACGTGCGTATCTCGCCCGTGGCTTGCTTGATGCCTGTCAGGGCAGAGGCGAGGGTGGACTTGCCGACGCCCGATGATCCGACGAGCCCCAGCGTCTGACCCGGACCGCACCATGGGAAAAGTTGCTCGGTCGCCTGCGGGCTTTTGGCATTCAGCGCGATGACGGGCACGCTGCGCGCGACTTGCGTTGCGGCTTCGACATAGGGCGTGGGATCGGTCGTGTCGGCCTTGGTCAGCAGGATGGCCGGCGCGACCCCGCCTGCATGGGCAAGCGTCAGATAACGTTCGAGGCGCGCGACGTTGAACTCGGGTGCGCAGGCGGTGACGATGGCCAGACGGCCGAGGTTGGCGGCGATGAGTTGTTCCTCGTCAGCCTTTCCGGCGGCGCGACGGGTCAGCAGGCTTTGACGGTCAAGCACCCGGCGCAAAACTGCTCCATCGGCCAAGACCCAGTCTCCGACCGCGACTCGCCCTGCACTCAGGCCGGTTGGCAGGGTCAGGGAGGTGATCGTGTCAGGTGACAGCCCCTCCACCCGGTCACGGTGGACGGCAGAGATGCGCATGGGGATTAGCGCTTTCTCATCCGGCCCGATCTGGCTGGCGAAATGTTCCGACCAGCCAAGTTGGGCCAGCGTCAACGGGGATGCGCGAGGGGCGCTCAGGCCATTCTGCCTTGAGGGATTGCAAGAACTGCCATGATCCCTCCTGTCGCGCGGATGCGTGGGGTGAGAGGCTGGACAACGACCCAAGCGGGGCTCGTTACGGCTGCTTCCTTCCGGACCTGACCGGGTTGGCGAGGTGCCTGCCCGCGCCAACCTCTCAAGGCGCGATATAGGCCCGTGCGCGCCGTTCCGCAAGCCGTCAGATAAGCCCGATGCCGCGTGCGCCTGCCATCAGGTCGGGCGCGACGAGATGGGCGAAGCTGCCCGAAGCAGGGATGATATCGGGTATCTGCACCACGGTCATGCCTGCGGCATGCCCGGCGCGGGCGCCCGCCTCGCTATCCTCGAACACGACGCAGCGCGCGGGGGCGACACCCAGCAGGCGTGCAGCCATCAGATAGGGTTCCGGGTCGGGCTTTGCCGCCGAAACATCGTCGAATGTCACGACATGGGCGAAATGCGGACCAAGCCCGCTCAGATCCAGCTTGAAGTCGGCCTGGCTGCGCGTGGAAGAGGTGACGAGCGCTTTCGGCTGCCGGATGGCGTCCAGAATCTGATGCGTGCCCAGCTTTAGCGGCAGGTCTTCCGCATAGCGGCGGCGCACCTCGGCAACCCTGGCAACCTCCAGCGCAGCGGTATCCAGACCGGGGAAACGGGCGCGAATCATGCCTTCGCTGGTCTGATCGTCAATCCCGATCATGCTGTGCAGAAACTCTGGCTCGATCGCGATGCCGAGGCTCGCGAAGGCGACGATGCCCGCAGCCTGGCCCACCGCCTCGCTGTCGATCAGCGTGCCGTCGAGGTCGAAGAAAACAGCGTCGAACATGAAGGAGTCCACCAAAGTTATGCAGCAGCCCTGTAGCGGATCGGGCGTCTGGACGAAAGAGGGCGATCTGTCACAATGTCAGGCGGAACCGCATGAATCCATTGGCTGCGGGGCCGACCGGGGCGACGCGGACGCCATGCAGACTAGCCAGATAGGCGATCGCGCGGGGCGATGTGTCGAATAGTGCCGAGGTGTCCGGCATTGGCTGAAAACGGAAGGTGCGCAGATCCATCGGACCGATGACGCCGCTTTCGGCGATAAACTGTCGAAGGATGTCGCTGATCGGTTGCGGCGCCTCATGAACGGTCGGGCAGGCGCAGGTTTCGGCCGATATGCTGGCGCGGTAGTTGTTGGTCGCGACGATGAACTGGTCCGCGGGCTGCACGGTTGTGCCGTCATAGCGCAGATCGCGGATACGCGCTGCGCCTCTTCCGGCCGGCTGCGACAGATCTATGGTCCAGGTGACGCCGTGGATCACGTCGAAATGCGATGAGGGAAGTGCCGCATCCATCAGCATCTGGTCGGGCGTCCCTGGTTCCAGCCGGTTGAATATCTGCGAGGCGCGGTCAAGCCAGCCGAGCAGATCGGCGCCGCTGACAAGGACCGCGCAGATGGTGTTGGGATAGATGTAGAGGTCGGCGATGTGGCGCAGGGCGAGTGGTCCGGGCGGCACATCGGTGTAGTAATCCGGGCCGCCCCGCCCGCCCATCTTGAACGGCGCGACCGCTGAGAGGACCGGCAGGTTGGCGTGGGCGGTATCGCGAAGCGCACGTTCGACGTGCAGCACCTGTGCCTTGGCAACAATCCCGAGTGCCTCGTTGTCCGGCAGTTGGGCGAAATAGCTTTGCAGCGCGATACCGCTTTGGCCAACCGTCCTTCGCACATGGGCAAGCGTCGCCTTGTGATCCTTTGCTACCGCCCGCGCGATCCGGGCCTGTCTGACAGTCATCGGCCTGTCGTCGGATGGCACCGGATCGGCGCGCACGCTGGCGGCTATCGGGCGCCAGCCTTCCGTCCCATTTTCCAGCAGCAAGTCGATTACGCCGACATGAGAGCCAAAGGCACCGGGCTTGACGGCGGGCTTGTTCCGAAGGGTTCCGCGCTGCGGGTCTATCGCAGGACTGGCTTGTGCAAAGGGGTCGGGGAACACCAGATGGCTGTGTCCGGCAACGAGAACGTCGACACCCTCGACCCCGGCGAGCGCGAGCGCCGCGTTTTCCATCTGGGGCTCCGGCGCCTCCGCGCCGATCCCCGAGTGACAAAGGGCTATGATGATTTCCGCGCCTTCGGCCTTCATCAGGGGGATGTAGGCCCGCGCCGTCTCGACGATGTCGCGGCTGGTCATGCGGCCAGCCAGAAGCGCGCGGTCCCAGATCATGATCTGGGGCGGCAGCAAACCGATGACACCGATACGGATGCCATGTTCCTGCCCCCCGGCGTCGCTGATGCGCCGTTCCAGAAGGGTAAAGGGGGGCAGCAGGGTCCGGTCCTGTTCTGGTGTTTGTCCGGCGTCAAGGATCGCGTTGGCAGAGACCAGAGGAAAGCGCGCGGATTCGATTGCGTGGATCAGGAAGTCCAGGCCGTAGTTGAACTCGTGATTGCCAAGCGTCGCCGCGTCATAGCCCGCTGCATTCATCGCCGCGATCATCGGGTGCGGTGCCAGGATGCCCGAGGCCCAGGTATCGGCCACGAAATCGCCCATGGGATTGCCCTGCAGGAAATCGCCGTTGTCGAGAAGCAGGTTGTTCGGCGCCTGTCTCTGCAGTTCTTCGATGCGCCCGATTGCCGCGAGCAACCCCCGACCCGCCATCGGCTGATCGGCATAATAGTCGTGGGGCAGGATATGGAGGTGAAGATCGGTGGTGGCGAGAATCCTCAGATGCGCCTGTCGTGTCGCAGGCAAGGCGAAAGGCGGCAGGGGATTGTTCAAGAGAGCCTCGGTCGGTCTTTTCTGGAATTGGCCGCACTGGCAGCTCTGGTTCAATACTGATGTTACCAAAATAGTGGGCCAATTCAGGCCGAACCATGTCGCAAAAGGCTATTTCTGAAATATAATGCCCGTCTGGGTTGTATTTACCACCAAAGCGCCCACCCGGACGAACAGACCCTTGATTAGTGGCTGCGGCTTGGCAAGAACGCTACTGGCAGGGGTGAGAGAGCGGATGCGGATCGCAGAGACGGTAACATTTGGCGGATCGGGGCTGAACCGGGCGGGTGAGCTGCGTGGCAATTCCCAGGCGATCGCCTCGCACCTGACCTCCAGCATGGTTCTGCCGCTGTGGCGCGGCAAGGTTCTTGCCTGGGACAACCAGACGCTGGGGTGGTTGCCGTCGGGTCATCCGGTTCTTTCCATCGGCGGCACGCAAGTGTTTCTGGGTCTGGACGAAGGTATTGCGCGGTTTACGCAGGACATCTCAGCCTGGGAACCGGATGTGGGGACAGAAGCCCTGCACGCGGGGTTTTTCGACCCCAGCGTGCAGCATCATCCCGAATTGCCCGCCGAGCAGGGATTCGTCGAGTTGCGGGGGATCATGGCGGCGCTTGGCCGCCGCGAGGCGGAGCTTGCCGCCACCGCCAAGGCGGTAACGCAGTGGCACAGCACGCACCGCTTCTGCGCGTCCTGTGGCGCGCCGTCCGAGGTGGTCATGGCGGGCTGGCAGCGCACCTGCCCGACCTGCGGCGGGCATCATTTCCCGCGCACCGATCCGGTGGTGATCATGCTGATCCGGCGCGGCAATTCCGCGCTGTTCGGACGTTCGCCCGGCTGGCCGGAGGGCATGTATTCGCTGCTTGCCGGTTTTATCGAACCGGGCGAAACGCTGGAGGCCGCCGTGCGGCGCGAGGTGTTCGAGGAAACCTCGGTGCGGGTCGGCGCCGTGCGGTATCTGGCAAGCCAGCCCTGGCCCTTTCCGGCATCGCTGATGTTCGGCTGCGAGGGTGAGGCGCTGAGCGAAGAGATCGACATCGACCCGACAGAGATCGAGCATGCTCTGTGGCTGACGCGCGAAGAGATGATGCAGGTCATGGCGGGTGAACATCCGCAGATTCGCGCGCCGCGGAAGGGAGCGATCGCGCATTTCCTGATTTCGGCCTGGCTTTCCGATCAACTCGACTGACGCCGGGGGCCAGGATGAAGTTCGCGGGCAGAGAGGATATCGAGGCGCCGATAGCGGCGGTCTTCGCCGCGCTCAGCGATTTCGATGGTTGGGAGCGTGCCGCGCTGCGTCGGGGTGCCGAGGTGCAGCGCACCGATGCCCTGACGCGGCCGGGTCGTGGCATGGCCTGGAACGTGGGCTTTGTCTTTCGCGGCAAGCCCCGGCGCGCTTCATTGCGGTTGCAGGAGCTGGATCCGCCCGGCCGGTTGGTCGTTTCGGGCAATGGCGCGAATCTGGATGGCAGGATGATCTGTGACCTGATCGAGATGTCGCCGCGCCGCACGCGGATCGAGGTGCAGCTTGAGGTCAAACCGCTGACGATCGGCGCACGGCTTTTCGTTCAGTCGATCCGGCTCGCCCGGGCGCGAACCGAGCGGCGATTCCGCGCAAGGCTGGCCCAGCTTGCCGCGGATATCGAGCATCGTCAGCCGCGCGGCAGACCCTAGCCGCGGCGTGCATCGGCGGGATAGACGCCGATGATGCTGGACGTGCTGGTGAAATAGCGCAGCTCTTCCAGCGCGCGGGCCACCGGCGCATCCTCGGGATGGCCCTCGATATCGGCGTAGAACTCGGTCGCGGTGAAGGAGCCGCCGACCATGTAGCTTTCCAGCTTGGTCATGTTGATGCCGTTCGTCGCAAACCCGCCAAGCGCCTTGTAAAGCGCCGCCGGGATGTTGCGGACGCGGAAGGTGAAGGTCGTCATCATGGATTTGGCGCGCCGCGAATGGTCGGGCGTGGGCGACATGACCAGAAAGCGGGTGGTGTTGTTCGACTGATCCTCGATCTGCCGCGCCAGAACCTCCAGCCCGTAGATCTCGCCCGCGAGTTCCGAGGCCAGTGCGCCAACTGATGGGTCGCCCTGCTCGGCCACGATCTTGGCAGAGCCTGCGGTGTCGGCACCCGTCATCGCCTTAAGTCCATGCTTGCGCAGGAATTCGCGGCACTGACCAAGCAGCACCGTGTGGCTCATCGCAGATTTCACCTGCGACAGCGGTGTTCCTGGCAGGGCAAGCAGGCTGATATGCACCCGCACGAAAGCCTCGTCGATAATGTTCAGGCCCGATCCCGGCAGCAGCGAATGGATGTCGGCGACGCGACCGTAGGTCGAGTTTTCCACCGGCAGCATGGCAAGGTCGGCTTCGCCCTTTCGGACCGCCTCGATGCAGTCCTCGAAAGTGCGGCAGGGCAAAACCTCCATCCCCGGACGCGCCTGGCGGCAGGCTTCATGCGAATAGGCGCCGGGTTCGCCCTGAAAGGCGATACGACCGGTGTTGGATTTGGTCATAGCAGGTCTCCGCTGCCGCCCGTTCGGGCATTTCCGTCACGACTGACCCGCAAGGGGCGATTGGTCGCGCTACTACACCTTGAAACCGAGGTGGGGAAGCGGATAGATACCGCCGGAATACAGACGAGGGACGGCAGGCAGATGCTCGATACAATGACATTCACCAAAGCCATCGGCGCGCTCTGCGGGTCGCTACTGGTCTTTCTGCTGATCGGTTTTGCCGGTGGCCTGCTCTTCTCCGCCGAGGGCGGCGGAGAACATAGCGGAGAGACGCAAGCCTATACGATAGATACCGGCGCTGCTGCCGGTGCTGGCGAAGCAGAGGCCGGCCCAAGCTTTGAAGAGGTGATGGCCTCGGCCGATCCTGTGGCTGGCGAAAAGGTTTTCGCCAAGTGCAAGGCCTGCCACAAGGTCGACGGCACCAACGGAACCGGCCCGCATCTGGATGGCGTCGTGGGGCGTGAGCATGCTGCGGTGCCGGGATTCGCCTATTCCGATGCGATGGCCTCGCACAAAGGCCAGGCCTGGACTCCCGAAGCGTTGAACGAATTCCTGACCAACCCAAAAGCCGCAATTCCGGGCACGAAGATGAGTTTTGCAGGCTTGCCCAAAGTGCAGGACCGCGCCAATCTGATCGCCTGGCTTGAGACGCAAAAGCAGTAACGCCGGGCATTTCGATGAATTGAAGGCCGTCCTGTGGGGCGGCCTTTGTCTTTTTCGCCTGACGAACGGACACAAGCGCGCGACCTTTCGGCCCAAAACGACATCGCCCATCGACAAAGGGACCGTTCCGGTAAAATAGTCGCCCAAAGGGGCCGCGAGAGATGGTCCGGTGACTTGGGGAATACCGCATGACTGACCGACGCAGCGCCGCCGCCGGAGCCGCCGTGATCCGGGGCCGTTCGCTGCACATGGGTCTGGCCTTCGGTCTGGTCATCGCAATGCTTGCTGCAATCGGTCCGGCGCGGGGCCAGACGATCATCAAGTCGCACGGCATCTCGACCTTCGGCGATCTGAAATATCCGGCCGACTTCAAGAATTTCGACTTTGTGAACCCGGATGCGCCGCAGGGCGGCACCATGTCGTTTCGCGGCACCGGGGCCAGCCAGACCTTCGACAGCCTGAATGCCTTCATCCTGAAGGGCGAACCGGCGCAGGGGCTGGGGTTGTTATACGACAGCTTGCTGACCGGGTCGCCCGATGAGCCGGAAAGCTCTTACGGGCTGATCGCGGAAAGTCTGGAATACCCGGAGGATCGAAGCTGGGTGATCTTCAACATGCGGCCCGAGGCGAAGTTTTCGGATGGAGAGCCGATCACCGCCGAGGACGTGGTGTTCACTGTCAACGTGCTGCGCGACAAGGGGACGCCGACCTACAAGATCACGCTCAAGGATATCGAAAAGGTCGAGGCGCTGGATACGCACCGGGTGAAGTTTACGTTTCGGGAAGGGGCGGCGACACGAGACCTGCCTGACCTTGCGGGCGGCCTGGCGATCCTGCCCAAGCATTATTACGATACGGTGGATTTCTCGCAGTCAGGCCTGACGCCTCCGGTCGGTTCTGGCGCCTATCTGGTCAAGCGCGTCGATCCGGGCCGGTCGATCGAATACTGCCGCAACCCGGACTACTGGGGCAAGGACCTGCCGGTCAGCGTCGGAATGTCGAATTTCGACTGCTATGTCTACGAATACTTTGCCGACACCACAGCGGCTTTCGAGGCGTTCAAGGTCGGCAACTATCTGTTCCAGCAGGAGTTTTCTTCGCTGATCTGGGCGACGGGGTATAATTTCCCCGCGCTGGACAAGGGTTGGGTCAAGAAGGCGGAACTGGACGACAATACGCCGTCGGGGGCGCAGGGGTTCTGGTTCAACCTGCGGCGCGAGAAGTTCCAGGATCCGCGCGTTCGCGAAGCCATCGGGTTGATGTTCAACTTCGAATGGACGAACGAGACGCTGTTCTATGGCCTTTACCAGCGCACCGACAGCTTCTTTGAAAATTCGAAAATGCAGGCGGAAGGTGTGCCGGAGGGCGAGGAACTGGCGGTACTGGAAGAATTCCGCGACCAGCTGCCGCCCGAAATCTTTACCGAACCGCCCTATGAACCGCCGGTAAGCGGCAAGAGCCAACTGGACCGTGGCAACATGCGCAAGGCATCCGCGTTGCTGGATGAGGCGGGCTGGCCGGTCGGGCCTGACGGATTGCGGCGCAATGCCAAGGGCGAGGTGCTGTCGATCGACTTCATCGACGATGCACAGTCCATGGCGCGCGTGCTTGACCCTTATGTCGCCAACCTGAAACGGCTGGGGATCGACGCCCGGTTCTCGCTGGTCGACTCGGCGCAGATGCAGCAGCGCCAGAAGGATTTCGAATACGACATCATCCCGACGCGCTTTGTCATGTCGTTCAGCCCATCGCTGGAGCTGCGCCAGCTTTTTACAAGCGAGGCGGCCGATACGAAGGATTCGGCCAACCTTACGGGTCTGAAGGACCCGGTGGTGGATGCGCTGGTGGAGCGGGTGATCGAGGCGAAGAGTCGGGAACAGCTTGATGCGCGGGTCAAGGCGCTGGACCGCGTTCTGCGGTCCAAGAAAATCTGGGTCCCGAACTGGTACAGCGGCAAGTATCTGGTCGCCTACTGGGATGTGTTCGGCCAACCGCCGCAACAGCCGCCCTATTCGCGCGGTGACGGTTTGTGGTGGGTCGATCAGGACAGGCTTTCGCGGCTGAAATCGGAAGGCGCATTGCGCTGACATGCTTGCCTATGTTCTTCGGCGCCTGATCCTGATCATCCCGACGCTGGTCGGGATCATGGTGATCAACTTCACCCTGACGCAGTTCGTGCCGGGCGGCCCCATTGAGCAGGTGCTGGCGCGGCTGGAAGGCGGCGGCGACGCGTTCCAGAATATCTCCGGCGGCGGTGACGCAGGTATGCCCGAAGCGACGGGCGGCGGAGACGAGCGCTATATCGGATCGCGCGGCTTGCCGCCCGAGTTCATCGCCGATCTGGAAAAGCAGTTCGGTTTCGACAAGCCGCCGCTGCAGCGGTTCCTCGACATGATGTGGAACTACATGCGGTTTGACTTCGGACAGAGCTATTTCCGGTCGATCTCGGTCGTCGATCTGGTGCTGGAAAAGATGCCGGTGTCGATCTCGCTGGGGCTGTGGTCGACGCTGATCGCCTATCTGGTCTCGATTCCGCTGGGCATCCGCAAGGCGGTGCGGGACGGCACGCCATTCGACAACTGGACCAGCGGCGCGATCATAGTGGGCTATGCGATTCCCGGCTTCCTGTTCGCCATCCTGCTTCTGGTGCTGTTCGCGGGCGGGTCCTACTGGCAATGGTTCCCGCTGCGCGGGCTGACTTCGGACAACTGGGATCAGCTGTCGTGGCCCGCCCGGATTGCCGACTATTTCTGGCACATCACCTTGCCGGTCATCGCCTCGACCATCGCGGCCTTTGCGACGCTGACCTTGCTGACCAAGAACAGCTTTCTGGAAGAGATACGCAAGCAATACGTGATGACCGCCCGCGCCAAGGGCCTGTCCGAGGGCCGGGTGCTGTATGGCCACGTCTTTCGCAACGCGATGCTGATCGTCATCGCGGGCTTTCCCAGCGTCTTTGTCAGCATCTTCTTCGGCGGGTCGCTGATCATCGAGACGATCTTTTCGCTGGACGGTCTTGGTCGGCTGGGGTTCGAGGCGGCTGTGTCACGCGACTATCCGGTGATCTTCGGCACGCTGTTCTTCTTTGGCCTCATGGGCCTGCTGATGGGGCTGTTGTCGGACCTGATGTATGTCTGGATCGACCCCCGTATTGACTTCGAGCGACGCGGATGATGCGGCTCTCGCCCCTTAACCAGCGCCGGTGGCGCAATTTTCGAGCCAACCGGCGCGCCTATTGGGCGCTGCTGGTGTTTTTGGTCCTGTTCATCGTGTCGCTGTTCGCCGAGCTTCTGGCGAACGACAAGCCGCTGCTGGTGCAGTTTCAGGGTGGCTACTACACGCCCATTTTCCGCTTCTATCCCGAGACGGCCTTTGGCGGCGATTTCCAGACCGAGGCGGTCTATCGCGACCCCGAGGTTCAGTGCCTGATCGTGGCCGGCGGGGCGGAGGCCTGCTGGGACGATCCCGAAGGCGTGATGGCCGAGGTGCGCGCCAGCGGAACGGCGGCGGGCGAACCCGTGCAGCGCGGCTGGATGATCTGGCCGCCGATCCCCTACAGCTTTGACACGGTGAACGATATTCAGGGCGCTGCGCCCTCGGCACCCGATGCCGCGCATTGGCTGGGAACGGACGATACGGCGCGCGACGTGCTGGCGCGGGTCATCTATGGCTTTCGGCTGGCGGTGTCCTTCGCGCTGATCGTGACCGTCCTCACCTCGGTGCTTGGTATCACAGCTGGGGCGGTGCAGGGCTATTTCGGCGGGCTGACCGACCTTGCCTTTCAGCGGATCATCGAGTTGTGGGGGTCCACCCCCAGCCTTTACGTCATCATCATCGTTGCGGCGATCTGGCGGATGAACTTCTGGCTGCTGGTTGCGCTGATGGTGCTGTTCGGCTGGACGGCCTTGGTCGGGGTGGTCAGGGCCGAATTCCTTAGGGCGCGGAATTTTGAATATGTCCGCGCGGCACGCGCTCTGGGCGTTCCTGACAGGGTCATCATGTTCCGCCATGTGTTGCCAAATGCCATGGTGGCGACGCTGACCATGCTGCCTTTCATCATCACCGGCACCATCGGTTCGCTGGCGGTTCTGGACTTTCTGGGGTTCGGGCTGCCCTCATCCTCGCCCTCGCTGGGAGAACTGACACTACAGGCAAAGCAGAACCTGCAGGCGCCCTGGCTGGGCTTTACGGCCTTCACCGTTTTCGCGGTGATGCTGAGCCTGATGGTGTTCATCTTCGAGGGCGTGCGCGACGCCTTCGATCCGCGAAAGACCTTCCGATGACCGCTGTGCTGGAGGTGCGCGATCTGGTCGTGCGGTTCGCTCAGGACGGCAAGCTGGTCGAGGCGGTGAAGGGCGTGAGCTTTGCCGTCAACCGGGGCGAGACGGTTGCGCTGGTGGGCGAAAGCGGGTCGGGCAAGTCGGTGACGGCGCTGTCCACCGTCTCGCTTTTGCCCGACAGTGCGCAGGTCTCAGGATCGGTGCGCTATAACGGTGAGGAAATGGTGGGCGCGAATGCCGCCAAGCTGCACGCTGTGCGTGGCAACGACATCAGCCTGATCTTCCAGGAGCCGATGACGAGCCTGAACCCGCTGCACACGATCGAGCGGCAGATCGGCGAGAGCCTGGAACTGCACCAGGGGTTGACCGGGGCCGCTGCGCGGGCGCGGATACTGGAGTTGCTGCATAAGGTCGGCATCCGTGAGGCCGAGAGTCGTCTTGGCGCCTATCCGCATCAGCTATCGGGCGGCCAGCGGCAGCGGGTGATGATCGCCATGGCGTTGGCCAATGGACCGGACCTGCTGATTGCGGATGAGCCGACGACGGCACTGGACGTGACCATTCAGGCGCAGATTTTGTCGCTGCTGGCCGAACTGAAGGAACGTGAAGGCTTGAGCCTTCTGTTCATCACCCATGACCTCGGCGTGGTGCGGCGTATCGCGGACCGGGTCTGCGTGATGCAGGGCGGGCAGATCGTGGAGCAGGGGCCGGCGGCCGAGATATTCGCTGCGCCAAAGCATCCCTACACACAGAAACTGCTGGCGGCAGAGCCAAAGGGCCGGCCCGATCCGGTGCCGCTGGATGCGCCCGAGGTCTTGCGTACCGAACACTTGCGCGTCTGGTTCCCGATCCATCGTGGCTTCCTGCGTCAGGTGGTTGGTCATGTGAAGGCGGTGAACGACGCCAGCGTTTCGGTTCGTGCCGGAGAGACGCTCGGCGTCGTCGGCGAAAGCGGTTCCGGCAAGACGACGCTGGCGCTGGCCATCCTGCGGTTGGTGCAATCGACAGGGCCGGTCGTCTTCCTTGGGCAGAATCTGCAGGGCCGGAAGGGTCGCGCCATGCGCGATCTGCGCCGGGATTTGCAGATCGTGTTCCAGGATCCGTTCGGCAGCCTGTCGCCCCGTATGACGGTGCAAGAGATCATCGCGGAGGGCCTTGGCGTTCACGGCGTGGAACGCGGTCGCGATCAGCGCGAGATGGTTGCGGATATCATGACCGAGGTCGGCCTGGACCCCGCCGCGATGGGACGCTACCCGCATGAATTCTCGGGCGGGCAACGCCAGCGTATCGCCATCGCGCGGGCGATGATCCTGCGACCGAAGCTGGTCGTGCTGGACGAGCCAACCTCTGCGCTGGATATGACGGTGCAGGTCCAGATCGTCGAACTTTTGCGCGAGTTGCAGCGCAAATGGGGGCTGGCCTTTGTCTTCATCAGTCACGACCTGCGCGTGGTGCGCGCTTTGGCGCACAAGGTCATGGTGATGAAGGACGGCGATGTGGTCGAGGCGGGCGAGGGGGCCCAGGTCTTCGATCACCCGCAGCAGGAATATACGCGGGCGCTGCTGGCGGCTGCTTTCGGGCTGGCCGAACCCGCATCCTCCGGGGCATGATCGGCTACCGTTGGTAGCGGAGCCGGGCGTGAAGATCCTTTTCGTGCATCAGAACTTCCCCGGCCAGTTTCTGCGTCTGGCGCCAGCTTTGGCCGCCCGCGGACATGAATGCCTGGCGTTGACGGATGCCGGCAACAAACGGCCCTCGGCCATTCCCGTCGTGCGCTATCGTTTCGACCCGCCGAAGGTCGAGCCGAAGGATACGCGGGTGGGGCGCACCTATACGACGATGACTGACAGGGGCGTGGTGGCGGCCCGCGCTGCCGCCCAATTGCGTGACCAGCAGGGATACTATCCGGATGTGATCGTTGGGCATTCCGGCTGGGGTGAAACGCTGTTTCTCAAGGAAGTCTGGCCAGAGGCGAAACTCCTGATCTATGCCGAATTCTACTATCGGGGCGTGGGTCGCGACGCAGGCTTTGACCCGGAGTTCCAGACGCCCTCGCTTGACCTGACGATGATCGCGCAGGGGCGGGCGGCGCATCTGGGGCAGGCGATGCTTCATGCCGATGCGGCGGTCGCACCGACCGAGTGGCAGGCGTCGACCTTTCCCCCCGCCCTGCGCCCGATGATCGAGGTGATCCACGACGGGGTGGATACAGATATGGTGCGCCCCGATCCGGCTGCGACCTTCGCCCTGCCATCCGGCAAGGTTCTGGCAGCGGGGGATGAGGTCATCACCTTCGTCAACCGGAACCTGGAGCCGTATCGCGGCTATCACACTTTCCTTCGCGCACTGCCCGATGTGCTGAAGGCCCGGCCTGCCGCGCAGGTCGTGATCGTGGGTGGGGATGGCGTCAGCTATGGGCCTTTGCCGAAAGGGGGCGAAAGCTGGAAGCAGATTTTCCTTGATGAGGTCGCCGGTCGCCTGGATCTGAACCGCGTGCATTTCGTGGGAAAGGTGCCGCACGACAGCTTCGTGCGGCTGATGCAAGTCAGTGCGGCGCATGCCTATCTGACCTATCCCTTCGTCCTTAGCTGGTCGATGCTGGAGGCCATGGCGGCGGGTGCGCTGGTTATCGGGTCTGACACGGCGCCGGTCAGGGAAGTGATCGAGGACGGGGTAAATGGCCGACTCATCGACTTCTTCGATGTTCCCGCGTGGTCGCGCGCCTTGACCGATGCGCTGGCCCAGCCGCGTCGGTTCGTCGCGCTTCGGAAGGCGGCGCGTAAGACGGTTGAGGCGCGTTTCGCCCTGTCGGACTGCCTTCCGAGAATGATTGCCTTTGTCGAGCGGCACGGGCCAAGGACAGGCTGACCGGTATCTGGGGCTGTTTGCCTGACGTGTTACCTATTGAAAACAATTGTGTATTTTTGTCAAAACGCCCGTCGAGTGCTGGAAATCCGACGGCACCTGCCTGTTTTCCAAGTCTCCGGAAATCGGAAGCCGCCCCATTCAGCAAATCCTTCTTTGGCACGCAAGTGGATTTTCTGCCGCATTGACCGGGCTGCGCTTTCGCCTCACGATTTGGTGAGGCAGGGGCCACTCGACTCCCGGATGCGCGCGAAGGGGTGCCGGGCTGGCCATCAACTGAGAAGGAAAGCCGGCGCATGTTGACTTATCTGAAGCTTGTCGCCCTGGGTCTGATCACCGTTTTTGCGGCGGTCGCTGCGAACTATGCCCGTGATCTTTCCTACATGGTCCATGCCATGCTGATCATGCTGATCGCGGGCGGCATGTTCCTGTGGGTTCTGCGCCGGATCGACGAGGAGCTGCCTCCGGCGGACCAGTCCGAATACATGGACGGGGTTGTGCGCTATGGCGTCATGGCCACGGGGTTCTGGGGCGTCGTCGGGTTTCTTGTCGGCACCTTCATCGCTTTCCAGCTGGCCTTCCCGGCGCTGAATTTCACCTGGGCCGAACCATTCGGAAACTTTGGCCGACTTCGGCCACTGCACACATCCGCGGTGATTTTCGCCTTTGGCGGCAACGCTCTGATCGCCACTTCCTTCTATGTCGTCCAGCGCACATGCGCCGCCCGGTTGTGGGGCGGAAACATGGCCTGGTTCGTGTTCTGGGGCTATAACCTGTTCATCGTCCTGGCGGCGACGGGCTATCTGCTGGGTGCGACGCAATCCAAGGAATACGCGGAACCCGAATGGTATGTGGATATCTGGCTGACGATTGTCTGGCTTGCCTACCTTGCCGTGTTTCTTGGGACGATCATCAGGCGGAAAGAGCCGCACATCTACGTCGCGAACTGGTTCTACCTGGCCTTCATCGTGACCGTCGCGATGCTGCATGTGATCAACAACCTCTCGGTCCCGGTGTCGATATTCGGGTCCAAATCCGTCCAGCTCTTTTCGGGCGTTCAGGATGCGATGGTCCAGTGGTGGTATGGCCACAACGCGGTTGGCTTCTTCCTGACTGCGGGTTTCCTGGGCATGATGTACTACTTCGTGCCCAAGCAGGCGGATCGGCCGGTCTATTCCTATAAGCTGTCGATCATCCACTTCTGGGCGCTGATCTTTCTGTATATCTGGGCCGGTCCGCACCACCTGCACTATACCGCACTGCCCGACTGGGCCTCGACGCTGGGCATGGTGTTCTCGATCATGCTGTGGATGCCGTCCTGGGGCGGGATGATCAACGGCCTGATGACGCTGTCGGGCGCCTGGGACAAGCTGCGCACCGACCCGGTGCTGCGCATGATGGTGGTGGCAATCGGGTTCTACGGCATGTCGACCTTCGAGGGGCCGATGATGTCGATCCGCGCCGTCAACTCGCTGTCGCATTATACAGACTGGACCATCGGGCACGTCCATTCCGGGGCGCTTGGCTGGAACGGCATGATCACCTTTGGCGCGCTGTACTTCCTTGTGCCGAAGCTCTGGCATCGCGAGCGGCTTTATAGCCTGTCGGCGGTAAGCTGGCACTTCTGGCTCGCGACCATCGGGATCGTCCTTTACGCCTCGGCCATGTGGGTGGCGGGCATCATGCAGGGCCTGATGTGGCGCGAGGTCGATGCGAACGGCTTCCTGGTCAACGCTTTTGCCGACACGGTCGCCGCGATGTTCCCGATGTATGTGGTGCGCGCGCTTGGCGGAGTGCTCTACCTGGCCGGAGGCGTCATCATGTGCTGGAACCTGTGGATGACGGCCCGGGCGGGTGAACCGAAAACGGAATCGCCCTCCGGCGTGCCGGCAGAGTGACGGGGGAAACGACATGGCTTTTCTTGACAAGCACAAGGTAATCGAGACCCACGCAACGCTGCTGCTGGTGCTGAGTTTTCTGGTCGTGGCGATCGGAGGGCTGGTCCAGATCGTGCCCCTGTTCTACCTGCAGAACACCATCGAGGATGTCGAAGGGGTGCGGCCCTATACGCCGCTGGAACTGGCCGGTCGCGACATCTACATCCGCGAGGGATGTTATGTCTGCCACAGCCAGATGATCCGCCCGATGCGCGACGAGGTTGAGCGCTATGGCAATTACTCGCTGGCGGCGGAATCGAAATATGATCACCCGTTCCAGTGGGGGTCCAAGCGCACCGGGCCGGACCTAGCCCGTGTCGGAGGACGGTACTCGGACGCCTGGCATGTGGACCACATGACCGATCCGCAATCGGTTGTCCCTGAATCGGTCATGCCCAAGTATGGCTTCCTGAGCACCACCATGCTTGACGGGCGCTATATCGGCGATCTGCTGCGGACGAACCGCACCGTCGGTGTGCCCTATACCGACGAGATGATCGAGAACGCCCAGGCCGATTTCCGCGCCCAGGCCAACCCGGATGCCGATACCAGCGGGCTGGAAGAGCGTTATGCCAAGCTGAACATCCGCAATTTCGACGGTGCGCCCGGTGTCTCGGAAATGGATGCGCTGATCGCCTATCTGCAGGTGCTTGGCACGATGGTGGATTTCTCGACCTATACCCCGGTCGTCAGCCGCTAGGAGGGAGAAGCGCAATGGAAACATATAGCTGGCTGCGCGCATTTGCCGACAGCTGGGTGCTTCTTGCCCTGGTCCTGATTTTTCTCTTCGTCATCTTCTGGGTCTGGCGGCCCGGCAGCCGCAAGGGACAGGACGAAGCCGCCCGGTCGATCTTCCGCAACGAGGACAAGCCTGCCCCCGATACCCTTTCGAAGGATAGCAAGCAATGAGCGCCAAACCGACGAAGGATGCCCGCGAAACTGTAGGCACGACAGGCCACGTCTGGGACGGGATCGAGGAGCTTAACAACCCCATGCCGCGTTGGTGGCTGTGGACCTTCTACGCCACCATTTTCTGGGCGGTGATCTACACGATCCTGTATCCCGCCTGGCCGCTTTTGAACGGTGCGACACCCGGCCTTCTGGGCTGGTCGACGCGGGCCAATGTCGCGGCGGAAATGGCCGCCTTCAACGCGGCCAATGCGCCGATGCGAGAGCGCCTTGTCGCGGCGGACCTGACCGCGATCAATTCTGATCCCGAACTGCTGCAATTCGCGACCAATGCGGGTGCCTCGGTTTTCCGCACCAATTGCTCTCAGTGTCATGGCTCTGGCGCAGCCGGGGTTCAGGCTGGCGGTTTTCCCAACCTGCTGGACGACGACTGGCTTTGGGGCGGCAGCATCAACGATATCCTGATGACCGTGATCCACGGTATCCGCAACACGTCGGACCCAGAGGCGCGCTATTCCGAGATGCCGGCCTTCGGCAAGGACAAGATGCTGGAACCGGCGCAGATTGACGCGGTGGTGCAGTTCGTGATGTCGCTGACCAACGCGGCGGAGAATCCCGCGCTGGTGCCCGAAGGAAAGCAGGTATTCGCCGAAAACTGCGCGTCCTGCCATGGCGATAACGGCAAGGGCAACCGCGAGTTCGGTGCACCCAACCTGACCGATGCCATCTGGCTGTATGGCGGTGACAAGAATTCGATCACCTACAGCGTGGCCAATGCCCGTTTCGGCGTCATGCCGAACTGGAATACGCGCCTGTCGGAGGCCGACATGCGATCTGTGGCCGTCTACGTCCATGGCCTTGGGGGCGGCGAGTGAAAAGCGGGGCTAACATAGCCGGCCTGACTCTTGTCGCAGGCAAGCGGGCGCCTGGGAGCGGGCTGTGACAAGCCAAGACACAACCCCGCCCGCATTATACGTCGGGCGTGAGCCGATCTTCCCGCGCCGCGTCAAGGGCAGTTTCCGGACGCTGAAGTGGTGGATCATGGGCATCACGCTCGGCATCTACTACATCACCCCATGGCTGCGCTGGGACAGGGGGCCGAACCTGCCCGACCAGGCGGTGCTGGTGGATCTTGCCGACCGGCGGTTCTTTTTCTTCATGATCGAGATATGGCCGCACGAGTTTTATTTCGTCGCTGGCCTGCTGATCATGGCTGGCCTGGGCCTATTCCTTTTCACCTCGGCGCTGGGTCGGGTGTGGTGCGGTTATGCCTGTCCGCAGACGGTCTGGACCGACCTGTTCATTCTGGTCGAGCGATGGATCGAAGGCGACCGCAATGCGCGCATACGCCTGCACCGGCAGCGCTGGGATGGGGAAAAGGTCCGCAAGCGGGCCGTCAAGTGGACAGTGTGGTTCCTGATAGGGCTGGCGACCGGCGGGGCCTGGGTTTTCTACTTCACCGATGCGCCGACCCTGCTGCGGCAGCTTGTGACATTCCAGGCGCCTTCTGTCGCCTATATCACGATGCTGATCCTGACGATGACGACGTTCGTCTTCGGCGGATTCATGCGCGAACAGATCTGCATCTACGCCTGCCCCTGGCCACGAATCCAGGCGGCGATGCTGGACGAGGAATCGATCACCGTCGCCTATCGGGAATGGCGGGGCGAACCACGCGGCAAGCTGCGCCACGGCGAGGCGGTTGACGAGGGGCAGGGCGACTGCATCGACTGCATGGCCTGCGTGAACGTCTGCCCCATGGGCATCGACATCCGCGACGGCCAGCAGATGGCCTGCATCACCTGCGCGCTGTGCATCGACGCCTGCAACGACACCATGCAGAAAATCGGCAAAGCGCCGAACCTGATCGGCTACCTCGCGCTGACCGATGAGACGGCAGAGCGGGCGGGCATACCGCCCAAGTCGGTCTGGCGGCATGTTTTCCGGCCGCGCACGATACTTTATACGGTCCTGTGGTCCGGTATCGGCGTGGCGCTGATCGTCGCGCTTTTCATGCGATCGCCCATCGACGTCAACGTGACGCCGGTGCGCAATCCGCTTTTCGTGACGCTTTCCGACGGAACGATCAGGAACACCTATGACCTGCGGCTGCGCAACAAGCAGGGAACCGACCAGCAGTTCCTGATTTCCCTGACATCCGGCGCACGGCTGAACATTGCAGTCGAAGGTCGGCCGGATACGGTCGTGACGGTTCCGGCGAACCAGACGCTGAACCAGCGCATCTATGTGACGGCACCTGCGGGAACCGACGCCAGCCTGGAAAAACGCACCGACCTGCGACTTTGGGTCGTGGATACAGCGTCGAACGACCGTGTTTATCTTGACACGATATTCAACGGCCGTGGTTCGCAGGCAGGGGGCTGAGATGGGCGAGATAACGGGGCGCAAGGTTCTGGCCATCGTGCTTGCCTTCTTTGGCGTCATTATCGCGGTCAACTTCACGCTCGCCTGGCAGGCGGTCTCGACCTTTCCGGGGCTGGAGGTGGAAAACTCTTATGTCGCCAGCCAGACCTGGGATGCCGAGCGGGCGGCGCAAAAGGCGCTGGGGTGGACGCTGGCCTCGGAATACAACCGCAAAGCAGGCATGCTTGAGCTGGACTTTACCGATGCGCAGGGTCTGACCGCGCCGGTTGCCGAGTTGAAGGTTCTGGTTGGTCGGCCCACCGAGGCCAAGGATGACGTCTGGCCGGAATTCACGCAAAGCGGCGGTCGGTTCACCACGCCGCTGGAACTTGGTCCGGGCAAATGGATGCTGAAGGTCGAGGCAAAGGCGCCGGATGGCACGCTTTTCCGGCAGCGCCTTGACCTTTATGTGAAAGGCTAGTGGGATGACCGCTCTGCCCCGTCTGGATGCACCTTTGTCTGCCTGTCCTGCCTGCGTGGCGGCTCCGGCCGCGATAGCTACGGCGGATCGCGCTTCGGGCGTCATGCTATCTGTGCCTGCGGTGCACTGCGCCGCCTGCATTTCGGTGATCGAGGGCGGGCTGGCGCAGGTGCCGGGGGTGCGCAGCGCCAGGGTGAACCTTACGCAGCGTCGCGTCAGCGTGAATGCCGATCCGTCAGTCACACCAGAGGCGCTTGAGGCTGCGCTGGCGCGGCTGGGATATGAAGCGCATGCGCTGGACGCGGGGCTGTTGTCCGTGACCGAGACCGACCGCAAGGGGCGAGACCTTTTGATGCGCATGGGCGTCGCGGGCTTTGCCTCGATGAACGTGATGCTGCTGTCTGTGGCCGTCTGGTCGGGGGCGGATGCTGCGACGCGGGACATGTTCCACTGGATTTCAGCCGCTATCGCCTTGCCGACCGTCATCTTCTCGGCGCAGCCCTTCTTCCGCAGCGCCTGGGCCGCCTTGCGCGTAGGGCGGCTGAATATGGATGTGCCGATCTCGCTGGCCATTCTGATGGCTGCGGGAATCTCGCTGTCAGAGACGATACTCAGCGGGCCGCGCGCCTATTTCGATGCTGCGGTGTCGCTGACCTTCCTGCTGCTGGTGGGACGGTATCTGGATCATCGCACGCGTGCGGTCGCCCGATCTGCTGCGGGTGAACTGGCCGCGCTTGAGGTGCCGCGCGTATCCCTGCTGCGGGATGGTGTCGAGGTGGTCGTGCCTTTGTCCGAGGTTTCGGCGGGTGATCTGGTGCGCGTCAGGCCGGGCGGGCGCATGCCCGTGGACGGCGTCGTCACCAATGGCGAAAGCGAAATCGACCGCTCGCTGCTGAATGGCGAAAGCCTTCCGGTCTTTGCTGGACCCGGTCAGGCTGTCAGCGCGGGTGAAACCAACCTGACCGGCCCCTTGACGCTGCGCGTCACTGCCGCCGGGCGCGACAGCAGCCTGCACCGCATGGCCGATCTGGTCTCCGTGGCCGAGCAGGGGCGGATGCGCTACATATCGCTGGCTGATCGTGCTGCGCGGGCCTATGCGCCGGGGGTGCACCTGCTGGCATTCGCAGCGTTTTGCGGCTGGTGGTGGTATAGCGGCGGCGACATAAGGCTTGCCTTCAACATTGCCGCTGCGGTGTTGATCATTACCTGCCCCTGTGCGCTGGGGCTTGCTGTGCCAGCGGTTTTGACTGCGGCGAGCGGCAAGTTGTTCCGCAAGGGTTTGCTGATCAAGGACGGAACCGCGCTGGAAAGGCTGGCCGAGGTCGACACCGTCGTGTTCGACAAGACCGGAACGCTGACGTTAGGCGTGCCAGAGCCGATAGCTATTGCCGCGCAGCCGCCGCAGGTTCTGTCTGTGACGGCGGCGCTGGTCGGCGCTTCGTCCCATCCGCTGGCCCGGGGGATTGCCGCGGCGCTGGACGGCAAGGTTCATGCTGCTGCGGTCGAGGATCTTCGCGAGGTTCCGGGTTATGGCGTCGAAGGACGCTGGCAGGGCAGAGTGGTGCGGCTTGGCCGCGCCGAGTGGGTGGGGGTAGACGCTCTTCCGACGACGGCAACCTATCTGTCGCTTGGCGATGGCGTGACCCATGCCTTTCCTTTTGCCGACCGGCCAAGGCCCGGCGCAGAACAGGCGCTTGCCGAATTGCGGCGTCAGGGCAAGGTGATCTGGCTTGTGTCGGGTGACAAAGAGACCTCTGTTGCGGCGCTCGCGCAGCGGCTGGGTATCGAGAATTGGGGCGCTTCCGCGCTGCCGGGCGAAAAGGCGGAGAGGGTTGCAAAGCTGACCGCCGAAGGCCACCGGGTGCTGATGGTGGGCGACGGTCTGAACGATACTGCGGCGCTGGCGGCGGCGCATGTCTCGATCTCGCCCGCCTCGGCGCTGGATGCGGCGCGTGCGGCGTCTGATATCGTTCTGATCGGGCAGGATATGGCGTCGATTGGCGATGCGGCGCGGATCGCGCAGCAGACACGGCGGCGCATCCTTGAGAATTTCGCGATTTCTCTGGCCTATAACGTGGTGGCAGTGCCTCTGGCTTTGATGGGGGTGGTGACACCGCTTATAGCCGCGGTCGCGATGTCGGTGTCCTCGATCACCGTTTCGCTGAACGCGCTGAGGCTGCGGTGACGATTCTGGGAATCCTTATTCCGGTGTCTCTGTTTCTGGGCGCGATAGGGCTGGCGGGTTTCGTCTGGATGCTGCGCACGCGCCAGTATGACGACCCCGAGGGCGATGCGAACCGGATACTGACCAAGGATTGGGATGATCGCCCCAAGCCCTGAAGTCAGTCGAGCGTCACTGCGGCAGGTTCCAGCCCGGCAATCTCAACCCGGCAAACCTGCCCGCGCCCGATTGCGCCGACACCGGCGGGTGTGCCGGTAAAGACCAGATCGCCGGGCATCAGCGCCACATAGCGCGAAAGGTGGGCGAGGATTTCCGGCACGGACCAGATCATGTCGGTCAGGTCTGCGTCTTGCCTGATCTCACCATCCATCGTGCAGCGGATTGCGCCGGACAGGACGTGGCCCTTACGCGCGGGGCGCAGCGGGCCAACGATGGCCGAGCGGTCAAAGCCCTTTGCCATGTCCCACGGACGGCGCAGTTCCTTGGCCTTTGCCTGCAGATCGCGCCGGGTCAGGTCATTGCCTGCCGCATATCCCCAGACGTGACCAAGTGCGGCGTCCTCGGCGATGTCGATACCGCCCGTTCCGATAGCCACGACCAGTTCTGCCTCGTAGTGCAGATCCTCGGTCATCGAAGGATAGGGAATGCGCAGGCCACTGTCCTGCACCGCGTCGGCGGGTTTGGTGAAGAAGAAGGGTGGGTCGCGTTCCGGGTCATGGCCCATCTCGCGTGCGTGTTCGGCGTAGTTGCGCCCGACGCAAAAGATCCGGCGCACCGCGAAACGAGCGGAGTCGCCGGCAACGGCGACGCTGGCCTGCGAGGGGGCGGGAAGCACATAGGCGGTCATCGGCGTCACGGACCCATCGTGAAGCATTGAACCTCACGCGCCTGCAGGCGACGACAGGCGAGGTCGGCCTGGTCCTGGGTCAGCCCGACAAAGGTCGCGTCATAGCCGCCGCTACGCTCGACCACCTTGCGCAGGCCGTCGTTCAGCGTGGCGGTTTCTGCCAAGCCGGTCTTCAGGAGCTGGCTTTCGGCGCGGGCGCGAGAGGGGAAGCGGCCGACATTGATGCCCCATTGCCGTCCGCCCGAGGTGGAAATGCGCGTGACGACCTCGGGTGCGGTCGGAACGAGAGCGGCGGGCGCAGCATCTGCGAACATCTGCTCGGGGTCGGGGCGTGCGCGTGGCGCGGTCGATGCGGCGAGCGTTACTATGCCGGTAGGCTGTGCTGCGGTGGCCAATTCCTCGGCGCTTGGACCTTCCTCTGCCTCGGGCTCCAGAGCGGCCAGTTCGACCTCGGGTCCAGCGAGCGATGTATCCTCGCCTTCTGCGACAGGTTCTTCTGCGGCCGCAGGTTCAGCCAGCACCGCAAGAGCCACCGCCTCATTTGTGTCGGGCGAGGGTGGGGCCGGTTCCTCGATCTGGGCAGCGGCAACTTGCGCTGCAGGAACTTCGGTAGCTTCGGCAAGAGCCCCCGCGATGCTGTCCTGCATGGCGAGCAACATTTCATCCGAAGGTGCGGCAGCCGGGCGGGCCAAGGGGCGTGGCGACTTTGTGATCGCGCCGACGACACGCAGGGTCTTGGCCGATCCGCCTTCCTCGTTCGCGTCGTCCTCGGCAACGGCGGCCATATCGACGGTGGGCAACGTGACCGCGGCCTTCGACGGCGCCGCGCCAAAGCCCAGGTCCAGCAGTTCGGCCATCTTGGCGTTGCGGTGGGCGGTCGACTTGCCGCCCATGACTGTGGCGATCAGGCGTTTGCCGTCGCGTTCGGCAGAGGCGGTCAGGTTGAAACCGGCAGGGTTGGTATAACCGGTCTTGATCCCGTCCGCGCCGCGATAGCTGTCAAGGAAACGGCGGTTGGTATTGGCGACGGTCGCCATCCCCGCATCGGTAGAGCGGCGGGAGAAGATATTGTAATATTGTGGGAAATCGTAGAACAGACGGCGGCCCAGCACGGTCAGGTCGCGCGCGGTGGAAAGGTGTCCCGGCGCGGTCAGACCATTGGCGTTCTTGAAGGTCGAGTTCTTCATGCCGAGCGCCTTGGCTGTGCGGTTCATCCGCGCGGCAAAAGCCTCTTCGCTGCCGCCGACCGCCTCGCCGATGGCGGTCGCGGCGTCGTTGGCGGATTTTACTGCGGCAGCGCGGATCAGGTAGCGCAGCTGAATCTTCTGCCCGGCTTTGAGACCCAGCTTGGATGGCGGTTCCGAGGCGGCGTTCTTGGACACCTTGACCATGGTGTCGAGCGAGATTTCGCCGCGCTCGATCGCCTGGAACGTGATGTAGAGTGTCAACATCTTGGTCAGCGAGGCGGGATGAAGCCGCGCGTCAGCGTTGGTCTCGTACAGGACTTCGCCGGTCCGGGCATCCATGACCAGCGCCGCGTAAGGGGCGGCACGAACAATGCCAGGCGCTGCCGCCACAAGGGCGAAAGCCAAAGCAAACATCAAATAATAGGCACACTGCCGCAGACGCGTTGTCACGTCACTTGTCCTAACCTGCCTCGGGTGCCCCGGTTTTTTGTGTGGGGCTTAACTGCTTCGCAAAAGCTAGCATACAGTTGCACATCCGAAAACCCCCTTGAGTTCAAAGGCTTTTGTGCAATTCTTCGATCTTTGGGCGCCCAATCAAAATCTAGCTGTGAAAGGCGCGCTCCCCCCCAAATGCAGTACGTTAATCGGACAATTCTTCGAGAAGGTGTTGCAAACCTCCCAGATCGGGCAGGGTTCGAAAACGTCGCGCACCCTCGGGCGGTTCTGCGTGATCAAGCACCCAGTTCACTTGAGAGGGGACATGTGCGCCCCAGCCGCCTGCGGCCAGCATTGGCAGAATGTCGGATTTCAGCGAATTGCCGACCATCAAAGCTTCCGGGGCACCTGTGCCATGGCGTGCAAAGGCTTCTGCATAAGTCGCCTCGGTCTTGTCCGACACGATCTCGACCGCGTGGAACAGATCGCCCAGGCCGGACTGGGCCAGCTTTCGTTCCTGGTCGAGCAGCTCTCCCTTGGTGATGAGCAGGACACGGTGATGTCCGGCGGCCCCCTCGACTGCCTCGCGCGCATGGGGCAGCAGGTCGATGGGGTGTGCCAGCATTTCCCGCCCCGCCGCGATGATCTGCGCGATTGTTGCAGCGTCAACCCGGCCATCAGTCACCTCGATGGCCGTCTCGATCATAGACAGGGTAAAGCCTTTGATGCCGAAACCGTAGTGACCAAGGTTGCGCTTTTCGGCGGCAAGCAGGCGGTCATGAAGATGCTCCGGTCCTGCTACATCGGCCAGAAGAGACGTGAAATGGTCCTGCGTCTGGCGGTAGTAGGTCTCGTGGTGCCAAAGCGTGTCGTCGGCATCAAAACCTATGGCTGTCAATTTCATGGGCGTATCTTTTGCCTGAACCAATGCCCCCTCAGCCCCTTTTCGCGGGCGGGCTTTGCGCTATATAGTGCTTTCGCAAATTCCGACCCGAATCTGATCTGCAACGCCGGAGCCATGACCCTGATGCGCACGCCTTTCCTGATGTCCGGGAAGACGGATGGCAATGACGGAGACACTTCCGTCGTTACCAAGACGCGCACACGCACGGAACGGCCCCCCTTGTACAAGGTGTTGCTGCTTAACGACGACTATACCCCGATGGAATTCGTCGTGCACGTGCTGGAGCGGTTTTTCGGACTGACCCATGCGCAGGCTTTCGAGATCATGTTGACGGTGCACAAGAAGGGGTTGGCGGTGGTCGGCGTATTCTCTTTCGAGGTCGCCGAGACGAAGGTTGCGCAGGTGATGGATTTCGCGCGCCGCCACCAGCACCCGCTTCAATGCACCATGGAAAAGGAATAGGGCCGTTCGCGGCCGCCCATGCGATCTGCCCGACTGAGCCTTGCGCTGGACAGTGGTGCCATTGTCCTGCCCCCAACCGGTCAGATCACCGTGTTTCGTCCGCATGAGGGCGACGATCTTTCGGCGCTTCCAAAAGATCGCGTGACTGTCGTTCAAGGGTTTCGTCCGGACCATGATGCCTTTGCCGCGATGGGGTATCGCTTGGCGGTGCAGTCCCAAGGCCAAGCGACCGCCGCGCTGATCTGCCTGCCGCGGTCGCGTGGTGAGGGGCGGGCGCTGGTGGCCGAGGCGGCTGCGCATGTCGTGCCGGGTGGCCTGGTTATCGTCGATGGCCAGAAGACCGATGGCATTGACAGCATGGCGCGCGATATCCGCGCGCGAAAGGAAATCTCGCTACCGCTTGCCAAGGCACATGGCAGGATTTTCGCCTTTCCGGCAGGGCCGGGATTCGAGGGCTGGGCCGCGCATCCTGTCGAGGTTGACGGGTTCACCACGATGCCGGGTATGTTTTCGGCGGATGGGCCGGATCGCGGATCCATTTTGCTGGCTCAGGTATTGCCCGCCAAGTTGTCGGCGCGTGTGGTCGATCTGGGGGCGGGGTGGGGCTATCTATCCCGCGCCATTCTTGCACGGGACGGTGTGAAGCGCCTCGATCTGGTCGAGGCCGAGGCTGCGGCGCTGGATTGTGCGCGGATCAACATTTCCGATCCGCGAGCGCATTTCCACTGGGCCGACGCGCTGAGTTTTCGGCCCGAGGGTGCCGTCGATACGGTCGTGATGAACCCGCCTTTCCACGTTGCACGCGCCGCCGATCCGGGGCTTGGTGTGCGGTTCATCGCTGCGGCTGCGTCGATGCTGCATCAGGGCGGGGTTCTTTGGATGGTGGCCAACCGTCACCTTCCCTATGGGTCCGTGCTGGCCGAGGCATTCCGGGATGTCGAAGAGGTCGGAGGCGATGGTGCCTTTCGACTGGTACGTGCAGCGCGACCCTTGCGGGCGCGGAAGAGTTAAAAACGGGAACCGAACATGTCATTCTCCATCGCTGGCAAGACCGCAATCGTGACCGGATCGGCCAACGGCATCGGGCTGGCCATTTCGCGACACTTCCTGTCGCAGGGCGCGAACGTGATGTTCGCCGATATGGACGAAGACCGGCTGGAAGCCGAGGTGGGCGATGAGGCCCGTGCCGAAGGTCCGGTGCGGATGTTCGCGGGCGACCTGCGTGAAAAACTGACGATCGCCAACCTGTTGTCCGCGACGATTGACGCCTTTGACCGCGTGGACATTCTGGTGAATGCAAGCAGGCAGATCGCGCTGTCGAACCCGCTGTGCATCGGCGAGGACGAGGTCGAGATGCTGGTGCAGCAGAACCTGATCACCAGCCTGCGTTTGTCGCAGATGACAGCCAAACGCATGATCGCGCGCGCCGAGAAAATCGGAGAGACGGGGGCGACCGGCGCCATCGTCAACATCTCATCCATCGCGGCCAGCAGAACCCAGCCGGAACTTATGGGCTATTCCATTGCCAGTGCGGCGCTTGACCAGATGACTCGCTCGCTTGCGGTATCGCTGGCGCCAAAGGGTATCCGTGTCAACGCTGTCGCCTTCGGGTCGGTGATGAGCGCCAGTCTGCAGAATGCGCTGCGTGACAAGCCGGAGTTTCAGGATACAATCGTGGCTGGAACGCCAATGGGTCGCATCGCGGCCGCCTCGGATATGGCCGAGACGGTGCAGTTCCTGGCGTCTGAAGCTTCGGGCTTCATCACAGGGCAGATCATCACGGTCGATGGTGGACGCAGCCTTCTGGATGTCGTTTGCGCGCCCGCGCACTAGTTGGCGCTTCTTATTGAGGGTTCAGAAGCCGGCACTGTGCAATTGCTGGCTCGGCCGCCTTGGCAAGAGCCATCTGACGCTTTTTCAACCCGTTCAGCTTGTTCTGCTCTGAAATCGGGTCTATCGCCTCGCGGCGGCGGATGACCTCATCTTCGTCATCCATGCACATGCCGCCGGGCTGGATCAGTTGCTGCGATCCGTTCGGTTGGGTGACGACGATCGGCGGATTGCAAGGAACCCAGAAAGTCCGGGTGATCGTGATCTCGTCATAGCGGTAGCCGCGGGCGAGGTTCAGTTCGGTTTCCTGGATCAGGTCGTTGATGACGCGCAGCTCTCGCGTGACGCCATTAATACAGCGTTCCTGCGGCGTTCCGCAGGCGGCCATTAGCAAAAGCAAGGGGATGAGAGGGCGCGACAACATGACAGAGGTTCCAAAGACTGACCAAACCTAGCCACTCGGGGCTGCTGGTGCTAGCACAGATCAGCAAAGAAGGAGGCCGGAATGTTTGACGATTTTGACGATCGCAAGGACCGCGCCTCGACCTGGTTCAGAAGCCTGCGCGACAGCATCGTCGCAGCTTTCGAAAAGCTCGAGGACGATCTGACCGAGGGACCGGCTGTCGATCTGTCCGCGGGGCGGTTCGAAGTCACCGAGACCAGCAGGCCAGACGGCGGTGGCGGTCTGATGAGCGTGATGCGCGGCGGGCGGGTTTTCGAGAAGATCGGCGTGAACGTCAGCGCGGTGCATGGAAGCCTTGGCACAAAGGCGCAGCAGGCGATGACGGCCCGCGGTGTGCCGGGGATGGCGGAGGATCCGCGTTTCTGGGCCAGCGGTATCAGCCTTGTGGCCCACATGCGAAACCCGCGCGCGCCAGCCGTTCACATGAACACGCGTATGTTCTGGACACCGCAGAGCTGGTGGTTCGGCGGTGGGGCCGACCTTAACCCGTGTATCGAATATCCCGAGGATACGGCGGAGTTCCATGCCACCCTGCGGAAGGCATGCGACGCGCATTCGCCCGAATACTACGACCGGTTCAAGGCCTGGGCCGACGAATACTTCTTCATTGCCCACCGCAACCGCGCGCGTGGTGTCGGGGGCATCTTCTTCGACGATCTGAACACCGGCGACTGGGAGGCGGACTTTGCCTTTACCCAGGATGCCGGGCGCGCCTTCCTGCCCGCCTATGTGCCGTTGGTAGAACGCCGTATGGGTCTGGAATGGTCCGAAGCGGACCGCGAGACGCAGCTGATCTATCGCGGGCTTTATGCCGAGTATAATCTGATCTACGACCGGGGCACGAAGTTCGGGCTGGAGACGGGGCACGACGCCAATGCCGTGCTGATGAGTCTGCCGCCTCTGGCGAAGTGGCCCTGACTATGGCCTCTGGTTCCCCGTCCTGTTAAGGATAACCGAATAGAGGCCTGTGGTGGCCGTAATGAAAAGCTGATGCTTGGCGCGGCCGCCGAAGCAGATGTTCGACACAAGCTCTGGCACCAGTATCTTGCCCAGAAGCATGCCGTCGGGCGCGATGCAATGCACGCCATCACCTGCCGAGGACCACAGGTTGCCGTCCGTATCGGTGCGTATGCCATCGGCGCAGCCGGGGCTGATGACGTGGAAGACATCGCCACCTTTGAGCCGGCCACCATCGACGTCGAAGACCCGGATATGCTGCGGATCGTTCGTGAACATACGGCCCGTATCGGCGATGTAGAGGCGTTTCTCATCGGGTGAGAAGGCAAGGCCGTTCGGACAGTTGAAATCCGTAGCCACCGCTTCGATGCCGCCCGAAAGATCGACGCGATAGACCTGACGGGGCAGTTCCTCTTCAGCGTGAAAACCTTCGTAGTTCGTGCGAACACCGTAGTGCGGGTCCGTGAACCAGATCGAGCCGTCAGATTTGACGACGACATCGTTCGGAGAGTTGAGCCGCTTGCCGCGATAGCTATCGGCGATGACGGTGATCGAGCCATCAAGTTCGGTCCGTGTCACGCGGCGGGTGCCGTGTTCGCATGAAATCAGGCGCCCTTCCCGGTCGCGGGTGTGACCGTTGGCGTAGTTGGATGGCGCGCGATAGGTGGTCAGCCCTTCGCCCGGGGTCCAGCGCAGGATGCGGTTGTTCGGAATATCCGAGAACAGCAGGCAATTGGCATCACCGAACCAGACCGGACCTTCGGCCCAGTCAAAGCCGCTGGCGAGCTGTTTGACCGGAGCGTTGCCGATTATGAAGGAGCGGAATGTCGGGTCGATGATTTCGAAGAATGACATGGTTTCTCCCGATCTCAGACGACGGCGGTGGGCAGCGGGCGCCCGGCGAAATGTGCGGACAGGTTATCGCGCATGAGTTGCCCCATTGCCTTGCGGGTCTCGATAGTGCCCGAAGCGTGATGCGGCTGCAAAAGAACATTGTCCAGCGACAGAAATCGCGGGTTCAGGTTCGGCTCGCCATCGAAGACATCCAGCGCAGCCGACCCGAGGCGGCCTGTCTCCAACGCGTCCAGCAATGCAGTCTCGTCGATGTTGGAGGCCCTGGAGATATTGATCAGCATACCCTCTGGCCCCAGCGCCTCGATCACGCGGGCATCGACGATATGGCGCGTCTCGGCCGATGCGGCGAGCGTGACGAACAGCACATCGGAAAACTCGGCCAGTGCGATCGCATCGCGCAGAAAGACATAGGGCACCGGCTTTGGCGCCCGGGCTGAATAGGCAATGTTCATGCCGAAGCCTTCCAGCCGGTGAGCGACCGCTTGCCCGATGCGGCCAAGCCCAAGAATACCCACACGACGTCCGGAGGCGCGGCGCTGCAGGGGAAACCCGCCTTTGAGCCAGGATCCGTCGCGCGCGAAATGCTCTGCTGAAACGATGCCGCGAAACTGGGCGAGCATCATGGCGATTGCGAGGTCGGCGCAATCTTCGGTCAGGACATCGGGCGTGTTGGTGACGCGAATGCCCCGTTGGCGGCAACCGGAAATATCAACCGCATCATAGCCCACCCCGTAGACGCAGACGATCTGAAGTGCCGGACAAGCGGCGATCATGTCGGCCGGTGCGCCCAGGTCGCCACGCGTGACGATGGCCTGAATTTCCGGTCCCACCTTGTCCAGAAACTCAGCCCTGTCTGCAGCATCGAAAAGCCGGTGGACAGTGAAGGACGCGGCGAGCGCGTCTTCATCCCAGCCGGGAAGCGGCCCGACCTGCAAAATCTGTGGCTTGGACACTGGACCTCCGTCTCTGGACAGCGGATGCTCATCGATAGGGCACGAAACTGCTGGCTGTCGAGTAAAAGGATGCAGATGGATCTTTTCGATCTGACTGGCCGAAGGGCATTGATCACCGGGTCTTCGCAGGGAATCGGCCTTGCCTTGGCGCGCGGCTTGGCGATAGCGGGCGCAGAGGTTGTGCTGAATGGACGCGACCGCGAGAAACTAATCAAGGCGGCGGAGAAGCTTGGCGTAGGGCACTTGGCCTTTGACGCGACAGATCACGATGCGGTCCGCGAAGCGATCGATGGCTTTGAGCGGGATGTGGCGCAGATCGACATCCTGGTGAACAATGCCGGGATGCAGCATCGCGCTCCGTTGGAGGAGTTTCCGACCGAGGCTTTTGAACGGTTGCTACGCACGAATATCTCTTCAGTCTTCAATGTCTCGCAAGCGGTCGCGCGGCATATGATTGCGCGTGGCGAGGGCAAGATCATCAACATTTGCTCGGTTCAGACTGCCCTCGCGCGTCCCGGAATTGCGCCCTATACGGCGACCAAGGGAGCGGTCGGGAATCTGACCAAGGGAATGGCCACCGACTGGGCGCGCTATGGGTTGCAGTGCAATGCGATTGCGCCGGGCTACTTCGATACACCGCTGAATGCAGCGATGGTTGCCGATGCAGGTTTCTCTGCATGGTTGGAAAAGCGCACGCCAGCAGGGCGTTGGGGACGTGTTGAAGAGCTTGTCGGGGCCTGCATATTTCTTTCGTCCGAAGCCTCGTCATTTGTGAACGGACATGTGCTTTATGTTGATGGCGGGATCACAGCTTCGCTCTAAGACGCCGTATCGCCTTGTGGTGATGGGCGTTTCGGGTTGCGGCAAGACCACAGTCGGCAAAGCACTTGCCGACCGGATGGAGCTGGTCTTCCGCGACGGGGATGAGCTGCATCCGGCGGCAAATATTGCCAAGATGACATCGGGGGACGCATTGACCGACGAGGATCGCTGGCCATGGTTGCGGCGTGTCGGCGCGGTTCTGCGTGAAGGCAAGGCGCAGGTGGTGGGATGTTCTGCCCTGCGTCGGGCATATCGCGATATCATCCGTGCCGAGGCCGGAGGCCCCGTGACTTTTATTTACCTGGCGGGATCGCCGGAGGTAATTGCCGCGAGGATGTCTGTGCGAAGGGATCACTTCATGCCGCCCTCGCTGCTGGCAAGCCAGTTTGCCACACTGGAGTCGCCGGAGGCGGATGAAGCAGCGATAAGGGTGGATATAAACCAGCCCATCGAGGCAATGGTGGATGGGATAGTTGCAAGACTGGCCAGCTAGATATCGTTGCGCCTTCGCACATCCGGCGCACGGTGGCTCAGGCGGACATTAAGCGAATTCTCCTTATGTGATCACCGTTCCGGATCCGAGGAGAGGCGTTCATGGCATTTCAATTCTCGACGGCTGCGCGCAATGCGGCACTTGACGCGATCGAGGCTGCGGCAGGGGGGTCGCCTGTATTGACGCTGCGCAGCGGGCCGCCACCTGCGGATTGTGCAGCGGCTGATGCGGGTGCTGTGCTTGCCACCATCCCTTGTCCTGCCGATTGGCTCGCCTCCGCTGCGTCTGGTGCCAAGGTCATGCTTGGGGTCTGGCAGGATACGGCTGCCGACGCGACTGGCGCTGCCGGTCACTTCCGGCTCAAGCAGGGCTCGCTGTGCCATATCCAGGGGTTGATCACGGTGACGGGTGGAGGCGGCGACATGACCTTGTCCAATGTCGAGATAACCGCCGGGCAGCAAGTCACCATCACCGGGTTCAGCATCGTTGCGGGCGGAGCCTGAGGCCGATGCGAATGGCAGGTGAAATTGCATGAGCGATCTGACGAACACGATCACGGTCGATGGGGCAGTCTGGGTTGGAACACCGCCGACGGCGAATGTGCTGTCCGATGATGGGGCGCAATGGTCTGTGTCTGCCAGTGGAGACGCTATGGCTGCAGGGCAGTTGGCGTTCGTTGGCAATGCTACGGGGCTCGCTGTTGCGATGCCGGGTGCGGGCACAGCCCAGGGGCTTCTGGTCCTGTCCGGTATAGCACAGGGAATAATGGGGGGGATTGTGATGTCTTCCCGCCGTGTCGCGCCGCCTGCAACAAGCGCGAACAGCGGTCGCCTTGTCCGGCAGCAGTAGCCAGGGAGAATTTCAGATGGTTAAGCAGTATTTCATTCCGGCTTCGACTGCGATTACCGAGGTTGATGCGGCTGCGGGCGTGGTGGTGAAGCCGGGCCTTCCCGGAACTTACAGGGCCATCGCCGGTGTCATGGCCGAGGGGACGCTGTCCGTCGAGGAGACGCATGTCTTTGCCTTGATCGGCCAGTCAAACATGGTCGGACGATCGGCCTATGATGGGCTGGGCGACTATCCAGCGGGCACCCGACAGTGGACCCAGGCGCGAGTGCTGGCAGCCGCTACTTCGCCACTGGATCATATCGACGAGAATGCGGGCGATATGGGCCTTTCACTGCAATTCGCAATTGAATACCTCGCGGCAAATCCCGGCGTGAAGCTGGTTTTCGCCCCGCTGGCTGAGGGCGGGACAAGTTTTAGCGGCGGGCAGTGGTTGCCGCCTTCGGGCTATCTGTATGCAGGCGCGATTTCGAGCCTGAACGCGCTTTTCGCGGCCAACCCCAGCTTCAAGCTGAAGGGTTTCCTTTGGCACCAGGGAGAGGGTGACAATGGTGCGTCGAACGTCGTGCTGTATCCTGATCGGCTGGACAATCTGATCGACCTGCTGCGGGCCAATGTTATGGTGGCTGGGCCGACAACTCCGTTCATTTGCGGGGGTTTCGCCAATGGATCCGGCGATCGCACGCCCATCAACAACGCAACACTGCAAACTGTGGAACGCCGCCCCTATACAGCCTTTGCGCCGGGGGCGGACCTTGCCTTGTTCGATGGCACGCACTTTACCGCAGCGAGCCTGCGGACTCTCGGAGGGCGTTATCGTACGGCCTATGCGCAGGCGCTGACCAACCTGCCACGCGCTCCGTCGCAGGTTGCTGGCCTGACCGCAACAGCCGGGGATGGGCAGATCACGCTGGGTTGGAGCAAGCCATTATCACATGCGGCGATCACCGATTATGTGATCGAGGAAAATGCCGGCGGGGGGTGGGCCGTCGTTCCTGATGGGGTGGGCACCGGCACTAGTTTTGTCCGCTCGGGCCTGGCGAATGGCACGACCTATTCCTACCGTGTTTCGGCGATCAGTGCGAATGGCACGGGCCTGCCGTCTGTGGTGGTGACGGCCACACCGACCAGCGCGGCACAGCCTGTTTCCGTCTCGATCCAGGCGTTTGCCTCTGCGGTCAATGGCAACTCAGCGGCCAGCTACACCTTTGCCAATCAGACGGTCGCGCCGGGTCTGGTTATCGCGGCGATCGTTTCGCGTGGCACTTCCGGCAATGGATCGCCCAGCAGCGTGACGCTGGGTGGTCTGGCGATGACGAAGATCGGCGAGCAGGTGAAGAAAGATCTGGATGGCTCCGCAGCGGAAGCTTTTCACAAGATCAGCTTCTGGCGGCTGGACGGGGTAACGGGAACCACTGCATCTCTTGTGGCCTCTTTCGCATCCGGCATGGGCCGCTGCGGAGTGGCGCTGTGGTCGCTGAAAGATGCGGGTGTCACCTCGATTGCCTTCGCCGGCGAGGGCGACATAGCGACGCAAACCCTGTCCCAGACGATAAACGTTCCCGCGCGAGGGGCGCTTCTGGCCTTCGGCAACCATCAGGGCTCGGCTGCGGTGGGTGGGTTTACCGCAGGCGTGGATCTTCCGGCGCGGCTTGCGCAGACGACGGTGTCGTCCAACTTCACCCAGACTGCGACAGATCGTCTGTTTGAGGCACCTGCAATCGGGCACAGCGTGACGATGAGCTATGACCTCAGCACTTCGCTGCTGATGGCGCTTGTCGCTGTCGGGCCAACCGCATGACAAGGAGGATGCTATGACAGAGACATTCTTTATCAAGCGCGGCGATACCTCTCCGGCAGTTCGTTACCTGTTGATGCCGTCAGGTGTGAATCTTGTGGGATCGACAGTCCGGTTCCAGATGCGCCATCGCGGCGGGGCCATGACGCTGAATGCGCCCGCGCTCGTAGCGATACCGACGGGAACGCCAACGGTCGGTTATGACTGGCAGGCTGAGGATACCGCCGAAGCAGGGCAGTTCGAGGCGGAGTTCGAAGTGACCTATGCCGATGGTGCGGTTGAGACTTTTCCCAACAACGGCTTTCTGATCGTCAGGATAGCGGAGGATGTTCGCTGATCAACTAGTAAGCGCCCGGTCGAGGTGGGTGTAGCCACCATCGGGAAACAGCCATTGACCGGTTGTATGACCCGCCTTGGATGACAGCAAGAAGACGACCGTGGCTGCAATCTCGGCGGCCTCTGTCATCCGCTGGCCCAGGGGTATATGTTGGACGATTTCGGCCAGACGTGCCTCGGGGTCGGCGAATGTATCAAGCCAGTTGCGATAGAGCGGAGTCATCACCTCGGCTGGAATCACAGCGTTCACACGAATGCCGTCAGGCGCGAGGGCCGCCGCCCACTCTCGCGTCAGGCCAAGCTGGGCTGCTTTGGCCGCGACATAGGCGGAGGTGTTCCCCTGACCAGTTAACGCAGTCTTGGACGAGATGTTCACTATAGCCCCCTTGGACGCACGCAGGTCGGCCAGGGCAAGGTGAACGAGCGTGTAGTAATGGATCAGGTTCCGCTCCAGCGAGGCGCGGAAAGCGTCCGGTCCGGCCTCGAGCCCCACGCTGTCGTTGGCCCCGGCATTGTTCACCAAGCCGTCGATGCGGCCCCAGCGCAGACGGACGGCTTCGACTGCCGAACGACATTGCTCATCATCCGAAAGCTCGATGCGGATCCAGTCTGCGTCGGGGCTTTCCGCTTGAATGGCGGTCAGTAAATCGGGCGCAGGATCACGTCTGGCGAAGATCACAGGGATGGCGCCTTCGGCCGCAAGTGCCTGACTAATCGCCGCGCCGATGCCTGAGGCACCGCCTGTGACGATGATGACTTTTCCTGCCAGGCCCAGATCCATGACTACTCCATGAAAAACTGCTTTGGCAGAAGGTAGGGGAACTGGGTCATCGGGTCTATCTCGACCTTCATGATGGGCGCCATCCATTCGCCCCAGCGCGCGTTGACCGGGCAGGTGGCCAGATGCGCGCGCGTCGCCTCCAGATCATCGGTCTCGAAATAGCCAAACAGCGTCAGGCCATGGCGGAAAATATTGTAGTTGCGGATGCCGGCCTTGCGCAGCGTTTCCAGCATCTCGGGCCAGATTTCGTCATGGCGGCGCAGGTACTCCACCTCATATCCGGGGCGGACCTCCAGAACCCAGGAATAGCTTGGCATCAGGTGGTCTCCTTCCAGGCGTGATAGCAGTCGCGCAAGGCGATGGTTTCAGTCAGCACGTCTTCGCTTAGCGTGTTCATATAGTCCTGATGGACCGCCTCCAGCGCCATCCACCCCTCATATCCGGCATCGCGCAGCGTCGCGAACATCGCCGGGAAGTTCAGGGTGCCTTGGCCGAATTTCGCCTGCAGCACCCCCATCCGGGCCTGCCGCAAGTGGACATGCACGGCATGGGGTGCCAGCGGGTCGACCTCTTCCTGCCGGTAACCAAGGCAGGCGAAATGGGCATAGTCGAGGGCAAGCCCGATGCCCGTATCATCTATCAGCCGTTGCACGAGCGCGGGGGACTCGGCCCAGCTATGCACATGCGGCTCGATGCAGAGCCGTGCCTTGTGATGCGAGGCAACCTTTAGAAGCTCGGTCAGCGATTCAGTCGAAACCCGCGCGGAGTCGTCCCGCGACTGATGCGGGTTGATGATGCCGGGCAGGATGAACACACTGGCAATCCCCGCTGCATCCGCGAAAGTCAGGACTTTTTCGAGGTCACGCACGTTGGCATTCAGCGTGCCGGGAAGCGAAAGATTGCGCGCCGCCAAACCATCGCCAAACAGATGGTAATAGTTCGGAAAGGCTACACCGTAGCCTTTCAGGCGTTCCGCAACAGCCTTTGGGTCCGACAGGATTTCGTCGCGGTTCAGGGCCGAGCGGTAGAACAGACCCAGGTCCAGCGCATTGATACCGAGCGCCTTCGAGATGGCCGCGCATTCGTCCAGCGTGCAGGCCGGGAACGACCACGTGGTCAGCGACAGCTTCATACCGCCGCTCCGATCTGCTCCAGCTTCCCGGACTTCGCGGAGCGGTAGATCGCGTCGAGTGTTTCGGTAACGCGCGCGCCGTTTTCGGCGTTCGATGCGTTGACGACGGGCTTGCCCGCACAGAGCGCGGCGAAGACCCGAACGGGCAGGGTGCCATCGTATTCCCCCTCGCCCTCGGCCAGTTCTATGACCTCGTCCTTGCCATCCAGGCGGCGCAGTTCCAGACGGGCGCGGCCCGCTTCGCAGTCAAAGGCGATCATGCCTTCGGTTCCATAGATGCGGATGTCCATATGCATGCCGCGATGCTTGGGAACCGTCGCTGCACCCGACAAGGAAACCGTGGCGCCATTGGTCGCGCGGGCGGCGGCCGCGTCGTAGAAATCGACGCCTGTCTTGGACTTGCCATCAAAGCAGAACAATTGTTCCAGCTGCAGATCGGTGACGTAGAACAACCATGCCAGCGAATGCGACATCTGACCCCAAGCGTAGCCGCCGGCCCGCGCCGGATCGGCCCAGGTCGAGGCGGGGGGGCGGAACAGGTGATCCTTGGTTTCGATCATCGGCTCGCCAGCAAACAGGTCTTCCAGAGCGGAACCCATCTGGCAGATCGCATGCCGAACGGTGCCGATGCGTCCCTTTCTCACGATCTCGGCGGCACGGATCGAGAACGGGGTGAAGTTCATGCCGGTGGGCACCAGAACCTCTTTCCCCGCCGCCTTTGCCGCCGCCGCGATGGCACGGCCGTCGGCAGCGCTTGTCGCCATGGGTTTTTCGACCAGCACATGACATCCGGCCTTCAACCCGGCGATGGCGGGCGCCGTATGGGCCACGTGCGGGGTTGAGACCATCAGCCCGTCCAGCCGTTCCTTCGCCAGCATCTCTGCCAGATCGGTATAGCGTCCGGCGATGCCGAACTGATCACCGGCGATGCGAAGCCGTTCGGCGTCAAGATCACAAAGCGCAACCACCTCGGCGTCGGTTCCGGCCTGGATCGTGGGGATATGGTTTACGGTCGCCCACCAGCCGACGCCGACGACCCCTATCTTTGCGGTCATGCTGCCCCCCCTTGCGATATCGTCGATTGGAATACCGATTGCATGTGCTGTTCCGCCGCCCGCGCGGCCGCGTCCGGGTCGCGGGCCTTCAGCGCGTCCAAAAGGCGTCTATGATCCTGAAAGCTTCGCTCAAGGACGCCGGGAGTTTCCGACGCGCGTTTGCGGAACTCCAGCCCCAGAACGTTTAGGCTCTTGCCGATGCGTTGCAGAAAGGCGTTCCGGGAGCCAGCCCAGATCGCCTCGTGAAAGGCATAGTCGGACTGGCGAAAGGCGTTGGGATCGCTCAGAGTTCTGGCCTGTGCGGCCAGAACATTCTCAAGCTGTGCCAGTTCCTCGTCGGTTATCGCGACCGCAGCACGGCGGGCGACGTCGCTTTCGATCAGGCTGCGGGCATCGTAAAGCTCGCGGATGTTCATGTCCTGCAAGGACAGGAAGAACTGGATCGGACTTAGCAGCGCCTCGGCGTCAAGCTCGGTGATATAGGCGCCGCCACCCTGCCTCGTGCGCACCACGCCCAGCACGGTCAGCCCGCGCATCGCTTCCCGCACCGAGGGGCGCGAGACGTTCAGCGACAGCGCAAGGTCACGCTCGGGTGGAAGCTGATCGCCTGCCTTGAGCTGACCCAGCCGAACCATGTCCAGGATGCGGCGCACGACCATCTCGGCCACCGACTCCCGCACGATCGGATCCGAGAATTCGATGCGGGTGGCAGGTTCGCTCATGCCAGTGCCCTTTGGCCCAGCCGTATGCGCGGCACGATGACCGAAGTGATCAGCAGGATGCCGATGACGCCGGTCTGGATATGCCCGGTAATGTTCAGCAGTGCCATTCCATTGCGGATGTTCAGCACGATCAGGATGGCCAGCAGCGTGCCGGTCAGCGTGCCGGTGCCACCAAAGATGCTGACACCGCCCAAAAGCACGATTGTGATGATGTCCAATTCAAACCCGTTCGCCACGTCGCCCCGGACTGCGCCGACCCTTGCGGCGTAGAGCAGCCCGGCGAAGGCGGCAATGGTGCCAGAGGCGATGAACAGCGCCATCTTGTGCCGCGCCGTGTCGATGCCTGCGAATTCGGCCACCTCTCGGTTGGTGCCGATCACCTGTGTCTTTCGGCCAAAGCCCGAGCGCGCCAGAACGATCCAGAGAAAGACGAACAGGACGACAAAGGCGATCATCGAGAAGGGCAGTCGCCCGATCAGCCCCTGTTGCCCAAGCGCGTCGAACCAGTCGGGGAAGTCGCTCAGGCCCCGGTCCTCGACCAAGACACGTGCCAGACCACGGAAACCGATCAGAGTGGCCAGCGTGACCACCAGCGAGGGCAGGCCGACGCGGGTGATGAACCAGCCGTTGATCGCGCCACCCAGGGCACCGATCCCCAGCGCGATGGCGATTGCCAAAGGTGCTGCGATGCCCTGCTCCTTGACCATCCAGCCGAAGGCGCAGGCGGCAAGGCCCATCATAGATCCGACAGAAAGGTCGATCTCGCCGTTGATGATGATGAAAGTCATCACCAGCGCCACGATGATCTTTTCGATCGACAGCTGGAACAGGTTGATCTGGTTCGACAGCGTCAGGAATTCGGGCGACAGGCTGGTGTTGATCGCGACGATCACGACCAGAACAGCCAGCAGGAAACCCTCCCAGCTTTTCAGCCAAGCCATCATTGCCGCGCCTCCCGTGCCAGTTTGGCCTCGCGCGCCTTATGCGCACGGGCGGCGCGCCATGCGATCAGGCGGCGGGTGAACAGCGTGTCCGTCGTGACCGACAAGAGGATCAGCCCGCCAAGGATCGCCTCGCGCCAGAACTCGCTGACGACCTGCCAGCGGACAAGGCTGGTGTCGATCAGATCGACCAGAACTGCGCCAAGCGTGGCCCCGATGACCGAACCCGAACCGCCGAAGATGTTGACGCCCCCGACCACGGCCGAGGCCACCGATTTCAGCTCGAACCCAAGGCCTGCAACCACGGTAATGTTGCCGAACCGGGCAAGGAATATCAGCCCGGCCAGCCCCGACAGGGCACCCGACAGGACAAATGCCGAAAACACGACGCGGCGCAGGTCGATCCCCGCCATTTCTGCCGCCTCTGGGTTCGATCCCACGGCATAGAACTGGCGCATCGGCCGCAGCCGTGTCAGCGCCAGATGAACGATCAGCACCACGATCATCGCAGCCACGAAGGCAGCGCGGAATTCCAGCCCGAAAAGCGTAAAGACCGGCATGTTCGGGAAATCGGTCAGCCAGGCGGGCAGGCTGGCCGTGGTGATGGATTTACCCCCCGTGTATTCCACGAGGAAGGACCGAAAGATCGCCATGGTCGCCAGCGTCACAATAATCGAGGGCACACGCGCATAGGCGACGATCACGCCGTTCACCGCGCCAAAGGCTGCACCGATCAGGACGCAGGCCAGCACCAGAAGCGCCGGGCTCATGTCAGGTGAGTTGCTGACAAGGTTCCCCGCAGCAAAGGCGGTAAACCCCACGACCGATCCTATGGACAGGTCGATATTCCGCGTCAGGATCACCAAGGTTTGCGCCGTGGCAATCAGCGCCATGATCGCGATCGAACCGGAGATGCGCGAGAACAGGCGCGCGTTCAGGTATCCTTCGATCTGGCTGGAGAAGAAGGTCAGCAGCAGCAGGATCACCGCCACCAAGGCCAACAGTCGCAATGTCTGGGGGCTGAGTTTCATGCCGCTTTCTGCCCGGTTGCCAGCGCCATGATGCCTTCCTGGCTTGCCTCGGCACTGTCGATGATGCCCATCTGCCGCCCCTCGCGCATGACCAGCACACGGTCGCCAAGCGCCAGCACCTCGGGCAGGTCGGAGGAGATCACCAGCGCGGTCCCGCCCTCTTTCACGAAGGCGCGGATCAGGTCATGCACCTCGGCCTTGGCCCCCACGTCGATGCCGCGCGTGGGTTCGTCCACGATCAGAAGCTCGGGCTTCATCGCCAGCCATTTCGCCAGCATTACCTTCTGCTGGTTGCCGCCGGACAAGACACCCACAGCCATTTCCACATCCGGCGCGCGGATGGCCAGACGCTCGCGATAGGCCATCGCCGTTGCCCGTTCCTTTGCCCGGTCAATCAGCCCAAGAGGCGAAAGGTAGTCGCGTAGCGTGGCAAGCGTGACGTTCGACCGGATCGGCAGCGGCATGGCAAGACCCAGCTTGCGGCGATCCTCGGAGACATAGGCAATCCCATAGGAAATGGCCTCTGCCGGCGAGGTCACCCGAAGCGGCGCTCCCTTGTAACGCACTTCTCCCGACGTCGCGGGGGCGATGCCGAACAGCGCCAGCGCCACATCCGTGCGCCGAGCGCCGATCAGCCCGGCCATGCACAGAACCTCGCCCCGATGCAGATCGAACCCGATATCCTCGAACACACCCTCGCGCGTCAGCCCCTTGACCGACAACAGAACCTCGTCCTGCGCGACCGAAGGCATCTTGGTGAAATAATTGCCGACCTCTCGCCCGACCATGTCGGCGATCAGTCCCTGCGGCGTGACCTCGCCCACTGGTTTCGTAGAGATGTGGCGGCCGTCGCGGATCACTGTCACCCGGTCGGCGATCTCGAACACCTCTTCCAGCCGATGCGAAATATAGACGACCGATACGCCTTCAGCCGCCAGCCCCTTGGCGATGCGGCGCAGCTCTGCCGCCTCATGGGCCGATAGCGAGGCGGTGGGTTCGTCCATGATCAGCACGCGCACGTCCTGGCTCAGCGCCCGCGCTATCTCGACCGCTTGCTGCTCGGCCAGTGTCAGGCCGCGCGCCTCGCGGTCGACATCCAGCTTCATGCCGATGCGCTGGATCAGCGCCTGCGCGGCTGCCCGCATGATACCGCGGCGGACAGTCAGCCCGGCGTTGGTCTGGGAAATGAAGACGTTCTCGGTCACGTCCAGATCGGGAAAGACCATCGGTTCCTGATAGATTGCAGCCACCCCGCGCAACCGGGCCGCCTTGGTGCCGTTCAGCACCACCGGCTGGCCGTCGATTTCGACCGTGCCGCTGGTCGGCGCGTGGATACCGGTCATGATCTTGATCATGGTCGACTTGCCCGCGCCATTCTCTCCGACGATGGCGTGAACCTCGCCGGGAAACAGCTCCAGCGTCATGCCGGTAAGCGCGGCAGTCATGCCGAAGCTTTTCGACACGTCGCGCAGCGCAAGTGCGGGAACAGCGGTCATCGGGCGTCCTTCGGGAAAGGCGGCGCGGTCGGATATGCCGACCGCGCCGACACGCTTACTTCGCGGCGGCTTCCACGTTGTCCTTGGTGTAGACGGTGAACGGCCCCATCAGGATGCGCTTGGCACCCGCACGACCCGGATCTTCTTCGATCGTGTAGTCGCCCATGCGACCTGCGGTAAAGCTTTCGCCGATCTCACCCTTCAACTGACCGGTAGCCAGCCCATAGGCGGTGTAATAGGTCAGGTAGCCCAGATCGCGGAAGTCCCACAGAGCGAATTCCGGCGCGCAGCCGTTCATCGTGTAGGACACCATCTCGGACGGCAGGCCCAGGCCCGAGATCTTGACATTGTCGCACAGGCCCTCGTCCTGCATCGCCTTGGCGGATGCCTGGATGCCGACGGTCGTGGGCGACATGATCAGGCCCAGATCCGGGTACTTGTCAACCAGAGCCAGCGCGCGGTTATAGCTGACTTCGGACTGGTCATCGCCATAGACCACATCGACCAGCTTGATGTCCTTGTACTTCGCGTCCGTTTCCAGCGCCTTTTTCATCGAGTCGATCCAGGCGTTCTGGTTGGCAGCATCGGCTGATGCAGACAACACGGCCATCTCGCCTTTGCCGCCCAGGATCGAATGCGCCATGTCGGCCATGACCGTGCCGATCGAGCCGAAGTCGACCTGAGCCACGAAGACGCTTTCGCCCTTGCCCGAGGGGATAGGACTGTCCCAGGTCACAACCTTGGTGCCCGCCGCCTGCGCGGCTTCGGCTGACGGCGCGATCTGGTCACCCGCGTTGTTCGACAGCATGACGGCGCCGATCTTGTTGGTCGCGGCGGTGGTCATGATCTCGATCTGGCCTGCAACCGAGTTCTCGGGCGTCGGTCCCAGGAATTCCAGCTTGCCGGTGTTGCCCAGCTCCTTATGTGCTTCCTGAGCGCCCTCATTGGCCTGATCAAAGACCAGGATGCCAAGAAACTTGGGCAACAGAACCATGTCGGTGGCTTTGCCTGCTTCCAGCTTCACAGCATCGGCGTAGGCGAAGCTGGCCCCGCCGAGCATAAGCGCGGCAACCGCGCCAAGGAATTTGGTCGTCTTCATTCAGCGTCCTCCCAGTTTGTCGGCCCGTTTTTGCGGCGCCGGTCGTTTCGCCTCGAAAGACGGGGCTCCTCCCCCGATCTTCGGCGTTTAGTGAACCTCTATTCAGGAACCGGCTTGCGGGGCGGTTTGCCGCCAAGCGCGCGGGTAATGTCCTCGGCAACCAGCCCCTGAAGCTTGTGGATCGCCGCATCGGAATACCACGCTGCATGCGGCGTCAGGACCAGGTTCGGCGCGTCGCGCAGCGGGCTGTCGGCGGGCAGCGGCTCAACATGGAACACGTCCAGCGCCGCGCCGGCAATGACCCCCTTGCGCAGTGCTTCGGCCAGGTCCGCCTCGACGATCAACTGCCCCCGCGCCGCGTTCACGATCACCGCATGCGGCTGCATCCTGGCCAGCCGCGCCGTGTTGAAGAACTCGGTCGTCTCGCTGGTCGCGGGCGCGTGCAGCGAGATCAGGTCAGCCTCGGCCAGCAACTGATCCGGCGTCACGCGGCGCACGCCCATCGCCGTCGCGTCCGCGTCCGACAGGCCGGGATCGGCGGCGATAAACCGAAAGCCAAACCCCTTCACCCGCGCCAGAACCGCCCGGCCGATCTGGCCCAGGCCAAAGAAGCCAAAGGCCGTCTCGTTGAAAGGCTTCATCGGCTTGGCGACGCCCACCGCCTTCCATTCACCCTTGCGGACCGAGGCATCGAGCATCGGCAGCTTGCGCAAAAGGCTCAGCGCCGAGGCGGCCGTATGATCCGCCACTTCATCGGTGCAATAATCCGGCACATAGCCCACGCGCAGTCCCGCCGCCTTGGCAGAGGGCAGGTCGATGTTGTTGTATCCCACGCCATAGCGGATCACCGTGGCGCCCGGTTTCACCGCCCGCGCCGCATCCGGCCCAAAGGGTGCGAATTGCACCACAGCTACATCGGCACCTGCGACTGCGGCGGCAACTTCGGCCGCGGTCTTGCACTGATGGCCCGCAAAATCAGCACCAGCAGCCTTGGCCGCCGCCTCTTCCTGCGCGAGGTCCGGGAAGGTGTAGTCGGTGACAACGACGCGCATCAGGCCGCTCCCCCAAGATAGTCATGGATTATCAGGCCAGGAACCAGCGTGAAATCGGCGCGCCAGTGGATCGCCGTCAAAGGCTCCAGCACCGGCAGGCGGAACACAGGAAGCTGCGCATTCGCGCGCAACTCGACCGTGCAGGGGCCTTCCCAGGCCTCATGCACCACGACCTCGGCCAGACGGCGCGAGGTCAGCTGGCGGATCGCAGGACTCCCGTCGATATGGTCGATCGCCTTCAGGTTCAGGTTGGTCGCAAAGTCGAAATAGGGCTTCATCGCATCGGCGGCGATGGCGCGCTGCTTGTAGGGCATCGTGCCGGTGATCACGTCGATCCCGTTGCGCTCGACCGTTCCCACGACCAGATCCCCCCTTGCTTCCAGCTTCGGCTGACCAAGCTTCTTCGGCTGGCCGTGTATCTCGCGCCCATGCGCCACGCCGATGTCGGAGGACAGAACCAGATAAGGGGAGTAGGCGCCCTTCGCCTTGCCGGGCAGTTCCGCGCCAAACATGACGTTGGCTTCGGAGTAAGGCCCCAGCCAGTCGGTATCGTTCATCTTGTAGATATGGACGCAGGCCACGTCGCCTACCGGCACCATCGGCGGCGGCAGCAGAAAGGCCATCGCCGCCGGATCGGTGCGCCAATACAGCGTCAGGATCTCGGCATTGCGGAAGCGGAACGGAAAGGGCGGGATCATCGGCGCGTCCCAAGGGGTCGCAAAGCCGCCCCGACGGATGCCCTCCTCCGTCGGACGCGTCACACCGTATCGGGTCTCGACGCTCATGCCATCGCCAGCCGTTTGACGACCGCTTCCTGCACCTCGATGCCCAGCCCGGGACCGTGGAGCGGATAGGCCCATCCGTCCTTGTGCCACAGCTTCTCGGCCACGAGTTCGTCCTGCACTACGACGGGGAAGGGTTTGTATTCAAAGATTTCGGTGTTGGGCGAGGCCAGCGACAGATGCAGGCTCGCCGCCGTGGTGATCGCGGTGGACCAGGCATGGGCGTTCACCGCCTTGCCGTATTGCGTCGCCAGCGCATCGACACGCCGGAAGCCCGTGACACCCTCGACCCGGGCAGGGTCCACCCCATAGACGTCGATGGCGCGCACGAATTCCATCTGACGGCGATAGCCCGCTTCCGTGAACTCGCGCTCTCCGCTCGCGATGCGCACCTTGGTATTCGCGCGCAGCTCGGCATAGCCCGCATCATCGGTCACATAGAGCGGCTCTTCATACCAGCCGATCCCCAGATCATACATGCGGTTCGCGACCGAGATCGCCGTCTCGACATTCCAGCGCACACCATTGCCGATATCGACCAGGATGCTCGCCTCATCCCCCAGCGTCTTCCGCAGCGCGCGGATGAAGCTGACGTCCGTATCGGGATCGCCACCGATATTGCTCTCGCCCTTCTTGGCGAAGCCCAGCTTGCAGGACCGGAATCCGGCGGCGAAGAAGCCTTCGACCTCTGCCACGCATGCCGCCTCACCCTTTTTGTTCACATGGGAAGAGGCGTTTGCGAGCAATCGTTCATGCTTAAGCCCGCCAAGCAGCGCGTAAAGCGGCTTGCCTGCGACCTTTCCGGCGATATCCCACAGCGCCACGTCGATACCGCTGATGGCAAGCGAAGCAATCCCGCCTTCACCATACCACCAGACATGACGGCGCATCTTGACCCAGTTCGCCTCGATCTCACCTGCAGGTTCGCCCTTCAGGATCGGCAGCAGGCCCTGCTCGATGACCAGCGCTACGGCCTTGCAGGCCTCCGGCCACATGGCGATGCACTCGCCCCAGCCAACGACGCCGTGATCGGTTTCAATCCGCACCAGCACGGTGCGGCGGATCGTGTTGAAGTCATTCGGGTCAGGATATTGGATCGGGAAAGCCTCGATCCGCTCGATCCGGTCCATCATCCCCTCCCCGAGATGACCGCTATTCCTTTGACAGCCGATGGCGGCTGCGATAGCGATAATTGGTAAGGCCAATTAACTACGTGGCCAAAGGGGGAGTCAATCGAAATGTTCAACCTCGCACCCGTTCCGGTTCCAGACCTGTCCGGCCGGACCGTTCTTGTCACCGGCGCCGACCGCGGCATAGGCGCGGAACTGGTCCGCATCCTTGTCGAACGCGGCGCAACGGTCTTCGCCGGAACCCACGGCCCGGTCGAGCCGCTGCCGCCCATGGCGCGTCAGATCGCGCTGGACGTGACCAGCCAGGCAAGCGTGGATTCTGCGATCGGTGTCGTCACCGCCGAGGCCGGACGTCTTGATGTGCTCGTCAACAACGCCGGAATGATCACCCCCATCGGTCCTCTTGCCACGCTGAAAAGCGATGCGCTGACCCCGGCCTTTGCGGTCAATGTCATCGGGCTTCATCGCGTCACGATGGCTGCCCTACCTTTGCTGCGCACCTCGAAAGGCGCCGTGGTCAATGCAGGGACCGGAGCCGCGACGACCGCGATGGAGGGGTGGACCGCTTATTGCACCTCGAAGGCGGCGGCACGGATGATGACGCAGATGTTCGTGCTGGAACTGGCGCCAGAGGGGATCAAGAGCTTCTTCATCGGCATCCCGCCCACCGACACCGCAATGCAGGCCGAGATCCGGGCGGCCGGCCTCAACCCGATCAGCAAGATTCCGCAGGATCAATTGGTGCCCACGCGGGTTCCCGCTTCTGTCATGGCCTATCTGTGCAGCGCGGAAGCGCAAAGCATCGACGATCCGCTGCTGGACGTCCGTCAAGAACGCTTTACCGCGATGATGTCGCTTTGACATTCCCGGTCTGACGGGCGACGATTCAGGGCCGGGCCGACGCACGGTGTATTTCACCGGAAAGGATTTCGCGTGGCGCGGGTGATCTTTGATCTTGACGGAACGCTTGTCGATTCCGCCCCGGACATCCACGCCTCGGTCAACTTCTTGCTGGCAGAACTGGGGCGGCCGTCGATGCCGCTGGCGATGGTGAAAAGCTTCATCGGCAACGGCGCGCCGGTGCTGCTGGACCGGGTGCTGGACGCCTGCGGCTTCCCCGAGGACGCCGCGCTGCGCGCCGGAACCCTGGCCCGGTTCTTGGAGATATATGAGGCCAACAGTTCAGTCCTGACGCGGCTTTATCCGCATGTTGTCAGCTCGCTGAGCCGGTTGGTTGAGGACGGTCATTCGCTGGGGCTGTGCACGAACAAGCCCGAGGTTCCGGCGCGGCAGGTGCTGGAGGTCTATCGGCTAGCCGATTTGATGGGGGCGGTCATCGGCGGCGACAGCCTGCCGCAAAGAAAGCCCGACCCGGCGCCATTGCTGGCAGTGGCGGCGTTGCTGCCGCCGGGTCTGATCCTCTACGTCGGCGACAGCGAGGTGGATGCTGAAACTGCCGAACGTGCCAGTGTGCCCTTCATCCTGTTCACCGAAGGCTATCGCAAGGCTCCAGTCGAGGCCTTGCCCGCCGTCGCCACCTTCTCGGACTTTGCCGAACTTCCCGCCATCACCGCCCATCTCGCGCGGGATTGAAGCCGCCCGCGCGGCGTGCTCTGACTGGCCCGGCGAAGCGGGGAGGGATCATGCGGGTCGTCATCAACGGGTTCGGGCGGATCGGCCGCTCGGTTCTGCGGGCATGGGCGGCGGGGGCCTGGCCGGATATCGAGGTGGTCGGCATCAACGACATCGCCGCGCCCGAGATGTGCGCCTATCTGTTTGAATACGACAGCGTTTTCGGCCCCTGGCGCGGCCCCGTCGCGATGGAGGAGGGTGCGCTGGTCGTGGACGGGCGGCGTATTCCGTTGAGCCGGACGGCGGATATATCCTCGCTGGATCTGGCGGGCGTCCACCTGGTGATGGAATGCACCGGGCGGGCGGACAGGATCGAGGTTGCCCGGCGCGGGATCGAGGCCGGGGCGCGGCGGGTACTGGTGTCGGGGCCTTCGGCGGCGGCAGAATTCACGGTGGTTCTGGGGGCGAACGAGGCAGGGCTGGCGGGGCAGCAGATCGTCTCGAACGCGTCCTGCACGACGAACGCGCTGGCGCCGCTGGTGCGGGTTTTGGACGCTGAGTTCGGGATCGTGACGGGGTCGATGACGACGATCCACTGTTATACGGGCAGCCAGCCGACGGTGGATGCTCCGGCGGCGGATTTCTCGCGCAGCAGGGCGGCGGCGCTGTCTATGGTGCCGACGACAACCTCGGCGCAGAGGTTGCTGGATCAGGTTCTGCCCGCGCTTGCGGGGCGGATCGAGGGGTCGGCGGTGAGGGTGCCGACGGCTAGCGTCTCGGCCGTCGATCTGGCGGTGATGACGGAAAGACCGACCACGGCGGAGGCGGTGAACGCGGCGCTGAAAGCGGCGGGTGGTGTGATCGGTACCACGGAAAAAGCGCTGGTTTCCACCGATCTGCGGGCGCGGCCCGAAAGCATCGTGATGGCTCTGCCCGAGACGAGGGTGACGCGGGGCGGCATGGTTCGGGTATTCGGGTGGTATGACAACGAATGGGGTTTCTCGAACCGGATGCTGGATGTCGCGCGGCTGATGGGGTGACGCGTCCGGTTCGGGCAAGGCAAGGGGTCAGGCGACCGTGAACGGCGTTGGGTAGCGGTATTCCTCAAGGTTCGGGCTGTCGCCGATGCGGTCGACGACAGCGAACAGCCCCGGCGCGGAGAGCGGGGTCAGCACGCCGTGCCATGTGCCCCGGTAAAGGTTGATGCCCTGCGCGCCGTCGGTCAGGAAAGCCAGCGGCCGACCCGGCCTGCCGCCCTGATCCGGGGCGACGATGACGAGGAAAGGCGCGGGCGTCATCGGCAGGAAGGCCTGGCTGCCGTTCGGATGCCGCTCGACCAGATCAAAGCTGTAGGGCAGCGCGTGGGGTTCGGCGTCGAAGACCGAGATCCCCGCCCGTCCGTCGATGAAATCGAGCTTTGCGCGGTCATGGTAGCGCCCGCAAAGGCCTGCGTTGATCAGGCGGTCGGGGGGGCCTTTCGCCTGAAGCACATCGCCGAAGGAGGCGAAGGCGGCGGCGTTCAGGCGTTGGGCGCTGATGGTCTGCATTGTGGTCGCCCTTGGCTGGCGGCGGAGCCGGGGGTTTCACACCCCCGGACCCCCGTGGGATATTTGAAAACGGAAGAAAACAGGAGTTCAACGCCCGAAGGCGCCGGGGCCCCGCAGTTTGGCGTGGCGGTTCACGTCCTTGTAGAGCAGGTAGCGGAAGGGGCCGGGGCCTGCGGCGTAGCAGGCCTGCGGGCAATAGGCGCGCAGCCACATGAAATCGCCCGCCTCGACCTCGATCCAGTCGCGGTTCAGGCGGTAGACGGCCTTGCCCTGCAGCACGTAGAGGCCGTGCTCCATGACGTGGGTTTCCTCGAAGGGGATCAGGCCGCCGGGCTGGAAGGTCACGATGTTGACGTGCATGTCGTGGCGGATGTCTTCGGGGTCGACGAAGCGGGTGGTGGCCCATTTGCCTTGTGTGTCCGGCATGGGCGTGGGGGCGATGGTGCGTTCGTTGGTGACGAAGGCGGTCGGTTTTTCGACGCCCGGGGCCGGTTCCCACAGTTTGCGGACCCAGTGGAAGCGGGCGGTCTGGTCGCCCTCGGCGTGCAGTCTCCACGGCAGGCCCGCCGGGATATAGGCGTAGCCGCCTGCGTCGAGTTCGTGGGTTTCCTCGCCCAGGGTCAGCGCGATGACGCCAGAGGTAACGAAGATCACCGATTGGACGCCGGGGTCGGGTTCCGGGTGGTCCGATCCGCCGCCTGGGGCGACCTCCATGACGTATTGGCTGAAGGTTTCCGAGAAGCCGGTCATGGGTCGCGCGATCAGCCACAGCTTGGTCTTGTTCCAGCCGGGCAGATAGCTCGTCACGATGTCCGAGAAGACGCCGCGGGGGATGACGGCATAGGCCTCGGTGAATACGGCGCGGCCGGTGTGGATCGCGGTTTGCGGCGGCAAGCCGCCGGGGGGCGTGTAATAGCCGGTCATGGCAACATGTCCTTCAGGCGGATTTGGGCGATACGCTCGACCTGCGCGCAGGCGGTGGCGAACTCGGTCGCAAGGGTGTTGGCGATGCGGGAGTGGAAGGCCTGCAGGATCGAGGCCTTGGTATTGTCGCGCACGGCGATGATGAAGGGGAAGCCGAATTTCGCGACATACTCGGCGTTCAGCCTCTGGAACTCGGCGCGCTCGGCATCGGTGAGGGCATCGAGACCCGCGCTCGCCTGTTCATTCGTGCTTTCCGCCGTCAGCCGCTTGGCCTGTGCGAGCTTGCCCGCCAGATCAGGATGGGCAGTCAGGACGCCAAGGCGCTCGGCTTCCGAGGCGGAGCGGAACATGCGGGCAAGGGCGTTGTGCAGGCCGATGGCAGAGTCATGGGCGGGGCCGAGTTCAAGGTCGAAGGCGCGTTCCGCGATCCAGGGGGAATGCTCAAAGACGCCACCGAAGCGGGCGACAAAGGCGGCACGGCCCATCTGAGAGGGCCGTTCGCGGCGCATATGCGGATGGGTCGCGGCCCAGTGGCGGGCGATGTCGATGCGGCGGGGGAACCAGACGTCCGGCTTGGACTGCGCGTAGTCGAGGAAGCGGGCAAGGCCTGCGATCTTTCCCGGGCGGCCGATCAGGCGGCAGTGGAGCCCTATGGAGAACATCTTGGCGTCGCCTGCCTCGCCTTCTGCATAGAGCGTGTCGAAGCTGTCCTTCAGGTACTGAAAGAATTGCTGCCCCTCGATATAGCCGGGCGCGGTGGCAAACCGCATGTCGTTCGCCTCCAGCGTATACGGGATCACCAGCTGGTCGCGGTCGCCGACCTCGATCCAATAGGGCAGGTCATCGTCATAGGTATCCGATATCCAGTCGAACCCCTGCTCTGCCGTCAGCCGCACCGTGTTGACCGAGCAGCGGCCGGTATACCAGCCCGTCGGGCGTGCGCCGGTGACTTCGGTATGCAGCCGGATCGCCTCGGCGATCTGGGCCCGCTCCTCTTCCTTGGGCATGTCGCGGTGTTCGACCCATTTGAGGCCGTGGCTCGCGATTTCCCAATCCGCCTCAATCATCGCGGCCACCTGCTCGGGGGAACGGGCAAGCGCGGTTGCGACGCCGTAGATCGTCACCGGCAGATGGCGTTCGGTGAACAGGCGATGCAGCCGCCAGAAGCCTGCGCGCGCGCCGTATTCATAGATCGACTCCATGTTCCAGTGCCGTTGCCCCGGCCATGCTTGGGCACCCGCGATGTCGGACAGGAACGCCTCGGACCCCGCGTCGCCGTGCAGGACCGAGTTCTCGCCCCCCTCTTCGTAGTTCAGGACTAGGCTGACGGCGACCTTGGCCCCGCCCGGCCATTTCGCATCGGGGGGATTGCGGCCATAGCCGGACATGTTGCGGGGGTAGCGGTTCATCATTGGTCCCTGGTCTTTGCCACGCCAGTCTAGGCGCGGGCTGCGGGGATGTTTATCAATATCTTGCAGAAAGCGAACCGAGGGGCAAAGGAGGCTGCGATGGCAGAGGGACGGCTGACCACCCATGTGCTGGATACCGCGCGGGGCAAGCCCGCCGCCGCGATCAGGCTGCGCCTGTTCCGCCTGACCGGCGAGAGCCGCCGCCTGGTGGCCGAGGCGGTGACGAACACCGACGGTCGCACCGATGCGCCGCTGCTGTCGGGCAAGGAGATGGTGGCGGGTTCCTATGAGATCGTCTTTGCCGCTGGGGACTATTTCCGCGCCTCATGGCGGGCGTCCGAGCCGGTGCTGTTCCTGGACGAAATCCCGATCCGCTTCGGCATCGCCGACGAGGGCGCGCATATCCATGTGCCGCTGCTGCTGGCCCCGTTCGGGTATTCGACCTACCGGGGGAGTTGAGGGGCCACGTCTTTACAACGGCGGCGCAGTGGTACGGATAGGTCGCATTCTTGACGTTAGGCAGCCTGAGATTTCTGTCTCACTCTAGCGCCTCGGAGAGCAGTCATTGATAGGTTATCCGTCTGGCCAGCAATAGGAAAAGAGATGCCGGAGGAATTTGAAGGCTTTGTTTACATAAACATCGACAATCCGATGCCCGCATGGAATGTGGTTAGGTCTAGCTTCTATTCTCCTTCATGCCTCCCATAATCAGAGCGTGTTGGCGCTCTGAGTTTCGGTATGGCCGACCTTTTACGGGACGGAAACGCGGCGAGAGCGTCGGCGGAATTTCGGTTAGAGGATTTTAGACGAAGGAACTTTCCAAATACTGTTTCGAGGCTGACAGGCATATTTCTTTTCGACGATATTGACAGCGCTGCTCAGGTTTGGAGCAACGATGCATGGTCAGCCCACTTCAACTCAAAATATTTAACAGATGTCGGGGTTTCAGCCGACCGTTCTTGTCGCGTTGATGCGGCATGGATTGCAATGATGCGTGACGACAAGAACATCCTTGTCGAAGGATGGGAGGCGCTGGCCGAAAAATACTGGTCCGGCGAGCCAGCGTCCGACCAGCCAATTTGGGAACGCATCATCGAGGGCTGGGTTACTATCTGGGGCCTCGATCTCAAAACTAGAGCATTTGAAGAAATTCAAAGGTATTGGCCTCAATCGCTTCCCTTATTAGAGGTTGCCGCAAACTCAGCGACCATAGGCAGTTGTGACGGAGCTATCATTCCATATGCTGTGCAGACGGGTGAAAGTCTTCAGATCAGCTACTATTTACGAATGGTAGATGCCAAGGACCCCGAGTTTTGTGAGCGTCTGGCAGACTTCATGAGAACAGGTGGTGACAGAGTCTGCAGGCTTGGCCCAATAAGTGACTCTTTGGTCCTTCCCGATTTCAGTTGCTATTTCTTTGAGTGGCGGATTGAAGGCATCTCTCTCTTTTGAAAGGCAGTGACAGTTGAGAGCGGATTCGGTTGCAATTCCGCCGTCGCCGATTGGCTTCAAACCTTTGCATTTGGTCGCCAAGAATCTTTACCTGACGTCTAATGTTCAAAGGCCGACTGTCGGCATTTTCACATTATGCGAGGCCCTGCTCACAGCGAGCCCAGCACGGCTCGACGCCTCGGCTCCAACCGGGCATAGTCGCTGCGCCATCCCCGGAGGTCGCCATGCCCGATTTCACCTGCAGGCCCGCCCGACCGGAGGACATGGAAGCGGCCTATGTCGTGTTCCGCCGGGCGCTTTACGATCACCTGTTCAGGATCAAACTGGTGACGGAAGAGGAGCGGGACGATCCGCCGATTGCTTCGGCCTGGGTGCGGCAGGGCGGGTGGGTGGTGCATCTGTGGAATACCGCTGCCGAGAACTGGGTGGCGGTGGATGACGGGGGCCGGGTGATCGGCTGGGCCTTGAGCGTCGAGCGGGACCGGCATCTGGAGCTTGCGATCTTTTTCGTCGAGCCGGGGGTGCAGGCAAAGGGGATTGGTCGGGCGTTGCTGGGCCATGCTTTTCCAAAGCGGGACGGCCTGCACCGGTCGATCCTGGCCACGCATGATCCTCGGGCGCTGAAGCTTTACCTTCAGACCGGAGTGGGCCTGGCGACCACCGCGGTCGATTGTCTGGTGGCGGGGGGGCCGCGAACGGTCGAGACTGACCTTGTGTTCGAGGAGGCGGAAGGGATCGGCGAGGCGCTGGCGCTTGAGGCGCAGATCCTGGGGTTCCGGCGCGAGGTCGATCTGGCGTTCCTGAAGACCGAGCGCCGGTTGTGGATTGCACGGCGGGGCGGTCAGGCTGTGGGCTATGCTTTCGGACCGCCGCTGGGCGGAACCGAGGAGGAGAACTTTCCGCCGGGGCCGGGGCCGATGGGGGCGCTGCGGGAAGAGGATATCCCGGCGCTGCTGGATCATGTGCTGGCCGGGGGCGAGCCCGGCGCGGATCTTGCCATCACGCTGCCGATGGCCAATGGGGTCGCGGTCCGCCATCTGCTGGGCCGGGGGGCGCGGTTCGACACGTTCTTTGTCGCGGTGCTGTCGGACGATCCCAACCTGCGGCTGAACCGCTATGTCCATACCTCGCCGCAGTTCCTGCTTTAGGCCACGGAACCGTCATGCTTGGCGTTTAGCCCTGAGCGAATGGCAAAGCTGATCTTCATCACCCATCCCGAAGTCGTCATCGACCCTGCCGTTCCCGTGCCGCGCTGGCAGCTGAGTGATGCGGGCGTTGCGCGGATGCGGGTCTTCACCGCCAGTTCGGTGGTGGAGAACGTGACCGCCGTCTGGGCCAGCACCGAGACAAAGGCCATCGAAGGGGCGGGTATACTCGCCGCCCGGCTCGGGGTCGGTGTGTCGGTGGACGAGGCTCTTGGCGAGAACGACCGCAGCGCGACGGGCTATCTGCCGGGGCCGGAGTTCGAAGCGATGGCGGATGCGTTCTTTGGCTCGCCGGAGGAAAGTGTCCGGGGCTGGGAACGCGCCATCGACGCGCAGTCGCGCGTTTCCGAAGCCGTTCGCCGGATCGTGGTGGGGCATGGAGAGGGCGATCTGGCCATCGTCGCCCATGGTGCGGTGGGGGCACTGCTGATGTGCCTGCTTCGCGGCCAGCCGATCAGCCGAGCGGCGGATCAGCCCTTTGCGGGGCACTATTGGGTGGCGGAGTTGCCGGACATGGCGATGGTCGGCGGCTGGCATCCGATAGCGCCGCGCGCCCGGTCGGATGTGGCGGGCTGATACTGCCCGATCCATAAGCGAATACCGTGTCGAGGGACGCAAGAGCCTGCAATGCGGCAGTCATGCCGTCTTGCCGGGCTTTGCGCAATTTTCGGGGTTCGCGCGGGCCGGGTTGTCGCTGTAGCCTTGCGGGAAACGGGGGGCGCGAATGTACGACTGGGCGGTGATCGAAGCGTGGATCGAGGTGGCGGTGCGCTGGACGCATGTGATCACCGGCATCGCCTGGATCGGATCGTCGTTCTACTTCATCGCGCTTGACCTTGGCCTGCGCAAATCGCCCGACCTGCCGCCGGGTGCCCATGGCGAGGAATGGCAGGTGCATGGCGGCGGGTTCTATCACGTTCAGAAGTACCTCGTGGCGCCCGCCCGGCTGCCCGAGCATCTGATCTGGTTCAAATGGGAAAGCTACGCGACCTGGCTGACCGGGTTCGCCATGCTGATCCTGGTTTATTACTTCGGGGCCGAGTTCTATCTGATCGACCCCGCGGTGATGGATCTGTCGGTCTGGCAGGCGGTGGCGATATCGCTTGCGTCGCTGGCCTTCGGCTGGCTGGCCTATGACGCGATCTGCAAGAGCCGGTTCGGCGACAACAATACGCGGCTGATGCTGCTCTTGTATGTCATCCTCGTGGTCATGGCCTGGGGTTATACGCAAGTGTTCTCGGGCCGGGCGGCGATGCTGCATCTGGGGGCTTTCACCGCCACGATCATGTCGGCCAATGTGTTCTTCATCATCATGCCGAACCAGCGCATCGTGGTGGCGGACCTGAAGGCGGGGCGGGTGCCCGATCCGAAATACGGCAAGATCGCCAAGCAGCGCAGCACGCATAACAACTACCTGACCTTGCCGGTGCTGTTCCTGATGCTGTCGACCCATTATCCGCTGGTCTTCGCCACCGAATACAACTGGGTGATCGCGAGCCTCGTCTTCCTGATGGGCGTGACGATCCGGCATTACTTCAACTCGCGCCACGCGGGCACGGGCAACCCGACCTGGACCTGGGTCGTGACGGCGATCCTGTTCATCATCTGCGCCTGGCTGTCGACCGCGCCGATGCGGAACTGGCCGCAAGAGGTGCGCATGGATGGCGCGGCGCTGGTCTATGCCTCTGCTCCGGGGTTCGAGGGTGTGACGAGCATCGTTCAGGGGCGCTGCTCGATGTGCCATGCGGCAGAGCCTTCGTGGGAGGGTTTGATGTGGCCGCCGAAAGGCGTCGTTCTGGAAACCCCCGCCCAGATCGCGCATGAGGCGCGGCGCATCTACCTGCAGGCGGGGGTGACCCATGCGATGCCGCCCGCCAACCTGAGCTACATGGAAGAGCCAGAGCGCGACGCCATCGTGCGCTGGTTCCAGAGCGCGGGGACCGGCGGGATCGAAGGCTGATCAGGTCCGCGTATAGATCGGCTGGTCTTCCTTGATCGTCTGTAGAATCAGGATGTCCCTGATCGCCTGCGGGCCACCTTGAGCGGGTTCTGGTCAAGGATCACGAGGTCGGCGAGTTTTCCCGGCTCCAGCGACCCTTTTCTGTCCTGCTCGCCATATTGCCCGGCGGGCCAGATCGTCATCGCCTTCAACCCCTCCATCGCCGTGACGCGCTGATCCGGCCCGATGCTTGCGCCCGCGCGCGAGGTTCGGTTCACGGCCGACCACAGCATGAACATCTGGTCCAGCGGTGCGACGACGAAATCGGTGTGTTGGTCGGGTGAAGGCCTGCGTCGATCGCATCGCGCATCGGGCTGATATAGGCGGCCTGTTCGGCGCCGCGGTTGGCGATGTGCGTCTCGGCAAAGTAGAAGGTGTGCAGCGTGTAGAATGACGGGCGGATCTTGTATTCGACGTATTTCGGGATCTGATCCTTTCGCGTGAACTGGGCGTGGATCATGGTCACGTTGCGGTCGCGGGTCAGGTCATCGGCGGCAGCGAACTGATGCGCTGTCATGAAGGCGTCGATGGCGCCGTCGCCGTTGGCGTGAAGGTTCAGCGGAACGCCAAGATCATACACTCGTTTGACCATGCCGTTCACAGTGTCCTGCGGAAAGGTCAGCTCACCCAGCCAGTCCTTTTCGCCGCCGGGGCCGCCCAGAAAGTAGGGCGTGGTGAACAGCGCGGTCCGCCCCTGCGGCGATCCGTCGATGGTGATCTTTACCCTGCCGATCTTGAACCGCTTGTCATAGCTGCCCCAGGTCTCGACCGGGAACTCGGCCAGGATCGGGTCCAGGTCGGTGATGAAGGGATAGGCGATGACGTCGATGATGTTCACACCCGCATCCGTCGCGCGCTTTATCGTCTGCATCTGCGCCAGATGCGTCGCACCCTCATGCGCCGTGGTGATGCCGGCAGCCGCATACAGCATCTGCCCGGCGCGAGAGGCCGCGATTTCCCGTTCGGGCGTCATGGCTTCGGATTGGGCCAGCACCGGCAGGAAGGCCGTCTCCATGGTCAGGCCGTAGGGTTCGTTCGTGCCGTCCTTGCGCACGATCACGCCGCCGGGCGGTGTCTCGGTCTTGTCGCTGTAGCCGTATTTCGCCATGGCGAGGCTGTTCAGGACGGTGCCGTGCATCGAGACGTGATCGACGCGCACGGGGTTGTCGGGGAATGCCGCGTCCAAGATCGTCGCGATTCAGGGTGCGCCCGTCCGGCATCACCCTGTCATCATAGCCTTAGGCCACGATCAGGTCGCCTTTCGGGATGTTACGCCCGGTAGCAAAAGCCTTGATCGCCGCGATGATGCCGTCCATATCCTTTCCGGGGCCGGAGGGCGGGGCATAGACCTGCGCCTGATCGGCGACGAGCAGCGCGTTGATGTATTGCGAATGGGCGTCGATGAAGCCGGGCATCAGGGTCTTGCCCGCCAGATCAATCATTTCCGTAGCGCCGCCCTTGAATACGGTCTCGATCTCGGCGCGTGTTCCAATGCCGATGATCCGACCATCCTTGGTGGCCGCATCGTTCATCGTCACGATATCGCCGCCGAAATAGATCCGGCCGGCCTCGGTTTTACCGGCGGCAAAGCTGGGCCAGGCAAGGGCGGCGGTGCTGCCGAGAAGCAGGAAGTGTCGGCGGTTCAGTCGCATGATTTCCCCCCGGGCGCGCGTGTGTAACTGGCACGAGGCTATCAGCGGCGGGCAGGCTTGTAATCACCCCGCCTGGCTTGACCCCGCCTTGGCAGGTCGCTTCGAAAGGCCGCCGTTTTCGTGTAGGATCGCCCCGGACGGGCGTTGCACTCATTTGCACGCGAGGTCGATCCGCATGGCAGAGCATCATGACACGGTGATCGTCGGCGGCGGTCAGGCGGCGCTCGCGATGAGCTATCATCTGTCGCGGCGCAATCTGGCGCATGTCATACTGGAGCGTCATCGGCTGGCCGAGCGCTGGCGTAGCGAGCGATGGGACTCGCTTATGTTCCAGATGCCGAACTGGTGGGTTTCCTTGCCGGGCATGGTATTCCCCGGTGACGAACCGGATGGCTTTGCCTCTCGTACGGAGATACTGAAGTTCATCGAGGACTACGCGGCCTGGATTGCCGCACCGGTCAGGGCGAGGATCGAGGTTCAGACATTGCGGGCGGCGCCGGAAGGCTTTGCGCTGGAGACGACTGAGGGGGCAATGACCGCGCGGCAGGTGGTTATTGCGACCGGGGCCTATCACCGCAGTCTGATCCCCGACTATGCGGCAGCGATCCCGGCCGATGTGCATCAGATCGACGCGGCCAGCTATCGCAGGCCGGATGCCTTGCCGGAAGGTGCTGTTCTGGTGGTGGGCAGTGCTGCGTCAGGGTCGCAGATCGCCGAGGATCTGCTGCGCGCGGGGCGACGTGTCTACCTGAGCCTTGGGCGGCACAGGGCAGTGCCGCGCCGCTATCGCAGTCGCGACCTGATCTGGTGGCTGGAGCGGTTGGGCCGGTTCGATGTGACGATCGACTCGCTTCCCGGTGCCGCGCCCCCGTCACGGGCTGTCTTTACCGGCGCGGGCGGAGGCCATGACCTGTCGCCATGGCTTTTGGGCTTGGCGGGCGTTACCCTGATGGGCCGGATCGGGGGATGCCGGAACGGCACACTGCTGGTTCAGCGCGATGCGAACATACGTCTTGCCGAGGCCGATGCGGCGCTGCGAGAGTTCACCGCCGCTGCGGATGCGTTGGCCGAACAGATGGACGAGCCGTTGGAGCCCGCACCGCCTGCGCCCCCGCCATTCGAAACCATCGCCGAGACGGACAGCCTGAGGCTGAAAGACGCGGGCATAGGCGTGGTCATCTGGGCTATCGGCTATGGGCATGACTTCCGCTGGGTGCAGTTGCCGCTGTTTGACGGCACCGGCGCACCGGTGCATCGGCGGGGCGTTGCGGATTGGCCGGGGGTCTATTTCCTTGGCCTTTACTGGATGCACACCTTTGGGTCGAGCACGCTGCCCCATGTAGGGCGTGATGCGGAGTTCCTTGCGGATATCATCGCGCGGCGGGCGGCGGCATGATCATCGCGCGAAGCTCCATCGCGTTTCCTGCCGGTAGGCCTGGCCGGGATTGAGGGCGATCGCCGGAAAGTCCGGGTGGTTCGGCGCGTCGGGCCAGTGCTGCGCCTCGATGGCGACGCCCGCGTGGGGGCCGTAGGGCTGGCCCGCGTGACCCGCGAAGGGGGCGGTGGCAAGGCGCCGCCCGTCGTAGACCTGCACGCCCGGCTCGGTGGTGGCGAATCGCATCTGGACGCCGGTCTTGCCGGTCAGGGTCAAGACCTCGGTCAGTGCGCGGGGGGCGGTGGCGAGGCAGAAGTTGTGGTCGTAATCCTCGGTGCCCGTCAGGGCATGACCCTGCCGCAGATCGAAGGCACCCGCCACGGGACGGATTTCACCGCTGGGCAGCACCTTATCGTTTACCGGCAGATAATGGTCGGCGGCGATGCAAAGGTTATGACCTGCGGTATCGGTCGTGCCGTCGAGGTTCCAGTAGCTGTGGTTGGCGAGGTTGATGAGCGTGGGCGCGTCGGTCGTGGCGGTAAGGGTCAGCGTCAGCGCCGCGCCCGTTACGCGCCAATCTGCGACGATACCGCGATTGCCGGGAAAGCCGCTGTCGCCATTGGCAAGGTCTAGGCGCATCCGCGCGTGGTCTGCCCCAGCCTCTTCGACCGTCCAGTGGCGGCTGTGCATCCCCCTGGGTCCTCCATGCAGGACGGTCGTGCCTTCGTTCGCGGGAAAGCGGTATTCCTTGCCTGCGATTTCGGCCTTGGCACCCGCGATGCGGTTGGCCACGGGGCCGACGAGCGCGCCGAAATAGGCCATGGGTCCTTCATAGGCGGCCAGGCTGTCGCCGCCGAGCGTCAGCGAATAGGGGATGCCGGACAGCCGCACATCCTGCAGCACCGCGCCGCGCGTCAGGACGGTCACGCTCAGCCCGTCGGAGCCAAGGTGGATTGCATCGACGCGGATCCCGTCCTGCCCCATGCCGAAGTCCCGGATATTCGCCGCCATGAAACTCTCCTCGCGTGATCGCGGGCAGGGTTCGCGCAAAGCATGCGCGGGGTCAAGGTGGGGTTGCTTGCCAAACTCCGCTCATCTGGCGAAGGCCATCGCCTTCGCCATGCAGTGCCATCTGAGTTGCACCCGCCGGTGGCCCAAAGCCACCGGCCAGCGCCCGCCCCGCCCATGGCGGGCGCTTCTCGCCCGCCGGGGCAGGCGCTGGCCTCTGTGATCTCTTGGCACGAGCGGTCTTGGGGCGGCGTGGTGCTGCGGGCGGGGAAACGCGGGTCGCGTTTCTGATCCCGCCCGGTCTTGGGTTCGGCGTTTGAATTTACGCCCTACTGACCCAGACACTCCGTCAGCGTAGCAGCAATGCCCCGCATCAGGGCTGCGTATTGCCCCGGACCCTGTGGCAGGGTGATGCCCTCGATATCCTGCGGCTGACCGGTGCGGGCGGCGCTACCCTCGACCACCGTCGCCACGAACTTCGGATCGCGGCCCGCCTCGGGAAAGACGCAGACGGCATTGGTCTGCCGGATCGCCTCGCGGATTTCGTCCAGTTGCGCGGCGCTTGGGGCCGAGGCATCGCCCAGTTCGATGGCCCCCGCCGGGGTCAGCCCGAAATGGTCGGTGAAATAACCCATGGCATCGTGGAACACGACGAAGGGCTTGTCGCGTACCGGCTCGAGCGCTGTCTGCAACTCGGTATCCAGATCGCGGATGGTCGCCTGAGCTGCGATGGCGTTAGCCGCGTAGGTGTCCGCGTTTTCGGGATCCTTGTTCGACAACTCTTCGGCAATGGCGCCAAGCCAGGCTTCGGCGTTGTCGGGGTCAAGCCAGGCATGCGGGTCGATGCCGCCCTCTGGGTAAAGGCGGATCTCGCCTCCGCCATCCTCAAGCAGCGCCACGACGTTTTCTTCATTCCCCAGCGCGGTGATCGCATCGGACATCGCGGGCATCAGGTCCGGCCCGACCCAGAACACAAGTTCCGCCTCGGCCAGTGCCCGCGCCTGAGAGGGTTTCATCTGGAAATCATGCGGATCGGCGCCTGCCGCCAGCAGTACCTGCGGCTGGCCGAGATCGCCCATGACCTGCGCGACAAGCGACTGAACAGGCCCGAAATCGACCACCACACGCGGCACTTCGGCCAGCAAAGGCACGGGCAGGGCGATAAGTGCAAGACCGGCGAGGAAAGGAAACCGACGCATCTGGAACTCCTCTTGCTGCGGGCAGGGTGGTATCGTATGTAATATCATAACACGTCAAGGGCTTTATGAATGCCTTCCGAAAACGACGCGCGGGCCTTCGCGCATCACGACCATTCCGACTGCTGCGGCAATGTCCTTGCCCGGGCCGATGCACTGGCCGACGCAAGCGGAGCGCGCCTGACCCCGGTGCGCCGCCGGGTGCTGGAGATTCTTCTGGAGGAACACCGGGCGCTGGGTGCCTATGACGTATTGCAACGGCTGGCGGGCGAGGGGTTCGGGAACCAGCCTCCGGTAGCCTATCGCGCGCTTGATTTCCTGGTCGAACAAGGCTTTGTGCACCGCATCCAGCGGCTGAACGCCTTTGCCGCCTGCATGCATCCCGGCGAAGCGCATGCGCCCGCCTTCCTGATCTGCCGCAAATGCAATGTCGTGGCCGAGACACAGGCCGCCCCTGTGCGCGCCGCTCTGGATCAGGCGGCAAGCGCCGTGGGCTTCGTCATCGAGCGCAGCAATATCGAGGCGCTGGGCCTGTGTCCTGCCTGCCGGGAGGCCACATGAGCCTGATCTCCGCTGAACATGCCTGCGTCCGCTTTGGTGGGGCAGAGGTGCTGCATGACATAACGATACGTGTCGATCCGGGCGAGATCGTCACGCTGGTCGGTCCGAACGGGTCGGGCAAATCCACGCTTCTGCGCGCCCTGCTGGGCATCGTGCCCTTGGCCGAGGGCCGGGTGACGCGGCGAGACGGGCTGCGCATCGGCTATGTGCCGCAGCGGCTGCATATAGACCCGACCCTGCCGATCACGGTCAAGCGGTTCCTGTCGCTGCCCGTCCGCCAGACAGCACAGGCGACGGAAGCTGCGCTGGCTCGGGTGGGGCTGCCCGAGGTGGCGGAGCGGCAGATGACCGGCCTGTCCGGCGGCCAGTTCCAGCGCGTGCTTCTGGCCCGCGCTTTGCTTGCCCGTCCGGAACTGCTGGTGCTGGACGAGCCGACGCAGGGGCTGGACCAGCCGGGAGAGGCTGGGTTTTATCGCCTCGTAGAAGAGGTGCGGCGAGAGACGGGGATGGCGGTGCTGATGGTCAGCCATGACCTGCACGTGGTCATGGCGGCATCGGACCGGGTGATCTGCCTGAACGGCCATGTCTGCTGCGAAGGCAGCCCGAAAGTGGTGGCGAACGCGCCGGAATACCGCGCGTTGTTCGGGCTTGGCACGCAAGGCGCGCTGGCGCTGTACCAGCATGTCCACGACCACGACCATGCCGGTCCGCACGACCATCACCACAACCACGCGGACCACAACCATGCTTGATGATTTCCTTGCGCGCGCCGGGCTTGCCGGGGTCGGGTTGTCGCTTGCCACCGGGCCGCTCGGTTCCTTCGTGGTCTGGCGGCGGATGGCCTATTTCGGTGACGCGACCGCCCATGCGGCGATCCTGGGCGTGGCGCTTGCGCTGGCTTTCGACCTGCCCGTGGGGCTTGGGACGCTGGCCGTGGCGCTGCTGATGGCCGTGACGGTCGCGACTCTGGCCGCGCGGGGGTGGGCGATGGATACGACGCTAGGGGTGCTGGCGCATTCCGCGCTGGCCTTCGGGCTTGTTGCGATCAGCTTCGTGCATGGGGTGCGCACCGATCTGTCGTCCTGGCTGTTCGGCGATATCCTGACCGTGTCGCGCGGCGATCTGGTCTTCATCTGGGGCGGGGCCGCGCTGGTGGCGGCGCTGCTGTGGTGGCGCTGGTCGGCGCTTCTGACCGCGACGCTGAGCGAGGATCTGGCCCATGCGGCAGGCCTGAACCCGGATCGGGAGCGGTTGGTGCTGACGCTGGCGCTCGCCGTAGTCGTGGCGGTCGCGCTGAAAGTTGTGGGTGCGCTGCTGATCGCCGCGCTGCTGATCATCCCCGCCGCCGCTGCGCGCGGCCTTGCACGCACGCCCGAGGCGATGGCGGGGCTTGCCATCGGGATCGGGGCGGTGGCGAGCCTGCTTGGGCTGCAGCTGTCGCTTCATGCCGACACGCCGGCGGGGCCGTCGATCATCGCCTGTGCCGCCGTGATCTTCGCGCTCTCCGCCTCGCTTGGTCGGTTGCGGCGCGCCTAAAGGAGCGCAAGCAGGTCGGGCGTCGCATGGTCATCCGCCGCGAGGCCGATGCTGCGCTGAAAGGCGCGCAGCGCGCGACGGGTCTGCGGGCCGGGGATGCCGTCCGCCGTGCCCGGATCGAAGCCCGCCTGCGCCAGCCCGCGCTGCAACGCCATCCATTCGTCGCGCGTCAGCGCACGCCCTTCAGGCCATATGGCATGGATAGGTGCACGACCCGCGATCCGGTCTGCGAGATGCCCGACAGCAAGGACGTAGGAATCCGAGGCGTTGTATAGCCGCAGCACGTCGAAGTTCGCAAAACGCAGGAAGGCCGGACCTGCCGCCCCAGCGGGCAGGAACAGTTCAGCTTCGGTTTCATCGGACAGCGTGCGGCCCTCAACTGGCCGCACTCCGGCGTTTGACCAATCTGCAAGGGGCAGTGCCTGACCGTCATCCTCATGCGTATAACCCCCGGGTAGCACCACCTCCTGTCCCCAGGGCTGATCCGTCCGCCAGCCGTGCTTCGCCAGATAGGCCGCTGCCGAGGCCAGCGCATCGGTCGGGTCGTCGCCCCAGATATCCCGCCGCCCGTCGCCGTCGAAATCAACTGCATGGGCCAGCCAGGAGGACGGCATGAACTGCGTATGCCCCATCGCCCCGGCCCAGCTGCCGCGCATCGCCTCCGGTGCGACCTCACCCGTTTCGATCACCCGAAGAGCGGCAAGCAACTCCCGCTCGAACAACGCAGCGCGGCGACCGTCATGGGCCAGCGTCACCAGCGCCGCAATCACCGGGCAATGTCCGCGATTGGTGCCATAGGAGGATTCGATCCCCCAGATCGCCACCAGCACCTCGGGAGGCACGCCATAGGCCGCCCCGATCCGTGCAAGCAACTCGCGCCTCTCGACAAGCGCCGCCCGTCCGGCTTCGATCCGCGCCTCTGACACCACACGCGCCAGATAGGCGCCCGGCGTCAGCACCACCTCGGTCTGGTTGCGGTCCCGCGTGATCACCTGAGGGTCTGGCTGAACATCCACAAGGCTGCGGTCGAGCACACTCGCTCCGATCCCCGCCGCCAATGCGCGATCCCGAAATCCGGCAATCCAATCCTCGAAATCACCCTGCACGAAGACTTCGCCCCGCTTCTTCTGTTCTCAAATATCCTCGGGGGCACGGGGGCAGACGGCCCCCGCCCCGTCACTTGCGCCGACGCACGACCTTGCGCGCCAGCTTCGCATCCCGCGCCTTGGCCTTGCCGGGCCGTTTCGGCTTGAACCGGCCCCGCGTCGCGCGGGCGCCTGCGGGCATGTTCCGTCCCTCGATCTCGATCAGTTCCAGTAGCAGACCACCTGTGACCGGCACCGCCTCGGCCAGCCGCACCTTCACGCGGACGCCGACGCCGATGGTCAGGCCGGTGTCCGATCCCATCAGCGTCTGGGTGTTCGGGTCGTAGTGGAAATACTCCCGCCCGACCTCGCGGATAGGCACCAGACCATCCGCCCCGGTCTCATCCAGCTTCACGAACAGGCCGAATTTCTGCACACCCGACACCCGACCGGTGAACTCGGCACCGATCCGGTCGGACAGATAGGCCGCCAGATAGCGGTCGGTCGTATCGCGCTCGGCCGCCATGCTGCGGCGCTCGGCGTCCGAGATCAGCTTGGCGGTATCCTCCAGCATCTCGATGTCCTGCGCGGTCAGCCCGTCCTTGCCCCAGCCGTGCGCGGCGATCAGTGCGCGGTGCACGATCAGGTCGGCATAGCGGCGGATGGGCGAGGTGAAATGCGCGTAGTTCGCCAGCGCCAGCCCGAAATGGCCAAAGTTCTGCGGGTGGTAATAGGCCTGCGTCATGGACCGCAGGGTGGTGATGTTCATCAGCTCGTCGAAATCGGACCCCTCCGCCTCGGCCAGCAGGCGGTTCAATTGCGAGGTTTTCAGCACCTGACCCTTGGCCAGCGTAAAGCCCGATGCCTGCGCCACCTCGCGCAATGCCTCGATCTTCTCCGGGCTCGGCTCTTCATGCACCCGGAACACCAGCGGCTGACGACGCGCGATCAGTTCCTCGGCGGCGGCGACGTTGGCGAGGATCATGAACTCCTCGATCAGCCGGTGCGCGTCGAGGCGCTCGCGGAAGGCGACCGATGTGACCTTGCCCGCGTCGTCCAGCACGATCTTGCGTTCTGGCAGGTCAAGGTCCAGAGGCTGGCGCACCTCCCGCGCCCGGGCGGCGGCGGCATAGGCGGCGTAGAGCGGCTTGATGACGCTCTCCATCAGCGGGCCGCACTTGTCATTGGGGCGACCGTCGATCGCCTCCTGCACCTCGGCATATTCCAGCGAGGCGGCGGAGCGCATTAACCCGCGGACGAAGCGGTGGCTTACCTTGCGCCCGCCCGCGTCCAGCACCATCCGAACGGCCAGCACGGGCCGCACCAGCCCTTCGTGCAGCGAGCAAAGGTCGCCCGACAGCCGGTCGGGCAGCATCGGCACGACGCGGTCGGGGAAATAGGTCGAGTTGCCACGTTTTCGCGCCTCTCGGTCCAGCGCCGATCCGGGGCGGACATAGTAAGCAACGTCGGCAATGGCGACCCAGACGATATGGCCGCCGCGATTGGCCGGGTCGGTATCGGCCTCGGCGAATACCGCGTCGTCATGGTCGCGGGCGTCCGAAGGGTCGATGGTGACCAGCGGCAGGTCGCGCAGATCCTCGCGGTCGCGCGCCGTGGCGGGTTTCGCCGCATCAGCCTCGGCAATGGCGGCATCCGGGAAATGGTCGGGGATGCCGTGCTGGTGGATGGCGATCAGCGAGACGGCTTTCGGCGCGGAAGGGTCGCCCAGCCGTGCCACGATCCGCGCCTGTGGCAGGCCAAGGCGTTTCGGTCCGGCCTGTTCCGCCTCGACCAGCTCGCCGTCGCGCGCGCCTTGGGTCGCGTCGCGGCCCACGCGCCATTCCTTGTCGGCGCCCTTGTCTATAGGCACGATCCGCCCGCCCTCGGCACTGGCGCGGAAAATGCCCAGAAGGCGGATCGGGTTGGCCCCGATCTTGCGGATCAGCCGCGCCTCATAGTGATGCGCCTCTCCCTTCACCTCCGTCAGGCGGGCCAGGATACGGTCGCCTTCGGCCACCGGCGCATCGGCGGCGCGCGGCAGGAACAGGATGCGCGGCTCGGCGCCTTCACCTGTCCATTCCATCGGTTTCGCCCATTGATCGCCGTTCCGGTCGGGCGGCAAAAGGGACAGGATGCTGACCGGGGGCAGCGCTTCGGCATCGCGATAGCTGCGCTTGCGTTTCTGCAGGCTGCCGTCCTCTTCCAGCTCTCGCAGCAGCCGCTTCAGCTCGATCCGCGCGGCGTCACGGATGCCGAAGGCCTTGGCGATGTCGCGCTTGGCCGTCAGGGTGGGATTGTCGGCAATCCATTGCAGGATCTGCGCCTTGGTGGGAAGGGTGCTCATGCCCACGCAGGTAGCACGGGCAGGCCGCGCCGGAAAGGATCAGAGCGTCATCACCATGTCGCGATGCTCGATGCCTGCATCCATATAGACCGGGCCGATGGGCGTGAAGCCGAGCCGCTCGTAGAACCCCAGCGCGTGGACCTGCGCGCCAAGCTTCGCGCGCTTCACCTCGGGGATCGCGCGCAACTCATCCACCGCGGCCCGGATCAGTGCCGCGCCAAGACCCGATCCGCGCTGGTCCGGCAGGACGCAGACGCGGCCGATCTTGCCGGTGTTGCCCTCGATCAGGATGCGCGCGGTTCCCACGGGGCGGCCATCGACCGTGGCGAGCAGGTGGATCGCCTCTTCGTCGCGGCCGTCGACCTCATCGGCTTCGCTGACGCCCTGTTCCTCGATGAAGACGGTGCGGCGCAGGCGGCGGCAGGTGGCGATGTCGTCGGTGGTGGCGATGATGGCGGTCATGGGGATGGTCTGCGCCAATACGGGCGATGCGTCAACCGCCGCCGAGACATCGGCCCTGCGGTTGCCATCGAGCGGTTTCAGGCGGATGATTTGCGGAGGCTTCGGGAGGGTTCGTCATGACGATCATCGGACGAGGGTTCGGGCTGGCTGTCGCCATGGCCGTGGCGGTCGCCGGTGTGGCGATGGCCGACGATGCCGTTGGCCGGGCCGACCGCGTGGTGAAAAGCGTGACGGCGCAAGGCGGCGGCAGCACCCGCTACCTGAGCGCGCGAGCGCCGATTTACATGGCCGAGACGCTTCAATCCCACGCCAGGGCACGGCTGGAGGCGACGCTGCAGGACGACACGCGCATCACCATGGGCGAGAATGCGGTGATCCGGGTTGAGGATTTCCTGTTCGCCAAAGGCGAGAAGGGCGGGCGCCTGTCGCTGCAGGTGCTGGACGGCGCGGTGCGCTTTGTCGGCGGCGGGATCGAGACGAACGGCGGCGAGATCAAGGTCCGCACCCCCTTCGCCAGCGTCGGCGTGCGCGGCACCGATTTCTGGGCCGGTCCGCTGGACGGCGCTTTCGCGGTGTTCGTCGTCAGCGGCGCGGTGACGGTCAGCAACGCGGGCCGCACGGTTCACCTGTCGCAGGGCGACGGGACGACCATCGCCACCACGACCAGCCAGCCGCAGGATGTGGTCGCCTGGGGCCGACCGAAGATCGACCGGGCGCTGGCGACGACGGCGCTGGACTAGTCGGGGTTCGGACTCTCATTCGACGCCAATCCGGGCGGGACCAGAAACGCGACCCGCGTTTCCCCGCCCGCTGCGAGACGTTGCCCCAAGACCACTCGCGCCAAGAGATCACAGAGGCCGGCGCCTGCCCCGGCGGGTGCGAAGCACCCGCCATTGGCGGAGCGGGCGCTGGCCGGTGGCTTTGGGCCACCGGCCGCCTGCAACTCCACTAGCATCGAGTGGCGAAGGCGATGGCCTTCGCCAAGGTAGAGCTTCTAGGTAAGCTACCCGCCGAAATAATCCGCCAGCATGCGCCCGTAGATCGCCTTCAGGGTCACGATCTCGGCCACGGCCACACGTTCATCGACCTGATGCATGGTCTTCCCGGCCAGCCCGAATTCCACCACCGGGCAATGATCCTTGACGAACCGCGCGTCGGATGTGCCGCCCGTGGTGGACAGTTCCGGCGTGAGACCAGTCTCCGCCTGCACGGCACGACTGACGATCCCCGACAGCGCGCCCGGCGGCGTAAGGAAGCTTTCGCCCGAAATCCCGATTTCCAGCCCGAAGGTCACGCCCGTCTCAGCCTGCACCTTACCCGCCTCGGCCCGCAGCCAATCGGACAGCGAGGTGCCCGTATGGGCATCGTTGAAGCGGATGTTGAGCGTTGCGCGCGCCTCTGCCGGGATCACGTTCGAGGCCGGATTGCCGGTGTCGATCGTGGTCAGCGCCAGTGTCGAGGCCTCGAAGTGCTCGGTCCCACGGTCCAGTTCATGGCTGGCGAGCCGGTCAAGCAGGCGGATCAGCGCCGTCAGCGGGTTCTTTGTGCGGTGAGGATAGGCCGAATGCCCCTGCACGCCCCTGGCGGTGATCTTTGCCGTCAGCGATCCGCGCCGGCCGATCTTCATCGCCTGGCCCAGCTTTTCGGGGCTCGTCGGCTCGCCCACCAGGCACAGGCTCATCGTCTCGCCATTTTCGGCCATCCAGTCGAGCAGGGCCACCGTGCCGTCCTCGGCGTCGCCTTCCTCATCCCCGGTGATGGTGATGATGACCGCGCCGTCGGGCGGCGACGCCCGCACGAAATCCACCGCCGCCGCCACAAAGGCCGCGACGCCCGACTTCATGTCGGTCGCTCCGCGCCCCCACAGCCAGCCGTCGGAAATCTCTCCTCCGAAAGGGTCATGCGTCCAGGCGTCGGAATCGCCGACCGGCACCACGTCCGTATGGCCGTTGAAGCCGAAACTGCGGTTCGCACCGCGTCGCCCCCACCGGGCGAAAAGGTTAGACACCCCGCCGCGATCGACACGGGTGCAGTCAAAGCCCGCCCCGGACAGCAGCCGCTGCAGCAGGATCAATGCGCCGCCCTCTTCGGGCGTGACCGAAGGGCAGCGGATCAGATCGGCGGTAAGTGCCACGGGATCGACAGGGGCAAAAGCGGCCATGGATAGGCTCCTAAAGACGGGCAGGCTAGGGTTACCGGGTCGCAAGGTTCGGTGCAATGGCGCAACGCCACTGTGGCCCCCGTGCCACCAGCCCGTTTCGCTTTTGCAAGGCTCACAGGATTTCAATTGGTCCACGCCCCATCCGCATGAGACAAGGGCGCCAATAATAAAGTCCTGAGGCAGGACAGACGAGCGGGACAATGCGCCCGATAAAAGAAAAAGCCGGTCGGGCCAATGCCCGGCCCGGGTTCTTACGTCTGGCCTGATCTCGCGAGGGTGCAGGAATGGCGACGGGCGCCGAGCTTACCTATACCAGCGCCAGCGCGCTGCAGATGGCCAATGCCATCTTCGGCAATGGCGTCACTGTCACCGGCGCCAGTTATAGCGGCCCTGCCGCATCGGCCGCGATCTATTCAAAGGGCGCGACCCTGTCATCCGGCGTGGTGCCGTCGGATACCGGCGTGATCCTGTCCACCGGCAATGCGCGCGACTTCACCCAGTCGAGCGGAGATCCGAACCGCAGCACCGGGACAACCACCGACACCACCGGCACGAACAACAACGCGGCCTTCAATGCCGTCGCAGGCACCAATACCTACGACGCCGTCTGGCTGAACGCGGATTTCGTTCCTCAGGGCGACGTGATGACGATCCGCTTCGTCTTCTCGTCCGAGGAATACCCCGAATACATCGGATCGCAGTTCAACGACGTCATCGGCGTCTGGGTCAATGGCAGTTCCGTGCCGATCTCGGTCGGAACCGGACAGACGGGCGTGAACTCCATCAACTCGCAAACGCAGCCGAACCTGTTCGTCAGCAATACGACCGACGCCTACAACACCGAGATGGATGGCTTCACCATCACGCTGACCCTGAAGATGCACGTCAACAAGGGGGTCGTGAACTCGATCCGCATCGGCATCGCGGATGTGTCGGACGCGCAATACGACTCGAACCTGTTGATTGCTGCGGATTCTGTGCAGACCGTGCTGGTCGCCCGGGATGAAACGCTGACGATCTATGAAGATCAGACCCGGACATTCGACGTTCTCGGCAATGACGTTCATCTGCCCAACACGACGCTCACCATCACCCAGATCAACGGCGTCAACGTGGTGGCGGGCCAGACAGTGACGCTGCCCAGCGGCCAGAAGGTGCAGCTGAATGCAGACGGCACGATCACCCTGATCGGTGACGGCACCTCCGAAAAGGTCGGCTTCACCTATACGGTCAAGGACAATCTCGGCAACGTAGATACTGGCCTCGTCACGCTGAACGCGATCCCCTGCTTTGTCGCCGGAACACGCATTTCGACGCCAGCCGGCCTTGTCGCGGTCGAGGACTTGCGGCCCGGCGACATGGTCCTGACGCAGGATGACGGCCCCCGGCCTGTGCGCTGGATCGGGCGTCGGCGGGTGCAGGCGGCCGGAGAGTTCGCGCCGATCCATATCCGGGCGGGGACCTTCGGCCAGCATGGGCATCTGGCGGTGTCGCCGCAGCACCGCATCCTGATCCGCGACAGCCTGGCCGAGCTTCTGTTCGGCGAGGAAGAGGTTCTGGTAGCGGCGCGCGATCTTGTGAATGGCCGTTCGGTAATCCGTCGCGAGGGTGGTATCGTGGAGTATGTGCATCTGCTGTTCGACCGCCATCAGGTCGTGTTCTCGGAAGGGCTGGCCACCGAAAGCTTCCTGCCAGGGCCACAGGCCGGCCACAGCTTCCCCGGCGAGACGCTGGCCGAGATTTGCACGCTGTTCCCCGAACTTGATCCGGCCACCGGTCAGGGCTACAGCCCTGCCGTGCGGCGCACCCTGCGCGGCTACGAGGCGCGCGTATTGCTGACGGCTCGGGCAGCGTAACCATGGCAGGCTGGCTTGCGCTCTCGGACGGTGGAATGGCGCTTGGGTCGGGTCCCGATCTGGAGCGCGGTTGCCTGATGTTCGACCTTGGCCCCAGGCAGGATGCAACCACCGTCCTCATGGAGCATGGCGAGGGGCCGGACGCGCTGTCGCTGATCCACGATGCGGGCTTTGGCCTTGGCCTGATGCTGCGTCGGGGGGCGACACTGGCGCGGCACATGCTGCCGGTCGGGGCGCAGGCGGCCAGTGGCGGTCTGGTGCAATTCCGTTGGGATGCGGCGACGGGGCACTGGTCGCTGGACCTTTCCGGCGGCGCCAGCGCCTGGGGGCAGGGTGCCCAACCGCTTCCCCGTGCACTGCTGGCCGCCGTCATGGCCGGGCCGCGGCTACGCTCGACCACTCTGCGCTGGTTCGGCCTTGCCGAGGGTGCCTCGGTTGCGACCCTGCCGCTGATCGGCCCGCGCACGCCGATCGCCACGACGAAAGGAACCGTCACTGCTGCCGAACTGCGGCCGGGCGATGTGGTCCTGACCCGTGACCACGGCCCGCGCCGTCTGTTGTCGGTCCAGCGTCACGACCTGCCCGGACGGGGCAGCCTTGCGCCGATCCGGCTTCGTTCGCCCTTCTTCGGTGCGGCTTGCGATGTGCTGGTGTCGGCCAGCCAGCAGGTGATGCTGTCGGGGGTCGAGGTCGAATACCTGTTCGGCGAGGATGCCGTTCTGGTCGAGGCGCGGCATCTGGCCGATGGTTCCTGTGCTGTGGCCGAAGAGGTCGCGGGTGTCCTGCCCTGGATCGCGCTGGACCTTGGCTGCGAGGCGACGCTTCTGTCTGGCGGCTGCGCGCTGTCCACCGTACGCGGCGCTTCGATGCGCACGCTCGCACCGTTCGAGATCCGGGCGCTGCAGACCATGCGCCGCAAATCTCTGCGCTCGGCGGCCTAGCCAGCGGGCCGGCGGGACTGCGGCGTGGCTATATTCTAGTTGGCGAAGGCTACCGCCGTCGCCAGGCGATGCCATTTGAGTTGCAGGAGGCCGGTGGCCCAAAGCTCCCGGCCAGCGATCGCCCGACCCGTGGCCGGCGCTGGCCTTGTCGTCTGCCTGTGGATGCAGTCCTGCGGCCACGCCACGTTGCACTGCTAGCGAAAAATGCGGTTTGTTATTCTGGCCCGCCCGGCCCGGTGTTGCGGTACGTGGCTGTCTGCCTAGATGAACAACTCGTCCACGAAGCAGTAGCTCCAGCTTTCCCGCCGCTCCATCGAGGTCACGACCGGATGACCCGCTTCCTGCGCATGTTTGCTGGCGTGGCGGCGGGGGGAGCTGTCGCAGCAGCCGACCTTGCCGCAGGTCTGGCAGCGGCGCAGGTGGACCCAACGGCTGCCCTCGGCCACGCAATCCTCACAGACCGCCCCGCGCTTGTCGCCCTCGCTGGGAACGGGCAGCTTGATCATGTCGCCGTGGGTGCAGGGCATTGCTGAAAGTCCCTTCTTGCCGGATTACCATTCCGTGGAAGCGTGATGGCAGATTACCCCGCCATCAGGCCTTTGCTTATTTGCCGACGGAAACCGTCCAAGCCGATAGCTTTGTGGCATCGGACTTATCCGACATGCGCATGAGATTTCCTATGAGAAACACGCTTCGGCAGCCCTCGTTCTTTGTGCAGTAGTCGTCGCCTTTCATCTTCCAGGGCGCATTTTCTTCCTTCCAAGATCCGTCAGCGGCGGACGAACTCGTTGTGCCGTTGGCGTCGATGATCCAACTCCATCCCTGCTTCTTGTTCGACAAAGGTTTACCGACGATCATCTGCTTGAACTGGGCGGCAGAGAGCTTTGTTGCACCAAGTGCGATCAGCTCGTCCGCAGTTGCGGCCTTTTCAACCTGTTTTGCGGTCGCCTTGGCGTCAGCACCCGATGGGGGTACTGACAGGCCTATCGCAAGAAGTGCTACGGCGATGTATTTCCACAGTCCCATTGTAGCCTCCGGTTTATGTTAGGCCATCTTCAAATCGAAGAGGGCAATTACACATAGCCGATTGCCGTTGAAATCAAACTGGATTCGCCGGAGCAGGAAATGGGTGCAGATCAGGGAAGGGTGACTGTTTAAATCGACCCGCCAGTATCGCGCGAACCTTCCTGGCAGCAGATCAGTCGTAAAACGGCGTCATCTGCGCCACGATGACCGAGTTCTCTTCCAGCGCCCGCATCATCAGGGCGCGTTCATCCGCGTCGATCTCGTCCCCGCCCGCCAGCCGGTCCTCCAGCGTGCCGTAGCCCGACACATCCAGCGGAGCCAGGTCGGCCTGCTTCAGGATCGCCACCGTCTCGCGCACCGCTTCGGCCTCGTCCACGCCGCTGGCATAGCACATGAGCGCGGCGCCCGTCGCCTTGTCGGGCAATCCGTCGCCTGCCTTGCGGCCGACCTCGACGACCAGTGTAAAGACCTGCTGCGGTCGCTTGGGCTTTTCATCCGTCACTTCGATCACCCTCATCCGCGAGCCTTGCCCCCGTGCGCCCCAAAGTCTTGCAATGGGGGCAGGGCGCATCGCCCCGCGCATCCGCCGGCGTGATCGCCCCGCAGTTGATGCAGCACGGCACCTCGCCTGCCGTCAGCTCCGGCAGCACCGCCACCTCATGCGGCGGCAATATCGGCAACCCCGGCCGCGGCGGGTCATAGCGAAAGACCGAGACCTGACCGCTTGCCTCCAGATAGGCCGCGCGGACCTCGCCAAGGTTCGCCACGCCTTCCAGCCGCAGCTTTTCCATCAGCTCCAGCGCGCCAATGCCGCGGTTGATCAACCCGTCGGTCAGGATCCGCCCCTCGGACATCACGGCAATCGGGCTGCCGCCGATCACCGCCTTGGCCTGGTTGTAGCGCCGGTTCAGCAGATCGATCACCTTGTCGATCAGCACCACCACCGTGATCACCACCATCGCGTGGAACAGCGGCACCTCGGGGTAGAACATCGCATCGCCCACGGCCGAGCCAAGGGCGATGACCAGCAGGAACTCCACCACCGACAACTGCGCGATGCTGCGCCCGCCGATCCAGCGCAAGAGCAGCAGCGTGTAGCCATAGATGATCAGCGTCCGCACGACGATCTCGCCCAGGAATGCCCATGGCGCATCGCCAAAGACCATCCGGGCCAGATCGAAGGGAACGACCTCTTCCATCTAGTCGCGCAAAAGCTCGTTGATCGAGGTCTTGGCGCGGGTCTGCGCATCCACGCGCTTGACGATCACCGCGCAGTACAGGTTCACGCCACCCTTCGACGGCAGCGACCCCGCCACGACGACCGAGCCTGCGGGCACCTCGCCATAAGTCACTTCGCCCGTCTCGCGGTCCACGATCTTGGTCGACTTGCCGATATAGACGCCCATCCCCAGGACCGAGCCCTCGCGGATGATGCAGCCCTCGACCACCTCGCTGCGGGCGCCGATAAAGCAGTTGTCCTCGATGATCGTCGGTCCCACCTGCATCGGTTCCAGCACGCCGCCGATGCCGACGCCGCCCGAGAGGTGCACGTTCTTCCCGATCTGCGCGCAGGACCCGACCGAGGCCCAGGTATCGACCATCGTGCCTTCGTCCACATAGGCGCCAAGGTTCACGAAAGACGGCATCAGGATCACGTTCTTGGCGATATAGGCCGAGCGGCGGGCGATCGAGCCCGGAACGGCCCGGAACCCGGCCTCGCGCCAGCGCGCCTCGTCCCAGCCCTTGAACTTGCTGTCGACCTTGTCCCACCAGCCGCCACCCTGCGGCCCGCCCGACTGCTGCTCCAGATCCTGCAGGCGGAAGCTCAGGAGAACGGCCTTCTTGGTCCATTCGTTGACGCGCCACGCGCCGTCGGCCCCACGCTCGGCCACCCGAACCTCGCCCCGGCCCAGAGCCTCAAGCGTCGCGTCCACCGCCGCTTTCGCGTCGCCCCGCGCGGTCGGCACAGGGTTGTCCCGCATCTCCCAGGCGGCATTGACGGCGGCTTCGAGGGCGGCGTGAGACATGGGTGGCTCCGGTGTTGTTGGCCCGGAGGGGTATAGTGCGGGCAGGGGGGTGTGGGAAGGGGGTGACCAACTCGAAAAGGCTCACGGGAAAATTTTGGATACTTCTGAGATCAGCTTCATGATATTACTATCAAAAGCCTTACTCACACTTTTTACGTTGTTGCTTGCCAAGCGCTCTTGAAAGAAGCGTCGTATCTGACCTTTGTCCGGCTTTCCATCCAGTTCCAATTCGGACGCAATAATCTCTCTTGCGGATTCATCCACCAAGTCTTCAATCGTCTGCATGTTTTGCATGAGTTCCGATATCTGTTTTACTAATTTCGGCGAAATACAGTACTCGTCGACGTAGCGTCTCGCTTCCTGCTTGCCCTTCTTGTCTCCATCAAGAATAAATAGGCAATCTAGATTCCAGCCTACAGAAAGCGCTACCAGTGCTCCGAAACTCCCTGCACCCATGCCCGGAATTATGGAGAAGCTTTTTATCTTGTGAAGCTCAGCGCCATACCGCAAAATATAGTAGTCTGATTTTCCCTCGACAATTACCGATTTGGCCTTAAAATCGAATCTGCTCGGGACGACTTCAAGGCGATCCAAGATGGGTTGAAAATAGCTTGTTTGATTTGAATGCTCTATAGAAAATTGCCGATACTTCTGGACTTTTATGTCCAAAGATTCATCATCCAAGGAAACATCATCTAGCACGGATCCTTCCGGACTTTCGGCCCGATTTGTAACTATAAATGTTTGTTCCAGCCATTTGGGCTCAATCATATAGTGACTATGCGTGGAGTAAGCAAGGCAGTTCTCGTTCTTGGCGACCTCCGGAAAGCTTTCAATTAGTTTCTGCTGCGCAGCTGCATGCAAATTTGAAGCAGGCTCGTCAAAAAGAAAAAGTAGAGGGCGACTTGCGCTTCGGGCCACCCTAAACTGGGTGAAAAGCATGAATGAGAAAAACCAGCGGAAGCCCAGAGAGCGATCATTTACGTTAAACCTTCTCGTTCGATCCCTTATTTGAAATGTTACCTTTACGTCATGATCATTAGTCTTCGACGCTACACCTTTCGCATCTTTAATTTCCCCCTCAATTATCTCATAATTTAGAACAATCTCCTTTCCTTTGGTGTCCTCGCCAAAAATCTTATTCCATTTTCCGAAAATTAAACTTGTCGCAGCGGCCCCCGCTCTATCCATTACGTGCTGAATCTTCTCTCGATCATCTACAGTAGACCAAAGCGAAAGAAAGTTAAGCCAAGGCACTCTACGTTCTTCTGCACGAACTCGTCGCACAATATCTCGATCGACTGTCAAGCCCTTGCCATCGAAATCGAGTATATCCTGGAAAACCTGCCGATAGAACTTATCAACGTTTGATCCCCGGTTGGTAAGATAGAAAGACTCCGGAAAATCGAAAATAAAAGTGGGGAAGTAAGCGATGTCTGGCGTTCGATTAAATATTGCAGTGCGAATCAATTTTTGCTCTTCAACCGAAGGGGGGCGCCACTTGGTCTGCCGCTTTACTCTGACATGCAACTCTGTTCGGAGCGTAAAAAAAGACTCTTTAAAATCCCCATTTTGAAATCTCTGATGTCTGTCCAACACTACAAACTGGGGTAGCCGCGACGTGTCTATCAGCAGGCCGTGTGAATTGCTGAGTTCAGCGGTAATGCTCCGCCAATCCCTCTCTGTAACTTCAATGTTGGCAGCGACGGATATGTCCGCCGTAAAGCTCGATATTTGATGCCGTGGGACTCGTTCGGAAAAAGGTACGCCGAGCTCCCCGCCGAGCAGCTCACCCGTCGCCCTATCAGGTGAGAAGCTATGGATAGCTTCTAAAATTGTTGTCTTGCCGCTTTCGTTCAAGCCCACAAATGCAAATACGTTCGCTCCGTGTGCTGAAGAGAAGTCTACGGTGGTATTCTTAATGCCCTTAAAGTTCTTTATGGTGAATGAGCGATATCGCATTCCGATCCTCCGATGCCGGGATATGCTGATCGCGAACTGTGGTACATGTCAATCGCGATGAACATATTGGACACTAAATCTGATTCTGCGCGGAGTGTTTTCCCGATGCTGAAATAAAGTTATCGCAAGGAGCCAAAATTGGGTGATGCTGGCTGCAGGTCCAAGTCCCCACCCTTTCCCCTCGCCATACCAAACCCATACCGTTCCCATACCACTCCCAGACTCCCCGCCCGCTGCCCCGTGACCTCCGCCAATCGGCGTGGTAGCGAGGGGGATGACCGAGGATCCGCGCCCCCATCCGTTCCGTGACAGTGTCACCGATGCCGCCGCTGCCGAGCGTGTTCCCGACACGCCGCAGACCCGCGCTCCGGCCTATCGGCTGGCTTTTCGCGACACCGATTTCCTGACGCGGGAAGAACTGCGTCCGGTGCGGTTGCAGCTGGAACTCCTTAAACCTCAAATGGTTATGGACGAACGCAACATCCGCTCGACCGTCGTGCTGATGGGCAGCGCCCGTATCTCGGGCACGGCAAAGGGGGCCGCCAGGGGCCTGTCGAAATGGTATGAGGTGGCGCGAGAGCTGTCCCGTCTGCTGACCGAGCGCAGCCTGGAATCCTATGGCCGCGAGATGGTGGTGATGACCGGCGGCGGCCCCGGCATCATGGAGGCCGGCAACCGCGGCGCCCAGGACGCCGGCGGGCACTCGGTGGGGCTAAATATTGTGTTGCCTCATGAGCAAGCCCCCAACCCCTATGTGACGCCCGACCTCTGCTTCAACTTCCACTACTTCGCCATCCGCAAGATGCACTTCCTTATGCGCGCGAGGGCGATCTGCATTTTCCCCGGTGGTTTCGGGACGTTGGACGAAATGTTCGAGGCGCTGACCCTGATCCAGACGGGCCGGATGGAGCGTATTCCGTTTATCCTGTTCGGCCGGAAATTCTGGGAAAAGATCATAAACTGGAAGGCCTTGCAGGACGAGGGCCTGATCAGCCCCGAGGATCTGGACATCTTCCGCTTTGCCGAGACCGCCGAAGAGGCGATGGAGATCCTGGGCTGAGGGCTATTCCCCCTCGTCCAGCCGATGCAGCATCGCCCTATACCGCGCGCAAACCGCCGGATCCTGATAGAAGTTGACCTGCCCGTCGGCAATCTCGTCAATCGACATCCCCGGCAGGACGGCTCTGAGTTTGCCGAACGTCTCCAGCGTCTTGGCCGTTTCGCCCAGTTCGAAATGGCAGGCGGTCAGATAGACCAGCGACCATGGCGGCACCACCGCCAGCTTGGAATAGGTGGCAATCGCTTCGCGATAACGCCCGGCGGTGGTCTGGATGATGCCGAGGAAATCCTCATACCACCCCACCGCAAAGGGATCGCGCCGCTGCGCCTCTGATATCTCGGCAACGCCTTGATCCGGCCTGCCGGTATAGTTGTAAAGCAGCGCTCGGATGCTGCGGATGAAGGGGTCGTTCGGGTTTAGCGCCACTGCGCGGTCAAGGCTGATCTCCGCCTGCCCGAAGCGGTGCAGGTACAGAAGCGCAAAGCCGGTGGCGAGGTGGCCATAGGTCTCATCCGGGTCAAGCTGCAGGGCTGTTTTCGCCATCTCCAGCCCGGACAGCAGGTGCTTGGTATCGCTGTAGACCCAGTAATACTTGATGGCCTCGACAAACCCGAGCATCGCATGCGCCGCCGCAAAGCGCGGGTCGAGCGTGACCGCCTGCTTTAGAAGCACCTCCGCCTCCAGCACCGTGTCATAGACGGCCGCAAGCTGTAGCGCCCGCAGATACAGGTCGTAGGCCGACATGTTGTCGGTGGGCCTGGCTCTTGCGCGAGAGGCGATGGCCGTCCGCGTGTGCCGCGCAAGACGGGCGGCGATCATCTGGGTGATCTCGTCCTGAATGGCGAAGATGTCGTCAAGCTGGCGGTCGTAATGCTCTCCCCAGACATGGGTCATCGACGCCGCATCGGTCAGCTGCACTGTGACGCGGACCCGGTTGCCGGTCTTTCGCACGCTGCCTTCGACGAGATACTGGACGCCGAGCCGTTTCGCGACCTCGGCGCCATCGTTGGCCTTGCCCCGGAACTGGAAGGAAGAGTTGCGCGCGATCACCAGGAATTCGCGGAACTTGCCAAGCTCGGCAATGATGTCTTCGGTGATGCCGTCGCTGAAGTAGGTCTGCTCGGGATCGCCGCTCATGTTGTCAAAGGGCAGGACCGCGATCGATGGCCTGAGCGGCGCCACGGCTTCGGTCGCCGAGAGGGGCCGGGGGCCTGCATATTTGTACCCGCGCCCATGCACCGTCACGATCATCTCTGCAGGGAGCATTTTTCGAAGCGCCGATATGTGGACCTGGAGCGTGTTGTCCTCGACCACCAGACCGGGCCATACGGCATCCAGGATCTCGGTCTTGCCGATCACCTCGTCGGGCCGGTCCAGCAGGGTGGCGAGGATGTCGAATGACCGCGCCGAAAGCTCCACCGGCCCCTTTGGCCCCACGAGGAGCCGTTCGGAGCGTTTCAGGCGATAGTTCCCGAAATCCACATCCATCTGCGAAACCCGACGCTCCGTGGCAGATAGCATAGCCCAACAGAGCCCCGATAGCGAACCTCAGGACTATTCAGGAACATTCAGAGCATTTCAGGTCGCCGCCAAAGACCTGAGAGACAAGTGGTGTCAGCCTTGCGGCTATAGGAGGACGCCATGACCGACATTGCAAACGCCACACCGCTTTTCGCCCGCCGCCTTCGCTTGCGCCTGCCGGGCTTTCCGACTCTCGGGATTGGCGCATCGCTTCCGGCGATGTCCCGTCTATTTGGCGATGCACTCTGCATGGCGTATGTGGACCCCTACAGCAGTTCCCGGCGTAGAGAGGCGGACATACCCGAGGAGGATATGGAAGGCAGGGATCCCGGCTGGTGAGGAGCTGGCCGGGCAAGCCTGCTGGTCAGGGCGCCAATGTTTCGCGCAGCCAGCCATCGTCGAAGGCCACCCTTTCGCAGCCTGCGAAAACTGCCATGCGTGCCAGTTCCGAATCCAGTTTCGCCCGACGCAGAGTGCCGAAACCGACACCCGCCTCGGGCCACAGGGCGCGGACCTGTAGCTTTCCCTCACGACCGCGCATGTCTATGCGACCGACGATCCGGTCGCCTTCCAGTATCGGGAAAACATAATAGCCGTAGCGCCGTAGCGCCTCGGGCACAAAAACCTCGATCCGATAGCGGAACCCGAACAGCCGCTCCGCGCGGTTGCGGTCCCGTAATGCCGGATCGAAGGGACTAAGTATTCGCAGCCGCGTCGGTGGCGCGGGCAGGGTCTTGGCGCGTTCGATGACGTCGGGTCGCGCATAGACCTTGCGCAAGCTGCCGTCGGCGCAACCAATCTGTATTTCCTCAATCTCTCCGTGTGCCAGCGCCGCCCGGCACCAGTCGCGCGCTGTCTCTGGCGACACCGCCTCCCAATAGGCCGCGATCTCCCCATGTGTGGCAAAGCCAAGCCGATCAAGCGCGGTATTGCAGGCCCAGCCTATCGTTTCTTCCCTGGCAACTTCTCGGCTCAAGGCGGTCGCGGGGATAACTCTTTCGGTCAGGTCATAGACCTTGCGGAATCCGTCCCTTCGGCTGATCGACAACTGCCCGGTGTGCCAAAGCCACTCCAGCGCCGCTTTTGAGGGATGCCATTCCCACCAGCCGCCTTTCGAGCGCGCTTCATCCTCGCCCACATCCGAGGTTGAAACCGGCCCCTGCGCAGCGATCCGGTTCAGGATTTCGTCCAGCTTGCTTTCATGCGCATCGCTGCCCAGCCAGTTGCGCCAGCGCTCGCCCCGCGTCTCGGCGTAATGGGTAAAGCGGTGGCGCCAGTGCGGGAAATGTTCGACCGGGATCAGCGAGGCGTCATGCGTCCAATGTTCGAACAGGCGCCGGTCGCGTTCCGTAAGCAGCTTCAGCGCCTTTGGCTTGTAGGCAGGTCTGCGCGCGAACAGGATCATGTGATGCGCCCGGGCGACGGTGTTGATGCTGTCGACCTGCGCGAAGCCGATCCGGTCGATCAGGGATGCAAGATCATCCCCCTTTCCCGGCCCGGCAGGTGTCTCGCCAAGCCCATGCAGGTGCAGGAACAGGCGGCGGGCATCAGGGTTCGGCAGGATGGGAAGAGCATTCATTCGATGAATCTGTTGCTGAAGACAAGGCTTCCGCAGCATGGACTAAATGAAGAACATCTGTCAAACTGTAGCTACATATATGTCCGCCGGGAATGCGATGTGCCATATCGTGATCGAGGCCGAAGTCCCGACGCCTGGGACCGGTATGCCTAGGACCGCAGTAGAGACGTCTCTTCATACGGTTCGGTAGCCGCCGGACTTTACTGCTTACTCACCAGCGACAGCGCTGGCAGGCATGATCGGCGCACGAACTTTACGCGCACGCTCGGTGGCCGACTTGAGCTGACCGCAGGCCGCCATGATGTCCTCGCCGCGCGGGGTGCGGATGGGGCTGGCGTAGCCGGCGTTGTGGATGATGTCGGCGAAGGCGTGGATGCGGTTGCCCGAGGAGCGTTTGTACGGCGCGCCGGGCCATTCGTTGAAGGGGATCAGGTTCACCTTGGCCGGTATGCCTTTCAGCAGCTCGACCAGACGCCAGGCGTCTTCCTTGGTGTCATTCACGCCGTCGAGCATGACGTATTCGAAGGTGATGCGTTCCGAGTTCGACAGACCCGGATAGGCGCGCAGCGCCTCGAGCAACTGGGCGATGTTCCACTTCTTGTTGATCGGCACCAGCTTGTCGCGCACCTCATCGGTGGTCGCGTGGAAGCTGACGGCCAGAAGGCAGCCGATCTCGGTCGCGGTGCGGGCAATCTCGGGGACGACACCGCTGGTCGAGAGCGTGATGCGGCGGCGGCCAAGGGCGATGCCTTCGTTGTCCATCACCACCTTCATGGCGTTGCGGACGTTGTCGAAGTTGTAAAGAGGCTCGCCCATGCCCATCAGCACGATGTTCGACACCAGCCGCGTCTCATCCTTTGGCGCGCCCTGTACCGGCCATTCGCCAAGGTCGTCGCGGGCCAGCATCACCTGGCCCACGATCTCGGCTGCAGTCAGGTTGCGGACCAGCTTTTGCGTGCCGGTATGGCAAAAGGAACAGGTCAGCGTGCAGCCGACCTGGCTGGAGATGCACAGCGTGCCGCGGTCTTCCTCGGGGATATAAACCGTCTCGACCTCATGCCCGCCAGCGATACGGACAAGGTATTTCCGCGTGCCGTCGCTGCTGATCTGGCGGGTGACGACCTCGGGGATCTCGATAACAAAGTTCTCGGCGAGCTTGGCACGGTAATCCTTGGCAAGGTTGGTCATCTGCGCGAAATCGCGCACGCCCCAGTGATAAATCCACTGCCAGACCTGCCCCACCCGCATCTTCGCCTGCCGTTCCGGCGTGCCGACCGCGATCAGGGCCGCCAGCATCTCATCCCGGGTCAGCCCGACAAGATTGGCCAGCCCGCCCTCGGGCAGCTTGCGTGGAATGGTCAGAACATCCTGCGTGATCGGGGCAGGGGTTTGGTCGGTCATGGCGGCCTCGGGGCGGGCGATGGTGGAAACGGGCATCATATAGGGTATCCGGTGGGAAAACGGAACAGGAGAAGGGAAAATGACCTAGGTAGGAAGTTGCGGTCGGTACCCCTGCCTCTCAACCTGCATCTGGCCTGATCTGACACGTCCTCAAATCACGCCACAGCGCTATAGCTGCTATAACAACGATCCCAATTTCAAACAGGAAGGTCCAATGGAGGATGAAGCTCCAGACCCACCATTTGTATTTTGCAGGCACCTGAACAAGGTTCACTTCATAGCCTACGAATGGTTTCAACCAAGCGATTTCGGCAGCAATGGAGTCGAGCGCCATATGCAGCAAAAGGCAAGCCAGCATCACCCAGACGAACGGTTTCAGTTTGGCCAATTCGCGAGGCGCGCGACGGCCAAACCCAAGCAAGCCAAGAAGATCCAGAACAAGGGCCAGTGAAAGACATAAGCGTGATGGGCCGTTTGCCTGTTGTCGATCAGATAAAACCACAGCAAGTCTAGATCAGGTAGGATCGACGCACAGAGGCCCGCAATGATCAGCCATTTCCGACGCTCGTGCCCATTGGCAAGGTGTCGGGCCACCAGATAGCCCGCGGGCAAATGAGCGATGAACATGGCGTCCTATGCTTAAAGCGGATCACTGCGCGGCCGATGATCGCATCCGCCTGAAAGCAATGAAAGGCCGCCGTCGCGCAATAATCGCCTCCGAAGCTGTCACAAATACAAAACCCCGACCTGTCGGCCGGGGTTTATTCTTTCGAGCGCGAAACGGCGTTACTTGCAGCGCGTCTCGGCTTCCTGCATCGCGGCGGTGAAGCCAGAGAGCGAGAAGGTGTCCTTGGTCTGCGTGCCGCGGGCCGAGCGGGCGCTCAGCACGGCGGAGCTGCCTGCCTTGAGCGAGGCAAGCATCGCCGCATCGTCCTTGCTGTTCGACGGCCAGGCCCACTCGCCATCCACGAACAACTCATAGCTGTTGCCGTCGATGGTGATGTTCACGGTCGAGCCGGGGGCGAAGGGATAACCGCCCGTGAAGGAAATCTCACCCGCAGCACCCGAACCGGGGCGGAAGGTTACGAACAGAAGGATATCGCCGCGCCGCACCGAGATGGGTTTTCCATCCTTGCTGTTGACGGTTTCCTTGGGGGCAGAGACTCCCCAGCATTCCTTCGGGTTTTCCTCGGTGAAAACGCTCCAGTCGGTCTTGGTCGCGACCCGGTTGGTCGATTCCTGCGCCATGGCGCCTGATGCCATTGCCCCGATGGCCGCGCCGGCAATCAAGATATTCCGCAGGCCTGTCCCGATGATGCTTGCTGCCATTCGTTCAGGAGCCTCCACGCTCTTTATTTCCCAAGGTCTCGCGGGCAGTGCCCGTGTTCGCGGGCAAGCTTTTCCTGTGGCGCGGGCCTTTTCAACTCGATATCCCTCCCATAACGCAAATTCGACGAGCCGTGAAAGCCCTCTGGGCAGAAAATCGCGCATCAGTGAAAGGACAGGCATGGCCGGGCTGACCAAAGCGCATCCGATGGTCGAGTTGTGGCGCGGCGGACTGCTGGAAAGCGCCCATGCCGGGCATGCGGTGATCTGCGACGAGGCGGGCGAAATCGTCGAGGCCTGGGGCGATCCGGATGCGGTCATCTTCCCGCGATCGTCGTGCAAGATGATTCAGGCCTTGCCGCTGATCGAAAGCGGCGCGGCCGATGCGGCGGGCCTGACCGAGGCGCAGCTGGCGCTGGCCTGCGCCAGTCATCGTGGCGCTGCGCTGCATGCCGGGATGGTTACGCGCTGGCTGGGCGATCTCGGTCTTTCCGAAAGCGACCTGCGCTGCGGTGCGCATTGGCCAGGAGACAGGGCCGAACATGACCGGCTGGTCAGCGAGCGAGAGAGGCCCTGCCAGATCCACAATAACTGCTCGGGCAAGCATTGTGGCTTTCTGACCTTGTCGCGGCATCTGAACGCGGGGCCGGAGTATGTCGAGATCGACCATCCGATCCAGCGCATGATCCGACAGGCATTCGAGGAAGTGACGGAAGAGACATCGCCCGGCTACGGGATCGACGGCTGCTCGGCGCCAAACTTTGTCACGTCGGTCTCGGGCCTTGCTCGCGCCATGTCCAGTTTCGCGGCGGCCTCGGAAACGGGTGACAGGCGTGCCCGCGCCATGCATAGGCTGACGCGAGCCATTTCCGCGCATCCGATACTGATTGCGGGCAGCGGTCGCGCCTGCACCGAACTGATGGAGGCGATGGACGGCAAGGTTGCGATCAAGACCGGGGCGGAAGGGGTTTATGTCGCCATCCTGCCCGAACAGCGTCACGGCATAGCGCTGAAGATTGTCGATGGAAATTCCCGCGCCTCCGAGGCCGTGATCGCCGCGTTGCTGGTCAGGCTTGGCGCGTTGGACGCAGATCACCCGGCAACCCGCCAGCGGCTGAACACCATTCAGACCAACTGGCGGGGCATCGAGACGGGCGTGCTGCGTGTGGCGGACGGGTTCCTTTAAGCCCGTCTGGCTTGGATCAGGACAGTGTCCGTCGGACGCCGGGCAGCAGCGGCATCACCAGCAGGTCCACCGCCATCACGGCAAGCAGGGTGAGCCCGACCAGCGGAAAGGCCATGGACAGGGCAAGCCCGATCACCACCGCGCCCTTCCAGACTGGCATCTCGACCGTCAGCGGCGGGGCGGCCAGACGGACAGCGCCGTTGGGACGGCGTTTCCACCACATCACCAGGCCCGAGGCGGCCATCAGGATCACCGACAGGCAGAAGACTGCGTTCAGCCCGATGTTCCAGTTGCCCAGGTCCCCCTCGTGCAGGGCCACGCCCACGGCCATCCCTTGGCATAGACGGAGTAGTCGGCAAAGCCGACATCGGCCAGCACATGGTCGGTATACTGGTCAATGTGGATGGTGCGGTCGGATCGGGACCGTCATTGCTCATGGAATCATGGCTGATGGTCCAGACGCCCGACGCATCCGTTGGCAGGTTGATCTGGAACCGGCCGACAAGGCCCAGACCGCTTGCAAACCCCGCCACGCTGTCCAGCGTCACCGGCCCTTCAATCGCGGTTTTTCCGGCCATGGAGCCGGACATGGGCATTTCGTCTGCTCCAGCCCCCATGGCACTTCCTTCATCGCGCCGTGGTTCATATTGGCATGGGTGTCATCCGAGAGGGGAACGTTGTCCCATTTCTCGGCCGGAAAGGTGCTCCATGCCTGAACGAACTTGGCGCCCCAGATACCGGTCCAGGACATGCCAGAGATAAGAAACGCCAGCAGTATCGCCGACAGCCAGAACCCCAGTGTCTGGTGCAGCGATTTCCATAGCGCCCTACCGCGCGCCGAAAACCGCGGGATCAGAGCTGCTGAAATGCCCTGTCCGCGCGGCCACCACAGATAAAGCCTCGTCACCACCAGCACGATGCCGAATCCGGCCGCAATCTCGATCAGCCGGTCGCCAAGGTCGCCCAGCAGCAGCGAGGCGTGGATGTTTTTGGCGAATTGATACCAGCCCTGGTCCCAGCCCGAGGTTCCCACAACCTGTCTGCAATAGGGGTCGATCTGAAACGCTGTCGCCACATTGCCCGTATCGATGCGGAACACCGCGACATGTCCCGGTGATCGGGGCGAGATGTATTGTGCAACAATTCCGCCCGGCACGGCAGTCGCGGCGGCGGCGGCCAGGGCGGATGCCGGCATCACGGTTTCGCCCGGCAGAATCTGCATCCTCTCGCCGTTCAGGTCGACGAAGGCGCTGGCGTAAAGCATGATGAGACCCGTCGTCGTCAGCACGATCAGGAAGGGCGCGACGAAGATGCCTGCGTAGAAATGCCACCTCCAGGCGGCGAAATAGAAGATCTTGGCGCGTGATGCGCCGGGGTCGGTCTGGGCGGCCATGAGGCTCTGCTCCCCTTGCGTGAGATGATCTGGAATCGGTCAGGTCAGTCAGGCAAAGGCGGGCGGTGCGCGCGCCTGGGGCAGGTATTACGTTGTGGAACGGTGGTCGGCGGTGAAGGTATATGCCTGCGGGATACCCGCCGACACGTTTGACAGAGGCGGCAGCGCTGGCAGTTCGGCAAGTGTCGCTGCCGCCTGCGCCAATGCCCATGCACAGGTTTTTTCTGCCATGGGTTGAGGTTGCGGATCACCCAGGTCCAGCAGCATTTCCTGCGGACCGTCGCTCGTGCAGATGACGACCGTTACCAACCCGCTTTCGGTTCGACCGGGCATGAAACCTTGGGGCAACGCCGAGACAGCCATGAACGGCAGCAGCATCGCCAGAAGGGCTACGCAGCGGATGATGGACAAGGGGCCACGCAGGCGCATCATGCGGGCAGGTCTTGCTGGCCGACCCCGTGCCGGTCAAGAAGCGACATGCGCGCGCATGTCGTTTTCGGACGGCAATGGTCGGGCCGTCTTGCCCGTGCCGCGCCGGTTCGGGCATCTATGTGCAAACCATTCGGCCACGGAGTCACCAGCCATGACAATTCATGTGAAAGCCCTTGTTGTCGGCGGTGGCGCCGTGGGAACCGGAATTGCCTATCACCTGGCCAAGGCCGGATGGGACACGATGCTGGTCGAGCGGGACGAGCTGACGTCCGGTTCGACCTGGCACGCGGCGGGGCTGCTGCCCCTGTTCAACATGTCCTACGCCACGACCCACATCCACAAATACTCGGTCGATTTCTACAAGGGGCTGGAGGCCGAGACGGGTCTGAATCCCGGCTTCTATGTCGTCGGCAACCTGCGCATGGCCCAGACCGATGCGCGGATGGACGAATACATGCTGTATTCCTCGGTGGCCGAGACGGCGGGCGTCTATCACGAATTCCTGACCCCTGCGCAGATCAAGGAACGCTGGCCGCTGGTGCGCACCGAAGACCTTAAGGGCGCGCTGTTCCACCCGCAGGACGGCTACATCAACCCGGCAGACGTGACGCAGGCCATGGCCAAGGGTGCGCGCCAGCTTGGCGCGAAGTTCGAGCGTCGCGTGCAGGTCGACGGCTACTTCTGGACGGGGGATGAGTGGATTGTCACCTGCCGCCGGATGGAGGAAAAGGGCGGCATGCTGGTGCCGGGCGAAGAGACTTTCGCCATCCATGCCGAGCATGTCGTGACCGCCACCGGCAATCACGCGCAGCGCACCGCGCGGCTGTTGGGTATTCGGACCCCCGCTATTCCGGTCGAGCATCAGTATATCGTGACAGAGCCCGATCCGGCGCTGGTCGAATGGCGCAAGTCGAACCCGCAGCACCCGGTTCTGCGGGACGCTGACGCCAAGTGGTATGTTCGTGAAGAACGCGGAGGCTGGATCCTTGGACCCTATGAAAAGAACGCGCCCGCCCGCTTCCTGTACGATGTGCCGGAGTCGTTCCGCGCCGACCTGTTCCCGCTGGATCTGGAGCGGATCGAAGTCGAATACATGAGCATGATCCACCGGCTTCCCTCCTCGGAAACCGTTGGTCTGAAAGACGATTTCAACGGACCGATCTGCTATACGCCCGACGGCAACCCGCTGGTCGGACCGGCACCGGGCCTGCGCAACATGTGGCTTGCGGAAGGCTTCAGCTTCGGCATCACCGCTGCTGGCGGCACGGGGCATTACCTTGCCCAGTTGATGACGGAAGGAGAGGCCGAAATTGACATGGCGAGCCTTGATCCTAGGCGCTTCGGCAACTGGATCACCACCGAATACGCCGCGCGGAAGAACGAGGAATGCTACGACCACGTCTTCATCCTGCACCACCCGGATGAAGAGCGTGAGGCCTGCCGTCCGCTGCGCACTTCGCCCTCTTATGACCGCGAAAAAGCGGCTGGTGCACAGTTCGGCCAGGTGAACGGGTGGGAGCGTCCGAACTACTATGCGCCGATTGGCTTCGACGACCACAACTCCCGTTCCTTCCGTCGGGGCGGTTGGTGGGAGTACGCGGCGCTGGAAGCTGCCGCGCTGCGCAAGACGGCGGGGCTGATCAACGCATCGGCCTTTACCAAGCACCTGCTGCGCGGACCGGGGGCGACGGCGTTTCTGGACAAATTCACCTGCAACAAGCTGCCTGCGGTGGGTCGGATCAACCTGACCTATGCGCTGACCGAGGCGGGGACAGTGCGGACGGAATACACCATCGTCCGGCTGAAAGAGAATGAGTATTACCTTGTCTCGGCTGGAGCATGGACGGCCTATGACTATGATTTCCTGCAGAAATCGGCGGACGATTTCATGGCGGCGGGCGGGGGTTACATCGACATCCACGATGTCACGACGCAATGGGGCGTCTATGCCATCGCCGGGCCGGCCTCACGCGATATTCTTAAAGAAATCGTCAAGGATGCCGACCCGGAGACGGTGCTTTCCAACAAGCGTTTCCCCTGGCTTTCGGCGCGCAAGATCGAACTGGGCATGTGCCCGGTCAACGCGATCCGGGTGGCCTATACCGGTGAGCTGGGATGGGAATTGCACCACCCGATCGAGATGCAGAACTACCTGTGGGATCTGCTGATGGCGGCGGGTGAAAAGCACGGGCTGAAGCTGGTCGGCGCGCGGGCGCAGAACTGGCTGCGGCAGGAGAAATCCTATCGCGCCTTCGGGACCGAACTCGGCCGCGATGCGACGCCTCTGGAAGGCGGTCTGGACAGATTTGTCGATCTTTCCAAGAACTTCACCGGAAAACAGGCGATGCTCGAGACCGGCATCCGTGCCAAATGCGTGACCGTGCTGATCGACGGGCCGGGCGATGCCGACCCCTGGGGGAAGGAGGCGCTGGTGCTGAATGGCGAGAAGATCGGGCGTCTGACCTCGGGCGGCTGGTCGACGGCGTTCGGCAAGCAGATCGGCATGGGCTATGTGCGCCCCGATCTGGCGGAAGTTGGCCAGAAACTGCAGGTCAGGATGCTGCGCGAGTTGTGGAATGCCGAGGTGGTCGAGGACAGCCCCTTCGACCCGACGAACGCCCGCATCCGGGTGGATGGCTGACAAAAGCGGCCATATGGAAACCGACTGGTTTCGGTATGGTTTCGGTATGTAGACGGAAAGGGTCGGGAAATTTCCCGGCCCTCTTCATTCTGACGCGCCAGTTCACCCGAAGCTGACGAAGGAGATCACGTTGCCATCGGGATCGCGGACGTGGAAATCGGTTCCGCCCCAGTCTTGCGCCGTGGGCTTTTGCGCGAAGTCGGCGCCACGGTCCCGGAGTTCATCGTAGAGGCCCTGCAAGTCGGACACCTCGATGGTGGCGAGGATCAGCGACACCTCGCGCGCAGCAAGATCGGCGAAGTTGGGCTGATGGACGCAACGCAGGTGCAGGCAGGCCGCGCCCCGTGAAACCGCCCCGTAGAAGGGTGGCGTGCCGTGCAGGAAGTCGATGTCAAAACCCAGCTTGTCGCGGAAATAGGCGGCGCTGACGGGAACGTCGCGAACGAACAGGATCGGGATGGCAGGCTTGAGAATTGCTGCGGTCATCTGCGCCTCCTGACAGGCAGGCTAGCCTGCCTGGGACTTAGAGACCAGTATCGCGTCCCGCCTTACCAGGGCGACATGCGAACCCATACCCCTTCGACCCGGATGATCACGGGTTCGCCGCAGTGGAACCGGTAATAGGTCGCACCATGGACACTGGCGCGCAGCGCGCCGACGCGGGCCTGAAGTTGTTCCGCCTTGACAAAGCGCCCGGCGATATGGGCCTCGCTGCTGACCTCTTGCTGAGGGGAAACCAGCATTTCCTGCGCGGGCTTGCCTGCGCCGAATGCGTTGGCGGCGATGCGGACGGGCAGCGCGCTGGGGTGGAGCGAGAGAAACTCTTCGTCCAGATGGATCGTGTCGATCTTTTGCACCCGCGCGATGGTGCCGTTGCTTGTGCGAAGCTCATCCCTGATCCGCAAGGCCTCGACCGGCAAATCTCCGAACACGGTTCCGACCCGCGCACGCTGGCAAATACCGGGCAAACCCCATTCGACGGCGCTGCGAGATGACGCCCGTGGAGCAGGTTTTGCTTCCACGGGCGACATGTCGGCGATCACGGCGTTCAAAATAGCCGCTTCGTCGGCAGGTAGGTCAAAAGACTTCATCGAAACCTCAAGTCGAAGAAAATCGGAACTTTACCGCGTAACCGCGTCGAGCCGCTTCTTCACAACACTTCACTCACTACAGATACAAAGCTTTTTACTCTCAATCGGTTAAATGTCCCACTGGTCCTTTTGGGTAGGTTGGCGGTTCGAGAGTGTAACAATCGCGCGGCGGGGAGTCTTTTGTCGCCGTCACATGATCATATTAACGATTTGAGAGATGTTTCCCTGCCGTGAAGGGCGGGTTGGCGGCTTGGGATTCGCGCCTGCTCAGGTCACACGGACGAAGCCGGCCAGACCGGTTTTCTGATGCTCGATGACGTGACAGTGGATCACCCAATCGCCCGGACTGTCGGCGACTACTGCCACGCGTGCGCTGTCATGGCTGCGCAGCAGGATGGTGTCACCGCGCCGGCCGTTTGGTTGCCCGTCGGGGCCGAGGTCGTGCATCACCAGACCGTGCAGATGGATAGGATGGTCGTTCTGCGTCTCGTTCAGCAGGTTGAGGATATAGGTCTTGTCCCGTTCCATGACTGCCAGTGGTTCGCCGGGGTTTGTCGGATCGGGTGGCGAATCCCCTGTCCACGGCTTGCGGTTGATCGACCAGAACCGCAAAGGCACATCCCCGCACAGGCCGCCGCTGTTGGGTGCATCGCCCGAGGCCGACCAGCCGAAGACGAGATCGATCGTTCCGGCACTGGTAAGATCGGGTTTGGCCAGCGGGTTCGGCGGCAGGGCGCGAAGGTTGGCCATGCCGCGACCACGGTCGGAGCCCGTTGGATTCAGCGTCAGCAGGACATGTTCGCTTTTGTCTGGCAGGATCATGAACAGCTCGGCGGGCTGGCTTGACATCGCCACGGCCAGATCGGCGCGCTGGCCGGGTCCAAGCACAAGCGGCGTGTCGGGGGCAAGTCGAATGGGTTCGTCGATAGGCTGGCCGTCCCAGGACAGCACCGCCCCGTCCGCGCCGCGCAGTTTCAGCTGATAGACCCGCGTGACATCGGTGATGGCCAGCCTGAGCCGGATCAGGCTGCCTGAGGCTGTCTCGGCAACAGGCGTCTCGGACCAGTTGGCCGTGTTGACTGTGCCAAGGGTTCCGCCCCGGGCCAGGTTGCGCGGCTTGTAGAATTCGATGAACTGCCCGTCGCTGCCCAGCCGGAAATCGCGGATCAGCACGGGTATGTCCGCGTCAAAGTCCTGATCCTGTGCCTCATCCACGATGATCATGCCCGCAAGACCGCGGGATATCTGTTCCAGCGTGTTGCAATGGGGGTGATACCAGAAGGTGCCTGCATCCTCTGGCGTGAACTCATAGACAAAGGTCTCACCCGTGCCGATGGGGTATTGGGTCAGCCACGGCACGCCATCCATGGCGTTCGGCACCCGCAACCCGTGCCAGTGCACGGTTGTCACTTCCTGAAGGCCGTTCGTGACCTCGATCCGCGCGGGCACGCCCTGTTTCAGCCGCAGGACCGGGGGCGGTGCGTCGCCATTGTAGCACATCATGGCTTCGGTCACGCCCGCCGCAGTCAGTGGGAAGCGGCCCGGCACCACTGTGAGCTTTTGCACGACAGGCTGGGCATGTGCGGGCAGCAGCGGAAGGCTGGCCAGACCAAGGCCAGCGGTGGCGCTGCCCAGCAGAAGGGAACGACGGGAAATCGGGATCATGGCGATGCCGGAAAAGCGTTCAGGGGCCTGGCGGCGGAGAGGCGATGCCCCTCTTGGCTGGTCCCAGCCCTAGCACCTCGACCGGGGCCTGTCGATTGCCCGGATCCTTGCAGGCGGTCCTGCCACTTAACGACTGCGTGAGGCGACCCAGTCGCTCCAATCTGCGGCGCTGCCACGGAAGGCGTTGATGTCGACCTGACCGTTGAAACCGGGGATCAGCCCCGTGCCGGTATACTGCCAGAACGTCCAGCGCTGGGCGTCGCCATAGACCTCGGACGGGTGGCCGGCGACCGAGCGGAGCCAGTATTCGTAGCCGGTCAGACGGCTCATCTGGTTGCGTTCCCAGAAGTCTATGGCGGTGTAGATGATCGGGCGCTGGCCATAGTGATCGGTCAGTATGCGCAGGAAGATCTGCGCCTCGGACCGGACGACCTCGGGCGAGGGGCGCAGCTTGCAGGTGGGGGAATAGGCATTCCACTCCATGTCCAGCACCGGCGGCAGGGCGCCGGGCAGGCGCGGCACGTTCTTGATGAACCACCGGGCCTGTTCCTCGGCGCTGCGGCAGAAGTAGTAGAAGTGATAGGCGCCTACCGGGATACCGCGGCGGCGGGCGTTGGCGGCGTTCTCGTCATACATCGGGTCAAAGCGATCACCGCCCTCGGTCGCCTTGATGAAGGCGAAAGAGACACCGGCGTTTGCCGCGCGCTGCCAGTCGATGCGGCCCTGGAATTTCGAGACATCGACGCCATGCACCGGATAGTCGCGGGGCGTGCGGCCCGACCACGGGTGGGGGGAGGCATCGCTGAAACCGGTCGGAATCCCGGCGACGGTCCTTTGCCCGCCGCCGCCCCCACCGCCACAGGCTGCAAGGACCGACAGAAGAAGGATGCATCCCAAAAACCGAACCAAATGCCCCATCTCGCGCCCCGCCATTTCTTGCCCTGACCCTTTCTGGCCAAGCCGGGCCGACTTGTCACCCCGGTTTCAGTCAAAGCGTGCGGGCAAAGCGGGTGGGATCGAGTGCCTTAACCGTTGACGCATCGAGTTGTGGTGTGCGACCGCCGATCAGATCGGCCGCCAGCTGTGAGGCCGCAGGTGAAGTCTGGAAGCCGTAACCGCCCTGTCCGGCCAGCCAGAAGAAATCCGGCTGCTGCGGGTCGCGGCCGATGACCAGCACGCGGTCGGGGGCGAAGGTGCGCAAGCCTGCCCAGGAGGTGATCAGGCGGGTGACGGGTTCCGTCACCACCGCCTCATACCGCGCGATGCCTTCGGCCAGGACCATGTCGTCGGCCCAGGCATCATGCGGTTCCATCGGGTGTTCTTCGGCAGGAGAGACCAGCAGCGCGCCCGCGTCGGGCTTGGCATACCAGCTTTCGCCGACGCCGAACATCATCGGCCAGCGGCGCATGTCGTGACCGCCCGGCGCGGGGATGCGCGCCATCGACCGGCGCAGCGGCGTCAGGCCCAGTGGACGAACCCCCGCCATCACGGCGACCTGGTCGGCCCAGGCACCTGCGGCGTTGATCAGCGTGGCGGCAGCATAATCGCCAAGCGGGGTCGAGACGCGCCAGAGCGCGCCATTCCTTGCGATGGAGGTGACGCGGGCACCGGTCACGATTGTCGCGCCGTTGGCGCGCGCCTCTCGCGCGAAGCCCTGCAGCAAAAGGTCGGTGTCGATGTCGCGGGCGTGTTCGGCCGACGCGGTGAAGGCGACCGTCTCGGGGTTCAGGATCGGGACGCGGGCCTTGGCGTCCTTAACCGACAGCCGCTCCATCTCCATATCCTCGACGTCACGCTCGAACGCTGCACGTTCCTCGGCGCGGGCGATCAGCATGACGCCACGGGGCGACAGCACCCCCTTTGCGTCCAGGAAGTAGGGTTCGGCGGCAAGGCTTAGCGCCACGATGGGCGGCAGGCCGTAGAAGGGTTCGAAAAGCGCGGCAGAGCGGCCCGAGGCGTGGTGGGCAAGCGCCGTCTCGGCCTCGATCAGCACGACGCGGCCCAGATGTGAAAGCCGCGCCGCCGCCGAGACGCCCGCGATGCCGCCGCCGATGATAAGGATATCGCTGTTCATGCCCGGCACGCTGCCCCGGCTGCTGCGGCTTGGCAAGCCATGGGGCGACGAAAAAAGGCCCGGATCGCTCCGGGCCTTTCAGCGGTCAAAAACTGGGACGCCCTCTTATGCGCGACGTGCCCGACCTTTTGCGGCAAGTGCCGCCAATCCGATAGCGAGGAACCCGAGCGCACCCGGCAGCGGAACCGGAGCGGGCGGATTATAGGTCAGCAGATCCTGGGTCTTGTGGTTGCCCCGGCTGTCCAGACCAACCGACAGGAAGGTCAGGCCAGTGGTGTTGCGGGCGAAGGCAGGATCGTTGTTCTTGATCGCGGCCAGCCAGGCTTCGGCCTGCAGGCGTGCGGCCAGGCTGTCGTTCTTGAGCGTGTTCAGGCGGAACAGACCGTTGCCAAGATCGAAGGGCTTGGTGTCGCTGTCCACCGCGATTTCCCAAACGGCCAGCTGGAAGGCGGCCGCAGTGATCGCGTTGTTGATCGAGGCCCAGGCGCCATGCGCCAGCGCACCAAGCAGGTTCTGCGCCGAGGTGCTGAGTGCGGTGCCGACCTTGTAGTTCGGCTCTCCGCCCAGGTTGATGTAAGTGAACGGCGTCAGGCAAAAGGCCATGAATTCGAGCGGGTTCTTCAGCCCCTTCCAGTCGCTGGTCTTGAGCTGGAACGCACCGGCCATGACGTTATAGCTTTGCGTATGGTCCTCGGGCTTCTTGTAGCGGACGTTCAGATCCCACTGTTCGTTGCCGAAAATATTGCCGGTCTGCTGCGTGACGGTGATGGTCGATGCCGTCGTCGGCGCAGCGCCGATAAGCGCGACCGCAAGGCTTGCAGCGGCCAGAAGTGCTTTTACGGAAAACATCCCGAAAACCTCTAAATATTGACACAATCACTTCCTCACCATGAAACGAGACGCAGCGTCAAACTGTCCAAATAGACAGGTGCCATGCGGGTCAGGCAAAGCGCGCTGGCCGGTTGGAAAAGCCTTGGGGACCGTTGTTTCCAAACGGTCCATGGCGATCGTCTCGCGGTTGCATTTTCTTGTGCAGGCCGGTCGTTCGGACAACCGCAGGCTGTGAAAATACTGTCGCAGGCGGAACGGCTTCCTTACCCGCATAACTGGCGAAGCGCGCTGAACTTTCGCGCTGCAGCGGTGTCAACACTTTGGTTCCGTTACGTCAACCACCGGACATTATGCCAAACGGGGCGTGTTTGTCACCGAAACACGCTCAATCGGCGGTTCCTTGCGCGAATCACTTCATTCGTGCGGCTGTGTTCCGCCCATCTGGGCAAAAATTCACCCGGATCGGTGGCCGATCCGGGTGATTAATTGTCCCAGGCGATAGGATTATTTCGGAATGTCGCCGGTGATACCTTCGACATAGAAGTTCATGCCGGCGAGGGTGCCGTCATCGGCCACTTCGCCCTCTTTAAGCCAGGGCGTGCCGTCCTGCTTGTTCAGCGGGCCGGTGAAGGGGTGGTAGGTGCCGGCGCCGATGTCGTCACGGATCTTTTCGGCGGCAGCCTTCACATCGGCGGGAACGGCGTCGGTGATCTCGCCGATCTTGACCTCGCCGCCGGCGATGCCGGCCCAGGTCGCCTTCTGCTCATAGGTGCCGTCCAGCAGCGCGCCGACGCGTTCGACGTAGTAGGGGCCCCAGTTGTCGATGATGGCCGACACGCGCGGGCTGGGTTTGTATTCGGCCATGTCCGACGCCTGGCCGAAGCCGATCACGCCGGGGGTCTTGGCGGCCTCGGCCAGTGGCGCGGTCGAGTCCGTGTGTTGCAGGATCACGTCCACGCCCTGTTCGATCAGCGCCTTGGCGGCATCTGCCTCTTTCGCCGGGTCGAACCAGGTATAGGCCCAGACCACGCTTATCGTGACATCCGGGTTCACCTTCTTGGCGTGGATGTAGCTGGAGTTGATACCCTGGATGACCTCCGGGATCGGGAACGATCCGATATAGCCGATCTTGTTCGACTTGGTCATCTTGCCTGCAATGGTGCCCATGACGGCGCGGCCTTCGTAGAAACGCGCGTCATAGGTCGAGACGTTCGGATGGTCGCGCTTGTAGCCGGTGGCATGTTCGAACTTCACGTCTGGGAATTTGGCGGCGACGTTGTTGGTCGCATCCATGTAGCCGAATGAGGTGGTGAAGATGATGTTGCAGCCCGACAGCGCCATCTGGGTCAGCACACGTTCGGCATCCGCGCCTTCCGGCACACTTTCCTGATAGGTCGAGGCATCGACCTTGTCGCCGAACTTCTCGATGACCGCCAGACGGCCCTGGTCGTGCTGATAGGTCCAGCCGCCGTCGCCGATGGGTCCGACATAGACCCAGCATGCCTTGACCTTGTCCTGCGCAATGGCGGTTCCGGCCAGCGCCATGCCAATGCCGAAGGCGGCGCTGGCGAGAAGGGTTCTGCGTTTCATTGTAGGCTCCCCTGTTGTGCCGGTAATCCCGGCTTGGATTGTTCGGGCCTCAGCGTGAGGCGTGAAAGTTCTTGCCCAGTGCGGCGGGCGCCGAAAGCGCCGCGCGGCCCCGTCCGGCCGACATCACCACCAGCACCAGGATGGTTATCAGGTAAGGCGACATCGACAAGTACTCGACCGGAATTCGCGCTCCGGCTGCTTGCAGGTTAAGCTGAAGGACGGTGATTCCGCCAAAAAGATAAGCGCCGATCAGGATGCGCCAGGGTTTCCAGCTGGCGAAGACCACGATGGCCAGCGCGATCCAGCCCGCGCCAGCCGTGATCCCGTCGGTCCATTGCGGCACACGGACAAGGCTGATGTAGGCCCCGCCAAGCCCCGCCATGGCCCCGCCGAACATGATCGCCAGCAAGCGGACACGCTGCACCTTGTAGCCTAGCGCGTGGGCCGCATCGTGGTTTTCGCCCACCGCGCGCAGGACAAGGCCCGCCCGGGTATAGCGCAGGAAATACCAGACGGCGGCAATGATCAGGATCGAGACGTAGACCATCGGGTCATGGTCGAACAGGATGCGCCCCAGAACGGGGATGTCCTTCAGCTGACCCATCGGCACATCTGGTGTGGGAGGCGGTTTGATGCCGTTGTAGCCTTGGCCAATCAGTGACGACAGGCCCAGCCCGAACAGCGTCAGCGCAAGGCCGGTCGCCACCTGGTTCGCCAAAAGCACCTGAGTCAGGAAGGCGAAGATCAGCGACAGCGCCGCCCCCGCCGCCGCCCCGCCGATGAAGCCCACCAGCGGGCTGCCGGAATGCACGGCTGCGACAAAGCCGCAGACCGCGCCGATGATCATCATTCCCTCGACACCAAGGTTCAGCACGCCCGACCGCTCGACCACCAGCTCGCCGATGGCCGCCAGCATGATCGGCACCGAGGCGACCATGAGAGACGCGATCAGGAAGACCGGGTTGATACCGCCAAGATCCATCAGGCCGTCCTCCCCAGGCTGATCCTTATGCGGTAGTTCGTCAGCACATCCACGGCCAGCAGGAAGAACAACAGCATCCCCTGAAACGCCTGTATCGCCGCCGATGGCAGGTTGAGCATGAGCTGCGCCAGTTCGCCGCCGATATAGGTCAGCGCCATGAGCAGCCCCGCCAGCAGGATGCCGATCGGGTTAAGTCGGCCAAGGAAGGCGACGATGATGGCAGTGAAGCCATAGCCCGAGTTGAAGTCGATACTGATCTGGCCGGCGGGGCCTGATACCTCGAACATGCCCGCCAGCCCTGCGAGCGCCCCGGAGATGCCAAGGCACAGCACCACGAGCCTGTCCGGTATGACGCCTGCGAAGCGGGCGGCGCGGGGCGCCTCTCCGGCAAGTCGTATCTGAAAGCCGAGGATATGGCGTTGCAGCAGGATGTAAGCCGCGATTACGGCGATAAAGGCGGCGACCACGCCCCAGTGCATGCCCGTATTGGCGATCAGCTCGGGGTTCGAAGAAGATGCCCATTGGCTGAGGTTGCGCGAGCCGGGGAAGCCGCCGCCCTCGGGGTTGCGCAGCGCGCCAAGCGCCATCGAGGCGAGCAGTGATTGTGCGACATAGACCAAGAGCAGCGAGACGAGGATTTCATTGGTGCGGAACTTTGTGCGCAGGATCGCCGGGATCATCGCCCAGACCCAGCCACCGAAGGCACCCGCCAATACCATGAGCGGAAAGATGAACCAGTGCTCCGCCGGATAGAAGGCAAGTCCCGTGGCCGCGGCAAAGATCGCACCGAGGATATATTGCCCCTCGGCGCCGATGTTCCAGATACCTGCACGAAATCCAAGGCTTAGACCGACGGCGATCAGGATCAGCGGCCCGGCCTTCACCAGCAGTTGTGGGCGCGAGTAGCTGGCGAATTGCGGGTTGAACAGCGGATCCCAGAAGATGGTGCGGATCGCCTCGAACGGGTTCTTGCCAAGGATCGCGAACAGGATGCCGCCCGCGATCATCGTCAGGATCACCGCCAGAACCGGTGTTGCCACCGCCCAGAAGCGCGAGGGCGAGGGGCGTTTCTCAAGCGTCAGCATCCGCAAACTCCTGCCTGTCGCTCAAGCCCCATGATGCGCCACCTCCATGCCATGCGCGCCGCCCATCATCATGCCGATCTCATCCACGCCAAGGCCCGCGACGGGCCGTGGTGCGCTGAGCCGGCCGCCGTTCAGCGCGGCGAAGCGGTCGGCGATCTCCAGAAGTTCGTCCAGATCCTGCGAGATAACGACGACCGCAGCCCCATCCGCCGCCCGGTCGATCAGCGCCTGCCGGATAGCGGCGGCGGCCGCCGCATCGACGCCCCAGGTCGGCTGGTTCACCACCACGACCTTCGGAGCCTGCGACAGCTCCCGCCCGACGACGAATTTCTGCAAGTTGCCGCCTGACAGCGACCGCGCCGCCACCTCTGTTCCCGGCGTGCGGACATCGAAGGCCTTGATGATGGCCTCGGCAAAGCCGCGGGTGGCGGTCCAGTCGATGAAACCGTTCGAGACCAGCTTCTTGCGCACCGCACCGGACAGCAGCGCATTCTCGGTCAGGCTCATGTCAGGAGCCGCCGCATGGCCCAGTCGCTCTTCAGGAGCCGCGACCAGCCCTGCCGCGCGGCGTTCGTTCGGGCCAAGCTCGCCCACGCCCGCACCGCTGATCCGCACGGTATCCTTGGGAGTCCGCACCTCGCCGGACAGGGCCAGCAGAAGCTCGTCCTGCCCGTTTCCCGCCACACCGGCGATACCGAGGATTTCGCCCTCGGCCACCTGAAAACTCACCTCTTTCAGCGAGGTGCCGAAGGGGTTGGGCGAGGAAGCGGACAGCTTCGTGACCTCCAGCGCCACTGCGCCTTTCGGTTTTTCGCTGCGATGGGGCGGCTTCAGCGTCTCGCCCACCATCAGTTCCGCCAGTTCCCGAGCCGACTTCTCGCGCGGGGTGCAGGTCGCCACGACCTTGCCACGCCGCAGGATGGTGGCGGCGTCACAGAGCGCACGGATTTCCTCGAGCTTGTGCGAGATATAAAGGATCGCCGTCCCTTCCGACGACAACTGCCGCAGGGTCTTGAACAGGATGTCGACCTCTTGCGGGGTAAGGACGCTCGTCGGTTCGTCCATGATCAACAGCTTCGGGTCTTGCAGCAGGCAGCGGATGATCTCGACCCTTTGCCGCTCGCCCGCACTGAGGTCGCCCACCAGCCGATCTGGGTCCAGAGGCAGGCCATATTCCTCGGAGACCTTGCGGATGCGCTGCGCCAGCTCGCGCATCGGCGGCGGATGCTCCATCCCCAGCGCCACGTTCTCGGCTACGTTCAGCGCGTCGAACAGCGAGAAGTGCTGGAACACCATCGCCACGCCTTCTTCCCGCGCGACGCTGGGCTGGGGCGGGGCGTAGGGTTTGCCGCGCAGTGTCATGTGGCCGCTGTCGGGTTTGACGAGGCCGTAGATCATCTTGACCAGCGTCGACTTGCCCGCGCCATTCTCTCCCAGAAGGGCATGAACTTCGCCCTTGCCGACGCCGAAGGAGACGTCGCTGTTGGCGACCACCCCCGGATAGGCCTTGGTCACGCCTTCGATGGTCAGAAGGGTCTCGCTCATCCGGTGTTCTCCTGTGGTCGGGCAATGACGCTCTGCCTGCGCAGCAATTGTGCGGCGACACCCACCGCGATGGCCTGAGGGTGTTTGCCAAGGGCAGTATCGCCGATGGGGCAGTCGATCCGCGCAATGGCGGCGGGCGTGTGGCCAAGGGCCGCGAGCCGCGACCGGAAGCGGGCCCATTTGGTATCGGAGCCGATCAGGCCAGCACCGGCAAAGCCATGGGCCAGCAGGCGATGGCAAAGCTCCAGGTCCAGCGCATGCGAGAAGGTCAGGATCAGGTGCTCCGCCTCTCGCGGTGCATGGGCCACCAGCGCCGCCGGGTCGGCAGCGGGAAGCATCGTCACGCTATCGGGGATTGCCTCGGGAAAGCGGTCGGCGGCGACATCGACCCAGGTGATCGCGAAGTCGGGCAGCGGGGACAGCACATTGACCAGCGCGCGGCCAACATGGCCCGCACCCCAGATCCACAACTGCCGCGCCGGACGGGCGACGGGTTCGACCATCCAGCCCTGAACAAGCTGAGGCGCCGGTGCGACGCCCTGATTGCGCGCGCGGGCCAGAAGGCGGCTGAGGGCCAGCGGCATATCGCGCCCATCCACGCTGCGGGCGATCACTTCGCCCGTAGGAAGGTTGCCTGCGTCATAGACTTCGGTCAGCAGCGTCACCGACCCGCCGCAGCATTGACCGAGTGCGGGGCCAAGCGGCACGCGGTCCAGCCGGATTTTGCCTTCGGGCAAAAGTGCCCGTGCCCGCGCGATTGCCTCCCACTCCAGCGCACCGCCGCCGATGGTGCCGGATATACCGTCCGCCCAGACAAGCATCGCCGTGCCGGTCTCGCGCGGGCAGGACCCGCCCGTCTCGGCGACGACGATACGAGCCACACTGCCATGGGTGGCGACCGCAGAGGAAAGGGCACACAGGTCAAACATCGCCGCGCTGCCTTTTCACCGCGAACAGCACCCGCTCCGCCGTCGCGGGAGCATCCAGTGCCGGATAGACCGAACCATCGCCGCAGGCGGCCACCGCATCCGACAGCGCCATCAGCGCCGAGATGCCCAGCATGAAGGGCGGCTCGCCCACCGCCTTGGACTTGCCGACCGTGTCCTCACGGTTCTCGCGGCCCCAGAGTGCTACATTGAAAATGGGCGGCCGGTCGGAACAGGCGGGGATCTTGTAGGTCGAAGGGGCGTGGGTCGTCAGCCGCCCTTTCGCGTCCCAGACCAGTTCCTCGGTGGTCAGCCAGCCCGCGCCCTGCACATAGCCGCCCTCGATCTGGCCGATGTCGATGGCGGGGTTCAGGCTGCTGCCGGTGTCGTGCAGGATATCGGCGCGCAGGATGCGGTTTTCACCCGTCAGCGTGTCGATGACGACTTCCGTGACCGCCGCGCCATAGGCGAAGTAGAAGAACGGTCGCCCTTCGCCCTTTACCCGATCCCAGGTGATCTTGGGTGTGCGGTAGTAGCCGGTCGAGGACAGCGAGATGCGCGCCTGATAGGTCATCGCCGCGACCTCGGCGAAACTGTAGTCGGCGCCCGCAACCCGCACCCTGCCGCCTTCGAACACCACATCCGTCGGGGCCGCCTGATGCCGTTCCGCCAGAAGGTCCGCCATCCGGCCCCGGATCGTCTCGCAGGCCGCGCGCGCCGCCATGCCGTTCAGGTCAGAGCCGGAGGAAGCGGCGGTGGCCGAGGTATTCGGCACCTTGGCGGTATCCGTCGCGGTGATCTTCACCGCGCCCGGATCCAGCCCGAACACCCCCGCCGCCACCTGCGCCACCTTCTTGAACAGACCCTGTCCCATCTCGGTGCCGCCATGGTTCAGATGCACCGAGCCGTCCTGATACACATGGACCAGCGCCCCCGCCTGGTTCAGCCAGGTCAGCGTAAAGGAGATGCCGAACTTCACCGGCGTCAAAGCAATACCGCGTTTCAGCACGGGGCTTTTCGCGTTCCACTCCACAATCGCCGCCCGTCGCGCCTGATAATCCGACAACGCTTCCAGCGCCGCCGTCATCTCATGCCCGATGAAGTCCTCGACCGGCATGTGATAGGGGGTGGTCTGCACACCCTGCGATACGACGGGACGCACATCTTCCTGCGCCAGATCGCTTGCCCCGCGCGAGGTCAGGTCAACCTCGTCAGAGGTGACGGAAAGCGCCTCCTGCTTCTTCTTGGCTGAAATACCCTGGGGGTCCGGGGGTAAAACCCCCGGCCTCTCCGCCATCGCGCGGTAGAAATTGATGCGCCTGACCTCCAGCGGCTCTCGCCCCAGGGCATGCGCGATGTGATCCATCACCCGCTCGATCCCGACCATTCCCTGCGGTCCGCCAAAGCCGCGATAGGCGGTGGCGCTTTGGGTGTTGGTGCGCAGGCGATGGCTTTCGATCCGGACGGCCGGCAGGAAATAGGCGTTGTCGGCATGCAGCATCGCGCGGTCGGCGACCGGCAGGGAAAGGTCCTGCGACCAGCCGCAGCGCATCAGGTGGGTGAATTCCACCCCCGCCAGACGCCCTTCGGCGTCGAACCCGGCGCGATAGAGGATGGCCAGGTCATGCCGCTTGCCGGTGATGACCATGTCATCGTCGCGGTCGTAGCGCATCTTGCAGGGGCGGCCCGTCGCCCGGGCGGCGATGGCGCAGGCGATGGCCAGCGCATTGCCCTGGCTTTCCTTGCCGCCGAAGCCGCCGCCCATGCGGCGCACCTCGACGCGTACCGCCGACATCGGCAGGTGCAAGGCATGGGCGACCTTATGCTGGATTTCGCTCGGGTGCTGGGTCGAGGACTGGACGATCATGTCGCCGCCCTCTTGCGGCAGGGCGAGTGCCACCTGGCCTTCCAGATAGAAATGCTCCTGCCCGCCGACCTCCATCCGCCCTTCGACGCGATGCGCCGCGGAGCCGATCGCCGCAGCGGCATCGCCACGCTGCCAGATCACCGGACCGGCCTCGAACCGGCTGTTGGCGGCGAGTGCCTCATCGACGGTCAGGAGGGCGGGCCGTTCGCCATAGTCGATCTTGCCCAGCCGCGCGGCGCGGCGGGCGGTAAGGTGGCTGTCGGCGATCACAAGGAAAATGGGCTGGCCGACGTAGTGGACTGCGCCGGTCGCCAATAGCGGCTCGTCATGGACGGAAGGAGAGCAGTCCGGCATGTCGGGCAGGTCTTCGGCCGAGATCACCAAAATCACGCCGGGCGCGCTTCGTGCCGCCGAGAGGTCCATCGACCGGATTTCCCCGTGCGCCACCTTCGACAGGCCAAAAGCGAGGTGCAGCGTGCCGGCAGGCGTCGGAACATCGTCGATGTATCGCGCCGTCCCGGTCACATGCAGGGGCGCGGCATCATGGGGCAGGGCGAGACCGGCGCTCATGCCTGAACCTCCAGCACCGATACGGGCGTGCCAGCCAGATCCTGTGCATAGCGGACCAGCAGATTGGCGGCAGTCTCCAGCCGATAGGCAGCCGAGGCGCGCATGTCGGTCAACGGTGTGAAGTCCTGCGCGAAGGTCGGTTTCAGCGACAGCGCCACTTCAGGTGTCAGCGGCTTGCCGATCAGCGCCTCCTCGACGCTTGACGCCCGTTTCGGGATGCCTGCCATGCCGCCGAAGGCGATGCGCGCCTGCGTGACGATGCCGTCCGCAACAGTCACATTGAAACAGCCACAGACTGCCGAGATGTCCTGATCGAAGCGTTTGGAAATCTTGTAGCAGCGAAGGTCGGGCGCCGATGCCGGGATCGTCACTGCCTCGACGAACTCGCCCGGACGGCGGTCCTGCTTGCGGTAGTCGAGGAAGAAATCCTCCAGCGGCATGTCGCGCCGAGCATCGCCGTGGCGCAGGTGCAGCGTCGCGCCCATGGCGATCAGGGCGGGCGGGCCATCGCCGATGGGCGAACCGTTGGCGATATTGCCGCCGATGGTCGCAGCACTGCGCACCTGTTCGCTGGCAAAGCGGCGCAGGAATTCGGAAAAATCCGGATGGCTTTCCGACAAGACGGCACGAAGGCGGGCGATGGTGACGCCTGCGCCTATGCGAAAGGTGTCGCCTTTATGTTCGATGCCCGCGAGATCGGCGATCCCCGACAGAAAGGCCACCGGCGAAGGCGTCATCAGCAGTTTCGTAATCCACAGGCCCACGTCCGTGGCGCCCGCAATCAGCGTGGCGTCGGGGTGGGCGGCGTACCAGCGCGCGAGGTCGTCGGTGGTCTTTGGCAGATAGGGCGAGGGGGGGCTGTCTGCCCCCCCGTCCTGCGGACTCCCCCCCGAGGGTATTTCGGCCAAGAAGAAGCCGGAGTCGGTTTTCAGGTGGTCGGGAGCGGCTTCGGCTTCGGCGGCCTTTGCGGCGCGAATGATCGGGGCGTAGCCGGTGCAGCGGCAGAGGTTCCCGGCCAAAACATCGTCATGATCGTGGCGACCGTTAAGATGACCTGTCGCCATCGAGACGACGAAGCCCGGCGTGCAGAAGCCACACTGGCTGCCGTGGTGGTCGATCATCGCGCGCTGGACGGGGTGCAAGGTGCCGTCCGGTGCGGCGATGCCTTCGATCGTTCGCACCGATTTGCCCTGCAGCTGCGGAAGGAACAGGATGCAGGCGTTCAGGGCTTTCGCGCCGCTTGCGTCACTGACCATCACGGTACAGGCGCCGCAATCGCCCTCATTGCATCCTTCTTTGGTGCCGGTCAGGCCCCGCGTCTCGCGCAGCCAGTCAAGCAAGGTACGCAAAGGCGGCTCACCCGCGATGCGGACGGGCGCGCCGTTCAGGAGAAACCTGATCTCCGACATGTATCAACCTGCCGCCTTCTCCCCTTCAGAGGCTTTTGCGGATCCGCCCGATGCGGCGTAAAGCGGTTCCCGCGCCTTTTCCTTGTGCAGATCATCAAGACGCTTGCCTGCGCACAAGGCAAGCGGAACCTTTTGCGCAAACCTGGCGGCGATTTCCGCGACTGCCGAAAAGCCGGGCAGCCCTTGCGGCGACCTGCGCGATGGTTAGGCTGGTGCCATGCCGAACCCCCCGCGATTCATCCACCTGCGCATCCATACTGAACACTCGCTGCTGGAGGGAGCGGTGCCGGTGAAAAAGCTGGTGGCGGCGGCCGCTGCACAAGGCTGGCCCGCCGTGGCCGTGACCGACACCAACAACATGTTCGCGGCGCTGGAGTTCTCGGTCACCGCCAGGGATGCGGGTGTGCAGCCGATCCTTGGCTGCCAGATCTCGGTGGACTACGACCCCGCCGCACCCGGGGAAAAGGTCCGCCCGCCCGCCGCGTTGGTCCTGCTGGCGCAGGACGAGGCCGGGTACATGAACCTGATGAAACTGAATTCCTGCCTTTACCTCGACAAGGCAGGGCAGTTGCCACAGGTGACGCTGGACGAACTGCAGCAGTATTCTGGTGGCCTGATCGCGCTGAGCGGCGGGCCCGAGGGGCCGGTTGGTCGCATGCTTCAGGCCGGGCAGGGAACGAAGGCGCGTGCGCTGATGCAGCGGCTGGCGGCGATCTGGCCCGACTGTTTCTATGTCGAGCTGCAACGCCATCCCGGTGAGGGTGGTCTGGTTACCGAGGCGGAACGCGCCACCGAGCGTGGCTTTGTCGAAATGGCCTATGACATGGCCCTGCCGCTGGTCGCGACGAACGACGTGCACTTCCCCAAGACGGATATGTTCGAGGCGCATGACGCCCTGCTGTGCATCGCCGATGGCGCCTATGTGGACCAGCAGGCGCCGCGTCGCCGCCTGACGCCGCAGCATTATCTGAAGTCCGAAGCCGAGATGTGTGCGCTGTTCGCCGACCTGCCCGAGGCGCTGGAGAACACGGTCGAGATCGCCCGGCGCTGCGCCTATGCGGCGGCCAAGCGCAAGCCGATCCTGCCGCGTTTCGCCGATGACGAGGTGGACGAGCTGCGCCGACAGGCGCGTGAGGGGCTGGTCGCGCGGCTGGCCGTCATTCCCCACGCGGTCAGCGTCGAGGAATACGAGGCGCGGCTGGAATTCGAGCTGGGCATCATCGAGCAGATGGGGTTCCCCGGCTATTTCCTGATCGTGGCCGATTTCATCAAATGGGCGAAGTCGCACGGAATTCCGGTCGGCCCCGGCCGGGGGTCGGGGGCGGGAAGCCTTGTGGCCTATGCCCTGACCATCACCGATCTGGACCCCTTGCGCTATTCGCTGCTCTTCGAGCGGTTCCTGAACCCCGAGCGGGTTTCGATGCCGGACTTCGACATCGACTTTTGCATGGACCGCCGCGAGGAGGTGATCGCCTATGTGCAGGGCAAATACGGGCGCGACAAGGTGGGGCAGATCATCACCTTCGGCGCGCTTTTGTCCAAGGCGGCGGTGCGCGACGTGGGTCGCGTGCTGCAGATGTCCTACGGGCAGGTTGACCGGCTGTCGAAGCTGATCCCGGTCGAGGGGGTAAAGCCCGTATCGATCACCAAGGCGTTGGCCGACGAGCCGCGCCTGCGCGAGGCGGCAAAGGAAGAGGTCGTTGCACGCCTGCTGGACTACGGCGCCCAGATCGAGGGGCTGCTGCGCAACGCATCTACCCATGCCGCTGGCGTGGTGATCGGCGACCGGCCGCTGGATGAACTGGTGCCGCTGTACCAGGATCCGCGATCCGACATGCCGGCAACCCAGTTCAACATGAAATGGGTCGAGGCTGCGGGGCTGGTGAAGTTCGACTTCCTGGGTCTCAAGACGCTTACGGTCATCCAGAACGCGCTGGACCTGCTGCGCGAGCGTGGGGTCGAGGTCGACATCGCCATGATCCCGCTGGACGACAAGGCGAGCTATGATCTTTACGCAGCGGCGAAAACGGTTGCCGTGTTCCAGGTGGAAAGCAGCGGCATGATGGATGCGCTGCGGCGCATGAAGCCGACCTGCATCGAGGATATCGTGGCCTTGGTGGCGCTGTATCGTCCCGGCCCGATGGAGAACATTCCGGTCTATTGCGAGGTCAAGAACGGCCTGCGCGAGCTGGAGTCGATCCATCCGACCATCGACCACATCCTGAAGGAAACTCAGGGCATCATCGTCTATCAGGAACAGGTGATGGAGATCGCGCAGGTCATGGCGGGCTATAGCCTGGGCGGAGCTGACCTGTTGCGCCGCGCCATGGGCAAGAAGATCGCCGAGGAAATGGCCAAGGAGCGCCCGAAGTTCATCGAAGGGGCGGCCAAGACCCACAACGTCGATGCAAAGAAGGCAGGCGAGGTTTTCGACCTTCTGGAGAAGTTCGCGAACTACGGCTTCAACAAGAGCCATGCGGCCGCCTATGCGGTCGTCAGCTATCAGACGGCCTGGCTGAAGGCGAACCATCCGGTCGAATTCATGGCCGCCGTGATGAACTGCGATATCCATTTGACCGACAAGCTCGCCTCTTATGCCGAGGAGGTGCGGCGGGGGCTGGGCATCGGGATCGTCGCGCCTTGTGTGAACGCCTCGCTTGCCACCTTTGGCGTGCGGGATGGCAAGGTGGTCTACGGGCTTGGTGCGCTCAAGAACGTGGGTGTCGAGGCGATGAAGATGATCGTCGCGGCGCGGGGCGCGCGACCTTTCGTCAACCTGTTCGATTTCGCCCGGCGCGTGGACATGAAACGAATCGGCAAGCGCCCGCTGGAAATGCTGGCGCGAGCCGGTGCCTTTGACGTGCTGGACCAGAACCGCGCGCGGGTCTTCGAGGCGCTGGACACGCTTTCCGCCTGGTCGGCGGCGCTGCACGAGGCGAAAGGATCAAGCCAGGTCTCGCTGTTTGGTGAGGCGGGCGATGACCTGCCCGAGCCACGTCTGGGCAGCCGCGACGACTGGCTGCCTGCCGAGCGGCTGGCGCAGGAACATCAGGCGATCGGGTTCTATCTGTCGGGCCATCCGCTGGACGACTACATGGGCGCGCTGAAGCGGCGGAAGGTCATGACGCTGGCCGATCTGTCGGCCGCCGCAGAGCGTGGCCCGCTGGTGGGTAAGCTGGCGGGCACTGTTGCCGGGCGGCAGGATCGGAAGTCGGCGCGCGGCAACCGCTTTGCTTTTGCGCAGATGTCGGATCCGACCGGACTTTACGAGATCACGGTGTTCTCGGACGTGCTGGAGGCGTCGCGTGACCTGCTGGAAACCGGGCGCAACGTTGTCGTCACGATCGAGGCGACGCTGGAGGGTGAGACGCTGAAGCTTCTGGCGCGGGCGGTGCAGCCGATCGACACCGTGGCGGCCGAGGCGGGGCCATCGGGCCTGCGCATCCATCTGGACCGGGAAGAGGCAGTGAAATCCGTAGCCTCTTTGCTGATGCGCCTGGCGGGTGAAGGCGGTCGGTCGGTCGGGCCGGTCACGATCTGTGTGCCTGATGCCGGGACGGGGCGTGAGATTGATCTTGCGCTGCCCCGGACATGGCCTGTCACGCCGCAGATTCGCGGCGCGATCCGAGCCATTCAGGGCGTCGTGCTGGTGGAAGAGGTCTGACGGCCTTATTCGGCCGCCAGAACATATTCCTGTGGTGCAAACACGTCGCCCTCGATACCGGCAAAGTCGCGGATCTTGGCAATCCGCTCTTCCGAGCAGTCCATCAGCGCGGCCATCGCCATGACCTTGCCCATGTCTTTCGGGGTGCCGAGATAGCCGTAGGGCGCATTGCCGCCACGTTGCAGCACGCGGTTCATCACCGGGTCGATCACTGCCACCGCATCCGTCACGCCAGCCGACATTGCAAACTCGAACGCCCCGATCATCACTTCGCTTGTCACGTAAGAGATGGTGTTGCGGCCACGTCCGCCCTTCAGGCGCTGGGTATCGACGCAGAACCGTGTCGCTTCCCAGACCGTGGAAGACCGAAGCGGTGCCTCGCCATCCAGAATCGACGAGAACACGTCCGACAGCATGTGCGGACCTGTGGTCTGCAGCAGGCGCATGCAGCCCACCACATTCCCCTCGTCATCAACGCTGATCACATGTGCGGGATCGAGTTTGTCGAACAGGTCGATTTCCATGCCGTCCTGGATTTCGACATCCCAGCCAAGCCGGTCGTGGAACACGCGCTTGCGCAGGCGGTACATGTCTTCCAGCAGCGGTCGATAGCTGGAATTGTTAAGAGAATCGATAACATAGATCATTTGGGCCCCCATTTTGTTCTACTGTTCAACAAAGTGAAGCAACCCTTGGGCGAGCGCCATAAGGGGAAACCCGTATTTTTCAGTCATTTATCGTTGAATTCAGCGGGGATAGATCAATCCGAGCCCAATTGCGCGGCCTACCGCCTGAACTGTGGTCAGCGCACCCAGTTTTTCGCGCGCCGAGCGCAGGTGAACTTCGACGGTCCGGCTGGAAATGCTCAAAATATCACCGACATCCTGCTGCGACTTTCCGGCGGCCACCCATTGCAGGACCTCTCGTTCCCGCGCCGACAGGATAGGATGCGCCAAAGATGGCAAAACGAGGCCGGTTCTCATCACGGCATCGTGAAGGTGAACGGCGGCCATCTGCAGTTCGCCGACGATCTTTCGGCCCAATCCGCGCCACTCTGTATCCGGCATGTTGGCGGTAACGCTTAGCAACCCCCGGTCGCCGTAGGGCCCCCGGATCGGCACGGTGATACCCTGCGTCGAGATGCCGAAATCATGGGCCGAACGGAACACGCCGTGGAACTTGCTGTCACGCTCGAACCGGCTCCAGTCCACAGGCGCAATGCTAAGGGCAGAGCGGTGGATCGTGGGGTCGAAGCGGTGCATTCCCGCGCGGGTGTAATGTTCCTTCCAGGCAGGCTTGTAGGTGGCATAGCCCAGCACCGAACCGGTCACAGGGTTCATCGTGGCGTAGGATCCGTATTCCACGCCAAGGCGTCTGCATAACTGGTCGATGAACCCCTCAAAATCCTCGGTGGTGCCCTTGAGGGTGCTCAGGTCGATGAGATCCATAGGCCCTACTTCAGAAGACCCCGCTGCGCGGCGATGGAAGCCGCCTGAACCGGCGTGCGCGCATCCATGCGTGCCATCGCGCTTTTCAGGCGGGCTTTCACCGCACTTTCTGAAATTCCAAGGGCATGCGCAATCTCCTTAAGCCGCATTCCGCGCGACAGAAGCCGCAATGCATCGGTCTGGGCGCGGGTCAGCGGCTGGTCGGCCTCGGCATCATGGAAATGCGCGGCGCGCAGCGTCGCCTCCAGCTCTCGCAGTTCGGCCTGCGTGATCTCGCGGTCGGCACGGGCGAAATAACCGAAGGTGCGGCGCGGACGATCCTCGTCCGCTGTCACGCAAACCACTGCGCCATAAGGCATTCCAAAATCGGCGTAAGAGCCCAGCACCCCCATCGGATCGGGCAGCAACAACTCACTCCACCGCTGGGCGCCGCTTGCGGAATAGATCCATCGCATCAGCGGATCATGCAGTGCAAGGCCGTTTATGGTGTAGTGATCGACCCAATCAGAGGGAAAACTGTTCAGCTCTTCTTCAGGCGAAAAGAAGCCTAGCCGCAGCGCAGCATAATGGCCCGCAGGCGCGATCGACGCGAAAACCTCCTTGCACTCCGCCAGTCTCATAATGGACAGTTGGTCCCTAGTGGCTTATCAAATTCAACAATGGATAGACGTTTACTGTCCAAGTCAGGCGTTTTCGTGCTGATCCCTAGGCCTCTTCTCGACGCTCATACATGAAACCGACACAAAAGATAAATCTCGAATTGCAACGTCTGGTTGCGGTGCCGGTGTGGCGGTTTGCCGTAGGTTTGCGGATAAGGTTTAATCATCCGACGCTGCTCTACCAGACCTATCCCGAGGATTGGATTGCATATTATGCCAAGAACGGGTTGCTTTTCTTCGATCCGACCGTTCGTTGGGGAATGACGGAAACCGGCATCGTCGATTGGGATGACCTCGCGTCAACGGATAGTGCAGGCGTTTTCAAGCAGGCTGCCGATCACGGCCTCGTGCATGGAATCGCCATATCAGTCGGAGATCACGCAGAACGGTCGCTTGGCTTTTTCGCCGCCAAGGAACGGCCGATTTCCGCTGATGAGCGGGTTTTGGCGCAGGAAGTTGTGAAAAATCTTCACGAAGCGACCGAGGGGGTGGCGGATTTAAGCCCGGCCGATCTTGCCCCGTTTATCGCCCTCAACGACCATCTTCGTCCCGCCGCGACCTGAGCCTGCCTGACAAAAGCTGCGCGATCAGGACTGACAGGACGATGCGGGCGACATGATGCGCGCTTACGTAGACCACGCTGATCTGCAGGCTCAGCGCGATCAGGCTCATCTCCGCGATGCCGCCCGGCGCGTAGGCCAAAAAGACGGCCTGCACAGGTTCTGCGACCACTCGGGCCAGCACCAGCGCGAACACCACGGCAAGGGCAAGCGAGGCGACGGAATTCAGGATGGCCAGCCGCAGCGCCAGCCACAACGTGCGGTGCGGCAGCCCGGCAAAGCGCGCGCCAAGGCTGGCGCCCACGACAAGCTGGGTCAGCGTCACCATCCATCCCGGCGGCACGGTCTGGGTCAGCCCGGTCAGATGCGCGATCCCGGACAACAGCAGCGGCCCGGTCACGATCCCGGCTGGCAGCCGCAACAGTTTGCCCAGCCATGCACCTGCCACCCCCGCCACCAGCAGCACCGACACATCCCACAGGCCCAGCGGCACGGCGGACCCCGTCATCTGTACGCCCGAGGCGCTGCCCACCGCATGGCCCGTCATCCAGGTGAAACCGATTGGCACGAAGATGATGCACAGGATCAGCCGCAGGAATTGCAGCAACGTCAGCAGCTTCGGCTCCGCCCCCGCAGCCTCGCCCAGCGTCACCGTCTCGATCAGCCCGCCCGGCACCGCCCCGAAAAACGCGGTGACTTTCGGCACATGGCCCAGACGGTGATAGATCAGGTAACCGCAGCCCAGCGTCAGCGGAATATAGACCAGCAGCGCCAGCAGGCTTGGCCACCAATATGCCGCCTCCCGCAGGATCTGCGGGGTAAAGGCGCCGCCGATCGACAGGCCGATGACCGGCACGAAGAAATTCCGCAACTGCGTCGGCACACCCACGCCGACGCCGGACGGTCGCCACTCAAGGATCGCCGCCGTCGCTACGGCCAGCAGCGAACCCAGCAGCATTCCCAGTGGCAGGTGCAGCCAGATCGCGATCAGGCCACCGACCAAGCCCAGGGTCAGGCTAAGACCAAGGGCGGGCAGATCGACCTCGGTCTTTCCGATGCGCAGGGGGTTCATGGGGGGCAGCACATCACATTCCGCCCGGGGAATGGCAACCACCTACCAATGCGGCGGGCGTTGATCCGCAAGGGGAATCGTGCCGCCATCCGCCTCGCGCTCGGCCTCACGTTCCATGAGCAGGCCGACACGGCGGTTCAGGCGGTCGATCTCTGTGGTCTGGCGGGCGACGATTTCCGACAGATCCTCGACCGTCCGGGTCAGATGCGCGATCCGTTCCTCAAGTGCCGTCGTGCCGGTCAATGCGTTGTTCCTCATGACGCCGCGCAAAGGATGACACGGATCGCCACCGGCCTGCAATCAGGCCCCGTCGCTTGCCCCTCACCCCGCCTTCGGCTAAGGCAGCGGCACACATTCAAGGGGTGACGCCATGGCGGGCGACAAGACAGCACGCAGGCCGAAAGCCGAGACGCCGAAAGGCTTTCGCGACTATTTCGGCGCCGATGTGACCGAGCGCAAGGCGATGCTCGATGCCATCGAGCGCGTCTATCATCGCCACGGCTTCGACCCGCTTGAGACCTCTGCCGTCGAGACCGTCGAGGCGCTGGGAAAGTTCCTGCCCGACGTCGATCGCCCCAACGAGGGTGTCTTTGCCTGGCAGGACGAGGACAAGGACTGGCTTGCGCTGCGCTATGACCTGACCGCGCCGCTCGCCCGCGTCGCTGCCCAGTTCCGCAACGACCTGCCCAGCCCCTATCGCCGCTATGCGATGGGCCCGGTCTGGCGCAACGAAAAGCCCGGCCCGGGCCGCTTCCGCCAGTTCTACCAGTGCGACGCCGACACCGTCGGCAGCCCCACCGTCGCAGCCGATGCCGAGATCTGCGCCATGCTGGCCGATGCGCTGGAAGAGGTGGGCATCGAGCGTGGCGACTACATCGTGCGGGTGAATAACCGCAAAGTGCTGAACGGTGTGATGGAGGTCGCGGGCATCCTCGACCCCGCCGACCCGGATCGCTTTACCGAGGAACGCGGCATCGTGCTGCGCGCAATCGACAAGATTGATCGGCTCGGCGCGGATGGTGTCCGCGCCCTTCTTGGAAACGGGCGGAAGGACGAGAGCGGAGACTTCACTAAGGGCGCTGGCCTTACAAACGAGCAAGTTGCGAAAATAATGCTGTTTGTCGATGCTCCTGCCGCCATCAACGCGGCACTCGACAGATTGAGCGACGGCTTTGCAAACAACGAGTCGCTGACAACTGAAGAGATGCTTTCATTTGTTGGGATCACGGCCTCGGCAGCGAGCGGATTTGCTGTTTCGCAGGCTAGGGAGAGCAAGTCCGCAAACGCTCTTCGGAATGCAGCAACAGTTAAGGTGCTTCGCGATATTGTGTTGGAGTCTGCGACCGGCCAAGAAGGCGTAGATGAGCTCGTGCAGATTGCTATTCTCCTTGAAGAAATGGGCTATGGCTCTGACCGGGTTGAGATCAATCCCTCCGTCGTCCGTGGCCTTGGCTACTACACCGGCCCGGTGTTCGAGGCGGAACTGACCTTCGAAATCCTTGATGAAAAGGGCCGCAAGCGGCAGTTCGGATCGGTCGCGGGCGGCGGGCGTTATGACGATCTGGTCAAGCGCTTCACCGGCCAGTCGGTGCCCGCCACCGGCGTTTCCATCGGCGTCGACCGCCTGCTGGCCGCCCTGCGCGCCAAGGGGCGAGCGGGTGACACCTCGCTGGGGCCGGTCGTTGTGACGGTGATGGATCGTGACCGGATGGCCGACTACATGGCCATGGTGGGGGATCTACGCCGCGCGGGTATCCGGGCCGAGGTCTATCTGGGCAACCCGAAGAACTTCGGCAACCAGCTCAAATACGCCGACCGCCGCGCCTCTCCGGTGGCCATTATCCAGGGGTCGTCCGAGGCCGCCAATGGAACCGTCATTCTCAAGGACCTGATCCTTGGCGCCAAGATCGCCGAAGGCGCGACGCTGGAGGAATGGAAGAACCGCCCCGCGCAGGTCGAGGTGCCGCGCGCCGATCTGGTGGCGGCGGTCCAGCGGATGCTGGGCTGACGATGGCCACGCCCGACAAGGTTGCGATCCGGGCCGAGGCGGACCGGCTCTATGACGCTCTGCTCGATACCGGCGCGCAGGGTGTGGACACGGATGTGTTGATGCCTGCCGGGGCCTTCCTCGACCTGTACGGAGAGGACATTCGCGCCCGCGCTTATGTCACGCAGGACCCGATCCGCGGCGAGATGATGCTGCGCCCGGACTTCACATTGCCCGTCGTGCAGATGCACATGGCGGGCGGCGCGGACCCTGCGCGTTACTGCTACCGTGGCGAGGTGTTCCGCAAGCAGGACCATGTCGCGGCCCGCGCCTCGGAATACCTGCAGGTCGGCTACGAGATTTTCGCCCGCGACAATGCGGCGGAATCCGATGCCGAGGTTTTTGCCCTGTTCGCGCGCCTCCTTGCGCCCTTGGACCTGCGCCCCGCTACCGGCGATCTGGGTCTGATCATGTCCGCGATCCGGGGCCTGCGGACCTCCGACCGCCGAAAGGCCGCGCTGCTGCGCCATGTCTGGCGCCCCCGGCGGTTCCGCGCGCTGCTCGACCGCTTCGGCGGGCGCAATCCGATCTCACCCGCGCGCATCGCGCTGCTGGACCGCCTGCGTGCCGATGCGCCGGAGGCGCTCATGTCCGCCGCCGGTCCCTCCATCGGCCTGCGCGAGCCGTCAGAGATCGCTGCGCGCGCCACGGCCCTGCTGGAGGATGCCGGAACGTCGCCTTTGTCGGCGGCTGAGGCCGGGATGCTGGACGACCTGCTCTCCCTGACCGGCACCGCGACGCAGGCGCTGGCGCATCTGCGCGACCTGTCCGTCGATATGCCAGCCATCGCCCCGGCGGTGGACCGCTTTGCCGACCGCCTTTCGTCGCTGGCCGCGCGCGGGGTGGATGTGGACCACCTGCCGTTCGAGGCGAGCCATGGCCGCTCCACGCTGGAATATTACGACGGCTTCGTCTTTTCCTTCCACGCCGACCGCGCCGGCTGGCCGCCGGTTGCGACGGGTGGGCGTTACGACGCGCTGACCGAGGTGCTGGGGCAGGGCCGCGCCATTCCGGCGGTCGGCGGCATCTTCCGCCCCGCGCTGATCGCCGAACTCAAGGGTGCCGCATGACCCGGCTGAAACTCGGCGTGCCGTCCAAGGGGCGGCTGATGGACAAGACCTTTGACTGGTTCGGCACGCGCGGCATCGCCATGCGGCCCTCGGGCAGCGAGCGTGAATATGCGGGCGAGGTTCAGGGGTTCGACGGCCTCGACCTCGTCCTGCTTTCGGCAGGCGAGATTCCGCGAGAACTTGCGGCGGGGCGCATCCACCTTGGCGTCACCGGCTCCGACCTCGTGCGAGACAAGCTGGCCGACTGGAATATGCAGGTCGCCGAACTGTCGCCGCTTGGCTTTGGCCATGCCGACCTGATCATCGCCGTGCCTGCCTGCTGGATCGACGTCGATACGCTGGACGATCTCGACGCCGCCGCCTCGGCCTTCCGTTCGACCCATGGCCACCGTCTGCGCATCGCGACCAAGTATCACCGGCTGGTGCGCGACTTCCTGACGGAAGAGGGCGTGGCGGACTATCAACTTGTCGACAGCCAAGGCGCGACAGAGGGCACGGTCAAGAACCTGACCGCCGAGGCGATAGCCGACATCACCTCGACCGGCGAGACGCTGCGCGCCAACCACCTCAAGGTTCTGTCCGACGGGCTGGTTCACCGGTCCGAGGCGACGCTCTACGCCGCGCGGCAGGCGGATTGGGACGCTCCGGCGCGGAAGTTGCTGGGCGATCTGTCGGACCGGCTGGACCTGCATTTGCCCGACGGGCTGTAGGGTGCAGTCTTTTCCTCGCTAAAAACGGTGATTTCGCCAGGCGAAACTCGATTGATCCCCTACACGAACATCCCCTCGCGCAGGTTCAGCCCATGCTCGACCCATGCCTTCATGCAGCAGATCATCTGCATCCAGCCCTGGCAGTTGCCATAGGACCCGCGCAGGCCCGCAGGCGTCTGCCGCCATCCCTGTTCCGAAATGGTGACCAGTGTCCGGCCATCTTCCAGCGGGGCGAACTCCATCGTGACCGTGGTGTCATAGCCCGCTCCTTTCGGCTCATCGCCCTCTGAAGGCGCGCCTTCGTTCGCTTCCCAGCGCAGGACGATCTTCCTGTCGGGCACGACCTCCGCCACCTTCACCGGAAAGGCGCCGGGGAAATCGGCGAAATCCCACATCACCGTCGCGCCCGTCTCCAGCCGCCCCTTCGCACCGCCTGTGGTGAAATAGGCGGACAGCTTTTTCGGATCGGCCACTGCCTCGAACACCTCATGCACCGGGCGAGAGATGCGGCCCGCAACGCTGAATTTCAGATCCATGGCGATTCCCTCCGCTTGCCTGACGTCGATAGTGTTATATAAGTATAACATGTCAATCCTTGACCCCAACACCCCATCCTCGACCGAAACCGACGATCCGGTGTTTCGCGCCCTCGCCTCGCCTTTTCGCCGCAGCCTGATGGACGCCCTGCGCGACGGACCCCTGACCACCGGCTCGCTTTGCGCGGCCTTCCCGGCGCAGGATCGCTGCACGGTGATGCAGCATCTTGGCGTGCTGACGGATGCCGGGCTGGTGGTGGCCGAACGCCGGGGCAGGGAGCGGTGGAACCACCTAAACACTTTGCCGATCCGCCGGATTCAGGACCGCTGGATCGCCCCTCATGCTGCGCGGGCGGTGGACAAGCTTTCGGATCTCGATCGAAGGCTGGGAGGCTAGCCGAGGCCTTCCGCCGCCCATACCAAAGCCATACGGATTCCATACCGCTTCCAGCCCGGGTTTTTGCAGTGTTTAACGTAGCCCGATCTCGGCCAGCGCCAGCGCCAGGTTCTCGGGCAAAGCCTCTTCTCTCGCCCGGGCAGAGGGCAAATCCCGCGGCGATTCCTCGGGCGCCAGATAGCGCCATCCCTGAAAAGGCCGCCTCGGCGCGGCTTCGGTGCGGATCACCTCGGGGTCCAGCACCAGCCCACAGCGCGCGATGCCGTCACCGCCAATCCGTTCCTCCAGTCCGAGAATCCGCTGGCGGCACAGGATGACGCCCTTGAATACCCAGTAAAGCGAGCCTCCGTTCAGCACCTCCGCCTCGCGCTTCGGCCACATCCGGGTCACATGCGCAGGTCGACCACCTGCCCATTCGTGCCGATGCGTATCCTGCCAATCGATGAGGTCGTCCACCCCATCGGCGCCCACGCACAACTTCAGGATATTGACGAATTCTGCCATAGGATTCCTCGCCAGAAGCGAGAGTCTTAACTCTTCGACGACAGGCTGCAAGATGCCGCCGGACAAAAGAGCATGGGTTTGACCCCGTGACGACAACAGCGTATATTGTGGTCTCTCTTTGTTCCCCCACTACCTAAGGCCACCTTATGCGATTCTCTGCGCCCATCGCCGAACAAATCTGGGACATGAAGTATCGTCTTAAGGATGCTGACGGCACTGCCATTGACGGCACGGTCGAGGATACATGGCGCCGCATCGCCCGCGCACTGGCCGAGGATGAGACCGATCCGGCGGCGTGGGAGGATCGGTTCTATCACGCGCTGGAGGATTTCAAATACCTCCCCGCAGGCCGCATCACCGCAGGCGCGGGCACCGGGCGTTCGGTCACGCTGTTCAACTGCTTCGTCATGGGCACGATCCCCGACAGCATGGAAGGCATCTTCCAAGGCCTGAAGGAAGCCGCGCTGACCATGCAGCAGGGCGGCGGAATAGGATATGATTTCAGCACGATAAGGCCGCGCGGGGCCGAGGTCAAAGGCGTCGCCGCCGACGCTTCGGGGCCTTTGTCCTTCATGGATGTCTGGGACGCCATGTGCCGCACGATCATGTCCGCCGGTTCCCGGCGCGGCGCCATGATGGCGACGATGCGCTGCGACCACCCGGATATCGAGGCTTTCATCGAAGCGAAGAAGGACCCCGCCCGTTTACGGATGTTCAACCTCTCTGTGCTAGTCACCGATGCGTTCATGGCTGCGGTCAAGGCAGACGGGCCATGGGAACTCGTATTCGGCGGCACGGTATACAGGACGGTTCAGGCCGCCGATCTGTGGAACAAGATCATGCGTTCGACCTTTGAGGTGGCCGAGCCAGGTGTGATCTTCATAGACCGCATCAACGCGATGAACAACCTGGCCTATGTTGAGACCATTGCCGCCACAAATCCTTGTGGCGAGCAACCTTTGCCGCCCTATGGAGCCTGCCTGCTGGGGTCGATCAACCTCGCGCGGCTGGTGGCCGAACCCTTTGAAGCAGGGGCGCATCTGGACGCCGCCGCGCTGGACGATCTGGTGCGGGTGGCGGTCCGCATGATGGACAACGTGGTCGACACCAGTCGTTTTCCACTGGAACAGCAGGCGCAGGAAGCTCAGGCCAAGCGGCGGATCGGGCTGGGCGTGACCGGGTTGGCGGATGCCTTGCTGATGCTGGGGCTGCGCTATGGCTCGGAAGAGGCGGCGGCGCAGACCGAAGCCTGGATGAAGGCCATCGCGCGGTCTGCCTATCTGGCCTCGGTCGATCTGGCGAAGGAAAAGGGCGCCTTCCCGCTGTTCGACGCCGAGAAATACCTGGCCTCGGGTTCCTTGACCCATATGGATGAGGATGTGCGGCAGGCGATCCGCAAGCATGGCATCCGCAATGCGCTGCTGACCTCGATCGCTCCGACGGGAACCATAAGCCTTTATGCAGGCAACGTTTCCTCGGGTATCGAGCCGGTCTTCGCCTATGCCTACACGCGCAAGGTTCTGCAAAAGGATGGCAGCCGGACCGAGGAAGAAGTGGTCGACTACGCCGTCGAACTTTGGCGGCAAAAGAACGGCGACGCGCCGCTGCCGGATTACTTCGTGAATGCCCAGACCCTGCCGCCGCTGGACCATGTGCGAATGCAGGCGGCTGCGCAGAAGTGGATCGACAGTTCCATTTCCAAGACGATCAACTGCCCCGAGGACATCAGCTTTGACGATTTCAAAGAGGTCTACATGGCCGCCTGGGATCAGGGCTGCAAAGGTTGCACCACCTATCGCCCGAATGCGGTGACCGGATCGGTGCTGAGTGTGTCCGAGACCAGCGACAAGACGCCATCCGAGGCGCCCGCACAGGCGCGCAACGATGGGGCTGAGGTCGTCTACCTGTCCGAGCCGCTGGACCGCCCTGCCGCGCTGGAAGGCCAGACCTACAAGGTCAAATGGCCGGGCAGCGAGCATGCGCTTTACATCACGATCAATGACGTGGTGATCGCCGGTCATCGTCGGCCGTTCGAGGTTTTCATTAATTCCAAGAACATGGAGCATTTTGCCTGGACGGTCGCGCTAACCCGAATGATCTCGGCGGTGTTCCGGCGCGGGGGCGATGTTTCTTTCGTGGTCGAGGAACTGAAAGCTGTCTTCGATCCGCGCGGCGGGGCTTGGATGAATGGCAAGTATATCCCGTCGATTTTGGCGGCGATCGGCGGTGTAATCGAGGGACACCTTATCTCGATCGGCTTCATTGAGGGCGTTGGAATGGGACTAAAGTCCGACCCACGGGCAGAGGCCGCCGTGCTGGCCAGCAGTGCCAAGGCCTGCTCCAATTGCGGCAGCTATGACCTGCGCATGATCGAGGGCTGCATGACCTGCGCGAGCTGCGGCTTTTCGAAGTGCGGCTAGGACTCGCCTAGCCGTTCCAGCAGTCGGCAATATGCGATCTGCCCCAACCGGAACGCGTCGAGGCGAAAGAACTCATCAGGCGCGTGCAGGTTCTCGTCGCCGTGGGAAAAGCCGAACATGACGGCGTGACGCCCAGCGTATCCAGCAGCGTCGTCATCACCGGGATCGAGCCGCCAAGCCGCGTGCGGTGGGGTTGGGTGCCATAGACTTCTTCCAGAACCTGAGTGGCCAGGGCGGTTGCGTTGTGGCCGGTGGGGACGAGAAAGGGATCGGCTCTGCCGGGGTTGCGCACAACTTCGGTGGTGACGCCGGGTGGGCAATGGGCGGCGACATGGGCGCTGATCGCGTCGAAGACCTTCTCGGGCGATTGCGCGGCCACCAAGCGACAGGTGATCTTGGCCCGCGCGTCTGCCGGATGAACGGTCTTTGTCCCTGCGCCCTGCCAGCCGCTGGTCAAGCCGTTTATGTCCAGTGTCGGACGTCCCCACAGCCTTTCGCGGGTGCTGTAACCGGGTTCGCCGAATGGGGCGGGTGAGCCGGTTTCGGCAAGGAATTCCGTCTCGTCGAAGGGCACGCGGGCGATGGCCTGGCGAACATCATCGGATAGCGGAACCACGTCATCATAAAACCTCGTCACCGTGACCATGCCATCGGTGGATTTCAGCGACGCCAGTATCTGCGCCAGCGCCATCGCGGGATTGGCGACCCCACCGCCGTAAAGGCCCGAGTGCAGGTCCGCTTTCGGCCCGCGCACCACGATCTCCATCGAGACGAGACCTTTCAGCGCCTCGACGATCTGCGGCTGGCCCGGCGCCCATTGCAACCCGTCGGCGGAAAAGATGAAGTCGGCCTTCAGCCGGTCCGCATTGGCGGCAACGAAGGGCGGCAGGTCGGGCGAGCCGATTTCCTCCTGCCCCTCGAAGAAGAAGCGGACGTTGACCGGCAGTGTGCCTGCGGTCTTTAACATCGCCTCGAAGGCTAGGATCGGGATCAGCATCCCACCCTTGTCGTCCGACGCCCCGCGCCCCCACAGCTTGCCGTCACGCACTTCGGGTTCAAAGGGGGGCGAGGTCCACAGGTCGATTGGTTCGGCGGGCTGCACGTCAAAATGGCCATAGATCAACACCGTCGGCTTGTCCGGCCCTGCGTGCAGCCATTCCGCGCAGACGAGCGGATGGCCTGCGGTGGGCAAGACCTCTGCCCGCTCCGCCCCGGCGGCCGTCAGGCGCGCGGCGACCCATTCGCCTGCCCGGCGGACATCGGATACGTTCTCGGGCTTGGCAGAGACAGATGGGATGCGCACGAAGTCGATCAGATCGGCAATGAAGCGATCCTGTTCGCGGTCCAGATAGGCCTGCCAATCCATATGCGGTCTCCTGTCAGCTTGACACCATTAGGCATGTGACGGATGGCAAGGTCCATCACCTCAGCCACGACACAGATCCCGCAAAAGGCGAGACTTTGATCGTTGCTCAACTGCCGCAGATTTAGACATTCTGTTGCCTGCATGTCATAGCGGAGCGAAGTCCAGGCTGTTAACGTTTCATTAATAAAAAGAACGAGCAGGCACTCAGGCATGAAAACGGGCTCTTGCGGCACGTTTGTCATTTCTTGGTCGCAGACGGAAGTTGACGGGGTAAGCGCCCCTACGCTGGATATGCTGGTCGTCGGTGCTGCGTGGCGCTGGGGCGGCCAGCCGGTTCGCGTGGACGGTGCGCAGACCATCCTGCAGCTTTCGGGCGCCGAGGGGGCAGAAGACAATCGGCGCCGGGCGGCGCAGGCGGTGCGGCGTCTTATAGGCGCGGCAATCGCGCCGCGTCGGGAAATTGCCGTTGAAGAAGATGACGCCCCACCGACGCAGGGGTTCGTCGTGACCGATGGGCTGCAAAGCTTCGCAGTCGACATCATCGAAATTCCCCAGACAGCAGCGCGGCTGCTGCTGTTCGTCGGTCAGGCGCCACCCGCGAACCGCGACCTGTGGGTGGTGCGCGCCACAATCGACCTGGCCGCTGCCCGCGCGGGGTCGCGGGATGCCGGCGGGGTAATCTGCTTTACCCCTGGCACGCGCCTGCTGACGCCGGACGGACCTCGACGCATTGAAACCTTGCGGCCCGGTGACATGATCTCGACCAAGGATAACGGCGCGCAACCCGTTGCCTGGTGTGGCCATCGCCGAATGAGTGGCGCGAGGCTGCATGCGATGCCGCATCTGCGACCGATCCGCATCCGCAGCAACGCCTTCGGCATCGGCCAGCCTGATGAAGAGCTGATCGTGTCGCCCCAGCACCGGATGCTGGTGCGCGGGCGGGCGGCGCAGGCACTGTTCAATACCGATGAGGTTCTGGTGGCGGCCGAGGATCTGTTGAACGATGTTTCGATCATGGTCGACCGGACACTGCGTGAAGTGACCTATGTGCATGTGCTGCTGGAAGCGCACCAGGTTGTCTGGGCAAACGGGCTGGAGACGGAAAGCTTTCACCCCGCCAACACCTCGCTTGATATGATTGACCCCGCGCAGCATGCCGCCCTTCTGGCCGTTGCCCCCCATATCGCCGCCGATCCGCAAGGCTATGGCGATTTCGCGCGCAGGAACCTGTCCGGGCCGGAGGCCGCGATCCTGCGACATGAGTTGGTTGGCTGAAGGGGCGTTGACTCTGCCTTCTTGCGCTGTATAAGCCCCGCCGATCCCGGGTGAAGGCCCGGGGTTTTTCATTGGTGTTGGTGGCCCCCGCAAGGGGATGCCTGTCGGGTCTTCGGACCAAAGGACAACGCCCTTCGTAGCGTAAGAAGGAGATCAGCGGTGACGAAACGCACCTCTGCCAAACACAAGATCGACCGCCGCATGGGCGAAAACATCTGGGGACGTCCGAAGTCCCCGGTGAACAAGCGCGAATACGGCCCCGGCCAGCATGGCCAGCGCCGCAAGAACAAGCTGTCGGACTTCGGTACGCAGCTGCGCGCCAAGCAGAAACTCAAGGGCTACTACGGCGACCTGACGGAAAAGCAGTTCCGCAAGATCTACGCCGAGGCCGAGCGTGTGAAGGGTGACACCGGCGAGATGCTGGTTGGTCTGCTCGAGCGCCGCCTGGACGCGGTCGTCTACCGCGCCAAGCTGGTGCCGACGATCTTCGCCGCACGCCAGTTCGTGAACCACGGCCACGTCACCGTGAATGGTCAGCGCGTGAACATCGCGTCCTACCGCGTCAAGGAAGGCGATCTGGTTGAAGTTCGCCAGAAATCCAAGCAAATGGCGCTGGTGCTGGAAGCGGTGGCGCTGGCCGAGCGCGATGTTCCGGACTATCTGGAAGCCGACCACTCGAAGATGACGGTGAAGTTCGTCCGTACTCCGGCTTTGGGTGATGTGCCCTATCCGGTCCAGATGGAACCGAACCTGGTCGTAGAATACTACGCCAAGAACTGATCCCGGTTCTGTGCCTAAATCCGAAAGGCCCGCCCTTGTGGCGGGCCTTTTGCATTTGTTAACCCTTGGCGCGCTGCAGTGCAGCGACTATGTCCGGGCCAGGAAGCTGAACAGGAAAGGCCACCGTCCCCATGCAAAAGCCCGTGATCGAGCGCAGCTTCGAGACCTTGCTCTTCCGTTCGCGTTGGCTTATGGCGCCTATGTATCTGGGCCTTGTGGTGACGTTGGCCATGCTTGCCATCGTCTTCGTGCGCGACCTGTGGAAATACGCGCTGAGCATCATGACGATGACGCCCGAGGACGTGATCCTTGTCTCGCTGACCTTCATCGACCTGACGCTGGCGGCAAACCTTCTGCTGATCGTGCTGTTTTCGGGCTATGAGAACTTTGTCTCCAAGCTTGATGTTGACGACGGTGGCGACCGACCCGATTGGATGGGAACGGTCGATTTCTCAGGCCTGAAGATGAAGCTGATCGCGTCCATTGTCGCGATCTCGGGGATCCACCTGCTCAAGCGTTTCATGGAAATCGGCGAAAGCGTCGCCGACGCGAGGTTCGGCGAGACCGAGCTTTTCTGGCTGGTGATCATCCATCTGACCTTTGTCGGCTCGGGTGTGATGCTGGCCGCTATGGACTGGCTGACTGCGCGCTCCAAGAAGTAACTGCCGGGTTTTCCCCAGAATCTGGCTGGCTTTGGGGGACCGGCCTCGCTACAGATGCGCCGACCCTCCGGAGGCCCCGATGAACGACGCGATCCGCCCGCAGCCCGGCATCCTTGATATCGCCCTTTATCAGGGCGGGCAGGCGCATATTGCGGGTATCGCCAATGCGGTGAAGCTGAGCTCGAACGAGAACCCGCACGGGCCGTCAGAACGGGTGAAGGAAGTCTTCATGCGGACGGCGCACCAGCTGCACCGCTACCCTTCCACTGACCATGCTGCGCTGCGTCAGGCCATTGCGGATGTGCATGGTCTGGATGCAGATCGGGTGATCTGCGGCGCGGGTTCGGATGAGATCATCACCTTCCTTTGCCAGGCCTATGCAGGCCCCGGCGATGAGGTGATCCATACCGAGCACGGGTTCCTGATGTACCGCATCTCGACCATGGCCGTGGGCGCAACCCCGGTCGAGGTGGCCGAGCGTGAGCGGACGACCGATGTTGATGCCATTCTCGCCGCCTGCACCAAGCGCACCAAGCTTGTCTTCATCGCCAATCCCAACAACCCCACCGGCACGATGATCGGCGCCAAGGACGTGGCGCGCTTGGCCGAGGGCCTGCCGAAACAGGCAATCCTGGTGCTGGACGGGGCCTATGCCGAATATGTCGAGGGCTTCGATGGCGGCAAGGCGCTGATCGAGGCGCGCGACAACGTGGTGATGACGCGGACCTTTTCGAAAATCTACGGTCTGGGCGGGTTGCGTATCGGCTGGGGCTATGGGCCAAAGCCGATCATCGACGTGCTGAACCGAATCCGCGGACCGTTCAACCTGTCCACGACGCAGCTTGAGGCCGCCGAGGCCGCGGTGCGCGATCAGGAACACGTCGTGCGCTGTCGCGCCGACAACAGCCGGATGCGCGCCTGGCTGGCAGAGCAGCTGGCCGAGATGGGCGTGCCGTCCGATACCTCGACCGCCAACTTCGTGCTGGCCCGCTTTGCCGATGCCGCCGAGGCGGAACGTTGCGATGCCTACCTGAAGTCACAGGGGCTGATCGTGCGGCAGGTCGCGGGTTACAAGCTGCCTCATTGCCTGCGCATCACCATTGGCGACGAATCCTCTTGCCGCCGGGTGGTTCATGCCGTGGCGCAGTTCAAAGGCCAGCGCTGATGGCACAAATCTATGATCGCGTCGCGCTGATCGGGTTGGGGCTTATCGCCTCTTCCATGGCGCATGCGATGAAAGAGCAGGGGTTAGCGGCCGAGATCGTTGGCTATGCGCGATCGGCCGAGACCCGCGCGACGGCGCTGGAGATCGGGTTCTGTGACCGGGTGACGGAAACGGCAGCCGAGGCCGTCGTCCGTGCCGACCTGGTCGTGCTGGCCGTGCCCGTGGGTGCGATGGAATCCCTGGCCGCTGAGATCGGACCGCATCTGAAACCGGGTGCGACGGTTACGGATGTGGGCTCTGTCAAGCAGGCGGTCATAGCAGCGGTCGCGCCGCACATCCCGGCAGGTGTTCACTTCATTCCCAGCCACCCGATTGCGGGGACCGAGCATTCCGGCCCCCGTTCCGGCTTTGCCAGCCTGTTCCGCAATCGCTGGTGGCTGATGACGCCGGTCGAAGGGACTGACCCTGCCGCCGTGGCCCGCCTGCGCGCGCTGCTGGAGGCATTCGGCGCCAATGTGGACGAGATGGACGCGGCGCATCATGATCTGGTTCTTGCCGTTACCAGCCATACGCCGCACCTCATCGCTTATACGATGGTCGGCGTCGCCGACGACCTGCGCCGCGTGACCGACAGCGAGGTCATCAAGTATTCCGCCGCCGGTTTTCGCGACTTCACCCGCATCGCCGCCAGCGATCCGACGATGTGGCGCGATGTGTTCCTGACCAACAAGGAAGCGACGCTGGATATCCTCGGTCGCTTCACAGAAGAACTGTTCGCCCTGCAGCGGGCGATCCGTCTTGGAGACGGCAAACACCTGCATGAATATTTTACGAGGACTCGCGCGATCAGGCGCGGTATCATCGAGGCTGGCCAGGATACTGCCGCCCCGGACTTCGGGCGCGGTTCAGGCTCGGCGGCGGAGCCGAAAGCGGGGGAATAAAAGCAGATGCGGACAGCGGGCTGGGCCATTGCGCTGGCGATTGGATTTGTTTTTCCCGCTTGGGCCGATGCGCCCTCATCCTCTCTGCGACCGCCTCTTCGGCCTGCTGCTGCGGACGCGCCGGTGGATGCTGATGCTCTGATTCAAACCTCGCTTGCCACCGCTCCGGCCAATCCGTTGCGACCGCTGCCGCGCCCCACGATTGCCGTGCTTGAACAGCCGGTTATCGTGGCTGAACAGCCGATTTCTGCCGGGGCGCAGGCGACAGCCGGCCCTGAAGTGTCGCTGCGGCCACGTGCGCGACGATTGCTGGCCGCTGCCCTCGTCGAGCCGCCTGCACAGCCGGTCATCCTGCAATCGCAGCGCTTCGCGCTTGTCGTGGCGACACGCCCTGAACCGCGTCCGCCACTGCGCGCTGATGCGCCGCTGGAACGGGTGGAGTCGGTGGCTGCCATCCGCATCTTGCCCGGCAAGAGTGCCGTCTTTGGACGCAAGGGATCCGTCTGCGGTGTTCCGGCGATCAAGGGGCAAGAGCTTGGCGCGATAACCTCGCGAGTGAAGGGGTGTGGTATCGAGGATCCGGTGAAAGTCACTTCGGTTTCGGGCGTGACGCTTTCTACCCCTGCGACCATTGATTGCACGACTGCAAAGGCGTTGAACACCTGGGTCAGCGATGCCCTGCAGCCCTCGTTCAAGAACAAGCAGGTCGTGGGCCTGCAGATCGCCGGCAGCTATTCCTGCCGTCCGCGCAACAACGTGCGCGGTGCCAAGATCAGTGAACACGGGCGGGGCAGGGCGGTGGACATTGCCGCGATCAACTTGGCGGATGGTACAAGCGTGGTGGTCGAGAAGGACTGGCGCAGGTCGGCGGGCAGACCGATGAAGGTTGCATATGGCAAAGCCTGTGGCACCTTCGGCACCACGCTAAGTCCTGACTCAGACCGCTTCCACCAAGATCATATGCATTTCGACACCGCGCGTGGACGCAGCGGCCCTTACTGCCGCTGAGCGATCAGCACCGGCGCTGAACCAAGCGGCAGCGGGCCAAGCATCATGCGCCCCCGCTGAAAGCTGAGCGGCATGTCAAGATCGTCCGGGTTGCCGCTTTCCGATGCCAGTGCAGCCAGCATGTTTTCCCATGTCTGCTGCACCTCAGGCCGCATTAGGCCGGTAGCGACCGCCAGCGGCAGGGCCTTGCGCCAGTTTGTGAGCCGAAGATCGACCCGCCCCTCGGCCTGACCCATTGCATCCGCCGTGACCGTCCCCTTGCCCGAGAGCTGAATCGGCCCCCAGACAAGCGCAAGATCCTTGACCTCGATCGTTTGCACCTGTGGCCTCGTTTCGTTTGCCTGCTGGTCGGGCGGCGCGGTCAGGGTCAGCTTTGCATCCAGGCGTGCCCGCTCGATCTCTGTGGGAAGCTCGGGCAAGAGGGCGGACAGGGCCGCATCGGGGGTGATTTGCAACAGCTCCAGCCCAACCTCGTGTTGCAGGGCATCGGGCGTCAGGCTGTCCGTGGCAAAACGCAATGTCTTTGCACCGATAGACCAACCCAGATCGGACGACAGGGTCAGTGAATCACCTACAATCCTCGTGCGGTCCAACGCCAGCTTGTTGCTGGGTTGGACGACAAGGCTGGCCTGCAGCTTAGCAGAGGCCAGGGTAAGCTTTTGAAGCGGTGTCTGGAATGACTGATCATTCGGCAATGCCGCGATCAGATGCCAGGGCTTGTAGCTGAGCGTCAGGATCTGCACGAACGGCGCGGTCCAGGCATAACCTGTCAGCGGGTCCGCCAGATACAGGTCGTTCACGGTCAGATCGAACCGGCTGGGGTATCCCGCGACCGACAGATCGCCATGTTCGGCAACCAGCCCTGCCGCGGCCTGATCGGCAAACCACTGGTTCGCTCCGCGTTCCATCGCGGATGAGCCCACGAACCAGTAGACGCTCCACGCCACGGATAGCACAAGCACCACACCGAACAGAATGCGTATCCGCATGGCCGCCCCTTCCCATCTTCTGATCGCTGGTGTTTACAGTTCGCGCGACAAGAGGACCAGTGACATGACCGAGAGGCAGGGCGGCGAAAGGCTTTGGGTTTTCGGCTATGGCTCGCTGATCTGGAGCCCGGAGTTTCCGGTGGCGGACCGGCAGGTGGCACGGGTGCAGGGCTGGCACCGCAGTTTCTGCATGTGGTCGATCCATTATCGCGGATCGGTTCAATCTCCTGGGCTGGTTCTGGCGCTGGACAGGCGCGACGATGCCTGGTGCGACGGCATCGCGTTCGCCGTGACCGAGGGTGAAGAGGATGCGGCCATCGCGGCGCTGCGGGAAAGAGAGCTTATCTCGTCGGCCTATGAAGAGACCTGGCTGCCGGTCGTGTTGGGCAATGGGGAAAGCGTTCAGGCGCTGGCCTATGTGATCAACCCCAATCACGACCAATACTGTGGCATGCTGCCGCTGGAGGAACAGGCGCGGATCATCGCGGGCGCTGCCGGCGTTCGCGGACCGAACCGTGACTACCTGTTCAGCACCACCGAACATCTGGAAACTTTGGGCATCGCTGATCCCGACCTTGCCTGGCTTTCGGCGCGGGTCAGGCAGATTGGCGACACCTCTGCTGCATAGCGGCGCAATGGGCGGATTGTGAGTTGGCATCACCCGACGCCCCCCCTATTCTCGCCCGCAAAACAAGGCTCAGGAACCCCGATGCAGAAGACCGAGGCTGAGGCGCGCTTTACCCGCCCGGTTCACCAGATCGTGCTGGTCCTCATCGTGACGCTGATAGTCGCGGCGGGGCTTTTTATTACCTTTCCGGCCCTGCGCGACGTTTTCCTGGCCAAGCCGCTGCTGAACGGTTTTGTCGGCTGCGTCTTTGTGCTGGGCATCGTCATCTGCTTTCTTCAGCTTATCCAGCTGATGCAGTCGGTCCGCTGGATCGACGATTTCGTTCGGCATATTCCTGGGCACGAATTGGTTCGGCCGCCCAGTCTGCTGATGCCGCTGGCCGCGCTGTTGCGGTCGCGTGGCGCGCGGATGCAGATTTCGTCCTCCAACGCGCGTTCGATCCTTGAATCGGTCGGAACGCGCATCGACGAACAGCGCGATATTACGCGCTATCTTGCCAACCTTCTGATTTTCCTTGGGCTTCTGGGCACGTTCTATGGTCTGGCCACGACCGTGCCGCATATGGTGGACACCATCCGCTCGCTTGCGCCGCAGGAAAACGAGACGCGCGCGCAGGCCTTTGACAAGCTCATGGGCGGGCTTGAAGGACAGCTTGGCGGGATGGGCACGGCCTTTTCCTCATCGCTGCTTGGTCTTGCCGGATCGCTGGTGGTTGGTCTGCTGGAACTGTTCGTCAGCCATGGCACCAATCGGTTTTACCGTGAGTTGGAGGAATGGCTGTCCACCATCACCCGCGTCGGATTTACCGGCGAAGGAGAGGCGGCGACCGGTGTCGAGGGGCTGGCCATCGGTCACGCCTTCGACACGATGACCGACCAGATGGAGGTGCTGCAGGGACTTTACGCGCAGTCCGAAGCCAACCGCTCTGTTGTGGATGATCGGCTGACCGAGATTGCCAATTCCGTCGATCGACTGGTTGACCGGATGGCCGAGGGTGCGGGGCAGGTGGCGCTGTTGTCTCGCATTGCTGACGGTCAGGATCAACTGGCAAAGGCGCTGGCGCTGCCCGAGGGCGGTGCGCATGTCGATGCCGAAAGCCGGATGCGCCTGCGGTCGATTGACGTGCAGCTTTTGCGCATCCTGGAAGAGATTTCGGCGGGCAGGCAGGAAAGCATCACCGACCTTCGGGCCGATCTGGCGGCGCTGACCACCGCGATCCGCCAGTTGTCGCGCGGCGCTGGCAGGACCTGACGCCATGCCCAGACGATCTTCGCGCGCGGAAATCCCGATATGGCCGGGCTTCGTCGATGCGATGACCTCGCTGCTGATGGTGCTGATGTTCGTCATTACGGTTTTCGTGATGGTTCAGTCGGTTCTGCGAGAGACCATCACCACCCAAGGCGGAGAGCTGAATTCCCTTACTACGCAGCTCTCTGATCTGGCCGATGCGCTGGGGTTGGAGCGTCGCAAAGCGGATGACCTGCAAGCCGAGATTGGACGGCTCGGGTCTGATCTGAATGCCGCACGTGCGGAGGGCGAGACGCAAAGCGCCCTAATCGCCACGCTGAACACCCAGCTTTCCGCGCGGCAGGGCGAATTGGCGGCGGCCAACGCTCGCATCACCAGTTTCGAGGCGCAGGTCGCGAGCCTTCTGAGCGAACGCGACACGGCTCGGGGCGAGGCGACCGCCCTGACCGCGAAGGTCGGCGATCTCGAGGCGGCGCAGACAAAGCTGCTGACCCAGGAAGAAGCGTTGAACCTTGCGCTGGCCAATGCCCGCAAGGAAATCGACGAGGGGACCGAAGCCGCGCGATTGGCGGCGGCCCGGACCGATGCGCTCAACCTGCTGATCGAAGAAATGAAAGCGAAGGCCGCTGACCAGCAGGCGCAGGTGACTGCGCTTCAATCCGATCTGGCTGGCGCAAAGACCGAGCTGAGCGAGGCTGAAAAGACCCGGCTGGCCGATCTTGCCGCCGCCGATGCGCTGCGCGAGCGGCTGAAGGGCGCGGATGCCGAACTGACGGCAATGACGCTGGCACTTGAGGAACAACGCAAGCGGGCGGAGGAAACGCTGACGCTGCTTGCCGCAGCGAATGCAGCCAAGGCCGCCACCGATGTTGAACTGACCGAGGCGCAGAAGCGCGCTGGTCTGCTGGCGGCGGCGCAGACCGCGCTTGCGCAGGAAAAAACCGTATCGGCAGAGGGCGCGCGCCGGTTGGCGCTGCTCAACCGGCAAATCGCACAGCTGACGACACAACTGGGCAGCCTTCAGGGTCTGCTCGATGCGGTACAGGCAAAGGATGCGGCCTCGCAAGTGCAGCTTGAAGCTTTGGGTAACCAGCTCAACTCGGCCCTGGCGCAGGTCGCGGGCGAGCAACGTCGACGCGCGGAGTTGGAAGAGGCCGAGCGCAAGCGACTGGAGATCGAGGCTGCGCGGCTCGCTGCTGAGACGACGGCGGCACAGGATGAGGCCAAACAGTTGGAGCGGTTCCGGTCGGAATTTTTCGGCCAGTTGCGAGACCTCTTGGCGGGGCGTGAGGGTGTCCGGATCGTCGGAGACCGTTTCGTGTTTTCGTCCGAGGTGCTGTTCCAGCCCGGTTCCGCCGACCTCCTGCCCGGAGGGCAGGCGCAGATCGCGGGTGTCGTTCATACGCTTGACGAAATAGCCAAGGACATTCCGCCCGGTATCGACTGGATCATCCGTGTCGACGGCCATACGGATAACGTGCCGTTATCGGGAACTGGTTTGTTCAGGGATAACTGGGAGTTAAGCCAGGCTCGCGCCTTGGCAGTCGTTCGCTACATGCAGAACGCGCTCGGTTTTCCACCAGATCGCATGGCGGCCACAGGTTTTGGCGAGTATCGTCCGGTCGCGACCGGTGACACCCCCGAGGCGCGTGCGCAAAACCGCCGGATTGAGTTGAAACTGACCGAGCGCTGATGGCCGCTCAACGCGAGAGTTGGGCGATCCGGGCCTGTGTTTCCGCGACCAGAACGCCGACCAGTTCGCTTGCGGGCAGGAACCGGGTCAGCCTTGCTGCCTGCCCGTAAAGATGGAAACTTGCGAAAGGGTCTTCCTGCCCCGCGCCTGCCTCCACCAACGGATCCGAGAAGGCATACATCGCGGGGTAGGCGGGCAATTGTGCGGCCAGATCGGTCATCGCCAGAGCGTAGGGGCTGCGCACGGCGCGGGCAGCGCGACCGGAAAAGGCATCCGTCATCATCGTGTCGGTGTCGCGCGCTTGCCGCAACAGGGCCAGACGCTCCGCCTCGGTCGCGGCCTCGGGGCAACCGGTGAACGCCGTCCCCATCTGCACGGCACTGGCGCCCAGAGCCAGCGCAGCAGCAATGCCACGGCCGTCGGCAATACCTCCGGCGGCGATGACAGGCAGGGCGACGGCATCGACGATTTGCGGCACCAGCGCCAGCGTGCCGATACCGTCCTGCAATCCGTTGGGCCGGTGAGAGCCGCGATGACCGCCTGCTTCCCACCCCTGGGCAATGATCGCGTCGATACCGCAACTGGCGAGATGCTCGGCCTCAGACACCGTGGTTGCTGTCGCGAGGGTCACAATCCCCGCCAAGCGAAGCCTTTCCATTTGTGAAGGCGCGGGGCAACCGAAATGAAAACTCACGACGCGTGGCCGCAGATGGGCCAGGGCGTTGATGACCTCATCCTTGGGAAAGGCGGGCTGTCCGGGCAGTGACTGTGGTGGGCTGCCGGCGTCTAGCCTTTCGAAATCGGGCCGCAGACGGTCGGAGAGGCGGGCGACTTTTTCCAGCGGAAAGGGGGCGGCTTCCGGCAGAACGAAGAAATTGAGGTTGAAAGGCGCATCCGTCAGGCGACGCAGATCGCGAGAGGCTTTCTCGACCAGTGCCGCATCGTTTGTTCCGCAGCCGATAGAGCCGAGGCCGCCTGCTTCACTGACCGCCGCCGCCAGTTCGGGTGTGGCAGTCCCCAGCATTGGCGCCTGTATGATGGGATGCGCAATCCCGAGAAGGTCCAGCAGACGCCTATCAGCCCACATCTTCGCCCCTCTCTCCTGCCATCCGAAGGCTATCCGTCCGCCAGCGTTGAGAGCTTTTCCAGCGTAATCCTGTTAACAAGAGCATCGGAATGCCGGTGGACAAGCAGCCACTCGCTGCCTTCGCGTCGATACACCATCGTCACCCGCAGCGACCAGTCCTGTTCCGGCAAACCCCCGACGATGCCACGCTGCCGTTCAATGCCGACTAGCAGAACGATGTCCTGGGTCGCGTGGCTGCGCAAAAGCTCGAACGATGTCGTGGCGGAACGAAAGAAGGCTGCCGTTTCGGCCAGGCGTCCTGAAGACAGATACGAATCGCCGACGGTCCATCCACCGAATGGCGTCATGACGGAAAAGTCGGAACAGCGCGGAATTAGGTCCAGCCAGCGCGCCATATCGCCATTCATGAAAGCGTTGTTACCCTCGTCAGCGCGGCGCGCGAGTTCGGCGACGACCTCTTCGGTCTTTGTGCTGTCAATCATCACAAGGTGCCTGAAGCAAAAGAGGAGTAGGCAATATGCAGCAACACCGACGTGGATCGGGAACGGCAATAATCATAGCATTTGGTCGGGCGGGCGGGGAGTCGGTTTACACAAAGAAGACCCCCCGGAAATTTCTCTCCGGGGGGCTTTGATTGGCCTTACTCGGCAGTCAGCAACGGCGGCTTCGATCCGGTGATACGCGGCTTTGCCGGTTCCTCGATCTGCAGGTCAATCGCATCGCCCTTCAGTGCGACACGCACAACGCCACCCTTCATCAGCTTGCCGAACAGCAGTTCTTCCGCCAGCGGCTTCTTTATGTATTCCTGGATCACGCGGCCAAGCGGGCGGGCACCCATCTTGTCGTCGTAACCCTTGTCACCCAGCCAGGCGGCAGCCTCGGGCGTCAGTTCGATATGCACGCCGCGGTCCATCAACTGGGCCTCAAGCTGCAGCACGAACTTCTCGACCACCTGCAGGATGATTTCCTTGCCCAGCGGGGCGAAGGAAATCACTGCGTCCAGACGGTTGCGGAACTCGGGCGTGAAGGTGCGCTCGATCGCCGCCGTATCCTCGCCCGTGCGACGTTCACGACCGAAACCGATCGCGGATTTGGACATCTCGGAAGCGCCCGCGTTGGACGTCATGATCAGGATCACGTTGCGGAAATCCACCTGGCGGCCGTTGTGGTCGGTCAGTTTCCCATGGTCCATCACCTGCAGCAAGATGTTGTAGACATCCGGGTGCGCCTTTTCCATCTCGTCCAAGAGCAGCACGCAGTGCGGATGCTGATCGACGCCATCGGTCAGCATGCCACCCTGGTCAAAGCCGACATAGCCCGGAGGCGCGCCGATCAGACGGGAAACCGCGTGTTTCTCCATGTATTCCGACATGTCGAAACGCAGCAGTTCCACGCCGAGAGTGTTCGCCAGTTGCTTGGCAACCTCGGTTTTCCCGACACCGGTCGGACCCGCGAACAGGTAGTTGCCGATGGGCTTTTCCGGTTCGCGCAGGCCAGCCCGGGCTAGCTTGATCGCCGAGGACAGCGCCTCGATCGCCTTGTCCTGACCAAAGACCACGCGCTTGAGCGTTTTTTCCAGATCGCGCAGCACTTCCGCGTCGTCCTTGGAGACAGACTTCGGTGGGATGCGGGCGATCTTGGCGACGACCGCCTCGATCTCTTTCGGGCCGATGGTCTTGCGACGCTTGGATTCCGCGACCAGATGCTGCGCGGCCCCGGCCTCGTCGATCACGTCGATGGCCTTGTCGGGCAGCTTGCGGTCGTGGATGTAGCGCGCCGAAAGTTCCACGGCCAAGCGGATGGCGTCTGCCGTATAACGCAGATCGTGATGCTCTTCGAAATAGGGTTTCAGACCCATCAGGATCTTCACCGAATCTTCCACCGAAGGTTCGTTCACGTCGATCTTCTGGAACCGGCGCGACAGCGCGCGATCCTTTTCGAAGTGCTGACGGAACTCCTTGTAGGTGGTCGAGCCCATGCAGCGCAGTTTGCCGCCCTGAAGCGCGGGTTTGAGAAGGTTGGACGCATCCATGGCGCCGCCGGAGGTAGCACCAGCACCGATGACCGTGTGGATCTCGTCGATGAACAGGATCGCGTCGGGGTGATCCTCCATCTCCTTAACGACTGATTTCAGGCGTTCCTCGAAGTCACCTCGATAACGCGTGCCGGCCAGCAGCGCGCCCATGTCGAGCGAGAAGATGGTGGCATGGGCCAGAACTTCCGGCACTTCGCCCTGAACGATCTTGCGGGCAAGGCCTTCGGCAATGGCGGTCTTGCCCACGCCGGGGTCGCCCACCAGCAGGGGGTTGTTCTTGCGGCGGCGGCACAGAACCTGGATGCAGCGCTCAACTTCGGATTCACGACCGATCAGCGGGTCGACATCGCCCTTGCGCGCCTTGACGTTCAGGTCGACACAATACTTCGACAGCGCGCTTTCCTTGGCCTCGCCAGCTTCGGCCTTGGGCGTCTCTTGCGGTTCGTCCGCACCGCTCACCGAGCGCGCCTCGCCATAGGACGGATCCTTGGCTACGCCATGGGCGATGAAGTTCACCGCGTCATAGCGGGTCATGTCCTGCTCTTGCAGGAAATAGGCGGCGTTCGATTCGCGTTCGGCAAAGATCGCAACCAACACGTTGGCGCCGGTCACCTCGGTCCGTCCCGAAGACTGCACATGGATCGCGGCGCGCTGGATCACACGCTGGAATGCAGCGGTCGGGACCGCCTCTGAGCCTTCCACGTCGGTCACAAGCGTCGAGAGATCGTCGTCGATGAAATCGACCAGCGTCTTGCGCAACTCATCAAGATCGACCGAGCAGGCCTTCATCACGCGGGCCGCATCGGGTTCGTCGATCAGAGCCAGAAGCAGGTGTTCCAGCGTGGCGAGTTCATGGCGGCGGGCATTGGCAAGGGCCAAGGCGCCGTGGATGGCCTGCTCGAGCGTATTAGAAAACGATGGCACGTTTTGGTGCTCCTGTTCCTCAGGGTCGGGCGGGGGGTCTGGTTCTGGCGCCCCGTCACGACCGTGGCCTGATACGTTTAAAGTTCGGTTTTATCCGCCGACCTTCAAGTGATATTTCCGCCGTAACGCCGTTTCTTTCTGCATATGTGCAAATTGTGAACGCTTCGGGGCGGGCTTGCGTCACACTCTTGAATTCTGGCCTAGAACCGGTCCTTTCTTGCCCGGATTTCGCTGAAAACGGCGGCATCCCCTGCATCGGTTAGTCCGACGGCCACCTTCATCTGCGGCAGCGAGGCGCGCAGAAACGGATTTGTCGCAAGTTCTTCCGACAAGGTGGATGGCACGGTCGGCACGCCCCGCTCGCGCGCGGCGGCGACCCTTCTGTTGCGTGAGATAAGCATGGGGTTGTCGGGTTCAAGGGACAGCGCGAAGCGGATGTTCGAGGCGGTATATTCGTGGCCCGAACAGATCACCGTTTCAGGCGGTAGCGCGGCCAGCCTGGACAGGGTTTGCCACATCTGGGCACCTGTACCCTCGAACAGGCGGCCGCAGCCACAGGCCATCAGGCTGTCGGCGGTGAAGGCCAGCCCGGACTCGGGGAAGTGAAAGGCGATGTGGCCTATGGTATGGCCCGGCACGTCGATGACCGTGCCGGTCTCTGCCCCAATGGTCACGGTGGATCCTTCATCCAGCTTTACATCCAGCGCGGGCAGCCGATGGGCGTCTGCTGCGGCGCCCCAGACTTTCGCACCCGTCGCGGCGCGCAAAGCATAGACGCCCTGAATGTGGTCGGAATGGTGGTGCGTGATGAGAATATCCGTCAGCTTCCATCCGCGCGTCTTCAGCTCGTTCAGGATCGGCGGCGCATCCGGCACATCGACAACCGCCGTTTGCCCGCTTGCCGCGTCATGCAGAAGAAAGGCGTAGTTGTCCGTCAGGCAGGGAATCGTGACGAGTTCAAGCGCCATGGCCATCTATCTTTCTTGCGCTATGCTTCGCGCCGGACTGTCGCCCGGAAAGGCCACCCGCCGCAATGCACCTTGATGTCGTTGACCTGCGCAACTTCTACTACCGGACGCAGCTTGGCCGCGTGGCGCAGCGGGCCATCCGCGACAGCGTGGTTTCAATCTGGCCGCAGGCCAAGGGGCAGACCGTGGTCGGGTTCGGCTTTGCCGTTCCGCTGTTGCGCCCCTATCTGGCCGAGGCGCGCCGCGTCGTCGGGCTGATGCCGGGCCAGCAGGGGGTGATGCCCTGGCCTGCGGGCATGGAAAACGTCTCGGTCCTTTGCGAGGAAACCAACTGGCCGATCTCGACCGGGATGGTGGACAAGCTTGTTGTGATGCATGGGCTGGAAACCTCTGAACACCCTTCGGCGCTTCTGGAGGAATGCAGTCGCGTGCTGGGGCCAGGGGGGCGGGCGCTGTTCATCGTGCCGAACCGTTCGGGCCTTTGGGCGCGGCGAGACGGCACTCCGTTTGGTTTCGGACGGCCATATTCGCTGTCTCAGCTTGAGAGTTTGCTCAAGCATCACGCTTTCACGCCCGAGCGCAGCCAGTCTTCCCTTTTCGCCCCGCCGTCGTCACGCAGGTTCTGGCTGCGCACCGCGGATTTCTGGGAAGGGACGGGGCGCAGTGTGCTGCCCTGGCTTGCGGGTGGCGTGCTGATGGTCGAGGCGTCCAAGCAAACCTATGCTCCCACGCGCCCCGGCCTTCGTGAGGCAGTGCGCAAGCCTTTACGCGTGCTGGAAGGGCTGCCTGCGCCGGTGCCGACTCCCCGGCTGGAGCGGACTACGCCGAGCGGGTGATTCACGCCGCTTCGGCGCGGCGGCCCCCGCAGTCTGACGTCAAACCTTCACGTGTGCCGGATAGCGTCGGAAAAGGCCGCAATTCTGGGCTCATAACGAGCCTCGCAATTGCGCGACCTAGATGGTTGCAGGGTGCCAGTGCGTCTGCTACACCCGCGCCGGATTTGAGACGCACGCAAAAAATGTGTGCGCCGAGGGTGGCCATTACCTTGCGTGACCTTCGGGGGGTGCGGGGTGAAGACAGCGGAAGGGTTGACGTGTCGGAAACAGCATCGATTTCCACGGGAATTGCAGGCCGCTACGCCTCGGCGCTTTTCGAACTTGCCGGCACCGGCAAAGCCCTTGCTTCTCTTGAAACCGATGTCGAAGCGCTGGATGCCGCCCTTGGCCAAAGCGCCGACCTGCGCACGATGATCGCCTCGCCGCTGGTCTCGCGCGAGGATCAGGGCAGGGCGATCGAAGCGATTGCCAGGTCGATGAAGCTGTCGGCGTTGATGACCAACACGCTGGGCCTGATGGCCGCCAAGCGCCGCCTTTTCGTGCTGCCGCAATTCGTGAACCAGCTGCGCGAGCAGATCGCCGCAGCCAAGGGTGAAGTCACTGCCGAGGTCGTGTCGGCCTCTGCCCTGACCGCCACACAAACCACCAAGCTGATCGCGACGCTGAAGACGCGTGTGGGCAAGGAAGTGAAGCTGAAAGCAACTGTGGACGAGAGCCTTATCGGCGGTCTCGTCGTGAAACTGGGGTCGACGATGATCGACACCTCGATCCGCGCGAAACTCGCGGCCCTCAAGAATGTAATGAAAGAGGTCGGATAATGGGCATCCAAGCGTCTGAAATTTCTGCGATCCTTAAAGAGCAGATCAAGAACTTCGGGCAGGATGCCGAAGTGGCCGAAGTTGGCCGCGTTCTGTCGGTGGGTGACGGTATCGCCCGCGTCTACGGTCTGGACAACGTTCAGGCTGGTGAGATGGTCGAGTTTCCGGGCGGCATCCGCGGGATGGCGCTGAACCTTGAGGTCGACAACGTCGGTATCGTTATCTTCGGCACCGACCAGGACATCAAGGAAGGCGACACGGTCAAGCGCACCAAGTCCATCGTGGACGTGCCTGCCGGCAACGCCCTGCTTGGCCGTGTTGTTGACGGTCTGGGCAACCCGATCGACGGCAAAGGTCCGATTGCGGCGTCCGAGCGCCGCATCGCCGACGTGAAAGCCCCTGGCATCATCCCGCGCAAATCGGTGCACGAGCCGATGGCGACCGGCCTCAAAGCTGTTGACGCCATGATCCCCGTTGGCCGCGGCCAGCGCGAGCTGATCATCGGTGACCGTCAGACCGGCAAGACCGCTGTGGCGCTGGACACCATCCTGAACCAAAAGGTCTACAACGACGCCGCCGGCGACGATGAGAGCAAGAAGCTCTACTGCGTCTATGTCGCCATCGGACAAAAGCGTTCGACCGTTGCCCAGCTGGTCAAGAAGCTCGAGGAAACCGGCGCGATCGACTACACGATCGTCGTTGCCGCCACCGCCTCCGACCCGGCCCCGATGCAGTTCCTGGCACCCTATGCCGCGACCGCGATGGCCGAGTTCTTCCGCGACAATGGTCGCCATGCCCTGATCATCTATGATGACCTGTCGAAACAGGCCGTCGCCTACCGTCAGATGTCGCTTCTGCTGCGCCGTCCGCCGGGGCGCGAAGCCTATCCGGGCGACGTTTTCTACCTGCACTCCCGCCTGCTGGAGCGTTCGGCCAAGCTGAACGAGGATTTCGGTGCTGGTTCGCTGACCGCTCTGCCGATCATCGAGACGCAAGGCGGCGACGTGTCGGCCTTTATCCCGACCAACGTGATCTCGATCACCGACGGCCAGATCTTCCTTGAGACGGAACTGTTCTACCAGGGCATCCGCCCGGCCGTGAACACCGGTCTGTCGGTGTCGCGCGTCGGTTCGTCCGCTCAGACCAACGCAATGAAGTCGGTCGCAGGCAAGGTGAAGCTGGAGCTCGCGCAGTATCGCGAGATGGCGGCCTTCGCCCAGTTCGGTTCCGACCTTGACGCCTCGACCCAGGCGCTGCTGAACCGTGGCGCGCGCCTGACCGAGCTGATGAAGCAGCCGCAGTATTCGCCGCTGACCAACGCCGAAATCGTCTGCGTCATCTTCGCGGGCACCAGCGGCGCGCTGGACAAGGTTCCGGTCAAGGATGTCGGCCGTTTCGAGGCTGGCCTGCTGAAGCATCTGCGCACCAAGGGCAAGGCGCTGCTCGAAGACATCACCAAGAACGACCGCAAGGTAGCGGGCGATCTGGAAAAGGCGATGCGGGCCGAAATTGATACGTTCGTCAAGGACTTCGCCTGAGGGCGGGGCGGGGAGATAGCGCATGCCCAGCCTCAAGGACCTAAAGAACCGGATCGGTAGCGTTAAGAACACGCGAAAGATCACGAAGGCGATGCAGATGGTCGCCGCGGCGAAGCTGCGCCGTGCGCAAGAGGCCGCCGAGATGGCACGCCCCTACGCCGAGCGTATGGGCGCGGTGATGTCGGGACTGGCGGGATCGGTCGGCAGTTCTGAAAACGCACCGCGGCTTCTGGCCGGAACGGGTGCAGACCAGGTGCATCTGCTGGTCGTGATGACCTCGGAACGTGGTCTTTGCGGCGGTTTCAACTCGACCATCGTGCGTCTTGCGCGCGCTCGTGCGCAGGAATTGCTGGCGGCCGGTAAGACGGTCAAGATTTTGACTGTCGGCAAGAAGGGGCGCGAGCAATTGCGCCGCGACTTCGCCCAGAACTTCATCGGACATGTCGACATGTCCGAGGTAAAGCGCGTCGGTTATAGCAATGCCCAAGGCATCGCGCGGGACATCCTGTCGCGCTATGACGCGGGCGAGTTCGACGTGGCAACCTTGTTCTTCAACCGCTTCCAATCGGTGATTAGCCAGATTCCGACCGCGCAGCAGATCATTCCCGCAGTGTTCGAGGGTAACGGCGGCGTCTCGTCGCTGTACGACTACGAGCCGAGCGAGGAAGGCATCCTGGAAGACCTTCTTCCGCGCAACGTCGCGACCCAGGTTTTCACGGCGCTGCTGGAAAACGGTGCCTCGGAACAGGGTGCCCGGATGAGCGCGATGGACAATGCGACCCGCAACGCGGGCGACATGATCAACCGGCTCACCATCCAGTACAACCGCTCGCGGCAGGCTGCGATCACCAAAGAGCTTATCGAAATTATCTCGGGCGCTGAAGCGCTCTGATCCGACGGAGAAACGACATGGCAAAAGCGATAGCACATGGCAAGGTGACGCAAGTTATCGGCGCCGTCGTGGACGTGCAGTTTGAGGGTTCGCTTCCGGCGATCCTGAACGCGCTCGAAACCGAAAACAACGGCAAGCGGCTGGTCCTGGAAGTGGCCCAGCACCTTGGCGAGAACACCGTGCGCACCATCGCGATGGACGCGACAGAAGGTCTGGTTCGTGGTGCAAAGGTCGCTGACCTTGGCGCGCCGATCTCGGTTCCGGTGGGCGACGCCACGCTGGGCCGCATCCTGAACGTCATCGGCGAGCCGGTGGACGAAAAAGGCCCGGTTGCTGCGTCGGAATTCCGTCCGATCCACCAGCCTGCACCTTCCTTCGCCGACCAAGCGACGGAAAGCCAGGTTCTGGTGACCGGCATCAAGGTTATCGACCTGCTGGCACCCTACGCAAAAGGCGGCAAGATCGGCCTGTTCGGTGGTGCCGGTGTGGGCAAGACGGTTCTGATCATGGAACTGATCAACAACATCGCCAAGGTGCACTCGGGCTACTCGGTTTTCGCCGGTGTGGGCGAGCGTACTCGTGAGGGCAACGACCTCTATCACGAGATGATGGAATCGGGCGTTATCAAGATCGACGACCTGACCGCCTCGAAAGTGGCCCTTGTCTATGGCCAGATGAACGAACCGCCGGGGGCTCGCGCTCGCGTCGCTCTGACCGGCCTGACGCTGGCCGAGCAGTTCCGTGACCAGTCGGGAACCGACGTTCTGTTCTTCGTGGACAACATCTTTCGCTTCACCCAGGCCGGTTCGGAAGTGTCGGCTCTGCTGGGCCGTATCCCTTCGGCCGTGGGTTACCAACCCACCCTGGCCACCGACATGGGCGCGCTGCAGGAACGCATCACCTCGACCAAGGCAGGCTCGATCACCTCGGTTCAGGCCATCTACGTGCCGGCCGACGACCTTACCGACCCCGCGCCTGCCACCTCGTTCGCCCACCTCGACGCCACGACCGTTCTGTCGCGCGCGATCTCGGAGCTTGGGATTTATCCGGCCGTTGACCCGCTCGACTCGACCTCACGTCTGCTGGACCCGGCGGTTATCGGCGAAGAGCACTACAACGTCGCCCGCCAGGTGCAGGGTATTCTTCAACGCTACAAGTCGCTGCAGGACATCATCGCCATCCTCGGCATGGACGAACTGTCGGAAGAGGACAAGTTGACCGTGGCCCGTGCCCGGAAGATCCAGCGTTTCCTCAGCCAGCCGTTCGACGTGGCCAAGGTCTTTACCGGCTCGGACGGCGTGCAGGTTCCGCTGGAGAAAACCATCGCTTCGTTCAAGGCAGTGGTTAACGGCGAATACGACCACCTGCCCGAGGCTGCCTTCTACATGGTTGGCGACATCGACGAGGTGGTGGCGAAGGCGCAGCGTCTGGCTGCGGCTGCGGCCTGAGGGGGCGACATGGCTGGCACGATGCAGTTCGACCTCGTCTCGCCAGAGCGCAGGCTTGCCTCGCTTCCGGCGACCGAAGTTCAGATTCCCGGCGTCGCCGGCGACCTCACCGCGATGGAGGGCCACGAGCCCACCATCACGACCCTTCGCCCCGGCATCCTGCGCGCCCATAGCGCCGAGGGTGTCAAGGCTTTCGGCGTGACTGGCGGCTTTGCCGAGATCACCGCGACCAGCGTTTCGGTCTTGGCCGAGAACGCCGTTCCGGTAGAGGAACTGACCGGCACTGTTCTGGACGACATGATCGACGAGGCGCGGTCGCTTCTGGCTGCCGCGCTGCCAGAGGACAAGGACAGCGCCGAAAAGCTGGTCCACGACATGCTGGAAATGAAGATCGCCGCCGGTCACTGATTGCGGCAGCTTCCCGGATGAAAGGCCTCGCCATGCGGGGCCTTTTTCATTGATTGTTCAAAAATTTGACCGAATTCTCGGCCAGACCGCGCGAAACAGGACGGTTTGCATGAAGCGCATCATCAGTGGCAGGGTCGGAATAGCACAGGGATCGCAGGTGCTGTTTTCCGATTTCGCCGATGGCGGCGCGATGTGGACTGGATCAGGTCCACGCGAAAGCCGCCACAAGGTCAGTTTTGAGCAGGCTTTTGATCAGGCGCCCGTAGTCATGGTCTCGATTTCGATGTGGGACATGGATCAAAAAACCAATGTTCGCGCCGACATCAGCGCGGAGAAGGTGACGAAGACGGGTTTCCAGTTGGTCTTTCGCACCTGGGGCGACACTCGCGTCGCAAGGATCCGCGCCGATTGGACGGCCATCGGCGCGCTGAAGGACGACGACCTGTGGGAGGTCGACTAGCGCGAATACATGCCTTCGTAAATCGGCACCAGCGTATCGGTGTCGAATAGCGAAGAAACACTGGTTCCGTTCCAGGTGTTCAGGATGGCCTGCGCAAACATCGGCGCGGTCGGAACGATGCGGATGTTCTTTGCCGCCCGCACCTTATCGCTTTGTTCGATGGAATCGGTGATCACCAGGCTTTTCATCACCGACTTCTGGATGCGATCGACCGCAGGCCCCGACAGCACGCCATGGGTGATGTAGCTGTGAACCTCGGTCGCGCCATTGGCGACCAGCACCTCTGCCGCCTTGCACAGCGTTCCGGCGGTGTCGCAGATGTCGTCGACGATGATGCATGCCTTACCTGTCACGTCACCGATCACCGTCATCTCGGCCACTTCGCCCGCCTTCTCGCGCCGCTTGTCCACGATGGCGAGGGGCGCATTGATCCGCGCCGCCAGTTCGCGGGCGCGGCCCACGCCACCGACGTCGGGCGAGACAATCATCAACTCGCCCAGCCGACCCTTGAAGTGATGCTCGATATCCAGCGCAAAGACCGGCGCGGCATAAAGGTTGTCCACGGGGATGTCGAAGAACCCCTGGATCTGGGTCGCGTGCAGGTCGAGCGTCAGAACGCGCTCAACCCCTGCCTGGGTCAGCAGGTTGGCGACCAGCTTGGCGCTGATCGGCGTGCGGGCCTTGGCGCGGCGGTCCTGCCGGGCATAGCCGAAATAGGGGATGACTGCGGTTATGCGCGCGGCCGATGAACGGCGCAGGGCATCGGTAATGATCAGCAGTTCCATCAGGTTGTCATTCGCCGGGTTCGAGGTCGGCTGGATCACGAACATGTCCTCGCCCCGGACATTCTCGAAAACCTCGACGAAAATCTCCTGGTCGTTGAAACGCTCGACCCGGGCATCCACCAGTTTTACCGACATGCCGCGGTGCATCGACATGCGACGCGCGATTGCCTTCGCAAGGGTGAGGTTCGCGTTGCCGGAGATCAGCTTCGGCTCAGTCATGGCGGGCATCCGGGGTATCCTTGGCAGCCGTCATGCGACGGATTCGTGACGTTGACACCGCTTATCACCCGGGTAGGCTCTTTGGAACCAAGAGCATGGTGCGAGGAGGCACGCGTGCCAAAGATTGATTATTTTTTTGCGCCCTACTCGTCCTTCTCTTATCTGGCGGGGCAGCGGCTGGAGGCTATAGCCGCCCGGCACGATGCGCAGATCACCTATAAGCCGGTCGATCTGGTGTCGCTGTACCCGCGCACGGGCGGCAAGCCGGTGGCAGAGCGCCACGAAAGCCGTCGTGCCTACCGCCTGCAGGATCTTCGCCGTCAGGCAAAGAGGCTGGGCATGCCGATCAACCTTCAGCCGGCCTTCGGGCAGGTGAACGGGGCACCTGCGGCCTATGCCATTATCTCGGCCCAGCGGGCCGGGGGCGGTGATCTGCCGGGGCTGGTCCACGGCTATTTGCGGGCTGTCTGGGCCGAGGAACGCAACATCGCCGATCCCGAGGTCGTGGAGGATATCCTGGCCGAGCACGGTTTCGACCGGCAGATCGCGGACCGGGGTATGCTGGCGGCGGCCGAGATTTACGCCAACAACCTGGAAGAGGCGGCGGCACGGGGTGTCTTCGGCGCGCCATTCTATATTGTTGACGAGGAAAGGTTTTGGGGGCAGGACCGGCTCGACGATCTTGACCTGTACCTGTCCGGAAAACTGTAGATGCCCGAAGATCTGATGACGCTGCCAGCTCCGTTCCGGGTCTGGGGGGAGGGGAATGCGCGCAAGGTTCTGGCGCTGCACTGTTCGCTTGCCCATGCCGGCGCCTGGTCCGGCGTCGCGCGGTATCTGCCTGGCGTGGAACTGACGGCTTTCGATCAGCCCGGTCATGGCAAGGCCGCCGACTGGGACGGTGAGACAGAGCTTCAGGGATTGACGACGCGGCTGGCAGTGGATTTCGCCGAGCGCATCGGTGGTGGTGAACCGGTGGACCTGCTGGGGCATTCCTTCGGCGGGACGGTTTGCCTGCGGGTCGCGCTGGAGCGTCCCGACCTTGTGCGCAGCCTGACGCTGGTCGAACCGGTGCTGTTCGCGGCAGCGCGGGCGGCGGGATCGCCCAGTTTTGCCGCTTTCATGACCGAGCATTCGAAATTCGAGGCCGAGGTGCGTTCGGGCCACTTCGAGGCCGGCGCGCGGATGTTCCACGGCGAATGGGGCAATGACACCGGCTTTGACGACATGCCCGAGGCGCAGCGCCGCTACATGGTCGAGCGCATCGGGATGATCGTCGCCCAGGGCCCGTCGCTTGCCGCCGATAGCGGCGGACTTCTGCGTTACATGGGGCTGGAAAGCCTGAGCGTGCCGGTGTTGCTGATCGACGGTGCGAAGTCCCCGCCAGTGATCGACGGGATCATGCAGGAACTTGCGCGCCGCCTGCCGCAGTCAGAGCGGCTGACTGTGCCGGGTGCAGGACACATGGTGGCGATCACGCATCCCGAAGCCGTTGCGCGCGCGATGGCCGGGCATCTGGATCGGGCGTGAGGTCTGGCGGTTAGGCCGGGGGTTTCACCCCCGGACCCCCGAGGGTATTTAGACCAAGAAGAAACTGTGGAGCTTTTGGGCCTCAGGCAATGAGGGCGAGAAACCGGTCGACGTCGGCCTCCGCCGTTTGCCACGAACAGACGAGGCGCGCGGCGCCTTCGCCCAAGTGCGGCATCGAATAATAGGCAGCGCCTTCTGAGCGGGCCTTGGCGTGACCGGCCTTGGGAAATTGGGCGAACAACATATTGGCCTGAACGGGGTGGAGTAGCGAACCTCCCGGCAGCGCCTTGATGCCCTCGGCGAGGCGCGAACCCATGCGGTTGGCATGGCGGGCGAGTTTCAGCCAGAGATCGTCCTGCAGATACGCCTCCATCTGTGCCGAAAGGAAGCGGTGCTTGGAGAAAAGATGCCCGCCGCGCTTGCGGCGCAGTTCGAACTCCCAGGCTTTCGCGGGGTCGAACAGGATCACCGCCTCGACCCCCATCAAGCCGTTCTTGGTGCCGCCGAAGGAAAGGATGTCGATCCCTGCGCGCCAGGTCATGTCGGCAGGGCTGGCATTGGTTGCCACCAGCGCATTGGCGAAGCGGGCGCCATCCATGTGGACCGGCAGGCCTTCTGCGTGCGCCAGTGCTGCGAGGGTGGCGATCTCCGAAGTGGAGTAGACCGTACCGGCCTCGGTCACGTTGGTCAGGCTCAACATGCCCTTCTGGACGCTGTGGACACCGCCCGCGCCGATGCGGGCAAGGGATGCCGACAGCGCATCGGGTGCCATCTTGCCGTTCTCACCCTCGACCAGCACCAGCTTGGCACCATTGGTATAAAATTCCGGCGCGCCGCATTCGTCTTCGGCGGCATGGGCGCTGCGGTGGCAAAGGACCGTCGCATAGGGCGGGCAGGCAATGGACATGGACAGAGCATTGGCCGCCGTGCCGGTCGCAACCAGATAAACGGCAGCTTCCGGCGCCTCGAAAATCTCTCGCAGCTTTTCGGTTACGCGGACCATGATCGGGTCGGCCCCGTAGGAGGGCGCATAGCCCTCGTTGGCGGCGGCAAGGGCGGCCAGAACCTGCGGGGCCATACCCGAGGAGTTGTCAGAGGCGAAATACATTCAGGGGGTTTCCTCGATCACGTGATCTTCCCAGTCATCCTCGGAAATCTGCGCCTCCGATACCGTCCAGCCTTGCACCGAAGCACCGGCGGCATGGACGGATTGCGGATCGCCCGAGATCAGGGGATGCCAGTCGTAAAGCGGTCGGCCTTCGTAGATCAGCTTGTAGGCGCAGGTCTTGGGCAGCCAATAGGCGATCTTCGGCAGGCTCTTTGGCGATAACTGCACGCATTCCGGCACATACTTGCGGCGCGTGGCATAATGGGTGCAGCGGCAGGTCTCGCCGTCCAGCAGGCGGCATGCGATGCGGGTGAAGGCGACCTCGCCCGTATCCTCGTACTCGATCTTGTTCAGGCAGCATTTGCCGCAGCCGTCGCACAGCGCCTCCCACTCCGCCGGGGTCATCTTGTGCAGCGGCACGTTCTTCCAGAATTTGGGGCGCAGCTTTGCGGTCATCGGCGCAAGGTGGGGCGGCACGCGGCAAAAGGAAAGGGGCGATCAGAGGCTGGTGAGGATTGCGCGCGCCCTTGCGCAATCGTCATTCATCTGGGCGATCAGGGCCGGAAGCCCGTCGAATTTCATTTCGGGGCGGATGTATTCGACCAGCGCGACCGACAGGTGTTGACCGTAAAGGTCGCCATTGAAATCAAAGATATAGGTTTCGAGATTGGGCTGGTTTGTGCCGAACATCGGTCGCACGCCAATGCTGGCGGCACCGGTATAGCTGCCCGTTTGCGGTCCGGTCAGCACGTCGACGCGGACGGCGTAAACACCGAGTTTCGGCAAGTGAAGCCTGGCTACAGACATATTGGCGGTGGGAAAACCCAGTTCGCGCCCGCGTTTTTCGCCGTGCAGCACCTCTCCGTCGATCCGATGCCAGTGGCCCAGCATCGCGGCGGCCTTGCGCGGATCGCCGTTGGCAAGCGCCTCGCGTATGGCGCTGGAAGAGATCGCGCGATCGTCCGAGCGGACAAGTTCGGCGACGGTGACGTCAAAGCCATGTGCTCGGCCCAGGGCGAGCAGGTCGTCGGCCTTGCCTTTGCGCGCCTTGCCGAAACAGAAGTCTGCGCCGACCACAACATGCGCGATTCCAAGGCCATCCACCAGCACGGTCGAGACGAACTCCTCGGGCGAAAGGCCAGCCATCGCGGCGTTGAAGGGCAGTTGGTAAAGCTGCTCCACGCCCAGTTTGGACAGGCGGTTCGCGCGCGCCTCGGCGTTCATCAGGCGAAAGGGTGGGGCATCGGGGGCGAAGTATTCGCGGGGGTGGGGCTCAAAGGTGACGACGCCAAGCGGCACACCGGGCCGACGTGCAAGGTCGATCACGGCGCGGTGGCCAAGGTGGACGCCATCGAAGTTGCCCATGGCGACAGAGGCACCACGGTCAGCAGGACCAAGCCCTTGCCAGTGCTTGTGAATCCGCATCATCCCCCAAGCGGGGCCTGCCCCGTCAGTCGAACTTTCGGCTTGGCGCAAGAACCAGCGCCTCGCCTTTCAGGACAAGGGTATCGCCCACGGCGCATTGGGTTTCAAGGGTCACACGGCGCTTTGCATGGTCGATTGCCGTCACAGTGACTTCGGCCAGCACGGTGTCGCCTGGACGGACGGGTGCCATGAAGCGCAGGGACTGACCAAGGTAGACCGTGCCGTGGCCGGGAAGCTGTTCACCGATGACGGCGGAGATCAACCCGGCGGTCAGCATGCCATGCGCGATTCGGCCCTGAAAGATCGTGTCCTGCGCATAGGCGTCGTCCAGGTGGACGGGATTGCGGTCGGTTGAAACTTCGGCAAAAAGCTCGATATCCCGGTCGCTTACGGTTTTACGAAGCGAGCGCGACATGCCGATTTCAAGATCTTCGATGCAGATCGTTCCGCGGGGATAATTGTCGAGCATCTGACTGCGCTTTCCAGTTTCAAGATGCCGGAACGATAGACCATGCTGCGGCGCAGCGCAATCAGTCGCGCAACTATTTTGCGTAGGTATGACGACTTATATAACAATATTACCGAGACATCAGCGCAACTGCCCGATGGAATAGGTGGCAGAGAGCTGCTTTTCCTCCAGCCAGGTCAGCAGGAGATGGCGGTCGGGGTTTTCGATATCCGCGCCGAAATCCTTTCCCGCGATGCCGCCGGTCACGAAAACCACGTCGATGCCTTCGCCCGAAGCGCCCAGCACATCGGTGGCGATGCCATCGCCGACCGCCAGGATCTGCGGATCGGCCGGCACGCTGGGCATCGCGGCAAGACGGCGGCGGGCGAGGTCGTAGATCGGCGGATGGGGTTTGCCGAAATAGAGGCTGTGACCGCCCATCTGGTCGTAGGCCTGCGCGATGGCGCCTGCGCAGAACAGGCGGGTGTGGCCGTAATCGACGATGATGTCCGGGTTGGCGCAAAGCAGGGGCAGGTTCTTTGTCTTGGCGAAGAGAAGGGTTGCACGATAGTCGTCTGGGGTTTCCGTTCTGTCATCGAAGAGTCCGGTGCAGACAATGCCCTCGGCTTCTTGCAAGCCTATCAGTTCGATCGGTGGTTCTGACTTTGCAACCTCTTGAATATCCTTCGACAATTCGGTGAAGAACACGCGATCCTTTTCCGGGCCGAGATGGTGGACGCGGCGGCCTGCGGCACCGGTGATCAGCGCGTATTGGGCGGCATCGCCGGAACTGACCAGTTCGTCATAGCAGTCGTGCGGAACGCCGATCCTGTCCAACTGCTTGATTACGCTAGGCTTTGGGCGGGGTGAGTTTGTCAGCAGCAGCACCGTCCCGCCTTTTGCACGGAAGGCGCGGAGGGCTTCGACGGCGGCGGGATAGGGGGTCTGGCCGTTGTGGAGGCATCCCCAGAGGTCGCAGAAAAGCACGTCGTAATTGGCGGAAATCTCGGCGAGGGAAGAGATGATCCGGGTCATCGGCGGCCTTTCGAAGCGGCTGGAATCGGTATGGAACCGGTATGGGTCCAGTATGTAGACAAAATGACTTGGGAATTGGCCGGGTCACCTAAGCGCCCGGCCACCAGTCCTTAGATCTTGAGCATCGGGATGATCTGCTTCTTGCGGCTCATGATGCCGGGCAGGATCACCGTGTCGCCCGAGACTTTGGCGTCAAAGGAGGCTTCGGCGATCTGCTTGACCAGATCGTTCGGGACCAGCAGCGTGGCCTCTTCCTTGAGGATGTCGATGACGAAGAGCAGGACCTGATCGGCCTGATCCTCTTTCGCGACGTCGACCATCGACGTCATCAGGCTGGCCTTGCGGTCGAGGATGACCTTGGGCGAGGTGGTTTCCAGAACCGAGATGCGCAGCTGCTTGCCGCCGACTTCGTATTCCTTGGAGTCCATGCGCAGCAGTTCGGCATCGCTGAAGGCGCCGACGTCGGATTTTGCCGCGAACATCTCGGCCGCGAAGGCGGGGATGTCGACGCCCAGATCCCTGGCCAGTTTCTCGGCCACGGCACGATCGTGCGGCGTGGTGGTCGGGCTGCGGAATTCCATCGTGTCCGACAGGATGCAGGACAGCATCGCGCCCTTGATTGCCTTGGGTGCCTTGGCAAGGTCAGCGCCGATAATGTCGTGCATCACGGTGGCGGTGCAGGCGAGGGGGCGGATCACGACGTCGATCGGCGTGTTGGTCTTCAGGCCGCCGACCAGCATGTGGTGGTCGATGATGCCAAGGATCGACGCCTGACTGATCGAGGCGGGCAGTTCGGCGGGGTTGTTGGTGTCGACGATGACGACTTCGTCACCAGCGGCCACGTCAGCGATGATCGCGGGCTTGGGCAGGTTCCAGTGCTTCAGGACAAAGGCCGCCTCGGTATTCGGTTCGCCCAGAAGCGCGGGCGTGGCGGGGGTGCCGCGCACTTCGGTCAGATACCAGGCCCAGATGATGGGCGAGCCGGTGGAGTCGGTATCTGGGGATTTGTGGCCGAAGACCTTGATCATGATGCACCTTGGGCAATGGGAGGTAAGACGCGCGCCTTATAGGTGGCGCGCATGTCATTGTCACGACTCAGGCGGCGGCTCCTTGCCATGCGTCGCCGCGGCGGCCAGCGCGCGCAGGTGCAGGACGCGCATCATCCGCTGCACGACCGGGTAAAGGACAAGCGCGGTCAGCGTCGGATAAGCCGCGCCCGAGAACAGCGCATAGATGCCCGCGAAAATCTTGCCTCCATTCGTATTTACCGGATCGACCGGACCCATGCCGCCCAGGATCATGCTGGCGTTCATGAAGCTGTCGACCCAGTTCAGGCCGACGAGTTGGTGGTATCCGACGATCCCTGCGCCGAGAAACACGACCATCAGGGCGATGGCGATAGCGAAATACTGCGCCAGGTCGCGGTAGAACTGGCCCGGAGAATGGGCGACGAGCGGCGGAAACTTGATGGGTTGGTGTGTCATGGGGCTTCCTGGGGAGAGCTGTATGGTCACTGGCGTGGAGAAGGTCCAAGTTACCGACTGAATACGCCCCGACGGCAATCCGACAAAGGAAGAAGAATATGACGCAGAAGCTGAACGTGATCATCGGCAGCACCCGGCCCGGACGAAAAGGCCCTGCCGTGGCGCGCTGGTTCGCGGAATTCGCCAGGGGCAAGCAGGATTTCGAAGTAGAGCTTGTGGACCTGGCCGAGTTCGGGTTGCCGCTTCTGGACGAGGCGGCACATCCGTCGCTGCAGAAATACGAGCATGAACATACCAGACGCTGGAGCAGGAGCGTGGCGAGCGCCGATGCCTTTGTCTTCGTGACGCCGGAATATGATTTCTTTCCGCCGGCCGCGCTGGTGAATGCGGTGCAGACGGTCCTGAAGGAATGGGCGCGCAAGCCAGCGGGCATCGTCTGCTATGGTGGGGTATCGGGCGGGTTGCGGTCGGCGCAGCAATTGCGGCTTCTGCTATCCTCGGTGAACGTGCATGCGGTGTCGCAGATGGTCCCGCTGCCATTCTTTGCCAAGCTGCTGGACGATGACGAAAGGTTCCAGCCGACTGCGCAGATAGAAGAGGGCGCGACGGCGATGCTGGCCGAGCTTGCGGCCTGGTCGAAGGCGCTGAAGACGATCCGGGCGGCCTGAAGCGGATCAGCCGAGGCGGTAGAGGAAGTAGCGGTCGGCCTTTACGCCTTCGGGCAGTGGCAGCGGTGTCAGCCGGGGATGGTCCAGCGGCAGGCCGCTGGCCGCGATGCCGTCCGGACGCAACAGGCGGGCGACCAGAGCGGGCAGCCAGGTTACGGTGATGGCATCGCGGTCGGGGTCGCCGGTGCCGATGTCGGCATGGACCAGCGCGGCGGAACCATCGGCAAGGCTCGCCGTCGTGTTGGCAATCTCTCCCAAGACAAGTTGGTTTTCGGGCGGCAGCGAGGCGAAGTGGCAGTTCACCTCGCGGTCGAAAGCAATGATCCGGCGGTCGGGAAACAGCTCGCGCAGGTGGTCATAGGTGCGTCCGTTGCCCAGACCCAGTTCGATGATGGGTCCGGGGCGGGCGGCTATCTCGGGCGCGATAAGGTTCAGGATGTCGCGCTGCGCGGTCAGACGGCGGATGTGGCTGTCCAGTCGGCTCATGTCGTCGCTTCGCTTGATCCCTGTGGGCTGCCCCTTTTATCGGGCTGTCCGTCACAAGGGAAGGCGCGTGATGGTGAAGCCGCGCCGTTCCAGCAAGGCCAGCACGCCTTCGGACCCCGACAGGTGCAGCGCGCCGAAGGCGGCAACGACCGGGCCACCGAACGAGGCCGCTTCCAGCACCGGTATCCAGCTTTGGTTGCGCCGGACCATCAGCCGATCCTCCATCAGCGCGAATTCGCGGGCGACGCGGTCCTTGTCCATGCCGGGGGTCTGCAGGGTCTGCCAGCGGGTCAGTTCCCACAGCATGCGGCTGTCTTCGGCGAAATAGCTTTCGGTCATGGTGGCGAACATCGCCTCGGACTGGTCGTCGATCGCCAGCGACATCTCCAGCATTTCAAGCTGTTCCTGGTCGGACATGCCGGAAAAAATCCTGAAAACCGTGTCGAAGGGTTCAAGGGCCGCGACGGGAATGTTGTCGGTCTTGGCCTGGTTCATGATGCGCTGGTCAAGGCCGTTCGCGGCGCCTGACAGCGCCCCGGATGCGCAGGGCGGGACACCGAGCGTCATCGACAGATAGGCGGGGCGCATCTTGGCGCCCATGAAAGGCGGCATTCCCCGGGCGCTGAGCGCCTGTTTCAACTGTTCCCACGTCTCGGGCGGCAGCGACTCGGGCAGGGTCGGGCCGTCGGTGATGAACATGAGCGACGGGTCGCGGGCGAGCGCCGCTTTAAGCTCGGTGACTTCCTGCGGGCCAGCCTCTACCAGCACAAGATGGGCCGCTTCGATGAAGGGATCGACCTGCTGCATGATGGCGTCATGGCGTGGATCGTCGAGGTGATAGGTGCCGATCAGGGTTATAACCTGATCGCCGCGTTTGGCTTGCCAGAAATTGCCTTGGGCAAAGGGTGCGGCATCGGCCAGGGCGCGCAGTTCGCTGCGCGTGGCCTCGGGCAGGGCGTCGATCTGGTTGGAACCGGAGCAGGCTGCGCGAGCGGGCAGGGCGGCTGTCAGGGCCAGAAGGCCCGCGATGACGTGGCGCAGCATGAGGGGTTTCCTTCTGTCGGTCGGGTCAAACGTGGCATGGCGAACCGCCGCTTCCAACCCCGCGCGGGTAAAGTTTTCGCTGCCGACTCCGTTGACACAGCGTGGGGGACTGCCTAACTACGCCGCGTTGGCACTCACAACCATCGAGTGACAACATCAATTCAACCTGGAACCTAGGGAGTGTTCTCAGATGGCATTCAAACCGCTGCATGACCGTGTTCTCGTTCGTCGCGTGCAAGGCGAAGAAAAGACCAAGGGCGGTCTGATCATCCCCGATACCGCGAAAGAAAAGCCCGCGGAAGGCGAGATCGTCTCGGTCGGCGAAGGCGCGCGCAAGGACTCGGGCGAACTGATCGCACCGTCGGTCAAAAAAGGCGACAAGATCCTGTTCGGCAAATGGTCCGGCACCGAAGTGACGCTGGACGGCGAAGAGCTGCTGATCATGAAGGAAAGCGACATCCTGGGCATCATCGCCTGAGATCGCTGACATCCGGTAATTCAAGACAACCAGGAGAGATTCCATGGCTGCTAAAGACGTAAAATTCGAATCCGATGCCCGCGACCGCATGCTGCGCGGCGTCAACATCCTGGCCGATGCGGTCAAGGTGACGCTTGGCCCGAAAGGCCGCAACGTTGTGATCGAGAAAAGCTTCGGCTCGCCCCGCATCACCAAGGACGGCGTGACGGTTGCCAAAGAGATCGAGCTTTCGGACAAGTTCGAGAACATGGGCGCCCAGATGGTGAAGGAAGTCGCTTCCCGCACCAATGACGAAGCGGGCGACGGCACCACCACCGCCACCGTTCTGGCCCAGGCCATCATCCGCGAAGGCCTGAAGGCCGTTGCGGCCGGCATGAACCCGATGGACCTGAAGCGCGGCATCGACCTGGCGACCTCGAAAGTCGTTGCCTCGATCAAAGCGGCTGCCCGTCCGGTTTCGGACAGCGCCGAAGTCGCGCAGGTCGGCACCATCTCGGCCAACGGCGAAGCTGAAATCGGCCGTCAGATCTCTGACGCGATGCAGAAGGTCGGCAACGAGGGTGTCATCACCGTCGAAGAGAACAAGGGCCTTGAGACCGAGACCGAAGTGGTCGAAGGCATGCAGTTCGACCGCGGCTACCTGTCGCCCTACTTCGTGACCAACGCCGACAAGATGGTTGCGGATCTGGAAGATGCACTGATCCTGCTGCACGAGAAAAAACTCTCGTCGCTGCAGCCGATGGTTCCGCTGCTGGAAGCCGTGATCCAAAGCCAAAAGCCGCTGATCATCGTGTCAGAAGACGTGGAAGGCGAGGCTCTGGCCACGCTGGTGGTCAACAAGCTGCGCGGCGGCCTGAAGATCGCTGCCGTGAAAGCTCCGGGCTTCGGCGATCGCCGCAAGGCCATGCTGCAGGACATCGCGATCCTGACCGGTGGCCAGGTGATTTCGGACGACCTCGGCATGAAGCTTGAGAATGTCACCATCGACATGCTGGGCCGCGCCAAGAAAGTCTCGATCACCAAGGACAACACCACGATCGTGGACGGTGCCGGCGACAAGGCGGAAATCCAGGCTCGCGTTGCCCAGATCCGTGCGCAGATCGAAGAAACCACTTCCGACTATGACAAGGAAAAACTGCAAGAGCGCGTGGCCAAACTGGCTGGCGGCGTTGCGGTGATCCGCGTCGGCGGCATGACCGAAGTCGAAGTGAAAGAGCGCAAGGACCGCGTTGATGACGCCCTGAACGCGACCCGTGCGGCCGTGCAGGAAGGCATCGTCGTCGGTGGCGGCGTAGCCCTGATCCAGGCTGGCAAGGCTCTGGACGGGCTGAAAGGCGTGAACAGCGACCAGGACGCAGGCATTGCCATCGTCCGCCGTGCGCTGGAAGCTCCGCTGCGCCAGATCGCGCAGAACGCCGGTGTGGACGGTTCGGTCGTTGCGGGCAAAGTCCGCGAGTCGAACGACAAGTCGTTCGGGTTCAACGCGCAGACCGAAGAATATGGCGACATGTTCAAGTTCGGCGTGATCGATCCGGCCAAGGTGGTTCGCACCGCCCTGGAAGATGCGGCCTCGGTCGCCTCGCTGCTGATCACCACCGAAGCCATGATCGCTGACCGTCCCGAGCCGAAAGGCGCACCGGCTGGCGGCGGCATGGGCGGAATGGGCGGCATGGACGGGATGATGTGATCATCTGATCCGCTATCTGATTGGGAAAGGGCGTCCGAAAGGGGCGCCCTTTTCTTTTATCCGCAAAGACGTTGTTTGAATGCGGCCCGTTCCGGGCCACGACTTTTGTCTCGCCGCTCCGGCTGGCGCCGGGCCGGCTCGCGGTTTTCGGGTATTTGTGCCAAGAAGAAGCCTGTTGGTCAGGCTTCGATATGGCCGGTGCTTTCGGGCAGGAAGCCGGGGCGGGGGCCGGTTGTGATGAGGGTGGTCAGCGATTCCAGCGCGGCGATGCGGAAGGGTGAGGTTGCGCCGATCTTGTCAGAGGTGGCGAGGGTGATCGTCTCGCCCGACTGATCCATCATGCGGCGTTTGATCGCCGCTTCCTCGTCGTCTCCGGTGGTAAGGCCGGTATCGGGGTGGAGGCCGGTGAGGCCCAGCAGGCAGAGGTCGGCGCGGATGCGGGTGAAGGCCTCGGCGGCGATGGCACCGGTCGCGACCATGGAATGGCGGAAGAGGCGGCCGCCGATCAGGATGACCTCGCTATTCGGAAAGGGCTCCAGCGCGGCGGCGATGACCGGGCTGTGGGTGACGATGCGGGCTGCGAGGTCGCGTGGAAGCGCGTCGATCAGGGCCAGATGCGTGGTGCCGCCGTCGAGGATGACGGTCTGGCCGGGTCTGATCAGCGCGGCGGCGCAGCGGCCAAGGCGGCGCTTTTCGCCGGGCGCCATGTGGCGACGGTCATCCAGCGGGACATGGGTGGGCGACAACGGCAGCGCGCCGCCGTGCACGCGCAGCAGTTTGCCCTCGGCAGCCAGTTCGCGCAGGTCGCGGCGGATGGTGTCCTCAGACAGGCCGAGAGCCTGCGCCTCTTCCGCGGCGATGACGCGGCCGGTGCGGGCGAGGGCGGCGAGGAGGTGCGATTTGCGTTGAGCGGTCAGCATATATGCACGATAATTTATGATACTGCACGATATTGCACGAATCATCTGGCTTTGCTAGAGCGCAATCTCACCCTTGAAGGAGATTGTTATGACGAAACCGATGATGATCCTGATTGCCGGTCCCTATCGCTCGGGCACCGGCGACGATCCGGCGAAGATGGCCGCGAACCTGAAGCGGCTGGAAGAGGCCGCCTGGCCCGTGTTCCAGAAGGGCCATGTGCCGATGATCGGCGAATGGGTGGCCTTGCCGGTGCTGGAAAGCGCGGGCGGCGGACCTGTGGGTGGGCCGATGTATGAGCGGGTGATGTATCCAACGGCGGGGCGGCTGTTGCAGCATTGCGATGCGGTGCTGCGGCTTGAAGGCGCGTCGAGCGGCGCGGACAATGATGTGCGTATCGCCAATGAGCGCGGGATTCCGGTCTATCGCTCGCTGGCGGATGTGCCGTTGCTGGCCTGATCCGGACCAAAACAGGCGCCACTTGTGCGGCATGCGGTTAGGCCCTATGTAGCGTGGGCTGTATTCTATCTATCGATCTTCTGTTTCCTCGCGGCTTCAGTTCTCGATCTTGATTGACTGGGCCAAGCCATCGCGTGTTGCGGATGGCATTACGACAAGACAGGAGACATCACGATGGCCAATGGCACCGTGAAATGGTTCAATGCAACCAAAGGCTTCGGCTTTATCGCTCCGGCGAACGGCAACCGCGATGTGTTCGTGCATATCTCGGCTCTCGAGCGCGCTGGCATCCGCCAGCTGGACGACGGTCAGGCTGTGACCTTCGATATCGAATCCGGCCGTGACGGCCGCGAATCGGCGACGAACCTCGCACTGGCCTGATCTTTCAGGACGACGGGTTTCGGACGGGGGTGGCCTGAGGCCGCCCCCGTTTGCATTTCAGAGCGGCTTGTCCATCCGCGTCGCCGTCTGGGTTTTTGCGCCAAGCGTCACCTGTCGGCCCGCCTCATGAAGTGTGAAGCCCTCACGCTCCCAAAAGGCGCGACCGCGCGGGTTGGCGTCAAGGACGGCGAGGTAGAGGCGCGTCTTGCCGCGGCTTCGCGCTTCGTCTTCGACGATTTTCAGAAGGGTTCGACCGAGGCCCCGACCGCGTGCGTGCTGGGCGAGGACCATCAGGCCGAGGTAGGCATCGGTTTCGGTGGGATAGCCGAAGGATGCCTCGATCAGCCCAAGCAGCCTGCCATCGGGGCCGATTGCGCCAAGACGGAGCGAGGTGGCCGGGTCGATGCCGGGAGGGGCTTCGGTGAAGTATTCTGTCGTCAGTTCCGCTCCGGGTAGAACGTCGCGTTCCATAAGGATGTAATCGGCGGACTCGAGAAAGAGGGCGTCGACCAGATCGCGGTCGGTGTCCGGCGAAATCGGGCGCAGGATCATGGTGTGGTGCTGGCCCCGATGGCAAGCACCTCCAGTTCAGCCTTTCCGGCCGGGCGGGACCAGACGACGGTATCGCCGACCCGCGCGCCAATCAGCGCACGGGCGAGCGGTGACTGCGGGGCGATACGGCCGGTGGCGGCGTCAGCCTCGTCTTCGCCGGTGATCTCAAAGTGCTGCTCACGGCCGTCCTCATCAATCACGGTGACGCGGGTGGCGAAGGCGGCCTCTTGTGGATTGGGCGGCGGGCTGACGGGAATGGCGCTGCGCAGGCGGGCTTCGAGATAGCGGATATCGCGTTCGGCGGCGGCTTCGGGCAGGCGGTCCAGCCGCTCGGCCCTTGAGCGAAGAGTGGCGAGGCGGGCCTGGGTTTCGGCAAGGCGCGACTGCAACTGGGCCAGGCCGCGCGGCGTGACATAGTTGGGGTGCGGCGAGATGGGCAGGTCGGGCAGGGGATCAAGCTCTCCCGTGCCCTCTTTCACGAAGGCGCGGCTCATCTGACGATGACCTCGAGCGGGTCGTAGATCAATTCGTTGCCCCAGGCGGCGGCGGGCAGGCTGTCGGGCTTGAACCGGATGCGGCCGCGTTCCAGATCATCGCGGGAGAAGAAGTTCCGGGCGGTCACGACGCGTTCGGGGTCGCGCCAGTCTGGCGAGAGTTTTCCGGCGGCAATGATGGCGCGGAAAAAGATATCGACCTGATGAAAGCCGGTGACGGGATCATGGAATTCATTGATCAGGCAGGGCTCGCCCACATCCACGACAAGCCCGGTTTCCTCATGCACCTCTCGCACCAGGTTTTCGGGCAGCGACCGACCGGGTCGAACACCGCCACCCGGCGCGCACCAGAGGTCAGAGCGCCCACCGGGATAGGCGTTGACCAGCAGCAGGCGGTCGTCATGCAAAATGAGGGCGCGCGCCGCAAGGCGCGGAGTGCGATGGGCCATTCCGACAAATTGTGTCGGAAGCGCGGATTTGTCCATGCCTGCAAGATCGGATAGGCTCGAGAGATGCGCATCATTGTCAGCCTGCTTGCGATGATCATGGCCTTTCCCGCCCAGGCGGATTGCGTCGTGCTGCTGCATGGGCTCGCGCGAACGGGCAACTCTTTGTTAGCGGTCGAGACGGCGCTGCAGGCGCAGGGGTTCAAGGTCGTCAATGTGAACTACCCCTCGACGAAAGAGCCGGTCGAGGATCTGGCGGCGCGCTATGTCGGCCCGGCTGTGGCGCAATGCGGAGATCAGCGGGTGCATTTCGTGACCCATTCGATGGGTGGCATCATGGCCCGCATCTGGCTGGCCGATAAGCGGCCCGAAAAGATGGGTCGCGTGGTGATGCTCGCGCCGCCGAACCAGGGGTCCGAGCTTGTCGATGCCCTTGGGTCCATCGCGGCCTTTGAGTGGGTGAACGGGCCCGCGGGGCTGGAGATGGGGACTGGCACGGAATCGGTGCCGCTGCGCCTGCCGAAGGTGGATTTCGATCTTGGCGTCATCGCCGGGGACCGGTCGCTGAACCCGATCTATTCGTCGATGATTCCCGGCAAGGACGACGGAAAGGTTTCGGTCAGCAGCACCAAGGTTGCCGGGATGACCGACCATATCGTGCTGCCGGTCACGCATACCTTCATGATGCTGAACCCCCTGGTGATCGCCGAGACGATCCGGTTTTTGCAGACTGGCGCCTTCAGCCATCAGATGACGGTGGTCGATGCCGTCTCTGTTCTGAGCGGATCGTCGCCCTGAGGACGGCCTAGCTCATCGCCTAAGTCTTGACCCTGTTCACATGGCCCATCTTGCGGCCGGGTCGCGCCTCGGCCTTGCCATAGAGGTGCAGTGCGGCATTGCGTTCCTTGACGATCACGGGAACCTTGGCGATGTCATCGCCGATCAGATTTTCCATCACGACGTCGCTGTGACGCGAGCCGTCGCCAAGGGGCCAGCCTGCGATGGCGCGGATATGCTGTTCGAACTGATCGACGGCGCAGCCGTTCTGGGTCCAGTGACCCGAGTTGTGAACGCGGGGTGCGATCTCATTCACGATCAGCCCGGTCGGGGTCACGAACAACTCGACACCCATGACACCCACATAGTCGAGCGCGTTCAGGATGCGGGCGGCAAGCAGGACCGCATCGCTGCGCTGGTCCGGTGTCAGACGCGCCGGGATCGTGGTCGTGTGCAGGATGCCGTCGCGATGGACGTTTTCGCCAGGGTCATAGGCGGAGACCTCTTCGGTCAGGCCACGGGCGGCGATGACGGAAATCTCATGTGTGAACTCGATGAACCCTTCCAGCACGGCATCGGCGCCGTTCATGCTGGCCAGGGCCGCATTGGCCTCTGCGGGCGATTTGATCCGCGCCTGCCCTTTGCCGTCATAGCCAAGGCGCGTGGTCTTCAGGATGGCCGGGGCGCCGATCCGTTGCAGCGCAGCCTCAAGATCGGCGGCGGTCTTGACCGAGGCATAGGGGGCTGTCGTCAGGCCGAGCGAGGTCAGAAAGTCTTTCTCTGCGATCCGGTCCTGACTGACGGCCAGCGCCCGGCGGCCGGGACGGATCGGGCGGGTGCTTTCCAGAAGGTCCAGCGCGGCGGTCGGGATGTTCTCGAACTCATAGGTGATGACATCGACCGATGCGGCGAAGGCGGCGAGCGCCGCCGTGTCGTCATAGGCGGCGGTTGTCACCGCATGGGCCACGTCGGCGGCGGGCGGGTTGGCGGCAGGCTCATAGATATGGCTGCGGAAGCCCAGCCGCGCGGCGGCAACCGACAGCATCCGGCCCAGCTGGCCGCCGCCGAGAATGCCGATCGTTGCGCCAGATGGCAGCGGATCATTCATCCTGCGGCTCCTCGGGAATCGAGGCTGTCAGCGTGTCGCGCCATTCTTCCAGCCTGTGAGCCAGATCGGGATCGGACAGTGCGAGGATCGAAGCCGCCATGAGGCCCGCGTTCACGCCGCTTGCGCCGCCGACGGCCATGGTGGCGACGGGATAGCCCTTGGGCATCTGCAGGATGGAATAAAGGCTGTCGACGCCGGACAGCGCCTTGGTCACGACCGGCACGCCGATCACCGGCAGCCGGGTCTTTGACGCGAGCATTCCGGGCAGATGGGCCGCACCCCCGGCACCCGCGATGATGACCTTGATGCCGCGGTCCACCGCCGTCTTGCCGTAGGACCAGAGCCGGTCAGGGGTGCGGTGGGCCGAGACGATCTTTGCCTCATAGGCCACGCCAAGGTCATCAAGGATCTGGGCCGCCTGTTTCATAGTGGGCCAGTCCGACTGGCTGCCCATGACGATGCCCACCTGAATCTCCATGCTCCGCCTCGCTGGTGCCTGCCAAGGCGGGCACTATAGCGGCGGTGGGGGTGGGGGCAAGGCGCGGGCTGGATCAGGCGATGATGTCGGGGATCAGCTGATCCTCGATCCGCACGATCCTGTCCTTCAGCGCCAACTTCTGCTTCTTGAGGCGCTGCATGGTCAGCGGATCTGCGCGCCCGCCACTGGCAAGGGCGTGGATGGCGTCGTCAAGATCGCGATGCTCGCGCCGCATGACCTCAAGCCGGATGCGCAGCATCTCTTCGGTATTGAGCTCGGTTGGGGCGTTCATCTTTGTGTCTTGCTTCGTTTCTTCGAGTCGGGGCTTGACGTGTCGGGTCGAATATAACGGCTTCGTGCGGTTCGGGGGAAGAAATCTGGGGCCGGGCAGCCACTTGTGCAAGCCCGCCTATGGCCCCATATTTCTGTGAAAGGTTGCCCAATCGCGGGGGCCTTTCAGATGACATGTCGCTTGCATCCGAGGACATAGGAATGACGAAACTGAGCTTTGGGGCGCATCCCCACCTTCTGGGGTTCGAGCAGCTGGAACGGCTGGTCGAGCGCACGGCGAAAGCCGCGTCGGACGGCTACCCGCCGTTCAATATCGAAGCCGTCACCGAAAATGCCTACCGCATCACGCTGGCCGTCGCGGGGTTCCGCGAGGCTGACCTCGCCATCACGGTCGAGGATCGCCAGCTTGTGATCCGCGGGCGCCAGACCGAGGATGAGGGTGACAGGGTCTTCCTGCATCGCGGCATCGCCGCCCGTGCCTTTCAGCGCAGCTTCGTGCTGGCCGACGGGGTGGAGGTTGCCGGTGCCATCATGGAAAACGGGCTCTTGCACATAGACCTGCGCAGGAGCGCGCCAGAGACCGTGGTGCAGACGATCAGGATCGGACGCGGAAAAGGAGAATGAGAATGAACACGACATATCCCGCCATGCCGCAGGACGCCGAAGGTATCGTCTACATCCTTCCCGTCGCTGTTGCCGACCTGCCCGATGACGTTCGCGAGCAGGCCGAGGGGATCGAGACGCTATATGCGGTGCACCGCCCGAATGGCGAGCGTGTGGCGCTGGTGAAAGACCGCTGGATGGCTTTTGCGCTGGCACGGCAGAACGATCTGGCGCCGGTGAACGCGCATTGACGCGGCGGGGTGGGCGCTGAATGCGCCCACCTAATCGGGCGTGGCGACTTCCAGGCGTCGGGTTTCGCGTCGTTTGGGATGTCGCTGCAATTTGCGCAACAGCGGGTAAAGCGGCAGCCGAATGGCGTCACCCCAATGCCCTGCGGACATGAGAGTGGCAAGCCCGGCAAAGTAGAGGCGGTAGGCTTGCGATGGCTTTCCTTGCGAGAAGTGCCGCCGCACGAAGGTGCAGACATATAGCGCCAAGGCCGCTGTGCGCTTCTTGGATGGCCCGGGATAGACGCCTTGTCGATTGCGTTTCAGCACAAAGAGCTGGTTGGTTTTTGACATATCCGAAAGCGAGTCCTGCAGCCCTTTGCGATAGCCCATGAGCACCGGGGCAACCACGGCCGCAGTTGGCAGCAGACCGGCGCGGAAAAACAGATCCGTATCCTCGCCCGCGAAGACAAGATCGGTAAAACCGCCGAGTTTCAGAAAGCTGTCGCGGCGAAAGGCCGAGCTGCCTGCGCCTGTTGTTTGCAGACGTGCTCGCAGCCGGAAATCCAGCATGGACGGGAAGTGCACAAATCGGGTTGGCTTGACGGATACCTGGGAGAGTTCCTCAGTATCGGTAAAGCGCTGCGCCTGCAGAAAAACCACCTCTGCCGCTTCTGCGGCGGGTGACTGCAGGACGGCCCGAAGCACCTCTATCGTCCAGGGAAACCAGATGTCATCGCTGTCGTGAAAGACGACCCACGGGGTGGTGCTGTGCGCAACGCCCGCGTTCCTTGCCGGGCCGGGACCGGCGTTTCTTTGCGTAATGATCTTGATTGTCGCACCACCCGGCAAGGCTGCGGCTTTTCCTAAGATATCAGGGGTGGCATCGGTCGAACCGTCATCGACAACGATCACTTCCAGTCCTGCAGCAGCGGGGACTTTGAATCGCGCCAGGCATTCGCCGATTAACTGGGCTCTGTTGAAAACAGGAATGACTACCGAAAAAGGAAATGCAGACGCCAAGGAAACGGCCCCACCAATAAAATATGGGGTAGTTGTGCTGGTCGGCTAGCTCCGGTCAATATGGCTAATTGGGCAAGTGCCGGAAATATCGAACATTCTTGCTTACGTGTATGATCCGCTTGCGGAGTTTGGCCGACCCGAACATCCGGGCCGGCCCCGTAGATCATACTGCGATCAGGCCCATCTGCTCCAGCTTCAGGATGACCTGATGGGCGCAGTGGTCGACCTCGACATTCTCGGTGTCGAGCCGCAGCTCGGGACTCGTCGGTTCCTCGTAAGGGTCGGAGATACCGGTGAATTCCTTGATCTTGCCTTCGCGCGCCAGCTTATAAAGTCCCTTGCGGTCGCGGCGTTCGCATTCCTCGACCGAGGTTGCCACGTGGACCTCGATGAACGCGCCATAGGCCTCGATCATCTCGCGCACGGCACGGCGTGTGGCGGTATAGGGCGCGATCGGGGCGCAGATGGCGATGCCGCCGTTCTTGGTGATCTCGGACGCAACATAGCCGATGCGCTTGATGTTGATGTCGCGGTGCTCTTTCGAAAAGCCGAGTTCGGACGACAGGTGTTTGCGCACCACGTCGCCATCCAGCAGCGTCACAGGGCGGCCGCCCATCTCCATCAGCTTTACCATCAGCGCGTTCGAGATCGTCGACTTGCCCGAGCCGGACAGGCCCGTGAAGAAGACGGTAAAGCCCTGTTTCGATCGCGCGGGGCTGGTCTTGCGCAACTCGGTCACGACCTGAGGGAAGGAGAACCAGTCGGGGATCTCCAGCCCTTCGCGCAGACGGCGACGCAGTTCGGTGCCCGAGATGTCGAGCACTGTCGATCCTTCCGGCACCTCATCCACTGGGAAATATTGAGATTTCTCCTGCACATAGACCATCTGTTTGAAATCGACCATCTCGATGCCGATTTCCTGCTGGTGCTTGGCCACCAGTTCCTGCGCGGCATAGGGATCGTAGAAATCCTTGCCCTGGCTGTTCTTGCCCGGACCGGCATGGTCGCGACCAACGATGAAGTGGGTCAGTCCATGGTTGCGGCGGATGATCGCGTGCCACAGCGCCTCGCGCGGGCCGCCCATGCGCATGGCGAGATTCAGCAGGCTCAGGTGCGTGGTCGAGGCCGGATACTGGTCAAGCACCGCCTCATAGCAGCGCACGCGGGTGAAGTGATCGACGTCGCCGGGCTTGGTCATGCCGACGACGGGGTGGATCAGCAGGTTCGCCTGCGCTTCTTTTGCGGCGCGGAACGTCAGTTCCTGATGCGCGCGGTGCAGCGGGTTGCGGGTCTGGAAGGCCACGACGCGGCGCCAGCCCAGCTTGCGGAAATAGGCGCGCAATTCGTTCGGCGTGTCGCGGCGCGCCTTGAAGTCATAGTGGACGGGCTGCTGGATGCCTGTGATCGGGCCTCCAAGGTAAACCGGGCCAGCCACGTTGTGCAGGTAGTTCACGGCAGGGTGGGCGAGGTCGTCGGCGCCGAAAACCTTCTCGGCTTCGTTCGACTTGTTCGGGGTCCATTTGTCGGTGATCGACAGGATGGCCAAGATCACACCTTCCTGGTCACGCAGGGCGATGTCCTGGCCAGGTTCAACCTTGTCTGCGAAGGCCTGGTTCACATCCAGCGTCACCGGGATCGGCCACAGAGTGCCATCGGCGGTGCGCATGTTTTCGACCGTGCCTTCATAGTCGGCCTGCGACTGGAAGCCTTTCAACGGAAAGAAACCGCCGTTCATCAGCAGCTCCAGATCGCAGATCTGGCGCGCGGTCAGATCCCAGGACGGCAGGTTGCCCGCCTCGACCTTGAGTTTCGCGGCGGAGTCCGAGGAGACATAGAGTTCGGGGATCGGGGCGTGGGGGGAAGCGGGCATGGAAACAGGCCTTTGCATCAGAACGACTTTTGCCGGGGCCTGCTGCCGACCCCGGGGGCACGCGGGCCAATAGCCCCGGAAAATGTCAAAACTCAAGCGGGGCTACGAAGTTTATACTAAAAGAGGCGGTTTTTTCGGAACGGACCTACTGACGCTGATGGCTTTCGGCTTTGCCCCTGTCCAAGCGAACGGCATTCCGGGAAATCAGCTTGCTGCGGTGCAGCGTTCCGAGGCGGGGCGAGAGCGCAGACCTTTTGGGACATATCAGAAAAGAAAACCGGGCCTGAACGGCCCGGTTTGGATGTCAATTCGCGGTGACGAACCCTATCAAGCGGCCTTGCGACGGCGGGCCACAAAGCCCACGGCGGCAACTGCGCCAGCCAGAAGCGGCAGGGCGGCGGGCAGCGGAACCGCCGCCGGGATCGGGTCAGCCGAAACGGTGACCGAGGCGCGGAACGCACCCGGACCGCCTGCGTTGATCGCAAAGAACGTCAGCTCGTTCAGACCGGCGTTGAAGGTCGCGCCCGTTCCGTCAAATGCGGTCAGGCTGTCGAAGGCGCTATAGCCGAAGTCGAGCCAGGACACGCGTGTGCCATTCAGGAACACTTCGCCGAGGTTATCCACGCCCCACAGACCGCTCAACGTGGCCGAGGCCGCGTTGAATCCGGTCAGATCGAAGGCGAAGGTGAAGATGACCTGGCCGTATTCCACCAGCGGATCGTTCGCCCACACCCAATTGGACGCAGGTGTGGTGGCACCCTGGTAATAAGCGCCGTTGTTGGTGTCGGTCGTTGCGAGGTCGCTGGTAAAGCCGCCCGCGCCGGTCGATCCGGTTCCGCCGATGGCCACGGTCGCGGCCTGCGCCGAGAATCCGGCAACCACGATCGCAGCGCTGGCGGCGATGATTTTCATAAAGTTCAACACATAAAGCTCCTGTACTGGTTATGCACGCCGGGGCTACGGGCGCATTGTGGCAAGTTCGCGGCGGGAATATTGCCGCGAGGCCGACGCAGAAAATAAAATTGCAGTTGAGTTGATTTTTAGAGGTCGGCCACAATCACAGGTAGAATTCCGGTGCTTAATTCAATTAAAACATCGCGCAAATAAAAAACCGGGCCTGTAAGGCCCGGTTTGGGTGGCACCGATCGTTTCTTCAGGCGAGCGTGGCCGAACGCTTGCGGCGAACGCCGATGAAACCAAAGGCGGCAAGCGCGCCCCCCAGCAGCGGCAGGGCGGCCGGAAGCGGAACCGGGCTCGCCTCGACTTCGACCGTCGCGCGCAACCCGGCGGGATAGGCGCCGCTGTTCGTCACGGTGAAGGCAAGGGTGTTCCAACCAGCTTTGAACAGAGAGCCGTCAGCGGTGCCGTAGTCCTGGTACTTGCTCCAGTTTGCACCGTTATCATAGGCGTCGTTATCTTCGAAGATCGTGTAGCCGTTCAGCGTGACGGTCACGATATCGTCAATCGAGATCAAGCCAGCAAGCGACGCGGTCAGCGCGTTATAGCCTGCAAGGCTGAAGCTATACAGGAAGGTAACCGGACCGCCGAACGTGTTCCCGTTGATCGAATTCACCAGCGCCTCATCCCAGATCCATTGGGACGAAGGGTCGGTGTCGCTAAGAATCCAGGCATTGGCAGGATCACTTACCGCCTTCTTCACGCCGTTGCCCTGATAGCCAGGGGCGCTTGTGTCGATCGAGAAGCCGCCGCCCGAAACCAGCGTGGACCCAGTCGATACGGTTGCGGCATTGGCCGCACATGCAGAAACAGCAACAACACCTGCTACAACGAAACCTTTTAAGCGAAACATGCACGACCTCCCAAAAACACACTTATGACACGCATGTCTAACAAATGCCTTATTTCGCGGCAAGCCGCCATAAAAGAACTCATTGTTTCCAGTGTTGGAAAGTTGAGCGCCAGGGTGTAAAAAATTATGATATTTAACAGCGGCTTGCGCGGTTTATATTTACAGGATGAATTGCGAATCCGCAATTCATCCATTGGTTGCGGCGTTTATTCGGACAGGAATCGCTCTGCATCAAGCGCCGCCATGCAGCCCATTCCGGCACTCGTCACGGCTTGGCGATACACGTGGTCGGTCAGGTCTCCGGCGGCAAATACGCCGGGAATTGCAGTGCGGGTCGAGCCGGGTTCGACTTTCACATAACCGCCATTGTGCAATTCCAACTGGTCCTTGACCAGTTCCGAGGCCGGGGCGTGGCCGATGGCGACGAAGAAGCCGGCGCAGGGAATGTCCGTTACCTCTCCGGTCAGGACGTTGCGGGCGCGGACGGCTTCGACGCCGCGGGGTTCGTGGCTGCCCAGAACTTCCGTCACCTCGTGGTTCCACAGCACCGCGACCTTGGGGTTCTTGAACAGGCGGTCCTGCATGATCTTTTCGGCGCGGAGGCTGTCGCGGCGGTGGATCAGGGTGACCTTGGTGGCGAAGTTGGTCAGGAACAGCGCCTCTTCGACGGCGGTGTTGCCGCCGCCGATCACCACGACTTCCTTGCCGCGGTAGAAGAAACCGTCGCAGGTGGCGCAGGCAGAGACTCCGAAGCCTTTGAAATGCTCTTCCGACGGCAAGCCCAGCCATTTGGCCTGCGCGCCGGTCGCGAGGATGACGGCGTCGGCGGTGTAGGTGGTGCCGCTGTCGGACTGGGCGGTGAAGGGACGCCTGGACAGGTCGAGCGAGGAGATGTGATCAAACACGACCTCGGCCCCCATCGCCTCGGCGTGCGCCTGCATGCGGACCATGAGGTCGGGGCCCTGAACATGGGTGTCGCCGGGCCAGTTTTCGACCTCGGTGGTGATGGTCAACTGGCCACCCGGCTGGATGCCCTGGATGAGGATCGGGTTCAGCATGGCGCGGGCCGAATAGACGGCAGCGGTGTAGCCGGCGGGGCCGGAGCCGATGATCAGGACGCGGGTGTGGCGGGTGTCGGACATGGGCGCCTCTGGCTGAATGGCCCCCCGATATAGGCGGAAGCGGGGCGGGCGGAAAGGGGAGATGAGGCCCATGCAGGGCGGCTATGCGGGCCGATCGGAGGTTCGGACGCCATCATCAGGTTTGCACGCGTGCAAAGGCAGGCAAGTCATTGAAGATGCTAGCATCTATATAGCGTATATACCAAAATTTCATCATTGTTAACGCCGCAGCCACCGCAAAGGGTGTCGCGCACGGCCCTTTTGGCGAAATAATATTGCGCAAAAGCGGTGCAGTCCCTACATTCCCGCCCGAATAAGGAGACCCTGAAAATGGCCGGATCGAAGCTGGACCCGATTGACCGTCACATCCTGGCTGAGCTTCAGGCCGACGGGCGCATGACCAACGTCGAACTGGCAAAGCGGGTCGGCATTTCCGCGCCGCCCTGCCTGCGCAGGGTCAGGACGCTGGAGGAGGCGGGCTATATCCGCGGTTATCACGCCGATATCGACGCGCGCGAACTGGGGTTCGAAGTTCAGGTGTTCGCCATGGTGCGCCTGCAGAGCCAGGCGGAGGTGGATCTTTCCGCGTTCGAGGCCAAGGCCCGCGCATGGCCGCTGGTGCGTGAGTGCCATATGCTGAACGGCGAGATCGACTTTATCCTGAAATGCGTGGCGCCCGACCTGTCGACATTTCAACGGTTCCTGACCGCAGAGCTGACGGCGGCCGAGAACGTGGCGAGCGTTAAAACCAGCCTTGTCATCCGCTGCGCCAAGGATGAACCGGGCCTGCCGTTCGACGTGCTGGAAGAAAGACTGAAAAAGACGGCCTGAGGGGCGGACAGCAGAAAGGCGGCCCCATGCGGTGTGCCAGAGCTCACACCAAGGCCGCCTTCTGCAAGCAAGCTGTCCTGAACCGATCCCCGACGACGCTGAACTTCCCCAGATCAGCGACGCCCTCGGGTGGGAAGGAACGTCATGAAAACAACCGTGACGGTTCTAAGAGGCTTTGTCAAAATTATGCCAGCTTCGATACCGATGTGTGGCTAATCCTTTGGCAATGGTAGAACTGTTTCCATATCGGAGGCAGAACTAACGGTGCAAGAACACAATCACGGGTCGAAAGCGGGTTTCCCTTGCGGCAACGATTCGGCGTTGCAGCATGGGTGCCTTAGCGGGCTGCGATACCGGGTTTCCGGGGGGCGGAAACTGCCAGGAAGGCCGGTTTGCGGCGGCTTCCGCGCGTCCACGGCAGGGTTATGGCGACCTCTTTACTGGTGGCCAGCACTGACTTCAGCCAGCGACGATTCCTGTTCATTTCCTTGTCCCCTTTGCCCCGAAGCCCTGTTCGACCTCTTTTCTCAGGTCTTTCTGACCTTGGCACAGGCTCACCCGGCTTTGCGGCGCGGCTTTGGCCCCGGTTTGACCGTCAGATGACACAAAGCCGAAAGCAGATTGCGCGTCGCTGGCGGTGCAAATCATTGTTTAGGCAACGGTAAATCAAATTTTGGAAACAATAATCGGCAGGCGCAAGGATTGTTTCTGAACGAATTTCGCCACAATCGAAGCGGGCTTAAAGCCGGATCACCGAGATGAGTCGCCCGTAATCCGCCTCGGCCGCGTGTGTGGTCCGACGGTAGGAAAAGAAGCGGTCGGGATCGCGGTAGGTGCAGTGATGCGTCCATTCGGCATCGCCTATTCCGGCCGCGCGCAGGCGGTGCAGCCCATAACCCGGCAGATCGAACAGGGCGCGGTCGCCCTTGCCTTGAGTGAAGTAGCGGGCGTTGCCGGGGTCTTCGACAAGGAAGGCATCGACGAAATCGGGGCCGACCTCATAGTTAGGCTGGCTGATCGTCGGGCCGATGACGGCCGAGATGCGTTCGCGCTGCGCGCCAAGGCGCAGCATCGCCTCGATGGTGGCGTCCAGCACGCCGTCCAGCGTGCCGCGCCAGCCGCCATGCGCGGCCCCGATAACCCCGGCCCTGGCATCGGCGAAAAGCACGGGCTGGCAATCGGCGGTCAGGACGCCCAAAGCAATGCCGGGTGTTGCCGTGACCATGGCATCGGCCGTTGGACGGTCGGTCGGTGGTTCGGTCAGTGTCAGGACATCGGGCGAGTGAACCTGATGCAGCGTAACGAGGTGATCGGGCGCGACGCCCATCGCATCGGCCACGCGGGCACGATTGATCGCCACTGCGTCGGCCTGATCGGAACTGCCGGGTCCGCAGTTCAGGCCTGCGAATATGCCGGAGGATGCCCCGCCTTTGCGGGTGAAAAAGCCGTGACGGATCGGGCGCAGCAGGTCGGACGTCAGTATTTCCAGCATCAATCAAATCCGGGCGGCGGCGGGGCGCCGGGGGCGTAAAATGCGAGCGCCTTGAACAGTTGTCCCATTTCGGAAGGATGGGTCAAGCGGCGATGCGCCGCGACATGGGCATCGAGCGCGGGTCCGGTCAGTCTTTGAGCAAGGGTTTGCGCACGGGCCGTGATGCCGAGCCGTTCCAGCAGGATGCCCTGCGGTGTCATACGTGTCGCAGGACAGGGGGCCGCTGCCTGTGCCAGCGCGCCGAAGTCGACATGCGCCGTCAGGTCGGCCTGTCCGGGTTCGACAAGCGGGTCGGTGAAGGCATGTGACTTCAGCGCCTGCAGCGTGTCGCCGCGCGAGCGGGCATCGCCGTAGTCGAGTAACAGCGCCACGCCGCCGTTCCGGGTGATGATCCCGGCGATGTCGGCGGCGATGGCTGTGGCCGGGGCGCAGGTTTCAACCATGTCGCCGGGGGCGGTGTCGGTCAGCCGGGATTGCAGGGCGTCGAGTGGGGTCGGCGCCGACAGGCCGAAGGCAAGCCTGCCTTCCGTCACTCCGACCATCCGTTCCTGCCAGCCTGCGGAACGGCGGATGAACTGCCGGATCGGCAGGGCGTCGAAAAACTCGTTGGCGATCAGGAACAGCGGCGCTTCGGGTAAATGCGTGACGTCGTCGGTCCATGTCACTGGATGCTCACCCAGCGTCTCACGCTGGCGGGCGCGGAGTCGGGGCGATGCTTCGACCAATGTGACGCGGGCGGCGGCGTGGAAGCCCGGAACGCGCGCCGTTGCGCGCAGCGCATCAGCCATCAGCGTGCCGCGACCGGGGCCGAGTTCGGCCAGGGTGAAAGGATCGGGCGCACCCTGACCAAGCCAGCTTTGGGCAATGCAGAGGCCCAGCATCTCACCGAACATCTGGCTGATTTCTGGCGCCGTGGTGAAATCACCCGCCTGACCGAAGGGATCGCGCGTGGTGTAGTAGCCATGCTGGGGGTGCAGCAGGCACTCCGCCATGTAATCGGCGATGGTGATGGGGCCGGTGGCGCTGATGCGGCGGATCAGCAGGTCGGCCAACGGCGTCATGCGGGGCTGGGGCTGGCGCGCCGCGCCCAGAGGATAAGTGCTACGCCCACCACGACCATCGGCAGGGACAGAAGCTGACCCATGCTGAGGCCCGCCTCACCAAGCCGGATGACGTGGCCCAGCGGGTTGTCGGGGGTGATGTATTGCGCGTCGGCCTGGCGGAAGAATTCGACAAAGGTCCGCGCCGCGCCGTAGCCTGCGAAGAACAGGCCTGCCGTCTGGCCGGGGCGTTTCAGCCAACCACGTTTGAGAACGAGGAAGAGAAGGACCGAGCCGAGCAGCAGCCCTTCGAGCGCGGCTTCATAGAGTTGCGAGGGATGGCGGGCGCAGATGCCGGCGACGCCCGCACAGGTCTGCGCCGCATCGCCGGGAAAGGCCACGCCCCATGGCATGGTGGTGGGGCGGCCCCAAAGCTCGGCATTGATGAAGTTCGCGATGCGGCCAAGGAACAGGCCGACTGGCGCCGCGACCGACAGAAGGTCGGCGGTGGGCAGCATCGGGATGTTCTGGTTGCGGCAGTAGAGGTAGGAGGCGATGACGACGCCGAGGAAGCCGCCGTGGAAGGACATGCCGCCTTCCCACACCCGCAGGATATCGGCGGGGTTGGCCAGATAACGGGCAGGTTCGTAGAACAGCACGAACCCCAGGCGGCCGCCAAGGACGACGCCAAGGATGATCCAGGTCAGCAGGTTTTCAAGCTGCACCGGCGTCATCGGCGGGGTGCTGCGCCACAGGTCGGGGCGGCGGATCATCATCAGGATCAGCCGCCAGCCGATCAAGAGGCCCGCGATATAGGCGAGCGCATACCAGCGCAGCGCCAGCGTCATGCCGAAAAGTTGGACCGAAAAGATCTCGGGCGCGATGTTAGGGAAGGGGATGTAGCTCATGACACGGGCCTCGCGGGGAATGCTGCGCGTTTTCCGGGCTAGGGGCGGCGATGTCAACCTTGTCGCCCGCCGGTGTTCGACCATATATGGCAAAATCGCTGGAGGTAACCCATGCAGACGCGCAACAAGTTCTTCGACGACATGTCGCAACTGATGACGAACGCCATGGGCGTGGCGCAAGGCGCCAAGACCGAGGCCGAGACGGCGATGAAAGGTCTGATCGACCGATGGTTGGCCGATCGCGATTTCGTGACGCGCGAGGAATTCGATGCCGTGCGCGCCATGGCCCAGAAGGCGCGCGAGGAAAATGCGGCCCTTCAGGCGCGGATCGCGGCGCTGGAAGCGTCGGCGACAAAGAAGAAGGGCTGATCGGGCCTTCGCCGCCGAAAGTGGAAATTCTCCCTCAGGTTGACCCAAAACGTTTGCTCGGCAAACGGCTCTGACCTAACGTAAACCTGTCCGCCGGTTGAGGCCCTTGCGCCACAACCGGATGCGGGGCGCCGGGGGATGAGTTCGATGCGACAATCTGCCTGCACCGAGTATCCCTTTCCCGCCGGTCAAGCCATCGGCCCTGCCAGAAGGGCTGTCGCCGGTGACTGCTTCAAACTGACATCAAGGATTTCTTCCGGGGTTCTCCCCGGGGGGATTGGCTCGGCGCACTAGCACCCGCCAAGAGCGCCTGCACATGCCTTGCGCGGGCATTGGAAGAGGGGCCTTTTATGGTGGGCCCCGGTGTAAAGGCAGACCCAACATGGGGGGATTTGAGATGATCAGACCATTGGCGGCCGCCGTGACAGCGGCGGCATTGATGCTGTCCACGGCAGCAACCATCGCGCAGGATGCGCCGGCAAAGCCCAACATCCTGGTGATTTTCGGCGACGACATCGGTCAGACGAACCTGTCGATCTTTTCCAAAGGCCTGATGGGGTATCGCACCCCGAATATCGACAGCATCGCCAAGGAAGGCGCGGTCTTTACTGACTACTACGCCGAACAAAGCTGCACCGCGGGACGATCGACCTTCATCACAGGTCAGGTAACGTTGCGAACCGGTCTGTCCAAGGTAGGACTGCCCGGCGCGCCTATTGGCCTGCAAGCCTCGGATGTCACCATCGCCTCGGCTCTTAAGGACCAGGGTTATGCAACCGGCCAGTTCGGCAAGAACCATCTGGGTGACCGCGACGAGTTCCTGCCGACAGCCCACGGTTTCGACGAATTCTTCGGCAACCTTTACCATCTGAATGCCGAGGAAGAGCCCGAGAATTTCAACTATCCCCAGGATCCGGCTTTTCGGGAAAAGTTCGGACCGCGCGGCGTCATCAAATCCTCTGCCGATGGCAAGATCGAGGATACAGGTCCGCTGACCCGCAAGAGGATGGAGACGATTGACGATGAAACCTCTGCTGCCGCCATCGACTTCATTGGCCGCCAGGTTCAGGCAAAGACGCCGTTCTTTGTCTGGATGAACACGACGCGCATGCACTTTCGCACCCATGTGCGGCCAGAGAATCGAAGCGCGCCCGGTCTGACCGCCCGGACGGAATATGCAGACGGCATGGTCGAGACGGACAATGTGATTGGCACGATCCTGGCCGAGCTGGACAAGCAGGGCGTGGCCGACAACACGATCGTCATCTACACGACCGACAACGGTCCGCACCAGAACTCGTGGCCGGATGCGGGCACGACGCCGTTCCGCAGCGAAAAGAATACCAACTGGGAAGGCGCTTTCCGGGTGCCAGCGATGATCCGCTGGCCGGGGCATATCCAGCCGGGAACCGAGCTGAATGGCATCTTCTCGGGCCTTGACTGGTTCCCGACGCTGATGGCTGCCGCGGGGGATACGGACATCAAGGACCGTCTGCTGAAAGGTGCCACCATCGACGGCAAGGACTACAAGAACCATCTCGATGGCTACAACCAGCTTGATTATCTGACCGGCAAGGCACCCGACAGCGCCCGCAAGGACTTCTACTACTTCAACGACGATGGCCAGCTTGTGGCGATGCGCTATGAAAACTGGAAGCTGGTCTTTGCCGAACAGCGGGCGACGGGAACGCTGCGGATATGGGCCGAACCGTTCACGCCGCTGCGCGTGCCCAAGATATTCGATTTGCGCTCTGACCCCTATGAGCGCGCGGATGTGACATCGAACACCTATTACGACTGGCTGCTGGACCGCGCCTATCTGGTGGTGCCCGCCCAGGCGAAGGTTGCGGAGTTTTTCAGCACCTTCAAGGACTACCCACCGGCCCAACGTCCGGCCAGCTTCTCGATCGACCAGATTCAGGCCCAGCTGGAAGATCAGTTCAACAACGCTGCCGGCGGGCAATAACTCTTTTGCAGGGCTGCTGTCCCGCAGCCCTGCAACACCGATGCAGCTTGCAGGATTTCATGTCTGCGCAATTACTTGAAAGGGACTTGCCATGATACGACCGTTTGCCGCCATGCTTGCGGCGACCGCGCTGATGCTCTCGTCGGGTTCGGCCATTGCGCAGGATGCGGCGCAGGCCAAACCGAACATCCTGGTCATCTTTGGCGATGACATCGGCCAGTCCAACATCTCGGCCTACAGCCGTGGAATTGTGGGATACCAGACGCCGAATATCGACCGCATCGCCAGCGAAGGCATGCTGTTCACCGACTATTACGCCGAGAACAGCTGCACCGCGGGCCGGTCATCCTTCATCACAGGACAGTCGCCCAAACGCACGGGGCTGAGCAAGGTCGGTGTGCCCGGTGCGCCGGTCGGCATTCAGGACCGCGATGTGACGCTGGCGCAGGCGCTGAAGCCGCTGGCTATGCCACCGGCCAGTTCGGCAAGAACCATCTTGGCGACCGCGACGAATACCTGCCCACCAATCACGGTTTCGACGAGTTTTTCGGCAACCTTTATCACCTGAACGCGGAGGAAGAGCCGGAACGGCCCTACTGGCCAGCCGACGACAAGGCTTTTCTCGATTTCTACAACCCGAGGGGTGTGGTCAAATCCTCGGCCGATGGCAAGATCGAGGATACGGGGCCGCTGACATCGAAACGGATGGAGACGATCGACGACGAGACGACCGCCGCCGCCATCGACTTCATGAAGCGGCAGAATGCGTCGGGAACGCCGTTCTTCACTTGGATGAACACGACCCGCATGCATGCCTTCACCCATATTCCCGAGGACAAGAACGGGATTAGCGGCATGCCCGGCAATATCTATGCCGACGCGATGGTGCTGCACGACCAGGCGGTGGGCGAATTGCTGAAGGCGCTGGACGACATGGGCATCGCCGACAACACCATCGTGGTTTACACCACCGACAACGGGCCGAACTTCTTCACCTGGCCCGATGCCGCAGTCTCGCCCTTCCGTTCGGAAAAGGACACGAACTGGGAAGGCGCGTTCCGTGTGCCGGGCATGGTGCGGTGGCCGGGCCACATCAAGCCGGGCAGCGTGTCAAACGAGATGTTTTCCGGCCTTGACTGGTTCCCGACGCTGCTGGCGGCCGCCGGGGATGACAAGATCAAGGACGAATTGCTGCAGGGCAAGCAGATCGGCGACAAGACCTTCAAGGTTCATCTGGATGGCTATAATCAGCTGCCCTACCTGACCGGTCAGACCGACAAGGGCGCCCGCGACGAGTTCTATTACTTCAACGACGACGGTATTCTTGTCGCCAGTCGCTTTGGCAACTGGAAGGCCGTGTTCTGCGAACAGCGGACGGGCGGGGGCATGCAGGTCTGGATGGACCCATTCACCTGTCTGCGCGTGCCCAAGATATTCAACCTGCGGATGGACCCGTATGAGCGGGCGGATCTTTACTCGGATCAGTATTATGACTGGCTGATGAAGAACGCCTACCTAACTGCACAGGCGACCCAGAAGGCCGCAACCTTCCTTGAGACCTTCATCGAATATCCGCCAAGCCAGACTCCTGCCAGCTTCTCGATCGACCAGGTTCAGGAGATGGTCGATGAAAAGATCCGCGAGAATGCGGCCAAGGCCGCTGGCGGCGGGAACTGAACAGAGCGCCGGCGGAGCAGCCAGCGCTGCCGGCAGCCATAAAAGGCGCAAATTGCAGTATGATTGACCGCGCAGCGTCAAGAGTGACAGAACTGCGAAAGAACTGCCTGCCACCAGCGTCAAAGGAGTTGGTCATGCGTGCCTTGGTTTCCGCCGTTATCGTCAGCCTTGCCGTCGGCACGTCTGCTGTCGCCCAATCCTCCGAAGACCTGGCCAAGAAGCTGTCGAACCCGGTCGCGAACCTGATCTCTGTGCCCTTCCAGTATAACTACAACGACGGCTATCTGGATGGCTCGGCGAACCAGAGCTACATCAACATTCAGCCGGTTATTCCGTTTTCCATAGGCGAGAACTGGAACATCATCTCGCGCACGATCCTGCCGGTCGTGCATCTGGACGGGTTCGATCCCGATGGCGATACGCAGACCGGTTTCGGCAATACGACGCAGAGCTTTTTCTTCTCGCCAAAGAAGCCGACCAAGGGAGGAATCATCTGGGGCGCGGGTCCGGTGATCCAGATTCCGACGGCGACGGACGGGATCGCGAACAACCAATGGGGCGCGGGCATCACCGGCGTCATCCTGAAACAGTCGCACGGCTGGACCTATGGCGCGCTGGCCAACCATGTCTGGTCGGTCAACGGCGAGGATAAATACGGCAAGACCAGCGCCACCTTCCTGCAACCGTTCATCAGCTATACGACGCCCAAGGCCACGTCATTCACGCTGAACACCGAGGCGACCTATGACTGGGAAAACGAGGAGTGGTCGGTGCCGATCAACTTCACCGTCGGCCAGATCATCAAGGTCGCGAAGAAACCGGTGCAGATCACCGGGGGCGTCCGCTACTGGGCCGAAGCGCCCGATAATGGCCCCGACGGCTGGGGCGCGCGGCTGGCCGTGACATATATGATTCCGAAGGGGTGAGGCGACCTTCCGCCCATCGCATACACAGCGTTTTGAGATATCACGATTCCGTGTCATCCTGCACCGTCGCAAGCTGCGGGGCGTTCGATGGACCTTTCGGGATTCCTTCGGCATGTCAGACGGGGCCGCCCGATGCCGCCCGGCCCTAGCCTTGGCGACATTTACCGATCCTGCTTCGAAACCCTGCTTTCGGTAAAACTCTCGCTGACAGTGGTGATCATCGGTGCCAATGATGGCCGGGTGAACGATCCCTTCTATCCGGTTGCGCAGACCCATGCGGCAAGGACGCGGGTCATGCTGGTCGAACCGCAGGTCTCGCTGCATCAGGCGCTGGGCAAGAATTATGCCTTTCATCCCGATCATACCATCGTGGGCGGCGCGATCGGCCCTGCCGGACGGCTGAAGCTTTACGCGATCAAGAGCAAATTCTGGCCGTTGCTCCAGCCCGCCTATGCGCGCGGCTGGCCCCCTTATCGCGCCTCGACCGGCGTCACCTCATCGGACAGGGAAATGCTTGTAGACTGGGTGGCGGAACACGGCCACGGCCTGCGCCCCGACGATGTGATAGAAGAACTCGACGTTCCTTGCTATCCGCTGATGGATGCTTTGCGTGTCAACGGCTTTCCCGCACAGGTTGATGCGATCCAGATCGACGCCGAAGGTGCTGACGACATTGTGCTTTATAATTGCTCGATTTCGGAGACGTGCCCGCACCTCATCCATTTCGAAAGCAAAAGCCTGTCGCAGGACAGGCAGCGGAACGTAGAGGCGTTCCTGAGCGCGGCGGGATATGTGGTCCGGGCGGCGGGCGGGGATACGTTGGCCATCCGGGTTGGTCACTGACGGACCCGAGAAGGCCCGTTCTGCTTCAGACCGCTTCCCAATCGTCCAGCTTGAATGTCTTGTTGTTGAACGCCTCGGTCGGCCCATAGACCCGCATGCAGGGCAGGGGACGTTTGCCCGCTGTCGGTATCCAGTTGGGCTCCAGACCTTCGGGTGGGATCGGCCCGACATAGATCGTCACGCTGCCGTCCGTGTTCTTCACCATGCCGTCGAGGTCATAGGAGGACAGGGTCGTGCGATTGAGCTGCGAGTAGATGAAACTGAAGGTGGCGCGATCATAGACGGTCAGCGCCCAGAACTGCTTCACCGGCATGTCGGCGGGAACGGTCAGCTTGTAGGTCTTGCCCGCCTCCAGCAAATTCCCGTCCCTGTCCGCCATCGCCATCATGTATTGCGTCGCGGGCGAGGCGCTTAGTTCTTTCGGCATATAGGTGCACCAGAAGTATTCGGCGGCACGGGCGATCAGGTCGATGCGGTCGTCATATTCGAAGGTGAAGGTGCCGTTGTCGTCGGCCTGCAGAAGCGCGGCATAGTGCCGGTCGGGCCAGTAGAGTTTTTCCTTCGGAAAGTTGTCGTACCAGTCCTGAATGAAGAACCAGACGTCTATTGCGGCTTGTTGCATTGCGCGCTGCGCCGTCTCGTCGGGTTGGAAGGGTTGACCCTTGCGGATGCCAAGCGAGGTCAGCATGCCCATCATCACCTTGTCCTGCTCTTTCACCGGTTCGAGGCTGACGATGTCGTAGATGTCCTGGAAGTGGCGGGAATCGTAGAAGGGCAAAGTCGCATAACGGATTCCGGTCGGGTCGAAGAAGACTTGTTCCGGCGGGTTGTCTGCTTCCGAGAGGTAGTACATCCGCAACCGTTTGCTGTAGGCATAGGCATCTTCAAAGCTCTTGCCCTCTGCCTGGATCGATCGGAAGGCGAAGGCGATGCGATAGTTGGGTGAGGCGATGTGGAGGTAGCCGTCCGGCACCGCGCCGTCATACCCGGGAGGCGTGAAGAGGTATTTCGAGGCCTTACCCTTGTCGAGGCCATTCGGCCCCACATCCGCGATGGTGAATTGCCAGGCATCGACGACCTGGCCATACAGGCTGCCGTCCGGTCCTGCCTCGGGAACTTCAAGCACGACAGGGCCCTTGCTAAGGTCGGTGAAGGCCGAGGTGTAGGGTGTCGTCGAGTTGGCGGTCAGCGCCTCGACCAGAGGGTTCGCGGTCGTCGAATAGGCGATGATGTCATTGTCCTTGAGGCCAAGGTCGCTAATCGCCGCGCCGCGGAAGCGATAGATTGCGACCGCCGGGGCGCCCCACAAGATCGCCTCGAAGGCGCGCTGATACTTGACCTGATAGTCGAGATCATCGCTTGAGGGCCGCGAACCTTGGGGCGGCTGGCCGCCGAGCGGTTCGAAGTCGCGGTTCGTCAGGGGGACCACGCGGGCGGCCGTCTGGGCAGAAGCAGGACGGACGAGGCCGCTCACGGAGCCGAACAGTCCGATCGCGCTGCCGATGGTGAGGCGATGAAGGTCTCGGCGGTTCATCAGCATCTGGATCTCCTGGTTACCGGGGGGCGGAACATTCCCTTGTTGGTTGTGTAAACCGACAAATGCCCGATGCCTACTCACTTTAACGACCCGTTTTCCTCCACAGCTTTTTCCTGAAGAAAACGCTTTACAGGCTTTCCGGCGCCCCCCACTATATCTAGTAAGGGCGGTGTCGGGCAAACGCCGTACCTTGCCAGACACCCAGCTTCTTGTGGGTCTTAGGCCCTCAGGCAGCTTTATAAAGAGGCCGGGCGATGTCGCTTTCCGAAGACTATATGACGACCGAGGACCTGCATCCGATCGACCTGGTCGAGACGCTGGCCGAACACCATGAGTGGGAGTTCGACCGGGTCACCGACGACCAGATCGCCATGGCGGTTGAGGGTCAGTGGCGCACCTATTCCCTGACGCTCGCCTGGTGTCCCCAGGACGAGACGTTGCGGTTGATCTGCACCTTCGAGATGGAGCCGCCCGAGCATCGGATGGGCGAGCTTTACGACGTGCTGAACCGCACCAATGACATGGTCTGGACGGGCGCTTTTACTTATTGGGCAGAACAGAAACTTATGGTCTGGCGCTATGGCTTGCTCCTCTCGGGCGGCCATATCGCCGGACCGGAACAAATCGACCGGCTGATCGCCGGGGCCGTCATGGCCGCCGATCGCTTCTACCCCGCTTTCCAGATGGTTGCCTGGGCCGAACACACCCCGGCCGCCGCGATGAAGGTGGCCATTGCCGAGGCCTACGGGCGCGCCTAACCTCTGCCCCGATCTGATCGGGGACTTTGCATGTTTCAGGATGTTAACCGCCGCGGGCTGGTGCTGCTCGGCTGCGGCAAGATGGGCTCGGCCATGCTGGAAGGCTGGCTGAAGGGTGGTCTGGCGCTGGGCGCTGTCTGGGTGCTGGACCCGCATCCCTCGGACTGGGTGAAGGGGCTGGCGGCCAAGGGGCTGCATCTGAACGTGGGTTTGCCGGAAAGCCCCGCCATCGTGCTGGTCGCGGTCAAGCCGCAGATGATGGCCGAGGCGCTGCCGTCCCTGGTGCCGCTGGGCGGTGGCGGGACGCTGTTCGTCTCGGTCGCTGCGGGCACGCCGATTTCCTATTACGAGCGGGTGCTGGGCGAGGGGACGCGGGTGGTCCGCGCGATGCCCAATACGCCGGCGGCGGTGGGGCGCGGGATCACCGCGATCATCGGCAATGGGCCGGCTAGCGAAGAGGATCTGGTGCTGGCCGAGGCATTTCTGGGCGCGGTCGGCCAGGTGGTGCGGCTGGAAGGCGAGCATCAGATGGATGCCGTCACCGCCGTTTCCGGGTCCGGCCCGGCTTACGTCTTTCACCTGATCGAGGCGATGGCGGCGGCGGGCGAGGCCGAGGGGCTGCCGCCGGCGCTGGCGATGAAACTGGCGCGGGCGACGGTTTCGGGGGCGGGAGAACTGGCGCGACTGGCGCCGGAAGAGGCCTCGCAGCTGCGCGTCAACGTGACCTCGCCCGGGGGCACCACGGCGGCGGCGCTGGCCGTGCTGATGGAGCCGGAGACGGGGTTCCCGGCGCTTTTGCGGCGCGCGGTCCATGCGGCGGCCGAGCGTGGAAGGGAACTGGGCAAGTGACGATCAGCTTCGACGACTTCATGAAGGTCGACATCCGCGTTGGCCGGATCACCAGCGCCGAACCCTTCCCCGAAGCGCGAAAGCCCGCGATCAAGCTGTGGGTCGATTTCGGCGGCGAGATCGGCGAAAAGCGCTCCTCGGCCCAGATTACCCGCCACTACACGCCCGAGGGACTGGTGGGGCGGCAGGTGCTGGCCGTGGTCAACTTCCCCCCGCGCCAGATCGGCAAGGTGATGTCCGAGGTGCTGGTGCTGGGTGTGCCGGATGCCGATGGTGAGGTGGTGCTGATCGGACCGGGGCATGAGGTGCCGCTGGGCGGGAGGCTGTTTTGAGCGCGCGTTTGCTGATCACCCGGCGGTTGCCGGAGCGTGTCGTCGCTGCGGCGCGGGAGCGGTTCGAGGTCACCCTTCGGGATGAGGAAAACCGCGTGCTGTCGGCGGAGGAGTTGCGGGTGGCGCTGCGGGATTATGACTATGTGCTGCCGACTTTGGGCGACCGTTTCTCGGCCGAGGTTTTTGCGGATGTGCCGAAGCCGCGAGCGCGGCTGCTGGCGAACTTCGGTGTGGGCTACAACCATATTGACGTGGCCGCCGCAAAGGCAGTCGGCCTCGCCGTCAGCAATACGCCGGGTGCTGTGACCGAGGCCACTGCCGATATCGCGCTGACGCTGATCCTGATGACCGCCCGCCGCGCGGGTGAAGGCGAGCGGCTGGTGCGATCGGGGCGTTGGCAGGGTTGGGGTCCGACGCAACTGCTCGGCCAACCCGTCGCGGGCAAGCGGGTTGGCATCATTGGCATGGGGCGTATCGGCAAGACGATTGCGCGGCGCTGTCAGGCGGGGTTCGGGATGGAGGTGGTGTTCTACAACCGCTCGACCGTCGCCGATCCCGGCGTGCCAGCGCGGCAGGTGCCGATGGCCGAGGCGATGGCTGCCGATTTCGTGGTGATCGCCGTGCCGGGCGGTTCTGCGACGCATCACCTGATCAACGCGCAGGCGCTGGGCGCGATGCAGCCGCATGGCATTCTCGTCAACATCTCGCGCGGGGATGTGGTGGATGAGGAAGCGCTGATCGCGGCGCTGCAGACGGGCCGGATCGCAGGCGCAGGGCTGGATGTCTACGAGTTCGAGCCGAAGGTGCCGCAGGCGCTGATCGCGCTGGAGAATGTGACGTTGCTGCCGCATCTCGGGACTGCGGCGCTCGAGGTGCGCGAGGCGATGGGGATGATGGCGCTCGACAACCTGATCGCCGCGCTCGAAAATCGGGCGCTGCCCAACCCGGTGTAGCCTATGGGCTTCTTCTTGGCCCAAATACCCACGGCGACCGGCTCGCGCTTCGATGCCTTTGGCCTCGCTCCATGGCAATGCCGCCCGCTGGGCCTCGATGGCCCAGCGGGCGGCAGCTTCGCCCGATGATCCTGTCGCGCGGACGGCAATACATCTTCATCCATATCCCCAAGACCGGGGGCACGGCGTTGTCGCTGGCGATGGAAGCACGGGCGATGAAGGACGATGTGCTGATCGGGGACACGCCAAAGGCGCGTGCGCGGCGGGGGCGGCTGCAAGGCTTAAAAACGGCGGGGCGGCTGTGGAAGCACTCGACGCTGGCCGATATCGCCGGGCTGGCGACGCCGGAGGAGGTCGAAGCGTTCTTCACGCTCACGCTGGTGCGTAACCCCTGGGACAGGGTCGCGAGCTATTACCACTGGCTGCGCGCGCAGTCCTTTGCGCATCCGGCTGTGGGGCTGGCGCGGGCGAAGAGTTTTTCGGGTTTTCTCAATCATCCCCAGACGCGGGCGAGCCTTTCCGCCCATTCCTATGGCAGTTACATGCGCGATGCGGGCGGGGCCGACAGGTGCAGCCTGTATGCTCGGCTGGAACATCTTGAGACGGATCTGGCGCCCTTTGAGGCGCATGTGAGGTTTCGGATCACGCCGCTGCCGCGCGTAAATGCCTCGGACCGGGTGCGCGACTGGCGGCCCTACTACAGCGATGCGGATGCGGAATTGGTGGCGGAACTCTGCACCGAGGATATCGCGCGGTTCGGCTATCGCTTCGACGGCTGATCCAAAGCGCATAGCTTTGCACTCACCGTCCAGCGCGCGGAAACAGTGTCGCGATCCTGCCCCTATCGCGCCCTTTGCTCACCTTTCCCGGCGGCAAGGCTTTGCGGAGTTGAGCGATAGGTGAGGCGCGATGGGGCATCTTGGCGATGTAAGATCTGGCGGCGCGGTGCTGGCCGAAGGGCTGATCGCAGGGACGCAGATCGCTACCATGGGCGGCTGGCGGTCAGTCGAAAGCCTTGCGGCGGGCGATGCGGTGCAGACCTTTGCCGCCGGTGCGCAGCGCATTCGCGCCGTGTCGCGCGCCATGACCGGCCGGGCGGCAATCCCGCAGGTGCTGTGGCCGGTGGTCGTGCCCGCAGGCGCACTGGACAATCGCGAAGAACTGGTGCTTTTGCCCGATCAGCGCGTGCTTTTGGTCACGGATGTGGCCGAGGATCAGTTCGGCGAGCGTTTCGTGCTGGTCCCTGCCGCCGCGCTGGACGGCTGGCGCGGTATCCGTCGCCGCCGGTCCCGCGCCGATACGGCGGTGGTGCGGATCAGTTTTGAAACACCGCAGATTCTTTATGCAAGTCGAGCAACGCTTGTGTCCTGCCCCGGAGAGACGCCTGTGACGCCGGATTGCGCCATGCTTCCATTGCCCGAGGCGGAACATCTGGTGGCCTGCCTGATGGCCGAGGATCTGGGCGTGGCGCTGTGGGGGCAGGCCAAGCCCGCCCCGCGCCGCTGGTTCTGATCCGTCACGCCGCCTTTGCGGCGGGTGCGAAGCGGCCGTAGAAGGTTTCCCCCTTTGCCGCCATTTCGCGCAGCAGCGCGGGCACCGCAAAGCGCTGGCCGTGGTGTGCGGTCAGTTCCTCGCAGATGGCCACGGCACGCCCCTCGCCCAGGATGTCGAGCCAGCTGAACGGCCCGCCCGACCAGGGCGCGAAGCCCCAGCCGAGGATCGCGCCCACGTCGCCTTCGCGGATGTCGGTCAGCACACCTTCCTCAAGCGCGCGGACGGCCTCCAGCACCTGTGCGAACAGCAGGCGATGCTGGACCTCCGCAAGGTCGGGCTGGTGGTCCGAGACGTGCCAGTTCGTGGCCAGACCGTCCCAAAGGCCTTCGCGCTTGCCTGCGGCGTCGTAGGTGTAGAAGCCCGCGTTCGCCTTTTTGCCAAGCCGCCCCTGATCGGCCATGGCGAACAGCACCTTGTCCACGTCACCATCGGGGTAGGCATCGCCCATCGCGGCGCGGGTCGCCTTGGCGATCTTGACACCGAGGTCGAGCGAGGTTTCGTCCACCAGCTGCAGCGGTCCCAAGGGCATGCCGACCAGCTTCGCCGCATTTTCGATCAGCGCGGGCTCCACCCCTTCGGCGACCATGCGGATGCCTTCGTTTATGTAGGGGATGATGCAGCGGTTGGCGTAGAAGAAGCGGGCATCGTTGACGACGATCGGTGTCTTGCGAAGCTGGCGCACGAAGTCGAGCGCCTTGGCCACTGCACGGTCGCCGGTCGCCTTGCCGCGGATGATCTCGACCAGCATCATCTTGTCGACGGGCGAGAAGAAGTGGATGCCGATGAACTGCTCGGGGCGTTCGCTCGCCTTGGCAAGCGCGGTGATCGGCAGGGTAGAGGTGTTGGTGGCAAAGATGCAGTCGGCGCCGACGGCCGCCTCAACCTTGGCCGTCACCTCTGCCTTGACCTTCGGATCCTCAAAGACCGCCTCGACGATCAGATCGCAGCCGGAAAGCGCAGCGTAGTCGGTGGTGGCGGTGATGCGGGCCAGCACTTCGGCCTTTTTCTCGGACGTCACTTTGCGGCGTTGGACGCCTTTTTCCAGCAGGGCGTCGGAGTGGGCCTTGCCCTTGTCGGCGGACTCTTGCGAGGAGTCGATCAGCACGACCTCGATGCCGGCATTGGCGCTGACATAGGCGATGCCCGCGCCCATCATGCCTGCGCCGATGACGCCAAGTTTCTTCACCGTCTGGTCCGGCACCTTGGGCCGGTTCGCGCCTTTCTCCAGTGCTTCCTTGTTGATGAAGAGCGAGCGGATCATGGCGGTGGACGAGGGGTTCAGCAGGACGGAGGTGAACCAGCGCGCCTCGATCCGCAGGGCGGTGTCGAAGGGTACCAGCGCGCCTTCATAGGCGGCAGACAACAGCGCCTTAGCGGCCGGATAGACGCCTTGCGTCTTGCCGTTCACCATGGCGTTCGCGCCGACATAGGTCATGTAGCCCGCCGGGTGGTACGGTGCGCCGCCAGGCATCTTGTAGCCCTTGTCGTCCCACGGCTTGACCAGATCGGCGTCCTTGGCCGACAGCAGCCACTCCTTGGCGCGGACCAGCAGCTGGTCGGGGGCCACGACTTCGTCGATCAGGCCAGCAGATTTCGCTTCCTTGGGGTCGGACAGCTTGCCTTCCAGCAGGAAGGGGGCGGCCATCATCGCACCCATCTTGCGCACGAGGCGGGTTGTGCCGCCCGCGCCGGGGAAAATGCCGACCATGATTTCCGGCAGGCCGATCTTGGCCTTTGGGTTGTCGGCGGCGATGATGCGGTGGCAGGACAGCGGCAGTTCAAAGCCGATGCCAAGCGCGGTGCCGGGCAGGGCGGCGACGATGGGCTTGCCGCCTTTCAGCGTCTTGGGGTCCATGCCCGCGCGTTCGATCTTGCGCAGCACGCCGTGCATGGTCATCACGCCGTCGAAGATCGCCTGAGCGCCGCCTTCGCGCATCTTCGCGATCACGTTCAGGTCCATGCCGCCGGCGAAGTCTTTCTTTCCGGAGGTGATGATGACGCCTTTCACACCCGCATCCGCGAGTGCTGCGTCGATATGGGCGTTCAGCTCGGCAAAGCCCTCCATCGACATGACGTTCATGCTTTTGGCCGCCACGTCCCAAGTGATGGTGGCGATGCCGTCGCTGTCCACGGCATAGGTGAAGTCGGTCATGTCAGTGTCCTCCATAGGGCGTGCCATCGCGGTGCAGATAGCGCCGCGCGGTGCCCGTTTTCTCGGTGATCAGATCGTGGTCGGTGTAGTGCACCCGGTCCTCGTGGAACCGCGTGCCGATGACGAGATAGCGGGCGGGCGTGTTCGAGCGGTTGTCGAGCCGGTGCCCGATAGGGGTTCCGGCGGCCCATGCGGCGGTGTCGCCTGCGTGAAGCTGGGTTTCGGTGTCCTCGACGAGGATGACTTCGCCGTCGAGCATGACGATCATCTCATCCTCGCGCTCATGCCAGTGGCGGCGGCCGGAGGAGGAACCGGGCGGCAGTTCCTCGATGAACGCGCCAAACTGGCTGATGCCGCCAAGGTCAGAGATCAGGCGATAGCGATAAGGGCCGGGGCCCGGGCCGAGGATCGCGTGGGGCGCGTCGTCATCCTGCCAGTCGGCGTCGTCTGCAAGCTGGATACGCTCAGCAGGCAGGAGGGGATCGAAGGGGGTGCCCCAGACCTCGGGCAGGTTAAGAAGCACCTCGGGCAGGTCGCCCTGACGCAGGACCTCGCCTTTGGCGTTTGTGATGCGCCAGTCGGTCTTCGTGTTGATCAGGGTGCGGCCATCGTCGGAGTAGTGGCAGATGTCGCTCGCGATCCGGGTGCCGATGATGATGTAGCGTAGCGGCGCGTCGCTTTCGTTGCGCACCTGATGGCCGTTCGGGTCTCCGTGCCGCCAGCAGGCAGCGTCGAGCGGCCCCAGCGGATGCCTGCCGTCGTCGTCAACGGTGATGGCCTGCCCCTGAATCATCAGCAGCATCTCGTCCTCGTTTTCGTGCCAGTGGCGGTGCGAGGAAAAGGCGCCGGGCGGCAGGGTTTCAAGGAAGGCGCCGAATTGCGTGATCCTGCCCGCATCGGAAAGATGCAGCGTCTCGGTCCCGTCGTCTTCACGATGAACCTCGGCCAGGGCGGGGTCGACTTTCACCTTGGGCCTTTCCAGGGGGTGCCGTCCTTGTAGGTGAAGCGGGACTGACCATCCTCGACATGCAGCACGAAATCGACGTCGCTATAGGTTGCGACCTCTTTCGGAGCCTTGCTGCCGATGACGAGAAAGCGCGCCACCTTGTCGGTGCGGTTGATGAAGTGGTGGCCGTCACCATCATTGGCCGGGAACGCCGCACAATCGCCGCGGCGCATGACGTGTTCGCCCGAGTCGATGACCATGACGCATTCGCCCTCGGTCACGTATACGAACTCATCTTCACATTGGTGCCAGTGGCGAAGGCTCGACAGCGCGCCGGGTTCCAGCGTGACAAGGTTCACGCCGAACTGGGTCAGCCCGCCCGCCTGCCCGAGGCGCAGTGAGGATCGGCCCGCCATCATCGAGGCATAGGGTTCGGGGTAGATTGAGCCGGTCTTGACCGGCACGTCGTTCAGATCGAGTTTCGGCATCACACCCTCTCGATGATCGTGGCCGCCCCCATGCCGCTGGCAATGCAGAGGGTGGCAAGGCCCACGCCCTTGCCGCTGCGTTCCAGCTCATCCAGAAGCGTGCCGATGATTATGGCTCCGGTCGCGCCGAGCGGGTGGCCCATCGCAATCGAACCGCCGTTCACATTGACCTTGTCGGCATCCACGTCGAAGGCCTGCATGAAGCGCAGCACGACCGACGCGAAGGCCTCGTTCACCTCGAACAGGTCGATGTCCGAGATCGCCATGCCGTTGTCGCGCAGGATCTTTTCCGTCACCGGCACCGGGCCGGTCAGCATGATGGTCGGATCGGAGCCGATCTTGGCGGTCGCACGGATGCGGGCGCGGGGTTTCAGCCCGTGTCTCTCGCCAAACTCCTTGTTGCCGATCAGGACGGCGGCGGCGCCATCGACGATGCCGCTGGAGTTTCCGGCGTGGTGGATGTGGTTGATCCGTTCCAGATGCGGGTACTTCATCAGGGCGATCTTGTCGAAGCCCGGCATGGCCTCACCCATGTCCTTGAAGCTGGGCTTCAGCGCGCCAAGCGCCTGCATGTCGGTGCCGGGGCGCATGTATTCGTCGCGGTCCAGCACGGTCAGGCCGTTCTGGTCCTTCACCGGGACCAGCGAGCGGGTGAACCGGCCATCCTTCCATGCCTCTGCCGCGCGGCGCTGGCTTTCGACAGCGAAGGCATCGGCGTCATCGCGGGAAAAGCCGTATTCGGTGGCGATAATGTCGGCGGAGATGCCCTGCGGGACGAAGTAGGTCTTCATCGCAAGCGTGGGGTCCACGGCGATCGCGGCGCCGTCGCTGCCCATCGCCACGCGGCCCATCATTTCGACCCCGCCGGCGATATAACCGTTGCCCGCGCCGCCCTTGACCTGATTGGCGGCAAGGTTCACCGCCTCCATTCCGCTGGCACAGAAGCGGTTGATGGCAAGGCCGGGAATCGACTCGTCAAGGTCCGAGGCCAGCACCGCAGAGCGGGCGAGGCAGCCGCCCTGTTCGCCGACCTGGGTGACATTGCCCCAGATCACATCCTCGACCGCGTGGCCATCGATGCCGTTACGTTCCTTGACCGCGTTCAGCATTTTCGCAGACAGCGCGACCGAGGTGACCTCGTGCAGCGAGCCGTCGGGGCGGCCCTTGCCGCGTGGGCTGCGGATGGCGTCATAGATATAGGCGTCGGTCATCGGTCTCTCCTCAGGCCCGGTCGGAAGGATTGCCGGGCATCAAGTCATAGGGGTGTTTCCAGCCCGGCAGGCTTGCGATGCGCGAAAGCCAGGCGTCGATATGGGGCCAGTCGGTGCGGGTGAAGCCGAAGGGCTCGGGGTAATAGAGGTAGCCGCAGCAGGACAGGTCGGCGATGGTGGGCGCGTCGCCCACGATCCAGTCGCGACCGTCGAGGTGCTTGTTCAGCACGGTGTAGGCGGATTTGAGACGGGCCTGCAGGAAGGGGATCACGCCTTCGGGGCGTTTCTCTGCCGGTATGAAGTTGGCGAGGAAGCGGGCGGTGCCGATCTGAGTGGACAGCTTGTGATTGTCCCAGAACAGCCAGCGCAGGATCTCGTCTTGCTGCGCCTGATCACGACCGTCGAACTGGCCGGATTTCGCGGCGACATGCTGCAAGATGACGCCGGATTGGGTCAGTGTCCGGTCGCCGTCGATAAGCACGGGAACTTCGCCCATTTCGTTGATGGCGCGAAACTCGGGCGTTCGGGTTCCGCCGTTGAAGAAGTCGACGAAGACGGGCTTCCAGTCGCTGCCTGACAGGGCCAGCGTCAGTGCGACCTTGTAGGCGTTGCCGCTTTCTCCGAAGCAGTAGAGTTTTGCGGTCATTGGCCGTTCCTCCGATGGCTGCGGCAGAGCGGGGGTTTCACACCCCCGCACCCCCGTGGGGTATTTAAGCCAAGAAGAAGCAAGGCTTTGTTAACCTTGATTCCGCTAGTCTGACGTTGCGGTACAGGCTGGGGAGCCGATGACCGCCCAAGGAGAAGCTGCCCCGGCTTGAGGCCGGTTGGCCGAATGGATGCGATGCATCATCGGGCCGGGGTGAGCGCCCTTGTTTCTTCTTGGTTAAAATACCCAAATCCGAAGCCCTCCCCATGCGCGAGCTTACCGCTTGCGATCATCAAGCTCTGCGTTGAATAGCCGTAGCCGGTGGGTGAGGTTGTCGCTGTCCATCACCGAATCGAAATGTTCGAACAGGAAGGACAGCGCCTCGCCCTCGTCCAGGCCAGCTTCCTGCGCAAAGCGCTTCAGTCGGCGGTAGCCATCTTCGGTCATGGCGACCGGGAAACGGCGGGTCATGCGGAAACGCTTTGGCATCGGAACCTCTCCCTTGGCCCTGCCTTTGGCAGTCTAGAACGCCTCTGCGGCCAGCGCCATGACGGGTTCGGCGCCGCTCTCGATCCGGGCGCGGTGCATCGCGGTCGCGGGCAAGTGGCGGGCCGCGTAGTAGCGCCCGGTGGCAATCTTGGCTTCCAGAAAGTCGCGATCTGAGTCGCCTGCGTCGAGTGCTGCATAGGCGGCCTTGGCCATGCGTGCCCACATGAGGCCAAGGCAGACATGGCCGGCGAGGTGCATGAAGTCGTAGGAGCCGGCCAGCGCCGCGTTCGGGGATTTCATGCCGTTTTCCAGGAAGAACATTCCCGCCGCCTGCATATCTTTGGAGGCGGCTTTCAGCGGGTCGAGCAGGCCCTTCAGCCGCTCATCGCCCTCATTCTCCTTGATGAAGCTTTTCACCATCTCGAAGAAGGCCATGACATGCTTGCCGCCGTCCTGGCCGAGTTTGCGTCCGACAAGATCCAGCGCCTGGATGCCGTTCGCACCTTCGTAGATCATCGCGATCCGGGCATCGCGGGCGAACTGCGACATGCCGGTTTCCTCGATATAGCCGTGGCCGCCGAAGACCTGCTGGGCCGCCACCGCCATCTCGAAGCCCTTGTCGGTCTGGAAGCCCTTGATGATGGGGGTCAGCAGCGAAATCATCCCCTCGGCCTCTTCGTCACCCGCGCGGTGCGAGCGGTCGATCAGGTGCGCGCCCCAGAAGGTCAGCGCGCGGGCGCCTTCGACGAAGCTTTTCTGGTCCATCAGGTTGCGGCGGATATCCGGGTGGACGATCAGCGGATCGGCGGGGCCGTTCGGATTTTCCGGGCCCGTCACCGCGCGGCCTTGCAGGCGCTCTTTCGCGTAGATCACGGCGTTCTGATAGGCGGCCTCGGCCACCGCATAGCCCTGCAGGCCGACGCCCAGACGCGCCTCGTTCATCATGGTGAACATGGCGCGCATGCCCTTGTGCAGGTCACCCAGCAGCCAGCCGGTTGCGCCGTCATAGTTCATCACGCAGGTCGAGTTGCCGTGGATGCCCATCTTTTCTTCGACCTTGCCGCAGGACAGCGCGTTGCGGTCGCCAAGGCTGCCGTCGGCATTCACAAGGAACTTCGGCACGATGAACAGCGACACGCCGCGCGTGCCTTCCCCGCCGCCCGGCGCCTTGGCCAGGACGAGGTGGACGATGTTCTCGGCCAGGTCATGTTCGCCCGCCGAGATGAAGATCTTTTGCCCGGTGATCTTGTAGGTGCCATCGGGTTGGGGTTCGGCCTTGGTGCGCATCAGGCCAAGGTCGGTGCCGCAATGCGGCTCGGTCAGGTTCATCGTGCCGGTCCAGTCGCAGGTGACCATCTTCGGCAGGTAGGTGGATTTCTGTTCTTCGGTGCCATGGGCATGGATCGCCGAATAGGCGCCATGGGTCAGGCCCTGGTACATGTTGAAGGCCATGTTGGCCGAGACGAACATCTCGCCCACAGCCGTGCCCATCAGGTAGGGCAGGCCCTGGCCGCCATAGGCCGGATCGCAGTCGAGCGCGGTCCAGCCGCCCTCTTTCAGCGCCTTGAAGGCGGCGTCGAAGCCTGTCGGCGTGCGCACGACGCCATTCTCAAGCCGGCATCCCTCACGATCACCTGTGGCGTTGAGGGGTGCCAGCACGTCGGAGGCAAGCTTTCCCGCCTCTTCCAGCACCGCCGAGGTGAAGGCGGCATCCAGATCCGCATAGCCGGGAATATCGGCTTGCTGGACCTTCAGCACGTCATGCAGCAGGAACTGCATATCCTTCACGGGGGCGGCGTAGCTGGTCATCGGGTCGTCTCCTCCTAATCAGGCGGCGGGCCTTTGCTTGCCAGCCAGCATTTCTTCGCCCCAGGCGAGCTGCTGTTTCAGCTCGGCGATCGACTGGTCCAGTTCGGCGCGTTCGCGCTCCATCGTTGCCAGACGCTCGCGGGCGAGGTCATAGGTACGGCTCAGCTGTTCCTGCAGACCATTGCCATGGTCATAGAGGTCCAGCAACTGCCGGATGTCTTCCAGGTTGAAGCCAAAGCGCTTGCCGCGCAGGATCAGCTTCAGCCGCGCCCGGTCGCTCCGGGTGAAAAGACGCCTGGTGCCCTGGCGGATCGGGAACAGAAGTTCCTTCTGTTCGTAGAACCGCAGGGTCCGCGGCGTCACGTCGAATGCATCGCACATCTCGCGGATGGTCATAACGTCAGTCATCGGTCTCTCTCGCGCTCTTGTTTTGAACGGGGCTGAGGTGGGCGCTTGGGACCAGCTTACTAGACTGGATGACGTTGACGTAAATGTAACGTCACGTCAGTTCGGCTGTAACGTAATGTCAGTGATGCTGACGTAAGGTCAGGCGCAAGATTCGTACTCTTGGCTGACGCAGGGTCAGGTGGATTTCAGGGCCGTTTCCCGCAAGGCGGACAGGTCGGCGATGGCTGTGTCGATCTCGTCGCGCTGTTTTTGCAGCTCGATCAACTGCCGGTCGGCAAGATCGACCAGCGCCTGCATCTGCGGCCCGGTGCCCCTGGTTTCATAGATGAGCAGCCATTGGCGGATTTCCTCAAGGCTGAAGCCAAAGCGGCGGCCGCGCAGGATCAGCGTCATCCGCGCGATTTCGCGCGGGCCATAGAAGCGGGCGCGGCCGTCTTTTTCGGGGCTGAGGAGTTCAATGTATTCGTAATAGCGCAGTGTGCGCGGCGTCACGTCGAACCGCGCGCACATCTCTTTGAAGCTGAGGCGGGTCTCGGTCATCGCGTCATCCTCCCTGCGCAGGTAAAGCCTAGGCGCAAGCCGGGGGGCGCGCAATTGCCCGTGGCGCCCTCTTGCGGCTGGCCGCGCCAAGGGCGACAGTCTGACGCCACAGGGAGCCGCCGCCATGACCGACACCACCCACATCGCCCGCCAGTTCATCGAGGCGCTGCCGCATTCGCGTGCGTTGGGCATGGCGCTGGATTCGATCGGCGAGGGGGCGGCGACGATCTCGATGGCCTATGACGCGCGGTTCGTCGGCGATCCGGCGACGGGCGTGATCCATGGTGGTGCAGTGTCGGCGCTGATGGATACCGCCTCGGGCGCGGCGGTGATGAGCCATCCGGCAGCCCCCGCCAGCACCGCCACGCTGGACCTGCGCATCGACTACATGCGCCCTGCGACGCCGGGCCAAAGGATAACCGCGCGGGCCGAATGCTATCATGTGACCCGGACGGTCGCCTTTGTGCGCGCGACGGCGACGGATGAGGATGAAGGCCGCCCGGTGGCCACAGCGACGGGTGCTTTCACCATTGCCGGTGGTCGCGAGGCTGCGCTGTGAGCGGGCGGGGCAAGCCGGAGCCGGTGCAGGTCGTCAAGCAGCGACGGGACGCAGGTCTGCGGGCGCTGGTGGATCGTATCCCGTACGTCGGTTTTCTGGGCATCACCTTTGAGCGACGCGGTGACGAACTGACCGCGATCCTGCCGTTTTCCGACATGCTGATCGGCAATCCGATATTGCCCGCGCTGCATGGTGGCGCGACGGCGGCCTTTCTGGAAACGGCGGCAATCATCGAACTCGGATGGGCGGCGATGTGGGAAGCGATGGAGAACGCGGCAGAACCTGCGCTGCCCGCGTTGCCTAAGACCATCGATTTCACCATCGACTACCTGCGCTCCGGTCTGCCGCGCGATGCCTACGCACGGGCGCGGGTCAACCGCTCTGGGCGGCGCTATGCGAGCGTCCACGTCGAGGCCTGGCAGGACAACCGCAGCAGGTTGTTCGCACAGGCAACAGGGCATTTTCTGATGCCGGGGCCGGATGACGTCCGATAAAGTATCTGCCGAGGGGCGCTTTGGCGCTAAAGCCACTCTTCCCGCGCAGTTCCAACCGCGTCCGCCACATTGGCGAAGCCGTCACGTTCCAGCAGCGCATCCAGCCCCCGCGCGATGCGGGCGGCAAGTGAGATGCCCTCATAGACCATGGCCGTGTAAAGCTGCACGGCAGAGGCGCCGGCGCGGATCTTGACGTAGGCCTGTTCCGGCGTGCCGATCCCGCCGACGCCGATCAGCGGCAGCTGGCCCTTGGTCAGATGCGACAGCATCGCGAGGATACGGGTCGAGCGATGGAACAGCGGTGCGCCGGATAGACCGCCTTTTTCCTCGCGGAGATCGCTGCGCAGACCCTCGCGCGAGATGGTCGTATTGGTTGCAACGATCCCCGACAGCCCCTGATCCAGCGCCACCTGCACGATGGGACCAAGGTCATCCTCGGTCAGGTCGGGTGCGATCTTGAGGAACACCGGGATCGGGTCGGTCAGCGCGCTGCGCACCGACATGACGCCCGCGACCAGCGCGCGCAGCGCCTCGGCCCCTTGCAGATCGCGCAGCTTTTCGGTGTTGGGGGAAGAGACGTTGATCGTGACGAAGTCGACCTCTTGCCCGCACATCGCCAGCACCTTGGCGAAATCCGCCGCGCGATCGACGCTGTCCTTGTTGGCGCCAAGGTTCAGCCCCACAGGCAGCCCGCGGGGCCGCCGGGCCAGCCGCGCCCGGATCGCCGCCGCACCTTCATTGTTGAAGCCAAAGCGGTTGATCGCCGCGCGATCCTCGGTCAGGCGGAACAGACGGGGGCGACCATTGCCCTCTTGCGGTTTGGGCGTCGCCGCGCCCACCTCGACAAATCCGAAGCCCGCGCGCGCAAGAGGCGCGAGCGCCACCGCGTTCTTGTCAAAACCCGCCGCCAGCCCCACCGGATTGTTGAGCTTCATTCCGGCAAGCGTCGTCGCCAGCCGGGGCGAAGTTACGACGCCGGGAAGCGGCACCAGCCCCATGCGCAGCGCCTGAAGCGACAGGCCATGCGCCGTCTCGGGATCAAGCCGGTGCAGCAGGGACAGCCCCGCACGCTCGATCAGGCTCACCACAGACCCTCTGGGAAGATATGTCCCGTGGCCCCCAGGGGCAGCGACTTGTCCCAGACCACATCGGCCAGCATCAGGGGGCGGTACAAATGCGGAAACAGCGCCCCCCCGCGAGAGGGTTCCCATTTCAGCGCCGGACCCAGCTTGTCGGCGTCCAGCGCAACCAGAACCAGGTCGCTTTCGGTGGTGAAATGCTTTTCCGCCGTCTCGGCCACCTGCGCGGCGGTCGAGATATGGATATAGCCGTCGGCAAGATCTATCGGCGCGCCTTCGGTCGTGCCTGCGGCACGGAAGGCATCCCATTCGGGGCGACGGAATATCTTGTAGATCAGCATCTGGGCGTCATGCACCAGCCGGTGCTTGCCGGTCAATGGGCGCCTGCCAAGGGCGTGGCCGGGTCATATGGATTTTGCAGCCGAAGGTTCATGTAGCGATCAGACAGATTTTGACTTGCAGGCCCTTGGCATGCAGGCTGACTGGCGAACGATGAAAGGAGTATGGGCGATGATACGACTGCTTGCCGGTGTGGCTGCCCTATCCCTTTGCGCCAGCGCGGCACAGGCTGAGTATCGGCTGCATATCCTGCACACGAACGATTTCCACAGCCGGATCGAGCCGATCAACCGCTTCGATTCCACCTGTTCGGACGAAGAGGCGGCAGAAGAGGCCTGCTTTGGCGGGGCAGCCCGGCTTGCCGCCGCCATCGGTGCGCTGCGGACCGAGTTGCAGTCGCAAGGCGAGAACGTGCTGGTGCTGGATGCGGGCGACCAGTTCCAGGGGTCGCTGTTCTACACCACTTATAAAGGTGCGGCCGAAGCCGAGTTCATGGAGAAGATCGGCTATGACGCCATGGCGGTCGGCAACCACGAATTTGACGACGGCCCGCAGGGTCTGGCCAGTTTCCTGGATAAAGTGACCTTCCCGATCATCTCGGGCAACCTCGACCTAAGCCAGTCGACCGAGCTCAAGGGCCGGATCAAACCCTATGTCGTGCTGGAGGTCGGCGGGCAAAAGATCGGCGTCGTCTCGGCCCTGGCGACCGATACGGTCGAGACTTCTTCCCCCGGTCCCAATGTCATCTTCAAAAGCGAAGGTGACAGCATCGGTGCGGCGATCGACGAGCTGACGGCGCAGGGCGTGAACAAGATCATCGCGCTGACCCATATCGGCTATGAAAAGGACAAGCAGCTAGCAGGCACCGTCGATGACCTCGATGCCATCGTCGGCGGGCATTCGCATACCTATCTCTCGGCCACCGATCCCGAACGGGCAGGCGCCTATCCGACCTGGATCAACCAGCGCGACGGCACACTGGTGCCGGTGGTGCAGGCATATTCCTATGGAAAGTATCTTGGCCACCTGATCCTGACCTTCGATGACGACGGAAAGCTGGTCTATGCCTCCGGCGATACGCTGGCGCTAGACTCGACGGTCAAGCCGGATCAGGAGGTTGCGGCGCGCGTGGCCGAACTGGCCGGGCCCCTGGCCGAGATCAGGTCAAAAGTTGTGGCCGAAACGTCGGACGCCATCGACGGAAGTCGGGACAGCTGTCGGCAGATGGAATGCGAGATGGGCAACCTTGTTGCCGACGCCATGCTGGACCGGGTGAAGGGTCAGGGCGTCACTATCGCCATCCAGAACGGTGGTGGGCTTCGCGCCTCGATCGACGGCGGGACGGTGACGATGGGCGAGGTGATCACCGTGCTGCCGTTCCAGAACACGCTGTCCACCTTTGACAGCGCCGGGGCCGATATCGTGGCCGCGCTCGAAAATGGCGCGAGCGATATAGAGAACGGGGCAGGACGCTTTGCGCAGGTTGCGGGGCTAAAATACACCGTCGATCCGGCGAAACCCTCTGGTTCACGCATCTCTGATGTGATGGTGCGCGATGGCGATGGCTGGGCGCCGATAGCGCTGGACGCGACCTATGGCGTGGTGTCGAACAACTACGTGCGGGGCGGTGGTGACGGGTTCGATATGTTCATCAATGCGAAGAACGTCTATGACTTCGGCCCCGACCTTGCCGACGTAACGGCAGAATTCCTGACCAGGAATTCCCCGTATGAGCCGCTGACGGACGGCCGGATCACCCGCAAGTAGGATACCAGGATGAACGCCGATGACTGGGCGAATTTCTTTGTGGCGCAGGTTGGTGCATCGGCCGCGCTGCTTGGTCTTCTGTTCGTCGGGCTTTCGCTTAACCTCGACAAGATACTGTCGATCGGCTCGCTGCCGGACCGGGCGGCCATCGGGATGGGGCTGCTGTTCACCATCCTCTTTATGGGCTCGCTGATGCTGGTGCCAGGGCAGTCGCAACGGCTGCTTGGTGCGGAAGTCCTTGTCGTGGGTCTTGTCTTGCTGCTCTGTGGCGGCCGGCTGGAACTGCGAGGGCTTCGGACGGGGAGCCATCGCGCGCTTTTCATGGGCAATGCCATGATGTTCGTGATCGCCGCCCTCCCTTACGTCGTCGGGGGCGCCTTCCTGTTCATCGGCAACTCTGTCGGGTTCTACATGATTGCGGCGGCGGTGCTTTTGTCGCTGATGAAAGCGGTTCTTGACGCTTGGGTTCTGCTGGTCGAGATCAACCGATAAGGGCATGGCCCTACGCGATTGTGCAGAGGGTCGCGTGTTTCCACCCTATCGGACAGGGGCCTCCATGCCGGGGTCAGCGGGCCGTCGCGATCGCCGAAGCCAGCTCGAATTCGACCCCCGTCGGGGCATAAGCGATCGTCGCCGTGCCATCAAAGGCCTCGGCAAGCGCCGACTCGATCAGGAAGCTGCCAAAGCCCCGCCGTTCGGGCTGAAGCACGGTCGGGCCGCCGCTTTCGACCCAGCGAAGTCGGAACAGGTTGCCCCGGGCGGTCCAGCTGATCTCGACCCGCCCCTCGGGGATCGAAAGCGCGCCGTATTTGACGGCATTGGTCGCAAGCTCGCCGATGGCCAGTGTCAGCGCAAAGACCTGCGCGGGGTCCAGCCGGAAACTGCCGCCGCGAAGAGCAACGCGCTCGCTCCCATAGGGTCCGGTGATCTGCCGCACCAGTGTCGCCACGTCGACCGACGTTTCAGTATCGTCCAGCAGCGCCGACTGGGCAATATTCAGCAATTGCAGCCGGGACGAGATGGCCTCCACCGCAGCATCGGTGGACTCTGCGCGCCGCAGCGTCTGCTTTACGATGGACCCGGCGATCATATAGGCGTTCTTCATGCGATGCCGCAGTTCGCCGTTGACGATTCGGATGCGCCGGTCCGACTCCACTTCGCCGGTCGTGTCGATCACCGTATCCATGAAGCCCAGTATGGCGCCGGTCTCATCCGGGATAGGGCTGTAGCAGAAGGTGAAATAACCCTTTTCCCGGCGACCGGAGCGATCACTTTCCAGTTCGAAGTTCTTGATGAAGGTGGATTCGCCACGCAGCGCCCGCTCGGCAATGGGTCCGATGTCATCCCAGGATTCAGCCCAGATGTCGCGGAAGGAATGGCCCAGCATCGGACCTTTCTTGTCCAGGATCGACAGGAAGGCATCGTTGTGGATGGCGGTCATCTCGGGGCCCCAGCAGATGCATTTGGGGAAATGCGACCGCAGGATCAGGTCCGCGACGATCTTCAGCGCAGCAGGCCAATCCGCCATCGGCCCAAGCGGCGTCGACGCCCAGTCGAAATCCCGCACGGCATCCCGCATCGAGATGGGGGGCGCAGACATTCCCCCCGGTTCGTGTTCCATCGGCATCGCGTCCTACCACCCCAAGGTGCCGGGACGTTCCGCACCTGTTCCCGGGACCGTATGCGGGGCGAAGGGGCAGGACAAGCCATGCCTTCGACTTGACGTCAAAACCAGACTGGACTAGCTAGTCCACGCACTCGCGGGTGTTGTGTAATGGTAAGACCCTAGCCTTCCAAGCTAGAGACACGGGTTCGATTCCCGTCACCCGCTCCATGCATCATTTACATCACATCGTATCGCATCGGCGGAGACGCCGGGGACCAGCTTTTCGACCGCCTATGTGTGGGCAATTGCGCAGACCGCCCGGCCCTCGAATTTTTTTATGGGCAAGGATCGGCGATTTCGCTGCGCTGGTGACAAACCCCTGCAGTCGCCTGTCGGGGCTTGTCAATGATCACAGATGTTCAGGCCAGTTTACCCGACCGAAAGCTCAGCAGTCTGGAAGATCGCCATACCCGCAATCGGGTGTCAGGTTGTTGCTGGAATTGCCGGTCTTGTACCAGGCCCCCTGATATTCCGGCTGGTGGTAGTAGTTCGAGTCATAGCCATCATCCAGGTCCTGCCCAGAGTGCTGGCTGCTGGCCCCACGACCACCGTCGCCACCGCCTCCGCCACCACCGCGATCGTCGATGAACACCGCCGCGGGGCCGGAGCCTGCAAGCGAACCTTCCAGCACCCGCACGTCGAATGTCAGGGTGGTGCCGTCAAGCACGGGTTTGGTCAGGGTCACGACGGCATCGCTGACGTCCGACCCCTTGCCGCCCAGAATGGAGACCGTGGCATTCGGGGGGTCGATGGCGAAGTTGTCCTTGCCCTCATCCCATTGCTGGATGAATTGCGAGGTCATGACGTGGCCCGCCGCGCGCACCGGCCGATCGGCAAAGGTGATCGAGTTGGCCGAGACACCGGTGAGTGTCAGCTTCCCGTCGGCCAGCGTCGCGCCATCCGAGTTCAGGACGAAAAGCGACGGCACCGGCCCGGTGGCAGTCACCTTGCCGACGGTCTTTTGCAGCGGGATGTGTTTCTTCGGCGCATCCTGAGCCGATGCCGACAAAGCGGCCATTAAGATCACTGCGGTGGATATTCCCAATCCGCCGCGAAGAGTTGACAACATATTCTGCTCCCGTCCCTTCGGCTTAAATGAGCCGCTATCGAAATGATTGCATGAGTCGCCTCGGCCATCATTTCTTGGGTGCAGTTTACAAGCGAGGCGAGCTCCGCGCTAACCGTATTTAACAGCGTCGTCGAAGATCCCGAAAGGCTCGGCCTAAAGGTTTTCGGCCTGCGGCATGCCCAGCACATGATAGCCGCCATCGACGCGGACGATCTCGCCGGTCGTGTAGGCGCCCCAATCCGAGGCAAGGTAGACCGCCGTTCCGCCCACCGCCTCAAGCGTGGCGTTGGATCGCAGCGGCGCGTTCGCCTCGGTCTGGCGGAAGGTCGCGCGGGCGCCGCCGATGGCCGCCCCGGCCAGCGTCTTCATCGGGCCGGGAGAGATTGCGTTGACGCGGATCTTCTGCGGCCCAAGGTCATTCGCCAGATAGCGGACCGAGCTTTCCAGCGCTGCCTTGGCCACCCCCATGACGTTGTAGTTGGGCGTCACCCGGTTCGACCCCTGAAAGGTCAGCGTCAGCAGCGTGCCACCCTCCGGCATCAGCACGGACGCCCGCCGCGCCACGTCGATGAAACTGAAGCAGGAAATGCAGAGCGAGTTCTTGAAGTTCTCACGGGTCGTGTTGATGAACCGGCCCGTCAGCTCGTTCTTGTCGGAATAGGCGATGGCGTGGACAAGGAAGTCGATCGTGCCCCAGCGGCTTTCCAGCGCCTGGAAACAGGCATCCAGCGAAGCGTCGTTCATCACATCGACATCGACCATGAAGTCGGAACCGACACTGGCCGCCAGCGGCTCCAGCCGTTTGCCGAAGGCTTCGCCCTGATAGGAGAAGGCCAGTTCCGCACCTTCACCCGCCATCGCCCTGGCAATGCCCCATGCGATCGAGCGGTCGTTCGCGACGCCCATCACGAGCCCGCGCTTGCCTTTCAGAAGATCGGCCATTCCCTGCTGTCCCTGTCCCAAAGATGGATCCGGTTAGCCCAGATACTTGCTCATCACCAGCGTCGCGTTGGTTCCGCCAAAGCCGAAGCTGTTCGACAGCACGCTGTCGAGTTCGACGTTGTCCTTCATTTCGGTCTGAATCTCGCCCGGCAGCAGGGCAGGGTCCGGCGTGGTGACGTTGGCCGAAGCTGCGATGAAACCCTTGTCCAGCATGATCAGCGAATAGATCGCCTCATGCGCGCCGGTCGCGCCCTGGCTGTGGCCGGTTAGCGATTTGGTCGAAGCGATGGGCGGCGTCGCTCCATTGCCAAACACACGGCGGATCGCCTCGACCTCGGTGATGTCGCCGACAGAGGTAGATGTGCCATGCGCGTTGATATAGTCGATGCGCCGCCCCTCGGGCAGCGTCCGCAGCGCCTGTCGCATCGCCCGCTCTCCGCCCTCACCCGAGGGGGCAACCATATCGGACCCGTCCGAGGTCGCGCCATAGCCCGTCACCTCGGCGTAGATTTTCGCCCCGCGTGCCAGCGCGTGGTCCAGTTCCTCCAGTACGACGACACCGCCGCCGCCCGCGATGACGAAGCCGTCGCGTGTCGCATCATAGGGGCGTGAGGCGGTCGTCGGCGCATCGTTGTATTTGGACGACATGGCGCCCATCGCGTCGAACAGGCAGGACAGGGTCCAGTCCAGTTCCTCACCGCCGCCGGCGAATACGATGTCCTGCTTGCCCATCTGGATCAGTTCGGTGCCGTTGCCGATGCAATGCGCCGAGGTCGAGCAGGCCGAGGTGATCGAATAGTTCACGCCCTTGATCTGGAACGGAGTTGCCAGACAGGCAGAGGTGGTCGAGGACATGCCCTTGGTCACGCCGAAGGGGCCGATCTTCTTCGGGCTGCCGCTTTCGCGCACGATGTTGTGCGCGCGGTAGAACGACTTGGTCGAAGGCCCGCCAGAGCCGACGACCAGCCCGGTGCGTTCATTCGACACATCGGAATGTTCCAGCCCCGCATCCGCGATGGCGTCGCGCATCGAGATGAAGGCATAGGCCGCGCCATCGCCCATGAAACGCAGGTCGCGCTTGTCGATCTGGTCTTCCAGTACAATGTTCGGCTGGCCCTTCACCCGGCTGCGAAAGCCGTGTTCGGCATAGTCCTCGGCAAAAATGATGCCCGACCTGCCTGCGCGGAGCGAGGCTTCGACCTCGGCGCTCGTGTTGCCGATGGGCGAAACTATGCCGATACCGGTGATGACGACGCGACGCATGGCGCTCTCCTTCACTTCGGTCCCTGTCAGCTTGCCGACAGCGCGACCTTCATGTCCTTGACCTGATAGATGACCTCACCGTCTGCCTCGACGCGGCCATCGGCGACGCCCATGGTCAGCCGCCGGCTTTGCACGGCCTTGGTGAAATCGACGAAATATCGCAGCATCTTGCGGTCGGGGCGGACCATGCCGGTCAGCTTGACCTCGCCCACGCCCAGAGCATAACCGCGGCCTTCCCAGCCGCGCCAGCCCAGATTGAAACCCGTCAACTGCCACAGCCCGTCAAGGCCAAGGCAGCCCGGCATGATCGGGTTTCCGGGAAAATGGCAGGCGAAAAACCACAGGTCGGGATTGATGTCGAACTCGGCCACCACATGGCCTTTGCCATGTTCGCCGCCATCCGCGCTGATGTCGGTGATGCGGTCCATCATAAGCATCGGCGGCTCGGGCAGCTGCGCATTGCCGGGGCCAAACAACTCGCCGCGCGCGCATTTCAGCAGCGCCTCCCGGTCAAAGCTCGTGGGATATCCCGCCATCGGACGCCGCCCCTCCTGTCCTCGCCATGCCGGTCACTTCCTGTTTCGGCATGTTACAATCCCTCTAGCATCCGCAAGGAAGTGGTGGCAAGGGCGGGCGGCGCCAAGCCCCGTGTCCATTCGCCGCGAGGGGCTTTGGGATTTTTGTTTGAACATCCTTGGCCTTGCCGCCTATATATATGGTGTCTGTGACAAGGGATAAGACGTGACGACAGCGGCAGTCATGACTGAGCGGAGCACGGCATGGCTTGCGCGCGGGCAGCTTCGCCCGACGCGCCAGCGCGTGCTTCTGGCCGAACTTCTGGTCGGCGACGGAAAGAACCGCCATGTTACGGCTGAAAGCCTGTATGCCTCCAGTCTTGAGGGGGGTGAGCGGGTAAGCTTGGCCACCGTCTACAACACGTTGCGCGCCTTTTGTGACGCCGGTTTGATGCAAGAGGTCACTGTCGATGGCCACCGCAGCTATTTCGACACGCGTATGGACGACCACCCGCACTTCTACTGGGAAGACCGGGGCGAGTTGACCGACGCACCCGCAGACCAGCTTCGCATCACCGATCTGCCCACAGCGCCTGAAGGAACCGAGATCTCGAGGGTCGATGTGGTGATCCGGTTGCGGCGGACCTGACAGATGGCTCCGGTGCCGCCCAGCGATGCACCGGACCATGCCAAGCCGAGCGTCTATGAATCCGGCAATTACTGGCAACGCCGCAGCGACATGATCTACTACGACTATGTCGATCTCTTCGTGCGAACCATTGGCGTCAACGCCCGCAGCATGATCGACGTCGGTTCGGGCAATTGTCCCTATCTCGACTGGTTCGACTGGATTCCCCGCCGCGTTTCGGTCGACATCAACAAACCCTACAGCTCGCCCGGCGTAACCGCTGTCAAGGGCGACATATTCAAGCTGGATTTCGGCGCGCGGTTCGACCTTTGCACTTGTTTCCAGGTGCTGGAACATGTGCCCGACGCGCGCCTTTTTGCGCGGCGGTTGCTTGAACTCGCTCCCCTGGTACTGGTCTCAGTGCCATATCGCTGGCCGAAATCACCTCCGACGAAGGGGCACATCCACGATCCCGTGACCTATTTCAAACTGACGCGCTGGATGGGCAGGCGGGCGAATTACCACCAGATCGTGCAAGAGCCGTTCCAGACCCGGAAAGGCGCGCGGCTTTTCGCGCTTTACGCAGCAGACCCTCACCGTCGTTTCGGCAGTGAAGACGTAAAGACCCGTATCCCGCCGCGAGATTCCGCTCTGCGCCACTGAGAAGATTGATACTCTTCCACGCGCATCCTCGAAAACTGCGTTCCTGTTTGGCACAAGACGCTGGAAAAGCCGTCTCATTTGATGCGGCGCGGTCGTCTGCACAGCAGCATCCTCTGGTAAACCGAACCGATCAGTTTAGATTGATGGGGTGCGGTGCTGCGCTGCGGCGGGGCGCCCGACCCGGAACAAGGACCTATCCATGACCGAAGCCAAGCTGTTTTCGCCGATCCGCGCAGGCGCGCTGGATCTTTTCAACCGTATCGCCATGGCGCCGCTGACCCGCAACCGGGCGCGGCCGCTGGACGACACGCCCCATGCCCTGAATGCCGAGTATTACGCCCAACGCGCCAGCGTCGGACTGCTCATCACCGAAGCCTCCCAGATATCGCCCGAGGGCAAGGGCTATGCCTGGACGCCGGGCATCTATTCGCCCGAGCAGGTCGAGGGCTGGAAAGCCGTGACGGAGGCGGTTCATGCAAGGGGCGGCAAGATCGTTATCCAGCTCTGGCATGTCGGCCGCATTTCCCACACCAGCCTGCAACCGAACGGCCAGCCGCCTGTCGCCCCTTCGGCCATCGGCGCTGGCGCCAAGACCTTCGATGGGAAGAATTTCGTCGAGACCTCGATCCCGCGCGCATTGGGGATCGAGGAAATTCCCCGCATTCTGGCCGACTACGTCCTGGCCACCAGGAACGCCAGGGCCGCCGGATTTGACGGTGTCGAAATTCATGCCGCGAACGGCTACCTCATCAACCAGTTCCTGGAAGACGGCTCAAACCGCCGGACCGATGCCTATGGCGGCTCGATCGAGAACCGAACCCGCTTTCTGCGCGAGGTGATCGAAAGCGTCACGAATGCCTGGGACAAGGATCACGTCGGTATCCGGCTTAGCCCATTTGCCTCGGCGCAGGGCGTCAGCGACAGCGATCCTGTGCCGCTGTTCAACCGCGCGGTCGATATCGTCAACGAGGCGGGCCTCGCCTATCTGCACATGATCGAGGGCAAGACCGGCGGATCGCGTGAACTGGCGCCCGGCCAAAGCATCCAGGCGCTGCGCAAGCGGTTCAAGGGCGTCTACATCGCCAACAACGGCTATGACCGCGACATGGCGATCAAGGCCGTCGAAAGCGGCCATGCCGACGTCGTCGCCTTTGGCAGGCTGCTGATCTCCAACCCCGATCTGGTCGAACGCCTGCGCCGCAACGCGCCGCTGAACGAACCGGACCCGGCAACCTTCTATGGCGGTGGCGCCGAGGGCTATACCGACTATCCGTTCCTGGCCGACGTCTCTGCCTGAACCTGTCTCACGCCGCCCCGAGCCCAGGCCGGGGCGGCGTGTCCCTTCAGTCCCGCATGCGACCCTGCAGCCGCATCACTTCGATGCGGGTTATACCAAGGTCACGCAGGATATGATCCTCGGCCATGGCAAGCTTGCGCAGATCGCGCCGGATGCGGGCACGTTCGTTCATCGTGCCGATCCATCCCACGAGGACCAGTAGCAGAACGGCGCGGGCGCGGCGCGTCAGCGTCATCGCGGAATGCGCCGCCGAATGATCGCTTGGAGCGGTCATTTTACATACTCCTTTGAATCAGGTGTGCGGCGTGGCGGTCAGTCGACCATCGCCACCACATCGGGAAACGGCAGCTTGCCGCCGGGCGCACCGGCAAGAATGCTGGCAACGCTCAGTGCCCCGGCCACAACACAGGCCAGGATCACGTCCCGCCGTTCACGCTCGCGCGCCTTGCGGCTGCCGCGAAATGCGGCCTGGGCAATACGCCGACGCAGCCGGGCCGCCTCGGGGCCGGATTTCGGATACTGACGCTCCATCTCGCGCAGGAAGAAATTCAGGTTGTTGGCAGTCGTAACCATTTTGGGTCGTCTTTCGATCTATGACTTTGCTTTGCGCAAGCGGCAGCTAGACCCCGTATCGTCACTCTGCTGTCAGGCCCGGCACTGGCCGGTGAATGACGATACGGGGGCAGCTGGTCAGGGGCAGGCCGACGTGAAGAAATACGCCGCCCGGCCTCTTTCGACCGCTGGCAGGGGATCAATCGCGCCGCCCGCGTCAAAGCCCTGTCATCCGGTCGTCAAAGTCGCGAAAGATTTGATCAAAAGTTACGTAACGGAAACGGAATCGATCTGCCGCTGCGTCATGCGGGCGTGGAAATTGACGGAACCTGCCTGTTTTTGGCGAAGGCCATCCGTGGCCCCAAAGGCCGCGGCCAGCGCCCGCCCCGCCCATGGCGGGCGCTTCGCACCCGCCGGGGCAGGCACTGGCCTATGTGATCTCTTGGCACGAGCGGTCTTGGGGCGGCGTGGTGCTGCGGGCGGGGAAACGCGGATCGCGTTTCTGATCCCGCCCGGCCTGGCGTCAGGCTACCAAAGCCTCAAAACCACTGGCCCGGCTCCATCAGGCCAAGGTCCATCAGCTGCTGCGAATGCCAGTCGAACGGCACCGAGTTGCGCCAGCGGAAACTGCGGATGTCGTATTTCGATCCGGCGTTCGACTTCAGCGCCTTTGCCGTGCGGAACGAACAGACGGCGGTGGTGACGTTGTGGTGCCAGGCGCAGGCGTAGGTGTTGTATTCCTCGACATTGAAGGTGAAGTCGGGTCGCAGTTCCAACCCCGGTTGCGCCCGGAACAGCGCGATGCGGTCGATCTTGCGCCGCTGCGGCGGCACATGTTCCTCGAACCGCCAGCGCAGACCGCCAAAGAAATCCAGCTGCCGTTCCTTGGGATAGTTGTGGTTCTGCGCGTCCGGCCGGGCCAGTGCGTAATAACCGGACCGGTCCAGATGCGCCTCCTCCAGCGATACCGCACCCGGAAAGCGGTCCAGATCGGCGGCATAAAGGTCGATCACATAGGAAAGGCAGGCATTGCGCCGTTCCTCGCTGTGAAAGGCGATCAGCTCGCGGATGTTCCGCGTCTCGCAAAAGGGATGGAACAGGTATTCGGCGTTATAGCCGTAGTACATCCATATCCCCGGCGCCGCCTGGATCAGCCGGTTCACCGCATGTTGCAGCGCGGCCTCGGCATGAACGTCATGGTCGATCCGGTGAACCGCCTGAGTAACCGCCGGGTCGATTGGCAGGTCGCGATGCGCCAGCACCAGCACCTCGGCAAAGCCCGCGCCAAGGTGGTGGCGCAGCGTCGTTTCGACCTCTACCGCATCCTCGGCCATGATGATGGCGATCGGCCCCTTGGCCAGCGCCTTGCGTCCCTGCTCAAGAAAGACCCCCAGCCCCGAATAGCGCATCTGTGACCCAACTCGCCTTTGGTCCGCAGCCTTGGCCAGCTTTTCTGCCATTGCAAGCGTTGCGAAACCGTGCCGCCCCGGTGTAAGGACCAGCCCTTGAGGATCAACAGGGGCAGCGCCGCGATGGCCGAGCCGAAAAAGCTGTTCATCAAGACCTACGGTTGCCAGATGAACGTCTATGACAGCGAGCGCATGGCGGAAACGCTGGGCGCCGAAGGCTATGTCACGACCGACAGCGCCGATGATGCCGACATGGTCCTGCTGAACACCTGCCACATCCGTGAGAAGGCTGCGGAAAAGGTCTATTCCGACCTTGGCCGCCTAAAGCCGCTCAAGACGCTGAACCCCGACCTGAAGATCGCCGTCGCGGGCTGCGTGGCACAGGCCGAGGGGGCCGAGATCATGCGCCGCGCGCCGGTCGTGGATCTGGTTGTCGGCCCGCAAAGCTACCATCGCCTGCCGGGGATGATGAAGGAAGTGGCGAAGGGCGCCCGCGCCATCGACACCGAGTTTCCGGCCGAGGACAAGTTTGACCACCTGCCCGCGCGCAAGCCCCGCCTTGGCCCCACCGCCTTCCTGACGGTGCAGGAAGGCTGCGACAAGTTCTGCGCCTTCTGCGTCGTCCCCTATACGCGCGGCGCCGAAGTCAGCCGCCCGCCGGAACGCCTGATGGCCGAAGCGCGGGGGCTGGTCGAGCGCGGAGTGCGCGAGATCACGCTGTTGGGTCAGAACGTCAATGCCTATAGCGCCGATGGCTGGACTCTTTCGCGGCTGGTCCGCGAGTTGGCCCAGACCGACGGGCTGGCCCGCATCCGCTACACGACCTCTCACCCCAACGACATGGACGACGACCTGATCGCCGCGCATGGCGAGGTCGAAAAGCTGATGCCCTACCTGCACTTGCCCGTGCAGTCCGGCTCGGACCGCATCTTGCGCGCGATGAACCGCAAGCATACCGCCGAGCATTACCTGCGCCTGATCGAGCGCATCCGTGCGGCCCGACCAGACATCCTGCTCAGCTCCGATTTCATCGTGGGCTTCCCCGGCGAAACCGACGCCGATTTCGACGCGACGCTGGACCTGATCCGCGCCGTGGGCTTCGGCGCTGCGTTCTCGTTCAAGTACTCCTCGCGGCCCGGCACCCCGGCTGCAGAGAAAACTCCGGTCGATGCCGCGACCTCGGACACCCGCCTGCAAACCCTTCAGGCCCTGATCACCGAACAACAGCGCGGGGCGCAACTGGCCATGGTGGGGCGTGAGGTTGGCGTGCTTTACGAAAAGCCCGGACGCATGCCCGGACAGATGACCGGCAAGTCCGATCACCTTCACGCGGTCCATGTTTCCGACCCCTCGGGAGAGGCCGGACAACTTCTCCGTGTGAGAATCACGGCCAGCTCGCCTAACTCTTTGGCGGGCATCCGTCTTTCGGCCTGACGCGCTGTTTCTCACCTGCGCGCAATAGCCGTGCAGCCTGCCATAACGGTAGGAAACGCTGAACAAATTATGGCAAAAGAATGACCCGTTTCCGGTAATTGCTGGACTCCGCTGCACGCTTCCCCGCATCTTTCGACGGGGGCGTTTGCTGGTGTGAGTTTTAGGAGCGTAGTTGCGGTGAAGAGGCCTTATTTCAGGGCAATCTACGGGTTTGCGGCCATATTTCTGGCCGCCTGGCTTGCGGGGGGCACCAGTGCCTCTGCGCAAGCCGCCCCGCCGCTGCCTACCGCACGGATAGACTGGGGCGTGTGGGTCGATCCCGACGGTTGCATGCACTGGTGGGCTGACGGCGGTCTTGAAGGCTATATGATCGACCGGCTGAACCCCAAGACGGGCAAGCCCGTCTGCCTGCGCCAGAACACCTGTCTTGTCGAAAATACGGATACGCTTTTCGCCACCGACTCGGCCAAGCTTACCGCTGACGGTCGCCGGCGTCTGAACAAGTTCTTCCAGTCGATCGACGTTTTCGGCGTCGCGGTCTATGGCCATACCGACAGCCGCGCTTCGAACGCCTATAACCAGCGCCTGTCGGAACGCCGCGCGGCCAGCGTCGCGGCCGTCGCCAAAGCGAATGGCAAGGTTGTCGAACGCCAGATCGGTTTTGGCGAAAGCCAGCCCGTGGCCAGCAACACGACCGCCGCCGGAATGCAGAAGAACCGCCGGGTCGAGGTCATCTGCTACAGGTGGCCGAAATGATGCGGCTCGTTCCACTGATCACATTGGGCCTGCTGTCGGCCTGCGGGTCAACCACGGTTGCCCCCAACGGCACCACGGGCACTCCTCCGCTTCTGGCGCAGGCCAGGGACACCGGCTGGATCGACCGCAAGCCGCTGAACCAACGCCAGGCGGCGGTGGCGATTGATCCCGACGGCTGCCAGGCCTGGATCATCGACGACGGCGCCGAGGGCTATGCCGCCAACCGTCGCGATCCGGCCTCGGGCCTGCCGGTCTGCGGCCATGGTACGCCGGGCTATGTCTATGGCGAGCCGCGCGCGACCGATTTCCCGGATATATTGCCTTACTAATTGCCGACGCTAGGCCGGGCGGGGCCAGAAACGCGACCCGCGTTTCCCCGCCCGCAGCGCAACATCACCGCTAGGGGCGCTGGCCGCGGCCTTTGGGGCCACGGCCGGTGCAACTCGGGTCGCATCGCATGGCGAAGGCGATGGCCTTCGCCAGACTGCGGCTGGATAAGGTCGGGCCACTTTGGACGTAAGGGAACCCCAGGCCCCTCTGCCCGTTTTCCCGGCAGCTTTGCGACATCTTGGTGAAATCCCTTGCATGGCTCTTGCCACAAGGCCGAACGAGGCCCACACTTCATCTTGTGACCAATACGAAAGCAGGCCCTACAAACACCGTTCAAACCCCCAGCAAGGAGCCATCCTTGGGCATCAGTGCGCTGACCCCCCCGTCCCGTTCCGAAGATGTTGTCGAAACGCTTCTGGAATTTCCCGATAATCGCCTTTTGATCGAACTTTGCGGCGAATTTGACCGCAACCTCGCGCAGATCGAACACCAGACGGGTGTTCACATCCTAAGACGCGGTAACAGGCTGGCGGTCATCGGAGACAAGGGTGCGCGGGAACAGGCGGCGGCGGTGCTGCGTTCGGCCTATGCTCGGCTCGAGTCGGGCAAAAGCGTCGTTGCGGGCGACATCGACGCGGCCCTGCGCATGGGCCGGGCACCGCGTGACACCGACCGCATCGGCGGGCGCGAGGAACAGATCGAGATGTTCACCGGCGCCAAATACGAATTGCGCACCCGCCGCAAATCCGTGGAACCGCGGACCGAAGCGCAGAAGGAATACGTCAAGAACCTGTTCGACAACGAGTTGTCCTTCGGCATCGGCCCGGCGGGCACGGGCAAGACCTATCTTGCTGTCGCCGTCGGCGTCACATTCCTGATCGGCGGCCATGTCGACAAGATCATCCTGTCCCGACCGGCTGTCGAGGCGGGTGAGCGTCTGGGCTTCCTTCCCGGCGACATGAAGGACAAGGTCGATCCCTACATGCAGCCGCTCTACGACGCGCTGAACGACTTCCTGCCGCAAAAGCAGGTGCAGAAGCTGATGGAGGAAAAGCGGATCGAGATCGCGCCGCTGGCCTTCATGCGCGGACGCACGCTGTCCAACGCCTTCTGCGTGCTGGACGAGGCGCAGAATGCGACAACCATGCAGATGAAGATGTTCCTGACCCGTCTGGGCGAAGGCAGCCGCATGGTCATCACCGGCGACCGCACCCAGATCGACCTTCCGCGCGGCACGGCAAGCGGTCTGGCCGATGCGGAACGGCTGCTGAAGGGGGTGAAGGGCCTCAGCTTCAACTACTTCACCGCCAAGGACGTCGTGCGTCATCCGCTTGTCGCGCGCATCATCGAGGCTTATGAACGCGATGATGGGGCCTCTGGTTGACACGGTAGTCGAGGATGAGCGGTGGGAAGGTGTCCTTCCCCCGCTCGCCGAATCTGCCGCCAAAGCCACACTCGCCGATCTTGGCCTTGCACCGCAGGGCTTTCTGATCGTCGTGATGGGTTGCGACGATGACCGGATCGCCACGCTCAACGCAGATTTCCGGGGCAAACCGCAGCCGACAAACGTGCTGTCCTGGCCGTCCGAGGATCGGGCTGCGGAAGTCGCCGGAGAGCCGCCCGAGACGCCGGAGGCAGGAGAGCCGGACGACCCGTTGGAGCTTGGCGACATCGCCATCGCCTACGACACCTGCGCGCGCGAAGCGGCCGCGCAGGGCAAGACGCTGGCCGACCACACGACACATCTGATCGTTCATGCAGTCCTGCATCTTTTGGGCTATGATCACGTCGAGGATGCAGACGCCGAGCTGATGGAAGGCACCGAAATCAGGGTGCTTGCCAAACTTGGCCTTGCGAACCCATATTGAAACGCTACCGAAGCGCCAGTATTTAAACGCGCTCTGATCCAGGAAAGGACACATGGGCAGTAGTAGTGACGGGTCTGACACCCTGACGGGTGCCGAAGACCCGACCGAGGGAAACCAACGCGGTTTCCTCAGTCGCCTTTTCAATGCTCTCAGTCCTTCCGACACATCCCCGGATGACGCAGGCACAAGCCCCGGCCCCATCGCGCCAACAGCGCCGAACCTGCATGGAATAGGCAACCTTCGCCGCCTGCGCGTCGATGATGTCGTCATTCCCAAGGTCGAGATCACTGCCGTTCCCGAAAGCATCGGCCTCGATGAACTGGTCGCGGTGTTCAAGGAACACGGCTATTCCCGGCTGCCTGTCTACGCCGAGGATATGGACCACCCGCTGGGTCAGGTTCTGCTCAAGGATATAGCGCTGCAATTCGGCTTCGGTGCAGGCGGCGGCGATTTTTCGCTGACCCCGCTGATCCGCCCCGTGCTGTATACCGCCCCTTCCATGCCGCTTGGCGTGCTTTTGCAGAAGATGCAGAAGGAACGGGTCCACATGGCGCTGGTCATCGACGAATACGGCGGGGTCGACGGCCTTGTCACGATCGAGGATCTGATCGAGACCGTCATCGGCGAGATCGACGACGAACACGATGACGAAGATGCCAAGCTCTGGGTTCTTGAAAAACCCGGCGTCTATCTGGCCCAGGCCCGCGCCCCGCTGGACGAATTCGAACATGCGGTCGGCCTGAAGCTGCGCACTGATGAGGATGACGAGGATATCGACACGCTCGGTGGCCTCGTCTTCCTGCGCAGCGGTCGCGTCCCCGCGCCGGGCGAGGTCGTGCCGCATGAAAGCGGTGCCGAATTCGAGATCGTCGATGCCGATCCCCGCACCATCAAGCGGCTGCGCCTGCGCATGCCTGATGCGGCGTCTGGCCCCTCGCTTTTGCCCCCCCGAGGACCTGAGGCATGAGGATGGGCTTGCCCGGTCGGGCTGAAACAGGGGCAGCCTTCGGGCTTGGCGCGGTGATGGCCTCTGGTCAGGCGCCGCTGGGGTTCTGGTGGCTGGCGCTGCCTGCGCTCGCGGCGCTGCTGCTGCTGATCTCGCGCGCGCCATCCGCCCGCGCGGCGGCCTGGCTTGGGTTCTTTGGCGGAACGGGTTATTTCGCGCTTGCGCTCAGCTGGCTGGTCCAGCCCTTTCTGGTCGATGCCCAGACCTATGGCTGGATGGCGCCCTTCGCCGTCCTGCTGATGGCCGGGGGCCTTGCGCTGTTCTGGACTGCGGCGGCAGGTATCGGCTGGCGGCTGGCTGGCGGACCTAGGCGCCTCCTGGCGCTCGTCCTGACCCTGACGATCGCCGAGCTTCTGCGCGGCTATGTGCTGACCGGCTTTCCCTGGGCGCTGATCGGTCACATCTGGATCGGATCTGCCCCCGCCCAGACCGCCAGCCTGTTCGGCCCCAGCGGGCTTACGTTCATGACGCTGCTCACCGCCGCTTTGCCGGTGGCCTTCCGCTGGCGGGGGGCCGTGGGTTCGGTCCTGATCCTGTCTGCCGCCACCGCCTTTGGCCTGTGGCGGCTGGGTCAGCCGATGCCGCCCGATCGGCCCGTCACGCTGCGTCTTGCCCAGCCGGACGCCCAGCAGCGCCTGAAGTGGGATCCCGCGATGGCCGACCTCTATTTCCGTCGCTTGCTGGATTTCAGCGCGGCCGAGCCCCGCCCCGATCTGGTGATCTGGCCCGAAACCGCCGTGCCCTACCTGCTGGAGCGCAATCCGGAACTGGCGGGCGTTCTGGCCGATGCCGGGCGCGGGGCGACGCTGGCGGTTGGCATGCAGCGAGAGGAAGGCGTGCAGTTCTTCAACGGGCTGACCATTGTTGCCCCCGATGGTTCGATTCCGGCGCGCTATGACAAGGCCCATCTCGTTCCCTTCGGCGAATACATGCCCTTCGGCGATCTGGCCTACAACCTGTTCGGCATGGCGGCCTTTGCCGCGCGTCAGGGCAACGGCTATTCGGCGGGAATCGGGCCGGCCATCATTGATCTTGGGCCGAAACTCGGCCGTGTCCTGCCGCTGATCTGCTACGAGGCGATCTTTCCGCAGGATTTGCTGAACGCGCCGGGCCGGGCCGACTGGATATTGCAGATCACCAACGATGGCTGGTTCGGCACCCTGACCGGCCCCTACCAGCATCTGGCGCAGGCACGCCTTCGTGCCATCGAACAGGGGCTGCCGCTGATCCGCGTCGCCAATACCGGCATTTCGGCCGTCATCGACGCCAAGGGGCGCATCCTCGACAGCCTGCCCCTTGGAGCCGCCGATTTCATCGACACCGCGCTGCCGGCCCCGCTTGCCCCAACCCCCTTTGCCCGGTTTGGCGAGGTGCCGGTGCTTCTGTTGCTGGCAGGACTCGGCCTGAGTTTGCTGATCACGCGGCAACATCGCCGCCCTTGACCCCGCCTCGGGGGCCAATTACCCCTCTGCAATCGAACTGTCACAACGGCTTCCTGGCGTGGCAGGGATTTTCAACGGAGCAGACACCATGGCACGGCAGAACTACACCTTCACCTCCGAGTCGGTCTCGGAGGGGCATCCCGACAAGCTTTGCGACCGGATTTCGGATTCCGTGCTGGACGCTTTCCTGAAAGAGGAACCGAACGCCCGTGTCGCCTGCGAGACCTTCGCAACGACGGGGATGGTCGTCATCGGCGGTGAGGTCGGCCTGTCCGACCAGGACCGTCTGAAGCATTTCATGGGCTCGATCAGTCAGATCGCCCGCGATGCGATCCGCGACATCGGATATGAACAGGAAAAGTTCCACTGGAACACCTGCCACGTCCTGAACTTCCTGCACGAGCAGTCCGCCCATATCGCGCAAGGGGTGGACCGCGACGGGGCAGGGGATCAGGGCATCATGTTCGGCTATGCCGTGCGCGAGACGCCGGAACTGATGCCCGCGCCGATCCAGTATGCCCATGCGATCCTGCGCCGTCTGGCCGAAGTGCGCAAGAACGGCAAGGAACCCGACCTGCGCCCCGACGCCAAGTCGCAGCTTTCGATCCGGTATGAGGGCGGCAAGCCGGTCGAAGTAACCTCGATCGTGCTGTCCACCCAGCACGCGCATGAAAGCCAGACCTCGGCTGACGTTCGCGCCATTGTTGAGCCCTATATCCGCGAAGTCCTGCCCTCGGGCTGGATCACCGACAAGACCGAATGGTGGGTCAACCCGACCGGCACCTTCGTGATCGGTGGTCCGGACGGTGACGCAGGCCTGACCGGCCGCAAGATCATCGTCGATACCTACGGCGGTGCGGCCCCACACGGCGGCGGCGCCTTCTCGGGCAAGGATCCGACCAAGGTCGACCGCTCTGCCGCCTATGCCGCGCGTTATTTGGCAAAGAACGTGGTGGCGGCGGGTCTTGCCGACCGCTGCACGCTGCAGGTCAGCTACGCCATCGGCGTGGCGAAACCGCTGTCGATCTATATCGACACTCACGGCACTGGGCAGGTGCCAGAAGAGCGGATCGAAAAAGCGGTGGCACAGGTCATGGACCTGACCCCGCGTGGCATCCGCACCCATCTGGGCCTGAACAGGCCGATCTACGCCCGCACCTCGGCCTATGGCCACTTCGGCCGCGCGCCCGAGGCAGACGGCGGTTTCAGCTGGGAAAAGACCGACCTGACCGAGGCGCTGAAGAAAGCTGTCTAGGGTCGCCGGCGCGGCCCATTGTCGGCCGCGCCACCACCATCCTTTTGGAGAGGGGCGCATGTCCTCCGAAGCCCTTCGCTATGCCTTCATCATGCTGCTGGCAGGCATCGGCATTCCGGTGCTGGCAGCGATGAACAGCCAGCTTGGCCTGCGCATCGGTGCGCCCTTTGCCGCCTGCGCCGTGCTTTTCCTTGTGGCTTTTTCGGCGGCGCTGGTCGTCCTGCTCATCAGCGGTCAGGCCCCGGCGCTGGCCGCTTTGCCGGGTCAGCCCCGCTATCTTATGCTCGCGGGGCTGCTGGTCGCCTTTTACGTCCTTTCGATCACCTGGGTCGCGCCGCGATTTGGTGTGGGCAATGCGATTTTCTGCGTCCTTCTGGGCCAGATGATCGCCGCTGCCACCATCGACCACTTCGGCCTCTTCGGCGCCGCCGTCCGCCACATCAGCGCAACCCGCGCCGCCGGGATTGGCGCGATGGTCGTGGGGCTGTTCCTGATCCAGCGCGGCTAGGGACTGGCGAAGGCCATCGCCTTCGGCCAGACGCGACCGCCTGTCGCCCGGTTAATCCAATTCGCGCGGTGGGCATCGAAGCCACGGTTTTGGGACAGTTCTTTGTTAGGGCCGCTAGCCTTGGCGAAGGCCATCGCCTTCGCCATGCGGTGCCTCCCGAGTGCACCGGTCGTGGCCCAAAGGCCACGGCCAGCGCCCGCCCCGCCAATGGCGGGCGCTTCGCACCCGCCGGGGCAGGCACTGGCCTCTGCGATCTCTTGGCACGAGCGGTCTTGGGACAATGTTGCGCTTCGGGCGGGGAAACGCGGGTCGCGTTTCTTTTCCCGCCCGGCCAAGCCCCGGCACCTTCCTCTGGCCTTTCGCCCCGCAATGACGCTATCCACCCGCGCTCGGATGGGAGCGCAAATGACCTATCGACGCATCATGGTCTTCGGCGGCGCAGGGTCGGGCAAGTCGACGCTCGCCCGCCGCCTCGGCGCGCTCTCCGGCTTACCTGTCATCCATATCGACCCGTTGTACTGGCAGCCCGGCTGGGTCGAACGTCCCCGGTCAGAAACCCGCGCGCTCGCCACTGAGGCCGCCATGCGCGACGACTGGGTTTTCGAGGGCAACAACAGCGAGACGATGGACATCCGCGCAGAACGCGCCGACCTGATCATCTTCCTCGACATGCCGCGCCACCTTCGCATCTGGTCGATCCTGCGGCGTATCCTGCGCTATTGGGGCCGCAGCCGCCCCGATATGACGCCGGGCTGCCCCGAGCGGTTCGACCTCGACTTCCTGACCGGCTTTGTCTGGGACTACGAAAAGAAGGGCCGAGTCGCCGCGCTGGACTTCATCGCCCGCTGGCAGAGCAGGCGGCCCGTCCTGCACCTCCGCTCCCGCCGCGCGGTGAAGCTGCTTCTGGCCGATCCGGCGTTTCTGGCAAAGCTCGCACCCGAAATGCCCTAGCCTTTCGCTCTACATACCAAGGCCATACCGTTCCCATACCGTTTCCAGCCCCGGCTTGACGGCCCCGGAACCCAAGGCTATGGCGCGGACCCATGACCGAACCCACCGATCCCGCCCCCGAATGGCGCAACTTCTATGGCCGCCGCTTCGGCAAGACGCTGCGGACCAACCAGAAGGCCTACCTGGCCGAGGATCTGGGCGACCTCTGCCCGCCCGGCATCCGGCGATCGGAAAACCCGGAGCGGCAACCCATTGATCTGACATCGATCTTTGGAGATCTCCCGGTCTGGCTGGAGGTCGGCTTCGGCGGTGGCGAGCATCTGGTCCACATGGCCGCCCGCTATCCAGCGGTCGCGATCATCGGCTGCGAACCCTTCATCAACGGGGTCGCCATGCTCTTGGGCAAGATCCGCGCGGCAGGCGTGACCAACCTCGCCCTCTACCCCGACGACGTCAGGGATCTTTTTGAGGTTTTGCCCGCTCAAAGCATCTCAAAAGCCTTCCTCAACTATCCCGACCCCTGGCCGAAACGCCGCCACCACCGCCGCCGCTTCGTGACGCAGGATCACCTCCTGCCGCTGGCGCGCGTGCTGAAACCGGGGTCAGAGTTCCGCATCTCGACCGATATTCCCGACTATGTCCGACAGGCGCTGGAAGAAGTGCCGCAGGCGGGTTTTGAACTCGTCGCGCAAGGGGGCGCCCCCTGGGAAGACTGGCTTTCGACCCGCTACGAGCAAAAGGCGCTCCGCGAGGGCCGGGTTCCGCACTACCTGACCTGGCGGCGCATCTAAGCCCTCCCGCAATCCGCTGGACGCCCCATCCGCCTTTCGCTAAGCCTCGCCCCGCGCATCACCGCTAGAGGTTTCATATGTCCGGCCACGGCACCGCCCAACCCATGACCGCCCGCAAGTCTGGCCCCCTGCGCGGGACGGCCGAAGTGCCGGGTGACAAGTCGATCAGCCACCGCGCGCTGATCTTCGGGGCGATGGCCGTGGGCAAGACGCAGATCACCGGCCTTCTGGAAGGCCAGGACGTGCTCGACACCGCCAAGGCGATGCGCGCCTTCGGGGCCGAGGTCACGCAGCATGGCCCCGGCAGCTGGTCGGTGCATGGCGTGGGCGTGGGTGGTTTCTCCGAACCCTCCGACGTGATCGACTGCGGCAACTCGGGCACCGGCGTGCGCCTGATCATGGGGACGATGGCCACGACCCCCATCACCGCGACCTTCACCGGCGATGCCTCGCTTCGCAAACGCCCGATGGGCCGGGTGACCGATCCGTTGTCGCTGTTCGGCACCAAATCCTACGGTCGCGCCGGTGGGCGTCTGCCCATGACCGTCGTCGGCGCTGCAAACCCCGTGCCGGTCCGCTATGCGCTGCCTGTCGCCTCCGCTCAGGTGAAATCGGCGGTGCTGCTGGCCGGTTTGAACGCGCCCGGCCAGACCGTCGTCATCGAGAAAGAACCCACGCGCGACCATTCCGAACGGATGCTGCGCGGCTTTGGCGCCAATGTCGCCGTCGAGCGCACGTCGCAAGGCCAGGTCATCACCCTGACCGGCCAGCCGGAACTCCGGCCCCAGACCGTCGCCGTGCCCCGCGATCCGTCCTCGGCTGCCTTCCCGGTCTGCGCCGCGCTGATCGTCGAGGGGTCCGACATCCTCGTCCCCGGCGTCAGCCAGAACCCGACCCGCAATGGTCTTTATATCACGCTGGTCGAGATGGGGGCCCAGATCGAATTCCAGAACCCGCGCGAAGAGGGTGGAGAGCCGGTTGCCGACCTGCGTGTGAAGTTCAGCAACCTGAAGGGCATTGAGGTTCCGCCCGAGCGCGCGCCCTCGATGATCGACGAATATCCGATCCTGTCCGTCGTCGCCTCTTTCGCCGAGGGCCGCACCGTCATGCGCGGCGTGAAAGAGCTGCGTGTCAAGGAAAGCGACCGGATCGACGCCATGGCGCGCGGGCTGGAGGCATGCGGCGTCAAGGTCGAGGAAGACGAGGATACGCTGATCGTCCACGGTCTTGGCGCGGGCGGCGTTCCGGGCTGCGCCACTGCGGCGACCCATCTGGATCACCGCATCGCCATGAGCTTTCTGATCTGCGGTCTGGCTGCGAAACAGGCGGTCGGTGTCGATGATGCGTCACCCATCCTGACCAGCTTCCCGATTTTCGAGGGGCTGATGAAGGGGCTGGGCGCCGAACTGGCGCGCGCCTGAAGACGGGGCAGGGGGCGCTGCCCCCTCGCGCCTTCAGCGCTCACCCCCGGGATATTTTTGAAGAGAAGAAGATCAGGGCAGCGGCCGCTCGCCAATCCTCTGCGCGACCATGACGAGGTAGCCATCGGGGTCCTGGACGAGGAACTCGCGCTGGCCGCCTTGCCGGTCACCCCAGTGCCGCCAGCGTTCGCGCATCTCGACATAGAACGGTAGACCGGCGGCACTGACCGCGCGGGCGTGGGCGTCGACGTCCGTGACATAGACCTGAAACACCACACCCCGGCCAAAGGGCTGTTCCATCGGTCCGACCTCCCAATAGCCGTCGCGCGGATACATCATCATCTGCGCGCCGTCGGGATGTTCCAGATAGACGAACTGCTGCTCGGGCCTGCTGTAGGCGATGCGAAAGCCAAGGACGTCGCGCCAGAAGGCGAGGCTTCGCTCAAGGTCCGTAATCAGGAACTCGGGCATGCCCATGGCCCAGACCTTTGGGGGCGCTCCAGTGATCATCTTTGCCTCGCGGTTTGACAGGCGGTCATCCTTGGGCAACAACGTCGCGTCACGCAAGCGCGAGGGGCGGCATGATCTTTACCGTGGCCATCGACGGCCCCGCAGCGGCGGGCAAGGGGACGATCGCGCGTGCGGTGGCGGGGCATTTCGGCTTTGGATTTCTCGACACCGGGCTGCTGTACCGCGCTGTTGGGGCGAAAGGCGGCGATCCGGTGCGGGCTGCCAATACGCTGAGCGAGACCGATCTTGCGCGCAGTGACCTTCGCACCGCCGAGGCCGGGCAGGCGGCCAGTCGGGTAGCGGCCATCCCCGAGGTTCGCGCGGCGCTGGTCGAATTCCAGCGCCGGTTTGCCCGGGCCGAGGGTGGTGCAGTGCTCGACGGGCGCGACATCGGAACCGTTATCTGCCCCGAGGCCGAGGTAAAGCTATACGTCACCGCCAGTGACGAGGTTCGCGCCCGTCGTCGCTGGCTGGAACTCGGCGGCGAGGCGGGTCCGCTGTCATTCGAACAGATGCTGGCCGATCTGCGCGCCCGCGACGCCCGCGATGCCGGGCGTTCCGCCGCGCCGCTGCGCCCGGCGGAGGATGCGATCGTCCTCGATACCTCGGATATCTCCGCCGAAGAGGCGATCCGCCTTGCCCTCGGCCACGTCACCCAAGCCCTGCAAAGGAACGCATCATGACATCGCTGCGCATCCCCGATCTCGACGGCAAGGCAGTGCTGATCACCGGCGCCTCGACCGGTATCGGTGCCGCCTTGGCGCGTGCCTTTGCCGCGCAAGGGGCGCAGGTCGGCCTACATTACAACGCGAGTGTTGAGGCGGCAGAGGCGCTGGCCGCCGAGATTTATGGGGCGGGTGGAAAGGTTGAACTGATCCGCTCTGACGTCTCGACTGGAGCAGGCGCGCGCGACGCGGTGGATCAGGCCATCCGCGCCTTCGGGCGGCTGGACGGGCTGATCAACAACGCGGGCGGCATGGTGCGGCGCATCGCCTATTCTGAGGTCAGCGAGACCGACTATGACGAAATCATGGACCTGAACGCCCGTTCGGTCATCGTGGCGAGCCAGGCCGCGATCCCGCATCTGAAGACGGCGGGTGGCGGCTTCATCATCAACACCACCTCGATTGCCGCGCGGAACGGCGCAGGCAATGGCGCGGGCATGTACGGGTCGAGCAAGGCCTTCGTCAGCAACGTCACGCGCGGCATGGCGAAAGAGCTGATCCCCTTCGGCATCCGGGTGAATGCGGTGGCACCCGGCGTCATCGCCACGCCCTTCCACGAACGCTATTCGACCGAGGCGCAGATGGCCGCGATGCTGGCCACCGTGCCGCAGGGCCGCCTGGGCCTGGCTGAGGATTGCGTCGGCGCCTACCTGTTTCTTGCGTCTGCCGCGCTCGCTCCCTACATCATCGGTCAGGTGATCGAGGTGAACGGCGGACAGCTCATGCCGTGATCCTTGAAGGCGCGCTTGCCTTTACTGGGCAATCGGCCTATACGCGCCCACGTCGAACAGGCCGAAAGAGCCGGGATCGCTTGAGGAACGAGAGGGTCGGGAATGCTCCGGCCCTTGTTGTTTTCAAGATACCCGGTGCCAAAGCCAGACAAAGACCGGCGGAGCCAACCGCATGGCCAGTGAAAAACGCGAAAAAGGAAAACTCTACGTATGTGCGCTAAAGCAACCATGGAAGAATTCGAAGCCCTCCTGAAAGAGAGCCTCGAGATCGACACCCCCGAAGAAGGTTCGGTGGTGAAGGGCAAGGTCATCGCCATCGAGGCGGGCCAAGCCATCATCGACGTCGGCTACAAGATGGAAGGCCGCGTTGATCTGAAAGAATTTGCCGATATCGGCGGCACCGCGGACATCGCGGTGGGTGACGAGGTCGAGGTTTACCTTGACCGCGTCGAGAACGCGCGTGGCGAAGCGGTCATCAGCCGCGACAAGGCCAAGCGCGAAGAGGCCTGGGACCGTCTGGAAAAGGCCTATGCGAACGAGACCCGCGTCGACGGCGCGATCTTCGGCCGCGTCAAGGGTGGCTTCACCGTCGATCTGGGCGGTGCCGTGGCCTTCCTGCCCGGCTCGCAGGTTGACGTCCGCCCCGTGCGCGACGCCGGTCCGCTGATGGGCATGAAGCAGCCCTTCCAGATCCTGAAAATGGACCGTCGCCGCGGCAACATCGTTGTCTCGCGCCGCGCGATCCTGGAAGAAAGCCGCGCCGAACAGCGCGCCGAGGTCATCTCGAACCTGACCGAAGGTCAGATCGTCGATGGCGTGGTCAAGAACATCACCGAATACGGTGCCTTCGTTGACCTGGGCGGCGTTGACGGCCTGCTGCACGTCACCGACATGGCATGGCGCCGTGTGAACCACCCGTCGGAAATCCTGTCGATCGGCGAGACCCTGAAAGTTCAGGTCATCAAGATCAACAAGGAAACCCACCGCATCAGCCTCGGCATGAAGCAGCTTCAGGCCGACCCGTGGGATGCCGTGGAAAAAGCCTATCCGCTGGGTTCGGTCCACAAGGGCCGCGTGACCAACATCACCGACTACGGTGCGTTCGTCGAACTGGAAGCGGGCGTCGAAGGCCTGGTCCACGTCTCGGAAATGAGCTGGACCAAGAAGAACGTCCACCCCGGCAAGATCGTCTCCACCTCGCAAGAAGTGGACGTCATGGTGCTGGAGATCGACTCGGCCAAACGTCGCGTCTCGCTTGGCCTCAAGCAGACTCAGCGCAACCCGTGGGAAGTCTTTGCGGAAACCCATCCGGTTGGCTCGACCATCGAAGGCGAAGTCAAGAACATCACCGAATTCGGTCTGTTCGTTGGCCTCGACAACGATATCGACGGCATGGTGCACCTGTCCGACCTCAGCTGGGATCAGCGCGGCGAGGATGCGATCCAGAACTACCGCAAAGGCGACACGGTCAAGGCCGCCGTCACCGAAGTGGACGTCGAGAAAGAGCGCATCTCGCTTTCGGTTAAAGCTCTCGGCGACGACAGCTTCACCGATGCGGTTGATGGCGTGAAGCGCGGCTCGATCGTCACCGTCACCGTGACGGCGATCGAGGATGGCGGGGTCGAGGTGGAATACAACGGCGCCAAGTCGTTCATCCGCCGCTCGGACCTGTCGCGTGACCGTTCGGAACAGCGCCCCGAGCGCTTCCAGATCGGCGACCACATCGACGTGCGCGTGACCAACATCGACCCCAAGACCCGTCGTCTGGGCCTGTCGATCAAGGCGCGCGAGATCGCGGAAGAGAAAGAGGCCGTCGAACAGTATGGCTCGTCCGATTCGGGCGCGTCGCTGGGCGACATCCTGGGCGCGGCGCTCAAAGAGCGCGGCTGATCCCATCCGCCAATGTACCGGAAAGGCCCCGCCACAAGCGGGGTCTTTTCTTTTGGCCGAGTCTGCATCGTCAGCGCTGAGTCCCCCGTTGCTGACTCTGCCATGCCTGAATGACGACGGCCCGCATGGCTGACTGACGCGGCGGAAGGCTGCCGGGCCTTGAACCATGTGCGATAGCCCGCTCAAACCGCCTTGCCGCTTAGTAGCACGCTTGGTTTCGCTGATTTTCGTTTGTGTGCGGAGGTTTCCATGTCTTATATTGGCCGGCACAATAACAGCGTGGCGGGCTGCCGGATAACCGACCACAGGGGGGACATGCCGCATGATCCGTTCGGAACTGATCCAGAAGATCGCAGATGAGAACCCGCACCTGACACAGCGTCATGTCGAGCGGATCGTGAACACGGTCTTTGAAGAGATCATCGAGGCGCTGGCCAAGGGCGACCGGGTAGAGCTGCGCGGATTCGGCGCCTTTTCCGTCAAGGCCAGAGATGCCAGACTGGGTCGCAACCCAAGGACGGGCGAGTCGGTCGAGGTCGAGGAAAAGAACGTGCCCTTCTTCAAGACCGGCAAGCTTCTGCGCGACCGTCTGAACGGCAAGTAACCTTCAGGGCCGGGAGGCCACCTATGTTCCGTTACCTGCGCTATCTTTTGCTGGCGCTTATTGCCATTGCGCTTTTGACGATGGCGCTTGCGAACCGCGACATGGTGACGGTGCGCGCGCTGCCTGCCGACATGGGGCTTTTTGCGGGTTTCACCTGGTCGATGCAGGTGCCGATGTTCATCGTCATGTTCGGCGGCATCGTAGCGGGCCTGCTGGTCGGCTTCTTCTGGGAATGGGCGCGCGAGACCAAGCATCGTAGCGCCGCCAGCAACCGCTCACGCGAGGTGGCCCGGCTGGAGCGTGAGGTGAATCGCCTGCGCGATGGCAAGCCCGAGCATCAGGATGAGGTTCTGGCGCTTATCGACACCCGCAAGGCCTGACCGGAATGCCAGATATCCGTGTAAAGATTTGCGGGCTGCGCACGCCTGCCGATGTGGCTGCCGTGGCAAAGGCCGGGGCGGTCTATGCCGGCTTTGTCTTTTTCCCACCGTCACCCCGCTACCTGACGCTGGACGTGGCCAGGGTCGCCGCCCTGAGCGCGCCGGTCGGGCTGGCGAAAGTAGGGCTGGTGGTCGATGCGGACGATGCGACGCTGGACGCCATCGTCGAGGCTGTGCCGCTGGACATGCTCCAGCTACAGGGGAAGGAAGCCCCAGAAAGGGTGGCCGCAGTCCGCGCCCGCTACGGCCTGCCGGTGATGAAGGCGCTTGGCGTCGCGGATGAAGGCGACCTGCCGCGCATCATGGACTATTCCACTGTCGCCGATCAGTTGCTGATCGACGCAAAGCCACCGAAGGACGCCGTGCTGCCGGGTGGCAATGGCCTGACCTTCGACTGGCGCCTGATCGCCGGGCGGCGCTGGCTGCGCCCATGGATGCTCGCAGGAGGACTGACCGCAGCCAACGTTGCCGAAGCCATCCGCCTGACCGGCGCGCGACAGGTCGACGTCTCCTCCGGCGTGGAAAGCGCGCCGGGTGCGAAGGACCATGGGAAGATTGCCGAGTTCGTGGCGGCGGCGCAGTTGGATACGGTTTCTTAACCAAGTTACCCGAACGCTCAGTGCATGACCCTGCCCGCGCCGATCACTCCCGACCTCTGAATGCGCCAGCCCGGTCGGCAAGGCCGCGCTTTACCCCGCCGTTAAGCGGCGCTACATCCGGTCAGACGCCGACGGAGGACGACATGCCCGAAGACCTGATCAACAGCTACAAGACCGGCCCCGATGAACAGGGCCGTTTCGGGCAATTCGGCGGGCGTTTCGTCTCTGAAACCCTGATGCCGCTGATCCTGGAGCTTGAGGCGCGTTACGAATTCGCCAAGACCGACCCGAGCTTCTGGGCCGAGATGGACGATCTGTGGAAGAACTACGTGGGCCGCCCCTCACCGCTCTATTACGCCGAGCGGCTGACGACGCATCTTGGCGGCGCCAAAATCTACATGAAGCGCGACGAGCTGAACCACACCGGCGCGCATAAGATCAACAACGTGCTGGGCCAGATCATCCTTGCCCGTCGCATGGGCAAGACCCGGATCATCGCCGAGACCGGCGCGGGCCAGCACGGCGTGGCGACGGCCACCGTCTGCGCCAAGTTCGGGCTGAAATGCGTGGTCTATATGGGCGCGCATGATGTCGAGCGTCAGGCCCCGAACGTGTTTCGTATGCGCCTTCTGGGTGCCGAGGTCATCCCCGTAACCTCCGGTCGCGGGACGCTGAAGGATGCGATGAACGACGCGCTGCGCGACTGGGTCACCAACGTCCGCGACACCTTCTATTGCATCGGCACCGTCGCTGGCCCGCACCCCTATCCGGCCATGGTCCGTGACTTCCAGTCGATCATCGGCAAAGAGGCTAAGGAGCAGATCTTCGAGCGCGAAGGCCGCCTGCCCGACACGATCATCGCCGCCATCGGCGGCGGGTCGAACGCCATGGGTCTGTTCTTCCCCTTCCTCGACGACAAGTCGGTGCGCATCATCGGGGTCGAGGCCGGTGGCAGGGGCGTGGACGACCGGATGGAGCATTGCGCATCCCTCACCGGCGGCCGCCCCGGCGTGCTGCATGGCAACCGCACCTATCTGCTGCAAGACGCGGACGGCCAGATCCTTGAGGGGTATTCGATCTCTGCCGGTCTCGACTATCCCGGCATCGGGCCAGAGCATTCCTGGCTGCACGACGTGGGCCGCGCCGAATACGTCTCAATCACCGACAAAGAGGCGCTCGAAGCCTTCCAGCTGTGCTGCCAGCAGGAAGGGATCATCCCCGCGCTGGAGCCCAGTCACGCGCTGGCCCATGTGATGAAGATCGCCCCCGGCCTGCCCAGAGATCACCTGATAATCATGAACCTGTGCGGGCGCGGCGACAAAGACATCTTCACTGTGGCCAAGCACCTTGGCTTTGACATGAAGATCTGAAAAAGCCGCATAAACTGAGGTTTATGGCGCAGGCACAAAGGTTTATGCGGGCGCTTCTAAACCGTGGGGCAATGGCTTCGGCCCATCCTTTGCTGCTGCCTTGAGGGACCGCGCATTTGCGGTGTCATGAAAGGCAAATCAGATGAAACATTCCCTTCCCGATATCGTCGCTTTCGGTCTTGGTGTTTTCCTTCTGACTGTCAGTGCCAATGCGACATTGGCACGGCAGTCGGGCACGCTGGTCGAGGATGATGGTACGCATTTCGGTGTCGAGCATATATCTGGCCAGGATAGCGCGCGCGACATCGCCGAACGAAATGACACGGCGGGCGACGACAACGGACGTCGCGGTGGTGGCAGAGGCGCGGACGACGGCGCCAATCATGACTCTGGCGACGATCAGGGCGGTCGGGGCGACGGCTCGGACGATGGCGCCAGCCACGACAGCGGTGACGATCACGGCGGTCGCGGGCGCGGAGGGGATGACAACTGATCCAACCCCACCGCTTCGGGCCGCCTTGTCAGCGGCCCGGGGCCGCCCGATACTGATGGTGCTTTCACAGCACTGGAAAGGCCGGGAGATGGCACATCGGATGATCCTGGTCCTGGCGTTGGCCGTCATGGCGCTTCCCGCCCATGCGCAGGATTTCGTCGCCGACATCACGCGCCAGCTTCGCCAGCAGGGCTTCCAGCAGATCGAGGTGCAACGTACATGGCTGGGCCGGTCGCGCATCCTTGCCGAAAATGCCGAAGGCGCGCGCGAGATCATCGTCAACCCGACTACCGGAGAGATCCTGCGCGATCTGTGGCAGCCGAGCGCCGGAAACTTCTCTGAACGCCAGCTGCTTCGCGAGACAGTCTCCGGTGGAAGAGGCGAGGGAGCTGACGACAATTCTGACAGCGGAAGCGACGGCGGCTCGGGTGGCAACAACGGTTCCGGCAATTCCGGTGCCAGTAATGATAGCGGCTCGGACGGTGGTGGGTCTGGGCACGGCGGGGGCGACAGCGGAAATCGCGGCGACGGTGGGGGCGACAGCGGCAGCGGCCATGGGGGCGGCAGCGATGACTGACCTCTGCATCGGGTCTGTGTGCCGCCGATGACGCGCTGGGGCATCGTTGCGCTGATCTTGGCGGTGCAGGCGGTCTGCGCCTATGTCTTCGTTGCCGATATACTGTCGTCCCTGCTGGGCATCCGCGCACATCCGATCAGCTGGCGCAGCCGAGAGCTGATCGAGATAGGTGCGGCGCTTGGCCTTATCCTTGGATTGCTGCTGGGGGCACTGGCCCTGCGCCGCGCCATATTAGACCAGCGCCGGGCCGAGGAAAGCCTGCGTCGCGCTTCCGGCGCCTTCATGGAACTCTTGGATGAACGCTTTGCTGCCTGGGCGCTGACGCCTGCCGAGCGGGACGTGGCTCTGTTCGCCATAAAGGGCATGTCGACGGCCGAGATCGCGCGCCTTCGCAACACCTCCGAAGGCACGGTAAAGGCCCAGACCAACGCGATTTATCGCAAGGCCGGAGTAACCGGGCGCCCGCAGCTGCTCAGCCTTTTCATCGAAGATCTTATGGCGGAAACGCCACGAGTCTGGGTCGCCTCAGAGCCTTCGCCACAGCGGATTTCAACCCTGCGGTGAGCGGCGCGCGCAAGCCTATCCCTGTCGTCTGAAAACACCCCGCTCTCGCCACAACGTGGCATGGTTTTGCCACAGTTCCGACATGGCGGCAGGCGATCTCCGCGCTCTAAGGAACGTCTGCCAAGGAGATTTCAAATGCAGAAGAATTTTCTAAAATATGCGACGGCTGCGGCCTTCTTCGCCATTGGCGGCGTGGCAAACGCGGCTGTCATTCATAACGACGGCTACACCAATGGTGCAGGCATGTATCGCGGTGTCGGCAGCTTTACTGTCGATTACGATGCGGCTCAGGCCGGCAAGGGCGCGCTGTCGTTCGAACTGTTCGGTGCGCGCACCGTCGATGGCACCAACAGCTATGACGACATCTATACCGTTGCGCTGAACGGCACGACGCTGTTCTCGGGGATATTCAACCTCGGCGGTGGCGGCGACGAGCAAATCCTCGACAACGCAGGCTTCACCTACGAGAGCTTCTATTTCGGCTATGGTCAGGGCGGTAAGGTTCTGGTGTCGGGTCTGGTCGATCTGCTGGCGGGCCTGAACACCTTCACCTTCAGCTTCACCTCGCCCGGCCCCAGCAATGGCGGCAACCATGACCAGGGCATCGGCGACGAATCCTGGGGCGTGAACAATGTCGATCTCGAGGTCGCTCCGGTTCCGCTTCCGGCGGCTCTGCCGCTGATGGCTGGCGCTATCGCCGGTCTGGGTGCGCTGGGAATGCGTCGTCGCAAGGCCGTCGCGGCCTGATCGGACTACCAGAACTACCCGGAACGGCCGTCCATCCCCCTGGGCGGTCGTTACCGTTTCAGGGGTCAGCCGTCGATCGCGTAATCGCGCAAAATATCCAGCGGCACGATTTCCAGCGTGCGGATATGGGTTCCGGCCAGTTTGACCAGCGGTGCTGCACCTTCGTCATGCGCCTGCAGGAACCGCGCGGCGCACAGGCACCACTGGTCTCCCGCCTTCAGACCGGCAAAGTTGAATTCGGGCCGGGGCGTCGACAGATCGTTGCCAAGGTATTTCGACAGCGCCAGAAACTCATCCGTCATAAGCGCGCAGACGGTATGCAGCCCCCGATCCTGCGGGCCGGTATCGCAGCAGCCGTTGCGAAAGAACCCCGTCACCGGATCGCGTGAGCAATCTTCCAGCACCCCCCCCAGCACGTTCACCGACTCGTCGCGCATGAAATCCCTCCGCTCGGCCTGATCCAGATTTATGGCCTTGAACCCTCACGACAACCCACAAGGTCGTCAGGGGATCGCGGACAGCAGCAGGAAGACGGCAAAGATCACCAGATGCACTGCGCCCTGCAACACCGTCGTCCGCCCCGTGGTGCCCAATGTCAGAATCGAGGCAAATAGCGTGACGATCAGCAGGGTCATATCCTCGGCATCCAAACCCAGCACCAAAGGCTGGTTCAGGAAAAGCGAAACCATGGCTACCGTCGGGATCGTCAGTCCGATACTGGCCACCGCCGAACCGAGCGCAAGGTTGACGCTGCTTTGCAGCCGGTTGGCCAGCGCCGCTTTCAGCGCCGCTGTTCCCTCGGGCAAAAGTACGACAGTGGCGATAACCACGCCCACGACCGCGTGCGGCAGGCCACTTGCGGCAACAAGCTGGTCCAGCGGTTCGGACAGCAGTTCCGCTAGCAGGACCACGGACGCCAAAGCGACGAACAACAGCAAAAGGCTCGCCGCTGCGGTGCGGCTCGAGGGGGTGTGAACCTGATGTGGGCGCGAACCTTCAGAGGCTGGGGACGCATCCAGAAAATACTCGCGATGTCGGATGGTCTGAACGAAGACAAAGACGAAATACAGCGTCAGCGACACCAGCCCCACGACAAGCAGCTGCTTTGGCGCATAGACCGGGCCGTGCACGGCCAGCGTGAAGTTCGGCAGTACCAGCGTAAAGGCCGCCAGCGTGCCCAGCACGGAAAGAATGGCAGAGGCGCCCTCGATGCGAAAAGACTGCTCGCGGTGCTTGATCGCCCCCAGCACAAGGCACATACCGACGACCCCGTTCAACACGATCATCACTGTCGCATAGACGGTATCCCGTGCGATCACCTCGCTGCCCGGCGTGTTCGAGAAAAGGACCGAGATGATCAGCGACACCTCGATGATCGTCACTGCGATGGCCAGGAGGATCGAGCCGAAAGGCTCCCCCACCTTCAGGGCCAGAATCTCGGCGTGATGGACGGCGGAAAAGACCGCGCCGCCCAACAACAGCGCCGCCGCGATGAAGAAGGTCGTGGAATTGGCTGGCAGAACGCCGGCATAGTGCAACCCAAGCGCGGCAGCCGCCACGACGGGAACGATCGAGGCCCAGGGCGGCAGCTTGTCATAGGCTGGTAGCTTCACGTCGGCCCCTTCTGTTCGGATGCCGCGGACACTGCGTTGGTCTGCTCTGCTCCGTCAACCGTCTGGTTTAGCGAAAACGGTCGGCCAAACGTCGCAGGGCGCTGCGGGTATCCGCTTCGGGCTCGGCTTCCGGTTTTGGCGCGGCCGTCTCCGGCGTGGATTTCGGCTTCGATGCCGCAGCCTCGGGTGCCTGCTTCCCGGTCGAGGATCGGGGCGGTGAGACCCGCAACGCGACCGCGTTCATGAACCGCGCCCCGTCGCCCGCCGCCAGAGCCGCCGCACCGTCCGAAATGCCGTCCAGCATATTCTCCAGCCACTCGCGATCGGCCTTGGAGAAATCGTGCAGCACATAGACCGGCACCGCATCCTTGTGCCCCGGATGTCCCACGCCCATCCGCACGCGGTGATAGGCATCGCCCACATGCGCGTGCATCGACCGCAAGCCATTATGCCCCGCATGTCCGCCTCCCTGCTTCAGCCGAAGCTTTGCGGGCGCAAGGTCGATCTCGTCATGAAATACGGTCACGTCTTCTGGCGTCAGCTTGAAGAACCGCATCGCCTCGCCCACCGACTGGCCCGACAGGTTCATGAAGGTCGCGGGCTTCAGCAGGATGACCTTCTCGCCCCCCAGAACGCCCTCGCTTACCATCCCCTGAAAGCGGCTCCGCCAGGGAGAAAACCCGTGGTCCGCCGCGATCCGATCCATCGCCATGAAGCCGATGTTGTGGCGATGGCACGCATATTGCGCACCGGGATTGCCAAGGCCCACGAACAGTTTCATCCGATGCTCCGATGTCTGCGCTGAAGCATCCTCTAAAGCGGAGAGGTGGCGCTGGCAACCTTGCGCTCACGCGGCGGGCGGTCCAGCCTTGACGCCGAACTGTCGATCAAAAGGATGTGCCGATGTATCTGACCATGAACCGCTTCAAGGTGAAACCGGATCAGGAGGCGGCCTTCGAGGAGGTCTGGAAAAGCCGCGACAGCCAGCTGACCGCCGTTCCGGGCTTCGTCTCGTTCCACCTGATGAAGGGCTCGCTGAAAGAGGATCATCGCCTCTACGCCTCGCATACCCTGTGGGGCAGTGAGGAAGCCTTCACCAACTGGACAAGGTCAGAGGCCTTCCGCGCGGCCCATCGCGGTGCCGGCGGCCACTCCGGCATCTACCTCAGCCACCCGGAGCTTGAGGCCTTCACCTCGATCCAGCACATCGGCGCCTGAAAAGCGAAACGGCGGTAGGTTGCCCCGCCGCCGTTCGTTTCCCGAGAAAGCAGCCCGGATTATTCTTCGGCAGCCGCCGCTTCGTTATCTTCCGAACGCAGGCCCGACGGGGCCGAGATGTTCGCGATGACGAAGTTGCGGTCGATCGTCGGCACCGCGCCTTTCGGCAGTTCGATGTCGTTGATGTGGATCACATCGCCGATGTTCTTGCCGGTCAGGTCCACGGTCAGGTGATCGGGGATATCGCCCGCGGTCACTTCCAGTTCCACCTCGGGACGCACCACAACCAGAGCGCCACCGCGCTTCAGGCCCGGCGAGGCCTCGTGGTTGATGAAGGTCACGTGGATGAACAGGTTCACGCGGCTCGTCTGGCGCAGACGCATGAAGTCGACGTGGGTCGGCAGGTCGCGCACGACGTCGCGCTGCACGCCGCGGCAGATCACGCGCACATCCTCTTGGCCTTCGACCTTGAGGTTGAACAGCGTCGACAGGAACCGGCCCTGCTTCAGACGCTTCAGAAGCGTGTTGTAGTTGATGTTGATGGCGAGCGGTTCTTTGTGGTCGCCATAAACGATACCGGGTACGTTGCCCTCACGACGAGCTTGACGAGCGGCCCCCTTGCCTGTCCCCGTCCGTACCACGGCGTGGAAATCAGGGATTTCACCAGCCATAGTTCTTCTCCATTGGTTCAAGTCCGCCGCCCTCCAAGGGTGCGCGGCGCGACCGGGGGGCTATAGCGGGGATTCGCCCGCATGAAAAGCGGTAAAACAACGGATTTGCGACAAGTTCCGTGGCCACCCCCCGACGTCGTATGTCGCGCCCTGACTTGCCGCTAACCGCCCGTCAGGCTAGGGATCGGCGGCAGAGACGGAGCCTCCGATGTCATTCCTCGCCACCCTTCGCACCGCCCGCCCGGCGGTTGCCGCCTTCGCCGCCATGGGCGTGGGCTGGGGGGCCTATGCGGCGGCACTTCCCGATATAAAGCATATGCTTGGCGTCGATGAGTCCCGTCTGGGCATGCTTCTGCTGTTCACACCCATCGCCGCCATGGTGGGTATGTTGCTGGCGCCCGGCATCGGCGCGCGGCTTGGGCGCTATGCCTTGCCCATTGCGACGCTTGCCATGGCGGCGGCGTTTATCCTGCCGGGTCAGGCGCAGGCGATCTGGATTTTCCCCTTTGCGATGATGGCCTGCGGGGCGGCTACCGGCCTGACCGATGTGCTGATGAACGCCCGCGTCGCCACGCTGGAGAGCGAGCGCAACCTGCACCTGATGAACCTGTGCCACGCGGCCTATTCCTTTGGCTATGCCGGGGCTGCGCTTGGCACCGGCGCGATGCGCAGCGTGGGCTGGGGGCCGGATCATGTGCTTTTGACCACCGGGTTGGCGGCGTTGGCCCTCGCCCTGATGGCTATTGAGCGAGATGGCACCATCCGTGGCCTTCTGAAGCCAAAGGACGGCACGGCAGGCCATCTGGGCCTGATCCCGGTGGTGGGTGGCGCGATTGTGCTGATCGCCTTCCTGACCGAGAACGCGGCCGAAAACTGGTCGGCGCTGCATATCGAGAAAACGCTGAACGGCTCGCCCGCCCAAGGCTCGATGGGCCCGGCGGCGCTGGCCCTGACCATGGGCTTTGCCCGGCTGGCGGGGCAGGGGATCGCCTCGCGCACCAGCCCCTTCCTGTTGCTTCGCGTGGGGGCGGCGGTGTCGGCCTGCGGCGCGCTGATCGCCGCCTTGGCCGTCAGCCCGGCCATGGCCTATGCGGGCTTCATCGTCATGGGGATAGGATCATCGGTGATCGCGCCGACCGCATTCTCGCTGGTTGGCCGACTCGCGGACCCGGCCGCGCGGGCACGCGCCGTGGCACGGGCGACGCTGTATGGCTACTTCGGCTATTTCTTCGGCCCGCCGATGCTGGGCTTCCTCGCCGGCACTTTCGGCCTGCGCGCGGCCTTCGTCTTTGCTGCCGTCATGCTGATGACGGTGCCGCTGCTGGCGCTGCTGATGGCGCATGTCCGGGGACGGATGCAGGCGGCGTGACGCCATTTGGGCCTTTTGTCGGATTTGACACGCGTCAAATCCGACCGCGCCTGCCTGCCCTCGGCAGGCGCGTTACCGCGCCCGCCCAGGCAGCCGCGTTCGGATTTACAGGCGTCTACGCAAACGGAGAACCCCTTGCCCTCCGGCTCACGCCTCCGGGCAATCGGCCCCTGCGACGCTCCACCGGAGCGTCGCCTTACGGGGCCTCCGGCGCCCCTAAACCCACTCGCCCTCGAACCCTTTCGGCACCAGCACGTTGTGCCGCCCGATCTTGTTCACGTCCTGCTCGCCCAGCAGCGCCATGGTGATGTCCATCTCCTTCTGGATCACCTCCAGCGCCGTCGTCACCCCGGCCTCGCCCATGGCGCCCAGCCCGTAGATATAGCTCCGACCGATGAAGGTCCCCTTGGCCCCCATCGCCAGTGCCTTCAGCACGTCCTGACCCGAGCGTATTCCGCCATCCATGAAAACCTCTGTCTTGTCGCCCACCGCCCGTGCAATCGACGGCAGCATGCGGATCGACGACAGCGCCCCGTCCAACTGCCGCCCGCCGTGGTTCGACACGATGATCCCGTCCGCGCCGAAATCGGCCGCACGCTGCGCGTCTTCAACGTCCAGAATACCCTTCAGGATCAGCTTGCCGCCCCAGATATCCTTGATCTTGCGGACCTTGTTCCAGTCGAGCTGCGGGTCGAACTGCTCCTTGGTCCAGCTCATCAGCGACCTCAGATCGCCCACCCCCTTGGCGTGACCGACGATATTTCGGAAGGTGCGGCGCTGGGTGCCCAACATGCCCAACCCCCAATGCGGTTTGGTCGCAAGATTCAACAGGTTCTTGACCGTCAGCCTCGGCGGCGCGGTCAGGTCGTTCTTGATGTCCTTGTGCCGCTGTCCAAGGATCTGCAGGTCCAGCGTGAGGACAAGGGCCGAGACCTTGGCCTTTTTCGCCCGCTCGATCGCACCGGCCACGAACTCCTCGTCGCGCATCACGTAAAGCTGGTACCAGAAGGGCTTGGTCGTATGTTCGGCCACGTCCTCGATGGAACAGATCGACATGGTGGACAGGGTGAACGGCACGCCGAACTTCTCCGCCGCTCTGGCCGCCTTTATCTCACCATCGGCACATTGCATCCCCGTCATGCCCACGGGCGCTAGTGCAACCGGCATGGCGACAGGCTCGCCGATCATGGTCGAGGCGGTCGTGCGCCCCGTCATGTCGACCGCCACCTTCTGGCGCAGCCTGATCTGGCTGAAATCGGTCGAGTTCTCGCGGAAGGTCTGTTCGGTGTAGCTGCCGCTTTCGCAGTAATCGAAGAACATCTTCGGCGCCCGTCGCCGGTGCATCTGTCGCAGGTCTTCGATGCTGGTGATCACGGGCATGGGCGGTGCTCCTCGCGGTTGGTCAGATTTTATTACCAATCGCGCAGGCCAAGATCAATCGTCGCTCAGCCGCTGAAAAGGAAATGCAGCACATCCCCGTCCTTGACCTCATAGGTCTTGCCCTCGACCCTGAACTTGCCCGCTTCTTTCGCCCCGCTCTCACCCTTGCCAGCGATATAATCGTCGTAGGCGATCGTCTCGGCCCGGATGAACCCTTTCTCGAAATCCCCGTGGATCACTCCCGCCGCCTGCGGCGCCAGCGTCCCCTTCGTGATCGTCCAGGCCCGCGCCTCTTTCGGCCCGACCGTGAAATAGGTCTGCAGGCCGAGCAGCGCGTATCCCGCCCGGATCAACCGGTCCAGCCCCGCCTCATGCAGGCCCATCTCCTCCAGGAACATGGTGGCCTCATCCTCTGGAAGCTGGCTGATCTCTTCCTCGATCCGGGCCGAGATCACGACCGACGCCGCGCCCTGCTTGGCCGCCATCTCGGCCACGCGGGCGGATTCGCCGTTCCCCTCCGCCGCCGAGGCCTCCTCGACGTTGCAGACATAAAGAACCGGCTTCGCCGTCAACAGTTGCAAAAGCCGCCAGGCCCGCAGGTCATCTTCCGACACCTTCACCGTGCGGGCAGGCTTCCCATCCTCCAGCGCCGCCTGAGCTAGCGCCAGCAGCCGGTCCTGATCCGCCGCTTCCTTGTCGTTCCCCTTCAGCTTGCGGGCCAGGTTCGCCCGCCGCCGCTCGATCGACTCGAGGTCGGCCAGCATCAGCTCGGTCTCGATCGTCTCGGCATCTGCCACCGGGTCGATCCGACCCTCGACATGGGTGATGTCCCCATCTTCGAAGCAACGCAGCACATGGGCGATGGCATCGCATTCCCGGATGTTCGCCAGGAACTGGTTGCCCAGACCCTCACCCTTGGATGCACCTCGCACCAGCCCGGCGATGTCCACAAAAGTTATCCGCGTGGGAATGATCTGCTTCGACTGGGCGATATCCGCCAGCTTTTCCAGCCGCGCGTCCGGCACGGCGACCTCGCCTACGTTCGGCTCGATCGTGCAGAAGGGAAAGTTTGCAGCCTGCGCCGCAGCGGTCCGCGTCAGCGCATTGAAAAGGGTGGACTTGCCCACGTTCGGCAACCCCACGATTCCCATCTTGAAGCCCATGGCCCATATCCCTTTCGACGGTCGCGCCGCTTCTAGGCAGGCGGCCGCCCTTGCGCAAGCTAAGTCTTGGTTTCCTGCCCGGCAGTGCTATGTGCCGACACGGTTCAACCGGGAGGAAACCCATGTCCTTTGCCCCCTACATCCATTTTCAGGGCAATTGTGCCGAGGCACTGAAGTTCTATGCCGAGGTTTTCGGAGCATCAGAGCATTTCGCGATGACCTATGCCGAGGCGCCCGATGCCCCGCCCGAGATCAAGGGATCGAAGGCGGTGATGCACGGCTCGATCACCGTTGATGGCTCGGTCCTCATGGCGTCGGACTTTCCACCGGGCATGAAAGGAGAGCCGCAGCAGGCCGTCTCGGTTTCCTGGGGAACCGAGGATGTGGCCAGGGCCAGGTCGATCTACGACCGACTGGTCCAGGGTGGAGAGCCTGTAATGCCTTTTGCCGCCACCTTCTGGTCCGAGGGGTTCGGGATGCTGAAAGACAGGTTCGGAACCCATTGGATGATCTCTGGCCCGCAGAAGCCGATGAACTAAGGCCGCTTCGGCCCATTGATTTCGGCGTTGGGAACCGGCAAACCGGGCGCACTCAAGGAGTGACCGCCCAAATGACACGCATCGACCGCCGCTTTGCCAAGCTTCGCAACGAGGGGGAAAAGGCCTTCGTCGCCTATATCATGGCGGGCGATCCCGATCTTGCGACTTCGCTTGCGGTGATGAAGGGGATGCCGGCGGCGGGCGTCGACATCATCGAACTGGGTGTGCCGTTCACCGATCCGATGGCGGATGGCCCGACGATTCAGCTCGCCGGTCAGCGCGCGCTGGAGGGCGGGCAGACGCTGAACAAGACGCTGGCCATGGTGACGGAATTCCGTAAGGGGGACGCGGATACGCCTATCGTGCTGATGGGCTATTATAATCCGATCTATTCCCACGGCGTGGATGCGTTTCTTCGCGATGCGGTCGCGGCGGGGGTAGATGGGCTGATCGTAGTGGACCTGCCGCCCGAAGAGGACGATGAGCTATGTTTGCCTGCGCAGGCGGCGGGGCTGAACTTTATCCGCCTTGCCACCCCGACAACCGATAATGCGCGTTTGCCCAAGGTGCTGCAGAATACGTCGGGGTTTGTCTACTATGTCTCGATCACCGGCATCACCGGCGCTGCTGCGGCGACTGCGACGGACGTCGGGCCGGAAGTGGCGCGGATCAAGGCGGCGACGGACCTGCCCGTGATCGTCGGTTTTGGGATCAACACACCCGAGGCGGCGGAGGCGATTGCCCGGGTGGCCGATGGCAGCGTCGTGGGGTCCGCCATTGTGAAAGAGATCGGAGCGGGCAAACCTGTGGAGCAGGTGTTGTCTTTCGTGGCCGATCTGGCGAAGGGGGCCCACCGGGCCTGAGCAACGGCTTTCCTCATCAAAGCGCCGATCGCCGGGATGGCTTCTGCTGTGAGCCGCCGTGCACGTCATCGCAGCCTTCGAGCCCCTTCCACATCCCGCCCAACCACTCCTCTGCCTTGGCCGTATAGTTCATACCGCCGGTGGGACAGGGAGTGAATTCACCGAACACCGGGCCCCGAGTGGTGGCATAAAGATCGATGCGCATGAACATGTTCATGCGGCGTCCGACATCTCGGGCAATATCGCGCAATTCGGCAAAGCAGTCCGGCTTTGGAGGCACCCGCTTTTCAGGATAAAGCCGGCTATTGGTGCGAATGCCTAGCAATTGCCAATCTTCGGTCAGATAGTAATAGCGGTTCTGCGAAATGTCTTTGGGATGATTGCGCTCAATATATAAAACAAAGGCAATCTTGTCGCCGAAGCAATGGAATTTGACGTCATTAGCGATGCGGCCGGTTCCGTCGAAATTGAGCAGCAGCTCTTCGGCGAAAAACGGAAAAGGACAATCGGGGCCGACCTTTTCGACGATGCTGTCGCGTGTCAACAGTGATCCGTCAAAGATGTTTACGCCGTCGCGCAGGATGAAGACGTGTTGCGCTGAATGGCCGCCATCTGGTTTCAGCACGACGTTGGCAGGCAGATCGTACAGAGGGGACAGCGCTGTTATGCGGGGAAAGCGCGCATAGACCTCTGGGACCGCATAGCCGAGGTCACGCATATAGTCCTGCGACGCCGCCTTGCCGAGTATGTAGTCATATCGGGTCATAAGTTCGGGGTTGGAGTGCCAGCGCCGATGCCGATCCTTGATACGCTGACTGAAGGGCGGGAAACCAAGTTCTTGTTCGCCTGGCCGCACCTTTGGTGCAAGGCGCCGCATGATCTTGGTCTTGGCCTTGTCCAGAAAGGGAGAAATTCGCATGATGCCGTTCAACCCGCCTTCGCGATCGTGAGTATTGGTTCTTCCCGGCCTGAAGGCGGATCGTCGCAGCCTTCTTCGCCTTTCCAAAGACTGCCAAGCCAGATGTCGGATTTAAGCGTATAGTTCCGGCCACCATTCGGGAAATGCGTGAATTCGCCAAAAACAGGTCCGCGATCTGTTGCATACATATCCAGACGGACGAAAGTATTCAGCCGCCGGCCAATATCGCGCGCAATGCCCAGCATGTTCGGATAGCAATCCGGCATCGGGGGCATGACCTGCTCTTGACACTGATTTGCGCTGACTCGGATAGGCAGGCGTTGCCAGTCCTGGGTCATATACCAGTAGCGGTTCAGCTTCTTGTTCTTGACACTGTTACGCTCAATCATCACGACAAAGGCGGGTTTATCCCCGAACATGTAGAATTTGATGTCATTGGCGATGTGGTGTCGGCCGTCGTGATGCATCAGCATCTCTTCGATCATGAAACCCTGAGTGTAATCAGGTCCGACCTGCGCGATGATATCCTCTCGCGTCAGGCGCCGGTGCTGCAAAAGGCAGGTGCTTCGGTCCATCAGGAAGACGTTGTTGACCGAATTGTCCGCCAGAGGTTTCAGCACGAAGCGTTCAGGCAACTGGTCGAGGTGCGGCAGCGTGGTGATGCGCGGCAGGATGGCGTAAACCTCTGGCACCGCATGGCCGAGGCTGCGCACGTAGTCCTGCCCGCCTATCTTTGGGCAAAGCTTTTTGGAAGGGTGATCGACGCCATCGTTCCACCACCTTTTCCTGCGAGCCTTGATCCTTTCGCTGAATAGGGGATGGTCGGGCTTTGGTGGCGGGGCAAGCCGCAAAATGCGCCGCTCCAGTGCGCGGCTATACCTGTCGAGCCATTGTTCGAAGCGCATGAAAAAATCACTCTGACAAACAAAACATGATTAAATTGTCATCGTTTTAAAAAACTGACAAGAAGAGTTAACGAGCATTAACTTTGATAAACACTTTGTTTCCCGAAATCGCCGACCCGTGTGAACCGAAGCGGGCGATCGGGAATTTGGGCATTGACCCGGCAACGCCCTGCTTTGTAACAGGGCCTTCCGACGCAAGTTGAGGCAGAAGTGTTTAAATTCCTTAAAGAGGCCAGGCGCCGACGGTTCCGCGAGCATCGTGCGCAGAATCCCGAAAAGATGCCCTTCGTCGATGTCGAGTTGCGGCACACCGAAGGCGCGCGGCTTTTGCCCAGCAAGATCGAATTGCTGCGTCATTTGCCAAAGGGTGGGCGGGTGGCCGAGATCGGGGTGGCGGACGGCGACTTTTCCGCCGAGATACTACGTCACAACCAGCCGGCCGTATTGACGCTGGTCGACGCCTGGCACACCGACCGATATGGGCCGGGCGAGACGAGGGTGCAGGCGCGCTTTGCCAAGGAAATCGCGTCAGGTCATGTGGTTATCTGCAAGGGGCTGTCGCTGGATGAGATGGCCAAGATGCCGGAGAGAAGTCTCGACTGGGTCTATATTGATACCGACCATTCCTACGGGCTGACCTCGAAAGAACTGGTCGCGGGGGCGCGGCTGGTGGCGCCCGAGGGGCGGATTTGTGGTGATGATTTCGTGGTGGGCAATGTGCGGACGGGCAATAAATACGGCGTCATTCAGGCGGTGAACGAGTTCTGCGTGACCCATGGCTGGGCCTATGAATACCTGACGCTGGAGGGAACGGGGTATTTCTCTTTCTGCCTGAAAAGGCTTTGATTACAGTTCCTTGTGGTCGAGTATCGCCGGGTGCCAATAGCGGATGGTGATGGTCCCGCGAAGGCCTGCCTTGGTGGCGGGGTCTGCTTCGATCAGGGCCATTGCATCTTCCCTTGTATCCGCATCCACGATCAGGAGGCTGCCGTTTTTGGTCCGGCCGTCGTCACTGCGCAGGCTTCCTGCCGCCAAGATACGGTTTTGTATGGATAATTCGTAGCGCCAATGCGCCGCCATCAGATCGGCGTCGGCGCGCAGGGCCGGGCCGTCGGGGCCATCTTCGGACAGGATCAGCCAGGCCATTTCACGCTCCACATCGGGTTTCAGTGAGAGGCTAGAGGGTCTTTCCCGGCTTTGAAATACCGCAATCCAGGCAGGCTGGACCCTGTATGGATCCGGTATGGCTTTGGTATGCAGACAGAATGCGTCAGGAATTGCGGGATGATGTCAGGCGGCTGGAGTGAGGCCCACGGGCGCCTCGGCCTGCCGCGCCCTGACCGGCGGGTCGCCGCAGCCCTCTTCGCCCTGCCAGAGGCCGCCGATCCAGGCATCGGTCACGGCAGTGCTATGGCGGCCGCCGCCGGGGAAGGAGGTGAACTCTCCGAACACCGGTCCCCGAGTCGTCGCATACATGTCTATGCGGGTGAATATGTTCAGGCGGCCGCCGACATCAGTCACGATCCGCATCATCTCATCCAGGCAGGGCGGCTTTGGCGGGGCGAAAGGCTCTGGGTAAAGATCCCAGCGCATCCGGCTGCGCATCCTGCTCCAGTCCGGATTGCGGAACCAGCAGCGGTTCTTCCAGAAGTGAGTTGTGCTCTTGCGCTCGATGACCATGATCATGAGGATCCTGGCGCCGAGGCAGAAAAATTTGTAGTCGAGCGGTGCGCCGGGACGGCCATCGTAGTGGACCAGCAGTTCTTCCGCCGTCCAGCCTCCTTTGTAGGTCGGCGAAACCGCAGCGATAATGTCCTCGCGGGTCATCCTGCGTCCGTCGAACTGGTTGACCCCGTCGCGCATCAGGAAGACGTCCTTGCTGGACGAACCCCCGTTCGGCTTCAGCACGAAAGAAGAGGGCAGTTGGTCAAGCAGCGGGATGTCATTGATCGAGGCAAAATCGCCGTAGACCTCGGGCACCTGATAGCCCAGCTTTTCCATATAGGCCGCGCCTTCGCGCTTGCCGCAAAGGCTTGCCGCAAAATGCGGGCGCCCTTCCTTGAACCAGCGGCTGTGCCGGTCGCGGATACGCTGGCTGTAGGTGGGATAGGGAAGAGCGGTGATATCCGGTTCGGTCAGTGCCGCGATCCGGCGTTTCAATGGAAGCAATTTGCGATCAAGCCTGGCGAGAAGGCCCAAGGTCGAATCCTTTCAATATACGCACAAAAAGCAGTATCTATGGAGCGGATATTGCCCCAGAACGGGCGTTCCGCAAACAAATTCGTTAATTGGAAGGCGGGCATGGAAAAGGCCCGGCGATATACGCCGGGCCTGTCAGGGCTGTGAGGTTCGATATCGGTCAGAAGATGTTGAACACGTAAAGCAGGATGATGACGACGATCGGAACCCCGAGTAGCCAGGCGATGATGCCTTTCATGGACGCTCTCCTTTTGCGGACGGGGATGAAACGCAGCGGGGTGGGGATGGGTTCCGGGCGTAGGGTGCGTGCTTGCACGCACCTTGGTGGGGAAGCGTCCGGGATGGTGCGTGCGAGCACGCACCCTACGCCAGCTCGGAACAAGGGGCGCCAACGCCGCTGAGTAGCGCCCGACCGCCCCTAGGCGAGCGCCATTGAGGAAATTTAGACCCTACCTGCTGAACCGCTTGTACTTCACTCGCTTCGGTTCAATCGACTCCGGCCCAAGACGACGCACCTTGTCTTCCTCATAGGCTTCGAAGTTGCCCTCGAACCATTCGACGTGCGCGTCCCCCTCGAACGCAAGGATATGCGTGCAGAGGCGGTCGAGGAAGAAGCGGTCGTGGCTGATGATGATGGCGCAGCCGGCGAAATCTTCGATGGCGGATTCGAGCGCTTGAAGGGTTTCGACGTCGAGGTCGTTGGTCGGTTCGTCGAGGAGCAGGACGTTGCCGCCGGAGCGGAGCAGTTTCGCCATGTGGACGCGGTTGCGCTCACCGCCCGACAGGACGCCGACCTTTTTCTGCTGGTCGGTGCCCTTGAAGTTGAAGGCGCCGGCGTAGACGCGGGAGTTCATTTCGTAATCGCCGAGGTGGATGACCTCTGACCCGCCCGAGATTTCCTCCCATGCGGTCTTGTTCGGGTCCAAAGCGTCGCGCGACTGGTCGACGTAGGCCAGTTGCACGGTGTCGCCGAGGGTGATGGTGCCCTCGTCGGGCTGTTCCTGGCCGGTGATCATGCGGAAGAGGGTGGACTTGCCCGCGCCGTTCGGGCCGATGACGCCGACGATGGCGCCCGGCGGGACGGTGAAGGACAGATCCTCGATGAGGAGCTTGTCGCCCATGTGTTTCTTCAGGCCCTGAACCTCGATGACTTTCGAGCCGAGGCGTTCGCCGTTCGGGATGATGATCTGGGAAATGGAGGCGCGTTCGCGCACGGTCTGGCCGGCCATCTCGTTGTATTTGGCGATACGGGCCTTGGATTTGGCCTGCCGCGCCTTGGCGCCGGCGCGGATCCATTCCAGTTCCTTTTCCATGACCTTCTGCTTGGACTTATCCTCCCGCGCCTCCTGGGCGAGGCGTTTGGCCTTTTGCTCGAGCCAAGAGGAATAGTTGCCCTCGTAAGGGATGCCGCGGCCGCGGTCCAATTCCAGGATCCAGCCGGTGATGTCGTCCAGGAAGTAGCGGTCGTGGGTAACGATCAGGATCGTGCCCTTGTAGTCGATCAGGTGCTTTTGCAGCCAGGCGATGGATTCCGCGTCAAGGTGGTTGGTCGGTTCGTCGAGAAGCAGCATGTCGGGCGCCTCAAGCAGCAGCTTGGTCAGCGCGACGCGGCGGCGTTCGCCGCCAGAGAGGGTCTCGACATCGGCATCGTCGGGCGGGCAGCGAAGCGCGTCCATGGCGACGCCGACGGTTGCCTCAAGCTCCCACAGGTTCTGGGCGTCGATCTGGTCCTGCAGCTGGGCCATCTCTTCGGCGGTTTCGTCCGAATAGTTCATGGCCAGTTCGTTGTAGCGGTCGAGGATGGCTTGTTGCTTGGCCACGCCAAGCATGACGTTGCCCTTGACGTCCAGCGTCGGGTCGAGGTGCGGCTCTTGCGGCAGATAGCCGACCTTGGCGCCCTTGGCGGCCCATGCCTCGCCTTTGAAGTCGGTGTCCTGGCCCGCCATGATGCGCAGCAGGGTGGATTTCCCCGAGCCGTTGACGCCGACCACGCCGATCTTGACCCCCGGCAGGAAGTTCAGCTGGATGTTCTCGAAGCACTTCTTGCCGCCCGGATAGGTCTTGGAGACGCCGTCCATGTGGTAGACATACTGATAGCTGGCCATTGCTTACGCTCCATCCATTCCGGGGTTGGCGTCATGTAGCCTTGCGGGGCGTGTTCTGCAACGGTGTCAGAGGGCTTTGGCAAACCAGTGGGTCGCGGGGAAGCCGGTGAAGGGCGCGACCTCGGCCCAGCCAGTGGCACGGTAGAGCGCGATGGCCTCTGGCAGGTTCTCGTTGGTGTCGAGGCGGAGGCGGGTCAGGCCCATGGCGCGGGCCGTGTCCTCGATCGCCGTCATCATGCGGCGGGCGAGGCCGAGGCCGCGGGCGGAGGGGGCGACCCAGAGGCGTTTGACCTCGCCTTCGCCGGGGGCAACGGTCTTTAGCGAGACGCAGGCGAGGGTGGCACCGTCGGCTTTCGCAAGGAGGAACGCGCCTTTTGGTGGGCGATAGGAGGCTGCTTCGGGGTCGGGAACCGGAACGTGGGTGGCTGAGAAGCCGGGGATCTTTTCCGCCAGCAGCGCCGCATAGGCGGCGAGACAGGCCTGTGCCTGCGGTGCCTCGGGATCTGATGGCGCGATCTCGATCCGGTCACGGTTGAGCGTGTTGGCGATGAGGTCCATTGCGGAGAGCAGCGCAGCACCATCGCGCGAGCGGGCCAGCATGCCGTCAGCCATAAGGTCGTTCAGCCGGTCGTATTCGGCGACTTCGGCCCGGCCTGAGGCTGTCAGCCGGGCGATCCGGCGGCGACGGTCATCAGGGGCGGGTTCGGTGGTGATCATGCCCTCGGATTCCAGGCGCCGCAGGATGCGGCTGAGGTGGCCGGAATCGAGCCGCAGGTTTTCGCGGATGCTGGTCACGTCGGTGCCCTCTGCTGTCGTGCTCCACAACACGCGGGCAGCGACGAGCGGACGGCCGAGGCCGAGGAACGAAGTGTCGAGCGCGCCGGTGGCAAGCGTCACGGCGCGGTTGAAACGGCGAATGCGGGCGATAGCTTCGGTGTTCATGATAGCTGACTTTAGTCAGGTATTATTTGTCTAGCAAGCACAGCCTCTTGACGCGACCGGGCCGGTCGGCAGTGTGGCAAAGCGGCCGGTCAAGGGCGCTATCGGGGGGGATTTCGGTGCGGCAGGGGTTCCCTTTGGCGCGGAGGGGCATGGTCGTGGGTCTGCTGGGCGGATCCTTTGACCCTGCGCACGACGGGCACGCCCATATCACGCGGGAGGCGATGAAACGATTCCGGCTGGATGCGGTCTGGTGGCTGGTGTCACCGGGGAACCCGTTGAAGGCCGAAGGTCCGGCGCCGCTGGCCGAGCGGATGGAGCGGGCGCGGCTGGTCATGGCGCATCCGCGCGTGACGATCACCGATGTCGAGACGCGGCTGGGCACGCGCTATACGGCGGCGACGCTGGAGCGGCTGATCGCGCTGTATCCGGGCGTGCGCTTCGTCTGGTTGATGGGGGCGGACAACCTCGTGCAGTTCCACCGCTGGGATCGCTGGCGGGACATCATGCGGATGGTGCCGGTCGGCGTGCTGGCGCGGCCCGGATATGGAGTGAAGGCACGGCTTTCGGTTGCCGCCAGAGCCTTTGACGGCAGCCGGGTTCCGCCGGAAGAGCTTGCGATCTCGACCCCGCCCGCCTGGGCGTTCGTCAACGTGCCGCTGGTCGATCTGTCCTCGACCGCGATCCGGCAGCGCGGAGAATGGCTTGCCCGGTAGGCAGGCCTCTGGCACCGTTTCGGCAGGTATTTTCGCGAGGGAGATTGGAATGCGGGCTTTGCTTGTTGCCTTTCTTTGCCTGACGGCCACTGGCGCGGATGCAGCCGAGCGGCGCTGCGGCTGGTACATCAATCCTACGCCGGGGAACCTTATCCTGCAGGACAGGGATGGCGCTTGGTGGATCACCTCGCAAGGCGGTCCTGGCGCCGTGGGAGTCGAGGAAAACGCGCCAGAGTTCGACGAAAAGCAATATGTGGCGACGCAGCCCAACGGATATGGCTATGGCTGTGCCTGCATGACGGTCGCAACGGACGCCGCCGCCATGCAGATCACCCAGGTTTTCGCCGGAGACATCCTGCCCTTGTCGAAATGTCAGGCGGACCCTTCGCTGCCCAAGCCCGAGATGTGACGCGGTGTCGCTTCCTTGAAATGTGAAGCGGAGCGGGATCACGGATACTTGTATCCAGGAGCGGTGCGGGGATAGCGTCCGACATATGACGAACAGCGTTGATATGGTCTCTCGTCGCTGGGTGATGGGGGCGCTGCTGGCGGGCGTCGCGGCGCCCGTGCTGGCCGAGGCTCCCACGTCGACGCCGCGTCCGCCGCCGCGTCCGGGCGGGTTGGCTGCGCCGGAATTGCGCGTGGCGGTGGCGCCGGTCGGATCGGCGGTTGTCGATGCGGCCAAGCTGGGCGGGCGGGTGGCCTATCAGGTTGTGGATGCCGCGACGGGCGAGGTTCTGGATGCCCGCGACGCGGATACGGCAATGCCGCCCGCATCGACCGCCAAGACGATCACGACGCTTTACGCGCTGGAGCGGCTGGGGCCGTCCTATCGGTTCGAGACGCGGCTGATCGCGACGGGACCGATCACCGGCGGGCAGATTAAGGGCGATCTGGTATTGGCCGGGTCGGGCGATCCGACTCTTTCGACCGATGGATTGGCGGGGATGGCCTCGACCCTGAAGGCGCTGGGGATCAAAGGGGTCACGGGGCGGTTTCTGGTGCATGAGGGAGCATTGCCCAACCTGCGCCAGATCGACCCCGCCCAGCCGGATCATGTGGGATACAACCCTGCCATCTCTGGCCTGAACCTGAATTTCAACCGGGTCTATTTCGAATGGAAGCGGGCGGGGCAGAGCTGGCAGGTCGGAATGGATGCCCGGTCGGACAAGGTCGTTCCACCCGTCAGCATGGCGCGGATGACGGTCGTTTCGCGCGAGTTGCCGCTTTACACCTTTGCCGAGAAGGACGGGGTAGACAGCTGGACCGTCGCCAGCGGGGCGCTGGGTAACGCGGGAAGCCGCTGGTTGCCGGTGCGCCAGCCGGGGGCCTATGCAGGCGACGTGTTCCGCACACTGGCGCGGGCTCAGGGCATCAAGCTGCCCGAGCCGCAGATCGTGCGTGCGCTGCCGGGCGGAACAGTGATTGTCGATGCGTCGAGCGATCCCTTGCCGGTCGTGCTGACCGACATGCTGAAATTCTCGACCAACCTTACGGCGGAGGTCGTGGGACTGACGGCGACGGGTGGCGGAGTTTCGACGCTTGCCGCCTCGGCCGGGCAGATGAGCGACTGGGCAGCGAGCCGGTTCGGGCGGGCGGGGCGGTTTGTCGATCATTCCGGGCTGGAGCCGGGGAGCCGGGTTGCGCCGTCGGACATGGTGGCGGCGCTGATGGGGGCCAAGAGCGGGCCTTTGCACGGGCTGATGAAGCCATTCCCGATGCGGGATGCCAAGGGCGGGATCGTAAAGCAGCATCCGGTTAAGGTGGCGGCAAAGACCGGGACGCTGAACTTTGTCTCCGGGCTGACGGGCTATGTGGCGGTGCCGGATGGGCGGACGCTGGCCTTCGCGATCTATGCCGCAGATACGGCGCGGCGGGATGCGGTGCCGATGGACCAGCGTGAGGATCCGCCGGGCGGGTCGGCCTGGGCCAAGCGGGCGCGGCTGATGCAGTCGCGGCTGATCGAGACGTGGTCCGGGGCGGCGGGGTAGAGTTTCTTGCCTGATTTGTCCCGCGACAAATCAGGCCGCGCCTGCCTGCCCGTTGGCAGGCGCGTTACCGCGCCCGCCCAGGCAGCCGCGGCCTGATTTCCAAGCGTCTACGCTAGCGGATGGCCCCTTGCCCTGCGGCTTGCGCCTTCGGGCAATCGGACCCGGCAAAGGTCCACTGGACCTTTGCTTTCGGGCCCTCTGGTCGCTCAGACCCGCATGTGCCTTGCCCGTGCCGACCATTCGATGGCGGCGGCGTGCAGGCGGTCGATCTTCAACTCGTGGCGGATTTCCTCGAGCATGCGCAGTTCCATGTCACGCAGCTTGCCGTCGGCTGCGACCACGTCGCAGGACAGGGCATAGGCGGTTTCATACAGCCGCTCAGGCAAGGCGTCGCGGATCAGGCCGAACATGGCGTCCAAACCATCTTCCTCTTCCATCAGGTCGAAGACGGTCTGGGCGGTGGTGCGCAGGCGGTCCGGGTCATAGTCGCCAAAGATTGGCAGGTGGTTGACGATGCGCTGGATGGCCACCAGTTCAGCCGGACGGATCGCCTCGTCCGAGAAGGAGACCGCGATCATCAGCGCCACAAGCGCATCCTGAGGGGTCAGCGACGGGGGAGTATCGGGCACGGGAATGGTCCTTTGAAATGCAGCGTCGGGGCAGAGATTATTGACGCGCCCCCACCCCGGCAATAGGAACCGGGTCGCGGGCGACATGGGGTCGCAACCGCGCGTGAAGGAATCCGCCGATGTCTGGCTTACGTGACGCCGCGATGAAGTCGAAAGCCTGGCCCTTTGAAGAGGCCCGGCGCATTCAGGCGCGTTATGCCAGGAAGGATCCCGAAAAGGGCTATGTCCTGTTCGAGACGGGCTACGGGCCGAGTGGCCTGCCGCATATCGGCACCTTTGGCGAGGTTGCGCGCACGACGATGATCCGCCGCGCGTTCGAGGTGATCAGTGACATTCCTACGCGGCTGATCTGTTTTTCCGACGATCTGGACGGAATGCGGAAAGTGCCGGACAACGTGCCGAACGGCGACATGCTGCGCGAGAACCTGCAGCGGCCGCTGACATCGGTGCCCGATCCGTTCGAGCAATACGACAGCTTTGGCGCGCATAACAACGCGATGCTGCGGCGGTTCCTGGATACGTTCGGGTTCGAATACGAGTTCATCTCGGCGACCGAGTACTATCGCTCGGGCCAGTTCGACCCCACGCTGCGGCTGGCGGCTGAACGCTATGACGCGATCATGGACATCATGCTGGCGTCCCTGCGCGAGGAGCGGCAGCAGACCTATTCCTGCTTCCTGCCGATCCACCCAGAGACGGGACGGGTGCTGTATGTGCCGATCAAGAATGTGGATGCGGCCAACGGGACAGTGACTTTCGATGACGAGACTGGCCGCGAATGGACGCTGCCGGTCACGGGCGGCAATGTGAAGCTGCAATGGAAGCCCGACTTCGGCGCGCGCTGGGCGGCGCTGGATGTGGACTTTGAGATGTATGGCAAGGACCACTCGACCAACACGCCGATCTATGACGGCATCTGCGAGGTGCTGGGCGGCAAGAAGCCCGAGCATTTCACCTATGAGCTGTTCCTGGACGAGCATGGGCAGAAAATCTCGAAGTCCAAGGGCAATGGGCTGACCATCGACGAATGGCTGACCTATGCGGCGTCGGAAAGCCTGTCCTACTTCATGTATCAGAAGCCCAAGACGGCGAAGCGGATGCATTTCGACGTCATCCCCAAGGCGGTGGACGAGTATCACCAGCAGTTGCGCGCCTATCCGGCGCAGGACGTCGAGGGGCAGGTCAACAACCCGGTCTGGCACATTCACCATGGCGCGCCGCCCGCGTCGGACATGGTCGTGCCATTTGCGATGCTGCTGAACCTCGCCAGCGTGGCGGGGGCCAAGGATGCCAAGGGTCTGTGGGGTTTCATCAAACGCTATGCGCCCGATGCCAGCCCCGAGACCAATCCGCAGATGGACCGCGCGGCAGGTTTCGCACTGCGCTATTACAACGACTTCGTCGCGCCGACGCGGGTGTTCCGTATGCCAAGCGACAAGGAGCGTGCGGCGATTGTCGATTTGCGAGGACGTCTGACGGGCTGGGATGGGGGTCTGGACGCCGAGGCATTGCAGACCATGATCTTTGCCGTCGGGACCGAACACGGGTTCGAGCCTTTGCGCGACTGGTTCACGGCGCTTTACGAGGTGCTGCTGGGACAGAGTCAGGGGCCGCGCTTTGGCGGGTTCGTGGCGCTTTACGGTGTGGATGAGACCATAGCGCTGATCGACCGGGCGCTGGACGGAAAGCTGATCGCATGACCACGGAGTTCACCGGCGGCTGCCTGTGTGGCGGGGTGCGCTATATCGCGCGGGGACCGGTGATCAATGCGCGCGTCTGCCATTGCCGCCTGTGCCAGAAGGTGATCGGAGCCGCCTTCAATGCGCGGCTGCTGTTCCCTCGTGATGCCGTCGAGGTCGGGGGCGAAGTTCGCGAGATTGCGACGTCTGACGCAATCAATCGCGGCTTTTGCCCGAACTGCGGCACGACGGTCTATTCGCACCGCCATGCGGCCGGGGTCATTGGGTTGACGGTAGGCGGGCTGGACGATCCTTCGGTCTTCAAGCCCGAGGCGCATATCTTTGTCGAAAGCCGCCAGCCGTGGGTCTTGCTGGACCCGGACGTGCCTGCCTATCCGGGGCCAGCGCCGGCCTGATCAGGCGGCGAAGCGTTGACGCGCGATGTCGATGAAGGCACGCAGGTTTGCGGTCAGGTATTGGGTCGAGGGGAAGACCGCATAGACCGGCACCGGCGCGCGTGACCAGCCGGGCAGGATGGGCGTCAGCCGACCTTCTGCGGCCAACGGCTCGGCAAGCCAGTTCGGCAAAAGAGCTATGCCCAATCCGGCGGCTGCCATGTCACGCAGCGCCATGTTGGTGTTGGCCGCATAGCGCGCAGGATGATCGAGCGTGGTTGTTGCCCCGTGATGGATCAGGGGAGCGTTGGCGCGGCCGGGCAGGGAAAACTGGATCAGGTCGTGGATACGCAGGCTTTCGGGTGCTTGCGGTATCCCGCGATCCTGCAAGTAGCCGGGGCTTGCGAAGAAGCCATAGGTGATCTCGCCTAGCTTTCGGGCCGAAAGCGTGCTGTCCGTCAGATCACCCTCGCGGATGGCAAGATCCAGCCCCTCATGCAGAAGGTCGGTGACGCGGTCGCAGAAATCGGCGGAAACGGAGGCGCCGGGGTTGCGGCGCAGATATTCGGCGATCCAGCCGTTGACCTGCATCAACCCGATCTCGGTGCCGCAGGTCAGTCGCAGAAGGCCCGAGGGCGCATCCGAGCGACGGCGAAGGCTGGCCTCGGTTTCGTCCAGCGCGGCAAGTATGAACCGGGCGCGACCGTGAAGTTCCCGCCCCGCCTCGGTCAGCGCGATGGCGCGCGTGGTGCGTTCCAGCAGGCGCACCTCGAGGTGTTCTTCAAGCCGGGCGATGATGCGGCTGACGTGAGCCTTATTGGTGTTCAGCCGGTCGGCAGCCCGAGTGAAACTGCCCTCGGCCACCACGGCGGCGAAGGTGCGCAGATGTTCGGTTTCGATCACGCACTTCATCTGTGCAGGCGTTCTCCGTCTTTGGATGCGCAGGCACGAAGGGTTCGGTCGCGTTGCGTGAGACAATAACGGCCAAAACCCGCGAAGGTTTCAATCGACAGCTTTCAGGCGGCCAGATTTCTGCCGAAAGGCGTCTGGCAGCCCGGCGGTTATCCGCGCCAGTGGTGCCACCATTCGACCCATAGCCTTGCCATCTGATCGGGATCTCCGGCGAAGATGCGGTGGCCGAGCGGGAATGCCCGCGCCTCGATCTTGCGTTGGGCGGCGGTGGTGGCCTTGGTCAGTTGACGCAGGGCGGCGGCGGTCAGCACCTGTTTAGCGACAGTAACCCCATGTTCGACCAGCACGCCCAGATCGTGGTGGTCGCCCAGATCTTCGGTCAGATCGCTGGCGGCATTGGCGATGGGGGCCATTACCTCGGGCCAGATCGGGGTCAGCAGCCGCGCCTGATACCAATGGTCCTTGGCGCGTTTGCGCCACTCGTGCATGGGATCGATTTCCGGGGCTTCCTGCGCATCTTCAAGCGTCGCGATGGCGCGGCGTCTTGTTTCGGAAAGGCCCTTTTGCAGGATGGAGCGATCCTTGCCCTTGAGCGTCCAGGCTGTCGCGCGCTGGCGCAGGTCAAGCAGGATACCCGTCGCATCCGCGGTGCCACCGGGGGTGCTGTGCGCTTCGTCCCGAAGGGCGGAGAGGTGGTGGCGGAAGGGCAGAAGCGCGGGTGTGGGTTCGGGGAAGAGCCGGTCGAAGGTGGCAAGGCGCACTTCGGCATCGCGCTGGCCCGACAGGTGCTGGCCCGCGTCGCGCAGGGCGGCATTCTCGACCGCGTATTCTGCAAAGCCGGGACGCAGCAGACGCAGCAGGCCACGCAGTTTCTTGATGCGCTTGCGGATGTCGTGGATGCCAGCGGCAGGCACCGGGCCGGGGCGGGCGATCTGCGCCACGGCGGCGTCAAGCTCATGGCCCGCGATGCGGCGCAGCGCTGCCTCTAACGAGCGGTCCTCGGTATCGAAACTGAACGGCATGACTACACCTTACTGGCTGGCGCAGCATTACTCCGCGCAGGTTTTGTGGCAAGCGGGCTTGCAGTTATGCGGGCGCAGTCTACACCAATGGCAGGGGACGTTATGGAGTTCTGCCATGCGACAGATGTTGCTGTCCCTTTTTCTGCTGTTCTCAGTCACCCTGGGGGCTGTCGCTCAGGACGCGCGCGAGCCTGCCATTGCAAAAACCATTCAGTCCCAGATCGATGCCTTTCAGGAGGATGACTTTGCCACCGCATTCTCTTTCGCCTCTCCAAATATCAAAGGGCTGTTTGGCTCGCCCGAGCGGTTCGGGCAGATGGTCAAAGAGGGGTATCCCATGGTGTGGCGGCCTTCGGGCGTTCGGTTTCTGGAACTGCGCGAGGTGGCGGGCGGGCTGTGGCAACGCGTGATGGTCACGGACCAGTCCGGGCGCACGCATATGCTGGACTATGAGATGGTCGAGACGTCGGATGGCTGGCAGATCAATGCGGTGCAGTTGTTGCGTAACCCCGGTGTGGGCGCCTGACACGCGTTGCATCCAGCCCGAGTGATCGCGCGCTGGCATGAGAGCCGATTAATTACCGATTGCTAGGTCTGCCCCGGTGATGGGCGACCTGCGTTGTCTTCCGGTGCCCGGGGTGCCGGAAACCTCGCTTTCGCCCGGTGTCAGGCGGCAAGGGCGAGGGGTGTTAGATATGAACAAGGCAATTACCGACGGGCTGGTTCTGATGCCGCCGCCGTTTTCGGCCGGGCTGAACCTTTGGTCGCGTGAGAACGGGACCAGCGGCGCGGGCAGCTATGCGGGGCAGGCGAATGCGGCCTATGTGCCTGCCGATCAGGATTTTGGCGGTTGTCTTGAGTTGCAGAAGACGGCGACGTTGCAGAAGCTGCGCTGTTTCCAGCAGATTCCGGTGCAGCCGGGAATGTACTTGCGGGTGACCGCGAGGGTGAAGGCAATCTCGGGCAACCTGCCGACCGTGCGCATCGCGGGCTATGCGGCGACGAGCGCGGGCGGAAACGTCGCAACGGCCCAGCAAACGGGGCCCGAGGTCACGTTGACGAGTTATGGCAGCGTCGTGACGGTCAGTGCGATCGTCGGGTCTGGCAATCGGCCGGGGAACAACATGGTCTGGGGGACCGCGCCGGTTTATGGCCATTTCGGACTGGACCTGACCGGACCGGTGGGTGGCGTGGTGCGGATTGACGACATCATGATCGAGGATGTGACGGACGTCTTTTACCGCAAGATGATGGATTGGGTCGATGTGCGTGACTATGGCGCCATCGGTGACGGTGTGACCGATGATGCGGCGGCATTCGAGGCTGCAGATGCCGCTGCCGGGGCGCGGTCCGTCCTGGTATCGACGGGCACCTATTACCTGGGGTCCAACGTGACCTTTGAAAACCGGGTGCGGTTCGAGGGGACGGTGGTCATGCCTGCGAATGCGCGGCTCGCCTGCACCCGGGACTATAACCTTGATACCTATGCCTCGGCCTTCGGCAGCGAGCTGGCCGGTTTCAAGAAGGCTTTGCAGGCGCTGTTCTTCTTTACCGATCACGTCACGCTGGATTTGAGCGGTCGGCGGATCGACCTGAACGAGCCGATCGACGTTGCCGCGATCGCCGGGGTTTCGACCTATGCGCAGCGCAGGGTCATTTCGCGCGGGCAGTTGAACCTTGTCGCGGGCGGCGCATGGGCAACGGATACGGCGACCTCGGTCGCGACCTATTCGGTGGCGCAGCCGCAGCGGCTGACCGGAGTGGCGAATGTTGCCAACATACCGGTCGGTGCGCGTGTGATCGGCACGGGCGTGGGGCGCGAGGTCTATGTCCGGTCAAAGAACGTGGGTGCCGGCACGCTTGACCTGAGCCAGCCGCTGTGGGCTGCGGCGGGGACGCGGACCTATACGTTCGAGCGATACAAATACGCGCTCGACTTCAGCAGTTTCGCCTCGCTTTCGAAGTTCGAGATCGTGGATGTGGAGTTCCAGTGCAACGGCGTCGGCAGCGCGGTGATGCTGCCGTCTGCGGGCATGACGTTTCGCATTGCCGATTGCGTGGTGAACAGGCCCAAGGATCGGGGCGTTACTTCGACAGGCGAAGGCTGTCAGGGGATGTTTGTAGATGGTTGCCAGTTCCTGTCGAACGAGCAATCGGCACGATCGCAGGACCGCACAACGGTCTGCGTCAACGTGAACGCCAATGATGCCAAGCTGCGCGATAACCGCGTGGTCCGGTTCGCGCATTTCGCCATCATGGCAGGCGCGGGTCATATGTTCATCGGCAACCACTTTTTTCATGGCGACGACGAGACAGCGGGGGTGCGTCGCGCGGGCGTGGTCTTTACCCAGCCGAATGTGAAAAGTCTGCTGACAGGGAACTACATCGACAACTGTTTCATCGAATGGTCGAACGAGCATGACCCGGAGCCGGATTTCAACAGCGAGTATTCATTCGGCGGTATGGTCGTTACCGGGAATATCTTCATGGCGAGCGACGTGGCGTCTTGGTTCCGATGGTTCGTCATTACGCCGCGGGGGCCGGGCCACTATGTGCAGGGGCTGAACATCAGCAACAATGCCTTCCGCACCGTGAACGCGACTATCGACCGGATCGAGGCGGTGGACACAAGTTTTGCCACGCTGGATCTGGCGCGGATGCGCAATGTGATGTTCGAGGCCAATACCTTTAACGGTATCACCCAGCAGACCATGAGCCCGGTGGTGATCAAGCACAGCCAGACGACACCCGCCGATACCTGGGTGGTGGACGGGTCGGCCTATCTGCCGTTCTTGGGGCGGGCGCGGACGGTTCCTGCGATCACTGCCGAAGGTGCCATCACGACGCAGGCGGCGGCGGTTCGGTCGGACATGCCCTATGTGCAGGTCAACCAGGGGGCGCAGGGCGGGCAGGTTCACCTGCGCTGGCCGGTCGCCGTCAAGGGATCGGTTCAGGTGACCGTGCGCTGCGACAGTTCGGCCTGAGGCAAAAGATCGGCCGGGGCGAGGGTGACGGCCCGGCCGAAACCGCCGTTCAGAAAGGCAGAGAGCGGCGAAAGCCGGACGAAGCCGAAATCGGCGAAGTCGATGTAGAGCTTCGATTTGGGATGATCCCGCAGCCAGAGGGCGCGGATGGCTTCTGCGTTCGGATCGGCGCGGTCGAGAAACAGCGCCTTGACGTGGATCATCAGGCGAGGGTGGGTCAGCGGATCGCCCTTCGCTCCCGGTTCCCCCACCATTACAGCGGCAAGGGCATTCTGCGAAAGCGCGGCATGGTGCGCCGAAAGCTGTGAGATAAGCGTTATCGGGAAGCCTTTGGGGTCTAGCCCGATCGCGATGCGGCTGATGCCGGGCGTTCCGGTTTTAGGATCGGTATAGGCCAGCGCCGCATGTCGCGCGGATTGCAGAAGGTTCTGCGCCATTGCTCGGGCGTCATTATCGGCAGGGGCAATTGGCGAGGGGTTTTCCGCCATTTCTGATCCGTCCGTCGCAGGGCCATCGCTAGTCTGGATAGTTGCCGATGCGCGTTCCAGCAATCCCGGATCGCCGAATCAACTTTGATACGACGGATCTGGTCTGCCACGGGTTTGCCGAAGGGTTCGCGAGCATTCCCATTGCACGGGAAAGCCAGTGAACAGGCAGCGCCTTGAAAACAAGCACAGAAAGAATCCCAAGGCGGTGATATTTTCAAGATTTACGCTGTTTCAGTCAATAAATTTACAGTAAAATCATTTGAATAAAAAGGGTTACAAATTTTTTGACTCTTCCTTTATGCTGGCGCTCAGCTGCTTCAGCCAACTTGCGAGGCGTGCGAAAAGGGGGAATTGATGACGGAACTGGCGCACGGACCGGAGATTTACCCGGCATCGGCGGATTTTGTGGCCAAGGCGCGTATTGATGCCGAGGGCTATGCCAAGAAATATGCGGCCTCGATTGCCGATCCGATTGCGTTCTGGGCGGAGGAAGGCAAGCGGATCGATTGGATCCAGCCCTACACCCGCGTCAAGAACACCGATTTCACCTTGGGCCGCGTCTCGATCCGCTGGTTCCAGGACGGCACGCTGAACGTGTCGGCGAATTGCGTGGATCGCCATGTTGCCTCTCGTGGCAATCAGACGGCCATCATCTGGGAACCGGACGATCCCAATACTCCCGCGCGCCACATCAGCTATATCGAGCTGCTTGAAGGCGTCTGCCGAATGGCCAACGTGCTGAAGGCGCAGGGCGTCAAGAAGGGCGACCGGGTGGTGCTGTACATGCCCATGATCCCGGAGGCCGCCTATGCGATGCTTGCCTGCGCGCGGATCGGCGCGGTGCATTCCGTGGTCTTTGCGGGCTTTTCGCCGGACGCGCTGGCAAACCGGATCAACGATTCCGAGGCGCGCATCGTAATCACTGCCGATTATGCTCCGAGGGGTGGGAAAAAGACTGCGCTGAAGGCGAACACGGATGCAGCCCTGCTGCATTGCCGTGACAGCGTCAAATGCCTTGTCGTCAGGCATACCGGCGATCAGATCGGCTGGATCGAAGGCCGCGACGTGGACGTGAAGGCCGAGATGGCCAAGGTTTCGGCATATTGCCCTTATGCCGAGATCGGTGCCGAAGATCCGTTGTTCATCCTTTACACCTCGGGTTCCACAGGCAAGCCGAAGGGGGTCGTCCATACCTCTGGCGGCTATCTTGCCTATGCCGCGATGACGCATGAGCTGACCTTCGATTATCGCGATGGCGACATTTTCTGGTGCACGGCAGATGTGGGCTGGGTGACGGGACACAGCTACATCATCTACGGGCCGCTGGCGAATGGCGCGACCACGCTGATGTTCGAGGGTGTGCCGACCTGGCCCGATGCCGGGCGGTTCTGGGAGGTCTGCGACAAGCACAAGATCACGCAGTTCTATACTGCGCCGACGGCCATCCGCGCCCTGATGGCTCAGGGGCCGGAGTGGGTGGACAGGCACGACCTGTCCTCGCTGCGCCTGTTGGGCACAGTGGGCGAGCCAATCAACCCCGAAGCCTGGAACTGGTACAACGCCCATGTCGGCAAAGGGAAATGTCCCATCGTCGATACTTTCTGGCAGACCGAGACGGGTGGGCACATCATCACCCCGTTGCCGGGGGCGATCCCGGCGAAGCCCGGCTCGGCGACCAAGCCGTTCTTTGGCGTTAAGCCGGTCGTGCTGGACCCTGCGACCGCCAAGGTACAGGAAGGGGTCGAGACCGAGGGCGTGCTGTGCATCGCCGACAGCTGGCCGGGGCAGATGCGCACATTGTGGGGCGATCACAAGCGGTTCGAGGACGCCTATTTCAGCCAGTATCCCGGGTACTACTTCACCGGCGACGGCTGCCGCCGTGATGCGGACGGCTATTACTGGATCACCGGCCGGGTCGATGACGTGATCAACGTCTCGGGCCACCGCATGGGCACGGCCGAGGTCGAATCCGCGCTGGTTGCGCACCCGTCGGTCGCCGAGGCGGCGGTGGTGGGCTATCCGCACGACATCAAGGGGCAGGGCATCTACGCCTATGTCACGCTGATGAACGATGTGGAGCCGACCGATACGCTGCGCAAAGAGCTGGAGGCCTGGGTGCGCAATGAGATCGGTCCTATCGCCAAGCCGGATCTGATCCAGTGGGCGCCGGGGCTGCCCAAGACACGCTCGGGCAAGATCATGCGCCGTATCCTGCGCAAGATCGCCGAGAACGACTTTGGCACCCTTGGCGACACCTCGACGCTGGCCGATCCGGCGGTGGTCGATCATCTGGTCGAAAACCGGATGAACCGGCCCAAGGGATGACGCATATGGCATTCCCACCTGTCGTTCTGATCCTTCTGGGGCCGCCCGGCGCCGGCAAGGGCACACAGGCGCGGCTGCTGGGGCAGGATTTCGGTCTGGTGCAGCTATCCACCGGCGATCTGTTGCGTTCGGCCGTGGCGGCGGGCACCCCGGCAGGGCTGGCCGCGAAAGCGGTGATGGAGGCTGGCGCCCTGGTGTCGGACGAGATCGTGCTGGCCGTGCTGGAAGAGAGGATGGGTGAGGGCGATGCCGCACAGGGCATCATCCTTGACGGCTATCCCCGCACTGACCGGCAGGCGCAGGCCCTGGGCCAATTGCTGAACCGGATCGGCAGCGAGGTGACGGCGGTGATCAGCCTTGAGGTCGAGGATGAGGAAATGATCGCCCGCGTGTCGGGTCGCCATACCTGCGCCGGTTGCGGCGAAGGATACCACGATACCTACAAGCGCCCGGCAAAAACCGGCGTTTGCGACGAATGCGGCGGCACGGCGTTTACGCGCCGCGCCGACGACACCGCCGAAACGGCGCGAAAGCGGCTTGCCGCCTATCACGCCCAGACGGCACCGCTGATCGCCTATTACGACGGCCACGGCCTGCTGCACCGGATCGATGCGATGGCAAACATCGCAGAGGTCCGCAGCGGGCTTGCAGCGATTGTAAGAGGCGTTCCGGCGTAACTGGTCGACCTGTCGCCCAAGGGAAGAGGGGGCGACGCAACAGGGCCGGTATGGCCCTGACTGCGGTTCCATGCCGGGACCGCAACGGTCAGGGTCTTGCCAAAACAAGAAACTCTTGGAGGAGACAGACATGACAGCAAATCCGACGGTGAGCGGCTACGACCGCTCCCGTCCCATGACCGGGGAAGAGCGCAAGGTGATCCTTGCATCCTCGGCCGGGACGATCTTCGAATGGTATGACTTCTACCTGTATGGCTCGCTGGCCGCGATCATCGGGGCGCAGTTCTTTACCGCCTTTCCCGAGGCGACGCGCAACATCTTCGCCCTGCTTGCCTTTGCTGCCGGTTTCATCGTGCGCCCCTTCGGCGCGCTGGTGTTCGGGTCGCTGGGTGACCTTGTCGGGCGGAAATACACCTTCCTCGTGACCATCCTGATCATGGGTCTTTCGACCTTTCTGGTCGGTTTGCTGCCCGGCTATCAAAGCTGGGGTATCGCCGCTCCGATCATCCTGATCGCACTGCGCATGCTGCAAGGTCTGGCGCTTGGCGGTGAATATGGCGGCGCGGCTGTCTATGTGGCGGAACACGCTCCGCCGGGACGGCGAGGCTACTATACCGCCTTCATCCAGACCACTGCGACGCTGGGCCTGCTGCTGTCTCTGGTCGTCATCCTGGCGGTGCAGGGCTATGTGAACGGAGCCTATCCCGACCAGCCGGTGCTTGACGCGGCAGGTGCGGCCACGATGAACCCGGACGGCACGCCCGCGATGATGAAGGCGTTCAACGCCTGGGGCTGGCGCATCCCGTTCCTGGTGTCGATCGTGCTTCTGGGCATGTCGCTGTATATCCGGCTGCAGATGGAAGAGAGCCCGGCCTTCAAGCGCATGAAGGAAGAGGGTGCGCATTCCAAGGCGCCGATGCGTGAGGCATTCGGCCAGTGGAAGAATGCACGCATCGCGCTGATCGCGCTGTTCGGCCTGACGGCCGGTCAGGCGGTCGTGTGGTACTCGGGGCAGTTCTACGCGCTGTTCTTCATCCAGAACGTCGTCAAGGTCGACAGCTTTACCGCCAACGTCCTGGTGGCATGGTCGCTGATCCTTGGCACCGGCGGGTTCCTGTTCTTCGGTGCGCTGTCGGACCGGATCGGCCGCAAGCCGATCATCCTGGCGGGCTGTCTGATCGCCGCGATCACCTATTTCCCGGTGTTCAAATACCTGACCCATGTGGCCAACCCCGCGCTTTATGCCGCGCAGGAAACCCAAGTCGTGGTGACGGCGGACCCGGCGGAGTGTTCGTTCCAGTTCAACCCGGTCGGCACCGCCAAGTTCACTAGCTCTTGCGACATCATCAAGGCGCAGCTGTCGCGGACCTCGGTCAATTCGGAAACCGTCGATGCGCCTGCTGGCACGATTGCCAGCGTGAAGATCGGCGATACTGAAATCCCGGGCTATGACGGGGCCAAGAATGCCGCCGACATCGCTGCCGCAACGGCGGCGCTGGACACGGCAAAGGCAGGGACGGATCAGGCCGCGATCGACGCGGCGACTGCGGCGCTGGCCACGGCAAAAGGGGCCAAGACCGCCTTTGAGAAGTCGATCAACGACGCGCTTGCGGCTGCGGGCTATCCCATGGTGGCGGCGGAAAACACGACGGTAGCGAAGGCGTCGAACTTCTTCGACATCTTCACGGGGCAAAAGCTGCTGATCATCGCGATCCTGACCTACCTGATCATTCTGGTCACGATGGTTTACGGCCCGATTGCCGCGATGCTGGTCGAGTTGTTCCCGACGCGCATCCGCTACTCCGGCCTGTCGCTGCCCTACCACATCGGCAACGGGTGGTTCGGTGGTCTGCTGCCTGCGACCGCCTTCGCGATCTCGGCCCAGAACGGCAACATCTATGCCGGTCTCTGGTATGCGATCGTGGTCGCCCTCATGACCGTGGTCATCGGGTCGATCTTCGTGCCGGGTGGCACGCAGAAGAAGGACATCTTCGCGGACGACGTTCGCAAGTGATCTGAACCTGCCGCCTCCGGGGCCATCCCGGGGGCGGCGCGCCCCCTTGCCCGCAATTTTTCCGCGATGCCGATCCGAGGGCCAAATGGCTTTGCAAAAGCGCGTCCTGATCGTCGAGGATGACGACAATATCGCCACCGCGCTGGAATATGTCATCCTGCGCGAGGGGCTTACCCAAGATCGCGTATCGGACGGAACCGAGGCGGTTGGCCGCATCCGCGACATGCGCCCCGACCTTGTTCTGCTGGATGTGATGCTGCCCGGTGTGTCGGGCTATGACATCTGCCGCACGGTCCGGCGCGATGAGACGCTGGAACATGTGAAGATCCTGATGATGACGGCGCGCGGATCGGCCAATGAGCGGCGGCGCGGAATGGACCTTGGCGCCGACGGCTTCATCTCGAAACCCTTCGATCTGGGTGAGTTGCGTGCCGAGATGCGCAGGCTTCTCGCCTGACTAGCCGCGCAGGCGCTGCAGCAGCGTCCAGAGACCCCAGACCACCCCCAGGATTATGGCGTTCGATGCCAGCCCGGAGACGATAAGGCGCATCAGCGGTTCGGTGCTGGAGGTTTGCATGACCGTTGGAATGATGATCGCGACGAAGGCGATACCGGCAAGCAGCGGCCCGATCTGGCCTGTGACGGCGCGGTTGCGCAGGGCCGTGTAAAGCAGCGCGATGATCAGGCCGATGCGGAACGGGTCGGTCAGTTGCGAGACGAGCAGATCGGATAAGGGCATCGGTTTCCTCCTGTGTCCGATCTGCCCAATCGCGGGCGTCGTTGCAAGGTTCAAGGGTCGAAGGGTTCGACGGGGTAGGAAACCCCTGCGAGATACAGACCCTGCGGTGGGCTGACCGGACCACAGGCCGAGCGGTCGCGGGCATCGAGGGCGGTTTTGACGTCCATAGGCGACCAGGCTCCTGCGCCAACACGTTCCAAAGTACCGACGATCGAGCGGACCTGATTGTGCAGGAAACTGCGGGCGCGGAGGTGGAAACGGAACTCGGCTCCGTGGGGGATGTCGAAAGCTTCGATGCGGATTTCATCCAGCGTCTTAACCGGCGAATTCGCCTGACAGAAGGTCGAGCGAAATGTCGTGAAATCATGCTTGCCGATCAGGTGGCTGGCCGCCAAGCGCATCGCGTCCGCGTCAAGCGGATTCAAGACCCGCCAGACCAATCCCTTGTCCTGCGTGACGGGCGCACGACGCTGGATCAGCCGGAACAGATAGCGCCGTTCGGTGGCCGAGAAGCGGGCGTGGAAGTCGTCCGCCACGCGTGCAGCTGCAAGGATGGCGACCGGCGCGGGTCGCAGATGTGCATTCAGGGCTTCAGTGAGCCGGAAGCTGTCCCAGTCGCGGGCGAGATCGACATGGGCAACCTGTGCCGTGGCATGGACGCCCGCATCTGTCCGGCCCGCTCCGGTGACGCTTTCGCAGGCGGGGTCGATCTTGCGGACGGCATCCTCGACAGCAGCCTGCACCGAGGGTGCGTTCGCCTGCCGCTGCCAGCCCGCGAAAGGGCCTCCGTCATACTCGATCTTCAACGCAAATCTGGGCATGGGCAGGGGTTAGCCCAAGCCAGACGACGAGGCAACCTGAGGGTTTCTGCTGTGCTAAGGCGCCGCAGCGGCTGAGGGCAGATCGAACGCCTGACCTGAGGCGCGCAATTCATCCAGCGTCTTGTCGAGACAGCTGCCCGGACGGTCTCCTCCGACCCGGTCGGCAACTCCGTTGAGGGTGATAACCCCGATCTGCCGGTCAGGGCTAAGGTAGATGGCCTGCCCGTTCTGAAGCTGCGAGAAATAGTAGGCGCTCGTCACCCCATTGAACTCGCAATAGACGAGGAAGGGGAACTGCCTGAACTCGTTTTCGTCAGCCGAGGCCTGGGTGGCGCAAAGAGCGGCGGATAAGGCAAACGCGGCGGCGGCAAGGCGTTTACAAACACGGCTTGCCAAGATGGGTAGCGTCATGTCGGTTTGCCCTTTCCTGTCCAGTTTCCACCATGTCCCGCACGGACCATGCCCGGTTCGCTTCGGATTCGCGGGCAAGCCTAAACGAGGAACCGGCTGCTTGTCAGTGGTGCATTGCAACAGTCGCCCGAAGCCGGGAGCCGCAAACGGGACCTTAATTGGCGGGCGTGGTGGTCACCGCGCCGCCTGCTCTGGAAAATCGCCCTGCTACAATTACTTAAGAGGCTCGGGCAAATTAGACTTGCACGGGGAAAAAGGCTAAACAGGCCTGCGGCATTGCAAGGGGCGGCGAGTTGCTGGGAATTCTGACGGACGGACTGACCAAGGGCGTCGAAGGGGCGTTCAACAGCCTGTCGGGCAACTTCTTTGAACCCGTGATCCGGCTGGGGGTGACGGGTTTGTCGCGGGCGGGCAAGACCGTGTTCATCACAGGACTGGTCGCCAACCTGATGAACCGGGGCCGGATGCCGCAGCTTTCGGCGGCCGCTGACGGGCGGATACAGGCGGCATGGCTGCAGCCGCAGCCGCACGACACCGTGGCGCGGTTCGACTATGAGGCGCATCTGGCGGCACTGACAGGCGATGATCCGCGCTGGCCAGCATCGACGCGCACCGTATCGGAGTTGCGGCTGTCCTTTCGTGTCCAGCCCGAGGGGATTTTCGGCGCGCTTGGCGGCCCGCGCACAGTGCATCTGGATATCGTGGACTATCCGGGCGAATGGCTGATGGACCTCGCGCTGATGGACAAGTCCTATGCCGATTGGTCCGAAGATACCTTGGGCCGGATTGGAAAACGCGCGCAGGCGGCGGAATACATGGCGCTTGCGCGAGCCGAGGACGGTAGCCGCAAGCTGGAGGAACCCCGCGCCCAGGCGATGGCTGCCGCTTTTACCGGCTATCTGCACGATGCGCGAGAGGCGGGTTTTTCCGACTGCACGCCGGGGCGGTTCCTGATGCCCGGCGATCTGGCTGGTTCGCCCGCGCTGACCTTTGCCCCCTTGCCCATGCCCGCCAGCACTGCGCGCGGCTCGCTCTGGCGTGAGATGGAGCGGCGCTATGACGCCTATAAGCGGGAAGTGGTGCGGCCCTTCTTCCGCGACCATTTCGCCAAGATCGACCGGCAGGTGGTCCTGGTGGATGCGCTGAGCGCGATCCACGCGGGGCCGCAGGCGGTCGAGGATCTGCGGCGCACGATGGCGGAAATCCTGATGGCTTTCCGGCCGGGGCGAAACGCCTTCCTGACCTCGATCTTCACGGGGCGGAAGGTCGAGAAGGTGCTGTTCGCCGCAACCAAGGCCGACCATCTGCACCATCTGCAGCACCCCCGCCTGACTGCGATCATGGAGGCGATGCTGCGCGACGCCAAGGATCGCGCGGATTTCGCAGGCGCGCAGACCGCCGCCATGGCAATCGCTTCGGTCCGCGCCACGGTTGAGGAGGAAATCACGCAAGGTGGGCGCATCGTGCATGCGGTGCGCGGCAGGCTGCTTTCCACCGGCAAGATGGCCACGATGTATGCGGGCGAACTGCCCGCCGATCCCGCCCGCCTTATGGCCCCTGCGCGCGAAGGGGCTGAACGGTGGCTTGACGCCGACTATCAGATCATGGCCTTCGCGCCCGCCCGCATGGCGCTTGCGCCGGGCGAGGGGCCGCCCCACATCCGGCTGGACCGTGCTGCGCAATTCCTGATCGGAAACCGGCTGTGAGCGACATACCGCCCCTGCGGCCGCTGTTGATCGAACGCCCCGAGGATGAGGGCGCAGAAACTCCTGCGACCGTTCCGCCCGTGCCTGATCTGGATATTGCTGTGCCGCCGCCGCGACTTTCGCGGGCGCGCAATTCGGCGCTGACCCGATTTGCAATGTGGGTTTTCGGGGCGCTTTTCTCGTTTGTCCTATCCGTCGCCGCATGGGATTTCGTGACCAGCCTTCTGGCCCGTGACAGCCTGCTTGGCTGGATAGCCATGGTTCTGGTGGGGCTGGCGATTGTCACTGCCGTTGCGCTGGCGGCAAGAGAGATGGCGGGTTTCGCGCGCATGGGGCGTATTGACAGCCTTCGCACGAATGCCATCGAAGCCGCGCTGAAGGCGGATGTGAAAGCTGCGAGAGGGGTCGTCTCGGGCCTTGGCGCGCTTTACTCCGCCCGGCCCGAACTGGCCGAGGCACAGGTGCGGCTTACGGCCCGAGGGGCCGAGATGTTCGATGCCGACGGCATTCTGGGGCTGGCAGAGCAGGAACTGCTCGGCCCGCTGGACCAGGCCGCACGGCGCGAGGTCGAGGCGGCGGCGCGGCAGGTTGCGACGGTGACCGCCCTGGTGCCATTGGCTCTGGCCGATGTCGCGACGGCGCTATACTCGAACCTCCGGATGATCCGGCGGATAGCTGCGATCTATGGCGGGCGGTCCGGCACGCTGGGATCGTTGCGTCTGATGCGGGGTGTCTTTGCCCATCTGGCGGCGACGGGTGCGCTGGCCGTGGGCGACGACATGATCCATTCGGTCGCGGGGGGCAGCGTGCTGTCGCGTATTTCCCGCCGCTTTGGAGAGGGCGTGGTCAACGGTGCGCTGACGGCCCGTGTCGGGGTTGCGGCCATTGACGTGTGCCGCCCGCTGCCTTTCCGCACGCTGCCGCGACCGAAGACCAGCAATCTTGTCTCGCGCGCGCTGGCGGGTCTGTTCGCCGATGCGGATCGCAACGAAAAGGTTAAGTGATGGAAAGCCTCGCCGAAGACCTTGTCACCATGGTGCGTCGACCTTTGACGGAGGATCATGTGCGGCTGTTACGGCGTATCGGCCGGGTCGAGGAAGTCGAGGCCGGTATGCCTGTCATCCGGGCGGGCGAGCGCTATGACAGGTTCCAGTATGTGCTTGAGGGCGAGTTCGAGCTTTACGATCCGGTCAAGAATATCCGCATGGGAGAGGCGACGCTTGGCCCCGGGCAGTTTGTGGGTGAGATATCCTTCCTGAACGGCAGTGCTGCGCTTTACAGCGTACGGGCTGCGCGAAAGGGCAGCCTGTTGATCGCGCCGCGGCAAGAGGTGCTGGACCTGATGGCGGCAACGCCGGAGATGTCCGACATCATCGTGACAGTGCTGGCAGCCCGGCGGCGCGAAGCTCTGAAAGGCTGGACGAGCGCGTTGACCGTCGTTGGTCCGTCCGACGACCGTCAGGTGCGTGAAATCGCGGCCTTCGCCGGGCGGAACCGTATCCCGATCCGCCTGGTCGATCCGTCCAGCGAAGATGCCCACGGCCTTGGTGAGGTCTGTCGCTTCAAGCCGAAGAAGGGCACGCATGTGATCTTCGGCGAGGGAGAGCTTTTGCCCGAGGCCAGCCCGCGTGCCATCGCAGATCGGCTGGGTATGGGGCTGGATGCGGGCGAGACGCGAACCTATGACGTGGTGATCGTGGGCGGTGGGCCGGCGGGGGTCGCCGCCGCCGTCTATGCCGGGGCCGAGGGCTTATGCGCGCTGGTGGTCGAGGATCTGGCCATCGGGGGGCAGGCGGGAACGTCCAGCCGGATCGAGAACTACATGGGCTTTCCTACCGGCATCTCGGGTGCCGACCTGTGCTGGCGCGGCGAGATACAGGCGATGAAATTCGGCACCCGCTTTGCGATGCCGCATCGCGTGTCGGCTATCGAGCCAGAGGGCAGCCATTGGTGCCTGACGCTGGACGATGGAGCGCGCGTTCTGGCGCGGTCGGTCGTGGTGGCGACGGGGGTGCAGTATCGCAGGCTGGGCCTGCCGCGTGTGCAAGATCTGGAAGGGGCGGGCATCTATTATTCGGCGACCGAGGTGGAATCGCGCTATTGCCGCGATACCGAGGTTGTGGTGATCGGTGGCGGCAATTCCGCCGGGCAGGCGGCGATGTTCCTGTGCAGGACCGCCAAGCACGTGCATCTTCTGGTGCGCGGCAGTTCGCTCGCCTCCAGCATGTCGAGCTATCTGATTGAGCGACTGACGCAGGATCCGGCGATTTCGATCCATTACAACACCGAGGTTGCAGAGCTTGAGGGCAAGGATCGGCTGGACAGCGTCACGATCCGCGACCGGCTGGAGGGGCGCGACTGGAAGCTGTCGGCCCGCGCGGTGTTCGTCATGGTGGGGGCCGCGCCGAATACCGACTGGCTGGCGGGGCGGGTCAAGACCGACAACCACGGCTTCGTGCTGACCGGCGATCCTGCGGGGGTGGATGGGCAATATGCCACCTCCTGTCCGGGCATCTTTGCCGTGGGTGACGTGCGCGCCGGGTCGGTGAAACGGGTGGCCTCGTCCGTCGGTGAAGGGTCGGTCGTGATCTCCGAGGTCTGGGGGTATCTGGCCGCTCAGGGATAGGGCGCGGTCATTCCGTCGGCAGCACTGGACCGGGCAGGAACAGGGGCGTATAAGCCCGCGCATGATGGTGTTTGTCGCGATCATCGCACGAATTAGCAGCCCGGTGCTCTGACCTTTCAGACGCCGGGACCAGGTGCAATCGCACCGCTGCCTTCGCCCGAACCATAATCCAGCCCGAGGATACGCATCCGATGTGCGCCGACACCGCCCGACCGACCGACGATAGCCTCGATTATCGCGGCACCGTTTTCCTGCCCGAAACCGATTTCCCCATGCGTGCTGGTCTGCCGCAGCGGGAGCCTGACTGGCTGGCCCGGTGGGAGCGGATCGGCGTCTATGACCGCCTGCGCGAGAAATCCGCCGGTCGGACACCCTTCACCCTGCATGACGGCCCCCCCTATGCCAACGGCCACCTGCATATCGGCCACGCGCTGAACAAGGTGCTGAAGGACATGGTGGTGCGCAGCCAGCAGATGATGGGCCGCGACGCACGCTATGTGCCGGGGTGGGATTGCCACGGCCTGCCCATCGAATGGAAGATCGAGGAGCAGTATCGCGCCAAGGGTCTGAATAAGGACGATGTGGATGTGGTGGACTTCCGCCAGGAATGCCGCCGCTTCGCCGAGGGCTGGGTCGATATCCAGCGCGAGGAATTCAAGCGCCTTGGGGTGACCGGCAACTGGGCCGATCCCTATCTGACGATGGATTTTCACGCCGAAGCGGTGATCGCCGCCGAGTTCATGAAGTTCCTGATGAACCGCTCGCTGTATCGCGGGTCCAAGCCCGTCATGTGGTCGCCGGTGGAAAAGACCGCGCTGGCCGAGGCGGAGGTCGAGTATCACGACCACACCAGCCACATGGTGTGGGTGCCGTTCAAAATCGTCGATGGCGCATCGAAGGCGCTTGAAGGCGCGCGTGTCGTCATCTGGACGACGACGCCCTGGACTATCCCGCAGAACCGCGCCGTGGCCTTCAATCCGGCGATCTCCTACGGGGTTTACGAGGTGACGGGCCGTCCGCAGGAGAGCAATGCGACGATCGGCGCCCGCTATATCGTCGCTGATAAACTGGCCGAGCAGGTATTCGCGGCAGCGAAGCTGGACGGCTCGATGTATCGGCGGCTTGGCGCGGTATCTAGCGATGAGCTTGGCGTGCTGACGCTGGCCCACCCGTTCCGCGGCGTCGAGGACGGCAATGGTGAGTGGGACTATGACGTGCCAATGCTGCCGGGCGATCATGTGACTGATGACGCAGGCACGGGGTTTGTCCACACCGCCCCCAGCCACGGCGATGACGACTATCAGTTGGGCGTGAAGTTCGGCCTGCCGATGACCTACAACGTCGAGCCGGACGGCAGCTATCGCGCCGACCTGCCGCTGTTCGGAGGGCAGGCGATCATCCAGCCGGACGGCAAGGAAGGCCCTGCCAACGTCAGCGTGATCAAGCAGCTGGCCTATGCGGGTGCGCTGTTCGCCAAGGGCAAGCTGAAGCACAGCTATCCGCATTCCTGGCGCTCCAAAGCGCCGCTTATCTATCGCAACACGCCGCAATGGTTCGTCGCGATCGACAAGCCGCTGGATGACGGGCTGACCACCTATGGCCAGACGATCCGGCAGCGCGCGCTGCTGTCCATCGACCAGTTGGTGCAATGGACGCCGGTGACGGGCCGCAATCGCCTGCATTCGATGATCGAGGCGCGGCCCGACTGGGTGCTGTCACGCCAACGCGCCTGGGGCGTGCCGATGACCTGCTTCGTCAAGGTCGGCGCGAAACCGACCGACGAGGATTTCCTGCTGCGCGACCCGCGCGTGAACCAGCGTATCACCGATGCTTTCGAAGCCGACGGTGCGGATGTCTGGTACACCGAGGGCTTCAAGGAGCGGGTGCTGGACGGGCTGCATGATCCGGCCAGCTATGAGCAGATCTATGATGTGCTGGACGTCTGGTTCGACTCTGGCTCGACCCACGCCTTCGTTCTGCGCGACCGTGCCGACGGATCAGAGGATGGCATCGCTGACCTGTATCTGGAAGGCACTGACCAGCATCGCGGCTGGTTCCATTCCTCGATGCTGCAGGCCTGCGGCACCATCGGTCGCGCGCCCTATCGCGGCGTGCTGACCCACGGCTTCACGCTGGACGAAAAGGGCATGAAGATGTCCAAGTCGCTTGGCAACACCGTGGCGCCGGAACAGGTCATCAAGGAATACGGCGCGGACATTCTGCGGCTTTGGGTGGCGCAGTCGGACTACACAGTCGACCTGCGGATCGGGCCGGAAATCCTGAAAAACGTGGCCGACAGCTATCGCCGTCTGCGCAACACGCTGCGCTTTGTGCTGGGTAACCTTTCGGGTTTCTCGGATGCCGAGCGTGTCGATCCTGCCGACATGCCGGAACTGGAACGCTGGGTTCTGCACCGGCTGGCTGAGCTGGATGCCGAGGTGCGCAAAGGTTACGCCGTCTATGATTTCCAGGGCGTGTTCCAGAAGCTGTTCCAGTTTGCCACGGTTGACCTGTCGGCGCTGTATTTCGACATCCGCAAGGACTCGCTTTACTGCGATGCGCCGGGCAGCCTGACCCGCCGGTCGGCGCGCACCGTGCTGGACCTTCTGTTTCAGCGGCTGACGACCTGGCTGGCGCCGATCCTTGTATTCACTACTGAAGATGTGTGGCTGTCGCGCTTCCCCGGTGATCAGGGTTCAGTTCACCTGCAGGACATGCCCGAGACGCCCGCAGTGTGGCGCGACGAGGCGCTGGCCGCGAAATGGGCGGGCCTGCGCCAGGTGCGGCGCGTGGTGACGGCGGCGCTGGAGGTGCAGCGCACCGCCAAGGTGATCGGCGCCTCGCTGGAGGCGGCTCCGGTGGTGCATGTCGAGGATGCAGGTGTGCTGGCCACGCTGAAATCGGTGGAGTTCGCCGATCTTTGCATCACCTCGGGCATCTATGTGACCGCCGATCCTGTTCCGCCCGAGGCGTTCCGCCTGCCGGATGTGCCGGGTGTCGGTGTGGTGTTCGAACTTGCCGAGGGCGAGAAGTGCCAGCGCTGCTGGAAAATCCTGCCTGACGTCAACACGCACAAGCACCCCCATACCTGCGCCCGTTGCAACGCGGCGCTGGGGTGATGCGCAAGGCGGTCTATCACGGGCCGCTGGGGCCGCTGACGCTGACCGAAGAGAACGGGCGTATCACCTCGCTCGACTGGCACGACCGGCCGGGCGAGGGATCGGACCTGCTGAATGAAGCGGTGGCGCAGCTGGCCGCGTATTTCGACGGGCGATTGACCCGGTTCGATTTGCCGCTGGAGTTTGGCGAGGGGCTGAACGCGGACATTCGCCGCGCGATGTCCGCGATTCCCTATGGGGAAACGCGAACCTATGGCGACATCGCAAAGGATCTGGGCATTCCGGCCCAGGCGGTGGGGCAGGGCTGCGGGGCCAATACGATCCCCGTCATAATTCCCTGCCACCGGGTGTTGGGAGCCACGAACCTTGGCGGATTTTCCGCCAAGGGTGGGGTCGAGACCAAGGTCGCGCTCCTCAAGCTAGAGGGCGCGGCCTCGCTTCTTATCTGACCGGCCCCGCTTCGGCCTTCAGCGCCTGTGCGCGGTTCCATCGGATCGAGGACCACAGCGCGATACCGATCAGGCCCGCGCCGCCCAGGCCGGTGACGACCTCGGGGATGCGGGTGATCGTCTGGAAGTACATGATCACCGAAAGGATCAGGATGGCGTAGAAGGCGCCATGTTCCAGATAGCGGAACTGCGTAAGCGTTCCCTTTTCCACCAGCATGATCGTCATCGAGCGCACATACATCGCACCGATGCCAAGACCGATGGCGATGATGAACAGGTTCTGCGTCATTGCAAAAGCCCCGATCACCCCGTCAAAGCTGAACGAGGCATCCAGAACCTCAAGATACAGGAACGCGCCAAGTCCGCCGCGCGCGGCACCTTCCAGCGCCTTTTGCGATGCGTCGAGGATACCGCCCAGCACGTCGACCAGCAGGAAGGTCAACAGGCCGTAGATCGCAGCGCGGAAGAAGGTCTCGCCCTCGTTTTCGGGCAGGAAGCGCGAGAAGATCAGGATGATCGACAGCACGAAAGCCACCTCGACCCCGCGCACCGAGGCGACCTTTGCCATGCGCGATTCAAGCCAGCGGACCCAGTGCACGTCCTTTTCATGGTCGAAGAAGTAACCAAGCCCGACCATCATCAGGAATGTGCCGCCGAATGCCGCGATCGGCAGGTGGGCGTCGTGCATGATGCGCGCATATTCCTCGGGCCGGGCGGCGGCCAGTATGACCGCGTCGATCGGTCCGATCTTGGCCGCGATTACCACGATCAGCAGGGGGAAAATGATCCGCATCCCGAACACGGCGATAAGGATTCCCCAGGTCAGAAAGCGATGCTGCCACTCCGGCGTCATCTCTTTCAGCTTGTTGGCGTTGACGATGGCGTTGTCGAAGCTGAGCGAAATCTCCAGGACTGCAAGCACACAGACGATGAAGAAGATCGTGAGTGTGCCGGGAATGGTGCCCGTGGTTTCCCAGCCGAGCCATGCGCCAAGGGCAAGCCCGACAGCGGTCACGATGAAGGCCCAGCGGAAGTAGCCGAGCGTCGACGAAGATGAAGTGCCCTGCTGCATCATGCCACCATGAAGGAAGGGCTGCGAAGCGCAATATGGCGCTTCAGGTTTGGGATTGGGAACATCGGGTTCTGCTCAAAACGGCAGGCTGCGTTTCAAAGTGCCGACATCGTGAAAGGGCCGCAAACCTTTCACCAGAGGGGCCCGGACACCCGTAGTCTGTCCGCAATGCGGACGGCCTCCCCTAACCCGGATCGGATTTCAGGGCAAGCGGTTTCGGACCGACAGGGGCGGCAGAATTTGTTGGGCGATGCCAGCCAGCGCAAGATAGGCCGAAGTTATCACAAGCCCCCAATGCGCCCAGCTTTGCGGGTCGAAGTCCACCCAGGCGGCCCAACCGGCAAAGAAGATCCAGCCCGCAACCATGGCCAGCGACAGCTCATGCCAGCGGTCGGTGCGCACGGGATGGATGAATTTGAGGTTGGTGAACATCGCGATCGCCAAGGCGATCACGATGAACAGGATCGCCCATTCATTGGGTTTCAGCGCGAACAGCACCAGGATGACCATATTCCAGCAGGCGGGGAAGCCGGCAAAGGAATTGTCCTTTGTCTTCATGCGCGTGTCGGCGAAATAGACGACGCTGCCATAGACAATAGCGATAATCGCCAGCCACCCTGTCCACCCCGTCAGCAGGCCCGACTTGAACAGCGCGAAAGCGGGGATGAACACATAGGTCAGATAATCCACGATCAGGTCCATCAGGACGCCGTCGTAGGTAGGCCAGTTCGCCTTGACGTCAAAGCGACGCGCGAGCGGTCCATCGACGCCATCGACGACCAGCGCCACGACAAGCCACAGGAACATGAGACTCCATTTGCCATCAACCGCTGCGAGCATCGCCAGCATGGAAAAGACCGCTCCGGTGGCGGTCAGCAGATGCACAAGCAGGGCTTTGAAGCGTGGAGTCATATTACCGTCATAGTTGATTGCGGGAATGCCGCAATGGGCAGCATCGGTTTAACGGGCGCGCGGATGGGCTTTTTCATAGACCTCCATCAGCCGCGCTGCATCGACGGCAGTATAGGCCTGGGTTGTCGACAGCGAGGCATGGCCCAGCAACTCTTGTATTGCGCGCAGATCGCCGCCGGCTGACAGCAGGTGCGTGGCAAAGGAGTGGCGCATGGCATGGGGCGTGGCTGTCGCGGGCAGGCCCAGTTGCAGTCGGGCAACCTCCATCGTCTTGGCGATTAGACGCGGATTTAGCGGGCCGCCCCGCGCACCGCGGAACAGGGGTTCCGCTGATGTCAGGTCATACGGGGAAAGCTCGGCATAGCGCTCGACCGCTTCTCGCGCGGCGGGAATGACTGGCACGATGCGGGTCTTGCTGCCTTTGCCGGTGATGCGCAGTGTCTGCGGCAGCGGGCGCGCGGCGCCGGTCAGGCCAAGCGCCTCGGATATACGCAGGCCGCAGCCGTAAAGCAGCGTCAGAACGGCAATGTCACGGGCGGCGGTCCAGTCGTTGCGGGCGATGTCGCCCACCGTGTCGATCATGTCGCGCGCGCCATCCTCGGACAGAGGACGCGGCAGCTTGCGGCGATACTTGGGACCACGCGCCGACAGTATCGCGGTCGCGTGGCGCCCCTCACGCTCGGCCAGCCAGCCGGTGAATCCCTTGACCGCGGAGAGCGCACGCGCAAGCGAACGCGGTCCGATGCCGCGTCCCCGTTCATGCGCCATCCATGCTCGGACGTCGGTGTGAGGCAGGGACAGCAGCGCGTCGATCCCTTCGGATTCGCCACGGTGCCGGGCAATGAAATCCAGATAGCGCGCCACATCGCCTGAATAGGCGGTGACGGTATTGGCCGCCACGCCGTCGATTGCCCTGATGTGGGTAAGCCAGTCCGCCAACGCCGCGCGCTGCCCCGCCGAAAACGCGCCCGGGGGCGCGGCGGTCACGACAGCCAGCGGCGCATCGTGCGCTCGAACACGCCGCCGAAAAAGGCCAGAAGATCCGTACCCTGCGCGGCCTTGAACCGATGCGGGTCTTCCGCCCCCAGCGCCAGAAGCCCCGGCAGGCGGCCTTTGCCGAAATCAAGCCGCAGCAGCGCTTCGGACCGAACCCAATCGGTGCGTTCACCGTAGATACGGTTTGATGACGGCATAGTCTGGCGCAGCGTCACCGGTCGCAGGGCGACATTACGGCTGGCGGTAAGATAGTCCGAGATGAACCCCGGCTCGGTCACGCACAGCGTGTCCCCAAGCCGCTTCAGCGCAGGCTCATCACCTGTGTGAAGCGATTCCAGCACAAGACGCACGCAATCGACGCGCAGGGTCTGTGCAACTTCGGCGCCCAGGTTCTTCAGGAAATCCTCGAACCCGATCGGGTCCAGCATCTGAAGGATGGCGCGGTGAACCTGATTGGTTCCGGCAAGATTCTCGTAGGCAGCCGCAATGACAGAGCGGTGCGTATCCTCCAGCCGTTCCAGCCGGGCGTTCATGCGCTCCATGGCGATGCCGCGCAGATCGACGATGTTCGATCCCATCGCGCGTTCGTTGGCAGCGACCAGCGCTGCCATCACATCCTGATCTTCCAGAATGACTTCTGGCTCGGCGAGGATCACGTCGCGCAGGTCTTGTCCGATTATTCCGCTGTCCATACCAACCTTGCGCGGTATTCCGTCCTGGTCGGCACTATACATGAGCGTCCCGGCTTTCATCCGGGTTTTTTCATTATGGTTTCCCGACACTTCCGTTTTGCCCCGGCTGAAACGACCACAGGTTGCGGCCGCGACGATGCGCGGCCGCAAAGCGGGAAATCAGATGATCTTCTGCCCGGTCTTTGCCCAGTCTGCTGTGAACTGCTCCAGCCCTTTGTCGGTCAGCGGGTGGTTGGCCAGCGCCTTGATGACCGCGGGCGGAGCCGTCATCACGTCGGCGCCGATCATGGCGCATTGGGTGACGTGGTTCGCGGTGCGGATCGAGGCGGCCAGAATCTGGGTCTTGAAGTCGTAGTTGTCGTAGATCACGCGGATGTCGCTGATCAGCTCCAGCCCATCCATGTTGATATCGTCAAGCCGCCCAATAAAGGGGCTGATGAAGGTCGCGCCCGCTTTGGCAGCGATCAGCGCCTGATTGGCCGCGAAGCAGAGCGTGACGTTGACCATGAAGCCATCGCCGCTGAGAACCTTGCAGGCCTTCAAGCCGTCCCAGGTCAGCGGCACTTTGACGGCGATGTTCGGTGCAATGGCGGCCAGCTTGCGACCCTCGGCGATCATGTCGTCGGCCTTCATCGCCACGACTTCGGCAGAAACCGGGCCGCTGACGATGCCGCAGATTTCCTTGGTGACTTCGATGATGTCGCGGCCCGATTTGAGGATCAGCGAAGGATTGGTGGTGACGCCATCCACCATGCCGAGGTCGTTGAGTTCGGAGATCGCCTGAACGTCGGCGGTATCGACAAAGAATTTCATGGGGAGTCGGTCCTTGATCCTGAACGGGGTTGCAGGGGGTGCGGCCCCGTATTAGCGCAAGACAGGCGCTGGCGAAAGGTGGGTGGTTGCCAAGTGGCGGATGAGGTGTTTCCGGCAGGCGCGCGCGTCGGCGTGGTCACGACGGAACCCATCGGCGGGCCGTCGGGGCTTTTGGATTATCTTGCGCCGGAAGGCGGCTGTGGCAGCGGTGATTTCGTCGAGGTGCCGTTGGGGCCAAGGCGGGTGCTGGGCGTCGTCTGGGGACAGGGCGAGGGCAGGATCGAGGCGGGCCGTCTGCGGGCGGTGAACCGCGTTCTGGATGCGCCGCCGATGCGGGAAGAGTTGCGGCTGTTCCTGGCGCGCGCCTCTGACTACACGCTGACGCCGATGCCTTCGATGCTGCGGCTGGCCACCCGGGCGCCGGGGCTGGGCGATCCACCTGCGATGCGGCGTGTGCTGGTTCCGGGGGATGCGGAACCTTCGCGAATGACCGAGGCGCGCGTGCGCGCGCTGGATGCGCTGGCGGAATTCGAAGATGCGCCGGTGACTTTGGCCGAGTTGGCGGCGCAGTCGGGGATCAGCGCGGCGGTGATCAAGGGATTGGTCAAGGCAGGCGCGATCCGTGAAGAAGAAGCGCCGCGCGACATGCCCTATCCGCGCCTTGACCCCGATTTGCCGGGTGTCGCACTGGCGGGCGAACAGATCGCCGCTGCCGATGCCCTTGTCGCCAGCGTTGCGATAGGGGGGTATTCCACGACGCTGCTCAAGGGGGTGACGGGATCGGGCAAGACCGAGGTCTATCTGGAAGCGGTCGCCGAATGCCTTCGGGCTGGTCGGCAGGCCTTGGTGCTGTTGCCCGAAATCGCGCTGACCTCCGAGTTTCTTAAACGCGTCGAGGCGCGCTTCGGGGCGCTGCCCGCCGAATGGCATTCGGGTGTAACGGTTACCGAGCGTCGGCGGCTCTGGCGGATGGTGGCCGAAGGGCAGGCGCAAGTTGTCGTAGGCGCGCGGTCGGCGCTTTTCCTGCCGTTTCGAGAACTCGGCCTGGTCGTCGTCGATGAGGAGCATGACCAAAGCTACAAGCAGGAAGAGGGCGTGCTGTATAATGCCCGCGACATGGCGGTGCTGCGCGCAGCCATAAGCGGTGCGCCGGTGGTGCTGGCTTCGGCCACGCCTTCGCTTGAAAGCTGGGCTAATGCCGAGGCGGGAAAGTATGCCCGCCTCGATCTGGGATCGCGGTTCGGCGTGGCGGAACTGCCCGATATGCGTGCCATCGACATGCGCGATGAAAAGCTGCCCTCGGATCGCTGGATTTCCGAACGCCTCGCCGCCGAGGTCGAGGCGAGGATCGCGATGGGGGAACAATCGCTTCTGTTCCTGAACCGGCGGGGCTATGCGCCGGTCACGCTGTGCCGGGCCTGCGGGCATCAGGTCGGCTGCGACGACTGCGACGCGCGCATGGTCGAGCATCGGTTCCTGAAGCGGCTCGTCTGCCACCAGTGCGGCGCGACAAAGCCCATTCCTGTGGTCTGCCCGAACTGCAAGGCAGAGGGGCGCATGGCCCCGGTCGGCCCCGGTGTGGAGCGCATGGCTGAAGAGGTGGAGGCACGCTTTCCCGATGCGCGCATCGCCGTGCTGTCGTCCGACCTGTTTGGGTCTGCGCGCGCGCTGAAGGAAAGGATCGAGATGATCGCCAGCGGCGGGGCGGATATCATCATCGGCACGCAGATCGTGGCCAAGGGGCACAACTTTCCCCTGCTGACGCTTGTGGGTGTGATTGACGCGGATTTGGGACTTCAGGGGTCGGACCTGCGGGCGGCGGAAAAAACGTTTCAGCTGATGCGACAGGTGGCGGGACGTGCGGGCCGGGTCGAGAAAAAGGGTCTGGCGCTGTTGCAGACCTATCAGCCCGAGCATCCGGTGATCCGCGCAATCCTAGGCGGAGACGAGGATGCGTTCTGGCGCGCGGAGGCCGAGGGCCGACGCGCGGCGGGAGTGCCTCCCTATGGTCGTATGGCGGGTATCATCCTGTCCTCGCCCGATGTGGCGCAGATATTCGACCTGGGCGGAGAGCTTGCGCGGCGTGACGGACCGTTGCGAGTGGTCGGCGCGCAGGTTTTCGGTCCTGCGCCCGCGCCCATTGCCCGTGTACGCGGCAGGCATCGTGTGCGGCTTTTGGTGAAGGCCGAGAAGACCGTGGCGCTACAGGCTGCACTGGCTGCCTGGGTCGCGCAGGTGAAGGTGCCTGCCAACGTCCGGCTGGCCATCGACATCGACCCGCAGAGCTTTCTCTAGATCAATTGCTCGTAGGCAGACATCGCGATATCGCGTAACGCGTCGCGCGGCAGGTCGCCGGTCAGGGCGCAGCCAAGCCCCTCGTCCACCCAGGAAAACGTGCCGGTCTGGTCGCCCGCCGTATACAGCATCGCGGATTCCTGGTTGCCGCCATTTTCAATGAACAGCGTGATGCGGCGGCCCTTGTCATCCTCATACATAAGTAAAGCCGCCGGCCCCTTGTCTGAAGGCACGACGCGGCCCCCCAACAGGTTGAACCCGAAGCTGAAAAAGTCGGGCAGGTTCAAACTGCGATCGACGCGCTTCGAAAGCCATGTCGTCAGATGCTTGCTGTCGCTCGCTGCGACCTCGATGGGGTGGACAACCTCCACCACGTAAGTCGCGTGGGCCTGCTGGGCCGCCGAGGCGAGCATGACTGCGGCAAGATCGGGCGTCGATGACTTGCCCAGCCACCAGCCCATCAGACCGCTCAAAACCAGCGCGCAGGCAATGGCGGCACGACGAAATGTGCGGTCGGGCCAGACCCGATCTGCACGGCGCAAGACATCGCGCAGCCGGTCGGGAATGGGTTCGACAGCGACCGGTCCGAACAGATCTGCGAGAAGTCCGTCCTGCCGCCGCCATTCGGCAAGCAGCGCCTGCGCCTCGGGATCGGCTGCGATGCGCCGCTGCAAATCGGCGTCGCCCATTGCAGAGGGCTCGCCGGAATGCAGCGCGATCAGTTCAGCCTCGGTGATATTGCCGGTATCGGTCATGGTCGGCCTTTGGCCTTTTCGTTGATCTCTCTGTCGGTCATTGAGCGCAATGATGCGCGGGCGCGGGCGATGCGCGACATCAGCGTGCCTTCGGGTATCTCCAGCGCCAATGCGGCCTGTTGGACGCTCATTCCCTCCAGCGCCACTAAAAGCAGCGCACGGCGCTGATCGACGGGCAGCCTGTCTATCGCCGTTCCTACTTCGGATAGCGACATGTGGGCGTCCTGTCCCCCGGCGCTGGATGGTTCGAACGGCAAGTCGTCCACAGTCACCAGATGGCCCACATCCGGACGGCGACGAAGCTGATCACGGTGACAATTCAGCAGGATGCGGAACAGCCATGCCTTCAGCGGGCCCTCGCCGCGCCAGTCGGCGCGGCGCGCCACCGCGCGCTCAAGGCAATCCTGAACCAGATCGTCGGCTGCGTCACGATCCCGGACCAGCGCATGCGCATAGCGGCGCAGGCCCGGGATTGCGGCTTCGATGTCTTTCAGGATCGCCATCGGCGAGGTTGCTTCCCGTCAGGGTTTTGCGGCGTGCCAGACGTCCTTGAAACCGTCGCCCGTCACGTCGCCGGGTTTGGTGTCCTTGACCCATGTGTAAAGCGGCATGCCCTTGTAGGTCCACTGCTGCGACCCATCGGTTCGCTCGGTCAGGCCATAATCCCCGCCGGGGGCATCATCGGCATCACCCATCACCGGAGGCCAGTTCTGCGCGCATTGATCGTAGCAGGCGGATTTGCCGTCCTTGTCTGCGTCAAACGTGTAAAGCGTCATACCCTTGCCATCGACCAATACCGCGCCGATGCTGGTTTCGGCCGTGGTTATGTCGGGGTCCGCCATTGCGGGAAGGGCCAGAATGGCGAACGCCACTGTCTGGGCGAGGAGATGGGCTGCGGTCATCTTCATGTCTCGGTTCCCTGATAAGGCCCGCGCGGGCGGTGGTGCCCGGCATTGCCATGGTTAACGACGCAGGTAGGGCGAGTTTCATCCCGGACATGTTTTCACGAAACCGTGAGCGGCCGGTTGCCGCCGCAACAGCCCTTCGCTTGACGCCCATGCGCGGCGCGCGATAGGCGCTTGGCTCAGGTTCCCCCAAGCCCAAGGACATGCAGATGCCCACCTATACCGCGCTGACAACGCTTTCCGGTCAGGACGCCGCCGAGGCGCTGGCCGAGGCGATGGAGAATCTGACCCCGGAGCCGACCGGCGTGGGCGTGTTCGAGATCGAAGATGACTCCGGCCTGTGGGAGGTCGGCGGTTACTTTTTGGAGCCGCCGGACGAGATTGCCCTGACTTTGCTAGCGGCCGCCTATGATGCGCAGCCCTTCGCCATGTCGGAGCTGCCAGAGATCGACTGGGTTGCCAAGGTTCGGCGCGAGTTGAGCCCGGTCGAGGCGGGACGGTTCTTCGTCTACGGCGCGCATGACGCCGACAAGGTGCCCGAAGGGCGCATCGCGCTGCTGATCGAGGCGACTGTGGCTTTTGGCACCGGCCACCACGGCACTACCCTTGGCTGTCTGCGGGCGCTGGACCGGCTGGTTGACGAAGGGTTCGTCGCGCAGAATGTGGCGGATATCGGCTCTGGCACGGCAGTGCTTGCCATGGCGGCGGCGCGGGTGTTTCCGGGCCGCATCATCGCGTCGGACATCGACGAAGTGGCGGTGGATGTGGCCCGAGCCAACACCGAGGTCAATGGGCTGGCCGAGCGGGTCGAATGTTTGGAGGCCGCCGGCTTCGATCATTCCCGGCTCGCCGAGACAGCGCCATTCGATCTGGTATTCGCCAACATTTTAAAGGGGCCGTTAATCGAACTGGCGCCCGCAATGGCAGCTCATATTCAAAGCGGTGGCTTGGCGATTCTCTCCGGTTTGCTGGTTATTCAGGCTGAATCCATCATCGCGGCCTATACCTCTGCGGGATTTTTTCTCGTCAAACGCGAGGGCATCGGCGAGTGGTCAACCCTGGTCCTGCGCCGGGTGTGATGACGGGCCTCCAATGGCGATTGCCTAAAAATCGCCACACTTCAGGCTTATAGCAGACATAGGCGGGGGCCTGAGATTGGAGTTTGATCGTGGGCGACCCGAATCTGCGTGATTTTTATGGCCGCATTTCGCGCATAGAAGAGGCGCGGGCGAACGGATATGGCTTTGAGGCCCCCGGCACGATCGGCCTTTCCCATTACACCAAAACACAACGCCGTCGGCGTGGCCTTGTAGGCCCGTTGTTCGTGGCGATCGTTATGGCTTTGGCTCTGAAGGGCGTCATCCACTACAAGGTGGGTGCTGCGACCTATGAACAACGTGTCGAAAGCCTGATGGCTGGCCAAAGCTTCGACCGTCTTGGCGGTTGGCTGATGCAGGCCGATCCGGCGACGCTCTGGGTGTCGCAGTTTATCCGCGAGATGACGCAGAACTGATCTGTTTGGGCTGCAAGGCCCGCTGAAAAGCCAAAGGCCGCGTCCTGTCAAGGGCGCGGCCTTTATCCTGCGATCCGGTCTTGCCGGTCGCGCAATCGACCAGTCAGCGCTCAGGCGCCGATATGGTCGATGTCGCCACGGCACAGGCCGATATCGTCAAGTTCACGGTCGGACAGCGAGGACAAAGCCTTGCGCGTCACGCGTGCGTCGTTCCAGTTTTTCACCGAAACCAGCGCGTTGCCTACGAACTGGACGAAATGGTAGGTCGAGGTGGCGCCGAACGGCGCCGGACGGGTCGTTTCAAAGGCGGCCATGATTGTAGTCCTTGTTTACATTCTGCCTGATTAAGGGGCGCTATTTCCCCTGCGCTGGCAGATAAACTTGCTGCAGGTGCAAAGCAAGCCGGGCAAAATCATGCCGCCCTTGCATGGTGTGCATAGCTATATTCATGATTTAGCCATGAATTAGAGTGGCATAGCTAAAAGTGTCGGTTTCGCTGCGCGACATGTCGGTTTCGCATTCCGACACAAGCGACCCCCAACCGCCGTCATGATCCGGCTGGCGGATGTTCCCTTTTCGTGCTAGCCACAAATCAAATAATAAGGGGCAGGTATGCGGGTAATCGGTATTGATCCGGGGTTGCGCAACCTTGGTTGGGGTGTGATCGACGTGACTGGTGCACGTATTGCCCATGTCGCAAATGGAATCTGCCATTCCTCCACCGGTGATCTGGCCGACAGATTGCTGCTGTTGCACAGCCAGTTGACCGAGGTCATGCGGGACCATTCACCGGATGCTGCGGCGGTCGAGCATACTTTCGTCAACAAGGATGCGGTTGCCACGTTGAAACTGGGGCAGGCGCGGGGGATTGCACTGCTGGTTCCGGCTCAATTCGGACTGACAGTCGGGGAATACGCGCCGAATGCGGTCAAGAAGACCGTGGTTGGCGTGGGCCATGCGGCAAAGGTGCAGGTCGATCACATGGTCCGCCTGCATCTGCCGGGGGTTCAGATCGCCGGGGCTGATGCCGCCGATGCGCTGGCTGTTGCCATATGCCACGCCCATCACCTGCAATCCGCGGGCCGCTTTCAGGCGGCGCTTGATCGGGCCGACCGTATTGCGGGGGTTGCGCGATGATCGGGAAACTGTCCGGCAGGCTCGACTACCGCGCAGCCGACCATGTGCTGATCGACGTGCGCGGCGTGGGCTACATCGTTCATGTCTCTGAACGCACCCTGGCGGCTCTGCCCGCCAACGGAGAGGCGATTGCACTTTATACCGAACTGCTGGTGCGCGAGGATCTGATGCAGCTTTTCGGCTTTCCGACCTTGCTGGAGAAGGAATGGCACCGGCTGTTGACCACCGTGCAGGGAATCGGCGCCAAGGCCGGTTTGTCCATCCTGGGCGCACTTGGAGCAGAGGGTGTCGGGCGAGCCATCGCCTTGGGTGACGCCCGCGCCATACAGTCGGCCCCCGGCATCGGCCCAAAGCTGGCGCAACGTGTGGTGCTGGAGTTGAAATCCAAGGCTCCGGCAGTAATGGCGCAAGGGCATGCGCTGGCAGCGACAGCAGAGGCAGAGGTGATCGAGGCCGACCCTGTCGTGGCTTCGCCGACCAGAAATGTCACCGCGCCCGTCCCGTCTCGCGCAGGCTTCACCGCCGATGCGCTGTCGGCGCTGACAAACCTTGGCTATAGCCCCGGCGATGCGGCGCAGGCTGTCGCCACCGTCAGCGGCGCCGCACCGGAGGCTGATACCGCCTCGATCATCCGCCAGGCGCTGAAGCTGCTGGCGCCACGCAATGGCTGATATTCTTGCCAAGCGATCGGTATCACCCGATATGGCTATGACCGGATAGGGGACGGGCAGATGGGGTATCTAAAGACAGCCGTTCTGATGGCCGCGATGACCGCCCTGTTCATGGGGATAGGCGCGCTGCTGGGTGGTCAGACAGGCGCGCTTGTCGCTCTGTTGATCGCCGCTGCGATGAACCTTTTCAGCTGGTGGAACTCCGACAAGGCCGTGCTGCGCATGAACAATGCGCAAGAAGTCGATTTGCGCACTGCGCCCGATCTGGTGACCATGGTGCATGGCCTTGCCGACAGGGCGGGGTTGCCGCGCCCGAAAGTCTATCTGATCCAGGCTGATCAGCCCAACGCCTTTGCCACTGGCCGCAACCCCGAAAATGCCGCCGTTGCCGCAACCACGGGCCTTTTGCGGTCGCTCAGCCCCGAAGAGGTAGCGGCGGTCATGGCGCATGAACTGGCGCATATCCGCAACCGCGACACTCTGATCATGACGGTCACGGCGACCTTTGCGGGTGCGATCTCGATGCTGGCCAATTTCGCGATGTTCTTCGGCGGCAGCCGGGACCGGCCCGGCGGGTTTCTGGGCACGCTTGCGCTGATGATCCTTGCCCCCTTGGCTGCGGGTCTGGTGCAGATGGCGATCAGCCGCAGCCGCGAGTATGAGGCAGATCGGGCGGGGGCCGAGATATGCGGCGACCCCGAATGGCTGGCCTCGGCTTTGACACGGATAGATCAGATGGCGCGGCGGATCGACTATGCGGCGGCCGAGCGCAATCCGGCGACGGCGCATATGTTCATCATCAACCCGCTGCATGCCTTTGCGCATGACAAGCTGTTCTCGACCCACCCCTCCACTGCCAACCGTGTTGCGGCGCTGCGCCAGATGGAGCGGGAGGCGGGGCCTGGCGCGCCCACCAGCCAGCGCGCCGGGCCGTGGGGATGACCGGCTTGCATAACGCGATGTTGTCCGGGATGGTCGCCGAATGACATCCGACGCCTCACTTGCCCGGCCCGACCCCACGCTGCGGCCCGACCCGCTGGCCGAGGATGGTGACCGTACGTTGCGCCCTCAATTGCTGGAGGAATTCGTTGGCCAGGCCGAGGCGCGCGCCAACCTGCGCGTCTTCATCGACAGCGCGAGGATGCGTGACGCGGCTATGGACCACACCCTGTTCCACGGCCCTCCCGGTCTGGGCAAGACCACGCTGGCGCAGATCATGGCGCGAGAGCTTGGTGTTGGCTTTCGGATGACCAGCGGCCCGGTTCTGGCCAAGGCGGGCGATCTTGCCGCGATCCTGACCAATCTGGAACCGCGCGATGTGCTGTTTATCGACGAAATCCATCGCCTCAGCCCTGTCGTGGAAGAGGTGCTGTATCCGGCGATGGAGGATTTCGCGCTGGATCTGGTGATCGGAGAGGGGCCTGCGGCGCGGACGGTGCGGATCGACCTGCAACCGTTTACCCTTGTCGGCGCGACCACGCGACTTGGGCTTTTGACCACTCCGCTTCGAGACCGTTTTGGTATCCCGACGCGGCTGCAATTCTACACCGAGGGGGAGTTGCACCAGATTGTCACCCGTGGCGCGCGGCTGCTGGGTGTCCCCAGCGAAGACGAAGGCTGTCTTGAAATCGCAAGACGGGCGCGGGGAACGCCACGTATCGCCGGTCGGTTGTTGCGTCGTGTCGTTGACTTTGTGCTGGTCGAAGGTGATGGCGTCCTTACCCGTGCCATCGCAGACAGTGCATTGACGCGGCTGGGGGTGGATCATCTTGGCCTTGACGCTGCTGACCGCCGTTACATGACTCTGCTGGCCGAGAACTATGGAGGTGGTCCCGTCGGGGTCGAGACCATTTCAGCGGCGCTGTCCGAGGCGCGCGATGGTATCGAAGAGGTGATCGAACCCTATCTTTTGCAGCAGGGCCTTATCCTGCGCACGCCCCGCGGACGCATGCTGGGCGCGCGGGCCTGGCGCCATCTTGGTCTTGAGGCGCCGCGCAGTGCCACTCAGACGGACCTGTTCGAGAACTGAGCCTAGCGGCGATCCAGCTTGATGAACCGCAGCAGCAGACGGTTGTCACCCGGATTGATATTTCCCAGGCCGCCGTTCGACATATGCTCGATGCCAAGCCCGACGTAGAGACTATCCGTCACCTGGCGCCCAAGCGAGACATAGGACCGGAACTCAAGATCGGAGCCTAGAACAGTCCCGTCGCTGCCATCCGAATAGTAGCCGGGCATGATGCCGGCATCCACGCGCCAGTTCTGCCCATAGGTCCGATAGGCGATGATGCCGCCGCCAATCCAGGAGCCCGTATCAGAGGTGACGCGCAGGCCCGCGCCGGGTGCAATGGACCATTTCCCAAGCTCGGCGAAGGGGCGGAACTGACGTTCGATCAGCAACTCGGCCTGCGGGCCGTTATCCGACTGGCCATAGGCGGTCAGATCCAGGTTCCAGCTTTGCGCAACCACGGCTTGCGGAGCCCCAAAAGCGACAAGCAGAAAGGAGCCAAATACCAATGCTGGCGTATGCCAGAAGCCGTCCGACTTTGCCACCATGACCTTCCGCAGTAAACTACCAACCGACATAGGTGCCATCATTTCAATGCCATGGGTCCAAGAATTGCACATTTCATACAATACGCGGTAGTCGGCAACGCATTCGCCATATTCGAAATGCCGACTGTTGCTTTGCAGCACATCTGTTTGCTCTTGCAGCACCGCCACCGCAGGCGGCGAAAGTGAACGTCGTCTCTTCGTTCCGGTTCCCGAGGTTGAGGCCATGGGAAGGACCGGCTAGTGCATGGCGCGGATCGGAACGGAAGAATCGCGCATGACCCCGGACGAAATTCAGTCGTTGTTCACCCGCCGCGATGGAACCTACTGGTTCGCCCGCTGGACCCGACCCATCGTGCCGGTAGTCTTTGGTGTCGAGGATGCGACGCTGGCCGTTATCAAGGGCGCACTTGAGGAGGTTGTGCATCTGGCTGGCCACCGCATGTCCGAGACGGACGCGGAACTGGGTGCCAACCTGATGGTGTTCTTTCTGCGCGAATGGGACGAATTGCGCGGCTTGCCAGACCTTGACCGCCTGGTGCCGGGGATTCATGCGCTTTGTGATCGGCTGAAGAAGACCGGGGCCAATCAGTATCGGCATTTCCGGTTCGAACCGGACGGGGCGATCCGCGCGGCCTTTGTCTTTGTCAGGATCGATGCGGACCTGGCGGCGATGCCTGCCGAGGATCTTGCACTGGATCAGGCGGTTCAGGTGATGCTTCTGTGGTCCGATGCCGCTTTTTCCGATGCGTCACCCCTTGCGAGGGTTTCCGGTCATGTGATGCTGCGCCCGGAAATCGCGGCGGTTATCCGAGCGGCATATGATACCGTCCTGCCCGCCTCGGCCCGCGACCCAAGCCATGCCTTGCGGCTTGCCGCCAGAGTGGGGCAAAAACCCTTGCCTTGAGGGACGGCTGCTGACTAGCCTGAATCCAGATATCGGAGGTAAAGTCATGAAACTTACGTTTGTTCTCCTGACCCTCACTTTGCTTGCGGGTTGCAATCCGTTCAGCTGAGGCCAGCTTTTGCCGGAGAAGGTCTGTTGATCCACAGCCTGACGCTGCGCGTCTACTACGAGGATACCGACCTTGCCGGGATCGTCTATTACGCCAACTATCTGAAGTTTATCGAGCGCGGCCGCAGTGAGTGGGTCCGCACTTTGGGTGTCGATCAGGCAAGGATGAAGGTCGAGCAGGGCGTCGTCTTTGCTGTCCGGCGGCTTGAGGCAGACTATCTGAGCCCTGCGCGCTTTGATGATGTCTTGCAGGTGACGACGTCGGTCAGTCGGGCAGGCGGCGCGCGGATCGATCTCGATCAGGCGGTCCTGCGCGATGGGCAGGTGCTTTTCGTGGCCAAGGTAACACTGGTCGCGCTGGCAGACAGCGGCACGCCCGTCCGGCTGCCTGCCACCCTGCGCGAGGCGCTCTCAGCGGGCTGACGCAGCGCGATTGCGCGCGTCCTGACGGAGATGTGTTGGCATTCCCCATGGTTTACGGGTAGACTCGCGCGCAAGAAGCTGCACGAACAGATGCGGCACGGTAACCGAGCAGGCCATATGGATACCCAGACCCTTGCGACCGCGCAGGAGATTGATTTCTCGCTGCTTGCACTTTTCTTCCGGGCGACCTTCACCGTCAAGGTCGTGATGCTGATACTTCTGGTGGCGTCTTTCTGGTCCTGGGCGGTCATCATTCAAAAGCACATCATGTTCCGCAAGGCGCGCGGTGAGGCTTCGGTTTTCGATCGCGCCTTCTGGTCGGGTGAGCCGCTTGACGAGCTTTACGAAAAGATCGGCCCGGTTCCGGCGGGGCCAAGCGAGACGATCTTTTCCGCCGGCATGCTGGAGTGGCGGCGCAGCCACCGGCAGGATGGCGGGCTTATCGCCGGTGCGCAGGCGCGCATCGACCGAAGCATGGATGTGGCCATCGCCAAGGAAAGCGAAAGGTTGAACGGGGGGCTGAGCTTCCTGGCAACCGTAGGGTCGACGGCGCCTTTCGTCGGGCTGTTCGGAACGGTCTGGGGGATCAAATATTCATTTGAACAGATCGCGATATCGCAAAACACCAACCTGGCTGTCGTGGCCCCTGGTATCGCCGAGGCCCTGCTTGCCACGGCGGTCGGCCTGATCGCCGCCATTCCGGCAGTGGTATTCTACAACAAGCTCAATGCCGACAGCGAGCGGATCATCGCGGGCTATGAAGCCTTTGCCGATGAGTTCGCGACGATCCTGTCGCGCCAGCTGGACGCCTGAGATGGGCGCGGGGGTCATCAAGGGGGCAGGGGGCGGTGGGTGGCGCGGACGGCGCCGGCGCGGCAAGTCGGCCGCGATGTCCGAGATCAACGTGACGCCTTTCGTGGACGTTATGCTGGTTCTGCTGATCATCTTCATGGTGGCGGCCCCGATGCTGACCGTCGGCGTGCCTGTGGAACTGCCCGATACTGCGGCGACCGCACTGCCGACCGAGCAGGAAGAACCGCTGACCATCACCGTTACCGCCGATGGCAGGCTGATGATTCAGACGACCGAGACGGCGGACGGCGAACTGATCCCCAAGCTGCAGGCGATCGCGGCCGAGCGGACCAGCAACAAGGTCTTCCTGCGCGCCGATGGCAGCGTGCCGTATGAGCGTGTGGCGCAGGTCATGGGTGCGCTGAACGCGGGCGGGTTCCGCGATATCGGCCTGGTGACGGATACCGACGGGCCGAGCTTCGGCGCGAATGGCGGCTGAGGGCCGGCGCGGGTATGAACACGGGGCAGATCATCTCGGCGGCAGGGCATGGGATCCTGATCCTGTGGGTGCTGGTCGGCGGGTTTTTCTCGACCCCTGACGATGCCCCGCCGGTCGCGGTGACATCGGTGTCCCTGATGTCCACGCAGGAATATGAGCAGCTTGCCGCCGCAGCCGTGGGCAAGCCAGAAGCGGCTCCCGAAATGGTCGAGCCGACCCCGCCGCAGCCCGAACTGGATCCTGCGAAATCGCCGCGCCCCGAGGCGAAACCCCAACCGGCGACCCCGCCTGACCCCAAGCCGCAACCTGTGGCCGAAAACAACCCGGATGTCAGTGAGATCGCGCCCCTGCCGGTGCCGGAACAAATCGAAGCACCCGAGCCTCTTGCACCGGTCGCCGAAGTCGAGCAGCCGCTGGAAGTGCCGAATACCGAAGAGGCAAAACCGCAGGACGCCCCACGCGTGGCCCCCGTTCCCGCCGAGGCGCCGCCCCCGGACGCAGAAGTTGCCGACATCGCTACGCCCTCGGTCAGCCCCGACGCGGCGCCCGATGCGCCCGTGGTGGAAGAGGAACAACCTGCCGCCGCTCCTGAAGCGGCGACGACGCAGATTATCACCGAGGCCGTGGAAACGGACGCCAAGCCGGAGTTGGCGCCGACCGCCAGCCTGCGGCCCCGCAGCAAGCCTCAGGCCCCTGCCCGCACGGCAGAGGCTCCCGTAGAGACTGCAGAGCCCGACGCCGAAGCACAGCCGGCGCAAGACAGCATCGCCGATGCAGTGGCCGCCGCCGTCGCCGATGTGGCGACCGAAGAAGGCCCGACCGGCACCGGCGGCACCCAGGCGAACGCAGGTCCGCCGCTGACAGCGGGCGAGGAGGATGCGCTGCGCGTCGCGGTGCAGAAATGCTGGAACGTCGGTTCGATGTCGTCCGAGGCGCTTAACACGACCGTGGTAATCAGCGTTGCGCTGTCGCAGTCGGGTGTTCCTGACGCGGCAGCTATCTCGATGATCGAGTTCCGGGGCGGTTCCGACACAGCCGCCCGGCAGGCCTACGAGGCTGCGCGTCGCGCAGTGATCCGCTGTGGCGCTACGGGCTTTAAACTTCCACCGGAAAAGTATGATCAGTGGAAAGTGGTCGAACTTGAATTCAACCCGGAAAAGATGAGGCAAAGATGATTATGCCCAGACTTCTCGCAATCGCGATGGTGGCGGTTCTGGCCCTGTTTCCGGGGCTGATTGCGCCCGCGCTGGCGCAAAACGGACCGCCACGCATTGTCATAACTGACGGTGTGATCGAACCGATGCCCTTCGCGCTGCCTGACTTCGTGGACGAAGGCGGCGCGGGTCAGCTTGCCTCGGACATCAGCCGGGTGGTTGCCGCTGACCTTGAAGGGACTGGGCTGTTCCGCGAAATCCCGGCAAACGCCCATATCAGCCGTGTCACAAGCTTTGACGCTCCGGTTGCCTACCCCGACTGGAAGGCGATCAATGCCCAGGTGCTGATCACCGGTGCGGTGCAGGCCAGCGGAGACCGGGTTTCGGTCAAGTTCCGTCTGTTCGACGTGTTCTCGGGCCAGCAGATGGGCGAGGGGATGCAGTTCGCGGGCAGCGCCCAGGGCTGGCGTCGCATGGCGCACAAGGTTGCGGATCAGGTCTATACCCGGATTACGGGCGAAGGCGGATACTTCGACACCCGCGTCGTTTTCGTATCGGAGTCCGGCCCCAAGAACGACCGTGCCAAACGGCTGGCGGTCATGGATTACGACGGTGCTAACGTCCAGTATCTGACCGACAGTTCCACAATCGTCATCGCTCCGCGCTTCTCACCCGATGGTGGGCGCATCCTTTTCACCTCGTTCCAAAGCGGCTTTCCGCGCATCTATGAGATGGACATGAATGCGGTCCGTTCACGCGCGCTTGAAGAACAGCCGGGCACCATGACCTTTGCCCCTCGTTACGCGCCCGATGGCCAGACAGTGGTCTTTTCGCTGGAGCAGGGCGGGAATACCGACATCTACGCGATGAATAGCCAGGGAGGATCGGCTACACGGCTTACTACCTCTCCGGCAATCGAGACCGCGCCCAGCTATTCCCCCGATGGCAGCCAGATCGTGTTCGAAAGCGACCGCTCGGGCACACAGCAACTCTACATCATGTCAGCGGGTGGCGGCGAGCCGACCCGGATCAGCTTTGGCCCCGGTCGCTATGGCACGCCGGTCTGGTCGCCGCGAGGCGACATGATCGCCTTCACCAAGCAGTTCCAGGGTCGGTTCCATATCGGTGTCATGCGCACCGACGGTTCCGAAGAGCGTCTGCTGACCGCCAGCTTCCTGGACGAAGGCCCGACCTGGGCGCCGAACGGCCGTGTCATCATGTTCACCCGGCAAAGCGCCGGGACGAGCGGCGAGCCTGCGCTTTATTCCGTCGATATTTCGGGCCGCAACCTGCGCAAGCTGACCAGCGGCGGCCCAGCGTCTGACCCGGCGTGGTCGCCGCTTCTGCCCTGACAACTCCCGCGCCGACCTCGTTTGCAGGGCGGCGCGAACCTTGCTATCGTGCCTGCGTCGAGCAATGTCCCCGCATCAAGAAGGAACGCGCCTCATGTCGATCTTCCCCAAGGCCCTGCTGCTAGTGGCCGTATTGGCGCTTGCCGCCTGTAACAACCCCAACCGCTATGGGGCGGGAGGAGCCGGTGGTGCAGGTGGCACCGGAGGCGCGGGCGGTATTTCTTCCGGGAACCTTGGCGATCCGTCGAACCCGAAGTCGCCCGCCTATTTCCAGCAGACCGTGGGCGACCGCGTGTTCTTCCTGGTTGACCAGAGCACCCTGTCCGATACCGCGCGGCAGACGCTCACCTCGCAAGCGCAGTGGCTGAATGCAAACCCCGAATATGCTGTCATCATCGAAGGCCATGCCGACGAGCAGGGGACGCGGGAATACAACCTTGCCCTTGGTGCCCGCCGGGCAAGTGGTGTGCAGGATTTCCTGATCTCGCAAGGAGTTGCGCCCAGCCGGATGCGAACGGTCAGCTACGGTAAGGAGCGTCCTGTCGAGGTTTGCTCCGAGGAAAGCTGTTTTGCCAAGAACCGCCGCGCCGTGACGGTGCTGTCGGCTGGCTCGGGCGCCTGACATGACGCCCTTGCGGCTTGTGCTTGCCATCTGCCTTGCGCTGCTGCCCGGATTGGCCGCAGCGCAGGATGACCGCGCGCAGACGCTGGCGGATTTGCGGGCCGAGGTGCAGATTCTGACGCGGGACATCACCAACCTGCGTCAGGAACTGGTCACCACAGGCGGCGCGACAAGCGGCATTGCAGGCGGTTCGGCCTTGCAGCGGATGGATGCAATCGAGGCGGCGCTGTCGCAGCTGACCTCAAAGACGGAAGAACTGCAGAACCGCATCAACAAGGTCGTCATGGACGGTACGAACCGCATCGGCGATATCGAGTTTCGCCTGACCGAGCTTGAAGGTGGTGACGTGTCCAAGCTGCCGTCGACGCCCGCACTGGGTGGTGAAGCGCAAGTGCCTGCCGTTGCCGCGCCCGTTGCGCAGGGCGGCACCGATGCGCCCGAGCTAGCCGTAAGCGAGCAAGCCGACTTTGACCGGGCCAAGGAGGTGCTCGGCAAAGGTGACTTTCGCACCGCCGCTGACCTCTTTGCGACCTTTACCGAGACCTATTCGGGTGGGCCCCTGAGCGGCGAGGCGCAGTATCTGCGTGGCGAGGCGCTCAGCCAGCTTGGCGATACCGCGAACGCTGCACGCGCCTATCTGGAAAGCTTTTCAGGCACGCCGAACGGCCCTCGCGCGCCTGAGGCGCTTTTCAAGCTGGGCCGTAGCCTTGGAACGCTTGGCCAGGTTCCCGAGGCTTGTGTCACGCTGAAAGAGGTGGGGGTACGTTTCCCGACCGCGCCATCGGCGGGCGAGGCTCTGACCGCTATGCAGGGGCTGGGGTGCAGCTGACCGCAAGTTTGCCGGACCGCTTTCGCACGGCATTGGGCCCGGTGGATGTTCCACTGGGCCTTGCCGTGTCAGGCGGGGGTGATTCCGTGGCAATGCTGTGCCTTGCTATGGATGCCAGGTTTCCGGTGTCGGTGGTGACGGTAGACCATGGCCTGCGCGCAGAGGCGGCCGCAGAGGCCGAATGGGTTGGGCGGCTTTGCGCGCGGTTTGGCGTGCCGCATAAGGTTCTGCGCTGGCGGGAATGGGATGGCTCGGGCAACCTGCAGGATCAGGCGCGTCGTGCTCGGTTGCGGCTGATCTCGGACTGGGCAAAGTCAGCGGGCATCGAAGCGGTGGCTCTGGGCCATACGCAGGACGATCAGGCTGAGACAGTGCTTCTGCGATTGGCGCGGCGGGCGGGGGTTGATGGTCTTGCCGCCATGGCGCCGACCCGACGGCATTTGGGTGTGCAATGGCTGCGGCCACTACTGGCTATCAGCCGAGAAGAGCTTCGCGACTATCTGCACAGTCGAGACCAGGACTGGATCGAGGATCCCTCGAACCAATCCATGCGCTTCGACCGCGTGAAGGCGCGCGTTGCTCTGGGCGCGCTGGCTTCCCTTGGGATCGACAACGCTGTGCTGGCCGGCGTGGCGAGACAGATGGCCGAGGCGCGGACCGCGCTGGAAGTGCAGACCACTCAGGCCGCGCGGGAGATCGCCCTAATCGAGGCGGGGGATGTGGTTCTTGATCGGGCGGGGTTCCTTGGTATGCCGCCCGAAATCCAGCGGCGTTTGCTGGTCGCCGCACTTGCCTGGGTCGGATCGGCGGAATACGGCCCGCGTGCCGAGCCGGTGCGTGAACTGATCGCCGCCGTCGGCCGCGGAAAAGGCGGACCGCTTGCCGGATGCCGCGTGCTGTGCCGCAAGGCGTCGGTGCGTGTCACCCGAGAGGCGCAGGCGGTTATCGACGCGGTGGCCGCGCCGGGCGTATTATGGGATCACCGCTGGATCGTGACAGGCGCCGAAATCAACGGCTTGCAGGTGCGCGCGCTGGGTGAGGCAGGGCTTCGTGATTGCCCCGATTGGCGCGAAACCGGTTTTCCCCGCGCATCGCTTTTGGCTTCTCCTGCGGTCTGGCGGGGAAAGGAACTGGTGGCTGCTCCGCTCGCAAGACCGGATGGGGTCTGGCAAGCGAAGCTCGCCATTGACCTGCCCGCGCCATTTCTTTCCGCTTTATCGCATTGAACCCCCCGGTTTAATGGCTATCTTAGCGAAAAGGCTGCGGGCATATGGCCCTTGCGGCGCAGTAGGAGGCATTTCGTGGGTAACGCACGAAACATCGCATTCTGGGTTGTTCTTTTTCTATTAATCCTTGCGCTTTTCAACCTGTTCAGCGGCGGTCAGGCGACCACCTCTTCCCGCTCCATTTCCTATTCCGATTTCATCAGCCGCGTCGAAGCTGGCGACGTGACGAGCGTGACGCTGGACGGTGAGCGGGTGCTGATCCGCACCAAGGATGGCAACCAACTGGTCGCGATCAAGCCTTCGGGTGAGGAACTGACTGACAAGCTTATCGCTAAGAACGTCGAGGTTCGGGTCGAGCCGCAGGAGCAGTCGGGTTTCTTCTCGCTGATCTCGCTGTGGCTGCCGTTCCTGGTGCTGATCGGCATCTGGATATTCTTCATGAACCGGATGCAGGGTGGGGGGCGTGGCGGTGCGATGGGCTTTGGCAAGTCGCGCGCCAAACTGCTGACCGAAAAACATGGCCGCGTGACGTTTGACGATGTGGCGGGCATCGACGAGGCCAAGGAAGAGCTGGAAGAGATCGTCGAGTTCCTGCGCAATCCGCAGAAGTTTAGCCGCCTTGGTGGTAAAATTCCCAAGGGGGCGTTGCTGGTCGGCCCGCCCGGCACCGGTAAGACGCTGCTTGCTCGCGCCATCGCGGGTGAGGCGGGCGTGCCGTTCTTCACCATATCTGGTTCTGACTTCGTGGAAATGTTCGTCGGTGTGGGTGCCAGCCGTGTGCGCGACATGTTTGAGCAGGCCAAGAAGAACGCCCCTTGCATCGTATTCATCGACGAGATCGACGCTGTTGGCCGCGCCCGTGGCGTTGGCATCGGCGGCGGCAATGACGAGCGTGAACAGACGCTGAACCAGCTTCTGGTCGAGATGGACGGTTTCGAGGCCAACGAAGGTGTCATCATCGTCGCGGCGACCAACCGCAAGGATGTGCTCGACCCGGCGCTGCTGCGTCCCGGCCGTTTCGACCGCACGATCCATGTGCCGAACCCGGATATCAAGGGCCGCGAGAAGATCCTGAACGTCCACGCCCGCAAAGTGCCGCTTGGGCCGGATGTCGATCTACGCGTAATCGCGCGCGGCACGCCGGGTTTCTCGGGCGCTGACCTGATGAACCTGGTGAATGAGGCCGCCCTGACCGCTGCGCGCGTTGGCCGCCGGTTCGTGACCATGGACGACTTCGAGAATGCCAAGGACAAGGTGATGATGGGCGCCGAGCGCCGGTCGATGGTCCTGACGGCGGATCAGAAGGAAAAGACCGCCTACCACGAGGCCGGTCACGCAATCGTCGGTCTGAACATGCCGAAATGCGACCCCGTCTACAAAGCGACCATCATCCCGCGTGGCGGTGCGCTTGGCATGGTCGTCAGCCTGCCCGAGATGGACCGGCTGAACATGCACAAGGATGAGGGCAAGCAAAAGATCGCCATGACCATGGCGGGCAAGGCAGCCGAGATCATCAAGTATGGTGATGAAGGCGTCTCGTCCGGCCCGGCAGGCGATATTCAGCAGGCCTCCGCCCTTGCACGCGCGATGGTCATGCGCTGGGGTATGTCGGATGCGGTCGGCAATATCGATTATGCCGAGGCGCACGAGGGCTACAACGGCGCGACGGGCGGCTTCTCGGTGTCGGCTGATACCAAGACGCTGATCGAGGCCGAGGTGAAGCGCCTGATCGACGAAGGCTATGAGACCGCCTATCGCATCCTGACCGAGAAGGCTGACGATTTCGAACGGCTGGCTAAGGGGCTTCTGGAGTATGAGACCCTGACCGGCGACGAAATCCGAAAGGTCATTGCGGGTGAGGCTTTGAACACGGGCGACGACGCCGAGCCACCGCCAAGCGGCGGCAATGCGCCAAGCCTCGCCGCGATCCCCAAGACCAAGCCGAAATCGCGTACCGGCGGTGGGTTGGAGCCGGAACCCTCGGCCTGACAGGATCGAAACGGATGACAGATTGGGACCCCGAAGCCTATTCCCGGTTTCGGGGTCTTCGTTTGCGCCCCGCTCTGGATCTGCTGGCGCAGGTGGGTGTCCTGCCGCCGGGGCCGGTGGTCGACCTTGGCTGTGGCGATGGCGCGGTTGCGCCCGAGTTGAAACGGCGCTTCCCGGACATGCCGCTGATTGGGGTGGACAATTCCGCTGCCATGCTGGCGAAGGCCGATGAGCTTCGGCTTTATTCAGCGCTGCATCACACCGACATCGCCGTCTGGTCGCCGCAAGAGCCCCCTGCGCTGATCTTTTCCAATGCCGCGCTGCAATGGCTTCCCGACCATGAGACTTTGATGCCGCGTCTTGCAGGCTATCTGGCACCGGGGGGTGTGCTGGCTGTGCAGATGCCGGGTCAGGATGAGGCACCTTCGCACCGTCTGCTGCGCGAAGTGGCCATTGGAATGTTTCCGCACACTTTCGCGGCGCCTGCCTTTCGGATTCCCGTCAGCGCGCCGGATGCCTACTGGCGTCTTCTGCAAGGTATGGGCGATGTGAACGCCTGGGAGACGCATTACGTCCAGCGCATGGAGCCGACGACCGAAGGTCATCCGGTGCGCCGCTTTACGGAAAGCACCGCGATGCGTCGAATCGTGGAAAAGCTTGAGCCACATCAGGTCAGCGATTTTGTGCGAAGCTATGATGAGGCGCTGCACTTGGCTTATCCGCTCTTGCCGGATGGCGCTGCATTGATGACCTTTCGCCGCGTGTTTTTCGTGCTGCATCTCTGATCTACGATCGGACGCCGTTTGTCAGTTGCGCCAAGACTTTCCGATCGGAAACACAGCCTGCCGAAATTCATTCGGGATGGGTCGGAAAAGCGCCTTCCGGCTTGGCTTCGGCTCGCTACACAGACCTCCAGCGGGGCGAGGCGCCCTTTTGGAGATCTGGCATGGCCGTCAAGACCGACATCGAGATTGCACGCGAAGCGAAAAAGAAACCGATCCTTGAGATTGGTGCAAAGCTGGGCATCCCGGCCGAGGATCTGCTGCCCTATGGCCATGACAAGGCAAAGGTCGGCCAGTCCTTCATCAAATCGCTGCAGGGCAAGCCGGAAGGCAAGCTGATCCTTGTTACGGCCATCAATCCGACGCCTGCGGGCGAGGGCAAGACCACGACGACCGTGGGACTTGGCGACGGGCTGAACCGCATCGGCAAAAAGGCGGTGGTCTGCATCCGTGAGGCCAGCCTTGGCCCGAACTTCGGGATGAAGGGCGGGGCCGCTGGCGGCGGCTACGCTCAGGTCGTGCCGATGGAGGAGATGAACCTTCACTTCACAGGTGACTTCCACGCGATCACCAGTGCGCACAATCTGCTGTCGGCTATGATCGACAACCACATCTATTGGGGCAACACGCTCGACATCGACGAGCGTCGCATCGTATGGCGCCGCGTGATGGACATGAACGACCGTGCGCTGCGCGACATGGTCATCAGCCTTGGCGGCGTGTCAAACGGCTTCCCGCGCCAGACCGGGTTCGACATCACCGTTGCCTCGGAAGTCATGGCGATCCTGTGCCTTTCCAAGGATCTGGCGGACCTTGAGAAGCGGCTGGGTGATATCGTTGTTGCCTATACCCGCGACAAGAAGCCGGTCTATTGCCGCGACCTGAAGGCGGACGGCGCGATGACTGTTCTGCTGAAAGACGCGATGCAGCCGAACCTCGTGCAGACGCTGGAAAACAACCCGGCCTTCGTCCATGGCGGCCCCTTCGCCAACATCGCCCACGGCTGCAACTCGGTCATCGCCACCACGACCGCACTGAAGCTGGGCGAGTATGTCGTGACCGAAGCCGGTTTCGGCGCCGACCTTGGTGCCGAGAAGTTCTTCGACATCAAATGCCGCAAAGCCGGTCTGAAGCCCTCGGCGGCGGTCATCGTCGCGACGGTGCGGGCGATGAAGATGAACGGCGGCGTGGCGAAAGCCGACCTCGGCACCGAGAACGTCGAGGCCGTGAAGAAGGGCTGCCCGAACCTTGGCCGCCACATCGCCAACGTGAAAAGTTTCGGTGTGCCGGTCGTTGTCGCCATCAACCATTTCTACAGCGACACCGATGCCGAGATCGCGGCGGTGAAAGCCTATGTGGCGGAGCAGGGAGCCGAGGCCATCCTGTGCAAGCACTGGGCGCAGGGTTCCGCTGGAATCGAGGATCTTGCGAAGAAGGTTGTGCAACTGGCCGAGGGTCCGTCGAACTTTGCCCCGATTTATCCCGACGACATGCACCTGTTCCAAAAGATCGAGACCATCGCCAAGCGCATCTACCACGCTGATGAGGTTCTGGCCGACAAGTCGATCCGTGATCAGCTGAAGGCCTGGGAAGCCGCCGGATATGGTCACCTGCCGATCTGCATGGCCAAGACGCAGTATTCCTTCACCACCGACCCCAATGTGCGTGGCGCACCCACGGGTCATTCGGTCCCGGTGCGCGAAGTGCGGCTGTCGGCAGGCGCGGGTTTTATCGTGGTTATCTGTGGTGAGATCATGACCATGCCGGGCCTGCCGAAGGTGCCTTCGGCCGAGGTTATCCGGCTGAACGACGCAGGTCAGGTCGAAGGTCTGTTCTGATCATCGTGTCGCGTTGCGGCAGGGGGGCGGTCGCGCTAAGAGGCGGGCGTTCCCTTGCACGGAGTGCCTTGCGATGAAGACCCCTGCAGAATGCGCGACCATGGCCGATATCCGCGCCGAGATCGACCGGGTGGATGAAGAACTGGTTGCGCTGTTCGCGGCGCGGGCGGCCTATATCGACCGCGCTGGCGAGATCAAGGCCGAGATCGGCCTGCCGGCACGGATCACGTCGCGGGTGGAAGAGGTGGTGGGCAATGTGCGCGGCCATGCCGTGACCTACGGCCTGCCGCCCGAACTGGTGGAAAAGCTGTGGCGGCGATTGATCGACTGGTCGATCGCACGCGAAGAGACGGTCCTTGGGCCGGACTCGCTGAGAGGGGACAAGTGAGATGACGGCCAAGGTGATCGACGGCAAGGCTTTCGCGACGGATGTCCGCGCCCGGGTGGCAAAGCATGTCGCGCGGCTGAAGGAAGAAAGCGGGCTGACGCCTGGCCTGGCCGTGGTGCTGGTGGGTGAGGATCCGGCCAGTCAGGTCTATGTGCGCAACAAGGGCACGCAGACCGTCGAAGTCGGCATGAAGTCCTTTGAGCACAAGCTGTCGGCGGATACGTCCGAGGCCGACCTGCTGGCGCTGATCGCGCGGCTGAATGCCGATCCTGCCGTGCATGGCATCCTGGTGCAACTTCCGCTGCCGAAGCATCTGGACAGCGACCTTGTGATCAACTCGATCAATCCGGCGAAAGATGTGGACGGGTTCCATATCTCGAACGTCGGGCTGCTGGGAACGGGCCAGAAATCCATGGTGCCCTGCACGCCGCTTGGCTGCCTGATGATGCTGCGTGACCATCATGGCTCGCTTGCGGGCATGAATGCCGTTGTCGTGGGGCGGTCGAACATCGTGGGCAAGCCGATGGCGCAACTGCTGCTGGGCGACAGCTGCACCGTGACAATTGCGCATTCGCGGACGAAAGACCTCACGGCTGTCTGCCGTGGCGCCGATATTCTAGTGGCCGCAGTCGGTCGCCCCGAGATGATCACCGGCGAGATGGTCAAACCCGGCGCGACGGTAATCGACGTCGGCATCAACCGGATCGAGCGGGACGGCAAGGCAAAGCTGGTGGGCGATGTCCACTACGCCAGCGCCGCCGCCGTTGCCGGTGCCATCACGCCGGTTCCGGGCGGAGTGGGGCCGATGACCATCGCCTGTCTGCTGGCCAATACGCTGACCGCCTGTTGCCGGTCGCACGGGCTGGCCGAGCCCGAGGGGCTGACGGCATAAGGGGGCTCCGCCCCCAAGATTCCGTTATGGGGCCTTTCCCCCGGGATACTTTTACAGGGATGAAAAAGCGGGGTCAGCCGAAAAGGCGGACCCGGCTAGCTTTCGGCCGTGCCCACGTGGCACATCGCCTTGCGAGGATTCATCCGCCAGCGCCATCATGACGAGGCATCCCGGTGCCAACCGTCAGCGGGCCATAGGCACCACCAGGGCTCGCCTGCCTGTCAGGACGGCAAGACTGTCCGGTTTCATCAGTGCCAGCAGCGCCTCATCCGTTGTGCGCAACCCTCCGGTGTAGGAGCCATAGGCGGGCAGGATCACGCGCATCGCATCAATGAGGAAACAGGGGCGGCTGCGCCCGGCTATGGATGCCTTGGGGTGGTAATGGCCCGAAATCTCGCCGCCCTGGACCGGTCCGGCGATATGGCGGAAGGTAAGGGGGCCTTCGCTGAGTTCGGCGCAGTGCCGGCCGCCAAAGCCGGTCGGCGCAGGGTCATGGTTTCCCGCGATCCAGATCCAGTCCCGTCCCGCCATCAGGCGGACCAGCGTTCCGACCTCTTCCGCATCAAGCGACGCAGAAGCTTCGTCATCGTCGAAACTGTCGCCCAGACAGATGACATGATGCGCATCGGTCGCGGTCAGGTCGTGGTCAAGCCTGTTCAGTGTCTCTCGCGTCTCATAGGGCGGCAAAAGCGTGCCACCACGCCGTGCTAGGCGCTCGGACTTTCCCAGATGCAGGTCCGACAGGCACAGGAGGTTTCGTGCGGGCCAGTGCAGCGCGCCCGAGGGCAGGGCGATCAGAATCTCACCGGCGAAGGTAAAGGCGTATGCGTTCATGCTTCGTCCACAGCACGATCGCCCCCTGTCTGGCAAGGGTCAGCCAAGACCGGCGGCGGTCATCAGCCGATCGGCTACTTCGGCCATGAGCCTTTCCCGCCCAGCACCCTCGACAGGAACACGGCCGACCTCAAGGAACAGTGGCGCGGACAGGGGGGAGATGCGATCAAGCCGGATCACGTCGATCCGGCCATGGACGCGGGCGAACATTTCCTCGATGCGGCCGAAATCGACCAGACCCCGCAAGGCTTCCTCGCGGGTGATCTGCAACAGGAGATGGCCGGGGTCGTATTTCTGTAGCGTGTCATAGAGGATGTCGGAAGAAAATGTCGCCTGCCTGCCCGTTTTCCGCCGCCCCTGATGCGTGCGTTCGATCAGACCTGCGATGATCGCGGAATTGCGGAAGGTCCGCTTCATCACCGCATTTCCCTTGAGCCAGCCTTCCAGCCCGTCGCGCATCCGTTCGGGATCGAACAGAGGCGCGGGGTCGGTCACGGCATCCAGACCCCAAATCAGCGTCGCATAGTCCGAGGCGACAAAGCCCAGCGGATGCAGACCCTCTTCCTCCATGCGTTTGGTCAGCAGCAGCCCCAGGGTTTGCTGCCCGTTGCGCCCGGCGAAGCCATAGACGCACAGATGCTCCCGCCCCTCCCACGGAAAGCTTTCGACCAGAAGTCGGTCGGGTTCGGGCAGGCGCGACACCGTTCGCTGTAGGGCAAGCCATTCGGAGGTGTGGCTTGGCAGTTCTGGCCAGGACGTTTTTTGGAACATCTTCAGAATGCGGTGGGTAAGAAGGGTGGAAGTTGCGAATTTCGTGCCCATGAACGCCGCGATGCGTGGTTCGCGTCCGGGCTGGCGTGTGACCTCGATGGTCATCTCGCGCAGGCCTTCATAACGGACGACCTGCCCGCCAATCAGAAATGTATCGCCGGGTGTCAGAGTGGCGGCAAAGTCCTCTTCCACCTCGCCCAGCGGCATGCCGCCGCGCAGTCGCACCTTGACCAGCTGTGTGTCGATGATCGTGCCAAGGTTCATGCGGATCGCCTGCGTCGCCCGTGGATCTCGCAGCTGCCAAAGTCCGTTGGTCTGCATCAGCCGTTGCCATCGATCATAGGCGCGCAAGGCATAACCGCCGGTCGCCACGAAATCGAGGCAAGCGTCGAAATCCGCGCGGGACAACATCGCGTATGGGCCAGCGGTCTTGACCTCGGCATAGACATCGTCGGCGGTGAAAGAGCCGGAGCAGGCCAGCAGCAACAGGTGCTGGCACAGCACATCGCGCGGTCCGGGGCCGCGAGGCTCTCCATCCAGATCATGCTCGCGCACCGCCTCCAGTGCGGCGCGGCATTCAATCACCTCAAACCGGTTTGCGGGCACCAGCAGAGCTTTCGACGGTGCGTTGTAGCGGTGGTTGGCCCGACCGATCCGCTGCACCAGCCGTTTGACGTTCTTTGGCGCGCCGATCTGAATTACAAGGTCCACATCGCCCCAGTCGATGCCAAGGTCCAGCGAGCCGGTACACACGATGGCGCGTAACTCGCCCGCCGCCATGGCCTGTTCCACCCGCTCGCGCTGTTCGCGCGCAAGGCTCCCGTGGTGGATGCCGATGGGCAGGCCCTCGGTATTTTGCAGCCACAGGTGGTAAAAGAATATCTCGGCCTGCGCGCGCGTGTTGTGAAAGATCAGGGTGGTCTTGTGGCGGCGGACCTCGTCCAGCACTGCGGGGATCGCGTGGCGGGCGCCGCCGCCTGCCCAAGGGGGCGGCGCGTCGATCTCGAGCATCGATATATCGGGTTCGGGGCCCGGATCGGCCACGAGCACCTCACAAGGATCGGGATGCCGGGCAAGAAAACGCGCCAGCGCGGGCGGATCCTCGACGGTTGCGGACAGTCCGACGCGCCGCAGGCCCGGCGCCAGCACCTGAAGTCGGGACAGGCACAGCATCAGCTGATCGCCGCGCTTGCTTTCGGCCAGCGCATGGATTTCATCCACGATGACGCGTTGCAACCCGGCGAAAATGCGGGGTGCGTCCTCGTAACTCAGAAGCAGCGCCAGGCTTTCGGGCGTGGTCAGCAGGATATGGGGCGGGTCGGCGCGCTGGCGGCGGCGCTGGGTATAGGTGGTGTCACCGGTGCGATCCTCGATCCGTATAGGCAGCCCTGCACCCTCAACCGGGGCGCGCAGATTGCGGCGGATATCGGCGGTCAGCGCCTTGAGCGGCGAGATGTAGAGCGTGTGGAGGCCTTTGTGCCTGCCATCCGCCAGTTCGGCCAGCGTGGGCAAAAAACCCGCCAGCGTCTTGCCGCCCCCTGTCGGCGCAATCAGCAGGGTCGCCGGCTCGCCAGACCGATCCAGCATCGCTTGCTGGTGCGGATGCAGCGACCAGTCGCGCGAGGCGAACCATCGGTCCAGTGAGGCTGGCAGGGCGGTCATGGCACGAACTTAGGAACGGCGCGCACCAAGGCAAAAGCCTTTGCAGGATTTTCGCAGATTACTTCGCGATCTTTTCGTCGCGGACGAACATGTTGGCCCAGGCGCGATCGATCAGCGCGGGGGACATCTGATAGGGGATGCCCTCGAAATTGCAGATCGCAATCATCTGGTCGATCAGGAAGACGGGCTGATAGTTCGCATAATTGTTGGCGATCGTCGGGAACTTGACCTTCATCAGGTGCAGCAGCGCCGTCTCGTCCAGTGGTATTTTCTTTTTCCGCGCGACCATGGCGAAGATCTTCAGGAAGTTTTCCTGGTTCGGGCCGTCGATCTTGATCTTGAAGAAGATACGGCGAAGTGCGGCGCCATCGAAGATCTCGTTCGGGTGGAAGTTTGTTGAGAAGATAACCAGTGTGTCGAAGGGCACCGTGAACTTTTCACCTGACTGCAGGGCAAGGATGTCCTTCGCCTCTTCCAGCGGAACGATCCAGCGGTTGACCAGCTTTTGCGGCGGCTCTTGCTGGCGGCCAAGGTCGTCAACGATGAAGATGCCGCCGGTGGACTTCAATTGCAGCGGTGCCTGATAGGTGCGCGCGGTCGGGTTGTAGGTCAGATCGAGCATGTCGAGCGATAGTTCACCGCCAGTGATGACCGAGGGCCGTTCGCAATAGACATAGCGGTTGTCGAAGCGGTTCGAGGTGCGGCGCAGGCTGTTCGGGTCATCGACCGCCTCTTCCGCCGCCGAATGCACGATCGGGTCGTAGACGGTGATGACCTGGCCCGCGTATTCCAGGGCGCGCGGCACATAAATCTTGTCGCCCATCGCGGCGCGAATTCCGTTCGAGATCGAGGATTTTCCGTTGCCCGGCGGACCATACATCAGGATCGACCGGCCAGAGGTCACCGCAGGCCCAAGCTGATCCAGGAGGTCCGGCGGCAGGATCAGGTGACCCATGGCGCCGATCAGTTCCGACCGGCTGATCTTGATGTTTCGGATCGACTGGCGCTTGACCTGTTCCTTGTAGGTATCGAGCGGTATCGGCATCGCGCCGTAGTATTCCGACTGGCTGAGCGCATCCAACGCCCGCGCACGGCCTGCATCGGTCAGCTGATAGCCCATCTCGTTACCCGAGGTCGCATGAAGCGTCCCTGTCGCCTCGACCAGCTTCTGGCCGCGGGCAAGGTCGATCAACTCCTGTGTAACGTTCACCGGCAGGCATATCTGGCGCGAGACCAGGCTCACCAGATCAAGGTTCATGCGGAACATGGTTTTCAGCAGGATATCCCGCATCATGACCATGCCGATGCCGGTTTCCGCCATGGTGCGGGGCGCAACGGGGGCCAGGACATTGGGCGTTGTCTGAACGTTCATCTTGGCCACCTGCAACTGGGGCGATCCTGCGCCCGGATGACTACCAACGAGCTACGCGGTACCAAACCAGAGTATCGCGACGAAATAGAAGACCAGCGTTCCCGACAGGGCGAGGCCCATAGGGAATTTCTTGTTCGTCCATGACACCCAGTCCGCCGTGGCCGATCTGACCGGGCCGATGGCGCGGGCGGTGCGATGGCTGACGAATGCGCCGATGATGGCCGCCGCGAAGAGCGCCAACACAAAGCGCATATCCTGCAGGGCAAAGAATGGCGCCATGGCCGCCGCGAATTTTGCATCGCCAGCACCGATCATCCCTGCGACCGTGGCAAGGAACCCGATCACCAGAACCACCGCCAGATGCGTCCAGCGCCAGGCCCAGACATCTATCGGCAATGCTAAGAGGCCAATTACAAAGAACACCGCCGTCAAGGCCACCACAGCCTTGTTGGGAATCTTCATGAATTTCATGTCGCTCCACGACACCCAGACGGCAATGGGCAGCACGAAAGGCAGAAACCAGAGCGCAGCGGTGGTGGAGGTGGCGAAAATCATGCCTTGTTTACCTTGCCATCCAGCGCTTCAAGGCTGCGCACCGCTGCTTCGAAGTACTGCGGATGGGTGTCAATGGCGTCTTCCAGAAGGCCTTTGCCAACGGTCACATCACCCTGTTTAATCGCGGCCAGCGCCAAGGTATAAAGCAGTTCCGCACGTTCGGTCTGGGTCATCTGGATGACGGGCATGTCATATTTACGCTGCGCCCCGCGAGCAAGAACCAGGTTGTTCTTTGTGGTGAACTTCGTTGGGTCGTAGGTCAGCGATTCCGAGAAAAGCTTCTCGGCGCCGGGGTAGTCTCCGCGCGTCAGCTTGGAATAGCCCCAGTTGTTCAGGACGCCGGCGGGCTTGGTCGTAAGACCCTGCGCAGTCTCATAGAAGCTGTCGGCTTTTTTCCAGTTGCGTTCGCTGTCCGCCACCATGGCCTCGAGCCGGTAACGCTCATAGCTTTCATAGGTCGGCGGTATCTGGTTCAACTCGGCCTTGGCCTTGTCCCAGTCGTTGGAGCGTATGAGGGCGTCGGCGTATTGGACGCGGTCCTCGCTGGTACTGTCGGGCCCGTCGACAACTTGCTTCCACACACCAGTAGCCTCTGTCGGGCGGCTGGCGCGCACCAGCGAAAATGCCAGACCGCGCTTGAAGTCCACACGGTTCGGCTCTTGTTCGATGGCGCCACGGAAATAGTTCACCGCCTCGTTCGGGTCGGCAACTGTAAGCATGATGTCATTGAGATTGCTTTCGTCGATGACGTTCACGCTTTTCACAGCGCGCTTGACTTCGGCATCGGTCGGACCGGGATTGCATCCGGTCAGGGCCACCGTGCCGCCAAGGCACAGGGCAATCAGAACTGGTCGGCGCATTTTGCGTCCTATTGCTGCTCGGCCCTCAGAGCTGCGTGAGAAGCAGGTATTCGCCCTCTCCCTGACGCACCAACGAGAACTTGTTTTCCTCACTCTCGTCAGGGTACACCGATTGCTCTGATTTCGCGATAGCAAGACGCAGATTTTCGCGGATCGAGTCCGATCCGCCACTGTCGAACGCGTAGGCCTGTTCAAAGATACGTCTGGCCTCACCCGTCTTCCCCCGTTCCATGAGCACGACGCCCAGGTTGTTCAACGCCGGCACGAATGCCGCATCCAGTTCCACCGCGCGGCGCAGGGCCTCTTCCGCCTGGCCCAACCGACCCAGTTTGAGGTCGGCCGACCCGATGGCCGAAAGAACGTCCGCGTTCACGCCTTGCTGGCTTGCGGCCCGAAGATAGGCCTTCAGCGCCAGTTCGTATTCTCCTGCCTCCATGAGGCGATGGCCGACAATCAGGCTGTCCTGCTGCGGGCCCCTTGGATTGACTGCGGGGACGTCATCCTTTCGGGTGGAAAGCGCGGTCCCGTCGCTGCAGGCGCCCAACAGGCTCAGTGCCAAAAGTGCTCTGAACCAGGCGCCTCGCATTCTGACCGTTAACCCCCCCCTCCAAGTTGCGTCGCGATACCGTAGATCGAAGGCCCGATCAGGATGATCATAAGGGGCGGCACGGTGAACATCATTGTGCCGAGCGTCAGCTTGGTCGGCAAGGTGTTTGCTTTCTCTTCCGCGCGCATGACGCGTTTGTCGCGCATTTCGCTGGCATAGACTCGCAGCGCTTCGGCGATAGAGGTACCGAATGTGGCGGATTGGACCAGCACCGTCACGAAGGACGAGATATCCTGCAGACCCACGCGCTCTGACATGTCCTTTAGAACGCTGATACGTTCTTTCCCGGCCTTGACCTCGTGGCCTACCATGTCGAATTCCTCGGCAAGGGCGGGGTATCCTGCGTGCAATTCCTTCGCCACGCGCAGGATCGACTGGTCGAGTGACTGGCCAGCCTCGACGCAGACAAGCATCATGTCGAGCGCATCGGGGAAACCGGCCGTAATTTCTTCCTGCCGCTTTTTCAGACGTTTATTGACCCAGTATTGTGGCAGGTAGTAGCCAGCGGCACCCGGCCCGATGATGGAGATGACCAGCATCTGCGTACTCATCTCGCCCGTGGCCTGCTTTGTGATCGCATAGATCAGGCCGATCAGCAGAAATCCTATGCCAAGGGCGAATTGTGAAGCGTGGAAAGCGCGAACCGCATTCTTGCCGCGATAGCCCGCCCGCAGCATTTTCAACCGAGCAGACGACATCGCCTCGGCGTCCTGCGGTTCCAGGAAGGTTGCAAACTTTTGAAGCTTGTCGTTCTTGTCGGCGCGGCGAAGCGTCTGGGTGTTCGGCTTTCCTGAAGATGACGAGTTGTTGTTGGCCGCACGCAGTTTGTCCAGTGGATCGGCCCGCTTTTTCAGCATAGCCGGCAGTGTTAGAAGCACAAGGAGAAGGCCAAGCCCGCCCACCACCACCAAGGGGCCGAGCGGCCCGATGGCATTGACGAGAAGCGCGTTTATCGAGGACAGGATTTCCATGTGCGGCTCCCTCAGACTTTGATGTTGACCATCATCTTCATGAAGATGACGTTGATGGTCAAAAATGTCGCGACCACCAGACAGGCGGGGATGAACTGCGGCGTTTCCTTCACTCCATCATAGTAGTTTGGCTGCAAGACGTTGATCATGACCAGCGCGCCGATCGGGAAAGCCGAAAGGAACATGCCCGACCATTTCGCCTCGGCCGTGATCGCCTTTACCCGGCGGAACAGTTTGAAGCGCGCCCGGATCACTTTTGCCAGCCCCTCAAGGATTTCTGCCAGGTTGCCGCCCGATTGCTGCTGGATGGACACAGCGACGGCAAGGAAGCGCAGATCCTGCATATCCATGCGTTCGGCAAAGGCCTTGAGGCTTTCTGACACGTCGCGGCCATAAGCGGCCTCATCGGCGATCATGCCGAATTCGGTACCAAGAGGGTCGGAGACCTCTTTTGCCACGATGGCAATGGCCGATGAGAAGGGGTGGCCCACCCGCAGCGACCGGACCATGAGCTCCACTGCGTCGGGAAGCTGCTCTTCGATCATCGAGAGGCGCTTCTTGGCTTTCTTGTTAACCCAGGTGTAGACGCCGCCGATACCCATCGCGATCGCGATCGCGATGCGAATTGGGGCTGCGGCCTCGGTGCCGACGGTCAGGGCGAGATAGCTGAAGACGCTCAGCAGGGCCATGATTCCGATCAGCGCCTTGGGCGAGAAGGCGATGTTCGCCTTTTGCGCCTTGTTGGCCAGAATGGAGTAAAGCGGAATACCCTTGGCCGACATGTGCTGGCCCATCTCCTTGCGGAGTTGTTCCAGCACCTGCTCGCGGTTTCCGCCCTTTTCCATAAGGGTCAGGCGGCGGCTTACGCGACTGTTGAGGCTGATCGACTTGCCGAAGACCGTCAGGTAGATGCCTTCGACCAGCAGCAGCACCGCGACGAAGATAATGATATAGATGATTGGGGCAGCGCTGATGGTCATGACATGTCCTTACGGCAAAGCGTCATAGATGCTGGCGGGCAGGTTGTAGCCCCACTGGCGGAAGCGTTCGGAGTAGTTCGAACGCACGCCCGTCGCGTTGAAGCGACCGATGATCTTTCCATCTGGAGCCAGGCCAAGGCGCTCATACCGGAACACTTCCTGCATCGAGATGACGTCGCCCTCCATGCCGGTGATCTCGGTGATCGAGGTCATGCGGCGCGAGCCGTCCTGCAGGCGGCTGGCCTGCACGATTAGGTTGACGGCCGATGCGATCTGGGCCCGGACGGCCTTGATCGGCATTTCGATACCGGCCATTGCAATCATGTTTTCCAGGCGGCTGACACCGTCGCGAGCCGAGTTTGCGTGGATTGTCGTCATCGAGCCGTCGTGGCCCGTGTTCATGGCCTGCAGCATGTCGATGACCTCTTCCCCCCGGGTTTCCCCGACGATGATGCGGTCAGGACGCATACGCAGCGCGTTGCGCAGACAGTCGCGCTGTGTGACGGCGCCCTTGCCTTCGACGTTCGCTGGGCGGCTTTCCATCCGGCCAACGTGAACCTGTTGCAGCTGAAGTTCGGCCGTATCCTCGATCGTCAGCACCCGTTCCGTATTGTCGATAAAGGAAGAAAGCGCGTTGAGAGTGGTCGTCTTGCCCGAACCCGTACCGCCGGAGACGATAATGTTCAGTCGGGTCGCCACCGCAGCCTGAAGATAGGCAGCCATTTCCTCGGTAAAGGCACCAAAGCGCACCAGGTCGGCGATACCCAGCTTGTCTTTCTTGAATTTACGAATTGAAACCAGCGAGCCGTCCACCGCGACCGGCGGAACCATCGCGTTGAAGCGCGAACCGTCGGCAAGACGGGCGTCGACATAGGGGTTTGATTCGTCAACGCGGCGACCCACGGCGGACACGATCTTGTCGATGATCCGCAGAAGGTGGCGTTCGTCCTTAAAGGTGATGTCGGTCAACGTCAGCTTGCCTGCCCGTTCTACGAAGATACGGCGCGGACCGTTGATCAGGATATCGTTGACCGTTTCGTCCTTGAGCAGCGGCTCGATCGGGCCAAGGCCCATGACCTCGTCATAAAGCTCCTGGTGAAGCGCGCCGCGGTCCTCTTTGTTCAGGACCACGCTCATCTCTTCCAGCGCCTCGGCAGTGATCGAGGCGATCTCAAGCCGCAGGCTGGACTCAGAGGCGCTTTCAAGAGCGGCCAGGTTGAGGTTGTCGAGCAGCCTCTTGTGCAACTCGACCTTCAGCTCGGCCAGCTTATCCTTGCGCTTCTTTTCCTTGTCGGCCGCGACCACCTCGGCAGGCGCCCGGGCAGGGGCTGCGTTCGGGCGGGCTGCACCGGCCTTGGGATCGGGCTGAGCGGTATTTGGCGCTGCGGCGTTGGCAACTACTGCGGCGACAGGTGCGGGTTTGGCAGGAGCGTCCCCGGCCTTTTTATAGCGAGAGAACATTCTTAACCCTTCCCGGCCTCAACTGCCTTGTTCAGGTCGTATAGAGATTTTGCCAGTTTCTGGATTTCTCGGCGCAGCGGGTTCTTTGCCGCATTTTCCGAGATAGGCAGGCCATGGTCGTTTGCCTGTGTGATCTGCTTGCCGCCATCGGGAAGCTGCACCTCGATGTCGATGTCCAGGCTTTCCGCCATCCGCTTGACGCGGCTGCGTGCGGAAAGGTCGGTGAATTTCGGCGCGCGGTTCAGCACATAGCGCAGCTTTTCGACCGGCAGATCCTCTGCCTTCAGCGCGCGGACCAGACGCAGGACGTTCTGGGCAGATCGCAGGTCAAGCTCCATCACGGCGAAATAGACATGCGCACGGCTCAGCACCGTTTCGGTCCAGCTTACGACGGTCGAGGGCATGTCGATGACCACGAAGTCGAAGTTGGACTGTGCCATTTCAATCAGATGCGTGATGTCTTCGCCCGAAACGATCTCCAGCGGCAGCATCTCGGGTGGGGCGGTGAAGACGTGGAGCTTTTCGTTGAAGGTCAGCATCGACTGCAGAAACGAGTCACTGTCGGCCGAGGCTACATCCGAAAGGATTTCGAACACGCCTTCCTTGCGCGGAAGGTCCAGGTAAGTGGACACCGAACCGAACTGGAATGCGAAGTCGAGCAGGCAGACGCGAGGCGCATCGGTCTTGCTGACATTTGCCAATTCCCAGGCGAGGTTTGTTGCGAATGTCGTTGTCCCAACGCCGCCGGCAAGCCCGTGGACCGGCAGCAGAACGCCGTCGCGGTCGCCTTTGGCCTTGAACGTCGGCGCCGGTGGCGTGACCTCTGTCGGAACGGCGGCCAGTTGGACCGGAGCGGGGGCCGGTGCGGGAATGCGCACACGGGCAATCGCCTCGCGCAGCGCGCCTTCCGGCAAGGGATAGGGCACGAAATCCTCGGCTCCAAGCCGCAGCAGCTGATGCAGCGCAATCGGGCTGACCTGGTCCGCGATCAGGATGACCTTGATCTGCCGATCCTTTGCCGTGCGGATGATATCGGTGATGCGGGAAAGGTCCGCCTCATCCTGGCCATCCACGGCGATTGCCACAAATTCCAGTGTCGCCGCTTCGGGCTGCGCCAGAAAAGTCGTTGCATCTTCGAACGACAGGTCGCCCCAGCTTTCGCCAAGCTCCAATTCCATGTCGTCGATAAGAAGATCGAAATTCTGAACATCGCGTGAAATCGTGCACGCGAGAATCGGTGCCGGTTCCGGTTGCAAAGTCGCCACGCTGGTCATCGCCTCACGTCCCTTTCCACCATGGGCCGGACGGGGATGCGGTGCGATTTCAGCGCCTTTTCAGGGCCTTGCCGCCATCTCCCGTCTGGCCCGCGCCCGACTCGCGTCCGTGCGCACTGCTGCCATTGGTCGAAGGGTGGTGGGGAATGGTGGCGAGAATTGGGCTAAAAAACCGTGATTGTTTGGAATTTGGCGACTGTAATGGGGCCTGCCGCAGGATTGCGGCAGGCACTCATCATCAGCCTTCCGGCGAAGTCTGTGTCTCGATGATGCGGTTTTGCGGATGCGCAGGTACGGCCGACTTCACATATTCGCGGAATACCACAGCGGCATATTTGCCGTTCAGGACCGTTGGGTGGTTGCGCACAAAGCCTGAAACCTCGGTCACACTGCGGCGGTTGCGCAACTCTGGGGCCGGAGTGTCGATCAGCGGCCGCGTCTTCCCAAAGGACACAAGCGCCTCAAGCCGAGAGCGGCTGATACCTTGTGTTCCAAGATAGGCCACAACGGCTTGCGCGCGGCGCTTGCCAAGACCGTAGTTGTAGCTTGCGCTACCGACATTGTCGGTAAAGCCGTAGACGCGGAACCGCACCTCGGGGAACTGACGGATCCAATTCGCCTGTTGCCGCAGGATGGCTTGAGCATTGCCATCAAGCACAGCACTGTTGAAGGCGAAGTTGACAGTATTCGGCACTTCCTGCGCGAAGCGTTGGCCAAGCGCCAGAGTGTAGCTTTGATCGCCGCTCTGGACGGCGGTGTTGTTCATCGTGGCGGTGCCGTAGTTTTCGATACTCGACGGGTAGCCGGCCTCTTTGTTACAAGCGCTTAGCGCAAGCGCCGCTACCAGGAGTATGGAGGATCTGATTTGCATGACCTACTCCATCACATAGCCATATGAGCCGCTGAAATCCTGTCGCGCCACTTCACCCGCAGCGCCCTTGGTGGGCGTACTGCCTGTAGTTTTGCCGAACAGGAAAAGCTCACGCTCGGTGGGGATGCGGACGCGGTCGGTCGGCAGGGCCAGCGCCTCGCCGCGGGTGGGCGTCACAAGGCTTGGCGTGACGATGATCACAAGCTCGCTTTGCGCGCGCTGATAGTCGGCGCTGCGGAACAGCGTCCCCAAAATCGGTACGTCGCCCAGCCATGGAACCTGGCGATTGAGATCGGTGAAATCGTCCTGCAGCAATCCGGCAATGGCAAAGCTTTCACCATCACGCATTTCGACTGTCGTCGAGGTTTCGCGCCGTTTGAAGGCGTTGATCGTGAAGCCCGCACTTTCAAGCGTGATCGTGGTGTCGATGGCCGATACGGCTGCGTTGATTACAAGGTTGATCGTATCATCGTCAACAACCGTGGGGGTGAAGTTTAGCTCGACACCGAACGGCTTGTATTCAATTGCAATTTCGTTGTCGCCCGAAGAGACCGGAATAGGATACTCGCCACCCGCCAGAAACTTTGCTTCCTGCCCGGAAAGCGCGCTAAGGTTCGGCTCTGCCAGCGTACGGACCATCCCCTTGGTTTCAAGCGCTTCCAGCAACATCGCAAATTCCAGATTGCCGGTCGAAACCTTGAAACCCAGTGCTCCTTGGGAATCGCCGCTGAGGGGATAGCTGTTGCCATCGAGCGCATTGTTAATCGCGTTTCCGATAAGGAAGTTACCGGTCCCCGCAATGCCATCGCCACCGCGAATGCCAATTGACGAGGAGAGGTTCTTGCTGACCGAACGCTGCATCTCGGCGAAGCGCACTTTCAGCATGACCTGCTGCGTGCCACCGACCGTCATCAGGTTCGACACACGCTCGGGCGCATAGCGCTCTGCCAGGTCCAGCGCGCGGTCCAGCTTTGCCGTGCTCGACACCTGACCGGAGAGAACGACGCCATCGTTGGCGGTCCGGACCTCGATAGGCTCGTTCGGCAGGATCTGGCGCAGACGTTCCTTGAACTCGGCCACGTCCGGACTGACATGAACTTCGACGTTCGAGATCAGCTTGCCCTCTGCCGACAGCAGCGTAAGCGTCGTGCGCCCAGGGGCCTTGCCCAAGACATAGATGGATTTGTCGGAGAGCGTCGAGATATCTGCGATGCCGGGGTTCGCGATCGACAGTTCCGCAAATGGTACGTCGCTTTCAACCACCACGGCCCGGTTCATGGGGACGTTCAACGCGCTAGAGGGCGCGCCCGTCATCACCCTTAGTGTCTCTGCGCCTGCCGGCCCAAGCGTCATCGCTGCCAGCGCGCACGCCACGAAACCGGCCTTCCAGAAGGAGCGACTGCTCATTGTGACCTGCCTTTTTTCACGCCTCAATCCGGGTCTTTTTGCCCGCTCTTGTGAACAAAGATGCCGCAGATGGCGTTTCTTTGCAAGAATCAAACGCTTGGGGCTTGGTATTGAAGTGGCGCTCGATGCGCTTGCGCAACGAATGGCGAAAAGCAAAAGGCCCACCGCTAGATGCGGTAGGCCCAACAGTGCTTAATTGGTGCAGGGGATCGGCATTTCTGCAACATCTGCGCCTTTGCGCGTCTTGACGGTGCAGACCTTTTCCTCTTCCACAACGACGGCCTGTTCGGGTTCGATACCCAGCAGGCCTTTGCTGTCGACATCGACTGCGCCAACCTCTTCATTGTCGCCGGTGCCGACCAGCGACAGGGCAAGACGACCCGTGGCCTGCGCCTGGGCAAGCCGTGCCACTTGCTGCGGTGTGACCTGGACGGTCACGGTGCGGGCGATGGTGGTGCCGGTGCTGTTGTCGGTGCTGGCACTCTGGTCGACGGCCACAAGCTTGATGCCGGTTTCGATCAGACGGGTCAACTCGCCATCGGACCCACTTACTGAGCCTGTCCAGTAGACATCGACAGTATCATCGGGACGAAGGAAGCCGGATACGCCCGACGACACATCGACGCTGATCGCAAAAGCACGCATTCCCTTGGACAGGCGCGTGGTGATCCCTGCATCCTCACCCGGTTCCGTTACCTTTGCGGTCAGAATGGGTTCGAACTTTTCCATCTGGCGCAGGACAAGCCGCGACTTGGCTCCTACCGGGAAAAGCACCTTCTCATCCGTAAAGGCATTCGCGGGCAGCGCCGCTTTGGGCCAGGGGATCTGGCGCACATCTTCGGGCTTCAACTCGTCGCCATAGCCAAGATCCTTGGTGACGATATAAACCTCGACCAGCGGGCCAAGCTTTTCACGCATGGCGCGCTCTTGCGCCAACTGTGCCTGGGTATTGCTGATGAAACCCTGCGCCATGTAGACAGCGAACCCCGCCAGGGCGAGGCCGAGGACAAGGACAAGTCCGAAGACCATACGCATCTGAAAACCTCATTTCCGTTCGTCGCGCCAATGCGCGTGCCGCTTATTCTGGAAACAATGTCTGCCAATTGCGGCGGATTCATGGATGGAGCGTGGTCATTGCGCGGTGGGGCGCCAGACTTTGATGCGTATGGCAAAGTAGCCGGAAAAACCAAATCGCCGCGGCCCGTAAGGGCGGCGGCGATTTTTGTCTGGCCTGGTGCTGGCTCAGTTCAGAGCGACAGCCGTGTCCATTGCGGTGCCCAATTGGAGGTAAAGAAGGCTTGTCGCGCCGGTCAAAGCCTCCACGAAGACAAGTATGATCATTAGGCCGAGCCCAACGATTGCGGCCGTCAGAACGACCCAATCAACCGTCACTGCGCCGCTCTCGTCGCTTTTGAAGTATTTGAGCAGGGTACGCATTGTCACGATCTTGTCCTCACATTGACTTACTCAAAACGCGATCAGATCAAACTACTAAGTTCTTGCCGCGCCACCGACGGCGGCGCGGCAAGAGCGACTTATTATTCGATCGCAGCAGCGTCGGTCATGGTCGAGCTCAGGTCGCTGACGATCGAGTCAGCGGCGCTGTTCAGGCCGCCTTGCACGGTCGTCATGACAACGAGGCCCAGGCCAACGATAGCAGCGGTCAGCACGACCCAGTCAACGGTCACAGCACCGGCTTCGTCGTTCTTGAAGGATTTGAAGATGTTCAGCAGTTTCATGATGTAGTCCCTTTCAAAGGAGGTTGCTTGCTTTCTCGGTCGTCTCTCGCCGCTTCGGGTTCCTTGCTTCCGGTCTCTGGTCCGGTCCGTTTCCCGTTCGGCATGGACACATAAGGCCCCTGAATCGTGGCCCGATTTGGGCGGAAGGGGGGAATTTCTTGACAAGAAGCTAAAATCACAAAAAAAATTATAAGACACTGAAAATAAAAGAGAAATATCCGGACAAATCATCGTGTGCGGAAAGGGGCGAGTGGCGCGGCTGTGGCGGTGGTTGCGCGTTCGGATACGATTCGAGCGAAACCGTAGCTTTGGGCACGATTTTCTGAGATAGTCGCTTAAGAAAAATAAACGAGCAGAACAGGCTACCGCATCATGCGGCTTACAGTTTTGGTGATCTTCGTCGGTCTTGCGGCCGTCAGCGGTGCGTCTTTTGCCGAGACGCTGCCTGCGCAGGAGGATTTCACCTTTCGCCGCATAAAGCCGCCCGTGCAGGGACAGAAGCGGATCACCGTTCAGATCGACCCTGCCGAGCAGGCGCGGCGGCTGGCGAGCTATCCCGATGTCAAGGAACGCGCCGAGAAGACGGTTCTGGACCCGGTGACGAAGCCGGATGGAAGCACCTCGATGCCCGTCGCACCTTCTGCGCCCGTGGCCAATGCCAGCTATGGCTGGTTCTGGGACAAGGTGCCAACCACCATCGCTGCGCGTGACGGGCGGTTCCCCATTGCGCTTGCGACCCTGTCACAGGGACCGGGGGGGAGTGCGGTTTCGGCGCCGAGGTTGCAGACGATGCAAGAGATTGCGACCAAGTACGGCACCAATATCCTGGCAGCCACGATCGGCACGGAGGTGTCTCCGGCGCTTGTGCTGGCGGTGATGGGGATTGAAAGCGGTGGTCGTGTCGATGCGGTCAGCAGCGCCGGTGCGCAGGGGCTGATGCAGCTTATTCCCGATACGGCAAAGCGATTCGGGGTCAGCGACAGCATGGATGCGGCCCAGAATATCAAGGGTGGGGTCGACTATCTGGACTGGCTGATGAAGACATTCGACCGCGATCCGTTAATGGTTCTGGCAGCCTATAACGCGGGTGAGGGCGCGGTTCAGGCGAATGCCGGGGTGCCGCCCTATGCCGAGACGCGGGACTATGTGCCCAAGGTTCTGGCGGCCTGGCAGGTGGCGCAGGGGCTGTGTATGACACCGCCCGAGCTTGTCACGGATCCGTGTGTGTTCCGCATCCTGTCGGCCAGCAACTGAGGGCTGGAACCGGTATGGTTCCGGTATGGCTTCGGTATGTAGACCGAAAGCCTCGGGAATTGGCGCCGCATCGGTCTTGACCGGAGGCGAGCCGGTTCCTTGCCGTCAGACCGCGAAGGCGTCCGCCCATTCGGGATGCCGCTTGCGCTGGGCATTCACGAAGGGGCAGAGCGGCATGATCCTGAACCCCTCGGCGCGCGCATCCTCGATCAGCCGGGTGACAAGGGCCAGCCCCGCGCCGGTGCCGCGAAAGCTTTCCGGCACTGCGGTGTGATCGGCGATGACCAGTGTGGGCGAGGTGATGGAATAGGTCAGTTCCGCCTCGTCATCACCGTGGCGGATGACATAGCGGCCCTTGTGGCCCGAGACCTCTCGGGTGATTTCGTGTTCAGCCAATGATCGTCGCCTCCGTTGCATTGCGAAGTTCGGCCTCGGTCACGCCCTCGGCGGTTTCCACGATTTTCAGGCCGCCCGGCACCACGTCCAGCACGCCAAGGTTGGTTATGATGCGGTCAACCACCGCCTTGCCGGTCAGGGGCAGGGTGCAGGCCTTCAGCACCTTCGATTCGCCCGCCTTGTTGGTGTGATCCATCACGACCACGACGCGGCCGACGCCCGCGACCAGATCCATGGCCCCGCCCATGCCCTTGACCAGCTTGCCAGGGATCATCCAGTTGGCAAGATCGCCATTCTCGGACACCTCCATGGCACCCAGGATCGCCATGGCGATCTTGCCGCCGCGGATCATCGCGAAGCTTTGCGCGGAATCAAAAAACGCGGTCTGCGGCAGTTCGGTGATGGTCTGCTTGCCTGCATTGATCAGGTCGGCATCCTCTTCGCCCTCGAAAGGAAAGGGGCCCATGCCCAGCATTCCGTTCTCGGATTGCAGCGTCACCTCGACGCCCTTGGGGATGTAGTTCGACACCAGCGTCGGGATGCCGATGCCAAGGTTCACATACCAGCCGTCCTGAAGTTCCTGCGCCGCGCGGGCGGCCATCTGGTTGCGGTCCCACATGTTATGCCACCTCGCGCTTGCGCACCGTGCGCTGTTCGATCCGCTTTTCATGCTGGCCCTGGATCAGGCGGTTCACATAGATGCCGGGCAGGTGGATCGTGTCGGGGTCCAGCGAGCCGAGCGGCACGATTTCCTCGACCTCGACCACGCAGACCTTGCCGCAGGTGGCAGCGGGCGGGTTGAAGTTGCGGGCGGTCTTGCGGAAGACGAGGTTGCCCGAGGGGTCGGCCTTCCACGCCTTGACGATGGACAGGTCGGCGACAATTCCACGTTCCAGAATGTAATCCTGGCCATCGAAATTCTTAACGTCCTTTCCCTCGGCAATCACGGTGCCGACGCCGGTTTTGGTGTAGAAGCCGGGAATACCCGCGCCGCCCGCGCGCATGCGCTCGGCCAGCGTGCCTTGCGGGTTGAATTCAAGCTCCAGCTCTCCGCTCAGATACTGGCGCATGAATTCGGCGTTCTCACCCACATAGGACGAGATCATCTTTTTGACTTGCCGCGTTTCGAGCAGGACGCCAAGGCCGAAGCCATCGACGCCCGCATTGTTCGAGGCGACGGTCAGATCTTTCGTGCCCGCATCGCGGATCGCGGCGATCAGAAGTTCCGGGATGCCGCAGAGGCCGAAGCCGCCGCTTGCGATCAGCATGCCGTCGAACAAGAGTCCGTCCAGCGCCTCCTTTGCCGAACCGTAGACCTTCTTCATGGACACCTCCCGCCTGATCGTTCGCCGTCTTTTCTGGCGGCTTGGGGCGGGAAGGTCAATCGCCGCTCCGCAGCATCGGGCTGCTAAGCCGGGCGCTTGATTCGAACAGCCGGAACCTGCGATGCCGCCTTTCGACAACCGGTCAGGCAATGAGGCCCGACCGACGCGATGATCAACTTCCGGCGGCGGCCTTGGGCTTGACTGCCTTTTTTGCGGCGGGTTTCTTTGCCGCGGCTTTTTTCACCGCAGGTTTCTTGGCGGCAGTTTTTGCCGAAGCCGCCTTGGCAGGAGCCTTTCGCGCGGTTTTCTTCGGCGACTTACCGGCTTTTTCCGTGATCAGACCTAGCGCCTCTTCCAGCGTAACCGTCTCTGGTGACAGCTCTTTCGGCAGTGTCGCGTTGACCTTGGCCCATTTGACGTAAGGCCCATAGCGGCCGGGCATGACCTGCACCGGTCCGCCGTCGGGATGGTCGCCCAACTCGCGCAGCGCCGTCGCCGGGGCTGTCGTGCGTCCGCCACGCGCGGCCTTTTGTGCCAGAATCTCGACCGCGCGGTTCATGCCGATGGTGAAGACCTCTTCCACGTCCGGCATGTTGGCATAGGTGGCGCCATGCTTGATGTAGGGTCCGAAGCGACCGATCCCGGCCTCGACCAGCACGCCATCCTCGGGGTGGGGGCCGACCGGGCGGGGCAGGTTCAACAGCAGCAATGCACGTTCCAGCGTGACGCTTTCGGGTGTCCAGCCTTTAGGCAGGCTGGCGCGGGGCGGCTTCGGCACCTCGGTGCTGGCCTCGCCACGCTGGACGTAAGGGCCGAAGCGACCATTGCGCAGGGTGATGGGCAGGCCGTTCTCATCTTCGCCCAGAACCTGGCCGTCTACGAAGCCTGCCGTTTCATCCCCCGTGACCGAGATCGGCCGGGTATAGCGGCATTCGGGGTAATTGCCGCAGCCGATGAAGGCGCCGCCGGAACGGGCGGTCTTCAGGTGCAGGCGGCCGGTGCCGCAGACCTGACAGATGCGCGGGTCGGATCCGTCGGCGCGGGCGGGATAAAGGTGCGGCGACAGGAAGTCGTCGATCTTTTCCAGCACCTCGCCGATGCGCAGATCTGCCGTCTCGGCGATGGCCGCCGAGAAATCGCGCCAGAACCGCGCCAGCACTTCCTTGTAGTCGCGGTCGCCGGCCGAGACATCGTCAAGCTGGCCTTCCAGATCGGCCGTGAAGTCATACTCCACATATTTGCGGAAGTAGTTGGTCAGGAAGGCGGTGACGAGCCGGCCCTTGTCCTCGGGGAACAGGCGGTTCTTGTCCTTGCGGACGTATTCGCGGTCCTGAATCGTGGTGATGATCGAGGCATAGGTGGAGGGGCGGCCGATGCCGAGCTCTTCCATCCGCTTCACCAGCGTCGCCTCGGTATAGCGGGGCGGGGGCTGGGTGAAGTGCTGTTCGGGCGTGACATCACGCTTCTCAGCCGATTCGCCAGCCATGATCTGCGGCAGGCGGCCTTCGTCGCCATCCTCGTCGTCGCGGCCCTCGTCATAGACCTTGAGGAAGCCGTCGAAGAGAACGACCTGACCGGTCGCGCGCAGTTCGACCTGCGCATCGGCGCTGGCGACATCGACGGTGGTGCGTTCCAGCCGCGCGGCGGACATCTGGCTGGCCAGCGTGCGCTTCCAGATCAGGTCGTAGAGCCTCTTCTGATCGGGCTCCAGCCGCAGGTTGTCGGGCGAGGCCGACATGTCGGTAGGCCGGATGCATTCGTGCGCTTCCTGCGCGTTCTTGGCCTTGTTCTTGTACATGCGAGGGGAGTCGGGAACATAGTTCGCGCCGAAGCGGCGCTTGATTTCGTCCCGCGCGGCCATCACGGCTTCGGGCGCCATGTCGATGCCGTCGGTCCGCATGTAGGTGATATAGCCAGCCTCATACAGCCGCTGCGCCGTGCTCATGCACTGTTTCGCGCCCATGCCGAACTTGCGGCTGGCTTCCTGCTGCAGCGTCGAGGTCATGAAGGGCGGCCAGGGGTTGCGGTTGGCCGGTTTCGCCTCGACCGATTTCACGGTCAGGGGGCGCGAATTCACGGCCTGCACCGCAAGCTCTGCCGCGGCGGCTGTGGGTATGTCGAACTTGTCGAGTTTCTTGCCGCCAAGGACGGTCAGGCGCGCCTCGAATTCCTGTCCGCGCGGGGTGACGAGGATCGCCTTGACGGTCCAGAATTCGCGGGCGCGGAAGGCCTCGATCTCCATCTCGCGCTCGACGATCAGGCGCAGGCAGACGGATTGAACCCGACCGGCGGATTTCGCGCCCGGCAGCTTGCGCCAGAGAACCGGCGAGAGGGTGAAGCCCACCAGATAGTCCAGCGCGCGGCGGGCGAGATAAGCCTCGACCAGCGGCTGATCGACCTGACGGGGTGCCTTCATCGCCTCGGTCACGGCGGCCTTGGTGATGGCGTTGAAGGTCACGCGGCTGACCGTCTTGCCCTTTTTCAGCGAGGGTGCCAGCGCCTCTTGCAGGTGCCAGGAGATCGCCTCGCCCTCGCGGTCGGGGTCGGTGGCAAGGATCAGCGCGTCGTCGGTTTTCAGCGCCTCGGCAATGGCGCGGACGTGCTTTTTCGACTCCGCTGCGACTTCCCATGTCATTGCGAAATCGTGTTCGGGATCGACCGAGCCATCCTTCGGCGGCAGGTCGCGGACGTGACCGTAAGAGGCGAGGACCGTGTAGTCGGAGCCAAGATATTTGTTGATCGTCTTGGCTTTCGCCGGTGACTCGACGACGACAACGGGCATCGATACCTCATATTCAAATGACGCCTGCCGGGGGAGGGGCGTGGCGCGGCAACATGGGTGGCAGGGTCGCGGATGTCAATGGAGCCCCCGGCGACTGCCCGGAGGTCTACCTTCCCTGCGAGGGTCTGAGGCGCCTGTTGCGAGAAAGACCTTCGCGGCAGTTATGCCGCAGGAACCTGCCTTCGGCCGTCAGACCGTCCGGGACAAAAGACCGCCGGGCTGGCGCGCGATCTTCCCCTCAAGTTCCAGCGTCAGCAGTTCTGTCGAGACGACCGATGCGGGCAGATCGAGGTCGCGGATCAGCTGATCCTCGGCCATCGGGCTGGGGCCAAGGCGGTCGAGGATGCGGTGTTGCAACGGGCCGGTCGGACCGGACGCGTTGTGCAGGGGGAGCGGTTCCTGGGGAACAGCTGCGATCCTGGCGGGCTTGGGGTGGCCCAAAGCCTCGATCACGTCCTCGGCGCGGCGCACGAGGGTCGCGCCGTCGCGGATCAACAGGTTGCATCCGGCGGCGCGGGCGTCGAAGGGGTGGCCAGGCACCGCCAGGACATCCCGGCCCTGATCCAGCGCATGTCTTGCCGTCAGCAGGCTGCCCGACCGGGTAGCCGCCTCCACCACCACCACGGCCTGTGCCATGCCGGATATGATCCGGTTGCGCAGGGGAAAATGGCGGGTCTGCGGTTGGCAGCCCATCGGCTGTTCCGAGAGCCGGCAGCCCTTTGCGGCGATCTCGGCGGCAAGGGCGGCGTTTTCCTCGGGGTAGATCACCTCGACGCCGCCCGCCTGCACCGCCACGGTTCCGGTTTCCAGGGCTGCGGCATGCGATTCGGCGTCGATCCCGCGCGCAAGGCCCGAGACGACGACAAAGCCCGCCTCGCCCAGCCCCTGCGCCAGCCTGCGGGCCATCCGCAGACCGAGGCTGGAGGCATTGCGCGCGCCGACCAGCGCGATCATCGGGCGCGACAGCAGCGACAGGTCGCCCTGCGCCCAAAGCACCGGAGGCGCGTCGGGCAGGTTCATCAGCCCTGCCGGATAGTCCGGTCCGCCCCACAGCAGCAATCTGGCCCCCGCAAGATGGGCCTGCGCCATTTCATGGCGCACCAGCTCGATCGGGCAGGGGGCGTAGTTCTCTACCCCCGCTGCCCGGGCGATGGCTGGCAGTTCCGCCAGCGCAGACGCCGCTGATCCGTGTTCGGCAAGCAACCGATGGAAGGTGGCTGGTCCGATCCTGCGGGAGCGAATGAGGCGGAGCCACGATGATCCGTCATCTTCCGGGGTGTGTGGGGTGAAGGGTGTGGTGGAAGAAAACAGAGCTTCAGCCATCGCAACCTCGCCTCATTCGCGGGGCCAACATGCAAGCTGCAAGGTTAACGGCAGGTGAAGACCATTGGTGTTCCGCGCGAAAAAATTGCTGCTCGTTCAATCCCCGGCTTCATCTTCGCCGTCATGGCGAGACGGGCTGAAACTGGGCGGGACCGTGACTGCTTCCATGTGGTTTGCGGGATGCCGCTTCGCTGCGAATGACGAGTGTCACAAGCAGGAGGAGAGTGATGCTGATACCGCTGATCATCAGCGTCAGAAAGGCAGTGAGGAAAGAGCCGCTGAGAAAAAGGGCAACAAAGGCATGGAAATAGCCGGTGGCTGTGCCGATGAGCAAGGGTCCAAGATACATTCGTTACTCTCCTATTTTCTACAGAACTGCCTGCTGCACACTTGGCTTTAAGGGTGCGGCCGACCTGAGGATTTCTCCTGCTGGTTGTAATGTGCTGCCGATTCTCGGCACTAAAAAGGACACAATCCGGCCCTGCTGCGTCGCAGCGAAGCGGGCTGGTGCCACAATTCCGCCCTGAAGAGGCCTGTTACCGCTGTCGAGGGCATTGAACCGATCGGAATTTGATCATATTATCCCCGCCCGAAGGTGCCCTGCCGCGAAGGACGCGAATTCAGGGACCGGGAACGGAGCCCATAACATGCTGAACGCCGATGTAGCCCGCCGCCGCGACGAAGCCATTTCGCGCGGGGTCGGAATGACGACCCAGATCTATGCCGACCGCGCCTTGAACTCCGAGGTCTGGGACATCGAGGGCAATCGCTATATCGATTTCGCGGCAGGGATCGCCGTCGTGAACACCGGCCATTGCCACCCCAAGATCATGGCGGCGGTGGCCGAACAGATGGGCCGTTTCACCCACACCTGCCACCAGGTGCTGCCCTATGAATCCTATGTCCGTCTGGCCGAGCGGCTGAACGCGCGGGTGCCGGGCAAGTTCGCCAAGAAGACGATCTTTGTGACCACGGGCGCCGAGGCCTGTGAAAACGCGGTCAAGATCGCGCGTATCGCCACCGGGCGTTCGGGTGTCATCGCCTTTGGCGGCGCCTTCCACGGGCGGACCTTCATGGGCATGTCGATGACGGGAAAGGTCGAGCCCTATAAGAAAGGTTTCGGCGCGATGATGCCGGACGTCTGGCACGTGCCCTTCCCGCAAGAGGTGCATGGCATCACGACCGAAGACGCGATGGCGGGCCTGACCAAGCTGTTCAAGGCGGATCTGGACCCCAACCGCGTTGCCGCCATTATTTTTGAGCCGGTGCAGGGCGAGGGCGGGTTCTATCCCGCGCCGAAGGAGCTGGTGCGCGCAATTCGCAAGCTGTGCGACGAGCATGGCATCGTGATGATCGCCGATGAGGTTCAGACCGGCTTTGCGCGCACCGGCCATCTGTTTGCGATGGAGCAATATGACGTCGCCGCCGACCTGACCACGATGGCCAAGGGTCTGGCTGGTGGTCTGCCGCTGGCCGCCGTCACCGGCAAGGCGGAACTGATGGATGCCGCCCATCCCGGCGGTCTTGGCGGCACCTATGGCGGCAACCCGCTGGGCATCGCTGCGGCCAACGCCGTTCTGGACGTGATCGACGAGCAAGACCTCTGCGCCCGCGCCAATGAACTGGGCGGTCGGTTGAAGCAGCGGCTGGAGGCGATCCGGTCGGTCACGCCCGAGATCAGCGACATCCGTGGACCGGGCTTCATGGTGGCGGTCGAATTCGCCAACCCCTCGTCGAAAGAGCCGGATGCGGGCCTGACCGGTCGCATTCGCCTTGAGGCGCTGAAGCGCGGGTTGATCCTTCTGACCTGCGGCGTGCATGGTAACGTCATCCGTTTCCTTGCGCCGATCACGATCCCGGATGCCCATTTCGCCGAGGCGATGCAAATTCTGGAGGAATCGGTGGCGGCGGCGCGCGCGGCCTGAGGAAGCAGCGGGGTTTCACCCCCGCACCCCCAGGGTATTTGAGCCAAGAAGAAGAGAGGGGCGGCTTTCCCGCCCCTTTGCGTTTGGCTTCCTGTCCGGTTCCGACTATCACCCAGAGCCGGATTGCAGGTCGGAAGCGGATGAAGGACGGGGCGATCAGGATCGAGGCGGCAAGCTATGCCGTGGCGGGGGGGCGAGAGATCCTGTCCGGCATCGACCTGCATCTGACCGAAGCGCGGATCGGCATCGTCGGCCGGAACGGTTCGGGCAAGACGACGCTGTTGCGGTTGATGGCCGGGTTGATTGCGCCTGTGCAAGGCCGCGTCACCGTCGGAGGGGCGGACCCCGGCGACAGGCGGGCGATGCTGGCGAAGGTTGGAATCCTGTTCCAGAACCCGGACCACCAGATTCTTTTCCCGACAGTCGAGGAGGAACTGGGCTTCGGTCTGCGACAGATGGGCCGGACTAAGGGCGAGGTGGCGGCGACTGTGGCCGCCCGGCTGACGGCCGAGGGGCGTGCGCATTGGGCAGGGCTTTCGACGCAGGCGCTGAGCCACGGGCAGAAGCAATATCTTTGCCTGCTGGCGGTGCTGATGATGGGGCCTGCGACGATTTTGCTGGACGAACCTTTTGCGGCGCTGGATGTGCCGACGAAGCTGCGTCTGTCGCGGCGTCTGGCGGAGCTGCCCCAGCGGCTGGTCATCATCAGCCATGATCCTGCCACGGTATCGGGGTGCGACCGGGTGATCTGGCTGGAAGGCGGGCGGGTCGCGGCCGATGGCACACCTACAGAGGTGCTGCCCCGGTTCGAGGCCGAAATGGCACGGCTTGGCGTTCAGGACGACGCCAACTGTGGCGATGGAACGGGTGCTGCATTTTTTCTTGGTCCGGCGGATACTGCTGCGGTTCGGAGTGGGTCGTGCTGAGCCTGATCTCTCCTGTGCCGACGCCGTGGCACCGCCTGCCTGCCGGTGCAAAGCTGGCGGGGCTGTGCCTGTTTTCGCTGGCGCTGTTCTGGACGAAGAACCCTGCGATTCTTGGTGCGGCGCTGGTTGCGGTTGCGCTGGCATATGCTGTGGGGGGCGCGGTATTTTCGCGGCACGGGATGCGGATGCTGCGCCCGCTCTGGCCCTTTGTGGCGGTGCTGGTGGTCTGGCATCTGTGGACAGGGGAGTTGCAGGAGGGGCTGGCGATCCTGTTGCGGCTGATAGCGGCAGTGGCAGCGGCGAACCTTGTGACCATGACCACGCGGCTGACCGATATCGTGGCCGTCATCGAGCGGCTGTGCGCGCCGCTTGCGCGGTTCGGAGTGTCGCCGCGTCTGCCGGGGCTTGCTGTCGGGCTGGTGATCCGTTTCATCCCGGTCATGGGCGAGCGCGTGGCCCGGCTGACCGAAGCCTGGCGCGCCCGTTCGCCCCGGCCTGCGGGTTGGAGGATCGCTTTACCCGCAACGCTGGGGGCACTGGACGACGCGGAACAGGTCGCCGAAGCCTTGCGCGCGCGGGGCGGTGCGGGATAGAGGTTGCGCCAGATCAAGGGAAAGCGGGCGATAGCCCCGCCAAAACGGGGATACGACATGGAACGCAACCTTGCCTATGTGGCGCTTTTCGCGGCGCTGATCGCCATCCTGACAATCGTGCCCGCAGTTACCCTGCCTTCGGGCGTGCCGGTAACGGCGCAGACGCTGGGCGTGATGCTGGCGGGCGCTGTTCTGGGATCGCGGCTGGGGTTTGCGGCGGTGGCGCTTTATGTCGTGCTGGGTCTGATCGGGCTGCCGATCTTCTCCGGCGGAACCGGCGGTTTCGGCGTGCTGGCGGGACCAACCGGCGGCTTCCTGATCGGCTTTCCCTTTGCGGCCTTTGTCACCGGCTTCATCGTCGAGAGATGGCGGGTGCAGATCGGTCTCTCGGCTTTCGTCGCCGCAGTGATTGGCGGAATCGCGGTGTTGTATGCCTTTGGCATTCCCGGAATGGCGCTGGCTTTGGGCAAGCCGTTGGCTGTGGCGGCTGGTTTTGCCACGCCTTTTATTCCGGGTGATCTTCTGAAAGCCGCTCTTGCCGCGCTGATCACGCAAGGGATGGCAAAAGCCCGGCCTCAGGCGATGCTGTCGCGCCGCTGAGGCGCCTGTGCCATTAAGGCCTGAAGTCGGCGGCGAGTTTTCTTGCCGCCTGCACCAGCAGGGCGAGGTCCATGCCGACGGCAGTGAACGTCGTGCCAAGCCCCATGCAGTTGCGCGCGAAAGCGGGATCGAAGGTCAGAATGCCGGCGGCCTTGCCCGATGCGGTGATGCGGGCGATCGCGTCCCTGATCGCCGCCTGCACCTCCGGGTGGCCCGGCTGCCCGGGATAGCCCATGCTGCCCGCTAGGTCGTTCGGGCCGATGAACAGCCCGTCCACACCATCGACCGCCGCAATTTCCTCGATCCGGCTCAGCGCCAGTTCGGTTTCGACCTGCACCAGCAGGCAAAGCTGTTCCTCGACACGCGCCATGTAATCCGTGACCGAACCATAGCGGTTGGCGCGCGTCATGCCCGCAGCCCCCCGCATTCCACGCGGGGCGTAGCGCATCGAGGTAACAGCCGCCTGCGCCTCATCGGCGGATTGCACGAAGGGCAAGAGCAGGGTTTGCACGCCCAGATCGAGATAGCGCTTGATCAGGACCATGTCGTTCCACGCCGCCCGCACCACCGGCGTGACCGGATAGGGCGCCATGGCCTGCATCGACACGATGGTATCCGGCACATCGGTCAGCGAATGCTCGGTGTCGATGACGATCCAGTCGAACCCCGCCGTCGCAACCGCCTCGGCCACGATGGGGCCGGGGATCGAGTTCCACAGCCCGATCTGCTGGCGACCCGCCTTCAGGCCCTGTTTGAAATGGTTCACGGGCAGGTCCATCACTTTCCCCCGGTCAGTGTCGCCATGCGGCGGAGTGCAAGAACATAGCCATCCGTCCCGAACCCGGCGATCACGCCATCCGCTCGGGCCGAGACATAGGAGTGATGGCGGAAGGGTTCGCGGCGATGGATGTTGGAGATATGCAGCTCCAGAACCGGCCCCTCATAGGCGGTCAGCGCGTCGTAGATCGCGATGGAGGTGTGGGTATAGGCGCCGGGATTGATGATGATGCCCGCCGCGCCGCCGCGCGCCTCGTGTATCCAGTCGATGATCTGGCCTTCGTGGTTCGATTGCAGGAACCGGATCGTAACGCCCAACTCGCCCGCCAGCGCCTCGCAGCGCGCGTTGACATCGGCCAGAGTTTCGGTGCCGTAGATTTCCGGCTGGCGAAAGCCCAGCAGGTTCAGGTTCGGTCCGTTCAGGATGTAGATCGGCTTTTTCATGTGGCAGTCCCAGCAGATATAGCAGGACGATAGCCGATCCGGGCAGAAGGGCAATCCGGGGCGTCACTCAGCGGATATCAAGTCATCCCAATGAATGCGAACAAAGCGGCCACCCCGCTTCGGCAATTTCTTGCGGTCAATCATTCGGCCAGCCACTTGAAAATATTTGTTTATCTTGACCACAAGCAACTTGTTGAAGTGCCGTGATGTGTCCACGATCACTACGTCTCGATTCTTGAACGGTGTTATGGTCTTAATCTCGACATGGTCATTGCCAAGTCGACCGTCAGAGCCTTGCGCGTATGTTCTATTCAACGAGATGCCGCAGGTTATCGCACCGAAAAGCTCTCCAACATCGCCATATACGGAGAGATGTCGTCCGGTCTGCAAATGGTAGCTCTCCGCCAAGGATATAAGGTCTTCAAAGTATGGGATCATCGAACGCATTGCGTTCGGATACTTTGCAGCCCACTCCTTGTAGCGGAGTTGCCCTTCAATCTCTGACCATGTCACCCATTCTCCGTCATCGTAGAATGCGCGATCCGACCAGTCGATCTCTTCCATTTGCGGATGCCTTTGCTGCATTCCCTTGCCGCGGGTAAGCAGAACACTATGGCAAGGATAGGTCACACATCGCGCGATCCGCTTAGTTGGATTTTGGGCGTTACAAGTGGAACGGACTTTCCCTTCTGAGGTTCTAGATTGTTGCAATGCTTCAGATAAAAACGGGGGGCCAGACGGCCCCCCAAGGACGGCGCGTCAGGAGCGCCGGGGAAGATAGCTTGTGGTCGGGGCTGTCAGGCAACCATTTCCAGCGCGACGGGTGTCGTCAGGCCAAGGGCGTGGCAGACCTCGCGTGTCAGGTGGGGGCGGTTGAGGGTGTAGAAGTGCAGATCCTCGACCCCTTCCTCGATGAGCCTTGTGCAGAGGGTCGTGCAATGGGTCAGCGCCAGAAGGTCGGCGCGACCGTCGCGCGTTGCGGTCTCGAACGCCTCGTCCAGACGGTGCGGCACCTTCGCGCCGCAGCGGGCGGCAAAGCGTTTGGCGCCATCCCAGCTGATGATCGGCAGGATGCCGGGGATGATCGGAGCGGTAATCCCTTCCTTCGCGCAGGCGTCGCGGAAGCGCAGGAAGGTTTCGGCCTCGAAAAAGAACTGGGTGATGGCGCTGCTGGCACCCGCGTCGATCTTGCGCTTCAGCCAGCGCACGTCGGCGGTGGCATCGGCGGCGTCCGGGTGGCGTTCGGGATAGGCGCCGACGCGCAGCTTGAACTTGCCGGTGGCCGCGAGGGAGGAGATCAGATCGACCGAGTTGGCAAAGCCCAGGGGATGCGGCACATAACGCTTGGCACCTTTGGGCGCATCGCCGCGCAGCGCGACGATTTCGGTCACGCCAGCGTCGGCGTAGGACTGGGCGATGGCCATCGTTTCGGATTTCGTTGCATCGACGCAGGTCAGGTGGGCCGCGACGTTCAGCCCATAGTTATGGCCGATGGCCGTCACCGCCTCATGCGTCAGCCTGCGGGTGGTGCCGCCTGCGCCGTAGGTCACGGAGACAAACGATGGGTTCAAGGGGGCCAGCATCTGCGCCGTTTCCCACAGCCGGAAGGACGCATCGAGCGTCTGGGGCGGAAAGAACTCGAAGGAAACGCGGGGGGTGGTGGACATGATGCAGGCTCCTTTGGACGGCCTCTTGTCGCAAATCGGATGATGTGAGACAAATTCATAATTCTCATCATCAATATGAGGAGCGTTCACATTGCCGATGCATCTTGAGTTCCGCCACCTGCGCACGATCCGCGCCGTTCATCAGGCCGGTGGGCTGGCGCGGGCGGCAGAGATGCTGAACATGACCCAGTCGGCGCTGAGCCATCAGATCAAGGGGCTGGAGGATCAGGCGGGGATCGAATTGTTCGTGCGGCGGTCGAAGCCGATGACCTTGTCGGCGGCTGGCCTTCGGATGCTGAAGCTGGCCGAGCGGATCCTGCCCGAGATCGACGCGCTGGAGGAAGAGTTCCAGGCGCTGAAAGCCGGCAAGACCGGGCGGTTGCATATCGCGATCGAGTGTCATGCCTGTTTCGAGTGGCTGTTCGTGGTGCTGGAGCAGTTCCGGCGGGCCTGGCCGGAGGTGGACGTGGACATTCGGGCGGGGCTCGCGTTCGAGGCGCTGCCGGCGCTGAACCGCGAGGAGGTGGATCTGGTGATCTCTTCCGATCCGGTGAAGATCGACGGGGTCACCTTCAACCCGCTGTTTGACTATCACCCGGTTTTCGTGGCCTCGGCCAATAATCCGTTGAGTGCGAAGGATGTGATCGTTGCAGAGGATTTCCGGGATCAGATGCTGATCACCTACCCGGTGGCGCGGGACCGGCTGGATGTGTTCACCGAGGTTCTGACCCCGGCGCGGGTCGAGCCGCGGGGGCAGCGGCAGGTGGAGCTGACGGCCGTGATCCTGATGCTGGTCGCGGCGAACCGGGGGGTGGCAGTCTTGCCGGACTGGGTGCTGCGGGATGTGAAATCAAACGCGGATTATGTGACCCGGCCGCTGGGGCCGGGGGTGATCACGAAGCGGCTTTATGCGGCCACGCGGAGCGAGGATATCTCGCGCCCCTTCATGGCGCATTTCCTGCGGCTGGCGCGGAGCGAGCCTGTGAAGTTGCAGCGGGCGTGACGGGATTGCACACGTGAAATGGAAGTTAAGATGTTGAAAAATATATGTTTAAATTCTGCATGGGGAATATTGGGTAAGCCAGACGCAGCGTAACCGGTGGCCGTCATCCAGACGACAGACAAAACTTTTGCCGTCTGGATTGACGAAAACACCTGATCAGGCAGCCTTTGCCAGAGCAATCGCATCAGGCCCGGCGGGATAGCGGAGTTGGTCCGAGCCATCCGTGGCCGCCCGATAGACCGCTTCGGCAACATCGGCCTCTGTCGTGGTCAGCGCGGGATTGGCGAAGGCCGCGAAGATGGGGCCTGCGAAATCCGCATAGGTTTCGGGGATAAGGTCCAGAACCGGGATATCCGTGTTCGCGGCAAAGCGCGTGGTGGGCGCATAGCCCGGCTCGACCAGCTTTGCCCGCACGCCGAAGAAGGCCAGTTCATGCGCCAAAGAGCCGGTAAAGCCCTCGATGGCCTGTTTGCTGGCCGTATAGGCGGCGGCAAGCGGCATGGGGGCCAGCGTGGCGCTGGAGGTGACGTTGACGATCACGCCCGAACGGCGCGCCCGCATCTGCGGGATGACCGCCTGTGTCATTGCCATCGTGCCGAAGGTGTTGGTGTCGAACAGTTTGCGGACATGCGCCATCGGCGTCACCTCGAAAGCGCCGACGCCGCCGATACCGGCGTTGTTCACCAGCACGTCGATGGGACCAGTGGCACTTAGCGCGGCCTCGATGCTGTCCGGGCGGGTCACATCCAGCGGCAGCAGGTGGATGCGGTCCGACGCGGGGAAAAGCCCCTCGCGTGGATTGCGCATGGTGGCGATGACGTTCCAGCCCTGTGCATGGAAGTGGCGGGCAGTTTCCAGCCCATAGCCGGAGGAGGTGCCAGTGATGAGGACGGTCTGCATGTCGATCTCCGATGTTTGATGTTGACGAGATCGATTTAACGGGCATCATCAGGATTATCAGCAATCAAAAGTCCTGTTTTAGTTTGCAGTAGTCCTGAATGGCCGACCCCCTTTTCGACGTGATCCAGCTTTTGCGCCCGCGCGCCGTATTCTCGAAAGGGATAAGCGGCGCGGGGCGTTGGGCGGTGCGCTATGCCGAATTCGGGCAGCCGGGGTTTTGCGCGGTGACGGAAGGGCGGTGCAGGCTGGCGCTGGAAGATGCGCCGCCGATCATTCTTGAAGCAGGCGATTTCGTGCTGCTTCCCGCTACGCCCGCCTTCACCATGTCGGGGATGGAGCCTGCCGCACCCGTCCGTATCGACCCCAAGACGGCGCCGACCCCCGGCAAGGAGGTGCGCTATGGCCGTCAGGACGGGCCAGCCGACATGCGCCAGTTCGGAGGCTGGTTCAGTTTCGAATCTTTGGACGCGGCGCTGTTCGTGGCGCTGTTGCCGCGCATGATCCATATCCGCGGCAATCCGCGGCTGACCCGGTTGGTCGGCCTGCTGGGCGATGAGGCGGCGGGCGAGGGGATCGGGCGCGACCTTATCCTTTCCCGGCTGGTCGAGATATTGCTGATCGAGGCGTTGCGGGCGGTGCCGGCCAATGCGGCGGAACCGGGCCTGCTGCGCGGCCTGTCCGACCCGCGCATCGCGGCGGCGCTGCGGGGGATGCACGGCGATGCCGAACGCGCCTGGACGGTGCCCGACCTTGCGCGCGAGGCGGGAATGTCCCGTTCGGCATTCTTTGGGCGCTTTGCCCGCATGGTCGGGGTTCGGCCGATGGAATATCTGCTGTCATGGCGCATGGCCGTCGCCAAGGACCTGCTGCGCAAGGGTGGGGTCGCGCTGGACGATGTGGCGCGGCGTGTCGGCTATGGCTCGGCCAGCACTTTTAGCACGGCCTTCAGCCGGCACGTTGGCCAGCCGCCGGGGCGTTTCATGCGGGCGGCGTCCGTCTGAGCGCCCGTTTGCCCAAAGCACGGGCAGGCCGGCCAAAACAGCCAGCGCCACCCGAAAACGCTGTCGAAAAAGACCAATTCATGTAACGCTGCGATGACTGACGGCGGGGGTCGAGATGCGCACATCACGCTTCCATGGGGCTGTTGTTGCAGGGGTCGGAGCGGTGATGCTGCTGGCCGCCGTGCCTGCAAGCGCGGAATGCCGTCTTGCCCTTGCGCTGGCCATGGATGTGTCGCGTTCGGTCGATTCCCGGGATTATGCGATCCAGCGCAAAGGGCTTCTGGCCGCCCTGATGGACCCCGGCATTCGCGCGGCGATCCTGGAGCCGGACGACCATGTGGCGCTTGCGATATACGAATGGAGTTCGCGGCATGACCAGTGGATGGTCATGGGCTGGACTGAGATCATGGGGGTCGAGGACCTGGACCGGTTCACTGCGGGCTTGTCCTCGCATGATCGAAACTCGCGCGGCAACCTGACGGCGCTGGGCGCTGCCGTGGATTTCGGCTTTGATCTGCTTATGGCCGCGCCCTCCTGCACCGAAAAGGTGCTGGATGTCTCGGGTGACGGGCAGAACAACGATGGCATTGACCCTTTGCTGGCCTATACGCGCCGCGATTTCGGGAATGTGCGCGTGAACGGCCTTGCGATCCGCACCTATGAGCGCGACGTGGCAGCTTACTACCGATCCCGCGTCATCAGGGGTGAAGGCGCTTTTGTCGAGATTGCCGAAGGGCAGAAGGATTTTCCGCGCGCAATCCGGCGCAAGCTGGAACGTGAACTGGGGGAACAGATGATCGGCATGGACGGAGCGTCCATCAGCCCGAGTGGCGGTTAGACGGAAGGCGCGTCGCCGCGCCTTCCGACTTCGGCATCAGCCGATGATGCTCATCTGGTTGCCGCTGACTCGGACCTGCACGCGCTGGCCGATGGCGAAGCTCTGATTCTGCACGATCTCAACCGTGCGGCCGTCATCAAGGCGAATGGTCCAGGCCGGTACGACACGACCCGAGTTGCCGGCGAGGTTGCTGCCAAGCGCCGCGCCACCGACAGCACCGGCGACGGTTGCCAGGTCTTTGCCCGAACCGCCGCCAAACTGGTTGCCCAGAAGGCCGCCGGCAAGACCGCCTGCAACCGCGCCCACGGCGCGGTCAGTGTTGCTGCCGCCCTGCTGCACCTGGCGCCAGCTTACGATGGTGCCGTTCAGAACCTGGTTCTGCGACACGGTCGAGGAGGACGGATACATGCCGCTGGTGCTGTTATCCACGCAGGCTGCAAGCGGCAGGATGGCCAGCGGAATTGTCAGAAGGAAGGCTCGCATAGGAATGCTCCTTGATAGGGTGCGCGCACTCTAGTGCATCCAAACGCCAATGCACGAGAACTGTTCCATCTTTCGGCAACAATCCTCCGCTGCGCTGCGGCATGGTGCCGCTTCCCGTTCCGGTCTTTTCTTCGCGGGCCATCCCGCCTATACGGCAGACCCGCAAGATCTGGAGTCCCGTGATGCAAGGCAGCGCAAACCTGAACCTGATGATCAAGGCCGCGCGCAAGGCGGGGCGAAGCCTTGTCAAGGATTTCCGCGAGGTCGAGAACCTGCAGGTCTCGTCCAAGGGGCCGGGTGACTTTGTGTCGAAAGCCGACCGCGAGGCCGAGCGGATCATCAAGGAAGAATTGCTGGGCGGGCGACCGACCTATGGCTGGCTGGGCGAAGAGACGGGCGTGGGCGAGGGTGAAGACCCCACGCGGCGCTGGATCGTCGATCCGCTGGACGGGACCACGAACTTTTTGCACGGACTGCCGCACTGGGCGGTTTCCATCGCGCTGGAGCACAAGGGCGAGATCGTGGCGGGCGTGGTCTTTGACGCGGCCAAGGACGAGATGTTTGTGGCGGAGAAGGGCGCGGGCGCCTGGCTGAACGATACGCGCATTCGGGTGTCGGGGCGGCGGCAGATGATCGAGTCGATCTTCGCGACCGGTGTTCCGTTCGGTGGCAAGGGCACCTTGCCCGCGACGCTGCAGGACATGGCGCGGCTGATGCCGACTTGCGCTGGCGTCCGGCGCTGGGGGGCTGCGGCGCTGGACCTGGCCTATGTGGCGGCAGGCCGTTACGACGGCTACTGGGAGCGCGGGATCAACGCCTGGGACGTGGGCGCGGGGATCGTGCTGGTGCGCGAGGCGGGCGGTTTTGTCAGCGGCATCCGCGAGGATCAGGATCCGCTGACCTCGGGCTCGATGATCTGCGGGAACGCGGCGTTGTTCGAGGAATTCCGCAAGATCATTCGCGGCGCGTGATCAGCGCCGCCTGACTGCGGGAACACGCGATTTGCTGACGGGATAATTCGCCGCCGGGTGCGGCGGCTGTCCGGCCGTGCGGTTCCAGAAGGCGGGACCGCCGCGGCGCAACCATAGCGGCACCGCCATGATCAGACCCGCGACGAAGCCGCCCGCATGCGCCCAATAGGCGACGCCGCCCATGCCGCCGGGGTCGGAGACGCCGCTGAACAGCTGCAGGCCGAACCAGATGCCCAGCATGATCCATGCGGGGATCGGGAAGATGCGGAAGAAGATGATGAAGAAAAAGAACACATCGACCCGCGCCTTGGGGAAGAGCAGCAGGTAGCCGCCCATGACCCCCGCGATGGCGCCGGATGCCCCGACCATGGGGATGCGCGAATATGGATCGGCGGCGATCTGCAGGGCCGCCGCCACCAGGCCCGCGGCGAGGTAGAACAGCAGCAACCCCCCATGCCCCATCTCGTCCTCCAGATTGTCGCCGAAGATCCAGAGGAACAGCATGTTGCCAAGCAGGTGCATCCAGCCGCCGTGCAGGAACATCGAGGTCAGAAGGGCGTGAAGGTCATGCCCCTCGATGATGTAGAGCGGCACCATCCCCCAGTGATCGAAGAAACGCCAGGCGGTAGTTTCATTCCCAAGCTGTGGCAGGGACAGCAGAAATATCACGATGTTGAGCGCGATCAGCGCCCATGTGACATAGGGCGTGCGCCCTGAGGGATTGTGATCGCGGATCGGGAACATCGGCGAAGCGTTCCCGATCCGCGCCGCAACGTCAAGCGTTGCCGACCTGGGCCAGAAGCTGCGCGTTGCCGCCCGAGGCGGTGGTGTCGATGCAGACGTGACGCTCGGACCGGACATGGGCAAGGTCGGGCTGACCGATCAGCGGCAGGATCGGCCCGTCGCGCTGCGCCAGGGCTTGCGCATAGGGGCGCTGCTGCTGTGGCGTGCCCCAGTGGAGCGCGCCGCCGAAGCCGTGCAGGGTTGTCAGCGCCTCGGGCGGCAGGCCAGCCGCCTCGACTGCTTCGCCGCCGAGGCTGCGCACGGCCTGCGCCTGTTTCATCGCGGTTGCGCTGCCGGGGCCGAGGCAGAGGAGGGGCGCGCGCTGCACCAGTGTCAGGCGGTTCGATTCGCCGGTGGGGCCGGGCAGGACGAGCGATTCATCCGGTTCGGGCGTGGCCTTGGCGGCGGTGAGGGCAGACTGTACCTGCGCCGCCGTTGCCGTGCCGTCGTTGGCGGTGGAGACCGGAGGTTCCATGATGGTGAAGCGCGGCAGGTAGTGGGGGCCGCCCGCCTTTGGGCCGGTGCCGCTAAGCCCCTCGCCCCCGAAGGGCTGGCTGCCCACGACCGCGCCGATCTGGTTGCGGTTGACGTAGATATTGCCGACATGCAGCGGTTCCACGATGCGCTGCACGCGGTCGTCGATGCGGCTGTGCAGGCCGAAGGTCAGGCCATAGCCGGTGGCGTTGATGCGCTCCATCACCCGGTCGATGTCGGCGGCGGCGAAGGTCGCGATATGCAGGACCGGCCCGAAGATTTCGCGCGGCATCTGCTCGATCCCGGTGACGCGCAGGACGGTCGGCGGGATGAAGGTGCCGGGGGGTGCCGGTAGTTCCTTGAGCACGCGACCCTCGGCGCGGGCGGCTTCGATGTAGTCGCGGATGCTTTGTTGCGCTTCTTGGTCGATGACCGGGCCTACGTCGGTGGCAAGCGACCATGGATCGCCGATGGCAAGGTCATCCATCGCGCCGAACAGCATTTCGGTCACGCCTTCGGCCACATCCTCTTGCACATACAGGCAGCGCAGTGCCGAGCAGCGCTGACCGGCCGACTGGAAGGCCGAAGCGAGAATGTCGCGCACCGCCTGTTCGGGCAGGGCTGTGCTGTCCACCAGCATGGCGTTCAGCCCGCCGGTTTCCGCGATCAGCGGCGCGGTGGGGGCAAGGTGGTCGGCCATGCTGCGCCGGATCTTCAGCGCGGTCTCGGTGGAGCCGGTGAAGGCCACGCCGTTCACGCGCGGGTCCGAGCAGAGCGCCGCGCCGACCCGGCCATCGCCGGGCAGGAGTTGCAGGGCGGTCGGCGGAACGCCTGCGCGCAGCAGCAGATCGACGGCGAAGGCCGCGATCAGCGGGGTCTGTTCGGCGGGCTTGGCCAGAACGGCGTTGCCTGCGGCAAGCGCCGCCGCGATCTGGCCGGTGAAGATGGCGAGGGGAAAGTTCCAGGGGCTGATGCAGGCGAAGATGCCGCGCGCGGGGTTCGTCAGATGGCGGGCCTGATCGGCGTAGTAGCGCAGGAAATCCACCGCCTCGCGCAATTCGCTGACGGCATCGGGCAAGGTCTTACCGGCCTCTCGCGCAAGGAGTGCAAAGATGGGGCCGAACTCGGCTTCATAAAGGTCGGCCGCGCGGTTCAGCACGGCTGCGCGCTCTGCGACCGTCGCGTTCCATGGCGTGGCGGCGGAAAGCGCGGCCTCGATTTGTGCCGCATCTGCAGTCTGCACATCCCCGACAGGGGCGGCTGTGGCGGGGTTCAGCATTGTTTGCGACGGACCTTCCCCGGTCGGCGAAGCAAGCGCGGGGGCGGCAGTGAAGCGGGTCTCTGCATGACCAGAGCGGGCGGCCTCGATCCGGTCGAGGTCGCCCTTGTCCGTCAGGTCGAAGCCTTTTGAATTCTGCCTCGGGTCGAAGATCGCGGGGCCGGGTGTGACGGCGGGGTTGGCGATGGGCGTCGTCCGCTCCATGGCTGTCAGCGGGCAGGCGGCGACCTGTTCCGGCGTGACCTCTTCATTGACGATCTGGTTCACGAAGCTGGAGTTCGCGCCGTTCTCCAGCAGTCGGCGCACCAGATAAGCCAGAAGGTCTCGATGTGCGCCGACGGGGGCATAGATGCGGCAGCGCGTCTTGTTGTCGGTCAGAACGATATCGTGCAGGCGTTCGCCCATGCCATGCAGGCGCTGGAATTCGAACAGCGAACGGTCGGGGGCCATGTCGAGGATGGCAGCGACGGTATGGGCGTTGTGGGTGGCGAACTGCGGATAGATGCGGTCGGTCATCGACAGGAGCTTTCGCGCATTGGCGATATAGCTCGCATCGGTTGCCTGTTTGCGGGTGAAGACGGGGAAGCCGGGCAGACCGAGGATCTGCGCCCGTTTCACCTCGCTGTCCCAATAGGCGCCCTTGACCAGCCGCACCATGATGCGGCGGTTCAGACGGGTGGCGAGGGCGTAGAGCCAGTCGAGAACCGCCCCCGCGCGACGCCCGTAGGCCTGCACCACGACGCCGAAGCCGTCCCAGCCTGCCAGCGAGGGGTCAGAGAGGACGGCCTCGATGACCTCCAGCGACAGGGCCAGCCGGTCTGCCTCTTCCGCGTCGATGTTGAAGCCGAGGTTGGCGGCGCGGGCCAGACCGGCGAGCGCGCGGACGCGGGGAACCAGTTCGGCCATGACGCGGTCGCGCTTGGCGACCTCATAGCGCGGATGCAGGGCCGACAGCTTGACCGAGATGCCGGGGTTGATGCGGATGTCGCGCGACCTGGCGGCAGAGGCGATGGCGGTGATGGCGCGGGAATAGCTGAGGTGGTAGCGGCGCGCGTCGGCCTCTGTCCGCGCGGCCTCGCCCAGCATGTCATAGCTGTAGGTATAGCCGCGCGCCTCGAGTTCCGTCGCGCGTTTCATGGCGGCGTCGATGGTTTCGCCCAGCACGAACTGGCGCCCCATCTCTTTCATCGCGCGCTGGACGGCGGCGCGGATCACGGGTTCGCCCAGTCGCCGGACGGCGGCGCGCAGGTGGCCAACCACACCCGGCTCGCCGTCGTCCAGCACGCGGCCCGTCAGCATCAGCGCCCAGGTCGAGGCGTTCACAAGGCTGGAGGCGGAGCGGCCGAGGTGGCGGCCCCAGTCGGAAGGCGCGATCTTGTCCTCGATCAGCGCATCCATCGTCTCGGCATCCGGGACGCGCAGGAGCGCTTCGGCAAGGCACATCAGCGCCACGCCTTCGTCGGTGGAAAGGCCGTATTCGGCAAGGAACACCTCCATCAGACCCGGCCGGACCGAGGCGCGGATGCGGCGCACCAGATCGGCTGCTGCTGCCGAAATCCGTGCCCTGTCGTCGGGCGAAAGCGCCGCCTCGTCGATCAGCCGCGCGACAAGTGTCGCCTCATCGGCCAGACTGCCGGTTTCGATGACGGACCAATGCGGATCGGGGCTGGCGGGCATGATGCTCCTTGCGGTGCCGGGTCGGATGGCTGCGATGATGGAGCGGCGGCGCGGGAAATGCACGGGGAGTTGTGGGGGGCCGCGACGCGGCGATCTTCGCTTCGCTTGCCATCACGAATCTGTGTGCGGTCAGACGGTTCGGTGCTAGCACTTCGCCAAAGCCTCTGTAGGGCGGGAGACCGGCATGGCCTTTCTGACTGATCCCGTGGTCGCCTTGTTCGTTTCGCTTGCACTTGGGCACCTGCTGGGGCGGCTGCGGGTGGGGCCGGTGACGCTGGGCGGTGTCTGCGGCACGCTGTTCGTGGCGCTTGCGCTGGGGCAGTTGGGCGTGCGCATTCCCGACGAGATGAAGAACGTGGCCTTTGCGCTTTTCATCTATGCGCTGGGCTTCACGGCGGGGCCGCAGTTCTTTGCCAATATCCGGGGTGGCGCGCGCTATGCCGTCTTTCCGGTGATCGAGATCACCGTTTCGCTGACGCTGGCGCTGACCGCCGTGGCGCTGCTGCGGCTTGATGCAGGCACGGCGGCGGGGCTTTTCGCCGGGTCGGCGACGGAATCAGCGGTGCTGGGAACTGCGTCCGAGGCGATCGCCAAGCTGGGTCTGCCGGGCGAACAGGCCGCGCAGCTGCAGGCCAATATCGCGACGGCCTACAGCCTGACCTACCTGTTCGGCCTCGTCGCCATTGTCATCTTTGTCACGCAGGTCGCCCCGGCCTTGCTGCGGAAGAACCTGCGGACCGAAGCGGTGGCCCTGGCCGAGACGCTTGGTGCGGGCGAGGACGATGCGGAGGTGGGTCTGCCCGTGATCGTCGAGCGCGCCTTCGAGGTTGGCGATATGGCGGGCCATACCGCACGGGAGTTCGAGGAGACGCGGAACTGGACCGTTGTCATCGAGGGTGTCCAGCGCGGGGAAGAGCTTTTGTCCGCCGATCTGGATTTCGTTCTGCAACCCGGCGACGTGGTGTTCCTACGCGGGCGACGGAATACGGTAATCGCCGCCGGAAAAGTGCTGGGGCGTGAGGTGCCGGTTCCCGCGACTTCGGGCTTTGCCGTCGTCTCACGCGAGATCGTCCTGTCGCGCAAAGAGGCCTTCGGGGCCGAGGCGCGGGATTTGCGGCGCATGGTCGATCCCGAAAAGCAGCGGGGTATCTTCCTGACGCGGATCAAGCGGATGGGGCAGCTGGTGCCGCCGCTGCCGAAAACAACTCTGCAGCAGGGCGATGTTCTGACGCTATACGGCCCGGAAGAGGCGGTGGACCGCGCGGCCAGGGAACTGGGCAATCCGCTGCCGCCCGAGGATGCGACCGATTTCGTCATCCTGGGGCTGGGGATCGTCGTCGGGCTGCTGATCGGGCATCTGAGTTTTCGCGTCGGTGCGATGGAACTGACTCTGGGCCTTGGTGGCGGAGCGCTGATATCGGGGCTTGTCTTCGGCTGGCTGAACATGCGGTTTCCCCGCTATGGGGCACTGCCGGGAGCGGCGGCGCATTTTGCCAAGGACTTCGGTCTTGCCGCCTTTATCGCGGCGATTGGCCTTGGCGCGGGGCCGGATGCGATCACGCTGATCAAGCAGTACGGGCTGATGTTCCCGGTGCTTGGCATTCTGCTTTCCGTCGCCCCAGCACTGGTCTCTTTGCTGGTGGGCAAATGGCTGATGAAAATACCGCTGCCGATCCTGCTGGGTGCGATCGCCGGTCAGCATTGCAGCACGCCCGCACTAAGCGCGTTGGTCAGCCAGGCGGGGAACGGCACGCCGGTGATCGGCTATACCGTGACCTATGCGATTGCGAACGTGCTTCTGCCGCTGATGGGGCCGGTCGTCGTGATGCTGGCACACTCGATGGGCGGGTAACCGCCAAGAACCGCCTTGACCTTTCCCAAGGGCACATGGACCTATTCTGGCTGCCAGCAGACAGGCCGGATCGGCGCAACATGGGCGCCGAATTGGAGATCGGATGCCAGAACGCGCGTCGACGCTTGCCCCTTTGCGGTTCAAGGTATTCCGCACGTTCTGGGCAACAAGCCAGGTGTCGAACTTTGGCGGGCTGGTGCAGGGTGTGGCGGCGGCATGGCTGATGACCAGCCTGACCTCATCGCCCAGCATGATCGCGCTGGTGCAGGCCTCAACCTCATTGCCGATCATGCTGTTCTCGCTGTCCGCCGGGGCGCTGGCCGACAGTTTCGACCGCCGCAAGGTCATGCTGGTGGCGCAGGTGTTCATGCTGGTCGTCTCGGTCGCGCTGGTGGCGGCGGCCTACACCGGGATACTGACGCCCTGGACGCTTTTGACCTTCACCTTCCTGATCGGGCTGGGCACGGCGCTGAACAACCCGTCGTGGCAGGCGTCGATCGGCGACCTGATCCCGCGCGACCATGTGCCCGAGGCGGTGTCGCTGAACAGCATGGGGTTCAACCTGATGCGCAGTGTGGGGCCGGCGGTGGGCGGTATCATCGTCGCGGTTTTCGGTGCGGCGGCGGCATTCGCCGTCAATGCGGTCAGCTATGTGCCCTTCATCGCGGCGCTTCTGGGGTGGAAGCCCGCATACCCGGAATCGACGCTGCCGCGCGAGGCGTTCACGCCCGCCGTGGCGGCCGGACTGCGCTATGTGGCCATGTCGCCCAACCTTATCCGGGTCATGCTGCGCGGGATGCTGTTCGGTCTTGGCGCGGTCAGCGTCATGGCTTTGCTGCCGCTGATTGCGCGCGACCTGATCGGGGGTGGGGCGCTGGTCTATGGCACGTTGCTGGGCTGCTTTGGACTGGGGGCCATCTGCGGCGGCGTGATGAACGCGCGGCTGCGTCAGCGGCTGAGCAGCGAGGCGCTGGTGCGCTGGGCCTTCCTTGGCTTTGCGCTGGCGGTGCTGGCGCTGTCACAAAGCCGCAGCCTGTGGTTCAGCATTCCCGCCGTGGCGGTCGCGGGGGCCTGCTGGGTGCTGGCGCTGTCGCTGTTCAACGTGACGGTGCAGCTATCCTCGCCACGCTGGGTCGTGGGGCGGACGCTGGCGATGTACCAGATGGCGACCTTTGGCGGGCTGGCCGTGGGAAGCTGGCTATGGGGAAGCGCCGCCACGGCGACGGGTCTGCAAGGCGCGCTGATGGCTGCGGCGGCGTCATTGCTGTTGGGCGCTGCGGTTGGGTTTCGCCTGCCGCTGCCCGAGTTCGGTGGACTGGACCTGACCCCGCTGGACCGGTTCCGGGAACCCGCGCTGCAATTCGACCTGCGTGGGCGAAGCGGTCCGATCATGATCATGATCGACTACCGCATCGAACCCGAGAATATTCCCGAGTTTCTGGCTGTGATGACCGAACGCCGCCGCATCCGCAGACGTGACGGCGCGCGGCAATGGGTGCTGCTGCGCGATCTGGAGCATCCGGGGCAATGGACCGAAAGCTATCACGTCGCGACATGGGAAGAGTACCTGCGCCACAACATGCGGCGCACCAAGGCCGACGCCGAGATTTACGACGTGCTCGCCCGGCTGCACCAAGGCCCCGAACCGCCGCTGGTCCATCGGATGATCGAACGCCAGAGCGTCTATTCGCACCGCGACGTGCCGCTGAAGGATGCGACGGAACATATCTGAGGCCGCAGGAAACCTCTTGCGAGGCTTGGACAGAGCCTGTGCTAGTTTGCGGAGGTGCACTCTGCGGACGTGTTCGCCATCTCATCGCGCAGCGTGGCGCTGTTACCTTTGGTCCACCACTCGAATTGCCCGGAGACGTATCGCGCACCCGAGCCTGACATGACATTGACGAAGATGCGCTCGACGCCGTCCACCGGCACGATAGCGAGGTTGTTGTGCGACGAGTTGATGTAGCGGACCTGAATCGGCCCGCCCTTGTCACAGGTGTAGTCGGTCGAGATCACTGTCGCATCCGCGCCAAGCAACTGGGAGAGCGAGGGCAGTTCCCCGGACCACAGCGGCGCGGCAAACGTTGCAACTGCGGCGCCGGCGAATATCAGCCTGATCACGAAACTTCTCCCATCTTGTGGCAGCACTTTGCCAGAACATCGTCAGGCCAGTGCTTCAAATCAAAGGGCTTTGGCCGCGAATTGCTCATCCAGCCAGTCCAGCACGCGGTGATTGAGCAGCGAGCGATTCTGCATTTCGCAATGCCCGTCGGCGCCTTCGGCAGCCGTGAACCGCATCAGCGTTTTCGGACAGGTGAGCGCATCCACGAATTGCAGGGCGCGGGCACCGAGGGGGTCGCCTTCGGCCTGCGTGATCAGCGTGGGGCAGGCGATCTTTTCGGCATGTCCGCGCATGGTGAACAGCTCGGACGAGGCCAGATATTCCCGCAGGGTGCTGACGCCATGCACCCAGAAGCCGCGTTGCACGATCTTCCAGTTCAGTTGGCGGTTGCTGCGGATGAAGGCATCGGCCTTGTCGATCACCGATTGGTCCAGATCACCAAGGTTCGTAACCGCCTCTACGGGCAGGCCGAATCTCTGCACGAACATATCGCGGAAGCCGTCCGCGATACCCCAGGTGCCGGGATCGGCGATTAGCGCCGCGATGCGCGGCTCGCCCGAGGCGCCGCGGGGGGCAAGATAACCGCCAAGACTCCAGCCACAAAGCGCGATGCACTTCCTGTCGACAAGCGGGAGCGTTTCGGCGAAGTCGACGACCGCCTTGATCACCACCTCCCAGTCCGCCCGGATCGGAACGCCACGCTCATAAAGCATCGCGCCCTGGCCCGGCCCGTCGAAGACGAGGCTGTGATAGCCGCGCCGTGACGCCGCGACCGCCGAGGCGAAATATGTGTCGGTGATCGTGCAGTCGTAGCCGTTGGTGAAGATGATCAGCGGCCGCACATCTGTCTCGGCGCCTTGTGCGGGGATGAAATAGCCGGGCAGCGGCGTGTCGCCGAAAGGAATGGCGACCGGCGCCGTGGGGTGCGGGCCAAGCGACAATCCCCTGTCGAAGGCGGCTGTCTGCTTGCGAAAGGCGGCAAGCAGGCGCGGATCTATGGGAGCTCCATAGATCGGATGAAAAGATGCGGCGTAGAAGCTGCTGGCGCGAAGATAGAGATCGCGGGCGGAGGAGCTATGCCCTTTGGCCAGCACCGCATCCGCCTCGGCCACCATTCGGTCGCCTGCTGCGCCAAAGGCCTGGAAATAGGCGCTGTCGTCGCCGCTGCCGATGGCGTCTGCCACCGCCCTGATTTCCCCGAAATCCGCCCCGCCATAGGGGATATAGGCAATAGGCCATGTGCCGAAATCGTTGTGCAGAGAGTCCATAAAGAGAGGCGTCAATCGAGTTTTCTCCCGGTTGGCTGTAGAATGCAGTGTAAGCGCCAATGCTCTGTAAGATGATACGATACTTAAACGACAAATGGTGCCCGCGGCCGGATTCGAACCGGCATGGCCTTTCGGCCTAGGGATTTTAAGTCCCCTGTGTCTACCATTCCACCACGCGGGCAGGGCGCGTCGCCAACATAGCGGGGCGGGGCGTAGGGTAAAGGGTTGGCAGTTCGGGTTTGACCGGCCCCCGCTGGCGGGCATAGTGAGAGGGGAATGCGCAAGGAGGTCAGCATGATAGGTCGGTCCTTTGGTTTTGTGGCCCTGTTCGCGGCTTTGGCCGCCACGGCAGAGGCGCGCGACATCACCGGCGAGATGGCTTATCGGGAGCGTATTGCGCTGGACGACAGTGCGCAGCTGGTGATCGAGCTGCGCGGGCCGACGGGGCCCGTGGCCGAGGCGCGGATCGAGACTGGGGGGCGGCAGGTGCCGCTGCCGTTCACGCTGGTCGCGCCAGATGGGGGTGCCTATACGCTGCAGGGTGCGATCTTTGTCGGTGGGCGGGCCGAGTGGCTGTCCGCGCCGATGGCCGTGCCCGAGGGCGAGGGGGCGCTGGACCTGGGGATGGTGCCGCTGATGCGCCATGTGGCGATGGGATTTTCGACGCAGATGGATTGCGGGGGCACGCCGGTAGAGGTCGGGTTCGTCGACGACATGGCGCGGCTGCGGGTGGGTGGAGAGACGTTCGATCTGAAACCCGTGCCTTCGGGATCCGGGGCCAAGTTCTCGGATGGCGCTACCCCCGAAACCGTCTTCTGGAGCAAGGGGAACGCGGCCATGGTGACGCTGAAGGGTGCCGATCTGCCGGAATGCGCGCCGGTGATCGCGCCGTCGCTGTTGCCTGTGACGCTGCGCGGCAATGAGCCGGGCTGGCGTCTGGATCTGTCTGAGACGGGGTATATCTACACCGCGCAATCGGGGGCAGAGGAGAAGGGGGTGCTGCCCGAAGCTGTCGCCACGCGCGAAGGGGCAAGGTTCGATCTGACGCCGCGCCTGAGCGTCGTGGTCGGGCGGGCGATCTGCCATGACACGATGACCGGGATGCCCTATCCGATGACGGCCACGCTTACTGCGGATGGCACTGCCCTGAACGGTTGCGGCGGTGTTCCGACGGATCTGCTGGCGGGGTCTTGGACGGTGGACGAGCTGCACGGCGCGGCGCTGCCAGAGGAGGCGGAGGTCACGATGGCCTTCGATGCTGCCGAGGGGCGGGTGTTCGGCAAGAGTGCCTGCAACCGCTACAACGGCAGCTTCACCCTGTCGGGTGAGGGGCTGAGTTTCGGTCCGGCTGCGGGCACGATGATGGCCTGCCCGGAAGAGCTGATGAAGGTCGAGCAGACCTTCCTGCGCGGGCTTGAGACGGTCAGCCGGTTTGATATCGGGGCGGATGGCAGGCTGGAGCTGGTCGCGGGCGATACCGTGCTTTTGCGGGCGCGCCGCTAAGATGGTCCGGGCGCGGCAGGTGCTGTTGCGGATAGCCGCGGCGGCGCTTGCGGCGTTTGTCTGGGCTGGTGCGGCTCGCGCCGATCTGCAGGTCTGCAACATGGGTGGCAAGGCGCAGTCGGTCGCAATCGCCTATGACGAAGGCGAGCCCTATACCTCGGAGGGGTGGTGGGTGGTGGCGCCGGGCAAATGCACCACGGTCATTTCGGGCGATCTGACGCATCGGTTCATCTTCTGGCGGGCGAATGCCAAGGGCCGGACCTTTGACGGCGATACCTATTTCTTCTGCACGACGCCGGAGGTTTTCACCCTGAAAGACGCCGGGGGCGATTGCGCCGCGCAGGGGGCCAAGCTGGATGAGTTCAGGCGGATTGATATTGGCACGAACAAGAGCTGGCGGCTGGACGTGGATGCGCCGCCGGTTCAAGCACCTGCATTTGTGCCGGGCAGTCTGGGACAGGCTTTCGCGGCAGAGGGGTTGGCGCAGGAATGCGGCCATATCGACGGAGCCGCCTATTGCGATGTTTTCGTGCGGGGCCAGCAGTATCGCGCCTATGAGGGCAAAGGCACACCGGGTGCGGTGATGCGTTACCTGCGCGATCAGCCTGCGCTGACACCTTTGCGTATTTCCGCCGATATCCTGAGCGCCACCGGGACAGAGACGCAGGTGGCGATCAGTTCGGTCGTGCCAACCGCCCCGGATGCGTTGCAGAACGTCCGTCAGGCGCTGCAGGGAAGCTGGGAAAGCGAGATCAAGGATTTGATCCCGGTATATGACGTGATGGGCTCGGTCGACACGATGGTCATGGATGGGTTTGATATCGGCAATCTGGCCGTCCTGCCGGAATGTCCGGGCGGGCCGGCGAGCGTGGGTCCGGTGCTGCTGCGGCAGTCGGCAAACAGCGAGCCGACCGATGAATATCCCGTCACCGCCCCGCAGTGCTTTCAGATCGCCTCGCTCAGCAAGGACAGGATGGAATTGCGCGACGTGGAAAGCGGCGAGGTCTTTGCTTTCGTGCGGATACCCTACTAGCGACAGGGCGTAGCTGGTGGACTAGCCCTGCTGCGGATTGAGCAGGCGGCCCATCAGCCCTTCGGTGCGGATAGTGCCGACGGGTTTGCCGTCCTCGGTCACGGTAACGGTGGTCGCGCCGTCGCGCAGGTGTTCCATCACCTGCCGGATCGGGGTGGCGGGTGCGCAGGTCGGACCCGCCGCTTCGCCACCCGGCACCATGACGTCGCGGGCGGTCAGCACGCCCAGCGGGTTCATGTGCGCGACGAATTCCTGCACATAGTCGGACGCGGGGTTGGCGATAATCTCGCGTGCGGTGCCGCATTGGACTATGCGGCCCCCCTCCATCAGCGCGATGCGGTTGCCGATCTTGAACGCCTCGTCGAGGTCATGGCTCACGAAGATGATCGTGCGTTTCAGTTTGGCCTGCAGGTCCAGGAGTTCATCCTGAAGGCGCGTGCGGATCAGCGGATCGAGCGCCGAGAAGGGCTCGTCCATCAGAAGGATCGGCGCCTGCGTGACGAAGGCGCGGGCAAGGCCGACGCGCTGCTGCATGCCGCCGGAAAGCTCTCCCACCTTGCGGTCAGCCCATTGCGTCAGGTTCACGAGGGCAAGCTGCACATCGACCTTGTCGCGGCGTTGCTCTGCCGTCAGGCCGGCCAGTTCGAGGCCAAGGCCGACGTTTTCCCGCACCGTCCGCCAGGGCAGGAGGCCGAATTGCTGGAACACCATGGCGATATGCGACAGGCGTAGCTTACGCAGCGTGGCGGGATCGGCGTTGGTGACGCTGACCATCTGGTGGCCGTCATGCACGCGCACCTCGCCCCGCACCACGGGGTTCAGCGCGTTGACACCGCGCAGAAGAGTGGACTTGCCCGAACCGGACAAGCCCATCAGCACGAGGATTTCGCCCTTGGCGACAGAGAGCGTGCAGTCGTGGACGCCAAGAACCTGACCCGTCGCGGTCTGGACCTCGGCCCGGCTCTGGCCCTTGTCCATCAGCGGCAGGGCATCGCCGGGCTTTTCGCCGAAGACGATGGAGACGCGGTCGAATTCGACCATGGGAGGCGAGGCATTCATTTGCGCGATACCCTCAGCATGCGGTCCAGGACGATGGCGACGACGACGATGATGAAGCCGCTTTCAAACCCTTGCGCCGTGTTCAGCGATTGCAGTGCCCGGAGCACCGGCACTCCAAGCCCGTCCGCGCCGACCAGCGCGGCGATGACCACCATCGACAGCGACAGCATGATGGTCTGGTTCAGGCCTGCCATGATCTGGGGAAAAGCATAGGGCAATTCAACCTTCCACAGCGTCTGGCGCGGGGTCGCGCCAAATGCGGTAGCCGCCTCTCTCAAGGCAAGCGGCGTAGTCGATATGCCAAGCTGCGTCAGCCGGATCGGGGCGGGCAGGGCGAAGATCACGGTGGCGATCAGGCCGGGCACCATGCCAAGGCCGAAGAAGACGATGGCCGGGATCAGGTAGACGAAGGTCGGCAGCGTCTGCATCAGGTCCAATACGGGGGCAAGTGCTGCGTAAAGCTTTGGCCGATGCGCGCAGGCGATGCCGATTGGCACGCCAAGGCCCATGCAGACAAGGCAGGACCACAGAACCAGCGTCAGGCTCTGCGTCGTTTCCTTCCAATAGCCCTGGTTGAGGATGAACAGCATCCCAAGCGCCACCAGCAGGCAGATCTTCCACGACTTCTGCAGGAACCACGTCGCGATGACGAATAGCGCCACGATCACCAGCGGCGGCGGGGCCTGCAACAGCCACAGGATCGCGGCGATCATCGAATCCAGCACGAGGCTGATCGTGTCGAAAAGCCCGCTGAGATTTGCCTGCATCCAGTTGACGATCTGGGCCGAGGCCCATCCGACCGGAATCTTGGTACTGGTCAGCCAGTCCATTCTGCTTGAACCTTCCCCAAAGGCAGGTCCGCCGCGCCCATGATCGGGCGCGGCGAATGGTCATTCCGACAGGAAACCGGTGATCCTTGCCCCGACCGTTTCGGGCGTTTCCCAGAACATGTTGTGGCCGAAACCGGGATAGGCCTGATACTCGGCCTTCGGGAAGGCTGCCTTCACCGCCTCTTGCGAGGCTGCGTCGAACAGGCCGTCCTGATCGCCCCAGAGGATCAGCGTGGGCGCTGTGATGCGCGGCACCAAACCGGACCAGTCGGCCAGCGTCAGCCCCGTCAGCACGCCCATCCAGACCTGTTTCGGCGTGGCAGCGCTTTCCGCCCGTTCGCGGTCGATATAGTCGGCCGGAACCGGATTGGGGTTGTAGTACCAATCCTTCATGAACTGGCTGTCGGGGTCGATCTTGTCCGGCAGGCTTGGCACATTCGCCCAGAGCCAGTCGCTGGCCCCTTGCGGCGCCTTGAAGGCGGTCGAGATCAGGACAAGCTTGTTCACGCGTTCAGGGTGCAGCGCCGCGAAAGTGCCGGCGGTCATCGAACCCAGCGAATGTCCGACGATATCGGCCTTTTCGATGTTCATCGCGTCCATGAACCCGCCAAGGTCATCGGCAAGACTGTCCAGCCCGTAGCAACAGGCGGGGGCCGCCGATCCGCCATGACCCCGCAGATCGACCGCGATGACGCGGCGGTCCTTGAAGTAAGGCGCAAGCAGGGACCAGCTGCGGCTGTTGTCGGTATAGCCGTGCAGCAGGATCAGCGGAAGGCCATCCTCGGCGCCAAAGGCGACATAGCTCAGTTGCTGGCCGTTCGCGGTCGTCACCGTCTGGCGGGCGCCGACCCAGCCATCCTGCGAAGGTATGGCTGTGTCGGCAAGGGCCACCCCTGCCGCGAAAAGCATCGCGGCAAGGGTCATGCCAAGACGCACAAGGCCCATCAGCCTTCGACCGCCGCTTTCACCGCCGCCACGGCGTCGCCGCCGTCCTTGGTGGTCACGCCGTCAAGCCATTTGGTCCAGGCTTCGGGATTGGCGGCAAGCCATGCTTTCGCAGCGGCATCGGGAGCGGTGCCATCGTTCAGGATCGCGCCCATGATGTCGTTTTCCATCGACAGGTCGAACACCATGTTGGTGATCAGCTTGCCTGTGTTCGGGCATTCCTCGACATAGCCCTTGCGGGTGTTGGTATAGACCTCTGCGCCGCCGTAGTTCGGGCCGAAGGTGTCATCGCCGCCGGTCAGGTAGGTGATCTCGAACTGGCTGTTCATCGGGTGCGGCGCCCAGGCCAGGAAGATGATCGGCTTTTCGCGATCCGTCTCACGCTTGACCTGCGCAAGCATGCCCTGTTCCGAGCTTTCGACCAGTTGCATCTTGCCCATGCCGGCGGTGTCGTTGGCGATCAGGTCAAGGATGATCTTGTTGCCGTCGTTGCCCGGCTCGATCCCGTAGACCTTGCCTTCCAGGGCGTCAGAGTTCTTGGCGATGTCGGAGAAGTCCTTGATTCCCAGAGCCGCGCCCGGCGCGTTGGTGGCCAGAGTGTATTTCGCACCCGTCAGGTTGGGACCGATGGTCGTCACCGTGCCCTTTTCGCGGAACGGCGCGATGTAGCTTTCCATCGTCGGCATCCAGTTGCCGAGGAACACGTCGATGTCGCCCGCGTCGAGCGACTGGTAGGTCACCGGAACCGAGAGGATCTTTGTCTCGGTCTCATACCCCAGCGCATTCAGGATCAGGCTGGCGGTGGCCGTGGTTGCGGTGATGTCGGTCCAGCCGACATCGGAAAAGGTGACCTTGTCGCAACCGGCGGCGAAGGCCGGAGCGGTGGCGATGATGAATGCGCTGGCAGTAAGCGCGGTGCGGAAGGTGGACATTCAAGCTCCCCGTTTTTTGTTGATTGACGAGTCAATAAACTTCAAGCTAGCAGCGGAAATCAAGATGTTTCGCATGGGTGCCGCGCGATGCCGAAGCTGGGGATGGAGCCTATCCGAAAGGCCGCTCTCGTCAACGCCACGATTGCAGAGATCGGCCGGACCGGCAGCCTTGACGTCACGGTCAGCCAGATCGCCAAGCGTGCGGGCATGTCCTCGGCGCTGGCACATCACTATTTCGGGGGCAAAGAGGCGATGTTCCTGGCCGCGATGCGCCATGTCCTGACGCTGTATGGGGCCGAGGTGCGCGGGGCATTGGCGATGGCAGGCGGGCACGAAGCCCGGCTGCAGGCGATCGTCCGCGCGTCGTTCACGCCTGCCAACTTTCGCCGGGAAGTCGTGGGCGCCTGGCTGAACTTTTACGTCATGGCCCAGACCGTGCCAGAGGCGAAGCGGTTGCTTGGCGTCTATCAGATGCGGTTGCGGTCAAACCTGTTGTTCGACCTGCGCCCGCTGACAGGGGTGCGGGCACCCGCGCTGGCCGAGGCGCTGGCCTCGCTTATCGACGGGGTCTATCTGCGCGAGGGGTTGGCGGTGGCCTCGCGGGATCGCGGTCGGCCGGTGGATATGGTGCTGGACTTTCTGACGCTGGAAATTGCGCGCGGTGCCGATTGATGGCCACGCCGAATATTATCGTCTTCATGGTGGATCAGCTTGCCGGGCCGCTTTTTCCTGATGGCCCTGCCGATTGGCTGCATACACCGAATCTGAAGCGGCTGGCGGAAAAGTCGCTGCGCTTTACCAATGCCTATTGCGCCTCGCCGCTTTGCGCGCCGTCGCGTGCCGCCTTCATGTCGGGGCAACTGCCGTCGCGAAACGGCGTCTATGACAACGCGGCCGAATTCCGCAGCGACATTCCGACCTATGCGCATCACCTGCGCGGGGCAGGCTATCGCACCATCCTGTCGGGCAAGATGCACTTCGTCGGCCCCGACCAGTTGCACGGATTTGAAGAGCGGCTGACGACCGACATTTATCCCGCCGATTTCGGCTGGACCCCGGATTATCGCAAGCCGGGTGAGCGGATCGACTGGTGGTATCACAACATGGGGTCGGTGACCGGCGCGGGTGTGGCCGAGATCACCAACCAGTTGGAATACGACGACGCCGTTGCCTTCCATTCGGTGCAGCGGGTCTACGATCTGGCGCGCGGGGCGGATGAGCGGCCATGGATGATGACGGTCAGCTTTACCCATCCACATGACCCTTATGTCGCGCGGCGGAAATACTGGGATCTGTACGAGGATTGCGAGCATCTGATGCCCGAGGTGCCGCCCCTGCCGTTTGAACAGCAGGACGCGCATTCCCGTCGCATCCTGAACTCCTGCAACTGGCATGATTACGAGATCACTGGCGAAATGGTCTCGCGGTCGCGCCGGGCCTATTTCGCCAATATCTCCTACATCGACGACAAGATCGGCGAGGTTCTGGCGGCACTGGAGGCCACGCGGCAAGAGGCGGTGATCGTCTTTGTCTCGGACCACGGCGACATGCTGGGCGAGCGTGGGCTGTGGTTCAAGATGAACTTCTTCGACTGGTCCGCGAAGGTGCCGCTGATGGTGTCGATCCCCGGTCGCGACGGCGGGAGGGTGGATCAGCCGGTCTCGACGCTGGATATCGCGCCGACGCTTTGCGATCTGGGGGGGGTGGACCTCGGGCGGGTCGGTGAGTGGATGGACGGCGTTTCGCTGGTGCCGGTTGCCGCCGGGCAGGGGCGCGACGCGGTGCCGATGGAATATGCGGCGGAGGCCAGCGAGGCGCCGCTGGTCGCCTTGCGCAAGGGGCAGTGGAAGCTGATCCTTTGCCCGCTGGACCCGGATCAGCTCTACGATCTGGATGCCGACCCGCAAGAACTGCGCAATCTGGCGACTGACCCGTCCCATGCCGAAACGCTGGCCGAGCTGAAGGCCGAGGCGCTGGCGCGCTGGGACTTCGGCCGGTTCGACGGCGAGGTGCGGGCAAGCCAGTCGCGCCGCTGGGTGGTCTATGACGCGCTGCGCAACGGCAGCTATCATTCCTGGGATTTCAACCCGGTAGAGCGTTCGTCGGAACGCTACATGCGCAACCACATGGACCTGAACGATCTGGAAGGCTCGAAGCGCTTTCCAAGGGGCGAGTGATGTCCGTGGCCGTCCCGACACGTCAGGAGCTGGCGGCGGCCTATGCGGTTACGCGCCTCGCGACGCAGCGCACTCCTCTGATCGAAAGCGAGGCCTTGGCGCGCGCGACCGGAGCGGCGCGTGCGTTCGTCAAGGCGGAAAGCCTGCAATCGACGGGTTCGTTCAAGCTGCGCGGGGCATACTGGCGGCTGTCTTGCCTGACGCCGCAAGAGCGCGCGCGAGGCGTCATCGCCTTTTCCTCGGGCAATTTCGCGCAAGGGCTGGCGGCGGCAGGCCGTAGCTTGGGCATTCCCGTCACCATCGTGATGCCAGAGGATGCCCCTGCGATGAAGCGCGAGGCGACCGCGGCGCTGGGGGCGAAGGTCGTGCTGTCGCAGCATGGCGACCGGCCGCGCGAAGAGGTCGCGTCGGCCTTGGCGCGCGATCTGGCCGCGCGGGATGGGCTGACGCTGCTGCATCCCTTCGACGATCCGCTGATCGTCGCTGGTCAGGCAGGGGCGGGGATCGAAGCGCTGGAGCAGCTCAAGGAGGCCGGGGCAGTGGCCGATGTCGCGATCTGCCCCGTTGGTGGCGGCGGATTGATGGGTGGAGTGGCGCTGTCGCTGCATCACGCCGATCCGGCGACGGCGATATGGGCGGCGGAACCCGAAGGCTATAACGGCATGGGTCTTTCGCTGGACATGGGCGAACAGCAGCGCGTGGCGGGAACCTCTTCAACCATCGCGGATGCGCTTCAGGCGACGATGCCCGGTGCGGCACCGCTTGCCGCCGCGCGTGCGGCGGGCGTTCGCGGTGTGACGGTCGGGGACCGCGCCATCGCCCGCGCGATGCGTTTTGCCTTCGAGCGGCTGAAGCTGGTGCTGGAGCCTTCGGGGGCGGTGGCGATTGCCGCTGCGCTGGAACGCGCCGTGCCGGTGACGGGAAAGACCGTGGTGATTTTTGCGACGGGAGGCAACGTGGCGCTTGACCGCTTTGTCGCCCTTGTCGGGACGGAGTAAGGTTATGACGGCAGATGTGGTCATTGTAGGGGCAGGGTCGGCGGGATGCGCCATGGCTTATCGGCTGTCCGAAGCGGGGTTGAAGGTCACGGTGATCGAGCATGGCGGCAGCGATGCCGGGCCGTTCATCCAGATGCCGGCGGCGCTCAGCTATCCCATGAACATGGGCATCTACGACTGGGGCCTGCGCACCGAGCCCGAGCCGAATCTGGGCAACCGTGTGCTGGCGACCCCGCGCGGCAAGGTCATCGGGGGGTCATCCAGCATCAACGGCATGGTCTATGTGCGCGGCCACGCGCGTGACTTCGACCATTGGGCGGATGAGGGCGCGGCAGGCTGGGCCTATGCCGACGTCCTGCCCTACTTCAAACGGATGGAGCATTGGCACGGCGACCGGGGCGATGCCGACTGGCGCGGCGACAGCGGGCCTTTGCACATCACACGCGGTCCGCGGGCGAACCCCCTGTTCAACGCATTTATCGAGGCGGGGCGGCAGGCGGGATACCCCGTGACCGACGACTACAACGGGCAGGCGCAAGAGGGCTTTGGTCCGATGGAGGCGACGATCTGGAAGGGTCGGCGCTGGTCCGCGGCCAATGCCTATCTGCGTCCGGCGATGAAGCGCGGCAATGTGCAGCTTGTTCGGGCGCTGGCGCGGAAGGTCGTCATCGAGAATGGCCGGGCGACAGGCGTCGAAGTGCTGCAGGGCGGCACGGTAAAAGTCATCCCGGCGCGGCGCGAGGTGGTGCTGGCGGCATCGTCGATCAACTCGCCGAAGCTTCTGATGCTGTCCGGGATCGGCCCTGCTGCGCATCTGGTCGAACATGGGATCGCGGTGGCGGCGGATCGCCCCGGTGTGGGCGCGAACCTGCAGGATCATCTGGAACTGTATCTGCAGTTCGCCTCGCGCCAGCCGATCACGCTCTACAAGCACTGGAACCTGTGGGGGAAGGCGACCATCGGGGCGCAATGGCTGTTCACCGGCACCGGCCTTGGCGCGTCGAACCAGTTCGAGGCCTGCGCGTTCATCCGGTCCAAGCCCGGCGTGGACTATCCCGACATCCAGTATCACTTCCTGCCCATCGCCGTGCGCTATGACGGCAAGGCGGCGGCAGAGGGCCATGGGTTCCAGGTTCACGTCGGGCCGATGCGGTCGAAATCGCGTGGCGCGGTGACGCTGCGGTCGTCCGACCCGAACGCATCGCCAGTGATCCGGTTCAACTACATGTCGCATCCCGAGGATTGGGAGGATTTCCGCGCCTGTATCCGGCTAACGCGCGAAGTCTTCGATCAGGAGGCGATGAAGCCCTTCGTGAAGCACGAGATCCAGCCGGGGCAGGCGGTGCAGAGCGATGCCGAGCTGGACGCATTCATTCGCGATCACGCCGAAAGCGCCTATCATCCCTGCGGCACGGCGCGCATGGGTCGGCGGGACGACCCGATGGCGGTGGTGGACGCAGAATGCCGGGTGATCGGCGTCGAGGGCCTGCGGGTCGCCGACAGCTCGATCTTCCCGCGGATAACGAACGGCAACCTGAATGCGCCGTCGATCATGGTGGGTGAGAAGGCCGCCGATCACGTGCTGGGCAAGCAGCCGCTCGCACCGCTGAATCTGGAGCCTCTGGTCAACCCCCGTTGGGCGACGGCACAGCGCTGAGTTACTTCGCCGCCAGCTGACGCTCGCGCCGGATGACCCACAGGATCGACAGGATCGACAGGGCCGAGCTGACGAGCATCAGCAGGATCAGCGGCACCGCGCCGGAGTTGGGCCCGAGCATCGCGCTGGCCATGGCCGACAGGATCGCGCCGCCGCCAATGGTGAATGCCCCGCCCAGACCCGCGGCGGACCCGGCCAGCAGCGGGCGCACCGACAGCATCCCGGCATTGGCGCTTGGCAGCATCATGCCGTTGCCAAGGCCCACCGTGATGACCAGGCCGAAGAAGATTGCGGGCGTGAACAGCCCGGCCAGTGCAAGCAACAGCAACACCAGCAGTCCCACAGTCGTCAGGATGGTTCCGGCCAGGATCATCCGGTTGATGCCCGCACGCACCGAATAGCGCCCGGTCAGGTAGTTGCCCGCCATGTAGCCAAGCGCAGGCGCACCGAAGTAGAAGCCCAGCATGGCGGGGTCGAGATGGAATATCTCGGTCCCCACGAAGGGCGCGCCGCCCAGGTAGGCAAAGAAGGCGCCCGAGGCGAGCGCCGCCGACAGGCAATAGCCCCAGAACCGCTGCGACCGCAAAAGCTCGGGGTATTCGCGGATCTGCTCGCTCAGGCTGCTGCCGCTGCGCCGGTTGGTCTCGCCGTGATCGGCCCAGACCAGTGCCCAAAGTCCGGTACCGCCCACGGCGAGCAGGATGAAACTCGCCTGCCAGCCGAAAGCCTCATCCAGCGCGCCGCCGATGACCGGGCCGATCATCGGGACGACCGACATGCCCATGGTGACATAGCCGATCATCGAAGCGGCCTGATCTTGCGCCACCATATCGCGCACCACGGCGCGCGATAGCACGAAGCCGGTCGCGATGATCGACTGCAACAGGCGGCAGGTCAGGAAGATGCCAAAGTTTGGCGCAACGATCGCGCCGATGGTCGCTGCGGTGAAAATCGCAGAGGCCACCAGCATGACCGGCCTGCGGCCAAAGCGGTCAGAGATGGGACCGATGAATATCTGAAGCACCGCCGTCGATGCCAGATACAGCGATACCGACAGCTGCATAGTGGCATAGGGCACGCCGAAATATGCGGCCATCTGGGACAGCGAGGGCAGGAAGATGTTCAGCGACAGCGCCGCCAGCCCTGCGATCAGGATCAGCGTTGAGATATGCGGGGGCGTCCTGCGGTTCAGGTAGCGTGTTTGCGGAAGCGAGGTCATCTTACCTGTCTGCTATGGTGCGCGGTCGCTTTTGTCCACCGCCGGGCGTCCGCTGGCGCCAAGAGAGCCGGGCCTTCAGGTCCACTTGTGGAAGATGAAGAAGGCGCCGAAGGCGATGAAAGCGAAGCCGACGGCATGGTTCCATTGTAACGGCTCTTTCAGATACAGCACCGAAAAGATCGCGAAGACCGACAGGGTGATGACCTCTTGTATCGTTTTCAGTTCGGCGGCCGAGAAATGGCCGTGCCCGATGCGGTTTGCGGGCACCTGCAGCACATACTCAAAGAACGCGATGCCCCAGCTCACAAGGATCACGATCCATAGTGGGTAGGAGGTGAACTTCAGGTGGCCATACCATGCAAAGGTCATGAAGACGTTCGACAGGATCAGAAGCCCTATGGTGATGACGGGAACGGAAAGGCTGGTCATGCCGGAAACTCGCGTGGGGTTTGCAGATCGCCGAATACATCCGCACGGGCAAAGAGGCCAGCGCGCCGGTCGCCAGAAAAACCTGTCACGCTGCGCATAAATCCGCTTTTCTGACCGGAAGCGGCAGTTACTGTGTGGCAGGCAGAGGCAGAGCGGGCAGGTGATGGATATCCTTGAAGAATTGGAAGCTCGCCGTGTGGTCGCGCGTTCGGGCGGCGGTTCGCGGCGGGTTGAGGCCCAGCACGCCAAGGGCAAGCTGACCGCGCGAGAACGGATCGAGCTTTTGCTGGACGAAGGCTCGTTCGAAGAATTCGACATGTTCGTCGCGCATCGCTGCACCGATTTCGGCATGGAGCAGGATCGCCCCGCGGGGGATGGCGTGGTCACCGGCTGGGGCACCATCAACGGGCGAATGGTCTACGTCTTTAGCCAGGACTTCACTGTATTCGGCGGGTCGCTGTCCGAGACGCATGCGCAGAAGATCTGCAAGATCATGGATATGGCCGTACAGAACGGCGCGCCCGTCATCGGCATCAACGATTCCGGCGGCGCACGTATCCAGGAGGGCGTGGCGAGCCTTGCGGGCTATGCCGACGTGTTCCAGCGCAACGTGCTGGCCAGCGGGGTGGTGCCGCAGATCAGCCTGATCATGGGGCCATGCGCAGGGGGGGCGGTTTATTCACCCGCCATGACCGACTTCATCTTCATGGTGAAGGATACATCCTACATGTTCGTGACCGGACCAGATGTGGTGAAGACGGTGACGAATGAGGTCGTAACTGCCGAAGAGCTGGGTGGTGCCTCGACCCATACGAAGAAGTCCTCCGTTGCCGACGGCGCTTTCGAGAATGATGTCGAAGCTCTTGCCGAGACGCGCCGCCTGTTCGATTTCTTGCCGCTGAACAACCGAGAGAAGGCTCCGGTCAGGCCGTTCTTCGACGATCCGGCGCGGCTGGAGCCAAGCCTTGATACCCTGATCCCCGACAATCCGAACCAGCCCTACGACATGAAGGAGCTGATCCTGAAGGTCGCGGATGAGGGTGACTTCTTTGAAATCCAGCGCGATTTCGCTGCGAATATCATCACCGGCTTCATTCGGATCGAGGGGCAGTCGGTGGGCGTGGTCGCGAACCAGCCGATGGTGCTGGCGGGCTGTCTGGACATCGACGCCTCTCGCAAGGCCGCCCGTTTCGTGCGGTTCTGCGATGCCTTCGAGATTCCGATCCTGACCTTTGTCGATGTGCCGGGCTTTCTGCCGGGCACGGCGCAGGAATATGGCGGCGTCATCAAGCACGGGGCGAAGCTGCTCTTCGCCTTTGGCGAGGCGACGGTGCCCAAGGTCACGGTCATCACGCGCAAGGCCTATGGCGGGGCCTATGACGTTATGTCGTCAAAGCACCTGCGGGGCGACTTCAACTATGCCTGGCCCACGGCTGAGGTCGCGGTGATGGGCGCGCGCGGGGCGGTCGAGATCCTGTATCGCAGCGAACTAGGCGACCCCGACAAGATCGCGCAGCGGACAAAGGACTATGAGGACCGCTTTGCCACGCCATTCGTTGCAGCCGAACGCGGCTTTATCGACGAGGTCATTATGCCCCATTCGACCCGCCGCCGCATCGCTCGGGCCTTTGCCGCGCTGCGCGGGAAAAAGTTGTCGAACCCTTGGAAAAAGCACGACAATATTCCGCTATAGGGCATGGTTGCATGACGACTGAAAGTTACCCTCCGATCTTTCACATGATCTCGAACGGCCCGCGTCCTGTGGCTCCCTTCAGCCATGCGGTCGAGGCGGATGGCTGGGTCATGCTGACCGGCCAGATGCCGACCGATCCCGCCGCGCCTGACGCTGCGCTGCCGGAAGGGATCGAGGCGCAGACCCGGCGGGTCATGGACAATCTGGCGCTGATCCTGAAGGGGGTAGGGCTCGACTGGTCGCATGTGCTGCAATGCCGCTGCTTCCTGACCGAATTCAACCGCGACTATGCGGCCTTCAATGAGGTCTATCAGGGCTATTTCCCGCCCGACCGCCGCCCCGCCCGCACGACCGTGGGGGTGACAGCGCTTGCCGTTGGCGCATTGGTCGAGGTCGATTGCGTGGCGCGTCGCCCCGGAGGTGCCGCATGACCGAGGTTGCAACCGCAGCCCCCGCCGAGGGCGATCAGGCCATGGCGGGCAGCGACGAGAAGATCGCCGTTCCGTCGGGCCAGGTGCTGACACTGCAGGACGTGGTCTGGAACGCGCCCGGTCCGGCCGGGTTGACCATGCGTTTTCGCTTCGTGGCGCCCGGCATCGCCGAGGAAGGCGGAACGGTGGACTTTGATACCGCAGCGACGGACATGGCATGGCTTTGCCAGAACTTCGCCCTGCCGCGGATTTCCAACACCGGTCCGAGACCCGAGCAGATCATCATCTCTCTTGCGGACCGCGCATTGGAGTTTGGTCAGGCTGCGCCCGAGGCGACGCAATTTTTTTCCGCCTATAGCCTTGTGGACGGCGTTTGCGTCGAAGAGCCGTTCTAGCACTTGCGACATGATGTAGACGGGTAACAAATCGCCGATTTCTCGTTACCGGGGCCATGGGCAGCGCCGCCGCGATGCGCTATGGTACGGAGCGGCCCGTCCCAAGCGGCCGTGACCTCGCACCGGGGAAAGCAGGGCGATGCGTTGCCCTTTCCGCCCCCCAAAGAAAATGGAGTAGAGGATGATGACGAGCACACGTATTCTTGCGGCGCTTTGCCTTGTTGCCTTTGCGGCAGCCTGCGCGCCCAAGCCGCAAGAGACCGTTGTGGTTCAGGAACCGATCACGACTGAACCCACCTATACGGGCAAATACAAGTGATCCGAGCGGGTGGGGCGGTCCGGTAGTATTGGGACGTCCCACCCCTTTCCTTCCCTTCGCTACAAGAGGTGCGACATGCTGAAGCACCGCGGTTTTCCAGGTCGTCTGCCCAGCAGCGATCATCAGTTCACGATCCGGCGCGCCAATGCCAAGGAAGGCCCGACCAAGATCATAAGGCGTGAACGCTATCGCGACCGCAAATACAGCGATCGCATGGCGGATGAAGCCTTTATAGCGGCGCTCTGGGCGCATTTCGGTGAAGAACCGTTCGAGCGTGGCAATCTGGACGCGGGACGGCTGTCATGGCTGTTCGGGCGTGAGGTCGTCCCGGCCGAGGATCCGTTCGATCCGCAGGATTACGAGGCGCTGCTACGCATCGACCTAAAGCGCGCTGAGGCCTCGTTCCCGGCGGTTTTCGCAAAGGATGCCGAGCCTTACGTCTTTGACGAAGACTGGGACAACGAAGACTGAGCATCTTTCCGCGCAGGTTTCCGCGTCCTCGCGCGGAATGCTGCGGACGCGTAAGGCTTGCGTTCCAAGTCGGCTTTTCAACCGTCATGATCCCTGATCAAACTGTTTGTGCCAGACTTTTTGGCACGGACAAGACTTCTTCCCCCTTTCAGACTGCCCGGTCCCAACAAGGCCGGGCGCATTCTTTTCTTAAAGTGCAGGAAAGCCACCTTGGGCCGCTCTTGCGTTTTTTCGCGTTTGAACGTCCCCTATCATGCGCGATGGCGAAAGCGGGAGGGGGCCTGGGTTGGATAGATACAATATCTGTGCGGACATATCCGCGCCCATGGCAGGCTTTCGTTCTGCGAACCTTCAGGCGGCATGATGTTCAGGAAGATATTGATTGCCAACCGCGGGGAAATCGCCTGCCGCGTCATCCGGACTGCCCGCGCCATGGGTATCAAAACGGTGGCCATCTACTCGGACGCCGACCGCAACGCGCTGCATGTGCGGATGGCAGACGAGGCGGTGCATATCGGGCCGTCGCCTGCCGCCCAGAGCTATATCTCCATCGACAAGGTGATGGCGGCGGTGCGGTCGTCGGGCGCCGAGGCGGTGCATCCAGGGTATGGCTTCCTGTCCGAGAACCGCGCCTTCGCCGCCGCGCTGGAGGCCGAGGGTGTGGCGTTTATCGGGCCCCCCAGTTCGGCCATCGAGGCGATGGGCGACAAGATCACCTCGAAAAAGATCGCGGCAGAGGCGGGCGTGTCCACCGTGCCCGGCCATATGGGCCTGATCGCCGACGCCGATGAGGCCGCGCGCATCGCGGCACAGATCGGCTATCCCGTGATGATAAAGGCCAGCGCCGGCGGCGGCGGCAAGGGCATGCGCATCGCATGGAACGACGCCGAGGCGCGCGAGGGCTTTCAGTCGTCAAAGAACGAGGCGGCGGCGAGTTTCGGCGACGACCGCATTTTCATCGAGAAATTCGTGACGCAACCGCGCCATATCGAGATTCAAGTGCTGGCCGATGCCTATGGCAACTGCGTCTACCTGCACGAACGCGAATGCTCGATCCAGCGGCGGAACCAGAAGGTCATCGAAGAGGCGCCCTCGCCCTTTCTGGACGAAGCGACGCGCAAGGCAATGGGCGAACAGGCCTGCGCGCTGGCCAAGGCGGTGGGCTATACCAGCGCAGGGACGGTTGAGTTCATTGTCGATGGTGCGCGCAACTTCTACTTCCTCGAAATGAACACGCGCCTTCAGGTCGAACATCCCGTGACCGAGCTGATCACCGGCGTCGATCTGGTGGAACAGATGATCCGCGTCGCCAATGGTGAGAAACTACCCTTCAAACAGAGCGACCTGAAGATCAACGGTTGGGCCATCGAAAGCCGCCTTTATGCCGAAGATCCCTATCGCAACTTCCTGCCCTCGACCGGCCGCCTGACCCGTTACCGCCCGCCTGCCGAAGGCCCGATGCCCTCGGGCGCCATCGTGCGGAATGATACCGGCGTATATGAGGGCGGAGAGATCAGCATCTACTACGACCCGATGATCGCCAAGCTTTGCACCTGGGGCGCTACGCGCGCGGACGCGATTGCCGAGATGCGGCTGGCGCTGGATGCGTTCGAGGTTGAGGGGATCGGTCACAACCTTCCCTTCGTGCGGGCGGTCATGGACCACCCGCGCTTTATCTCTGGCAACATCACAACAGCTTTCATCGCCGAGGAATACCCGGAGGGTTTCAAGGATCCGACATTGCCCGGTCACTTGCTGCGCCGCATCGCTGCGTCCGCGGCGGCCATGAACCGGGTCGCGGAAATCCGGCGCACCCGTATCTCGGGCACGATGGACAACCACCAGCGCCGTGTCGGTGACGACTGGGTGGTGACGCTGCAAGGCGAAAGCCACCCCGTGACCGTCTCGGCTGACCGTGACGGTTCAAGCGTCCGCTTCGCCGACGGCGCCGTTCATCGCGTGACCTCGGACTGGACGCCGGGCCAGCCGCTGGTGCGGCTGCTGGTCGATGACGAGCCGCTGGTGATCAAGACTTCGAAAATCCCGTCGGGCTTTCGGATGCGGTTGGCAGGTGCCGACTTGAAGGTGCATGTGCGCTCGCCGCGTCAGTACGAACTGGCAAAGCTGATGAAGGACAAGGCGCCGCCCGATCTTTCAAAATACCTGCTCTGCCCGATGCCCGGCCTTGTGGTGCGCATCAGCGTGAGCGAGGGCGACGAGGTGCAGGAAGGTCAGGCGCTGGCCACCGTCGAGGCCATGAAGATGGAGAACATCCTGAAGGCCGAACGCAAGGGTATCGTCCGCAGGATCAACACGAGCCCCGGTGCCAGCCTGAAGGTCGATGATGTGATCATGGAATTCGAATGAGGCCTGGCGGCGCAGGCGAAAGGGCAAAGGCTGGGCTGGACATATGTTCCTTATTTGTTCCAATATAAATCGATTGCCTCGTGCCGAGTCGTTCGATGCCGCCCGTCGCCCTGCGTGTCTCAACCTTGTTTTTCGACATGAACAGCTTCTACGCCTCGGTCGCGCAGGCCGAGGAGCCAGAACTGATGGACCGGCCTGTCGGCGTGCTGACGGCGGACGCGCCGAATGCGGCTTGCATCGCCGCCAGTATCGAGGCGAAGCGGCGCGGGGTCGGCATGGGCACCCGCCAGGACGAGGCGCGCAGATTGTGCCCTGGGATCGTGTTCCGGCCGGTCCGGCACGATGTGTGCGTGCGCTATCACCATGCGATCCTTGCTGCGGTAGAAACTGTCCTTCCCGTGCATCGGGTCTGGTCGATCGACGAATGTTCCTGTCTTTTGCTGGGATCGGAGCAGAATCTGGATCGCGCGATGCAGATCGGGCGGACCTTGCAGCGTGTGGTGCAGGACCGGGTGCATCCCGCCCTGCTCTGTTCGGTAGGTCTGGCTCCGACGCGGCTTCTGGCCAAGGTGGCGGCGGGGCTGGAAAAGCCGGGCGGCCTGCACTGGTTGTTGCCGCACGTCCTGCCCGAACGGATTGCCCATCTGGCCCCAAGCGACCTGCCCGGCATTTCGGGCGCAATGAAGGCCCGCCTCGAGGCGGCGGGGATCATGGATATTCCGGCCCTGTATGCGCTGGACCCGAAACGTGCTCGCGCGATCTGGGGCAATGTGGCGGGCGAACGGTTCCTGCGCGAGTTGCGCGGCGAAACTGTGGTCTGGCCGGAAACCCGGCGCAGCATGATCGGCCACGGACAGATTCTGACCGCAAGCAACAAGACGGCCGAGGGGGCGCGTCTGGTGGCGCGGCGGCTCCTGGTCAAGGCTGCCGCGCGGTTGCGGCGCGAGGGGTTCATGGCACGCAGCCTGCATCTGGGTTTACGGTTGGACAACGGAGACCGGCCACGGGTCGAGGGGCAGATCCGCGCCACGCAGGATACCTTCTTTCTTCTGGAGACGCTGGACCGTTACTGGGCACGCTTGCCGTTGCGGCGACCGAAGGCAGTAGATGTGGTGTTGGGCGGTCTGATCCCTGTGGGGCAGGAAACGGGCGATCTGTTCGAACGTATTCCTGCCGAAGGACAGGATGCGCGGGTCGGGCTTTGCCTTGCCATCGATGCGTTGAATCAGCGTTTTGGGCAGGACACGATCCGTTTCGGAGAACTGCCCCGGCATCGCGTGCCCTATACGGGCGCCAAGATCGCTTTCGGCCGGATTCCCGACTTCGCGGATTTCCGGGAATAACGTATCAACGTCCCGACGGTCGCTGCTCCAGCATCTCTTGCCGGCGCAGCGGAAAGCGGTCGATGGCGCGGGTGATCTCTCTCACGCCCCAGGGCGACGGGTTGCGCCGCTTCACCTCGCCGTCCTTGTCCATGATGACCAGCGAAAAACCCCTCGGACGCAGCCGCTCTCGCACCGAGGTCCGGGCGGCGGGGTCGGTATCGGTAAGGATCACCACATCACGCTCTTCCAGAGGGGGAAGCTCTGCCATGATGCGCGCCATCTGGCGCTGGAATGCGGGGTCGTCGGGCGTGTCTGCAAAGACCACGAGCGGCCTTTTGAGCCACAGGAACTGGCCAAGCTCGACCGTTGCGGCATCTACCGGGCCGAAAGGTTCGGCGATATCTTCAGCCATTGCGGAAAGCGGCAGAAAGGCCGACAGAACAAGGATGTGAAGCAGTTTCATACGGTCTCCCTTGCCCCGATATAGGGCAGGATGGCGGGAAACCAAAGTGGATTGCCGGGGATAATCGAAACCGCCGGCAAGGGAGTGACGAGGATGACCGACGCGCGCGATGCCTGGGCCGCGCTGGCCCGCAAAGAGATGAAGGGCGCCGATCCCGATGGGCTGATCTGGCACACGCTGGAGGGCATCGAGGTCAAGCCGCTTTATACTCAGGCTGACCTGGCCGGGCTGGCGCATCTGGGCAGCGTTCCCGGCATTGCCCCCTTTGTGCGCGGCGTGCGGGCGACAATGTATGCGGGTCGTCCCTGGACGATCCGTCAATACGCAGGCTTTTCCACTGCCGAGGAGTCGAACGCCTTCTATCGCAAGGCGCTGGCCGCCGGGCAGCAGGGCGTCAGCGTGGCCTTCGACCTGGCCACCCATCGCGGCTATGACAGCGACCATCCCCGCGTGGTAGGCGATGTCGGCAAGGCGGGCGTGGCGATCGATTCCGTCGAGGATATGAAGATCCTTTTCGACGGCATACCGCTGGACAAGGTCTCGGTCTCGATGACCATGAACGGTGCGGTGATCCCCGTGCTCGCCAGCTTCATCGTTGCGGGGGAAGAGCAGGGCGTTCCGCGCGCGGCCCTGTCGGGCACCATCCAGAACGACATCCTGAAAGAGTTCATGGTGCGCAACACCTACGTCTACCCGCCCGACGCCTCGATGCGGATCGTGGCGGATATCATCGAATATACCGCGCGAGAGATGCCCAAATTCAACTCGATCTCGATCTCGGGCTACCACATGCAGGAAGCAGGGGCGAACCTGGTGCAGGAACTGGCCTTCACCCTTGCCGATGGCCGCGAATACGTCCGGGCAGCCTTGGCGCGGGGCATGAAGGTGGACGAATTCGCGCCACGCCTGTCGTTCTTCTTCGCGATTGGCATGAACTTCTTCATGGAGGCGGCAAAGCTGCGCGCGGCGCGGCTGCTCTGGCACCGGATCATGTTCAGCTTTGGGGCGGAAAAGTCCGAAAGCCTGATGCTGCGCACCCATTGCCAGACCAGCGGAGTCAGCCTGCAAGAGAAAGACGCCTACAACAACGTCGTTCGCACCGCCTATGAGGCGATGGCGGCGGCGCTTGGCGGCACCCAGTCGCTGCACACCAACGCACTGGACGAGGCGATGGCCCTGCCGACCGAATTCTCGGCCCGTATTGCGCGGAATACCCAGCTTATCCTGCAAGAGGAAACCGGCATCACCCATGTGGCCGATCCACTGGCCGGCTCCTACTACGTCGAAAGCCTGACCGCTGAACTGGCCGACAAGGCATGGGCGCTGATGGAAGAGGTCGAGGCGATGGGCGGCATGACCAAGGCCGTTGCCAGCGGCATGCCCAAGCTGCGCATCGAAGAAACCGCCGCCCGGCGGCAGGCGATGATCGACCGCGGCGAAGAAGTCGTCGTCGGCGTCAACAAGTATCGCCCCGAGGCCGAGACGCAGGTGGACATCCTGTCGATCGACAACATGGCGGTTCGCGATGCCCAGATTGCCCGCTTGAACTCCACCCGTGCTGCCCGAGATGACGCCGCTTGCGCCGCCGCGCTGGTCGCACTGGAACAGGCGGCACGGGGTGATGGCAACCTGCTCGCCGCCGCTGTCACAGCGGCCCGCGCATGCGCAACGGTGGGCGAAATCTCAACCGCCATGGAGAATGTCTTTGGCCGGCACCGCGCCGAGGTAAAGACGTTGGCCGGGGTTTACGGTTCTGCCTACGAGGGTGATATGGATTTCGCCGACATCCAGAAAGAGGTCGAGGCCTTTGCCGAAGAGGAAGGTCGTCGCCCGCGCATGCTGGTCGTGAAGATGGGACAGGACGGCCACGACCGCGGCGCGAAGGTGATCGCCACCGCCTTTGCCGACATAGGCTTTGACGTGGACGTGGGTCCACTGTTCCAGACGCCAGAGGAAGCCGCGCAGGACGCCATCGACAACGATGTGCATGTCGTCGGCATCTCCAGTCAGGCCGCGGGTCACAAAACACTTGCGCCAAAGCTGGTCGAGGCGCTGGAGGCCGCAGGCGCGGGTGAAATCCTGGTCATCTGCGGCGGCGTCATTCCGCAGCAGGATCATGCATTTCTGCGCAACCACGGGGTCAAGGCGATCTTCGGCCCCGGCACCAACATTCCCCAGGCCGCGCAGGAAATCCTTGGGCTGATCCGGCAGGGCAGGGGATAGTCTCAGATCCCCCGCGCAAGCAGGATGCAGCCGAAGCCCAAGAATAAGATGCCCGAGGCCATATCCAGCCGCACCGCGAAATTCCGCCCGACCTTTCGTCCGGCAAGCGTCGAAAGGGTTGTGACCGAACCGTACCAAGTGGCCGCACCGAATGCCGCGCCAAGGGCAAAGACAAAGGTCTGCGGCTGCGGTCCATAGGTTCCCACATGCGCCGCCGAGGCGGCAAAGGCGATATAGGGCAGAACCGTCAGCGGGTTTGAGGCGGCGAGCAGCAACCCCTGAAGGCAGCGCAGGCCGGGCCGCGTCGGCTCCACTGCCACCGAGACCTGCCGGGGCAGCGTTCTGCTCAGCCGTGACAGGCCAAGCCAGAACAGGACGACTGCGGAAAAGAGCGTCAAGATCGGCTGCCAGCGCATCATGAAATCGGCGATGGCAACCGCTGCCAGACTGGCCCCCAGCGCAAACATCCCATGGGCAAAGGCGGCGCCCAGCCCGGTCAGCGTGCTGGTTATTGGGTTGCCGACGATGGCGTTTCGAATACAGGTCAGCGAAACCGGGCCGATCGGGCAGGCCACCAACAGGCCCAGTAGAAATCCACCAGCAAAATCATCCCAGAACATCATGCACAACCCAATGCGTTGCCGCCAGGCCAGCGGAATAGCTGGCAGGCGCGCGGGCCGGGTCAGGAGGGGAGGGGCTGTCCAATCCGCGCAATTGCAGGCTGCATGGCGAAGGCGCTTTCGAACGTCATGGAACCGTCACAAAAGCGCGATTCCGGGCGAAAGAGCTAAAGCTCGATCTCGCCTTCCTTCAATGGCTTGGGCGGCTCAGCCTTGCGCCGGATCAGGATATCGCCGTTTTCCAGCACCACCGGGGCTTCGTAATTGCCGATATCGTCAATCATGCCGAAAAGTTTTTCGGCCATCGGCCGCAGTTCGGTCAGCGCCTGACCCATATCGTCCAGCGCGGGTTCAAGCTGTTTCGTCATATCGCGCAGGATCGACTCCATCCCGCGCTGCATCATGTCGAACCCTTCCAGCCCCGAATCCGGGTCCAGCCCGGCTTCGGGTTCTGGCGGCAGGTCCTGCGCGGCCACGGGATGGGCGAGCAGGCTCAGGATCAGCGCAAGATGTTTCATGGCACCATCCTAGTGCAGCTTGCGCGATTCCCCTAGCCTCGGGGAAGGTCCAGCGTGACCGGGAAGTGGTCAGAGGCGGCAAGCAGCGCATCGCGCAACTCCGGCACCTCCCAACAGCCCGGATCGTTCAGCGGATGCCAGATGCGCCATTCCGGCTTTTCGAGGGCGATGTCGGGCGAGACCATCATGTAGTCGAGCAGCGCCTCGAAGTACCGCTTTTGGGGTTGCAGCCAGAACCGCGCCGAAGATGGCTGCACCCCAACCTTGCTGGCGAGCGCCATGGCGGCATGTGGATCGTAAAGCTGCTGTTCCGGCGGGCCGTCGCTGCCCAGAACCACCTCTATCCCGGAGCGCCCGAACAACCGCTCGTATTCGTCAAGGCCGGGACCGTCGTTGAAATCGCCCATGACGATCAGGCTGTCGCCAGCCGCAATGTGCACGTCGATCCGGCGGCGCAGCCAGACACATTCGGCAAGCTGCTTGCGTCGGTTTTCGATGGCGATGCGCATGAAGTCGATGTCATTCCGCGCGCCATGCGGGGCCTTCGACTTGGCATGAACCCCGATCAGGCGCAGGTTGCGACCATTGGACTGAACTGCGAGTTCCAGCGGCGGTTTGGAAAAGCGGATCGGTTCGGGGCGGGCGTCGATGTCTATATCGAACTCGAAGGTCTGGTCAAACCTCGGCGCCTTGTCGCGCCGCCCGCGAATACTCTCCGAACCTTGAGGGTCGTGATGCGCCGTGACCTTGTCGGGATCATACAGCATCGCGATTTCCTGCTCGGTCTCGCTGACAAAGCCCATGATGGCCTTGCGGCAGCGCAGCTCGAACGCCTGCGCAAAGTTCTCCAGCGCCACGACGGTATTGCGTTTTGACCCCTGGTCGGGCGCCTCGATCACCATGACAGCATCGGCATCAAGCGCGGTAAAGACGATCCCCAGTGCCTCTGCCTGCGCCCGCCTTGTCACGTTGTAGCGCGACGACCACTCGCCATCGGCCTGAAGGCGGTTGTTGATATCGAACAGATGCGAGAACCATTCGACGTTATAGGTGGCCAGACGCAGGGGCATCAGGCGGCTTTCTGCGCCGAAATCTCGGCCCAGGCATCATTGATCGCGACCAGTCGTCTTTCGGCAAGCTTGATCGCCTCTTGCGGCACGCCACGGGCGATCATGCGGTCGGGGTGGCCGTCGCGCACCGCCTTTTTCCAAGCCGCTTTCGCGTCTTCAAGCGAGGCATCGGGATCGATCCCGAGCACGTCATAGGGGTCGGGCGGCGCATCGGCCACGAAACGGGCGCGCAGCGCGCGGAATCTGCGATCGTTCAGGCCGAAGATATGGGCCACCTCATAAAGAAAGGCTTCTTCCTGCGCGTGCCAATGACCGTCCGCGACGGCAATGTAGAACAGTCCTTCCATCAGGTCGGTCAGGACCTTGTCGTTGCCTCGGAACATCGCCCTGATCTTGCGGGCGTAGGCGTCGAACCCCGCCACATCCTGCCGCGCCAGGTTGAAGACACGGGCGGCGTTCGCTTCTTCACCTGCCGGGATCGCGAATATCTGGCGAAAGGCCGTGACCTCGTTGCGCGTAACCTCGCCGTCCGCCTTAGCCATCTTGGCACCAAGCGCGATGACGGCGATGGTAAAGGCGACCGACCGTTCGGGCGGCAGGCGCAATCGGTCGAAAACAGCAGAAAGGCCCTCACCATTGGCAAGGGCCGCGAGGGCGTCGGCAATGCGGGTCCACAGTGACATGGGCGGAGCATACCCATGCACTTCGCCGGTGTCAGGACAGGAATTTCTGCATTAGCACAAGATCAAGCCAGCGTCCGAATTTCCAGCCGGTTTCGCGCAGGATGAATGTTTCATTGTAACCCATGGCGGAATGAAAGGCGCGTCCGGCCTCATTCTCGGCCGCGACCCCCGCGAACATCGTGTGCGCACCCCGTGCACGGGCATGATCCTCGACTGCGGTCAGCAGGGCACGGCCAAGCCCCGCGCCGCTAACCTCTGGCAAAAGCAGGATTGTATGCTCCATGCAGCGCGCATAGCCATCGCTGGCGCGGAACTGTGCATAGGTTGCAAACCCCAGAATCTGGCCGTCCCGCTCGGTAACGAAGAACGCGGGCCGGTTGGAGAGCAGGTCCAGGATGTCTGCCCTTGTCTTTTCGGTAGAAGAGAAGTTGACCGTCGTGTGGCGTATGTAATGGTTGTAGATCGCCATCACAGCGGGCGCGTCAGCAGCCACGGCGCGGCGAAGAGTCACAGCCATTTGCGTCCGTCCGGTGTCGAGAATTCGGCCCGTATGACCTTTTGCGGCCCCTGAGCGATGCTCAGCCGAGGGTCATCCAAACGCCCCGACAAAGCCGCGTTCAACGCATCGGCTTCGGGCGTGGTGATTTCCAGCCGGACCAGCCTTACGCCCACATCCGCCAGTTTCTGAACCGGATGAACCGAGCCGTTCCACTGCATCAGCGCGGGAAACGTATCCTGAAGCGGCAACCTCCCCGTTGCGGGCACCGCCATGCGCCAGCTGAGGTCGTTGCGCGACAGGGCGACCGGGACGCCCGCGCCATCGGGGCTTGCCGCCACGTCAACATCCAGATCATCCGATCGCATGATCCAGTTCGTCAGGCGCGGCTGGCCCGTGAAATTGTCCAGATCGAACCAGCGCGAGTGGCCGGGCGGCGGCGCATCCGGGTCGATGGCGATTACTTCCAGGTAGACATCGCCCAATCCAAGCAGACGGTTATAGGTCGACATGTAGGCGTGCTTGCCACCCGGCGCCAAGGTCACGCCAAGGGCTGCTTCCACATGCGCAACACCCTCTCCCAGCGTCGTTGCGGACAGCGCGATATGGTCAAGCTGCATGCATGTCCCCTTGCGTGACCACCGGCACCGCCTTCAGCGCCAGCGCCAGCGAGTTGAACCGCGCCTGTGCGACTTCGCCGAACAGCCCCACGCCAAGCGGGGTCAGTGCCAGTTCAAGCTCTGTCTCCTTTTTCTTGCTGCGCAGTTTCAGCGCGCCGGCAAGCCGGGGGTCGGAGACCGAAAACATAGCGCCAAAGCGCATCGCCTTGCCCAGCACTTCGGCGTCGCGAATCTGCTCCTCGGTCAAAAGCCGGAACAGCGGCTCCAGCCGCGAACCGGCGCGCGAGTTCTTGTAGCGGTGCAGCAGCGCCAGCCCAAGGAAGACGCGCCCTGGATGATCCAGCCCGCCAAGGTTCGCGCGCGTGGCGTTGTCGAAACAGACCTCGGCGCGATAGTCGGGGTGGGCGCGCCACGCGGTGTCGTGCAGCAGGCAAGCGGCATGGATCAGCCGCAGTCGTTCTGCGGGGACACCGTGGAACAGCGGCTCCAGAAAACCGAACAGTTTCTTGCCGAACCCCGGAATTCGGGCCGAACTGGCCTCGGCCACGCGGGCTGCCTCGATCAGCGGATCACGCGCGCGCAGACGGTCGGGCATCTGTTCGTAAAGCAGTCCTTCGCGGATGCCATAGGCCGAGATATCGACCTCTCGCGGCTCGAACACCTCGATCATGCCCCGCAAGACTTCGCTGGCCAGCGGCACCAGCTCCATCCGCTCCAGCGAGGTGCCGGTCATCACCCGCAGCAAAGCCAGATCGCTCTGCTGAATCCAGTCCAGCGTCTCGAGGATCTGCGATGGCATCATGCGGTATTCGTGCAGGACGGTAAGCGGATAGGCGCGCCGTTCCATGTCCAGCCTTGCAATCACCCGCCATGACCCGCCGACAAGGTAAAGCCGGGGGTGATTGCCGGAGAACTTTTTCTTCATGTCGGTTAGGATGCGCTGGATATGGGCCTTGCGCGCCTTCACGCCACCCTCGACCTGTTGCAGCCGGAACGGGCCCAGAGGGGATGTCAGGCGCGACCCCACCTTGCCGCCGCCGACCTCGGCCAGTTCCATAGATGAACCGCCGATGTCGCTTACGATCCCCTTGGCATCGGGCCAGCCCAGCAGCACACCCTGCGCCGAAAGCCGCGCCTCTTCGCTGCCGTCAATGACCCACATCTTCAGCCCGGTATGCCGCATGACTTCGTCACTAAACTCTGACCCGTCCACGGCCTCGCGCACGGCGGCTGTCGCGACAACCGTCAGCGGCGCCATCTCCATACCCTCTGCCAACAGCGCAAAGCGGCGCAGCGCGGCCAACGCGCGTTCGCGCCCGCGCGGGTTCAGACGACCCGTCTCGGCCAGGCCCTGCCCAAGGGCGCACATCACCTTTTCGTTGTAGAAATAGGCGGGTGACCGCGCGGCCCCGTCAAACACCACCATACGGACCGAGTTAGACCCCACATCGACCACCCCCACGCGGCTTAGCGCGCGGGCCGAAGGATCTTCGAACAACGGCCTGCCGAACGGCCCCCAGTCATCTGCGGATGGCTCGGTTCGTTCGATCATCTGTCGCTCCTTCTGATGCGCGCGACCATGCAGGCGGGGTGTCGGACGGTCAATGCCTGCTTGTAGGTCAGTCGATGTTCTGGGCCAACCTCGGCACATCCTTGGCCCCTGCGGTTCCCCGGCCGGACAAAGACGGATTTTCCATGAAGAACCTGTGACAATCGAAGAGATTACGGCCCTCGGCCAGCTCTCGCACGAAACGCCCGTCGGCCCGCAAGACCCAGCTTTGCGCCTCATCGGCAAGGTTCGCCGCCATGATCTGGCTGACGATCTGTTCCTTGACGGTCGGGTTCATCGTCTCGACCAGCGTCTCGACCCGCCGCGTCAGGTTGCGGCCCATCCAGTCGGCCGAGCTGATGAAGACGCGCGCGGTTTTCGACGGCAGCCCCTTGCCGTTACCAAAGCAGACGATCCGGCTGTGTTCCAGAAAACGCCCGACGATGGACTTGACGCGGATATTCTCGCTCAAGCCCTTCACACCCGGCCTCACGCCGCAGATGCCACGCACGACAAGGCTGATCTTCACGCCCGCGTTGCTTGCCGAATAGAGGGCGTCGATGACCTCGGGGTCAATCAGGCTGTTCATCTTGGCCCAGATCGCAGCGGGCTTGCCTGCTCGCGCCAGAACGGCCTCGGCCTCGATCAGTTCCAGCAGGCGTGGCTTCAGGCTGATGGGAGAAATTGCGAGGTTCTCCAGCCCATCCGGCTGCACGTAGCCGGACAGATAGTTGAACACCTTGGTCGCATCGCGCCCCAGCGCCGGGTCGCAGGTGAACAGGCTGAGGTCGGTGTAGATGCGCGCCGTGATCGGGTGATAATTGCCGGTGCCGTAATGGGTATAGGTGACCAGATTGTCGCCCTCGCGCCGGACGACCGTGCTGATCTTGGCGTGGGTCTTGTAGTTGATGAACCCATAGACAACATGCGCACCCGCACGCTCCAGCCTGCGCGACTGGCGGATGTTCGCGGCCTCGTCGAATCGCGCCTTCAACTCGACCAGCGCCGTCACCGACTTGCCCGCCTCGGCTGCCTCGCACAAAGCCTCCACGATCGGGCTGTCGCGGCTGGTGCGGTACAGCGTCTGCTTTATCGCCAGCACGTTCGGGTCTGCCGCCGCCTGTTTCAGAAAGCGGATGACCATGTCGAAGGTCTCATAGGGGTGATGCAGCAGCATGTCCTTCTGGCGGATCGCCGAGAACATGTCGCCGTCGTGGTCCTGCACCCGCTCGGGAACGCGCGGGGTGAAAGGTGGCCACAACAGGTCGCGGCGGCTATCCAGAACCAGTTCCTTCAGGTCCGCAACGCCCAAAAGCCCGCGCACCTCGACCATGTCGGCCTCGGTCACGTGCAACTCTTCCATGATCAGGCTGCGCAACTGTTCCGGCGCGCCCGCGCTGAGCTTCAGCCGGATCACTTCACCCCGTCGACGGCGTTTTAGCGCGGTTTCGAACTCGCGCACCAGATCCTCGGCCTCGTCCTCGACCTCCAGATCGCTGTCGCGCAGCACGCGGAAGGCGCAATGGCCCCGGTCGACATAGCCGGGGAACAGCATGCCTAAGTGCAACAGCAGCAACTCCTCAAGCGGCAGGAACCGGTTCTCGCCCGGCCGGGCGGGCAGGGGAACGAAACGCGCAATCTGCTGAGGGATCGGCAGCAGCGCCTGAAGCGGGCGTGCATCCTTGGCGCGTTCAAGCTGCAGTCCAAGGCAAAACCCGGTGTTCGGGATGAACGGGAACGGATGCGCCGGGTCAATCGCCAGCGGCGACAGCAGCGGGAAGACCTTGGTCAGAAAGTGCGTCTCAAGAAACTTGAAATCGCGAGAGGTAAGCTTGGATCGGGTAAGAAGGGTGATCCCTTCTCCCTCCATCTCCTTCTTCAGCTTGTTGAAGGTGGTCTGCTGCGTGTGCATCAGCCGCCGCGCATCGGCGTTGATCAGCAAAAGCTGTTCGGCGGGGGGCAGGCCATCCTCGGACAGCATCGTATTGCCCGCCCGCGCCAGTTCGCGCAGACCCGCAACGCGCACGGTGTAGAATTCGTCAAGGTTGGTGGCAGAGATCGACAGGAAGCGAAGGCGTTCCAGCAGAGGCACCCGGGCGTTCGCAGCCTCTTCAAGAACGCGCCAGTTGAAGGCGAGCCAGCTCAGTTCGCGATTGAAATAGCGTTTGGGCCCCGTGGTTTCTGCCGGAGGCAGCACCACCGGATCGGGGAAGGGCGCTTTCAAAAAATCCGCCTGAGTCATTGCCTGCCGTTCTGCATTTGTGATTTGCGCACAGGCTAGCGGGACAGGCCTTCCTAGGGAAGCGGCTGGAACGGGGATGTATGCTTTCGTGCCGTGGCCCTCCTAAGGCGTGTCATCGGGATCAAGCAGGATATCGGCCGCCAGACCTCGCGTGATGGCTCTTCCCTGGGACAGGGCCCGTGCGTCAAGCCGCGCCACCAACGCACGCGCCGCAGCGAAAGAGCGGTCCATGCGGCTGACGAGATAGGGGATCAGCGCGGGCGAAATGGCGATTTGCCGGTCCGTGAACAACTTGACCAGAACTGCCGACAAAAGCGCGTCGTCGGGCGGTTGCAGCCGCGTCACCGCCACTGCCTGCATGCGGCTGATCAGATCGGGCAGGTCCAACCCCCAGTCGCGCACCGGTTGGCGGGCGGTCAGCAGAAGCCTCCCACCCCTTTCCGAGATCATGTTGTGAAGATGAAACAAAGCTGGCTGATCCGTCGCGGCGATCCGGTCTGCATCTTCGATGATGACCGCGCCTTTGATGGCAAGCGCGGGAAGGTTCTGCGTCGCCAATCCGTAGCCGGGAACAATGATCGCCTGCGTATCGGCAGCCCAGACATGGGCGAGATGAGTCTTGCCCGCGCCTTCGGGTCCGATCAAAAGCATCCGCCCACCGGGCCAGTTCCGCCAGTCGGACAGTGTTTCCAGGGCCAGCGCGTTCGCCGGAGATATCATGAAATCTTCCCGCCCCAGCGCCTCGCGCAGGGGCAGCTCGAAGGCAAGCTGCCGGATCACGACCGGCGCTCGTCCTGGACGATGACGCGAGCGGTGACCACGCGCTGTTCGGGCAGGATTATGGTTGGGGTCTCCGCATCCTCCACCCCCCGATACAGCATGCTTTCGCGATACTTCTCGATGCAGAACCGAGCGAGAACGCCGATCATCGCGGCGACCGGAACGGCCACCAGCATGCCGACAAAGCCGAAGATCGCGCCAAAGGCCGCAAGGGCGAACAGCAGCCAGACCGGGTGAAGCCCGACCGAACCACCGACCAGTTTCGGAGACAGGATATTGCCTTCAAAGAACTGCCCGACGGCGAAGATCGCAACGATCACGCCGATTTGCACCCAGTCGCCCCAGAACTGGAACAGGGCCAGACCGATGGCCAGCGCCCCGCCTACCAGCGCGCCGACATAGGGAATGAAGGTAATCGCGCCTGCCAGAGCACCGACCACAAGTCCGAACTGCAGCCCAGCAATCATCAACGCGACCGAATAGAAGGTGCCAAGGATCAGGCAGACGCTGACCTGTCCGCGCACGAAACCGGCCATGACCTGGTCGATTTCATGGGCAAGTCTGCGGATGACCGGCGCATGATCGCGCGGCAGCATCGTGTCGATGCGGGCCACCATGTTGTCCCAGTCCAGCAGCATGTAAAATGCAACGACCGGCACGACGACCATGAAAACCACGACAGAAATGATGCTGAGCGCCGAACTGACCAGCCCGTTCAGAACCTCTCCCCCACGCGCGCCGATGGCCTCGCCGATCTGGTTCAACGTCTGCCGCGCCGTGCTGGTGCTGTCGTTCAACTCGGGGAAGCGTTCGGTCAGGAAGGCCTGGAACTGCCGGCTGATCTCTGGCGCCGCGGCGATCAGCGCGGCCGCCTGGCTGATCAGGGTGGGGATGACGGCCAGAACCAGCAGGGCAAAGACGATCACCGCACCCAGCGAGATCACCACCGTCGCCCAGACCCGGCTCAGGCCAAGCCGCTGTAACCTGTCTGCGATCGGGTCAAGGAAATAGGCGATCGCGCTGCCGACGATGAACGGCAGGATCACGTTCCCCAGCAGATACAGCAGCACGAAAAAGACCAGCGCCGCGAGGCCCCAGTATTTCAGCTGTTCCCGAACCGGCAATGCCATTCGCAAGCTCCGCTTTCCTGCAACCGTCTTGAACCAAGCGGCCGTTCCCGGCAAGCCCGCTCACTTGCCCAAAAGATGCGGATCGCTTAAGCGATGCGCAACCGGCCAGCCCCAGAAAGGTTCAAGATGCGCCTGACCCGCTATTTCCTGCCCGTGCTGAAGGAAAACCCGTCCGAGGCGCAGATCGTCAGCCATCGCTACATGCTGCGGGCAGGCATGATCAAGCAGCAGGCGGCGGGCATCTATTCCTGGCTGCCACTCGGCTACAAGGTTCTGCGCAAGATCGAGCAGATCGTGCATGAGGAACAGCAGAAGGCGGGCCATATCCCGCTGCTGATGCCCACGCTGCAACCTGCCGACCTGTGGCGGGAGTCTGGTCGCTACGACGACTACGGCGAAGAGATGCTGCGCATCACCGATCGCAACAAGCGCGAAATGCTGTATGGCCCGACAAACGAAGAGATGATCACCGACATCTTCCGTAGCCATGTTGGCAGCTACAAGGACCTTCCGCTGACGCTCTACCACATTCAGTGGAAATTCCGCGATGAGATGCGCCCCCGCTTCGGCGTCATGCGCGGCCGCGAGTTCCTGATGAAGGACGGCTACAATTTCGACATCGACATCGAAAGCGCTCTGCACGCCTATAACCGCCACATGGTCAGCTACCTGCGCACCTATGAGCGTATGGGGCTTCAGGCCATCCCGATGCGCGCGGCCTCCGGTCCCATCGGCGGCGACAACACGCATGAATTCCTGGTGCTGGCCTCGACCGGCGAAAGCGAGGTCTTCTATGACAGCGCGATCACCGACCTGAAATTCGGCGACCGCGTTGTCAACTACGACGACCGTGCCGAATGCGCGGCCATCGTCAAGGAATGGACGACCCCCTACGCCCGCACCGATGAAACCCACGATCCGGCCATCTTCGACGCAATCCCCGAAGAGCGTCGCAAGTCCTCGCGCGGGATCGAGGTCGGTCAGATCTTTTTCTTCGGCACCAAGTATTCCGAGCCGATGGGCGCGATGGTGGTGAATGACAAGGGCGAACGCGTGCCGGTCCAGATGGGCAGCCACGGCATCGGCGTTTCCCGCCTTCTTGGTGCGATCATCGAGGCCAGCCACGACGACAAGGGCATCATCTGGCCCGAAGGCGTGACCCCCTTCCACGTCGGCATCGTCAACCTGAAACAGGGCGACGCGGCCACGGATGAGGCATGTATGAAGATCTACAATGCGCTGATCGCCAAGGGCCTCGACCCGCTCTACGACGACCGCGACGAACGGGCAGGCGCCAAATTTGCGACGATGGACCTGATCGGCCTGCCCTGGCGCATCACCGTCGGCCCGCGCGGGCTGGCCTCCGGCAAAGTTGAATTGACCTCGCGCCGGACGGGTGAGAGCGAAGAGATGTCGGCAGAAGACGTAGTCGCCCGAGTGGTCGCGATCTACTCAGCCATCTAAGGCGGTTCTGGCGGAGAGGCCGGGGGCTGTCTGCCCCCGGACCCCCGAGGGTATTTCGCCAAGAAGAAGCTCGTGGAGAAGGTAGTCTCCCGAAAGGATCAGATGGCCAATCGCACGCCCCCCTTCGCCCTCTTCGAATGGATGATCGCCTGGCGTTTCCTGCGCGCGCGCCGCGCCGAGGGCGGGGTTTCGGTGATGACCTGGATCAGCTTGGTCGGGATCACCCTCGCCGTCTTTGCGCTGATCGCCACGCTGTCGGTGCGTGCCGGTTTTCGCGCCGAGTTCGTCGATACGATCCTTGGCGCAAACGCCCATGTCACCGTCTATTCCACGCCCTGGGAAAATGAGTCTGGGCAGACCGTGCGAACCATCGCCGACTATGACGGTCTGGCGGAAAAGCTGCGGCAGGTGGCCGGCGTCACCCATGCGGCGCCGATGATCAAGGGGCAGGTCATGGCGACCGCAAACGGCAGCAACTCTGGCGTCGAAATCTACGGCTTGCGGGATGAGGATCTGCTGGCGATCCCCCGCGTCGCCCATCCGCAGGAATCCTGGGGCGACATCGGACGCTTTGATCAGGGCATCGCCATCGGCTCGGGCGTGGCGCGCGATCTGGGGGTGACGGTGGGCGACAAGATCCGCCTGATCTCTCCTGATGGGGTCAAGACCGCCTTCGGCACCAGCCCGCGCGTCAATGCCTATGAGGTCGTCTATGTCTTCACCGCGGGGCGGTGGGATATCGACCAGACCCGCGTCTATATGCCCTTTGCCGAGGCGCAGGCCTATTTCAACCGCGAAGGTTCGGCGGATGAGATCGAGGTGATGGTGGCCGATCCGGACAATGTCGAAGCGATGGCTCCGGCGCTTCTGGCCGCCGGTGACGAGCGGACCTATCTGTGGAACTGGAAGGACTCCGCCTCCAGCTTTCTTCGTGCGCTGACGATCGAGGACAATGTGATGTTCGTGATCCTGTCGGTGCTGGTGCTGATCGCCTCGATGAACATCATTTCCGGGCTGATCATGCTGGTGAAGAATAAGGGGCGCGACATCGGCATCCTGCGCACGATGGGGCTGACCGAAGGGTCGATCCTGCGGGTGTTCTTCCTCTGCGGTGCCTCGACCGGATTGATAGGGACGGCGCTGGGTGTGGTGCTGGGCTGCCTGTTCGCAATATATATCGACCCTATCTTCAGCCTCGTGAACTATGTCTCGGGCGGTGGGGTCTGGGATCCTTCGATCCGGGGTATATATGCGCTGCCTGCGAAGCTGCAGATGGGCGATGTTTTGTCGGCGGTGGTGTTGTCTTTGGGGCTGTCGTTCATCGTCACCCTGATCCCGGCGCGTCGCGCGGCCCGGATGAACCCGGTCGAGGCGCTGCGCTATGAGTGAGGCGATGCTGGCGCTGACCGGCCTGCAAAAGACCTACAATCGCGGCGCTGCGGGTGAGGTGCAGGTGCTGCGCGGTGCGACCCTGTCGATTGATCCCGGCGAGGTCGTGGCGCTGGTCGCGCCATCGGGGGCGGGTAAGTCGACGCTCCTCCATATCGCGGGGCTGCTGGACACCGCCGACGCGGGTGAGGTTTGGCTGGCGGGCCGCGCCATGGACGGGCTTGGCGACCGCGCGCGGACCGAGGCGCGGCGGGCGGAGGTGGGGTTTATCTATCAGTTCCACCACCTGCTGCCCGAGTTTACCGCGCTGGAAAACATCGTCTTGCCCCAGCTTGCGAACGGCGTGTCACGCACGCAGGCAGAGGCGCGGGCGCGTGACCTGCTGAGCCGTGTCGGGATCGCGGCGCGGGCGGACCACCGGCCTGCGGCGCTGTCGGGTGGAGAGCAGCAGAGGGTTGCCTTCTGCCGGGCGCTGGCGAACGGGCCGAAGCTGCTGCTGGCGGATGAGCCGACGGGGAACCTGGACCCCGAGACTTCTGATCAGGTCTTTGCGACGCTGATGGAAGTCGTGCGTGAGACCGGGCTATCGGCCCTTATCGTGACCCACAACATGGCGCTTGCCGCGCGGATGGACCGGATCGTGCGGCTGGAGGCGGGGCGGGTTGTCTAGGATTGCGCGGCGGTCACCCCCGTGCTTGGTTGGGGCGATCACGAAGGAGTTCCGATGCAGCCTCTCAGCCCCATCATCGTTCTGACACCTCTTGCCCTGGCCGGGTTTCTTGCCGCTTGCCTGCCCATCGGAGGTTCCGGCCCCACCCCGGGAAGACCGACCGGCGCGGAGGATTTCGCGAGCTATTGCGCAGGCTGTCACGGCGCGACGGGGAAAGGTTACGGCGAGGCGGCGGCGGGGTTGTCCGAACGGCCCGCGAACCTGACGACCATCGCGGCTCGAAATGACGGCAGCTTTCCGATGACGCGGGTGATGGCGCATATCTGGGGTTACGCGCAGGAGGATGGCCGGGTGATGCCGAAATTCGCACCGCTGCTTGATGGCGACTTGGTGCTGTTCGACGGCGGCGACGGGATCGCGACGCCGACGCCTCTGCGGCTGGTCCAGTTGGGTCAGTACGTGCAAAGCCTGCAGGGAAGCTGAGCTTTTACGCTTGGGGCGTCGATCAAGTTATTGATTCAGCGCCGCTCTGCATTTCTGCTGATCCTTCGGAAAGGATTGCGCGGAAACTAAGCCTGCGCGCGGCGGCGTAGCGCCGCGATGCCGATCATCGCACCCATCAGCAGCGTAGCCGAGGCGGGCAGCGGCACGGCGGCCGGGGTAATCGCATCGCTGACAGCATCGGCCACGGCGCCTTGGACCGTATCACTGGGGTGAACAGGGTCGAAGAAGGTCAACTTGCCAGCTTCGGTCACCAGATCGCAGGTGTAGACGCTGGGGATGTAGCAGGGCGCGAAGTTGCCGCTGAGGCCGTATTGGCTCGGGTTGGCGTGCAGGTCATTGAACAGCGAAAAGATGTCGACGCCGGTGATGTTCAGACCGCCCGCGCGCAGAAGGTCAAGCTGGCCCGCCAAGGCGGTGTTGAAGGCGACGCTTCCGGCATGGGCGGCCGCCGCCTTATCCGTCTGAAACATCGCATAGGCGGGGGTCAGCGCCAGATCGGGCAGGTTCAGCACCACGAAATCGGTGATGCCTCCGGCAGCGAGAGCCGCGATCCCCTGAGCCACGCCAGCCGCCGCCGCAACACCTGTCGCCACCACGCCCGCGGTGTCCATCGTGTCGAGCGCGTCAAAGAGATCGTTCGCCCCCATCCAGATCGCGGCAAGCGGGTTATCACCCAGCGCCGCGTCGGGCACGTTGGTCTCAAAGATGCCGATCTGCGTGCCGAGGTCGGGGATGAAATCGCCGTTCTCGATCACATTGGCGCTGCCATAGGCGAAAGACGCGCCGAACAGGCCCTTGGCGTTGAAGGCCGCGATCATGTCATCGGCCCAGATCGGGCCGTTCGAGAAACGGCCGTTGACGTATGGCGCCGCCGGGATCGCGCCGCCGGTCGCGGCGTAAAGGTTTCCGGTATCGCTAAGGCTGTCACCGAAGATGACGATCGAGGAGTAACCGCCGGTGGAGGCCGCTTGTGCAGTGCCAGCGACGCATAGGGCAAGGGCGGCAAGGGTCAGGCGCAGCATCGTTTTTCCTTTTTTCGAATAGAATCGGGCTGATAGTGACGCGCGGTTGTGACAACTGGACGGGGTTCAGAGCTTCATGCAGGCCGACAGCGCGCCCCGCAGCGCCTTGGTCGACCCCGAAAGAGAGATCGCACCAAGCGCCACCCCGTCTGCCGAGAAAACGACCTGGCTGTCGCGGCCGGCAAGCAGGCCGACCAGCGGGTTGTTCGCCAGCCCGATCACATAGGTACCGCCGGTTCCGGCGCTGCGGGTGGCGGGTCCTGCCATCGGCTGGGACGAAAACCCGAATGCCACCTGCACCGTGTCACTGACCGTCGACTGGTGGAACAGCAGCGCCAGCCAGGGCTGCCCCTGCAGGCAGAAGGCCGCCATGCTGCGCAGGTTGCCGGGGCCACCGATCACCGCGACGGCGGGCGAGCCTGCGGGCTGGCGCAATTCCCAGCGGTCGGACGGGGGTGGAGTGTCCGCCGGGGCCGGGTCGGCAGCGGGCGCGGCGGCTGCCGCAGGGGCGTCGAAGGCGATGCGTTCTTCGCAGCCGTCTACGCCTGCGGCGGGTGGATCACAGAACTGTCCGTGCAGGAAGGCGACCATCGTGTTGCCTTCGAACTGGACGTCCTGCGCATAGCCTTCCCAGATCACCTGCAATCCTGTCGGGCTGGATGCCCAGGCCGTCACCGGGCAACCGGCGGATCCGCAGAAATAGCTGTAGGCATTCTCGCAGGTCAGGCCGGACAGGTTCATCACATAGTCCGGCTTGCCGTCGCCGTTCATGTCACGCTCGGTCAGATAGCCATCGGCGATCGAGGGATTGCCACCCGCCTCGCGGCAGGCCGCGAAGTTCTGGTCGGTGATCTTCTGTATCTCGGGCGGAGTCTGAGCCAGAGCAGGGGCGGCAAGGAAGGACAGGGCGGCAAAGAGGGTAATGAAGCGTGTCATGAGAATCCGATCGGCAGCGGGAAAGCGGGGCGAGGTTGGCACGGATTTTCTATTTGGCAAACAGTAGGGTGCGTGCTTGCACGCACCACGGTCGCGGGCGGTGCGTGCAAGCACGCACCCTACGGAGCATCGCCGTTGAGGCGCCAGAGGGCCGAAAGGAAACCTTCCAGTGGAAGGTTTCCCGGGCCGATTGCCCGGAGGCGTGAGCCGCAGGGCAAGGGGTTATCCGTTTGCGTATTCGCTTGGGTCAGGTCGGGCCTGACCGCCGGGTGGGCGCAATCGCGCCCGCCCGAGGGGGCGGTCGGGCGCGGCCTGATTTGACACGGGTCAAATCAGGCGGAGCCAAAAATGGCGCCCTCATCAATTTCACTCAGCGGATTAAAGAAAAATTTAGCTTGCGGTCTTGTCATTGCAAAATTTGGTCGTAGCAATCGCACATTACTCTCGAAACTAATAGGCCCTCCGCTTTTGCAATGCGAAAGTGTAACCCCCTGAAAGCTGAACTTAGAAGGGGAGATAAGCAATCTATCTGGCCCAATCAACAAATCCCCACTGATCTCGGCGTGCTCTTGCCGAAGATCAACACAAAAGAAGTTGTGGCCTTTTCTTTTTCTGAAGCGGAGATAATTTGTCGAGAATTCGATGTCCCAAAAATCGGAAACTGTTGCAACGACATCGTTGTCAACTATCTCGACTTCCGGCCAGAAATCCGATCTTGGAATAAAAATGCTTACAAGGCTTTGTCCATCTGCGATGCGATAGCGCACAAAGGGAACTTGAAAAATCACTAGAACATTTGGCTTTGAAAGAGAGATGTTTGAACCAAATACAAAGGTTGGTTTCTCTTTGTCTGTGCCTAAGAACCCTCTAAATCTCTTTTCTAGACCATTAAATGGATTTTGCTTAACCTTATAGGCGCTCGCGCGTGGGAGTTTCTCTATCTCATGGTGATGAGTAGGGCAGAGAGCAATCATATGTTCGGGATCGTGGTGGTTGATCTCGTGCCACGGGATGATGTGGTGATACTCCAAAATAGGATTTCCACACTTGGCGCAGCCAAAGTAGGCCTCTTGTCGAAGCTGCCTCGTCACGTGCGCGGGCGGAATCCTCTTCAGAATTCGACTATTCACACATCCAGCTCCTCCACGAACCTCGCATTCTCGCTGATATACTGGAACCGCAGCTCGGGCTTCTTGCCCATCAGCCGCTCGACCAGATCGCCGGTTTCGCCCGGTTCGTCCTCGTCGATCTCGACCCGGATCAGTTTGCGGGTCAGGGGGTTCATCGTGGTGTCTTTCAGGTCCTTGGCGTCCATCTCGCCCAGACCCTTGAAGCGCTGGACGTCGATCTTGCCCTTGCCGCCAAGGCCGGTCTCCAGCATCCGCTCTTTCTCGGCATCGTCCTGCACGTAGATGCGCCTGGCGCCTTGGGTCAGGCGGTAGAGGGGCGGGCAGGCGAGGTAGAGGTGGCCCTTGTCGATCATCGGCCGCATCTGGGTGAAGAAGAAGGTCATCAAGAGCGAGGCGATATGGGCGCCGTCGACGTCGGCGTCGGTCATGATGATGACCTTGTCATAGCGCAGGTCGTCGACGTTGAACTTGGTGCCCATGGAAACGCCAAGCGCCTGGCAAAGATCGCTGATCTCCTGGTTCGCCCCCATCTTGCCGCTGGCGGCGCCAAGGACGTTCAGGATCTTGCCGCGGAGGGGGAGAAGGGCCTGATTGCTGCGGTCTCGCGCCATCTTGGCGGAACCACCGGCGCTGTCGCCTTCGACGATGAAAAGCTCGGTCCCGTCGCGGTTGGTGGCCGAGCAGTCGACCAGCTTGCCGGGCAGGCGCAGCTTCTTGGTGGCCGTCTTGCGCTGCGTCTCTTTCTCTTGCTTGCGCCGCAGCCGTTCCTCGGCCCGCAGCACCAGGAAATCGAGGATCGCGCCGGCCGATTTGTTGTCCGCCGCCAGCCAGTTGTCGAAGTGGTCGCGGACCGAGTTTTCGACCAGCCGCGCGGCCTCTTCCGTCGACAGCCGGTCCTTGGTCTGGCCGACAAAGGAGGGCTCGCGGATGAAGATCGAGATCAGGGCGACGCCCCCCGCCACCATATCGTCGCGGGTAATCAACTCCGCCTTGCGGTTCTTGATCCGCTCGCCATAGGCGCGGACGCCCTTCAGGATCGCGGCCCAGAAGCCAGCCTCATGCGTGCCGCCTTCGGGCGTGGGGACGGTGTTGCAGTAGGAATGGATCGAGCCGTCCATGACGGGGGACCAGTTGATCGCCCATTCGACCGAGCCGGGCAGGCCGAACTTCTCCTGAAACCCGACCTTCCCGGCGAAGGGACGCTCGGCATAGGTGGTGTGGCCGTTGGTCTGTTCGTTCAGGTAGTCGGCAAGGCCGCCGGGGAAGTGAAAGACCGCCTCTTGCGGCGTGTCGCCGTCGGGGATGGCGGACTTCCAGCGGATTTCGACGCCCGAGAACAGATAGGCCTTGGACCGCGTCATCTTGAACAGACGGGCGGGCTTGAACTGCAGGTGGCCGAAAATCTCGGCATCCGGGTGGAAGGTCACCGTCGTGCCGCGACGGTTCGGCGCGGGGCCGATTTTCACGACCGGGCCTTGCGGGATGCCGCGCGAGAATTCCTGGGCGTAGAGTTCCTTGTTCCGCGCCACCTCGACCCGCACATGGTCGGACAAGGCGTTGACGACCGACGATCCGACGCCGTTCAGGCCACCGGACGTGGAATAGGCCTTGTTCGAGAACTTGCCGCCCGCGTGCAGTGTGCAGAGGATGACCTCAAGTGCCGACTTGCCGGGGAATTTCGGGTGAGGGTCGACCGGCATCCCCCGGCCGTTGTCGCGGATGGTGACGGAGTAGTCCTCGTGCAGTTCGACCTCGATGCGGTTGGCATGGCCCGCCACCGCCTCGTCCATCGCGTTGTCCAGGATTTCGGCCACCAGATGGTGCAGCGCACGCTCGTCCGTGCCGCCGATATACATGCCGGGGCGCTTACGCACAGGCTCCAGCCCCTCAAGCACCTCGATCGAAGAGGCGTCATAGGCTTCGGGCGTGCCTGAGAGAAGGTCGTTGGCCATGTCTGCTCGATTCTTGTTCTGGTTTGGGGAAGGAGTAGACCATTCCCAGGGGGTCACACGCAAGATGTGGAGGCCGTATCGGGGTGACGCGCGCCTGTCATCGTGCGAACCTAGGCTCGTGTCAGACTCAAATGGAGCGACCAATGACCCGTCCCGTGCTGCCGAACAAGTGCCACCATGTCGTCGCCCGCCCGGGGTGCAGCTGCTGTTCGGCAGAGGTGCGGGCGATCAACCGACGATTGGGGCAGGATCTGACCCGGCGGGGCTTCATCGCGGGGTCTTCGGCCTCGGTCGCGCTGCTGGGGCTGTCGGCTTATTCGGGGGCGAAAGCGCAAACCGCAGCTGTTCCGCCGGTGCTGTTCACCAATGCGCGGCTGTTCGACGGGCTGGAACTGAACACACGCGAGGGCGTCTCGGTTCTGGTGCAGGGCGGAATGATTGCCGAGGTGGCGCAAGGGGCGGTCGCCCCGCCCGATGGCGCCACGGTTATTGACGCCGCCGGACGCACGCTGATGCCGGGGCTGATCGACGCGCATTGGCACACGATGCTGTGCGGCCTGCCGGTGGCGCAGCTAATGACGGCGGATGCGGGCGACATCCATCTGGCGGCGGCAGCGCAGGCCGAGCGGACGCTGATGCGCGGCTTTACCACCATCCGCGATCTGGGCGGGCCATCCTTTCCGCTGAAGCGCGCCATCGATGCGGGCGCGGTGAAAGGGCCACGTATCTATCCCAGCGGCGCGATGATCTCGCAGACCTCGGGCCACGGAGATTTCCGCCTGATCTGGGAACTGCCGGGGTCGCAAGGGAACCTAAGCCGGTCGGACGCACTGATGGCCACCGCTCTGGCCGATGGCCGCGATGCGGTGCTTCGCGCGACTCGAGAGCAGCTGATGCAGGGGGCGAGCCAGATCAAGATCGTGGCCGGGGGCGGGGCGTCATCTTTCTATGACCCGATCGACGTAACCCAGTTCCTGCCGGAAGAGGTCGAGGCCGCCGTTCTGGCCGCCGAGGACTGGGGCACTTACGTTGCTGCACATGTCTATACCCCGCGCGGTATCCAGCGTTGCCTTACGGCGGGTGTGAAGTGCATCGAGCATGGCCAGCTTGCCGACGAGGACAGCGTAAAGATGATGGCTGACCGGAATGTGGTCTGGTCGATCCAGCCTTTTGTGCAGGCGCTTGCCAACCCGAACCTGCCCGAATCCGTGATTGCCAAGCAGCGTCTGCTTTGGGAAGGCACCGATCAGGCCTACGAGCTAGCCATCAAGCACAAGATCCCGACCGGCTGGGGATCGGACATCCTGTTCGATGCGGCTGCCACGGCCACTCAGGGCCGGAACCTTGCCTATATGACTCGTTGGTATACGCCCGCGCAGGCGCTGAAACTGGCGACAGCGGATAACGCCTTCATCCTTGGCATGTCGGGCCTGCGCAATCCTTATCCCGGCGCGCTTGGCATCATCGCCAATGGGGCACATGCGGACATGCTGCTGGTCGAGGGCGACCCGACCGCCGATCTTTCGCTGGTGGCTGACCCGGAGAAGAATTTCCGGGTCATCATGAAGGCGGGGCAGATCTACAAGAACACGCTCTGAGCGGCGGCTCAGGCCGGTTCGGCCGAGCGTTTCTGCCACATCGCCTGAAAACCGGGCCGCGCCTGACAGCGCGCGAGCCAGGCGAAGCTGTTGGGAAACTCGGCGGTCAGGGCCTTGCTGCCCTGTGCGTAGCGCAGGCATTCACCAACGCAGATGTCGGCAGCCGAAAAGCGGTCGAGCAGCCAGTCGTGCCGGGTCAGATGCGCCTCAAGCCGCGCCAGCGGGCGGCGCAGGCGGTTGGTCGCGTCGGTAATCGCCGCCTCATCCTCGGGCGAGGCCTGCAGCAGGCTGAGGGCAGGGGCCTCGATCGAGGTCGCGGCGAAAAGCGCCCAGTTGGTCATCTGCGCGCGCTCGGCGAGGTTCTTTGGGCCAAGCGACGGGCCGGCGCATTCGGCGAGATAAAGCGTGATCGCCATGGATTCGGTCAAAAGCAGATCGCCATCGGTCAGCGTCGGGATCTGTCCCATCGGGTTGACCGCAAGGAAATCCGGCGAGGCGGTATTCAGCGGCGCATCGACTGCGCCTGCATCGGGCAGGCGATAGCCCTGGATGACGGGAACATGGGTGTAGTCCATTCCCGCTTCGGCCAGCAGCCATAGCGGGCGCGAGGCGCGTGAGCGATAAACACCGTAAAGGGTCAGCATTCTAGGCTCCTTCCAGGGCAAAGCTTTGCGGGCACAGTAGCGCGGCGAAGGGCGAACCGGAGACATATTTCCGTCGCGCCGATGACGCTTCCGGCAAAGCCCCGGCGAGTGCCGCGGGTCACTCTGGCACAGCCGAAGGTTGTTTTCACTCTGCCTGATTATTGGGCGCTTGTCCCGCTTTTGAACCCGAGATACTGCATAGGTCCGATGGAACAATCCGCATCACAAAGCTTGCGCGCCCATGCCGGGGCGACGCTGTCGCTTGGTCTGCCGCTGATCGGCAGCAACCTGGCGCAGATGGCTTTGCATGTCACCGATACGGTGATGCTGGGCTGGTATTCGGTCACGGCGCTGGCGGCGGGTGTGCTGGGTGCGTCGAGCTTTTTCGTGATCTTCATCCTGGGGTCGGGTTTCGCGCAGGCGGTCATGCCGATGGTGGCGACCGCGCTGGGCCGAGGGGACGAGGCGCAGGTGCGTCGCGATGCGCGGATGGGGCTGTGGCTGTCCATTGCCTTTGGCGTGCTGTGCTATCCGCTGTTCTGGTGGTCGCGCCCGATCATGTTGGCGCTGGGTCAGCATGAAGAGGTCGCGCAGCTGACCCAAGATTTCCTGCGCATCGCGGGGCTGGGCATGGTTCCGGCGCTGCTGGTGATGTCGCTGAAAAGCTATCTTGCAGCGCTTGGGCGCACGCAAGCGATGCTATGGGCGACGATTGCTGCGGTCGGGTTGAACATATTGGTCAACTGGGCGCTGATCTTTGGCCATTGGGGCTTCCCTGAGCTGGGAGTGCGGGGCGCCGCCTGCGCCTCGGTCGGGTCGCAGCTGCTAACTGTGCTGGTGCTGGCCATCTATGCGGCCTGGCTGCCGGAACTGCGGCGGTTCCACCTGTTCCAGCGCTTCTGGCGCGCCGATCCGGCGGCGCTGCGGCAGGTGTTCCGGCTTGGTCTGCCGATCGGGCTTACTGGGTTGGCCGAAAGCGGACTGTTCGAGGCATCGGCGCTGATGATGGGCTGGATCGGGACGAAGGAGCTGGCGGCACATGGCATCGCCATCCAGGTAACGGCGCTGGCCTTTATGGTGCATCTGGGCTTGTCGAGTGCTGCGACGGTACGGGTCGGACGGGCCAATGGCGCGGGTGACGTGCGGGGGTTGCACGATGCGGCGCGGATCGCCGTGGCGCTATCGATGGGCTTCGGGCTTTCGATGGTGGCGTTATTCTTGCTATGGCCGCATCCGCTGATCGCCGTCTTTCTGGATCGGGCCAATCCTGACAGCGAGGCGATCATTGCCATCGGGGTCACGCTTTTGATCATGGCCGCCATGTTCCAGATGGCCGATGCCGCGCAGGTGATGGCGTTGGGCCTTTTGCGGGGGATCAAGGACACGCGGGGGCCGATGGTGATCGCCGCGATCAGCTATTGGCTGATCGGCATTCCGGCCAGCTATGTTCTGGCGTTTCCGCTGGGATATGGCGCGGCGGGCTTATGGCTGGGACTGGTGATCGGGCTGACCTGCGCTGCCGTACTGCTGATGGTGCGATTCTGGCGTCGGGCGCCGCGTATCGAGGAGTCGCGGAATCAGTCGGTCGCGTCTTTCTGAAGCCGCTCGGACTTTCTGCGCACAAGGACTGATCGAAGGTCGTGCATTGCCAATAGCAGAGCGTCGGTGACCTCTTCCAGTTGCTCGTCCGTCGCACGGGTCTGTGCCCAGTGGGTCGTAAGGTTCATGTGATCGACGGCGCGGTGGATGTCGTCGATGTCGCGCGCAGCCAGCAGCGTCTGCCGTGCGGTCAGCCATTCCGAAATCGCGGCTTTGTCGGGCCCCGACAGCTTGCGGTCGCCCTGCGGCTTCACATCGCCGTTCTTCACGTTGACCGTGGCGATAGGTTCCATGTCGATGCGGCGCTGGCGGTTTTCGGTATCGACGCGAAAGACCGTCGCTCCGTTCTCACGGATGCGGAAGTAGTATTCCGGCAGATCGCCCGCCATCGCGCCCCCGTTTTGCGCCGCTGTTAGTGGAGACCTTCGCAGAACTTCTGGATCCGCGTGCAGGCCTCGCGCAGCTTTTCGTCCGAGGTAGCGTAGCTGACGCGGAAGTTCGGCGATACCCCGAAGGCGGAACCGAAAACCACGGCCACGCCGGCCTCTTCCAGAAGCGCGGTCGCGAAAACCTCGTCATCGGTGATCTTCACGCCACCCACGCTGGTCTTGCCGATGCAGCCGGAGATGTCGGGGTATACGTAAAAGGCGCCTTCGGGTTTCGGGCATTTGATGCCCTTGGCCTTGTTCAGCATCTCCACCACCAGATCGCGGCGGCGCTGGAATATGGCGCGGTTCGGGGCGAGGAAATCCTGCGTGCCGGTCAGCGCTTCGAGTGCTGCATATTGCGCGACCGAGCAAGGGTTGGACGTCGACTGCGACTGGATCGTGCCCATGGCCTTGATCAGCGCCACGGGGCCGGCGGCATATCCGATTCGCCAGCCGGTCATCGCATAGGATTTCGACACGCCGTTGCAGGTCAGCGTGCGGTCATAAAGGCCGGGTTCCAACTGTGCCGGGCTGGTGAATTCGAAATCGTCGAATACGAGATGCTCATACATATCGTCGGACATGATCCAGACATGCGGATGGCGCATCAGCACATCGCACAGCCCCTTCAACTCGGCGCGGGTATAGCCTGCACCGGTCGGGTTCGACGGCGAGTTGAAGATGAACCATTTGGTTTTCGGCGTGATCGCCGCCTCAAGCTGCGCGGGCGTCAGTTTGAATTCGGTCTCGATCCCCGCCACGACCGGCACCGGGGTGCCGCCGGCCAGCAGCACCATGTCGGGATAGCTGACCCAGTAGGGCGCCGGGATGATGACCTCATCACCGGGGTTCAGCGTCGCCATCAGCGCGTTGTAGAGGGTCTGCTTGCCGCCGGTGCCGACCGTCACCTGCGCGGGCGTGTAGGTCAGGCCGTTCTCACGCTTGAACTTTTCGCAGATCGCGGCTTTCAACTCGGGGATACCATCTACGGCGGTGTATTTCGTCTTGCCCTGATCAATCGCGCGCTTTGCCGCGTCCTTGATGTTCTGCGGCGTATCGAAGTCCGGCTCGCCTGCGCCAAGGCCGATCACGTCGCGCCCCGCCGCCGCCAGTTCGCGCGCCTTGTTGGTCACTGCGATGGTGGCCGAGGGTTTCACGCGGGCGAGGGTATCGGACAGGAAGGCCATGGGTCGGACTCCGGTATGTTTGAACTTGCGGGCGAGCCCTCTTAGGATGCAGGCCCTCGGGGTTCAAGGTGAAACGGGCAGGGTCATGGTCGAGAGCGGGGATGCCGCGCTGAAACGGATGCGGATGCGGTCCTGGCGGCGCGGCATGAAGGAGATGGACCTTATCCTTGGCCCCTTTGCCGATGCGCGGTTGGACGGGCTGGGGCCTGAGGCATTGGCGAGCTATGACCTGCTTTTGTCCGAGAATGACCAGGACCTTTTGCAGTGGATGCTGGGGCAGGGCGATCCGCCCGATGCCTATGCGCCCCTGATCGCCGAGATTGCCGCTTTTGCCCGCAACCGCGATTTGCATCGCATTTGAGGCATTTGCGGTTCGAGTTTACCGAATGTTTGTTCTTTGCCCCAAATCTGCGCCCTCACCACGGTGACGACGGAGACAGGGATGAGCATTCAGACAGGCAATCCGGCCCCGGTTCTTGACGGCGCGCAGAAGGCGCTGCTTTCGGCCTATCTGGAAAACCTCTCGATGGTCGAGCGGCTGCACCGGCTACTGCTGGATGTCATCAAGGATGAGTTCGAACGGCTGGGCGTGCTGGAAATCAACTCGGTGCAGGCGTTGCTACTGTTCAACATTGGGGAACATGAGGTAACGGCGGGCGAGCTGAAATCCCGCGGTTACTATCAGGGGTCGAACGTCAGCTATAACCTGAAGAAGCTGGTCGAGCTTGGCTATATGCACCACCAGCGCTCAGAGATCGACCGCCGGTCGGTGCGGGTGCGGCTGACCGAAAAGGGCCGTCGGGTGCGCATCGTTCTGAGCGAGTTGTTCGCACGACAGGCCGAAGCGCTGGATCGCCGGGGGCTGGTCGGGGCCGAGGCGATGCTGAACGCCAATGATGCGCTGAAGCGGATGGAGCGGTTCTGGACTGAGCAGATCCGCTACATCTACTAAGCGGTCACGTCCCCTTCCGCACCAGCCGGATCAGCACCAGCAGCACCACGGCGCCAATGGTGGAATGCACCACCGCCGCACCCGTGCCACCGCCGAGCGTGAAGCCGATGACGGGCAGGATCAGGCTCGCGATCAGTGCGCCGACGATGCCGATGGCGATGTTGCCGATCAGGCCGAAGCCATAACCGGTGACCAGCTTTCCTGCCAGCCAGCCTGCGATGGCGCCGATGACGAGAAGGGCGATAAGTCCGTCAATTCCCATCGCGGATCACCAGTGGCCGGTGTTCGGCATGCTGAGCCAAGGCTCGGCGGGGGGAAGCGATTCATCGCCCCATTGCAGCAGTTCGACCGACTGGTTGTCGGGAGAGCGCACAAAGGCCATGCGACCGTCACGCGGCGGGCGGTTGATGACCACGCCATTGGCCTGCAGATGGGCGCACATGTCGTAGATATTCTCGACATCATAGGCGAGGTGGCCGAAGTGGCGGCTGTCCGACGGCAGGCCGTCGTCGCCGTCCCAGTTGTGGGTCAGTTCCACCGGGCAATCCGGCTGGCCGGGAGGGGACAGGAACACAAGGGTGAAGCGGCCCTTGTCATTGTCGATCCGGCGCGTCTCCTCCAGTCCCAGCAGCTTCCAGAAGGCGATGGATTTATCCAGATCCTTCACGCGGATCATGGTGTGCAGATAGCGGGTTTTCATTGCTTCCTCCGTGGCGCGCATGCGTTCGGAGCGAGCCTAGCGCGCGATCATGACAGAGGAAAGCAAATGCCGCCGGTGCTACTCGGCGGCGATGGCGCGGGCATCCACCAGACCCACGATATCCATCATGATCCGGTTCAGCTCGAAATCCTTGGGCGTGTAGACCGCAGCAACGCCCGACGCGCGGAGGGCTGCTGCGTCTTCCTCGGGGATGATGCCGCCGACGATCAGCGGAACGTCCAGTCTGGCGGTGCGCATCCGGTCCATAACTTCGGCGATCAGCGGCAGGTGGCTGCCCGACAGGATCGACAGGCCGATCACATGCGCCTGCTGGTCGGCGGCGGCAGAGACGATCTCGGCCGGGGTCAGGCGGATGCCTTCGTAATGAATCTCCATCCCGCAATCGCGGGCCCGGGCGGCGATCTGCTCGGCGCCGTTGGAATGGCCGTCGAGACCGGGTTTGCCGACAAGGAAGGAAAGGCGGCGGCCAAGGCGGGCTGAGACGGCATCGACCGCTTCGCGGATCGGCTCCAGCCCCTCGGTCCGGTTCGAAGGCGCGCGGGACACACCGGTTGGAGCGCGGTACTGGCCGAAGGCAGTGCGCAGGACGCCGCCCCATTCGCCTGTGGTCACACCCGCGCGGGCGGCTTCGATCGAGGCGGGCATGATATTGGCGCCCGAAGCGGCGGCATCGCGCAGGGCAGCAAGGGCGCGGGCAACGGCGGCCGGGTCGCGCGTGGCGCGCCATTCGGCAAGACGCGCGATCTGGTCGGCTTCGGCCTTTGGATCGGCGGCCATGATGGCGCCGTCACCGGTCGTGAGCGGCGAGGGCGCAGCCTCGGTCCAGCGGTTGACACCGACGACCGTGGTTTCACCCGTCTCGATTCGAGAGATGCGCTGAGCGTTGGAGTCGACAAGGCGGCCCTTCATGTATTCGATGGCCGCCACCGCTCCGCCCATTGCGTCGATCTGTGCCAGTTCTGCGCGGGCGCCTTCCTTTAGTTCGGCCACCTTGCGGTCGATGGCGGGGTTGCCGTCGAACAGGTCGTCGTATTCCAGAAGGTCGGTCTCATAGGCCAGGATCTGCTGCATCCGCAGCGACCATTGCTGGTCCCAGGGGCGGGGCAGGCCAAGCGCCTCGTTCCAGGCGGGAAGCTGGACGGCACGGGCGCGAGCGTTTTTCGACAGCGTGACCGCCAGCATCTCAAGCAGAATGCGGTAGACGTTGTTTTCTGGCTGGGGTTCGGTCAGGCCAAGGCTGTTGACCTGAACGCCGTAGCGGAAGCGGCGATACTTCGCATCAGTGACGCCGTAGCGGTCCAGCAGGATCTCGTCCCACAGGTCCACGAAGGCCCGCATCTTGCATAGCTCGGTCACGAAACGGATGCCGGCGTTGACGAAAAACGATATGCGACCGACCATATTGGGGAAATCAGCGGGCGAAACTTTCCCTTTCAGATCATCCAGCACCGCGCAGGCGGTGGCGAGCGCAAAGGCCAACTCCTGCTCCGGCGTCGCACCCGCCTCTTGCAGGTGGTAAGAGCAGACGTTCATCGGGTTCCACTTCGGCAGGTGTTTCTGCGTGTAGGCCGCGACGTCGGTGATCATACGAAGTGAGGGTTTCGGCGGGCAGATATAGGTGCCGCGCGACAGGTATTCCTTGATGATGTCGTTCTGGACGGTGCCCTGGAGTTTCGTGATGTCCGCGCCCTGTTCCTCGGCTACGGCGATGTAGAGCGCCAGCAGCCAGGGGGCGGTGGCGTTGATCGTCATCGAGGTGTTCATCTGTTCCAGCGGGATGTCCCGGAACAGCGCGCGCATGTCGCCCAGATGGCTGATCGGCACCCCGACCTTGCCGACCTCGCCACGGGCGAGTTCGTGGTCGCTGTCGTAGCCGGTCTGCGTCGGCAGGTCGAAGGCCACCGAAAGCCCGGTCTGTCCTTTGGACAGGTTGTTGCGATAGAGCGCGTTTGACGCGGCGGCGGTCGAATGCCCCGCATAGGTGCGAAAGAGCCAGGGCTGATCTTTTGACATTGGACGAGTCCGAATCTTGCGCGCAATTTTATTGCTTGAGTAAATCAATACTCGCAACTTACCGAAAGTGTCAATTCGCTGCGTTGCGGCGAGGCTGCGTGCTTGGCCCTGCCCGCTTCGCATGCGACAGTCGCCGCCACCATGTTTGAGCCTGTTCCCGTCCCGCTTTGGCTGCTGTTGCTGATCCTTGCCTTTGCGGCGGTCGCTTTCCTTTCGCATTTCCTGTTCCCCTCGGTCCGCTGGTTCTTTCGCCGTCGGATGGAGCGGGCGGTGACACGGTTGAATGCGCGGCTGGACCGGCCGATCGACCCGTTCAAGCTGATGGAACGGCAGGATATGATCGCGCGGCTGAGCTATGACCCGAAGGTCATGGAGGCGGTGGTCGAGCAGGCCCGCGTCGCCGGTGTGCCGGAAAGCGTCACCTTCCAGAAGGCGCGGGCCTATGCGGGTGAAATCGTCCCAAGCTTTTCCGCGACGGTCTATTTCGGCTTTGCAACGCGGGCGGCGCGCTGGCTGAGCGGGTGGTTTTATCGGGTGCAGCTTGGCCCCGTGGATGCCGCCATTTCGCAGATCGACCGGCAGGCGACGGTCATTTACGTGATGAACCACCGCAGCAACATGGATTACGTGCTGGTGACATGGCTGGTCGCGGATCGGTCGGCGATTTCCTATGCGGTCGGGGAATGGGCGCAGGTCTGGCCGCTGAGTGCGCTGATCCGCGCCTCGGGGGCCTATTTCATTCGCCGCAAGTCATTGACGCCGCTATATCGCCGGGTGCTGGCGCGGTATGTGCAGATCACGACGGCAGAGGGATCGACGCAGGCGATTTTCCCGGAAGGCGGGTTGTCGCTGGACGGGCGGACCGGACCGGCAAAGCTGGGGTTGCTGGGCTATATCGTGTCGGGATTCGACGCGGGCGGGCCGCGCGATGTGGTCTTCGTTCCGGTAGGGCTGGGCTATGACCGCGTGCTGGAGGACCGGATGCTGGTCGAGGCGCACCGGACCGGCGTGCGACGGTTTCGGGCGCGGCCCTTTGCGATCCTGGGCTTTGTCGCGCGAACGATCTGGCGGAAACTTCGCGGGCGCTTTCCGGGCTTTGGCTCGGCCGCCGTGGCTTTTGGCGCGCCGATCTCATTGCGCGCGCTGATCGGCGAGACGCCCTATGCGACGCCCGAGGCGCAGACCGAACTGCTGGGAGAGCGGCTGATGGATGCCGTTCGCCACAGCGTGCCGGTGCTGCCTGTGCCGCTCGTGGCCGCAGCTTTTGCCGAAGGACCAGCGACGCCGGAGGTGCTGCTGCCGCGGATTGAGGAACTGACGGAGCGGCTGGTTGCGGTCGGTGCCGTGCTGCTGCTGCCAGAGGGTGGAGCCGCGGCGGCATTGGCGACGGGCCTGCGCATTCTGCGGCTGCGAGACATGGTTATTGAAGAGGACGGCGCGTTTTCACCCGCGCCAGAGAAGGCGGGATTGGTCAGTTTTTACGCCGCTTCGGTGCTGCAGCGGCTGGGCAATGAAAAATCCTCCGAGACATAAAATTACAATCAGATAAGATTTCATGTTGTAAAATTGCGCACGCAATATTATTGCTCGCCGGATAGCAGCGCTGATTCTGCAGCGCGGCATAAGAGGAAGACGTGCCATGGCCCTGGATACGCAGCAGACGGTTGTCTACGACGCGCCGAAGAAAGACCTTTACGAGATCGGCGAGATGCCGCCCCTAGGTCATGTGCCGCGCCAGATGTATGCCTGGGCGATCCGGCGCGAGCGTCATGGCGCGCCCGATACTGCGATGAAGATCGAGGTCGTGGATACATGGTCCATCGACAGCCACGAGGTGCTGGTTCTGGTGATGGCGGCAGGCGTCAATTACAACGGCGTCTGGGCGGGTCTTGGCCAGCCGATCAGCCCCTTCGACAGCCACAAGGCCGCCTATCACATCGCGGGTTCCGACGCTGCGGGCATCGTCTGGGCCGTCGGCGACAAGGTGAAACGCTGGAAGGTGGGGGATGAGGTCGTCATCCACTGCAACCAGGACGATGGCGATGACGAAGAGTGCAACGGCGGCGACCCGATGTTCTCGACCAGCCAGCGGATCTGGGGCTATGAGACCCCGGATGGCTCTTTCGCGCAGTTCACCAAGGTGCAGGCGCAGCAGCTGATGCCGCGCCCCAGGCACCTGACCTGGGAGGAAAGCGCCTGCTACACCCTGACGCTCGCCACCGCCTATCGGATGCTGTTCGGGCACGAGCCGCACGACCTGAAGCCGGGGCAGAACGTGCTGGTCTGGGGCGCTTCGGGGGGCCTTGGCTCCTACGCGATCCAGTTGATCAACACGGCCGGGGCCAATGCGATTGGCGTCATCAGCGAAGAGGACAAGCGCGACTTCGTCATGAGCCTTGGCGCGAAGGGCGTCATCAACCGGCGCGAGTTCAATTGCTGGGGCCAGCTGCCCAAGGTGAACACGCAGGAATACAACGACTGGCTGAAAGAGGCCCGCCGTTTCGGCAAGGCGATCTGGGACATCACCGGCAAGGGCGTGAACGTCGACATGGTGTTCGAACATCCGGGCGAGGCGACGTTTCCGGTATCCTCGCTGGTCTGCAAGAAGGGCGGCATGGTCGTGATCTGCGCCGGGACCAGCGGGTTCAACTGCACTTTCGACGTCCGCTACATGTGGATGCACCAGAAGCGCCTGCAGGGCAGCCACTTTGCCCATCTGAAACAGGCGGCGGCGGCGAACAAGCTGATGTGCGAGCGCAGGCTGGACCCCTGCATGTCCGAGGTGTTCCCCTGGGCCGAGGTTCCGGTGCCGCATGTGAAGATGCTGAAGAACACGCACAAGCCGGGGAACATGGCCGTGCTGGTTCAGGCGCCGCGCACAGGGCTGCGAACCTTCGAGGACACGCTGGAGGCGTCGCGTCGCTAGCATCCGGCAGGGGGTGGAAACGTAATGTTTCCACTCCGGCGACGGTATGTTGAAAATATGCTGGAATTTCAGAGGCCGGAAGAATGGTAGGTTAACAACGCCCCATTTTGGGGCGTTGGTATTTTTCATGGGTCATGATTGGATTTTCGACGTTCTGAACGACCTGCGCCAATATGCGCAGAAGAACGGATTGTCGAAACTGGCCGCCCAGGTGGAAATCGCGCTGCAGGTCGCGGAAGAAGAGATAGCGGCGGCCGAGAGGGATCCGGACGAAAACGATGAAGATGTGCCGCCGCCGGGCCGCAGGCATTAGGCGCTTTGCGCGCGACTAGCGGGTTTCCCCCGTCAACGTCCTTGCGTAAGGTCGCGGCCATGCAGGCACCGGCACTTACACTTTCCCACGATCAGGCCGAAGCCTGGGACCGACTGGCGCATCAGTTGCAGGGCATGGGCGTGGACCTGCTGGATGGTCGGCTGACGCCTTCGGCCGAGGGCAAGGCGTCTGTGCTGGCGGTCGTAGGCAAGGCAGGGTCGGGCAAGACAATGCTGCTGGCTGGCTTTTACAAGGCGCTGCGCGAGACCGGTGTCGATGTCATCTCGGGCGATTACGAGGGCAAGCGGCGGAAGGATCGCCGGACGCTGGCCATTCTGGCGCCGACGAACAAGGCCGCTTCGGTGCTGCGGCTGCGGGGCGTGCCGGCGACGACAATCCACCGCATTCTTTATACGCCGGTCTATGACCCGGACTATGAGCGCATCGCCGATTGGCTGGCGGGCAACAGCACGCGGCCCGAGGCGGGAACGCTGACCGATCTGCAGCTTGACAGGGCGAAGGCGTTCTATGAGGGCGTGCCCTCGATCCCCGGCGCGCTGGCGGCCGCGGGTCTGCGCGGGTCGGATTTCATCAAGGGCTGGAAGCGGCGGGAAGAGCCGCTGGATATCGGGCTGGTCGATGAGGCCTCGATGCTGGACGAGCGCCAGTTCGAGGATCTGCGGGAGATTTTCCCGACGCTGATCCTGTTCGGCGATCCGGCGCAGTTGGCACCGGTCGGGCAATCGGGCGAGATGGTGTTCGACCGGCTTGGCGCCTCGCGCAAGCTGATGCTGAACCGCATCCACCGGCAGGCCGAGGATAACCCGATCCTGGACCTCGCCCATGCGCTTGCCGACCCGGACCTGGGATTCCACGAGTTCGAGCGGATGGTGGAAGAGGCGGCATCGCGCGACCCGCGCGTGATATTGGCGCAGCGGGTGAATTCGGACCTGATGGCGCGGTCGCCGGTGCTGGTCTGGCGGAACGTGACGCGGATAAAGCTGATCACTGCCTTTCGCACAGCGCAGGGTGCGCCGGAGTTCGAACTGATCCCCGGAGAGCCTCTGATCTGCGACGGGATCGAGCTGCCGCTGAAGCATCGCAAGAAACGCATCGACCTCGAGGCGCGGGGGCTGATCAAGGGGGCACAGGTGATCTACCTTGGCCCCGGTAACCGCGATGGCTTTGCCAAGCTGCATGTGGTTGGTGCGGAAGAGCCGCAGGTCTCAGCCGCGGCGATCATCAAGATCGAGAAGCCGGATGAGGCGGAACCCTTCATCCCCTCTGCCGCGCGCATGGGGGCTGCGTTCCTGCATGGAGCGGCGGTGACCATTCACAAGGCGCAAGGGTCGCAATGGGAGGACGTGCAGGTCTTTGCCCCCGACCTTTATGCGGCGAGCCAGGCCGGGCGCATCGAGGCGGGCGTGCCGCTATGGAAGCGGCTTGCCTATGTTGCGATCACCCGCGCCGAGCATCGGTTGCACTGGGTCGTGAGGAACCGGCTGGCGCTGCCGACGCAGCAGTTGGGGATCGATGACTTGCCGAAGAAGGCTTCTGCACTGTCGCTGGGCGGCGAGGGCTGAGGCCGCTTCCACCCGCGCGGCCGGTGCTTTAGACTTTGTCCATCGTCAACGCCGGAGGTCTCATGCGCGCCGTTTTCGTCCAGTTCCGCTGCACCCCCGGTCGCACCTATGAGGTGGCCGACGCGATCTATGACCGCGAGGTGGTGTCGGAGCTTTATTCGACCTCGGGCGAGTATGACCTGCTGGCCAAGGTCTATATCCCCGAGGAAGAGGATGTAGGCCGGTTCCTGAGCGATAGGCTGTTCGATATTCCGGGCATCGTGCGCACGTTGACCACGATGACTTTCCGCGCCTTTTAGGTGCGCAGGAATCGGAAGGCGGCAGAGGCCGACCATCCGGCCAGCACGGCGATGGCCAGCGACAGAAGGCCATAGATCAGCGGCTGGTTGCGGGCGAGGTTGGTCAGCCAGCGTTCAAGCCCGGCCTTTCGCACGTCGATCGAGCTTTCCTCCATATCCACGACGGTGCCGCCTCGGGTCAGGAAGATGCGCACCTTGTAATCGCCTTCGATCAGGTTGGCGGGCAGCGCTACGTCGGTGCGAAAGAGCGTGTCCTGCGTCAGCGACACGTCACCCTCGTTCACCACATAATCGCCGGAGGCTTCCTTGATGCGGATCAGCGCCTCGACAAAGCTGGGGGAATCCTCGGCCTCCGCCGCGATGCCGACCGAACGGATGGCGCGGGGGATCGTGATGCGGTGACGCAGATCCTCGGTATCCGACAGGATATTGTTCAGGGGCGCGGTGGTCGAGACCGCGTAGAAGCTGGGCGCGCGGTCGACCTCTACGCCTTCGGTGTTGATCCAGATGCCGAAGATGCGGGTCTTCTTGCGCACCGTGACGGGCATCGAGGGGCCTTGCACGGTCACGATGACCTCAAGCGGCGGCTCGCTGGGGCTGGGAGCGTCGCGTTTGACCGCGCCGTAGACCAGAATTTCGGACCCGCGAAACTGTGCGGTGATCGAGACGCTGTTCTGGCTGAGGCCAGCGACGACGGTCTCAGGTGGCGCATCCTGCGCCCTGACCGGCAGCGCCAGCAGGACAACAAGGGCGAGCCAGCGCATCATAGCTGGCGCAGGGGCGTAAGGGTGTAAAGTTCTGCCGGTCGCAAAAGCAGGTCCAGCCCGATCTTGAACGCCACCGCCAGCACCAGCAGCGCGAGCAGGATGCGCAGCTGCTCGGCCTTCAGCTTCAGCCCCACCTGCGCGCCGATCTGCGCCCCGATGACGCCGCCGATAATCAGCAAAAGCGCCAGCGCCATATCGACCGAAAAGCTGGTCGTGGCGTGCATGACGGTGGTGAAGCCGGTGGTGAAGATGATCTGGAACAGCGAAGTGCCGACTACGACCTTGGTTGGCATCCCCAGCAGATAGATCATGGCGGGCACCATGACGAAGCCGCCGCCCACACCCATGATGGCGGCAAGGAAGCCGACCGATGCACCCACCAGCAGCGGGGGGATGACACTGATATACAGGCCAGAGGTGCGGAACTTCATCTTGAAGGGCAAGCGGTGGACCAAGAGGTGTTCATGGCTGCGCCGGGTCACAGTGCCGCCCATCCTGTTGCTGCGGCGAAGCGCGCGCAGGCTTTCCTGCAGCATCAGCGCGCCGATGGTGCCCAGAAAGACCACGTAGGAAAGCTGGATGAACAGGTCGATCTGGCCCAGATCGCTAAGCCAGGAAAAGACCGCGATGCCGATACTGGACCCGACCATGCCGCCCGCAAGCAGCACAAGGCCCATCTTGAAATCCACCGTCTTTCGCCTGAGGTGCGCCAGAACCCCCGAGACGGAGGAGGCGACCACCTGGTTCGCGCCGGTGGCCACGGCGATGGCCGGGGGGATGCCGATGAAGAACAGCAGCGGCGTGATCAGGAACCCGCCGCCCACGCCGAACATCCCCGACAGGAATCCCACGATTCCGCCCAGCCCCAGAAGGATGAAGGCGTTGACCGAAACCTCGGCTATGGGAAGATAAATCTGCATGGACGACGCGGGTGGCGAGAGGCTATGAGATCAGCCTTGGACCCTGCTGGCGGTGCTGTCAAACCACAAGATTCCGTGTGGGCGTATTGCGGGGCGGACGGTGCAAAGGAGGCGCAGGTGGCGGGTCTTTTGGCCTGCCGTCAGCGCTCTTTCACGTAAGGCTCGCCGCCCGCGCGTGGCGGAATGGCCTTACCCACGAAGCCCGCAAGCACCAGCACGGTCAGCACATAAGGCAGGGCGTCCAGTGCCGGGACGGGGATTTTCACCCCCACCAGCCCTTCGACAACGTCCTGCCGCAACGCCAGCGCCTGGAAGAAACCGAACAGCAGCGTCGCCCACAGCGCGCCCCATGGTCGCCACTTGGCGAAGATAAGGGCGGCCAGCGCGATATAGCCGCGCCCCGCCGTCATCTCTCGTCCGAACCCCGCTTGCAGCGCGGTGGCCATGTATGCCCCGGCCAGACCGCACAGGATGCCGGTAATGCCGACCGCCAGATAGCGCAGACCCGTCACAGAGATACCCGCCGTATCGACGGCTGCGGGGTTTTCCCCCACGGCCCGAAGCCGCAGCCCGAAACGGGTGCGGTACAGCACCCAGGCCGTCGCGGGGACCAGCAGGATGGCCACGTAAACAAGGATCGTATGGCCAGAGATCAACTCGGCATAGATCGGGCCGATCACCGGCACGCCGCGCAGTTCCTCAACGAAGGGCAGGGTGATCGGGTTGAATCGTGCCGCACCGTCCAGCGCCGGGGTGCGCCCGGCCTCGCCGAACAGCCTTTGCGCCACCAGCACGGTGATGCCTGAGGCAAGGAAATTCAGGGCAACCCCCGAGATCAACTGGTTGCCGCGGAAGGTGATCGAGGCCAGACCATGCAGCCCGGCAAAGATCAGCGAGGCTCCGATCCCGGCCAGAAGTCCCAACCAGACCGAGCCGGTTATGGCCGCAACCGCCCCCGAGGCCATGGCGGCCATCAGCATCTTGCCCTCAAGCCCGATGTCGAAAATCCCCGCGCGTTCCGAAAACAGCCCGGCAAGGCAGGCCAGCAGCAGCGGCGTTGCCAGCCGCAGCGTGGAGTCGAGGATGGGGATGATCGTTGCGAAATCCATCAGGCATGCCTCGCCCGGCCAAGGCTGAACAGCCAGATCAGCATCATGCGCACCATCTGGTCCAGCGCCCCGGTGAACAGGATCACCAGACCCTGCACGACGATGCGAAGCTCGATGGGGATCGTCGTCCACAGGCCAAGCTCCGCCCCGCCCTGATAGAGAAAGCCGAACAGCAGGGCGGCAAGGAATACGCCGAACGGGTGGTTGCGACCCATAAGGGCGACCGCGATGCCGATGAAACCCGCACCCTCGGTCGAGTTCTGCACCAGCCGTTCACTTTCACCCATGACGTTGTTGACCGACATCATGCCCGCAAGCGCGCCGGATATGAGCATGGCGATCATAACGATGCGGAACGGGCTGATCCCGGCATAGCGCGCCGCGGATTCGGATTGGCCGAAGGCGCGGATCTGATACCCCAGACGGGTGCGCCACAAGAGCGCCCAGACGAAGAAGCAGGCGGCGATGGCGATGAACAGGGTGATGTTGGCGGGGGTGGTCTTTTCAAAGATCAGGCCGAGGCCGGGGATGTCATAGAGTGTCGGCAGCTTGGCCCCGGCAGGGAAACGTGCGGTTGCCGGGTCCATCTGTCCGGCCGGGCGCATCACGTCGACCAGCATGTAGACGATCAGCGCCGAGGCGATGTAGTTGAACATGATCGTGGTGATCACGATGTGGCTGCCGCGCTTCGCCTGCAGATAGGCCGGGATCGCCGCCCAGGCCGCGCCGAAGAGCGCCGCCCCGATCGTTGCCGCCAGCAGCGCGAGCGTCCAATGCGGCCAGGGCAGGGCGAGGCAGACCAGCGCTACGCCAAGGCCACCCAGTTGCGCCTGCCCCTCTCCGCCAATGTTGAAGAGGCGGGCGTGGAAGGCCACCGTCACGGCAAGGCCGGTGAAGATGAAGCTGGTTGCGTAGTAAAGCGTGTAGCCCCAGCCGTAGGCGGACCCAAGCGCGCCCGTGACCATGACGTTCAGCGCCTCGATGGGGTCGTCGCCGATGGCGAGGATCACTAGAGCCGAGATGATGGCGGCGAACAGCAGGCTGATCAGCGGGACAAGGGCGACGTCGGCCCATTTCGGAAGACGGTCCATCAGGCGGCCCCCTTCGCAGCATTGTCGATCCCTGCCATCAACAGGCCAAGCTCGCCCTCGTTGGTAAGTGCCGGGTCGCGTTCGCCCATGATGCGACCGTCGAACATGACTGCGATACGGTCGGACAGGCTCATGATCTCATCCAGTTCGACGCTGACCAGCAAAATGGCTTTTCCCGCATCGCGTAGCGCGACGATCTGCTTGTGGATGAACTCAATGGCGCCGATGTCCACGCCTCGAGTCGGTTGGCCGATTAGCAGAAGGTCGGGGTTCCGTTCGATCTCGCGCGCGACGACGATCTTTTGTTGGTTGCCGCCCGAGAAATTCTTGGCGGCCAGCATCGGGTTCGGCGGGCGCACGTCAAAGCGTTCCATTTTGCGCTCGGTGTCGCGCCTTAGCGCCTCGTTGTCCATGAAGAGCGCGTTCTTCTGGTATTCTGGATCGTTGTGATAGCCGAGGGCCACGTTTTCCCAGGCCATGAAATCCATGATCAGGCCAAGGTGCTGGCGATCCTCCGGCACATGAGCGATGCCAAGCGCGCGTCGCTGCTGGCCGCCCGCATCGCGCCCTGACAAATCGAGAGCCATGCCGTTCAGCACCGCGGTGCCGGTCGCATCTTCGATCCCGCCAAGTACGGCCAGCAGTTCCGATTGGCCATTACCCGCGACCCCGGCAATGCCAAGGATTTCGCCGGCGCGGACAGACAGGCTGATGCCCTTGAGACGCTCGACGCCGTTTTCGTCGCGGACGCGCAGGTTTTCTACGGAAAGCACGGTGTGACCGGGTTTCGCCGGGCCTTTTTCGACCTGCAGCAAAACCTTGCGCCCGACCATCAACTCGGCCAGCGCCTCGGGGCTGGTATCAGCGGTCTTGACCGTGCCCACCATCTGGCCGCGGCGCATCACGCTGACCTCTTCGGTCGTTTCCATGATCTCGCGCAGCTTGTGGGTGATCAGGATGATGGTCTTTCCCTGATCGCGCAGGCCTTTCAGGATGCGGAACAGATGATCGGCCTCGGCGGGTGTCAGAACACCCGTCGGCTCGTCCAGAATCAGGATTTCTGCTTGTCGATACAAAGCCTTGAGGATTTCCACCCGCTGCTGGTGGCCGACCGACAGATCCTCGATCAGCGCATCGGGATCGACGTCGAGTTCATATTCGCGCGACAGGTCCGCGAGCACTCGCCGCGCCTTGGCGAGGGATGGACGAAGCAGCGCGCCATCCTCGACCCCCAGCACGATGTTTTCCAGAACGGTGAAGTTCTGAACCAGCTTGAAATGCTGGAATACCATGCCGATCCCGGCACGGATCGCGCTTTGGCTGTCGGGAATGGCGGTTGGGCGTCCGTTGATCAGGATTTCGCCCGAGTCGGCTCTGTAGAAACCGTAGAGGATCGACATCAGCGTCGATTTCCCGGCCCCGTTTTCGCCGATGATGCCGTGGATCGTGCCGCGCCGGACAATGATAGAAATGTCCTTGTTGGCCTGAACCGGACCAAAAGCTTTTGAAATGCCGCGCAGTTCAATCGCAGGCGGGGCGACCGTGTCCGGCCGCCCCGCTGTGGTGTCGGTTGCCATCAGGCCGCCCTTATTCGACCGGGCAGGCGTTGTCCGACATGAAGTCGTGGACCGTGATTTCGCCCGCCTTGATCTTGTCGGCGGCAGCATCGACCGCGGCCTTCATGTCTGCGGTCACGAGATCCTTGTTGTTGTCGTCAAGCGCATAGCCCACGCCTTCGGCCTTGAGGTCCATGACCGCTACGCCGGGTTTCAGGTCGGTGCCTTCCTTGAAGGCATCGTAAACCGCGTTGTCGACGCGCTTCAGCATCGAGGTCAGGACCTTGCCCGGGTGCAGGTGGTTCTGGTTGCTGTCGACGCCGATCGAAAGAATACCGCCGTCGGCCGCCGCCTGCAGAACACCGATACCGGTGCCACCCGCCGCAGCATAGATCACATCAGCACCCTGGCTGATCTGCGCTTTGGCAAGTTCCGCGCCCTTGACGGGATCGTTCCATGCGGCGGGTGTGGTGCCCGTCATGTTCTGGACGACCTTGATATCCGGGTTGGCGGCCTTGGCGCCTTGCACATAACCGCAGGCGAAGCGGCGGATCAGCGGAATATCCATGCCCCCGATGAAACCGATCGTGCCGGTTTTCGAGGCCATCGCACCCATCATACCGACCAGATAGCTGCCCTCTTGTTCGGTGAAGACCACCGATTTCACGTTGGGCTGTTCGACCACCATGTCGACGATGGCGAATTTCGTGTCGGGATAGTCTGGGGCGACCTGGTTCAGCACATCACCAAAGGCAAAGCCCGTCATGACGATGGGGTTCGCACCCGATTCCGCCAGACGGCGAAGCGCCTGTTCGCGCTGCGCCTCCGACTGCATCTCAAGCTCTTTGAACGTGCCGCCGGTTTCCTTGGCCCAACGCTCGGCACCGTTGAAGGCGGCTTCATTGAAGGATTTGTCGAACTTGCCGCCCAGGTCGAAGATGATCGCGGGGTCGGCCAGGGCCATGCCGGTTCCCAAAGCCAGCGTAGCCGCGGCGCTCAGAAGCGATTTCAGGATAGTCATGGGTCTCTCCCCGTTTTTCATTTGAAGCCGTCGGTTCGTCCGGCGGATTGGTTGTGATTAGGGCCGGAAGCCCATGGGTGGTCAAGTAAGATTATGCTGATGGTGCGCAGCGGCAGAGGAAGATTTTATCGTTCGGTCAGATTTCCGGCGCCAGCCTGCGACGCATCAGGATCGCGTCGGCGCGGTTGCCGTCGGGTCGCTGGTAATAGCCGCGCCGCAGCCCCGCCTGGGCGAATCCGGCAGCGTGGTAAAGTGCCCGCGCAGCGAGGTTATCCGCTGATACCTCAAGGAAAATGTCTTCCGCATCGCGGTCGGCGGCATGGGAAAGAAACTGCGCAAGCAGCCGTCCTCCGACCCCCTGCCTTCGGGCGGTCGGCGCAACGGCGATAGTCAGCAACTCCGCCTCCCGCGCGACGACGCGGCCAAGGGCAAAGCCCATAGGTTCGGTGACAAGGAACACGCCGTTGCCCGCCAGCAGATCGGCGAACTCGGCTGCTGTCCAGGGGCGGGGATGGGTGAAGCTTTCCGCATGGAGGGTGGCGAGTTCCTGCGGCGTCATGGCAGGATCACCGGCGGGGGATCGCGGGGCGGGGCCGCATCGGCGCCACGCAGGTATAGGGGCACGGGACGCGGTTGCGGGGTGCCGAGCCTGGTTGCGGCGATGCGGGCGATGGCGACCGGCAGCGGCAGGGCAGGGACCAGTGCATGACCGCCGATAAGCACGGCGACCTTGTTCGCGCGGTGGCCGATGACGGCGCGACCCGCGATTTCCGGCGGCAGATCGTTCAGGGTCACCTGGCGGGCCACAAGGCCTTCCGATGACAGCCATAGCGCATCCCGTCGAGCGTCGATCAGTGTAACCACATCGATCGGGCCATCGAGCGCGAGCGCGTCGAAAATGGAAACCCCGATTGCAGGGACACCTAGCGTCAAAGCCAGGCCCCGTGCCGCCGCCACAGAGATGCGGACGCCGGTGAAGTTTCCGGGACCGATGCCCACGCCCACCCCGGCAAGATCGCGGTAGCCGACGCCTGCTTCGGCCAATGTCTCAGCCAACAGCAACATCACCCGTTCTGCCTGGCCTTTTTCCATCGGTTCGATACGCCATGCCAGGGTTCGCAACCCTGAAACGACAGCGGCCGCGCAATGCGCGGCCGATGTATCAAAGCCCAGGACGATTGGCTCAGGCGGCAACGGGCCGAACCTCGACCACCTCAGGGATGTAATGGCGCAGCAGGTTTTCGATGCCCATCTTGAGCGTCAGAGTGGACGAAGGGCAACCCGCGCAAGCGCCCTGCATATGCAGGTAGACCACGCCGCGGTCAAAGCCGTGGAATGTGATGTCGCCGCCATCCTGCGCCACGGCCGGACGGACGCGCGTATCGAGCAATTCCTTGATCTGACGCACGATATCGCCATCCGGGCCGTCATGCGACTTATGGCCGGACACCGCGCGCTCGCCCTCGATGACCGGCGCACCGGACTGATAGTGCTCCATGATCGCACCAAGGATCGCCGGTTTTACATGTTCCCAGGCATTCGCTTCGGCCTTGGTAACAGTCACGAAATCAGTGCCGAAGAAAACTCCGGTGACGCCATCGACGGCGAAGATGCGTTTTGCGAGGGGAGATTTCTCAGCCGACTCGGGTGAGGCGAAATCTGCGGTGCCCAGGTCCAGAACCTGTTGGCCGGGCAGGAATTTCAGCGTTGCAGGGTTCGGCGTGGATTCGGTCTGGATGAACATGTGTGCGTCTCCGACGGTTCCGGTCGGATATGCGCCTTGCTGGCGCCCATGTCAAGTTTTGGAACCATTCTAAAATGAAGGTGGGGAAAGCCATTCGACTTTCCCCTCCAGGCCGCTACGAACGGCGACCGTGAGAGCTTTCACCACCCTTTTTCCCTGCCGCCGCCGCGCGCTTGGGGTCGTTCTTGAAATTGCCGCCGGATTCCTGCCCCCCCTTGCGGCCCGCCTCGGCTGCGCGCTGAGGGTCATTTTTGAAATTCCCGCCGGAATTCTGGCCACCTTTGCTGCGACCGTCCGACGATCCGCGCATTTCGTTGGGCATGGCTTGTCCTCCTGACAAAGGGCGCGCCCCCTTGGGCACACCATATGCAGGAAAACGATTATGTGCCGCGATGGTTCCGCAGGTCTTCAGCGCAACCTGCAAGCGAAGCGGAAACCTGCCGATGGTCGGTCAGGTGATAGCCTCAAGCCGTTCCTTGGACATGTCGCCGGGAACGATGGTGATCGGAATAGGCAGGTTGCCGGAATTTTTCGACATCTGCGTAACCAGCGGGCCTGGGCCGTTCTTTTCGGTGCCGGCACCCAGCACCAGAACACCGATGGCGGGGTCTTCCCGCACCTGAGCCAATATCTCGGCCACCGGATCACCTTCGCGGATCACAAGTTCGGGGTCCACGCCCTGCTTGTCGCGCATCCATTTGGCGAAAACCTCGAAATGGGCCACGATCCTTTCGCGCGCCTCGGCCCGCATCAGGTCGGCCACGCCCATGAAGGTGCCGAATTCCTCGGGTGAGATGACCGAGAGGATTTGCACCCCGCCGCCGGTATGACCTGCGCGAAGCGCGGCAAAGCGCATGGCGTTCAGGCATTCCCGGCTGTCATCGAGCACGACAAGGAACTTGCGCATCATTCTCTCCCCAGGCGGGTCATATTCGCGTCCCGACAGGTCGCTGGCAAGTCTCAGGCACTGAGCGCCCAATCCCAATAGGTCTCTCTCGCGCGCTTTGTCACAGGGCCGACCTGATAGGAGCGGTTCTCGAAAGCCGTGACCGGCATCACCTTGGAGAAGTTGCCGGACAGAAAAACCTCATCCGCGGCGGCGACATCGTCGAAGGTCATGACGACTTCGCGGACGTCGACGCCATCGGCACGCAGGTTCGCGATGTGGCGCGCGCGCGTGATTCCGGCCAAGAAGGTGCCGTTGGCGATGGGCGTCATCACCACGCCGTCGCGAACGATGAACACGTTGGCGGTGGCACTTTCGGCGACATTGCCCATGGCGTCGGCGGCAAGGGCGTTGCTGAAACCCTTGGACTGCGCCTCGACCAGCATCCGGGCGTTATTGGGATAAAGGCAGCCCGCCTTGGCGTTGCAGACGTTATCCTCCAGCACTGGACGGCGGAACCGCGTGCGGCACAGCGTCATTGTCGCATCGCGCGACGGCATCGGCACGGCTTCCAGACTGATCGCGAAACCGGTGGATTTTTTTTTCGGCGAGACGCCGAGTTCCGATCCGTCCAGCGCCCAGTACATCGGTCGGATATAGACTGCCGTCGATTTGTCATAGGCGCGCAGGCCCTCGCGAGATATCGCCTCGATCTCTTCGCCCGAATGGGTCGGCGTGATCATCAGCGCCTCGGCCGAGTGGTTCACGCGGGCCGAGTGCGCGGCGAGGTCAGGGCATACGCCGTCGAAATAACGCGCGCCGTCAAAGACGCTGGACCCCTGCCAGATGCCATGATCCGCCGCGCGCATGACAGGCACATCGCCCTCATGCCAGCGTCCCTCGAAGAAGGTGCGGATCTGTTTGCCGAATGCCATGCCTGTCCCCTGATGCGCCCGAACCGGGTCGGGGACGGAGTTAATCACCGCCGGCGTGCGGGGTCCAGAGCGTCAGGCAGCTTCAGACAGCAACTTGTGAACGTCCAGCGGGGCGTTGACCATTCTCAACTCACCGTCCGCGTTCCGGGGCCATTCCGCCTGCGGACGGTCGCGGTAAAGCTCGACGCCATTGCCGTCGGGATCGCGCAGATAGACCGCCTCGCTGACGCCATGGTCGGCGGCGCCGTCCAGCGGGATGCCCGCCTCGAGCACACGCTTCAGCACCGCACCCAGCGAGGCACGGTCGGGGTAGAGGAAGGCGGTGTGATAAAGGCCGGGGTGGCCGGGCGGCGAGGGTGGCGCACCCTTGCTCTCCCAGGTGTTCAGGCCGATGTGGTGGTGATAGCCACCCGCCGACAGGAAGGCGGCCTGCGGCCCATAGCGCTGCATCAGTTCAAACCCCAGCACGTCGGAGTAGAAGGCGATTGCGCGCTCAAGGTCCGAGACTTTGAGGTGGACGTGACCGATACGAGTTTCGGGCGGAGCGAGTTTGGACATGGCATATTTCCCTGACGGATATGCCGATTATATATCAGCGCGAAGGGCGGCGGCCTATATTTGATCGGCGCACCGATCCTGTGCGGAATCCGAAAAAAGACCCCCGGATCACGCATGGATCCGGGGGTTTCTGGTCGGGCAGGGCAGCTTGGGCCGGGGAGACCACAGGCAGCTTTTGGGAAGGGGACACATCCTGAACCCGACCGGGCGCGGGGTACGCCCGTCGGGCAAGATGGCATCTGTTTGACTCGATTCCGTGACAGGTCATCCGCGCGCGAGCCGCCTGAGGTGGCGCATGGCGAACGTTTGGCCCAGATGCCCGGCAAACCCCGCAAGGGCCAGCACAATCCCGGCTACGGCCGCCGCCAGTTGCAGCGTGGCATTCGACAGGCGGAGCGTGGCGCGCAGGAATTGGCCCTTGCCCAACACCTCCATCCGCCCGACGGTCTTCGGGCCCAGTGCCTCTGCCGCATTTGCTATGCGCCGGGCTTCCGGGGCGTCATCGACGTAGCGCAAGAGGTGCAACGCCGTGGTGGCGTCGGTCGCTCCTGCGACGCGGCCAAAGTCGGTGGTGAGCGTGACCAGCGGGCGTATCTCGGCGCTGCGGATCACGCGTGGCAGGTCGTCCATGCTGCGAACGGTGGCTAACGCGCCCCAGTCCAGCCCGCGCGTGACGGCCCGTGTTCCCATGGCAACCACCCCCGGCGAGAGGAGCTTCATGCCTCGCGCCAGCTTTGCCACGCCGCTTCCCAGCTTGATCGTCGCCGAACTGCCGCCGGTAGCCAGGATCAGGCCGGTCGCGCCAAGCCCCACGACAGACAGGCCAACATCCAGCTGGTCGACCTCTTGCCCGGTCATGTAGTCGGCTCCCCCCTTGGCCAGCCCGCGTATATCGTCGATGGGTGTAAGCATCAGCGGCGCCTTGCAGATCAGCGCATCGCTTACCGAGCAGGTGGCTATATCCCAGGCGCAACGCAGACAGGCGTGAGTCTCGGCGATCAAGCCCTCGTCCTGATCTCGAGCGGCCGCGATCTCCTGCGTCAGATCAGCGGGCAGGGTAAGCTGGCGTTCGGTCGCCACGTCCTGAACCGCATCTATCGCGATCCAGTTTCGCGACTGTTCCGCCAGCAGCTGCCGCAGCTTTGCCGACAGGTGCTCGGGCGTCGCCTCGCGGCGCATTGCGCGATCCATGGCGGCGGCGATTTCGTCCTTGCCGCGCTCGATCACGGGGCGCAGCAGCGGGTCACGCACGATCTGCACGCCCGTCAGCACCAGCCCCAGGCAGGACAGCGCCAGAAGTGCGGTCAGCGCCCCTCTGGCCAGCCGCCGGAGCATCAACCCCGGCGCGACCGGATCATGCCGACGATGTCGTAGACCTGACCCAGGATCGGCTGCGCGATGGCATCGGCCTGCTCGGCACCCCGCCCAAGTATGCGATCGATCTCGGTCGGGTCCTTCATCAGGCGGTTCATCTCGGCGGTGATCGGCGACAGTTTGGCCACGGCCAGGTCGGCCAGCGCGGGCTTGAATGTCCCGAATTGCGCGCCTGCATACTGCGCGATCACCTGATCGGGGCTGAGATCGGCCAGCGCGGCATAGATGTTCACCAGATTTTTCGCGTCGGGACGGTCCTTCAGCCCCGCGATGCTGTCGGGCAACGGTTCGGGGTCGGTCTTGGCCTTGCGGAACTTTTTGGCAATCGTGTCAGCATCGTCGGTCAGATTGATCCGGCTTTGGTCCGAGGGATCGGACTTCGACATCTTCTTGGTGCCGTCGCGCAGCGACATGACGCGGGTTGCCGCCCCCTCGATCACCGGTTCGGTGATGGGGAAGAAATCAACGCCATAGTCATGGTTGAACTTCATCGCGATGTCGCGGGTCAGCTCCAGATGCTGCTTCTGGTCCTCGCCCACCGGCACATGAGTGGCCTTGTAGGCCAGGATGTCGGCCGCCATCAGCGACGGATAGGCCAGAAGGCCGAGGCTGGAGTTTTCGGAATTCTTGCCCGCCTTGTCCTTGAACTGGGTCATGCGCGTCATCCAGCCGATGCGGGCGATGCAGTTGAAGATCCACGCAAGCTCGGCATGGGCCGAAACCTGGCTCTGGTTGAACAGGATTGAACGGCTGGGATCGATCCCGGCGGCGATAAAGCCTGCGGCGGCCTCTCGCGTCTGCTGGCGCAGTTTCTCGGGGTCTTGCCAGACGGTGATGGCGTGCATGTCGACGAGGCAGTAGATCGTCTCGATCCCCTCGTCCTGCTTCTCCACAAAGCGCTTCAGCGCGCCAAGATAGTTGCCAAGCGTCAGTCCGCCCGAGGGTTGGATGCCCGAGAAGATGCGCGTGGGGAATGCCTGAGGCGTTTGGACCGGCTCGGCCATGACTGCTCCGTCTGGAATAAGTTGCGCCTTGGGCTTATCGCTGGCGACAAGGGGCGTCAACGATGCCCGGCCAGATGAAGGGTCAAGGATGAACCGCGCACCGAATACCGCCCCGCTGAACCCGCTGCCCTGGGTGATCTGGGCCTTGGCCCTGCCGATGATCGCGATGGAGATCGTGGTCAGCCTTGGCGCAGGCGGCATCATCGGCGGCGATCAGGGGGTTGGCTGGCGGCTGGACGCGTTGCAGCGCTTTGCCTTTTCACCACCCTTGATGCGCGAGATGCTGGATGAGCGTCTGTATCCTTGGCAGCAGATGATGCGGCTGGTGACCTATCCCTTCGTCCATGTCAGCGTCACGCATACGCTTTTCGTCGTCGTCATAATGCTGGCCATCGGCAAGATGGTGGGCGAGGTGTTCCGCTGGTGGGCGGTGCTGCTGGTTTTCTTCGGCTCGGGGATCGTCGGGGCCCTGGCCTTTACGATGGTGCCACAACTACAGTCGCCGCTGATCGGGGGCTATCCGCCGGTCTATGGGCTGATCGGGGCCTTCACCTTCCTGCTGTGGGTCAACCTGGCGGCGGTGGGGGCGAACAAGTACCGCGCCTTCACGATGATCGGCTTCCTCTTGGGCGTGCAGTTACTGTTCGCACTGGTGATTGGCGGGATCTGGGACTGGGTCGCGGACTTCGCAGGATTTGCGACGGGGTTCCTCATGTCCTTCGTCGTCAGCCCCGGCGGCTGGGCGCGCGTGCGCGAAAAGCTGCGCCAGCGGTAGGCTAGCGCCGCAGCGCCGCGCGGAATTCCGACAGGCGGAACGCGCCGAAGAGGGTGCCTGCGGCAAAGTAGCTGACCACCCCGACCCCGACCAGCGCCGCCAGCGCAGCGAAGCGCCACAGATGCATCCCAAGGGCGGGGCCAAGCACCAGTGTGCCGATCCACAGGCAGCCCCCCATCACCGCCGAGGCCGCCAGCAGCCGTGGCAGACGAGAGCGGAAGCGGGCGTCGAAGGACGCCGCATGGCCCATCCCGCGCGATCCCGCCCAAAGCTGCACTACCATCACCCAGCCGGCCACGGTGGTGGCCAAGGCGGCCGCCATGAAGCCCATGACAGGCATCAGCCCGATGGCGAAAGCCGCGTTGACGATCATCGAGATGACGGCATAGCGGAAAGGGCTGCGCGTATCTTCGCGCGCATAGAACAAGGGCTGCAGCACCTTGTGCAGCACGAAGGCGGGCAGCCCAAGTCCATAGGCCGCCAGCGCCAGCGCCGTATTGGCAGTGTCATCCGCGCCGAAGACCCCGCGTTCGAACAGCACCGTCGTCAGCGGCAGGGCAATGACCACCAGTGCTACGGCGGCGGGCAAAGTCAGCGCCAGCGCGAATTCTGCGCCGCGATTGAAGCTGTCGCGCCCGCCTTCCAAATCCCCCGCGCGCAGGCGGCGGGACAGGTCGGGCAAAAGCACGGTCCCAATGGCAATCCCCACGACACCAAGCGGCAGTTGATACAGCCGGTCGGCATAGGACAGCCAGGCAACCGCGCCCTCTGTGAACGACGCGACCTGACGCCCGACCAGCAGGTTGACTTGCACAACGCCGCCCGCCAGCACCGCAGGCCCCGCGATGATGGCAAGGCGCTTTAGTTCCGGCGTAAAGCGAGGCCAGCCGGGACGGAAGTGGAACCCGGCGCGGGAGGCGGAATACCAGGTGAAGGCCAATTGCGCGATCCCGGTGATCGGCACGGTCCAGGACAGGGTAAGGCCCATGTCCCAGCCCACCCGGCGTGCAATCAGCATCGCGGCGATGAACATCAGGTTCATCAGCACCGGCACAAAGCTCGCCTCGGTGAACCGGCCAAAGGTGTTCAGCACGCCGGACAGCAACGCGACAAGGCTGATGAACAGGATGTAGCTGAAGGAGATCCGCCCGAACTCGACCGCGAGGTCAAAGCGCTGATCGCCGACAAAGCCGCTTGCCATGGCCCAGACCAGCGCCGGCATCGCGATGGTGCCGACAATCGTAAAGACGATCAGTATCGCGGCCAGCCCGTTGAAGGCGTCGCGCGCAAAGCCCTGCGCATCCTCTCCCGCCTCCAGTTTTTTCGAGAAAAGCGGCACGAAGGCGAAGTTGAAGGCGCCTTCGGCAAAGAAACGGCGGAACATGTTCGGCAGCGAAAAGGCGATCAGGAACGCTTCGGCCACCGGCCCAGCACCTAGGTAGGCCGCCATCATAACATCGCGCAGAAAGCCCACGCCCCGGCTGACCATCGTCCACCCGCCAACGGTCAGGAAGCCGCGCACAAGGCGAACCTGCGACATCAGGTCAGCGCGCGTTCAGCGCCTTCGGCAATCGCCTGGCGCAGCTTGCGTTCCAGCGCATCACGCCGGGCCTTGGTATGCAGCTTCAATCCGAACATGTCCTTCACATAGAAGGTATCGACCACCTGCGCCCCATAGGTCGCGATCACGGCCGAGGCAATGTAGATGTTGTTGGCCGCCAGCGTGCGGGCCAGATCGAACAGCAGGCCCGGACGGTCGCGCGTGTCGACCTCGATGATCGTGTAGATTTCCGAACCTTCGTTGTCGAAGACGACATGGGTCGGAAAACGAAACTGGCTTTCCCGCTTGCGGATCTTGTCGCGGTCTTTCAGCGCATCGCGCGCCTTGACCTCTCCGTTCAGGGTCTTTTCGATCATGGCCCGCAGGCGCGGCAGCTTCGATACTTCGTAGGGTTTGCCCTCGGAATCCTGCACCCAGAACACGGCGGTCGCGTAGCCGTCCTTCGACGTATAGGTGCGTGCATCGACCACGTTCGCCCCGACCAGCGCCAGCGCACCCGCCAGCCGTGCAAAGATGCCGGGATGGTCGGCCAGCGCGAAACTGGCCCGTGTCGCGTCCCGGCCATCGTCTGGATGCAGGTCGATCCTGATCTCATCGTCGCGCAATCCGCGCAGCAGGCGGGCGAAAACCGCCTGCGTTTCGGTCGTCAGGCCCTGCCAATAGGGCGGATAGTGCCGCCCCATCTCGGCGCGCAGGTCGCGCGTTTCCCAATCCGACAGGGCCTCGCGCAGCGCGCGCCGCGCCTCATCCTCGCGCTGTTCGCGGTTGATGGATTCAAGTCCGCCGTCCAGCGCCGCCGCGGTGTCATTGTAAAGCTGCCGCAGCAGCATGGCCTTCCAGTTGTTCCAGGTGTTCGGACCAACGCCCCGGATGTCGCAGACGGTCAGAACCGTCAGCAGGTCCAGCCTTTCGCGGGTCTTCACCGCCTTGGCGAAATCCCGCACCGTGCGCGGGTCGGACAGGTCACGCTTCTGCGCGATGTCGGACATCAGCAGGTGATAGCGCACCAGCCATTCGACCTTTTCCGCCTCATCCGACGACAGGCCAAGACGCGGGGCCACGCGACGCGCGATCTGCGCGCCCAGGATCGAGTGATCTTCGGGCCGTCCCTTGCCGATGTCATGGAGCAGCAGGGCAAGATACATTACCCGACGGTTGACGCCTTCGGCAAGGATACGACTTGCGATGGGCAGTTCCTCGACCAGTTCCCCGCGCTCAATCTGGGCGAGCGTTGAGATGCACTGGATGGTATGCTCGTCCACCGTGTAGTGGTGGTAGACGTTGAACTGCATCATCGCGACGATGGGTTCAAACTCGGGCACAAAGGCACCCAGCACGTTCAACTCGTTCATGCGCCGCAAGGCGCGCTCGGGGTTGCCGTGCTTGAGCAGCAAATCCAGGAATATCTGCACAGCCTCGGGATCGGCCCGCATATCGTCGTCGATCAGGTTCAGGTTGGCCGCGATCAGGCGCATCACGTCGGGGTGCAGCAGGTAACCGGTGCGCAGCGCCTCTTCGAAAACCCGCAACAGGTTCAGCTTGTCGGCAAGGAAGGCCGCCTGATCTTCGACGACGATCCGCCCCTGCACCAGCTTTAGCCCCGTGCGCAACCGGCGTCGGCGATGGAACAGGCCACGGAACGAGGCTTCGGATTTCGCATGCCGCGCCTCGAGCTGCGTCAGGAATATCCGGGTCAACTCACCCACGCGGGTGGCGTGGCGAAAATAGTCCTGCATGAAATGCTCGACCGCGCGACGGCCCGCACCGTCGATATAGCCCATCCGTTCGGCCACCAGCACCTGCAGATCGAAGGTCAGCTGATCGGTGGCGCGATTGGTGATGTAGTGCATGTGGCAGCGGACGGCCCAAAGGAAATCCTCGGCCCGCGCAAAGGTCTGGTATTCGTCCTCAGTCAAAAGCCCCGCCGCTACCAGCCCTTCGGGCGAGCTGACCCGGTTCAGATATTTGCCGATCCAGTAGAGCGTCTGCAGATCGCGCAGGCCGCCCTTGCCCTCCTTGACATTCGGCTCCAGCACATAGCGCTGGCCACCCTGCTTGCGGTGCCGGTCGGCGCGTTCCACCAGCTTTGCCTCGATGAATTCGGGGCCTGTATTGCGGAACAAATCCGCCCAGAGCTTTTCCCCAAGCTCGACCGCAAGCGGCTCATATCCGGCGATATGGCGATATTCGAGCAGCGCGGTGCGGATGGTGATGTCCTCGCGCCCCAGACGGATACAGTCCTTTACCGTGCGGCTGGCATGACCGACCTTCAGCCGCAGATCCCAAAGCATATATAGCATGCTTTCGATCACGCTCTCGGCCCAGGGTGTTATCTTCCACGGCGTCAGGAACAACAGATCCACGTCGGAATAGGGCGCCATCTCGGCACGGCCATAACCGCCGACCGCCAGCACCGCGACACGCTCGGATTCGGTCGGGTTGGGCAGCGGGTGCAGATAGCGAAGCGCCACCGCAAGCGTTGTCTTGACCAGTATATCCGTCAACTCTGACTGTGCGGTGGTCAGACTGCGGGAATTATGCGGCTCTCGCGCAAAGGCATCCTTGAGGGCTGCATTTCCGGTCGCGCGCGCTTCGGCCAGATGGCGCACGGCAATGGCACGCGCCGTTCGCGGCTCTGTGCCTGCGGCGATCTCCTTCCCGATCTCGGCAGCAAGTTTATCGGCTGTCGGCAGGCTTTGCCGCGCGGCGGCAAGTGACAAGGGTGCGACCGTTGCCGGCTCAGGAGCCGGCACCGCCGAAGCTGCGGGGTGCGGGGTCAATGACGACGACCTGATTGTTGCGGATCTGGGCCACGGCAAGACCCCTCTGGTTGGTGCCATCGGACCGCAGGCGGAAGATGCCGGTGACGCCGGCGAAGCCCGAGTTCTGCGTCAGCGCCGCCGGTGAGATCGCGCCGCCCTGACGCGCCAGCGCCCCGATGGCGGCAATCCCGTCATAGGCCAGTCCTGCGACAGGCGGAGGTGCCGAGCCATAGGCAGAGCTATAGCGCTGCACGAATTGCTGGTAGAGGCCCGGATCGGGCAGCGCGAACCAGCCACCCTGAACGCCGGGAAGCGAGATGGTTTCCGGCGGAATATCCCAGCGCGTCAGGCCGATAAGCTGCGTGACCGCCGGGTCGATGCCGTTGTCACGCAAAAGCTGCGTCAGAAGCGGCAGCGCGCCTGCGGTATCGGCGGTCAGGAAAAGCGCATCTGCGCCGGTCCGGGCGGTTGCCGCAATCCCCGGAACCGCCGCGACAAGCCCGTTCTGAGAGAATTCATAGCCCGTCACGTTGACGACCGAACCGCCCGAGGCGCGCACACCCTGCTCGATCGCCGCACGGCCGACATCGCCTGCGGCCGTCCGATCATGCAGCACCATGAAGCGGCTCTTGCCCTGCCCCACAGCATAGTTGGCCAGCCGCTCGGCCGTGTTGGTGAAGGTCTGGCCAAGGACAAAGACGTTGCCGCCCGCAATCGAGGCATTGTTCGAGAAGCTGAGGACGCTGACGCCGCTTGACGCTACGGCAAGGCCCGCTGCATTGGCTTCCTGTGCGTAAAGCGGGCCAAGAATAACCTTCGCGCCTTCAGCGACGGCTTTGGTTGCGGCGGCCGCAGCCTGCGAAGGCTGCCCTGCCGTGGAATAGACCCGCAGGTCAATCGCATTGCCGCCCAGATCGGCCATGGCAAGGCGCGCCGCATTCTCCAGGCTTTTCGCCAGAAATTCGTCGCTCGCCTGCCCCGAACCCGACGGCACAAGCAGAGCAACCTGAACCGTCTCTCCGGCCCCGACGCGCGGCCCGCCCGTCGTCGCCATCGGATCACAGGCCGCAAGTGACATCAGGCCAAGGCCACCGGCCAGCCAGCCCAAGGACTTGCGCGCCAAAGACAGAACGGACAACATGCAGTATTCCCTTTCGCCAAGGCGCGTGCTTCGGCGCGGAGCCTATGCGGTTCGATCCGGGAAGGCAACTTTCGAAGGGATGTTCCTGCGTGCCTATCGGCGATCTCCGCCCAATGTCTCGCCCCATACCGGCGGGACTGCACTTTGTCGCCACACCCATAGGTGCCGCGCGCGACATCACACTGCGCGCGCTGGACATTCTGGCGGGGGCGGACATGCTTGCCGCAGAAGACACGCGGACCCTGCGCCACCTGATGGAGATACATGGCGTGGCCTTGGCCGACCGCCCGATGTTGGCCTATCACGACCACAATGGCGAGGCGGTGCGGCCACGTCTGTTGCGCGCGCTTGCCGAGGGCAAATCGGTGGCTTACGCCTCGGAGGCGGGCACTCCGCTGGTCGCCGATCCCGGCTTTCAGCTTGCGCGTGCGGCGATAGCGGCGGGTCATACGGTTCTGGCGGCTCCGGGTCCGTCGGCGGTGCTGGCCGCGCTGACGGTTTCCGGGCTGCCGAGTGATCGCTTCCTGTTCGCAGGTTTTCCGCCCGCAGGGACCGGAGACCGGGCGCGGTTCCTTGCCCAGTGGGCGCAAGTGCCGGCGACGGTGATTTTCTATGAATCGCCCAAACGCGTTAACCGTTTGTTGGATGAATTGTCACAAAGCTGGGGCAAAGACAGAGAGGCCGCCGTGTGCAGGGAATTGACGAAACGGTTCGAAGAGGTGTCGCGGGGAACGCTGGGTGCGCTTGCGTTCGAATACTCAGGCCGCACGGTCAAGGGTGAGATCGTGGTGCTCGTGGATCGCGCCGCGCCGGTTGCCGCCGATGCCGAAACCGTCGAGGCGGCGCTGCGCCGCGCGCTTGACCGGGGCTCACTGAAGGATGCGGCGGCAGAGGTGGCAGTGGCTTTCGGCCTGCCACGCAAGGAGGTCTATCAGATGGCACTGAAGCTGGACGCTGGCAATTGAGCGGCGCGCGATCCTATCATGCGGGCATGGCGGCAGAGGCGGCGGTGGCCCGTCTCTATCAGGACAGCGGCCGCTCTGTGGCCGCAACGCGGTGGCGCAGTTCTGCGGGCGAAATCGACCTTATCGCGCGCGACGGCGCCGAGGTGATCTTCATTGAGGTCAAGCAGAGCCGCAGCCATGCCGAGGCCGCAGAGCATCTGTCACGCCGCCAGATGACGCGCATCTATGATGCGGCATCGCTGTTTCTTGCGGGCGAGCCTGACGGCCAGAATACCTCCTCTCGCTTCGACGTGGCGCTGGTCGATGGGCAGGGGCGCATCGAGATCATCGAGAATGCCTTCGCGGCCTGACCACCATCCCTGATTGCAACCGCCGCGCCGCTGCGCCAGAAAGACCCCGGACAAATCCCGGGAGACGGACATGGCGCTCAAGGTCGCATTTCAGATGGACCCGATCGGGTCGGTCAATATCGACGGCGACAGCACCTTTCGTATCGCGCTCGAGGCGCAGGCGAGGGGCCATTCCCTGTTCTTCTATACTCCCGACAAGCTTGCCTTTGACGAAGGCCGGGTCATTGCGCGCGGCTGGCCCATCGAGGTTCGGCGCGAGAAGGGAAATCACGTCAGCTATGGCGAAGAGACCGAGGTCGATCTGTCCGATTTCGACGTGGTCTGGCTCCGTCAGGACCCCCCCTTCGACATGGGCTATATCACGACGACGCACCTGTTGGAGATGATCCATCCCAAGACGCTGGTGGTGAACGATCCTTTCTGGGTGCGCAATTCGCCGGAAAAGCTTCTGGTGCTGCGTTTTCCCGAACTGACCCCGCCGACGATGATCGCGCGCGACCTTGCCACGATCCGCGCCTTCAAGGCGCGTCATGGCGATATCATCCTGAAGCCGCTCTACGGCAATGGTGGTGCGGGAGTGTTCCGGCTGGACCCCAACGACCGCAACCTGTCGTCGCTGCATGAGTTGTTCACCGGCATCAGCCGCGAGCCGCTGATCGTGCAGAAATTCCTGCCCGACGTGGCCAAGGGCGACAAGCGGGTGATCCTGGTCAACGGCGAAGCGGTGGGCGCCATCAACCGTGTCCCGCAGACGGGCGAGACGCGGTCGAACATGCATGTCGGCGGACGGCCCGAGAAGATCGGCCTGACCGAGCGCGATCTGGAAATCTGCTCGATCATCGGTCCGGTCCTGCGCGAGAAAGGGCAGATCTTCGTCGGCATCGACGTGATCGGCGACTGGCTGACCGAGATCAACGTGACCTCGCCCACGGGGCTGCAGGAGCTGGAGCGTTTCGATGGGACGAATACCAGCGCACTGATCTGGGAGGTCATCGAGGCGAAGCGGGCTCAACACTAGTACTGGCGTCTCAAGGTTCATACTTTGTTCTTTTTTCGAATCGTGGCAATCTTTCCTTCGTAGAAGAAGGAAAGTTTTATGCCGCGCAGGTCTGGAGATTTGCTGGAGCCGATGAAACCCACGGGACGGTCTGCTTACGTGCTTTTCTTCGCAGCGCTCCCGCCGCCGGATATTCGCGCGCAGATAGCCGTCGCATGGAGGCGTTCTGATATAGACGCGCGCCTGCGCAGTAACGTTCTGCACCTTTCAATCCAGGGACTGGTAGGTGTGAATGACGTGCCCGATGACCTTGTTGATGGGCTGAACCGCGCGGGAGAACTGACGCAGGGCAACAGCTTTGATCTGTGCTTCGACCGGGTCGAAGTCTTTGGCCGGGGTGAGGGCAATCGACCGGTCGTGCTTTCGACGGATCGCAAGGGTCGCGGCGCCAACGACCTTGCAATCTGTATCCGCCGCGCATTATCCCGAGTTGGCTTTCCGCCCGTCGATACCCGCAAGGTGGAGCCGCATGTGACGATGGCCTATGTGCCGGGCGAGAGGAACAGCGAAAAGCTGTTCCAGCCGATCCATTGGCGTGTCACCGAGTTTTCGCTGGTCCAAAGCGTTCAGGGTGAGGGACGGCATATCGTGCTTGGCACCTGGCCGCTTGTCGATGGCGTCGATCCCCAGGGCAGCCTGTTCTGACACCTATCCCTGCTGGGCCATCGACAGGCGATAGCTGACCGCTTCGGCCACATGGGGCTGGCGGATTTCATCTGAGCCATCCAGATCGGCAATGGTGCGGGCCACGCGCAGGATGCGATGATAGGCGCGGGCGGAAAGGCCAAAGCGTTCGGCCACGCGCAACAGCAATGCTCGCCCCTCGGCATCCGGAGTCGCGATCTCTTCCAGCAGCGCGCCTTCGGCATCCGCGTTCACACGCAGTTCAGGGTAATCGGCAAACCGCCGCGCCTGCCGTTCCCGCGCGCGCGAAACCCGGGCCGCCACCTGGGGCGAGCTGTCCCCCGAGGGCGGCAGGTCGAGGTCGGTATAGGCCACTGGCGGCACCTCGATCCGCAGGTCGAAACGGTCCATCAGCGGACCCGAGATGCGGCCCAGGTAATCACCGCCACAGATCGGCGCCCGTGTGCAGGCGCGGCCCGGATCGGAGAGGTAGCCGCATTTGCAGGGGTTGGCAGCGGCAACCAGCAGGAAGCGGCAGGGATAGCGCACATGGGCATTGGCGCGAGAAACGACGACCTCGCCCGTTTCGATCGGTTGGCGCAGCGTTTCCAGGACGTTGCGCGCATATTCGGGAAACTCGTCCATGAACAGCACGCCGTTATGTGCAAGGCTGATCTCACCCGGTTTCGCGCCCTTGCCGCCACCGACGATGGCCGCCATCGAGGCGGTATGGTGCGGCTCGCGGAAGGGACGGGTGCGCGAGATGCCGCCTTCGCCCAGAAGCCCGGCGAGCGAATGGATCATCGAGGTTTCCAGCGCCTCCGCCGCCGAAAGATCCGGCAGGATGCCCGGCAGGCGTGCGGCCAGCATCGACTTGCCCGACCCGGGTGAGCCAACCATCAACACATGATGCCGCCCCGCCGCGGCGATCTCCAGCGCGCGTTTGGCGCGTTCCTGCCCCTTGACGTCGCGCAGGTCGCGACCCGCAGGCGCACGCGTGACCTCGCCCGCCTCTGCCGGGGCCAGCGGCGACTGGCCGGTGTAATGACGCACGACTTCGCCCAGCGAGGATGCAGCGATGACCTGCGTCGCCCCGACCCAGGCCGCCTCGGGGCCGCAGGCGCGGGGGCAAAGCAGCACGCAATCGGCCTCGGCTGCCGCCATTGCCGCAGGCAGCGCGCCGATGACGGCCACCAGCGATCCGTCCAGAGACAACTCACCTAGCGCCACCGTTGCCTCGACCGCATCCTTCGGCACGATTTCCAGTGCGGCCAGCAGCGCGAGCGCGACCGGCAGATCGAAGTGGGAACCCTCTTTCGGCAGGTCGGCGGGCGAAAGGTTCACCGTGATCCGCTTTGACGGCAGTGCAATGGACATCGCCGCCAGAGCCGCACGCACCCTTTCGCGCGCCTCGGATACCGCCTTATCCGGCAGGCCGACGATGGTGAAACCCGGCAAACCGGGGGTGACGGCGCATTGCACCTCGACCAGCCGCGCCTCGACCCCTTCGAAGGCCACCGTCAAAGCCCGCGCGACCATTCACCCGTCCCCGTTCACCATCGTTAACGGGTAAGGGCGAATTGGTTTACGATTGGTAAATCGCCACGAACTTTGGCCAGGCTTCGGGGTCGGCCACTGTCTTGTCCCGGCAGAAGGCGTTGCAAAAGCCGAAGATGCGTGCGTCGCTTTCCAAGAAATGCGTGACGGGCTTGCCCGAGTAGGGGCAGGCGTCATTCACCGATGGCCCGGCCTCGACCGCACGGGCAGACAGCGGCACCGGGCCGGGCCAGGGCCTGCGGGGATAATCGCGGCGGTAGAAATCCTGATCGGCGCCATCGACCATGCCCATCGCGCGCCAGCGGCGGAACGACGGATGCGCCAGATGCGCCGCGACATAGGCCATGGCCTCGGCCCCGACGGGCAGGTTGTAGGTCGCGATGCGGCTTGCCACCGGTGCAAAGAACACATCCGCCGCCGAGTAGTCGCCGCACAGCCAGTCGCCCTTCGCGCTTGTCTCGCGCCGCGCCCAGGCCCAGAGCTGTTCCAACCGTTCCAGATCTTTCAGCACGGCCTCGGGCGGCGCACAGTCAGTGTAGCTGACCCGCAGGTTCATAGGACAATGGCTTCGCAGAGCGACAAAGCCTGCGTGCATCTCGGCGGCCAGCACGCGCGCGACGGCACGCGCCTTGGGATCGACCGGCCAGATATGCGCTTCGGGGTGGCGGCTGGCCAGTTCCTCGGCAATGGCGAGGCTTTCGCAGATCACGGTTCCATCCGACGTCCGCATCGCCGGAACGGTGCGGGCGGGATAGAAGTCCTCCAGGAGTTTGGGCAACTCATCGGTGTAAAGCCGTGCGATCCGGGTTCGGACGGGAAGGCCGAAAGCATCGAACGGCAGCCAGCCGCGCAAGGACCAACTGGAATAGGCGCGGTCCCCGATGGCGAGATCATAGGTCATTCTGGCTGCCCTTTCAGCAATATCGCTGGGAAACTAGCGGGAATGTGCCATGCGGGAAAATGATCATTTCTGCGCTTTGCCATCACGTGAAGTGATCAGGGACGATGGTTGACCTGCACCAGTATCGGGCGGGGTTCGAAGTCGATCCGCGTCACCGATAGCGGGTCTATGGGTTGCGACAGCGCCTCGGCGGCGGCAATTCCCCGTGCCGCCTGCACCTGGGTCAGGATCGAGCCCATATGTGCCACGACGATGATGTCCCGCCCCGGATGGTCCAGGGACAACCGCGCGACTGCTGATGCAATGCGCGCTGCGGCGGCATTCCAGCTTTCGCCTCCCGGCGGGGCGGCATCGCCGGGCTGTTCCCAATAAATCCGGCTGAGTTCGGGATGGCTGGCGGCAACCTCGTCAAAACCCTTGCCGTCCCAGTCGCCGAAGTGAAACTCGCGCAAGTCTGCGTCATGGGCCAAACGCTTTCGCCCTTTGCCGATCGCATCCGCGGTCGCAACCGCTCGCGAAAGGTCCGAGGAGATCAGCAAGGCCCCTGCGGGCAAAAAGGCATCCAGCCGCGCGATGGCCGCGTGGTCGGACAAATCCGCCGGAACATCGCGCCAGCCGGTAAAGCTTTTCTGATGCGTCGGCCCGTGGCGGACCCACCAGAACCGTGTCACGCGACACCGGCGGGTATCGTGCCCTTCAGCGCCAGCGGCAGTCCGGCGATCACCGCGACCGCCAGATCGGCCTGCGCGGCCAGCGCCTGGTTCAGCCGCCCCTGCGCATCGCGGAATTGCCTCGCCAGCGCGTTCTCTGGCACGATGCCCCAGCCGACCTCATTGGTCACGACAGCGACCGGCGCGCGGCAGGCGGCAAGCGCCGACAAAATTCGTCCGCGCTCTGCATCAAGGTCATGACCTGCCAGCAGATGGTTCGTCAGCCACAGCGTCACACAATCGACCAGCACCGCGCTGTCCGCCGGAACCCGCGCCAGCGCGCCCGCCAGATCAAGCGGCGCTTCGACCGTTTGCCAGCCATCGCCGCGCATCGCGCGGTGCTGCGAAATGCGGTCGCGCATTTCGCTATCCCTTGCCTCGGCTGTCGCGATATAAACAAGGGGCCGGCCCGTCATCCTGACCAATTTTTCGGCAAATGCCGACTTGCCCGACCGTGCACCGCCGGTCACGCAGGATTTACTCCACCCCGGCGATGAAACTTTTGAACCTGTCATGCGTTTGCCTCGTAAAGTTGAGACAAATTTGTTCGTCCGCGGGGAGTGTAGAATGGCATTCGACGCATATACCGACCAAATCATCTCGCGCCAAGCGATGAGGGCCGAGCTTCTGGACGCAGAAACCGAGTTGCGTCTGGCCTATGCCTGGCGCGACAGGCGCGATGAACAGGCGCTGCATCGGCTGATCACTGCCTATATGCGGCTGGCAATCTCGATGGCCGCAAAGTTCCGTCGCTATGGCGCGCCGATGAACGACCTGATCCAGGAGGCCAGCCTTGGCCTGATGAAGGCGGCCGACAAGTTCGACCCCGATCGCGGCGTGCGCTTTTCGACCTATGCCGTTTGGTGGATCAAGGCCTCGATCCAGGACTACGTAATGCGAAACTGGTCCATGGTGCGCACCGGCTCGACCTCAAGCCAGAAGGCGCTGTTTTTCAACCTTCGCCGCGTTCAGGCAAAGCTGGAACGAGAGGCGGCGCAGAATGGCCAGACGCTCGATGCCCATCAACTGCGCCAGATGATCGCCTCCGAGGTCGGTGTGCCGCTGGCCGATGTCGAGATGATGGAGGGGCGACTGTCAGGTTCGGACTATTCGCTGAACGCCTCGCAATCGACAGATGACGAAGGCCGCGAATGGATCGACGCGCTGGAGGATGACAACGATCAGGCCGAGCTTCGGGTCGAACAGGCGCATGATGCCGCGCATCTTCGCAGTTGGCTGGTAAAGGCGATGCAAGGTCTCAATCAGCGCGAGCGTTTCATCGTCACAGAACGCAAGCTGCGCGACGATGCGCGGACACTGGAAAGCCTTGGTGCCGAACTGGGTCTGTCGAAAGAGCGGGTGCGCCAGTTGGAGGCAGCCGCCTTTGCCAAGATGCGCCGTTCGCTGACCGCGAACTCGCCAGAAATCCGGGTGCTACTCGGCTGACGCCGGGATGACGCCCCGGCTGCGACACCTTCGGGGCGCTTGCAGCCAGGGTGAAAGCAGTGACGGATCGCGCCGTTGCCTATGTGACCGACAGGGATTTCCTGGTGCCGACAATCGTTTCGGCGGTCCAGGTCCGCGATCAGGTGGTGCCGGAAGGTCTGGCCGAGGTGCTGCTCTTTCTCGTCGGCCTGCCGGATGACGAGGTCGATCAGGTGAGCCGGATCCTCGCGCGGCTTGGCCTCAGGGCAGGGCGCATCCCCGACCTGACCCTGCCGCCCGACACGAAATTCAGAAAGAACCACGTCACGCCCGCCTCGCTGGCCCGCCTTTGCCTGCCCGGCATCCTCGACAGCCGCTTTCGCCACATCGTCTACCTCGACGGCGATACGCAGATCGTGGGCGATATCCGTCCGTTGGTCCGCCACTGCGTCCGGCCCGGATATATCGCGGCCGCCCAGAACTCCGGTTGGATGAGTTTCGAGCGGGAAAAGCTCTTTCCCGCCAGTTACCTAAACGGCATAGGCGTCCGTTCGCTGCGAAGCTATTTCAACGCGGGCGTGCTCGCCTGCACGCGCGAGACGCTGGACGAGATGTTCCCGCGCGCACTGGCATTCTTCCTTTCTCACTCCGAGCATTGCCGCTACCACGATCAAAGCGCGCTCAACGCCGTCTTCGCCGACCGGCAGGAAGTTCTCTCGCCCGCCTACAACTTCCACACCGAATACACCCACTTCGACCTGCAGGACGACGCGCGCATCGCGATCCTGCATTTCACGGGTGCGCCGAAACCTTGGCTTTACGAAGCCGGGCCATGGGGCGACCGCTTCCTGCCCGGTTATCGCAAGCTTGTACAGGCCAACCCCGAACTGCTGCCCTATCTGCCCGTTCCCGACAGCACTCGCGCGGCCACCCTTGCGCATCAGCACCGACGCAAACATCTGCAATACAGACGGCGGCTGAACAGGCCGCTGTGGCTGTGGCGCCGCGCGATGTTCCTCGGGCAGATGCGATCCTCTCGCTTCGCCTTCTGACCTTTGGGGCGATTGAGTTCGGAACCCCGGCATCCTAAAGCTGTTGCGGAAGCTCTGGCGAAAGAGGCCGACGTGCTGACAGGCAAAAGAATTCTGCTGGTGATCGGCGGCGGCATCGCGGCCTACAAGGCGCTGGACCTGATCCGCCGCCTGAAAGAGCGCGGCGCGGCGGTGACCCCGGTCCTGACCAGATCGGGCGCGGAGTTCGTCACGCCTTTGTCGGTTTCCGCGCTGGCGGGCGAAAAGGTCTATACCGACCTCTTCGATCTGACCGACGAGGCCGAGATGGGCCATATCCAGCTAAGCCGCGTCGCCGACCTGATCGTCGTCGCCCCCGCAACCGCCGACCTGCTCGCCAAGATGGCGCAGGGCAGGGCCGACGACCTCGCCTCGACCCTGCTGCTGGCCACAGACACCCGCGTGCTCGCCGCCCCGGCGATGAACGTGCGCATGTGGACCCATCCGGCAACTCAGCGCAACCTTGCGACGCTACGGGGCGACGGCGTTCTGCTCGTCGGCCCGAACGAAGGCGACATGGCCTGCGGCGAATACGGCCCGGGCCGCCTCTCGGAGCCGCTGGAGATCGTTGCCGCAGTCGAGGCCGCGCTTGGCGACGGTCCGCTGAAGGGGCGACACGTCCTCGTGACCTCCGGCCCGACGTATGAGCCGATCGACCCCGTGCGCTACATCGCCAACCGTTCCTCGGGCGCGCAAGGCGCCGCGCTGGCCCGTGCTTTGGCCGACCTTGGCGCGCGCGTCACTTTCGTCACGGGACCTGCGACCGTGCCGCCGCCCACTGGCGTCGAAGTGATCCGGGTCGAAACCGCCCAGCAGATGCTTGCCGCCGCGCAGACTGCCCTTCCCGCCGATGCCGCGGTCTTTGCCGCCGCCGTCGCCGACTGGCGCGTGGCGAACGAGAGCGCCAGTAAGATCAAGAAGGGCGCGGACAGAAGGCCACCCGCGCTGAGCTTCGCCGAGAATCCCGACATCCTCGCCACCATCGCCAAGGGCAAACCACGCCCCAAGCTCGTCGTGGGTTTCGCAGCTGAAACCGATGACGTCCTTGCCCATGCCAGTGCCAAACGTGCGGCAAAGGGCTGCGACTGGATCGTCGCCAACGACGTTCGGCCAGAGACCGGCATCATGGGCGGCACCGAGAATGCCGTGACGCTGATCACCGAAAGCGGGATGGAGGTCTGGGATCGCATGTCGAAGGATGCCGTCGCGCAAAAACTTGCCCGCCGCATCGCCGAGACGCTGGCATGAGGGTCGTGATCGGCTACCTCTGGGAAGATTGGGCAGACCGCTCCATCGCGCTGCCGGCCTATGAGACCGCTGGTTCCGCCGGTGCCGACGTCCGCGCCAACCTGCGGCCCGAGGATCGGGATACGGGCTTCATCCTCGACAGCATGCACCGCGCCATCGTGCCGACCGGCCTCAAGATAGAGATCCCCCAGGGATACGAGGTGCAGATCCGCCCACGCTCCGGTCTGGCGCTGAAACATGGCCTCAGCCTGCCCAACACCCCCGGCACCATCGACAGCGATTATCGCGGACCGCTGGGTGTCCTGATGATCAACTTCGGGTCCGAGCCCTACACGATCCACCACGGCGACCGGATCGCGCAGCTGATCGTGGCCCCGGTGATCCAGGCCGACTTTGCGGAAGTTGACGCCATGGGCGCCACCCATCGCGGCGAAGGCGGCTTCGGGTCGACCGGCCGGCGCTGACATGGTGCTTGTCCTCTGCCTTGCTGCGGTGATCTGGGGTATCGGCATCCGGATGAAGGCGCCTGTGCGCCAGCGGCTGATCCTGATCGGTATTCTCTGGCTGGCGGTGATTGTCGAGCAACTGTTGCTCCGCGAAGGCCACCCGCTGCGAGAGGCCACCGGCGGTTCTGCGCAGGTCTGGCTTGCCGTCGGCCTGATCGTAGCACTCGTCGCTGGCTATGCGCTGGGCCTTTCCGCGCTCAAGCGCCGCGCGCAACCAAAGATCCAGCCGGATTCCACGCCCGGCGCGGCCTTCACCCCCGCCGAACTCGACCGCTACTCCCGCCACATCCTGCTGCGAGAGATCGGCGGCCCCGGCCAACGGCGGCTAAAGGATGCAAAGGTTCTGGTCATCGGCGCAGGCGGCCTTGGCGCGCCGTCGCTGCTTTACCTCGCCGCCGCAGGCGTGGGCCGGATCGGAGTGATCGATGACGACACCGTGGACAGTTCGAACCTTCAGCGCCAGATCATCCACGCCGACGCCCGCATCGGTATGACCAAGGTCCAGTCTGCGGCAGAGGCGATGCGGGCGCTGAACCCCTTTGTCGACATCCGCACCTACACTCGCCGCCTTGATGAGGCGATCGCGCCCGAACTCTTCGCCGGATACGACTTGGTCCTCGACGGGACGGACAATTTCGACACGCGTTATCTGGCCAATCGGGCGGCCGTCGCCGCGCAAAAGCCGCTGATCGCCGCAGCGATCACCCAGTGGGAAGGCCAACTGAGCCTCTACGATCCCGCCCACGGCGGACCCTGCTACGAATGCGTTTTTCCGACCCGCCCCGCACCCGGCATGGTGCCCACCTGCGCCGAGGCTGGGGTGGCGGGCCCGCTCCCCGGCGTTCTTGGCTCAATGATGGCACTGGAGGCGGTGAAGCAGATAACCGGCGCGGGCGAGGGGCTGCGCGGCAAGCTTCTGCTGTTCGACGGCCTTCATGGCGAAAGCCGTCTGATCCACACCCGCAAACGCGTCGATTGTCCTGTCTGTGGCTCCGACCATCCGGCCTGACTGGACAGCGCGGGCGGGTGCATCCTAGTCTGCGGCAAAATCCGGACATCTATCCTTCAGGGAGTTACCAGATGAAGCTGACCACTGCCCTTGCGGCTCTCGCCCTTTCGCTTGCGACTTCGGCCTTGGCTCAGGGCCTGCCCGACCTTCAGGGAAAAGAGGTTACAGTGGTGACTGAGAACGCCTATCCTCCGCTGCAGTTCATCGATCAGGCATCGGGCAAGGCTATCGGTTGGGAGTACGATGCTATTGATGACCTGGCCAAGCGTCTGAATTTCAAGGTGAAATACGAAAACATCAGTTGGGACGCGATGATCCCGGCGGTATCTGAAGGTCAGTTCGACATCGGAATGACCGGCATCACCATCCGCGACGATCGCAAGGAAAAGGTCGATTTCTCGGAACCCTACATGCGCTCCGAAATGGTCATGTTGGTGCGCGGCGACGAGACCCGCTTTACGGATGCCAAGACCTTTGGTGCCAATCCCGACCTCCTGATCGCGGCGCAACCCGGCACGACGCCTTTCTATACCTCGGTCTATGAGGTGCTGGACGGGAATGAGGCGAATCCCCGTATCAAGCTTTTCGAAACCTTCGGTGCGACCGTGCAGGCGCTTCGCACGGGGGACGTCGATCTCGTCCTGACCGACGGCACCGCCGGTGCAGGCTATGTCGCGGCCTCCGACGGCGCGCTGAAGATCGTGGGCGAGAAACTGGGGGTCGAGGATTTCGGCTTCATCTTCCCAAAAGGATCAGAGCTTGTTGCGCCGATCAATGCGGGGATCGAAGCGATGAAGGCCGATGGCACGCTTGATGCACTGAACAAGAAGTGGTTCCTCGACTTCAAGATGGGCCAGTAATCAGCGCTGACTGCCCCAATGATCGGCCGCAGAGAGCCGGATGGCGATTTTCCCTGGTGGCTGGTTCTGCTGGCCATCATCGGCGCCGTCCTGTTCTGGCAGGTCATCAATGACGGCATCTATTCTCAGGTGCTGGCGACGCTTTCCAAGGGCATCGGCATCACCATCTTCGTGACGGTCGTTGCTTTTGCGCTGGCCTCGGCCGTCGGGCTGGGGCTGGCGCTTGCGGCGCAGTCGCGCTGGATCGTGCTGCGGCAGGTCGCGCGCCTTTACGTCGAGATCGTGCGCGGCGTGCCGATGATCGTGCTGCTGCTCTATGTGGCCTTCGTTCTGGCGCCTGGCATCGTCTACGCCTGGAACTGGCTGACCGAGCCGCTTGGGATAAACCCTTGGCGGACGCGCGATTTTTCCCTGCTCTGGCGCGCGGTCATTGCGCTGACCATCGCCTATTCCGCCTTCCTGTCCGAGATCTTCCGCGCCGGTATCCAGTCCGTCAGCGCGGGCCAGATCGAGGCGGCGAAATCGCTGGGCCTGAACGGCTGGCAGCGGTTCCGCCTGATCGTGGCGCCGCAGGCCTTTCGCACCATCCTGCCACCCTATGGCAATGATCTTGTGGCGATGGTGAAGGACTCAAGTCTGGTCTCTGTTCTTGGCGTCACCGATGTGACGCAGCTTGGCAAGGTCACGGCGGCGGCCAACTTTCGCTATTTCGAGACCTACAATGTAGTCGCGCTGATCTACCTGACCATGACGATTACCCTGTCGCTGCTGCTGCGGCGCCTTGAGATGCGCCTGCGCAAGACGGGCGAGAGGTAAGGATCCACTCACCTTTGGCGAAGGCCCCCTCCCAATCGCCGGACCGGGCGTGATCAGAAACGCGACCCGCGGCCTTGGGGGCCACGGCCGGGTGCAACTCCAATGGCATCGCATGGCGAAGTCACCTGCCTTCGCCAAACACAGCGCGGTAATCCGCGTCCGCTTTCTCCCCCACACTGGACCTTCCACCCCCGCGCCCCTAGCTTGAGCGGCAAAGGAGACCTTCCGCATGACGAACCCGCTTCTTTCCCCCTGGAACACCCCCTTTGAACTGCCCCCCTTCGCGGACGTGAAGGACGAAGACTTCGCCCCTGCCTTCGACGCAGGCCTGGCCGAGGCACGCGCGGCCATTACCTCCATCGCTGGCAACCCCGAATCCCCGACCTTCGCCAATACCATCGAGGCCATGGAACAGGCCGAATCCACGCTCGACCGCGCCTCGGGCGTCTTCTTCAACCTCGCCTCCGCCGACAGCACCCCCGCGCGCGAGGCCCTTCAGCGCGACCTCGCCCCGAAACTCTCGGCCTTCTCGTCCGAAGTCACCAACAACCGCCCGCTCTTCGCCCGCATCGACACCCTCTGGACAAAGCGCGACAGCCTCGGCCTGACGCCGGAGCAGATGCGCGTCCTGATGCTCTACCGCCGCATGTTCGTGCGCGCAGGCGCCCAGCTTGACGGCGCGGAATCCGCCCGGATGACCGAGGTCAAAAGCCGTCTCGCCGTCCTTGGCACCGCTTTCACCCAGAACCTGCTGGCCGATGAGCGCGAATGGTCGCTGGACCTGAGCGAGGATGACCTCGCAGGCCTGCCCGATTTCGTCATCGACGGCCTGCGCGCCGCCGCGACCGAGCGGGGCAAGACCGGCCATGTCCTGACCCTCAACCGCTCGCTGATCGTGCCCTTCCTGCAATTCTCGTCCCGCCGCAATATCCGCCGCCAGGCCTACCTCGCCTGGATCGCGCGGGGGGCCAACGGCAATGCCAATGACAACCGCGCCATCGCCGCCGAAACCCTTAGCCTCCGGCAGGAACGGGCAAAGCTGCTCGGCTACCCCGACTTCGCCTCTTACAAGCTGGAAACCGAGATGGCCCGCAATCCGGTCGCCGTCCGCGACCTGCTAATGCGCGTCTGGAAACCCGCGCGGGCCAAGGCACTGGCCGATGCCGAAGTGCTGGAGGGCATGATGCACTCCGAGGGGATCAACGGCGAGTTGGAACCCTGGGACTGGCGCTATTACTCGGAAAAACGCCGCAAGGCCGAGCATGACCTCGATGAGGCGGCGCTAAAGCCCTACCTCTCGCTCGACGCAATGATAAAGGCCTCCTTCGACTGCGCGCACCGCCTGTTCGGGCTGGACTTCACGCCGCTGAACGTGCCGCTCTACCACCCCGACGCCCGCGCCTGGGACGTGACCCGCAACGGCCGCCACATCGCCGTCTTCATCGGCGACTACTTCGCCCGCGGCTCGAAACGCTCCGGCGCCTGGTGTTCGGCCTTCCGCAGCCAGCGCAAGCTGGGGGGCGACGTCAGTCCGGTCGTGCTGAACGTCTGCAATTTCGCCAAGGGCGATCCGGCGCTGCTCTCCTACGACGACGCCCGCACGCTGTTCCACGAATTCGGCCACGCCCTGCACCAGATGCTCAGCGATGTGACCTACAACTTCATCTCCGGCACCTCGGTCGCCCGCGATTTCGTGGAACTGCCCAGTCAGCTTTACGAACACTGGCTGGAAGTGCCCGAAGTACTGCGGACCCACGCCCGCCATGTGGCGACGGGCGAGGCGATGCCCGCCGACATGCTGGACCGCCTGCTGGCCGCCGGCACCTACGATCAGGGCTTTGCCACCGTGGAATACGTGGCCTCAGCCCTCGTCGACCTCGCCTTCCACGAAGGCGCGCCCGCCACCGACCCGGTCGCGAAAGAGGCCGAGGTTCTGGCCGCCATCGGCATGCCCCACGCCATCCGCATGCGCCACGCCACGCCGCATTTTGCCCATGTCTTTTCCGGCGACGGCTATTCCTCAGGTTACTACAGTTACATGTGGTCCGAAGTGATGGACGCCGACGCCTTCGAGGCATTTGAGGAGGCGGGCAACGCCTTCGACCCCGAGGTGGCGCAGAAGCTGGAAAAGTTCATCCTGTCGGCAGGCGGCTCGCAAGAGGCGGACGCGCTCTATACCGCCTTCCGGGGCCGGATGCCGGGCGTCGAGGCGTTGCTGAAAGGGCGCGGGCTGCTGGATGCGGCGTGAGGCGGAGAGCGGGCAGCGGGGGTTTCACACCCCCGCACCCCCGTTGGGTATTTAGACCAAGAAGAAGCAGGGGGTCAGCTTCGCGCCACGTCCTTGTGGATGATCACATCGGTCTGCGGATAGGCATCAAGGATTGCACGGCGCAGCGCAGCACCGATGTCATGTGCCTCACGCAGCGGCTGGTCGCCGTCCAACTCGATGTGCAGGTTCACGAAGACGCGGCTGCCGGCGGTCCGCGTCTTGAGGTCGTGGAAACCGCGCACGCCGGGCCAGGCGGAGGCGATGCGCTCGATCCCGGCAATGACATTGGGGTCAGCCCTGCGATCCATCAGCGCATCGAAGGCCTGCTTGCCGATCCTGACCGCCCCGGCGACGAGGATACCGGCGGCACCAAGCGCCACCACCGCGTCGATTTGGTATAACCCATAGCGCACCGCCGCCCATAGCGAGATGATCGCCCCGATGTTCGGGATAAGGTCGCCCAGGTAATGCAGCCGGTCGGCCTGCACCACGCGGTTGCCCGTCATCCGCGCGACCCGGCCCTGCCACAGGACCAGCGCGATGGTCAGCACGATGGACACGGCCATCACCGCCATCCCGCGACCCTCCTGCATCAGCGCATGCGGTTCGGGCGCGAGCAGGCGCATCACCGCTGCAACTGTGATCACCCCGGCGGAAACGATGATGAAGATCGCCTGACCCAGCGCCGCGATATCTTCGGCCGAGGTATGGCCGAAAGCGTGATCCTCATCCGGCGGACGCGCCGCGTAAAAGATCGCGGCCATGGCGCCCACGGACACCATCAGGTCCATCGCTGAATCCGCCAGCGAGGCGGCGACGGACAGCGCACCGGTCTCGCTCAATGCCCAAAGCTTCAACAGAACAAGGATCAGCGCGACGGAAACCGAGGCAAAGCTCGCCGACAGGTTTAACCTTGTAGTGGATGCAGGAATCGCCATGGGCCAAGCTCCGGAACTTGGCTTGCCCTAGCGCAGCCTCCCTGCCAGTCGCAAGCGAGAGCGACTCGCAAGTCTTAGTCGATGATCTCGCCGGGGGCCACGCCCCAGATCGCGCTGCGCAGCACCCAGCCGCGATTGCCATCGACCGACATCCGGCACCAGTTCGGCTCGCAGGACAGGATGCGGCCTACCACGCCCATTTCCGCCTGGAAGGACACGGCGGCATTCGGATCGGGCAGGTTGCGGAACTCGGCCATGTCCTGTGTCACCAGCGCCGTGCGGACGCCGGACAGAAGCACGTAGTTGATCCAGCCACCCATACCCTCGCTGTCCTGGACGCGCCGCCAGTTCTCGAACTCGGCGGTGATCATCAGGGGCATGCCCGCGCGGGTGAACACCCAGTCGATGCGGTGCGTCAACCCCGGCCCGCGCCGCGCATTACCCTCGTTTGTCTTCAGCGAGACGAAGCGGGGCAGGGGCATGTTGGTGACGCTGCCCACGTTCGGGTCGCGCGGCACCACTTTCTTGGCCGGCGCGGTCTCTGGCGGTGAGGCCAGGGGGACCACATCCTGCGGCTCGGGTACAAGCTTCGCCTCTTCGGCGACAGCCATGGAAACCGCCAAAGCGGTTGCGACCGCAATCGCGATCCACCGGACGTTCGTCATGTCATCCTGCCTGTCTCGCCCTAATTCCGGGCGCTGCCGATGCTGCCTCTTGCGGGCTTGTGAACTGCCTCGCTTGGCGTCACCTTGCCACCAAGACGCGCGATTTGGAAGCGCAAGGGAGAGAACGGATGCCCGCAGCACGCTTGAGTGTTGTCGTGACGCGACGCTTGCCGGATGTGGTCGAGACGCGGATGAAAGAGCTTTTCGACGTCGAACTGCGTGACCCCGACACGGCGATGACGCGGGATGAGCTTTCATCGGCCATGCGCCGGGCCGACGTGCTGGTGCCGACGATCACCGACCAGATCGATGCTGGACTTCTGGCGCAGGCAGGCGACAAGCTGAAGCTGATCGCGAACTATGGCTCGGGCGTCGATCACATCGATGTCGGCACCGCCCGCCAACGCGGTATCCTGATCTCGAACACGCCCGGCGTTCTGACCGAGGATACGGCGGATATGGTGCTGGCCTTGATTCTGGCCGTGACGCGGCGCATCCCCGAGGGTCTGGCCGAGATGCAGGAAGGGCTGTGGAAGGGCTGGTCTCCCATGGCGCATCTGGGAGGCAGGCTGTCGGGGCGGCGTCTGGGGATTCTCGGCATGGGGCGCATCGGTCTTGCCGTTGCCCGCCGCGCGCGGGCCTTCGGCATGCAGATCCACTATCACAACCGCAAGCGCCTGCGCCCCGAGGTCGAGGCAGAGGTTGAGGCGACCTATTGGGAAAGCCTGGACCAGATGGTCGCCCGCATGGACATCCTGTCGATCAACTGCCCGCATACGCCTTCGACCTTTCACCTGATGAATGCGCGGCGGCTAAAGCTCATGAAACCCTCTGCCGTCATCGTGAACACCTCGCGTGGTGAGGTCATCGACGAGAACGCGCTGACCAGAGGCCTGCGCGCGGGCGAGCTGGCGGGGGCAGGGCTGGACGTCTTCGAGAAACGCCACGACATCAACCCGCGCCTGCGCGAATTGCCGAATGTCGTGCTCTTGCCTCACATGGGATCGGCCACGATCGAAGGCCGGGTCGAGATGGGTGAGAAGGTGATTTTGAACATCAAGACCTTCGCCGACGGTCACCGCCCGCCCGATCAGGTCGTGCCGGGCATGCTTTAACCTTATGAGAGGAATGAAACTTATTGCTGCCACTCTGGCCGCGTTGTTGGCGTTCGGTCTGTCTGCCGCCGCAGCCGAGAAGGTGATCTGCAGCGTCGCCTTCGAGGTTGGGGCAGGCGAACCCCTGCTGCGCGAAGGCGATTGTGAGGGGCGGGTGTCGCCCGCCTCTACCTTCAAGATCCCGATCAGCCTGATGGGCTTTGACGCCGGTATCCTGACCTCGCCCAATAAGCCGGAATGGCCGTTCAAGGAAGGCTACTCGGACTGGATTCCGGCATGGCGGCAGGCGCAGACGCCGGCAAGCTGGATGCAGAACTCGGTTGTCTGGTATTCGCAGCAGATCACGCTGCGGCTTGGGATGGAACGGTTCGCGGCTTATGTCGATGGTTTCGACTATGGCAACAAGGATATCTCGGGCGACAAGGGCAAGGACAACGGGCTGACCCATTCCTGGCTCAGTTCTTCCTTGCAGATTTCCCCGGATGAACAGATGGCCTTCTTGGCCCGCATGATCGAGGGCAAGTTGCCCGTCACCCCGGAAGCGGTCGCGAATACCGCCAAGATCATCGAGTTCGAGGAACGGCCAAATGGCTGGCGTGTTTTCGGCAAGACCGGCTCTGGCACACCCTTGGGGCCGGACGGGAAGCTGCTGAAAGACAGCCGGTTTGGCTGGTATGTGGGTTGGGCCGAAAAGGACGGACGCAGCGTTGTCTTCACTCGCCTCGTCACCTTTGACTACCGCCCGGAGGAACGCCCCGGCCTTGTTGCGCGCGACGGGCTTTTTGCGGAGCTTTTCGGAGCGGGCGGGCCGTTGAACTAGCGATAGTCCTCGGCTCTCCCTTGGCGAAGGCCATCGCCTTCGCCATGCGGTGCGATCCGAGTTACAGACGGCCGGTGGCCCAAAGCCACCGGTCAGCGCCTGCCCCGCCAAGGGCGGGCGGGCGCTTCGCACCCGCCGGGGCAGGTACTGGCCTCTGCCGTCTCTCGGCACGAATGGTCTTGGAGAGAGGTTGCGCTGCGGGCGGGGAAACGCGGATCGCGTTTCTGGTCCCGCCCGGACAAAGGGTTGTCTCTACCTACCGCTCGCCAACCAATGCGGCGGCGTCTGGCGCACAAAGCGGTAGAATAGGTTCGGCTCGGACACGACAAAGATTTCGCCCTTCGCGCCCACTGCGATCCCCTCCGCCTGCGGCACGCCCGGCAGGGTCATCATGCTGACCGGCCTGCCGTCCGCCGCATATTCTACGATCATCTGTGACATGTGGCTCAGCAGCAGCACATGCCCGGTCGGCTCATGCAAAGTCAGCGAGGACAGATCGCGCATGAACAATGTCGAGGCGTTCGAGGCGGTCCAGTCGCGGATATCCACCTTCATCGGACCGCCCTCGATGACCTCTTTCAGGCCCGACAGGATCATCACTCGCAGCGGCAGCGCCTCTTGCACGATCAGCAGGTCGTCGTTCTTCGAATCCCAGGAAACGCCCTCGAACCCAAGATTGTGCAGCGCCCCCAGATTCAGCGACAAGCTGGGCGCGCCCTCCAGGGCGATCTCCTGCGTCAGCGCGTCGATATGCACCCAAGCCAACCGCTGATCGGCCTCATCCGCGATGACATACAGATCGCCCTCGACATGGGTGATCCCCTCGGGGTCGCGCGCGCCATTGACCGGCAAGATGCGCAGCAGCTTGCCATCCGTGGTCAACTCCGCCACCTGCGGCGGCCGGTTGATGACGGTAAACAGCGTCCCCGTTTCGGGGTTGAACGTCAGGCCCGAGACGTTCTCGGTCAGCCCCTCGATCTTCATGCCATTCAAATCGGCGCGATAGTCGGGCAGCCAGATGGCGCTGTCACGCTGCTCGGGGTGCAGCCACATCACCGCGCGATGATAGACGTAGGGCACCACCCGGATGTGCCACGACAGCACCCCGGCCAGAACCAGCGCACCGGCAAGTAGCAGCCAGCGCCAGCGTCTCAGGAAACGGATCAGCCCTTGGCCCGCTCGACGTAGGAATAATCGTCGGTGTTGATGACGATCTTGGTGCCTGCGCCGATATGCGGCGGCACCATGACCCGGATACCGTTGGAACAGATGGCAGGCTTGTAGGACGAAGACGCCGTCTGCCCCTTCACCACCGGCTCGGTCTCGGTGATCTCGACCACCACCTTCTGCGGCAGTTCGATAGCCAGTGCGGCGCCCTCGAAGGTCTTGATGGAAACCTTGATGCCATCGGTCAGAAAGACGTTCTGGTCGCCCACGACTTCGGCCGAGACCGTCACCTGCTCGTAGGTATTCGGCTCCATGAAGTGGAAGCCTTCGCCATCCTCGTACAGGAAGTCATAGTCGCGGTCGTCGACCGTGGCCTTTTCCACCATTTCGGTGGTGCGCCAGCGTTCCGATACCTTCACCCCGTCCGAGATGCGCCGCATGTCGACCTGAGTCACGGGAGTGCCCTTGCCAGGGTGAAAGTTGGCAGCGGTCAGAACGGCATAAAGTCTGCCTTCCAGCTCGACGACATTCCCTTTGCGCAGGCTCGATGCGATGACTTTCACGAAAGCTTCCTTGTCGTTTGCATAGGCCCGGCGTAATCAGCACGGGCAATTTGGGCCCGCCTTTAGCGCATCCCGTTACAAATCTCCAGATGAAAGCCTGCAAGTGACCGATCCCTCGCCCTGGTGGTCCGCCACCCGCCATGCCGACCGCCGCCCGCTGCTGGTGACGCGCAACCGCATCCAGGCCGCCTTCCGCAACTGGTTCGCGGGGCAGGAGTTTACCGAGGTCGATCCGGTAGCCCTTCAGATCAGCCCCGGCAACGAGGCGCATCTGCATGCTTTTGCGACCGATGCCATCGGCAATGACGCCAATTCGCGCCGGATGTACCTGCACACCTCGCCCGAATTCGCGATGAAGAAACTGCTGGCCGCAGGCGAAACCCGCATCGCCGCCTTCGCCCATGTCTGGCGCAACCGTGAACGCGGGCCACTGCACAGCCCCGAATTCACCATGCTGGAATGGTATCGTGCGGGCGAGCCTTACGAGGCGCTGATGGACGACTGCGCCACCCTCCTGCGCCTTGCCACCGCCACTGCCGGGGCCAAAATCCTGCGTTTCCGAGACAAGACCTGCGACCCGTTCCTTGCCCCCGAACGCCTCAGCGTCGCCGAGGCCTTCCAGCGCCACGCCGGCATCGACCTGCTGGCGACCATCGACGCCAACGGCGAACCCGACGCGAATGCCCTGCGCGCCGCCATGATCCGCGTCGGCCTCCGCGCCGCCGCCGACGACACCTGGTCCGACATGCTGTCGCGCGTGTTGGTCGAAAAGGTCGAACCCAACCTCGGGCTTGGCCGCATGACCTTCCTCGACCGCTACCCCGCTGCCGAAGCCGCCCTTGCCCGCCGCACCCCCGATGACCCCCGCGTCGCCGAACGGTTCGAGCTTTATGCTTGCGGCGTTGAACTCGCCAACGGCTTCGGCGAACTGACCAACCCCGCCGAACAGCGCCGCCGCTTCGGGATGGAGATGGACGAAAAACACCGCGTCTACGGCGAACGCTACCCGCTGGACGAGGATTTCCTCGCCGCCCTTGCGCATATGCCGCCCGCCTCCGGCATCGCGATGGGCTTTGACCGGCTGGTCATGCTGGCCACCGGCGCACCAAGGATCGACGACGTGATCTGGGCACCGGTTGCGGAAGGCTAGGCGCTATTCGGGATAGGTATCTTCTTCCGGCGCAGGCCGGTTGAACAGAATGAAGGCCAGCGGATTGCCCGGCTCCGACATCGCATCGCTGCGCAGACCCGTCATCACCCCGTCGACGCCGCTTTCGTATTCCGCGACCACTTGGCCGAAACTGTCACGCTGAACGGCCACCTTCTGCCCCGCCGTCACCTTCTCGTTCAGCCCCACCAGAAACTCGACCAACCCCCCAGCGGTGGACAGAATGGGAAAGGCCGAATTGCCCACCACCACCTCGATATCCCGCCCCGTCCGCCCCATAGCCCCCGCGACGATGCCGTGATGCTTCAGCACGTTCACCGTGCCCACCACGAACAGCGCGATCATCGCAAGATCCAGCACCCGCGCCGCACCGATCTCGGGCGTGAAACACGGGATTCCTGCATCAATGAAAGCGTTGTGCAGAACCCCCGGATAGGCCGGATTGTCATAGACCTGATCCACCGGATACAGGTCGATCATCGCCTTCACCTCGGGAATATTCATCTCGCCGATGTTGAAGGCAGCCACCTCGAAACCCGTCGTCCCCGTGTGGAAATCAATCGCGAAATCCGCATTCGGCCGCAGCAGCCGGTTGAACACCAGCCCCGCATGCCGACTGACCGCCGAGGCGCCATTCTCATTCCCCGGCCATTCGCGGTTCATGTCGATCAGGTCGATCCCCCGCCCGGAATTGGGCCAGCGGCGCTGCATCCCCTCGATCGCGGGCCGTGAGACATCCGTCACCGCCATGACCGTCCCCGACATCGCCGCCGGATCAAGCCCGTTCATCACCGTCTGAACCGTGTGGATCGAGCTCATCTCGTCGCCATGCACGCCGCTGACCAGAACGCCCCGCTTGCCGGGCTTGGCGCCCCGCGCGACGGTCACCGAGACATGCCAGGGCTGCCCGCTCGGCCCCTCCACGCCCCGAAAATACAGATAGTGCGTCTTGCCCGGCTCAAGGTCGTTCACGTCCAGCGCACTGACCACCTGCTTGCCCATCAGCACGTCGCCGGTGAACACGGTCCCGGAAGATGTCGATGCAGCCGCATCCTGCGCAACCGCCGCCCCTGCAGCCGCGACAATCGCCGCCCCGGCCCCGATCGAGGCCGCCGAGGCAATCATGAAATCCCGGCGGTGAAGCACGGCCTTTTCCATGGGTTCGTCTGTCATCTTTGGCCTCCTGTCAGCAACACGGTCCTTCTAACCCAGGTTGCATAACACCCTTCAATCACGTTGGCTTGCGCGTGCAGGTCCTGCCGGCGAAGGAACGCCGAGCGCCGCCGCCCTTGCCCCCCGCCCGGAAATTGGCTAGGCGCAGCCCTCCCCAAAAGGATGGACGCGCGCCATGGCCGACAGCACTCTTGCCGTGGATTTCGGAACCTCGAATACCGCTGCGGCCGTCCTTGACGCAGGCAAACCCCGCCGTCTGATGATCGAGCCGGATGCCGAGACGCTGCCGACCGCCGTCTTCTTCCCCTCAGATGGCGGCGCGATGCGCATCGGCAGCGCGGCCTCGGATGCGCTGATCTCTGGCGAGGACGGCCGCTATATGCGCGCGTTGAAAAGCGTGCTCGGGACCGAGCTTTTCCACGAACAACGCCTGATCACCGGGCGGCGGCGAACGCTGTCCCAGATCGTCACCGAATTTCTGATCGCCCTGAAGACGCGAGCCGAGGCACAGGCCGGCCGCAGCTTCCCTCGCGTCCTCTCCGGTCGCCCGGTGCATTTCCACACCGCCGACCCCGAGCGCGACGCACAGGCCGAGGCCGACCTGCGCGCCTGTTATAAGGCCGCCGGTTTCAACGACATCCGCTTCCTGTTCGAGCCAGAGGCCGCAGCCCTGGCCAGCCACGGCCTTGGCCGCGCGGGCCAGATCGGGCTGATCGTCGACATCGGCGGCGGCACCTCTGACTTCACCGTTTTCCGGGCCGAAGGCGGCAGCCCGCACATCCTCGCCAGCCATGGTATCCGGCTGGGCGGCACCGACTTCGACCATGCCGTTTCGATGACCCATGCCATGCCGCTGCTCGGCCATGGCGGGCAGTTGCGGCGCAGCCTTGGCAAAGGCCTGCTGCCGGTGCCGAACGCGATCTATTCCGATCTCGCGACATGGGCGAAAATCCCGTTTGTCTATACGCCCGAAACCCGGCGCGCCGTGGCCGACATGCTCCGCCATGCGGTCGAGCCAAAGGGCCTCGCGCGGCTGTCGCAGCTCATCGAGCGTCAGCTTGGCCACGAACTCGCCTTCGCGGTCGAGGCGGGCAAGATCTCCGCAAACAGCGGCGCGGCCGCGACCCTGATCGACATGGGTTTCATCGAACCCGGCATCTCTGCCCCGATCAGTCCCGGCTCGCTCAACACCGCGCTGACCGGCTTCCGCGCCCGCCTGCAAGAGGCGATGTTCCAGACACTCTGGATGGCCCGCACGCAGCCCGCCGAGGTGGCCTCGGTCATCCTCGTTGGCGGATCAAGCCTGATGGGTATGATCTCTGACGAAGCGAGGGCCGTCTGCCCCAACGCGGAACTGCACCGCTCCGAAGCGTTCACGGCGGTTGTCGATGGTCTCGCGCTAGCGACCGCGCAGGTGGCTGAGTGACAGGGCCGCCGACCTGCTAACCCCGCCGCGCGGCGTCGATCTTTGCCACGTCGAGCTTTTGCATCGTCATCATCACGTCGAAGGCGCGTTTGGCTTCGGCGCCACCTGCGAGCATCGCTTCGGTCAGGGTACGCGGCGTGATCTGCCAGGACACGCCCCATTTGTCCTTGCACCAGCCGCACTCGCTTTCCTTGCCGCCATTGCCGACGATGGCGTTCCAGTAGCGGTCGGTTTCCTCCTGATCGTCGGTCGCGATCTGGAACGAAAACGCCTCGTCCTGTTTGAACGTCGGTCCGCCGTTAAGACCGATGCAGGGAATGCCGCAGACAGTGAAGTTCACCACAAGCACTTCGCCCTGCTTGCCGGACGGATAGTCACCCGGCGCGCGATGAACCGCCGTCACCTTGCTGTCGGGAAAGACCTCCGCATAGAAACGCGCCGCAGCCTCGGCATCCTTGTCGTACCACAGGCAGATAGTATTTTTCGGGATGGGCAACTCTTGTCCTTTCGAATGACAACCGCACCGCTGGTGACCGAAGTTCAGATAGAACAAACGAAGGCCGCGTCACGTTCCCGTCAGGCCCTACTCTGCGTAGTAGTCACGATACCACGCCACGAAGCGCCGCACACCTTCGCGCAGTTCCGTCTTCGGCAGGGGGCCGACCAGTTCCGTGATCAGTTCCGCATCGGCCCAGGTTGCCGGAACGTCGCCGGGCTGCATCGGCATCATGACCCGCTCGGCCTGACTGCCCGTCGCCGCCTCGATCGCCTCGATGAAATCCAAAAGCTTTGTCGGCGCCCCATTCCCGATGTTGACCACTCGCCATGGCGCAACAGGGGACAGGCTGTCGTTCGGCCCGGCGCTGGCCTCGGGGGCGGCTCCGACCAGCCGGACAATCCCCTCGACCAGGTCATCGACAAAGGTAAAGTCCCGCATCATGTTGCCGTGATTATAAACCTCGATCGGCTCTCCCCGCAGGATCGCGCGGGTGAACTTGAACAGCGCCATGTCGGGTCGGCCCCAGGGACCATAGACGGTAAAGAAGCGGAACATCGTCGTCGGCAAGCCGTAGAGATGGGCATAGGAATGGGCCATCGCCTCGCAAGCCTTCTTGGTGGCCGCGTAGAAGCTCATCTGATGATCGGCGGCATCCGTCTCTGCATAGGGCATCTTCGTGTTCGCCCCGTAGACCGAAGAGGTCGAGGCGATCAGAAGATGTTTCGGCGGGTGGGCGCGGGCGGCCTCCAGGACTTCAAACGTGCCGATCAGGTTCGCATCGACATAACTCCGCGGCGCGTCGATCGAATGGCGCACACCGGCTTGGGCTGCGAGATGAACGATGACATCGGGCTCGACATCCTTGACCAACTCACGCACAAGACCCGGCGTTTCAAGCAGCCCTTCGACCGCGCGGAAAGCAGGGTTCTGCTTCAGCATGGCGTGACGGCGCTCCTTGAGCGCGACATCGTAGTAATCGGTCAGACCATCGAATCCGATGACCTGCCATCCTGCCGACAGAAGCCGCTGGCAAAGGTGGTATCCGATGAACCCGGCCGACCCAGTGACCAATGCGCGCTGCGTCATCCCTGCCTCTTCATATCGCCTTGGTGCGGCGATCCCTAAAACCGATCCGACCTGTAGGCCGATATGTCCAGTTCCGGCGGCCTTCCCGCCACCAGGTCCGCAACGATGCGCGCGGTAATCGGCGCGAGTGTGACGCCAATATGGCCATGCCCAAAAGCGTGGATGACTTCGCTGCCGCGACGCGACGGGCCGATCACGGGCAAACTGTCGGGCATCGAGGGGCGAAAGCCCATCCATTCGCGGTCGGGCTCAGGCAGGTCCGGGAAAACCGACCGCGCGCCTTCGACCAGCCGCGCGATTCGGTGGGGTGAGGGCGGCGCAGTCAGGCCGCCCAGTTCGACCGTTCCGACGGCGCGCAGCCGGCCTGCCATCGGGCAAAGGTAGAAGCCGCGCGAGGTCGGGCAGGTCGGGCGGGAAAGGGGCAGTTCTTCCATATCCCATTCGACGTGATACCCGCGCTCGGTATCCAGCGGCACGGGATCGCCAGCTTGTGCCGCCAACGCGCGAGAGTGCGCCCCGGCCGCCAAAACCACCGTGCGGGCGCGCAGGCGCAGATCCTGGCCGTGGATCAGGACGCTTCCGGCCTCCGGCTCCAGCCGCTCCGCCGCCACCGCGATATGCGGCACCCCTGCGGCCTCGACCGCCGCCGAGAGATGCAGCATCATGCGGCCGGGGTCATTGAGGAATATGGCCTGCGGGAAAAAGGCCGCGCCGCCGTCGACCTGCGGCAGCCCTGGTTCCATGACGGCCAGCGCATCGGGCCGGACCATTTCTACCGCGATGCCTAGGTCATGACGGTCGGCCATATCCGCCTCGCCCGCTCTGTATTCTGCGGCAGTTCGGTAGAGATAAAGGCAACCACGCCTTTGCAGCAGCTCCTCCGCACCGATTTCCGAGGCCAGTTCGTTCCAGTCGCCCCCCGCGCCGCTTGTCAAGGCGGCAATGGCAAGGGCATTGCGGGCGGTCGGCCCCGGCAGAGACTGCCGGGCAAATCGCAATAGCCAAGGTGCGAGCGAAGGCAGGGCAGAGCGGCGGATCGCCAGCGGTGAGTTGGGGTTGAACAGCAGGCTGGGCAGCCCTTTCAGGACGGCCGGCGTGCCGACGGGCATCACTGCGTAGTCGGCGATTGTGCCTGCATTGCCGTATGAGGCGCCCGACCCCGGCATATTGGGGTCAAGCAGCACAACTTCATACCCCTCGGATGCCAGTCGCAGCGCCACCGACAAACCGATGACGCCCGCGCCGATGACGGCAACCTGGCATTCTATCCGTTCCGCCATGCCTTACATACAGGCTTCGAACAAGGCGCGCGTATTCACGCGCGTCATCTCGATCGGGTTGCCGCCGCAGGAAGGATCCTCCAGCGCCATCTCGGTCAACTCGTCCAGTCGGGCATATTCCACACCCATCGCCGACAGGTTCTGCGGGATCGAAAGCTCGGCGCGCAGGTCCATGATGCGGGCATGGAAGCCGGGGAAGCCGCCTTCGATGCCCAGATAGGCGGCGGCGCGTTCGATTCGGTCTTCGATGGCCGGGCGGTTGAACTCCAGCACCATGGGCATCACAACGGCGTTGGTGGTGCCGTGGTGCGTGCCATAGACGGCGCCGACCGGGTGGCTGAGCGAGTGGATGGCGCCCAGACCCTTCTGGAAGGCCACCGCGCCCATTGCGGCGGCGGACATCATGTTCGCGCGTGCCTCGATGTCGGTGGGGTTGGCATAGGCCGCGGGCAGGTTTTCGAAGACCAGCCGCATGCCTTCCAGCGCGATGCCCTGACTCATCGGGTGGTAGAAGGGGCTGCAATAGGCCTCTAGGCAGTGGGCCAGCGCGTCCATGCCGGTGCCCGCGGTGATGAAGCGGGGCATGCCGACGGTCAGGTCGGGATCGCAGATGGTGACCGAAGGCAGAAGTTTCGGGTGGAAGATGATCTTTTTCTTGTGGGTCGCCGAGTTGGTCAGGACGCCCGCGCGACCGACCTCGGAACCCGTCCCGGCGGTAGTCGGTACGGCGATGATCGGTGCGATTTTCGAGCCATCGGCACGGGTCCACCAGTCGCCGATATCTTCCAACTCCCAAACGCTGACCTTCTGGTCGACCATCAGCGCGATCATCTTGCCCAGGTCCAGCGCCGAGCCACCGCCGAAGCAGACCACCCCGTCATGCCCGCCCGCGCGGTAGACGTCGAGGCCTGCTTCCATATTGCCTTCGTTGGGGTTCGGATCGACTTCGGAGAAGACGGCCCGGCCAAGTCCGGCGGCGTTCAGAATGTCCAGCGCCTGCGCGGTGATCGGCAGCGCGGCAAGCGCCTTGTCGGTGACGAGCAGTGGCTTTTTGATGCCCACGGCCTTGCAATGCTCAGCAAGCTCGGTGATCCGGCCCACGCCGAATTTCACGGCGGTCGGATAGGACCAGTTTGCGCGTCCGGGCTTCGTCTCGCTCATTTCGTCACCTTTTTCAGATGGTAGGATTTGGCCCGCGTGACCGAGAGAAAGCCCAGATAGGACAGGCTGTTGCCGCGGCCCGTGTCTTTGACGCCGGTCCAGGTCAGGGCCGGGTCAAGATAGTCGGCGCGGTTCATGAACACCGTCCCCGTTTCCAGCCGCGATCCTATCTCGGCCGCGACCTCGACATCATCGGTCCAGAGCGAGCAGGTCAGGCCATAGTCGCTGTCGTTCATCGCAGCGATGGCTTCTTCGTCGTTCGAGACGGGCATGATGCCGACGACGGGGCCGAAGCTTTCCTCGCGCATCACCCGCATCTCGTGGTTCACATCGACAAGGATTTGTGGGGCGAGATAGGCTGTCTCGCCATTGTCAGCCTGAAATGCCTCGGGGTCGATCAGCGCCCTAGCACCTTCGTTCACCGCATCCTCGATCTGGCCGCGCACGAGGTCGGCGAAACGCTTGCTGGCCATGGGGCCAAGCGTGGTGTCGGGATCAAGCGGGCTGCCGAGTTTCAGGTTGTTGACCCAGGCCACGGACTTTTCCACGAAAGCGTCATAGAGGCTTTCGTGGACATAGATGCGCTCGATCCCGCAGCAGCACTGGCCCGAGTTGAACATGGCGCCGTCCATCAGCGTATCGACCGCCGCATCCAGATCGGCGTCGGCACGGACATAGCCGGGATCTTTGCCGCCCAATTCTAGGCCCAGACCGGTGAAGGTGCCTGCGGCGGCTTTCTCGATGGCGGTGCCGCCTGCGACCGAACCGGTGAAGTTGATGAAGCCGAAAGATTTCGACGCGATCAGGTGTTCGGTCGTTGCATGGTCCAGCACAACGTTCTGGAATACATCCTCGGGGATGCCTGCGGCGGTAAAGGCCTCGGCCAGGCGTTCGCCGACCTTCAGGGTCTGGGTGGCGTGTTTCAGGATCACAGTGTTGCCCGCGATCAGTGCCGGGACGATGGTGTTGATCGCGGTCAGGTAAGGATAGTTCCAGGGGGCGATAACCAGAACCACGCCAACGGGTTCACGCGCGATGTAGCGTTTGAAGCGGTTACTGTCCTCGATGACCTTTGGCGCAAGCGCCTCGGCGGCGATCTGGGCCATGTAGTCGGTGCGTTCGTGGACGCCTCGGAATTCGCCCGCGCCATAGCGGATGGGGCGGCCCATCTGGTGCGCCAGCTCTTCGGCCAGCACGTCCTTGATCTTGTCGAGGTTGTCGATACCAGCCTTCACCAGTTCGATCCGCTCTTCCAGCGAGCGCGCCGCCCAGGCGTGTTGCGATGCCTTGGCAGCGGCGACGGCAACCTCGGCCTCTTCGCGCCCAAGCGTGTCGCGACCGATGTAGATCGTGCCCTCAACGGGCGAGATCAGATGGATGGTCTTGCTCATTTATCCTCTCCTGGCCGGCCGCCTGCGGGCCGATCCGGTCAACTCGCGCGCTTCAAGTCTGTGCCTGATCGCAGAGGGCCGCGATCAGGCAGGTTGTCGCGTCAGGCCCTTTCCAGCAAACGAGCCACTTCAAAGTCGGTGACGATGCGGTCCATCTCTGAAATCTCCCATTGTGCGGCGTGGTGGTAGTGGTCGATCACATCTGCACCGAAGGCCGCCCTCAGCATGTACGAGCCGTTCATGTATTCCGCCGCCTCGCGCAGGGTTTTCGGAATCTCTCGCGCTTCGCCCGCATGATACATGTCGCCCTTCATCTCGGGCTCCAGTTCCATCTTCTTGTCGATGCCGTCAAGCCCGGCTGCGAGCAAGGCAGCCATGGCGAGATAGGGGTTGAGGTCGGCACCGCCGATGCGGCACTCGACCCGAACAGATTTCGTGCCCTCGCCGCAGACGCGGAAGCCTGCGGTGCGGTTGTCGTTCGACCAGACCGCCTTGGTCGGGGCGAACATGCCGACGCAGAACCGCTTGTAGCTGTTGACGTTCGGCGCAAGGAAGGCCGCGATTTCCTGGGCATGGGCAAGCTGGCCCGCAAGGAACCGCTTCATCGTCACCGACATGCCGTGCTTATCGTCCGGGTCGCGGAAAGCAGGCTTGCCGTCCAGCGTCCACAGCGACTGGTGGACGTGCGACGACGATCCGGCGCGGCGGTGGTCGTATTTCGCCATGAAGGTGACCGAGCGGCCTTTGGACCAGGCAATCTCTTTCACCGCCGCCTTAGTGATGGTGTGGTTGTCGGCGGTGTCGAGCGCGTCGGAGTATTTGACGTTGATCTCTTCCTGACCCGCCTCGGCCTCGCCCTTGGAACATTCGACCGGGATGCCCGCGCCATACAGCCCGTTGCGGACCGCGCGCATCACCTCTTCCTCCTTGGTGGTCTGGAACAGGTGATAATCCTCGTTATAGGCGCTGATCGGCTTCAGGTCGCGGATCGAGCCGTGGGCTTGCAGGCTGTCGCGCAGGCCCTCATAGGCGTTCTCGAACAGGTAGAATTCCAGCTCGCTTGCCATCATCGGCACAAAGCCCATCTCTTTGGCCCGCGCCACCTGAGCCTTCAGAATGGCGCGTGGAGAATGGGGAACCTCGGCATGGGTGTGGTGGTCCAGCAGGTCACACAGCACCAATGCCGTTCCCGGCAGCCAGGGCAAGGGGCGAAGGGTCGAAAGATCGGGCCGCATCACGTAGTCGCCGTAACCTTGCGACCAGCTGGACGATTTATAGCCCTGGACGGTGTTCATCTCCATGTCCACGGTCAGCAGGTAGTTGCAGCAATGCGTTTCCTCATAGCCTGCATCGACGAAGTACTGCGCGTGAAAGCGCTTGCCCATCATGCGGCCCTGCATGTCGGTGGCCGCGACCAGCACAGTGTCGATCTCGCCGCGCGCAACGGCCTCTTTCAGCGCATCAAACGTCATGTTGCCGGGCATCGGCACCCCTTTCCCCGTGGGTCATTTTGGCCGGGGATTGTTCCGCCGGTCCGGTTTCATTGTTGCGGGGCTGGCCGCTCCGGCCCCGAGACGAGTGTCGTCTGTGGAGATCAATCCGGCGCCGTCACCTCGCGGCGGGCCTGTTCCGGCCCTTTTCCTGCATGCCACGCTCCACCGCCTGCGTGACCGCTGTCAAGCGCGTTTCGGTGGGATATGGCGTCTATATCTGCGGTGGCACAACCGGTCGGCGAGCGAGCCCGGACAAGGCGTTGCCCGCGATGGCCGCCATGAGGATTGCCCCCCCAACGAAGGTTGCAGGCGTCGCGCTTTCGTTCATGAAAAGCCATACCCAGACTGGGCCAAGCATGACCTCGACCATGGACAGAAGGGTCAGTTCGGCTGCGGGTACGACGCGGCTGCCAAGTGTGTACATTATCATGCCGCTGGCAAGCAGACCCGCGCCCATAAGCATCGCGATAGCAATTTCACGACGCGGCACAGCCAGCGTTTCGCCCTGGGTCACGATGATGCCGGCGGCAAAGATCATCGAGAACAGACCGCCCAGTACGACGGCCGGGATCATATCCTCCATCCGGCCCCAGCGCAGAGTGATGGTGAAGCCGGCAAAGCCAAGGGCCGACAGGATCGCGGCAATGTTGCCCGCCAACGCGCCCGCCGCCAGCCCTTCGCGCACCATGACGAACATACCCACACCAGCCACGGCGATGGCAACCCATGTCGCCGGGCGCACGGGTTCCTTCAACAGAATCCAGCCCAGGATCGCGGCGAAAAAAGGCGAGGCTGCGAAAAGGAAGACCGCGTTGGCTACGGAAGTCGACTGGATGGCGAAGATCGATCCGGCAAAGGCGAAGACAAGGCAAAGACCACCAATGGTGCCTGCCAGTCCGACCTTGCGCATTCGCTCCACCGGGCGTCCGCCCGAACGCCATGCGATGAACAGCAAAAGGAGCGGCACGGCACCTGCGGATCGCCAGAAAAGGACCGCCCAGGTGCCGGAAACTTCGATCTGGCGCAGGGCGAGGCCGACGAAGGACCAGACCAGCCCCGCAAAAAGCACCAGGATCGCGCCTGTTCCGTATCGCATCTCGCCACCTCTTATGCGTGGCGAGTCTCGCAGGGGATAAAAGACCGTCTGTTCCGTTACCGACCGGGTGATCTGCGAAATGCGGCTTTAGTAGCCGCGCTTGCGATCGACCAGGTGCAGCAGGGGCTGGCCCGCTTCGCTCCGCCGGATATTCTCGACGATCACGCGAGAAGCGGTGCGGGGGCGGGTCTGCGCCGCGATATGCGGAGTAACCGTGACGCTCGGGTGCGCCCAGTAGGGATGCTCCGGCGGCAACGGCTCCACTCGGAAAACATCCAATGTCGCTTGGCCGACATGGCCGCTGTCCAGCGCGGCCAGTAGCGCCGCATCGTCGATCAACTGCCCGCGGCCGGGGTTAAGGATGACCGCACCCGGTGCGAGCAGCGCTAGGCGCGCGGCATTCAGCGTGTTCTCGGTGGCGGGGGTATAGGGCATCAGCAGGATGACGATCTCAGCTCCGCGAAGCGCATCGTCGATGCCGGCGTCACCGCTGAAACACTCCACACCCGGAACCTCACGGGGTGTGCGGCTCCAACCACGCACCGGAAAATTCAACGCAACCAGCGCCTGCGCTGCGGCCTGGCCCAATTCGCCAAGGCCCAGTATCGTGACCATGCGCTCGCGGGCGATGGGGCGCATCTCCATCTTCGACCCGATGGTGTCATTGCGCCAGACGCCGTCCTGGCCATGGATATGGCGATCCATTCCCAGATGATGGCGCAGTGTATGGCCGACCACCCATTCGACCATGCTTTCGGTCATCGCCGGATCGACCATGCGCGCCAGTGGCTGGGTCAAGGTGATATTGCCGACGATCTTTTCGACGCCCGCCCAAAGGTTCAGAACCGCCTTGGCGCGGGTATAGGGGGTGAAGTCGGTGATCACTCCGCCCGGCGAAAAGACGATGTAGTCGACGGCCTCCGGCGCGACGTTCCCGTTTGTCAGCCGCGCGTCCAGACCGGCTTCTGCCAACGCTGCTTTCAGCTCTTGGTGGTAGGAGTCCCATTCCTCGGGATCGGCACCGAAAAAAACCTGGATTGTCATCGCATCACCTTGGTCGATGGACATGGGCGCTTTGAACGACGCCAAAAGCGACCATCAGCACCAGCATGGCGGAACCTCCAAAGGACAGGAAGGGCAAGGGAACGCCGACCACAGGTGCCATGCCCATGACCATCGACAGGTTGACCGCCAGGTAGAAGAAGAAAGTGCAGCCGATCCCGATAAGCAGAAGCTGCGAGAAGCGATCCTTGGTCTGCATCGCCGAGGTGAAGCAGAAGAAGATGATGAGCCCGTAGAGCACCAGAAGCGAGAAAGCGCCGACAAAGCCGAACTCTTCTGCCAGCGTAGTGAAGATGAAGTCGGTATGTTTTTCGGGCAGAAAGTTCAGCCGACTTTGTGTGCCCTGCATGAACCCTTTGCCAGACCAGCCGCCCGAACCGAGCGCGATCTGCGCCTGAATGATATTGTAGCCGGCACCAAGTGGGTCCGATGTCGGGTCAAGGAATGTGTCGATGCGGGTGTATTGATAGTCGTGCAGGAACTGCCAGGGCGTGCCGCGAGCATAGAAGACGCTCGCTACCGCGCCCACCCCGATCAGGATCACTGCGAGGAAATACCAGAAACTGACCCCAGCGGCGAACATGACGGCTCCGCCACCCATGAGCAACATCAACGATGTCCCGAGGTTCGGTTGCATAAGGACCAACACCGTTGGTGCGCATGTCAGAATCACGGGAAGCAGCACCCATAAAGGGCGCGAGGTCTTCTTGGGATCGAGCCAGTCGTAGTATGCGGCCAGCATCAGCACGAGCGTTATCTTCATCAACTCGGACGGCTGCAGGTTCAGCGGGCCGATCTCCAGCCAGCGCTGCGCACCCTTGTTCTCGGTTCCGAACATCTCGACCGCCAGAAGCAGGGCGATCGAGCCTAGATAAGCGACGCCCGCCATGTTCCGGATAAACCAGATCGGCACCATGGCGATAACCAGCATCAGGCCGAAACCCACCGCGAAGCGCTTCATCTGCGGCGCGGCCCAGGGGCCCATATCGCCACCCGCGACCGAATAGAGCATGAGGAAGCCCATCCCGGCCACGGCCAGCAGCAACAGCATCAGGCCCCAGTTGATATACAAAACCTTGCGAATACCGCTGGGGACGGTCTTGACCTGATATTCCAGAAAACTCATCTCGCGCTCATGCCCGGTCCAGTTCGGGGGTGGTCGGCTGCGGCGTGCGCAACTTCAATTCCTTCTGCTGCGCCTCGATCCGTGTGCGTTGGCTGGCCGGATAGGCGGTCAGCGGCGGGATGCCATTGCATAGGACCCGCAGGATGGCATCACGCGCGACCGGCGCGGCAACTGCCGAACCCCCGCCACCATGTTCCACCACAACCGATACTGCGTATCGCGGCGCATTAGCGGGCGCATAGCCGACGAACAGCGCGTGGTCACGCCGCCGCCAAGGTAGCTGGTCGTTGCTGATAACACCGCTGGCACGCTCGGCCGGGCTAATGTTGCGCACCTGGCTTGTGCCTGTCTTTCCCGCAAAAAGCATCGTTTCGTCCACGATGCGGGATCCTCCCGCCGTGCCGCCCTGAGCGTTGACCACGGCATACATACCCTGCTGAACCGCGCGCAGGTGTTCCGGCGCGATGTCAAGCGGTGGTGCCTGTTCGACCGGAATCTCGTCCGAACCGACTGACCGGATAAGGCGCGGCTTCACCGCAGTTCCGGTTGCAATACGGGCGGTCATCACCGCAAGTTGTAACGGAGAGGCCAGCACATAGCCTTGCCCGATGGCCGCGTTGATAGTGTCGCCGATCCGCCATTCCGCCTTTTGACGTTCCTGCTTCCAGGCTTTATCGGGCATCACGCCTTCGGCGATGGCCGACATCGGCAGGTCATGACGCATTCCCAGACCCAGCTTGCGCCCCATCTCGGCGATCTTGTCGATCCCGACGCGCTGAGCGATATCATAAAAATAAACATCGCAACTATGTTGTAGCGCACCTAGCAGATCCATTCGGCCATGACCCTGCCGTCGCCAGCAATGGAAACGCCGGCCGCCGAACTCAAGATAACCGGGACAACTCACTGTCGTCTGAGGCGTGCTCATACCGGCGCTCAGTGCGGCCAGCGCTGTCACCATCTTGAATGTTGACCCCGGCGGGTAGGCGCCCTGCACGGATTTGTTGGCCAGCGGGCGATGGTCGTTCTCCATAAGCGAGGAGAAGTCCGTCTGGCTGATACCCCGCACGAACAGGTTGGGATCAAACGAAGGTGCCGAGGCGATGGCTATCAGATCGCCATTGTCCACGTCCATTACCACCGCAGTCGCGCTTTCCGTTCCAAGCCGTGCCTGAACAAAGTTCTGGACATCCGCGTCGATGGTCAGGCGCAGGTCGGAACCGGCGACTCCTTCCTCGCGGTCAAGCTCTCGCATCACGCGACCGACCGAGTTCACCTCGATCCGCTTCGTTCCGGCGCGCCCGCGCAGATCGGACTCCATCCAGCGTTCGACACCGATCTTGCCGATCTGGAATTTAGGAATCTGCAGCAACGGATCAGGGTCTTCCAGCGCGGCAAGGTCAGCCTCGCTCACGGGGCCGACGTAGCCGACGATATGGGCAAAATCCTCGACAAGCGGATAACGGCGGCTAAGGCCGACTTCGGGGTTCACTCCGGGCAGGGCGGGGGTGTTGACTGCGACCGCAGACAAGTCCTCCCACCGCAGCCAGTCTGCAACCACGATCGGCACGAAGGCCGACCGGCGATCCATTTCGCGCCGCGTGCGTTCGATCGCTTCGGGGGGCAGAGGGATAAGCTGGGAAAGGCGGTTCAGCACATCGTCGACATCACCCGCATCCTCTCGCGTGATGACGACGCGGTAGTTCTGTTCGTTCCCGGCAATCAGCCGGCCGTTGCGATCAAGGATCAGCCCGCGCGCTGGAGGGATCAGGCGGATGTTGATGCGGTTTTCCTCGGCCAGAAGCCGATACTGATCCGCCTCTTCGACCTGCATGTAGCGCATACGTGTGCCAAGGAGTGCCACGAGGGCCAGTTGCGCGCCGCCAAGCAGCAACGCCCGGCGGTTGACATTGCGGGCGCTGGCTTCGTTGTCCTTGGCGTTACGCTTCATATGCGCCTCCCATAGGCCGTTACTTCGCCCATTCCTGGCTTGCGAACGCCGAAGAGGATTCGCGACGCACCGACCACAACAGGATAGCAGAGGATGGACAGGCAAAGCTGCACCAACGCCTGGCCAAGCGCCGCCTGAGGCAGCATCGTTGCCAACAGGACAAAGCGATAACCCAGCATGGCCGCCGCCATGACGCCAGCCACCAGCAGCCATTCGACAGGGAAGTTTAATTCGCGCGTGAGTGCCCCGCGATTGCGCAGGAATTCAGCCCCCAGCACGACGATTGCGGTCCAAAGCCCCGGTGGACGCATCAGCAGCAGATCCTCAAGCAGAATCACCACCGCGATCAGCAGGACGGGCACGTAGTCGGGCCGCCGCAGAACCCAGGCGAGCGTCAGGCACAGAACAAGATCAGGGCCGGGCCAATTGCCCGCAACCGAACCCAGCGGCAAAAGTCGCAGGAACAAAGTCATGGCGACCAAACCGACATACAGGGCTCTGTATCCCCAGACGACCGCCGGAACACGCTCAGCCATCGGCGCCCTCCTGTGCGGTCTCGGGCGGTGGGGGTGGCCCCGCCTGGACCAGCGGAGGTGAGATCAAAGCGCCGGGTTCGGTAATCCGTTCTGTTTCGTGGCTTCGCAGGACGCGCAGGAATTCCAGCCGTTCGTAATCCGCGGCCAGCCGAACGCGCAGACGGCCGTCCACCCCTTGAGCCACTTGGCCGACCAGAAGCCCGGCCGGGAAAACTCCGCCGTCGCCGGAACTGATCACGCTGTCGCCAGGGCGGACGAGGTCTTTCTTTTCCAGAAACTCCAGCGGTGGCGCTGCGGTGTTGTCGCCCGACAAAAGCGCCTTCTGGCCAGAGGGCTGCACCGTCACCGGTATGCGGCTGCTGCTGTCCGTCAGAAGTATCACGCGGCTGGTCGTCTGACCCACCCCTGAGATGCGGCCGACCAGACCGATTCCGTCCATCGTGGCCCAACCGTCGCGGATACCATCGCGCGCTCCTACGTTGAGCAGCACCGATTGGCGGAAGGGTGAGCCGCTGTCGGCCAGAACCACGCCGGTGACATGAGTCAGCCGTGGATCAAGGCGGACCTGATTAAGATCAAGCAGGCGGGCGTTCTTCTGCTCAAGTTGCAGCGCCGCCTCGCGCCAGGCCTTCATCTGCTGCAACTCGCGTCGAAGTTCCTGATTTTGCTCATATATTCTGGTGTAGGACTGAAAGTTGTCGACCATTTCGGCCGCCTTGGTAATCGGCAGCATTGCCCAGCCAAAGCTTGGCACCACCCGGTCTACCAGCGCCGCGCGGAACCGTTCGACCCGCGGGCTGTCGATGCGCCACAAAAGGAACAGCGCCAGCAGGACAAAGACCAGCCCGCCGATCAGGATGCGCCGGATCGGTCGGGTAAACTCTTCAGGAGAGGTCCGGTCTTTTGCCATCGGCACTCAGGTCTCCGGCTTGGGCCAAATGCGGCCCCCGGTCTCAGCTGTCGTAGTCGATCACGTGGCGCAATTGCTTTTCGTATTCCAGCGCTTTTCCGGTGCCGAGCGCCACACAATTAAGTGACTCGTTAGCGACCGAGATCGAAAGCCCGGTCTGTTCGCGCAGGGAAAGGTCCAGATCACCCAGAAGAGCGCCGCCCCCGGTCAACATGACGCCGCGATCCACGATGTCGGCGGCGAGGTCTGGTGGCGTCGCTTCCAAGGCCTGCATCACTGCGTCGCAAATCTGCTGCACGGGTTCCGCAAGAGCCTCGGCCACCTGGGCTTGATTGATCTCGGTTTCCTTCGGCACACCGTTCAGCAGGTCGCGCCCGCGGATGGTCATGCTGGAACCACGCCCGTCATCGGGCATCCGCGCGGTGCCGATCGAGGTCTTTATGCGCTCGGCGGTGGATTCACCGATCAGCAGGTTCTGATGACGGCGCAGATAGCTGATGATCGCCTCGTCCATCCGGTCGCCGCCGACGCGGACCGAACGGGCATAGACGATGTCACCCAGCGAAAGCACCGCAACTTCGGTGGTGCCGCCACCGATATCGACGACCATGTTGCCGGTCGGATCGGTGATGGGCATGCCCGCGCCGATGGCGGCTGCGATCGGTTCCGCGATCAGCCCCGCACGGCGCGCACCGGCGGACAAAACCGACTGGCGGATGGCACGCTTTTCGACCGGGGTTGCACCATATGGAACACAGACGATGATCTTCGGCTTCGAAAACGTGGTGCGTTTATGCACTTTTCGAATGAAATGCTTGATCATCTCTTCGGCCACGTCGAAGTCGGCGATCACACCGTCGCGCATCGGGCGTATGGCCTCGATGCTGCCCGGCGTGCGGCCCAGCATCAGCTTGGCATCCTCGCCCACCGCCAGCACCTGCTTCTTGCCGTCCTTGACGTGATAGGCGACCACCGAAGGCTCGTTCAAGATGATCCCGCGCCCCTTCACATAGACCAGCGTATTCGCCGTGCCGAGGTCGATCGCCATGTCTGACGAAAAGATGCCCGAAAGTACCGACATGCCTTGGGTGATCCTTGATGGCCAAAAAAGAGAGCGCCCGCGACTCGTCTCCGAGGCGGGCGCCTTCTTATAGGTATCGTGACAGACGAGGGGAAGGCCCAAGACCGCTACGCTCGGCGCAAATCCGCGTGGGGTGGTCTGTCGGCGGGCGAGGAGCGGGGGTTTCACACCCCCGCGCGCCCGTGGGATATTTGGCAAGGTGAAATGATACGGGGGGCCGAAAATGGCCGGTGTAATGGAGCGAGTGGCGCTGGTGACGGGGTGCGGGGCGGCGGATGGGATCGGGTTCGCCACCGCCAGGGCGCTGTCGGCGGCTGGCGCGCGTGTGGCAATGACCTCGACCACCGCACGGATATTTGAACGGCTGGAGGAACTCGGGCCGGGGCATATCGCGGCGACCGCCGATCTGACGCGACCGGAAGAGGTCGCGTCGCTGTTCGCCGACGTGGAGGCGCGGTTGGGTCCGGTGGCGGTGCTGGTGAATAACGCGGGCATGGTCCAGAGCGGCAAGCGGGTAAAGCGGACGCAGGTGGGCGGCTTAAGCGATGCGGCGTTCGGCCATCATCTGGCGCTGAATGTAGGCACGACCTTCAATTGCATCCGCGCGGCGCTACCCGCGATGCAGGCGGCGGGCTACGGAAGAATTGTCAACATGGCCTCGGTAACCGGGCCGGTGGTGACGATTGACGGCTCGGCTGGCTATGCGACGGCCAAGGCGGCGATCACCGGGCTGACACGGGCGACCGCGCTGGAGTATGGTCGCCATGGCATCACGTGCAATGCGGTGCTGCCGGGTTGGATTCAGACAGGTTCATCCTCGGCGCGGGAAATCCGCGCAGGCAAGGCCAGCCCTGCTGCCCGTCCAGGTACACCAGCCGAGGTCGCAGCTTGCTGCCTGTTTCTGGCGAGCACGGAGGCCTCTTATGTCAACGGGGCGATGCTTGTCGTGGATGGCGCGAATACGCTGGTGGAAATGAAGGGCGCGGGCGGCCTGTAAGCCACCCGCGACGTGACTTAGCTCGCGTCTCTGTAGTTTACCGACTTCACATCACTGTCGGGCGCGGATTTGGTCCTGCGCACGATCAGGCGGTTAAGGGCGTTCACGTAGGCTTTCACACTGGCCACAACGGTGTCGGTGTCGGCGGACTGGCCCTGCGCGATGCGGCCGTCCTCTTCCAGGCGGACCGAGACGGTCGCCTGGGCGTCGGTGCCTTCGGTCACGGCGCTGACCTGGTAGAGCTGCAGGCGGGCTTTGTTGGGGTAGAGCTGCTTGACCGCGTTAAAGGCCGCGTCGACAGGGCCGTCGCCATTGGCCTCGACCGTGTGATCCACGCCTTTGATCGCCAGCGTCAGCCGCGCTTCGCCAGGGCCTTCGGTGCCGCAGACCACGCGCAGGTATTTGACCTGCAGCACGTCGTCCTGCTCGGCAGCGGAGCTGTCCTGCATCAGGGCGATCAGGTCATCCTCGAAGACCTCTTTCTTGCGGTCGGCCAGAGCCTTGAAACGCACAAACAGGTCGTTCAGTTGGTTGTCCGCCAGTTCATAGCCCAGTTCACGCAACTTCGACCGCAGTGCGGCACGGCCAGAATGCTTGCCCATGACAAGGTTCGTCTCGGACAGCCCGATATCGGTCGGACGCATGATCTCGAACGTCTCTGCGTTCTTCAGCATGCCGTCCTGATGTATGCCGCTTTCATGCGCGAAGGCGTTCTTGCCGACGATGGCCTTGTTGAACTGCACCGGAAAGCCCGAGACATTCGCGACCTTCCGGCTGATGTTCATTATCCGCGTTGTGTCGATGCCGGTTCGGTAGGGCATGATGTCGTTACGCACCTTCAGCGCCATCACGACCTCTTCCAGCGCGGTATTGCCTGCCCGTTCGCCCAGGCCGTTGATCGTGCATTCGATCTGGCGCGCGCCGGCCTCGACTGCTGCCAGCGCGTTGGCCGTCGCCATGCCAAGGTCGTTGTGGCAGTGGGTGGCGAAGGTGATCGTATCCGCACCCGGCACCCGTTCCAGCAGCATCGCGATCAGCGCGGCGCTTTCGCGGGGGGCGGTGTAGCCGACGGTGTCGGGGATGTTGATCGTCGTTGCGCCTGCCTTGATCGCGATTTCCACGACGCGGCACAGGTAGCCATGCTCGGTCCGGGTGGCGTCCATGGGCGACCATTGCACGTTGTCGCAGAGGTTGCGGGCATGCGTCACGGTTTCATGGATACGCTCTGCCATCTGGTCCATGTCCAGATTGGGAATGGCGCGGTGCAGTGGTGAGGTGCCGATGAAGGTGTGGATGCGCGGTCGTTTCGCGTGGCGCACAGCCTCCCAGCAGCGGTCTATGTCCTTGAAGTTGGCGCGCGCCAGCCCGCAGATGACAGAGGTCTTGGCCTGTTTCGCGATCTCGCTTACGGCGGCGAAATCGCCTTCCGAGGCGATGGGAAAGCCCGCCTCGATGATGTCGACGCCCATCTCGTCCAGCATGGCTGCGATCTCCAACTTTTCGGCATGGGTCATCGTCGCGCCGGGGGATTGTTCGCCATCGCGCAGCGTGGTGTCGAAGATCAGGACGCGGGGTTGCGTGGATTTGTCGGTCATAATGCTAATCCTTGGGTTCCTTGAGCCTTGTCCCGAGCGCTGTCCACCTCCGAGCGTCCGCGCCCGGGAGGGCACGCTCAGAGGAGGCTAAGGAGAAGCAGCGCACGGAAAGCCTGGGGGCGAAGGCCCCCGGAAGCGACAGCAATGATGCGATCCCGTGTCATGGGGCCGGACTATACGGCCACGAACGCAAAAGAAAAGCCGGAATTGAGCGTGGCGCTTGCGGGATTGCTTGCCCAAAGCGGGTTGTCGTGATTCCCTGCGGCAAAGTTGTCATTCGCAAGGCTCCCCGATGAGCGAGGCCGCAAACCCCTATGAAGACCTGCCGCCTGATGCGTTCTGGCGCAGCGGCGTGGCCGAGCCGGGCATCTGGGGGCTGCGCGATCTTTGGAAATCCAAGTGGGACCTGCCTGCGGATGCGCGTTTTTCGACCTATGGATCGTGTTTTGCCCAGCACATAAGCCGTGCCCTTATTTCGCGCGGTTTCAACTGGCTGAACGCCGAGCCTGCGCCGGGTCGTACCCCGGATGCGCTTGCACGTGCCTATAACTATGGGATTTTTTCGGCGCGCACAGGCAATATTTATCGCGCTGCCCAACTGTCGGCGCAGGTCGACCTTGCCACTGGGGCGGTCGGACCAGAGGATTGGGAAATATGGGACACTCCCACGGGGCGCGTGCTGGACTCGATGCGCCCGGCAATCGAGCCGGGTGGTTTCGAAGACAAAGCCGACCTGATTGCCAGTCGGATCGCAATGGCCCGCGCCTTTCGCCGCTCGATCGTCGATGCTGATGTCTTTGTCTTTACCCTCGGGCTGACCGAGGGATGGGAGAATACGCGGACAGGCCAGTGCTATCCGCTTTGCCCCGGTACGCAGGGTGGAGCTTTTGATGAGGGTATTCATTGCTTTGTCAACGATCGCTACCCGGATGTGTATGCGACGTTGGAAACGGCCTTTGCGCGGATGTGGGAGGTAAATTCTGGCCTGCGTATACTGCTGACCGTTTCGCCGGTGCCGCTGACCGCTACAGCCTCGCGCTATCATGTGCTGCCCGCGACGATCTATTCCAAATCGGTGCTGCGCGCTGTCGCTGGGGATTTTGCGCTGTCCGATGAGCGGATCGACTACTTTCCATCGTATGAAATCATCACTGGTGCCCCATCACGCGCAGCGTTCTTTGAGCCCAATCTGCGCTCGGTCGCGCCGCAAGGCGTGGCCTTGGTCATGGAGCATGTCTTCTCGGGCCTGAGTCTCAGTGCGCCACCCGTTCATGGCGCCCTTGCGACCGAGCAGGCCATGGAGGCTGCCATGGCTGAGGAAGAACTTGTCTGCGAGGAGATGACGCTGGAGCGATTCAACAATGGCTGAGGCGCTGGTCCTTGGCGACAGCCATGCGCGCGCCCTGCATGAGGGGCTGAAGGCGGCCGGGATCGAGGCCGAGGCGCTGACAACTTCGGGCGCGGTCTGGCATGCGGGGTCGATCGGCTATCGCCCGCGGCGAGGTTTGATCGGCCGCAAGACGATGCACCGTTTCGTAGCCGATCTGCGCAACCGCAATGGCGGCAGCGACCTGACCGACGGGTCCGTGCCGATCATCGCGAGTTTCGGCTTCCATTTAGGCCGGTTGGTGCCACCCTTCGGCTTTCATGGGAACTTCGCCACGGCGGAAGAAGCGGGTGAGAGCGGGATCTACGCCTCGCACGGTTTCGTTGCGGCCTATGTGCAGCACTATCGCCGCGAGCTTCTGATCATGCTCAGCCAGATGAGCCGTCGCGCGCCGCTGGTAAACGTGGCGCCGCCGGTGCCCGGACGGCCAAATTATCGCCGCTTCAAGGATGTGCTGATCGACCAGATGACAGCCGCTGGCGTGGCTGTCTATGACCCAGAGTCGGATATCTTCCAGGGCAAGGTGCCTGTCGAGTTTATGGAAGCGGACGGCATTCATGGCAACGCGCGCTACGGTGCGATGGTGATTTCGCGAATGATCGGGCTTGGACTGATCGCACGGTCTTGACGCGCGTCAGTTCCCGCCGGTTTCCGCCGGTGCGGCCTCGGTAGCGGAAGTGTCGGCGGCGGGTGCGGTCAGCGCGCCATCCTTCCACACGCCGCCGGTTTCCTGCCCGGTGGCATAGCGCATGACACCTTCACCCTGACGCTTTCCGGCAACGAACGTGCCGTCATAGACATCGCCGTTGGCATAGGTCGCGACGCCCTTGCCGTCGATTTCGCCGTTCTTCCATTGCCCGACATATTTGAAACCGTCCGCCATGGTGATCTCGCCCTGGCCCTGCCGTTGTCCCTTTTCGAAATTGCCCTTGTAGACGGTGCCGTCGGCGTAGGTCGCCGTGCCCGTTCCCTGCCGCTGGCCGTCCACCCACTGACCTTCATACTTGTAGCCGTCTGGGTAGGTCATCATGCCGGTGCCGGAAATGCGTGCATCCTTGAATTCGCCATCATAGACCAACCCGTTGGGATAGGTGGCGCGGCCTTTGCCTTGCGGAACGCCATTCACCCAGTTGCCTTCGTAAGTCGATTTGTCGGCATAGGTGATCTTGCCCTGACCCTCGGCCTGGTCGTTGGCAAATGCGCCGACATGGACCGAGCCATCAGGGTAGGTAACTGTAGCCTGACCCTGCCTGCGCCCCTTGGACCACGCGCCGTCATAGATATATCCGTCGGCGCCGCTGAAAATGCCCTGGCCTTCCTGCCGGTCGGCGGCGAAATCGCCCTCATAGCTGTCACCGTTGGAATAGGAGACGCGGCCCTTGCCCTGACGCTGACCATTGACCAGCGGGCCGTCGTAGACGTCACCATTAGCCTGGGTCAGCTTGCCGGCCCCGTTCATCTGACCATCCGACCACTGGCCGACATAGGTCAGCCCGTCCGGCATGGTCAGCGTGCCTTCACCCGAGCGCTGGCCTTTCACGAGGTTGCCGTCATAGACTGCGCCGTCGGGATAGGTGATCTTGCCACGACCTTCCTTGACGCCCGCCACCCATGTTCCCTCGTAGCGATAGCCGCCGGGGCTTTCCATCACGCCCTGCCCGTCATGCACGGCGTTCTTGAAGGTGCCGGTATAGACGATGCCGTTGGCATAGCGGGCCACGCCCTGTCCGGTCATCTGGCCATCCACCCAGTCGCCGTCATAGGTGCCGCCATCGGCGAAGGTGATCTTGCCCTTGCCTTGTGGTTTGCCGCCCGCGAATTCGCCTTCGTAGACCGAGCCGTTGGGGAAACGCGCAGTGCCCTTGCCCTTGATCTCACCTGCCACCCAGTCGCCGGTGTATTCATAACCGTTGGGCAGGCGGTAGGTGCCGGTGCCATCCTGCCGGCCGTCCTTGAAGGTGCCCTCATAGACGCTGCCGTCATCATACTGCTTGGAAAGGACCTCCTGGGCCATCATCGCGCCCGGAAACAGCGCCAGACCCAGGACGACCGCCACCGCGAAGCCACGCATCACCCCGCACCGGTCTTTCGCCCTGTCACCCACACCCATTCTCCTGCAAGATCGCCGCCGAAGGCCTGGCTTTGGCTTGGTCCTTCATTTCGAGCCGGAAAGTAAACGGCGCATGGCCACGGCGCAAGCGGCCCGGGCCGCAATCGGCTTTTCCTCGCCCTCAACTCTGGTAGAACCGCATCGAAAGGCCCCTGCCGGGCCCGGCAGGAGACGCTTATGGCCGACCGATTTCGTCTGACGCTTGCCCAGATGAACCCCACGCTCGGGGATTTCGCAGGCAATGCCGCCAAGGCCGAGTCCGCCTGGCGCTCGGGGCACGAGGCGGGGGCCGATCTGGTTGCCATGACTGAGATGTTCCTGACCGGCTATCAGACGCAGGACCTGGTGATGAAGCCCGCCTTCGTCGATGCGGCGATGCTGGCGGTTGAGCGGTTGGCCGTCGCGTGCGCAGACGGTCCTGTGCTGGGTATCGGAGCGCCGCATCGCAAAGATGGGCTGCTTTACAATGGTTATTACTTCCTGCAGGGCGGAAAAATCCTGTCCGTCGTCCTGAAGCATCATCTCCCCAACAACGACGTCTTTGACGAAAAGCGCGTCTTCAACTCGTCGGATGTATACGGCCCGCTTCGCATCGGCCCGGTCCGCATCGGCACGCCGATCTGCGAAGACAGCTGGCACCCCGATGTCTGCGAGACATTGGCCGAGACCGGGGCCGAGATTCTGCTGGTTCCGAATGGCTCGCCCTATCACCGCGGCAAGCCGAACGTTCGGATGAACCTGATGGTCTCTCGCGTGGTCGAGACGGGCTTGCCGCTGGTCTACCTGAACATGATCGGCGGGCAGGATGACCAGGTTTTCGACGGCGCTTCCTTTGTGCTGAACCCCGGTGGGCAACTGGCCCTGCAGATGCCCCAATTCGACGAAGGCATAGCCCATGTCGATTTTGTCCTGACCGATACGGGCTGGCGGGCGGAGCAGGGGGCATTGTCGCCGATCCCCGACGGGCACGAGGCCGACTATCGCACGATGGTGATGGCGCTGCGTGATTACCTGTCGAAATCAGGCTTCAAGAAGGTGCTGCTGGGACTGTCGGGCGGTGTCGACTCAGCCATCGTCGCCACCATTGCGGCAGATGCGATCGGCGCTGAGAACGTTCGTTGCGTGATGCTGCCGTCCGAGTTTACCTCGCAAGCCTCGCTTGACGATGCGGCGGCTGTGGCCAATGCGCTTGGCTGTCGCTTGGACTCGGTGCCGATTACCGGAGCGCAGGGGGCGGTGGCTGCGGCTTTGGCACCGTTGTTCGAGGGGGCAGAGCCCGGGATCACCGAGGAAAACATTCAGTCGCGCCTGCGCGGGTTGATGCTGATGGCGCTATCGAACAAGTTCGGCGAGATGCTGCTGACAACGGGTAACAAGTCCGAAGTTGCCGTCGGCTACTGCACGATCTATGGCGACATGAACGGTGGCTATAACCCGATCAAGGATCTTTACAAGACACGCGTGTTGTCGATCTGCCGCTGGCGGAACGAGAACCACCGCCCCTGGATGCAAGGCCCGGTCGGGGAAGTAATCCCGCCACGCATAATCGACAAGCCGCCCTCAGCCGAGTTGCGCGCGAACCAGCGCGACGACGACAGCCTACCGCCTTACCCTGTGCTGGATGCTATCCTTGAAGGTCTGGTTGACCGAGAGGAGTCAATTGCCGAAATAGTCGCCAAGGGTTTTGACCGGGCTACCGTCAAGCGGGTGGAGCACCTGCTCTACATCAGCGAATACAAGCGCTTCCAGTCCGCCCCCGGCGCGCGGCTGTCCACCCGCGCCTTCTGGCTTGACCGCCGCTACCCCATCGTGAATCGCTGGCGGGACGAGAGCTGATGTGACTTTAATGGGTGGCGCATGGCGAAGGCATGCCGCCTGTTGTTCGTGGAGCTGTGGGACGTGGCGTAAGCTATGTCGGCCAATTCCTGACAAGCGGGGCGGGCTGTCATGCAATCGTGCGGATGACGTGATACCGCCCGTCGCAAAACCGCCAATGAGGGATACGGGGATGCGTGCCGCCTTTGTCTTGACAGTCCTGACGGGTCTTTTTGCCCTTCCTGCCGCCGCCGAAACAACATTGCGCGTCATGAGCTTCAATATCTGGGGCGGGGGCGCGAATGAGGGCAAAGGAGTCGACGAAACCGTGGCAGCAATCCGCGCAGCGGGGGCCGATGTCGTCGGTTTGCAGGAGACCCGGCTGGAGCCCGATCCCTGTACGCCAACCGCCTGCGCCGCAGTGGGCGTCAGCGCGGCGTCCGCCATTGCCAAGGCACTCGGCTGGCACGTCTATGACCAGACGCAGTCCAACGTGGCGCTGTGGGCGAACGCGATCATCTCGCGCTATCCCATCGGCCCGGCCAGCCCGAATGACCTCGGCGTGCCGCTGGATGTGGACGGGCGCACGGTCTGGTTGTTCAATATCCATCACGACGACGAACCCTATCAGCCCTACCAACTGCTGGGCATCGAATACGGTCCCGCCCCATTCATCAAGACAGAGGCCGAGGCGATCCGTTTTGCCAATGAAACGCGCGGACCCGCGATGGACCTTTTGGCCGCGGACATGAAGGCGGCCGACGGCGCTGCGGCGATCATCGTCACCGGCGACTTCAATGAGCCTTCCGGGCTGGACTGGACCGAGGCCGCCGTCGCGGCAGGTCAGCAACCTGTCAGGGTCAACTGGCCCACCACGCGACGGCTGACCGACTTGGGCTTCATCGACGCCTACCGAGCCGCGAACCCCGATCCGGTGGCGAAACCCGCCTTTACCTGGACGCCCCGCTATGACGAGGCGGCAGCCGACGACCACCCCGACCGGATCGACTTCGTGCTGGTCAAGGGCGAGGACGTGACGGTCACCGACGCCGCCATCGTGGGCGAGGACGGACCCCGCAGCGACATTAAGGTGACGCCCTGGCCGTCGGACCACCGTTCGGTAGTGGCCGAGATAAAATTCTGACGCCGGCACATGCCGGTTCTCATCGCCTAGCCGGGATCGGTTTCCACGATCCGATAGTCCCGTCGGATGGCTTCGGTCGCGATGCCCCAGGCCGAGGTTCGCGTGCGGGACTGGTGCGCATCGAAGGCGGCGCGGTTGGCGAAACACTCCTGCACGCGCCAGATCAGCGGATCTCCGGTCTGCGCGACCTGAAACGAAAGACACCCCGCCTCGGCCAGGGTAAGGCGGACATGTTCCGCAAGATGGCGACGGACGATGTCGGCCTCAGCCGCCGAGGCGCACAGCAAATGCCCGGAAAGCCGTACAGAGCCCGCAATTTCATTCGAAGGTGTCTGTCGTTTCATTTTGGTAACGATCACATTTCGCAAGGGCCTGTGGTCAAAGCTATTCCCACCATGGATCAATCGCCGCGATCTGTTCGTCGGTCCAGCCGAAGTGGTGCGCCAGTTCATGGACCATCACATGCGCGACCAGATCGCCAAGGGCCACGTCCCCCCGAGCCACCCATTCGTCCAGGATCGGGCGGCGGAACAGCCATATCGTGTCCGGTTGCTGCGGCTGGTCCATTACCGATTTCTCGGTAAGGGGGATACCGTCGTACATGCCTGTAAGCTCGAATGCATCGTTCAGGCCCATCGCTTCGACCACGTCCTCGGGCGGCAGATCCTCGATCCGCAGCAGCACCTCATTGGCTGCCACCGAATAATCCGCAGGCAGAGCAGCCATTGCCGTGCGTGCCATTCGTTCGATATCCCCGATCTCGGGCGCGGTCACAGGTGACCAATCAGGTTCTTCGACTTCGGCCATGCTTTCTCTCGTTTACTCAGTCCGCCCCCCGATATGGACAAAATCCAAGCGCTGTGAAAGAGCAGGGCCAGCCTCAGGAGCCCGACGCCCATGCCGACCATCACCCGATTTGCCCCTTCGCCGACCGGATACATCCATGTCGGCAACCTGCGCACCGCGCTTATGAACTGGCTTATCGCGCGCAAGGCGGGTGGAACCTTCATCCTGCGTCTGGACGATACCGACCAGGAACGGTCCAAGCAGGAATATGCCGATGGCATCATGCAGGATCTCGAATGGCTGGGCCTGACCTGGGACCGCGTCGAAAAACAGTCGCTTCGCTTTGACCGCTATCGTCAGGCGGCTGACGAACTGCGCGCCAAGCAGCGGTTCTATGAATGCTTCGAGACGCCGGTCGAACTGGACCTGAAACGCAAGAAGCAGCTGAATATGGGGCGCCCGCCGGTCTATGACCGCGCCGCGCTGAAGCTGACCGATGCGGACAAAGCTGCTTACCGGGCCGAAGGGCGTGATGGTTACTGGCGGTTCCTGCTGAACCAGAACCGCATCGAATGGACCGACGGCATCCTCGGTCCGATCTCGATTGATGCGGCCAGCGTCTCGGACCCCGTTCTGATCCGGGCCGATGGGCAGATCCTTTATACCTTTGCCTCATCGGTCGATGACATCGACATGGGCGTGACCAGCATCGTGCGCGGCGCAGACCACGTGACGAATACCGCGACCCAGATTCAGATCATGGAGGCGATGGGCGGCACGCCCCCCTCCTTTGCCCACCACTCGCTTCTGACCGGCGCGAAGGGTGAGGAACTGTCCAAGCGCCTTGGCACATTGTCGCTGCGCGATCTGCGCGCGCAAGGGATCGAGCCTATGGCGCTGCTGTCGCTGATGGCCCGGCTGGGTTCGTCGAAACCTGTCGAGCTAGCGCATTCGATGGAGGATCTTATCGACGGGTTCGATCTTTCCTCGTTCGGTGCATCGCCCACCAAGTTCGACGCGGACGACCTGTTCCCGCTGACTCGTCAGCATCTGCACAACATGCCCTTCGCTCATGTGGCCGAACGCATTCGGAAAATCGGTGTGCCGGAACATCTGGCCGAGACCTTCTGGTATGCGGTGCGAGAGAACATCACCGTTCTTGCCGACCTGGCGGAATGGTGGGCAAGCGTCGAGGATGGCATGGGCCTGCCGATTGAACCCGAGGATGCCCAGTTTGTGAAGACCGCCTTCGAGATGCTGCCCGAGGGCATCTGGGACGAGGCGACATGGCCGCAATGGACCGCTGCGGTAAAGGCCGCTACTGGCCGCACCGGCAAGACGCTGTTCCGGCCGCTGCGTCGTGCGCTGACCGGGCGCGACAACGGACCTGAAATGGCAACGCTGATGCCGCTTCTGCAAAAGGCCCGCGCAAAGGGCTGATGCCTTTGCTGCCGCACGGCACTGTTATCTCTGCCAACATCGGCGAGGCGCGCTTTATGCTTGCCAGCCGCGATGGCCGCAGGCTACCCAAGTAGGGCAAGGATCGGGAGAATCCGAACGGGGGCAGCCCCGCCTCGGTGCCGAAGGAGCAGCCGCCCCGGCGAACTCTCAGGCGCAAGGGACCGTTCTTGCTACGAAACTCTGGAGAGACCCCGGACCCGATCCGGGGCGCCGACGGGATAACGCTCTCAGGCGCAAGGGACAGAGGGGGCATCGACGGGCAGGAATGTTCCTGCCGTGATTGATGCCGGATTGTTCGGACCGGCGGGGGAGATGCGAGTGGCCGATCTGCAGACGACAGAGCTGAAACGATTGCCGTTGCATGACCTGCACCTGTCTTTGGGTGCGCGCATGGTGCCATTCGCAGGCTACGAGATGCCCGTGCAATATCCTGCCGGGGTGATGAAAGAGCATCTGCATACCCGTGCCGCTGCGGGCTTGTTCGATGTCAGCCATATGGGCCAGGTCATCCTGCGACCGAAGGCGGGGATTGAGGCGTTGACGCTGGCGTTCGAGCGTCTCGTTCCCGCAGATGTTGCAGGCCTTGCGCCCTGGCGGCAGCGATATGGCCTGTTCACAAATGAGGCTGGCGGTATTCTGGATGACCTGATGTTCGCCAACCGCGAGGATCACCTGTTCGTCGTGGTCAACGCCGCCTGCAAGGTGGACGATCTGGCGCATATGCGCGCGCATCTGTCGGGTGATGCAGAGGTGATTGAGGTTGCGGATCAGGCGCTTCTTGCCTTGCAGGGACCGCAGGCGGAGGTGGCGTTGGCGCGGCTGTTGCCCGGTGTCACGACCATGCGGTTCATGGACGTGGCCACCTTCGACACGGTCTATGGCCCGATCTGGGTTTCGCGTTCGGGCTATAGCGGCGAGGACGGTTTTGAAATCTCGATCCTCGATAAAAGCGCCCGCGACTTTGCCGAGGCGTTGCTGGCCATGCCCGAGGTGCTGCCCATAGGTCTTGGCGCCCGCGACAGCCTTCGGCTGGAGGCGGGGCTTTGCCTTTATGGCCACGACATAGATACCACCACGTCGCCCATCGAGGCCGGGCTGGAATGGTCGATCCAGAAGGTGCGTCGCGCTGGCGGTGCGCGCGCGGGCGGATTTGCAGGTGCGGAGCGCATCCTGCGCGAGCTGGTCGATGGCCCCCCGCGCCGCCGCGTCGGTCTGCGCCCAGAGGGACGGGCGCCGATGCGAGAGGGGACGCCGCTTTACGACGGCGATGCCGGGACTGGAATGATCACATCCGGCGGTTTTGGCCCTTCGGTCGAGGCTCCCATTGCCATGGGCTATGTCCCGGCCAGTCTTGCGACCCCTGGAACAAACTTGACCGGTGAGGTGCGGGGTAAGCGCCTGCCCGTCACGGTTTCCGAACTTCCCTTCCGACCTTCCAATTTCAAGCGCTGAGGACCCTATGAAATACACCAAGGAACACGAATGGCTGCGCGTCGAGAGCGATCTGGTCGTCGTCGGCATCACCGAACATGCGGCGACCCAGTTGGGCGACGTGGTTTTCGTCGAACTGCCAGAGGTCGAGACAATGGTGGCCGAAGGTGACGAAGTGGTGGTGATCGAAAGCGTCAAGGCCGCATCGGACATCCTTGCGCCGGTAGATGGAGAGGTCGTGGCGGTAAATGAGAAGCTTCCTGATAACCCGAGTCTCGTGAACGAAGATCCGCTTGGTGCGGGTTGGTTCTTCAAGCTGAAGCTAGATGATCTGTCCGTCCTCGACGATTTCATGGATGAGGATGAATACAACGACCTTATCGGCTGACGGTCATGAACCGGCGCATTGACGAAGCCTCGCGCGTGATCCGCGCTACGCCCGAGCGGCTTTGGCAAGCGTGGTTCGACCCCCAGCAACTTGTCCACTGGCTGCCGCCGGGTGAGATGACCGCAAAGATACTTGCCTTTGATCCGCGCCCCGGCGGCGAGTTCGGGATGGTCCTGACCTATCCCGACGAACTTTCAGGCGCGGGAAAAAGTGATGCCGATCGGGATGAGATCGGGGGGCGTTTCGTCGAACTCGACCCGCCGCGCTTCTTTTCGCATGAAAGTACGTTCCGGTCGGACGATCCCGCTTTTCAGGGCGTGATGCGGCTGGAATGGCGGTTCGATCCCGTTACGGGCGGCACAAAAGTCACTTGCACCGCGCTGAACGTCCCGCCGGGGATCAGCGCCGAAGACCATCAGGCGGGGCTTTCGGCCTCGCTCGCCCAGCTTGCCGCCCATGTCGAGGGGCGGCAGGCCGGAACCAATCCGGGAGAGAGATAAGCGATGACCTTTACGCCCACCGCCTATAACCCCTACGATTTTGCGAACCGTCGCCATATCGGCCCCTCGCCCGAGGAAATGGCCGAGATGTTGAAGGCGGTTGGCGTGCCCACGCTCGACGCGCTGATCGCCGAGACGGTTCCGGCGTCGATCCGGCAGAAGGACGTGCTTCCCTGGGCTCCGCTGGCCGAACATGAACTGCTCGCGAAGATGCGAGAGGTTGCGGCGAAGAACCGGGTGATGACCAGCCTGATCGGGCAGGGCTACTACGGCACCGTGACTCCGCCTGCGATCCAGCGGAACATCCTGGAAAACCCGGCCTGGTACACCGCCTACACCCCTTATCAGCCCGAGATCGCACAGGGGCGGCTTGAGGCGCTGCTGAACTATCAGACAATGGTGGCCGACCTGACCGGCCTGCCCGTCGCCAATGCCTCGCTGCTGGACGAGGCGACAGCGGCCGCCGAGGGGATGGCGATGGCAGAGCGTACCGCGAAGTCAAAGGCTCGGGCCTTCTTCATCGACCGGTTCTGCCATCCGCAGACGATTGCGGTGATCCGCACCCGCGCCCTGCCGCTCGGGATCGAGATCATTGAGGATTCGGTGGACAATCTTGATCCGTCGAAGGTTTTCGGTGCGATCTTCCAGTATCCGGGCAGCTATGGCCATGTGCGGGATTTCACCGACGAGATCGCGGCACTTCATGCCGCCAATGCCATCGCCATTGTGGCGACCGACCTTTTGGCTCTTTGCATGCTGAAGGAACCGGGCGCGATGGGGGCGGATATTGCGGTTGGCTCCAGCCAGCGCTTCGGGGTGCCCATGGGCTATGGTGGCCCACATGCGGCCTTCATGTCATGCCGCGACGACCTGAAGCGCGCCATGCCGGGGCGGATCGTGGGCGTGTCCATCGACGCGCGGGGCGGCCGCGCCTATCGCCTGTCGCTGCAAACGCGCGAGCAACATATCCGGCGCGAAAAGGCCACCTCGAACGTCTGCACCGCGCAGGCGCTTCTGGCGGTGATGGCAAGCTTTTATGCGGTGTTTCACGGGCCAAAAGGTTTGCGCGCTATTTCAGAGCGGGTGCATTTTCTGACCAACCGGCTCGCCCGCGCCTTGAAGGCGGCTGGCGCAAAGGTCAGCCCAAAGGCGTTCTTCGATACGATCACGGTCGAGGTCGGCGTCGGGCAGGCGGGCATCTTGGCGGCCGCTCGGCAAGAAGGGCTGAACTTCCGCAAGATCGGCAATGACCGCGTGGGCATCAGCCTGGACGAGACTACGGATGAGAAAGTGCTGATCCGCGTTCTGCGCGCGTTTGGCATCGACGGTGTGCCACCGCATCGCGCGACGCTGGGCTTTCCCGAAGCAATGGTGCGGACGACCGACTATCTGACCCACCCGGTGTTCCAGATGAACCGGGCGGAGTCGGAGATGATGCGATACATGCGCCGACTGTCCGACCGTGATCTGGCGCTGGACCGTGCCATGATCCCGCTTGGGTCCTGCACCATGAAGCTGAACGCGGCGGCCGAGATGATGCCGATCACCTGGCCGGAATTCGGGTCACTTCACCCGTTCGCGCCGCGCGATCAGGCGCGGGGCTATGCCGAGGCGATCACCGATCTTGCGGAAAAACTCTGCATTATTACGGGCTATGACGCGTTCTCGATGCAGCCGAATTCGGGTGCGCAGGGGGAATATGCCGGGCTGTTGACCATTCAGGCGTATCACCGCGCGCAGGGGCAGGGGCATCGCGATATCTGCCTTATCCCGGTTTCGGCGCATGGCACGAATCCGGCGTCTGCGCAGATGGCCGGGATGAAGGTAGTTGTTGTGAAATCTGCGCCGAATGGCGACGTGGACATCGACGACTTCCGCCAGAAGGCCGAACAGGCCGGCGGCAATCTGGCCGCCTGCATGATCACCTATCCCTCGACCCATGGCGTCTTCGAGGAAACCGTGCGCGAGGTTTGCAAGATCACGCATGATCATGGCGGTGAGGTCTATATCGACGGCGCCAACATGAATGCCATGGTGGGCCTCGTGAAACCGGGCGAGATCGGCGGGGATGTCAGCCACCTGAACCTGCACAAGACTTTTGCCATTCCGCATGGCGGCGGGGGCCCTGGCATGGGACCGATCGGCGTCAAGGCACACCTTACGCCGCACCTGCCGGGACACCCGGAGACGGGTGGCTCCGAGGGGCCGGTTTCCGCGGCGCCTTACGGCTCCGCCTCGATCCTGCTGATCTCCTGGGCCTACTGCCTGATGATGGGCGGGGCAGGGCTGACGCAGGCGACAAAGGTCGCGATCCTGAACGCCAACTACATCGCCGCGCGACTACGGGGCGCCTATGACGTGCTGTTCATGGGCAACAAGGGCCGCGTGGCGCATGAATGCATCCTGGACACCCGGCCCTTCGCTGAGGCTGGGATCACCGTTGACGATATTGCCAAGCGTTTGATAGACAACGGTTTTCACGCTCCCACAATGAGTTGGCCCGTCGCAGGCACGCTGATGGTCGAGCCGACGGAGTCCGAGACAAAGGCGGAAATCGACCGCTTCATCCTGGCGCTGCTGTCAATCCGGGACGAAATCCGTGCTGTCGAGACCGGCGAGATCGACCGTGAAAACAACCCGTTGAAACACGCGCCCCACACCGTCAACGACCTTGTCGCCGAATGGGACCGCCCCTACAGCCGCGAGCAGGGCTGCTTCCCGCCAGCCAGCTTCCGCGTCGATAAATACTGGCCGTCGGTCGGGCGTGTTGACAACGTTTATGGAGATCGCAATCTGGTCTGCATCTGTCCGCCAGTGGAAAGCTATATGGAGGCGGCAGAATAAATCTGGATAGGAGGGCGACCCGTGACGTCGGTTCCTGTTCTGATCGTGGGCGCGGGGCCGACCGGGCTTGTCCTGGCGCTGTCGCTTGCCCGGCGTGGGATTCCGTTTCGCATCATCAGCGATGACCATGGGCCGGGCGAACACTCGCGCGCCGTCGTGGTTCACGCCCGAACGCTGGAATTCTACGACCAGTTCGGGTTTGCCGATGAAGTTGTGGCCGGAGGCATCAAAGCCGAGGCCACGCATATTCGGCGTGCGGACGATCATGGGCATATTGCCGAGGTCGTCCAGGCGAACTTTGCAGATCTGGGTGAAGGTCTTAGTGCCTATCCATTCCTTCTCTCTTATCCGCAGGACGACCACGAACGCTTTCTTGTAGCCAAACTGGCCGAGCTTGGCGTTCAGATCGAATGGAATACCCGGCTGATAGGTTTCACCCAGACCTCTGGCGGCGTTTCGGCCGAGATCGCCCGCGCCGATGGGCCGGAAATGGTCGAGGTCGCCTATATCTGCGGCTGCGACGGCGCACATAGTCAGGTCCGCCACAGCCTTGGCATCGGGTTTCCCGGTGGCACCTACGATCAGCGATTTTACGTCGTGGACGCCCGCATTGCCGGTGGTTTTAAGCCAGATTTTTTCGTGACACTTGGAGAGAGCATTTTAGCCCTGATGCTTCCCGTGCGGTCCTCTGGAATGCAGCGGCTGATCGGAATCGTGCCGCCCAATCTGATCGACAAGCCCGACCTGTCTTTCGAAGACATCCGCGAACCGGTCGAACGGCTGACGGGGATCAGGATCGAGGAGGTCAACTGGTTCTCGGCCTATAAGGTCCACCACCGCGTCGCCGACCGGTTTCAGCAGGGCCGCGCCTTCCTGTTGGGGGATGCGGGCCATATCCACAGCCCTGCGGGCGGGCAGGGCATGAACACCGGTATAGGCGATGCAATCAACCTGGGCTGGAAGCTTGCGCATGTGATCGAGGGCCGTGCCCCGCCTTCGTTGCTGGACAGCTATGAGGAAGAACGGCTTCCCTTCGCACACAGCCTGATCGCGACGACCGACAGCGCTTTTAACCGGGTGGTCGATGGCGGATGGCGCGGTCAGGTCATACGGCGCTTCATCGCACCGCTTGGTGCACATCTGGCAACCCGCTTTACCTGGAGCCGTCATGCCGCGTTTCGTCTCGTGTCGCAGATACGGCTTAACTACCACGGCAGTTCCTTGAGCGCGGGTGAGGTCGGCGGCGTCGTTGCGGGCGACCGCCTTCCGTGGACGGGTGCTGTGGCAATGGACAACTTCGCATCTTTGCGGTCGCTCGACTGGCAGGCGCATTGCTATTGTGCTCAGCCCTCCACGCTCCACTCCGTGTGCGCCGAACTTGGCCTGCCGCTGAAGTGTTTCCCTTGGACCGAGGCGTTGGTCGGGACGGGCATCGAACGCGATACCTGCTATCTGGTACGTCCCGACGGATATGTAGCTTTGGCCAGTGCCAACGATGGCGCGGGCAAGGCCATCGAAAGCTATGCTGCCGGCAGAGGATTAACGCTTGCCCCGCCGCATGAGGGGCTGCGAGGCGCCCTTCAGGCGACCGGCCGGCTCTCTTGACATCGCAATGGCGTTTCGCCAAATAGCGCTGCAGTGGGGTCGTAGCTCAGTTGGGAGAGCGCGTCGTTCGCAATGACGAGGTCAGGAGTTCGATCCTCCTCGGCTCCACCAAATAGCTACTTTATCACCGCACACGCCAGTCTTGCGCCCGCGCCTCCGGTCGGCTGGGTGCTATAGTCGTCCGGCCCCGCGTGGATCATCAGCGCCCTGCCGCGGATTCCGGTCTCGCCATCGGCCAAAGTCACGGCCGGGTTCAATACCTGGGCGCGCAGACTGCCGTCTGCGCCGACCCACTGGTTAGGCATGTCGCCAGCATGCGGGCCGCCATCCGCCAGGTAGCCATGCGGGACCTCGCCCGAATTGAAGTGTCCACCCGCTGAATCGTAGTGCGTGACATGATCGCAGGTTCCCGTCTGGTGCATATGAAAGGCGACCCACTGGCTGCCCGGCAGACCGGATACATCGATCTCAACAAGTACACCTGCCTTGGTGTCCGAAAGGGCCGCAGTGCCGGACTGGTTCCCTTCGGCGTCAAGGAACACTGCCTTCGCGGTCTCTGCGCTGGCGGCACCGGCAAGAATTACAAAGGTTGTGGCAATCAAGTTTTGCTTCATCTTCGGTCTCCCGGACTGGATGCAATGTGTCATAGGAATCGCTTGCTAAGGATGGCTCGATAGCCCTGTTCCTGTCGTGCAATTTTCGGCGAAAAGGTCATGTATCTTTGGGTTGTGCCTTGATGTCATGACTCTAATCAAGGCACGTCTACGTGCAGATAATCACGCTATCGCCCTAGGGAGGACCCGGAATGATGTGATCGCGATGGTGACATTCTTCATTCCTGAGCAAGCCGTTGGAGGATCAGGCTGGCCCAGGCTCATCTTCTGTGTTGTAGGATTCCGACAGCAGCACCGCTATGAACCGTGTTGGTTCGAACGCTCCGCAGATGATCGCGATCATCGAGGTCAAGGGCACAGCGAGGATTGCGCCCGGTAGCCCCCACAGCGCCGACCAGACCGACAGGGCGATCAGCACCACGAAGGGGCTGAGGTTGACCTGCTTGCCCACCAGCCGGGGGTCCAGCACGGTTCCGATATAGACCTGAGCCGCTGTCAACAGCGCGGCAAGGATCAGCGTTGTCCAGGGCGAGCCAAACTGCGCGAGCGACAAGACCACGGGAAACGCGACCCCGATGACACCACCCAGATAGGGTATGTAGTTGAAAAGCCCGATCAGCACTGCCCAGAACAACGCGAAATCCACGTCCATCGCCCAAAGTATGGCGAAAGAGACGATGCCAAGGATCACGTTGATCGCCGTCTTTACCGCCAGATAGTCACCGATGCGCCGGTTGATCTCGTTCACGATCCGGGACGTCATCTCGGCGTGGCTGCTGTCGGGCAGGGCTGCCGCCAGCTTTGCCTTGAAGTTCGTCCGCTCCGCCAAAAGGAAGGCGGCATAGACGGCGACAAGAAAGAAGGAAAGCCCAAAGCTGGTCAGGCTGCCCAGCAGCCAGACGAACATCCGCTGCAGGTTGATCCGCTCCAGCGTCACCTCACGTATGTCGTCCCATGTTGGATTTGTCTTGATCCAGCCGACACCCTCCAGTCTCAGCAGAAGTGCTTCGAGGTTGGCCTGATAGCGGGGCATGGCGGCGAAAAGCTGATTGACCGTCACCGCCACGACCAACGCAAAACCGATGATCGCGGCGGTAAAGGCCATAAGCACCAACCCATGCCGCACCATAGGCGGAACCCGATCCAGCAGCGGCAGGCGCCCAAGTACGTCCGCTGCAGTCGTGAGCACATAGACGGCAATTATCGCCATGAAGATGGGCAGCAGGATCGCCTGCCCAACGATCAGCAGCCAGCCGCCCATAAGCGCCAGCGCGACCGCCAGCACGAGGTTCAGAAACGGTGCGCCCCGCACGGCCCCCTGCCGTTCGTCAGGCCGGCACGCCGCGCGATTTCAGGTGCAGCGACAGCGCCACCATGGAAACCCCGGTGGAGATCAGGTCGATCGCCAGCAGGATGCCGGGAATGGTCAGCGCCGAGGCGGGGAAATTCGCCAGGATCATGCCACCCAGCAGGACCGATACGGCGCCCGACAGCAGCAACATCCAGAAGTAGGGCGAGCCACGCGTCGCAAAAGACAGCACAAGCTTCACAATGCCCTCGACCAGGAACAAAAGGCCAATGGTCCAGGTCAGCGCCATGGAGCCCGCAATTGGGTTGCCCAGAATCCAGATACCGATCACGATGGCGAGGATGCCCAGCAGCGCGGTCCACAGGCGGGCGCTGACGGTCATGTCACCGAAGGCGGCGACGATCTGCAGCACACCCATTATGATGAACAGCCATGCTACAATGGTCGTGGCGGCAAAGGTCGCCTCCACCGGATTGAACAGCGCGAATATGCCGCCCGCAGTGGCGACGATGCCCGCAAGCAGAAGTAGGAACCAGTGTTTCACGATGCGTCCCCCGCATTTGTTTTCACATGCAGAGTAGAGCCCACCCCCCCGTTACGGCAAGCAAATTGCAGATTTCAGCGCAGGGCGTCCATGCTACCTTCCGCCCCCAATGGAGAGTTCCGATGCCTTGGGTCGATGTCTGCGATGCCGGCGAGCTGGATGATGAGGATGCGATCGGCTTCGATCACGCCGGGAGTAGCTATGCGATTTGCCGGGCCGAGGATGGCGAGGTGTTCTGCGTCGATGGTCTGTGCCCCAAGGACGGCGCGCATCTGGCAGGCGGGCTGGTCGAGGGGTGGTTCATCGAATGCCCGATGGATGATCATCGCTTCGACCTGCGCCGGTTGACCGGATATATTGTTCGGCAAACCGCCGGCCGGATCGAGGCTGATCTGCCATCCTGAGGTCAGTTCGACTTCACGATCCCGGAAAACCCTGCGACCGCCAGAAGCCCAAGTGCGAGCCCGGCAAGGGTTTGAAAATACATGAACCACTTGCCGACATAGCCGATAGGCTGGCGCGTGTCTGGCGACCAGGTGTCTTTCTGACCCGTTCCCAGCCCCGGAAATATTGCATCCGCAGACAGCATCAGAGGATTGAAACGGGGATAGGCCGAAGCCTCGGGTTGCCTGCGCCAGCAGCCCAGTTGCGGCTGGCCATCGGCGGCCAGGCCCGCGCGCTCTGTTCCGAGCGAGGGCAGGAAGGTAGTCTGGTCGCGCGGCACGGCACACAGCACCCATTCGGGCGAGCGCAACACGACCGGAGAGTTTGGCCGAACCGCCTGTTGCTGGTCGAGGATGCTGTAGTAGACGGCGCCAACCATCCACAGCATGACAATCCACACCAGCGCCAGAAGGGGTTGGCGGCCATAGCCGGTGGTCAGCCCGACAACAGTGTCTGACAGGCGCAGCAGGCCATGCTCAAAGGCGTTACGCGCCCGCCCCCTGCGTGCGCGGCGGGATAGCCGCTCTTTTTCCATCAGGACACGCCGCTTGTCCTCGTCATGCCCCATTTCGCCCAGCACCCGCGCCAGTTGCTCATAGGGTTGAGGCCAGAAATCCTCACCCCAACGGTCTGGGGTCTGCCGCGCAAGCCATTCCAGCCTGACTTCGGCACTGACTGCCGCCCCCAGAAGAGAGCCATAGAGGCAACGGTTCAGCCTCAGGTCGCCTTTTTTGGGCCAACTGGCCGGATCGTCGACGATGGCGCCAAGGGTTGCTCCATTCAGGCTGAACGTGCCGTCGACGGATGCGCCATCCCGTAGAAACAGCGCACCGGTCGCAGTTGAGCGGTTCAGATTGAAGGTCAGCGCGCCGGGGTTGGAGAGCGTCACGCCTGACAGGTCGACATCACCTCCGATCCGCGCCCCCACGACCGTCACCGTGCCAGTGGCAGAGGCCAGACGAAGCGCGAGGTCGCCGTCGATTGCGCTGGTATCCGCATCCAGCGCATCGCCGCCGGGAAAATCCAGGGATGCCCCCACCAGGTCCAGATCGCCGCCGATCCGCGCGCCAGTCAGATGAAGCCCGCCGCGCATCGCCGCGCCACGAAAAAGGGCGCTGCCCCGGACCGAGATGCGTTCGGCCTGAAGCGCGCGGTCACCCGAAAAGGTCAGCGCGGCACCGTCAAAGGCCAGATCGCCGCCGATGCGACCTCCGCGCAGGCTTATCGGCCCTTCGACAGTCGCTGCGCGGAACAACAGATCGCCACGGGCCTCAAGCCGGTCGGCGGCGAAGCCGGGCAGGTGCGAGCCGTCGAACGACAGTGTGTCGATCACTGCCGACCGCAGCACCGGGGTCGCCTCGAACCGGCAGTCGAGCAGGCCGATGTCGCGCGGGATGCGACAGCCTTCAAGGTCGAGCGTGCCGGTGATCCAGGCACCGCTAAGGCGCAGGCCCTTTTCATGCATCGACGGCGCATCCGGCCCGCCGAGCAGGACGAAGCGGACAAGGTCCGCACGCACGCGCCGATCCTCATCCCCCTCCGCTGGCAGGCCGCCAGCCCCGACACGGTCGGAAACACCCGTGCCAAGGCCCGCGATCAGTGTCATCTCGGCCTTGCCAAGCGGGCCGAACCGGGCGGATAGGCTGTCCGCCATGATGGTGTCTATAGCGCCGCGAGCACGCGCGCCCAGGATCGGATGCCCTTGTGGAAGCTGGTCAGGCTGTATTTCTCGTTCGGGCTGTGAATGCGGTCATCCGACAGGCCGAAGCCCGCCATCACCACGTCCATCCCGAGCTTTTCCTTGATCATCGTCGTTACCGGTATCGAGCCGCCGCCACCGACAAAGGCCGCCTCCTTACCCCATTCGTCCGACATCGCCTGTTGCGTGCTTTGGAACGCGGGGGCTGTCACCTTGAATGTCACGGCGCGGCCAGAACCGTATTCCTTGAACTCCACACGGCAATCCTTGGGAAGGCGCGCCTTCACAAACTCACGGAAGGCGGCACGTATTTTGTGCGGGTCCTGCTCGAACACCAGGCGGAAGCTGATCTTTGCCGAGGCGACGGCGGGTATCACGGTCTTGAATCCGTCGCCGATATAACCGCCATGCATACCGTTGACCTCACAGGTCGGACGCGACCAGGTCTGCTCCAGCACCGAACGCCCCTTTTCGCCGGCGGGGACCGACAGGCCGACCTCGCCGAGGAAATCCTTTTCAGAGAAGTCCAGTTTTTCCCAACCGGCCAGCAGGTCGGGCGATGGTTCCGGCACACCGTCGTAAAAGCCGGGAACCTGAATGCGGCCATCGGCATCGCGCAGATCGGCGATGATGCGCGCCAGGACGTGATTGGGGTTTGCGGCGGCAGACCCGTAGAAGCCGGAATGCAGGTCGCGGTCGGCGGCGTGAATGAATATCTCATCCGCGCAAAGGCCGCGCAGGCTGGTGGTGATCGCGGGTGTTTCCTTATCCCACATGTTGGTGTCGCAGATCATGGCGACATCGGCAGTCAGTTCATCCTTCGCAGCGTCAAGGAAGCCGGGCAGGTTGGCGCCGCCGGATTCCTCCTCGCCTTCCAGCAGGATGGTAATGGGGATCGGCAGCTTACCCGTGACCGCTTTCCAGGCGCGGCAGGCCTCGACAAAGGTCATCAACTGGCCCTTGTCGTCGGATGCGCCACGCCCGCGAATTTCCTTGGATCCATCGGGCAGGGTGGCGATTTTCGGCTCAAATGGGTCGCCGTCCCATAGTTCCAGCGGATCGGCGGGCTGGACGTCATAATGGCCGTAGAACAGAACCTTCGTGCCTTTGGCGTCATGGCTCTTGGCCAGGACAATCGGGTGGCCGGGGGTGTTGCGCACCTCGGACTTGAAACCGATCGCCTCCAGATCCTTGGAATGCCATTCGGCACAGGCGCGGGTTTCCCCGGCATATGCCGGATCGGTCGAGATCGACTTCATGCGCACTGTCTGGAACAGCCGGTCCAGTGCGTTGTCGAAATCGGCGTCGATATGGGCAAGGACTTTTTCAAGATCGGACATGTGCGAACCTCCCAGGAAGCGCATTTTAGTAAAATGGGTCGTGTGACGTTCAGTCGACAACCGCCGGATAAAACGGCCAGATCAGCGGCACGACAAAAACAGCGATGACGAAGAACCACAGCAGCATCGGCAGGCCGAGCTTCCAGTAATCCCCGAATTTATAGGCGCCGGGTTCCATCACCATCAGGTTGGTTGGCGTGGCGACCGGCGTCAGGAAGGCGCCCGCGCAGGCGATACACACGCACATCAGTACGGGCTGCACAGATATGCCCATCTGCTGCGCGGCAACGACAGAGATCGGGATGATGATCAGCGCGGTCGCGGTGTTGGAGATTACCTGGCCCAGTATGGCCGACAGGATGAACAGACCGGCGAGAAGCGCGCGCGGCCCTGCATCCCCCACGACGGCCACCAGCCCCTCGGCCAGCAGGCGCGCCGCACCCGTCTGCTCCATTGCGGTTGAAAGCGGCGTCAGCGCGGCAACAAGGATGACGGTGGTCCAGCTAATCGAGCGATAGACTTGATCGACGCTGAGCACCCCCGAGACAAGAATGACGCCTGCCGCCAGCAGGCCCGCCACCGCCGGTGGCACCAGCCCGGTCGCAAGCAACAGCACCATGAGCGCGAGCGCGGCGAGCACGGTTTTCGATCCCGGCCCCATGGGCACGGCCTGGCGCTTGACCAGATCGGGCGAATTCACGACCAGCACCTCTGCGGCGTCGAGCCGTTTGTCCAGTGCGGACCAGGTGCCCTGCAATAGCAGCGTGTCACCCGCCGCGAGAGGTTCCCCCGGTTTCACATCCTCGTTGCGGCGCTGGATGGCAAGCACGATCAGATCGCCGCTTTCCGTAACCATGCCAGGAAAGAAGCGGGTCCCGATCAGCGGCGAACGCGGCGGAATAACTACTTCCGCCAACCCGGAATCCCCGTTGAACAGCGTATCCTGCATGCCGTCCTTTGATCCGCCTTCGGCAAGGGCCAGTCCGTATTCGGTGGCGACCTTTGCCACCTGATCGGCCGGGCCGCGAATGGCAAGGATATCTCCCATGGCGATTGTCTGACTGCGGCTGGGCCGGCCCGTCGAATCCTGCAAGGTCACAAGACTCAGATCCTCACGACTTGCCATTCCGACTTTTTCGCGCGACATGCCGATCAGCGGTGAACCCTCGCGCACCCTCAGCTGATGAACGTCGCTGGTGAGACGATACTGTTCTACAAGCGTCCGGGCATGCTGGCTAAGGTCTGGAGGAAGGCTGGCGCTGGTACGGTTAGGGAGCAGTTTTTCTCCGAAAAGAACCACGATCGCAACACAGCCGATGACGATCGGAATGCCGGTCAAAGCGAACTCAAAATAACCGAAACCGCCGCCGCCAGCGTATTCCGATGCTTCGGATACCAGTACGTTTACCGGTGTGCCCGTCAACATCAGTTGCGATCCAGCGTGCGCGCCGAAGACAAGCGGCATAAGCAGTTGCGACGGCGACCTGCCAAGCCGGATCGCCATGACGACGACCACCGGCAAAAGCGCGGCCACAGCGCCATTCACGCTGATCAGAGCCGTCAGAAGGCCGACGAACCCCATCATCAGCACGATCAGCCGCGTTCGGCTGGCTCCGGCCTGGTTTATCAGAAGCTGTCCCGCCCAGGCGGTAACTCCCGAAACCTCAAGCCCGCCGCTGACCACGAAAAGCGCCGCGATGAAGATCACGGCGGGGTCGCCAAAACCTGCGAGGCTTTGGTTCAGCGTCAGGATTCCTGTGGCCCAGAGCGCCAGAGAAGCTGCGATGCAAACCGCGATAACCGGCAGCCTGTCCCACATGAACAGGGCGACGATTGCCACGATGATGCCGAAGACGATCCAGATATCGGTCACTCGCTGCCCCTTTACCTCTTTTGGGCTATAATGGCCGAAAGGCTCAACAATCAGCAACAGGAATCGGGTTGCTGCCCGGGGCGTTTAGCCGCAGCATCAATGGATGGTAGGGGCCATGTCATTGAAATCGCCCCCAGACAATTCTTCCCGCAGTCGCCGCTCTGTCGGTGCCATACTTCACTTTGGGATGGACAGAGCGAGGCGGGCTCAGCTAACACAAGTATCTGAAAGAATTCCCTCTTCGGGAACTTTGGCCAACCGGAAGTATCGGTTGACGTGGGTAGGTTAGGCAGGTGAAACTGCGGCAGTTCTTGTAGAAAGCACATCCTGTGTCGATGCGCCCGCTCATAATGGACGCGGGATTTCGGGGTTTTAAGGCTGTCCCGTCTGTTTCGGGCTTGGCTGAGATTATACCCATGGAATTATAACTTCAATGGATCGACAATGGGAAATGGCAGCGGCCGCGCCTGCTCAGGATCGGTCCGAACCAAGGGGGACGGGACGTGGCGAAAGAAAAAAAAGGCGGGGGAGTAGAGGCGGAGGCCACCGGCTTTCTCGCGACCATCGAGCGCGTGGGCAACATGGTGCCTCACCCCGCGATCATCTTCTTCATCCTGATCGGCATCGTCGTTGTTCTTTCAGTGCTGTTTGCAGCACTTGGAACCACCGTGACCTATGAGGCGGTCGACGAAGCGACGCATGAAGTGGTTGAGCGGACCACAGCCGTGCGTAGCCTGCTATCCGGCGACGGCATCCGGTTCATGGTAACTTCGCCGGTCACGAACTTCCTGGGCTTTACCGGCGTCGGCGTGATCCTTGTCGCCATGATTGGTGTCGGATTGGCCGAGGAATCGGGTTTGATCGCGACGCTGGTTCGCAAGATCGTGGCCGTCGCGCCGCGGTCGCTGTTCACCTTCATCATCGTGATGGTGGGGGTTGTGTCCTCCATCGCCGCCGATGCGGGCTACCTCGTGCTTGTGCCGCTGGGTGCCGCCGCTTTCCACGCTTTAGGCCGGCACCCGCTAGCGGGTCTCGCAGCGGCTTTTTCCGGCGTTGCGGCAGTCTTCCTCGTGAACTTCTTCCCGACTCCAACCGATGGTCTTTTGGTCGCTGTCACCAATGATGCTGTGCGCACGGTCAATCCGGCGGCTCAGATCAGCGATGTCGGCAACTTGTTCTTCATGATCGCCTCATCCCTGCTTATGGGCATTATCTGTACCGTGCTGACCGAACGTTTCATCGAGCCTCGCCTTGGACCATACACGGGTGGGGTACCGGTCGAGGCGTCTACCGGCCTTTCCGGCAGCGAGTCGCTGGGCCTGAAATACGCGGGCCGTGCCTTGCTCGGCTTTGTCGTTGTGGTGGGATTGCTGACCGCGCCGCCGCTGCCATGGGGCATCCTGCGCAACCAGACCGACGGCGGCATCCTTGCCGGATCGCCCTTCATGAGCGGCCTGATCATCCTGATCAGTCTTTTGTTTCTGGTCGTGGGCTATGCCTATGGCAAGGGTGCCGGGACGATCGCGAATGTGACGGCCGCTATCGGCCTGATCGTCAAGACATGGAGCAACCTGGCGGGGATGATCTTCCTGCTGTTCGTGATCGCTAACTTCATCGCCTTCTTCAACTTCACCAACCTTGCAACGGTTCTGGCCGTCAACCTGGCCGAATTCCTGCAAACGGTGCCGATCGGTGCTGCGGGATACATCATCCTGTTCGTCATCGTGGTGGCCATCATCGACATCATCCTGACCGGTGCGTTGGCGAAATGGGCGATCCTGGCGCCGGTTTTCGTGCCGTTGTTCATGCGTCTGGGGGGCGATCCGAACCTTGTGCTGGCTGCCTATCGCGTCGGCGACAGCCCGATGAACGTCATCACGCCGTTGAACGTCTATCTGGCGGTCATGGTGGGTTTCGCGCAGAAGTATCAAAAGGACGCGGGCATGGGCACGATCATCGCGCTGATGCTGCCCTATACGGTCGTGCTGCTTGTCCTTTGGACGCTGCTACTCGTCGTCTGGTACACCTTGGGCATACCGCTGGGGCCGGTATGATCGGCGCTTGAATATATCGGGTGGGTTGCGGGAAACTTCCGCTGCCGCCTAACGCACTGCATAGCGGCATCCTGGGCATTATCCGGGATGCTGGCCTCAAAGGAGACCACCTGATGCCGATCCTCCCGTTCAAAGCCCGGCCCGCGCTGCGGCTGGTTCTGGCCCTTGGCCTCGTGACATTTGCCGCAGGTTGCCGCGAATCGGAGGAGGAGGCCGAGACCGAGGCTCGCCCCGTGCGTGTCGTGGTGGTCGAGGAAAGCAAGTCGGGCGATACCATCTCGCTGGCGGGCACTGTCGAAAGCAAGGTTCAGGCAGATCTGGGATTCCGCATCAGTGGCAGAATGGTCGAGCGTCTTGTGAACGTGGGTGAAAATGTCGAGGCTGGTCAATTGCTTGCCAGGCTGGACCCGACAGACGAAGAGAACGGCGTGCGCTCTGCAGAAGCCGCGCTGACCGCTGCCGAGGCTCAGCTTTCCGAGGCGCGCGCGAATTATGACCGGCAGCGCCAGCTTTATGATCGCGGCTTTCTTGCGCGCGCGGGCTATGAGCGGGCCGAAGCCACGCTCAATACCGCCAATGCGCAGGCCGACTCCGCCCGCGCACAATACGGCATCGCGGCGCGGCGGCTGAACGACACGTCGCTTTATGCTGATGCGCCGGGCGTTGTCACCGCAACGGGTGCGGAAGCGGGCGAGGTTGTGACCGCAGGTCGCAGCATCGTGCAGATCGCGCGCGATGGCGGGCTTGACGCGGTGTTCGATGTGCCAGCCGGCGTGATCGAGACCAGCCCCGCCGATCCAATCGTGACGGTCGCCCTGTCGCAAAGCCCGAATGTCAGTGCCGAAGGGCGCATCCGTGAGGTGGCGCCCCGCGCCGATGCTGTCACCGGCACCTTTCGCGTACGCGTCGGTCTGATCGCGCCGCCGGCCGAGCTTCGGCTGGGGTCCACAGTGACCGGTACCGCCGTTTTCGACGAAACCAACGCTATCGAAATTCCGGCGACTGCCCTTACGCGGGCGGACGGCGAACCGGCCGTTTGGATCGTGGACCAAGCCGCCCAAACCGTATCGCTGCGTCCCGTCGAGGTTGAGCGCTTCCTGCCGCTTTCCGTCGTGATCGCGGGCGGGTTGGAGCCGGGCGAGATGGTCGTGACCGCAGGCGTTCAGGCGCTGCGACCCGGTCAGGCCGTGCGCGTGCCGGGAGCCTCTTCATGATCGGTCCGAACCTTTCGGAATGGGCGATCCGCAGTCGTCAGCTAACCATTTACATGATGCTCATCTCGGTAATCGCCGGGACCTTCGCCTTCATCAACCTTGGTCGTGACGAAGATCCGACCTTTACGATCAAGACTATGCTCGTCACCGCCGTCTGGCCCGGCGCGACGATGGAGGACACGCAGACCCAGTTGACCGACCGGCTGGAGCGCAGGCTGGAGGAAACGACCGGTCTCGATTCCCTGCGGTCGATCACGCGACCGGGGATCGTCACGATCTATGTCGATCTTGATGGCCAGTTCCCGCCCGACAGGGTGGCCAGCGTCTGGCAAGAGGTAAGGAACTCGGTCGGCGACATCCGCCACACCCTGCCGCAGGGCGTGCTGGGGCCGTTCTTCACCGACAACTTTGGCGACGTGTTCGGCATCATCTACGGCTTCACCGCCGATGGTTTTTCCGACCGGGAATTGCGCGATCAGGTTGATATCGTGCGATCCGACCTGCTGCGCGAAGTCGATGGCATTTCCAAGATCGAATGGGTCGGCACGCAGGAAGAACAGGTACTTCTGGAGTTCCAGCCGGACCGTGTGGCGGCCATGGGGCTGGATTATAGCCAGATATTCCAGGCTATCGCGGCGCAGAACGTGGTGCGGCCGTCTGGCGTCATCAACACCGGGCTTGAGAATATCGCTATCCGCGTCTCTGGGTCGTTCGAGAACGAGGCTGATCTTCTGAACGTCTCGCTGGTCGCGAACGGGCGCATGATCCGGCTTGGCGACATCGCAACGGTGCGCCGGGCCTATGCCGATCCGCCGCAGCCACTGCTGCGCATAAACGGGCAGCGGGCCATCGCCCTGGCCATCTCGATGGCCGAGGGCGGGGACATCCTCGAGCTTGGTGCAGACGTAACGAAGGCCATGAAGGGCATTGTCGCCAACCTGCCCGTCGGCATCGAGCCGATCCTGATTTCCAATCAGCCTGCCGTAGTAGATCAGGCAATCGGCGATTTCACGACATCGCTAATGCAGGCGGTGATCATCATTCTGGTGGTCAGTTTCCTGGCGCTTGGCGTCAGGCCCGGCGCGGTCGTGGCCATTGCAATTCCGGTGACGCTGTCGGCCGTTTTCCTTGTCATGCAGCAGCTAAACATCGACCTTCACCGCGTGTCGCTTGGTGCGCTTATCATCGCGCTGGCGCTTTTGACCGACGATGCGATGACCACGGTGGACGCAATGTTGCGGCGTCTGTCCCTGGGGGACACGATCGACAATGCCGCGACCTTTGCCTATTCAAAGCTGGCCGCGCCGATGCTGACGGGCACGCTCATCACCATCGCCGGCTTTGTGCCCATCGGTTTCGCCGAAAGCCAGGCGGGCGAATACACGATCTCGCTTTTCATGGTGGTAGCGATTGCGCTGCTGGCGTCATGGTTCGTAGCAGTACTTTTCACGCCGATCATCGGGTCTGTTCTCTTGAAACCCCCAGCCCCCGGCACGGCAGAGCCGCAGCCGGGCCGTTTGATGCAAGGTTTCCGCCGTCTGCTTGAAACGGCGATACGGCGCAAATGGATCACCTTTGCCCTGACGGCCGCGATGTTTGCGCTGGCCGTTCTGGGGTTGCGGTTGGTCGACCGCCAGTTCTTCCCGGCCTCGGACCGGAACGAATTGATCGTCGACTTCCAGCTTCCGCGTTCAAGCTCGATCTTTGCCAGCGAGGATGCGGTCGCGCAGATCGAGGACTTCATCAAAGAGACCGGAGAGGCGCAGTTCTACAGCTCTTACGTCGGGCGCAACGTCATCCGGTTCTACCTGCCGCTGTCGATCCAGCCTCCAAGCGATCACCATTCCCAGATTGTGGTCATGGCGAATGATTTCGCGGCGCGGGAACGTCTGCAGGCGCAGATCGAGGACTATCTGACGGAGACCTTTCCGCAGGCGATCAGCCGCGTCAGTCCGTTGGAGCTTGGGCCGCCGATCGGCTGGCCGGTGCAGTACCGGCTGAGCGGGCCTGACCTTGAGGTGCTGCGCAGCAAGGCGCTGGACCTTGCAGGAATTGTCGCCAGCTATCCGAACGCGCGTCAGGTCCATTTCGACTGGATAGAACCCGCCCGGCAATTGCGTGTCGAGATCGACCAGGACCGCGCGCGCAGGCTGGGCCTGACCAGTGCGCACCTGTCGTCGGTTCTGAACACGGCAATCTCGGGCACCACGGTTTCACAACTGCGCGACGACATCTACCTGATCCCGATCGTCGCCCGTGCAGCCGATGGCAGCCGCATCACACTGGACAACATCCAGACGTTGCAGGTGCCGATCCCCGGCGGGCGGACCGTTGCTCTGAGCCAGTTCGCGAACTTTTCCTACGATCAGGAGCAGCCCTTTGTCTGGCGCCGCGACCGGGTGCCGACGCTGACCGTGCTGGCCGATGTGGCGCAGGGCGATACACCAGAGGCGGCTGTGGCCGCGCTGACCGACAAGATCGCCGAGTTCAATGCCAGCCTGCCGGTGGGCTATCAGGTAGAGGTCGGCGGCACGGTCGAAACCAGCGCCGAAAGCCAGCAATCGGTCTTTGCCGTCGTGCCGGTGATGGTGTTCCTGATGATCACGCTGCTGATGATCCAGCTGCAAAGTTTCCGCGATGCGGGAATGGTGATCCTGCTGCTGCCCCTTGGTCTGATCGGCGTTGTGGGGGCACTGCTGCTATTCCAGCGTTCGCTGGGCTTTGTGGCCATTCTGGGCATCCTCGCGCTGATCGGGATGATCGCAAAGAACGCGGTCATCCTGATTACCCAGATCGGAGAGGACAGGGCATCGGGGATGTCGGTGCAGGAGGCGGCGGTGACGGCGGCGATCAGCCGGTTCCGACCGCTGCTGCTGACGGCGCTGTCCACGGTGCTTGGGCTTTTGCCCATCGCGCCGACTCTGTTCTGGGGCCCGATGGCTTTTGCCATCATGGGTGGCTTGCTGATCGCCACTCTGCTGACGCTGATCTTCCTTCCGACGCTCTATGTTGCAGTGCATGGCGGGCGCAGCGCCAAGCCCGTGGTCGCCAATGGCTGACAAGGCGCTCGGCTGGTCGGGCGTCAGTGACAAGCGCAGCTACTACCGGCTGTTCGCAGGCTATGTCATCGCGCTTGTCGCGACCGGTATTGCGACGGTTGCGCTGGCGCTTCTGGCCTTCGACCTGGCGGGCGAAGACTCCGGGGCGGTGATCGGCACGGCGCTGTCGCTGAAGATGCTGGCCTATGTCCTGGCCGCGCCGATCCTTGCGGCGCTGACCGAGCGTATCCCGCGAAAGCGCCTGCTGATCGCGCTGGACCTGATCCGCGCGGCCAGCCTGTTCCTTCTGCCCTTCGTGACGCAGGTATGGCAGGTGAACCTGCTGGTGTTTGTGTTTGCCGTCGCTTCGGCCACATTTGGCTATGTCTACCTGGCAGTTGTGCCCTATCTGCTGGGCAGCGAAGAGGACTATACGCGGTCGCTCGCCCGGTCGCGGATCGCATCAGAGCTGGAGGGGCCGATCAGCCCGCTTCTGGCGGCGGGTCTGCTGTTCTTTCTGGCTGCAGCAGGGATCTTTGCGCTGTCCGCCATAGCCTTCATCGTTTCAGCTGCACTGGTGAATGGCGCGCGCATGCCCGAGCATGTATCGGTGCGGAACGAACGGTTCTGGTCCAAGCTGCTGCGCGGGCCGAAGATGTTCCTTGCCATGCCTGAGCTGCGCTCGGTCATCGCCATCGACGTAGCGGTGGCGCTGGCGACGGCAATGGTCATGGTCAATACCGTGGTGATCGTGCAGGGCCTGTTCGACCTGCGCCGTGATGCGACGGCCTGGGCGTTTTTCGCCTTTGGCGGCGGGTCGATCCTGGGTGCGGTGCTGTTTCCGCTGGTTCTGACCGCGATAAAGGACCGGCGCATCATGCTCATCGGATCGTCCATCCTGGCAGCCGGGCTTGCCTTCGGTGCGTTGCAGCAAAGCCTCGCCGGGCTTCTGTTGCTTTGGGCGTTGCTGGGGTTCGGCGTTGCCTGGTCGCTGACGCCGATCACTTTCCTGATCCGCCGCTTTGCCGATCCGGCCGATCTGCAAATCCTGTTCGTGGCGCAGATGTCACTGGCCAACCTTTGCCTTCTGGTCGCCTATCCTCTGGCCGGTTGGCTGGGTGCGGCGCTTGGCATGCCGGTGACATTCCTTTTGCTGGGCTTTGGTGCCGCCATCGCAACCTGGGTCGCGACACTGCTTTGGCCAGCTGTGGACAGTGCCGAGGCCTGAGCCGTCATTTCACCGCGAAGGGCTGAAGCGCGACAGACCCTATATCCTTCAGGATGCCAACACTCGAGTCGATCAACCCGCTGCGGGCATTGGAAGCATCGCTCAGTGTCTGGTTACCATAGGCATCCAGCCCCCTGATCAGCGAGATCATCACCGGCGAAGTCGCGACCTTGAAATGGTTCTGAGCATCCTGGTTGCCATCAAGCGCGCTCAGGTCGATAACTGTTACCGGCAGGTCCGCGACCTGCGAGTTGTCCGACAGCGCCCCCAGCCGCGCGCCCGTGCCGCGCAGCACGGCCGAGAACCGCAGTGCGCGGTCACGTTCTGAGGTGAAGATGTAGATCGAGACGCCGTCGCCCTCTAGGGCCTGCGCCTGCCTGCGGAATACGCCCACGTCGATGTCAGGGGCCATCAAGACAACCGTTTGCAGCTTGCGGAAATCGCTCGGGGTGCCGCGGATCGCCTTCTGCCGTAGCGCTTCCATCAACAGGAACGCGCCCATCGAATGCCCGGCCAGGACAATCCGGGTTACGTTCGTCTGCACCAGAATGTCGATCAGTTGCTCCAGATCGTCGCGCGCCTGCAGGGTCGTTTCGCGGTCGGTCGCATAGGCGCGCACGTTGCCTGCCGAGGGCCAGGCGAAATGTATCGAAATGCCCGGCGCACCGAAATCGTGGCGCATCTGTGCCTGCCGATACAGGCCCTCGGCGAAATTGGTGTTGAAGCCGTGGACAAAGACGAATGCCTCACGCTGGTTCACGGGCTTTTGCGCGACAGCGGCATTCACCGCCTTGATGAAGGCGCGGCGGTCGGCAATGCGGCCTCCGCCGACGGTCAGGAAATCGGTTTTCGGGTTCGGAGGATTGGTGTGTGGAAAGGTGACGGTGCCCGGCTTGCGGTCGGGGGGGACCGACACGTCGATCTGAGAGAAGCTTAGGCTATCCCCCGCCGCCCGGAGATAGCCGGGACCGGCGGGATCGCTGACCCTGCTTGAAGCGACAAGGATTGGTTGCACCGACCCCACGGCCGCCGCGGCTGGATCGACGGTGATCGAGCCGCGCTGTGCGCAACCGGCGAGAATGACGATACACAAAGCCAATGCGACAATTTGGGAAAAGGTCTGACGCACAGGGCTTCCTTCGGCCTACTCGGCCGCCTGCGCCGCACCAAGCGGGGGCAGCGGCAGCCGGGCCTTGCCCTCGATGTCGTCAAGGTCGAGTGTCGAGCGAACACCGATGCTGTCGAAGTTCTCTTCCAGCCAGTTATCACACCAGTCGCGACCGAAATCGAACAGCAGCTTCAGATAGGCCCATTCCGCGTTCAGCTTGCTGGAGGCGACCAGATCCTTCACCTCCAGATCGGTATGGATCAAATGCAGATATGTATGGGTATAGACGCCAAGGTCGATCCCCTTGGCCTCGGCCACCCGCTGCATCAGTTCGATCGAGCGCAGTTCTTTCACCAGGCTGGAGTTGAAGCTGATCTCGTTCACCCGGTTCATGATCTCGCGGGCGGTGCGGGGCAGTTCGGCACGCAGCAGCGGGTTGATCTGGACGATCAGGATGTCGGGCGAAACCGTGCTGGTCAGCAGGGGATACAGCGCCGGGTTGCCGCTGAACCCGCCGTCCCAGTAAGCCTCGCCGTCGATCTCGATGGCGGGAAACATCTGTGGCAGGCAGGCGGAGGCCAGAACCGCCTCGGTCGAAAGCTTACCCGGGCCAAAGACGCGCGGCCGACCCGTGCGCACATTGGTCGCTGTCACATGCACGGCCAGATCAGGCAGCGCATTCACCCGGTCGAAGTCGATGAGGTCGTTCAGCATTCCCCGCAGCGGGTTGATCCCCAGCGGGTTCAACTCATAGGGCGAGAACATGCGGCTCAGCCCTTCGAAGAACAGATAGCCTGGCGAATGATCCAGGCTGTAATTGCCTGTCATCCGCGCGAATGGCCCGCGCTGGATTGGAGAGAACCGCGCGGAATCGCTGACCACGCGCCAAAGCTTCTCCAGCCCCTTGCGCGCGCCGTCGCGCCCGCCCGACGCCATGCCATTGGCCAGCGCGACCGCATTCATCGCGCCGGCGCTGGTGCCGCTGATCGCGCGGATATCAAGCCGCTCATCCTGTAACAGGCGATCCAGCACGCCCCAGGTCAGCGCGCCATGCGACCCGCCGCCCTGAAGCGCAAGGGTGATGGGTTTAGGGGTGGTCTTGGCAATCATGGAAACCTCCGGCAGCAGTTGAGCGCCGCGTGAACATCCCTGTCGGTCGACAAGCTATCGCGGCTGGCCGGGGGCGGCAACCTACACCATCCACTCCATTGCCCGGAACCCCACCGCTTTGCTATGCGTTCCGAAACATATGGCAACCTTGATGAAAGACGCGACAGGCTCATGACACGTTCCATCCTCAAGGCGACAACCGCCCTTTCCGTTTCCCTTTCGCTGATGCAGCCGATTCCGGTGGTGGCCCAATCGTTGATCCGTCCCACGGCGCCCGAGGCCTGTGGATCAGATGTCTGCGGGTTTGAATTGGTCGAGGTGCAGACCTGCGCCGAAGATCCGACGATGACCGATTGCCCGCCACCCGAAGCGGTCCCATCTGCACCCGAAGCAACACCAGAGGCCACGCCTCCGGCAGACGAGGCACCAGCGACAACGCCAGAACAAGAGGCTACGACGCCCGATGCCGCTGCTCCGGCGGCGGATCAGCCACCCACCGATGCCGATACTGCACCAACGCAGGAACAAGCGCCTGAAGTGCAGCCTGCCCCGGAAGCGGCGCAGCCCACGCCCGAGGCCACGCAGCCTGAGACAGCTCCTGCCGCCGAAGGGGCGATACCGGCACAGCCCGCACCTGCCGAGACTGCGCCCGAGACGCAGCAGCCTGAGGCTGCGCCCGCGCCGAGCGCTCCGGCGGCGACTATGCCTGAGGCCGAGCAAACAACTGCGCCCGCCGATGCCCCGGCTGCAGAAGCGGCGCCCGCCCAACCAACGCCCGAGGCCGCGCCCCCCACGCCGGAAGCGACTGTTCCGCAGCCGGCACAGGAAGAGACGGCGCCCGCACCCGATGAAAGCTCGATCGTCGCGCCTGTGCCCGATCCGGTGCCGGAGCCCACGGCAGAGCAGGCTCAGGCGCTTGAGACTATGCTGGCGGACCCAGAGGTTGCCGCCGCCGTCGATACCTTGGCCGAAACCATTACGCCATCGACCGACGCCGCTCCGCAGCCGGATACGGCCTTGTCCGCGCTGGCGGCGATGCAGGATGGTGCGGCGGCAGCGCCCGCTGCGGCCGATGTGACCACGCAGACGCTAGGTGCGGACAGTGCGCGCAGCAGCACACAGGATTTTGCGACCACGCTGAATACCGCGCCCCCAACCGAGGCGAAAAAGAAGGATGGTCTCAGTGACCTGGAAAAGGCGGGGCTTGTCGCGCTTGGCGCAGTCGCGGTCGGCATGCTGATCAACAAGAACCGTGTGGTTGCGAATTCCGGGGATCGGGTGGTGGTTGATCGCGGCAATGGCGATCTGGCGATCTGGAAGGACGACAACGCCAACCTGCGCGCCCCTGGCGTGGTTGAGACCAACTTGCGCTATTCAGACGGTTCGACCCTGACGACCATCGAGCGGCCCGACGGCAGCCAGATCATAACCGTGCGCGATGCGACGGGGCGTGTCATCCGTCGCGACCGGATCACCCCCGATGGCACGCGCGTGCCGCTTATCGACGATACACGGGCTTACCAGCCCGTCGATGTGTCGCAACTGCCCCGCCCGCGTTTGCGCGAGTTGCAGTTTACCGATGACACCGATCCCGCACTGATGATGGCCCTGCTGGAACAGGCGCAAAGCGCCGATCTGGGGCGCAGCTACAGTCTGGCGCAGGTGCGCGACATCCAGCAGTTGCGCCAGCTTGCACCGGAACTGACTGCGCGACCGATCACCTTTGCCACCGCCTCCAGCGCGATACGGCCGGAAGAGGCGGGCAAACTGGCGCAGATCGCCGGGCTGATGAACGACCTGATCGCCAAAAATCCGCGCGAGTTGTTCCTGATAGAAGGCCACACCGATGCCGTCGGCGGCGCCGCCTATAACCTTGCCCTGTCCGACCGGCGGGCAGAGTCCGTGGCGCTTGCCCTGTCGCAGATCTTCGGCGTCCCGGCCGAGAACATGGTCGTGCAGGGCTATGGCGAGCGTTTCCTGAAGGTGAATACCCAGGCCGACGAGCCGCAAAACCGCCGCGTCGCGCTGCGACAGATCACCTGGCTGGTGGATGGCGAGACCTGAGCCTCAGAGCGGCCCCGGTCGCTCTGCCTCCACCCGCGCCTTGAGCGCCTCCAACCCTTCAGGTGTCCAACCCGGCGCGTCGGTCAGCGAGGCCCAGCCGTCAAGGTAATGATCGAAGCGGTAGACGTGGCCGTGGCCCAGAGGTGTCTGCGTTGCGGTCATGATGTCGATGCCCAGCTGCAAAAGCGTGACCACCGGTATCCAGATCATGTCGGGGCTGACATCCGGCCCCAACGGTGGCTTCATCCATTCCGGCTTGCGCCACAAGGCATTGGGATCGAAGAATGAAATCGCGTCGCTCGCATATTGCAGGTAGATTATCCGGTAAGGTCCCCAGGGCGCTGGCGCATCATCCAGCTTGTTTGTCTGCGAGGTGAAGCGGATCACCGAACCGTCGCGGAATTCCGGCAGCCAGGCGGGCGTCCCGGCGTTACGGCGGGCGGTAACGCTGGTCCAGGTGCGGCTGGGGAAGGGTGGTCCGACCCAGAAGGCGCCCTGATATGGATCGCCGATCACCTGATACAGATCGTGGCTAAGGTCCGAGTTGAAAGACCCCAGGCTAAGTCCGTGGACATAGAGCTTTGGACGCGCATCGCGCGGCATCTGCCGCCAGTGATCGTAGATGGCCGCAAAGACTGCCCGCGCAGTCTCGACGCCATAATCCGGGTCTGCCAGAAGCGCGAGCCAGCTTGCAAGGTAGGAATACTGCACCGATACCGTGGCTACATCGCCGCGCAACAGATACTCCAGCGCAGTCTGGCTTTCGGGATCGACCCAACCGGTGCCGGTGGGCGTCACGATCACCAGATTGGCGCGGTCGAATCCGCCGATACGGATCAGTTCCTGCAAGGCCAGATCGGCACGCTCCTGCACCGTTTCGGCCGAATTCAGCCCGACATAGACGCGCAGCGGTTCCTGCGCGGGCATCCCCGTCATCGCCTCAATCTTTGCGCGATCCGGTTCGCGGGCGATCATCTCTCGTCCGGCGCGGCCAAGCCCGTCCCATGACAGCAGCGATCCCGGCCCACCGGATTTCATCGGGTCAGTCGGCTGCGGGCTGTCATCCTCGATCAGCGCATCGAAGGCGGCATAGGATTTGTCGAAGGCGATGAAGGCCTGCCGCACGACCACGCCATTGCCTATCTGCCAGAACAGGATCGCGGTCAGGACGAGTGCTGTGATCGCGGCGACAGGCCCCGGAACGCGCCGCGAAAGCCAGTTGGACAAGCGCCGCAGGATCACCCCGAAAAGCCGTCCGATCAGCAGCAACAGCAGAAACAGAGCCAATGCGACCGCGCCGACAAGGAATGGCCTGCCCCCTTCGACCGGTGGCATGTCCATGACAGCGCGCAACCTGTTCTGCCATATCGAGGCCTGCCAGAGTGCCGCACCGGCCGTAAGCGCGCAGATGGCTATCGCCGCAATTTGGCTTGTGCGCAACAATCGCTCTTTTGGGAAGGGTAGTTGCAGCGTCAGCCAGATCGCCCGAAAGGCGACGCCGATACCATAGCCAGCCGCCAGGCAGAACCCGCTTAGCACGCCCTGAACCACAGGATGACGCGGCACCAGCGTGGGCGTCATCGAAGCGGCGAAGAACAGAGTGCCAAGGATCAGGCCCAGGGCGGTGAAAGAGCGCAGAAAGCGTTGGGCAGCAAACATCGCGGGCCAGGAACCTCTTGTGCCAAAGGCGGAAAAGCAGTTGCAGACTATGTGTTGCGCGTCTCGCTTCCTAGACCTGATCGTCAATCAGCGCCCGGTGATCCAGTTCCCCAGCTTTCCCAGCCTGGAGGGAGGCCCCTGATGCCTGGCCTCGCTGCGATCGGCGGCGTTCAGCAGCGCGTACATGCCATGCACCCCCATCCAGCGCAGCGGCTCGGGTTCCCATGGGCGGGGGCGGCGGTTGACCCAGGGAAGTCGCGTAAGCTCGGTGTCCCGGTTCAGCGCAAGGTCCGCCAGTGTTCGCCCCGCAAGGTTCGAGGTTGACACGCCGACCCCCACATATCCCCCTGCCCAACCTATCCCCGTCGCACGGTCCAGGCCGACCGTGGCGCACCAGTCGCGCGGAACGCCCAGCACACCGCACCAGGCATGGTCGATCCTTGCATTGCGCGCGGCGGGGAAATGGCGGTGCAGGATCGCCGTCAGCCTGCGGATCGTCTCGACATCCGGGATGCCGCTTTGATCTATTCCCGAGTTCATCCGATAAGGCACGCCACGACCGCCAACGGCGATGCGGCCTTCTCTCGTGCGCTGGCAGTAGCAATAGGCGTTGGCCATATCGCCAAGGATCTCGTGTCTCTGCCAGCCGATCTTGTCCCAGATTTCCTGCGGCAGCGGCTCCGTCACGATCTGAGCCGAATTGAGTGGCAGCCATTCTCGCGACAGCCCGGGCAGGCCGGCGGTGAACCCCTCGGTCGCGCGCAGGATAATCGGCGCACGTATTGTGCCGTGGGATGTCGTGACAACGCCCTGCGCTATTGCCGTAACGGTCGTGCTCTCGACGATGGTCACACCTGCCCGTTCGACTGCCGCAGCAAGGCCGCGCACCAGTTTTGCAGGCTGGATGCGGGCCACGCCGGTGACAATCATCCCGCCCAGAAGGGCGGGAATGTTGACCCGCGCGCGGGCTTCTTGTGCAGGGATCGTGAAAACTCGATCCTCGCCTTCGCCCCAGTGCTGCCGATGGGCAACCTCGGCCCGCAGCCGCTGCAATTGCGCAGGATTCACCGCCACCATCATCTCGTCGGTCCGGCGGATATCGGCGTCGATCCCTTCGGCCTCGGCCACGCGGATGACCTCATCCACAGTGCCATTCATGGCCTGCACCATGGAGCGGACAGTCTCGGGGGTGCCGGTTGAAAGGTATTTCTCATGGCTCCAGGCGAAACCGCCGGTCAGCCAGCCGCCGTTACGCCCCGAAGCACCAAAGCCCGCAAACTCTTTCTCGACCACCAGAATGCGCAAAGAGGGGTCGGCTTTGCGCAGATACCAGGCGGTCCAGAGGCCGGTGTAGCCTGCGCCGATGATGCAAACATCAGCCGTGGCATCGCCGGGCAGAGCCGCGCGCCGGTCGGGCAGGCCACCAATGTCAGCATACCAGAAGGAGACATCACCAAGATGTGCCGGACCGTTCATTCCACTGTGCCCCTTCGCTGACCGTCATGGGATGACCGGGTCAGGTACGATTTGCAATGCCATTCCAAGAGATGCTTGCGGGCTTGCAAGAGGCGGTCCCGCCATTAGGTTGCGGGGACAAGGAGGGCGCATGCCACAGGACAATCCATCGGTCAGACCCGTCGCGGTGATCGTGGCGCATGGCCAGCCATCTGATCCCGCCCCAGCAGAGGCCGAGATAGCGGAGCTTGCCGCTCGGGTGGCGGCACTGGTGCCCGAGATTGATGTCCGTTCGGCTACGCTGGCGACCGACGGGGCTTTGGCGGTCGCGGTGTCGGGCGCGGAGCGGGTTGTCGTTTACCCGCTGTTCATGGCCGATGGGTGGTTCACCGAAACTCATCTGCCTTCGCGCCTGATTGCCGCCGGGGCAGACGAGGTGTGCCGGCTGGCACCATTCGGCCTTGATCCGGCTGTGCAGGACTTGACGCTCGCCCTGGCCGCCGAGGCTGCCGCGCGGATCGGGTTACCCCCGCACCGCGCCTCGGTCCTGCTGGCGGCGCATGGGTCGTTCCGAAGCGATGCTCCGGCGGCAGTAGCCCGCGCCATGGCGGCGCGCATCGCGGCTGAGGGCGGCTTTGCGAAGGTCGAACCGGCCTTCATCGAACAAACGCCTCGTATTGCCGATGTAGCCCGAGGGTTCGGTGCGGCAACGATATGCCTGCCATTCTTTGCCGCGCGTGGCGGTCATGTGACCGAAGACCTGCCAGCCGCTTTGGCAGAGGCCGGTTTTGCCGGTCAGCTTGTCGATCCGGTGGGCCTGGATCATCGTGTGCCGGGGCTTATCGCCGCCACCCTGCGCGCCGCGATAGGTTAGCCTGCAAGTGCCAGAAGACCAGGGTGGCTGCCGGCGAGCGCAACGCGGGTCTGCGGCCAAAGCTCAGACAGCGAAATTTGCAACTCGCCCGCAGGCCCGCCTGATCGCAGCGCTTGTTCCAGGGAGACGAGCGTCGCTGCCAGCCGCCTTGCGCCAAAGGTCGCGGCCGAACCGGCCAACTGATGGCAAAGCCGTTCGGCGGCCGGATCGGGTGGGCAACCGAGAAGGCGAGGCACCGAGTCATCGCCCTCGGCCACGAAACGGCGCAGCAGACTTTCCGCGACCGAGCCATCAAGCCGTGACAAAAGGTCATTCAATTGCTCGCCATCAACCAATGGCAGCCCGGCAACCTCGGTGGCAATGGCGGCCGGATGGGCGGATTTTCCGGAAAGCACCCGCGTCAGCGCTCCGCGCGTAACCGGCTTGACCAGACAGTCATCAATTCCCGCAGCGTAGAACCGACGCAATTCTTCTGGCAGCGCATGGGCTGTGACCGCGATTATACGGGCCTTGCGCGACTTTCCCTTGCCGTTGCGGATGCGCTTGGCGGCCTCGACGCCGTCCAGGCGGGGCATCGAGATATCCATCAGGATCACATCATGCTGCGTCGCTTCTGCGCGGGCAACGCCCTCGACGCCATCCACAGCCTCGGTCACGCGATGGTCCGCCTCTTCCAGCAGGCTGCGTAGAACAAAGCGATTGATTGCGTTGTCCTCGATGATCAGCACCGACCGCCGTTCTGGTTGAATCGTCTCTGGGGCGTCGGCCGCATCGGCCATGACCGGGCCGGTCTCTTGTGCGAAGGGCAGGCGCACCCAGAAGACACTGCCCTGTCCCGGTTCGCTTTCCACGCCGATAGTGCCACCCAATGCGGTCACAAGTCTTTGCGTGATGCCAAGGCCAAGACCGGTGCCGCCTGTCTCTCGCCCGTAAGAACTGTCGAGCGTTACAAAATCCTCGAAAACGCGGCGCTGATCAGCCTCGGCGATACCGATACCGGAATCGACGACCCTGATTTCGACCAGACGGTTTTCCCCCATTGCTGCCGCCGCCTCGATCTCGATGGTGATGCGACCGTTGCGGGTGAATTTCACCGCGTTGCCGACCAGGTTTAGCAGAATCTGACGCAGCCGTGCCGGGTCGCCCACCACGCGGCCGACCGCCTCGTTCACCACGACGATTTCCAGCGCATTGCCGCCAGCAGCTGCTAAGCCAGACTGGTTGGCGACCACCTCGCGCACCAGAGCTTCAAGCGCAAAAGGCGCCTGATCGGGTCGAATGGCGCTCGCCTCGGCGCTGGAAATGTCGAGCACGCTGTTGACGTGATGCAGCAGCACCTGACCCGAAGTCTCGATCACCTCCAGCACCTCGCGCTGCGGTGCTGTGAGTGTTGTCGCGCCCAGAATGTCGACTGATCCCAGCAACCCGTTCAAGGGCGTGCGCATCTCGTGGCTCATCACAGCAAGGAATTCCGCCTTGGCCCTTTCTCCTTTCAGGGCCTGGTCGCGCGCCTCGGTCAGGTCACGCTCTGCCTGTCTTCGGTCAGATATATCGCGCATGAAGGCTACGTAGATCGCACCTTCGGCATTCTGGCCCTGCGCGACCGATGCTTCGACCATGAAGCGGCTTCCATCCTTGCGCATCGCCTCAAGCTCGATGTGCTGCTTCTGTTGGGAAAGCGCGTTCTGCTTGGCAAGGTAGGTCTGGATCGCGCTGATCGTGGCAGCAGTCTTTTCCGGCGGAATGATGAGATGGGCCGAGAGTCTGCCAAAGGCTTCGGCGCGACTGTAGCCGAAGATGCTTTCAGCAGCCGGGTTGAACTCCAACACCTTGCCTTCCTTGTCCACCACGATGATCGCATCGACCGATGTAGTCACGATGGTTTCAAGCCGGGAGGTGGTCAGGCGGTTCTCCAGCGCCTGGATTCTGCTGCGCTGATACAGCCGCAACAGGACACTGGCCAGAAGCGAAAGGATGATGATCAGCAGGGCGGTTATGCCGGCGACCCTTTGCAGCGTCCTTGACATCTCGGTGCGTTGCAGGTCGGCCTCTGCCGAAAAGAAATCAAGTCCGATCAAGGACATGTTCCGAACGTTGTCACGCAGTGAAAAGTTTCGCTGCGCAGTTCCGGAATGGCGGCCCGTAACTGATCGTCGGGTCCGTCCATCAGTGGCAGGGTGCGCTCCAGAAAATCGCGAATGTGGTCAAGGCCGCTTAGAAACTCCGGTCGTTCGCGCAGGCGGACGTAGGGGGTTCCGGTTTCAAAGATCATCATGCGGGAAAAGAAGATGTCGAAGCGTTTGCGGATCTCTGCCAGATCCGGTTCGGGCGCGCTCAGCGTCTCGCGCATCAGTTGGGTTTCGACCTCGAGCTGGGCCAATGCCCATTGCACGCTGTCCGAACTCGCGCGCGCCAGGGCTTCAAGCCGGTGCCTGACGTCCAGTGCCAGCGCGACGATCACGGCGATGCAAAGCAGGATTGCCAGACAGATTCCGGCGAAGTTCAATCTGCGGACCATCTTCAGCCGGGATGCGGGAAGGGGGAACATCGGCCTCAAGCGCTTCCGTTGCAGGGCGGAGGCACACTAGCGCAAGCTGACCTGCCATACCACAGGGTTCCGCTACGTGAGGCGTGTAAACTGCGTGGCAACCTGCTAACCTCGCTTCGTTCGACCGGAGGACAGGACCCGCCGGACATTTCTCCGACCTATCGAGCGTAAGGCAGACTGGCTGAGCCATGAAAATTCTTCTTGCCGACGACCACGATCTGGTCCGCGAGACGATTGCCGCCTTTCTGACCGCAGAGGGGTTCGATACGGTCATTGTTGCGGCCAGCCTGCCAGAGGCGCTGCGCTATATCAGTTTGACCGGACCGTTCGATCTTGTGCTGCTGGACTATCACATGCCGGGCATGAACGGGCTGGAAGGTCTGATTTCTGCAATTCGTCTGAACGGCTCAAAGCCTGTTGCGGTGCTGTCCGGCGCGGTTTCCCGCGATATGGCCGAGGCTGCGGTCAGGGCGGGTGCGATCGGTTTCATGCCCAAGACTCTGGGGGCAAGGGCGATGGTTTCGGCCATGCGGTTGATGATCGCGGGCGAGACTTTCCTGCCCTTTGGCGCCATGCCGCAGGATGCGCCGGGAGAGGGACCGTTCAACCTGACGCGCCGCGAGATTGAGGTGTTGCGGGGGATTTGCGGGGGCAAATCGAACAAGGAAATTGCCCGGGACCATGACCTACAAGAAGTCACGGTCAAGCTGCACGTCAAGACTCTGAGCCGAAAGCTGGGGGCGAAGAACCGCACCCATGCCGCCATGATCGCACGGGACAACAACCTGGTCTGACTGGCTTTTTGGCAGGCTGGAAAGTGTCTGGGACTGGTATGGCTTCGGTATGTAGACCGAATACGTCAGAAATTGCCGCCCGGCTATTGCGGGAAATGCTCGACGTGGGTTTCGGCGGTGCGGCCGAAGTAGACCACGCGGCGGCCAGGGAAGGACACGAGGTAGCCCGCGCAACCTGCGGCGGTGACTTTTTCGCAGAAGCGCCTGTAGCTGTAGTCCGGTCCGTTGGCCTGTGCCCAGCGGACAAGCTCCGCCACCTTTGCGGCGTCGAACTGTTCTGCCACACGACTGGCGGAGGCGGGCATGTCGAGCAGGATGCTGTCGCCATCGAGAAGGTAACAGGTTTGGGTATTCCGCCGGTAGTCGACGGTGTAGCCTTCGAAGTCCGAGGCGATCAGTTTACCGACAATCTGGGGAAAGCTGAGGCTGCCGTCATGAGCGGCCTGCATGCAGTCTTCGGCAATGGCGATACGTTCTGCGTCCATGGCGCAAGTCCTTTTGTTTGGGTCAGGGATGGTTCGGCGGGTCAGTCCACCGGCGGGCCGTGCAGCCCTTGTCGGGCGACGAGGGCCTTGAGAATGCGGTCCAGGCTTTGCTGTTCCTCAACCGACAAATGGCCAAAGTATTCGGTGTCGTTCTGGTCGGCCAGTTCGGCGAGGACCGGCACGATCTGCCTGCCAGCCATGGTGAGCGTAAGGTTTTGGGCGCGCCGATCGTCGGGGTTTTCGCTGCGCAGGATCAGGCGTTTTTCCAAAAGCTTGTCGGCAAGCTTGGTGATCGCGCCCTTTGTCATGCCCATCCTTGCCGCCAGGGCGGAGGGGGCCATGCCTTCTGTATCGTAAAGGGAGCGGAGCAGCACCCATTCGGCGACGCTCACGCCCTGATCCGAAATCTTTTGGGCGAAGTCCTGCGACACGGCGTTGGACAACATGCGCAGCCAGTAGCCGGTATGGGCGGTCAGGTCTGAGATGCGGTGCATGTCGGATTCGCCAGTTGGTTTACAAGGAAACTAACCGATGATGGTTTCCTTGTAAACCAATTTGTGGCCACCTATTCGGCGAAGTCAAAACCGGTTGGCCCTGTCTTGAGTGTCCATCGCTGTCTGGTCGTTTCGCAGGAGGTCCGCAAGAGCGCGGGGCCGTAGTGGATGTGCCATGTCTGCGTGGCGACAGGGGACGGCTGGTGAAAGGCGCGGCAGGTCAGGACCGCAGCATTCGGTCCGTGGTCGGGGTGGCGGACCGAGGCGTAGCGTATGACCTCGATCCCCGCTGCTCTGGCGCGGTCGGCCAGATCAAGGCAGGCGGTGTAGTCGTTCGGGTCCATCCATGGGCCTTCGTCCGCCAGAGCGGGCGCGGTGAGGTCTATCGCGAAGGGGCTGCGGATGTCGGCCTTGACGGCGGTGTATTCGATGGGTCTGCGGGGAAGGGGCGTGCCGGGGGAGGCGGCGAAGAAAGAGAGCATTCCCCAGCCCATTTCACATATCGCGGTCAGTGGTTTCTCCGAGCCATACCAGACCCCCGGCGTTCTCCCCGCCCGGCGAAAACGAGAGGGTCTGGGGTAAGAGCCGTAACGGAAGGGCGACCAGAACTGGTAGTCGAGATGCGCGCAATCTGCGGGGACGGATGGCTTGCTGGATTCCAGCAGGTTTTCCAGAACGTCGTGTTCGGCAAAGGTGGTGACGAGGCGCACAGTGGAGGAGCGATACTGCCCCTCGATCACCCGCCAGAGCGGTCTGGCAAAGGGCCGCGCCTGCGCCTCAAGTGGGGGCACGCGCGGTGTCCAGGTATTGCATGACCTCGATCAGGCCTGAAACGGTGGCGATCAGCGCTTTTGGCGCTCCGCCCAGGACGGAGTTGGGATTGCGCATCCAAGCTTTGACCACCGCGCTTTCGCCGCCGCAGATCGCGTCCAGCGAACGGAAAACGCGGATCAGGCACAGGGCGAGTTCCATCGGCTTGTCGGCAAGCTCATGCCCGCCATCGCGCATCCGGGTCACCGTCGCCTCGCTGACTCCGATGACGCGGGCAAGGTCGCGCTGGGTCAGGTCGAGTTCCTGTGCTGCGTTGAAGACGGCCTTGGCCACCACGCGACCGGGCGAGGGGCTGACATCATCGAGGGCGTTTGATCTTAGGGGCATCTCTATTTTCCTGTGAAAGAAAATATAGATTTTCAGTCACAGGAAATCAAGTGCGTCGTCATGTTCTGACCGAGACCTCACACCGTGTGCAGATACAGGTCGAAATCCACCTCGGACACCGTTCGGGCCACGCGGGCATATTCGGCGGCCTTGATGGCGGTGAAGGTGCGGTGCATGTCCTCGCCAAGCGCGCTTTTGAGGAAGGCGGACGCCTTTGCCGCCTCGATCGCCGAGCGCCAGTCGACCGGGATCGCCGGGGCGTCGGGCGCATCCTCATAGCCGTTGCCGGTGGTTTCGGGGCCTGGGTCGATCTTGTTCGCCAGGCCGTGGCGGATGCCCGCCAGCACGGTTGCAGCGACAAGGTAGGGATTCGCGTCCACGCCTGCGGGGCGATGTTCGATCCGGCGCGCCCTGATGTCGCCCGCCGGGATGCGCAGCGCGACCGAGCGGTTGTTGACGCCCCAGGTGGGCGAGACCGGCGCATACATCTGACTGGCGAAGCGGCGCCAGGAATTGGCGTGGGGCGCCCAGACCAGCATCGCCTCACCCATCGTCTCACGCAGGCCGCCCATGGCGTGGCGGATGGTGTCGTTCCACTTGCCTTCTTCGGCCTCGACAAAGACGTTCCGACCCGCCTTGTCCATCATCGAGACGTGGAAGTGCATGCCGGAACCGGCGTAATCCTCATTCGGCTTGGCCATGAAGCAGGCGGTGACGCCGTGCAGGCGGGCGTGCATGCGGACCAGACGCTTCAGGCGCATCAGGTCATCGGCGGCCTTCATCACGTCGGTGCGGTAGTGCAGGGTCAGCTCATACTGGCCGGGGGCGAATTCGGAAATCAGGGTTTCCGCCTGTATTCCGGCGGCCCGGGCGCCCGCGTAGACGTCGTTGAACAGCGGCAGCATGCCGTGAAGCTGGTCCACCGAATAGACGTCGGTTTTCTTGTTGCTGCGCCCATCCAGAACGTCTCGGGCGGGGACCATCTTGCCATTGGGGCCGCGTTCGTTTTCCAGCAGGAAGAATTCCAGCTCGAACGCGCCTGCCGGAAAAAGCCCCTCGGCGGCCAGCGCATCGACCTGCCGTTGCAGCGCATGGCGCGGGTCCGAGGTCATGGGCGTGCCGTCCAGTTCATAGACGCTCATGAGGAGTTCGCCGCGCGGGGGCGTCGTGCCGTGTAGGGCCACCAGCGAGCCGGGGATTGGCCAGGCGCGGCGATCACCGTCGCCCTCGTCCCAGATCAGGCCGGTCTCGTGGACGTCCTCGCCGCAGATGTCGAGGCCGAGGATGGAGATGGGAAGGTGGCGGCCGTTCTTGTAAAAGGACAAAAGCTCATGCCTGCGGATGATCTTTCCACGGCCAATTCCGTTCGCATCGTGCAAGACGATGTCGAAGGCCTCAATCTCGGGGTGTGCCTCCAGAAAGGCCTCAGCCTCGGCGATGATCGAGCCGGAGGGGCTGGGTTGGGCGGTGGGGTCGGTCATATTCATTTGCGTGCGAACAGGTCTGTCAGGATTTCATCGAAGGCGGCGATCAGGCGGTCGATCTGGCGTTTCCTGGTCGCCGGGCTGACCAGCATCATATTATGGAACGGCGCGATCAGGCAGCCCCGGTTGAGAAGGCCCATGTGGATGGCGGCCTCCAGCACCGGCTGGTGCGCCTTGGCGGCCTCGGCACCGTTGCGCAGCGGGCCGGGGGCGCAGATGAACTCGACCCGCGCGCCGACGCGGACGACGTGCCAGGGCGCGTCGTGGGCGGCGATGACGCGGGCGAGGCCAGCCTCAAGCCGGGCGGCGCCTTTTTCCATATGGGCGTAGGCTTTGGGTGTCATCACCTCGGACAGGTTCGCGCGCAGGCAGGCGAACTGCATCGGGTTGGCGGACAGCGTCGTGCCCATGCCGGAATGGCCCGAGGCGCGACCGGCGTTGACGGCGATGTAGCTGCGCGCCAGATCCTCGGTCATGCCCCAGACGGCGGTGGGCATGCCGCCCGCCACGCATTTGCCGACGACGAACATGTCGGGCTTCAGCCCGTGGACGGCGGTATAACCACCGAGGCCGGACGAGATGGTGTGCGTCTCATCAATGATCAGGATCGCGCCGTGGCGGGTCGCGAGTTTGCGTAGCGCCTCGTGAAAGCCGGGGGCAGGCAGGACCATGCAGGAGTTGGTCATGACCGGCTCGGTCAGGATGGCGGCGATCTCTCCGGTCGCCAGAGCGGCCTCGACGCCCGCGATGTCGTTGAATTCCACCGCCGTCGCGGTCAGCGAAAGGTCGGCCACCTGGCCCAGCAGACCGGGGCGGCTGATCGTGTTGTTATCTGCATCCAGCGTGACGAAGGTTTCGTCCACCGTGCCGTGGTAGCAGCCTGTGAAAACCATGACCTTTGGCTTGCCCGTGATGGCGCGGGCGACGCGCAGGGCAAAGCGGTTGGCATCGGTGGCGGTCGTCGCGATCTGCCAGCGGAAGTTGCCGAAGCGTTCGGTCAGAAGCCGTCCTGCCTCAAGCGCGTCATCGGTCGGCAACATGTAGGTCAGGCCACGGCGCGCCTGTTTGCGGATGGCCTTGGCCACCGGTTTCGGCGAATGGCCGAACATGCTGCCCGTGTCGCCAAGGCAGAAATCGTCGATGCCATAGCCGTCGATATCGGTCAGCCGCGCGCCTTCGGCAGTGGCCACCAGCATCGGGAAGGGCATGGGCCAGTCCTTCATCCAGTGCAGCGGCACGCCGTCGAGGTAGCTGGCCGCGCCCGCCGCCAGCGCCGCACGGGTGTTCGGGCGGCTTTGCGAGAAACGCGCAGCCTCGCGGCTGGCCAACGCTTCGATACGGTCGCGGGGGACGCCTGCGATAAGCTCGGATGACTTCATGGATCGGCCCTAGGAAGGAACGATCCGCTTATGGCCGAGAATTTGATCAAATGAAAGGCGGCTTGCTTTCATCTTGGTTTAAATATCCCCGCCGGAGGCTTCTGTCCTGTCGGCGGATGCTTCCGGCGGGGGTATTCTTGCAAGGTGAAAGCGGTCAGAACAGCCGGATTTCGATCATGTTCGGGCCGCCGCCGCGTCTGGCGAGGGCGGTGCGCAGCGCTGACGGATCGGGCGGGATCTGCTGGAACGGCAGGCCGCAGGCGGCGGCGAAGGGTTCCATCAGCAGGGGCGAGGGGGAACAGCCGATAACCTCGGTGTCGGCGGCGATCATGGCCTCGGCGATTTCGCGGAAGGCGGCGTTGTTCCAGACGAGGAAAGTGACGGGCAGGTTTTCGTCCAGCGCGGTGCGCAGCTCTCCGGGGCTGAATTGCAAGCCGCCGTCGCCGATCAGGCAGATGACCGGCGTATCCGGTGCGGCCAGCGAGGCGCCGATGGCCGCGCCGGGGCCAAAGCCTAGCGCGCCATAGCCGGTGGCCGCGTTGAACCAGCCGCCGGGGCGGTCATGGTCGTAGCAAAGGTTGCCGGAGTAGACCGGCTGGGTGCTGTCGCCGACGACGATGGCACCCGGAACAGCGGCGCGCAGCGCCTCCAGCATGAGGAGTTGGTCCTGCATCGAAGGGGAAAGCTCGGTCCGGGCGGCGGCGAAGGCTTCGGCGGCTCGGGCGGCGCCATTGGCCGATTTCTGTTCGATTTCGGGCCGCAGGGCCGACAGGACCGCGACCGCATCTGCGTGGAGTTTTACCGCCGCAGGATGCCGCGCCAGTTGATCGGTGCAAAGGTCGATGCGGATCATGCCGGACGTATCCGGGAAACCGCCGCGCACATACATGTCGTAGTCGGTCTGGCCGAACTCGGTGCCGACGGCGAGGATCTGGTCGGCCTCCGCGATCAGCGCGCGCGGGCCGTCGAAGCTGGGTGAGGCGGCGACGGTCAGCGGATGGGCGTGCATCAGGCCGCGGGCGTTGGTGGTCTGGATCACCGGTGCGTCCAGCCGTTCGGCCAGCGCCTGCAGCGCAGGGCCTGCGTTGCGCGCGCCGCCACCGGCGAGGATGACGGGGCGCTTGGCGCGGTTCAGCCGCCGCACCGTCTCGGTCAGATCGGGCAGGGGGTCGATTGCGGGTGCTGGCGCCGCCTTCGGGATGGCGCAGGGCATCGGCATGACATCGGTCGGCACCTCGATATGCACCGGGCCCGGGCGGCCGGTGGACAGCGCGGCGAAGGCCTGATCCAGAACCGGGCCAAGCGCCTCGGGGTTGTCGACCTGAAAGCTGGGGCATAGGGTGCGGACCATCGCCTGCTGGTCCGGCAGCTCGTGCAGGAAGCCCAGACCCTTGCCCAGACTGTCGCGGCGGTTCACGCCCGAAATGATCAGGACGGGAACCGAGTCCTCTCGCGACTGCGCCATGGCGGTCAGCGCGTTGGTCAGGCCGGGGCCGGTGATCAGGAAGGCCACGCCGGGTTTGCCCGAGACGCGGGCATAGCCATCGGCCATGAAGGCGGCACCCTGTTCGTGTCGGGCGGTCACATGGCGGATGCCGCCACCGGACAGGCCGCGGTAAAGCTCGATCGTGTGGACTCCGGGGATGCCGAAGACCACCTCGACACCCCGCGCCTTCAGCCCGGCGACAAGCGCCTGTCCAACCGTGGTCATGCCGATTTTCCCTTCGTGACGTGTCTGGCGATACGTTCGGCGGCCTGCGAGGTCAGATCGTCGGGCTGGGTCAGGCCGATGCGGACCCAGCCGTTCAGGGCGGCGCCGAAGCTTTCGCCCGGCATGACCGATACACCGCCGTTTTCCAGAAGGTCCAGAGCGAAGTCGCGACCGCTCATGCCGGTTGCGCGCACATCCATCAGCGCGAACATGCCGGCCTCTGGCCGGTGCAACGCGAGACCTGCGACGCCGTTCAGCCGCTGATGCAGGATCGCGGCGCGCGCCTGAAACCGTGCGGCCATCGCGCCGGCGATGGGTGAGGGGGCGGAGACTGCCCTGGTCGTCATGTCCGAGATGAAGGGCGGGGCGCTGAACAGCATGCTTTCCGACAGCGGCAGCGCGCGCATCCCGAATTCAACCGGCCCCAGCGCCCAGCCCGCGCGGAACCCCGGCGCGGCATGGGATTTGGAGATGGACGACGCGACGATGACCCGTTCGGCCAGATCGGGGAAGCTGAGCGGCGACACGAAGGGGACGCCGTCGAAGATCAGCTCTTCATAGACCTCGTCGCTGACGATCCAGAGGTCGTGCTTTCGCGCGACCTCGCCCAATGCCACGACGTCGTCGGCGGTCAGGACCGCACCGGTCGGGTTGTGGGGCGTGTTCAGGAACAGCACGCGGGTGCGGGGGGTGATCCGTGCCTCGACGTCCTCGGCCTGCATCCGAAAGCCATTCTCGGGGCGTAGCGGCACCGGCACCGTGCGTCCGCCGGGGCTGGCGATGACCGCCTCGTAGGTCGCATACATCGGATCGCCGACCAGCACCTCGTCCCCCGGTTCAAGCAGCGCGGTGAAGATTGCGTAAAGCGCGGTCTGGGTGCCTGGGAAGGACAGGATCTGTTCCGCGACGATCTCTCGCCCCGATCTTTTGGTGTAGCGGTCGGCCAGCGCGCGGATCAGTTTCGGTTCGCCCCGGCCGTCCACATAGCCGTAGCGTCCGGCGCGGATCGCATCCACGGCAACCTCCAGCAGCTCGGCGGGCGGGGCCATGTCGGGTTCGCCGATGGTCAGCTCGATGACGTCGGCCCCCGCTGCCTTCATCGCACGGCCGCGAAAATGGACTTCCCATTTCGCGCTGCCAAGGCCGGAGAGGCGGTCGGTGATCGAGGCGTATTTCATGGATCGTTCCGTGGCAGGTGAGGGGTCAGGTCGAAGCCGAGAATGGCGCTGACCGAGGTCAGGCCGATTTCGACCAGTTCGTCGGGGGCGAAGGCATGGGGCAGGGCGGAACCTTCAAGCCAGAGGCCGTCGATGAGCGCGTTGCAGGCGATGGCGTCGGCGTGCAGCCGGGCGTCATCGACCTTGCGCGGCAGGGCAGAGATCAGCACCTCCAGCCGGTCACGATAGCCGAAGTAGCCCGCCTGGTGAACCGCGCGCATCTCGGGGTCCGTCCGGGTTCCGTGCAGCATGGCGGCCCAGCGGCTGAGAGCGTCCGGGTCGACGACGGGCGGGCGCAGCGAGGCGGCGACGAAGGTTGCGAGGCGCGCCTCGGGCGTTTGCGGCGAGGTTTCAAGGGCAGCCGCCGTGTCGCCGGTCATGCGGTCCATGAGCGCCGTATAGGCGGCGCGGGTCAGGTCTTCCTTGGTGTTGAAATAGTGGCGGATCAGGCCGGCGGTCACGCCCGCGCGTTCGGCAATCGCGCGGACGGTTGCGGCCTGCGGGCCGCCTTCGCCGATAAGCTGCAGCGCGGCCGCAATAAGCGCATCGCGCCGCAGCTCCTCGCCCTCGCGCCGGAATTTTCGACGCTCGCCCGTCATGCCCCGCTTCCGCAATTATACGTTTGCATAATTGCAAAGGCGGAGTCTTACTGCAATCAGGATTCCACCGGAGCCCGGATGCAGACGAGCCACGATACAATGACCGCTGCCAAGGAAAACCTTCGCCCGGAGGCGATCCGCATCGAAGATCTTCACAAGTCCTTCGGATCCATCGAGGTGCTTAAGGGCGTTTCGTTGCGTGCCTGCGAAGGGCAGGTTGTGGCGATCATCGGCGGGTCCGGATCGGGCAAGTCGACGATGCTGCGTTGCATCAACTTTCTGGAGACGCCGACCTCGGGCCGGATCACGATCGGCGGGGAGGAGATCGCGCTGCGCCCGGATGGGACGCCCGCCAGCCGCCGCCAGATTGAGCATGTGCGCCGGAAATTGGGCATGGTGTTCCAGCAGTTCAATTTGTGGTCGCACAAGACGATTATCGAGAATCTGATCGAGGTTCCGGTGCATGTGCTGGGCGTGCCCAAGGCCGAGGCCGTGGCGCGGGGCGAGCGGCTGTTGAAGCGCGTGGGGTTGGATCACAAGGCGGATGCCTATCCGGCGTTCCTGTCGGGCGGACAGCAGCAGCGGGCGGCGATCGCGCGGGCGCTGGCGATCGAGCCGCGCGCCATGCTGTTCGACGAGCCGACCAGCGCGCTTGACCCCGAACTGGTGGGCGAGGTGCTGAACGTCATACGGGATCTTGCGGCCGAGGGCCGCACGATGATCCTTGTCACCCATGAGATGAAGTTTGCGCGGGAGGTGGCGGATCATGTCATCTACCTGCACAACGGGGTGATCGAGGAAGAAGGTCCGCCGGACGCGCTTTTCGGAGCGCCGAAATCGGACCGGCTGAAACAGTTTCTGAAATCCGTGGGATAACGCACGGGAAAACCACCACCAACTGGGGAATACCATGAAAAAGACCCTTCTTGCCGTCGCCGCAACACTCGCCCTGTCGGGGGCCGCGCTGGCCGAACCCGTCAAGGTCGGGGTGGCTGCCGAGCCCTATCCGCCGTTCTCCAGCCCCGATGCCTCGGGCAAGTGGGTTGGTTGGGAAATCGACATGATCGGCGCGGTCTGCGCTGCGGCCGAGATGGAATGCGTGGTGACGCCGGTTGCCTGGGACGGGATCATTCCGGCGCTGACCTCGGGGCAGATCGATGCGATCATGGCCTCGATGTCGATCACGGATGAGCGCAAGCAGACCATCGACTTCAGCAACAAGTACTACAAGACGCCTGCGATGATCGCCGCTGCCAAGGGTTCGGGGATCACGCCGACGGCCGAGGGGCTTAAGGGCAAGATTCTGGGCGTTCAGGTCTCGACCACGCACCAGGCCTATGCGCAGGCGCACTTCGCCGACAGCGCGGCCGAGATCAAGACCTACCAGACCCAGGACGAGGCCTATCAGGACCTGATCGCGGGCCGCATCGACGCGACGCAGGCCGACAGCAACACCATCGACACCTTCATGGAAACCGCCGAAGGTCAGGCCTGCTGCGAAAACATCGGCGCCGTGCCGGATGATCCGGCGATCCTGGGTAACGGCGTGGGTGTGGGCCTGCGCAAGGGCGATACCGCGCTGATGGAAAAGTTCAACGCAGGGATCGCCAAGGTGCTGGCCGACGGCACCTATGAGAAGATTTCGGCGCCCTACTTCAAGTCCTCGATCTACGGGAACTAAGTCTTGGATAGCCTGATCGCGGCGATGGGCTTTTCGTCCACGCTGGATCTTCTGGCGATCAGCCCCCCCGGATGGGGGGGCAACCTTTTGCGCGGGCTGTGGAATTCCGTCCAGATCGCGCTGGGGGCCTTTGGGCTTGGGGTGCTGATCGGCATCTTCGGCGCCTATGGCAAACTATACGGTGGGCCGATCCTGCGGGATGTGCTGGCCATCTACACGACCATCGTGCGGGCGGTGCCCGAACTGATCCTGATCCTGATCCTGTATTACGCGCTGACGCAGGCGGTGAACGACCTGCTGGTGTCGATGGGACGGGGCAAGATCGAATTGTCCGGCGTCGCCTCGGGGATTGCCGTTCTGGGCGTCGTGCAAGGGGCCTATGCGACCGAGGTTCTACGCGGAGCTATCCTTGCGGTGCCGCATGGCCAGATCGAGGCGGCGCGGGCGTTTGGAATGCCGCCGCTGAAGCTGGCCTGGCGCATTACGCTGCCTGCCATGCTGGCCTTCGCCTTGCCGGGGCTGGCGAACCTGTGGCTGATCGCGACAAAGGATACGGCCCTGCTGGCCGTCGTCGGTTTTGGCGAGCTGACCTTGCAGACGCGGCAGGCGGCAGGGGCGACGAAAGCCTATTTCACCTTCTTCGTGGCGGCGGGGGTTCTGTATCTGCTTTTGTCGCTGGTTTCGACCTGGCTGTTCGGACGGGCCGAGGCATGGGCGCGGCGGGGTGAGCCGCGGCACGGCGGGGGCGGGCGATGAAGGCGCTGATGCAGCCGCACCGTCTGGTCATGCTGGCCATTGCCGTGGCCATCGTGATCTGGTGCGTGATCTCGATGCGCTGGGACTGGCTGCCGAAATACATGCCGCTGATCCTGCAGGGACTCTGGACGACGATCTGGATCCTTGTCGTCACGACGGTTCTGGGAATGCTGCTGGCCATTCCGCTGGGTCTGGCCCAGGCGGTCGGCCCCTGGTATCTGGCCGGACCTGCGCGGGTATTCTGCACGATCATCCGGGGCACGCCGCTGCTGTTGCAGTTATGGCTGCTTTATTATGGCCTCGGGTCGCTGTTCCCGCAGTTTCCGTGGATCAGGCAGAGCGATCTGTGGCCGATCCTGCGGCAGGCCTGGCCCTATGCCGTATTGGCGCTGACGCTCAGCTTTGCGGGCTATGAGGGCGAGGTGATGCGCGGCGCTTTCAAGGGCGTGCCACGTGGTCAGTTGGAGGCCGCAAAGGCCATGGGGATGCCGCGTTTCACCGCGCTGCGGCGGATATGGCTGCCGCAGGCGATCCAGCGGGCGCTGCCCACGCTGGGCGGCGAGACGGTGCTGCAGCTGAAGGCGACGCCGCTGATCGCGACGATCACGGTGATGGACATCTATTCGGTCGCCAACCGGGTGCGGCAGGACACGTTCATTGTCTATGAGCCTTTGCTGCTGCTGGCCGTGGTCTACATGTGCATCACGGGCGTGATCGTTCTGGGCTTTCGCTGGCTGGAGCGGCGGGTGCCGCAGCGGACGGCCTGAGCGAAGGTGGAGAGCGCCGGGGGTTTCACACCCCCGGACCCCCCGTGGGATATTTGAGCCAAGGTGAATGAGGGCGATTTTGGCTGATATTAAGCTATTGTCGGGCGGCAACCCCCAGATTTCCAAGGGTGACGGAGACGAGCCGGTGCAGGCCTATATTGCCGCGATGCCCGGCTGGAAGAGCGATCTGGGGCGCGAAATGGACAGGATCATTGGCGCGACGGTTCCGGGGGTTCGCAAGGCGGTGAAGTGGAACTCGCCCTTCTATGGGGGTGCCGAGCCCGGCTGGTTCCTGTCGTTCCACTGTTTCGCGAAATACGTGAAGGTGACGTTCTTTGCCGGCAGTTCGCTGGACCCTGTTCCGCCCGGCGCGTCCAGGATGCCCAATGTGCGCTATTATGACATTCGCGAAGGGGCATTTGATGAGGTGCTGTTCGCCAACTGGGTGCGGCAGGCAAGCAGGCTGCACGGCGAAAAGCTGTGACCGGTTGCGGGGAGGGCAGGGCATATGGCGGAGGAAGACGGCAATGCTGTCGAGATGATCGACGGGCGGATCCGGGATCTGGCCGACTGGCGTGGCGAGGTGCTGGGCCGGGTGCGCGCGCTGATCCATGAGGCCGACCCCGAGGTGGTCGAGACGTGGAAGTGGCGGGGGGTGCCGGTCTGGGAGCATGACGGGATCATCTGCACCGGCGAGACCTATAAGGTGGTGGTGAAGCTGACCTTCGCCAAGGGGGCGGCGCTGGATGATCCGGCGGGTTTGTTCAACTCAAGCCTCGACGGGAATGTGCGGCGCGCGATCGACATCCACGAGGGCGAGGCGATCGACGAGGGCGCGTTCAAGGCGCTGGTGCGCGCGGCGGTCGAACTTAACGACAAGGGGCGGCGAAGGGGCAGGGTTTCACCCCGCTCTTAGATGCGTCGGGCTGGTGCCGAAGCGCCGGCGGAAAGCGCGTGCGAATGCGGTGGGCGAGGAAAATCCGGTCCGCAAGGCGATCTCCTGCACCGGGTGGCGGGTGTCGATGAGCATCCGCCGGGCGGCCTGCAGGCGCAGGTCCAGCGCGTGCTGGCCGGGCGTGGTGCCGAGTGCGGTGCGGAAAAGGCCCTCTAACCGGCGCGGTGTCATGCCTAATGCGCGCGCGGTTGCCGAAGCGGGTTCCGGCGTATCGAGACGGGCCTCCATACGCGCGATGGCTGCCGTGACGCGGGGATCCAGGCGGCGTCCGACGGGGTTGCGGGCGATCTGCGGCTCGGAAGCGTCGCGGGCTGAGGTGATGAACGATGCCGCGACCTGAAGTGCCAGAGCCGGCCCGTGGCGGCGTTCGATCAGGTGCAGCATCAGGTCTGCGGCAGGCGCGGCCCCGCCGGCGGTGAAGCGGGGGCCAGAGATCACGTAGCGGTCGGGCAGAACGTCGATATCGGGATAGGCGGTGGCCAGATCCTCCAGGTCCTCCCAGTGGACGGTGGCGCGATGGCCGTCGAGCAGACCGGCGCGCGCCAGAATCCAGGGGCCTGCGTCGATGCCGCCGATGGCCTTGAAGCGCGGCGCCATGCGGGTCAGGTCACGCAAGAGGGGACGTGTGGCGATCTCGGCCTGGCCGAAACCGGCGATTACGACGAGCGCGTCTGCGCCTTCGGCTGTCGCCAGCGCCCCCGCCGAGGGCAGGGAGATGCCGCAGGTCAGGGGCACGGGCTGACCATCGGGCGAGACCACGCGCCAGCGGTAGGTGTCGGTTCCCAGATGACGGTTGGCCGAACGCATCGGGTCCAGCACCGAGGCAACTTCCAGGATCGACGCCTGAGGCAGCACGAGGGTCGCAATAGTCAGAGGTTCACGCGAGGGAACGAAGATTGTTTCGTTTTCTGCCATGTCTATTTCGTAAATCGCACGGCAGGCCTTCGCAAGAGCCTCTAGTTTGCCCCTCGAACAAGGAGGATTGCCGATGCCGCTGACCATGAACCGTGAGGTTTTCATCACCTGTGCCGTGACCGGTTCGGGCGGCACGCAGGACCGCAGCCCGCATGTGCCGCGCTCGCCCGCGCAGATCGCCGAAAGCGCCATTGCCGCCGCCAAGGCCGGTGCGGCTGTCGTTCACTGCCACGTTCGCGATCCCGAGACCGGCAAGCCCAGCCGCGATCTGGCGCTTTATCGCGAAGTGACCGAGCGGGTTCGCGACAGTGCCACCGATGTGGTGCTGAACCTGACGGCCGGGATGGGCGGCGACCTGATTTTCGACGGTACCGAGAGCATGGGCCGCATGTCGCAGAAATCCGACATGGCGGGCGCGGCAGAGAGGGTGGCGCATGTTGTGCAGTGCCGGCCGGAAATCTGCACGCTCGACTGCGGCACGATGAACTTCAACGAAGCCGACTATGTCATGGTCAATACCCCCGGCATGCTGCGCGACATGGGTACGCGGATGGCTGCCGCCGGTGTGCAGATCGAGATCGAGGCATTCGACACCGGCCACCTGTGGTTCGCCAAGGAACTGGTGAAAGAGGGTGTGATCCCCCATCCAGTTCTGGTGCAACTGTGCATGGGCGTGCCGTGGGGTGCGCCCGACGATCTGAATACCTTCATGGCCATGGTCAACAACGTGCCTGCCGACTGGCACTGGAGCGCGTTTTCCATCGGGCGGAACCAGATGCCCTACGTCGCGGCCTCGGTCCTTGCCGGGGGCAACGTGCGGGTGGGTCTGGAAGACAATCTATGGCTCGACAAAGGCGTGCTGGCGACCAATGCTCAACTGGTCGAGCGCGCCGTGACGATCATCGAGAATTTGGGGGCCCGCGTCATTGGGCCGGACGAAGTCAGGGCGCGGCTCAAGCTGACCAAACGAGGAGTCGCCCCGTCATGAAATACATCACCCTGGCTGCCGCGCTGGCGCTGTCGGCCTGTCAATCCTACACGCCGTCGTCGCGCTTTGACGGAACGCCGATGTTTGTCGTCAAGAACTTGCAGCCAGGGATGCTGGCGGGCACCTGGTATCAGGTGGCAAGCTTTCCGACGCCGTTCATGGACGGCTGCCATCTGAACACGGCGACCTACACGCCGCTGCCGGACGGGCGGATCAACCTAGTCAACCAGTGTCAGATGGTGGATCAGCCCGGCGTGTTCCGCCAGCAGCAGGGCATCGGCACGATCTCTGGCCCCGGCCAGTTGACGGTGCGCACGGGCAGTGCGCTGAACACCAGGATTTGGGTTCTGGATATTTCGCGCGACGGGCGGACGGTTATCCTTGCTTCTCCGAACCGGCAGGCGGGCTGGGTGCTGCAGCGCGAGCGCAAGGTGACGCCAGAGCAACTGGACCGCGCGCGCGAGGTCTATGCGCGCAACGGCTTTGACGCGGCCGCGTTGCAGGTCACCCGGCAGGGGCCGCTATGGAGCAGGTGAAATTCACTGCGATGAAGGAAGGCGACGCCGAGGATTACACCTTCCTGACCGCGCATGAGATCGAACACGCCCGCGGCACCGGCGCGCGGCTGCTGGACGCGCTGGTGACACTGGACGAGGGGCTATCGGGCTATCAGATCAGCCGCCTTGGCCATTCCTTGCAGGCTGCGACGCGGGCGTGGCGCGACGGGGCGGACGCCGACTGGGTTGTGTCCGCGCTGCTGCACGACATCGGCGACATGTTCGCGCCCTATAACCACGACGAATACGCGGCCTCGATCATCAAGCCTTTCGTGCGCGAACAATGCACCTGGGTCGTCGAGAAGCACGGCGATTTCCAGAAGCTGTACTATGCCCATCACCTGGGCGGGAACCGCAACTCGCGTGACCGCTACAGCGATGATCCCTACTACGAGGATTGCGCCACCTTCTGCGAGCGCTGGGATCAGTCGAGCTTTGATCCCGACTATGGCTGGCTGCCGGTCGAGTTCTTTCGCCCGATGGTGGACGAGGTCTTTGCCCGCAACGCCTATGACCCGGCGGTGATCCGCAAGGGCGAGCGGGTGGCGTTGAGCGATCCGGCCATGGCCGAGGCTCGACGGGAAAACTGAAAACGGAACGGCGCGGGTTTTCGCGCCTACGAAATCCCCTCTGGGGGTGAACTGGGGACGGACGAAGAATGGCAAGAAAAGCGGCGATCATCGGCGGTGGTGTGATCGGGGGCGGCTGGGCGGCACGGTTCCTGCTGAACGGCTGGGACGTGGCGGTGTTCGATCCCGACTCGCAGGCCGAACGCAAGATTGGCGAGGTTCTGTCGAACGCCCGCCGGGCATTGCCTGCCGTCTTTGACGTGCCGATGCCTGCCGAGGGCAAGCTGTCCTTCGCCTCGACCATGGGTGAGGCGGTTGAGGCTGCGGAATATGTGCAGGAGTCGGTCAGCGAACGGATCGAACTGAAGCACAAGGTCTACTCGCAGCTTCAGCAGGCCAATCCCGGCGTTCTGATCGGTTCCTCGACCTCCGGCTTCAAGGCGTCGGACCTGCAGAAGGGTAGTCCCGCGCCCGAGAACATCATCGTCGCGCATCCCTTCAACCCGGTCTACCTGCTGCCGCTGTCGGAGGTGTCCGGTTCCGACAAGAACACGCCCGAGACCGTCGAAAAGACCGTGCAGATCATGAAGGACATCGGGATGTTCCCGCTGGTGATCCGGAAAGAGATTGACGCCTTCCTCGGCAACCGCTTCCTCGAAGCCGTCTGGCGCGAGGCGCTGTGGATGCTGAAGGACGGCGTCGCCACGACCGAAGAGATCGACGAGGCGATCCGCATGGGCTTTGGTCTGCGCTGGGGTCAGATGGGCCTGTTCGAGACCTATCGCATCGCGGGCGGCGAGGCGGGGATGAAGCACTTCATGGCTCAGTTCGGCCCGGCGCTGAAATGGCCCTGGACCAAGCTGATGGACGTGCCCGAGTTCAACGATGAACTCGTGGAACTGGTGTCCGGCCAATCCGACGCACAGTCGGGCGCCTATGGTATCCGCGAGTTGGAACGCATCCGCGACCAGAACCTCGTCGGTTTCCTGCGCGCGTTGAAAGAGCGCAACTGGGGCGCGGGCAAGGTGCTGAAAGAGCATGACGGCCGCTTGGCCGCCACCCTGCGCACCGACCCCGAGGCGACGGGTGCGCCGCTGGTGATGGCTCGGATGCAGGTGTTGCCCGGCTGGATCGACTATAACGGCCACATGACCGAAAGCCGCTACCTGTTCGCCTCTTCCGAGACGGTGGACAACTTCCTGCGGTTCATCGGGGCGGACATGGACTATGTCGCGGGTGGCCACAGCTACTACACCGCCGAGACGCATATCCTGCACAAGGGCGAGGCGAAGTTGGGCGACCAGCTGACCGGCAATCTGCAGGTGCTGCACGCCGATGAAAAGCGGCTGCACATCTACATCACGCTGAAGCGCGACGAGGACGTGGTGGCGACGCTGGAGCAGATGTGCCTGCACGTCGACATGAAGGCAGGCAAGGTCTGCCCGTCCGCACCCGAGGTACTCGCCCGGCTGATGCCCATTGCCGAGGCGCACAAGGCGCTGCCCTGGCCCGCGGACGCTGGCCGCGTCGGGAGGAAGAACTGATGGATTTCGGATTGACCGAAGAACAGGCGATGATCGTCGAGACGACGCGCGCCTTTGTCGAAACCGAGCTTTACCCGCATGAGATGACGGTAGAGCGCACGGGCCATGTGCCGATGGAGCTGATCAAGGAGCTTCAGAAAAAGGCGATGGAGGCGGGCCTTTACGCCGCCAACATGCCCGCCGAAGTGGGCGGTGCGGGCCTCGATACCCTGTCTTGGCTGCTTTACGAAAAGGAACTGGGCCGCGCCAACTACGCCCTGCACTGGACCTGCGTCGCGCGCCCCTCGAACATCCTGCTGGCCGGCACGCCCGAGCAGCAGGAGAAATACCTGATGCCCTGCATCCGGGGCGAGACCTGGGATTGCCTTGCCATGACCGAACCCGGCGCGGGGTCGGACCTGCGCGGGATGAAGGCATCGGCCCGGCAGGACGGCGATGACTGGATTCTGAACGGCACCAAGCATTTCATCAGCCACGCCGACATTGCGGGCTTTGCGATCTGCTTCATGGCGAGCGGAGAGGAAGACACCCCGCGCGGCAAGAAGAAGCTCATCACCGCCTTCTTCGTCGACAAGGGCACGCCTGGCTTTTCGGTGCGCGACGGTTATCGGAACGTCAGCCACCGCGGCTACACCAACGCCGTCCTTGAATTTGACGATGTTCGCATTCCGAAGAACCAGGTGCTGGGCGAACCCCACAAGGGGTTTGACGTGGCCAATACGTGGCTGGGTGCTACCCGCCTGCAAGTGGCCTCGACCTGCCTCGGCCGCGCCGACCGTGCCTTGCAGCACGCTCTGGCCTACGCCGCCGAGCGCAAGCAGTTCGGCCAGCAGATCGGCAAGTTCCAGGGGATCAGCTTCAAGCTGGCCGACATGGCGCTGGAACTGAAAGCCGCGAACCTGCTGACCCGTGAAGCCGCTTGGAAATTCGACCAGGGCACCGTGACCGAGGCCGACATGTCGATGGCGAAGCTAAAGGCCACCGAGGCGCTGGCCTTCATCGCCGACGAGGCGATCCAGATCCACGGCGGCATGGGCCTGATGGACGAGTTGCCGCTGGAACGCATCTGGCGCGACGCCCGGGTGGAACGGATATGGGAGGGTACGTCCGAGATCCAGCGCCACATCATCAGCCGCGAGCTGCTGCGGCCGCTGGGCGCCTGACCCATGCCCGGTCCCTCCATCACCATCGCCTACTGCACCCAGTGCAACTGGCTGCTTCGCGCGGGCTGGATGGCGCAGGAACTGCTGTCAACGTTCGGTGATGATCTGGGATCGGTGACGCTGATACCGGGAACCGGCGGCATCTTCGAGATCACGCTGGACGGCGAGGTGATCTGGGATCGCAAGCGCGATGGCGGTTTTCCCGATGCGGCCGGGTTGAAACGGCGGGTGCGGGACAAGCTGTGGCCGGAGCGTGATCTGGGGCATCTGGACAGGCCGAAGGGCGAGACCTGAGAAGCGGAGAGGCCGGGGGGCTGTCTGCCCCCGCCGCCGGTTGGTCCTCGGACCAATGGCGGACCACCGGCGGCCCCCGAGGATATTTGGAAACAGAAGAAGAAACGGAATGTTAATCTTGATTCGACAGTCTGATTTCACGGTACAGGCGGGGACGCCGATGACCGTAACGGGAGAAGGCCCTTCGATACCTTCGCGGTATCGGGGGGCTCACCGCTTTTCCCAATTCTTCCGTTTTGAAATATCCTCGGGGGGTCCGGGGGGCAGACAGCCCCCCGGCCTCGCCGCAATGGGAGGCCGGGCATGACGCGCGATCTTTCCCGGCTACTCCGTCCCCGCTCGATCGCCGTTCTCGGCGCAGGCTGGGCCACCAACGTGGTCGAACAATGCGCCAAGATGGGTTTCGATGGCCCGGTCTGGCCGGTCCATCCGACCCGCGACCAGATCGGCGGCGTACGGACCTTCCGTTCGCTTTCCGAGCTGCCCGCTGCGCCCGATGCGACTTTCATCGGGGTAAACCGGCATGCCACGCTGGATGTCGTGTCGGAACTGGCCTCGATGGGGGCCGGCGGGGCGACCTGCTTCGCCTCGGGCTGGACCGAGGCGGGCGAGCCGGAGTTGCAGCAGAAGCTCGTCGCCGCCGCGGGGGATATGCCGATCCTCGGGCCGAACTGCTACGGTGTTATCAACTACCTTGACGGCGCGCTGCTCTGGCCCGACCAGCATGGCGGCAAGCGGGTGGAGCGTGGCGTGGCGCTGCTCAGCCAGTCCTCGAACATCGTCATCAACCTGACCATGCAGAAGCGGGCTTTGCCGGTGGCTTATGTCGCCTGTCTCGGCAACGCCGCGCAGGTTGGGTTGGCGGAGCTGGGGGGTGCGCTGCTGGCCGATGATCGGGTGACGGCGCTCGGGCTTTATATCGAGGGGATCGCCGATGCGCCGGGTTTCGCGGCGCTGGCAGAAGCAGCGAGGGCTGCTGGCAAGGGCATTGTCGCAGTGAAGTCGGGCAAGACCGAAGCCTCGCAGAATGCCGCCGCTTCTCACACAGCCTCACTGGCCGGGGGCGGGGCTGCATCCAGCGCCTTCCTGCGGCAGGCGGGGGTTGCCGAGGTCGCAACGCTGGGTGAGCTGCTTGAGACCCTGAAGATTTTCCACGTCCACGGGCCGAACCTTGGGTCGCGCCTGTGCTCGCTGTCCTGTTCGGGCGGCGAGGCGGGGCTGGTGGCCGATCTGGCCGAGCCTGTAGGGATTTCGTTCCCGCCACCTTCGGAGGCGCAGCGGCAGCGGCTGGGCGAGATTCTTGGGCCGATCGTGGCGATTGCCAACCCGCTCGACTACCACACCTTCATCTGGGGCGACGGGCCGCGGACGACGGATGTTTTCACGACCATGCTCGGCGGCTATGACGCGGGCATCTTCATCATCGACCCGCCGCGGCCGGACCGTTGTGACGGTGCCTGGTACAAGCCGGCAATGGACGCCATCGTCGCGGCTCAGAATAATACCGGCAAGCCCGCCTTTCCCGTCTCATCCCTGCCCGAAAACTTTGAAGAGGATCGGGCCGAGGCGATGATGCAGGATGGGGTCGTCGCGATGATGGGGCTGGAGACTGCGCTTGGTGCGCTCAAGGCCGCACAGACGCCAGTGGGGGTGTCCGGCTGGCGACCCGCGCCGGTGCTGGCTCAGGGGCCGTTGAAGATGCTGGCAGAAGCCGAAGCGAAGGCTGTGCTGGCCAAGGCGGGGATCGCCGTGCCGCGCGGGATTGCGGCACCGACGCTGGAGCAACTGGTTGAGCGGGCCGCTCCGCTGAAGCCGCCGCTGGCGCTGAAGGGTCTGGGCTTCGCCCACAAGACCGAGGCGGGCGCGGTTAGGCTGGGTCTGGCCTCGCTTGAGGGGCAGGCCGAGATGGTGGGGGCCAAGGGGTACCTGGCCGAGGAGATGGTCACGGGCGTCGTCGCCGAAGTGCTGCTGGGCGTGCGGCGCGACCCGGTCTACGGCGTGACGATCACGCTGGGGATGGGCGGTGTCACAGCAGAGGTTCTGGCCGATACGGTGACGCTGGTTGCGCCGGTGACGGGCGAGGAAATCCGCGCGGCGCTGGGGCGGCTGCGGCTGTTCCCGCTGCTGGACGGTTACCGCGGCCGGACCAAGGCTGACCTGAATTCCGTCGTCGAGGCGGCGCTGGCGGCGCAGGCACTGATGCTGGCGACGCGCCGGCTGAACGAGATCGAGATCAACCCGCTGATGGTGCGCGAAAAGGGTGCCGTCGCGGTGGATGCCGTTATCTGGGAGGAAGAGAATTGAGCGATTTCCCGACCGAAGGACCGATCCGGACCCGCCGTGAAGGCGCCATCCTGGAGGTCACGCTGGACCGTCCGAAGGCCAACGCGATCGACCTGATCACGAGCCGGATCATGGGCAAGGTGTTCCGCGCTTTCCGCGACGACGACAGCTTGCGGGTCGCGATCATGCGGGCTGAGGGGGAGAAGTTCTTTTGTCCCGGCTGGGATCTGAAGGCGGCGGCGGGGGGGGATGCGGTTGACGGGGACTATGGGGTTGGCGGTTTCGGCGGCCTGCAGGAGTTGCCGAACCTGAACAAGCCGGTCATCGCGGCGGTGAACGGGATTTGCTGCGGCGGCGGGCTGGAGCTGGCGCTGTCCTGCGATCTGATCCTGTGTTCCGATAACGCGACCTTTGCCCTACCGGAGATCCGGTCGGGGACGGTGGCGGATGCGGCCTCGATCAAGCTGCCGAAGAGGATCCCCTATCATGTCGCGATGGATCTGCTGCTGACGGGGCGGTGGTTCGATGCGGAGGAGGCGTTCCGCTGGGGGATCGTGAAGGAGATCACGACGCCCGCCGATCTGCTGGCCAAGGCCTGGGATCTGGCTCGGCTGCTGGAGAGCGGGCCGCCGCTGGTCTACGCCGCGATCAAGGAAGTGGTGCGCGAGGCCGAGGATATGCGGTTCCAGGACGCGCTGAACAAGATCACGAAACGGCAGATGCCGACGGTGGACCGGCTTTACTCCAGTGAGGACCAGCTGGAGGGGGCGCGGGCCTTTGCCGAGAAGCGTGACCCGGTCTGGAAGGGACGCTGAACTCGGCCATTGCACGCGTGCAATGATTTGCATGTTGTTGATATGATGGGGTTTTCTATTTTTCGCTAACCCTGTGGTAATATCTTGCGGCCGGAAGCCTTGGGTGGTTTTCGGCCTTTTTCGTGAGGTCCGGCGGTGGTTTTTGTGGCCGGTGTCGGCATGGATATTCGTGCCAAGATGAATGGAGGGGGCGATGTCGCTTGACCGGTTTGTCGAGGCGCAGGACCGGATCTGGCCCGCTCCGCTGAGGGAGATCACGGCGGGGCGGAAGGTGAGCCACTGGATGTGGTTCGTCTTTCCTCAACTGGCCGTTCTCGGGCGATCGGGGACGGCAAAGTTCTATGGGATCGAGGGTCTGGCAGAGGCCAAGGCCTATCTGGCGCATCCGGTTCTGGGCGCGCGGCTGGAGCAGGCGGCGCAGGCGATGCTGCGGCACCGGGGGCGGGCGGCGGCGGATATCCTTGGGCCGGTCGATGCGATGAAGCTGCGGTCTTCGATGACGTTGTTTGAGGCGGTTGAGGGGGCGACCCCGGTGTTTGGCGAGGTGCTGGGGGCGTTTTATGGCGGGGAGCGGTGTGGGGTGACGGTTAGGGAACTAGAGCGGGGAGCGCTGGGTCTATAGGCAGGCCCATTTACCATCACTGATCGCAATCGGGGTGATTCAGGGCTGCAGCTTTCCGACCGGCATAATCATCAACGGCGCGTCGTTTTCGGCTTCAGCCGCATCAAGATAGCTTCGAGCGGAGATGCCTATCTGGCCCAAGTAGTCCACGAGGCTAGGTAGGCTGCCAATGCGATGACGTGTTTCGGACAGGGTGACTGCTACTTCTCGTGCATGCTCTTCGGCCAATTCCGTTTCGCTCAGGCGCTCTGCCAGCATATCTGCGGGCAAGTCCGTGGACAGTCGCGCGAACTTCTGAAACTGGCGCAACGCCTGGTCCTTGGCAGCCATCGGTTCGTCGAGGAAAAACAGTGCCTTAATCTGTGCGCCCCCGGCAACTGCCATGCCGTCCAGCAGCAATTTAAAGCTGTCAGCAGGAATTTCTGCCTGAGTGTAGAGCAGCTTCATTCGATTATGCATTGCATCAAAAGTTTCGTGCAGGACTTGTTCAGCCTCCACTAGGAGCGGCTTGCGATCGTTGCGTGCTGCTGCTCCGTCAACGCGTTCAATCCGGTTGGTCGCCCGATCGAGCAGTTGTTGGAGCTCGTGCGCGCGCCATTCGTCGCGAAACGCATGCACGCTATCCTTCGTCGATTGAACTTCCTTGCGCAACTTGTCGAGACGCTGGCAGACGATCGCGGTTCCCGCTGCGCTGACGCCCAAACTAGCGATTGACCCGGCGAGCGTCGCCACCTGCAAGCCGTGCATAGCGCCTAGCATTGATTGCATCGCGTCGATGCGCCGCTTGATTTGTTCATTCTGGACGACGCCAATGGCGCCGGTGACCAAGGAGCCAGCCGAAGTAATGCCTGTCAACGGCGATAGGGCCGAAACAAACGGCTGAATAGCCGAGAACGCGCCAGTTTCCTGAAGGTGAGCCACAATGCCACCACCTTGCGCGTTAATCAGCAGCGCTCCTCGCCTGACCAGCTTTCCTGCGTTCCACATTGCTTGCAGTTCTGGCGGGATGATAAAGGAGTAAGTCATGAATTATTCTCTCTACGTACCTGATATATTTGATCAATCCTATTCAGATGGCGGCTTAGGACGGACCCGCCCGGACAATCCGGCGCGATGAGCAACCGAGTCACAGCATCCTGAGCCATCGTTAGATAGACTGGCCGTTTACCACGTATCACAGAGGCCGCCGACCATGCGAAAGCGGCTGCGCCGACCGTAACCGTCAAGGGGGCTGCTATGGCCGAGGCAGCACCAAGGCCAATCATTCCTAGGAGACCGGGGGAGGCGCGTGCCGCAACGGTAACCGCTGCGGCTGCCCCACTGCCACCGAGGGCGAGTTGGCCGAGATCTCCTATGCTCCAGCCGGTATACTCGGTCAGGGGCTTGGTCTCCGCCATGTTCGCTTCTAGGACATGCTTCAGTTCGCTTGCTAAGTGGACCTCTGCTTGGCGTATACCCTCGAGGATTTCGAGCTCAAGCGACAGCCTTTCCTGGGACGTTTCCCAAATCAGCTCCTGCATTGACAGTACTTCTATGCGTGCCTCTGCCAGCTTTCGCAACTCGGATACCTTCTCCCGGCAGTATGCACGTGCGGCCCAGCGCTGCTCCTGCCAAGAGTCGATAGCATCTGCATGAAGTAACGGGCCAGCAACCAACTCCAGCGGTTGCTTTCCAACTACCCCGTTCCCGGTCGAGGGGGCAGTGGGTCCGGAAATGTGATCTGGTTCGCCCGTCATGCCTATCCTATCGAATCTCTTGTCTTGAGAGCATTTTTAGAATCAGCGCCTCGTGAGAAAATGAGACTACGACCATTTGTACCGGCTCAACCCCAATGCTTCTGAGTTCTTGTCAGTTCAAAGAGTTCGGGTGCGCGTAAGCACATTTGGTTGAGTTTCCACAGTGTCGGGGTAGCAAGCCTTGATGACCCCTCACCGCCTCAACCTAGCCACCACCCGCAGCCGCACCTCTTCCGCCTCCTCCCCCAGCGCCTGCATCAGGGCGGACAGGTCGCTGCGGCTGCCGTGGAGTTGGTCGATGAGGTCCATGACGACGCCTAGCGCGTTGTCGTCGAGGTCGAGGTCGTCGCTGAGGTCGCACAGCAGCTCCATGCGGGCGATGTCGATCTGGCGGTAAACGGTGCGGCCCTCGGCATTGGCGGGGCGGATGACTTCGGCGGCAACAAAGCGCGTCAGGCGGGCGCGCGTCAGGCGGGTGACGGTGGCGAGGGCCTGATCCTCGGTCAGGAAGCCGGGTTTGTCGGTCATGCCTTCACCCCTTTGCGCGGGTCATAGCTGTTGGTCTTGCGCCATTCCTCCATGAATTTTGCAAGGTCTTCGTCCACCACTTTCGGCATCACGATCTTCAGCTCGATCCGCTGGTCGCCAGCGGTGCGGCCCGGGGCCGCGATGCCACGGCCGCGCAGGCGCAGGGTCTGGCCGGTGTTCGCTCCACGCGGGATGGTGACGTTCACGGGGCCGTCGATGGTTGGCGCCTGGACCTTGCCGCCGAGGATCGCCTCATCCAGCGTGATCGGCAGGGTCATCAGGATGTCGTCGCCTTCGCGCGTGAAAAGGGGATGCGGGCGGACCGAGAGCGCCACATAGGCGTCGCCGGTCTTGCCGCCGCCATGGCCGGGGCCGCCCTTGCCGCGCAGGCGAATGGTCTGGCCGTCGGTGACGCCGACGGGGATCTTGACCTCAAGATCGCCGCCGTCGGGCAGGGTGATCTGCATCGAGCCGCCGGTCGCGGCCTCGAGGAACGGAACCTCAAGCGCGTAGTGGGCGTCCTGTCCGCGCGCCTGGAAGGTCTGGCCGCCGAAGCTTTGACCTTGGCGGGCGCCGCCCTGCCGGGCCTGGCGGAGGAATTCGGCGAAGATGTCCTCTTCATCGCCGAAGCCCTCGTAGCGCGGGTTCTGGCGGTAGGGGCTGTCGGGGTCGCCGGCGTAGTCGCGGTAGTATTTGCGCTCGGGCGGGCGTTCGTGGCCGGAGGCGTCGATCTCGCCCCGGTCGAAGCGGCCGCGCGTCTCGGGGTCTTTCAGCAGGTCATAGGCCGCCGAGGCGGCCTTGAAGCGCGCCTCTGCCGCGGCATCGCCGGTGTGAAGGTCCGGGTGGCTTTCCTTCGCGATCCTGCGATAGGCCTTCTTGATGTCGTCGGCGCTGGCGGTCTTTGCCACGCCAAGCACGTCGTAGGGATCGTCGCTCATCGCTTTCCTGCCGCCGAGTCCTTTGGTGCGGAGTAGAGCGTCTTCCGGCCTTCGCGACAACCGGGACGATTTCCCAGGCGTCACGGCCCGCGATCTGTCTGGCGCCCATCCGCGACACCGCCTGTCGCTATCCGCCTTGCTTGACTCGCCGGTCAATATAATCTTCCGCCAAAATGCTTCGGGGGCGGGTCGTGGAGCCGGATTTCATCATCGTGGGCGCCGGCTCTGCCGGGTCGGTGCTGGCTGAGAGGCTGAGCGCCAGCGGGCGGTTCCGGGTCCTGGTGATCGAGGCGGGGGGGACCGACTGGCGGTTCTATGTCCAGATGCCGCTGGGCTATGGGAAGCTGTTCTACGACCCTGCGGTGAACTGGCTTTACAAGACCGAGCCGGATCCGGGGCTGGCGGATCAGCGGGATTACTGGCCGAGGGGGAAGATCCTGGGCGGGTCATCCTCGATCAACGCGATGGTCTATATTCGTGGGCATCGCAGCGACTATGAGGACTGGAAGGCCGCAGGCAATCCCGGCTGGGGCTGGGACGAGGCTCTGACGGCCTACCGGGCCATGGAGGACAACGAGGCGGGCGGGGATGAGTGGCGGGGCAAAGGCGGGCCGCTGTTCATCTCGGCCAATCGGCGCGACCTGCATCCACTAGTGGCCCGGTATATCGCGGCGGGGGTGTCGGCGGGGCTGGCACATAACCCGGATTTCAACGGGGTGGAGCAGGAGGGGATTGGCAGCTATCAGCTGACGGTCAAGGACGGGCGGCGCAATTCGGCGGCGCGAGCGTTCCTGCATCCGGCGATGCGGCGGGGCAACGTCGAGGTGATGAAGAACGCCCAGGTCACGCGAGTGGTGATCGAGGGCGGTCGGGCGGTTGGGGTCGAGGTCAGCCTGGGCGGGCAGCTGAGTGTGATCCGCACGAAGGGCGAGGTGATCCTGTCCGGCGGGGCGGTGAACTCGCCGCAATTGTTGCAGTTGTCGGGGATCGGACCGGGGGCTTTGTTGCAGAGCCACGGGATCGACGTGCGGGTGGATAACCCGAACGTCGGCGATCACCTGACCGATCACCATGGGCTGAACTATACGTTCCGCATGAAGGTGCCGACGCTGAACGAGGCGCTGCGGCCTTGGTGGGGCAAGCTGAATGTGGGGATGCGCTATATCCTGACGCGGCGGGGGCCGCTGAGCCTGTCGATCAACCATGGCGGCGGGTTTTTCCGCACGAGGCCGGGGTTGGACCGGCCGAACATGCAGCTTTACATGCAGGCGTTCTCAACCCTGATCCCGCGGGATGGGGAGCGGCCGATCCTGTCGCCCGATCCGTTTCCGGGGATGTCGCTGGGGCTGTCGAACTGTCGTCCGACCAGCCGTGGGCATATCCGCATCAAGACGCGCGATCCGCTGGCGCATCCGGCGATCACCGTGAACGCCTATTCGACGGATGAGGATGTGACCGAGATGCTGGCGGCGGTGAAGATGCTGCGGCATCTGGCGGCGCAGCCTGCGCTGGCCGAGGTGATTGCCGAGGAACTTCGGCCGGGGCCGAGCGTGGCGAGCGATGAGGACATGATCGCCGATTTCCGGCTGCGGAGCGGGACGGTCTATCATCCAGCCTGCACCGCCCGGATGGGGCCGAACCCGGCCAGTGCCGTGGTGGATGCGCGGTTGCGGGTGCATGGGGTCGAGGGCTTGCGGGTCTGCGATGCCTCGGTTTTCCCGACGCTGATCGGGGGGAACACCAATGCGCCCGCGATGATGGTGGGGTGGAAGGGCGCCGAGGCGATCCTGGCCGATCGGACTTAAGCGACGTCAACCCGGCGGTAAGAATACACGCGCAGATTTAGTGCGAACGCAGCAACTCGCCATTCGTCACCGGATGGACACGATCCTGCTTCGTTTGTGGGGATAGTGTCGGGATTAATCCCTAATCTCGACACAGCGCTTCGCTAGAAAAAGGTCAAAGGCGCGCCGTCCGTTTGGCGCTGGAGATTTGGAATGCACGCGTTTCGTATTGATAAGAGTCAGGTTTCAGGGCTGGTCGGCCTTGGTGCGCGCGTGCTTCTCCTGGCTTCTGACACCGATGTGGGACTGCAGCGGCAGATCGCCGGAATGGGCGGGCGGATCGACCGTGAGGATGAGATGTACGCCGGCCTGTCGGCGCTGATGGATGATCCGGCGGGATGGGATCTGTTCGTGATGGCCTGCGACGGCTTCGGCGGGCTGGAAGCGGGTCTGCGCGCGCATGGGATGCTGGGCGCGGTGGCGCAGCGGGTCAGGACGATCCTGATTTCCGCCGAGTGCGGGCGGCAAACCTTTCCCGAGGAAATGGCGCAGCCGATCCTGCTGCGGGGGCCGGTTTCGACGGTGTCGCTGCGCGTCGGCATGGAGCATGCGCTGCGCGGCAAGCTGAACTGGCATGTGGGCCAATGAAAAAGGCGGGCAAAAGCCCGCCTTCAACCTGCGCATCAAGACATTCGCAACTTAGGCGAGAGCGAGGTTCGTCGCCGATTCGCGGCCGTCACGGCCAGCTTCGATGTCAAACGTGACGGCTTGGCCGTCTTTCAGACCGCGCAGACCAGCACGCTCCAGCGCGGTGATGTGCACGAACACGTCTTTCTTGCCGCCTTCCGGGGCAATGAAGCCGTAGCCCTTGGTTTCATTGAACCATTTCACGGTGCCCTTGGCCATCGTGATGTCTCCATCTTCATATGCCGCCCGCGGAGATGCGGCGGCCCGGCTCAGTCAGCGCAAGATCGAGGGACTGTGCCTTTGAAGCAGACAGTGGTCGATAGGATAACGTCGCCGTGAGAAATTGAGAGAAAACCGCCCAAAAATCAAGTGGCAACGGGAAGTGGGGTCTTTCGATATCCTATGCAGGAAGGGAAATATCATCCTCGACGAACCAGCGGATCGAGTCCTCGAAACTGCGGTCGGCGGAGAAGCCAAGGCGCAGCGCCTTGTCTGTCTGAACCCTTGTGGCCCAGCTTGAGACGATCTTTTCGATGACCGGATCGGCGTTCCAGGTGATGCGCGCTTCGGCGTCGGGGCCGGTTGCACGGGTCATCGCCGCGATCATCTGACCGATCGTGTCGGTGCGGCCCGACAGGTTGATGCAGCGGTTCGTGCCAAAGGCGGCGCCGTCTATTTCGGCAGCGTGAAGAAGGTTCGACACAACCGTTCGTGGCGCGGTGTGCCAGACCTCGAAATCGCGCTGGACGGGGCAGTTGGCGGCGTTGCCCTGCAGTGTGTCGCGGAAGATCGAGGACATGAAGCTGGACGCGGCGGCGTTGGGCGCGCCGGGGCGGACGGTGACGGTGGGCAGGCGCAGACCACGACCATCAAGGAAGCCGCGGCGGGAATAGTCGGTCAGAAGATATTCGCCGATGATCTTTTGCGTTCCGTAAGAGGTCTGGGGGTTCGACAGGTCGTTGTCATGGACGACGGCGGGCATGCCGTCCCCGCCATGGACGGCGTTCGACGAGGCATAGACGATAACGGGGCAGTTGCCCGCGCGCCGTGCCGCATCGAAGAGGTTCAGCGTGCCGAAAAGGTTGACCTGCATCCCGAGGTCAAAGTCCTTTTCCGCCGCACCCGACACCACTGCGGCAAGGTGGAACACCACGTCGGATGGCCGCGACATCACTGCATTCACTGCGGCAGCCTCGGCCACGTTGCAGGCAAGGCGGGTTACGGGGAAGTCGGCCGCAACCTCTCGCGGTTGCGCGATGTCGATCAGCGTCAGTTCGGAAATCGTCTGGCCGCGCATCTTGCCCTGCGCGGCGAGTGCGCGCGCCAGTTTCTGGCCGATGAAGCCGCCGCCGCCCGTGATCAGAATGCGCATGTGTCCCCCCAAGGATGCTGGAGGCAGAGGCTAGTGCCTGATCGTCGCTGAAGGAATGCCGATTCTGCGCTGACAGTCGCGGCAGTATTGGCTAGCTTGCCGCCATGTTCGTTATAGCTTGCCATACATGACCGATTGGTTGACCCCGGAAGCGCAGACGGCGGTATTGCTGTCACTGAAGGTTTCGTTCTGGGCCACGGTGCTGAGCCTGCCTTTGGGTATCTTTGTCGCCTATCTGCTGGCGCGGAAAGAGTTCTGGGGAAAACAGGTCCTGAACGGCATCGTACATTTGCCGCTGATCCTGCCGCCGGTCGTGACCGGGTATCTGCTGCTGATCACCTTTGGGCGAAAGGGTCCGGCGGGGATGTTTCTGGAGCATACATTCGGCCTGATCTTGGCCTTTCGCTGGACCGGGGCGGTGCTGGCGGCTTCGGTCATGGCGTTTCCGCTGATGGTGCGGGCGATAAGGCTTGCCATCGAGGCGGTCGATCCCAGGCTGGAGCAGGCGGCATCGACCCTTGGCGCGTCGCGGGTGCTGGTCTTTGCGACGGTGACCCTGCCGCTGATCCTGCCCGGCGTCATCGTGGGCGCCATTTTGGCCTTCGCCAAAGCAATGGGCGAGTTCGGGGCGACGATCACCTTTGTGTCGAACATCCCCGGCCAGACGCAGACTCTGCCATCGGCTATCTATGCGTTCCTGCAGGTGCCGGGGGGCGATCAGGCGGCGTTCCGGCTGGTCTGGATCGCCGTGGCCATCGCCATGCTGGCGCTGCTGCTGTCGGAATGGCTGGGGAGGGCCGTCGCACGACGGATTTCGGGCGCATGACGCTGGAGGTTCGGGTGCGCCATGCCTTCGGGGGTTTTGCCCTTGATGCGGCATTTGACGCCCCGGCGGGGCTGACCGCGCTGTTCGGACGGTCGGGGTCGGGCAAGACGACGGTGATCAATGCGGTGGCGGGGTTGCTGCGTCCCGACGAGGGGCGGATTGCTGTCGATGGCCGGGTGTTGTTCGACAGTGCACAGCACATCGACTTGGCCGTTCATCGCCGCCGGTTGGGGTATGTCTTTCAGGAGGGGCGGCTGTTTCCACATCTGACGGTGCGGCAGAACCTGTTGTATGGGCGCTGGTTTTCCGGTGTTGGGGGCGGCGCCTCGCTTGACCGGGTTGTGGATATGCTGGGCATCGAAAAGCTGCTGGCGCGGCGGCCGGGGCGGTTGTCGGGTGGCGAGAAGGCGCGGGTGGCGATCGGGCGGGCGCTGCTGTCGAACCCTTCGATGCTGTTGCTGGACGAACCGCTGGCCGCGCTGGACGAGGCGCGAAAGGCCGAGATCATGCCCTATCTGGAAAGGTTGCGCGACGATGGGGGCATCCCGATCCTGTATGTCAGCCATGCGATTGCCGAGGTGGCGCGGCTGGGGACCACGATGGTGGTTATGGAGGCGGGTAAGGTGGCGCGGGCTGGACCGGCGACCGAGGTGCTGGCCGATCCTGCCGCTGTGCCATCGCTGGGGGTGCGCGAGGCAGGTGCGGTGATCACGGCCCGTGTGGCGGGGCAAGACCCGGACGGGCTGACGCGTTTGGAGACGCAGGGCGGTGCTTTGTGGTTGCCGCGTCTGGCAGCGGAGCCGGGGACGGTGCTGCGTGTCCGTATCGCGGCGCAGGACATCATGATTGCGCTGAAGCGGCCCGAGGATATCTCGGCCCTGAACATATTGCCTGCGGTGGTAACGGCTGTCCGGCTGGGTGAAGGGCCGGGCGCTATGGTGCAATTGTCGAGCGGCGGAGACCTTCTGCTGGCGCGGATCACGCGCCGGTCTGTCGAGGCACTGGCGCTGGCACCGGGGTGCGAGGTGTTTGCAGTCGTGAAGTCAGTGGCGGTGGCGCAAAGCGACGTAGGGGTTGTGCTGTAGCGGGTGGAACCGCAGCGGTGTGCTGCGCGTTTTACTGTCGCTTCGGAATCCGGCAGGCACCGGCCAGGTTCGGGCGGGGGCGACAAGTCACGCGCTGTGCCCCTATACTTCCCAGGTGCTTGCCCTGCCGTGGTGCCAGATGCCCGATACCGCTCCGCCCGTCTCGAACGCACTGCAACCGACATCCAGGGGCGGGCTCTTCGAGTCGGCACCCGTTATCCGGCGCATCACGCTATCGGGACTGGCCGCCATCGCTGCTGTCGCAGCGGTTCTGTATTTCGCGCAGGATGTGTTCCTGCCGCTGGCGATCGCGATGCTTCTGACATTCGCTCTGTCGCCGCTGGTCACACGGTTGCGGCGGCTGGGCTTGTCGCACCTGCCATCTGTGCTGATCGTCGTCACCGCAACCTTCATCGCGATGTCGCTGTTCTTCCTTGTGGTGGCCGGGCAGCTTAGCCAGCTGGCAACCAACCTGCCAACATTTCAAAAGAATATCCTGACCAAGGTTGAGACGCTGCAACAGGCAAGCAGCGGCGACGGTATCCTGCACCGCTTCACCAAGATGATCACCGAGGTGAACACTCAGATCAGTGCGGCGGTCGCGGTGCCGCCCGATGCAGCCTCGACCGCTGCCGCGACGCCAGCCCAGCCGTTGCCGGTGCAGGTTGTGGAAAACCAAAGCCCGTTCACGCTGTTTATGGAGCTTGTCCTGCCGTTGGTCAGCCCGATTGCGACGACGGGACTGGTTGTTGTTGTGGTCATCTTCATGCTGCTGGAGCGCGAGCAACTGCGCGACCGGTTCATAAGGCTGGTCGGGTCGAACGACCTGCACCGCACGACGCAGGTGCTGCGCGAGGCCGGGCAGCGGGTGGGGCAGTACCTGCTGGTGCAGTTGCTGGTCAACACGATCTACGCCGTGCCGATTGCCGTCGGGCTGTATTTCATCGGTGTGCCGCAGGCGCTGCTGTGGGGGATGCTGACGCTGGTGCTGCGCTTCGTCCCCTACATCGGGTCGGTGCTGGCGGCGGCCTTTCCGCTGTTCCTGGCCTTTGCCGTGTCGCCCGACTGGTCGGCGGTGCTGTGGACCATTGCGCTGTTCGCGGCGGTGGAACTGGTGACGAGCAATGTGATCGAGCCATACCTATATGGCTCGCGCACGGGGGTCAGTCCGCTGGCCATCATCATCGCCGCGATTTTCTGGACCTGGATCTGGGGGCCGCTGGGGCTGGTGCTTTCTACGCCGCTGACGGTGTGCCTTGTGGTTCTGGGGCGGCATGTGCCGCAGTTCGAGCTGTTCGATATCCTGTTCGGCGATGAGCCGGTGCTGGCGCCCCATGCGCGGCTGTACCAGCGGCTCTTGTCAGGTGACGCGGTAGAGACGACGTTCCGCGCCGAGGAACAGCTGGAGGAGATGTACCTGGCCGACTATTATCGGGACGTCGGCATCCCCGCGCTGATGATTGCGCAGAACGACCTGGCGCGTGGTGTCCTGACCAGCGAACAGGAGGCGCAGGTAGTGGCCGTGGGTATGAAGATGGTCGACAACCTGAGCGACACCGTGACGGAAGAGCTGGACGAGTTGCGCGGCGGCAAGGTGGTCCAGACGGGCGGGGATGGCCAGACCGGCGGACCGGCGGGCATCCTGCAGAACAGCCATCCTGACGGCGAAGGCTACCGCGTCTTGTGCATCGGCGGGCGGTCGAGCCTTGACGATCTGGCGGCGGCGATGCTGGCGCAGGCGATGGCGGCGGAGGGAGCAGTGGCCGCGCGGCTGTCGCATGGCGATCTGGCGCCGTCGCAGTTCCGGGCGCTCGACCCTGGGTCAAACAACTGCATCGTGCTGAGTTTCCTTGACCCGAGCCCCAGCCGCGCGTCCCTGCTGCATATCCGGCGCATCAAGCGGGCGGCACCGGGGGTGCGTGTGGGCGTGGTGATCTGGGAAATGCCGAAGGGGCTGGAAGAGGGGGTCGACATCTCGCGTCGGGTCATTACCGTTTCGCGTGACAAGTTGGCCGAGGCCGAAGCGATCGGTGCCGATTTCGCGGTGACGGATCTGGAGGCGGCGCTTGCCGAGACGTTCTCGGAAAAGACGGCGCGGCCGCTCGTGCAGCCCGACAAGACACGGTCGCGCAGCAGGAACAGGCTGGTCCAGCCGGCATGAGGGGGAGGCGAAGATGGAAGTGGGGCGCATTCGGGTCGGGATTGGCGGCTGGGTCTATGATCCGTGGCGCGGCACCTTCTATCCCGATGGGCTGACCCAGTCTAAGGAACTGGACTATGCCAGCCGTCACCTGACGGCGATCGAGATCAACGGCACGTTCTATCGCTCTCCCTCGGCCGAGACTTACGTGAAGTGGTATGAGGAAAGCGGGCCGGGCGTGGTGTTTTCGCTGAAGGCGCCGCGCTATTCGACCAATCGCAAGGTGTTGGCCGAAGGCGGGGAGTCGATCCATCGCTTCATCGAGAGCGGGCTGACGGGGCTGAAGGAAAAGCTGGGTCCGATCAACTGGCAGCTTGCGCCGACGAAAAAGTTCGATCCGGTGGATTTCGCGGCATTCTTGGATATCCTGCCCGAGCGTGTCGGGGACCATGTGCTGCGCCATGCGGTCGAGGTCAGGCACGACACGTTCCGCCATGCCGAGGCGGTGGATATAGCGCGTGAGCGTGGTGTGGCGATCGTGATGGCGGGTGACAGCGAGTATCCGCAGATCGCCGATCCGACTGCCGATTTCATCTATGCGCGCATCATGGGGACGACCGAGGATCACGAGACCGGCTATGGCAAGGCGGCCCTGGACCTGTGGGCGGCGCGGGCGAAGGCCTGGGCCAAGGGCGAGGCGGCGGAAGGGCTGCAAATGGTCGGGGCAGCCAAGGCCGATGGCAAGCCCCGGGACGTGTATCTGTATGTCATCAGCGGCCACAAGGTGACGAACCCGGCGGCGGCGATGGAGATCATCAGGCGGGTTTAGGATTGTCTGGCGAAGGCCATCGCCTTCGTCAGGCGTTGCCATAGTGAGTTGCACCGGCCGTGGCCCCAAAGGCCGCAGCCAGCGCCCGCCCCGCCAATGGCGGGCGCTTCGCACCCGCCGGGGCAGGCACTGGCCTCTCGTGATCTCTCTGCGGATACGGTCTGGCGGCAATGCTGCGCTGCGGGCGGGGAAACGCGGATCGCGTTTCTGGTCCCGCCCGTTTCTGGAGTTCGCGAAAGTTTTGCGTCGTTCAGTCCGAACTATGCGCGACATAGCCCGCGACCACCTGCAGCAGCTTGAAGGCGGTGGCGGCGTCGTTTTCGACCACCGAGAGGAAGGCCTCGGCGCTGATGCGCAGGGCGGTCATGTCGGTGTGGGTGCGCATGCCAAGCGCGCGCGGCTCGCTGCGGATCAGGCCAAGCTCGCCCACCAGAGAGCCGGGCTTTGCCGTGGCGATCAGGCGTTCGGTGCCGCCTTCCTCGGGCAGGTAAAGACCCGCCTCGCCCTCGGCGATCAGATAGGCGCCGTCCGAAGGATCGTCGTTGCGGTGGAACACATCCGTGCCCGCAGGCGCCGTGAACCAGCGCGCGCCGAAGGCAAGCAGGCGCAGTTGCCGTCGGTCTAGGCCCGAGAAGAGGTCGGTCGTCTCCAGCAGCCGCAGTTTGCGCGACAGGTCGGCGCTGGCGGCGTTGTCCTCGCCACCCGCAGGTCCGTGCGCGCCGCTGACGATCTGGGCATGGCTGACCTCGAAGAAGAGGTCATAACTTTCAGGATCGGCGAAACGGCTTTGCAGGTAGATGAAGGTCGTGTCGGGCAAAAGCGTGCGCAGCCGGGCATAGGCGGCATTGCGGGCCGAGCTGTCATAGCTGGGCAAGGTCTGGTCCAGGATCAGCACGTCGGGACGCTTGATGGCGGCGCGCATTACGTCCAGCGCCTCGGCCAGAAGCGTGGGCAGGCCCGCGCCGTTCAGTCCGATGGGCAGGTTGTAGATCAGCTGGGTGATCGGGCGGCGCAGATCGGCCTGCTGCAACTCTTTCGCCACCACTTCGCGCAGCCGGTCGGCGCGGGTGCCCGAGGTTTCCGACAGCTTGGCGAACAGCAGGTTTTCCAGAACCGTCAGGCCGGGCGAAAGCTCGTTTTCATCCAGCGGGGTGAATAGGCCGCCCGAGCGCGATTTCAGCAGGGCCGGGTCAAGGTTGCGCAGGCGCACGATGCGCGCCTTCATCTCGTCCGAGAAAGCCGGGCCGATCTGTTCGGCGGAAATCTGGAAGGGCACCGACAAGAGCAGGGCAAGTTCCGGGTCGGTCAACTCGCGTCGCCCGGACTGCCCGGTTTCCTGCAACAGAGCCACGGCGCGGGCGTAGACGTCCTGATCCAGCCCAAGTTTGCGGAACAGCGGGTGATCGGTACCGACAAGACCGAAGGTCTGGCGCAGCATCTCGACGACATCGCGCGAAAGCTGGACCATTTCGCCTTCCAGCTTCATCTCGTGCAGAAGGCTCAGGATGCCCTTCTGCTCGACCAGCGCCTCGGGCGTGATCTGTTCGCGCGGGACGGCGAACAGCAGGTTGCCCGCGACCGAAAGCGCCGGGTTGTATTCATCCCGGTCGAAGCGGAAGAAGGCTTTCTCAAACCCGCCACGCTCCATCTTCGAGGCGATGGCGGGGCGCAGTTCGACCAGCCTGCTGGCAAGCTCGGGATCGGTCGAGGGATCGAATTTCTGGTCCAGCGCCAGGTTGAACAGGACGCGGTCGCCGTCGATGGCCTCGGTCAGGTCAAGCCACCATTCGCGCACCTCTTGCGGTGTTGACAGGTCGGCGCGGGACGGGTCGATCCATTCGGCCTCATAAGGGTCGGGCGAGTTGCCAGCGGCGCGGGATTCCTTTGACGCGGCCTCTTGTTCTTGTGCGGTTGCGGTATCCTTCAGCGGACGGGGGCCCGCCATCAGGGGGGCCATGACGTTTGCGCCGAAATTGCCCTTGATGACGAAGGGTCGGGAACTGGCATAGCCGATGCGCGCGGCGATCACCGACTGGTGCAGGTCGGCCAGGTTCTGGCCCGCGATCCTGACTGCACCGCCGACCGGCGCTATCTCTCGCGTCAGAAGCTCGGCTATGGTGCGGCGGTCTTCTTCGTTCTCGACGGCAAAGGCGACGGTCTTTGCCTTTGGAATGACAAGCGAGGTGTCGCGCAGGATCACCGTGCCGTCGGGACCGCGCAGCGTGACGTCAGAAAGTTCCAGATCGCCGCCAAGATGCGGAATTTCGGTCGGGGTGTCTTCGAACTTCTTCTCTTCGATCATACCCGAGGGGGCGAAGCGTTCGATGACCACGGTGTAGCGCAGGGCGGCTTCCTGAACCTGGTTGTAGTAGTTCAGAAGCTCGTTCCAGGGCTGGGAAAGATCCTTGTGCGCAGACAGTGCCGCGACCAGTGCGCCGATCGAAAGCTCGCCCTTGATGACCAGATAGCCGCCGAAGGAATAGAACAGCAGGGGGGTCAGTTGGGTGATGAAGTTGTTCACGAATTTCATGAAGAACTTCTTCTGATAGATTTCGAACCGTATGTGGTAGAGCAGCGCCAGGCGGCGCGAGATCATGGCAAGGCGATAGCGCACGCCGCCGTTGCGGCGCAGGTGAACTGCCCCTGCGGCGCTTTCCCCGATTTCCGAGGCGAGCTTTCGCACCTCGCGCACCCTAGTGCGGTTCAGGATGTTGATCTGGCGCTGCATCCGCGGGATGAGCCAGGCCTGAAGCGGGATCAGCGCGACGGCGGCCAGCGCGAACCACACGCTTTGCATCAGAAGGAAGCCGAGGATAGTCAGCATCTGCCCGGCCTGCAGCACGGGCTGCGAGATGGCGTCGCCCATCATGCCGCCAAGCTGCTCGGATTCGGCGGTGATCATCGAGACCAGCTCGCCTTGCGAGGTGCGATGGAAATAGGATTGCGGGAAGCGCAGGATGCGGGCGATCAGCGCATAGCGAAACCGGCGCAGCATGCGTTCGGACAGCACGCCCTTCAGCGTGTTCACGTGCATTTTCAGAACGCCGTTGCCCACCACCGAAACCAGATAGGCAAAGCACAGAAGTGCCAGGAAGCCGACCTGGCTGATCTGGAAGCCCAGGACATCGACAGTGCTCGACTGTGCGCCGATGGCGTCGTTGATGATGCGCTTGGGCAGTTCAAGCGTGAGATAGAGGACCGGGAACATGATCGCCGTCAGGATGACGAGGACGAACTGTTCCTTGCGGGAATAGCGCCAGATAAATGAGAACAGTGTGCGTTCGATCTCAGCGGTTCCCGAATATTCCCGATTGCCCTCCGGATCGCGCCGGAAGATAGCTTTAGGCTGCTGCTGGCAAGTCCCCGAGTGCCTCGCCTGTTCTGTTGCAGTTTGTCATTGTTGGCAAGAAGCTCGTTCATCCGGCGAAGGGTCAATAATGCCCGTGCAGACAGAGTTTTTTCCGGAAATCCTTCGGACAGGGACCGAGGTGACGGTGCTGCGTTCGCCGCTTGCGCCGGGGCTGGTGGTAGCCTTTGGACGGTGGCGGGGAGAGATGTCCGCGATCTCACCCCTTGCGACTGGCAAGGGTCGGGACGAGGGCGCTGCGGTTGCGGGGGCCTTGGGCGAGATGGCGGAGAACCTGTCGATCGGTGCCCGGTCGCATTCCGGGCCTGTGTCCGCGCATTTTGCCGATGGGACGCTGGCAGTGCCCGATGTCCGGGCGATTGATCTGGCACGGCGGGCAGATTCGGGAAGCGAGGGTTGCGCCTGCCACGGCGATCCGGCGGAGGCAAAACTGCGCGCGGCGCTGGAACGGCTGGAGCGGGCCGCGCTGGCAGGGTGGTGGCTGGGTCGGGTCGAGGCGGTTGGCGTCGGGCTGGATGCGGATATGGTGGCCGGATACCGGCAAGGGGTGGTCAGGCGGCAGGTTCATGCCTGGCGGATCGACCCTTTGCCCGGAATTTGTGCAGTGATGGTGCTGACGGAGGATCAGGGAGGAGGACGGCCGGTGATTGGGACAGCGGCGGATGTATCCTTGGCTGTCGCAACGGAAGCGGCGCTACGGGAGGCATGTCTGGGGGAAATCGCCCTGCTTGCGCCGCCTGATCACCCTGATTACCAGCGAGCGATGGCATTCGAGCGGGCATTTTCCGTGCGCCATGCGGCTTTGGGTCTGGCACCGGGGGCGGCTGCCGAGGCCGATCCACTGCCGCGAAGTCTGGCGACGGTTGCGGGGGCTTGTGCGAGCGCGGGCCATCCCTTGGCCTTCGCCGACCTAACAAATCCTGAAATCGGGCTGCCGGTTTTTCGCTGTGTCTGCCCGAGTTTGCCTTCCTGGAGAATGTTGGCACCGTGATTGGGTCGCTGGCTGCGCAAAATCATTGACGCCGCGATGACGATGGCCGCCTAAAACCTATAGCCACAAAGCGAGGCGACGGGGAACATGACCGATCATTCCGGAGCGGACAGTTTCATGAGACAGGGGCACAGGGCAGGAGCCGTCGTTGTGGACGGACGCCTGCCAATGGGGCGTCGTAACTTTATGAGGGGCGGACGTCAGGACGACGTGAAGAAGCTCTATTCCGGGTCAGGCAATCTTGCGCAGACGATCGACCAGATGGGGCCGGTCGCAGCGCGGCTGGTTGCAGGCTCTCATCTGCGCGACCGCCTGCCGGGCGGGATAGCCGCCGGATATACCTTTCTGGCGCAGTTGCTGGCGCATGAGGTCTCGGCGGTCACGCCGGAGGTATCGGTCGATCTGCGGCTAACCGCGCCTGTCCAGGACCGGGCGCGGGGACTGATGCTGGATTCGATCTTTGGTCCGATCTCGGAGACTGCGTCCGAGCCTGCCTTCTTCACCTTTCGCGCCTCGGCTTCGGATCCCGGACGTCCCGTATCTGTGGACGTGCCATGGGATGACAATGACCTGGCTGTCGTCCATGATACGCGCAACGCCGACACCCCGATACTGTCGCAGCTTTCCGCCCTGTTCATCGCCTATTGCGTCCGGGCGCGTCGTATCCTGCGGGCAAGCTATACCGAGGCCGAAGCGGCGGTGCTGTCGCGGCTGCTGACGGCAGAGGTCTTTCACGCCATATTGCGCGGCGACCTTCTGCCGCACATCCTGCACCCAGATGTCTGGGCGCTTTACGGTGGAGCGGACTGGCAGGTGATTGACGCCGAGGGCCGCCGCCCCGGTGCGCTGATCCCGGTGGAGTTCAGCAATGCGGCCTTCCGGTTCGGCCATGCTATGGTGCGGTCGAACTATACGCTCAACGACCGCAGCCCGTCGTTGTCTCTGGGGGAGTTGACCCGTGGCATTCGCGGTCTGAATGCGCGGCGCGCGGCCAATTCGAACTTCTGGCGGGTTGACTGGCGGCTGTTCTTTGGCACCGGATCGAAGGTGCAGCTTGGTCGGCGCATCGGGCCGGGCGTACCGCCCGATCTGGAAAAGGTGACGGTGTTCCTGAAATCCTCGGGCCAGTTCCCGGTCGCGGCTGGAAAGAACGACATCGCCCTGCGTGACCTGCTGCGCGGGGCGGGGGCCGGGTTGCAGCGCGTTTCGGCCTGTGCCGATGCGATGGTGCCGTTCCTGCGTGCGCAGCCGGAGCTTGCGCGCTGGGCGCTGTGGGACAAGGCCGCGCGCGGTACGATGATGCGTGACTGGCTTTCGGCAGAACCCGATCTGCTGCCCGACCACCTGATCGGCGATCCGCCGCCCTATCTGTATATCCTGATCGAATCCGGTGCCAAGGGCAGCGCGGGTGGCTGCGGCGAGGGGCGGACCCTGGGTGCGCTGGGATCGGTCCTTGCCGCGGAAGTGGTCCTGCCACCTTTACGTCAGGCAGAGATTGCCGTGGCGACGCAGCCCGGTATCGCCGAGGCACGACGCATGGTGCTGGGCCGCCGCCAGTTGCCGCGCACGATGACGAAATTTATCCAGTTTCTGACTTGAACCCAAGGAGTTCCAGCATGGCCGAAGTCATGATGACCGTGAACCACCAGCGCCCCGTCGGCGCCTTCATGACCGCGCTGACGCGGTGGAAGGATGACGATCGGCCCGAGACGGTGGAAGATTTCATGAAGCTGCTCGCGGGCTATCTGAACCGCAACTTCCTGAAGGCGCAGAACCCCGTGGACGTGTCCGCAAAGGCCCCCGACCTGGTCAAGCAGGACGCGAAAGAGCCGGGCGAGGCGGTGGCGGCCTTTGTTCCCTATGACGACGATGACAAGTCGGACAAGGCGATGGGGCGCTGGACGGTGCATCCCTATATGGAGATTGCGAACGTGCGGAAGAACGCGGCGCTGGAGCTGCACCAGCACTCCGCGTCGCGAGTCTTTGTGCGCCTGCCCGAGACCAAGCTTTTGAAGGATGCAGAGCGCGACGCCCATGTCCTGTCGGTCGCGGGCGACAAGGACAAGTTCACGGGGCCGACCTATTACTACAATTACTTCGGCCAGACTGCGGACATGACGACCATGGAATATCTCTGGTCGCGTATCGCGGACTATACCACTTCGTCTTGCCGCTGATCGTGGGGCGCGGGGTCAGCTGATCCCGCGCAGCGCGCCTGCCACCGCATCGAAGTTCGGGCCGGGCTGGATCGGCGTGGCCCGAAGAAACCAGTCCATCGGATCGGCCAGCCCCGGGCCTTGCCAACGCTGGGCAAGGTCATCGCCAAAGCGCTGCCATAGGGCGCGCGCGGTTGTGTTGTCACCCAAAAGCGCGGCGGAGGCGGCAGCATAGGCGTGACCCAGCACGATGGCGCCATTGGCCTGCTGCGCAAGGTCGAGACAAGATTGGTAGTCGCCCGCCAGAAGCGCCACGGAAACACGGTAAGCCAGCGTCAGGCGGTTCACGCCGGGGTCCATCACGCCGACGGCTGCCGAGAGGGTGGCCGCGCGTTCGGTCTGGCCGGAAAGCGCCAGCACCTCGGCGGCGGAGGCGATGCGTCGGGGGCTGCTCTGGCTGCCGAGGATCGCGAATTCGGCTGCGTCGGTGGCGCGGTCGGTCAGGCCCGACTGCACGGCGGCCCAGGCGAGCGCCAGCCAGGCATCGGCGCGCTGGGCGTTATCAGCAACGCAGCCCTCGGCGATGCGCAGCGCCTCGGCCACGCCTTCGCGCGGCGCGTAGAGGCCGGGGAAGATAAGAGAACGGCTGTTCAGCAATTCCGCCAAACGGATGCGGGCGCGCAGGCCGAGTTCTCCGCCGTGGTTGACGCCGCGCATCAGGTCTTCTGCGCGACGGTCGGCCTCTGCCGTCCAGTCGTTCATCAGCCAGCGCGCGCGGATCAGCTTGTCGTAGTCCGGCAACTCGCGATCCTCGATGGGACCGAGACGCGTGACGTAGTGCGTTTCGACGCGGCCGATCAGGTGGCTGGCCAGACGCTGCACCGCCAACTCGCTGTTCCGGATCCAGTCGGCGCGGTTCACCGGCAGGGCCTGGGTCCAGATCATCTCGCCGGTGAAAAGGTCTTTCAGAGTCAGGATCAGGCGGACCTCGCCGATGCCGGGAGAAAAGACGCTGCGAAGCTCGTAACTGCCGCGCTGACCGGGCAGGGGAGTTTCGCTGTCGGCCTCGATCACCACCCAATCTTCAACGGCTAGCAGGGAAGACACGATCTCGGCATGCATGCCGTCGATGACCATACGGGTTTCGTTGGACAGGCCGCTGCCGGTGACCGGGCGCAGGTATACCGTGATGCGGTCGGTGTTGGTCAGCGGTGTCGCAGCGATGGCAACAGGCGCGGATGGCGGGGCGCCCTGCGATTTGACGCGCACCGCCAGGGCCTGTGTCGCCTCGGAAGGCTCGACGTCGAATTCGTCTTCCAGCACGGCCCACAGGCGGTTGTAATGTTCCAGTGCGGCGGCGCTGTTGCCGGCAGCGATGTCAAGCAGCATCAGGTGGCGCGTGGCGGTTTCGTCATGCGGGATCAGTTCGCGCAGCTTTTGCGCCAGAATGCGCGCAGCCTCGGGCGGGGTATCGTCGCGCAGGCGACCGCGCAAAGCGTCGGCCATGCCGGCAAGCGTGCGGTCGCGGTGGGTGCGCAGGAAGGTGTCGAATTCTTCGTCCAGCCCGAACAGGTTGGTGGCAAAGCGCAGATCGGCGTCGACCAGCGATAACGCGCGCAGCGGGCCGACTTCGCCCCCGTCCAGCGCATTCAGCGCAACGACGACCTCGTTTGGTGGATAGTCGAAGTTCGCGAAGACCTTCTCACGGTCGGAATCGATCAGCAGCACGCCCGGTTTCAGCGGCGTGTCGCGCAGCAGATACAGGATGTTCCGCAGCGAGCCGCGGCTTTTCTCTTCGTTCGAGCCGGACCACAGCATGTCGGCCAGACGTGCGCGTGAGATGTGGGTTTGACCGGACAGGCAGAACCACGCGAGAATAGCCTTCAGCTTGGTCTGCTTGAACGGCAGCACCTTGCCATCGAGAAAAATCTCGAAGCTGTCGAGCACCCGATAGCTCAACACATCGCGCATGGCGCCAGACTGTCCCCTGTCCAACAAAACGGTATTCATCAATATCAGTTCAAAGTTCTCGTTATGGTCTACCGCACCAGCTTGTCCCAAGCAATCGCGACAAACCCAGCCGTTAACGATAATGGCCTTGGCAAATCAAGGCTTAGGCAGTTTTCAGACGAGATCAAGCGCCCTCAGCACCGGGCGCGCTGCGATCCCGTCCGCGCGCATGCCCTGGCGTGTCTGAAACTCGATCACAGCAGCGCGCGTGCCGATTCCGAAGGCACCGTCTTCGTCCAGCTGGATCGGCAGCCGGGCGTTGAGCATCTGTTGCAACGATAGCACCGCCGATCCCCGGTCGCCGATGGTCAGCCCGATGGGCGGCGAAAGCCTTGGCCTTGGGCTGAAAAGACCCGCAGCCGCCCAGCGGCGCACGAGCTGGTCCGATGCCTCGAAATGCATGGGTTCGACGATAGGAAAGGCCGCGCCCCAGCAAAAGCCGTGCCGCCGGAAAATGGGGTAGATGCGGCGCAGAACCTCCAGCCCGTCATGGACCGCCCATGGATCGGCGCTGCCGTCGATGGTCAGATCGACCGCCAGACCCCAGGAGTGGTTGGAGATGCTGACCGGCGCTCCGCGCGCCATGCGGCAGGCCAGCATCTGGGAAATGCCAAAGCGCGGCGGGTCGTGGGGAAAGCGGGTTGCGATGTCTTTCAGGATAGTCCGCAGCACCCCGATAGCCGGGCGAAGGCCGGTTATCCGTTGACCCATAAGATCGGTTGTCTCAATAAACTCCATGAAATCAGGGTTTTGCGGATCTCTTGCGTGGGTGTCGAAGCTTCCGCGCGGAGCGCCTATCAGTGCGAGGTTCGTGCAGTTGCGTGCCCCCGTCAGCCTCGCGTTGACTTGGAAGCGGTTCACGCCAAGCAGTGTGGAAAGGCTGCCTTGCCTGACCTGTGCGCTCATCCCGTACCCCGTCTGCCGGCGGTTAAGCCGTGCCCCGGGGGTCAGTGAAGCGTGGCAAACGTCAACGGAATGTCATTTGCAGGCAGTGCGTTACGCTTGCGCCTGTATGACGTGGCGGAAGGCTTTCGATAAGGGCGGGCATATGCGCAGAGCCACGGCAGTGTATCGTGCCTTACAGATGGTCTTGGACACAGAGGGAGAAGCATGATGACGACGGCATGGGGAAAGATTGGCCGCACCATCGGATCGCTGGCGCTGGCCCTTTGCAATGCCACGCTGATCCTTGTAGCGCTGTGCCTGTGGCTTGCCTGGCAGGTGTCGGACACAGCGCGATCCGTGGCCAATGATATCTCCGGACGTGTAGCGAGTTTGGACCCGCTGCGCACCGAGCTCGCGGGCCTCACGGCAGAGGTCGGCGGGCTGCGGCAGGAACTGGCTGCGATCCGGGCTGGCAATGGAGTGGTTGCCGCCAGTGTGCAGGACCGGATCGCGGCTCTGGATACGCGTTTGCAGGATGCAGCGACGGCTCTGGACAAGCTGACGGCGGACCCGGCCGTTCTGGTTCAGAAGGTGGTCGAAGGTGCCGGGCGGTCGCTGAGCGACGGAGCCGCGCAGCTGATGCAATGCGCGGCCGCTGGGGATCAGCCGTAGGTCGCGAAGCCCCGACCGGCCTTGCGCCCGAGGTAGCCTGCGCTGACCATCTGTTTCAGCAGCGGGCTGGGGCGATACTTCGGATCGTCGAACCCGTCATACAGCGTCTCCATGATGTTCAGCACCACATCGAGACCGATCAGGTCGCCCAGCGACAGGGGTCCCATCGGGTGGTTCGCGCCAAGCTTCATCATCTGGTCGATATCCTCGGGTGAGGCGAGACCCTCGTTCACGCAGTTGATCGCCTCGTTGATCAGGGGGGCGAGCAGGCGGTTCACGATGAAGCCGTAGCTGTCCTTCGATACGCGAGGGCTTTTGCCGATGGCCTTGGTGGCGGCAAAGATTACGTCCGCCACCTCATCGCTCGTCTGCAAGGCGCGGATGATCTCGACCAGTTTCATGACCGGGACGGGGTTGAAGAAGTGCATCCCGATCACACGGGCCGGGTGGGCCGAGGCTGCGGCAAGCTGGGTCAGGGATATGGAGGAAGTGTTCGAAGCGAATATCGTCGTCTGCGGGCAGATCGCGTCAAGCTGCTTGATGATCGCCGTCTTGACCTCGAGCTGCTCCACGATGGCCTCGATAACCAGATCGCGGTCGGCCATGGCTGAAAGCTCGGTCGTTGGCGTGATGCGGGCCAGGGCTGCTGTGGCAGCCTCTTCCGTCAATGCGCCGGATTTGACCTGGCGGCCGAGGTTCTTTTGCATGGTGACATGGGCACGGTCCAATGCCTCGGGCGCCAGATCCTGCAGGATCACGGGAAAGCCTGCGGCAGCAAAGGTCTGGGCGATGCCGTTGCCCATGGTGCCGGCACCGATCACGCCTACGGTCTCGATCTTCATGTGAAAGCATCCTTTCGCGAAAGGTTTGGTCCGATTTGCCGTTGGCGGTCGGGTTCAGGAGAGGCGCATTTCCGGGATCGTATCGGGCAGGATCAACCGTGCACCCGTGGAGGCTACGACCTGATCGGCGCTGACGCCCGGCGCCAGTTCACGCAGCACCAACCCCTCATCGCTGGGTTCGATGACGCAAAGGTCGGTCACCACAAGGTCGATGCGGCGCAGCGAAGTCAGGGGCAGGGTGCATTCCTTGATGATCTTGGTCTCGCCCCGCGCGGAGTGCTGCATGGCGACGATCACCTTCTTCGCCCCGGTCACAAGGTCCATCGCGCCGCCCATGCCCGGCACCATCTTGCCCGGCACCTTCCAGTTGGCTAGGTGCCCAGCTTCGTCCACCTGCAATCCGCCCAGAACGGTCATGTCCAGATGCCCACCACGGATCAGGCCAAAGCTCATTGCGCTGTCGATCGAGGCGGCGCCGGGCACGGCGGTGACAAAGCCGCCGCCTGCATCGGTCAGGTTCGGATCCTCCATCCCCTCGGGCGGGCGGGCGCCGAGGCCGATCACGCCGTTTTCGGCCTGGAAGAACACGCCCATCTCGGGTGAGACGAAGCTGGCGACAAGGCTGGGCAGGCCGATGCCGAGGTTCACAAGTGAGCCGGGCTTGATGTCCAGGGCGACGCGGCGGGCGATCAGTTCCTTGGGGTCCATGGTCATTTCCGTCACAGCCTGCGTTCAAGGATATGGTCGACGAGGACGCCCGGCGTCTTGACCGCATCGGGCGGGATGACGCCCACGGGCACGATCACATCCGCCTCGGCGATGGTTGTGGCGCAGGCCAGCGCCATGACCGGGTTGAAGTTATGCGCGGTCAGCGAATACGAGAGGTTGCCAAGGTAGTCCGCCTGATAGGCAGCGATCAGGGCGAAGTCGCCCTTGATGGGCCGTTCCAGCAGAAAGCGCTTGCCATCGACTTCGACCACCTGCTTTCCTTCTTCGACCTCGGTCCCAAGGCCGGTCGGGGTCAGTACGCCGCCAAGACCGACGCCGCCCGCGCGGATGCGCTCGACCAGCGTGCCCTGGGGAACGAGTTCCACCTCGATGTCTCCGGCGATCATCTTGGCCTGCGTCTCGGGGTTCAGGCCGATGTGAGAGGTGATGAGGCGTGAGACGGCATTTGCGCTGATCAGTTTGCCGATGCCCTTGCCCGGCATGGCGGTGTCGTTGGCGATGACGGTCAGACCGCACGCGCTGCGGGCGATCAGGGCGTCGATCACGCGGTTCGGGGTGCCGACGCCCATGAAGCCGCCGATCAGCAGCACCGCGCCATCGGGGATCAGCGCCGCTGCTGCATCGGGTTTCAACGCCTGTTTCATGCGGCCGTCCTTTCCGTGCCAATGGCCAGCCGCCGGGTGGCGCGGGCGATCACCAATTCCTCATTGGTCGGCATGACCAGCACCTTCACCGGCGACGCTTCCGCGCTGATTTCCGGCTCGTTCCGCTGGTTGCGGGTGGGGTCGAGGGTGATGCCCATCCAGTCGAGACCTTCGCAGGCGCTGGCGCGGATCAGGCGAGAGTTCTCTCCAATCCCGCCGCAGAAGATCAACGCGTCAATGCCGCCCATGGCTGCGGCAAGCGAAGCCGTTTCGCGCCGGATGCGGGTCACGAAATAGTCGATGGCGAGCTTTGCGTTCGGGTCGTCAGATGCCTCAAGCGTGCGCATGTCGTTGGAAAGGCCGGACATTCCCAGCAGGCCCGAGCGGCGGTAGAGAAGGTCGGACAGGTCGGCCAGGCTCAGCTTTTCGTGGTCCAGCAGGTATAGGAGAACGCCGGGGTCGATCTGGCCGGTGCGCGTGCCCATGGCGAGACCGTCCAGCGCCGAGAAGCCCATGGTGGTGGAGACCGGGCGGCCTTCCGCAATGGCGCACATCGAGGCGCCGTTGCCCAGATGCGCGACGACGACGCGACCCTTGGCGAGTTCCGGCAGGCTGCGGGCCATTTCGCCCGAGATGTATTCGTAGCTGAGCCCATGGAAGCCGTAGCGGCGCACACCCCGATCATAATACTCACGGGGCAGGGCGTAGGTGTCGTTCACGAAGGGCTGCGCGCGGTGAAAGGCTGTGTCGAAACAGGCGATCTGTGCGGCCTCGGGGAAAGCCTCATGCGCGGCGCGGATGCCGGCGATGTTGTGCGGCTGGTGCAGAGGCGCGAGGGGGTTCAGCTTTTCCAGCCGGTCGATGGAGGCAGTGTCCAGCAGGATCGGCGCGTCGTGATCCGGGCCGCCATGCACCACGCGGTGGCCGACTGCGACGATGCGCAACCCGTCGAAATTGCGGTCCAGCGCCGCCAGCACCATGCGCAGCGCGGCCGCGTGGCTGGCGAAGTCGGCGGGCTTGGTCTCCACGGCGATGTCTGCGCCAGAGGCGTCGCGCAAGCGCAGGCTGCCCTCGGCGCCGATCCGGTCGATCAGCCCGGTCGCCATCGCCGCGTCGCCCGTCGCCGCATAAAGCGCGAGCTTCAGCGAAGATGAACCGGCGTTCAGCGTGAGGATGGCCTGATCCGTCATGCCTGCCCTGCCGGGTTCATGCGGGCGTGATGCAGGGCGGCGACCGCGCAGGAGGCAAGGCGCGACATGGTGCTATCCGAACGCGAGTTCAGGATGACCGGCACTTTCGCGCCTAGGACCAGTCCCGCGCTTTCGGCGTGGCTGACGAAGGTCAACTGCTTGGCCAGCATATTGCCCGCATCGATCCCCGGCACGACGAGGATGCTCGCCTGACCGGCCACATCGCCGCGGATGCCCTTGGTGCGGGCGGCGGCAAGGTCGACCGCGTTGTCCATGGCCAGCGGGCCGTCCACCAGCCCGCCTGTGATCTGGCCGCGATCCGCCATCTTGGAGAGGAGCGCCGCGTCTATTGACGACTGGATCGCGGGGTTCACCGTCTCGACCGCGGACAGGACACCTACACGGGGCATCTCGTCGCCAAGCGAGATGGCGAGGTCGATGGCGTTCTGGACGATGTCGACCTTGGTCGGCAGGTCGGGCGCGATATTGATGGCGGCGTCCGTCACCATCAGCGGATGCGGCATGCCGGGCACATCCATGACGAAGACATGGGTGAACCGCTTGCCGATGCGCAGGCCCTCGGCCTTGTCCAGCATCGGGCGCAGCAGGTCGTCGGTGTGCAGGTAGCCCTTCATCACCGCCTGGGCGCGGCCCATGTTGACTAGTTTGCAGGCCATTCGGGCGGCCGCATCGTTGTCGGGGGCTTCGACGAGTTCAAAACCGGAAATGTCGGCGCCGATCTCGGCCGCTGCGGCAGCGATCCTGGCGGGGTTGCCGATCAGGATCGGAGTGATGATGCTTTCCTTGGCGGCCAGCACCGCGCCGCCCAGTGAATTTGCGTCTTCGGGACAGACGACGGCGGTGACGATAGACGGCAGCGGGCGCGCCTTTTCCAGCAGCGCCTCGAAATGCCGGTGACGCTGGACGACCAGACCGGGAATGTCGCGGCCTTCGGCTACGATCTTGCGCCGTGGGGCGATCACCACCGCCTCGCCCTTGACGATCAGGGTGTCGTCGGCAAGGCGGCGCACTTCGGTTTCCAGAGTGACGTTGCCGTCGATGTCCTTGCCCGTCACAGCGACGCGGGACACCAGTTCCTCACCCGCGTGGGCGCGTTCGTGGAAGGACAGGCTCTGCGATTTGTAGAGCGTGCCGGGGCCGGGCAACATCGTGCCGAGCACCGCCGAGATCAGCGAGGCCGAGAACATCCCGGGCGCGATGGCGGCATCGGTGGTGCCGTCGCCGTCGTGATCCTCGTTCGGCAGGTGCATCGGGTTGTAGTTGCCCGAGGCGGTAGCGAAGACGTAGAGATCATCGGTCGTGATCAAGCGCTTCAACTCGGCGGTCTGGCCTACGGCAAGCTCATCGAGCGTCTTATTCTCAAGCTTCATCGGGCAGCGTCCTTGGCTGCGGCCGTGCGGCGGGGGCGACCGCCACCGGTCGGCAGCGGTGGGGTCTCAGTCACGATAGGGTCGCTGTCGCTAACGGGTGACTTGGGCGTATGACCGGACTGTGCCAGCGGGTCGGACAGGACATCCTCGGTCACAGGGGCCAGACCCAGCACCTTGTGGAAGCGCTGCAGCATGTCGAGCGTCGCCGGTGTCATTTCTTCGATCAGGCCGGGGATGAACTGGACGATGCGCACTGCAAGATCGCGTTCCTCGGACGTGGTCAGCAGCTTCGGCAGTGTCTCGATCGCGCGTTCCGTCTCATAGGTCGCGATCAGGGTCTGTTCGTAAATGATCATCGCCCGCCGCTCGGCGGTCAGCGATTTGAAGGGTTCGTCCTTTGTCAGCACCATGCTCGCCCGCTCCAGCCGGTCGCGGCGCACCGTGCCACGATTGTCGGCCAAAAGCACCAGCATGCGGATGACCGCCTCGATGAAACCGCCACGCTCGATGTTGAACAGAGCTGCCGTGACCTCGGGCAGGTTACGCAGTTCGGACGCGTTTTTCAGAGTGCGCCGCGCCTCGTGAGAGCGACCGAAGACGCGCATCCAGGGATTGCCCCACATTGAGTGGAAGGCCAGTTCGAACATCATGTCGCGCTGGTCGCGGAACAGGTCGATCGCCTGCTCGGCCATGTCGATCCACAGGGTTTCGGCCATGAGGAAGGGATTGTCGGACGCGGCGGGGGTGCGCTCTGCCGCGACTTTTTCGGCGGCGAGCTTGATTTGCTCGGTTGCCGGATTGCGTGAGGACATCAGCGCGCGCGACAGCCGCAGCGGATGCATCGCGCGGCCCATCTCGGCGGTGGTGTCGGTGACCATCGCCTTGACGAAGGGGCGCACCATCAGGTCATAGACCTGCGCCTGCATTTCCGAGGCGCGCGCCACGGCGGCGAAGGGGCGTTCGTCTTCGGTGCCGTCGTCAAGCTGGCGCAGGTCGTCCAGCGTGCGTTCGACAAAGCCGACGGTGAAGCGGCGGTTGTCGATGTCACCGTGGTAGTCCTCGATCACCATTTCATAGAGGCCGGGCGCCAGCGCCTCGATCGTCTCGAGAGTAGAGCCGATTTCGCCGTGTTCGCGGTTCGCGACCGAGGAGGAGACGAAGATGCCAAGGTGGCCGACCTGATCGTGGACCATGTAGATGATGCGCTGGCCGCGAATCTTAATCTCGCCCACGTCGGAGTAGGTCTGGGGAATCCAGTTCAGCGCCTGCTGCGGCGGGGTGATGTTGTCGCCGTGGCTGGCGAATACGATGATCGGCGCGCGGATCGCCTTCAGGTCCACCGGGCGACCGGGTTCCAGCCGCGCCTCGTTCTTGACCAGGCGGTTGCCGATGAAAAGCTGCTCGACGATCCAGCGGATTTCCGGCTCGTTCATCAGGAAGAAGCCGCCCCACCATTTCTCGAATTCAAGGAAGCGCCCTTCGCCCTTGTCGATGGTCTGGTAAAGGTCGGTATACTTGCGGAACATTGTCGCGCCGGGGTTCAGCATCTCGAAGTTCTGGACCAGATGCGCGCCGTCGAAGATGCCGCCGCCTAGGTCGGAAAGGAACATGGGAATCCACGCTCCGCCTAAGACGCCAGCGTTATAGCGCATCGGGTTCACGCCGACCTCGCCCGACCAGGGCGAGACGGGGGCGCCGTTGACCACGATGGGGCCGGTCAGGTCGGGGTTGGTCGCGGCCAGCAGCAGCGTCGCCCAGCCACCCTGGCAATTGCCGGTGATGACGGGTTTCGGTGAGGCGGGGTGGCGGCGCATCACCTCGCGCACGAAGGCGGCTTCGGCGCGGGTGATGTAGGCGAGGTATTGGCCAGGTTCTGGCATGCGGCCAAAGGAGACGAAATAGGTCGGGTGGCCCGTGCGCAGGGCGACGCCGACCTGGCTGTCGGTCTTGAAGCCGCCGATTCCGGGGCCATGGCCCGCGCGCGGGTCGATAATGATGTAAGGGCGCTTGGCATCGTCAACTTCGATGCCTGCCGGAGGGATAATGCGCAGAAGCTGGTAGTTGCAGGGATAGGGCAGGTTGGCCCCGTCCATCACCACCTCGTAGTCATAGACCAGAACGGGCGGGCAGCCCTTTTCCTCATGATCAAGGAAGATGTCGCCGCGCTTGCGCAGGGTATCCATCGTCAGGATCAGACGCTGTTGTGCGTCCTGAAAATAGGCCTGCCAGTCATCGACCAGCCGCCGACCCGTCTGCGCCTCGTGCAGACCTTCCATCACAGACTGGAATTCTGCCACGGCCTGACGTGCACGCTCGGCGTGGGTGTCGAGGATGCGCTGGCCGTGGCGGGTAGCTGCGGTGGTCTGGATGTCGCCGGTGGCAGCGACGTCGGTCATCTCGCGCTGGGTGGTGTCCAGAAAGAGGTGCAGCGCGGCCAATGCATCGGTCTCGGGGCGCGGAACCGAAGGCTGGCGGGCGGGGTCGAACAGATCAAAGACATTGGCCATGGTCGGGTTCCTTCAGGCGGTGATCGAAAAGCCGCCGTCGATGTCATGGACACCGCCGGTCAGGTTGCGCGCCTCGGGCGAGGCGAGGAAGGCGGCCATCGCGCCAACGTCGTCGATGGTCACAAGCTGGCCCGTCGGCGCGCGTTCGGCGGCGGTTTCCAACAGTTCGTCAAAGTGGTCGATGCCAGAAGCGGCGCGGGTGCGCAGCGGTCCGGGCGACAGCGCGTGGACGCGTATGCCCTTGTCGCCCAGCTCGGCGGCGGCATAGCGCGTGGCGCTTTCCAGCGCGGCCTTGACCGGGCCCATCATGTTGTAGTGCCGAACCACCCGGGACGATCCGAAGAAGGACACCGAAAGGCAGGTGCCGCCGTCGGTCATCAGCGGCTCGGCCAGACGGATCATGCGAAGGAAGGAATGGACCGAGACGTCCATCCCCTGAGAGAAACCCTCGGCAGAGCAGTCGATGACGCGACCGTGCAGGTCTTCCCGCGGGGCGAAGGCGATGGAATGCAGCAGCGTGTCCAACCGCCCCCAGCGTTCGCCGATCGTTTCGAACACTGCTTCCATCGCGCCCGGTTTTGAGACGTCGAGCGGCAGGATTATCTTTGCGCCCAGTTCTTCCGCGAGTGGCCGGACATGGGGTTCGGCCTTTTCGTTCAGGTAGGTGATTGCAAGGTCCGCGCCCTGCTGGCGGAACGCCTTCGCGCAGCCCCAGGCGACGGAATTGTCATTCGCAATCCCCACGACAAGGATCTTTTGCCCCGTGAGCGAAAACATATGCGCGCCTCGTTTCTGTTGGCTGGAACATAGGCAGCCTACGTAACGATTCTGCGGCGCAGCAAGAGGGGGGTGCCGCAAGGGGGGCGATATCCAACGGCGCTGTCCAGAAGCCTCACGCCGCTGGGGACGCGCATCAGTCCTGATGCCCGTATCCCGCGATCTTTTGGGCTACCTCCTCGATCTGCTTTTCCGCCAAAAACCGCGGCGTGCCGATTGCCAGGCAGCCGTGATACTGACGCGCGAGTGTCTCGATTTCTACGGCCAGCCACATGGCGCGCGGCAGTGATTTGCCCACTGCGATCATGCCGTGATGCTCCAGAAGGCAGGCGTTGCGATCTTCCAGCGCCTTCAGCGCATTGCTGGACAGTTCTTCGGAACCGAATATTGCGTAGGGCGCCACGCGGACATTGGACCCGCCAGCGAAAGCAACCATGTAGTGGATCGGCGGGATTTCAAGGTTCATGATCGACAGTATGGTGCAATAGGTTGCATGGGCATGGACGATGCCGTTCACATCGGGCCGCGCCTTCATGATATCGCGATGAATGCGCCATTCCGATGATGGGGCATGCTGGCCTGCTGCGGTGCCGTCCATGTCCAGATATACGATATCCTCGGGCTTCATCTTCTCGTAGGCTATAGAGGTTGGGGTAATCAAAAGCCCATCTCCATGTCGGATGGAGATATTGCCGGACGTGCCCTGGTTAAGCTGCTTAAGATTCATCTCAAGACAGTGCTCGATGATGAACCTGCGCTTTTCCAGTTCCGTCAGGCCGTTGTCGGTGCTCATGTCGTCTCCGTGCCATGCAACTCCCGCGGCGTGGAGAACGGCAAAAATTGATTCCCATGTGCCCGGGTCTGCTCGACATACTTGTAGGTCTGCACTGGCGAAGCAATGGTGCTGCAAGAGAGGATTGAACTCTCGACCTCACCCTTACCAAGGGTGTGCTCTACCACTGAGCTACTGCAGCGCCGGGAACCGCTTGGGTTCGGGCGGCTGATTAGACGCAATCCCGGCGCGGCGCAAGGGGTAACCGGCATCGGTTCTGGACCCCTGACGGCGCCTGCGGTAAGGAGAGCGTCATGACGGACAAGACCCGCCCTCCGCCTGATGGCGATCCGGCGCGACCTGTGCAAACGGATGCGCGCGCGGATCGGCTGAAGGCCGCGCTGAAGGCGAACATGGCGCGGCGCAAGGCACAGGCAAGGGCGCGGTCCAAGGACCGCTCCGACCCCGACAAGGGTCGGCAACAAGAGACGGATTGAGGGCAGGCAAATGGATTCGATTTTGGTGCGGGGCAATGGCCCGCTTAAGGGGCAAATTGCGATTGCAGGGGCGAAGAACGCCTGTCTGACGCTGATGCCGGCGACCCTTCTGACCGATCAGCCGCTGACATTGACCAACGCGCCGCGCCTGTCCGACATCCGAACCATGACGCAGCTTCTGCAGTCGCTGGGGGCCGAGGTTGCCACGCTGCAAAGCGGGCAGGTGCTGGCGCTGTCCTCGCATGATCTGAACAACCACACCGCTGACTATGACATCGTGCGCAAGATGCGCGCCTCGATCCTGGTTCTCGGGCCGATGCTGGCGCGCGACGGTCATGCGGTTGTGTCGCTGCCTGGTGGCTGCGCCATCGGGGCACGGCCGGTCGACCTGCACCTCAAGGCACTCGAGGCGATGGGAGCCGAGCTTGATCTGCGCGAAGGCTATGTTCATGCGCGGGCGCCGAAAGGCCGCCTGACCGGCGCGGTTTTCGAATTCCCCATCGTCTCGGTCGGGGCCACGGAAAACGCACTGATGGCGGCAACGCTGGCGCGGGGAACCACGGTTCTGAAAAACGCCGCGCGTGAACCCGAGATCGTCGATCTGGCGCAATGCCTGCGCCGTATGGGCGCGCGGATCGAGGGCGAGGGGACGGCGACCATCACCATCGAAGGGGTCGATGCGCTTGGCGGTGCGACCCATCCGGTTGTCGCCGACCGGATCGAACTGGGCACCTATATGCTCGTCCCCGCGATCTGCGGTGGTGAGGTCGAATGCCTGGGCGGGCGCATGGATCTTGTCGGGGCGTTCTGTGAAAAGCTCGACGCGGCCGGGATCAATGTCGAAGAGACGGAACGCGGGCTGAAGGTTTCCCGGCACAATGGTCGGGTGCAGGCAGTCAACGTTGTGACCGAGCCGTTCCCCGGTTTCCCGACCGATCTGCAGGCGCAGATGATGGCGCTGCTTTGCACCGCCGAAGGGACTTCGGTGCTAGAGGAGCGGATCTTTGAAAACCGTTTCATGCATGCGCCTGAACTGGGCCGCATGGGCGCGCGGATCGAGGTGCAGGGCGGCACGGCCACGGTCACGGGTGTGTCCAAGCTGAAGGGCGCCCGTGTGATGGCGACGGACCTTCGCGCCTCGGTTTCGCTCATCCTCGCCGCACTGGCCGCCGAGGGCGAAACTGTGGTCAGCCGCGTGTATCACCTGGATCGCGGTTATGAGCGGGTCGAGGAAAAGCTGTCGGCCTGCGGTGCGCTGATCGAAAGGATTGCCGCCTGATGGCTGATGCGCGTTTCGAGGATGGAGACGAGGCGCCGCTTCACCTGGCAGCAATGGATGCCGATGACCTGCCGGTGATCGCCGCGCTGGTGCAGGATGCGGTCTTTCCCATTACCGAGATGCGTTATCAGCCGGGAAAGCGCCGTTTTGCGCTGTTGATCAACCGGTTCCGCTGGGAAGATCGTGAGGCGGCCGAGCGCGGCGGGCGAGATTTCGAGCGCGTGCAGAGCCTGCTTGTGGTCGAAGGCGTCCTTGCCGCCAGAAGTCAGGGTATCGACCGGGCCGACAAGGACATGGTGCTGTCGCTGTTGTCGGTCGATTTCCTTTCCGGCGAAGATGCCGCCGGGCGGGTTGTCCTGACGCTTGCGGGGGATGGCGCCGTCGAACTGGACGTCGAGGCGCTGGAAGTGCTGCTGAAGGATGTGACCAGACCCTATGCTGCTCCGTCGCGCCACGCGCCGACCCATCCCGAATAGGCGTCAGCCGCCGCTTGTTGCCCGACGCCCCATCAACGGCACGAGCGCGACGAGCGCCGCAAGCATCCAGAAAGACGTTTGCAGCCCGACTGCATGGGCCGCGAAGCCAATCAGCGCCGGTCCCAGAAGAATACCGGCGTAGCCGGAGGTGGTTACAGCCGCGATCGCCAGACCCGCCGGCATTACCGTTTGCCGCCCAGCCTGGCGGAACAGCACCGGGACGATGTTCGATGCGCCCAACCCGATCAGCAGGAACCCGGTCAGGGCCAGAAACGCCTGCGGGGCCGTCAGCAAGACCGCAAAGCCCAGAACCGTTATCATGCCGCCCCAGAGCAGCGTCATGCGGTCGCCGATTCTTGCCGTGATCCAGTCACCGGTAAGTCGGCCAATCGTCATTGTCACAGAGAACAGGATGTAGCCCAGTCCGGCCTGGGCTGGCGGCATCAGATTGGCATCGGTGATGTAGAGCGCACCCCAGTCAAGCATCGCGCCTTCCGCAAGGAAGATGATGCAAGTCAACGCGGCGAGCAGCAGAACGATGCCGTGTGGTGCCACGAAAAGCGGCCCACCGCTGTCCGGGGCGGTGCGCAGAAGCCTTGGGGAGATGACAAAGATAGCCATAGCCATCAGGGCGGTGCACAGCAGCGCACTTTGTGTCGGACCGGCACGCACCGACAGAAGCACGGTCATCAGGGTGGCGCCCGCCAGTCCGCCGATGCTGAACAGGGCATGAAAGCCAGACATCATCGGCCGTCCTGCAGCCCGCTCGACCTCAACGGCGTGTAGGTTCATTGCGACGTCGATTGATCCTAGCGACGCGCCGAAGGCCAGCAGCGCGATGCCCAGCGTCAGGGGCGTCGAGGCGATCGTCAGAAGCGGCAGAACCACCGCAAGCCCGATTCCACCGGCAAGAATGATGGGTTTCGCTCCAAACCTTGTGCTGAGAACGCCTGTCAGCATCATCGCCAGCACAGAACCCAAGCCCAGACACAGCAGCAATATCCCCAGCACGGCATCGTCAACGCCTAGCCTTTCCTTGGCGAAGGGCACCAGCGGCGCCCAAGCCGCCATGCCGAAACCCGCGACAAGAAAGGCGAGGCGGGTCGCAAGCCGTGTCGCCGGCGTGTTGGCGCTGGTCATCTGGATATTCCGTCTAGGGATCAATTTGGCGGGTCGGCGCGCAAAACCGTGGTGCCCGCTCGGGTCAGCGCGTCGATGATGGCCACCTCCGCGTCTTCCTCGACGATCATTGTCCCGACCTCAGGGATTGCTGCAACACGATATGGGCCGCTTGTGCCCAGCTTTTTGGTGGTAGACAGCACAAGGCATTGGCGCGCGACGCCAAGCAATGTGCGTTTGAAGGCCGCATCGTCGGGATCAAAGGCGCTGATACCGCCGTTGATAGAAACCGAGCAGGCCCCCAGGACGACCCGATCAAGATTCATGCGTGAGACGGCCATTGCCGCATCCACATCTACGGCACTTCCCACGTAAGTGTTTACGACCCCGCCGACCATGATCAGCCGCAGGTCACGTCGGGGCATCAGGACCGATGCGATGTCGATAGAGTTGGTCGCAACAGTCAGGTTGTGATCCGGAGGCAGATGGCTGGCCAGCGCAAGGTTGGTGCTGCCGCTGTCAAGGAACAGGAATTCACCGGGCGCGATGAGGGCTGCGGCGCGAATGGCCAGCGCATCTTTCCGTTCACGGTCCTCACCGATCCGTACCGCCATGGAGGTTCCAGCGGGAGAAGGTGGCAGGGCGCCACCATACACGCGTCGGCACAGGCCCTGCGCCGCGAGCGCCCGCAAATCGCGGCGTATGGCGTCATCAGACACGCCGAATTCCTGCGCCAGTTCGGAAGCCCCTACCTGCTGGCCACCGACCAGACGCAGGGCAATTTCATCCCGGCGGGCAAGAGGAATGTCGATGGTGCTTTGGCGACTCATGCCGCTTCGATATCGTGCATTAACAAGAATTACAACATGCACAAACGTGCACTATTTTCGCTTAACGATATTTTGCCAGCAATGAATCCGCTAAAGCATGCTCGGGCGTGGCATGGTTCCCACGCTTGAGCCTGCTTGCACGTCACGCTAAGTCGGCACGACAGGAGTTTCGCCTATGCCTATGTTCCTTTCCTCTGCCGATCCGGCATTCGAGACGGCTTTCTCAAAGCTGCTTTCGATGAAGCGCGAAGAGGCGGAGGACGTCGATGCGGCCGTGGCGGCAATCATCGCCGATGTTCGCCAAAGGGGCGATCAGGCTGTGATCGAGTTGACGGCGCGACACGACCGCTTGCAACTGACGCCATTGACGATGGCTTTCACCGAAGCGGAGATTGATGTCGAGATCGCGCGCGTTTCGCCCGAGGATCGTCAGGCGCTGGAACTGGCTGCCGCCCGCATCCGCTCCTATCACGAACGCCAGATGCCGCAGGATGCGATGTGGGAAGAGCCGACGGGCGCGATGCTTGGCTGGCGCTGGACCGCAGTGGGTGCCGCCGGGCTTTATGTACCGGGAGGACTGGCATCCTATCCGTCCTCGGTGCTGATGAATGCCATTCCGGCGCGCGTGGCGGGGGTGGAACGGCTGGCTATCTGCTGCCCCACGCCGGGGGGCGTGACCAATCCGCTTGTCCTGTTCGCTGCGCGGCTGGCGGGGGTGGATCAGGTCTACCGCATCGGTGGCGCGCAGGCGATTGCCGCCATGGCCTATGGCACCGAAACGGTAGCGCCGGTGGACAAGATCACCGGGCCGGGTAACGCGTGGGTGGCGGCGGCGAAGCGCCGCGTGTTCGGTCGCGTCGGCATCGACATGATCGCCGGACCGTCCGAGATCCTCGTCATCGCCGATGAGCATAACGACCCCGACTGGATCGCACTGGACCTGCTGAGCCAGGCCGAACACGATGAAAGCGCGCAGTCGATCCTGATAACCACGAGCGAAGCCTTCGGGCGGGCCGTGGCAGCGGCTGTCGAGACGCGGCTGCAAACGCTGGAACGCAGGGCGATTGCCGGCGCAAGCTGGGCCACGAACGGCGCAGTGATCCTTGTCCGCGACCTTGGCGAAGCGGCGGTGCTATGCGACCGGATCGCGCCAGAGCATCTGGAGCTTTGCGTGCAGCAGCCAGAGGCGCTGGCCGAACGTATCCGCAATGCGGGGGCGATATTCCTTGGTGCATGGACGCCCGAGGCGATTGGCGACTATGTCGGCGGTCCGAACCATGTTCTGCCCACCGCGCGGTCGGCGCGGTTTTCAAGCGGATTGTCGGTGATGGATTTTCTGAAACGCACGACACTGGCCCACATGACGCCAGAGGCTTTGGCGGCCATCGGCCCTGCGGCCGAGCGTCTTGCCCAGTCGGAAAGTCTGGAGGCGCATGGTCTGTCGGTGCGCGCAAGGCTGGATCGGTTGAACGCCGATACATGGGATGCCTCGGACGACGCCTGAGACGGCAAGGCTTGAATGCAGGTGCGGCGTAAGGCATCACTTGGACCAGCCACACCGGAGCCGCCATGGACCGCATCTGCCATATCGAGATCGACGAGCGCGGGCTGGGACGGCCCACGCCCGAGATCGAGCAGGAGCGTCGCGTAGCGATCTTTGACCTGCTGGAGGACAATTCCTTTGCCCTGCCCACCCGAGAAGACCGCGCAGTGGTGCCCGGCCCTTACCGGCTTGGGCTGGCTATCCGCGAAGGTCGGTTGGTGTTTGCCATAGCCGATGAAGCCTCGGCGGCTGTAGGAGAGTTCCATCTGTCCTTGGGGCCTTTCCGTCAGGTCGTAAAAGACTACTTCCAGATTTGTGAAAGCTATTTCGAGGCGGTAAAGAGGCTTCCTCCCAGCCAGATCGAAGCCATCGACATGGCCCGGCGCGGCATCCACAACGAAGGTGCGCGCGTCCTGCAGGAAAGGCTGAACGGCAAGGCCACGGTTGATATCGACACGGCCCGGCGGCTTTTCACCCTGATCTGCGTGTTGCACTGGGGCTGAGGTGAGCGCCGGCTTTCCCAACTCGGTTCTGTTTTGCTGCGACCACAACGCAGTCCGCTCACCCATGGCCGAAGGGTTGATGAAACAGCTCTACGGCCAGCGCGCCTATGTGCAGTCCGCTGGCGTGCGGAACGATATGGAGATCGACGGTTTTTCAATCGCGGTCTGCAAGGAGATGGGGATTGAACTTAGCCGACACCGCTCTCGCAGTTTCGAAGAGATGAAGGAATGGGGGGATGACCTGTCGGGGTTTGACCTGGTCGTCGCGCTCTCACCTGCCAGCCAGCGCATGGCCTTGGAACTGACGCGATACTACCATCTCGATGTTGAATACTGGCCGATCCTTGACCCTACCGGGTTGGGCGAGGGCCGCGACGCCAAGCTGTCGGCCTATCGCCAGGCGCGTGACCAGATCAGGTCGAAGATGCTGGAGCGTTTTGGTCCGCCCGTCACCGAACCTGAACATCAGGTTTGAGCTAGGCAGCCTTGCCAGGCGCTTTGCCAAGAATTTCAGACAAGTTGCTCTCGATCCAGCCGACAAGTGACATAAGCCGTGCCGCCGCTTCCTGCCCCAGGGGCGTCAAGCCGTATTCGACATGCGGCGGCACCACATCATGCGCCTTACGCCAGATCATTCCATCCGTCTCAAGCTGCTGAAGTGTTTGCGCCAGCATCCGTTCGCTGACTCCACCGATCTGACGGCGAATGCCGGAAAACCGATGTGTGCCTGTCAAAAGCACAATCATCACCAGCGTTCCCCAGCGACTTGTCAGATGCTGCAGGATGATGCGCGAAGGGCATTCGGCAGCCAGCACATTTGCGCTTCTAATTTCCGCAAGAACGCGTCTTGCCCCGTCGGCAGGTTTCATCGGCTTGCCTGTGAAATTTACAACTAACAAAAATGTATGTACTTCTCTTTCGTAAGTAAAGGCGTAGGTAAGACGCATCGCAACAAAGGAATGCGCCATGACCACAATCGCCGTTACCGGAGCCACCGGCCATCTGGGCCGCCTTGCCATCGCCGCACTGAAATTGCGCGCGCCCGGCGCCACGATCATCGCTCTTGCCCGCGATCCGGCAAAGGTCGCCGACCTTGGCGTTCAGGCCCGCAGCGCCGACTACTCGCGCCCCGAGACGCTGCCAGCAGCACTGGCAGGTGTGGACGTTCTGGTGCTGATATCCTCCTCATCCTTTGACGATAGGGCGGGCCAGCACCGCAACGTCATTGCTGCGGCCAAGCAGGCAGGCGTCAAGCGGATCGTCTACACCTCGATCCTGAAAGGCGACGCCTCGCCCATGAAACTGGCGCTGGACCATATCGAAACCGAGACTGCGCTGCGCGCCTCGGGCGTTCCCGCGACTGTGCTGCGCAACGGCTGGTACACCGAGAACTATACGATGAACCTTGGCGGAGCTCTGGCGGCTGGTGCAGTGATCGGCAGCTCTGGCCAGGGTCGGATTTCAGCCGCACCCAGGGCCGACTACGCCGAGGCTATTGCAGTTGTGGCCGCCGACGACAGCCACGCGGGCAAGACCTATGAGCTTGCTGGCGATACCAGCTTTACCCTTGCCGACTATGCGGCGGAAGTCTCGAAACTTGCGGGCAAGACGATCCCCTACAACGACCTGCCAGAGGCGACATATGCCGACATCCTGAAAAGCTTTGGTCTGCCGGAAGGCTTTGCCATGGTTCTTGCGGATTCGGACATCAAAGCGTCCAAAGGGTCATTGCAGGATGACAGCCACACCCTGTCAAAACTGATCGGCCGACCGACAGTTCCGGTCCAGCAAACACTGGCTGAGGCTTTCAAAGCCATGTGACATGCGCGAGGGGCCGAATTTTCTGCTTGAAAATCCGGCCCCTCGGGCGCATGACGCGCTCCGTGCCTGCGCCAAGACGCGGGCTAAGTCCTATTGGAGAGACTATGGCCAAGGAAGACACGCTCGAATTTCCCGGAGTCGTGAAGGAATTGCTGCCAAACGCGACGTTTCGGGTCGAGCTGGACAACGGCCATGAACTGATCGCGACAATGGCAGGCAAGATGCGCAAGAACCGTATCCGGGTTCTGGCGGGCGACAAGGTGCAGGTAGAGATGACGCCCTACGATCTGTCGAAGGGCCGGATCAACTACCGCTTCAAGTGAGCATGGGCGCCGGAAGCCGGGTTCGGCTGATCCTCGGATCGGGCAGTCCCCGCCGGAAGGAACTGCTGGCCCAGCTTGGCATCGTGCCCGATGCGATCCTGCCGCCCGATATCGACGAAGATCCGCGAAAGGGCGAGTTGCCGCGCCCCTATTGCGCGCGGCTGGCGCGCGAAAAGGCTTTGGCGGTTTCTGCCGAGCATGACGACGTTGTGCTATGCGCCGATACGACTGTTGCCTTGGGCCGACGGATACTGGGCAAACCGCGTGACGCGGGCGAGGCGGCAGAGTTTCTGACCATGCTGGGTGGCCGGCGTCATGAGGTGATCACCGCGGTCGCTGTGCGACGGGGTGTGCAAATCTGGCTGCGCGAGTCGATAAGCGTGGTGAAGATGAAGCGGTTGTCGGATATTGAACTGAATGCCTACCTCGCCAGCAGCGAATGGCAAGGCAAGGCCGGAGGCTATGCGATTCAGGGTCTGGCGGGAGCTTTCATTCCTTGGATTTCGGGAAGTTTCACCGGCATCGTGGGTCTGCCGCTTGCCGAAACGGCGACGCTTCTGACCGCCGCAGGCTACCCCCCATATCGGAGTCTGGGATGAAGGGTCGCGTTGTCGCCATAGACCGCGTGCAGGGAAGGCTCGCCGCGGCGTTGATCGTGGACGGTCGGCTGGAAGATTTCCTGATCGACCCGGCAGACGATCGGCCCGCACCCGGAACAATCTATCGCGGCGTTGTCGACCGTCCGATGAAAGGGCAGGGCGGGGTATTTGTTAAGCTGCCCCAGGCCACGGGTTTCTTGCGCCAGGTATCGGGGCTTGCACCCGGTCAGCCGGTACTGGTTCAGGTGGCGGGTGTTGCCGAGCCGGGAAAGGCCGTGCCGATAACCACGCGTCTTCTGTTCAAAAGCCGATATGCCATCATCACACCCGGCGCCCCGGGCCTGAACATCTCGCGCCGCATCCGGGATGAGGAAGCGCGCACCGAACTGTCCGGGCTGGGTGCGCAAGGAATGGCCGGAGCCGCGCCTGATCTGGGGCTGATCCTGCGTTCGGCGGCCGTTCTGGCCGATGCGGATGAGATCGCGGACGACATCGCGGCGATGCGCGATCTCGCCGAGGCCGTTCTGGCCGATGGGCAGGGTGGTCCCGAACTTCTGGTCGATGCGCCCGATGCGGGCGAAACAGCCTGGCGGGAATGGGCGGATCCCGCCCCCGATGAGGTTGCCGATGGCGAGGGCAGTTTTGCTGCCCACGGCGTCATCGAGATGATCGATGATCTTCTTGCCCCGTCGGTTGATCTGTCCGGTGGCGCTTCGATGGTGCTGGAGCCGACCCGCGCAATTGTGGCGGTGGATGTGAACACTGGCGCCGATACCTCGCCCGCCGCTAGTCTGAAGGCCAATGTTGCCGCTGCGCGCGATCTGCCCAGGCAACTGCGCCTGCGGGGATTGGGTGGGCAGGTGGTGGTGGATTTCGCGCCCATGCCGAAGAAGGATCGCGCGACGCTGGACCAGGTTCTGCGCGCCGCCTTCAAGCACGAGGCGGCTGAGACAAGCCTTGCCGGCTGGACCACGCTTGGCCTTTACGAAATTGTCCGCAAGCGCGACCGTATGCCTTTGGCCGAGGCTTTGGCATGACCTGCCCCATATGCGGCAAGCCGGTTGAGGCAAAGTATCGTCCTTTCTGCTCACGCCGCTGCGCCCACGTTGACCTTGGGCGCTGGCTAACGGGCGGATATGTCATTCCGACCGAAGAAACCGAAGAGGATGATGTGAATACGACTGAAGGCATGTCCGAGGAAAAGGACTAAAACCAAGCCGGTTTTTTTACCGCCACCTCTGGACAGCCCCCCGCCCCTCGCATAATAACCCGTCACCCGAGCGCCGGTGGCGCGGGAACGGGGCCCAGATAGCTCAGTTGGTAGAGCAGCGGATTGAAAATCCGCGTGTCGGCGGTTCAATTCCGTCTCTGGGCACCATTTAAACCTTTGATGCTAAGACGATAAATTCTCCGTCACATTTGGCGAATCTGATGATTTTGCATCTGGGCCATGCTTGTCCACCGTCGCGGATGCGCGCACGACTTCCGCTATCTGCCTCAGGTGCTGCTCCAGCGGGCTGGACTTGCGCCAGACCATGCCGATGGTTCTGGTCGGCTGCGGGTCGGGGAAATGGGAAACCGCGACCGCCGCCGATCGTGTTTCGACAGGAACGGCCATTTCGGGGATAAGCGTGACACCGATACCGGCGCCGACCATTTGCACCAGTGTCGACAAGTTGCTTCCGTCCAGCATCTCACGCGGACGGCTGGAGGGCATGCTGCAAAAGGAAAGCGCCTGCTCGCGAAAGCAATGGCCTTCTTCCAGCAGCAGCAGGCGCATTTCTTGCAATACATCGCGGCTTGGCACGGGGCGCCTGGCATCTATCATCGGCCGCACAAGCACGAAACGTTCGGAAAACAAAGCCACTTCGACCAGCGAAGGTTCGGACAAAGGCAGCGCGAGGATCGCCGCGTCCAGCCGACCGTCTACAATCTCGGTCACCAGGCGCGAAGTTACGGTTTCTCGCAAGCTGGGGGAAAGATCGGGAAACTGGTGCGAAAGGTTCGCGATTATCGAGGGAAGAAGATAGGGCGCAACAGTAGGGATCACGCCGATACGGAGGATTCCGGCAGGTTTTGCTCCGGTGGCCCGAGACAGGTCTTCCAGTTCGTCCACCGAGCGAAGAATTGACCTTGCACGCGACAGGAAAACTTCGCCAAAACCTGTAAGGCGCATTTGGCGGGCATTCCGCTCCAGAAGCGGTGTGCCCACGACGTCCTCAAGCTCACGGACCTTCATGGACAGTGCCGGTTGAGAGATCGCGCAATCCTCGGCGGCACGGCCAAAATGGCGGTGTCTTGCAAGCGCTTCGAAGTAGCGCATCTGTTTCAGGGTAATGCTTTTCATAACTTAATCTTATTACGGCGATCAGAAGTATCAAGTTTCACTGATATGCGTCTTTTGATAAGAATGATTCCAGATTCAATCACCTCGCGAAAGCGTGGCGGATGGATGCCCGGCTACTGCCGAGGACAGGCCAGATCAAATTCGGGAGAATATCATGGACGGCAACGACACGAACGGTGGCAAGTGCCCGGTGATGCATGGCGCGGGGACTGCTCCCCGCGCTAGAGGGCGCAACAACAGGGACTGGTGGCCGAACCAGCTAAACCTGCGTGTTTTGCACCAGAACACGGCGCTGTCGGATCCATTCGGAGGTAAATTCGACTATGCCGAGGCTTTCAAAAAGCTGGATCTGGATGCGGTGAAGGCGGATCTTTATGCCTTGATGACCGATAGCCAGGACTGGTGGCCTGCCGACTGGGGCCACTACGGCCCGTTGTTCATCCGCATGGCCTGGCACAGCGCGGGCACCTATCGCACGGCGGACGGCCGGGGCGGGGCGCGTTCGGGCGCACAGCGGTTTGCGCCGTTGAACTCTTGGCCAGACAACGTGAACCTGGACAAGGCGCGGCGTTTGCTGTGGCCGATCAAGCAGAAGTACGGCAACAGTCTTTCCTGGGCCGACTTGCTGATTCTGACAGGCAATTGCGCGCTGGAAAGCATGGGGTTCAAGACCTTCGGCTTTGGGGGCGGCCGGCCCGACCTTTGGGAGCCGCAGGAGGACATCTACTGGGGCTCGGAGGACAAATGGCTGATCGCCTCGAACGATCCCGAAAACCGCAACAACCGTTACTCGGGCGAGCGTCAGCTTGAAAACCCGCTGGCCGCCGTGCAGATGGGCCTGATCTATGTGAACCCCGAAGGGCCGGACGGTAATCCCGATCCGCTGGCCTCGGCGCGCGACATCCGCGACACCTTCGCCCGGATGGCCATGAACGACGAGGAAACCGTAGCTTTGATTGCCGGCGGTCATACCTTCGGTAAGACGCACGGCGCAGGGGATGCAGGCCTCGTCGGGGCTGATCCCGAATCCGCGATGATCGAAGCGCAGGGTTTCGGCTGGGCGTCGAAGTTCGGCACAGGCATCGGAGCCGATACGATCAGTTCCGGTCTGGAGGTCGTCTGGACCCAGACACCGATCCAATGGAGCAACAACTTCTTTCGCAACCTGTTCGAATATGAGTGGGAGCTGACGAAAAGCCTCGCCGGCGCGCATCAGTGGAAGCCCAAGGGCAACGAGGGCGCGGGGACCGTGCCGGACGCGCACGATCCGAACAAGCGCATCGCGCCGTCGATGCTGACCTCTGACCTCGCGCTGCGCTTCGATCCGATATACGAACCGATCTCGCGGCGGTTCTACGAGAATCCCGACCTATTCGCGGATGCTTTTGCACGGGCCTGGTTCAAGCTGACCCACCGCGATATGGGACCAAAATCGCTGTATCTGGGTCCGGAGGTTCCGGCAGAGAATCTGATCTGGCAGGATCCGCTGCCACCGGTCGACCACCCGCTGATCAACGAGGCGGACATCTCCGATCTGAAGGTGAGGATTCTTGCCTCTGGCCTTAACGTGCAAGAGCTTGTCACCACCGCCTGGGCTTCCGCTTCGACCTTCCGCGGGTCGGATTTCCGCGGGGGCTCCAATGGGGCGCGCGTCCGGCTGGCGCCGCAAAAGGATTGGGATGTGAACGAGCCCGAACAACTGGCTCGTGTGCTGACGGTGCTTGAGGGCGTCAAAGCGGCGTTTGACTCAGGCGCTTCCGGCGGCAAGAAAGTCTCGCTCGCCGACCTGATCGTGCTGGGCGGAGCCGCCGCCATTGAGGCTGCCGCGCGCGCTGCGGGCCGTGCGACTGTCGTACCCTTCGTTCCTGGACGCACGGATGCCACGCAAGAGCAGACGGACGTCGAGAGCTTTGCCCCGCTTGAACCGCAGGCCGACGGCTTCCGCAACTGGCAGCCCCGTGCGCTGTCGGTTTCGACCGAAGAGATGCTGGTGGACCGCGCACAACTGCTGACGCTGACCGCACCCGAGATGACAGCGCTTCTCGGCGGGCTTCGTGTGATCGGTGCCAACCATGGCGGTTCCAGCCATGGTGTGCTGACCAACCGCCCTGGCGCGCTTTCGAACGACTTCTTCGTCAACCTTCTTGACATGGGTACGGTGTGGAAACCCGCGTCCGAGGCGGCCGATGTTTTCGAAGGCACCGACCGCGAGACGGGCGCGCCGAAATGGACCGCGACCCGTGCGGACCTGATCTTCGGCTCGAACTCGCAACTGCGTGCGATTGCCGAAGTCTACGCCCAGAACGACTCCAAGGAGCGGTTCCTGCGCGACTTCGTCGCGGCATGGAACAAGGTGATGAACGCCGACCGTTTCGGCGCCTGACGATCGCCGTGGCGCGGACCTTGGTGTTCCGCGCCACGGCACCTCTTGTCACCAGACATTCCGGCGAGTGCCGCTTCCCCGTTGCCGAACTTCTCCGTTCAGTCGAGACTGCCCGGAAATGGAGGGAACGGAATGACGGGCTTCAATCAACCCTTGGGCGGCAACGAGATGCCACGCTTTGGTGGGCCGGCGACTATGATGCGCCTGCCTGCGGCCGCGACGGCCAAACGCCTTGACGTGGCCTTTGTTGGCATCCCGATGGATCACGGCACCTCGAACCGCTCCGGCACCCGTCTGGGACCGCGGCAGATCAGGGATGAAAGCCGGATGCTGCGCCCCTTCAACATGGCGACCGGTGCCGCGCCGTTCGAGCATCTTCAGGTGGCCGATATCGGCGATGTGCCGATCAATACCTTCGACCTGAAAAAGACCGTGGATATCATCACGGCCTTCTACCGAGAGGTGTTGGGGCAGGGCGCAAAGCCGCTGACACTGGGCGGCGATCATACGCTGACCTGGCCCATCCTGCGCGCGATGAAGGAAAAGCATGGGCCGGTGGCGCTGATCCACATCGACGCCCACGCGGATATAAACGAACACATGTTCGGTGAGACTGTCGCCCATGGCTGCCCGTTCCGCCGCGCCTGGGAGGATGGCTGCCTGATCAACGACAAGGTGTTCCAGATCGGTCTGCGCGGCACAGGTTATGCGCCCGAGGATTTCGACTGGGCGCGCGACAAGGGCTGGACCGTTGTTCAGGCCGAGGAATGCTGGATGAAGTCTCTGGTCGGATTGATGGATATCGTGCGCGAGCGCATCGGCGATGCACCGGTCTACATCACCTATGACATCGACAGCCTTGACCCCGCATTCGCGCCCGGAACCGGTACGGTCGAGGTTGGTGGTCTGTCCACCTGGCAGGCGCTCGAGATAATCCGGGGCTGCGCGGGGCTGAATATCGTGGGAGGAGATCTGGTCGAGGTCTCGCCGCCTTACGATCCCAGCGGCAACACGGCCCTCATCGGGGCGAACCTGCTCTACGAGATGCTCTGTGTCCTGCCTGGCGTGCCGCAGAAACCATCCGGGTTCTCCGGGCTTCGATTCTGACCGCCAGCACCCCCGGCTCTCGGTAATAACGGTCAAGCCGATCACAAGACTTGTTTTTGTGTCATGCCATGCGATGCTCTCCCGCAGGTGGTGCCGTTGGCTACATGGGTGCTACGGTGGAGGGGGTGACCGGCCATGAGTTCAGCCGCGAAAGAGGCCGAAGCTGCGACCGCTCAATCCGCCCGAAAGGCTATAGTGTCGCTGCAGGCAGCAATGAATGCCGAGGTTCTGGGCCAGCCGCGCGTGATTGAGCGGATGGTCGTTGCACTTCTATCCGACGGGCATTTGTTGATCGAGGGCCTGCCGGGTCTGGCCAAGACCCGCGCCGTCAAGACGATGGCAAAACATCTGGCCGCCGATTTCTCTCGTATCCAGTTCACACCGGATCTGCTGCCTGCGGATGTCACCGGATCGGATATCTATTTCTCCGAGGCCGGCAAGGGAGAGTTCCGTTTTCAGCCCGGTCCGGTCTTCGGCAACATCCTGTTGGGTGATGAAATCAACCGGGCGCCCGCGAAAGTGCAATCGGCGCTGCTGGAAGCGATGGAAGAGCGGCAGGTGACGGTGGGCGAAGCCACCCACCCGCTGCCCGACCTGTTCATCGTCATGGCGACTCAGAACCCGATCGAGCAGGAGGGGACTTATCCGCTTCCCGAGGCCCAGCTTGACCGGTTTTTGATGAAAGTGTTGGTCGACTATCCGGCGGCCAGCGATGAGCGGAAGGTTCTGCGATTGGTACGCGCCGAGGAAAACGCAGCAAATGGCAAGTCGAAGGGGAAGACGCCTGTCGCAACAATTTCGATTGAGGATGTATTTTCTGCGCGGCAAGAGATCGCCTCGCTTCACGTTGCAGAACAGATCGAGACTTACATCGTCGATCTCGTCAACGCCACGCGCAAGCCGGCGGCACTTTCCGAAGACCTGGGCAAATGGATCGAATTGGGCGCCAGCCCACGCGCCAGCATGGCCCTGGACCGGTGCAGTCGGGCCTATGCGTGGCTGAAGGGGCAGGATTTCGTCTCGCCCGGCGACATACAGGCGGTGGCGCCGGACGTGCTGCGCCATCGTATCACGTTGTCCTATGAGGCGACGGGCGCGGGCAAGACGGCGGACGATGTTCTGGCCGAACTGGTCAAGCTGGTTGCTGTAAGCTGAAAGGAAGACGGGGATGTTCATTCGCAAAGCGTTTTTCGCAGCTTTGGTGCTGCTTGCCGGTCCTGCGCTGGCTCAGGATACGGTGCTGCCTTCGTGGAACGAGGGCGCGGCCCGCGACGCCGTGGTCAACTTCGTCACCGCGGCCACAACGGAAGGGAACGCAGGCTGGATCGCCCCGGCCGACCGGATCGCAGTTTTCGATAACGACGGTACGCTCTGGTCCGAGCAACCGCTGTATTTCCAGGGCCTGTTCGCTATGGACCGGATCAAGGAGATGGCTCCCGACCACCCCGAATGGAAAGTGGATCAGCCATTCAAAGGTGCCCTTGAGGGCGATCTTGCCGCAGTTGCGGCCAGCGGCGAAGCTGGGATCGAAAAGATCTTGGGCGTAACTCACGCGAACATGACGGCAGAAGCGTTTAAGAATATTGTGAAGAACTGGATTGCCACGGCGCGCCATCCGAAGTTCAACCGACCCTATACAGACCTGACCTTCCAGCCGATGAAAGAGATGCTGGATTACCTGCGCGCCAACGGGTTCCAGACCTGGATCGTCTCGGGCGGGGGTATCGACTTCATGCGTCCGTGGGCCGAGGCCTCTTATGGAATCCCGCCACAGCAGGTTATCGGATCGCAAATTGCCGAGACCTATGAGGTCGTCGATGGCAAGCCTGTCATCATGCGCAATCCTGAAATTTTCTTTATCGACGATGGCGCGGGAAAGCCTATCGGCATCAACCGCCATATCGGAAAGCGCCCGGTGATCGCTTTTGGCAACTCCGACGGCGATTTCGAGATGCTGCAGTATACGACTTCTGGAGAGGGGCCGCGTCTGGGAATGATCGTTCATCACACGGACGCGGTGCGCGAATTCGCCTATGACCGCGACAGCCATGTGGGCAAGCTGGACAAGGCGCTGGACGCAGCACCTAAAGAGGGTTGGGTGTTGATCGACATGGCAAAGGACTGGTCGCGCGTCTACAGCTTCGAGCAATGAGATGGACGGGGGGCGCGATCCCCGGATTTGGGTTGGCCTGGACCGGCTGGCACAGCTTGGTGTTCGTGCCCGCAACATCGACTTTCTGCCGCGTCAGCCGGTGGGAAGTGCTCTATCGGGGCGTCGCGCATCGCGGTTGCGCGGACGCGGGCTGGAGTTCGAGGAAATCCGGGCCTATCTTCCGGGGGATGACATCCGCAACATGGATTGGCGCGTCACGGCGCGAACCGGCAATCCACATGTGCGTGTCACGAGGGAAGAGCGTGATCGGCCTGCGCTGATCCTCGTCGACCAGCGCCAGGCGATGTTCTTTGGCTCTCGCCTCAACATGAAGTCTGTGACTGCGGCGGAATTTGCCGCGCTGACGGCCTGGCGGATACTGGGTGCGGGCGACCGTGTCGGCGGCATGGTGATAACGGAAACTGGCACGGCGTTCGTCAAGGCAAGGCGCAGCCGCGCCTCGGTGCTGCAATTCCTGTCTCTGGTGGCCGAGAGTAACGACGCACTATCGGCGATTACCCCAAGCAGCGCCGAAGCGCCCGGTCTGCTGAACCAGGCCATCGCCAAGGCGGCGCAGATCGTCTCACATGACTGGCTGCTGCTGATCGTCAGTGATTTCGACGGCGCGGATGACGAGACTTTCCGCATCCTGACAGGAATTGCGCGGGGGAATGACCTCGTGCTGGCAGCCGTCTCTGACCCACTTGCGCATGAGTTACCTGCGCAGGGACGGCTTGTCGCGGGTGATGGGCGTTTGCAGGTGGAACTTGATCTGACCGAGGCGCGCGCGCGGCGCAACCTGACCGAAGTTGGGGGCGAGCGGCTCAAGCGGCTTCTGTCGTGGCAGGACCGACTTGATGCGGCGATCCTGCCACTGGACTCAGGCGAGCCGACCGAACCACAGGTGTTGCGGCTTCTGGGCGGACGCTCAGGTGGGATACGCCGATGAATGGCGATGAAAGCCTGATTTTGCTTCTGGATCAGCTTCACGACATTGTGGAGCCTCCGGCCGTGTCGATGTGGCCTGCAACGCCTGCCTGGGCGGTTGTCGGGTTGATTTTGCTGACGATGGTCGGGTTTGCGCTGCGGGCCTTGCTGAAGCACCGACGAGCGACTGCTTATCGCCGCGCGGCGCTGGCCGAACTGCAACGGATCGCGCCCGATCTGCGCGCCGGTCAGCCGGCTGCGTTGGCCGAAGTGAACCCTCTGCTGCGCCGTACGGCACTTGTCGGGTTTCAGAGGGCAGATGTGGCAGGTCTGACCGGGGCTGACTGGATCGCTTTTCTGAACCGGACCGGCGGAGGCTTCGCACCGTTTGCTGCAGCGCTGTCGGCCGGGCCATATTCATCCCGGCCTCCAGCCTTTGACGGAGCAGCACTGGTCGTCGCGACAGACCAGTGGATTCGGTATCACCATGATTGAGTTCGGCTTCCCTTTTGCCTTTCTGGCGCTGCCTCTGCCGCTGATCGTGTGGGGGCTGGCGCCACCACGGCGAGAGGTTGTCGAGGCGCTGCGCCTGCCGTTTTTCGAGAGGGTCAGTGCCGGGCTGGAAACCGGAGAGGGTGCGGTTGTCCTGCCCCGTCGGCGTTTGCAGGTGGTTTTCGTCGCCCTGCTCTGGCTGCTGGCCGTTACTGTGGTGGCGCGGCCCGAACGGCTGGGTGACCCGATTGAGCGGACGTTGGCGGCTCGTGACATCATGCTGGCCGTCGATATCTCTGGTTCAATGTCCACGAAAGATTTCGCGGTCGCGAACGGAACGACTGTGGCACGACTTGATGGGGTGAAGGAGGTGCTCGACGCCTTCATCGCCAATCGCAAGGATGACAGGATAGGCCTGATCGTTTTTGGCTCGATGCCCTATGTGCTTGTCCCGTTCACTCAGGATACCGCAGCCGCACGCAGCCTGCTGGCAACCTTGCAGCCGGGCATGGCCGGGCAGAATACGGTTCTGGGCGACGCGATTGGTCTGGCAATCCAGTCTTTCGCGGCATCCAAGGTAGATGACCGGGTGCTGATACTGCTGTCGGACGGGGCCGATACGTCAAGCCGGATGGCGCCCGCAAAAGCTGCTGACATTGCCCGACAGAACAAGGTGACTATTTACACCATCGCGGTCGGAAATCCCGATGCCGAAAATGATGACGACAGGGTGGACATCGCCGCTCTGACCACAATTGCGACTGCGGCTGGCGGAAATTTTTCCCAAGCGACCGATGAAGCGGGCTTGAGCCAGATTTACGCGCAAATAGATGCGATCGGCCAGCGGCTGGGGCAGACCGTGTCGTGGCGCCCGCGCCTTCCTTTGACCGGGGTCGTGGCAGCAACTTTCGTAGCGCTGGCAATGGTGGGCTATGCGGTCGAAATGCTGACAAGCCGTATTCGACACAGAAGAAAGGTCCTCGGTTGAGCGATCTTGCAGCCTTCACACTTTTGCGCCCCCTCTGGCTTCTGGCACTGCCGCTGCTTGTGCTGCTGTGGCTCCTGTTGCGGCGTTCGGCCAGAATCGAGCGGCAGGACTTCGTGCAGATCGCGCCGCATCTGCGCGAAGCCTTGACCATTGGCCGCGTACAGGCGGGCCGCATCAGTGCATCCGACATCCTGCTTTGCGCGACCGCCTTCATGGTCATCGTTGCCGCCGGACCCGCTTGGCGTCCTGCCCCGTCGCCTTTTGTTACCGAGACCGCGCCGGTGGTCATCGCGCTCGACCTGTCGCCAAGCATGGCCCAGGGCGATGTGCCGCCAAGTCGGCTGGAACGGGCGCGGCAGAAGATACGCGACCTGATCGCGGCACGCGCCGGGGGGCGGGTCGGGCTGATCGCCTATGCAGGCACCGCGCATCTGGTCATGCCGCTTACCGACGACCCCACGGTGCTGCAGCCCTTTCTGGAGGGGCTGGATCCCGGCATCATGCCGCGCGCAGGGCGCAAGGCGTCTGAGGCGCTGAAACTGGCAGAGACGTTGCTTGCGCAAGAGCCGACGCCAGGCAGCGTGCTGTTCGTTACGGATGGCGTCGATCCTTCGGACATTGCCGCTTTTCCGAACGAAGGGTCAGGAAGAGTTGCGCTGATCGTGGCGCCGGATGGCGGCGGTGCCGAAGTGGATGACTGGATGCGTGGCGCATCTGTGGAGGTTGTGCGCTCGACCGTCGATAACAGCGACGTGCGGGCTGTGAATCGGGCGCTGGCCACCAGCCTTGCGCGTGCGGGGACGGGAACTGGGCAGTTGCAGGATGACGGATGGATCTTTGCCATTCCGGCCGCGCTTCTGGTGCTGTTCTGGTTTCGACGCGGCACGACACTGCATAGGGCGGCTTTGGCTGCGGTTCTGCTCTTGCCGCAGACGGGGCGAGCCGGAACGATTGCCGATCTTTTCTGGACGTCGGACCAGCAAGGCGCGCGGGCCTATGCCACGCATGATTATGCCAAGTCTGCCCAGATCTTCACCGATCCGATGTGGCATGCCGCAGCCCTGATCCGCAGCGGAAAGTATCAGGAGGCAGCCGATCTTCTGGCGCCGATCCAGACCGCCGGGGCGCAATTCAACCGTGGCGTCGCGTTGGTGCGTGGGCGCGATTATCAAGGCGGGAAGGCAGCGTTCGAGGCAGCGCTGAAGATTGATCCACGCAACAATGCCGCAAAGGACAATCTGGCGCTGACCGAAAGGATCATCGCCTACTTGACCGAAGCGCGCGAAGGGTCCGATCCAGAGGCCAACAACGAGGATAATGCCCCCGACTCGACGGTAAACGATCTGCCTGCCGGTGAGGGGAAAGAGATGACGATCACCGCAGACAGCCAGTTGTCCGAGGATGCGGCAGCGCAATGGATGCGACAGGTTCAGACCAAACCGGCGGATTTCCTGAAATCGCGGTTCTCGATTGAATCCGCGTCGAGTGGAGGCAGCCCATGAGGGGGCGGCCTATTCTCATACTCTTCTTTCTTGCCTTGCCAGTCTGGGGGCAAGAGGCTGCAGCACCCGCCGAACAACCGCAGGTGCAGGTAGAACTCGACCCCGACGGCCCGGTCACTGTCGGCACCCCCGTTACGGTTTCCATTACCCTGCTGGTTCCGACCTACATGCCGGATCCGCCAGTCTGGCCCGATCTGCAACTCGCAGACGCGATCACGCGCCAGATCTCCGGCTCAAGCCGACCAGTTACCCAACGGATCGGTAGCGAAAGCTGGGCGGGGCTGCATCGCATCTACCAGATAACCCCCCAGCGCGCCGCAGAGTATGTCCTGCCGCCCAGCCAGATCGACGTGACCTACGCCGATCCAATGACGAACGCCGCAATGAAAACCCCGGTCGATATGCCGCCCATCCAGTTTTCGGCCGTCGTTCCGAAAGGGGCCGAAGGATTGAACCCATTCCTTGCGGCCGACGACTTCACCCTTGCCGCAAAGATAGACGGGCCGGGTGATGCGCCTAAACCCGGCGCTGTCGTCAAGCTTACCCTGACGCAAGAGGCGAAAGGCACCGAAGCGATGTTGCTGCCACCGCTGCTGGATGGGCTGGAAATCCCGCAGGGCTTGCGCGCCTATCCCGGCCAGCCGGAGTTGACCGACAAACCGGGAGAGCGTGGCGATCCCGATGTCGCACGTCGGGTTGAGGCGGTGACTTATGTGGTCGAAGTGCCTGGGGACTACAACCTGCCTGCGATCAAACTGGACTGGTGGAACAACCAGACGCAATCCATTGCCACTGTCAGCATCGACCCCGTCCGCTTTTCCGTGGCAGCGCCGCCTGGGTGGTCTGCGTCCGGGCAGGAGCCGGCATGGCGAACGTGGCTGATCATCACCCTGACTGCTGGTCTGGGCGTGGTGGCCCTGATGCTGTTTCTGTTGCGACGACGGGGTGCGGTCTGGCGCAGCACGAGGCGGCATTTCGAGCCAGTCCTCTTCCGCGAACTACGCCACGACGTGCATCAGGGAAGCATTGCCAGTATCCGGCCAGCTTTGCACTGCTGGCTTGATACCTGGGGCCAGAGCGAGGTGCCGCTCGACATCGACCATCTGCTGATCGTTCTGGAAAGAAGGGCTTATGGGCCGGAAGTTGCGGCCAAAGGCGCCGATGCCGATCTGCGTCGCAGGCTTTCAGATAGTATTGCCCGCGAAAGGACCAAGCTGCGGCGAAGCTGCGGTTACCGGCCTGTTTCGCCACGGCTGCCGCCGCTGAACGCCTGGAAAAGCGGACTCAGCGGTCGGTGATGTTGATCGGATAGGCGGTGGTCGCCTTGATCCGCTCCATCGTGAACTTGGACGTCACGGATTTGAGCGGGACCAGCGCGGTCAGCCTTTTGTAAAAGGTGTCGAACTGCATCATGTCCTCGACCACCACACGCAGCAGGTAGTCGACTTCGCCCGCCATGCGGAAGACGTCCAGAACCTCGGGCAGGCTTGCGATAGCCTTGCTGAATGTGTCCCGCCATTCGGGGCTATGATCCAGCGCCTCGATCTCAACGAAAACCATGAGGTCCAGCCCGATCTTTTGCGGATCGACCAGCGCGACGCGGCCAAGTATCACCCCCTGCTCCTCCAGCTTCTGGACACGCTTCCAGCACGGGGTTTGCGACAGGCCGACCCGTTCGGCCAGTTGCGCAATGGGAAGCGTGGCATCGGCCTGCAATTCGTGCAGGATCTTGCGATCAATCCGGTCCATCGGCCCGCTCCGTTTCGGCTTTTCGGCTTGCAGAGATACTTGCATGTGTGCCCCCGTCAGACCTGCAGGAAATCGCGGACGAAGGCTGTCTTCGGGCGCGCGCGCAGGTCGGCGGGTTTGCCGATCTGCTCGATCCGTCCCATGGACATGACCACCACAAGATCGGCCAGTTCCATCGCCTCTTCCTGGTCATGGGTGACAAATACAGTGGTCAGCCCGGTCGTGTCATGGATTTCGCGCAGACCCTGGCGCAACTCTTTGCGAACGCGGGCATCCAGCGCACCGAACGGCTCGTCCAGCAGCAGCATCCGCGGCTCGATAGCCAGTGCGCGTGCCAGCGCCACGCGCTGACGCTGGCCACCGGACAGTTGGTTGGGATAGCGGTCACCGATGTCCGGCAGTTGGATCAACTCCAGCAGCTTGGTAACGCGCCGCGCGATCTCGGCCCCTGTAGGACGCGTCTTGCGGGGCCGGGCGCGCAGACCATAGGCGATGTTCTCATAGACCGTCATGTGCCGGAACAGCGCATAAGACTGGAACACAAATCCCGCGCGGCGTTCCTGCACCGAAAGGCCAGTTGCGTCTTGCCCGTCGAACAGCACACGGCCCGAGCTTGGGAACTCAAGCCCGCCCAGAACGCGCAGAAGCGTGGTCTTGCCCGAGCCAGAGGGCCCAAGCAGAGCGACAAGCGCCCCTGACGGGATTTTGAGGCTGACGGGCAGCAGCGCGGCGGTTGAGCCGAATTCCTTGGAAATCTCGTCGATCTCGATATGCATTGAACCGACTCCTTTCAATGGCGATGGGTTGCGGCCAGAAGATCGGCGTAGCGCCATTCAAGCAGCGATTTCAGAAGCAGCGTGACAAGCGCCAGCAGCGCGAGCACCGCAGCCATCGAAAACGCCGCAACCGAGAGGTATTCGTTGTAAAGCATCTCGATGGTGATCGGCATGGTGGCCGTCTGCCCCCGGATCTTGCCCGACACGACCGCGACCGCCCCGAATTCGCCCATGGCCCGGGCGTTGCACAGCAACACGCCGTAGAGCAGCGCCCAGCGGATATTCGGCAGCGTCACCGTGAAAAAGGTGCGCCATCCGCTCGCGCCAAGGGTCAGGGCGGCCTCTTCCTCGGCCTTGCCCTGCTCGATCATGACCGGGATCAGCTCTCGTGCAACGAAGGGAAAGGTGACGAACATGGTGGCAAGGATGATGCCGGGAAGAGCGAAGATGATCGGGTAGCCATTGGCCACCAGCCATCCGCCGATCATGCTGTTGGCGCCGAAAAGCAGCACCAGGCAAAGACCTGCAACAACCGGAGAAACCGAGAAGGGCAGGTCGATCAGGGTGATCAGGAAAGCCTTGCCACGAAAGTCGAACTTGGTGATTGCCCATGCGGCAGCAACGCCAAACGCGGCGTTGAGGGGCATGGCGATGCCCGCCACGGTGATCGTCAGCCCGATCGCCGATCTTGCATCGCGGTTGCCCAGCGAAGAGATCGCAGCGCCCAGCCCTTTGGCCAAGGCCTCGGTGAAGACCACGAGGAGGGGGGCGAAAACCAGAATGAAAAGGCCCAGAACGGCCAGCCCGATCAGCAGCCAGCGGGCGATCGGCGCTTCCTCGGTTGCACGGCGGAAGCGGGGCAGAGAGGTGGTGATATCAGACAAGGCCGATCCTCCGGCGTGACCAGATCTGCACCACGTTGATGGCCAGAAGCATAAGAAAGGAAATCACCAGCATGGCGATGCCGATGGCTGCCGCACCGTTGTAGTCGAATTCTTCCAGACGGATGACGACCAGCAGGGGCGCTATCTCTGTCTGAACCGGAATGTTCCCGGCGATGAAGATGACCGAGCCGTATTCGCCCACCGATCGTGCCAGCGCCAGGGCAAAGCCTGTCAGCGCGGCCGGGGCCAGGATCGGCAGGATCACGCGGCGCAATGTGTAAACGCGGCATGCACCCAGGGTCGCCGAGGCTTCCTCCACCTCATGCTCGATCTCTTCGATCACCGGCTGCACCGTGCGGGTGACAAAGGGCAGGCCGACAAAGATAAGCGCGATCAGGATGCCCCACTGTGTATAGGCGATCCTGACACCCACTTCCTGCGCCAGCATTCCGAAAGCGCCGTTCGGGGCATAAAGCGCGGTCAGCGAGATGCCGGCCACGGCGGTGGGCAGCGCAAAGGGTAGATCGACGGCGGCGTTCAGGATGGCGCGCCCGGGAAAGCGATAGCGCACCAGAACCCAGGCCAGCAGCACACCGAAGACCAGATTGAACAGCGCCGCGAACAGCGACAAGCGGAAGGAAAGGTAAAGCGCGGCCCAACTGCGTTCTGTGTTGATGACGCGCCAGACTTCTGCCGGTCCGGCCATGGCGCCTTTCAGCAGCAAGGCCCCGATCGGCAGAATGACGACAAGCGACAGCATGGTAAGGGTGATCCCCATGCTGAGGCCGAAGCCGGGCATGGGGGAGCGCTGAATCAGTTGCTGCACGGGGACCACCTTGCTCATTTCGCGACGTAGATCTGGTCGAAGATGCCGCCGTCGCCGAAATGTTCGGGCTGAACTTTGGCCCAGCCGCCGAAATCGGCGATGGTCACGAGATCAAGCTTGGGAAAGCGCGCCACATCCTCGGGGTTGGCTTTGGATGTGTCCCAGCCGCGATAGAAGTTCTTGAAGATGATCGCCTGGGCTTCTGGCGTGTAGAGATAGTCGAGATACGCCGTGGCAAGCTTGCGCTGTTCATCGGTTTTCAGGTTGGCTTCGACTAGCGCAACCGGGGGTTCGGCCAGGACTGAAACGCTGGGCACGACGATGTCGAACTTGTCATCGCCAAGCTCGTTCAGTGCGAGATAGGCCTCGTTCTCCCACGCCAGCAACACGTCACCGATGCCGCGCTGAGCGAAGGTCGTGGTCGATCCGCGCGCACCGCTGTCAAGCACAGGCACATGTTTGAACAATGCGCCGACGAATTCCTTCGGATCCTTGCCGTTCTTCTCGGCCCAGGCCCAGGCGGCCAGATAGTTCCAGCGCGCGCCGCCCGAGGTCTTCGGGTTCGGAGTGATTACCTCTACCCCATCGTTCAGCAGATCGCCCCAGTCCTTGATGCCCTTGGGATTGCCCTCGCGCACAAGGAACACGATCGTCGAAGTATAGGGGGAAGAATTGTGCGGCAGTTTCGACTGCCAGTCGGCGGGCAGTTTGCCAGCCGCCGCGATCTTGTCGATGTCCGATGCCAGCGCCAGTGTGACCACCTGCGCCTCAAGCCCGTCGATCACCGCGCGCGCCTGAGCGCCGGAACCGCCATGGCTGGCTTCGATCTGCGGGGCGGGGTTACCCTTGGCAACCCAGTCAGCCGCGAAAGCCTCGTCGATGGCGCGGTAAAGCTCGCGCGTCGGGTCGTAGCTTACGTTCAGAAGTGTCTCTGCATGCAGCGGGGCGACGTTGCCCAGGCCGCCGACCAGCGCCACACCCGCAGCGGCAAAGGTCATGCGCCATCCGAAACTGGACATTGAAACCCGCGCATCCTCGGCGATCAGCAAGGGTTTTGCCGAAGGTTCCTTGGCGGTCTTGTCATTTGCGATATGGCTGCTGTCGGGCAGCCCTTGCCAAAAGCCCTTGGCGGCTTTGGCCGCGACAGTCTGGATTTTGGTGAACATCTGGGTTTTCTCCCTGGTGAAAATTTGGGTGCGGCTTAGCGATCGATGTGGCCAAGCGGTGTACAGACAGCCCGCCAGACTCGTGGATCGCGACCCATGAGCGCAATGTCCTGAACGTCGTGGGGATCTTTGCCAGCAAGGATCAACGGGCGGTTTGCGAGCGTAAGAACGCCGTCGTTCCGCACGCGGTAGATTTGCACCCTCCACGTCGAAGGGACTGGCACGGGCGCCTTTGCCGTTTTAGCCTTTGCTCCCGATGACAGATGTCCCTGGTCGGTTCTGCCGATCGCACTCATCCCTGTCTCCTGTCGTCCAAGGGCTTTGGGCTCCATGGATTAAATAACGACAGAATAGATCGTGTTTCGCAAGAAATAAATCTCGCTCTTTTTGATCGAGATAAGAGACTCGGATTCTCCACCCGAATCAGGACGGCAGAATGTAAAAGCCGACCAAAATCGGTCGGCTTCGTAATAATTTCAAATGGTTGCTAGTTCTTTTTCTGATGATTTACTGTGTTGATGCCGTCAGACGATGCGCTCGGCTACCTTCTTCAAATAGCCGCCATAGGCGTTCTTTGCGTAAAGCGAGGCTTGCACCAGCAACTGGTCACGGGTGATCCAGCCCATTTCATAGGCGATTTCCTCGGGACAACCGGCCTGCATGCCCTGCCGGTTCTCAAGCGTGCGCACAAAGTTCCCGGCGTCCAAAAGGCTCGCATGGGTGCCCGTGTCCAGCCAGGCGTAGCCGCGCCCCATGCGCTGCACGGACAACTGGTCGTCAGCCAGATACATCTCAAGCAGGGTAGTGATCTCCAACTCGCCCCGTTCCGATGGCTTGACCGCTCGAGCGCGCTCGGAGGCCGATCCGTCAAGGAAGTAAAGCCCTGTGACCGCATAGTTGGACGGTGGGACCTTTGGCTTCTCAACGATGGAGGCCGCTTTTCCATCGGGGCCAAATGCAACGACGCCATATCTTTCCGGGTCAGACACCTGGTAGCCGAAAACTGTGCCGCCAACCTCTTTTGTATCTGCCTCGGCCAGAAGTTCAGGCAAGCCATGGCCGTAAAAGATGTTGTCACCAAGGACCATCGCCGAAGGCGCACCGCCAAGAAAATCCTCGGCAAGGATATAGGCCTGCGCCAGCCCGTCGGGCGAGGGCTGCTCGATATAGGTCAGGCTCAGGCCCCATTTGGAGCCATCCCCAAGCGCGCGCTGAAACTGGTCGGCATCCTGCGGGGTGGTTATGATCGCGATCTCGCGGATACCCGTCAGCATCAGAACCGAAAGCGGGTAATAGATCATCGGCTTGTCATAGATCGGCAGAAGCTGCTTAGAGACTGCAACGGTGATCGGATAGAGACGCGTGCCGGAACCGCCCGCCAGAATGATGCCCTTACGCTTCGCCACGTCAGTTGTCTCCAAGCTCTTTCAGGATCGTCGCCAAATTGGCGCGCCAATCGGGGCGGGGCAGTCCGAACATGCGTTCGGTCGTCGAACAGTTGAGCCGCGAGTTATGCGGCCGCCGCGCGGGTGTCGGGTATTCCGCACTGGTGATGTTCACCACCTTCGTTGGCAGGTGCGCACTGTGGAATATCTCGCGCGCGAAATCCGCCCAGGACACATCCGGCGCTCCTGCGAAATGATAGGTGCCGGGCGCACCATTGCCCTGCCGCATCAGCCGCGCAATCTCGATCAGCGCGTCGGCAATATCCCCCGCCGCAGTTGGTCCGCCGATCTGGTCGGCAACGATGGCCAGGCTATCGCGCTGCTTGCCAAGCCGCAGCATGGTCTTGACGAAATTCGTACCATGAGACGAAAATACCCAGGACGTGCGCAGGATCACAAAGCTGCCTCCGGCAGCATGCACTCCGTGTTCGCCCGCCAGTTTCGAGCGCCCATACGCGCCAAGGGGACCAGTTTCATCATCTGTATGCCAGGCGACATCACCCGAGCCATTAAAGACATAGTCGCTGGAAATATGAAGGAATGGCAGATCACGCTTCGCCGCAGCGCGAGCCATCGCGCCCGGGGCCGCGCCATTGATGACTGTCGCCAGTTCTTCCTCGGATTCTGCCTTGTCCACCGCAGTATAACCGGCGGCATTTATAACCGCCTCCACGTCTGCAGATGCTACTGCCGCCGCGCAGGCAGCCGGATCGGAGAGATCGACTTCGGCCCGCGAGAGAAAGATCGCATCTGGCGCCCTGCGCCGCAATTCCTGCGCCACCTGTCCGGTCGAGCCGAATACCAGAAGAGTCATCCCGCAACCCCAAGCCGTTTGCCGACACCGGTGCGGTCCAGCAGCGGCTGCCACCAGGCCTCGTTGTCAAGATACCACTGAACGGTCCGCTCTAAACCCTCTTCCACCGTCACCGATGGCCGCCAGCCGAGTTCGGTGCGGATGCGCGTCGGGTCGATCGCATAGCGCAGGTCGTGCCCCGGCCTGTCGGCGACAAAGGTGATCTGATCGGCGTAGGATTTGCCCTTTGGCCGCTTCTTGTCGAGGATGCTGCAGATGGTGCGGACGAGTTCTATATTCGTCCGCTCATTCTCCCCGCCGATGTTGTAGGTGCGTCCGATCTCGCCTTTCGTCACAACGGTCAGCAGCGCATCGGCATGATCCTCCACATACAGCCAGTCGCGCACATTCTCGCCCTTGCCGTAGACCGGGATAGGCTCTCCGGCAAGCGCCTTCAGGATAACCACGGGGATCAGCTTTTCGGGGAAATGATAGGGGCCGTAGTTGTTCGAGCAGTTGGTGATCAGAACCGGCAATCCATAGGTTTCATGCCAGGAGCGCACCAGATGGTCGCTTGCGGCCTTTGACGCCGAGTAAGGAGAGTTCGGCGCATAAGGCGTATCTTCGGTGAACTGCCCCGTCGCGCCCAGCGTGCCGTAAACCTCATCGGTCGATATGTGGTGGAACCGGAAACCCTCGGGCCGACCTTGCCGCTGCCAATACGCGCGAGCAGCCTCCAGCATGTTGAAGGTGCCGGTGATGTTCGTCTCCACGAAATCCGCCGGCCCGTCGATGGACCGATCGACATGACTTTCGGCGGCCAAATGCATCACTGCGTCAGGACAATGATCGGCAAAGATACGATCCAGTGCCGCGCGGTCGCGAATGTCGGCATGTTCAAAGCTGTATAGCGGGCTGTTGGCTACAGGCTGCACATTGGCAAGGTTCGCCGCATAAGTCAGCGCATCGAGGTTGACGACTGCATGACCCGCGCGAACCGCATGCCTGACGACGGCCGAGCCGATAAAACCCGCGCCGCCTGTAACAAGTATCTTCATTTCGCAACCTCGAACGCAAAAGGCGAGATCACATCAGCCAGATAGGGGGCCGCAGCGTCTTTATCGCTCAGGATCGGCGTCTCTTTAAGACCCCAGTCGATGCCGATATCCGGATCGTCAAAGCGTATGGCGCCGTCGGATGCCGGAGCATAATAGTCGGTACATTTATAGATGATCTCGGTGTCGGGCTCGAGCGTCACGAAACCATGCAGAAATCCGGCAGGTATCAGCAGTTGCTTGCCGTTCTCGAAGCTCAGTTCCACCCCCACCCATTGACCATAGGTAGGGCTTCCGGTGCGGAAATCGACGGCCACGTCGAACAGCCGCCCACGCCCGCAGCGAACCAGCTTGGTCTGCGCATGCGGTGGTGCCTGGTAGTGCAGGCCCCGCACCGTCCCAATCTTGGCAGAAAGCGAATGATTGTCTTGAACGAAATCGCAATCGATGCCGTGCCTTGCCAGCGCCTCGCGATTCCAGCTTTCCGACAAAAACCCCCGTGCGTCACCAAAACGGCGGGGGGTAATGATCACGACGCCGGAAAGACGCGTGTCTTCGATCTGCACCAATCACGCTCCCGAAAATTACTCGACATGCACATACCAAGATACAATCGGGCTGTCACCACGGCTTCGCAGACGCAGCAATCATTTGCCGCGTCTGCCGACAGTAGCATCAAAAATCAGCCGGATGTCTAGAACCAGCGCCCGATTGCAAGTCCCCGCAGGTTCAAAGCGGCGGTTTTCGATGCCGAGGCTAAGACACGGAGATTAACGGATGTGGTTCCGGGCGTCCCCGCAGCTACCCAGGCATCCGTTGCGTCCACGTTCCCACTGACGACAGGGGCGGCAATGAAGGTGACCGGAAAAGTCCAGGCTACATCTGCAGAACGGAACAGCGATCCGTTGGCCGTCGAGGCATTTGCTGCGCTCAGGTTCGAACGGGTGCAGATCAGCGTGCCGTCGGCAAACCGCACGAACTCGCCATTTGTACCTGTGCCGCGTTCAATAGCAGCGCCGGTGGGAATACCGCCTGATTGCGATACTGGTCCGAGCAAGGTCGACTGATTGAAGATCAGTGACCATGGTTGCCAGACACCACTTGCCGCGCGGCGCTGCCAGGTACAGGTCGTGACATCGGCGGTCGTCGCGGTGAAGCGCTGATGAATAGTGTCGGCTCCTGCGCCGTGGAAGACTTCCAATAGACCCGATGTCGCGCTGGCGGGCAGGTTGGTCGTCGTTGCGTCCGTCCGATAGAAACCGGCGACCGTCACAGCATTGGCCGAGGTAACCAGCGTTCCAAGGCTCTCCCCCTGTAACACCCCCAGCCCGAAAACTCCGCCGGTCTGGAAAAGGCGCGCAACCCGCCCCGCCGTCGCGTCATGGCTGCCAAGTTGGACGACACTGCCGGTCAGCGGCACATCCAGTTGCAGCGATGTCGTGGACAGGACGGCCCGCTGAACGCCACCAGCGACAATCCCGATCTGATTGGCCCCCGGTCGATTGATCCCGGTATCGGTATCGCCCGTAAAGCGCAGACCCGGCGCCGCAGCCGTCCCATCCGCCAATAATGCGCCATTCGGCAAACTTACCGCGCCGCTCGCCGCCTGCACCCGCAACCCCTCGGCAAAACTCGCCCCGTCGGCACTGACCTTGACCGAGAAATCGTCATTCCCGGCCAGTCCCATCTCCGCTCGCCCGGAAAATCCCGTCTGGAACAAGAGGCTCGCCGTATCGCCCTGTGTCGCTTTGTTCACCTTCAACTGATGACCTGCACCCGCGTTGTTCAGCAGTGTCGCGGCCGACGACACCGAAAGCCGGTTCGTCGTATCCGCCGTCGCATTGATACCAAGCTGCGCGAAGTTCTGCGGAAGGTCCGTCGAAGCTGACCAGCCCGTTCCCGTGAACACCACGCTCTTGCCCTCGGCCATCACTTCGGCGCGCCAGCCTGCTTGTGCTGGGAAGAAGACCCAGCCTTCGATGTCATAGACCGCGATCCGCTGATCCTGACCAGCCCATTCGCCCACGGCCCCCGCCGCCACTATGTGTCGCGATCCGATCACAGGGCTGGCGGGGGCCGCCGTCCGCGTCCGGTCCTCGACCGCAAGCTGGACGATCACATCAAGCACGCGCAGCGCCTCGTTGTGGGTCACATGCTTTTGCGCTTGCGAGGGCTGGATATAGGGCAGGGCAAGAATGGCCGTGACCTCGGACATGGGCGAACCTCCGATATGCTGCTCGGGGGTGACGCTAGTCAGCACTGGTGAACGGCGCGTGGCCGGGGCGCGCGCCGATCCCCTAAATCCGCAACAACTACTTGCCGCCGCCTGCAGTTTCTGACCCGCCGCGCGTCAGGTAATAGGCGACGAGGATTGGGAAAAACGTCGTGACAAACACCACGATCGCGACCACGTTCGTAACCGGCCGCTGCCTTGGCCTGACCAGTTCGGTCAGCATCCAGATCGGCAAGGTCGATTGTTGCCCGGCCGTAAAGGTCGTGACGATGACCTCATCGAACGAAAGGGCGAATGCCAGCATGCCACCCGCAAGCAGCGCGGATCCAAGGTTCGGCAGGATCACGTGCCGGAATGTCTGGAATCCGTTGGCACCAAGATCCATCGACGCCTCTACGATTGAGCCTGACAGGCGCCGGAACCGCGCTACCGCGTTGTTGAACACGATCACGATGCAGAAGGTCGCGTGGCCAAGAACAATGGTCCAGGTCGAGAACGGAATGCCCATCACATCGAACGCCGACCGTAGCGACATACCGGTGATGATGCCGGGCAGGGCTATGGGCAGCAAGATCAGCAGCGAGATCTGGTCGCGCCCAAAGAATTTCGCACGGCTCATCGCAGCGGCAACCAGTGTGCCCAGCACGAGCGACAGCGCCGTTGAGATCGCAGCCACCCGCAGCGACAGGTAAAGCGGTGGCCAGATATCCTCACGGTTCCACGCGACGGCAAACCACTTCAGCGTCAGCCCGGGCGGCGGGAACTGATAGCTGCGCTCCTCGGTCGTGAAGGCGTAAAGGAAAATCAGCGCAATCGGCAGGTGCAGGAACAAAAGCCCGGCGGTAGCGCCAATGGTCAGCCCCCGGGGCGCGCGGTTCTCAGAGCGCATCGAAGGCTCCTACGCGCTTGGCGACAGCCAGATAGATCAGCATGACGACGATCGGCACCACCGCAAAGGCGGCCGCCAGCGGGATGTTCCCGGCAGTGCCCTGCAGAGTATAGACCGCCTGCCCGATGAAAAGCCGCGACGTACCGACGATCTGCGGGATGATGTAGTCGCCCAGAGTCAGCGAGAAGGTAAAGATCGAACCCGCCACGATCCCCGGCAAGGCCAGCGGTACGATCACCGTGCGGAATGTCTGCCCTGCACTCGCACCCAGGTCCGCACTCGCCTCAAGCATCGACGTCGGCACGCGCTCCAGCGAGGCCTGCATGGGCAGGATCATATAGGGCAGCCAGACGTAGACGAAGACAAGAAACGTCCCGATATACGACGTCGACAATGAATTCCCGCCGATCACAGGCAGTGACAGCACCGCATTAAGAATGATCGAGGTGCCAGAGGCATCGGTGGCCCAGGTGACGATCCCCTCCTTCGCAAGGATCAGCTTCCAGGCATAGACCTTGACCAGATAGCTGGACCAAAGTGGGAGCATGACCCCAAGATAGAACGCAGCCTTCCAGCGTCCCTTCGCATAGCGGGCCGCGTAATAGGCGATGGGAAAGGCCACAAAGACCGAGGCTATCGTCACCGCCGCCGCCATGCCGACCGTGCGCAGGATGATGTCGAAATTCGCCGGGCGCAGAAGCTCCAGATAGGTCTTGAGCGTGAATTCCTTGACCACAAGCCCCGAGAACTCGTCGATCGAATAGAAACTCTGGATCAGCAGAGCGAACAGCGATCCCAGATAGACGACGCCCAGCCAGATCAGCGGCGCGGCGAGCAGCAGGATCAGCAGCAGGTTCGGCCTGCGCCAGAACAGATCGGTCAGCCGGTCGCCAAGGCCGCGCGCAGCAAAGGTGGCGGTTTTCACCTTTCACCCTCCATCGCGTGGATCGCACCGGGCAGTGCCTCCAGCCCGACCTTGGAGCCGGGCGCAGGAACCGACTGGCCGGGCGGAAGGATCAGGCTCACCTCTACGCCATCGGCGTCAGCAAGGTTCACGTTCAGTCGCGTTCCCGATCCCAGGTAGCGGGCCGTTCCCGCAGTGCCCGACACCCGGTCTTGCCCTTCGGTCAGGCGGATGCGCTCTGGCCGCAGGCTGGCCCAGGTATCAGGTCCGCCAAAGCGGCGGCTGACAGCGGGTGGCAGCACATTCGAAGACCCGACAAAGTCCGCCACAAAGCGCGTCGCGGGTCGCTCGTAAATCTCGGTCGGCGTTCCGACCTGCGCAACCTTGCCGTCCGAGAAAACGGCGACCTGGTCGGCCATGCTCAGCGCCTCGCCCTGGTCGTGAGTCACGAAGACAAATGTGATGCCCAACCGCTGTTGCAGCGCCTTCAACTCGTCCTGCATTGCCTCGCGCAGTTTCAGGTCCAACGCGCCCAGCGGCTCGTCCAGAAGCAGCACACGCGGCTCGTTGACCAGCGCGCGGGCCAGAGCCACGCGCTGACGCTGGCCGCCCGACAACTGGCCCGGTTTGCGCCCCCCGTAGTCGGCCAGCTTGACCAGCGACAACATCTCTTCCGCGCGGGACATCCGGGTGGCGCGGTCCACCCCTTTGACCATCAGGCCATAGGCCACGTTGTCGCGAACGTTCATGTGCGGGAACAGCGCGTAATCCTGAAAGACGGTGTTCACGTTGCGGCGGTTCGGCGGGACGGCCCCGGAATCCTCGCCGAATATCCGCACCTCACCCGCAGAGGGTTTCTCGAACCCCGAGATCAGGCGCAGGCAGGTCGTCTTGCCGGAACCGGACGGCCCAAGCATTGCAAAGAAAGATCCTTCGGCGATGGTCAGGTTTACCCCGTCCACCGCACGCACTGAACCGAAGTGACGCGAGACGTCACGGAACTCGACAGCAGGCATCGCAAACCCGTTTCACCCGGAACCTCCGGGAAAAGAAAAAGCGGCCCCGGACAGTTCCGGGGCCGCGATGACAGACAGCGCTCAGCGCCCGCCGATCACGCCGATATAGTCGGACACCCAGCGATAGTAGGGCACGCAGGCGCCTTCGCCCTGCGAGCAGTTGGCGACCGGGGTGCGCCAGAAACGAATCTTTTCGAAATCATCGAAACCGTTCGCGGTGCAACCTTCCTTCGTCAGCATGCCGCGACCATCGGTGCAAGCGGCCGGGACGCTTGGGTTGGCGCCGAACCAGACCGCCAGGTCGGACTGCAGGTTCGAGGACAGCGAATGCTCCATCCACATGTAGGAGCAATTCGGGTTCGCGGCATCGGCAGCCAGCATCGAGGTGTCGGCCCAGCCGGTGGCGCCCTCTTCCGGGATCACGGTTTCGACCGGGAACTTCTCGGCCTTAAGTAGGTTGGCCTGAAAGGGCCAGGTACCCGAGGCCACGATGCCTTCGTTCTTGAAGTCATCGATCTGGATAAAAGCGTCGTGCCAGTAGCGCCCGACCAGTTCGCGCTGCACGCGGAGGAGATCGAGCGCGGCCTTGTACTGGTCCTCGTTCAACTCGTAGGGATCTTTGATTCCCAGTTCGGGCTTGTGCGCCATCAGGTATTGAGCGGCGTCGGCGATATGGATCGGGCCGTCATAGGCCTGCACCCGGCCCTTGTTCGACTTGCCATCGGGCAAGGTCATTTCCTCGAAGACGACATTCCAGCTTTTCGGCGGCGCATCCTTGAAGGCTTCGGTGTTATACATCAGCACGTTCGGGCCCCACATGTAGGGCACGCCGTAACGGACGCCATCGACAGTATACCAGGGGGCGTCTTTCAGACGGTCGTCCACCGTGCTCCACGACGGAATGAGGTCGATGTTGATCGGCTGGACCCGCTTGCCCGCGATAAGCCGTAGCGAGGCGTCGCCGGAGGCGGTGACGAGGTCGAAGCCGCCTTCGTTCATCAGGGCTACCATTTCATCCGAGGTGGCGGCGGTCTTGACGTTGACCTTGCAGCCGGTCTTTTCCTCGAACTTGGTGACCCAGTCGAAGGCCTTGTCGGTTTCGCCGCGCTCGATATAGCCGGCCCAGGCCACGATGTTGACCTGCCCCTCGCCGGGGCCGATCTCGGTGATCTGGGCGGCGACGGGGCCGACGGCGATCAGGGCGGATAGGGCAGATGTGCCCAGGAATTTCAGGCTATTCATGTCGGACGCTCCCTGTTTTTCACTTTTGCTTGATCGGAGCGTAATCGGGGCGGCGGCGGGTTCGCAACTGAAAAGGCGAGGGAGGTTCTGCGCCGCGTGAAACCTCGGTGATTGCGCGCGTGCAATGTTGGCTAACCGGCTAACAAGTAACGATAACGAGAAATCTGCTTACCGGATTTTAACCTGCTCCGTCGCGATTGCTCATCGGGGTAGGGGCATTCTGCCCCTCTTGGCCGTTCGGCCAATTCACCCTCTGAGGATATTTGAGTAAAGATGAAAGCGGGGGCGGCCGGATCAAGCCGCCGAGCCGCCAACCGTCAGCCCGCCGATTAGGAGCGTCGGCTGGCCGACGCCGACCGGAACCCACTGGCCCGCCTTGCCACAGTTGCCGATGCCGGGGTCGAGTTGCAGGTCGTTGCCGATGGCGCGGATGTGTTTCAGCGCGGTCGCGCCATCGCCGATCAGCGTTGCGCCCTTGACCGGCGCGCCGATCTTGCCGTTCTGTACACGGTAGGCCTCGGTGCAGGAAAACACGAACTTGCCATTGGTGATGTCAACCTGGCCGCCGCCGAAACCGACAGCATAGATGCCGTCCTTGAGGTCGGCGAGGATCGCCGCCGGATCATCCTTGCCCGCCAGCATGTAGGTGTTGGTCATGCGCGGCATCGGGATATGGGCAAAGCTTTCGCGTCGACCATTGCCGGTAGGTTTCACCCCCATCAGGCGGGCGTTCTGGCGGTCCTGCATGTAGCCGACAAGGATACCATCCTCGATCAGGACATTCTTGCCCGATGGCGTGCCTTCGTCGTCGATGCTGATCGAGCCGCGACGGTCGGGCATGGTTCCATCGTCCAGCACGGTCACGCCGGGGGCGGCGATGCGGCTGCCGAGCAGGCCCGCAAAGGCCGAGGTTTTCTTGCGGTTGAAGTCGCCTTCAAGCCCGTGGCCGATAGCCTCATGCAGCAGGATGCCCGGCCAGCCGGGGCCAAGAACCACGTCCATCACTCCCGCTGGCGCCGCAACCGCGTCGAGGTTGACGAGGGCAATGCGCAGCGCCTCGCGCGCAGCGTCCTGCCAGCGGTCACGTTCCATCAGCGCAGCGAGACCATAGCGCCCGCCAGTGCCGGTGCCGCCGCTTTCGCGCCGCCCGTTATGTTCGACGATGACCGAGATGTTGAGCCGCGCCATGGGACGGATGTCGGCAAGCCGCAGCCCCTCGGGGCGCAGGATCTCGACCTCTTGCAGGCCAGCCGAGAGCGTGGCCGAAACCTGCACCACGCGGGGATCGAGGCCGCGGGCATAGGCGTCGATCTCTTTCAGCATGTCGATCTTGACCGGAAAGGTCGCGTCCACCATCGGATCGGCATCGCCGTAAAGCTTGCGGTTGGTGCCGGGGGGCGGGGGCGCGAGCGTAGCCCCGCCCGAACCGACGGCAAGGCGCGCGGTTTCAGCCGCGCGGGTCAGCGCGCGTTCGGAAATCTCGGTCGAATGGCCATAGCCTGCGACCTCTCCGCGAACGGCGCGAAGGCCGAAACCTTCGGATGCATCATAGCTTGCGGTACGGATGCGCCCGTCATCCAGCACCAGGGCTTCGGACCGGCTGCGTTCCAGGAAAAGCTCGCCGTCATCCGCCCCGGTCGTGGCCGAGCGCAGGATGTTCAGCGCCGCACCTTCATCAAGATGCTGCTCGAAAGGGCGAAAAGGGGCGTCGGTCATGGGATATCCTTGATGTCGGGCGCGCGTGACCCTGATACGGCGTCCTGATGCCGCATCGTTTTGCTTGTCGATCTGCGTCTAATATGGTTTCAGGGGACCGCGAAACAACGGGATTCTGGCGCGATGTCGCCGGGTTTCCAAAGGCGGGGCAAACCGCCGCGACAGGAACGGGATGCAAAGATGCGACTGACCTCTATCTTCGGCCTTGCCGCCACCCTTGCCACAGCTACGGCTGCAGCCCAAGTTCAGGCGCAGGCGCTGGAAACTGTAGGTCGGCCGGTGAACGGACTAATGGGATTCCAGCCCGCCGCGACCGAATTGGCACGCGATATTCATAACCTTGATTACATGCTTTTGATCATCATCGGGGTGATCAGCGTGTTCGTGACGGGTCTGCTGATCTTCGTCATGCTGCGTTTCAACGGGCGGGCGAACAAAAAGCCCGCCAGCTTTACTCACAACTCGCCACTGGAAATCGCCTGGACGGTCATCCCGATCCTGATTCTTGTGTTCATCGGTGCCTTCTCGCTGCCGGTGTTGTTCAAGCAGCAGGAAATCCCGGTGGCCGATATCACGATCAAGGCTACGGGCAACCAGTGGTACTGGAGCTATGAATACGTCCAGGACGGCACGGCACCGGTAGAGGGCGAAGAGCCGCTGACCTTTGACAGCCTGATGCTGGATGGCTCGACCAAGGTTGCTTCGCTGGGCGACGACCAGCCTATCGGGACGCCCCAGATCCTGGACGATATCGCGATCTCGAAGCTCGAGGCGCTGGGTTACAGCCGCGAGGACTGGCTTCTGGCGACCGATACGGCCGTGATCATTCCCGCGGGCAAGATCGTTGTGGTGCAGACGACCGGGTCGGACGTGATCCATTCGTGGACCATCCCGGCCTTCGGCGTAAAGCAGGACGCGGTTCCGGGCCGGATCGGACAATTGTGGTTCAAGGCCGATAAGGAAGGCGTCTATTTCGGTCAGTGTTCCGAGCTCTGCGGCAAGAGCCACGCCTATATGCCGATCACGGTCAAAGTGGTCAGCCAGCCCGTCTATGACCAGTGGATCGCCGCGGCCAAGGCTGCCGGTGGCTGGGTGCCGCTGCCGAACGAGGTCGCCTCGGTCGATGCGCCCATGGGCGCGGTGCGGATGGCTGCATCCAACTAAGGCGGCAGGGCAACGCGCGGGGTTACGCGCGTCCCCACCCGGGAGAATGCGGATGAGCGACAGCCAGACCTTCGACGCAAGCGCTGCCGGTCCCGGGGAGGCCGGCTTCGGTGATTACGTGCAGCTTCTGAAGCCGCGCGTGATGTCGCTTGTCGTCTTTACGGCGCTGGTGGGGATTCTGGTGGCGCCGGTTCAGGTGCATCCGGTGGTCATGCTGGCCTCGATCATCTTCATCGCCTTGGGCGGCGGGGCCTCGGGCGCGCTGAACATGTGGTGGGATGCCGATATCGACGCTGTGATGAAGCGCACACAGGGTCGCCCGGTGCCGCGGGGGCGTGTGACGGCGGGCGAGGCGTTGGGTCTGGGCCTTGCGCTGTCGGGCATCGCGGTGGTGATGCTGTGGCTGGCGTCGAACGCGGTCGCGGCGGGGCTGCTGGCCTTTACTATCTTCTTCTACATCGTCATCTATTCAATGTGGTTAAAGCGCCTCACACCGCAGAACATCGTGATCGGCGGCGCTGCGGGAGCGTTTCCGCCGATGATCGGCTGGGCGGTCGCGACGGGCGGGATCAGCATCGAAAGCGTGCTGATGTTCGCGCTGATCTTCATGTGGACGCCGCCGCACTTCTGGGCCTTGGCGCTGTTCATGAAGGAAGATTACCACAAGGCGGGCGTGCCGATGCTGACCGTGACGCACGGGCGCAGGGCCACGCGCAGGCACATTCTTGTCTACACAATCCTGCTTGCCCCTGTTGCTCTGGCGGCCGCCTTCACCTCGATCGGCGGGCCGGTTTATCTGGCGATTTCGGTAGCGCTGAACGCAGGTTTCCTTTGGGGTGCCTGGCGTATCTGGCAGCGGGAAGAGGCTGCGGCAGAGTCCGATAATTACCAGGTAGAAAAAGCATTCTTTCGCTTTTCTCTCTATTACCTTTTCCTGCATTTCGGTGCCTTCCTGCTTCAGGTCGCGCTGAAATCGCATGGCCTTGGGGGCTGGTGAAATGGCGATACGGGCAGAGCACGAAATTCACCGCCGACGCTTGTCGCGCAATCTTGGCGTAGCGATCACTCTTGCCGCCTTTGTTGCGCTGGTATTCGGCCTGACCGTTGTCAAGGTTTCCGAGACGGGTCCGATCGAGGGATATGGTACCGTGGTCCAACCGCAGCCCGTCTCGGGGGATTCGGGGCAATGAAACTTTTCCCGCGGCTGAAAGGCGCAAACCGGACGGCGGCACAACTGGTATTCGTTGTCGCGCTGATGGCTTCGCTGTCCTTCGCGGCTGTGCCTTTCTACGACTGGTTTTGCAGAACCACGGGTTATGGCGGAACAACCAGCGTGGCCGAAGGGCCTTCGGACAAGGTGCTGGACCAGACCATCAAGATTCGCTTCGACGCCTCGCTAGAAAGGGGCATGCCCTGGCAGTTCAAACCGATGCAACGCGAGATGACTTTGCGTATCGGAGAAACGGGACTTGCCTTTTTCGAGGCGTATAATCCGACCGACCGGGTAACTGCGGGCACGGCCAGCTACAATGTGACGCCCGACGCGGCGGGAGGCTACTTCGACAAGATTGCCTGCTTCTGCTTTGAGATGCAGGTGCTGCAACCCGGTGAGCGGGTGCAAATGCCTGTGACCTTCTTTGTGTCACCCGACATCGTTACGGACCGCGAGGGCCGCTACGTGCGCGAAATCACACTGTCCTATACTTTCCACGAATCCGAACTGCCCAAGGATCAGGCGGCTCTTGCCCCTGCCGCGAAGGCATCGGTAAACTGACACCAACCCCGGCACAGCAGCCGGAGACAAGAACCGAGGGATCGCCGACAATGGCCCACGCCAAGAACCACGACTACCACGTTCTGCCACCCTCGATCTGGCCCTTCCTGGGGGCTGTCGGGGGCTTTGCGATGCTGTTCGGGCTGGTTCTGTGGGTCTCTCCGCAGATCGCCGAGGATCAGCGTCAGCCGTGGCTGTTCCTTATGGGATTGGTCCTGATCCTTTATGTAATGTATGCATGGTGGTCCGACGTTATTGCCGAAGCGAATGCAGGCGATCATACGCCGGTCGTTATGATCGGGCTGCGCTATGGCTTCATCCTGTTCATCATGTCCGAGGTGATGTTCTTCGTCGCCTGGTTCTGGAACTTCATCAAGCACGCCATGTATCCGGCGGGTCCGCTCTACCCGCTGCAGGACGGCCCCTGGCCGCCAGAAGGGATCGAGACCTTTGACCCCTGGCACCTGCCGCTGATCAACACCCTGATCCTGCTGTGCTCGGGCGCTGCCGCCACTTGGGCGCACCATGCGCTGGTGCATGAGAACAACCGCAAGGACATGCGCGACGGCCTGCTGCTGGCCATCTGCCTTGGCATCCTGTTCACCGCCTTCCAGGCCTATGAATACAGCCATGCGACCTTCGGTTTCTCGGGCAACATCTATGGCGCAAGCTTCTTCATGGCGACCGGGTTCCACGGCGCGCACGTCATCATCGGCACGATCTTCCTGGCGGTCTGCCTGATCCGGCTGCAGAACGGCGCTTTTACCCCGACACGGCACACCGGGTTCGAGGCGGCTGCCTGGTACTGGCACTTCGTCGACGTGGTCTGGCTGTTCCTGTTCGCCGCCATTTACATCTGGGGCCGGTAAGCGGAATTCAAATCCGGGAAACAAGAGCGGGCGCGGGCCGGGTGGTGCGCGCCCTTTCCATTGAGCGGTTGCCCCGATGACGCGCAGAATGATTATTCCCCTGCTGTTCGGCCTTGTCGGTGCCGCGATCCTGATCGGGCTTGGCGTCTGGCAATTGCAGCGGCTGGCCACCAAACAGGCTGCGCTGACCCAGATCGCAGTTCGCCTGAACGATGCGCCGGCAGCCCTGCCAGCCGAGCCGCGGGCGGCCCGGGACAAATACCTGACGGTTCGCATAAAGGGGCGCTATCTTGGCCCGGAACTGGATGTGCTGACGAGCGCGAAGGATATCGGTCCCGGCTATCGCGTGATCGCGGCTTTCCAGCTTGAGGACGGGCGCATCATCATGGTCGATCGTGGCTTCATTCCCGAGGCGCTGCGCGACACGCCGCGCAACGTCGTCGTGGCCGATGTCGTGGGCGCGCTCCACTGGCCAGATGAGGCGGACAGCTACACCCCCGCGCCGGATACGTCCCGTAACATCTGGTTTGCCCGCGACGTGCCGGCGATGGCATCGGCGTTGGGGGCCGAGCCGGTTCTGGTTGTGGCGCGGGTGGATACGGGCGATGGCATCACGCCGCTACCCGTTGACACGTCGAGCATTCCGAACAATCACCGGCAATACGCGATTACATGGTTCTCCCTTGCCGTTGTCTGGCTGGGGATGACAGTTCTGCTTCTCCGGCGTATCAGGCGTCGGACGATCTGATACGAGGCGGCGATGCACTATATCTCGACCCGTGGCACGGCTCCGGTCCTGCGCTTTGAAGAAGCGATGATGACGGGGCTTGCGCGCGACGGCGGCCTTTATGTGCCCGAGGCGGTTCCGACACTTGGCGCCGAGCAGATCGCGGGCCTGGCGGGGCTGCCCTATGAGGAGGTCGCCTTTCGCGTGATGTGGCCCTTCCTTGGCCAGACCTTCACCGAGGCCGAGTTCCGCGCTCTGATCGCCAGGGCCTATGCCGGTTTCGCCCATGCGGCGCGTGCGCCGCTGGTGCAGCTGGGATCGAACCATTTCCTGCTTGAGCTGTTCCACGGGCCGACGCTGGCCTTCAAGGACTTCGCCATGCAGCTGATCGGGCAGTTGTTCCAGGCGGCGCTGTCGCGGTCGGGGCAGCGGATCACCATCGTGGGTGCGACGAGCGGCGATACCGGTTCGGCGGCGATCGAGGCGTTCCGCGGGCTGTCGAACGTCGATGTGTTCATCCTGTACCCGCATGGCCGGGTGTCCGAGGTGCAGCGCCGCCAGATGACGACGCCGGTTGAGGGCAACGTTCATGCGCTGGCGATGGACGGCGATTTCGACGATTGCCAGGCGCGGCTGAAGGACATGTTCAACGATTTCGCCTTCCGCGATGCAGTGGGGCTGGCGGGTGTGAACAGCATCAACTGGTCGCGGGTGCTGGCGCAGGTGGTATATTATTTCACCTCTGCCGTGTCCCTGGGTGCGCCGGGGCGGCCCGTCAGCTTTACCGTGCCGACGGGGAATTTCGGCGACATCTTCGCGGGCTATATCGCGCGCAGGATGGGTTTGCCGGTCGAGCGGCTGGTGATCGCGACGAACCAGAACGACATTCTGGATCGCGCGATGCGGTCGGGCGACTATGCGACGAACGGGGTCAAGCCCTCGATGAGCCCGTCGATGGATATTCAGGTGTCGTCGAATTTCGAACGTGCGTTGTTCGATGCTTATGGCCGCGACGGATCGGCCATTTCGGCGCTGATGACCGAGATGAAATCGGGTGGCTTCCGCATCTCGGAAAATGCGATGGCCAGTCTGCGCGGTCAGTTCGCCTCGGGCCGCTGTTCCGAGGAAGAGACGACGGCGACGATCCGGCGCGTCTATGAGACGACGGGCGAGGTGATCTGCCCGCATACCGCCGTTGGCGTGAAGGTGGCCGAGGAACATCTGGGTGCGACGCCGATGATCACGCTGGCCACCGCGCATCCGGCCAAGTTCCCCGATGCGGTCGAGGCTGCCATCGGCTTGCGTCCGGCGCTGCCTGCGCGTATGGGCGATTTCTTCTCGCGGCCCGAGCGGGTGACGCGCGTGCCGAACGATCTTGCGGCCCTGGAGGCCCTTATCCGCGAAAGGACCGGTCGTTGACCCTTCGCCTGACCACGCTGCCGAACGGCCTGCGTATCGTGACCGAGCATATGCCGGGGCTGAAATCCGCCTCGGTCGGGATCTGGGTGACCGCCGGCGGGCGCCATGAGCGGCCCGAGCAGAACGGCATCGCGCATTTCCTTGAGCATATGGCGTTCAAGGGCACGACCAGCCGCACCGCGCTGCAGATCGCCGAGGCGGTCGAGGATGTGGGCGGCTATATCAACGCCTATACCAGCCGCGAGATGACGGCCTATTACGCCCGCGTCTTGCAGGGCGACGTACCGCTGGCGCTGGATGTGATCGCGGATATCGTGCTGAATCCCGTTTTTGACACGCGCGAGATCGAGGTCGAGCGCAACGTGATCCTGCAGGAGATCGGGCAGGCGCTGGATACGCCGGACGATGTGATCTTCGACTGGCTGCAGGAGGCGAGCTATCCGAACCAGGCGTTCGGGCGGACGATCCTTGGGCCGTCAGAGCGGGTGTCGTCTTTCTCGCGCGATGACCTGACGCGCTTTGTGTCCGAGCACTACGGGCCGGACCAGATGATCCTCTCGGCGGCCGGTGGGATCGATCACGATGCGATCGTGGCGCAGGCACAGGCGATCTTTGGCGGTTTGCGAGCTGTGGGTGGTGCGGTGATCCAGCCTGCGGCCTTCAGCGGCGGCGAGCGGCGCGAGGTCAAGGATCTGGAGCAGGTCCATTTCGCGCTGGCCTTCGAAGCACCGGGATACCGCGCGCCGGATGTCTATACCGCGCAGGTCTATGCGACCGCTCTGGGGGGCGGCATGTCGTCCCGCCTGTTCCAGAAGATTCGGGAAGAGCGCGGCCTTTGCTATTCGATCTTCGCCCAGTCGGCGGCCTATGAGGACACCGGGCAGATCACCCTTTATGCGGGAACCTCGGAATCCGAGATCGGCGAGCTGACCAGCCTGACGTTGGAGGAGCTGAAGCGGTCCGCCGAGGATATGACCGAGGCAGAAGTGAACCGGGCGCGGGCGCAACTTAAGGCGGGCCTGCTGATGGGGCTGGAAAGCCCGTCCAGCCGGGCCGAGCGGTCGGCAAGGCTGCTGGCGATCTGGGGTCGGGTGCCGGATGTGGACGAGGCGGTCGAGAAGATCGACGCGGTCCAATTGCGCGATGTGCGCCACTATGCCGGGTCGCTGATCCGGTCGAAGTCGGCGCTGGCACTGTATGGCCCCGTCGGTGCCGCGCCCGGGCTGGAGGCGATCCGCGAGGGGCTTGCCGCCTGATGCTGCTGGGTGGTCGTCGGGTCAGGATCGAGACCGAAAGGATGACCTTGCGGTTGCCGACCAATGGCGATTTCCGCCAATGGGCCGGATTGCGCGAGCAGAGCGTCGCCTTTCTGTCGCCCTGGGAGCCGGTCTGGTCGGGTGACCATCTGTCGCGCAAGGCATTCACCAACCGCGTCTACTGGGCGTCGCGAGCGACGGGGCAGGGAACTGCGCTGCCGCTGTTACTCATCCGCCGGGGGGATGATGCGCTGCTGGGGGCGATCACGCTGGACAATATCCGGCGCGGCCCCAGCCAGTCGGGGACGCTCGGCTACTGGATAGGGCGGCCGCATGCCAGGCAGGGCTATATGCGGGAGGCGATCCTTGCGGTGGTGCATCACGCCTTCACCGTGCTGGATCTGAGCCGGATCGAGGCGGCCTGCCTGCCGGAAAACGCGGCCTCTCGCGGAGTGCTGGAGAAGTGCGGGTTCAAGTACGAAGGCGTGGCGCAGAGCTATCTGCAGATCTCGGGGCGTTGGCGCAACCATGTGCTTTACGCGAACCTGCGGAGCGACCGGCGCGGACGCACGGACGTCGGCTGAGCTTTTTGCCGTTTGTTTGGGCGGATAGCGCGGAAGCGGGGGCCAGCCCCCGCACCCCCGGGGTATTTAAGCCAAGAAGAAGCCTGACGCACGATTCCGTGATGCCAGGACGGGATGACGCAAGGGCAGGGCGCGCTAATCTTGGCGGGAAAGCGGAGGGTGCTGCATGCCGAGATTGCCGATTGTCCTGCTTTGCCTGATGATCGCCCCCTCTGCCTGGGCGCAGGGGCAAGAGCGCATCCCCTCGCATTGCATCGCCCTTGCCAATGACATCGAGGGCGCGCGCGTCATCCCGGCGGCCTTTGGCGATCCCTTGAGCGAGGGGCGGGTGCGGCTGAGCTATGTCGATCACGCGACCTTTCTGTTGGAGACGCCGGGCGGGCTGGTCGCTGCGACGGATTACACCGGCTACTTGGGCGCGCATGAGGTGCTGCCCGATGTCGTCACCATGAACAATGCCCATTCCAGCCATTGGACCGGCGTTCCAGACGAGCGTATCCCGCATGTGTTGCAGGGCTGGGGCGAGGGCGACGGCCCTGCCGACTATAACCTGGACCTTGGGGAGATGCTGGTGCGCAACGTGACGACTGATGCGCGCGGCATGGGCAGCGGCATTCGCGCCAATGCCAATTCGATCTTCATCTTCGAGGTGGCGGGTCTGTGCATCGGCCATCTCGGCCACCTGCACCAGATCCCTAGCCCCGAGCAATATGCGATGATCGGGCGGCTGGACGTGGTGATGGTGCCGGTCGATGGCGGCTATACGATGCGGACCGATGCGATGGCCGAGGTGGTGAAACGCCTGCGATCTTCGGTCATCATTCCGATGCACTGGTTCTCTGGCAGTTCGCTGAACCAGTTCCTGGAGGATATGAACGGCGAGTTCGAGGTCGTGCGGCCAGAGATCAGTAGCATGGAAATCTCGCTGAACGATCTGCCGTCGCAGCCGACGATCATGGTGCTGTTGCCCGAATACTGATTGTCCGCGCAGGCACTTCCCCGCTAAGCAAGGGGCATGAGCCTCAATTCCGCCGATACCGATTTCGTAGCCGGACTTGCCCGGCAGTTGCCTGATGGCGTGCTGACGCCACCCGAGCCGCGCTACCTGACCGAGCGGCGGGCACTGTGGCAGGGACATGCGGGGGTGGTTGCGAGGCCGCGCTCGACGGAAGAGGTCGCGACCATCGTGTGCGCCTGCGCTATAGCAAAGGTCGGGGTTGTGCCCTGGGGCGGCGGGACGGGGCTGGTTGGCGGGCAGATCATGCCGGCGGGACCTTTGCCGGTAGTGCTGTCGATGGAGCGGATGGCGGCGCTGCGCGGGGTCTATCCGCAAGAGAACGTGCTGATCGCCGAAGCGGGGATGATCCTTGCCGATGTGCAGGCCCAGGCGCGCGCGGCGGATCGATTGTTTCCGTTGTCGCTCGCCTCGGAAGGGTCAGCACAGATCGGGGGAAACCTGTCGTCGAATGCAGGTGGGGTGAACGTTCTGCGCTACGGCAATGCGCGCGACCTGTGCCTTGGGGTCGAGGCGGTGCTGCCGGACGGGTCGGTGCTGCACGGGCTGAAGCGGTTGCGCAAGGACAACACCGGCTATGATCTGCGTGGGCTTTTGATCGGGGCGGAGGGCACGCTGGGCGTGATCACTGCGGCAAGCCTGAAGCTGGCGCCACAGCCAGCCTCTCACGGGACGGCCTTGCTGGTGGTGGAAAGCCCCGAGGCGGCGCTGGCGCTGCTGGCGCGGGCGCAGTCGCAGATCGGTGGGCTGGTATCGGCGTTCGAGATGATCAGCGGTGTGGGTCTGCGGTTTCTGGCCGAAACCCTGCCGGATGTGCGCCTGCCTTTTGCCGAACCGCCGGACTGGTCAGTGCTTATCGAGGTCGGCCTGCCCGAGGGGCTTGATCCAAGCACGGTGCTGGAGACGCTCTTTGCCGCAGGGTTGGAGGAGGGTCTGGTCAGCGATGGCGTCATCGCAGCCTCGGAAGGGCAGCGGCAGGATTTCTGGCGCATCCGCGAGATGATCCCCGAGGCAAACCGGCTGATCGGGTCGATTTCCAGCCACGACATCTCGCTGCCACTGGGTGCGATCCCCGAGTTCATTGGGTTGGCAGGACCGGCGCTTGAGAAGCTTGGTGCGTTCAGGATCAACTGCTTCGGCCATCTGGGCGACGGCAACCTGCATTACAACGTCTTTCCGCCAAAGGGCGGGAACCGGGCCGACCACGACAACAGTCGCGAGGCGATCAAGGCCCGCGTGCATGATCTGGTGGACCAGATGGGCGGGTCATTCAGTGCCGAGCATGGCATCGGGCGGCTGAAGGTGGGCGAGCTGGAACATTACGGCGATCCGGCCAAGCTGGCCGCGATGCGGGCTATCAAGGCGGCGCTGGACCCAGACGGGATCATGAACCCCGGCGCCGTCCTGCGCGGGTAGGGGTTTGCCCCGCCGGGCTGAATCGGCGGGGACTTTGGGAGCCATGGGGTAAGTTGTGGTGCGAGTGTCCGGGTTTGCAACCCCGGACCCGTGCAGGATAGCGGCGATTCCGTTGCTAAAGGGTTAGAGCCCTTCGAAGGCGCAGAGGGCGTGAACCTCCATCCCCATCGCCTCAAGCTTCTTGCGCCCCCCGAGGTCGGGCAAGTCGACGACGAAGGCACAGCCCACGATGACGCCGCCCAGCCGTTCGATCAGCTTGATCCCGGCCTCTGCCGTGCCGCCGGTGGCGAGCAGATCGTCGACCAGCAGCACCTTCTCGCCCGGCTGGATCGCGTCGTCATGCACCTCGACCACCGCCTCGCCATATTCCAGCGTGTAGGACTGGCTGATCGTCTGGCCGGGCAGCTTGCCCTTCTTGCGGATGGGGACAAAGCCGGTGGAAAGCTGGTGTGCCACGGCGCCGCCCAGAATGAACCCCCGCGCCTCCAGCCCCGCGACCTTGTCTATGCGCATCCCGGCATAGGGGTTCAGCAACTGGTCGATGGCCATGCGGAAGCCGCGCGCATCGGCGAACAGCGTGGTCACGTCGCGGAACAGGATGCCCTCATGCGGGAAATCGACGATGGTGCGGATGTAATCCTTGACGGTTTTCTGCATGGCGGGGCGGCCTTATTTCAAGGGGTTGGCGGGTAGTGAAGGCTTAGCGCCCGGGCGTCCTGCCCGGTCAGGCGGGTCACGGCGTTGGCCTCTTGCGAGAAGATGGAGCGTCTTTGGTAGTAATCGTTCGAGATGTCGAAGGGCAGGCCAAGCGATTGCATAACTTCTTCCAGAACCACGGATTTTGTCTCGCCAAGCAAGATGCGGGACGAGATGACGATAGAGGCGCCGGTAATGCGCTCGGGCAGGCCGGGGTCGAACAGGACCATGCCGGCGGGCATCATGCGCGGGTCGGTTTCGTGGGACAGAAGCCGGAGAGCCTGCGGACTGCGGACCGACAGGCGGATGCGGGCGGGCATGTTGTCGGGCAGGCGCAAAAGGTGGATGGCGGCGCCGACGCCATTGATTTCGGCTATGGCATTGTCCAGCGCGGCGTCGATCTGGGCTGAGACAGCGGGCAGCACGGGGTCGATGTCGGGCAGGCGGGTCACGGTGATTGCCTGAGCAGTATTCGACGGCCAATATCGCATGGGGATGCGGCAATCCTTGCCGGGCTGCGCGCCGCAGGCGACGAGGCGGTGAAAATCCTCGTCGCTGAGTTGTCCCTTGGTCTTGACGAAATCCTGCGCCGAAGCCGCCGTTGCCAGCAGCGCGAAGGCGAGGGAGATCGCCCGGAGCCTCAACCCAACACGCGTCCCGCGACCGCGTCGAGCTTGGCCAGCAAGACGGGGTCGCGTTTGTCGGGGGCGGTCATCAACGCAAAATCGAGTGCCTTGTCGCAGCCATGGGGGCAGGGATTGCGGTCAGCGCCCAAAAGGGCGGGCAGGCGGGCGACCATGCTGCGGGCTTTGTCGGCATTGCCGGTCAGGACCGCGATGACCTGCGCCACATCGACCGCGCCATGACTTTCGTGCCAGCAGTCGTAATCGGTGACCATCGCGACGGAGGCATAGCAAAGCTCGGCCTCCCGCGCGAGCTTCGCCTCGGGCATGTTGGTCATGCCGATCACGTCGCAGCCCCAGGAGCGGTAGAGGCGGCTTTCGGCCAGGGTCGAGAATTGCGGGCCTTCCATGCAGAGGTAAATGCCGTCGCGGTGGACAGTGATGCCAACGGCCTCAGCCGCTTCGGCGCAGGCCGCGCCAAGTCGGGGACAGGTCGGGTGGGCAAGGCTGACATGTGCCACGCAACCCGTTCCGAAGAATGACTTTTCCCGCGCGAAGGTGCGGTCGATGAATTGGTCCACGATCACGAAATCGCCCGGCGCATACTGCTCGCGGAAAGACCCGCAGGCGGAGACCGAGATGACATCGGTCACGCCCAGCCGCTTCAGCGCGTCGATGTTGGCGCGGTAGGGAACCTCGGTCGGCGAATGCACATGGCCCCGACCATGGCGGGGCAGAAAGGCCATGGGAACACCGTTCAGGCGGCCCACCAGAACCTCATCGGAGGGGGTGCCCCAGGGGGATTTCACCTTGATCCAGCTTGCCCCCTCCAGGCCGTCGATCTGGTAGAGACCCGATCCGCCGATCACGCCAATCATCGTCTGCATCAGGTTCCCTTTCTGGTTGCGGGGGAAGATTAGGCAGCGGGGCGGGGATATGGAAGCGGTATGGTTCCAGTATGGTCTTGGTATGTAGAGGGAATGCGTCAGGTATTTCGCGGGCAGCCCCCCTTTTGGAGGGACAGGGGTGCATCCGGCACTGGTGATTTTATCACTGACAGTCGGAAGACAGCGCAGAGGGTAAGCTGCCTCGGCCCACAGCGCCCCGAGCCGTCGGCTACGGCCGTCATCGTGAAAGAGGGCCGTCGAATGCCGCCAACTCTGATCCGACCCCGTCCGCTTCGGTGGCCGACTGGCCGGTCTATGCTTGGTATGACGGATACTGCTATCCGGCACGCGACCCGATGCCGGCGCTTCGGTCAACGAGGGCAGCCTTTGGCCCGGCCTTGGCGCGGGGATCAGCAAGGAACTAGACCGACCTGTGCTGTTTATCAGCGGCGCGATCAATTCAAGCCAGCTGGGGAGCTGTCTGGATGATCGCTCGGGCCATCTTTCGAAGCCGCTTTACCTGTTCCGCGCCTCCAGATGCGATCGTGCCTGTGGATCGGCGCACCTGCGTACGGCGCAGACAGCGGTTGCCGCCGCCAATCCGCGCATCGTGGCGGGAATGAATACGGACAATCTCGGCTACGACTATCGGTGGGATGCCTGTCATTTCAATGACGAGGGCAGAGCCGCAATTCTTGCGGAAGTCGTTCCGGCTATCGCCATGCTGATCGAGGCGACAGCGCCGCCCGAAGGCGGCGCTGTTGGTACGGATTAAGAAAGCCTAGCGGTTTCTGGCTCGACGGCGCAGCGCGCCCAGGGCCAGTATACCCGCCGCCATCAGACCGCCTGCTGCGGGCAGGGGAACTTCGGCCGGGGGTGGGGTGTCGCCCACGAGGACGTCGAAGCGCATCCTTGGGCCGTCGCCGTCAAGCTGGCCGCTGTAATCGGCGAAGAAGGCGGTGACGGAGTTGGCGGTGAAACTGACCGTCGGGTTCGTGAAATCCGCCCCGTCCGGGTTGCCTTCGCTTTTCAGGAAGCCCTCCACGTTGCTGGCACCGAAGTTGAACAGGAAGCCGGTGATCGCGGTCGGAACCCCATCGACAAGATAGTTGAGCCCGGCCAAAGTGAACTCGACCGGCGCGGTGCCAAAGCCGATCTGGCCGAAGAAGAAGATGTCAAAGCTGTCGTCATCGACCCAGTTCACCAGCAGGCGCGGAATGCTATCGCCGGTGTCGAGGTCGCAGCCCGAAGCATCACCGAAGATGTCGCAATCGCCCGGTGTGCCGGCAGTGCCGTTTGCGGGCCCGCTCGTGACGCCATCGATCGTGATGCTGGCGGTGAAATCCGGGCTGGCGAGCGTTGCTGCCTGAACCGGCGCACTGGCGAGAATGGGTAACAGGGCATAGAGTACTGCAGTCGTTTTCATCAAAAATCCCCCAAATAAAAACAACCTTTGGACGGTAGCAGAGGGAACCGGGGATTCAGGCATAGTTTCATTATCCTGAATAACTGGCGCTGTGCGACGCCTGGCGGGCCGCAACCCTGCGGTGTGGCGTCCTGACTTCTCGATTTCTGTTTGCCTATATTTTATGCAGATTGCCGTTGGGGCGGAGAGTGGAGCGAATCGAGCGCGCTTCGGTTGTTCTACAAGGTTGCCCTGAGTGCTGTTCGCAAATCGTCGCATGTGCGAGATTGGGACGATCCGGCGTGATCGCGGAACAGGGAGAGCAAGATAATGAAATTGCGTGCTGCGATGTTGGGCCTGGCCTTGCTGGCGGGTGGTGTGATGGGATCGGGGCTTTCGGTTCAGGCCCAGACTGCGACGCCCGAACAAGTGCGGGCGATTGCCAAGGAAGCGACGATCTATGGCTTCCCGATGGTCGACAACTATCGGGTCCAGTATTCCTACTTCGCCGATCCCTCTGATCCCGAGTACAAGGCCGGCTGGAATACGTTGGTGAATAACGCGCGGGTCTATACGCCGGCGGATACGGCGATCCAGACACCGAATTCGGATACGCCCTATTCCTATGTCGGGGCCGATCTGCGGGCGGAGCCGCTGGTCCTTACCGTGCCGGAGGTGGAGCCGGGGCGGTATTACTCGCTGCAGTTCATCGACCAATACACCTACAACTTCGCCTATGTCGGCAGCCGGGCCACCGGGAACGAGGCGGGGAATTTCCTGCTTGTCGGGCCGGGGTGGAGCGGAGAGACGCCCGCCGGGATCAAAGAGGTCATCCGGTCCGAGACGGATTTCGTCTTTGTCCTTTATCGCACCCAGCTTTTCGGGCCGGATGACCTGCCGAATGTCGAGAAGGTGCAGGCGGGCTACAAGGTGCAGCCGCTGTCGGCCTTTCTTGGCCAGCCCGCGCCTGCAGCCGCGTCGAGCGTCGATTTCATCAAGCCGCTGAGTGCGGAGGGTGAGCGGACTTCGCTTGAATTCTTCAACGAGCTGAACTTCATCCTGCAGTTCGCGCCGGTCGATCCGAGCGAGACCGAGCTGCGCGCCCGCCTTGCCAGCGCGGGGATCGAAGGCGGCAAGACGATTGATTTCGCAAGCCTGTCGCCCGAGATGCGGCAGGCCTATCAGGACGGGGTGGCGGATGGCTGGGCCGCATTCCAGACCTACAAGGAAACCGAGGTCGAGACCGGCAAGAAGACCAGTGCGGACTTTTTCGGGACACGGGCCTTTCTGAACGGCGACTACATGGCCCGGATGGCAGGGGCTGTGCTGGGCATCTATGGAAACTCGGAAGACGAGGCGATCTATCCGGGTTATTTTGCCGACGCGGATGGCAATCCTACCAGTGGTGCGAACCGCTACACGATGCGCTTTGCGCCGGGGCAGCTGCCGCCGGTCAACGCTTTCTGGTCACTGACGATGTACAAGATGCCGGAAAGTCTTTTGTCCGCGAACCCGATCAACCGCTACCTGATCAATTCCCCGATGCTGCCCGACCTGCAGAAGGACGCCGACGGGGGCATCACGATCTATATCCAGAATGACATGCCCGCCAAGGGGCTGGAGGCGAACTGGCTGCCCGCTCCGGAAGGGCCTTTCCAGATGGCGATGCGGCTTTACTGGCCGAAGCAAGAGGCGCTGGACGGGACATGGAAGCCGCCGGTGCTGGAGCGGGTGGAGTAGCGGCAAGGCTGAGGTAGGGTTTGGCGAAGGCATGTGACTTCGCCATGCGATGCAGAGGGAGTTGCAAGGGCTGATGGACCAAAGCCACCGGCCAGCTTCTTTGCGGATGCGATCCAGCGGTGATGTTGCGCTGCGGGCGGGACAAGAAACGCGGATCGCGTTTCTTGTCCCGCCCAGGCTTGGATCGATCTATTGCTGTCGTCAGCTCCGTGCGTTCTGGCGCTCGATCATCCAGGCGGGGTATTCCTTGGTCACTGCACTGACCGCCTCCAGTCGGCCAAGGTCTTCCAGCGTCAGGGTGACGTCAGTGGCGGCGATGTTGTCGTCCAGCTGGTCCATCCGCTTCGCACCGACGATGACGCTGGTGACGACCGGCTGGGCCAGTAGCCAAGCCAGCGCGATCTGGGCGATGGACACGCCCCGCGCCTCGGCCATGGGGCGCATGGTCTCGACGATGGAGTCGGCCTTGGTGCGGTCGATCGGCGGGAAGTCGAAGGCCAGGCGGCGGCCTTCGGTTGCCGCGTTGCTGCCGGTGAACTTGCCGGACAGGTAGCCACCGGCAAGCGGGCTCCACACCATCAGGCCGACGCCTTCGGAAAGAAGGGCGGGGACGATTTCGCGCTCAAGGTCGCGGTTGGCGAGGGTGTAGAGCGACTGGATCGAGCGGATGGGGGCGAGATGTTTCGCGGCGGCGAGGCCAAGCGCCTTGGTCAGTTGCCATGCGGCCCAGTTCGAGACGCCGATGTAGCGGACATGGCCGTGGCGGACGAGGGTATCCAGCGCCTCGACCTGTTCCTCCATCGGGGTCACGGGGTCGAAGCCGTGAAGCTGATACAGGTCGATGTGGTCGGTGTTCAGCCGTTTCAGGCTGGCATGGCAGGCGTCGATGATGTGCCCGCGCGAGGCGCCGCGGCCGTTCGAGCCGGGGTGCATGCGGCCGAAACCCTTGGTTGCAATCACGACTTCCGAGCGGTTTAGTCCAAGGTTGCGGATCGACTGGCCCAGCATGATCTCTGACTGGCCTTCGGAATAGACGTCCGCCGTGTCGAAGAAGTTGATGCCTGCGTCGAAGGCGCGTTTGACCAGCGCGTCGGCGCCGTCCTGCGGCACCTGCCCGATGGCCTGCCAGAAGCCCTCGCCCCCGCCGAAGGTCATCGTGCCAAGGCAGAGTTCGGATACGTGAAGGCCGGAACGGCCAAGCGTTCTGTAGCGCATGATATGTCTCCTGATTGCGGGAAGGCGCGCTTGAGCAGGGGCAGTTATGTCGCCACCGGCTACTGGCAAGGCGCAGCGGTCTGAAATTCGGATGCGCCCGCCGGGGAAAACCGGCGGGCGACGGGTGTCAGGCGGCCAGTGAGGCCATGTCGATGATGAAGCGGTAGCGCACGTCGGATTTTTGCAACCGCTCGAAGGCGTGGTTGATCTGGTCCATGCGGATCATCTCGACGTCCGGCAGGATGCCCTTCGCGGCGCAGAAATCGAGCATCTCCTGCGTTTCGCGGATGCCGCCGATGGGCGAGCCGGAGATGCGGCGGCGGCCCATGAGAAGGGGGATGCTGGAGACTTCGGCGACCGGGCCGACCTGACCGACGATGACCAGCGTCGCATCGATGTCCAGAAGCGGCAGGTAGGGCATCAGGTCATGCTTGACCGGGACGGTGTCGATGATGAGGTCAAAGCTGTTGGCGGCTGCCGCCATTGCGTCAGCGTCCGACGAGTTCAGCAGCGCATCGGCGCCAAGCGCCCTGGCGTCCGCTTCCTTGTCGGTGCTGCGGCTGATCACGGTCACTTTGGCGCCAAGACCATGGGCCAGCTTGACGCCCATGTGGCCAAGACCGCCAAGGCCGATGATGCCGACGCGGCTGCCTTCCTTGACACCCCAGGTGCGCAGGGGCGACCATGTGGTGATCCCGGCGCAGAGCAAAGGTGCGGCTTTGGAGATGTCCAGCCCGTCGGGCATGCGCAGCACGAATTCCTCGCGCGCGACGAGGTGTTTCGAATAGCCGCCCTGCGTCAGTTCCCTGGTGATGCGGTCGAAACCGCCATAGGTCTGCGTATTGCCTTCGCGGCAGAGCTGTTCCTCGCCCTTCTGGCATTGGTCGCAGTGCTGGCAGCTGTCAACCATGCAACCGACGCCGACATGATCGCCGACCTTGTACTTGGTCACATCGGGGCCGACCGCGATGACGCGGCCGACGATCTCATGCCCCGGCACGGCGGGGTAGGTGGTCCAGCCCCAGTCGTTGTGGGACCAGTGCAGATCGGTGTGACAGACACCGCAATAAAGGATTTCCATCACCACGTCGTTGCCGCGCGGGGCGCGGCGTTCGAAGGTGAATGGTGCAAGAGGGGTATCGGCCGACTGGGCCGCATAGCCAATGGTCTGCATGGGGAAACCTCAGGGATTTGGGAGGGGTATCCGGAAGCACGCCCGTTGGCGCGCCGTCCTGACACATCCGAGAGACTAGTCCCAAGGGCCGGGGTTTGACAAGTTGCCCTTGGGGCATGGAGCTATGGCAAAGGTTTCATGGCTTGCGAACTTGACTTCGTTGCGCTGAGAACTAGGTGCGCGCGTAGGGTCAGCCTTCGCCAGGGCGCATGACCTCGATCACCTCGCGCACGATGGAATAGTCGCGGTAGCCCATGCGGGCGACGGGGTGGAAGCGCGTGACGTCGAAGCGTCCGTCTATCAGGCAATCGTCGCGCAGGTGGATGCCGGTGACTTCGCCGAGGATCAGGAAGTTGTTTCGCCCGCGCAGCTCGACGATCTCGGTCACCACGCATTCCAGCGCGGCAGGCGTGCCGTCGACGCGCGGGCAGGCGATGGTCTGGCAGGCGATCTTCGGCAAGCCCGCCCTGGCGAACTCGTCGGTGCCGTGCGGCAGGGCGGCGGAGGTCTGGTTCATCCGGTGCAGCATCGGCTCTTCGACGATGTTCACGCAGAATTCGCGCGACTCCCGGATGTTGGTCAGCGAATCCTTCACGCCGGTCGAGGCGAACATGACCTGCGGCGGCGTGTAGGCTATGGCGTTGAAGAAGGAATAGGGGGCAAGGTTGTCGCCCTGTGACCCGGTGGTCGAAATCCAGCCGATGGGGCGGGGGGTTACGATGGCGTTGAACGGGTTGTGGGGCAGGCCGTGGCCATCGGCGGGGCGGTAGAACATCGCTGACCTCATCTCGGGTTTGTGCGTGACCTAGCTGCGTGCTACGCGCGCTACCAGAAGATTCGGCAGGGACGCGGGCAGGTTTGGCGTATCGACTGGAAGAAGAGACCCCGGCCGACTGGTGGGAGGTCGAGGCATTGTTCGACCTGTGCTTTGCACCGGGGCGGACGGCGCTTTCCTCATACCGCCTGCGCGACGGCGTGCCGACCGTCACCGCGTTATGCCACGTGTTGCGCGACGAGGAAGGGACGCTGGCGGCGGCGATCCGGTTCTGGCCAGTGAAGGTCGCGGGCCAGCCGGTGCTGCTGCTGGGGCCCATCGCGGTGCACCCGACGCGGCAGGGCGAGGGGTTGGGGGGATATCTGATCCACGAATGCCTGGCCGAGGCGCGGCGGATCGGCTGGACACGGGTGCTGCTGGTCGGCGATGCGCCCTATTACGGGCGGTTCGGGTTCCGCAAACGGGCGGATGTGATCATGCCGCCGCCGACCAACCCCGAGCGGGTGCTGGGCTTTGAACTGGTGCCCGGCGCGTGGGATGGCGTGGCTGGTGTGGTGGAACGCGCGGAGTAGCCATCTGACGCTTTACTTGCGATTTTTAATAAGCAATTGTCTTACCAGACATATTTGGTGGAGGAACGTGGCCTTGTCAAAAGCTCAGCCTTTGCCTGCAGTGCATTCATTCGATAGCGATACTGGCGAAGAAATTGAGTCGCTTGCGAAGCGCACCTGCAAGGCAGGTAGCACCATGATGAAGCTGGTAAATTACTTTAGTAGTCAAGCCGAAGGAGTGGCAAAGTACCTATTGCCTGACGCTATGGAGAGCATAGTCGAAGACATTGTGGTGAATACATTGAAGGCAAGCTACGAAGCTGCCTCAACTACGTCCAAAGTTCAGAAAATACCTAGTATCGGCGATTGGGGGCACAAAGTGGCCGTCGCTGTTACTGGAATGGGAGGCGGGGCGTCGGGGATTGCCACAACCCTATTAGAGCTGCCGGCTACCGTCTCGATAATGTTCGCATCGATTCAAAGGATAGCTCGAAGTTACGGATTTGACACCGACGATGAAAGGGTTCGGCTTGAGTGCCTGAGGGTTTTTGGCTCGGGTGGGCCATTGCGCCAAGACGACGATATTGAGACTTCTTTGGTAGCATCAAGATTTATTTTAACGGGTACCGTTGTACATGGGATCTTGGGGAAGATTGCGCCACGATTTGCAGCGGTTATCACCCAAAAGCTTGCAATGCAGACAGTGCCAGTTATCGGTGCAGTTACAGGGGCGGCGATTAACGTTGCATTTTTGGATTACTATGAAGAGATGGCTCACATCAGGTTTCGTCTTTTGAAGCTGATGGACTTGCACGGAGCCGAAGCAGTTCAAGTGAGCTTCCGAACTGCGGTTCAGCGACAGAGGCAATTGCCCAGCGAGTAGTTTCGTTTGCAGCTCGAAAAACCCTTGGGGTAAGGTCATTCCAGGTAGCCATTGCACCAGGGGTATGCGCGCCCTACCTTTTTGTGCATGGAACAGACCCTGCCGGTTTCGCTGCCTGTCGTGCGTCCCGATCCGGGGCGCGAGATTGCCCTGTTGGCCAAACGGTTTCGCCGCGCCAATGGGCCTGTGATCGGTTTGATGAACCGGCTTGGAGGCGGGATCGAGAGCCGTCTGGCCGCGCTGCCCGATGGCGCGCGCGAACGGATCGACCGGATCACCTTTGCCGCGCTGGAGCAGGGGTATCGCGTGGCCGCCACCGGGCGGCATGCGCCGGACCTTGGGCCGCGCGGGCCGATGGCGCTGGCGGCGCTGACCGGGGCGGCGGGCGGGATGGGGGGCCTTGCCACCTCGATTGCCGAACTGCCGGTGACCATCACGGTGATGCTGCATGCGATCCGGCGGGTGGCGGCGGAAGAGGGGTTCGACCCCGACGATCCGGCGATCCGGCTGGAGGTGTTGCAGGTCTTTGCCGCCGGAAGTCCGCTGGCCAAGGATGACGGGGTGAATACCGCGTTCATCGGCGCGCGGCTGGCGGTCTCCGGTTCGGCGTTGCAACGCGTGCTGGCGGCGGCTGCGCCGAGGCTGGCGGCGGCGCTGGGGCAGAAGCTGGTGGCGCAGGCTGTGCCGCTGATCGGCGCTTTTGCGGGGGCGGGGCTGAATGCTGCCTTCCTGGGATATTACCGCGAGATCGCGCATGTGCGGTTCGGCCTGCTGCGGCTGGCCGAGGTGCATGGGGCGGAAGCGGTGTTGAAGGCCTTTGCGGCGGAAGTCGGGGCGTCGCGGCTGGGCCGGGGCTAAAGCGGCACCGGGGGCGCAAAGGCTTTGTTTCGCCCGGTTCCCTGAGGCGCGTAAATCCTTCGCAGATGCATTGCCCTATGGGGCGGATTGACCTGCCCATTCCTCTTGCACCCCCCTGTCACCCCGCATAAGAAGCGGGCGGTCGAAAATGGGCGCCACGAGGAGAACGAAGTGCCGCTTCTGGTGATGAAATTCGGTGGCACCTCCGTGGCGGACCTCGCCCGGATTCGGAACGCCGCCGAAAAGGTCCGCCGCGAGGTTGAGCGCGGCTATGATGTCATCGTCATCGTATCGGCCATGTCGGGCAAGACCAACGAACTCGTCGGCTGGGTCGAGCAGACCTCGCCCCTGTTCGATGCCCGCGAATACGACGCCGTGGTATCGAGCGGTGAGAACGTCACCGCCGGCCTGATGGCCCTGACGCTTCAGGAAATGGATGTGCCCGCCCGGTCATGGCAGGGCTGGCAGGTGCCGATCAACACCACCTCGGCCCATTCCGCAGCGCGCTTCGTCTCGATCCCGCGCGAGCATATCGACGCGAAATTCGCCGAAGGCTTCAAGGTCGCCGTCGTCGCGGGCTTTCAGGGCGTCAGCCCCGAAGGCCGCATCACCACGCTTGGCCGTGGCGGGTCCGACACCACCGCCGTGGCCTTCGCTGCCGCCTTCGGGGCCGAGCGCTGCGACATCTATACCGACGTTGACGGCGTCTATACCACCGACCCGCGCATCACGTCCAAGGCACGAAAGCTGGACAAGATCGCGTTCGAGGAAATGCTGGAACTGGCCTCGCTTGGCGCCAAGGTCCTGCAAACCCGCTCGGTCGAACTTGCCATGCGCTACAAGGTGCGCCTGCGCGTGCTGTCTTCTTTCGAGGACAACGACGACAATTCCGGAACTCTGGTCTGCGACGAGGATGATATCATGGAATCGAAAGTGGTCTCCGGCGTCGCCTATTCGCGCGACGAAGCCAAGATGACGCTGGTCAAGGTTCAGGATCGCCCCGGCATCGCCGCCGCGATCTTCGGGCCGCTGTCCGAAGCGGGCGTGAACGTCGACATGATCGTCCAGAACATCTCGGAACTGGAGAATGGCGGCGCCTATACCGACATGACCTTCTCCTGCCCGACCAATCAGGTCATCCGCGCGCAAAGGGCGATGGACGAGGCCCGCGCGGCTGGCGTCATCAGCTATGCCGATCTGGTTGTCGATACCGAGGTGGCGAAGATTTCCGTGGTCGGCATCGGCATGCGCAGCCATGCGGGCGTCGCGGCCACGATGTTCAAGGCGCTCGCCGCCGAGAACATCAACATCAAGGTCATCACCACCTCCGAGATCAAGATCTCGGTCCTGATCGACCGGAAATACATGGAACTTGCCGTCCAGGCCCTGCACGACGCCTTCGCGCTGGAACAGGCCTGAGGGACGGACCGGCGACCTTCCGCGCGTCTGCGCGGGCGGCCATCGGAAAACGGCAAGGTCAGCCTTTACACCGGGACTGCCCAGCATATCTGACCACAACAGCGGCCCCACCGAGGGCCGCCTTTTTCGGGCCAGCGAAGGCTAGCCGGAACAGCCGATCTGACGGACGGGATATATCCATGCCCGCCGCCGGAATCTCGCCAGTTCCGTTGCGCCGCGCCATATGCTCTAAGGGCGGAAACGATGCTTGGCGAAATTTTCATGGTCGACCTTAGCGAAACCGAAAGCCGCAAGCTTCTCAGAAGGTTACGCGATACCCTGGCCGAACGTGGGCAGGGCCAGGAACGGCTTGACCGCATCACCCACCTGATCGCGGACTCGATCGGGACCGAGGTCTGCTCGATCTACCTGTTCCGCGATTCCGACACGCTGGAACTTTGCGCGACCGAAGGCCTGAACCGCGACGCTGTCCACAAGACCCGGATGAAGCTGGGCGAGGGTCTGGTGGGCCGCGTGGCGCGCACCGCAACGCCGGTCAACACCGGCAATGCGCCGGGTGAAAAGGGCTTCCGCTTCATGCCCGAGACGGGCGAGGAAATCTTTTCGTCCTTCCTCGGCGTGCCGATCCAGCGCGTCGGCGAACGTCTGGGCGTGCTGGTCGTCCAGTCCAAGGATGCGCGACAGTATTCCGAGGACGAGGTCTACGCGCTGGAAGTCGTCGCCATGGTGTTGGCCGAGATGACCGAGCTTGGCGCCTTCATCGGAGAGGGCGAGGCCATGTCGGCCAAGCACAAGCAGCCGGTGATGTTCCGCGGCGGCACCGGGCAGGAGGGCACAGCCGAGGGGCGCGTCTGGCTGCACGAACCCCGTGTCGTCGTGACGAACCCCGTCGCCGACGATCCGATCCAGGAAACCGAACGTCTGCGGGCCGCCGTGCGCCAGTTGCGCGTCTCCATCGACGACCTCCTTTCCGTCGAAACGCTCGACAAGGATCAGGTCGCGGTGCTGGAGGCCTATCGCATGTTCGCCCATTCGCGTGGCTGGCTGCGCCGGATGGAAGAGGACATCCAGGCGGGCCTCTCGGCCGAGGCGGCGGTGGAAAAGGAACAAGGCACCACGCGGGCGCGGCTGGAGCAGGTCGGCGACACCTACCTGCGTGAACGGCTCCACGACCTTGACGACATCTCGAACCGCTTGCTGCGCATCCTGACCGGACAGGGCAAGGACACGGGCGCGGCCATGCCCGACGACCCTATCCTCGTCGCCCGCAATATCGGCCCAGGTGAACTTCTGGAATACGGTCGCAAGTTGCGCGGCGTCGTGCTGGAGGAAGGCTCGGTCGGCAGCCACGCGGCGATCGTTGCCCGCGCGCTGGCGATCCCGCTGGTCATCCATGCCGAACGCATCAAGTCCGAGGCTCTGAACGGCGATCCGATCCTGGTCGACGGCGATCAGGGCATCGTCCACCTGCGGCCAGAGGAAACCGTCAGCCGCGCCTTCCGCGACAAGATCGCGATGCAGGCAGAGGCGCAGAAACGCTACGCTTCGCTGCGCGGCCTGCCCGCTCAGGCGAAATGCGGCACCGTGATTTCGCTGCACATGAATGCGGGGCTGATGGCCGATCTGCCTTCGCTGGAAGGATCGGGGGCCGAGGGTGTGGGCCTGTTCCGCACCGAATTGCAATTCCTGATCCGCAGCCAGATGCCGAAACGCGCCGAACTGGCGCGGCTTTACGCGCGGGTCATGGATGCCGCCAAGGGGCGGCGGGTGGCCTTCCGAACGCTGGATATCGGCTCGGACAAGGTGCTTCCCTATATGAAGCCGCAGGATGAGCCGAACCCGGCGATGGGCTGGCGCGCGATCCGCGTCGGTCTGGACAAGCCCGGCGTGCTGCGCATGCAGTTGCAGGCGCTGATCCGCGCCGCGAACGGGCGCAACCTGACCGTGATGTTCCCCTTCATCGCGCAGATGGAGGAATTCACCACCGCGCGCGAGCATTTGTTGCGAGAGCTGGATCGCGAAGCGGCCCTCGGCCATCCGGTGCCCTCGTCCGTCGAGATCGGCGCGATGCTCGAAACCCCTAGCCTTGCTTATGCCCCCAAGGCCTTCTTCGACATGGTCGATTTCATTTCGATAGGTGGCAACGACCTGAAGCAGTTCTTCTTCGCCGCAGACCGCGAAAATGAACTGGTGCGCCGCCGCTATGACACGCTGAACACCGCCTTCCTGCGCTTCATCGGCCAGATCGTGCAGCGCTGCGATGACAGCGAAACGCCGCTGTCCTTCTGCGGCGAGGATGCCGGTCGCCCGATCGAGGCGGTGGCCTTTGCCGCCATGGGGTTGCGTTCTCTGTCGATGCGGCCTGCCTCGATCGGTCCGGTCAAAAGCCTGATCCGTCGCGCCGACCTGCACGAGGCGCGCGGCGTGATCGACCGCGTCATCGCCACTGGAGAGGCAACGGCGCGGCCCGCGATCATGGACTGGCTGGCGACGGTGGCGGAGTAGGGCTGCGGATTTCCCGGCTGTCTGCAAATACTTGCGCTGCAGTCCTTTGACAGGACGTGCCGGCAGTCAGAACAACGTGCCCTGATCGGGGCCCGGCTTTCCGGTGCCGGGCTTCTTCGGCTTCGGCCCCAGTGCCAACCGCCCGTCGCGGAATTCGATCTCCAGCGATGTCGCCGCTTCGGCTGCGGTCCTGGTGGTCACGAGATGGCCATCTCCCCGGACGATGGCGAAACCGCGGGCCAGCGTTTCGGCATAGCCAAGGCTGGTCCGGGTGCGGTCCAGCGCCTCCAGCCTGTCGGTCAGGCGTTTGAGTTTGGTCGCCGGGGCCGTATCCAGCCGTAGCCCCAGCGCGTCGAGCCGGGTCCGCCCGTCCGCCGCCTTGCGCTCTGCATCACCGATCAGGCGCGTCAGCGCCGGGGCGAGGCGGGCGGAGAGTGCGGTGAACTCGGCGTTCTTGCGCTCGATCCGCCGGTCGGCCACGGCGGTCAGCGCGCGGACCTCTGCGGCCAGTTGCTGTGACTTGCGTGCAGCAAGGTGCGCGAGTGCCTGCGGCTGCAGCCGCCCGGAAATCCGTTCGAACGTCGTCCGCTTTCGCGCCGCCGCGAGGCCCAACGCCCCACCCAGACGGCCCGACCACAGGTCCAGCCGCTGCGCCGGGGCCTGCATCAGCGCGTCAAGCCGGGGCAGGGCGCGCGACAGATCGCGCAGGCGCTGGCCGCGCAGGGCAACGCCATGGGCAACGGCGCGGGACAGACGCGCGCCCTGGCCATCGACGGTCGCCACAAGGTCCAGCCTGACCGGCACCGCCATTTCTGCCGCCGCCGTAGGGGTCGGCGCGCGGCGGTCGGCGGCGAAGTCGATCAGCGTCGTATCGGTTTCGTGCCCAACGGCAGAAATCAGGGGGATCACGCTGTCGGCGGCGGCCCGCACGACGACTTCCTCGTTGAAACCCCAGAGATCTTCCAGCGAGCCGCCGCCCCGTGCGACGATGATGACATCGGGCCGCGGCACCCCCCCGCCGGGGGTCAGTGCGTTAAAGCCCCGAATCGCCGCCGCCACCTCGGGCGCACAGCGTTCGCCCTGCACGGGGACAGGCCAGATCAGCACATGGCGGGGGAAGCGGTCGCGAATGCGATGCAGGATGTCCCGGATCACCGCGCCGGACGGCGAGGTGACGACGCCGATCACCTGCGGCAGATAGGGGATCGCCACCTTGCGGTTAGCATCGAACAGCCCCTCTTCGGCCAGCTTGATCCGCCGCTTCTCCAGCAGCGCCATCAATGCGCCCATGCCGGCGGGGGCGATACCCTCGACGATCATCTGGTATTTCGACTGGCCGGGGAAGGTGGTCAGGCGGCCCGTGGCGACCACCTCCATCCCCTCTTCCGGCTTGACCTGAAGCTTTGAGATCTGCCCCTTCCAGGTGATCGCGGCCAGAACCGAACGGTCGTCCTTCAGGTCGAAGTAATAGTGCCCCGAGGCCGGACGTGAGACGCGGCCGATCTCTCCACGCACGCGGACTAGTCCGAATTCGCCCTCGATTACCCGCTTCACCGCGCCCGACAGTTCGGAAACGGTGAATTCCGGGGCATTGCCAGCAGGGGCGGGGTCTTCGAACAGATCGCTCATCGCTTCCTAGTCTCGCCTGCTTGTGATCGCGGGACCAAGACCTTAGAACGCAGCCAGGCAAAGGCCAAGCGGGACGCGCATATGAACATCCTCATCCTGGGCAGCGGTGGGCGCGAACATGCGCTGGCCTGGGCCATTGCGCAGAATCCCAAGACGGACCGGCTGATCGTGGCGCCGGGGAATGCGGGCATTGCGATGCTGGCGGAATGTGCGAACCTCGACATTCTCGACGGGGCGGCGGTGACGGCGTTCTGCGAGGCCAACGCGATTGACTTCGTGGTGGTCGGGCCGGAGGCGCCCTTGGCGGCAGGGGTGGCGGATGCGACGCGTGCGGCGGGTATCCTGACCTTCGGGCCTTCGGCAGAGGCGGCGCAGCTGGAGGCGTCGAAGGCGTTTACGAAAGAGGTTTGCGATGCCTGCGGTGCGCCGACCGCCGCCTGGGGGCGCTTTACCGATGCGGCTGCGGCGCGGGTCTATGTTGCTGAGAAGGGCGCGCCGATCGTGGTCAAGGCCGATGGTCTGGCCGCCGGCAAAGGTGTGGTCGTCGCCATGACCGAGGCCGAGGCGGTGGCCGCCATCGACGACATGTTCGGTGGCCAGTTCGGCGCGGCTGGGGCCGAGGTCGTCATCGAAGAGTTCATGGGTGGCGAAGAGGCGAGTTTCTTCATCCTGACCGATGGCGTGAACGTCTTGCCCATCGGCACCGCGCAGGACCACAAGCGCGCCTTCGACGGTGACGGGGGGCCGAATACCGGCGGCATGGGCGCATATTCCCCTGCACCGGTCTTGACCGATGCGATCGCGGCGCAGGCATTGGACGAGATCGTGAAGCCGACCGTGGCGGAACTCGCCCGGCGCGGCACGCCCTATCAGGGCGTGCTCTATGCGGGTCTGATGATCGAGAATGGTCGGGCGCGGCTGGTCGAGTACAACGCCCGTTTTGGTGATCCGGAATGCCAGGTGCTGATGATGCGGCTTGGGGCGCAGGCGCTGGACCTGCTGCTCGCCTGCGCCGAAGGGCGGCTGGCCGAGGCGCAGGTGAATTGGGCCGAGGATCACGCGCTGACCGTGGTCATGGCCTCGCAGGGCTATCCCGGCGACTATGCCAAGGGCAGCCAGATCCGCGGGCTGGAGGAACTGCCCGAGGACAGCAAGCACATGGTGTTTCATGCGGGCACGGTCGAGCGCGACGGGCGCATCGTGGCCAGTGGCGGTCGCGTGTTGAACGTCACTGCGCGGGGGGAGAGCCTGCAAGAGGCGCAGGAACAGGCCTATGCGATGGTTGACCGCATCGACTGGCCCGGCGGGTTCTGCCGCCGCGACATAGGCTGGCGCGCGCTATGATCGTTCGCGACAAGCCCGGACCCTGGCAACTGCTGTTTGCCATCAGAGGGTCGGTCTTGCCGCATATCGCCTGGACGCTGATCGGGCTGATGGCATTCTCCGCAGCCATCCTCGCGATTGACCGTATGGTGCTGCCCATGGCGCATATAAATGCCACGCCCTTCGCCGTCTTTGGCGTGGCGCTGTCGCTGTTCCTGGGGTTCCGCAACAATGCCGCCTATGACCGCTGGTGGGAGGCGCGCAGGCTGTGGGGCGGGCTGATCGCCGACCTGCGCAGCTTTGCGAGAGAGGCCGAGACGTTTGTGCAGGACGATGCGACGCGCCTGCGGCTGATCCATCTGTCGCTGGCCTTCCTGCATCTGCACCGGCTTAACCTGCGCCGTCTGCCGGTTGATGCGGCTGCGGATACGGCGCTGCGGGCTGCGCTGGCCAATGTCACGGGCGCGCCGCATCCGCCCTGTGCGGCGCTGGACATGATGGGGGCCGAGATCGCCGATGCCTACCGGGTCGAGAGGATCGACGGATTCGGTGCGCGCACGCTGACCTCGCGCCTGTCCAGCATCGCGTTGAACCAGGCGGGATGCGAGCGGATCGCCACGACCCCGCTGCCTTACGTCTATTCGCTGCTGATCTTTCGCACGTCCTATCTTTACTGCCTGCTGATCCCCTTTGCGCTGATCGAACCGGTTGGCTGGCTGACGCCGCTGTTCGTCGGCATCATCGCCTATATGTTCTTCGGGTTGGCCGAAGTGACCGAGGAACTGGCCCATCCCTTTGGCGATACGTTGAACGCGCTGCCGCTGGATGCCATGTGCCGGACGGTTGAGATCAGCCTTGCACCGCATCTTGGGCTGAAGGCGCCCGAGCCGCTGAAGCCGGTCGATTTCGTGCTGAACTAGCGGCGCAGCGGGGGTTTCACACCCCCAGTCCAGGCCCGGCCACGGGCCGGGCGTTCTTCGCGGAAATCTTCCACTGGAAGATTTCTGATCGCTCCTCACCCCCCGTGGGATATTTGAGCCAAGAAGAAGCGGGGTCAAACCCCCAGATCAGGCCCGGCGCAGGTAAGCGGCTGATTGCTTTCCGAGACCGCGGCCAGTTCCGCGCCGTCCGGGTCGCCCGCGAAATGGGCGCGCAGGCCGCTGGCGCCCTTCATGAAGGTCCAGCACTGCGGCTCTCCGTCCTGCTCGTAGATGAAGCAGACCTCATTGCCCTTCTCGAACCACCAGCCGCGACGGCATTCCTCGCCCTTGAAAGCCCAGACGACCTTGCGACCGGGCAGGTATTGCTCGGCGCCGTAGATTTCGCCACCCAGCGCATAGGTCAGCGTCTTGCCGGTGGAAAAGGCCTCGAACTCGGACACGCTCATGGGTGCGTCGGCGGCATTTGCCGGCAGCGCAAGCATCAGGATCAGGGGCAAAAGGCGGGAAAGATCAGCCATGCGGCAAGATTGCCAGATCGGTCCCCAACGCACCAGCCCCGGCCCCATCGCTTTCGCGTGAGCTTTGCGCCAGACGGTCGAGGCGCGGGTGCATGATCCGCCGCCACAGCGGCGGGATCAGCGCGGCGGTCGCCATGACAGGCAGCGAGCGTGGCAGGCGAGGGGCCTGTGGCGGCAGGGCCAACGCGGCATAGGGACGCGAGGGATGGGCGTGATGGTCGGAATGGCGCGGCGCGTTCAGCATCATCGCGGCGCTGAAGGGCTGGCTTGCGTTCCACGAATGCTGCGGGCCGATGCGCTCGGGCCGCCCGTCGGGGCGCAGCGCGCGTGTCAGGCCGTAGTGCTGGACGTAATCCGACAGCAGCAGCAGGTTCGTGGCGTAAAGGGCAAGGCCAAGGTAGGCAAAAAGGCCCGGCCAGCCCGCGACCAGCAGCGCCAGCAGGCAGCAGATCGCCGCGCCGCCAAGGTAGATCGCGTAGGGATGAATGCCGTGGCGTGGCCGGGCGTTCTCGGCAGTCAGCCCGGCACGGAAGGAGCCGATCCAGGCGCGTGGGGCGAAGGCATAGAAGCTCTGGCCCCGGCGGGCGCTGTTCGGATCGCGCGCGGTGCCGACGTGGAGGTGGTGGACATGGCGATGCGCCGAGGCGTGGTGACCAAAAAGCAGGGTTATGTAAAGCAGGACACCCAGCCGGTTCAGCCAGGCGTTCCCGCGATGGATCAGCTCATGCGCCACCGGGTTGGTGATCTGGCCGAAGCAGAGGCCAAAGGCGATGAAGGCGGCGATGCGCTCCGCCCCCTTCGGAGCCGCTTCGCCCGCGACGGACAGGACGCCAAGCGGCAGCAGGACCATGTGCGCGATGGCGAGGGCGATCAGCAGGCCGTCGCCTGCGGGAAACTCGGCATCCATATCCGCTTTTGCCGCAGCGGGCAGGGCAAGCCGATCCATGAGGGCGGCGAAAACCGTGATGTAGATGAGCGCGGCCCAGATCCAGACCCCGCCGAAGGCTGCCCCGAGGATCAGCAGTGGCGCTGGGGTGAGGCTGGAAGTTGCGAAGCGGAGCAGGGCAGGGTGAAGGGGCATCCGGGTCTGGTCTTTTGGGTTTGCGCCTAGCTTAACGGAGTAGCACGGCCTATGTCCCACGGGTTTTGCGAGGTGCGTTTGGTGTTGCCGTCGTGCCGGGAACAAGGTGCTGGGCAATGCCGGGGGGCGTTCGGCCGCCCCACGGTTGGGCACCCCACTGCGTTGCCGCCCGACCCTTCCCCTTTTGCGTGGAAGCGACTAGGTGAGAGGCCATGCCCGATGGACGGGCTTTAGGCGGGCATATGGCTTTCTTCAGCAAGTTGCGCGAGCGGATGTTCCGGTCCTCGGACAAGATCGCGAAGGGTCTGGACGATGTGGTGGCCGAGGCCCCCGTCGCCATCGCGCCAGAACCTGAGCAGCAGCAGAAGCCGGGCCTGATCGGGCGCCTGATGGGCCAGCAACAGGCGGCGCGCGTGATGGACGATGCCATGCTGGAAAGCCTGGAAGAGGTTCTGATCGCCGCCGACATGGGCGTCGATACCTCGCTGCGCGTGACAGCCAATTTGGCCGAGGGCCGGATGGGCCGCCGCGTGACGACGGATGAGATCAAGGGCGCGCTCGCCTCCGAGATCGCGCGCATCATGGAGCCGGTGGCCCGGCCGATGCCGCTTTACCCCAAGCGCCCGCAGGTGGTGCTGGTGGTGGGTGTCAACGGGTCGGGCAAGACCACGACCATCGGGAAACTCGCCAGCCAGTTCCGTGCCGCCGGGAAATCGGTGGTGATCGCGGCGGGTGATACCTTTCGCGCGGCGGCCGTCGAGCAGTTGCAGATCTGGGGCAAGCGCGCCGGTGTTCCGGTCATGACCGCTCCCGAAGGATCGGACCCGGCCAGCCTGGCCTTCGACGCGATGACCAGGGCCGAGGCCGAAGGCGCCGACCTTCTGATGATCGACACCGCAGGTCGTCTGCAGAACCGCGCCGACCTGATGGAAGAACTGGCCAAGATCGTCCGTGTGATCCGCAAGAAAGACCCCTCGGCCCCGCACAACACGCTTCTGGTGCTGGATGCAACGACTGGCCAGAACGCGCTGACGCAGGTGGATATCTTTCGCAAGATCGCCGATGTGTCAGGCCTTGTGATGACCAAGCTGGACGGCACGGCCAAGGGCGGCGTTCTGGTCGCGCTGGCCGACAAGTTCGGTCTGCCGATCCACGCGATCGGCGTGGGCGAGCAGATCGACGATCTTGCCCCCTTCGATCCGCAGGATTTTGCCCGCGCGCTGGTCGGAATCGACGCGTAAAGCGCGATGATCTGCCTCAACGTCTTTCATTCCCAGAAGGTCGCTGGATTTGTGCCGGCAACTATCCTAGTTGGGGCGCTGACGCTTCTCGGGGGATAGTCGTTTGGCCGCGCGCAAGATCAATCCGATCCTGAAACTGGTTCTGGAACTGGGGCCGATCATCATCTTCTTCGTCGGCTATGGCCGGCTGAAGGATGCGACCTTTACCTGGGGCGGGACCGAATACCACGGCTTCATCCTGATGACCGCGCTGTTCATCCCGCTGATGCTGATCTCGACCCTGATCCTGTGGAAGCTGACGGGAAAGCTGTCGAAGATGCAGATCGCCACGCTGGTGCTGGTGATCGTGTTCGGCGGGCTGTCGGTCTGGCTGAACGACGAGCGGTTCTTCAAGATGAAACCCACGATGATCTACCTGCTGTTCGCGGGAATACTGGGCTTCGGGCTTTTGCGTGGCCAGAGCTATCTGAAACTGGTGATGGACGAGGCTTTGCCCATGGCGCCCGAAGGCTGGATGATCCTGACCAGGCGGATCACCATCTTTTTCTTCGGCCTGGCGATCGCCAACGAGGTGATCTGGCGCACGATGAGCACGGATGCCTGGGTGACGTTCAAGACCTTCGGCCTGACCGCCGCGCTGTTCCTGTTCTTCATGACTCAAGGCAAGCTGCTGGAGCGCTATGGCCGCGATGAGGATGAGGGGACGGACGGGGCCTGACCAGATAGGCGAAGGCTCTTATCCGGGGCTAGGGAAGACAGTTTGTCCTGATGGCCAAGTATGTCTTTCCTGCCCTGATCGGATCCGTTTCGTTTGCGGCTTCGCTTAACATGCGGATGGTCAGGGTCAGAAAGTACAGTTTGCGCATTACCTGCTCTAGATCGTCATATGGCAAAGCGCGCTTCACGCCGTTCAGCGTAGTGCCAAGATGGGGGTTTCCGCTGCGTCCGAACGGATCAGGCGTAAACGAGTCCAGACCATGTGCGATACGATTCCTGATCTCCAATGCCTGATTCAGGCGTTTGATGGCCTCCGAAACCAGCGCGTCATGTTCGGGTCGCTGAGCGCGGGCCGCAGCCTGAAGACTTTCCCAGCGAACGATCTTCCGGCTGATGGTATGCTGCTCTTTCTTGCTGACCTCTCCGTTTAGAGTCTCGATTCCCGCGCAAAGCGCGCGCTCGACTAAGGTCCACAAGTAGAAGATCGAGCCAACGCTTGACTTGAGTTCTTCAATTGAGACTGTCTTGAATGACGCGCTCTCGAGCACAATGCCCCTCACGGCGATAGACTGCCATCTCTTTAGAGATCAATTTTGACGCAGTTGAGGCGAGGTTCTTTCCCTTAAAATGCTTGTGCTTGATGCCGGCAGTTGATGTAGATTGATCCCACAGCGCGACGAACGGGATGGGCGGGTTTACTACTCCGACCGGCGCTGCAACCCCGCGACAATGTCATCGGCCAGTCTCGCATAGTTGCCATCGAAATGATGGCCGCCCGAAGTCTCGATCAGCTCGGTCTTGGTGCCCGAAAGTCCAGGACAGGCGCTGTCGGGTTCGTCCTTGCCATAGAAGCACTGGACGCGCGACAGGTCCATCTGTTGCAGGTCAGGCAGGGTCTCGACCCCTGCCGAGGGCAGGAGGCCCAGCCAGCCGCCGACCGAGATCTGGAAGCTGCCCTTTTCCGAAAGGCCCAGGAGCGACACCTGGGTCAGCATGTCCTGATGCGGCTTGTCCATCGTGCGGATCGTGACGGGCAGCACGTCGGCGCCAAAGCTGTAGCCGATGAGCGCGACATGGCGCACCTTCCAGCGTTTTCGCAACTCGTCAAGGATGCGGGACAGGTCGGCGGCGGTTTCCTCGGGGCTGCGTTCGTTCCAGAAATACCGCAGGGAATCGAGGCCTGCCGTGGGGATACCCTGCTTTTGCAGATTCTCGGCGATCGTCTTGTCCAGATCGCGCCAGCCGCCGTCGCCGGACAGGACCAGCGCCATCGCGTCATGCGTCGGCTGTGCGTCCAGCAGCGTCAGCGGCAGGCCTGCCAGCGGCCCGCCCGCCAGCGGATCGGGCGCAGGTTTCAGCGCCTGCGTCAGCGCGTCGATGGCCGCGCCCGAGAAATCGCGGATCTGGATTGCCGGCCATTTGTCGCGCAAAATGTCTGCGTGCTGCCGACCGTCGCTGGGCGCGGCGGAGGTCAGCACGACTGTGACAGGATCGGGCAAGGGGCCTTTGGTCAGCATATAGACCTCGCCCTTCTTGTCCTCCCTGCGGTCGGCGGGGGTGCAGAGCGGGCGCTCCAGCGGAATATCGGCAGGGGGATCGACGGCGATGGTGCCGCCAAGGGTCGAGGCAGGCGTCTGCGCGGCGATGGCCAGCGCCATGGCCCCGCCGTCGCCTTGCCCGGCGATGATTGGCAGACGGTAGTCAGAGGCTCCGAAGCTGCGCTGCACCTCGTGGCTCAGCCGCTCGATGTCCGAGACGAGATACAGGCACTGGTCCTGCGTCCGAGCCTCCAGCGTCGCAAGGTAGGTCGGCAGGTCCACCCCCATGACGATAGCACCCTGTTTCTGCAGGGCGAAGGCCGCGCGATCCTCATCGGCGTCCCATCCGTTCATGTCGGACAGCAGGAAGATCGCGGCAGAGGCGCGCTCGCTGCCCGGCAGGAAAATCATCGGGTCGCCAAGGGTTCCGGTGCTCATCCGGCCACTGGCTGCCCAGGCGATTGCACCAAGCAGCGCAAGGCCGAAAACGATCCTCGTCATAAGGCGCAGGCGGTGTCGGGGGCGGTTTCTGGGTGTGTCAGTCATGGCGGGGCATCGTTAGGTCTGTTCAGCGCGCAAAAAAGCATGGCAGACCCCTGCCACAAGGGGCTGTTTCAGCCTAGCGCGCAATTGTGTTTGGACTGGATCAGCGCTTGAACAGGATTTCCTGCGCCTTCCGATCCGTGGTGCTGTTGTTGCGCAGCTCCGCGCCAACCGCGATGCCGCGCTGCACGGCGGGCCGCGCCTCCATCGCCGCCAACCAGCGGGCCAGATCGGGCTTGTCGTCCAGCGCCTGCTGCTGCCCCTTCCAGTTGCGCGTCCAGGGCCAGATCGCGAAATCGGCAATCGACAGGTCTCCGGCCACGAAATCGCGGCCCTTCAGCTGGCGGTCCAGAACGCCGTACAGCCGGTTCACCTCGCGCCGGTAGCGGTCCTTGGCATAGGGCAGATCCTGCGGCGGATCCAAGGCGGGCGCGTAGGTCAGGAAGTGATGCGCCTGACCGGCCATCGGGCCGACGCCGCCCATCTGCCACATCAGCCATTGCTCGATCGTCACGCGGTCGCGTTCGGTCTTGCCGTAGAACTTGCCGGTCTTGCGGCCCAAGTATTGCAGGATCGCGCCGGATTCGAAGATCGAGATCGGCGCGCCGTCCGACCCGTTCGGGTCGATGATCGCGGGCATCCGGTTATTGGGCGCGATCTTCAGGAAGTCCGGTTCGAACTGCTCGCCCGCGCCGATGTTCACGAAATTGACCTTGTAGGGCAGGCCCATCTCTTCCAGCGCGATGGTGATCTTCCAGCCGTTCGGCGTGGGCCAGTAGTAAAGCTGAATGGGGTCGGTCATGGGTTGCCTCCACGTGGGAGGTCATCATGCCGGATTGCCGGGCAGAGGCAAGCGGGGGAAGGCGGGCAGGGCGGGCCACAGCCGGGCCCAGCGGGCCTCTTGCCCCGCGGGCAGGTGCGCGCGCAGCAGGGCGGGGCTGATTTCCCGGTTCAGTATGGCGCGGTACAGGTGGAACACGCCAGGGCGCATGTAGGGTGACCAGTGGCAGACCCGGTTGCGGCGGGGGGCGAGGCGGAAGCCGAGACCTGCAAGAGCCGAAACGGTCTCTGGCCGGTCGATCTGCAGGTCCAGCCAGTTCGCGCGGGGCTTGGACAAACCATGCCCCACGCAGCACTCAGCACCGGCAGAAATCAGTGTTTCTATGCAGAGATCGAACATATCGTTCTCGCGTGTGGTGATATTCACCACCTCGGCCCGCAGGCCCGCCGGACTGTCGATTGCCGCCTCGGCCTGCGCACGAAACTCGGCGGCGGCCATCAGGATGATTCGGCCAAAGGCGCCCGCCTCGACCAGCGGCAAGGCTGACAGCACGACCCGCGCCCCAAGCGAATGCGCCAGAATATCAACGCTGCGCGAGGGGTCGATCTCACGAACTGTTGCGACAAGCGATGCCAGCGCCAGACCCGCCTCGGCCGCCTCGCGATGCGCGTGCCAGATCGTGCCACGCGCCCACCAACCAAAGGCAAGCGCTAGTCCGGCATTGCGCCCGCCAAGGCGCAGGTGGCGGGGCCAGCTTATGGCGGTCGGATCGGCGCGGTTGGGGGTGAGCGACAGGATGTGGGTATGCGGACAATGGCGCCCAACCCCGGGGGCAAAGCGGAAGCCGTGGATCATGACCACCACCGGCGCGCCGCAGGGCAGATCGGCCAAGGCGGCGCGAAGAGCTTCGTGGTCGAACGAAGCTTTCGGGCCTTCGGCGGTGACCTGCACTAGCGGCATTGGGCGATACCGAAATCTGGTGGAACCTGCACCAAAGCTACCCAACTCTTGCGACAGGTCGGTGAAAGCTGCGTTGCAGCACTGTAACGAAGCCCCGTTGACGGTCCCGCGGCTTGGGCGTATGCCAACCACCGTGGCGCTTTGTACCGGATTGCGGGCCACGTTAAACAAACCGCTAAAGAGGTCAGGGCCAGATGGACCCCCGACGCCTCTTATCGGCCGGGGGTTTTTTGTTGCGCGAAAGGGCTAGGCGCATGAGCAAGGACTGGAACCGCCGCACGCAACTGGTGCATGAGGGCAGCCGTCGCAGCCAGTACGGCGAGATGGCCGAGGCCATTTTCCTGACGCAGGGCTTTGCCTATGACAGTGCGGAACAGGCCGAGGCGCGGTTCATCCAGGCCGGGCCGGACGAATTCATCTATGCCCGCTACGGCAACCCCACGACGCGGATGTTCGAAGAGCGGATCGCGGCGATCGAGGGCACCGAGGACGCCTTCGCTACGGCCAGCGGCATGGCGGCGGTCAACGGCGCGCTGACCTCTCTGCTGCGCGCGGGCGACCGCGTGGTGTCCAGCCGCGCGCTGTTCGGCAGTTGCCTCTATGTGCTGGAAGAGGTTCTGGCCCGCTTCGGCGTCGAGGTGGTCTTTGTCGATGGCACCGACCTGGACCAGTGGCGCGCAGCGGTGACGCCGGGAACCAAGGCCGTGTTCTTTGAATCCATGTCGAACCCGACGCTGGAGATCATTGATATCGAGGCGGTGTCAAAGATCGCTCATGCCGCGGGTGCGCTGGTCATCGTGGACAACGTCTTTGCGACGCCCGTGTTTTCCCGCGCGGTCGAGCAGGGCGCGGATGTGATCGTCTATTCCACGACAAAGCACATCGACGGGCAGGGGCGGGCGCTGGGTGGCGTGGTCTGCGGCACGCAGCACTTCATCCGCAAGGTGCTTGAACCCTACATGAAGCATACCGGCGGCTCGATGAGCCCCTTTACCGCCTGGGTGATGCTCAGCGGGATGGTCACGTTGGACCTGCGCTGTCGAGCCATGGCGGACGGCGCGCTGCGCATCGCCGAAGCGTTGAAGGATGACAAACGCCTGTCCCGCGTGATCTTTCCGGGGCTAGCCGATCACCCGCAGGCCGAACTGGCTGCGCGGCAGATGGGGTCTGGCGGCACGCTGCTCGCCTTTGATATCAAGGGCGGGAAAGAGGCTGCGTTCCGTTTCATGAATGCGCTGGAGATCATCAAGATTTCGAACAACCTTGGTGATGCGAAAACCATCGCCACCCATCCTGCGACGACGACGCACCAGCGTCTGCCCGATGAGCAAAAGGCAAAGCTTGGCATCACGCCCGGCCTGATCCGCCTGTCGGTGGGGCTGGAGGATGCGGGCGACCTGATCATGGACCTGAAACAGGCGCTGGATAAAGTCTAAAGCTGAATTGGCGGCTTCTGCCGCTATCCTACTGCAAAACAACACGAAATTTGGCGAAGCGAGGTCACCGCTTCGCCATTAATCGCGGTCATCCCATACAGCGGACTAGATCCATTGCATGAGGATGATCGAGGGTGTTCCTGTTTACCGGATACCGCAGCGCTGTGCTGTCCGTATCGCTGGCCGCGCTTTGTGCCGCCACGCCGATGTCGTTGAAAGTTACCCCGCATGGCCTGTCGATAGGTGGCAGCGTCGCCGCGCAGGACGCCCCCGAAATGCCCGGCGGCCCCGATGACCCCTATTCGCCTCCGGGTGGCGGTGCGCCAGGACCCGATTTCGGCGATCCCGGTCCCGACGATACGCCCGATCCTGGCCCTGGCGGACCTGGGCCGGGTGGTTCGGCGCCGTCGGACCCCGGCCCGGCTGATCCTGGTCCGAGCGCGCCCGGGCCGGTGGCTGCGGCACCCGACCTCCCATTCTCGCCTGATACTCCCGATGAGGCGATACCTGACGTCGCAATAAATCGTCCGGCGTCCTTTGAACTCAACGAGGACCGTGGCGGTAAGAGCGAGAATGAACCGTCGAGCTTTGGCGTGTCGACGATGTCCACACCCGCTACTGGGACTGTGACAGATCAGAAGACAGCCAAGGAAGAGGCGAAGGAATTCGCCCAGTCGCTGGAATGCGCGTCGGCCTGCAAGGCGAAAGTCACTAGCAACGGCGATGTTACGGTGACGGTGAGTGCCAAAGCCAAGACGGGCGAAGATGTTGATGTCACGGTGAAGCAACAAGGAAACACCGTGAAGGCGTCGGTTACCATCGGCGATACAACCACTTCCGCTGGTTCTGCCACATACTCGAGCAAGAAAGAGGCTCAGGCAGTCACGAAGCACGTCGTATCGACTGCGGCCCCACTCGCCTCGGCCCAAACCGCCAGTCTTATCAGTGGGGCAATCGGTAGGGCCATCTCCGGTGGAACTGGCGGTGGCTTTTCGCCATCAAGTTTCTGATGTTTCTGACGAAAGACGAGCGGGAAGGCTCCAAATCAAAACTGGTCAAGACAGTCGGATTTTGATCGGGATAAGCCAAATTCCCAGCTTAGGCTACTAACATAGGCGCAGGATCACTCCTGCGCCTATCCCCATTTCGCTGGCCACCTGCCGGGACAGGCAAGGTGGCCGCGCATCCCGTGGGCAAAGATGATACAGTGGCGCTTCTTGCAGAAAATAGTTCGGTAAGGGTGGACCGATGGGGTTTGACGCCCCACATAGTGCAGCCTGTCCGTCATGCGACCTGAAGGGGGCCCGTCATGAACATCCAGACACCGGTTGGCGATCGCAAGCCGTCGCGCGATGAGGCCGAGGCGGCGCTTGCGGTGTTGCGCCGGTGGGCGGAAACGCCGCCGGACACCGCAGCACCGTCGTTGGACGCGTCGGTCGCACTCTTGTCGTCGCGCGATGGATATCCCGCGCTGAGCCGCGCCTATCCCGAGGAATTCGCGGTGGATGAGGCCTACAAGGCCACACTGCCCGACCTGCAGAATGGCCCCGCCAGTCTGATCGTGGGCGCGCAGCGTCAGATCCAGCATGTCGGCATCTCGAACTTCCGCCTGCCGATCCGCTATCACACCCGCGATGCCGCCGACCTTCTGCTGGAAACCAGCGTGACCGGCACGGTCAGCCTGGAGGCCGAGAAAAAGGGCATCAACATGAGCCGCATCATGCGGTCCTTCTATGCCCATGCCGAAGAAAGCTTCAGCTTCGAGGTGATCGAGGCGGCGCTGGACGACTACAAGCGCGACCTCGACAGCTTCGACGCCCGCATTCAGATGCGCTTCTCCTTCCCTGTCCGCTTACCCTCGCTGCGTTCGGGCCTGTCCGGCTGGCAGTATTACGACATTGCGCTGGAACTGGTCGACCGTGACGGGCAGCGCAAGAAGATCATGCACCTCGACTACGTCTATTCCTCGACCTGCCCCTGCTCACTGGAACTGTCAGAACATGCCCGGCGCGAACGAGGGCAACTGGCGACGCCGCATTCGCAGCGGTCGGTGGCGCGCATTTCGGTCGAGGTGGTGGACGGCGATTGCCTGTGGTTCGAGGATCTGATCGACCTTGCCCGTGCAGGCGTGCCGACCGAGACGCAAGTGATGGTCAAGCGCGAGGATGAACAGGCCTTTGCCGAACTGAACGCCGCCAATCCGATCTTCGTCGAGGATGCTGCGCGCAGCTTCTGCGAAAAGCTGCTGGCGGATTGCCGGATCGGCGATTTCCGCATCGTGGCCAGTCATCAGGAAAGCCTGCACAGCCATGATGCGGTCAGCCTGCTGACCCACGGCGACACCTTTGCCGCGGAAAGCCTGGACCCGCGCCTTTTTGCATCGCTGATCCACTCAGGCTAGGCCACCTGGCGACTCGGCTTGACTTGAATCAGGCCAGCGGCCAAGCCTCTGGCCATGCTGGATCTGCGCCCCATCGGCTATGTCGTCGGCCTGATGATCGCCGTCCTTGGCGTTCTGATGCTGCTGCCCGCCATGGTGGATTGGCTCGCGGGGACGGACAACGCCCCGTCCTTCCTCGTCTCGGCCTTCATCTCGACCGTGTTCGGGGGGCTGCTTTCGTTGGCCACGCGAAACTCTCTGGGCAAGGCCCTGAATGTCCGCCAGGCCTTTCTGCTGACCATCTCTGCCTGGACGATCGTCCCGGTATTCGCGGCGCTTCCCATCATTCTGGGCGTCCAGCACGCCAGTCCGCTGGTAGGTTATTTTGAGGCCGTATCGGGGATAACCACCACGGGGTCAACGCTGCTGGTCGGGCTGGACTACATCCCGCCGGGCGTCAACCTTTGGCGTGGCATGATCACCTGGCTTGGCGGGCTTGGCATCGCCTTCGTGGCACTGGCCTTCCTGCCGGTCATGCGGGTGGGTGGCATGCAGTTCTTTCGCGCCGAGGGCTTTGACACGCTGGGCAAGATGCTGCCGCGCGCCAACCACATCGCGCTGTCGCTGGCCGGGGTCTATGTCGTGCTGACGGTGATCTGCATCCTGACCTATCTGGTCATCGGCATGTCCGCGCTGGACGCTGTGGTGAACGGCATGTCGTCGATCGCGACGGGCGGGTTTTCGCCGGCGGACGATTCCTTTACAGGCCATGCAGGCCTTGGCGAGTATTTCGGCACGCTGTTCATGATTTGCGGCAGCCTGCCCTATGTGCGTTATCTGCAGATGGTCACCGGATCGCCCAAGGCGATCTGGAAGGATACGCAGGTGCGCGGCTATCTGACCGTCATCGCCGTCTCGGTGATCGCCGTGACCGGTTGGCGGCTTTTCCATTTCGGCGGCGAACTGGAGCCGACCTTCCGCGAGACGCTGTTCAACCTCGTCTCGATCATGAGCGGCACGGGCTTTTTCTCGGGCAGTTTCGCCACCTGGGGCGGGTTTTCGATGGTGGTGGCCTTTGCCCTTGGCATCATCGGAGGCTGCTCGTCCTCAAGCTCGGGCGCGCTCAGCGTGTTCCGGGTGCAGGTGACGATGGCCGCCATCGCGGCGCAGTTGCGCCTGATCGCCACGCCCAGCCGGATCGCGCCAGTGAAATACGCGGGGCGCACAGTGGATGACAGCACGCTGAACGGCATCATCCTGTATGTCTGCGGCTACATTCTGTCGATCGGTATCCTGGGGGTCGCGATGACACTGGTCGGCGTGGATACCGAAAGCGCGATCTTCGCGGCGTGGACCTCGCTTGGCAACATCGGCTACGGCTATGGCCCGCTTGTCGCGCCGACCGGCACCTTTGTCGATTTTCCCGATGCAGCGGTGGTCATGATGATCGTCGCGATGATTGCCGGACGGCTGGCGCTGCTGTCGTTCTTCGTGCTGTTGCTGCCGCGCTTCTGGCGGGGCTGACTCCCGCCGTCAGTCCCAGCAGGACACCAGCACCGTCATCCCTGTCGCCCGCCGCGTCAGATCCTCGGGCGGCAGCGCGCCTTGCTGCGTCGCAAGGTTCAGCGTGATGCCTTCGGTCAGCAGCCGCGCCTCGATCGCCTCGGCAGTGGCCGCAAAGGTCACGTCAGGTGGCAGGATTCGCGTGCCATCTTTGGTGCGCGGCAGCAGCATACCGACAACGGCGCCTGTGCCATCCACCACGGGGCCGCCCGCATCGCCGGTCTTGGCGGGCAAGCTGAGGCGTTTCAGCCCCGGCTCGCCGTCCAGGCCCTGCAATGCCTCGACCAAGCCAAAGGTCAGGGTCGGCGAGGTCAATTCTCCCTCAAAAGGATAGCCCGCGACAGCCACTTCTGCACCTGCTGGCTCTGCCGCGCGCTGAAAACTTGCGACGGCGGGGGGGGAAAGCGGACGGTCGGGCGTCAGAACGGCAAGGCCCGAGGAGGTATCCGACAGGCGGACTTTCATCTCCTGATCGCCGTCGATGGTGACGCGAGCGCAGGATTGCAGCACGTCCGGTGTGGTCAGCACGGTTCCCGTGGCGTCGATGAAAAAGCCCGAACGCGACAGGATCGGCTTGCGTACCTCAAGCCCCGACAACATCCCTTCGCGCTGCGCGTCGTCCATGGGGGCCAGACCGGGGTCCAGCGCGCGGTCGCCAAGCGGACGGAAGCTCGACTCCATTGCCGCCAGCACGCGCTCCATTTTCCCGCCATTGCCCACGGGCCAGACCAGCGTGTAGCCCTTGATCAAGCCGCCTGCCAGTTCGACGTGGGTGAAACTCTCGATCTCGCCGTTGCGGCCCTGAATCTCGAAAGACCGCTCGGTGCGGCTGCGCTCACCCTCCAGCGGCACGATCTGCAACGTCTGCATGAAGTCGTACAAACCCCGCAGCGCGGGCTCATCACCGGGTTGGCTGATCAGCAGCACAGATACGCCGCTGCCGTCCTTTTCGCTGAACCGGGCGAAGGGCGGCTCGTAACGGTCAAAGGCGATCATGGCCATGGGCAGGTCGATCTCGATGCCTGCTTCTGTCTCGCTGACCTTTTGCAGGCCCAGTTCGGCGACGGCGGCCTTATGCGCGCCGACCAGCGTGTCACGCTGGCGGGTGGTCAGGACGCCCGTAGGTTCGGCCGCATTCGCCTCTTGCCAGGCGGCCATGGCCGTGCGTGTGCCGGGGCCGATGGCGCCATCTATGCTTGATGCGTAAAAGCCGAACCATTGCAGCGCTGTCTGCAACTCCTGCCGCTCCTCCTTGTCAAGTGCAGCCTCAGTCGCGCGGGCCTGTTCCGGCGTCTCGTCCTGCAGCGGCGACGTGGCCGTCGCCTCTGGCACAGGTTCCGTAATTTGCAGTTCCGGGGTCGGAGCTTGCGTCTCGTCCGGCCAGAAGCGGTCACGGAAATCGCGGCCATAGGCGATGAAACTGTCCGACGGGATCAGCCTTTCGCGTTTCAGGTCGGTCAGTTTCGTTTGAGCTTCTTCGCTGGCATAAGGGCCAAGCACGATGCCGAACCAGCCGGAACGCAGGGCAAAACCCGCGACATCGGGGAACGCACTGGCATAGGCCTCGGCCCGCTCCTTCGCCTCGGCCAGCGTCGGCTGCGCCTCGATCTGCACCCAGGTATTGTCTTGCGCCTGCCCGGCTGCGCCAAACGCCGTCACCAAAACCAGAACCAGCCACCCCAGGCGGCCCGAATATCTTGTCGTCACGTAAGCCCCGTTCCCATGCGTCTTTATAAAAGTGCGGGGAACCTAGCAGAGAGTCCGGCGGATGCACGTCAATTCATGGCGAGCGGCGGTCGCCGCATTGACCCGGTCCCCGCCCGCGCCTATGGAAGGGGCGCTTTTGCAGGAGAGCCCCGGAATGCCAGCCCAGCCGCGCAGTTTTCAGGAAATTCTGATGCGCCTTCAGGCCTACTGGGCCGCGCAGGGCTGCGCCGTGTTGCAACCCTATGACATGGAGGTCGGAGCAGGGACGTTCCACCCCGCGACCACCCTTCGCGCGCTTGGCTCGAAACCCTGGGCGGCGGCCTATGTCCAGCCCTCTCGCCGCCCGACCGACGGACGCTATGGCGAAAACCCGAACCGCCTGCAGCACTATTACCAGTATCAGGTGCTGATCAAACCCTCGCCGCCTGACCTTCAGGCGCTGTATCTGGGCAGCCTCGAGGCCATCGGCATCGACATGGGCCTGCACGACATCCGTTTCGTCGAGGATGACTGGGAAAGCCCGACCCTCGGCGCCTGGGGTCTTGGGTGGGAGGTCTGGTGCGACGGGATGGAAGTGTCCCAGTTCACGTATTTCCAGCAGGTCGGCGGTCATGACTGCAAGCCGGTCTCGGGCGAGTTGACCTACGGGTTGGAGCGTTTGGCAATGTATGTGCTGGGCGTGGATCACGTCATGGACATGCCGTTCAACGATCCGCAGTCGCCCATCACATTGAAATACGGCGACGTTTTCTGCCAGACCGAGCAGGAATATTCCCGCTGGAACTTCGACCAGGCCGACACGGCCATGCTGTTCCAGCACTTCATCGACGCGGAAGAGGAATGCAGACGCATCCTCTCGGCCCCCCAGCCCGACAAGGCCGGGCGCACTATTGTCATGGCGCATCCCGCCTATGACCAGTGCATCAAGGCGTCGCACCTCTTCAACCTGCTCGACGCGCGCGGCGTGATTTCCGTGACCGAGCGGCAGGCTTATATCGGCCGGGTTCGTGCGCTGGCCAAGGCCTGCGCGGATGCCTTCGTCACCACCGAGGCCGGTGGGGGGGTGCTTGGGTGAATGGCAAGATCGTCGCGGGGTTCATCGTGATTACGGGGCTGGTCGCGGGGATCGCGATGTACTGGCTGCAGGTCTATGCCTATTACGACCCGGTCAGCTTCACGCCGGGCCAGGAAATCACGCTGGTCCCGATCGAGGGTGACGCGCCCGAAGCAATCGTCGTGGCCGACATCACTGGCATCGACGCCAGCTCATCACCGCTCCGCTTCCGTGCCTGCTTCACCACGCCGCTGACGCAAGCCACGCTGACCGAGACCTATCGGCTTTACGAAAAACCCGTGCCGCTGAACGCGCCCGGCTGGTTTGGCTGCTTCAACGCCGATGAGATCGGCGAGGCGCTGGAGCGGGGCGAGGCGCTGGCCTTTCTCTCGCGCCACGACATTGCACCGGGCGTCGACCGCGTCGTCGCCGTCTATCCAGACGGTCGCGCCTATGCCTGGCATCAGTTGAACGCCGAGGCCGGGCAATGAGTGGCGCGCCGATCCTTGTTCCCGATTTCGAGACGGCGACGCTTGGTTTCCTCGTCTTCCTGATCGGCGCCCTGATCACCCGCCGGGTGAAGGTGCTGCGTGACTTCAACATTCCGGAGCCGGTGACAGGCGGGTTGCTGGCGGCGGCGCTGACACTGTGCCTGTTCCTGCTGCTGAACCGTCCGATCGAGTTCGACCTTCGGATTCGCGACTATTTCCTGATCGTCTTCTTCTCGGGCATCGGCCTTAACGCGCGGCTGGCCGACCTGATCCGGGGCGGCAAGCCCCTGCTGATCCTGCTTGGCCTGACGATCGTTCTGCTGCTTCTCCAGAACATCCTCGGCATTCTGACCGCGCTTGTCTTTGGCCAGCCGTTTCAGATCGGCATCCTTCTGGGCTCGGTCAGTCTGGTTGGCGGCCATGGCACGACCATCGCCTGGGCGCCAGAGATCACCCGGATCACCGGCATTGCGGGTGTACAGGAGCTAGGCATCGCCACCGCCACCATCGGCCTGATCATCGGCGCCCTGATCGGCGGCCCCCTCGCGCGCCTGCTGATCGAACGTGGCAACCTCATGCCCAATCAACCAGAGGCTGCCCCGGCAGCCGGTCTGGCTTTCGACAAGGAAAAATCGGTCGCGATCACGCCGGTAGACCTGATGCGCACCATGTTCGTTCTGCATCTGGCCATCATCATCGGGCTTGCCCTGCATGACCTGATCCAGGCGGCGGGCCTGCGCCTGCCGGCCTTCGTGCCCTGCATGCTGGTCTCGATTGTCCTTGGCAACCTGCTGCCCGTGGTCGCGCCGACCATGCCCTCGGTCCCGCGCAGCCCGACCCTGTCGCTGATCACCGATTTCGCGCTGGGGACGTTTCTTGCCATGTCGCTGATGTCGATGCAGCTTTGGACGCTGGCCGGAATGGGAACCATGGTGGTCGTCTCGCTGGTGCTGCAGACCGCTCTGGCCATCGCCTTCACCCTCTTCGCAGTCTACCGGCTGATGGGGCGCGACTACTTCGCCGCCGTCCTTGCCGCCGGTTACGCCGGCTTCTCTGTCGGGGCCACGCCCACCGCAATCGCCAACATGAATGCCGTGACCAAGCGTTATGGCCCTTCGCCGCTGGCCTTCGTCATCCTGCCGCTGATCACCGCCTTCTTCGTCGATCTGGCGAATGCGGCGGCGATCCAGCTGTTCCTGTCGTTCTAGGACCATCCCATGCCCGACCTTCTGATCGAACTCTTTTCCGAGGAAATCCCCGCGCGCATGCAGGCCCGCGCGCGTGAGGATCTGCGGAAACTCGTCACCGACGGTCTGGTCGAGGCGGGCCTGACCTACGCCTCCGCGGGCGCCTTTTCCACGCCCCGCCGTCTGGCGCTGTCGGTCGAGGGGCTGACGGCGGAAAGCCATGCCGTGCGAGAGGAACGCAAAGGCCCCCGCTCTGACGCGCCTGCAGCCGCGCTTGAAGGGTTCCTGCGCTCAACGGGTCTGACGAAGGACCAGCTGGAACTCCGCGATGAGAAAAAAGGCCAGGTCTATTTCGCTGTCATCGAAAAGCCGGGCCGTCCCGCCGCCGCCATCGTGGCCGAGGTGCTGGAACGCGTGGTGCGCGATTTCCCCTGGCCGAAGTCGATGCGCTGGGGCTCTGGTTCCCTGCGCTGGGTGCGCCCGCTGCATTCGATCATCTGCATCCTGACCGATGAGGGCGGCGCGCAAATCGTTCCCCTGACCATTGACGGGATCGAGGCCGGGGCCACCACCAAGGGTCACCGTTTCATGGCTCCTGCGGCGTTTTCGGTAACGAACTTCGACGACTACCGCGCGAAGCTAAAGCGCGCCTTCGTGGTGCTGGACAGCGCCGAGCGTGAGGCTGCGATCTGGCACGACGCCGCCACCGCCGCCTTCGCGCAAGGTCTGGAAGTGGCCGAGGATGCAGGCCTTCTGGCCGAGGTCGCGGGCCTTGTCGAATGGCCCGTCATGCTGATGGGCGCGATCCCCGAACGCTTCCTCGACCTGCCGCCCGAGGTGCTGCAGACCTCGATGAAGGAACACCAGAAGTTCTTTTCGGTGAAAAACCCGAAGACCGGCCGGATCGAGAAATTCGTCACCGTCGCCAACCGCGAGACCTCGGACGACGGCGAGACGATCCTGAAGGGCAACCTCAAGGTTCTGTCGGCGCGGCTCTCGGACGCCAAGTTCTTCTGGGAAAACGACCTGCGCATCGCGAAAGCCGGGATGGACGAATGGGCCGAGGGCCTGAAATCCGTCACCTTCCACAACAAACTCGGCAGCCAAGTTGAGCGTATTTCCCGCATAACCACAATTGCGCGCGAGCTTGCACCGCTCGTCAACGCTGATCCCGCTCAAGCTGAATCGGCGGCTGAAATCGCCAAGCTCGACTTGCGCTCCGCCATGGTTGGCGAGTTCCCCGAGTTGCAGGGTATCATGGGTCGCTATTATGCATTAGCGGCCGGCAAACCTACCGCCGTTGCCGAAGCCGCCCGCGACCATTGGCGACCCAAGGGAGAAGGCGATGAGGTGCCGACCGCCCCGGTCTCGATTGCTGTCGCGCTAGCTGACAAAATCGACACGCTAACCGGCTTCTGGGCGATCGATGAAAAGCCCACAGGGTCCAAGGACCCCTTCGCGCTGCGCCGTGCTGCATTGGGGGCGATCCGGCTGATTGTGAGCAATGATCTATCAATCAAAATCGTTGAACACATTGCCGGTCCCATAATTGATCGAATTCTAGATGAGTATTTCAGAGATAAGGATGACTTATTAAGACGGGTTAGTGCGATAGACCCCAAGGATCCGGATATCAAGGCGGCGTTGCTCAAGATCGAGATGGAAATATTACAGGCCAAACGCAAGGATCTAGACAGTAAGTCCACGGAAGATAGCATCCGTTCGCTGGCCAAGAAGACCACGGCGCAACTCCTCTCCTTCCTCCACGACCGCCTCAAGGTCTACCTCCGGGATCAGGGCATCCGCCACGACGTCATCGACGCCTGCCTCGCCATGCCCGGCAATGACGACCTGACCCTGCTGGTCAAACGGGCCGAGGCGTTGTCGGCCACCCTCAAGACCGAGGATGGCGCGAACCTGATCCAGGGCTTCAAGCGGGCGAACAACATCCTGACCCAGGCCGAGGAAAAGGATGGCGTCGAATATTCCTTCGGCGCGGATGTGAAGTTCGCCGAAACGGATGAAGAACGCGCCCTGTTCGCCGCCCTCGACCGCGCCGAGGCGCTGATCACCCCCGCAATGGCTGCGGAGGATTTCCCCGCTGCCATGTCCGCCATGGCGGCGCTGCGCGGCCCCATCGACGCCTTTTTCACCTCGGTGCAGGTCAACAGCGACAAGCAGGTGATCCGCCGCAACCGCCTGAACCTGCTCCACCGCATTCGCGCGATCTGCGGACAGGTCGCCGACCTGACCCGGATCGAGGGCTAACGCCCGGCCGGGCGGGACCAGAAACGCGACCCGCGTTTCCCCGCCCGCAGCGCAACGTTCCCCCAAGACCATCTGCAGCAAGAGACCACGAGAGGCCGGCGCCCGTCCCGGCGGGCGAGAAGCGCCCGCCATGGGAGGGACGGGCGCTGGCCATGGCCTTTGGGGCCACGACCGGTGCAACTCATCCTTCATCGCATGGCGAAGGCGATGGCCTTCGCCAGACGCAGCGGATTGATAATTGCACCGCTCCACCGCATCGCAGCGAAATAATGTTGCTCTTGCCACATCACGCCCATACGACTGTCCTGCCAAGACCGGGCCCGGCCCGAGTCAAGAACGCAACACGGGGGAGGGACGCCTGTGAAAATCGGAGCGTTGACGGAGATATTTGAGGGCGAGAACCGCGTCGCCATGACGCCGGACTCTGCCGCGCAACTGCACAAACTGGGCCACACCTGCGTTATACAGGCGGGCGCTGGCAAAAAGGCCGGGTTCTCGGACGATGCCTATGCCGCCGCCGGTGTAACGGTCCTGCCCGACGCGGCCTCGGTCTATACCGTCGCCGATGTGCTGGTGAAGGTGCGCGGACCCGAGAAATCTGAGGCCGAACTGCTCCGCAAAGGCCAGACGCTGATCAGCTTCTTCTGGCCCGCCCAGAACGCCGAACTGCTGGAGCTGTGCAAGGAAAAAGGCGCGACCGTCATCGCGATGGACATGGTGCCCCGCATCAGCCGCGCGCAGAAGATGGACGCGCTGTCGTCGATGGCGAACATCGCCGGCTACCGCGCTGTGATCGAGGCCGGGAACAACTTTGGCCGCTTCTTCACCGGGCAGGTCACGGCGGCAGGCAAAGTGCCCCCCGCCAAAGTGCTGATCGTCGGCGCAGGCGTCGCGGGCCTTGCCGCCATCGGCACCTCGACCAGCCTTGGCGCCATCACCTATGCCTTCGACGTGCGCCCCGAAGTGGCCGAGCAGATCGAGTCGATGGGCGCCCAGTTCGTCTACCTCGACTTCTCGGAACAGCAGACCGACGGCGCCGCCACCGGCGGCTATGCGGCGCCTTCGTCGCCTGAATTCCGCGAAGCGCAGCTCAAAAAGTTCCGTGAGCTTGCGCCCGAGATGGACATCGTCATCACCACCGCCCTGATCCCCGGCCGCCCGGCGCCAAAGCTCTGGACCGAGGATATGGTCAGGATCATGAAGCCCGGTTCGGTCATCGTCGACCTTGCGGCAGAGCGTGGCGGCAACTGCGACCTGACGGTGCCCGACCAGAAGATCGTCACCGACAATGGCGTGACCATCGTGGGCTACACCGACTTCCCCAGCCGGATGGCCGCACAGGCCAGTACGCTTTATTCCAACAACATCCGTCACATGCTGACCGATCTTACGCCGAAGAAAGACGGCGTTATCGCCCAGAACATGGAGGATGACGTGATCCGCGGCGCGACCGTTACCTATGACGGCGCGATCACCTTCCCGCCGCCGCCGCCCAAGATCGCGGCCATCGCGGCGGCGAAGCCAAAGGAAAAGCCGAAAGAGCTGACCGTCGAGGAAAAGCGCGCGCAAGAGGTCGCAGCTTTCCGCAGCCAGACCCGCAATCAGGTCGGACTTCTGGTGATCGGCGGTGCGCTGCTGCTGTTGCTTGGGCTTGTCGCCCCGGCCAGCTTCATGCAGCACTTCATCGTCTTCGTGCTGTCGGTCTTCATCGGCTTCCAGGTGATCTGGAACGTCAGCCACTCGCTGCACACGCCGCTGATGGCGGTCACCAACGCGATTTCCTCGATCATCATCCTGGGCGCCTTGATGCAGATCGGATCGGGGTCGTTCCTTGTGATCGTTCTTGCTGCCGTTTCGGTCTTCATGGCCGGAATCAACATCTTCGGCGGCTTCCTTGTCACCCGGCGCATGCTCGCCATGTTCCAGAAATCGTAAGGGGGCCGGGCACATGGACTACGGTTTCACCACTGCCGCCTATGTCGTCGCCGCGATCCTGTTCATCCTGTCGCTGGGCGGCCTTTCGGGACAGGAAAGCGCCAAGCGCGCCGTCTGGTACGGCATGGCTGGCATGGCACTGGCCGTCGCCGCGACCCTTGTCGGGCCGGGAGCGTCTCTCTGGGTTCTCTCGCTGATCTTGATCGCTGCGGGCGGCATCATCGGCTACATCGTCGCGACCCGCGTCCAGATGACCGAGATGCCGCAGCTTGTCGCGGCCATGCACAGCTTGGTCGGCCTTGCGGCGGTCTTCATCGGTTTCAACACCCATATCGAACTTGCCCGCGTCCTTGGCATGGACGAGACGGCGCGCTCGACCCTCACCGGGTTTGCAGGCGTCCTTGCCCACAAGACGCCCATCGAGCAGTCGATCCTGCGGGTCGAGACCTTCCTCGGCGTCTTCATCGGTGCCGTGACCTTCACCGGCTCGGTCATCGCCTTTGGCAAACTGGCGGGCAAGGTCGATGGCAAGGCCAAGAAACTGCCGGGCGGCCACCTGCTGAACGCCGCCGCCGCGATCCTGTCGGTCGTGCTGCTGGTCACCTATCTGCAGACCGGCTCGACCTTTGCGCTGATCCTCATGACGCTGGCTGCGCTGTTCATTGGCTATCACCTGATCATGGGCATCGGCGGCGCGGATATGCCGGTGGTCGTCTCGATGCTCAACAGCTATTCCGGATGGGCCGCGGCGGCGATCGGTTTCTCGCTGTCGAACGACCTTCTGATCGTGGTCGGTGCGCTGGTCGGCTCCTCGGGTGCGATCCTGTCCTACATCATGTGCAAGGCGATGAACCGGTCCTTCATCAGCGTCATCCTCGGCGGCTTCGGCAACACGACCGGCCCGGCGATGGAAGTGACAGGTGAGCAGATCGCCATCGACGCCGAAGGCGTGGCGGCGGCGCTGAACGATGCCGACAGCATCATCATCGTGCCGGGCTATGGCATGGCGGTGGCGCAGGCCCAGCAATCAGTCAGCGAACTGACCCGCAAGCTGCGCGCTAAAGGCAAGGAAGTGCGCTTTGCCATCCACCCCGTCGCAGGCCGCCTGCCGGGCCACATGAACGTGCTCCTGGCCGAGGCGAAGGTGCCCTACGACATCGTGCTGGAAATGGATGAGATCAACGACGACTTCCCGAACACGGATGTGGTCATCGTCATCGGCTCGAACGACATCGTGAACCCCGCAGCGCAGGAAGATCCGAACAGCCCCATCGCCGGCATGCCGGTGCTGGAGGTCTGGAAGGCCAAGCAAGTCTTCGTGTCCAAGCGCGGGCAGGGCACCGGCTATTCCGGCATCGAGAACCCGCTGTTCTACAAGGACAACACGCGGATGTTCTACGGCGACGCAAAGAAATCCATCGACCAGCTTCTGCCGATGATCGAATGAAAACGGGGGCCTTGGCCCCCGTTTCCTACTCCACCGTCAGGTCATAGACCTTGCCCTTGTATGGCGCCGCGTCCTTGTCATCGACGGCGGTGACATAGACGTGCTTGCCATCCGCCGAAAACGCCATGTTCGGCGCGGCTGCCGAAGGCACGTCATAGGCCCGCACGAAAGCGCCCTCAGGCGTCACCACCACGATGCGCCCGCTGGAATACTGCCCGATCCAGAAGTTGCCATCCGGCCCCAACTTGATCCCGTCGGGGTAGGCGCCGGGAGAGGCCGGATCGACCTCTGCCACCCGCACGAACAGACGGCGGTCCGACAGGGTGCCATCGGGGCCTACGGCAAAGGAAATCACCCGCCCCGCCTCCGATTCATTGACCATCAGCCGGTCACCCTTGGGCGACAGCACGATCCCGTTCGCATAATGCAGGTCGTCCGCCAGCATGGTCAGCTTGCCGTCAGGCGTCAGGTGATAAACCTTTCCGACGATAGGCCCGCTCTCCCATGGGCCGGAGGCCGTCATGTAAAGCCCGCCCTTGCCATCCGGCGCGAAGTCGTTCGGCCCCAGCAGCGCCGCGCCTGAGGTATCGGCGTTGTAGCTGGCCACGTCGTTGCCATCCCGGCTGATCCGGGCGACCGTGCCGTTGTCATAGCAGGTGATCGCGAAATCATCCCCCAGGGGCGCGATGGCAGAGGGGCCGCAGCCTGCCCCCTCCCACAGCGTCTTTACCTCTTTGCCGTCCCAGGTCGACACCCGATTGCCCGCGTAATGCGTGTAGTACAGCACGCCATCCAGCACGATCGGCCCTTCCGGGAACTCCGCCGCGCCGTCGATCACTGCCGGTTCCGCCGAGGCCGGCCCGGCCAATGCCACGGCCAGCGCCACCACTCTCATCCGCATGTTCCGCTCCCCCCTTGGAAATGCCGCCAAAGCCTAGGCGCGCACCGGATTCGGGTCAACGTTACCGCAAACGGTGCTCGGCATACCAAGGTATGCCGCTAACCCAATGGAATAACTTGATAAATGTCTTTACACCGCCTCGCCAGCCGCTAGGTTGCGCCAATTAGGCCGGAGCCAGCCGATGCCCGTCGACGATCACCCCCTGCGCTACCAGCTGGCGAATGAGCTGCACGCAAGGCCCTTTCCCGCGCTGGAGCCGCCCTGCACGGCGGCCTTCGTCGCGATCAAGGAGCCGGTCGATGCCGCAGGACGCGATCGTGGCGCAGACCGCGCCCATCTTCTGGCACTGCTCGACCGCTATGGCGGGCCGCATCCGCAGCCAGAGGCCACGCATTTCTCGGGGCCGATCGGGCGCTATGAGCTTAAATGGGAAAGCCATACGGAATTCGTGACCTACTCCGCCTTTTCCTCGGGTGTCGATGCTCGGCCCTTCGATGCGGCGGCGATGGATGTCTTCCCCGAAGATTGGCTGACCAGCGCCCCCGGAAAGCGCATCGCCGCGCTTCTGGTGCGCGTCGAGGTCATGCCGCCGGATGAGGCGGCAATCTTCGACCGGCTGGCCGAGTGGTTCGTCCCCGAAAGCCTGGCCTGTTCGCGCGTCGTCGATGGTGCGGCGATCATCGCCGGCGATTTCCGCATCGACCCCTCGGGTCTGATGCGCTTTGCCGTCTTTGTCCGTCCCGGCACCGGCACGCGCCGCGTCGGGCGGATCGTGCAGCGGCTGTGCGAGATCGAGACCTATCGCGCCATGTCGATGCTGGGCCTTGTCCGCGCCCGGATGCTGGCCGGGCGTCTTGGAATGCTTGACCCGCAGCTTCTGTCGCTGGTCAGCACCATCGACCAGCAGTCGCAAAGCCCCGAGACAACGCTGCACAGCCTGCTTGCCATCTCGGCAGAACTCGAGGCGCTTGCCGTGCAGGTCTCGTTCAGGTTCGGCGCGACCGATGCCTACGAGGCCATCGTCAACCAGCGCATCGAGGTCTTGCGAGAGGAACGCCTTGGCGGCCGCCAGACGTTTGGCGAGTTCATGCGCCGCCGCTACGACCCGGCGATGCGCACGGTCAAATCCGCCGAGGCGCGGCTGGAGGGCACGGCCGAGCGTGCCCAGCGCGCCGCCGAACTGCTCCGCACCCGGGTGGATGTCGAACGCAGCGCGCAGAACCAGAAACTGCTGGAAAGCATGGACCGCCGCGCCGACCTGCAATTGCAGCTTCAGCGCACGGTCGAGGGGCTGTCGGTGGTCGCGATCAGCTATTACGCCGTCAACCTTGCCACCTACGCCGCCTATCCGCTGATCGAACACCTCCAGATATCAAAGGGTCTCGCGACCGCCATCGCGACACCCGTCGTCGTGCTGCTCGTCTGGCTGATGGTCCGCAGTATCCGCAGAAAGCACATCGGCTGAACGTCTTTCTGCCAATCTCCTGTTTCCAAATATCCTCGGGGGTGGGGTCTGGGGAGGGGGCAGAGAGCCTCCTCCCCAGACTCTCCGCAAGACCTACCGCCCCCGGATTCGTGGGTCCAAAGCGTCCCGCAGGCCGTCGCCGATATAGTTCACCGACAGCACGGTCAGCGAAATCGCCAGCCCCGGCCAGATCACCCGCGCCGGGTAAAGCTGCATGTACTCCACCCCGTCATACAGCAGCCGCCCCCATGTCGGGAAATCTGGCGGAAAGCCCAGGCCAAGGAAACTCAGCACCGACTCGGTTATGATCGCCCCGGCGATACCCAGTGTCGCCGCCACCATGACCGGAGAGACGACGTTCGGCAGGATGTGACGCAGGATGATCCGGCTCGATGGCGTGCCGATAGACCGCGCGGCCAGCACAAACTCCCGCTCTTTCAGCGCCAGAACCTGCCCGCGCACGATGCGCGCCGCCTGCATCCAGCTTGTCACACCAATCGCCAGCACGATCAGCAGGAACGTCCCGGCCTCTGGCCCAAGGATGCCCGCGATGGCATCGCGGAACAGCATGACCATCACCAGCAACAGCGGTAGCAGCGGCAGGGCCAGGAACAGGTCGGTGAACCGCATCAGGGGCCCGTCCAGCCTGCGGAAATACCCCGCCAGCACCCCGATCAGGCTGCCCAGCAGCATCGAGATCACCATGGCGACGGTCCCCACCGCCAGCGACACCTTACCGCCCGACATCATCCGGGCCAGCATGTCGCGGCCCAACTGGTCGGTGCCCAGCGGATGCTCCCAGGTCGGGGGCTTGTTGCGCGACAGGATCATCTTGGCGGCGTCGGGGTTCACGTATTTCGGGTCGATGGTCCAGATCAGCGGCCCGATCACGACAAAGGCCACCAGCAGGATCAGGACGATCAGCCCCATCATCGCGCCCTTGTGGTGCCTGAACTGGTCCCAGACGTCGCGCCATTCGCCGCGCGGCGGCGCAATGGCTTCGGTCGCGAAACCGGCTGCCGGCATCGTAGCCTCGTCCGCGGCCAGCGCCGAAGGGTGGGTCGTTTCGCCGATCGAAGTCTCAGTCATAACGTATCCTCGGGTCGAGGATGCCGTAAAGGACATCGGCGATCAGGTTGAACAACACAATCAGCACGGCAAAGATGAATGTCAGCGTCTGTACCATCGGCAGATCGCTCGCATGGATGGCGCCGATCAGGGCCGCGCCGATGCCGTTCACCTTGAACACCTGCTCGGTGATGATGGCGCCGCCAAAGATCGACGGGATCCCCAGCGCGATCACTGTCACCACCGGGATCATCGAATTGCGCAGGACGTGTTTCAGCACCACGACCGGCTCGCTCATCCCCTTTGCGCGGGCGGTTCGGGCATAGTCCTGGCTCAGGTTCTCCAGCATCGATGAACGGGTATAGCGGCTGATCTCGGCCGCATTGAACAGCGCCAGCACTGCCACCGGCATCGCCATCTGCCGCACCTGCGTCCAGAAACTTGCCCAGTCGGTTACCTGCAGGGTGGTATCATAGATCGACGGGAACCAGCCGAGCTTGACCGCAAAAATCACGATCAGCAGCACGCCGGTGAAAAAGGTCGGCACCGAATAGCCAACCATCGAAACGAACGTCCCGACCTGGTCGAACCAGGAATACTGGCGATAGGCCGAATAGATGCCGATGGGCAGCGCTATCAGCACCCCCACCAGATAGGCCGATCCGACAACCGTCAGCGTCTGCGGCAGCCGCTGCGCGATGATGTCAAAGACCGGCGCCCGCGACTGCCAGGACAGGATGCGCTGCGCACCATCGGCAAGGTTGGTCCCGAACCAGCCGTCGATGACATAGGCGGGCTCTACCCAGAAGAACTGGCGCAGCCAAAGGATATAGCGCACGAAGACGGGCTGATCGGCGCCCATCGCCTCGATCATCTTCTGGCGCACATCGGGAGGCACGGTCAGCGGAATCTCGGACAAGGGCGAGCCGGGCGCAAAATCGACCAGCAGGAAAATGACAAGACTGATCAGCAGCAGCGTAGGGATGGCCAGCACCAGTCTGCGGATCGTGTAGGTAAGCATGCGGGGCTGCCTCGCGGGTCGGGCTGGCTGGGCACACAGCCCCGGTCATGCAACCGGGGCTGTGTCAGGCTCAGATCACTTCACACGGTACCAGTCGGCGGTGTTCCAGATCTCGGCGTCCCACGAATTGATCGCCACGCCGCCAAGTGTGTTGGAATGGGCCGAAAGCTCGCCCCGGTGAACCAGCGGAACGATGACCATGCTGTCCTTCGTCAGCATGTCGTTCAGCTTGCGGGCGATCTCGGCCCGCTTTTCGATATTGCCCGTAGCCGAGAGTTCTGCGACCAGCTTGTCATATTCCGGATCGCAGAAGCGGTTCACGTTCTCGCCCTGCCATTGCGAATCCGGTCCCGGAATGCGGTCGCACAGGTAGTTCGCCAGATAGACCTCGGGGTCGGTCCCGTCGAAGTTGTTCGCGTACATTTCCACGTCCGCGTAGAACTTCTGATAGGTGTCGGGCGAACCCGCGTCGCCGCCGAAGAACACGCCCGGGTCGATCGACTTCAGCTCGACCTCGACGCCCAGGTCGGTCCACCAGCTCTTGATAAGCGACTGGAAGTCCTGACGGATCGGGTTGACCGTGGTCTGGTAGACCAGCGACAGCTTCTTGCCGTCTTTCTCGCGGATGCCGTCGGCCCCGACTTTCCAGCCGGCCTCCTCCAGCATCGCCTTCGCGCCGTCCATGTCCTGTTTCAGGCACCCGGTGTTGTCAGAAGCGAAGATTTCCGGCGCGGGGACAAGGTTGCAGGTCGGCTTGCCGGCGGCGCCATAGCCCACGTCGACCAGCGTCTGGCGGTCGATCGCCATGCTCAGCGCCTGGCGCACCTTCATGTCCGACAGGATCGGGTGCGGATGCTTGACGGTGGAGCGTTCACCCTCGGCCAGGGCCGAGGAAGGATCGGTCAGGTTCATCTCAAGCCGTTCGACCAGCGTGCCGAAGGCGACCGCGAACTGGCCCTTGCCGGCAGCGGTCATCTGCGTCTGCGCTTCGGGCGGGATCTGGGTGTTCCAGGCATAGTCGAACTCGCCCGTCTCCATCACCGCGCGGGCCGAGCCGATGGCATCGCCGCCACCCTTGATCGTCGCCTTGGCGAAGGCGGGCTTGGCCGGGTCGCGGTAGTTCGGGTTGGCTTCCAGCGTCACCGTGTCGTTCACGGTGAATCCGGTGACCACGAAGGGACCGGTGCCGATGGGGCCTGAGTTTTCAGCCGTGCAGGTCGGTGCCGCAGCGCCCAGGCATTTCTCGAACTGCTTCTTCTGGATGATCGGGGATTGGCCGCCCACGAATGCGGTATAGGGGTTCGGCTGCGGCCCCTTGAAGGTCACCTTGACCGTCTTGGGATCGACCGCCTCGACCTTTTCCACGGCGGCGAACTTCGCGCCCTGGGCGCAGCCGCCGGCCGGGTCCATGCAGTATTGCGCGGTGAAGACCACGTCATCGGCGGTGAAATCGGTGCCATCCGACCACTTCAGGTCGGGCAGCAGCTTCCACGTCACCGTCTTCATGTCCGCCGAAATGCCGCCGTTTTCCAGCGTCGGAATCTCGGTCACAAGGCGCGGAAAGATCGTGCCGGTCGGGTCAAAGCCTGCCAGCGGCTCGATCACCATGCTGGCCGCGATCACATCCTTGGTGCCGCCAGAGAGGTAGGAGTTCAGCGTCGACACGGCCTGCGGGAAAGTCAGCTTCACCTCGCCGTCGCTTCCCCTTTCGGCAAAGGCGGCAGGTGCCATCGCCGCAAGGGCCACGGCGCCCAGAAGGGCGGTTCTCAGTTTCATTGCAGTTCTCCTCGTTGGATTGGCTCTCTGGCTTCTTGCCCGCCGGTTTGTCCGGCGCTGGTTGTTATGGGTTTGACGAAATGGCAGGCCACCCGGCGTCCGGGTGCCACCTCCAGAAGTGGCGGATCCACCTCGCGGCAAATCCCCTGCACCTCGGGACACCGGGTGCAGAAGTTGCAGCCTTTCGGCGGATTGGCGGGCGAAGGCACATCGCCCTTCAGGATGATGCGCTGCCGCGTCGCCTCGCGCGCCGGATCGGGTTCCGGCACGGCGGAAAGCAGTGCCTTGGCATAGGGGTGCAGGGGGTTCGAATACAGGGCATCGCGCGGCGAAAGCTCCGCGATCTTGCCCAGATACATCACCGCCACCCGGTCGGCGATGTGGCGCACCATCGACAGATCGTGGCTGATGAACAGATAGGTCAGCCCCAGCTTGTCCTGCAAATCCTCCAGCAGGTTCACCACCTGCGCCTGAATGGACACGTCCAGCGCCGCAATGGGTTCGTCGCAGACGATGAAGGCGGGGTTCAGCGCCAGCGCCCGCGCGATCCCGATGCGCTGGCGCTGACCCCCCGAAAACTCATGCGGATAGCGGTTGGCGAAACGTCGGTTCAGCCCGACCTGGTCCATCAGCTCATAGACCCGGTCCAGCCGCGCCTTGGCGTTCAGGTCCGTATGCTCGACCAGCGGCTCGCCGATGATCGCGGCCACCGACATGCGCGGGTTCAGGCTGGCCTGCGGGTCCTGGAACACCATCTGCATCTTTGGCCGCACCCGGCGCAGCGCCTCGGGGCGCAGCGAGGCCACGTCGACCCCGTCGATCTTGACCGCGCCCGAAGTCGCCTCGTACAGCCGCAGCAGGGCGCGGCCGACCGTCGACTTGCCACAGCCGCTTTCGCCGACAAGGCCCAGCGTCTCGCCCCGGATGATGTCAAAACTCACATCGTCCACCGCTTTGACATCGCCAGACCGGCGGCGCAGCAACCCGCTGTAGATCGGGAAATACATCTTGAGGTTCCGCACCTCGACCAACGGCTGGGGTGCGGCATCAAGCATGGACCGGCCCCGCATCCCAATGACAGGCAACGTCATGGCCGGGGCCAACTAGGCGGCGCAGCGGGTTCTCACGCAGGCAACGTTCAAAAGCATGGACGCAGCGCGGCACGAAGGGGCAGGACGAAGGCTCGTGTCCCAGGATCGGCGGCTGCCCCTGGATAACCTGAAGCCGCGCGGCGCGTCCGCCTTCCAGCGACGGAATGGTTTTCAGCAGGGCGCGGGTATAGGGGTGGCGCGGGTTGCCGAACAACTCGCGCACCGGCGCCTGTTCCACCACCTGACCGCCGTACATCACGATCACCCGGTCGGCTATTCCGGCAATCACGCCAAGGTCATGCGTGATCCAGATGATCGCCATGCCCAGCTTGTGGCGCAGGTCGCGCACCAGCTCCAGGATTTGCGCCTGAATGGTCACGTCCAGCGCCGTCGTCGGCTCATCCGCGATCAGCACGCTTGGATCGCAGGCCAGAGCGATGGCAATCATCACCCGCTGCCGCATGCCGCCCGAAAACTGGTGCGGATAGCTCGCCAGCCGCTTCCTCGCATCGGGAATGCCGACAAGGTCCAGCAGTTCCGCTGCCCGCGTCTGGGCCTGCGCCTTGGTCAGCCCAAGGTGGGTCCGCAGCGGCTCCATGATCTGGTTACCCACGGTAAAGACCGGGTTCAGGCTGGTCATCGGATCCTGAAAGATGAACCCGATCTTGGCGCCCCTTATGTCGCGCAGCCGGGCAGGGGAGACATGCAGGATGTCCTCACCGTCCAGCAGCACCTGCCCCTGCCGCACCTCGGCGGGGGGCGAGGGCAACAGGCCGACCAGCGACATCATGGTGACCGACTTGCCGGAACCGCTTTCACCGACGACGCCCAGCAACTCACCGGGACGCAGATCGAAGCTGACCGAGTTGACCGCATGCACCTCGCCGCCGCGGGTGCGGAAAACGGTCTTGAGGCCCCTGACATCAAGGACGGGCGCGCCCCCATCGGGCATATATGGCTCCCCAGGACTTATTCTTATTTGCGGTTCCGGGTCGTTGCCCGTCCGCTTTGTTTGAGCAAAGTGTTAGCCCATTTTGGATGTCCCGCAACATGCTTTCAGGCGGCCTGACCCAGCGTCAGGCCCAGCGCAGGCTTGGATTTCCGGCACCCGCCGCCTCGCTTTACGAGGCAAGACGCTGATTTTCGGCGAATTTTTCAGGCTGGTCCGGCAGGCCTGACACCTTTGCCGTTCCCGCCATGGTTGCATGTGCAGGCGGGCCGGGGTTGACCTTGGCCTGCGCCTTCAGCACCTTGCCCGATAAAGGAGCCAAAGATGCCTGCCCGCCTGTCCCCGCGCGAGATTCTTGACCGTCTCGTGGCCTTCCCGACTGTCAGCCGCGACAGCAATTTGCCCCTGATCGACTGGGTCGAGGACTATCTGGACGGCTACGGCATCCCCGCCTTCCGCGTCTGGAACGAAGACCGCACCAAGGCCGCGCTTTATGCCCATGTCGGGCCCGAGGTCGAAGGTGGTGTGATCCTGTCCGGCCATACCGACGTGGTGCCGGTCGATGGCCAGACCTGGGCCAGCGACCCCTGGACCGTGACCGAACGCGACGGCCGCCTTTACGGCCGCGGCACCACCGACATGAAGGGTTTCGACGCGCTGGCGCTGGCCGCCGTGCGGCTGGCGCTGGAAATGGGCATCCGCCGCCCCCTGCAAATCGCGCTCAGCTACGACGAAGAGCTTGGCTGCACCGGCGCGCCGCCCATGATCGCCGAAATGGCCCGCCGCCTGCCGCGCGCCAGCGCCGTGATCGTCGGCGAACCCTCTCGCCTCCGCGTCGTCAACGGCCACAAGGGCGGCACCGGCTACCATGTCCATGTGAAGGGGTACGAGGTTCATTCCTCGATCATGCACACTGGCGTCAGCGCCATCCTGTCGGCGGCCCCGATCCTCGACTACGCCAACCGCATGAATGCGGCCAATGCAGCCGCGCCGATCTCGCCCGTGGCCCAGCTTTTCGACCCGCCCTACACCACGCTCCACTCCGGCACGATCCACGGCGGCACCGCCCATAACATCACCGCCGGCGACTGCACCTTCGGCTTCGATTTCCGCGTCGTCCCTGGCGAGGATATGGAGGAATGGGTTCGCGGCTTTGAGGCGGAAGTCGCCAAAGTCGTAACCCGCATGCAGGCCGTCCGCCCCGAAACGGGCATCACCCTCGACCGCTACTTCGCCATCCCGCCCTTGCGGCCCGAGGCCGAAGGTAGCGCCGAGACCCTCATGCGCCGCCTGACCGGCGACAACGCCCCCCATGTCGTCAGCTACGGCACCGAAGCCGGGCAGTTCCAGGCCGAGGGCTATTCCGCCGTCGTCTGCGGCCCCGGCGACATCGCGCAGGCGCACAAGCCCGACGAATACCTCGAGGTCAGCCAGTTCAACGAAGGCTGGGCGCTGATGAAGCGTATCGTGGGCTCGCTCACATGACCGGCCCCGTCGCGATCACCGACCCCATCCGCTTTCCCGGCCCGCCGCCTGCGGCCTGTGACGTTGTCGTTATCGGCGGCGGCATCGCTGGCGTCATGACCGCCTGGAACCTCGCCGAACGCGGCCGTCGCGTCACCCTTTGCGAAAAGGGCCGCGTCGCGGGTGAGCAGTCCAGCCGCAACTGGGGCTGGATCCGCCAGCAGGGCCGCGACCCCGCCGAACTGCCGATCATGATCGAATCCCTGCGCCTGTGGCAGAACCTCGTGCAGGAGTTCGGCGACGATCTGGGCTTCCGCCAGACCGGCGTCATGTACCTCGCCAATACCGAGGCCGACCTCGCCGGGTTCGAGGACTGGCTGCCACACGCCCGCGAGCACGGCCTTGACACCCTCATGCTCAGCCGGGCCGAGATCGCCGAGCGTATTCCGCAGGCCGCCGCCAACTGGCTCGGCGCGATCTTCACCGCCTCCGACGCCCGGGCCGAACCCTTCGCCGCACTGCCGCTGATCGCCACCGGCGCCGCCACCCGCGGCGTGACCATCGTCGAAAACTGCGCCGTCCGTGCGCTGGACCGGGCCGGAGGCCGCGTCGCCGGCGTCATCACCGAACAGGGCCGCATCGCCTGCGATCAGGTCGTGCTGGCCGGCGGCGCATGGTCCTCTCTCTTCGCCCGGGCCGAGGGCGTGGAACTGCCGCAGCTTGCCGTCCTGTCCTCGGTCGCCGCGACAGAACCGATGGCCGAGGTCTTTGCCGGTGGCGCTGTCGACAACGACTTCGCCATCCGCCGCCGCATCGACGGTGGCTATACGCTCGCGCCGGGGTCCGAGCATGATTTCTTCGTCGGACCCGACGCCTTCCGACGCTTCCGCACCTTTCTGCCCGTGCTGAAGCAATCCTGGCGCTCGACCCACCTGCGCCCCGCCGCGCCGAAGGACTTCCCCGACGCATGGCGCACCCCGCGCCGCTGGTCGCCCGACGAAGCCTCGCCCTTCGAGGCGATGCGCGTCCTGAACCCCGCACCCAACCTCGCCTCGCTGTCCCGCGCACAGGATGCCTTCGCCCGCGCCTTCCCCGCGCTCGGCCGCCCAAAACTCCGCAAGGCCTGGGCCGGGATGATCGACACGATGCCCGACGTCGTGCCGGTCATTGACCGCGTCGCCGCAATCCCGGGCCTTACCATCGTGACCGGCCTGTCCGGCCATGGCTTCGGTATCGGTCCAGGCATCGGGCGGGTCGTGGCAGACCTGGTTGCAGGCAATCCGATAGGCCATGACCTGCACCGCTTCCGCCTGTCGCGCTTCTCGGACGGCACGCCCATCGCCCCCGGCCCCGCACTCTAGCTTCGCGTAGGGGCCGCTTCGCGACGGCAGCCATCCAGACCAAGGGCGGAATATCGCGCGTGGGCCAAGGAAAACGCTGCATTTCTTTGCCGTTCTGCGCTAAAATCGCGAAAACAAAACGAGCAGGACTAACGGAAATGACCCGCCCCCTCGCAGCCTTGCGCCTTTCCGGCGTGGGTTTGGCGCTGATGCTGCTGTCAAACTGCGCGCGACATACCGATCTCGATTGCATGGAACGGGCGATGTATTTCGAATCCAACCGGTCCAGCCGGGATGGCATGGTGGCGGTCGGCAGCGTCGTCATGAACCGCGTCGAGTCCGGCAAGTATCCGCGAACCGTCTGCGGTGTGGTTGGCCAGAAAAAGCAATTCGCGCCGGGGGTCATGACCAAGCGCATGAAGGACAATGTGCCGATCCTGCGCGATACCGCGCAATCGGTGCTGGACGGCGAACGCCACCCGGCGGTCGGCAATGCCCTGTTCTTCCACACGGCAACCTATCGCCCTTCCTACAACAATATCCAGTATGTGCTGACCACCGGCGGCAACGCCTTCTACGAACGCCGCGACCCCGAACTGGTCACCCAACGCACGCCGCTGCCGCCGATGGAGAACATTACCGCCTTCCCCCACCCCACCGCCCCGATAGTCCTCGGCACGCCGGTCTCGCAGTAATCTGCGAAGGCCCGTCCCGGCTGCCTTCGGTTAGCCCAAGGCCAAAGCGGCGCCGCCAGATTCTTTATGGACCGGAAACGCCATGACAACGGCCGGTTTGCGGGATGAAGCGGATGTTCCCGAACAGCACTCAAATTGGTATTGCGCTTCCAATGTTCAGTACCAAGTATTGATATCGAGCCGGAAGGACGGGAAATTGGTCGAAAAAGATGCGGCGATTGATAGGTTCAGGCGCGCGGCCGAACAGCGAGCCGCCGATCTGAAGGCTCGTCAGGATGAGGCGCCTGTCCCGCCCTCGGTCCGATCGCTTTGTCTCGACCATACGCTCTATGCAGAGATCCAACTAAACCCCGAACGCGACGAAAAATTCCTTAAATCGTTAAGGTTCGGGGCCCAGCAGTTTGACGCACATTGCGTCTATTGCGGTCAGGGCGCTACGTTTAGGACGTCGGCGGGTCGGATGCCTTCAGACGTTGCTAATGCAGAGAGATTGCGCGGAGTAGCCGGAGGGCCTGATCCGAAGCGCCTGATTTTAGAAGACGGGCAGTTTGCATTGCACTTGTGGTGCTCGCGTCGCCCTGAACTCCACCTCTATAGTTATTTTTTCGACTACAGCGACACGCAGGGCGTTCTTACAAAGGTGGGGCAGAAACCGTCATTGGAAGACGTCGCCGGAGCGGACATTGAGCGCTATCGAACAATTCTCGGTGGTGAGTTCGCTGAGTTGCGCAGGGCCACTGGCCTGTTCGCCCACGGGATCGGTATAGGCTCATTTGTCTACCTTCGGCGCATTTTCGAGAATTTAGTCGATGCCGCCAGATCAACTGCGGACCCAAAGGGTGAGCGTGAGGCCGAATTCAGAAAGATGCGGATGACGGATCGCGTGAGCGCACTCGCTGCACACCTTCCGCCCGCCGTGGTCAAGTACAAGGACGCATATGGCATACTTTCACTGGGCGTGCATGAACTCTCCGAGGTGGACTGCAAGCGCTACTTCCCAGTCGTGCGCGCGGCTGTGATCATGATGCTGGAGCAGAGGTATGAAGCTGCTGAAAAGGCGAAGGTGACCGCGGAACTTGATCGCGCCGTGGCTGCCATCGCACAAGAAACAAAGAGTACGAAGTAAGCGCTTCCCACCGGCCGCTTTGAGCTTACACCGACTACGTGAATGGGCGTTGATCAATTCACTTCGGCCATGATCTGGCGCTTATAGCCGAAGCGCCGCGACCCTCACCCCGCAGGCCCAATAATCCCCGGCACCTCCGCACCGCAATAATCCGCAAAGGCCCGCACCCGCCGGGCGCTTTCAGCACCTTCTGTCAGGATCAGGCCAAAGCGCAGCGCGGCAAGCGGGGCCTTGGGGTCGTCTATCGGCACGATGGTCAGCGGCTGGCCGTCCGGCGCCACGTCCGACCGCAGCCTTATATTGGCGATAGAATAGCCAAAGCCATTGGCCACCATCGCCCGCATCAGCCCCATGTCATGCGTCCGCTCGACGACACGCGGCTTCAATCCGCGCCGGGTGAAGACCGACAGGAAATATTCCCCGCTGAACGGCATATCCAGCAGGACCAGAGGATGCGACGCAAGCTCTGCCGGGGTTACGCTTTTGCGGGCGGCCAGCGGATGACCTGCGGGCAGCAGCGCGTGCGGGGGCAGGGCGATCAGCGGCAGGAAATGCAGGTCTGCGGGGATGTCCATCTCATAACTCAGCGCGGCATCCATCGCGCCCGACCGCAGCCCTTCGTAAAGGTCGGCCTGATTGCCCTCGATCTGGCGAAACTCGACCTCGGGGTAGCGGTCGGCAAAGCCGCGGCGCAGGCGCGGCATCAACATCTGCGCCACCGTCTGCTGGCATCCGACGGTCAGCGGCCCGCGCACCGCGCCGGTGATCTCGTTCGCAACATCAGTCAGCCGCCCGGTCGCCGCCAGCACGCCCCGCGCCTCAGCCACGATGCGCCGCCCGGCCTCGGTCAGTGACAGCCCCTGCGCATGGCGGCGCACGAAAAGCTGCAGGCCGAATTCCTGCTCAAGCTGGGCGATTGCGGTCGAGATCGAGGGGGAGGAGACATTCACCCGCTCGGCGGCCAGCGCGATGGACCCTGCCTCGCCCACCGCGACAAGGTATTCAAGCTGGCGCAGCGTGAAGCGGACGGGCATGGACAGGCTTTCGCGGAACGGGCCGGGTATGGCTGGCCGCCAATGATGACCCCGCAATGGCCCCTGTCAATCCGCCGCCTTGGAAGGTGTGCAATGGGGGTGCGCAAAGCTTTCCAAAGGATTAACGAGAAAAGGGAAGCGATGTGAAAACAACAGGTTGCCGGGCATTGCACGCGTGCAAAGCCGGCCTCTCACCGGGTATCCCCTGGCACTCCATACCCCGGCGCCATATCCGGCGCCTCGGCCCGCCGGACATAATCGTCGGCCTGCGGGGCATAAATCTGCCAAAGCCGCGCCAGTTGTCCGATCGGGTCCTCCTCCGCCCAGTCGACCCTCAGGTCGGCATAGGGCCAGCTTAAGCGGTCCACGATCTTCAGCCCCGCCGAATGCACCGGCCCGGCCTCTCCGCCCGCCGCCAGCCCCGCCCGCAGCCCCGCGATCAACCGATCCCCCAGCGCCCCCTTCGCCGCCGCAAACCCCTCGATCATTGCTCGCGGCACCCCGGTCGACGCCAGCAGGTTTCCCCCGGCCACCGCGCCATCCCCGCGCGCCTCTCCCAGCGTCCCGAGCGCCCGGTCGCCGGTAAAGACCGCCGTCCCCCCGTTCCGGTCCACGACCAGCAACTGCCGCCACCCGATGTTCCCCGCCCCCCGCGTCACCTCGGCCACCGCCTCCTCTGCAGAAAACCCCGCCTCCAGACAATCCAGCAACCGCGGCCCCAGCGCCGGATCGGTCACGTTCTGGCTCGCCACCACCCCCACCCCCGCGCGGGCATGGGCACAACGGGCGGCAACAGCAGGGGAAGAGGAAGAAATAACGATCCCGAACTGCCCCGTATCCGGACAGCGGGCGGCGAGGGTGAAAGTCATGCCTGTTCCATCTCCTGTTCTCAAATATCCTCGGGGGTCCGGGGGCAGACAGCCCCCGGCGCGCCGGACACGAAATCAGTCCGGGATCATCGCGGTCGCGTCGATCTCGACAAGCCAGTCCGGCCGGGCAAGGGCGGTCACGACCACCCCGGTCGAGACCGGATGCACGCCTTTGATATACTCGCCCATGGTCCGATAGACCGCTTCGCGGTGGCGGACGTCGGTCAGATAGACGACCACCTTGCAAAGATGCTCCATCTTGCCACCGGATTCCTCAATCAGTTGGCGGATGTTCTGCATCACCTTGTGGGTCTGCTCGACCGGATCGTGGCTGTTGATGTTCTTTGCCGTGTCCAGATCCTGCGGGCACTGCCCGCGCAGGAAGATCATCGTGCCCCGCGCGACGACGGCCTGGCACAGATCGTTGTCCAGCTTTTGCTCGGGATAGGTGTCGCGGGTATTGAATTTGCGGATGCGTGTGTGGGCCATTCTTTTCTTTCAGGCGAGGTCCAGTCCGAAGACATGGGCGGTGTGGAACAGGAAGGCATCGGTCGCCTTGGTCGGCTGCGCGCCGGTACGACCGCAGAGGACAAGACGGCTTTTTGGCGGCGCCCCAGCAAGCGGCCGGGTGACCAGCGCGCGACCGTCGTAGCTCATGGCGCTGGCAGGCTTGGTGGCAAGGATGGAATAACCAAGGCCGTTCGCCACAAGCCCGCGCACCATCTCGAAGCTTTTGGCACGATAGCTGATCCTGGGTGCGCCATGGCCATCGAACAGCGACAGGAAATAGTCTCGCGACGGCGGCGCGTCGAGCAGCACCATGCGGTGTGCCAGCAGGTCGGGAATGGTGAGTTCCGCCGCATCGGCAAGCGGATGGCCTTCCGGCAGCAGGACATAGGGCGCAACCTCGGTGATCGGTAGGCGGGTGATGCCTTCACCCAGATCGAAGTCGTAAAGGAAGGCCAGATCGATGACGCCTTCGCGCAAAAGCTCCAGCACCTGCCGCTGGTCGCCTTCGTGCAGATCCAGGTCCACCGCGCCCTCGGCCGCTTCGAAGGCCGCGAGGATCGAAGGGAGAAGGTAGGGACCGAAGGCCGAGAGGCAGCCGATCCTCAGCTGCCCTGCGGCGGCGCCGCGTGGCGGGGCAATGAGGCGCACCGGCGCGCCATAGGCACGGTTGGCGTAGACGAGCGGCGTGCCGTTGGCGGGCAGGCATGTTTCCTGTACCTCGCCGATGAAGACGTGATGCGTGCCAATCCGCTGCGCCGACTGGATACGGCAGTCGAAAGCGACCAGCGGATCGGCGACACGCGGGCTGCCGGTGGTCATGGCCACCCATTCCGCGCAATCGAACTTATCGGCCACATCCTTGCGGCGGCCCGCGAAGGTGTCGGAGATGTGGCTTTGATCATCGCGCAGGATGTTCACCGCGAAAACGCCGTTGGCGAGGATAGTCGCAGCAGCGGGGGACATGTGGTGGACGCAGACCAGCAGTGTGGGCGCCGTCCCGTCGGCGGAGACCGACGACATTGCTGAGACGGTCACGCCTGCGCGGCCTGCCGGGCCGTCCGTAGTGACGATGTTCACCGTCGTCGCGGCGCGGGACATGCCGGTGATGAAATTTTCGCGGAGAGGGGCGTTCATGACGAAACCTCGGGCATTGCGGGCGGATGGACCGGGGCGCTGCCCCGGACCCCGGGATATTTGAAAGCAGAAAATGATCGGGCAGCAGGTTCAGGGCATCATTTCGGCGATGTAGCGGGCGAAATCATAGTTCGGGCGTTCGAGGTGGCTGAGTTGTCCCGGCGCGCCGAGGCGCGAGGTGAGGCCGCGGAACACCTTTTCGGTGCAGCCGCGATCTTCTTCGTTCACATCGTCGAGCAGGTGCTTGAGAGCTTCGAAGTGAACAGGCGCATCCGGATCGGCCATGAATTCGGGTGAAAGACCGCCGCCGAAGAGAATCTTCACATGACCGGGGCCATCGGGGGTAAGTGCGAGATACCAGAAATAGCCGGGCGTCAGGGTGATCAGCAGCGAGGGATAGATCGCCAGCAGCCAGGTCTTACGTCGGTCGTCGCCCGTAAGTTTCGTATTCGTGGGATGGGCAAGGGCCAGCGGGACGCTGTCGTTCTTGAGAATCCAGTGGAAGTTGAAGGCAGGCTCGCCTTCGGGGCAGACCATCTCCTCAAGCTTCGAAGCGCCGCCGATGGTGCCGGCGTGGCAAACCGGCAAGTGGTAGCTTTCCATGAAGTTCTCGGCCAGCACCTTCCAGTTGGTAGCCCAGCGGTGATCCTCGCGGAAGGTCTCGGTATAGGTCTCCATCCCCAGATGGCCGATCAGTGCCTCGACCCCTGCCAGCTTTTCCGAAGGAGAGGGGGCATCAGGGTTCAGCGTCACCATGATCCAGCCAAGCCAGTCCTCGCAGCGGATCGCGGGAAGGGCGACGTTGTCGCGGCAGAAATCCTCGTTAAGCGACATGGCGGGCGCGCCGCGCAAGGAGCCGTCGAGGTTGTAGGTCCAGGCATGGTAGGGGCAGACGATAGAGCGGGTATGGCCGCGCCCCTGCAGCAGCACCGACATGCGGTGGCGGCAGACGTTGGACATGGCCCGGAGTTGCCCCTCACGGTCGCGCATCACGATGATCGGCTCACCCGAGATATCCATCGTCAGGTAATCGCCGGGTTCCTTGAGCGCATCGGCGCGGCCCGCGCACAGCCAGTCGCGGGCGAAGATATGGGTCAGTTCCTGTTCAAGGAAAGCCTCGGAGGTATAGACCGATTTCGGCATGGCCTGCGCGCGCCCGAAGGGCAGGGCGACATTGGCGCGCAGTTCCTGAAGCGGGGTAAGCTCTGGGTCATGCCGGGTCATCCGTTTATTCCGCTGCCTTGGCGACGGGCTGGGTCTTGAACCATTTGTTGACTGCACCATCGCCCTCGGGGCGTTTGCTGGCGGGGCGAACGCGGTCCGACAGACCTGCGGATTTCTTGACGAAATCCAGCGGGCCGTCCCAGTCGAAGTTGCGATAGACCGCCTGCAACTGGTTGAAGCGCGGGCTTTGGGCGAACATCTGGAAGGCCAGCCGGTGGCCCGCATAGTCCGACGAGATCAGGTCGCGGGCATAGGCGAGCAGCTTTCGCCGGTCGTCCGACTGCCAGTCGTCGTTCAGCGAGTAATACTTGTCGAGCCAGGGTTTGGTCTCGGGGTCTTGGAAGGACGCATAGTCGGGTGTCACGCAAAGTTGGCCGCCGCCTAGGTCGCGGGCGATGTTGATCGCCTCGTAGAGGTTCGAGCAGGCCTGGACGCGGCCAGCCATCAGCAGACTCTGGTTCGGCATCATCAGGCCGGCAGACGAACGCTCGGCCAAGGTGATCGAAGCGGTCAGGTGAGCGTTGATCGACTCGCGGTAGAGGACGAGTTCGGCGAGCTTTTCCTGAACGGCCTGTTGCTTGTCGAGGCCGGTCTGTTTGGCGTTGAAGAGGGATGCGCCGATCAGCATGTCGGCGACCTTGAGGTTGCGCTGAACGAAGGCGAAGGCCGAATAGCGGTGCAGCGTGGCACGGATGAAGGCGGCAGCCTTGGTGTGGCGGTAGAACAGCACGTTCTCCCACGGGATCAGCACGTTGTCGAAGATGACGAGCGTATCAACCTCGTCAAAGCGGTTCGACAGGGGATAGTCCGCAGCAGGCGCCCGGCCGGTGAATCCGGTGCGGCAGATGAAGGACAGGCCGGGTGAACCCAGGTCGCAGATAAAGCCCACGGCGTAGTCCGAATAGGCGTCATTGCCCCAGTTGGCGATGGTCGGCTTGGTGAAGGCCTGGTTGGCGTAGGCCGCAGCGGTTTCGTATTTTGCTCCGCGCACGATGATGCCGGCATCGGTTTCCTTGACCACATGCAAGAGCATGTCAGGGTCCTGGTCCTGCGGAGCTTTCGAGCGGTCGCCCTTGGGGTCGGTGTTGGCCGAGACGTGGAAGGGGTCGGATTTCAAGACCTTGTGGATGTGGGTCTCGATGTTGCGGGCGAACTGCGGGTCGATTTCGGACAGCACATCGGCGCCGTCGTAGAGCGACCACATCTCGCCCACCGTCTCATCGCCCACACGGGTGACGACGCCGCCCACGTCCTCCATGACCTTGTCGGTCGCGCGGCGCTTGGCCCACCAATCGTCTTGGCTGTAGGGCAGGGCAGAGCCGATGGCGTTGACCTCGCCATCCTGCACCACGGTCATCACATCGCGGGTGGCCGGATCATGCGCCATGTCAAAGATGCGGGCGCGGATATCGACCAGCGGCTTGAACATCGGATGCGTGGTGACATCGGCCACCTTCTCGCCGTTGACATAGACCTTGCGGCCGTCTTGCAGAGAGGCGCGGTATTCATCGCCGGTGCGGATCATGGACAGGCTTCCTTTCGGGTGACTGTCTGGCAGGATGCGGCCCGCGATGCTTTCGCGAAAGAACGGAGTTCCGGCGCGCTGATTAGGTTTTTCTTAAGCAGGTGCCGTCACGCGCTGATAAGGCCCAGCCTAAGCAGCGGTTCTGATAGTTTGGCTGGCACCTGCGCCCGATCTTGGTCAGTTTAGCAGGCGCGTTGCCACAGATCCGGAGAGCGGTATGAAGCTAGCGGTATATCAGGGGCCGTCACCCGCCGGATCGGTTGACGACGGGCTGTTGGTGATCAGGCGCACGCTTGGCGCGGCGGGTTTCGCCGGGGCCGGTATGGCGGTGTTCCCCGAGGTTTTTCTGCCCGGCTACAACGTGACCGATCCCGGCGAGGGAGCCCGAACCGTCGCGGACTGGGTCAAGGCGCTGGCGCCCATGGTGCGATCGTCGGGTTGTGGCCTGACGGTAGGCGTGGCCGAGCGCGACGGTGATGCGCTGTATAACAGCGCCCTTGCGATTGGGCGCGATGGCGAGCTTTTGTCGCAATATCGCAAGACGCAACTTTACGGCCCTAGGGAAAACAGGCTTTTCCGGTGTGGGACAAAGCTGTCGGTGTTCGAATTTGAAGGGCAGAAGGCGGCGCTGCTGATCTGCTATGACATCGAATTTGCGCCCCTGATCCGTCAATTGGCCTCGCTGGGCGTTACGCTGATACTTTGCCCGACGGCGAACATGATGCCTTACACTCATGTGCCCCGGCTGACCGTGCCTGCCCAGGCGGTGAACCATGGCGTCGCCATTGCCTATGCCAATTTCTGCGGCGTCGAGGGTGATCTGACCTATTCCGGTGGTTCGGTCATCGTCGGGCGGGACGGCGCGATTCATGCGCAGGCCGGTCAGGCGGAGGCGCTTCTGATCTGTGAACTGCCCGCGCCCGATCCCATTCTTTTGCCAACACAGCTAGCCGACTTCCGCCCTGTGGAGTGAGCCATGCCCAAGGATATGCGCCCCTCGCGCTATGACGTGTTGTTCGAGCCGGTCCGCATCGGGCCAAAAGTGGCGAAGAACCGCTTTTTCCAGGTGCCGCACTGTAACGGCGGCGGTTATCGCGACCCGTCGGCGGTGGTTGAGATGCGCCGGACCAAGGCCGAGGGCGGCTGGGGCGTGATCTTTACCGAGCAAACCGAGATTCATCACACCTCGGAAATCACGCCATTCATCGAGCAGCGGCTGTGGGATGACCGCGACGTGCCCGCCTTGGGGCGTATGGCCGAGGCGATGAAAAGCCATGGCGCGCTGGCGGGTATCCAGATGGCCTATTCGGGTATCAACGGGCCGAACCTTTATACCCGCGAGGTGCCGCGCGCTGTCTCTCCGGGGCCGATCCTGACCTTCACCTCGGACCCGGTTCAGGCTCGCGAGTTGGACCGCAAGGGCATCCGCGATCTGCGGCGCTGGTATCGCAACGCGTTTCGTCGGGCGCAGGATGCGGGGTTTGACATCGTCTGCCTGTATGGCGCGCATGGCTTTGGAATCTTGCAGCATTTTCTGAGCCGCGCGACCAACCAGCGAACAGATGAATACGGCGGCAGCCTTGAGAACCGCGCTCGTTTTCTGCGCGAGATGATCGAGGAGGCGCGGGAGGAGACGAAGGGAGAGATGGCGATCTCGATCCGCATGTCGCTGCATGAGGAAGGGCCGTTGGGTTTCTCGAATGCCGAGGTGCGCGAGTTCATCGAGATGCATGGCGACCTGCCGGATCTTTGGGATCTGGCGCACGGGACTTGGGAGAACTGCTCTGGGACCTCTCGTTTCAAGGAAGAGGGCGCTCAGGAAGCTTTGGTCAAGGGTGTAAAGGCGCTGACCGACCGGCCCGTCGTGGGCGTGGGGCGCTTCACCAGCGCGGATGCGATGGTGCGGCAGGTGCGCGAGGGAATCCTGGATTTCATAGGTGCGGCAAGGCCTTCCATCGCCGACCCTTTTCTTCCGAAGAAGATCGAGGAAGGTCGTTTCGACGACATCCGCGAATGTATCGGCTGCAACATCTGCGTCTCGGGCGACATGACTGGTGCGATCAGCCGCTGCACGCAGAATCCGGCCTTCATGGAGGAATGGCGGAAGGGGTGGCATCCCGAGCGGGTCCGCTCAAAGGGGAAAAGCGAGCGCGTGCTGATCGTCGGTGGCGGCCCGGCCGGGCTGGAATCGGCGATGGTTCTGGGGCGGCGCGGATATGAGGTGGCACTGGCCGAGGCGGGCACAACATTTGGTGGTCGGGTGACGCGGGAACGGGCTTTGCCGGGGCTGTCGGCCTGGGGGCGGGTGGCGGATTATCGGGTTGGGCAGATCGCGCCGATGGCCAACGTCTCGACCTATTTCGAGAGCCGTCTGACGGCCGAAGATGTGCTGGAGTTCGGGTTCCAGCATATCGCGATCGCCACTGGCGCAACTTGGCGTTCAGATGTGGTGGCGCGCTATCACCTTGGCCCTATTGAGATAATTGGGATTCCGGTCTTTAACCCGGACGACCTGATGGGGGGGAAGGTGCCGCAGGGGCGGGTGGTTCTGTATGACGACGACCATTTCTACATGGGGTCGGTTCTGGCCGAACTGCTGGTCTCCAAGGGGTGCGAGGTGGAGTTCGTGACGCCTGCCGCCAAGGTGGCGGAGTGGACGGAAAACACGCTGGAACAAAGGTTTATCCAGACGCGGTTGATGGAGTTGGGGGTGAGGCTGCACCTGAACCATGCGCCGATTTCCTTCGGCTCGGGCGGTGCGAAGCTCGCCTGCACCTATACGGGGCGGGAGCGGGAGATCGAGGCGGAGGCGGCGGTTTTCGTGACCTCTCGCATTGCGGAAGATGTGCTTTATCAGTCACTTAAGGCGCGTCAGGCAGATTGGGCGGCGGCGGGGATCGAATCGGTCAAGGTCATTGGCGACGCCGACGCTCCGGCGCCGATCGCCTGGGCCACTTATGCCGGTCGGCGCTATGCCGAGGAACTGGACGAGCCCGATCCGGGCGATGCGCTGCCGTTCCGGCGCGAGATCGCGGAACTTCTGGGTTAGCCGATTCCGGGGTATGGAAGTCGTCTGGTTTCGGTATGGCTTTGGTATGCAGAGTGAAAGCGTCGGGAATTTTCCGGCCTGAAGCCGCATGGGGCGGTAGTGTGTGCTGCCGTGCCTTGTTCAGAGCGAAAGGGGTTGCGTCGAAGTCGGGGTTTTCTGCTACCAACGGGGTGGCGTTTTGGGACCGAGAATAGATCAGCCTGATGACGGCCGGAAAACACACGATCCACGTCGGATCCTACAACGTGCACAAGGCGGTCGGCACCGACCGGCGGCGCAAGCCCGAACGCATCGCGGCGGTTATCGCCGAGATGGCGGTCGATATTCTGGCGCTGCAAGAGGTCGATACCCGCTTTGGCGAGCGGAAGGGGATATTGGACCTTGCCGGGGTTGAGAGCGAACTGGGGCTGATGGCTGCCCGAAGCCGGGTCTTTGGTCTGGCGCATGGGTTTCACGGCAACCTGTTGCTTGTGCGCAATGCCGAGGTGCAGGATGTGCATTACCTGCCGCTGCCGGGGCTGGAGCCGCGAGGGGCGCTGATCGCCGATCTGGTGATCGGAAAGGTGCCGATGCGCGTGGTTTCGGCCCATCTGGGGCTGATCGCGGCGTCGAGGCGAGCGCAGGTCAGGACAATTCTGGACAAGCTGTCCTTGCTGGATAAGCGGCCCGCGCTGCTGATGGGGGATCTGAACGAGCGGCGGGTTGGCGGTGGTTCATCGCTGCGCGGGCTGGCGGAGCATTTTCCCAACGCGCCGACGGTGCCCAGTTTCCCGTCACGCTATCCGCTGTTCCGACTGGACCGGATCATGGCATCGTCGAATGTCGCGGTGAGCGAGCTTGCCGCGCATGACACGCCGCTTGCGCGGAGTGCGTCGGATCATTTGCCGATACGGGCAAGGTTGGAGGTCTGAATCCACATCAGGCTGGGCGGGATCAGAAACGCGACCCGCGTTTCCCCGCCCGCAGTGCCACGCCCCCCCAAGACCGCCTGCCACGAATAACCACGAAAGGCCAGTGCCTGCCCCGGCGGGTGCGAAGCGCCCGCCATGGGCGGGGCGGGCGCTGGCCGGTTGCTTTGGGCCACCGACCGGGGCAACTCGATCTGCATCGCATGGCGAAGGCGATGGCCTTCGCCAGACAAGGTGGCAAGACCGTCACCTAAAGCAGCGGTCCGAACATCGCCACGGCGTTGTGCCACAGCCTCTGGTGCCAGCCGAAGTCCCTGACGTCATTCGCCTTTATCGCGACGGCGGAAGCGAGGTAGTCATGCTGGCGCTGCACGATCTCGGCGGTCGTATCGCGGTCCCAGAACAGGATGTTGTTCTCGAAGTTCAGCTCGAAGCTGCGGCGGTCAAGGTTGGCGGAACCGATCAGGGTCAGTTCGCCATCGACGGTCAGCGACTTGGTGTGCAGAAGGCCGCCGACATATTCGTGGATATGGACCCCTGCCTCGATCAGGTCGGGATAGTAGCTGCGGCTGGCGGCGGCGACGAGGCGGGAGTCGTTGCGTTCAGGCAAGATGAAGGTGGTCCTGACCCCTCGCCGGGCGGCGGCACAGAGGCCTGCCTGAATCTCTTCGTCCGGCACATAGTAGGGCGTCGTGATGATCAGCTCTTCGCGGGCCGAAAACATCAGCGCGAGGATCAGTTCGGTCAGGGCGGAGACAGGCTCGGTCGGGCCGGTTCCCACGGCCTGGGCGGGAAAGCCCGCCGCAGGTGTCTCCATCGGGGCTGTCAGAAGGTCGGACAGATCCTCATCCGTGTGGGTCATCCAGTCGCTGGCGAAGATGAACTGGTTCTGCCGTGCGATTGGGCCGGTAAAGCGCATCATCGCATCGACCCAGGGCGCGAATTTCGCCTTTGGCAGAAAGGCCGGATCGGCACAGTTCTGGCTGCCGACATAAGTGATCCAGTTGTCGATGACGACGATCTTGCGGTGATTGCGCAGGTCGATCCGGCCGATGAAGGGGCGCAGCAGCGGGTTACCGATCTTGAGCGTGCGGACCAGCCGCACCCCCGCCTGTGCCATATCTTCCCACTGGGGCGCGCGAACGATCTCGCGAGAGCCAAGGTCGTCGGCCATGGCGCGGCAGGTGATACCACGCGCGGCGGCGCGCTTCAGCGCCTCGACCACCTTGCAGCCGTTGCCATCGGGCAGCCAGATGTAGAACGAGACGTGGACGTGGTGTTTGGCCGCGTCTATGTCGGCGACGATCCTGTCGATGGCAGCGTCAGAATCCGCCATAAGATGTGCGTCGTTGCCGCCGGTCGGATGAAAACCGTTGATCGCCTGCGCGGTCCCGAACACGCCGGCATAGCGGGCGGGGATTTCGGTTTCGGCGCCCACCCCCTTCACGCCTATGGTGCCCGGTGGCGGCAGCTCCGTCAGCGTCTTGCGAAAGCCGGCGACGCGGCGGTTGCCGACATTCGTCTCGCCAAACAGCAGGTAGGCCAGCATGCCGACGATGGGCGCGACGAGGATCACCGCCAGCCAGGCCAGCCGCGAGGCCGGATCGCGACGGGGGCGCAAAAGAACCCGGACCGAAAGTGCGATCTGCAGAAGGATGTGCAGGACGGCCAGATACCAGACATGGAATTCGACCGACATATTCACGCGCTGTTCCCTTCGTCTGCCGCCGGAAGGCTGGTTCCGGCGCCGCGCATACTACGGCACGTTTCGCTTGGCTTTGCCAAGCGTCCAGAGATGCCAGGCCAGGCTGTCAGGTGCGCAGGCCGGAAAAGCGTTGCTGCCAGTCGGTGCGTTCCTCGTCCGTGATCTTGCGGAACAGGTTTTCCGGCACCGTATAGGAATGACCGGCGGGCAGGGCGCGCAGGGCGCTGCCAAGGTCGTCGGGCCAGGTCCAGTCGCGGCTGTCCATCGCAGCCATCATCGCTTCGGACGAATCCGGGATGAAGGGGCGCGAGATGATGGCGTAGACGCGGATCAGGTTCAGCGCGAGGCGCACGATGGCCCCGGCGCGCGCGGGGTCCGTCTTGATCGCGGACCATGGGGCGGCGGATTGCAGGTATTCGTTGCCCGCGACCCAGATGGCGCGCAGTTCGGTCGCGGCCTTGCGCACCTCCATCGCGTCCATGAAGGCTTCGTAGTCGCGCAGGCGCGCGCCGAGATCGGCGATGAGCGACGTCTCCTGCGGGCCGAATTCTCCGCCGGCGGGAACGGTGGTGCCGAGCTTCGAATGGCCGAACTTGGTGACGCGGCTGACGAAGTTGCCGAGGACGTCGGCCAGGTCCTTGTTGACCGAGGACTGGAAGTTTTCCCAGGTGAACTCGCTGTCGCTGGACTCGGGCGCGTGGGACAGAAGCCACCAGCGCCAGTAATCCGACGGCAGGATCGACAGCGCCTGGTCCATAAAGACGCCGCGGCCTTGCGACGTCGAGAACTGGCCGCCGTCATAGTTGAGGTAGTTGAAGGACTTGATGTAGTCGACCAGCTTCCAAGGCTCGCCCGAGCCCATGATGGTGGCGGGGAAGGACAGGGTGTGGAAGGGCACGTTGTCCTTCCCCATGAACTGGAAATACCTGACGTCATCGGCGCCCTTGTCGGTGCGCCACCAGCGTTGCCAGGCCTCGTCGCCCAGGCCCTGCGCATCGGCCCATTCGGCGGTGCAGGCGATGTATTCGATGGGGGCATCGAACCAGACGTAGAAGACCTTGCCCTCCATCCCCGGCCAGTCCTGATCGCCCTTTTTCACCGGCACGCCCCAGTACAGGTCGCGGGTGATGCCGCGGTCCTGCAGCCCCTCACCGTCGTTCAGCCATTTCCGGGCGATCGAGGTGGTCAGGATCGGCCAGTCGGTCTTGCTGTCGATCCAGGCGGAAAGCTTATCCTTCAGGGCGCGCTGGCGCAGGTAGAGGTGCTTGGTTTCCCGGATTTCGAGGTCGGTCGAGCCGGAGATGGCCGAGCGCGGGTTGATCAGGTCGGTCGGGTCAAGCTGTTTGGTGCAGTTCTCGCACTGGTCGCCGCGAGCCTTGTCATAGCCGCAGTTGGGGCAGGTGCCCTCGATATAGCGGTCGGGAAGGAAGCGGTTGTCGGCGACGGAGAAGACCTGCTTTTCGCTGACCTCCTCGATATAGCCGTTGTCGGCCAGCTTGCCTGCGAAATGCTGGGTCAGCTTGTGGTTGCGCTGGCTGGAGGAGCGGCCGAAATGGTCGAAGGACAGGCGGAACCCGTCGGCGATGCCCTTCTGGACGGCGTGCATCTCGGCGCAGAATTCCTCGACCGGCTTGCCCGCCTTGGCGGCGGCCAGTTCGGCGGGCGTGCCGTGTTCGTCGGTGGCGCAGATGAACATCACCTCATTGCCCCGGCCGCGCATGTAGCGCGCGAAAAGGTCGGCGGGCAGTTGCGAGCCGACGAGATTGCCGAGGTGCTTGATCCCGTTGATGTAGGGGATCGCCGAGGTGATGAGAATGCGTGCCATGGGGTGTTCCGGTCCTTGGTCCGGGGCATCGTTTAGCCTAAGGGCGGGGCGAGGGCCAGAAGGGTTGAGGGGTGATATTGCGCGGCCTGTCCGGGCGGGATCAGAAACGCGACCCGCGTTTCCCCGCCCGCAGCGCTACGTTTCACTAAGACCGCTCGTGCCGGGAGAAACAGAGGCCAGTGCCTGCCCCGGCGGGCGAGAAGCGCCCGCCATTGGCGGGGCGGGCGCTGGCCGGTGGATTTGGGCCACCGGCCTCCTGCAACTCTCCTTGCGCGGCGTGGCGAAGGCGATGGCCTTCGCCAGTCGGGATCGTGGGGCTACTCTTTCTTTCGCTCTCGCCGCAGGAGGCGGCCGATCAGGAACGAGGTTCGCGGCTCATAGGTATAGGCGGTGCGGTTGTCCGGGGCCGGGCGGACCTGCGCGCGGGCAAGGCCGAAACCGATCAGCAGCAGGTTCGCAAAGGCAATCATCAGGAACATGGCCGAGGGGCCGAACAGAGCGATCACTACGGCTGCCAGCAGCGGGCTGGCGATGGCGCCGACGGCGTAGAGGAACATGAGCGCGGCGGATAGCTCGACCCGTTCTATGTCGGTCGCGAAGTCATGGGCATGGGCGGTCGAGACGGAATAGATGGGCAGGGTGGCAAAGCCGAACAGCGCGGCGGTGGCAAAGACGGCGATGGTGCCCGCGCCAGACAGCGCGATGGTGGCGATACAGGCGGCGATGGTCGCAAGGGCCAGCCCGATCAGGACGGATCGGCGATCGAAGGCGTCGGCGATCCAGCCCACGGGGAACTGCGCCAGCGCACCACCAAGGACATAGGCCGCCAGGAACAGCGCAATCTGGTCGGTGCCAAGCCCGACCTCGATACCATAGACCGGGCCGACCATGCGGAACGCCGCGCCGGTGACACCCGAGACGATGACACCCGCCGCCGCGAGGGGCGAGCGCGACCAGGCGAGGCGCGGGCGCAACCGAGGTGCGTCGGGCGTCATGGGCGCCTCGGCCTTGGACAGCGTCAGCGGAAAGATCGCGGCGCAGCAGGCGATGGCAAGGATATTGTAAGACAGGTAGGTGGCCGCAGGCAGCACGCCGATCATCAGTTGCGCGCCAAGCGAGCCCATGATGTCGACGATCCGGTAGATGCCCATGGCGCGGCCGCGCGTGCTGTTCGTGACCTTGGCCTGCAACCACGCCTCGATGATCGTGTAACAGCCCGCGACGCACAGCCCCGATGCCATGCGCATGATGGCCCATGCGGTGGGATTGACGATCATCATGTGCATCAGGATGCCGATGGTTCCGGCAGCGCAGAAGGCGGCGAAGGCGCGGGAATGCCCGACCTCTCCCATCAGTCTGGGCGCCCACCAGCAGCCTATGAAGAAGCCGAAGAAATGCGCCGAGCCGAGGATGCCGATCTGGGTGGTGGAAAAGCCAAGTTCGGCCCCCGAGATGGCATCCAGAGGCGCCACGCCGCCCGAACCCAGTTGCAGCAGGATGACCGAGAGGAACAGGGCCGCGAAGGATATGAGAAGGCGCATCGCGGCTCCGGCGGGGATTGACGGAGATTGGCGCCAACATGACGGAAAGGTAAAGGGGCGATCAGCGGGTGCCGCGCCACATCCGGGTCAGGGTGCCGTCGCCCTCGATCTGGCGCTTGAGCGCGCCTGCGATGTGCAAAAGGATCACCGCCATAAGAACCTTGGTCAGGATGCGGTGCGCAGCCCAGCCAGCATTTTCCCAAGCCTCGGATACCGGTGCGACGGGCGGGATCACCCATCGGTCGAAGAACATTACGTCAATGCCGGAGGCGGAACTGGCGATCCAGCCGGACAGGGGGATGGCCACCAGAAGCGCATAGATCAGCCAATGCGTGGCGCGGGCAAGCCGTTGCAAGGCTGCCGAAGGATCGCCCTGCGGCGTCGGCGGCGGGCTGATGCGGTGCCAGACAAGACGAATCACCACCAGCGTCAAGAGGATCAGCCCGATCGACTTGTGCAGGCTGTATAGCCAGAGGTTGGACAGGCCCGGTTGCATGTTCGCAAGCCGCGTGCCAAGCGCCAGCATTCCGATGATCGCCAGCGCCATGGTCCAGTGGATGACCCGGGTAAAAAGGCCAAAGCTGTCGGGCGTATTGCGCCAGGTCATGTGGGCCTAGTTCACGCGGGCGATGCGGGCGACAATGTCCAGTTGCACCGTGTCGCCGACCATGTCGGACCAGCCGGTTGCCCCGAAATCGCTGCGCTGGACCGAGCCGACCAGACGCACCGTCAGGTGGCTGAGGTCGCCCGCTTCGGTGCCCTGCTGGCGATAGATGCTGGCCTTCAGCGTCATCGGGCGGGTGACGCCGCGAATGGTCACGTTGCCCTGCACTGTCGCGCCGTCGCCATCCGGGGCGATGGACGTGGAGGCAAAGGTGATGTCGGGGTGGCTGCCCGCGTCCAGCACCTTCGGCCCCTTCATGGCCTGCGTTGCGAAGGGAAAGCTGGCATCGGCATTGGCCACGTTCAGCGTCACCGCTACCTTGGAGTTCGCAACCCTTTGGAAGTCGAGCGTCAGTTCGGCGCGCGTCACCGGCATGTGGCCGGTGATGTGATCGGGGCCGAAATCGGTCGAGAAGCCGACGGTGGATTTGGCGGGCTCGAGCGTATAGTTCGCGGGCGCCGCCAGCGCGGGGGTCGCAAGGCAGAGGAAAAGAACAACGAGGGTTCGGTGCATGGGGCATCCTCCTGAGCAAGCAAGATAGCACGCCGCGCAGCTACGGCAGAGCATTTCACGCAGAGGTGTTCAGGGCGGAGCAGCGGGCGGAAACGGCTTGCGCTGGGCAAAGGCTTCGGGCCATCTGGCGGGGCCCGGGAGGACGAAGAATACCGATGCGCCGATCCCTGTTTCCGCTTTTGCTTGCGCTGCCGGTGCTTGTGGCCTGCCAGCTTGCGCTGCCCGGTGGCAAGGACGCGCCGCAACCGGCGGCGGTTGGCGGAGACGCTATATCGACGACATCGCTGGATGTGTCGGATGCGCCACCCGCAGAAGCGGGAAAGGCTGCGGAAAAGGCCCCTGCGCCCGCGCTGGAGAATGCGGCTGCCGATGCGCCGAGGATGACAGAGGGCGAATTGGCCAAAAACGCGCCCGCCGCCGCGCCTGAGAAAACCGAAGCGGCCATCGAGGCTGCCGCCGCTGCGGCTGCTCCGCCGCCGCCCGAGCCGGTCAAATCGCCAAGCCAGATCGCCTGTGAAAAGAAGGGCGGCAGGTATTCCGCCGCGGGCGAGGGGGTGTTCGCCTGCGTGACACCCACACGTGATGCGGGCAAGCAGTGCAGCAAGGAAGGCGATTGCCAGGGGCTTTGCCTGGCCCGGTCGCGCAGCTGTTCGCCGTTCACGCCGGTCTTTGGCTGTCAGGAGATATTGCAGCGCGATGGCCGGCAGGTGACTGAATGTCTGAGCCTGAATTGAGGTGGCCGGGGCTTTTGCTGCTGGCGCTGCTGGCAGCCTGTGCGCCAGCGCCCAAGGGCGGGCCGTATCGCAGTGCCGGGACGCCGATGTATTCCAACGCGGTCTTGCAGACTGACCGGCTTGCCGGGCGCTGGCTGCAGGTGGCCGATTTCGCGCCTGCCGATGCTGCGGCCTGTCAGGCGGGCGGGGTGACGGTGACGCCCGAGGGGGCCCTGACGCTGGCGGTGCAGGCCGACCTTTGCCTTGGGGGTCAGAAGCGCGCGTTCAGTGGCGTGGCGGATGTCAGCGGGCCGGGGCGGATCATGCTGCAGGGCGCCGATCCGACCGGGATCGGGGCGGAGTGGTGGATACTGTGGGTCGACGATGGCTATCGCACCATGGTCATCGGCACGCCATCCGGGGCCTTCGGGATGATCCTGGACCGTCAGGCGCAGGTGCCGCCCGACCGGATGCGCGCGGCGAGAGAGATACTGGCGTGGAACGGGTATGACCTTGCGCGTCTGCGGTCGGTAAGCGCGCCCTAGCTAGGGGATCGTCGCCAGCAGCGCGCGCAGATGCGCAGGCACTTCGCGCGCGCCGACGCTGGCGTCACGGATCAGGCCGTCGAACTGCTGCGAGATGACGGCGACGCGGGCGGTGTCGCGGAAGGCAAGGTAGTTGCGGCCAAGGTAGACCACCGCAAGAAGCGGGCCGAAGACGGTGATGGGGGCCGAATAGAGCTTTCGCGCGTCGTAAAGGTAGATGCGCAGCGCCGGGTAGAGTTGTTCCGACAGCCTCAGCAGATGCTCGGTCTGCTCGCGCCGGATCGCGGCCATGAGGCCCGAATAGTAACCCTCGGCGCGGGCAAATGCCGAAAGCTCGTGCAGGGGCAGGGCGATCTCATAATCCGAACGCGCGTTGCGCATCCAGGCCAGACGCGCCTCGGATGCGGCGATTGCCTGATCGGTCTCGGCGCCAAGCTCTTCGCCGTATTCCCATTCCATCAGGGCCTTGGTCTTGATCATGTCGGGCAGGGTGGCCGGGACATGGCGGATCTTGTAGCCCGCAGCCTCCTGGTGCCAGCCGAAGATCGTCTCGTCGATCAGCGCGCGGGGCGCTTCGGTCAGGGTCAGGGCGCTGGCCATCAGGTCGTCCAGTCGTTCGGGCCGGTCGGCGAGGCCAAGCAGCCAGTCCGAACTGACCCCAAGGCTTGCCGCGCATTCGGCGGCGATCTGGGCGTTCGGCAGGCGGGCCGAGCCCTGTTCCAGCAGTTGCGAGATGGTCGAACGGTCTACCCCCGCACCACGCGCCAGCGCGCTTTGCGACATAGCCGTAGCGGCCATCGCCTGCGCAAGGCGAGATCGGAACAGGTCGGCCCGCAGCCGTTTGTCGATCTTATCCGTCATATGGTGATACTTATCATCAATGTTCACCGCATGTTGCGCATCTTCCAAATTTTTGAGGGTTCGGGCAAGTGATAGTCTCAAAAAAGTTGGTAATCGGAGGACGAGTTGCGTCGCTACACTGCCTTGGCCGAATGGCCGACCGTCGGGCTTTTGGTCGCAACATATCTTCTTTGGGGCTTTGGAACCACCTGGGCCGCCACATACTCCCTTCCCCTCGCCATCCTGCTGACCGCCATTGCCATCGCGCAGTTCTCCTCGCTTCAGCATGAGGTGCTGCATGGCCATCCCTTCGCCTCGCAAAAACTGAACGAAGCGCTGGTGTTTCCGGGGCTTACGCTGTTCGTGCCCTACGGACGATTCCGCGACACGCATCTGGCGCATCACTACGACCCTGACCTGACCGACCCCTATGACGACCCGGAATCGAACTATCACGACCCCGCCGTCTGGGCCGCGATGCCCGACTGGCTGCGCGTCGTTCTGAACTTCAACAACACGCTCTTGGGGCGGTTGATGGTGGGGCCGGTCGTCGGAACATGGCACTTCATCGCGACCGATGTGCGCGCCGCGCGCAAGGGTGACCGAAGGGTTTCGGTTGCCTGGGCCTTGCATGGGCTGGGTCTGGTGATGGTGCTGCTGTGGTTCCTGCTGGTCGCCGCGATGCCATTCTGGGCCTATCTGCTGGCGGTCTACCTTGGCTTCAGCATCCTGAAGATCCGCACCTTTCTGGAACACCGCGCGCATGAGGCCGCGCGTGCGCGCACCGTGGTGATCGAGGATCGCGGGCCTCTGGCGCTGTTGTTCCTCAACAACAACTACCACGTCGTTCACCACATGCATCCGCAGGTGCCGTGGTACAAACTGCCCCAGACCTATCGCGAGCATCGCGATCACTACCTGCGGCGCAACGAGGGCTATGTCTATCGGTCCTATGCCGAGATCTTCGGGCGCTATTTCCTGAGGGCGAAAGACCCCGTGCCGCATCCGCTTTGGCCCAAGGGCGACTACGCCGAAACGCTCGAGGATACCGAGGGCGCGAAGCCCCTGGGCATGCCTGCCGAATAGCCGAAGGCCGATTGCCTGTCCCCTGACGCCCTGACACAAGGGCGGCATGGAAATGTGGATCACCATCACCATTGCCGCTGCCGCGATCCAGACGTTGCGGCTTTTGCTGCAGAAGCGGCTGAAGGGGCTGGGGCTTTCCACCGGTGGGGCGACCTTCGCGCGGTTCTTCTTCAATGCGCCGCTGCTGTTCCTGGGGCTATATCTGGTGGTGCGGTGGGACGGGCGGCCGCTGCCATGGCCGGACAGTTCGTTTTGGCCCTATGTGGTCGTGGGCGGTGTCACGCAGATCATCGCCACCTTCTGCACGGTCGCTCTGTTTTCCGAGCGCAGCTTTGCCGTCGGCGTCGCCTTCACCAAGTCCGAGACGCTGCTGGTCGCGATCTTTTCCGCCGTGATCCTGGCAGAGCCGGTCTCCTGGCCGGGTCTTGTCGCCATCCTGATCGGAATGGCGGGGGTGATCGTGCTGTCGCGCCCGCCCTCGGGCTGGGGCGCGGGCGGGCTGTTCAACCGGGCCGTGGGGCTGGGCCTGACGGCGGGGGCGTTGTTCGGCGTCTCGGCCATCGGTTATCGCGGGGCGACGCTGGCGGTGTATTCTGATAGCGCACTGGTCAGAGCGATGGTGTCGCTGGCGGCGGTGACGCTGTTCCAGGGCGTGTCGATGGCGCTGTGGTTGCAGTGGCGCGAGCCGGGAGAGGTGGCGAAAGTCGCACGGTCATGGCGCTCGACGCTGTTCGTCGGGCTGACGGGGCTGGCGGGATCGTTGGGCTGGTTCTGGGCCTTCGCGCTGATGAACGCGGCCTATGTACGCAGCCTGGGGCAGATCGAGCTGATATTCTCGCTCGCCGTGTCGGTCCTGTTCTTTCGCGAGAAGGTGTCGGGGCGAGAGATTGCGGGCATCGCCCTGCTGGCGGCGGGCATCATCGGGATCGTGACGGTCGCCTAGCCGATGCGGCGGAAGGTGGGGACGGGGCCGGAGTTGTCGAAGAACGGCACCGGCGGCAGTTGTCCCTGATGGTGCGCTATGACCGCCACCTCGGCCAGGATCACCTCGGTGATGAAGGGCAGGTCCAGCTTTCGCGTCGCCGAGAGCGGCAGCCAGTGCAGGTGGCCCAGTTCGTCGGAAGCAGCGGAGAAGTCGTCGGGGTCGCCCATTATGGAGCCCGCATCGGCCAGGAAGAAGCGCGCATCGAAGCGGCGGGTGCGGCCGGGCGGGGTGATGGCGCGGAAGATGAAGCGCAATCCGCTTGCGTCGGGCACAAGGCCGCGCTGGGCGAAGCCCTGCCAATCGTCTGGCAGAGTGGCGCTGCCGGGGCGGGCGAGCGCCAGTCCGGTCTCTTCCCACAATTCGCGGATCGCGGCGGCGGCAAGGGCAGCGGGCGATGGTCCGGTGGGCGTGGTCAGGCGGGGGGTGCAGACCGGGTTCAGCGCATCGCCCATGGGAACGCTGGCGTCAGCGGCATCTACGGCACCGCCGGGAAAGACATATTTCGACGGCATGAACACGGCTGAACCGCCCCGCTGGCCCATCAGGACCTGGGGATCGTCGGCAGGTCCGCGCAGCAATACGATGCTTGCCGCATCGCGGATCGGCTCGCCCGCCTCAGGCGGCAAGACCGAAACCATGCATCCGGCGCGACCACTGGATCGCCACCAGCATACCTTTCAGCCGTGGCAGAAGGTATAACGACAGCGCCACGGTGCCGATGGAAAAAACGGTAGCCAGGGTCAGCGGGTCGGGACGAAACTCGATGAATACAAAGAGGATCAGGGGGGCAAGGATGTGGCCGACGATCAGGATCGTCAGATAGGCCGGTCCGTCATCGGCGCGGTGATGATGCAGCGCCTCGCCGCAGACCGGGCAATTGTCGCGCACCTTCAGATAGCCGTTCAGCATCGGTCCCGCGCCGCAGCCTGGGCAACGCCGCCGCCAGCCGCGAAGCATGGCTTGGCGCATGGGCCGGTCATCAATGCCGAGGTCTGGATGCGTTGTCATTACATGGGTCGCCCTTTTCGCAGGCAGCAGATGTAGCGATTTGCGCAGCGATTGTGGAGAGGGGGCGAGCGGGTTGCGGCCCCTTGTCGCAAATTCCTGAAATTATCCGCGACGGAACAGCAGTTGCTGCCCGTTGTATTGCCATGAAGACGCGGCGGGGTGCCGTGTCCAAGGCAGGAAACGAGCAGATGATGACACCCAAAGGCCTGACCATCATGACCATGGCCGCGATGGCCGCGGCGGTTCTGAGCACGACCTTTCCGGCCATGGCGCGCGGACCCGGCGAGGGACCGATGGGCGGCGGGCCGATGATGGAGATGTTCGACTTTGCCGTCATCGACACGGACAAGGACGGCAAGATCACCATGGAAGAGATCGAGGTCTATCGCGCCTCGCGGGTTCAGGGTGTGGACGCCAATAACGACGGCAAGCTGAGCGTCGACGAGTTGACCGCGATGGAAATGAAACGGATGGAAGAGGTCGCGCGATCGAAGGCCGCGCGGATGGTCGAGCGTTTCGATGCCGATGGCGACGGGCAACTGTCGGCTGCGGAACTCGCCTCGCGTCCGGTGCCAATGCGGATGTTCGACCGGATCGACACCGACGGCGACAATGCGATTTCGCAGGCCGAGGTGGATGCTGCGCGCGACCGGATGGCAGAGCGGATGAAGGACGGGAAACATCACCGCCGCCCGGCGCCGCCGCCGATGGAGGCGCCGGATGACGGCCCGGAAGGCGACGACAACTGATGACCGGGGCTGCGCCGTCTTTGGCGGCGCGGCCCCGCCTTGGCAGGGTTGAGGAAAGCAGGCTAGATCGCGGTCAGGATGCACATGGCCCTTGATGCCCTTTCGGATGTCTCTGACGAGGCGTTGCTGGTGCTTTACGCCAATGGCGATGCGGCGGCGGCGCGTGCCCTGACGCTGCGGCTGACACCAAGGGTGCTGGGCTTTGCCGCGCGAATGCTGCGCGACGGGGCCGAGGCCGAGGATGTGGCGCAGGAGGCCATGTTGCGGCTGTGGCGGATCGCGCCCGACTGGCGGCAGGGCGAGGCGCGGGTGACGACCTGGCTGTATCGCGTGGTGTCGAACCTTTGTACCGACCGGCTGCGGCGCAGGCGCGGTCCCGCGCTGGACGAGGTGCCCGAGGTTGAGGATGACGCCCCTGCGGCCGTCGCCCGGATGATCGAGGCGGATCGGGTCATGGCGCTGGAGTCCGCTTTGGCGCTTTTGCCCGAGCGGCAGAGGCAGGCGGTGGTGCTGCGGCACCTTGAGGGTCTGGCGAATCCCGAGATCGCCGAGGTGATGGACATCGGGGTGGAAGCGGTCGAAAGTCTGGTCGCGCGCGGAAAACGGGGTTTGAGCGCGCTTTTGTCCGGGCGGCGGGCCGAGCTTGGATATGAAGGCGAGGTTTAGGATGCAAGACACCGATCTTGATGACCTTTTCCAGCGGATGCAGGATACGGCGCCGATGCCTTCGGCCCGGCTGATCGCGCGTATCGAGGCCGATGCGCTGGCCGAGCAGAACAGTCGGGCGGCGCCTGCGCGTCGTCCGGCCGTCCGGCAGGGCTGGGGTAGCTTCTTTGCAGGATTTGGCGGGCGCGGCGTGTTGGCGGGGCTTGGCTGCGCGACGATGGCGGGCGTGTGGCTGGGGCTGGCGCAACCCGCCCCCGTCGCGACGCTGAGCGATACGCTGGCACTGGCGCTTGGCATGGATACGGGCGGCGATCAGGTCGATCTGATCCCGACGCTCGACACGTTCGCGTTGGAGGGTTGAGATGGCCGAGCAGGTGCCAGATCCGGTTGCGACGCCCCGAAGGCTTTCCCCAAAGGCCATGAAGATCGTGCTGATCCTTTCTCTGGGGCTGAACCTCGTCACGCTGGGCGTGGTGGGCGGTGCGATGGTCCATGGCATGTCCGAACGCGACAAGCCAAAGTTTCGCGACCTTGCCTTTGGTCCCTTTACCGAGGCGCTGTCGCCCGAGGACCGTCAGGCGCTGCGCCGCGCCTTCCGGCAGGACGGCGGCAACCCGCGCGACATCCGGCAAGAGATGCAGCAAGGCTTTGCCGATCTGCTGACGGCATTGCGGGCGGAACCGTTCGATGCCGGGGCCCTGCGTGCCGTCTTTGCGGCAATGCAGGCCCGGATGCAGGCGCGTATGGATTTTGGCCAGCGTCTGCTGGCGGACCGCATCGTGGCGATGACCCCGGAGGCGCGCACGCAATTCGCGGAACGTCTGGAAGAGTTGATGAAGCGCAGCCCGAAACGCGGCGATCCACCTCCGCCCCCAGAGGGCTGACCGGCCTCAGGCGGCGGGCAGGCAGACCGTGACCTGATTGCGCCCCAGCTTTTTAGAGGTCATCAGCGCGCGGTCCGTTTGCGCCAGGATCGTCTCGACGCAATCCAGTGCCGTCAGTTCGGCGGCAACCACCTCTTTCAGCCCGATCGAGGCGGTGACTGACAGCGAGCGGTCGTTGTCCAGCGTGATCGCGGTTTCGTTTATCGATCTGCACAGGCGATCCGCGATCAGTTGGGCGTCGTGCAGCGAGGTGTCAGGCAAGGCGATCAGAAACTCTTCGCCGCCGAACCTTGCCAGCAGATCGTCCGTGCGCAGGTTTTGCGACAGGCGGCGCGCCACCTCGACCAGAACCTTATCCCCTCCGGGATGGCCAAAGGCATCGTTGACCGCCTTGAAGCGGTCGAGGTCCACCGAGATGACGGCGAATTCTGCGCCGCCGCGTCGCGTCCGCTCCAGCATCCGGCCCAGACGGGCCATTGCGTGGCGGCGGTTGTGAAGCCCGGTGAGCGGGTCGAATACCGCAAGGCGCAGCCCGTCGTTGACCTTGGCGCGCAGCCTGTCTTCACGCCGCTTGCGCGCGACAAGCCTGCGCAGGCGGATCGCAATCTCTCTGGGGTCTGCTTCATTGGCGACGACGTCATCCGCACCATAGTCGAGCGCCATGCCTGCGCCATCGCCTGATTTGTTGGTTTGAAGAATGCACATACCCGCATCGCGCCCGATGCCACGGCTGCGCAGATCGGACATCAGGCGCAGACCGCCCCCGGCCGATCCGATATCCTGTTCGATGACATAGACATCCGGTTCCGGGTTTGGCGGCGCATCGCCCAGAACCTCATCGCGGGACTGGATGATCAGGCGGTCGCCCAGATGCGTGGCGAGCAGCTTGCGCAGGTGGAGCGCGGTTTCCGGTCGGTCGGTTACGAGTGCAACGAGACCGGGACGCTCAAAAGGCGTCGCAGCCTCGGCCAGACCGATTGCCCCAAGCGCTGCATTGCGCTCGCGCAATTCGCGCGCTGCGGTCCGGGCGCGCAACAGCGCGCGCATCCGCGCCATGAGCAGCGGTTCATCCAGCGGTTTGGTCATGACATCGTCCGCGCCCGCGTTAAGCGCGGTCAGCCGTGCATCCACGCTGCCTGCGCCAAGGGTCATGATGATGGCCAGATCGCGCGCTGCGGGGTCCGAGCGCAGGCGGCGAAGCACCTCGATGCCGTCACGGTCGGGCAAGTCACGGTCAAGCAGGATCAGGTCGGGGGCTGTTTCCTTAACCACGCGGAAACAGTTGGCGGCATCGCTTGCGAGCGCCGTTTCATAGCAGGCCTCGCCAAGTTTGACCTTCAGAACGATCCGGTTGGTGGCCACGTCGTCAACGATGAGTATACGTCCCGACATTGCAAAATCGCCCGATCCGGCCAGTATTACCAAGGGCTTCAATCTGCGACCCGATTGGTTAAGAAATCCTTTCCAACGGTCTGGCGTAAGGGGTGCGAAACATGCCTGGCAAGCAGGAATCCGCCGAGACACTGGCGCTGCAGGCCTTGGCGTGGCTGGCCGAAAACGATGATCTTCTGCCGGTTTTCCTAGATGCATCAGGGGCTTCCGTGGCTGACCTTGCCGCTGGCGCAAGCGATCCCGTTTTTCTTGGGGCGGTTCTGGATTTCTTAATGAATGACGATGTCTGGGTCGTCGGATTCTGTGATGCCACGGGCCACAGCTATGACGCGCCCATGCGGGCGAGGGCCGAGCTTGGTGGCGGCCTGCCGCACTGGACCTGAACATCCACTGGTTGCAATCCCGCCCGGTCCCGGCCAGTTTCATGCCTTGTGTGAGGGAGGATTGCGATGATCGACGCTGTGGTATTCGACAAGGACGGCACGCTTTTCGACTTTCGCCGCAGCTGGGGCGGCTGGGTGCGCAAGCTTCTGGCCGAGCTTGGCACTGACCCTGATCACACCCTCGCCATGGCCGGGGCGCTGGGATTCGATCTGGCAACCGGAGCCTTCGATCCGGAAAGCCCGGTTATTGCCGGGACGAATGACGAGATTGCCGCAGCGCTCTTGCCGCATCTGCCGGGTGCGACGCAGGCGGCTCTTCTCAGCAGGATGGCCATTCTGGCCGTCGATGCCGATATGGTGCCAGCCGTGCCGTTGCGCCCGCTTATTCTGGAACTGCGCGAGCGCGGGTTGAAGATCGGGCTGGCGACCAATGATGTCGAGGCGGCGGGGCGGGCGCATCTGGCGGGCGAGGGGGTGGAGGATCTGTTCGACCTGGTTTCGGGCTATGACTCGGGCCATGGCGCAAAACCGGGGCCGGGGATGCTTTTGGAGTTCTCGCGTCGCACGGGGATCGCGCCGGGGCAGGTTCTGATGGTGGGCGACAGCACGCATGACCTTGTGGCGGGGCGGGCCGCAGGGATGCGGACGGTCGCCGTGCTGACCGGAATCGCGCAAGCGGAAGAACTGAGCCATCTGGCCGAGGTCGTGCTGCCCGATATTGGCGCCTTGCCGGCCTGGATCGACCTGCAACGCCGCGGCGCAGCCTAGCCATCCACCAAAAACGACGCAAATGCGTCGGAAAACTGGTTCCCCCCGTCCGGCGCTTGGGCCAGATTGGCGACCGAGTGCTAAAAGCGCCGGAAACCGGGGAACGACCATGAACGATGATGCGGGCCGCAGGAAGCGTGCCGGGGGCCGGGCAGGCAACAAGCAGCGCGCGGGAACCGCGGCCATCGACCAGATGCCCTGGCGCATCCCGGTCAACCCCGACCGCCCGACCGAGCCTCTGGACGCCGACGGAGTCATGGCGATCCACAAGGGGTGCATGCGTATCCTCAGCGAGCTGGGGATCGAATTCCTGAACCCGGAAGCGGTCGCCATCCTGAAAAAGGCCGGTTGCCGGGTGCAGGACACGAACGTCCGCATGGACGAGGATTTCGTGATGGAGATGCTGGCCACAGTGCCCGAGCAGTTCACCATCACGCCGCGCAACCTTGACCGCGAGCTGATCATCGGCGGCAAGCACATGGTCTTTGTCAACGTCTCTTCCCCGCCGAACTCCTGGGATCTGGAGCGGGGCAAACGCTCGGGCGACTTTGAGACGTTCAAGGAATTCATGAAGCTGACGCAGTATTTCAACTGCATCCACATCGCGGGCGGCTATCCGGTTGAACCGATCGACATCCACCCATCTGTCCGGCACCTCGATTGCCTGTATGAGAAGCTGACCCTGACCGACAAGGTCGTCCACGCCTATTCGCTGGGGGCGGAGCGCGTCGAGGACGTCATGGAGATGACGCGGATTGCGGGGGGGCTGAGCGAGGATGAATTCCGGGCAAAGCCGCGGATGTATACCAACATCAACTCGGTCTCGCCCCTGAAGCACGACTATCCGATGCTGGACGGCGCGATGCGGCTGGCGCGACGCGGACAGCCGGTGGTGGTGACGCCGTTCACGCTGGCGGGCGCGATGGCGCCGGTTACGATGTCGGGGGCGGTGGCGCTGTCGCTGGCCGAAGGGTTGGCGGCAATTGCGCTGCTTCAGTATATCAACCCCGGCTGTCCGGTGGCGATCGGGACTTTCACCTCGAACGTCGACATGAAGTCGGGCGCGCCGGCTTTCGGGACGCCGGAGTATATGCGGGCCACGCAGATGACGGGTCAGCTGGCACGGCACTACAAGTTGCCGCTGCGGTCCTCGGGCGTTTGTGCGGCCAACGTGCCGGACGGGCAGTCGATGTGGGAGACCTCGAACAGCCTGTGGGCGGCGGTGCAAAGCCGGACCAACATGGTCTACCACGCCGCGGGCTGGCTGGAGGGGGGGCTGATCGCCAGCCCAGAGAAGTTCGTCATGGATTGCGAAGTGCTGCAGATGATCCAGCGGTACTTCGAGGAAGCGACTTTTGCGACCACGCCGGACGATATCGCCTTCGATGCGATCAAGGAGGTCGGACCGGGCGGGCACTACTTCGGGGTCCAGCACACCCAGGACCGCTATACGAGCGCCTTCTATGCCCCCATCGCGTCGGACTGGCGGAACTTCGAAGCCTGGCAGCTGGATGGCTCGGTCTGGACCGCAGAGCGGGCGCACCGGATCTACAAGGCAATCCTCGCCGAGTTCGAGCCGCCGCCTATGAACGGCGACCACCAGGAAGAACTGCGCCGCTTCGTGGCCAGGCGGAAGCAGGAAGGCGGGGCGCCGACGGACTTCTGACGGCATTTAAGCGCCGGATAACACAGCCGATAGCCCATTCCGGATACGACATGGGCGGGTTTCAGGCGAGGCGCCGGACGCCGACAGCTTTTGACGCTTGGCACTGCGAATGCCGATTTCCCCCTTGACCTCATGTCACGAGCTCACTCTCGTGCCTGAGCAGATGGCGTTGGTTGCGCAACAAAACACGAGGAGCGAAAGCCTTTCGGCCCATACTGGCGAATACGTTTTGTGAACACTTTCCCGTGCGCTAGCCTGAGGAAAATTGCCGGGTCGCGAAATCGGAGAGAAAAATGCGCAGATCGTTTTGGGGTCGTTGTCTCTCGCTGCTGATTCCGCTAGCCGCCTCTGCGGCGACCGCGCAGGAGGTGCGGGATACCAATTTCGATTATGATGATCTGGCGTCGGAAGTGCCGATCGAGTCCGAGGTTTATGGTCCGGCCCTGACCTATACCAGCAAGACCGGGGTCGTCACAAATTTCTACGGTCAGGTCAACCTTGCATACCAGAGTTTCGACGATGGCGAAGAGACGACAAGCAATGTCGTGGATAACGGCAACTGGAACTCTCGCCTGGGCTTCACCGTGACCCAGCCGCTGGGTGAAGTTACCCTTCGCTATCGTTTTGAGACCGGCCTGACCATGCGCAACAGCGGGATCGTGACACAAGGTGACACGCCCGAGTGGACCGACTGGCAGCAGACCTTGCTGCGCTGGTTCGAGGTGGCGATCGATTCGAATTATGGCACGTTGTCGCTTGGCCAGGGTGCCTCGGCTTCGGATGGAACGTCGGGTCTGGACGATTCCTTTACTTTCGTGGCCGGGGCGACCAATTCGACGGATGGGTTCGGCTCGCTCCGGTTCCGTGATGACAATGGCGACCTGACCAACGTTTCGATCGCACAGGTGAACAACGCCTTCAACGGCGCGCGGCGGTTTCGCATCCGCTACGATACGCCGGTCGTCCAGGGATGGATGCTGTCCACGTCTTATGGTGTCAACATCCTGACCGAGAGCGACGAGAACGATTATTACGATGTGGCCATCCGCTGGACCGGCGACATCGGCGACTTTGCGGTCCGCACCGCCGCCGGCTATCAGTGGATCGAGCCTCCGCAGGGCGACACCATCCGCAGGGTCGCCGCCTCGGCCACTGTCGTGCATGAGCCGACCGGGCTGAACCTTGCAGTCTCCGTCGGCCAGCAGATCAACGGTGCCGATTTCATCTGGACCCGAGCGGGCTGGCAGACGGAGTTTTTCGACGTTGGCACGACCTCGTTGTCGGTCGACTACTACAACGGGCAGGATTTCCTTTCGGAAGGTGCGCGGACCGAGAACTATGGCCTTTATGCGGTGCAGAGCTTTGACGAGATTTCGCTTGATGTCTATGCAGGCTGGCGGCGCTTCACCTACAGCGATCAGCTTGGCAACAGCTATCAGGATGCAGATGGATTGCTGGTGGGCGCGCGCTGGTTCTTCTGACGCGGCGGGCGATGGCCCCGGCCGTCGCAAACTTCGCAGTCGAGATCACACATACCGCCGCAAAATCCCCTCCAGATATGGGTTCAGCGTGTCATGCGCGTGGCCATACCATGAGCCGTGGCCCATGCCTTCCATCAGGTGAAACTCGGCGCCGGGGATGAGGCGGGCGAGTTCCTCACCGTCTTGCGGCGGGGCTTCGATGTCTTCGGCGAAGCTGACGACATGGACGGGGACGCGCACCGAGGCGAGGTCGGCGCGCTGGTCGAAGCGGAGGGAGGCGTCCCATTGCGGGACGAGGGATTCCTCGTTGTCGCCGCTGTCCATCCATTCCAGCATCAGCGCCTTGAGTTTCGGCCAAAGTTCCCGGTCGCCGAGGGCGCGGGCGGGGTAGAGCATGGCGGCGTAGTGGATGACGCCCATCATGCCGTCGAGGTTGCCGCCGCGACGGCGGAATTCTATTTCGGCCTCCTGATAGTCCCAGCCCCAGCCGGTGCTCCACGCGCCCGAGCCCATGACGATGGCGCAGCGGATGAGGGCGGGGTGTTCGATCGCGAGTTGCTGGATGATGGCCGAGCCGAGGGAAGAGCCGATCAGGCAGACGGGGCCATTGCAGGTGCCGCGGATGAGTTCGGCAAGGTCGCCTGCGAAGTCGCTCATCGTCCAGGGCATGGGGGCGCTACAGGTGGTCTCGCCGATGCCGCGGTTGTCGAAGACGGTGCTGCGGAAGTTCGCGTCGAAATGCGGGGTCTGGAACCGCTGCCAGTCGCGCCCGCGCGTGCCGCCGCCGCCGACCCAGACGATGTCGGGGCCGGTGCCGGTCTGATCGTAGCGGATGATCGAGGATGAGCCGGAGAAGAAGGGCATCGAGGGGCCTCCGCGTCAGGACAGAGTGGGTGCGGGATTGCCAAGGATCATGTCGGCGGCCTTTTCGCCGATCATGATGCAGGGCGCGTTGGTATTGCCGCTGGTGACGGTCGGCATGACCGAGGCGTCGGCGATGCGGAGGCCGTCGATACCCTGGACGCGAAGCTGGTCGTCGACCACCGCCATGGGGTCGAGCCCCATGCGGCAGGTGCTGGTCGGATGCCAGATGGTCGTGGCGTTGCGGCGGATATAGGCGATGAGATCGGCGTCGGTCTCAATGCCCGGTCCCGGCTGCTGGTAGGCGGTGCCGAGCGGGGCCATCTGCGGTGAAGTGCCGATCTCGATACAGGTTTTCAGGGCCTTGAGCGAGATGTCGAGGTCGTAGCTGTTCGACAGGTAGCGCGGGTCGATCAGCGGGCGGTCGAGCGGGTCAGCGGAGGCGAGGCGCACCTCGCCCCGACTGCGCGGGCGGCACATGTTGAGCCAGAGGGCAAAGCCGTGACGGTCGGCCGGGGTGCCGTCGTAGTAATAGGCCGAAAAGGCGTTCTCGCAGTGGATCTGGACGTCGGGCCATTGCTCGGCCGGGTCGCAGCGCAGGAAGGCGCCGCTTTCGCACATGTTGCTGTGGTAGGGGCCGCTGCCCTTTTCGAGGCTGGCATTGATCGCGGCCTCTGACTGTTCGGCGGACAGGCCGAAGACGGTGGCGGGTTCTGTGACGGAGAAGCGCACCGGGACCTGAAGGTGGTCCTGCAGGTCCTGGCCGACGCCGGGCAGGTCGAGTTCGACGGAAATGCCCATGGCGCGCAGGTGATCGGCGGGTCCGATGCCGGAGAGCATCAGGAGTTGCGGGCTGTTGATCGCGCCGCCGCAGAGGATGACCTCGGCATTTGCGGTGGCGGTTTCCTCGCGCCCCATGTGGAGGAAGGAGACGCCGGTGGCGCGGCCGCCTTTTATGAGGATGCGCGTCACCTGGGCGTGGATGGTGACGGTCAGGTTCGGGCGGTCCATCGCGGGATCGAGGAAGGCCACCTTGGTGCTGCAGCGGCCCATAGGGCCGATGGTGGCCTGGAAGGGGCCGCAGCCGAACTGATCCTGCCCGTTGAAGTCGGGGTTGTAGGGCAGGCCGTTGGCGTGTCCGGCCTCGATGAAGGCGCGGTGGATGGGGTTCTGGCCGTCATAGCTGGACACTGCGAGCGGGCCTTCGGTTCCATGCCAGGGGTCATTGAGGCCGCGATTACCTTCGGATCGTTTGAAATAGGGCAGGAGGTCCTCGTAGCCCCAGCCGCGGTTGCCAAGGCTACGCCAGTGGTCGTAATCGCCGCGGTTGCCGCGCATGTAGACCATGGCGTTGATCGCGCTGGTGCCGCCAAGGCATTTGCCGCGCGACAGGAAGATGCGGCGACCATTGAGTTCGGGTTGGGCCGTGGTGCGGTAGCCCCAGTCAACCGATGTGTCGAGGAGCGTGTCGATGAAGGCGGGGATGCGGATATTGCGCTCATTCCCCTTGCCGCCGGCCTCGAGGAGCAGGGCGGAGGCGCCTGTGGCCGAGAGCCGGTTGGCGACGACCGCGCCTGCGGAGCCTGCGCCAATGACGATGTAGTCGTAGCCCGATGCCATTCCTGTTCCCTTGCGGTTTCGGGCGAGCCTAAACGGCGGTTCGGCGGAGGGGAAGCGGCGCCATTGCCTGTTGCGGAGAGGCCGGGGGGCTGTCTGCCCCCCGGACCCCCCGAGGGTATTTGAACCAAGAAGAAGCCCGGATGCTTTGGGTGCGCGGAAGAGCCATTTGTTAATGCCTGCAGCCTAATCTCGCGCTGGTGTGGAAGGGATGCGGGTTTGGGATGCATGGGCTTATCAATCGCTCGATACAGGTGTTCCTGCGCGACACCTATGGCGAGGCGCTGTGGACCGAGGTGGCGGTGGCGGCGGATCTGGGCTTTGACGGTTTCGAGTCGATGCTGCGCTACGACGATCGCCTGACCAGGCGGGTGATCGACGCGGCGGCAGCGCGGCTGAACCGGCCGCGCGAGACGGTGCTGGAGGATCTGGGAACCTATCTTGTCTCGCATCCCAATCTGGAGCGGTTGCGGCGGCTGTTGCGCTTTGGCGGGGTGGATTTCGTCGATTTCCTGCATTCTCTGGATGAATTGCCGGGACGGGGCCGGATGGCGGTGCCCGATCTGGACCTGCCGTTCCTGGAACTGCGGGGGCGGGGACCGGAGCGGTTTCTGCTGATCTGCCGGTCGCCGCTGGAGGGGATAGGCCATGTCATCGTAGGACTTCTGCGCGCGATGGCGGATGACTATGGTGCGTTGGTGGTCCTGGAACATCAGGGCAGCGGTGCGGCGGGAGAGGTGGTGTCGATCCATCTGCTTGAGCAGCGCTTTGCGGCGGGACGACGGTTCGAACCCGCGGCGCGGGCAGGTTGACATGGATGGGGGAATGCCGCGCAGGGCGATCACGATAGCGACGCAGGACCTTGCCCGGCTGATGCCGATGTATCTTGGACTGGCCGCCGACGGGATGATCACCCATTGCGGCCCGACGATTGCGAAGCTGGTTGGGATGGAGGCGGTCGGCCTGCCGTTCTTCTCGCTGTTCGAGGTGCGCCGCCCGGATGGGATTGCCGACATGGACGCCATGGTGGCGCGGGCGGGTGACCGGTTGCACCTGAACCTGCGCGATGCGCCGGGAGCGACCCTGCGGGGGATCGCGGTGCAACTGCCGGATGGGGTGTTGCTTAACCTGTCCTTTGGCATCTCCGTCGCGGATGCCGTGCGGGCGCATCAGTTGACCGACGCCGATTTCGCACCGACCGATCTGGCGATGGAGCTGCTTTACCTCGATGAGGCGAAGACGGCGGTGATGAACGAACTGAGGGAGTTGAACCGTCGGCTTGAGGGGGCGCGCAGCGCGGCGGTGGAAGAGGCGCTGACCGATACGCTGACCGGTCTCCACAACCGTCGGGGCATGTATGCCGCGCTGAGCCAGTTGAGCCTACGGGCGATGCCCTTTGGGCTGATGGCGATGGACCTGGATTTCTTCAAGGCGGTCAACGACACGCTGGGCCATGCCGCCGGGGATCATGTGCTGCGCGAGGTTGCGCGGATACTGCGAGCGCAGACGCGGGTGGGCGACACCGTGGCCCGGGTGGGGGGCGACGAGTTCGTCATCCTGCTGCCGGGGCTGGTTGAGGCGGAGGTGATGCGGTCGATCGCCGGTCGGATCATCGCGCAGATCGCACAGCCTGTGCTGTTCGAGGGGCGGGAGTGTCAGGTCTCTGCCAGCATCGGCATGGCGGTATCAGAGGGGCAGGGCGGGTTGTCGCCCGATGGGCTGCTGGAGGCGGCGGATCAGGCGCTTTATTTCGCCAAAGGGAGCGGGCGCGGGCGGGCGATGTTTGGGGTGGGAGGTTAGTGCGCGGCGGGTTTGGCGAAGGCAGGTGACTTCGCCATGCGGTGAAGATGGAGTTGCAGGGGGTCGTGGCCCCAAAGGCCGCGGCCAACGCCCGCCCCGCCAATGGTGGGCGCTTCTCGCCCGCCGGGGCAGGCACTGGCCTTTCGTGGCTTCTTGGCGCGAGCGATCCAGGGGGCAGCGTCGCGCTGCCGGTGGGGAAACGCGGATCGCGTTTCTTGTCCCGCCCGGTCATGCGTGGCTATCTAGGCCAGCGGCCCAAGCGCCCCGATGGTTCCGGTCGGCGCCAGAAAGGCGAAGCCGTTCGGCCCCAGTGACAGCGATTTCCCCTCCAGCGACGCATTCTGCGACGGGCCGGTCAGGGTGCCGCCGCTGAAGGGCAGCACCTGCGGCTCGGGCGAGAGGTTGAAGACGCAGGCCAGTGCCGCGGTCTCGGTGGCGCGGCGGAATGCGAGGATCGGGTCGGGCGTTGTAAAGAAGCTGGTCTTGCCGTCACGCAGGGTCCGGTTGTCACGACGGAAGGCCAGCATCGTGCGGTAGGTCTCAAGCACCGATCCTTCGATGCCCGCCTGGCTTGCCACGTTGCGCGCCAGTTGCGGCGGTTTGACCGGCAGCCAGGGGATGCCAGTGGTGAACCCACCCTCGGGCGATCCGTCCCAGACCATCGGGGTGCGGCAACCATCGCGGCCCTTGTAGTCGGGCCAGAAGGCAAAGCCGGGCGGGTCGGTCAGTTCCTCCCACAGGATGTCGGTCTCGGTCTGGCCCAGTTCCTCGGCCTGATAGAGGCAGACGGAGCCTTCGAAGGACAGAAGCATCGCGGCGGCAAGGCGGGCGAGGTTGTTCTGTTCGCCATGTTCCGCCCAACGGGTGACGTGGCGGACGACATCGTGGTTGGAGAAGGCCCAGCAGGGCCAGCCGTCGGGTGCGCCCTTGAAGAAGCCCTCGATCCGGCTGCGGAAATGCTCGGGGGTGAACTGCGGACCCAGCAGATCAAAGCTGTAAGCCATGTGCAGCCGGTCGTGGCCCTTGGTGTATTCGGCCATGACCTTGACGGCGCGGCGACCCTCTCCGATCTCGCCCACCATGGCGCGGTCGTCGTATTCATCCAGCAGCATGCGGGCGCGTTGCAGGAAGCGGATATTTTCAGGCTGGGTCTTGGAATAGAGCTGGTCCTGCATGTCATAGGGGTTCACGGCAGGCTCGGGGTCGTTCCGCGGCTCAGGCGGGTTCGAGCGCAGCAGCGCGTCGTGGAAGTAGTAGTTGACCGTATCCAGCCGGAAGCCGTCCACGCCCCGGTCCAGCCAGAAGCGCATGGTGCCAAGGAGCCAGTCCTGGACGTCGTGGTTGTGGAAGTTGAAGTCGGGCTGGCTGGGCAGGAAGTTGTGCAGGTAATACTGCCGCCTGCGCGAATCCCACTCCCATGCCGAGCCGCCAAAGACCGAAAGCCAGTTGTTGGGCGGGGTGCCGTCGGGGTGCGGATCCGCCCAGACGTACCAGTCGGATTTCGGGTTATCGCGGCTGGCCCGGCTTTCCTTGAAAAAGGTGTGCTGCGACGAGGAATGGTTCAGCACCTGGTCGATGATGACCTTCAGCCCCAGCTCATGCGCGCGGGTCAGAAGGATCTCGAAATCGGCCAGCGTGCCGAACAGCGGGTCGATGTCGGTATAGTCCGACACGTCGTATCCCATGTCAGCCATGGGTGAGGTGAAGATGGGCGACAGCCAGACGGCGTCGCAACCAAGAGCGGCAATGTGTTCCAGCCGCCGCGTGATGCCGGGCAGGTCGCCGATGCCGTTGCCGTCGCTGTCCTGGAAGGATCGCGGATAGACCTGATACGTCACCGACCCGCGCCACCAGTCCTGCATCCCGCTGTCCCCACATTTCCTGACTGAAAGCCAGCAGAGCAGCCGCAGCGCGCATTGTCAAAAACGAATGCCTGCCGCGCGGGCAGCAAGGTGACGCAGCGTCGCCCGAAAACCCATACTTATGAGACGGCAAAGCCTGCCAATTGGGCGAGACGGATCAATTTTTCTGTGGCATGAGAAGGAAGGAATTCCAGCTTTCGGTCTTTCAGCATGCGTTTGTTCGCCGTGATCCTTTCCCCGTTTTTTGCTCTGTCGTTGCTCACGGCGATGGCCGTCTCTGCCAAGGCGGAAGTGGTTTTGACGGTGCTGGTACGTGGCACCCCGGTCATCAAGACCTTTGACCGCGAGGATCTGGAAAAGATGCCACAGGTATCTTATCGCACCAGCACAATCTGGACGGATGGCGTGCTGGAGTTCCAGGGTGTTCCCCTGCGCGCGGTATTGGAGGCGGTAGGGGTATCCGAAGGCATGGTGGTGTTGAGCGCCAGCAACGACTATGAGGCAGAGATACCCGTTGACACCTTGACCGACGACGTTCCGATGATCGCCATGTCGATCGACGGCAAGCTGATGTCCCTGCGCGACAAGGGGCCGTTATGGCTGGTCTACCCCTATGACAGCGCCACGGAATACCAGTCCGAGGTCGTCTATACCCGCAGCGTGTGGCAGTTGGAGCGGATTGAAATCGTGCCCTGAGCGGGGAACTGTGGAGGCGGGCTAAGTCTGGCCCCACCGAACAGCTTCGAACTCGTCAATCTGGAAGCTTTCCTATCGCGGTCGTACAGCGATGCACCGAGGCAGTTTTACTTTTCGGCTGTTAATGCAGGGGCTTGGTAAGCCGCTATCTGCCAATCCCCCTGATAGTTCACAATTAAACCATCTTTTGGCGCGTCTATGCCGCCGATGGCGGCGACCTGCCCGAGGCAACGACTAATATGCCCCCTAAGCACTTCAAGCCCGTCGAAGTATGCTTGCCTAACATCTGACGGGCGATGGAAGTCGCCGAAGCGTGGATGTGGTGGCGCTTCGTTGCCGCTATTTAATAGTTCCTCGAATGTTAGAAACTGACGAATGCCCAAGGTCATAGCTTCGACCAGTAGGTAAAGCGGCCCGTCGCGAAGGTCGGCGAGCTCGACCTGCTTATCAACCAAAATGCCCCGAATTTCGCGGAGCGAATTTAAGGCATCGTCAATGCAGTTGTCGCAGCATTCCCACGCAGAAAGAACGCGCCGATCTGCAAGCCGGATTACGAGCTCTTGGGCAACTTTTCGCTCCTTGCTCTTCGGGCTAACTGCAAAACTGACAAAGGGTAGGTTCAGAGTAACTTCGCCAACATGCTTGCCGAACCGTTGTTTCGCGCGGCTCAAAAGATCGCTCATGTCGAAGCGGAATGGAATGTTGCCGGTTCTCATGCGCCGAAACTGTCAGAAGGTAGGATCGTTGGCTAGTCCGAACGGTTCTGCTCGGCGTCTCACGTAGACTGGTGCGCGGCGCATTTGTGTTCTCGAGCAGCACAGCGATTGGATCGCATCGAACAATGTGAGAGCTATAAGCTCTTTGTTGCATACGACCGACAATCGCTTACAACTAATAACAACATCAATGGTTATTGGAGGCGGGTACCGGAATCGAACCGGTCTTCACGGATTTGCAATCCGCTGCGTAACCTCTCCGCCAACCCGCCAACCTGCTGCGCTGTAACGCTTTCGTATTTTGGCTGCAAGAGGGGGTATCACTCGGCGTATCAATTTCTCGTTCTGTGCTTGTTCCGTTCACAGACGCTTCTCGACTGCTTGACGTACTCGCATGATCTGACGAGCCTCGCCCGCATACTTGATCACCATGGCCTTAGAGGAATGTCCCGAGAAGCTCATGATTTCGTCATCGTCGCAGCCGGCCCAAGCCAGGTCCACGACGCTGCGATAGCGCAGGGCGTGAAGATCATAGGCTTGCAGTCCGAGACGCTTGCGCTCTTCGAGGAAGGTGTGGGCCATGTATGCATACGTCATCCGACCACCGTCAGGGCCGGTAAGGATCGAGCGGTTAGGCAATGGCATGGCGCCCGGCCTCGCCTTGGCCGCGTCGAGGGCCGTCTTTAATTCCGGGGTGCAGGGCAGGTAGAAGGGCACGTCGGTCTTGTTCTGGAGCAGGATCAGCGCAGTCCCATCATGGTTCCCCCAATCGAAGTCTACGAGATCCGAGGGGCGCTGGACAGAGCCTGATCCTAGTTTCGGAATTGGTCGACCCATCATGCTTCCTTCGGCCCGCATCTCTTCACGGCGTCGTCGGTCAAGGGGATATGCGGCTTCCTCTTGCTGGCCGGCATTTTTAGCCTCTCGATGCCGAGGGCTGGGCTGTCGGCCCGCCAGCGTGCGCGGATCACGACCTTGAACATGACGCTCAGCGCGGCCGATATGTTGTTGGCGAAGTGGATGCGGTGGCGGTTCTTCTCCATCGCGTCGTAAATATCGGCCGGCACCATGCGGCGCACATCGCGGCTCCCGAGCTTTTGCAAGAGATACTCATAGACCTTGTCGTGGTCCGCTCTGGTGCGGGGTGACAGATCTGACCAGCGCACGGACTCGCGGGTGAGGTGGCTATCACCAATTCCACGCAGTGCGGAAGGCTTGTGACACAATCCTTGCGGTGCGCGCTGGCGACGGCAAGGGGGGCATCTGGCACACACAGGGCTTGGGAAAAAGCCTGCTGATGACCTTCCTTGCAGGTCGAATAGTGCATCACCCGGCAATGGAGAACCCTACTTTTCTGGTATTGACCGGCCGCAACGACCTCGACAATCAGATGTTCGCGACGTTTGCTCGCTGTAAGAGCCTTCTAGGCGAGGAACCAGTTGGCGTCATAGCCGCGATCCGCCGGGAGGGTTCCGGGGTGGCAGGGACGACAGCAGCGCCCGCGCGCCAATATAGCCGCTGGTCTGCCCGGCGCTCAGATACATGCCGATGGGGTTGCCCCTGGCATCCGTGACGGCGTGCAGCTTCGAGTTCAGCCCGCCCTTGGTGCGCCCGACGAGGTGGCTGCATCCCCCTTTTGCCACGCAGGCTGGACGCCGTACTATGGGCTTTCAGGTGGGTCGCGTCGATCATGATCGTCTCGACATCCCGGTCCTCGGCGGCCAGTTCGGCGAGGATGCGCGCGAACACCCCAAGGCGGCTCCAACGCACCCACCTGTAGTAGAGCGTCTTCGGCGGGCCATAGGCCACTGGTACATGCAGTCATCGCAACCCATTGCAGTTTATGAAGATAATCCCGCTCAGAACATTTCGCTCATCCACGCGCGGCACTCCGTGCGACAGCGGAAAAGTGTGGCTTGAGCCGCTCCATCTGCGCCTCGGTCAACCAGAACAGATCACCACGCGACACCCCCTCGGTGCCCAGAATCAATCAAGGCGCAAGCGCTTTAACAGGCCCTGACCCTGGATGCGAATGGGAAGCGAAGTGGGGGGAATACGGATTTTGCGATCCAGCAGCTTATCAACAGCGCAGTCGCGTCCACCGAAGTCGTCGATATTCTGGAAGCCTGTGATTTCGACCGACCTGACATTCGTGTACAGTCTGACGAATTTATGCTCGATCTGCAGAACATGCAGCATCGCAACCTAGCCGTAGAAGTGTTGAAAAAGTTGTTGAACAGCGAGATCTTGGCACGCATCCGAACAAATGTCGTGCAAAGGCCAACCGCACCGCGCGTTCGCGGAACTCGGGTGAATACGGCTTCGAGGTTGTCTTCTTCGATGTCAGTTCCATAACGGGCAATTCTCCGAGAGTTTTGCCCTCTCCGGTAAACCCCGAGCGGTTCAGTCGGCAACTTGCCACGTATCTGATGGCACGCAACGGAGCCAAGTTTATTTATGCTTCCTTGCGGCCCTGCTCCGGTCCGCTTCCGAGATCCACGAGGATCGGACAGTCGGGCCGGTGGTCACCGCAGCAGGCATCGGCCAGGTGGCGCAGCGTGTCGATCATGCCCTGCATCTCCTGCACCTTGCGTTCCAGTCCGTCGATCTGGTCCAGCGCCAGCCGCTTCACATCGGCGCTCTGCCGCGTGCGGTCGCGCCAGAGAGCGAGAAGCTGCTCGATCTTCTCGACCGGAAAGCCGAGATCGCGCGACCGGCGGATGAAGCGCAGAAGCTGCAGATCGGTGCCGGAATAGACGCGGTAGCCGGACCCGGTGCGCAGGGGCGCGGGGATCAGGCCGATGGATTCGTAGTAGCGGATCATCTTGGCCGAGACGCCCGAGGCTTTGGCCGCGTCACCGATGTTCATTGTGTTGCTCCGATGGGGGCAAAGCGCCGCAGACGCAGCGCGTTGCCAAGGACGAAGACCGAGGACAGTGCCATGGCCGCAGCGGCGAAGATCGGCGAGAGGAGGAGGCCGAAGGCGGGGTAAAGCGCGCCGGCGGCGACGGGGATCAGAGCGGCATTGTAGATGAAAGCCCAGAACAGGTTCTGCCTTATGTTGCGCATAGTCGCCTTGGAAAGCGCAATGGCGTCGGACACCACGGTCAGCCGCCCTGTCATCAGCACCACATCCGCCGCCTCGATGGCGATGTCGGTGCCGGTGCCGACGGCCAGGCCGACATCGGCCTCGGCCAGCGCCGGAGCGTCGTTTATGCCGTCGCCGACATAGGCCAGCGTGCCCATCGCTTTCAGTCGCTTGACCGCCGCGACCTTGCCGTCGGGTAGCACCTCGGCCACCACCTCGTCGATCCCCAACTGGCGTGCGATGGCGCCTGCGGTGCGGGCATTGTCGCCGGTGATCATCGCCACTTTCAGCCCCAGCCGGTGCAGGGCGCGGATCGCCTGCGGTGTCGTCTCCTTGATCGGGTCGGCGACGGCCATGATCGCCGCCAGCGTACCGTCCACAGCGGCATAGAGCGGCGACTTGCCCTCGTCACCAAGGCGCGCGGCTGTCTCGGCGAAGGTGGCCACGTCGAGACCAAGCTTGGCCATATAGCGGTCGGCCCCGACTTCGATCCTTTGCCCGCCCGCCTCAGCCACTATGCCAAAGCCGGTGATGGATGTGAACGTCGCGACCTTGGGCAGCGTCAGCCCCTCCTCGGTCGCCGCCGCGACAATGGCGCGGGCGATCGGGTGTTCCGACTTCGCCTCGACCGCAGCCACCGCCGCCAGCACGGTGACGCGGTCGAATCCCGGCGCCAGCACCAGATCGGTCATCTTCGGCTTGCCCTCGGTAAGGGTGCCGGTCTTGTCGAAACCCACGACCTTGACCCCCTGCAGCGATTGCAGCGCCTCGCCCTTGCGGAACAGCACCCCAAGCTCGGCACCGCGCCCGGTGCCGACCATGATCGAGGTCGGCGTGGCCAGCCCCATGGCGCAGGGGCAGGCGATGATCAGCACGGCCACTGCATTGACCAGAGCGAAGGACAGCGCCGGATCGGGGCCGAACACCAGCCAGACGGCAAAGGTCAGGGCGGCAAGACCCATGACCACCGGTACGAACCACATCGTCACCTTGTCGACCAGCGCCTGAATGGGCAGCTTGCCGCCTTGCGCCGCCTCGACCATGCGGATGATCTGCGCCAGCATCGTCGCCTCGCCCACCGCCGTGGCGCGGAAGCTGAAGGCGCCGGTCTGGTTGACGGTGCCGCCGGTGACCTGGCTGCCCGCCGTCTTTTCTACCGGCAGCGGTTCGCCCGAGATCATGCTTTCATCGATCCAGCTTGCGCCTGTCGTGACTTCGCCATCCACCGGCACCCGTTCGCCGGGTCGCACTTCGACGATGTCGCCGGGGCGAACCTCGGCGACCGGCACTTCGGTCACGACGCCACCCCGCAATACGCGGGCGGTCTTGGCCTGCAATCCGACCAGCCGCTTGATCGCCTCGGAGGTGCGGCCCTTGGCGCGCGCTTCGAGATAGCGGCCCAGGAGGATCAGCGTCACGATCACCGCCGCCGCCTCGTAATAGACGTTGAGCGTGCCTGGCGGCAAGAGGCCGGGCGTGAAGGTCGCGACCAGCGAATAGGTATAGGCCGCCGTGACGCCGACCGCGACCAGGCTATTCATGTCGGGGGCGAGCCGGGTCAGCGCTGGATAACCCTTGCGGAAGAAGCGCACGCCGGGGCCGAAGAGCACGACCGTGGCGAGGACGAACTGGATGTACCAGCTGGCCTGGATGCCGACGGTGTTCACGATTGCCATGTGGATCGACATGAACAGGTGCCGGCCCATCTCCATCACGAAGATCGGCGCGGTCAGGACGGCGGCGAGGATCACGTCGCGCTTCAGTTGCGCCTCTTCGGCGGCCTTTTTAGCGGCGGCCTCGTCCGACATCGCGCTGGCCGGGGCGGTGAGGCGGCCGTCATAGCCCGCATCGGCCACCGCGCGCAAGAGCGCCGCCGGATCGGCGCTGCCTGTGACGGTTGCCCGCTCGGTCGCAAGGTTCACCGCCGCCGAGGTCACGCCGGGCACGCTCTTGAGCGCCTTTTCCACCCGCGCCACGCAGGAGGCGCAGGTCATCCCCTCGATCACCAGGTCCACCGGGCGCGCCGCCACCTCGTAGCCGGCATCGGCCACCGCCCTGACCAGCGCCGCGCGATCCAGCGTCGCGCCGGTCACTTCGGCCCGTTCGGTCGCAAGGTTTACCGTGGCTCCGGTCACCCCCGGCACCGCCTTCAGCGCGCGCTCGACATGGGCGACGCAGGAGGCGCAGGTCATGCCCTCGACTTCGAGCACCAGGGTCGCGGGACCGACCGGCTGTGTCTGCATGTTCATGGCAGAATCCTCTGGGCATCTGTTTCTGCTCTGTCAGGTAGGGCTTCCAATGATGGGAAGGTCAAGGGGGAAATTTTTTATGTTGTCGAGACTTTGTGCCCTTGACCTTACAACGATAGGAAGCCCTACATCGAAAGACATGAGGTAAACCCTGAAGGAGGCACTCATGCAGTTCCATATCGAGAACATGACTTGCGGCGGCTGCGTGCGCAGCGTGACCAAGGCCATCCAGTCGGTCGATCCGGCAGCCGAGGTCAGGGCCGATCCGGGCACGCACAAGGTTGACGTGAAGTCGGCGGCCCCTCGTGAGCGGCTGACCGCCGCCCTAACCGAGGTGGGATACGCGCCCGCCTGACTTTGCGCGACCACGAACTTCAAGCAGCAGAAGGAAGAGCAGATGAACAAGATCGCAGTCGGCGCAGTTTTCGCCGCATTCGTCGCGGGCGGAACCTATGTCTACGCCGAATCCGACATGGGTGGCATGGACATGGGTGGCATGGACATGGGCGGTATGAAGATGGACGGCATGATGAGCCATGCCTCGCTGATCCCGCCGGAATTTGCCAACGACCCAGCGACGATGGCTTATGCCGCCTCGATGGACAAGATGATGGCGTCGATGATGATCCCCTATACCGGCGATCCCGACGTGGATTTCGTCAAGGGCATGATCCCGCACCATCAGGCTGCCATCGACATGGCCAAGGTCCAGCTCGCGTACGGCAAGGATCCAGAAATCCGTAAGCTCGCCGAAGCGGTCATCGCCGCGCAGGAAGCCGAGATCACCGCGATGAACGCCTGGCTCGCCGCCAAGGGCATGTAGTCCCGCGACGCTTTTGGGGGGCGCGGCCGGGACCGGTGGCGCCCTCTAAAAATCTTCGGACAAAAGGAACGCGGAACCATGGCAAGCAATGCCGAGAAACCCGGCAACCCGATGCCGATGTCAAAGATGGACCATGCCGCCATGGGGCATGGTGCGAAACCCATGGACCACGCCGCAATGGGGCACGGAGCCCAGGGTGGGGGTGCACACGCGGGTCACGGCGACGGCGTGGCCGATTTCCGCCGCCGGTTCTGGGTCTGTCTGCTACTGACACTGCCGGTCCTGATCCTGTCGCCGATGGTGCGCGATTTCGCCGGGATGGGCATGACACCGCTCTTCGCCGCCGAGGAATGGGTGGCACTGGCCCTGTCCTCGGTGATCTATTTCTGGGGTGGCTGGCCGTTCCTGAAAGGCGCGCTGCCCGAGATCCGCAGCGGCCGGCCGGGGATGATGACGCTGGTGGCGCTGGCAATCTCGACCGCCTATTTCTATTCCGCCGCCGTGACCCTTGGCCTGCCGGGGGGCGAGCCGTTCTATTGGGAACTGGCAACGCTTGTGACCATCATGCTGCTGGGTCACTGGCTTGAGATGCGCTCAGTCCTTGGTGCTTCGCGGGCACTGGAGGAACTGGTGCGCCTGTTGCCTGACACGGCCCTGCGGGTCAAGGCCGATGGCGGCACTGAGGAAGTGCCGGTGGCGGCGTTGTTTGCAGGCGACCGAGTGGTGATCCGCCCCGGCGCCAAAGTGCCGGTGGACGGGATGATTACCGAGGGCACGTCATCCTTCAATGAGGCGATGCTGACCGGCGAGTCGAAACCGGTCAACCGGACCACTGGGGAGACGGTGATAGGCGGGGCGGTCAACGGCGAGGGGGCCGTGACCATCGAAGTCAAGGCAACGGGCGAGGCCACCTACCTGTCGCAGGTCATTGCTATGGTAAAGGCGGCGCAGGCCAGCCGGTCGCGCACACAAGACCTTGCGACTCGCGCGGCCACGGTTCTGACATGGGTTGCCATCACCGTCGGCCTTGCCTCTTTCGCCTACTGGATCTGGGCTGGCGAAAGCGTCACCTTCGCGTTGGAGCGGATGGTGACTGTGATGGTCATCGCCTGCCCCCACGCACTTGGACTTGCGGTGCCGCTTGTGGTGGCCGTGTCCACCTCGCTTGCGGCGAAGAACGGCCTGCTGATCCGCGATCGCGCCGCTTTCGAGCGGGCGCGTGATCTGAACGCGGTGGTGTTCGACAAGACTGGCACCCTGACCGAGGGTCGGTTCGGCGTCAGCGATATAGTGCTGCTGGACGGCGGGGATGAGGCCGCAGCGCTGCGGTTGGCGGCATCGCTGGAAAGTCAGTCGCAGCACCCGATCGCGATGGGCATTGTCGCGGATGCCAAGGCCAAGGACATCGACTTTCCGCAGCCCGAGGGCTTGCAGAGCATCACTGGTGCGGGCGTCACGGCGCGGGTGGACGGACAGGAGGTGGCCATCGTCAGCCCCGGCCACCTGCGCCGGCAGAACACTCCTGTCACCGATCCCCGCCTCGAGGCGCTGGAAGCGGCGGGCAAGACTGTGGTGGTGCTGGTGCTTGGCGGCAAGCCGCACGCCCTCATTGCGCTGGCCGACATCGTGCGGGCGGAATCGCGCGACGTGGTGGCGCGGCTGAAAGCCAAGGGGGTGCGGTCGATCATGATGACGGGAGACGCCGAGGGGGTGGCGAAGTCGGTGGCAGGGGAACTGCGACTGGACGAATATTTCGCCCAGGTTCTGCCCGACCAGAAAGCGGCGAAGGTCAAGGAGTTGCAGGCACGGGGGCTGAAGGTCGCGATGGTTGGTGACGGTGTGAACGACGCACCGGCGCTTGTCGAAGCTGATCTTGGCATCGCCATCGGCGCGGGTACGGATGTGGCGGTGGAATCGGCCGATGTCGTGCTGGTGCGGTCGGACCCGCGCGATGTCGAAGCGATTCTCGGCCTGTCGCGAGCGACCTATGCCAAGATGGTGCAGAACCTGATCTGGGCCACAGGCTACAACACCTTTGCCATTCCGATGGCGGCGGGGATCACCTTTGGCACTGGCTTCTTGATGACGCCGGCCATCGGGGCGGTGTTCATGTCGGCTTCGACCATCATCGTGGCAATCAACGCGCAGCTTCTGCGGCGCTATCGGGGTTGACGCGCCTATCCCATGCCGTGCGGACTGTGGAGTTTGCCGGTGAGCAGGACCGGAATGATGACGGGCGCGGCGACGGTAAGGACCAATGCTCGCCCCCTGCAGCACAAAGGACGATCAGCGCCACGACCAGTGCGACCTCGAAGATATCCAAACGTTGCAGTAAGAGTCGGCGTCCCAGTAGCTGACCGGGCTGCGGAATAACCAATCCGGGACCGGCCAGAACGGATGGCGAGCGTCATCGTGATGGGTCATGACGTATGCAAGGGCATGCAGCGACCCGCGCCCGTGAAGGTCCGCAGGACCATCGCAAACCCGCGCATGAGTGCCGCGATAAGGGTTGTCGGCACAAAAGGCCGCGCGAAGAAAGCGGCACCGATCAGCATCTGCGACGGGTATTCATTTTGTTAACATACAGGATTCGGCATGGATGCCTCGTCTTCTGCAATTTGGCGAAGGACTGCGTAGGGTATCGCGCCGTTCAGCACAGTCCGTCCAATTACAAGCCCCGGTGTGCCGACAAAGCCGAACAGATCTGCAAGCGCTCGGGTTTGATCGAGCTCGGCTTGCACTTCAGGCGACGCCATGTCGCGTGCGAGCCGGTCAGTATCGAGACCGAGGTTGGCTGCCACGCGCATGACCGAAGCCTGTTCGGCGACCAATGACGTTCGCATGAAGCGGCGCCGAAGCTCCTGCTGCCTTCCTTGTCGCGCAGCGGCGACTGATGCACGCGCAGCCAATTCGGAGGTCGGACCGAAGATCGGAAGTTCATGCTGAACCAGTCGAAAGGAGCCGGGATACTCCATCATAAGTGTGTCGAGATCCCGTTCTAGCACGCGGCAATATGGGCAGCGGAATTCGCTGAAGAAGGCAATCGGCACGATCCTTTTCCGACCATCAATGCCGAATAGGGCAGGGCAGGGATGGGCGCGGGCGGCCTCTGCCCGCGCACGGCGCGCGTCTGCGTCCTCAGATGGTGAGTCGAGACCTACGAGGGCTGCAGTTGCGACGGATGTCTGGCCTGCGGTCGCCAGGCGTCGAAAGGGGGGCAGATCCGGGATGTCGGAATAGACCAAGGCGCGTCCTGGAAACCAATCCCAAGGAAGGGCACGCAGTCCGTAGATCAGTGCAATCGCGCCACCAGCAATCAGCATATCACGGCGCTTGACGGTCATAGCACGGACACCGGCGTGCCGACATGAACCTGATCATAAAGCTGGATTACATGATCGTTCAGCATCCGAATGCAACCATTCGACACGGACTTGCCGATGGACCATGGCTCGGTTGTACCATGGATGCGGTAGTAGGTATCGCGCCCTTCCCGGTAGAGGTAGAGCGCCCTCGCCCCGAGTGGATTGTTTGGCCCGCCGGGGACCCCATCGGCGAATTGGGCATAACGGCCGGGGTTGCGCCGGATCATGTCGTTCGTCGGGCGCCAGGACGGCCATTCGGCCTTTCGCTCGATGATCGCAGATCCTCTGAATGCGAGCCCCGCCTTGCCGACGCCGACACCGTAGCGGATCGCGCGTTCAGTGTCGAATACATGGTAGAGAAAGAAGCTTCGCGGAAACACGAGGATCTGTCCGGGCGCGTACTGCTCGCGGACGCGCACCTCACGCGGCTGGAACTCGTCGGCCAACACGAATGGCTCTTCGGTATGGGCCTGCAAGACGGTAGGCGAGTACAATGCCGCAATTGCGGCCCCGCCAATGAGGATGCGTCGGGAAATCATGCTGTCTCCTGCGAGGAACAATAGGGACCAGGTTCGCTCAGGAGGCGTGTCGCGGTGGAGGGGTGTGGGGGGCAAAACTGCGGCTGGAGGCCATGACCGGCGTAATCTCGAAATGAGACAATCCGACCAGCGCCACCAAGCTTAAGCGCAATGGCTCCTCGGAGATGACAAACTGACATGTCCCTTGCCCTGACCCGTCACCGCAGAGAGCGTCCGCTAGTAAAGGCTGGGCGTGAAGCGCGTCTGTATGCAATCCGTGCGGCGATCGTTCAGGGTGCGCCAGTCCGAAAAAGGTGGCGAGCAGGAGGAAACCGCACAGAAGGGCTATGATCATCCGCATGAATTCAGCATAGCCTATTGGACCTCGATGCAGAGTGATCACATCGGAGTGAGGCGCCAAATTCCCCGCAGGATTGGCGAAAACGCAACGCATTCACCTGTTTGTGAGCCGGTCGCAATGCAAAGCCGTTTGACCTTCCCATGTTGGAAGGAGGCATGCCTTCCACAAAAAGGAGCAGAACATGCGATTCACTCGACGGCTTTTTGTTGCCGTAGCAGTTGTCGCATCTTTTGTGACCGGTCGTGCCGCCATCGCGTCGGAAAACGCTCAGGACCCGGTCCGCAACAACATCTCCGCTTTCCGGACCTATGAGTGGCAGGATCATTTCGACGTTCTGGGTGTCGGGATCATCATGTCCGACACGACGGCCAAGATTCTTCAGCATTGGACGAGCGACAGCCATATGTATCTCGATCCGACGTCCGTTCCTCTGCCGGGCGAGCTGACCCGACGGGGTTACATCGAAGTCGTCGAGAAGAACGTGAACCCTAACTGGGCGCCGACACCCTCGGTGCACGAACGCAACCCGGAATGGCCCGCGTTCGTGCCCGGCGGCGACCCAAGCAACCCGCTTGGCACCCACGCCCTTTACTTGTCGTGGCAGTACTACCGAATCCGTGGTAATCACGATACACGAAAGATCGGTCGTCGATCGTCGAACGACTGTATTGGGCTTTATAACGAACATATCGAGGAAGTCTTCGACCGGACGCTGGTCGAGACGCAAGTCAAGCTGATCTAACAAAATGAAACCCTCATTGACCTCACCGAACGCACTCAAAAACCGGCTTCCGTGCGGGGCGGTGCGGTTGTTGTCGGTGTGGCTATTGTCTGTGGTGCTGGCGCTTGGCTTGATATTCGGACAAGCGGCAGAGGCGGGCTCGGTCGAAGACTATTATCCTGAGACTTCGATCGAGATTGCGGGCAGCTCCGGGCTGGAGACAGCGCCCGCGCCTGCATGCCATCCAAGCTTTGCCTGCATAGCATTCGTCTTGCCCGAGGGACCCATCACGGCGTTGTCCCTGTCAACAGTGACTACTTTGCTACCGACCTTGGCGCAGTCGCAACGTCGCTTTGGCGGCCCCTCCATCACCCTGCCTCCTCCCCGAACCCTGACCTAATGGTCAGGCCGGATCTGGGCCCGACGTTCCGAGAGTGCTGTTCTAAGTGCTGTCGACAGTTCGATCCCTTCTCAGCCTGACACAAGACAGTTGCGCAAGCCGCGCGACCCGCCGGAATGGTGGGACGCGGTATAGATCAATAACAAAAAACCAAAGGCAGTCAGGCAGATGAAACCAAAATGGACAGGCGCTTTGGCGCTTGCCGCTTCCGCAGTTGCGGCAGTGGCACTGGCACATACGGGCGCGACGGGTGTTGTCCTTGAACGGATGAAGGGGATGACGGCGTTGAAGGAAACCGTGGCGGAGCTTGCGCCGATGATGCAGGGCACAGTCCCCTACGACACATTCATGGTCTCAGAGGGCGCGAGCGTCATTGCCGGACACGCAGGCGCGACGATGTTGTCGCTGTTCCCGGATGGAAGCCTTGAAGGGGTGACCTATGCCAAGCCGGAAATCTGGTCAGACTGGCAGGACTTCGCTGCCCTAGCCGAGGAGTTGAAGACCTACGCCGACGCGCTCGCCTTGGCGGCCCCGAACGGCCTGGAACCGGCGCCATCCAGCGAAATGGCCGGAATGAATCACTCGGCTATGGCCATGACACCGGCACCGGAGGCGGATGAGATCTTCACGGTGGCCGAGTTGATGGGCTATGGCGAAAGGAGCCCAGAGGTCCAAGTCGCGCGCGGCACATCAGACCCGACGGCACTTGCTTTCGATCTGGCTACGCTGGCGGCTGACGACCTTTTCACCCGGATCAGCGCGACCTGTTCGTCCTGCCACGCGCAGTTCCGAGCGGGCCGGACCTGACGATGCGAGGTTTGATCCGCATTTCAGTCATCATCCCGGGTGTGGCCGGAGCCCTCGGCGCCGGGGTTCTGGCGCTCTGGCCCATTGGTGAGTCGGAGCCAGCCGCATTTCCGCCGGGGGATGCTGAACGCGGCGCTTATCTCGCCCGTGCCAGCGGCTGCGTATCCTGTCACTCGAACGCGGCCGCAGAAGGCCCGGCCCTGGCAGGAGGGGAACCGCTCGACACGGCCTTCGGCACCTTTGTGCCTCCGAACATCACCCCACATCCCGTCGCCGGGATCGGGGACTGGACCATTCAGGATTTCGCCAAAGCTGTCCGTCAAGGTGTCTCGCCGGACGGCGATCCCTACTACCCGGTTTTCACCTACTCGTTCTACGCAGGCTTCACCGACCAGGAAATCGCCGACCTGTGGGAGGCGTTTCGGACCGTTCCCCCCGTCGCCGAAGCGGCACCTGCGCATGACGTGGGCTTTCCGTTCAGCTTCCGGTCCGGACTGAAGCTCTGGCGCGCCTCCTACCTCGACGCGCCGAACACCGATGCGCTCATGGGCACGTCATCGCCGTGGAACCGGGGGCGCCTTCTGGTCGAAGGAGCGGCACATTGTGCGGCCTGTCACACCGGGCGGACGCTGGCCGGGGGTCTGGACGAAGATGCGCGCTTTGCTGGCAACAGCAGCCTTCCCGGCGGCAGCAAGGCACCGTCGATCCTGACGGTCGACCTGCTGCCGCGTGGCTGGACGGTCAAGAACCTTGCCTATGCGCTGCAGTCGGGCGTGCTGCCCAACGGGGATGCCTTTGGCGGCAGCATGGCAGAAGTCGTGGCCAAGAGCACCTCGTACCTTTCGGACGACGACCGCGCGGCCATTGCAACCTATCTGCTCGACCCCGAGGGCACGGGCTCTATCCCCACGCCCACTCCTCCCACGACCGACACCCCCATGGTGGGCATGGATCATTCGCAGATGGGTATGACAAATGAAAACTAGAGCTTTGGCCATCCTTGTCGCTCTTGGGGTCCTTGTGTTCGTCGGCGCCTTCATCTGGGCGGCACTCAGGCCTCCTGTGGCCATGCAAACATCCGCTGCGGGCGATGCACCAACGGCATCGGCTTCCGAAACACTGTCGGATGGCCGTCTCGACGTCCAAGTCTTTGCTCTTGGAAACCGTGACGTTCGCCTCGAGATAAAGTTCATGCCCGATGTCGGCGCCATCGAAACAGCAAGCATACGCCCGAACGTCAACTTCGCGATGGTCGAGATGCACATGGACGGGTTCGAACCGCCCCTTCAGTTAGTCGAATCCGGAATTTGGCGGGCGAACCTCAAATTGCCGATGGAGGGTCGGTGGGTCGTCAGCGTGGGCTTTGGCGACGAGTTTGCGGAGATCGAATTCGATGCAAAGTGATGCGGCGGGAAAACAGGCGTTGCACGAGGACAGCCTGCGGAGAGTCCTTCGCGGCATAACCGTCGGTATTGCGCTGTTTGCGCTACTGGGCACCGTGGCTGCGGTCTGGGCGAACCCGTTGTTTATCCGGATGACCCCGGTCGGGCCGTGGGAGTTCGGGGCAACCGTCCTGACGGCAATTCTCGCCGGAGTGACGTCCGCACTCTGGGTCCCCAGGTGCAATATGCGCACTTCGGGGACGGGCGGCTTTGCAAGCTTCCTCGGGATCGCATGCCCGACCTGCAACAAGATCCTCATGCTTATCTTCGGCGGTCCGGCCCTGCTCGCATGGTTCGACCCGGTCCGGCCTTGGCTCGCAACAGCCGGGGTTATTGTCATGGGCTATGCCACTCTGCGCACCTGGTGGGCGTTTCGCGACGACAGGAGAAACCTTGCAACTGTCGTCGGTATCGAAACTTCAGTGATTGGAGGCCCGCAGTGACAACGATACGCTGTTTCGCAAGGAGAGCGCTGAGACGGTACGCGTTCGGGGACGCCGCGCTGGTGCTGGTTGCGTTGTCGATGGGGCTGTGGTGGCTGATGGTGGCGCATACCGCCTACCTCCTGTTCATGCACTTTTTGAGCTTTCACCAGGCAACGCCGGAGCTAAAACTGCTTCAGTCCTGGTTCGCCGGGCCGGCGGTTCCGGTCCTTGGTCTACGCCCCGCAGCTTACTTGCGGATCGTCGGCACCAAACGCATCGCCGAACCGCCGAGGGAGGGCGCGAACCATGCGCCGGTCTGAACGTGATCTCACACAGGCTGCAAGGACGACGACCCGACGGGCCCTGTTGCTCGGGGGGGCTATGACCTCGGTGGTCGGCGCGCTTGGCTTCCGCATGTGGCAACTGGGGGTCCGCGATGCCGAACAGTATTACCTTCTGGCCGAGGAAAACCGGATCAGCCTTCGGCTGGTGCGCCCCGACCGGGGTCGCATCTTAGATCGGGCCGGGAAGATCATAGCAGATAATGCGCAATCCTACCGGATCACGCTGGTGCGGGAAGAGGCCCAGGATGTCGATGGCGTTCTCGAAAAACTACGGATGCTGCTTGGCCTCGACGAAGAAACCTTGACAAAGGTCCGGGAGCAGATCGACCGCGTGCAGGGTTTCGTTCCGATCACGGTGAAGGATTGGGTCACCTGGGATGAGCTTTCCATCGTTGCCCTGAACTCTCCCGTGCTTCCGGGTGTCCGGCCCGAGATGGTCCTGTCCCGCGTTTATCCGTTCGGGCCGGACTTCGCCCATCAGGTCGGCTACGTGGGACCGGTCAGCGACAGCGATCTGCAGAACGAAGCGGCTGACGATGAGCCACTGCTCCGCCTTCCGGATTTTGAAGTCGGGAAGACCGGCGTCGAGAGAAGCCAAGAACGCGCCCTGCGCGGCCTGCCGGGAACCCAGCGGGTCGAGGTCAATGTCTCGGGTCGCACGATGCGCGATCTGGCGCTGGACCCGGCTACCCCAGGGCCGGACATGCAGGTCACGCTCGACCACCACCTGCAGAATTTCATGCGCGTCAGACTTGAAGGGCAAAGCGCCGCCGCAATCGTGATGGACGTGACCAACGGCGATCTGCTCGGCTGTACGTCAGCGCCCTCGTTCGACCCGAACCTCTTCGTGCGCGGGATTTCAAGCCGCGACTATGGCGCACTCCGCGACAGCGAGTTTCGGCCGCTCGCCGACAAGACGGTGCAAGGCGCATACCCGCCGGGCTCGACGATCAAGATGTCGAATGCACTCGCCGCCGTAGAAACCGGTCTGATGAACCCGGAGGAGACAGTCGCCTGCAATGGCTATGTCGAGATTTCCGGCCGCAGATTTCATTGCTGGAAAAAGGGTGGGCACGGTCGGGTGAACATGGTCGGCGCGCTGCGCGAATCCTGCGACGTCTATTTCTACGAGGTGGCGCAGCGCATCGGAATCGACGGAATCTTCGCAATGAATGACAGGCTCGGGCTTGGACAGAAGTACGACCTGCCCCTTTCCGGAGTCACGCGCGGCAGCAATCCCTCACGAGACTGGAAGCAACAGAAATACGGGCAGGGCTGGCTGATCGGCGACACGATCAACGCTTCCATTGGTCAGGGCTTCACACTTGCTTCACCGATCCAACTTGTCACGATGGTGGCCCGGTTGGCCTCGGGCACGGCAGTGCTGCCCCGGCTGGTCCGACCGTTTGGCGGGCCTGCCCCGACTGATGCCGTCCCGGCCCCGCTCGGCCTGTCGCCCGAAGCGCTGGCCATCGTCCGGCAGGGAATGTTCGAGGTGTCGAACCATGAACGCGGGACTGCCTATGCATCGCGGATTGCCGATCCGACAAAGGCGATGGCGGGCAAGACAGGGAGCAGCCAGGTCTTTTCGATCACTGCGGCCGAACGGGCCTCGGGGGTCCGGTCACAGAATGAATTGCCCTGGGACCGGCGGGACCACGCGCTGTTCGTGGCCTTCGCGCCATTCGACGCGCCGCGCTACGCCGTGACCGTCGTCGTCGAACACGGAGGGGGCGGATCAACCGCCGCAGCGCCGATTGCACGGGACATCATGCTGTTTGCGCAGCATGGCGGCCTGCCACCCGAGGACGCCTATCCGACATCGCAAAGGGCGCGTGTCCGGGAGGATCTCGCGGCTCTGTCCGAACGAATCCTGCCGCGGGATGGCACCACCGCCACGGTGAGCCGGACATGAGTCATCATGCCAGACAGACGACGTTCAAAAGCATTCTGCCGACCGCCGGTCCTGCAACTGTCCTTATCCTGTTCGCCTTTCCTGCGTTGGCGTTCTTTCATGCCGCGCCCGACATCGAGGGCGGACGTGTCATTTACGCGGCCAGATGCGCCTCGTGTCACGGAGCCAATCTGGAAGGGCAGCCCAACTGGCAGTCGGGGAACGAGGACGGCACCTATCCGGCCCCGCCCCATGACCAGACCGGCCACACCTGGCACCACGGGGACGCCATGCTGCAGGACTACATACGTCGCGGCGGACAGGTAGTTCTGAATGAAATGGGAGTTGACTTCACCTCCGGGATGCCCGGATTTGGAGACGTTCTGAATGACACCGAAATCGCGGCTGTTCTCGACTTCATCCGTTCGACTTGGCCAGACCGCGTCCGTGCCGTCCAGGCCGAGCGTAGCAGCATGGAGGCGATAACGCCATGAAACCGCGCGCAAGCCATCAGGCTTGCGGAACGCCACTTGCCATTCTGGCGGCCAGAAGGCGCAAGCAACCCGAAATCCATTGTAAAATAGGTAAGGTCTTTCCTATGCGCGTCCTTTCGCTTCTGCTTGCCGCTTGGCTTGCTCTCCTCCTTCCCGGTTCGTCACTGGCTCAGGAACTCTCAGACGAACGCATCAAGGCACTGATCGCGGAAACCCTGCGCGAAAACCCGGAACTTGTGCTTGAAGCCCTTCAGGCGCTGGAAACACAGCAAGCCGAAGCTCAAGCTGCCGCCGCTACTGCCGTGCTGACGAACGAGCGCGCGACGCTGGAGCGCGACCTCAACGCGCCGGTGCTTGGCAACCCGGATGGTGATGTCACGCTGGTGGAGTTCTTTGACTACAACTGCCCCTATTGCAAGCGCGTGATGCCCGAAGTCGATGCCCTCTTGTCCGAGGATGGCAAGACAAGGCTGGTTTTGCGCGAATGGCCCATCCTCGGCGATGGGTCGGTCTTTGCCGCCCGTGCCGCTTTGGCATCCCGCAAGCAAGGCAAGTACGCGGAAATGCACAATGCCCTGATGGGGACGCGCGGCAAGGTAGAGGCCGAAACGGTGCTGCGCATCGCGGGTGAGGTTGGACTGGACGTCGAAAAGCTCAAGGCCGACATGCAATCGCCCGAGGTCGAGGAACATATCGCGACCTCGATGCGTCTGGCCGAGGCGCTTGGGTTTACCGGCACGCCGTCCTTCGTCGTCGGCGACCAGTTGATCCCGGGCTTCGTCGAGAAGGCTCGACTTGCCGAAGTGGTGGCAGTGGCGCGGGAGGCGAAATGATCGTCCTTTTGCCGCGCGTTCTGCCTGCCAAACTTTCGTTTCTCTTTGCAGTCTTGAAAGGAGTCCTGACCAGAAAGGGAAGCCTTGTCCTGGTGCCTGCGCTGTGGATGATCCTGACTGGGTTCGCTTCGGCGCATTCGTTCACCGCCGCTCTGCTGGTCGTCGGTGCGGACCGTGAAGCAAACCTCGCCGAAGCCGTCCGCGGTTTTCTCTTGGCGGCGGACGAGAAGGATGGGCACGCGAACGAAACGTCGGACGGCCATCTTGGCGGGGTTGACGTGCAGGTGCTTCCGCTGCCGTACGATGCGACCGGGTTGGTCGTGGGCCTGGTCGGCACACCCGACGAGCCTGCCGATGTTGTGATCGTCCTCGGCTCGGAGCCCGCAGCCAGTGAAGCCGCGCGTGAGTTCCGTTCAGCCAGCACCGTCTTGCTGCAAGCGGTCCTGCCCGAGGGGTGGGACCGCGATGACGGGACTGACGGCTTTGTGGCTCGCTACCGTCTTGCCTATGGCACAGTTCCGGGGGTGATGGCGGCAACGGCATATCATGCTGCGCGCCGTCTGGATGTCGCGATCAGACCGCTCGACGGCGTGGTTCCGCAGGCGGCGCTTGAAGATTCATGGCGAGCAACCGAAACCGGACTGCCCTGGTAATTCTGAGGCAGTTGACAACTGCCGCCTGCCCTGCTCGCAAGCGACGTCAGGCGGCCGGATAGCTTGTGAAGACGCTGCCGCTACCGTCCATCCCGATAAGGATGACGTCATATGCTTCGCGCGCAGTCTCGGGACCCATGCCGGGCGAACCGAGGGGCATGCCCGGAACAGACAGGCCAACGGCAGCCGGCCGCTCTGCCAGAAGGCGACGGATGTCGGCGGCGGGAACGTGCCCCTCGACCGTGTAGTCGCCAATAGTGGCGGTGTGGCAGGAGGTGAGGTTCTCGGGGATCCCTCGCTCGCGCTTGAACGCTTCCAGCGCATCAAGCTCGCGCTCCTCGACGGTCACACGAAAGCCGCTGTCGCGCAGATGCTCGATCCAGCCACTGCAGCAAGGGCAGCCCGGATCCTTGACCACGTGGATGCTTTCGTCACCTTCAGCAAGGACAGGGGCCGCTGCCATGATGGCAAGCAACGTGGCGGCAGAGAGAACCGTGCGCCTGGATACTATCATGATGTCTGCCCTCCGAGTTACCAGCGGCTAATGATAGACGCGAGTGCCACAAGCGGCGAGCGAAGTTTGAAAATTCAAGCCTCCGATCACGCAAATGCTACTCATACCGCAGGCGATAACCCGCACGCCTTGCGGGGACACCAAACTGTCAGGTGACGACCGCAGCGCGCGCTGATAATGATCTGAGACATGATCGTTTCGTCGTTTCGCACGCGTGTCCTGATCCTTGCCGCATACTTTTTGACGGTGCTTCTGTCTGTGCTGGCTTTGGACACAGGGCGGCAGCAATCGCAGGCTGACCATGCGCAGATGATGGCCATGGCCGGCCATATGGCAAGCATGCCTGCGACCGACGACACGGGCGACCTGACGCAGCAGTTGCTGTGTCAGCAGCATTGCCTGTTCGGGGCTGCTGCCTTGCCTGCGTCGAACCGCATTGCCGAAGTGGTCACGCGTGCCACAGCCGTCGAAATCAGCATCGATCTGCTTGCCGCATCGCTGGACATTCCGCCCCCGGGACCGCCTCCCAAATTCGTCGTGATCTGAGCCTGCGGGTCCGGCTTGCGCCGGGGTCCTTATGTCCACATCACATCGCGATACAGGAGAATTCGCATGTCGCCCCTTTCCCGCCGCGGCTTTCTGGCCGCATCTGCGGCCACGGCCGCCTCACTGATGCTTCCCGCCCAGGTCGGGGCCCAGTCCAGCCGGTTGTCCCTGTCCGCAACCACCCGCACGATCGACGTGCGGGGCAAGGCGGCAACTGTCTGGGGTCTGCTGGACGGCAATGGTCGTTCCGGCCTTGTCCTCGATCCGGGCCAGGCTTTCGCGGTCGATCTGACGAACACGCTGGCCGAGCCTACCATCATCCACTGGCACGGGCAGATTCCGCCGAATGCGCAGGACGGTGTGCCCGACCTGCCGATGCCCATGCTGCAACCCGGCGAAACCCGCGCCTACGATTTTGCCGCACGGCCAGGCACGCACTGGATGCACGCCCACGTCCCGGTGCACGAGATGATGCTGCTTGCCGCGCCTCTTGTCGTGCGACGACCCGAGGACGCTGTGGCAGACCGCCAGGAGGTAACGCTGTTCCTGCACGACTTCTCGTTCAAACCGCCCGCCGAGGTGCTGGCTGAGATCACCGGTTCTGGGTCGATGCCCGGAATGGACCACAGCCAGATGGGACAGGGTGATGCCAGTGCAATGGACATGGCTGGCATGGGCCAAGGGAACATGATGTCGATGCAGGGCATGGACGGCATGGCGATGGACCTGAACGACTACAACTTCGACGCCTACCTCGCCAATGATCGCACGCTGGACGACCCAGAAGTGGTTCAGGTCGACAAGGGTGGGCGCGTTCTGCTTCGCGTGATCAACGCCGCTGCGGCCACAGTATTCTGGATCGACGCCAACCCTTTGCAAGGTCGGCTGGTTGCGGTGGATGGCGAACCGGTCCAGCCCGTTCCGGGCAGTCGCTTCGGCGTCGCCATGGGCCAGCGGCTGGATATTGAACTGGACCTGCCAGGTGACGGCGGAGCTTTTCCGATCCTCGCCCTGCGTGAAGGCGCGAGGGAAAGAACCGGCGTGATCCTGGCCACGCCAGGCGCCGTGGTGACAAAGATCGCCGACATGTCGGAAGCCGATCATCCCGCCTTCAGCAGCGATCTGGCGCAGGAGGCCGTCCTTCGCGCAGTCATACCGCTGCCCGAACGTAAACCCACATCGCAGCCGATGCTGATGCTGGGTGGCACGATGATGCCCTATGTCTGGACGATCAACGGCCAGACCTGGGGCAACCACGTTCCCGTCACTGCCAAGTCCGGCGAGCGCGTCGAGATCACGTTCCATAACATGTCGATGATGGCGCATCCGATGCACCTGCATGGTCACGCCTTTCAGGTAGTGGGTGTGGGCATGGACCGGATCGCGGGTGCTGTTCGCGACACGGTGCATGTGCCGCCGATGGGGATGGTGACGGTTGCCGTGGATGCCGGAGAGGCGGCGCGGTGGATGCTGCACTGCCACCACATGCCCCACCTTGTGAGCGGCATGATGACCGAGTTCGCCGTGTCAGCTTGAACCCCGCCCGGACCCGTTGCCAGGCTGCGGGTCCGGGCTCTTTCCCAGCGAGCGGACCCATGCCAATCATCATCGGACGCCGTGCCGTTCTTGGTGCCTTCGCCACACCCTTCCTTGCAGGGTCCGTCGAGGCACGCCCGCCCTTCCGACGGCGCAAGGGCACACAACAACCACTGCTGTCCCCCTCGATACTCGACGAGGCGGGCACCACGCGGCAACTCGAGGATTTCGCCGGGCGGGTGATCCTTTTGAACATCTGGGCCACATGGTGCCCCCCTTGCCGGGAAGAGATGCCGACACTCGACCGGCTGCAGGCGCGCATGGGTGGCGCGGACTTCGCAGTGCTTCCGTTGTGCATCGACGACGCGGGGATTGACAGGGGGCGGCGCTTCTACGACGAGATCGGCATCGTCAACCTGCCGCTCTATTGGTCCGAGCCCTTGCGGGTACAGCTTGCGCTTGCGTTTATCGGGCTGCCAACCACGCTTTTGATCGACCGTCAGACCCGCGAGATCGGACGGCTTCAAGGACCGTTCGAATGGGACAGCGAAGACGCCTTGGAACAGATCACGAGTTTCTTTTAAACTATTTCTTTATGATGCTCGCCCTCGCCGAACAGCCTCGATGGCGGCACTTCCGATCGGGCCACGCCTGGACCCCTCGCTGCCATAAGACGCACGCCAGAGCTTCGCATGGGGGTCCTCGCGCGTCTGCCGCACGGGGGACGGTTTTACCGAAGTCGAGAAGTCCGGATTGGGCGCGCAAATCGTTCCCGCCTTCCCCAAGGTCGATGACTTCTGCGGCGCCTTGCGAAAGGTCCAGACCCGACAGGGTCAGGCTGCCACAAAGGGCCATGCTAGCTCTGAGGGTTTGCCTTCGTCCCATGCGTCCAGATCGCCTTCTCACCCTTCTTCAAAGGCACAGGCACCATGGTGAGATCCAGTTCGACCCCGAAGGAGATCAAACCGGCGATGGTCTTGAACGCGTTTGCGACCTCCAACGCCGATGAGTAGCGATCATCCGGGTCGGTCTATAGACATTTGCGAACAATCGCGCGCCTTGTTTCAGGGATATGTGCAGGGAACATCTGCCGATCTGGGAACTGCCTATTGACAACAGCGACACGAAATTCCGCTCTGTCAAATGCGCCAGCATGCAAAAACGCGACGAATTGGCGGTCGAACTCTTCATTTCCACAACACATGCGATAGAGAAGCTCCCCAACCCGGTAGATATCGATGGTCCGAGGAAACTCACATCCTTGGAAGCCTTCAGGTGGTTGGGTTCTGACATAGCCTACGTCGAATTCAGCTAGCCCACATGGGCCAATAGGTCGAGCAAGGCCGAAATCAGAGAGAAGTCCTTCGCCGCGATCAGATATCAATATTGTCTGGTTTCACGTCGAAGTGAACCAAGCCCTTTGAGTGAACGTGGTGCAATCCAGCTAGGGTCAGGACCCATTGATCATACGCTCACTGCGTGATTCAGCCTCCGCGCGGAGACTGACTGATGAGCAACCTTTTCTGGCTAACAGACGCGCAGATGGCGCGGCTTGAACCCTTCTTCCCCAAGAACCATGGCAAGCCGCGTGTTGATGACCGGCGGGTTCTGAGTGGCATTATCTTCATTAATCGCAATGGCTTGCGGTGGCGTGATGCGCCGAAGGAGTATGGCCGCCGAAGACCCTCTACAATCGCTGGAAGCGGTGGAGCGACAAGGGCATCTTCGCCCGGATCATGGACGGGCTGGCCGCCGAGGCTGCCGTTCCGAAGACGGTGATGATTGACGCGACCTATCTCCAGGCGCATCGCACAGCGACCAGCCTGCGGTTGAAAAAGGGGACCTGGCGACCAGAAAGGCCGTCTGATCGGCCGGACCAAAGGCGGCATGAACACCAAGTTGCATGCCCTCACCGATGCCAAAGGGCGCCCGATCCGCTTCTGCATGACTGCAGGCCAGGTCAGCGACTATACAGGCGCTGCGGCCTTGCTGGGCAGCTTGCCAAAGGCAGAGTGGCTGCTAGCTGATCGGGGCTATGATGCCGACTGGTTCAGAGAAGCATTGAAAGACAAGGGGATAAAGCCTTGCATCCCAGGCAGAAAGCCTCGTGGCAAGACCATCAAGCATGACAAGCGCCGCTACAAACGCCGCAACCGGATCGAGATCATGTTCGGACGTCTGAAGGACTGGCGACGTGTAGCCACCCGCTACGACAGGTGCCCAAAGGTCTTCCTCTCCGCAATCGCCCTCGCCGCTACCGTTATGTTCTGGCTATGACGCGAGAACGAGTCCTGACCCCAGGACGCAAACATTCTTTAATCCAGGAACCGGGCCAGCACTGTGTATCACGTTCGCATCCTGTTCTGGCTTTGTCGTGATACACTTTGGGGCGTTTTTCGTTGTTTTCGCAGACAAATCTATTGGATTTGCAATCCTCTACGTAACCTCTCCGCCAACCCGCCGGAGCGTGTCGCCGTCTATCGGGATTTCCGCTGACCCGCAAGCCGCGATCTGTGCATCGGGCGGCGTTCAAACCTGTTCAGGTGCCCAACTCAGGAAAAGCCCGACGTCACCCGGCATGCCGTTGGGGAAGTTGATGATGGTGGCTTTCAGCCGGAAACCCTGCGGTTTGACATTGGTGATGTAGCGGTCGAAGAGTTCCTTTGCCTTTCCCTGCAACGTCTCGGGCCAATGGTCCATGCGGCTGTTGATAGCCCGCCCGCTGTCGGTGCAGAGGTCCGACGGAAAGCTGTAGACCAGCGCCTCGAACGCGCCGTTCTTGGCGGCGTTCATGACCAGTTTCTGGATGGCCGCAAGTTCGTCGTCGCTGACATGCTGGTTCAGGAACGAATAGGTAAAGTCCTTCAGCTTTTTCTCCTGCTCTTCCTTGGCCTTCTGCTGTTCGTCCATCTTTTCCATTTCTCGTGAAAGGATTGACATGCGCAGGGCTTCGGCGGTGATCGGCGGCTTTTGGGGTTCGGTCACTTGGGTCTCCTCGTGCTGGCGGGAACTGGTTCAGGCGACGTCAGGAACGGTGTTGCGATGGCCAAGACCCCCGTTGAAGTCCTTGGGACGCGCTTGCCGTTTGCCCAGATTGGGTTTCTGGAACTTTACCTCATGATAGGGGATCGAGGACAGGATATGCGTAATGCAGTTGATCCTTGCCCGCTTCTTGTCGCTGGAATCGACGATCCACCAGGGGGCGGCATCGGTGTCTGTCATGTGGATCATTTCGGAGTAAGCGCGCGTATAGTCCCACCAGCGGCGGTAGGATTCGACATCCATAGGGCTTAGCTTCCACTGGCGAACGGGGTCGTCGATCCTTTGACGGAAACGTCTTTCCTGTTCTTCCTCCGACACGTCGAGGAAGTATTTCAGCAGCACTATACCCGAATCCACCAACCAGCTTTCCAGTACTGGCAAGGTTTCCAGAAACCGCTTGGCCTTCTCTTCGCTGGTAAAGCCCATGACGCGTTCGACGCCGGGCCTGTTGTACCAGCTGCGGTCAAAGATAACGATCTCACCTGCCGCAGGTAGCTGGTTGACGTAGCGCTGCATAAAAAGTTGCGACTTCTCGCGGTCGCTTGGCGAGGGCAGGGCTACGATGCGAAAGACGCGCGGACTGACTTTTTCGGTGATGCGCTTGATCAGTCCACCTTTTCCGGCGGCGTCGCGGCCCTCGAATATGATGACGATGCGCGCGCCGGTTTGTTTTACCCAGGCTTGCAGATGGGCCAGTTCGACCTGAAGTCGGGCAATCTCTTGCTCGTATCGGCTTCTGTCCATCTTTGCTTGTTTTGAGGCCTCACCCGTCTTTTTGTTCTTGGCTGTTTTCGTGTTCATTGCGTTCCCTCCCCAGCTATTGCCCCGTCGAAGTCGAGGCCTGACGCGTCTTTCGGTCGAAGGCACTCAGCGCGTCATCCAAGTCCTCGAACATCATCCCGCGCCCAATGATGTCGGTAAGCCCGGAGCGATTCAGGATTGCTGCGACATCGGATTGCACGTCCGAAAACCCCAGTTCCACACCGCGATCGGCGAGGTTCCGGCGGACGTGCTGCAACATCTCGATCGCAGTGCTGTCGATTTGAGTGACCGCCGAGGCGTCGATGATCAGCCAGCGTGTGTCGGGGGGCAGCACGTCGATGATCTGGCGCAGCCGGATCTTCACATGATCTGCGTTGAAGAACAGCAGGCTGCCCTGAACGAAGCAGATCGTCATCCCCTGGATCGGGTGGGTCTCGGGCGAGCGGTGCAATTTATAGAAGCCCGCACGTCCGGGGATGCGGCCCAGCAGAACGACACGCGGCTGCATCTGGTTCAGGATGACGTAGATGAAGGTGGCGATGATCGCCACGACTACCCCTTGCAGGACGCCAAAGCTGATCGCCCCCCCCATCGCGATCAGCGCCATCGCAAACTCGACGTGGTTGATGCGCCAGATTTGCATCAGCCCCTTCAGGTCGATCACGCTGAGCGCTGCCGCAACGAGGATCGCGCCAAGCGCGGGCAGGGGCAGAACCCGCAGCGCATCGCCGAAGAACAGCACGGCGCAAAGCAAAGCCACCGCTGAAGCGATCGCCGCAAATTGGGTGTGGCCGCCTACCGCGACATTGACCGCCGTGCGGGAATCCGACGCCGTCACCGGAAAGCCGCCGATCAGCGCCGAGCCGATGTTCGCCGCGCCAAATCCACGTAATTCGGCATTGGGATCGACTTCTTCCCCGGTCTGAGTGGCAAAGCTGCGCGCCGTTATGATGCCTGCGCCGAAACTGACCACGAAGACGGCCGCAGACCCCAGAAGGAGTTGCCCGATGGGCAGCCTGGCGTCGAACGACAGGCCAAACTCGGGCAGACCGACAGGCAGGTCGCCCACAACCTTTATGCCCATACCTTCGAAATCAAAGACGGCGGACAGGATGCCTGCCACGATTACCACGATCACGGGGCCGGGGATTGCGACGGGCCACAGGCGCACGGCCTGAAGAATTGCGAACATCGCGGCGGCCAGCGCCAGGGATGGTAAATGTATCTGGTCAGCCTTTTCGATGAGTTCGATCAGAGGAGAGGCAAAACCATTGGCTTCGATCTGCAATCCGGTCACGCGACCGATCTGGCCGATCATGATAGATATGGCCACCCCGATGAAGAATCCGGCAAGGATCGGTCGAGACAAAAGATTGGCAAGATTGCCGAGCTTCAGCGCGCCGGCCAGAAAGCAGATCGCGCCGACGCCCAGCCCGATCAGCGCTGCGGCGGCGACACGGCCCTGTGTCGACAGGTCGGGCATCTGCTGCAGCGCGCTGGCTAGGACTGCGGCGAGGATGGCCATTGTGGCGGCGTCCGGTCCGACAATCAGCCGTCGCGACGGACCCATTAGCGCATAGCCAACAACAGATCCTATGCTGGCATATATACCTGTTTCCGGCGGCAGTCCGGCGATGGCGGGATAGGCAATGGCGCTTGGGATGCCGACGGCTGCAATGGCAAGTCCAGCCGATATGTCAGCCTTGAGCCATTGTGGCCTGTAGCCGCGAAAACTTTGAACAAAACCAGACCAGTGCGAGGTGGCTGCCGGCTTCGCACCCTCGTTCTGATGCTTTTGTTCAAGGCTGTTCATTTCGGCCTCGCGCCAGCACCACATAACGGCGCGTCTCACTACTGAAATATTGGACCTGCGGCGGATCAAAAGCAATCAATACTGAAGGTTAGATTCGTCGCCTGCGTATTTCCGCTGCGAATCGCTTGCCATGAATGGGCGCGAAATCCTCTTGGTAAATTGTTTCTGGCTTTGGCGAAGTTTTGCGGGACCAACAGTCATTGCTGCCAGGACGAATCTGCTGCGGCAACTGCGAGTTGCATCACGCGAAAAGTGATTGGCGTGTGACTGAAACATGGCCAAAAAGGGGCGTAGCGCCGATGTTCGGTGCATGTTGGAGTTTGGTTGAGATGTTTCGTGCCGAGTTTTTGGGTGTCGTTGCCGGTGTTTTGCTTGCGTTTGGGCCGGTTTCGACGAATGCCGCGACCCTTTCGCTTGTGGGTGGCACAGCTGATGCAATTGACGGCGATTTCAATCCCAGCAACTCGGGCGGTGCGGCGAAGGGCGATGCTCTGACCGTCTTTACCGGGGGCGCCCCGGGCGGGCTGAAGGTAAGCGGCAAGGCGAAGGTGACATACACCTTCATCGGGTTCGAAGCGGGTGCGGTGAACAGCTTTGTAACCGGCGCCGGGACATTGAAAAACAAGGGGACCGGCGGCAGCGTTTTCGGCGATGCGATCAGCACTGTCGTCAGCGCGGGCTTCCTGCCGTTCAGCTTTGTAACCACGGGTCTCGCCATCGCAAACCAGTCGATCACAAACGGCGGCGGATCGGGCTATGGCCTGTTCGGACTTGCCTTCTCGGCAATCTCGGCCGACGGCAAGTCGGTGCTGGCCTTCTTTGACGATGGCCGTCCTGTGGACAGCGATTTCGACGACATGATCGTGCGCATCGATATCAGCGATCTGCGCATGCCCGCGCCGGTTCCAGTGCCTGCTGCAGGACTGCTGCTGTTGACGGCGCTGGGCGGGATCGCCGCGCTGCGCCGTCGCGCCCGCGTCTGAAGACGGATCAGAAGAACGCCTGAAGTCCCGTCTGCGCGCGCCCCAAGATCAGCGCGTGGACGTCATGCGTACCTTCATAGGTGTTGACCGTTTCAAGGTTCACCATGTGGCGCATGACCTGGAAGTCTTCCTGAATGCCGTTGCCGCCGTGCATGTCGCGCGATTTGCGCGCGATTTCCAGCGCCTTGCCGCAGTTGTTGCGCTTGATCAGGCTGATCATCTCGGGCGCGGCCTGCGCCTCATCCATCAGGCGACCGACGCGGAGGGCTGCATGCAGGCCAAGGGTGATCTCGGTCATCATGTCGGCGAGCTTAAGCTGGAAGAGTTGGGTCTGGGCCAGCGGGCGGTTGAACTGGTGGCGGTCAAGGCCGTACTGGCGCGCGGCGTGCCAGCAGAACTCGGCTGAACCCATCACGCCCCAGGCGATGCCATAGCGGGCGCGGTTGAGGCAGCCGAAGGGGCCTTTCAGACCTTCGACATTCGGCAGCAGGGCGTCTTCGCCCACCTCGACGCCTTGCAGGACAATCTCACCGGTGATCGAGGCGCGGAGCGAGAGCTTGCCGCCGATCTTGGGAGCGGAGAGGCCCTTCATGCCCTTTTCCAGCACGAAACCCCGGATCTTGCCGCCATGCGCCTCAGACTTGGCCCAGACGACGAAGACATCGGCGATGGGAGCATTCGAGATCCACATCTTGGACCCGGTCAGGACATAGCCATTGGCCGTTTTCTTCGCGACGGTCTTCATGCCCGCGGGGTCAGAGCCTGCGTCGGGTTCGGTCAGGCCGAAGCAGCCGATCAGCTTGCCCGAGGCGAGGCCCGGCAGGTATTTCTTGCGCTGCTCTTCCGAGCCATAGGCATAGATCGGATACATGACGAGGCTCGACTGCACCGACATCATGCTGCGATAGCCGCTGTCCACACGCTCGACTTCGCGCGCGATCAGGCCATAGGCGACGTAGGATGCGCCGATGCCGCCGTACTCCTCGGGGATGGTCGAGCCCAAGAGGCCCATCTCGCCCATCTCGGCAAAGATCGAGGGATCGGTGGTTTCGTCGCGATAGGCGGCGATGACGCGGGGTTGCAGTTTCTCTTGCGCAAAGGCGCGGGCGGCGTCGCGCAGCATGCGTTCCTCGTCGGTCAGCTGATCTTCAAGACGCAAAGCATCCTCCCAGTCGAAACGCGATAGGTCGGGGGCGTCTTTGGCTTTCAGCTTGGCGGTCATGGCAGGGTCCTCTGGATGGATGCGCATTGCTCATGCGAGACAGGGAATATGGTGCGCATATTGCATGAACAGGCCTGCAGGGCTAACGAAAAGACATCCATGATGTATGAGTAAACCGCAATGATCGTGCCGCGCCGCTATCTGCCCTCGATCTCGTCTCTGCTGGCATTGGAGGCGCTGGACCGGCTGGGCAGCGCCTCGGCGGCGGCAGAGGAATTGTCGCTGACGCAGAGCGCGATCAGCCGGCAATTGCAGGTGCTGGAGGGGCAGATGGGGGTGGCTCTGCTGCTCCGCGATCGCAAGCATTTACGGCTGACACCGGCGGCGCGCGACTATGTCCGGCAGGTGCGGGCGGCGCTGGAGCAGATCGCGCAGGCCTCGCTGAAGCTGAAGGCGAATCCCACGGGGGGCACGCTGAACCTGTCGATCCTGCCGGGGTTCGGAGTGTATTGGCTGGCACCACGGCTGGCCGATTTCTCGCGCCTGCACCCTGAAGTCACGGTGAACCTGTCGACGCGGATGCGGGTCTTTGATTTCGACTCCGAAGGGTTCGATGCGGCGATCCACTTCGGGCATCCCGACTGGCCGGGGGCGGAGCATCTGCTCTTGATGGAGGAAGAGGTGCTGCCGGTCTGCGTGCCGGGATTTCTGAAGACAGCGGTAGCGCAGCCCGAAGAGTTGCTGGCGTATCCGCTATTGCTGCTGGAATCGCGGCCCGGTGCCTGGCACCGCTGGATGACGGGGCAGGGGGTGCAGGCGCAGGTGCCGCGCGGGATGGTGTTCGATCAGTTCTCGACCATGAGCCAGGCGGCGATCCATGGGCTGGGGATTGGCCTGCTACCTACGTTTCTGGCCGAGCCGGAACTGGCCGCCGGGCGGCTGGTCGTGGCCTACGGCACGCGCCAGCGCAGTAGCGGCAGCTATTACCTCGTCTGGCCACGAAACCGGCCACCGCGCCCGGCGCTGGCGAGTTTCCGTGACTGGCTGGCGACCCAGGTTACAGGTTCGGCGTGACCCATGCCCCGTTGCGGGCCGAGGAGCGAACGCAGGCATCGACAAAGGCGACGCCAGCCACGCCATCGGCCACGGTCGGGTAGATGATCGCCGCGTCCGGCTTCTGGCCCGCCTGCTTTGCGCGGATCGCGCGGGCGGCCTCGGCGTAGATATTGGCGAAACCTTCCAGATAACCCTCGGGGTGGCCCGGCGGGACGCGGGAAACCCGGCCTGCGGCCGCGCCCGAACCCGCCCCGCCACGGGTGATCAGCCGCTTGGGCTGGCCGAAGGGCGTGAACCACAGGTAGTTCGGATCCTCCTGCGCCCATTCCAGGCCGCCCTTGGTGCCATAGACCCGCAGCCGCAGCGCGTTTTCATTGCCAGGGGCGACCTGCGAACACCACAGCATGCCGCGGGCGCCGCCCTTGAAGCGCATCAGGACATGGCCGTTGTCATCGACACGGCGTCCGGGGACAAAGCTTTGCAGGTCGGCGGCAAGGCTTTCCAGCGTCAGGCCGGAAACGAAGCTGGCGAGGTTGAAGGCGTGCGTCCCGATATCGCCGGTCGATCCACCTGCGCCGGACTGTGCCGGGTCGGTGCGCCACCCGGCCTGCTTCGATCCGGTCGCCTCGACCGCCTCGGTCAACCAGTCTTGTGCGTATTCCACCTGCACGACGCGAATCTCGCCCAGTTCACCGGCTGCCACCATCTCGCGGGCCTGCCGGACCATCGGATAGCCGGTATAGTTGTGGGTCAGGATGAACAGTGCATCGGCGCTTTCGGCGGCCTTCGCCAGTTTCTTCGCCTCGGGCAGCGTCGCCGTCAGCGGCTTGTCGCAGATCACATGGATGCCGCGTTTCAGAAATTGCACGGCGACGGGGGCGTGCATGTGGTTTGGCGTGACGATCGCCACGGCCTCGATCCCATCCTTCCGTCGCGCCTCTTTCTGGGCCATCTCGGTGAAATCGGCATAGGCGCGCGGCACACCAAGGTCGGCGGCCGAGGCCAGCGATTTCTCAGCCGTCGAACTGAAGCAGCCTGCGACAAGCTCATACTGGTCGTCGATCCGAGACGCGATGCGATGCACGCCCCCGATAAAGGCGTCGCGCCCACCACCCACCATGCCCAGCCGGATACGGGCCGCACGGCCCTCGGATTTACCCTCGATCGCCATCTCGATGCTCTTTCATCTTGGTGAAAATATCCCGGGGGTCCGGGGGCGGCGCCCCCGGCCTTCAGCGTCAAGCCAGACCCAGCAACCGCCGGTTGGCTGCATCGTCTGTGCCCGCGCCCGCGAAGTCGTCAAACGCTTTCTCGGTCACGCGGATCAGATGTGCTTTCACAAATTCCGACCCTTCGCGCGCCCCATCTTCGGGGTGCTTCAGCGCACATTCCCATTCGACCACGGCCCAGCCGTCGAAATCATACTGGGTCAGCTTTTAGAAGATGCTTCCGAAATCGACCTGCCCGTCGCCCAGGGACCGGAAACGACCGGCACGGTTCACCCACGATTGGAAACCGCCGTAGACGCCCTGACGCCCGGTGGGATTCAGCTCGGCGTCCTTGACGTGGAACATGCGGATACGTTCGTGGTAGATGTCGATGTTCTCAAGGTAATCAAGGTGTTGCAGCACATAGTGCGAAGGATCGTACAACATGTTGCAGCGCGGGTGGTTGTTCACCCGCTCCAGGAACATCTCGAAGGTGATCCCGTCATGCAGGTCTTCGCTGGGGTGGATTTCATAGCAGATATCCACGCCACAGCTGTCGGCATGATCCAGGATCGGCTTCCAGCGGCGGGCAAGCTCGTCAAAGGCGGTCTCGACCAGGCCCGCGGGGCGCTGCGGGAAGGGATAGATGAAGGGCCATGCCAGCGCGCCCGAGAAGGCGGCTTGCGCGGTGAGCCCCATGTTCTTTGACGCGGTCAGCGCCTTTTTCACCTGATCGACGGCCCATTCCTGGCGTGCCTTTGGGTTTTTATGGACAGCGGGCGGTGCAAAGCCGTCGAACATCTCGTCGTAGGCGGGATGGGTCGCAACAAGCTGGCCCTGGATATGGGTCGAAAGCTCGGTCACCTCGACGCCGTTTTCCGCCGCGACGCCCTTGATCTCATCGCAATAGGTCTTGCTGGAGGCTGCTTTCTCGACATCGAACAGGCGGCCGTCCCAGCTTGGGATCTGGACGCCGATATAGCCGCAATCGGCGGCCCATTTCGTAATCTCGCGCCAGCTGTTGAAGGGCGCTGCATCGCCCGCGAACTGCGCCAGAAACAGCGCAGGGCCCTTTATCGTCTTCATCTGTCCTCCCAGCCGGTTGCGTCCGGCGAACATCTGGTCCTACCAGATTGATCGCGACGGCATCGCGAAGTCAACTGTCCTGCTCTTACCCGGCGGCAACCAGCGCCGACAAGAGATCGCGGCACTGGGCGGCCACCGGAGAAAGCCGTCGGTCACGCAGGGTGACAAGCGAATAGGGCGTGACAGTTATGGTATCTGTGACGGGAAGGATGATCAGCTCTCGGCTTTCTGCTGTTAAAAGCTGTGCTACCTCCTGACTGACTGGCGTCACCACATTGGGGCTACTGAGCAGCGCATGGGCCATCAGAAGCGAGGCGGTGTTGATGACATTGCGCGGCGGGGGGGCACCCTGTTCCAGAAAAGCCTCTTCGATGGCGCGGCGTATGGGGGCGCCCGGACCCTGCATGACCCATTCCGCATCGGCAAGCTCTGATAGCCGCAGCCCCTTGCGATTGGCGCAGGCGTGGCGTCTATGCGCGACGATCTGCACCCGCTCTCCTTTCGCGCGCTGCAGGGACAGGCCTTCCGGCGGGCTTCGCGGGGGAACGCGGCCCAGCACCATGTCGTGGCGCAGCGACATCAGCCCTGCGATCAGCTCCTCGCTGGTTGCAACTTCCACATGAACCTCTGCGCCCGGAGCACGCTCTTTTAGGGCGCGGATGGCGGGCACGACATAACCGACGGCGCCCCCGGTCACCGCGCCAATGCGGACGACTCCCCCCTGACCGAGACGCAGGCGTTCGACCTCATCCGAGGCATCGTTCAATTCGTCGAGAATATTGCGGGCCCGCCGCGCCAGACCTTCCCCTGCGTAAGTCGGGATCATCCCCTTTGCGTGCCGCTCGAACAGCGGCACGCCGACCAGCGCTTCGGCCTCGGCCAGGGTGCGGGACGCGGCGGGTTGCGTCATCGCAAGTATCTGGGCAGCAACGGAAAGTTGGCGATGCTGCGCGATGGCAGCGACAAGGCGCAGGTGTTTCAGATGCAGGCGGGTCGCGAGAAGCTGAGCCATACCGATTCTGTTATGCTGTTTGTTCAAAACGGAATTTGAATGGTATGCGCGCCGCCGTCTAGGGTGCAACGCGGATCGGAGAAGATCCGGGGAGTCAACGCGCTGACAGCCATGCCGAGCGAAACGGCGGCGAACCGGCGTCAGGGAGGAAGTACCATATGAAGCTTTTTACGTCAGTTCTGGCGTCGCTTGCGCTTGGCGCGGCGTTTGTCGCAGCGCCCGTGCTTGCGCAGGACAAGGGCACGGTCGGCATCGCGATGCCCACCAAGTCTTCCGCGCGGTGGATTTCGGACGGCAACTCGATGGTCGAGCAGTTCAAGGCGGCCGGCTACAACACCGACCTGCAATATGCCGAGGATGACATCCCGAACCAGCTGGCCCAGATCGAGAACATGATCACCAAGGGCGCGAAGGTTCTGGTGATCGCTGCCATCGACGGCACCACGCTGTCGAACGCGCTGGACAACGCCAAGGCATCGGGGATCAAGGTCATCGCCTATGACCGCCTGATCCGTGACAGTGATGCGGTTGACTATTACGCGACCTTCGACAACTTCAAGGTCGGCGTGCAGCAGGCCTCGTCGCTGGTGCAGTGCCTGAAAGAGCGCTTCCCGGACACCAAGCCCTGGAATGTGGAACTGTTCGGCGGTTCGCCCGACGACAACAACGCGTTCTTCTTCTACAACGGCGCGATGTCGGTGCTGCAGCCGATGATCGACGCTGGCGAAGTGGCGGTTCCGTCGGGCCAGATGGGCATGGACAAGGTCGGCACGCTGCGCTGGGACGGTGCCGTTGCACAGGCCCGCATGGACAACCTGTTGTCCGCCAACTACGGCGACAAGACCCTGAACGGCGCGCTGTCGCCCTATGACGGGCTGTCGATCGGTATCCTGTCCTCGGTCAAGGGCGTGGGCTATGGCTCGGGCGACCTGAAGATGCCGTGCGTTACCGGTCAGGACGCCGAAGTGCCGTCGGTCAAGTCGATCCTGGCGGATGAGCAGTATTCGACGATCTTCAAGGACACCCGCAACCTTGCCGGCGTTACCGTGAAGATGGTCGACGCGATCCTTTCGGGCGGCGAGCCTGAGATCAACGACACCACCACCTACGACAACGGTGTGAAAGTCATCCCGTCCTACCTGCTGGAATCGCAACCGGTCGACAAGTCGAACTGGGAAGAACTGCTGATCGGTTCGGGCTACTACACCAAGGACCAGATCGAGTAACATCGCTCTTACGGGCGAAATGATCCGGCCCGCCGATGCGGCGGGCCGGGTTCAACAACAAGAAAGACGGGCCTAGATGAGCACGCTTCTGGAAATGCGCGCGATCTCCAAGACTTTCCCCGGGGTGCGTGCGCTGGATCACGTGAACCTTTCGGTAAAGGAAGGCGAGATTCACGCCCTGGTCGGTGAAAACGGCGCGGGGAAATCCACGCTGATGAAGGTTCTCTCCGGTGTTTATCCGCATGGCTCTTACGAAGGCGAAATCCGCTTTGCGGGAGAAGAAGCGCAGTTCGCGGGCATCCACGACAGCGAGCGCAAAGGCATCATCATCATCCACCAGGAGCTGGCGCTGGTGCCGCTTTTGTCAGTGGCCGAGAACCTGTTCCTGGGAAACGAGGTCGCCAGGGGCGGCGTCATTGACTGGCATGAGACCTATTCCCGCACCGAAAAGCTGCTGGCCAAGGTTGGCCTGCGCGACGCGCCGACCGCTAAGGTCGATACGCTGGGTGTCGGCAAGCAGCAATTGATCGAGATCGCCAAGGCGCTGGCAAAGGATGTGCGACTGCTGATCCTTGATGAGCCGACTGCTGCGCTTCAGGAAAACGATAGCCAGAAGCTGCTCGACCTGCTGCTGGAGCTGAAGGCGCAGGGGATTACCTCGATCCTGATCAGCCATAAGCTGAACGAGGTCAGCCGGGTTGCCGACAACATCACCGTATTGCGCGATGGCTCGACCGTCTCGACCATCCCGCGCGGTGAGATCACCGAAGACCGGATCATCCGCGACATGGTCGGGCGCGACATGGCGCACCGTTATCCGGACCGGGACCGCAACCCGGGCGAGGTGATCCTGGAGGTCAAGGACTGGAACGTCTTCCACTCCGAGCATCAGGACCGGCAGGTTATCCGCAACGTGAACTTTACCGCTCGCCGGGGCGAGATCGTCGGCATCGCCGGGCTGATGGGATCGGGCCGGACGGAACTGGCGATGAGCCTGTTCGGGCGCAGCTATGGGCGCAATGTCAGCGGTCAGATCCTGATCGAAGGCAAGCCGGTCGATTGCTCGAGCGTTGTGAAGGCCGTGGATTCGGGCCTCGCCTATGTGACAGAGGACCGCAAGGCGCTGGGACTGGTCTTGGAAGAGCCGATCCAGTGGAACATTTCGCTGGCGAACCTGGCTGGCATCGCCATCAACGGCGTTATCAACAAGCATAACGAACAGACGGTGGCCGAAGGCTATCGCAAGGCGATGAACATTCGCACACCGTCGGTTTTCCAGCGCGTCGTGAACCTGTCGGGCGGCAACCAGCAGAAGGTGGTGCTGTCGAAATGGCTGTTCACCGAGCCGAAGGTGCTGATCCTGGACGAGCCGACGCGCGGCATCGACGTCGGCGCGAAGTTCGAAATCTATGGGCTGATGAACCGGCTGGCGGACGAGGGTAGGGCGGTCGTGATGATCTCGTCGGAAATGCCAGAGCTTCTGGGCATGTGCGACCGGATCTATGTGATGAACGAGGGCGAGCTGGTAGGTGAACTTACCGCCGCAGAAGCGTCTCAGGAACGTATCATGTCCCTGATCGTGACGCATTAAGGGGAGGGGGCAGGCAATGACCGACCAGACCGCAGGAACCGCAGCCAAGAAGGCTTCACTCAACATCAACCTGCGCGAAAACGGGATGCTGATGGCGTTGATCGCCATCGTCTTCTTCTTCGTCGTCGTGGTGAGGGTCACGCTCGGCGTCGACTTTCTGTCGGCGCAGAACATCACCAACCTGTTCCTGCAGAACAGCTACGTCATCATCATGGCGCTGGGGATGCTGCTGGTCATTGTTGCCGGTCACATCGACCTGTCGGTCGGGTCAGTCGCGGCGTTTACCGGGGCGGTTTCGGCGGTGCTGGTGTTGAAGCTCGGTTGGCCGGTCTGGGCGGTGATCCCGTCCGTCCTGGTGATCGGCGGGCTGATCGGCGCGGCACAGGGATACTGGATCGCCTATTGGCGTATCCCGTCCTTTATCGTGACGCTTGCGGGGATGCTGGTGTTCCGCGGCCTGACGCTGTGGCTGCTGGGCGGACAGAACGTGGGCCCTTTCCCCAAAAGCTTTCAGCTGCTTTCCACCGGTTTCATCCCGGACGTCTTTGGCGTCGACAAGCCGAACATGACGGCGCTCGTGGTTCTGGCCGTTGCGGCGGCAGTGCTGATCTGGATCGGTTGGCGCGCGCGGCAGCGGAATGAGGCCTATGGCATGGCGCAAGAACCCATGGGTCTTTTCTGGGTTCGCAACATCATCGTCGCCGCCGCGCTTATGTTCGTTGGCTATAAACTGGCCAGCTTCCGCGGCCTGCCGAACGTGCTGGTCGTGATGGCGGTTCTGACCGTGATCTATGCCTTCTTCACCGAGGCGACGACGACGGGCCGGCGTATATACGCCATCGGCGGCAACCTGAAGGCGGCGAAGCTGTCGGGGATCAACACCGAACGGCTGACTTTCCTGACCTTTGTCAACATGGGCGTGCTGGCGGCGCTTGCGGGTATGATCGTGACCGCGCGCCTGAACTCTGCCACGCCAAAGGCCGGTGTCGGGTTCGAGCTTGACGTCATCGCGGCCGTGTTCATCGGCGGCGCCTCGATGTCGGGCGGTGTCGGCAAGATCGTGGGTGTGGTCATCGGCGCCTTCATCATGGGCGTGATGAACAACGGTATGTCGATCCTGGGCATCGGCATCGATTATCAGCAGGTGATCAAGGGTCTGGTGCTGCTCGCGGCCGTGATCTTCGACGTTTACAACAAATCCAAGTCCTGAGGGCATAATGCATCTGTCTCAACTGAACGGCGGTGGCGTGGTCCTCCGCGAGGGAAGCGACGCGCGCATCGTTCCCGGTGCGACGACCATCCTCGATCTGGCTCAGGCGGCGATTGCCACGGGGCAGGGCATGAAAGGCGTGGTCGCCGGGCTGGGGCAGGGCGAGGCGGTGAACCTGCCGCAAATGCTGGCCGCGGGGATGATCGACTGCCCGCTGCGCCATCCCGATCCTGCGCATATGCACATCACCGGCACTGGGCTGACCCACCTCGGGTCCGCCTCGACCCGCGACGCGATGCATGCCGCCGCCACGACCAACATGACTGACAGCATGAAGATGTTCCGCATGGGAATCGAGGGCGGAAAGCCCGCCGCCGGTCAGGTCGGGGTTGCTCCCGAGTGGTTTTACAAGGGCACCGGCGCCGCCGCACGCGGACCGGGGCAGCCGCTGACCTCACCCTCTTTCGCTCTGGATGGCGGGGAAGAGCCCGAGATTGCGGCCTTCTACCTGATCGGGCCGGATGGCACGCCGCATCGCGTCGGCTTCTCGCTGGCCAATGAGTTCTCGGATCATGTGACCGAGCGGATCAACTACCTCTACCTTGCACATTCCAAGCTGCGTCAGGCGTCCTTCGGGCCGGAACTGCTGGTGGGAGAGCTGCCGCAGGACGTGCAAGGCACCAGCCGCATTCGCCGTGATGGCGCTGTGATCTGGGAAAAGCCCTTCGTCTCGGGCGAGGCCAACATGTCGCATACGCTGGCCAACCTTGAGCATCATCACTTCAAGTACGACATCTTCCGCCAGCCAGGCGATCTGCATGTCCATATGTTCGGCACGGCAACGCTCAGCTTTGCCGACGGTATCCGGGCGGAAGCCGGCGATGTGTTCGAGATTGAAAGCGCGGCTTTCGGCCTGCCGCTGGCGAACCCCCTTGCCATTGCCGCTGAGACCAAACCCGCAGTCAGCATTCTGTAAGGAAGCAAGCCAATGACCTTTACCCCCGCCCCGTGGCCCCGCAAGCTGCGCTCGCAGGAATGGTTCGGCGGATCGAGCAAGGATGCGATCTATCACCGGTCCTGGATGAAGAACCAGGGCCTGCCCGCCGACCTGTTCGACGGCCGCCCTGTGATTGGCATCTGCAACACCTGGAGCCAGCTGACCCCCTGTAACGCCCACCTGCGCGATCTGGCCGAGCGGGTAGCGCACGGCATTTACGAGGCAGGCGGGCTGCCGATGGAATTCCCGGTCATGTCGCCGTCCGAGTCGGCCTTCCGCCCGACCGCCATGATGTTCCGCAACCTCTGCGCCATGGATGTCGAGGAATGCTTGCGCGGCCAGCCAATCGACGGCGTCGTGCTGCTGGCGGGCTGCGACAAGACAACGCCCGCCCTGCTGATGGGCGCGGCTTCGGTCGACATTCCGGCGATACTCGTTTCCGGTGGGCCGATGCTGAACGGCTATTTCCGTGGTGAGCGGGTGGGTTCCGGCACCCACCTCTGGAAGTTCTCCGAAGCCGTGAAGGCGGGCGAGATGACCGCCGAGGAATTCGTCGAGGCGGAAGCGTCGATGAGCCGCAGCCCAGGTGCCTGCAACACCATGGGCACTGCCAGCACCATGGCCTCAATGGCCGAGGCGCTGGGGATGACCTTGTCGGGCAACGCGGCGATCCCGGCCGTCGACAGCCGCCGCCGGGTGATGGCGCATGTCACGGGTCGTCGGATCGTTCAGATGGTGAAAGACGACCTGAAACCTTCGGACATCATGACCCGCAAGGCTTTCGAGAATGCGATGCGCGTCAACGGCGCCATCGGCGGATCGACCAACGCCGTCATCCACCTGCTAGCCACCGCTGGTCGTGTCGGCCTCGACCTGACGCTGGACGACTGGGACAAGCAGGGCCGCGATATCCCCACCATCGTGAACCTGATGCCCTCGGGCCAGTATCTGATGGAAGAATTCTTCTATGCGGGCGGCCTGCCCGTCGTCATCAAGATGCTGGGCGAGGGGGGTAAGCTGCACAAGGATGCGCTGACCGTCTCGGGTGGTTCGATCTGGGATGAGGTGAAGGATGTCCGAAACTGGAACGACGATGTGATACGCCCCGTCGAACAGGCGCTGACCCAGCAGGGTGGTATCGCCGTTCTGCGCGGCAACCTGGCGCCGAACGGCGCGGTTCTGAAACCCTCGGCCGCCAGTCCTCACCTGATGCAGCACAAGGGCCGCGCCGTGGTCTTCGAGGATATCGACGACTACAAGGCGCGGATCGAGGATGAAGACCTCGATATCGACGAAAACTCCATCATGGTGATGAAGAACTGCGGCCCGCGCGGCTATCCCGGCATGGCAGAGGTCGGCAACATGGGCCTGCCGCCCAAGGTTCTTCGCAAGGGGATTACCGATATGGTCCGCATCTCGGACGCGCGCATGTCGGGCACTGCCTATGGAACCGTGGTGCTCCACGTCAGCCCCGAAGCCGCGCGTGGCGGGCCGTTGGCGGTTGTGCGCACGGGCGACATGATCGAACTGGATGTGAAAGGCCGCCGCCTGCACCTCGACATTACCGATGAGGAACTGGCGCGGCGGCTGGCCGAGTGGCAGTCGCCGGTCGACCGGCCCTCGGGCGGCTGGGCGCAGCTTTACCACGACCGCGTCATGGGGGCGGATACAGGCGCGGACCTCGATTTTCTCGTCGGGCCGCGTGGAAATGCGGTAGCACGAGAGGCGCACTAGTGGCGTCGGCTCTTCATCCTTCTTCCGTTCTGAAATATCCCACGGGGGTCCGGGGGTGTGAAACCCCCGGCTGCCTTCCCCGGACGCGATGCGCGGGCAAATCGGACAAAGGCCCAAGATGACCATTCCCATAGCCATCGTCGGCGTAGGCAAGATCGCCCGCGACCAGCACATGCCGGCGATAGCCGCCAACTCCGATTTCGATCTGGTCGCCGCTGTGTCACGCCATGGCAAGGTCGATGGTGTGCCGAACTTCACCGACTTCGACAGCTTTCTGACCGAGGGTCCAAAGGCGGCAGTCGCGCTCTGCACACCGCCTGACGTGCGACTGGAAATGAGCCTTGCGGCCATCGCCGCCGGGCGCGACCTGCTTATCGAAAAACCGCCTGCTGCGACGCTGGGCGAGATCGAGACGATCATCGAGGCAGCGGAAAAAGCTGGCGTCGTGCTGTTCGCGACCTGGCATTCACGCTTTGCTCCTGCGGTCGAGCGGGCGCGCGACTGGATCGCGGCCCGCGACGTCTCCCGTATCGCGATCGCCTGGCGCGAAGATGTGCGGCGCTGGCATCCCAATCAGGAATGGATCTGGCAACCGGGCGGTTTCGGGGTCTTCGACCCCGGAATCAATGCACTTTCGATCCTTACGCATATCCTGCCCGGTGCGATCCATGTGAACAGCGCCGAGCTTGAAGTGCCATCGAACGCCTTTACCCCCATCGCCGCGCGCCTTGCGATGACGGGGCGCGATACAATCCCGATCACCGCCGATTTTGACTGGCGGCAGGAAGGCCCGCAGACCTGGGATATCGAGGTTCAGGCGGGATCAGAGCGCTTGAAGCTACGCATGGGCGGGTCGCGGTTGTCCATCGACGGCACCGAAGTGGACGTGGGTGAGGAACAGGAATACCCTGAAATCTATCGCCGTTTTGCGCGCCTTGTAGCGGACCGTGGCAGCGATGCCGATATATCTCCCCTGCGGATCGTCGCGGATGCCTGCCTCAAGGGCCGCCAGACCGCGACCGAACCCTTTCACGACTGAAGGAATTCCTCATGCTGACCGGAAAACACCTGATCGCGGGCGAATGGGTCGCGGGCGATAGCACGTTCCGTTCCTCGCCTGCCCATGGCGAGGCGCTCGACTTTTCCGTCGGCACCCCTGCCCATGTCGATGCGGCAGTCCGTGCCGCTGAAGCCGCCTTTGCAACTTACAGCCAGACCAGTCGTGAGGAACGCGCCGCCTTCCTTGAAAAGATCGCGGATGAGATCGAGGCCCGCGCCATCGAAATCACCGCCATCGGCACATCCGAAACCGGGCTGCCCACAGCACGTCTCGATGGCGAGCGCGGGCGCACGACGGGCCAACTCCGCCTGTTTGCCCAGCATATCCGCAAGGGCGACTACCTCGATCGCCGCCATGACGTGGCGCTGCCTGAGCGCAAGCCTCTCCCGCGCCCCGACCTGAAACTGATCCAGCGCCCGATCGGTCCTGTTGCCGTGTTTGGCGCCTCGAACTTTCCACTGGCCTTCTCGACCGCCGGGGGGGATACCGCAAGCGCCCTCGCAGCGGGTTGTCCCGTCGTGGTAAAGGGCCACTCTGCCCATCCCGGCACGGGCGAGATCGTGGCACAGGCCATCGAATCCGCGATCATCGCCTGTGGCCTGCATCCCGGGGTCTTTTCTCTCATCCAGGGCGGACGCCGTGATGTAGGCGAAAGCCTCGTCCAGCATCCGCTGATCCGCGCTGTTGGCTTCACCGGCAGCCTGTTCGGCGGGCGGGCGCTGTATGACCTGTGCGCGGCGCGTCCCGATCCGATCCCCTTCTTCGGCGAGCTTGGTTCGGTCAACCCGACCTTCCTTTTGCCCGCTGCGCTGAAGGCGCGGGGAGAGGCGCTGGCAACCGGCTGGGCAGGGTCGCTGACCATGGGTGCGGGGCAGTTCTGCACCAATCCCGGTCTTGTGATCGCGATAGATGGTCCCGAGGTTGATACGTTCGAGCGTGCCGCCTCGGCGGCGCTGTCCGGGGTCGCTGCCCAGACTATGCTGACCGATGGTATCGCCCAAGCCTATCGCGACGGGCAAAACCGCATTTCCTCGGCCCCAGGCGTGACCGCACTGGTCGAGACGGAAAGTGCCGCGCGACAAGCCAATCCGAACCTTTATACTGTCGCCTCGGATGATTTCCGGCAGAGCCACGGCCTTGGCGAAGAGGTGTTCGGCCCGCTCGGCCTTGTTGTGCGCGCCAGGGACGAGGCGGACTTGCTGGCGCTGGCCGCCGGAGTCGAGGGGCAGTTGACCTGCACTCTGCATCTGGACGCTGATGACCATGCGCTTGGCCAACGTCTGATGCCGGTGCTGGAGCGCAAGGCAGGCCGCATCCTCGCCAATGGGTTCCCGACCGGGGTCGAAGTGGCCGATGCGATGGTCCATGGCGGCCCCTATCCGGCCTCGACCAACTTTGGCGCAACCAGCGTCGGAACCCTGTCGATCCGGCGCTGGTTGCGACCGGTCTGCTATCAGAACATTCCGGAGGCACTTCTGCCCGCCGATCTGCGCTGATCTTCGCGGCAGTGCAGCGAAACCTTGCCACGTCTTTTCCAAGGTGACAGTCTTGCGACATGGCTATGGAAAGGGCAGGGGTGATGCACGTCGTGATCGAGGAATGCCGACACCTGCCAGACACGGATTTCGCGGCAGATGACGTGCTGATCCACGAAGGCGGCAGGCATGGCGCGATCTTCGTTCTGGTCGAAGGCACGATTGCTGTGCTGAAGGGCTCGGTTCGGGTGGCGCGCATCCGCACGCCCGGTGCTCTTTTCGGTGAAATGGCAATCCTTCTGGATGTTCCGGCCAGCGCAACAGTGGTGGCCGAGACACCGGTGACGGCCAAGGTCGTGGCGGATGGCGCCGCTTTCCTGGCCTCGTCGCCGGTGGTTGCCTTGCATACTGCGCGCATCCTTGCGCAGCGTCTGCATGACAGCACGACCTATCTGGCCGACATGAAAACCCAGTTTCAGGACAAGTCGGACCACTTCGGCATGGTTGACCGCATCATCGGCGCGTTGCTGAACCAGCAGGCTGACAAGCCGGCGGCTATTTCCGCGCGCAAGGACGATCCTAGGCTCTGAGCCAGTCGGGCAAGGCGCGCAGCGGCTGGATAGGACGCTCCAGCGGGGCCTCAAGGTCGAGAACCTCGTTGCCGTAGATTGAGAACCACAGCGCCGTGCAGGTTTCCATATCGAAGATGATATGGGCCGGAACCTCGCCAATCTGTTGGCCGGTATTGAAAACCCAGGTTCCGTCGATGCGATCCGCCCAGCTGCCGCCGGTCACAAAGGGCGACTGATGGACATGGCCAGACACGACGATGTCGGGGTGGAATCTGGCGATCCATTGCAAGAGTTCGGTATCGCCGAAGGACCGCTTGCCCCCCCAGCTGACAGGGCTTTCCGAGGGTGGCGCATGATAGACCCAGATCCAACGGTCGCGCGGCTGCGCGGCGGCGGCCACCAGCTGCTCCGCAATGGCCTCGCGCGTATCTGGGCCGTCCCACCAGGGGCATATGGTAATCAGCGTCTGCCCCATCCGGATCGTGGTGCTATCGGAGGCCACGCCCAGATCGTCCAGATCGCGCATCCAGTCGGCGACCTGCTCGCCGTTGCCGTCGATGGTGTCCAGATCGTGATTGCCGGAACAAACCGCCACGCGGGTCTTTTCTGCAATTTGCTCAAGGTAGGTTTTTACCACCACGACCTGCGCCCGGCGATCGACACTGGACGAGATTTCCAGCAAGTCGCCCGCGATCACGACCAGATCGAAACCGCCAGCAACGGCCAAAAGCCAGTCATATTGTTTCAGTGAATAATGAATGTCGGCAGCGACGAGGATTTTCATTGCGAAAATCTAGACGTCGGTTTTTCGGCTGTCGAGGAATACGCGCGGATTCCCGCATAGCGGGAATTGTGCGCTTTACACAGCCGGTTTTTCAGGCAGAGGCAACACGCCCGGCACATTCTGAACGAGGCTGCGCCTAAGAATAGCCTTGTTTATAAAGCCGAAAACACGCCATTCCTCAAACGAATCATTGTGTTTTGGGCCTGCCGGTCGCTTATATCCAGTTATCTTGGTGATGCGGCAATGCCGCTGTTTATGTGTGCAAAGGGATCTTACCCGTGGCCCATTCAGTATTTTACGTGCCTATTGTGGCACTTGCTGCCCTTGCGGCACTGCCCGCTTCGGCTGCTACGGTTAGCTATGACCGAGATGAATTCAATGCAGCAATGGCCGCCAAGCCATTGAAAACCGAAGATTTTGACAGTTCACCACTTGGCGCCCTGGCTGACAGCGCGGACGTCAGATATTCAACCAACGGTGAACCCATCGTAGTCACCGACAAGTTTGTATCTTCGACCGGGATGAATGGCATCGGCTCTGGCAAGAATAACTTTTTCGAGTTCAATCAGACCGTCACATTCACCTTCGCGATGCCGATCAGTGTCTTCGCCATCGATATCAATACTTTCGATATCGCTGATGGTGCCTTTACGGCAATTCTGGACACGGGCGAGGTATTCGCGAGTGTGTTCGATTCCTTTGAAACGACCCTGAACAGCAAAGGCGAACCCATTCCCGCAAGTACCGGGCAGTTCCTGGGCTTTTCTACGGGGACGCCTTTCACTTCTCTGACGATCAGTGGGAAATCGCAGGACAAGGACAGCACCTACACGCTGGACACCGTGAAATACGTCGTCAAAGAGCCCGAGCCAGAACCAGTGCCCGCCCCGGTGCCGCTGCCGGCGGGCCTGCCACTGTTGCTTGCGGGTGTTGCCGCGCTGGGGCTGGTGCGTCGCCGATAGGCCGATCCCTGCGATGAAAATGACAGTCGGGTGACATTTTACCGGACAATGACGCCCGACACCGTTAAACAGGCAGGAAGGCGGCTTCCCCGCCATCCTGTGTGAGGACGGTTAAGACCGGTGAGCGTTCAGACGACAGACGTTCTTCTGCTGATACTGTTGCTGCAGCTAAAGCATGTGATCGCGGATTTCTTCCTTCAAAACAGCTACATGATCGAGAACCGGCGCTACTATGGCCATCCCGGCGGGCTTTTGCACGTGGCCATCCATCTGGTGGGGTCACTGATTGCCTTGCTGATCATGGGAACGGCGGCGCTTACCATTCTTGCCATGCTGGCGGTCGAAGGGGTGTTCCACTACCACCTCGACTGGTCGAAGGATAACTTCGTGGCCTCGCGGCAGTTAACACCGCGGGATGCCATGTATTGGTATGCGACCGGGGTGGACCAGGCGCTGCACCAGTTCACCTATCTGGGCATGGCCGTTTGGTGGGTGCTGGCCTGAGACGCAAAATCGCCGCGACGCTGCAGCATCTTGTCGTAAAAGGTGTGCAGGCCAGGTTCCAGCGCAACGCCCCTTGCCCGACAATCCGCAAGCATTTCGGACGTCTCCTGACCCGAGCCGACGGCGGCGATCAAGGCTTCATGCGCTTTTAGAAGCGCCTGGAATTCTGGCGTCTTCGCCATTTCTGGACCGCCCACAAGAATGGAAGCGGAGATACGTTCTGACACGCCTTTCAACGTCAACCGGCCTGCGTCCAGAAACGCCATATCGGATGCGCCAAGCGCGGTATCGCGCGACACGAGGATGTCATAGTCGACGGCCCGGCAGCCTGCCTCGATCCGCGCGGCCTGGTTCACGGTTTCGCCGACGACCGTGTAGTTGAAACGGTCGCGAGAGCCTATGTTGCCGACGCAGACCGTGCCGGTGGCCACGCCAAGCGCAACCGCAACGGGCAGGGGCGCGCCCTTGGCCGCATTGAAGCGTTGCAGGGCCAGACGCATCCCCAGCGCGGCGGCGGCGGCGCGCGACGGGTGGTCGGCCATCTCCAGCGGCGCGTTCCAGAAGGCCATGATCGCATCGCCGATGAACTTGTCGATCGTGCCCTGATGCAGCAGGATTTCATCGCCAAGTTCTGTGAACAGCCGGTTCAGCACCTCGACCAGTTCGGTTGCCGTCATGGTCTCGCTCAGCGGTGTAAAGCCGCGGATGTCGCTGAACATTACCGTCACGGGCTGCATCACCCCGCCGAGTTCCAGCTTGTGCCCGGATCGCTCGATCTGGCCCAGGACGGAAGGAGCGACGTAATGGGAGAACGACCGCCGGATCATCCGCTTGTCGCGGTCTGCGATCACGAACTGATAGGCCGATACGGCGGCAAAGGTCAGAAAGCCGCCGAACAAGGGGAAGGTCGCATCGAACAGAATGCCCTTGTCCCGAAAGGCGATCCAGCTTGCCCCCGCAATCACCGCCGCCGCCGAAAGCCCTGCGAAGATCGAGGCGACCGGACCGGAAACCGACATGACGCCGACCACAATTAGCCCTATCGCCAGGAACACCAGCACCTCGGCCGCCTGCACCGCTCCGTCGCGGCGCAGAAAATCGCCTTGCAGGATCTGCTCAAGCAGTTGCGCATGGATCGACACGCCGGGCACATTCTGTCCAAGGGCGGTCGTTCTGATATCCAGAAGCCCTGCGGCAGAAGTGCCGATAAACACGATGTTGCCTTCAAGCTTTGCCCTGACCGCCGGGTTGTCGCCTTCGGCCAGCACGTCGCGGGCCGAGACGTAGAGGTCTGGCGTATCCGGCCGATAGCGGACCCACATCTGGCCATCGGGGGTGGTCGGAATGTCAAAGCCGGACAAACGCACCGATTGCATGAACCCTTCAAGATCGGGCTCACCCACCAGCACGATGGTGCTTTCACCAGTTGCCACGCGCAACCCCTCGATGGACAGCGAGGGCAAAAGACCTTCCTGCCCCTGCCAGATGAGGGGGATACGGCGCACGACCGTTGCCTCTTCAAAAGGGCTGATATTGATGACGCCGATACCGGATGCCGCATCGCGCAAAGGGGCAAGTATCGGCACGGCCGCCTCGACAGGCAACAGGCCGACCGATGGCGCATTTCCAACCTCGACGAAACCGGCCAGGCTTTTGATCGCACCAGCGCTCTTGTCTGTCGAGTTTGCCGTTCCAAGAACAACCGGACCTGCCGCGATCGCCCGGGCAAATCGCAGGTCGTTGTCGAGGGGCGCGAGTTCGCTCGCCGTCACGCCGGGAGCAAGGACGCCCAGCGACTGCAGATCGCCCGCAAGATTGGCGGGCGACAAGCGGTCCGCCTCGGGGAACAGAACGTCAAAGACGATCGCAGCGGCACCATAGCCGGTCATCCGGTCGACCAGCATGCCCAACCTGTCACGCGACCATGGCCATTGGCCGATGCTCTGCAGCGAGGCTTCATCTATGTCCACGACCCGCACCGGCAGGTCCGCCTGTGCCCGCGGTGACAGGCGCTGCAGCGAGTCGAAGTATAGCTCTCGAACCGCCTGGACGGGATAGGGGTCAAGTGCGCGCAACACGGTAAGCGCCGCCAAAAGGACAAACCCTATGGCGAAGAAGGCCTTACGCATGCAAGGACCAAGCTAGCATTAGCCCCTCCCGACTGTCGGACCGGCCTTTGTCAGCCCCTGCTCGGCGGTGGTTCTGGCTCGGGCTCCGGCTCTGGAGCGGGCGGATCGGCTCGTTCGGGCTCGCTGCGTTGCGGCGGTTCGCGGTTGCCGGTCTTTTCTTCGTTGATGACAGCTGCCCGGATAGGCTTTTTCGCGATGCGCGAGAGGTCTCCGCAGCTGCGGACGGGTGCCTGGAAGCCTTTTGAAAGGTCATTCTGATCGGTTACAAAGGGAAACTCGCTGGCAAGAATGCCCAGCTTTTCCTGACGCGTGCCAATGCCGCCGATATTCCCTTTGCGATCCGAAACCGCCATGGTGCAACGTCCGCGCACTTCCGCACAGTTGCCCTGGGCGCAAAGATTAACCTGGCCCCGGAACAGCACCATGTTGGTGCCACGGTTCTTGTCGACCGAGAAATCGAACAGCGTCCCTCGAATGCCCATGGTGGCCGTGGGGGTTGAAATCTTGTAGGCGGGCTTGGCGCTCTTGCCGCTTATGAAACGGAAGGTCCCGCCCACGGCGTTCACCGCAAACCGCTGTGCGGTCCCGCCGGACTGCATCAGCACCTCGTCGATGACCAGGCGGGATCCAGGTCCGACAGCGATCTTGGTGCCATCAGAAAACAGCAACTGGGCGCGCCCCGACGCATCGGTCGTGATGATGTCGCCATTTGACAGCGCCGCACCTTCTACAAGTTTGGTGCGCCCGGCTGCGGTGCGTATCTCACCGCCCGGGACCACGGAAACCACGCTTCCGATCGCCTGCGCGCCAGCTGAGGCAGATTGAAACAATATCAGGGAGACCAGCAGGAAACACGTCAGAACCACCTGTCGAAACATGGCAGAAACTCCAAACATATCTTGTTGTACCAGCCCGGGCAGCAGACCCCGTTCCGGCCAATGCGCAGTGCCCGGCCTTTCGCAAGACCGGGTTTCCCCTTCAGCCGAGACGATGTGTCGGGATTTCCGTTAACGCAACGAATTTCAGCGGGCTCTGCCCTGGAAATGCCTGATTTCGTACTGGTTCATCGCAAAATGCCGCTTTGCAGGTATCCAGCACAAGCGAAACGGCCCGAATGCCGACGCAACGGCCTCTTCTGACGCCTCATGGGAATCGTGGAGTCGCCTCCAAACACAAGGGTCTGACTGCACGGCATCTTCCGGCGCGCCTCCCATTTTTCCTGACATCGGGGCGGAGTCGGGTCTCTTGCAAGACGGAAAGAATATAGCTGCGACACAAACGAAAGGCCCCGGCGTATGACCGGGGCCTTGATCCTTTCTGGCAAATGCAGGCCGGGGCCTACTCTGTGCCTGCCATACGCCGCTCGTTGCGCCGCCGATTGATCTCGTAGGCGGCGGCGCAGATCAGTGTGAAGGTGATCAGCAGCAGCGCCAGCGCGTTGATCGTCGGCGTGATCCCTGTGCGCACTTTCGAGAACACATAGACGGTCAGCGTGTCATAGGTGCCGCGGGTGAACAGCGTGACGTTGAAGTTCTCGATCGACTGGAAGAACCCGATGGCCGCCCCCGCGCCGATGGCCGGGTAAAGGTGTGGCAGCAGTATCCGGCGCAGCACCTGGCCGTGGCTGGCACCAAGATCAAGCGCCGCTTCCTCCAGCCCGCGATCAAAGCTTTGCAACCGCGCCAGCACCAGCAGCATCACAAAAGCCGCGATGTAGCTTACCTGCCCCAGCACGGCCAGATGCAGCCCGGCAGGCACAGAGAAGGTGTTCCAGAACAGCAGCGTCGAAATCCCGATGACCGCACCCGGCGTCAGGATCGGCGCCACCATCAGCCCGTAAAGCAGGGAACGCGCACCGCCTGCGATCGAGTTGATCAGGATTGCCGCCGCCGTGCCGATAGGCACTGAAATGACGACGACAGCAATTGCCACATAGATCGTATTGCGGAACGCAACCCACATGCGGGTGTCTTTCCACAACTCGACAAACCAGCGGTCAGTCCAGCCAACCCAAGGGTAGACCGAGGGGAAGCGAGAGTCGTTGAAGGCCGCCCCGCCCATCACGATCAGCGGAATGATCAGGTAAGCCAGAAAAATCACCAGATAAAGGTGAAACAGCCAGTCGGTGGATCGAACCTGTCTCATGCCGCCCTCACTTCGCTATATCGGACAGCTTGACGCGGAACACGCGCATCACGACCGAGACGAACACCGAACACAGGATCAGCAGCAGGAAGGCATAGGCCGAACCCGTGTTCCAATCCTGGCTTTCGAACATCCATTGCTGGATGATTTCGGTGAACCATCGTGAGTTCGTCGACCCCAGCAGCGTCGGCACAAGGATAGATCCCGCCGACAGCATGAAGACCATGACCGACCCCGACGCGATGCCAGGCTTGGCATGGGGCAGGATCACGCGCAGGTGCGTCTTCCACCATGGCGCGCCCAAATCCTCGGAAGCTTCGATCTGGTTGGTGTCCAGCGACTGGACCGCATTGTAGATCGGCAGCAGCATGAACAGCACGTAGGTGTAGACCAGGCCGATCATCACCGCGCGAAACCCGCTGATCCAGCGGATCGGGTCCTCGATGATCCCGATGCCGAGCAGCGATGCGTTCAACGGCCCTTTCAGCGCGAGGATGATGAACCAGGCGAATGCGCGCAACACCTCGGATACCCAGAGCGGGATGAAGAGCAGCAGAAAGATCGTGGGCAGCAGGTTGGGCTTGGCGATCTTGGACAGGTAATAGGCCAGCGGATAGGCGATGATGAAGCAGATCACCGTGACGATGCTGGAATAGATGATCGTCCAGAAGAACACCGAGATATGGATCGGGCTTTGGAAGAAGGTCAGGTAGTTCTTGAGCGTATAGACATCATTCGGCCCACCCATTTCCGAGACGGGCAGATAGGGCCTGAACGAATTTTCGAACAGGTAAAGGTTGGGCAGAACCACCAGCGCCAGCAGCCAGAACGCCGTCAGAAGGATGAAGATGGTGGTCAGGAACGTCCCGTAGCGTTGCAGGAGATCCTTCATGCCTCGGGATCCTTTGCCGAAATGTCGCCCGTCAAGACAACGGCATGGTCGGCATCAAAGACGATGTGGCGTTTCTCGCCGGCGCCGGGAACGCTGGCAGATCCATCGTTTCGCGCCTCCGAGATATAGACCTGACCCTTTTCATCGCGGGCATGGACGGTGATGAAGTTGCCCTCGAATGCGACGTCGGTCACTTCGACGGGGATCGAGTTGCCAGCGCCGGGGCTGGCCAGCAGACGCGCATGTTCGGGACGCAGGAACAGCCGCGCTTTTGACCCCTGGGTCACGCCCTGACCGACCCGTGCGGTAAAATCGCCGCTGGGGGTGCGGAACTGCGCCTTGCCGTCAGCGACACCGGCGATCTCTCCGCCAAGGATGTTGTTCTCGCCCACGAAGGACGCAACGAAGCCGTTCGCAGGGTTGTTGTAAATCTCGCGCGGGGTCGCGACCTGTTGCAGCTTGCCCTGGCTCATGACGCCGACGCGGTCGGACATGGCCAGCGCCTCGCCCTGGTCGTGGGTGATGTAGATGAAGGTCACCTGGGTGCGCTTCTGGATCGCACGCAGTTCGGCCCGCATATGCTGGCGCAGCTTCAGGTCCAGCGCCGACAAGGGTTCGTCCAGCAACATCACGTCCGGTTCGACGGCGAGCGCGCGGGCAATCGCGACACGCTGCTTCTGGCCGCCCGAAAGCTGGCTCACGCGCTTGTCTGCGGCATCGGGCAGGTCCACCAGCCGCAGCAACTCTTCCGCCCGGGCGCGCCGCTTGGCCTTGTCCACGCCGCGCACCTCAAGCCCGAAGGCGATGTTCTCCCAGACCGGCATCAGCGGGAACAGTGCCAGGTTCTGAAAGATCAGCGCGGTCGGGCGCTGGTTCGGACGGGTATTCTTCATGTCCTTGCCGCCGATCCGGATCACGCCCTGGCTGGGGTTGGTGAAGCCCGAGATCATGCGAAGGATCGTGGTCTTGCCACAGCCGGATGGCCCAAGGAACGAAAAGAATTCCCCGGGCTGAATGTCCACGTTCACGCGGTCCACGGCGCGGAACGTTCCAAAATCGGCACAAACGCCGTCAAGCTCTACGCCTGCGCTCATCTGATCGTCATCCCCTGTTGATGTAGCGCCGCAATCTTATGTCGCGGTCTGGTCTTTTTACCGAAACCTGCCGATGCTTTCGCACCGGCAGGCCGTTGTCGATACTGATCAGGCTGCGCGCAGCTTGTCGGCATATTCGCCGCGCTTGGCGATGAACCATGCTTCCTGCGCCGGCCACCACCACAGCTTCTGCAGTGCGTCGTCGTTGAAGGCCGAGTTGTAGTAGGCCGAGACTTCCGGCGACATCTTGTCGATCGCCCCCTTGCCCACCGGGTTGGCCGAGAATGCGGTCGCCCACATCGCCGAACCTTCCGGCTCGGAGATCCACTTGGCAAGCGCATGCGCCTGCTCGGTGTTGGCGGCGTTTGCCATCAGCACGACGCCCTGGTTCCAGGCGAAGGCGCCTTCTTTCGGCGGCAGGAACCCGAAGCCCTGGTCGCGCAGGTTGTAGCCGGTCGAATCCCAGCACAGACCCAGTTCGCCACCGTTGGTCAGGAACCCGGCCTGCGCCTCGTTCTCGCCAGACCACCACTGCACGAAGTTGCCCTTGGCCTTGGTCGCCTCGGCCAGAGCGATATCCCACAGCTCGACCATGACGGCTTCGTCCTTGTAGCCATCGAGCCACGGCTTCGGCAGCTTGCCTTCGGCATCCAGCCAGCGGCCCATGGCAGCCAGCGTCGAGTGCGGACGGCCCACGACCTTGCCTTCGTTGGCGGGGTTGAACAGGTCGCCAAGGCTTGCCGTGCCATAGGTCAGCGGCATGTTTTCCTTGTTGTAGACCAGCGCCTCTGTACCCCAGACCGACAGCAAGATCATGCGCTGGCCATTGACCGTCGCCATCTCGCCCATCGTACCATCGGCCAGACCGGGCAGGTAGTTGTCGACGTTCAGCTTGGTCATGTCCCAGGGCTGGACCAGCCCGTTCGAGGCCCAGCTGCCGACGCGGTCGACAGTCGGTTCGACCATGTCGGTGCCGCCGGTCTGCAGCGCGAGTTTCGCCTGGGCGAACATCGCGTCCTGGTCGGGCTGTTCGTTAAAGTTCACCTTGATCCCGGTCGCCTTCTCAAAGGCCGGGAACACGGTTTCGGTCAGCGCCGGATAGCCGGCCCAGCCCATGTAGTTCAGCTCACCCGACGAGGCCAAAGCCTTGCTCGAAATGATTGCGGGGGCGGCCAATGCGCCCATACCGATCGCGGTTCCTTGAAGGAAGCGCCGACGGCTCAATCCCGTGTCGATCTTTTTCACGTCTCTATCTCCCATGCTTTTTTTGTCCCTCTGTCGATCCGTCAAACAGAGTTGGCCGTTACGTGGCCGACCGAGCGTTATGTGACTTTTGCAAACTTCCTGTGACGCTTCGGCACAGGGTCACCGCCCTGCAGTGTCACATTTCTCTTCTGCGATCCGTCTGTCAACGACGCCATGCGGTCCGGGGCCGTCCTGCCCTTGGTTTTTATTGACTGGCGGATTAAGTTTCGGCGCGCTTCGGGCATTTTTGCCTGTCGATTGCACGTTTTATCACCGGCCTTGCCGGAATCCTGCACGCTAGGGGCGATCCGAACATGAAAATCCGAAAGCTGGAAACCTTTACCACTCCCTTCGTGGGATTCGTTCGTGTGACCTCCGATACCGGCGATCAGGGGTGGGGACAGGTTTCGACCTATCAGGCCGACATAACCTGCGAAATTTTTCACCGCCAGATCGCGCCGCATGCCTTGGGCAAGGATGCGCTGGATTTTTCCGATACACTGAACCTCATCAATGAGCGGGAGCATAAGTTCCCCGGCTCCTACCTGCGTCGCGCCACAACGGGCCTTGATACCGCGCTTTGGGATTTGCGCGGCAAGGTCGAAGGCAAGCCGGTGGTCAGCCTGCTGGGCGGCAAGCCCGGACGCTTGCGCGCCTATGCATCATCCATGAAGCGGGACATCACGCCAGCGGCCGAGCGTGACCGTTTCCTGCGTTTGCGCGACGAAAAGGGATTTACCGCCTTCAAATGGCGCGTCGGGGCCGAATGCGGCCGCGACCAGGACGAATGGCCGGGCCGGACCGAGGAAATCGTGCCGCTGGTATCCCGCGCCCTGGGCGATGGGATAGACAAACTGGTGGACGCCAACTCCTGCTATTCCCCCAAACGCGCCATCGAGGTTGGCCGGATGCTGGAAGCCGAGGGAATCGGGCATTTCGAGGAACCCTGTCCCTATTGGGAATTCGACCAGACGCGCGAGGTTGCCCGCGCACTCAGCATCGACATCACCGGCGGAGAGCAGGATTGCGAATTCACCGCGTGGAAGACTATGATCGACACCCACGTCGTCGATGTCGCCCAGCCGGATGTGATGTATCTGGGCGGCATCAGCCGCACCCTGCAGGTCTGCAAGATGGCAGAGGCCGCGGGCATGCCGATCACGCCCCACGCCGCCAATCTGTCGCTTGTCACGATGTGCACGATGCACCTGTTGGGCGCGATCCCGAACGCGGGCAAGTATCTGGAGTTCTCGATCGAGGGCGACGATTACTATCCGTGGCAGGACGGGCTTTTCCTTGGCGACCCATACGGTGTCGAGGGTGGCCATGTGACGATCCCCGATGCCCCCGGCTGGGGTGTCGAGATCGACCCGGCCTGGCTTGACCGGGCAAGCTACAAGGTCAGCAGTATCTGAAGTTGCCCAGAAACGTTGCGCCGCAGAACCTGAAAGCCTAACACTGTCCGACGCTTCGCGGTCTGGGGAGGCCATTATGGCGACTGCGCTGCCTGCACTTGTCTTTGCGCTTCTCGGGCTTGCGCTTTCCGGGCTTGGCGGATGGCTTGTCGTGCTTGGCGGCAGCCCGGCCTATCTGCTTATCGGCCTGGGCCTGCTGTTCTGCGGCTGGCTTCTGGCGCGGCGGAACGGCGCGGTGTTTTCGGTATTCTCGATGCTGCTGCTCGCCACGCTTGCTTGGGCGATATGGGAGGTGGGTTTCGACTGGTGGCAACTGGGTCCGCGCGGCGGGGTGCTGGTGGTGCTTGGCATCTGGCTGTGGCTGCCGCCCGTGCGCCGAAGACTTGCCCCCGCGGGCGCGCCCATTGCTTCGGGCCTTGTGCTGGGATGCGCGCTTTTCATCTGCCTGGGCGTCGCGCTTTATTCGATGACCACCAACCCGAGCCGGCTTGTCGGCTCACTGAACCAGAGCCCTGTCGTCGATGCGCCGGGCCTCGGAAACGACATGCCCGACGGCGACTGGCGGCAGTATGGCCGCACCAACTTTGGTCAGCGCTATTCGCCCCTGACACAGGTCACGCCGGAAAACGTGGCAAGCCTGGTTCCCGCCTGGACCTATCAGACCGGCGACGTAAAGCGGCCCGATGACGTGGGTGAGACGACGTATCAGGTCACGCCGCTGAAGGTCGACGACAGCCTGTATATCTGCACGCCGCATAACCTTGCCATCGCACTGGATGCGGAAACGGGGACCGAGAAATGGCGCTTCGATCCCGAATCCGGCATGAATCCCGATCGCCAGCATCAGACCTGCCGCGGCGTGACCTATTGGCGCGATCCTGCCGCCGCCGAAGGTTCCCCCTGCGCCGAGCGTGTGTATCTGCCTACATCGGACGCCCGGCTGATTGCGCTGGACGCGCGTACCGGCATGATGTGCACCGACTTTGCCGACTATGGAACACTGCATCTTGAACGCGGCATGAAGTTCGATCCCGCAGGATATTACTACTCTACCTCGCCCCCGCTCGCGGTGGCGGGCAGGCTGATCATCGGCGGGGCGGTCAACGACAATTATTCAACTCAGGAACAGTCGGGGGTGATCCGCGCCTTCGACATCGACACCGGCGATCTGATCTGGAACTGGGACAGCGGCAACCCGGATGTGACCCTTCCGATCGACATAGAAGGCGGCCAGACCTACACGACAAACTCACCCAACAGCTGGTCGGTCTTTTCGGCGGATGAGGCTCAGGGGCTGGTGTATATCCCGATGGGAAACCAGACCCCGGACCAGCTTGGCATGAGCCGTTCGGCAGAAGCCGAGGAATATTCGTCGGGCATCGTCGCGCTGGACATACAGACGGGTCAGGTGCGCTGGATGCGCCAGTTTGTCCACCACGACCTTTGGGACATGGATGTTCCGGCACAGCCTGTCATCGTCGATCTGACGCGGCCTGACGGCACCGTGGTGCCGGGGCTGGTCGCGCCGACGAAACAGGGCGACATCTACGTGCTGAACCGCCGCACCGGCGAGGCGATCCTGCCCGTCACCGAAGAACCCGCCCCGACCGGCGCCATCCCCGAGGATTTCACCTATCCGACGCAACCCACCTCGAAGCTCAGCTTCAAGCCACCGATGCTGCGTGAGACCGATATGTGGGGGATTACCCTGCTCGATCAGGTGATGTGCCGGATCAACTTTCATCGCCTGAACTACAAGGGGCGCTATACGCCGCCGTCGCTGAAGGGCAGCATCATCTATCCGGGCAACTTCGGCGTGTTCAACTGGGGCTCGGTTGCCGTTGATCCTGTCCGGCAGGTGATGTTCGGCATGCCGACCTATCTGCCCTTCACCTCTCAGCTCGTCCCTGCCGCGGACATCCCGCCGAAAGGTCAGGATGAAAAGGGCAGCGAACAGGGATTGAACCGCAACGACGGCGCGCCTTACGGCGTCTACATGGGGCCGTTCCTCGGGCCGCTTGGCGTGCCCTGCAATGCGCCGCCATGGGGCTATGTCGCGGGGGCGGACCTGCGCACGGGCGAGATCGTCTGGCGTCGCCGCAACGGAACCGTTCGCGACATGACGCCGTTGCAACTGCCCTTTACAGTCGGAGTTCCGGGCATAGGCGGGCCGATCATCACCGCAGGCGGTGTGGCTTTCCTTGGTGCGGCGGTCGATAACTACCTGCGCGGTTACGACCTGACGACAGGCGAGGAATTGTGGCGGGCGCGCCTGCCTGCGGGCGGGCAATCCACGCCGATGACCTATGCGCTGGACGGCACACAATACGTGGTGATCGTGGCGGGGGGGCACGGTTCAATCGGGACCAAGCCCGGCGACTATGTAATGGCCTACAAACTGCCCTGATCCGGCATCGCCGCGCGGGCGATGATCGCACCGTGATGGCCGATGACGGTGGCGGCCAGCCTATGCCCGGATGCAGCGGCATCCACCGGCCCTGCACCCGCCAGCCGTGCGGCAAGATAGCCCGCGTTGAAGCTGTCCCCGGCCCCGGTCGTATCGACGACGGATTTTGCGCGGGGCAGGGCGGCGCGGTGCGGGGCATCGCCGGACCAAAGCAGCGGCCCCTGATCGCCATCCTTCAGCACGATCTCGGCCAGGCCAAGCTTTGCTATCCGCTCGACAATCGCCTCAGCGGAAAGCCCTGGCCAAAGCTTCGCCTCGTCATCGCGTGACGGCAGCGCGATCGAGGTCGCACGCCACATGGCATCGAAGGCTTCGCGCGCCGTCGTTTCGTCCGGCCACAACCGGCGCCGGTAATTCGTATCGAAAACAATCCGCCGCCCCTCGTCCTTCAGCGCACCGAGCCGCGCGATCAGGGTCGAGCGTTGGTGGGGCGGCAGGATCGCAAGCGTTATGCCGGACAGGTAAATCACATCGAAGGCTGCCAGATCGTCCAGCGTGGCCCCGATGCCACCGAACAATAGCCGCGCCGCAGAATTCTCGCGCCAGTAGCGGAATGACCGCTCCCCCGCCGCATCCGTCTCGATCGCGTATATTCCCGGCAGCCGGTCCGGGTGTCGCCCGATAAACTGCGTGCCGACGCCCTCGACCGCCAGCATGTCCAGTATGCCGTGGGAAAAAGCATCAGTCCCCAGCAGCGTCACGTAATCAACGGAACCGCCGCCGCACCGCCGCGCAAGGTAGATCGCGGTGTTCATCGTATCTCCGGCAAAGCCGATGCGCGCCCGACCATCGGCCAGGTCGATCCGGCTCAACTCGATCATGCATTCGCCGATACAGCCGATCCTCATCGCCACGACGTCCTCCTGCCCAAGAAGGGCATGGATATGCCGAAAGTTCACCGCGCATCAACCGCCTGGGATTTGCACGGGACCGGCCCTTCGCAGCGACGGAAGGAACACTCATATCCGTATGACAAAGATTACCCCGCAACTACCCCGCGCGCGTGACAGGAAATACCGGATGGCCGATCACCCAGATATCGCCAGGACCCTTGCCGCAGGCCGTCCGCGCCGTCGCCGTCCGGTCTGGATTCTGGGGGCCATCGTCATCGCAATCGCGCTTGGCGGCGGGCTGTGGCAGGCGAGTGCTGCGAAATCCACGGCCGTCACCTATACGACCGAACCGGCGGTCGAAGGCCCGATGGTCGTCAATGTGACGGCCACCGGGACGGTTCAGCCTACCACCGAAGTGACGGTTTCCTCCGAACTGTCCGGCACCCTGCAAAGCGTCGAGGTCGATTACAACGACCAGATCCAGGTCGGACAGGTGCTGGCCCGGCTGGACGATACAAAGCTCAGGGCGCAGGTGGAAAACGCCGAGGCCAGTGTTGCCGCCGCCAAGGCCAGCGTGGCTCAGGCCGAGGCGACGGCGCGAGAGGCGCTGAGCAACTACCAGTCCCAATCCTCGCTGGATCAGCGCGGCATATCCACCAAGCGTGATTTCATCGGTTATGTGGCCGCGCATGAACGTGCCGATGCCGCGGTCTCGATCGCTCAGGCGGACCAGACGCTGGCCGAGGCCAATCTGGTGCTGCAAAAGACCGATCTGGAAAAGGCCGTCATCCGCTCGCCCATTTCCGGAATCGTGCTGGATCGGACCGCCGAAGTGGGCCAGATCGTGGCCTCGTCCCTGAACGCTCCAACGCTTTTCACACTGGCCGAGGATCTGACACGGACGGAACTGCTGGTCGATATCGATGAGGCCGACATCGGCCGCGTCGCGGTCGGCAACGAGGCAACCTTTACGGTCGAGGCCTATCCGGGCCGCGTGTTCCCCGCGACGATCACGCAGGTGCGCTTCGCGTCCGAGACGACCGACGGCGTCGTCACCTACAAGGCCGTGCTGTCGGTGGACAACAAGGAACTTCTGCTGCGTCCCGGCATGACCGCCACCGCAACCATCACCGTCACCCAGATCGCCTCTGCGCTGCTCGCCCCCAATGCCGCGCTGCGCTACGCGCCGCCGCAAAAGGCCGAGGCGCAGAGGGGCAACAGCAACGGCCTTCTTGGCCTGATCATGCCCCGCCGCCCCGGCGAGACGCGTGTCGCGGTCGGCGCCAGTAATGCCGTCTGGGTGCTGCGGAACGGCGCGCCCGTGCGCGTCTCGGTCACTCCGGGCGATACCGATGGCCGCAACACCGTGCTGGCGCAAGGCGAGGTTTCCCCCGGCGATGCCCTGATCGTCGATCAGACCGAGGCAAAGTGATGCCCCAACGCCCGATCATCGAATTTCGCGACATCACCCGCCGCTATGGCGCGGGCGAGGCAGAGGTGACGGCGCTCGGCGGTATCGACCTTTCGATCTGGCCGGGCGAGTTCGTGGCCATCATGGGGCCGTCGGGCTCGGGCAAGTCCACCGCGATGAACCTGATCGGCTGCCTCGACAGCCCGACGTCGGGCCACTACCTGTTCGACGGGGTCGAGGTTGCAGGCCTCAGCCGCGACCAGCGCGCGCTGTTGCGGCGCCACTACCTTGGCTTCATCTTCCAGGGTTTCAACCTTCTGCCCCGCACCACGGCGCTGGAGAACGTCGAACTGCCGCTGATCTACAAGGGAATGCCCGCGCATGAGCGGGCGGAACGCGCCCGCGCCGCGCTGGCCAAGGTCGGCCTGTCGGGGCGAGAGAACCACCATCCTTCGCAACTCTCCGGCGGCCAGCAGCAGCGCGTCGCCATCGCCCGTGCGCTGGCGGGCGACCCGATGGTGATCCTCGCCGACGAGCCGACAGGGAACCTCGATACCCAGCGGTCGGTCGAGATCATGGAGCTTCTGACCGATCTGAACCGCAAGGACGGCCTGACCATCGTCATGGTCACCCATGAAGATGACATGGCCGCCTATGGCACCCGGCTGATCCAGTTCGTCGATGGTCATCTGGCACTGGACGAACCGGTGCGGCAAAGGGCCTGACGTCGATGTTGTGGGAAACCGTCCGCCTCGCCTTCCGTGCCATCCGCCGCAACGTGCTGCGCTCGGTCCTGACCGTGCTCGGCGTCGTCATCGGGGTCGCTGCCGTCATTGCCATGGTGACGGTGGGGCAGGGGTCGTCCGACAAGGTTTCCGCCGATGTGGCCAGCCTTGGCACCAATGTGCTGGTCCTGCGCCCCGGCCAGCCCCGGATGGGGCCGGGACCACGCGACAATGCGCCCGAATTCACGATCAGGAACGCCGAAGCCCTTGCCTCGCTGTCGTCGATTGCGGCGATAGCGCCCACCGCATCCTCATCCCAGACGGTCGTCGCGGGCAACTCCAACATCTCGACCACGATCACCGGCACGACCAACGGCTATCTGACCGTGGCCAACTGGCCGCTCGTGCTGGGCCGCAGCTTTACCGAGGCCGAGAATAACGGCAGCGGCGCGGTCTGCATCCTTGGCGAAACCGTGCGGCAGGCGCTTTTCGGTGCCGCCGACCCCACGGATCAGACGATACGGGTGAAGGCGGTCTCCTGTCAGGTCATCGGCGTGCTGGCGGTTAAGGGAGCCTCGTCGTTCGGTCAGGATCAGGATGACACCGTGCTGATGCCGATCCGCACGGTGCAGCGCCGCCTTGCCGGCAATAACGACGTCTCGAACATCCGCATCTCGCTTGCCCCCGGCATCTCGACCGAGCGCGGCATCCGAGACATCGAGGCGCTGATGCGTCAGGAACGCCGGATCGGCATCGGCCAGACCGACAATTTCAATGTAAGCGACATGGCCGAGATCGCCTCGATGCTGACGGGCATCAACTCGGTCCTGACCGGGCTTCTGTCATCGGTCGCGGCGGTCAGCCTGCTGGTCGGCGGGATCGGCATCATGAACATCATGCTGGTCTCGGTCACCGAGCGCACGCGAGAGATCGGCATACGCCTTGCCGTCGGCGCGCAGGCCAGTCAGGTGCTGATGCAGTTTCTGGTCGAGGCCGTGGTCCTGTCGGTCCTTGGCGGCACGCTGGGCATCGGCGTGGGTCTTGCGCTGGCGGCGGTGGCAGCATCCTTCATGTCCATTCCCTTTTCACCCGACGCAGGCGTGGTCGCGCTGGCCTTTGGGTTTTCGGCCCTGATCGGCGTGATCTTCGGCTACTTCCCCGCCCGAAGCGCCGCCCGATTAGACCCGATCGACGCCCTGCGCCATCAGTAGGTGGGCCGTTTTATTTCGGGCATCTGGCGCTCACCGCCTGCGACCTTCAGCCCCTGCCGGATCATTTCTTCCGCTTCTTCAATGTCGGCGCGGTCCGGCTGGGGCGCGGGCTGGTCCGCCTCGGCAGACGCCTCCTGCGCCAGGTCGATCATCATCGGGAAATGGTCCGATCCTATCGACGGCAGCCTCACCAGCCTGACCAGCCGGAACGAGGCATCGTGGAACACATGGTCCAGCGGCCAGCGCAGCATCGGATAATCGACCGGGAACGTGCTGAACGTGCCCCGGCCACGCCGCGGGTCCAGCAGACCGCTGATGCGCTGGAACAGCCGCGTGGTATGCGACCAGGCCACGTCGTTCAGATCGCCCGCCACGATGGCGGGCATCCCGCGTTCGCGCACCTCGCGCGCAACGATCAGGATTTCGGCATCACGCTCATCGCTGTCCTGACCCGGCACCGGCGGGCGCGGATGCAGCCCGTGAAACTCAACCTCCCGGCCAGGTGCCAGCATAAGGCGCGCACGAACCGAGGGCACATCCTCGCTGACCAGACGCCGCACCTCGATATCCTCGACCGGAATCTTGGACATGAAATGCAGCCCGTAATGGTTGCCCTGCGGACGGCGCAGCACATGGCTATAACGCGACTCGACGGCCAAAAGCCGTTCGGCCCACCAGCCGTCGGTTTCCACCAGCAGGACCACGTCAGGCGCATGTTCCTTGATCAGCGCCAGCAGAGGCGCCGCATCGCGGTTTTCCATCAGCACATTGGCAATGAGGATTCTTAGGCGAGGCGCACCGAGCAACCCCTTCGCATCGGCGACCTGACGCGGCCACAGCGGCGTGTAGGGCAGTACGCGGGCAAGCTGATACGTCAGGCACAAGGCCAGCACGACCGCCAGCAACTCGTCCATTGGCTCATCGCTGTGCCACAGCACCAGCGCCAGAACCACAGCCAGCCCGACCGCCAGTTGCAGCCGTGGAAAATCGGCCATCCTGACCCACCACCGGGCGCTGCGCAGCGTCGACAGCAGGGTCAGGCCGGCAAGAACGACACCGATGCACAGCAGAACGGGGCCAGTATCTGTCCAGTCGTAAGGCAGGAGACGCCTCCCTTCGGCGGTTGATCAGCCATGCATCAATGAATTTGACACCGCCCCGGTTCCACCAGCTGTGCGATGCCGGGGTCTTAAGCGGAAGTCACATCCCGCAGCGCATCCTCGCCGATGGCTTCGATGATCATGTGCCGCGCGCGGTTCACCCGGCTTTTCACCGTGCCGACCGCCACGCCGCACAGCGCCGCCGCATCCTCATAAGTCTCGCCCAACATCACGACCAGAACCAGCATCTCGCGATAGTGCTCGGGCAGGCGGGCAATTTCCTCCATCAGGCGGCGGCCCTGAATGTAGCGGTCATGTTCGGGCATCACCGTCAGCGTACCCGACACGCAATCCTCGGCGCCGGGACGCTCACGCGCCCGGCGGGTGGCGTTGGTATAGAATGTGTTGCGCATGATGGTGAACAGCCAGGCGCGCAGCATAGTCCCGCGCTGGAACGAGTCGATATTGGCGAGCGCCTTCATCAGCGTTTCCTGCACCAGGTCGTCCGCGTCCGTGACATCCCGCGTCAAGGCTCGCGCATAGGCGCGAAGCCGGGGTATCATGTCGATCAGTTCGGTTTCGATCGGGGGCGATTCATCAGGCGTGATCACGGATGCCCTCCCGGCGCGGCTACATAAAAGGAACGCCCCGTGGGGGGAGGGGTTCCCCCGCGCTGGCTGCGAATATCGTCGCAAGGGAACTATCGCACCGCGTCGCGGCTTTGCTTTCCAAGGACAATCCGATCCGAAGGAGGACCAAAGGATGATCCATCCCGCCCCACCCCGCCACGCAGGCCTGCCACCGCACGACCCGGTTCCCGGACCGCAGCCTGACCCATTGCCTCCACAGCCAGATCCTGCGCCGGACCTGCCCGATCCCGGCCCCCTGCCGGGTCAGGACCCGGATATTCCGCAGCCGGGTGAGGTTACGCCGCCGATCTACGGTGGTTTGAACTAGGCAAACGAAAGGGCCGGCCCGGATTTCCCGGGCCGGCCCTTTTCTGCCAGATTTGTCAGTGGCGGTTCTTGCGCCCCGTATGCGTCTCAAGCTCGTCCTTTGCAGCCTTTACCACAGGCTCGATCTGCTCCTTCGCCTCGTCGATGGCGCTTTTGGCGACCTTGCCCAACTTGTCACCCAGCTTGCCCACCGGATAGGGGATCAGCCCTTCCTCCTCGGCAGTGTCGTGCGCGGCGGCATAGACCTCTTGCGCGGCACCGACGGCGCGATCCTTGACATCCCGCGCCGTATCCACCGCGCGGTCGCGCGCATCCCTGGCGGCGCCGACTGCACGATCCTTCACATCCATCGCGGCGGCTTTCGCCTCGTCCAGCAGCCGGTCGCGCGACCGGCTCAGGACACGGTCCTCGGCGCGGGTGCGGGGCAGGGCGCTGCCGATGACCGCGCCCGCCACCAGCGCCACCGCGCTGATCAGCAGCGGATGACGCGAAATTTGCGCGCTTACCGGCTGGGCATAGGGCCGTGCCGCCGCGGCGGCCGAGCGAACCCGGCCTGCGGCATGGCCCGCAGCTTCGCGCGCGCCTTCGGCCAGATGACCGGCCTTGTCGCGCAGGTGATGCGCGGCCTCTCCCACACGTTCAGCCACACCATGCGCCTCGGCCTCGTCGCCGACCCGGCCATACATCTCGCTTGGCGCATGGGCAGAGCGGCGCGCCGGCTTTGCCCGGCGAAGTTCAGGCTCTTCCTTGCTGCCGCCCAGCAGCAGCCAGGCGACGCCCAGCCCGATCAGGCCCAGCGCCACCGGGTTCTCGCGCACCTTCTGCCCTGCGCCCGCCAGCGCAGCCGGCACGTCATCGACGCCCACGAACTGGCCGATCTGATCGACCACGTTGTTTACCGACAGCCTGTCCTTCAGCCGCTCCAGCGTGTCTTCCACATTGGCGCGATGGGTCTCGATCTCGCGCTCCAGATACTCGGTGCTCTCGCTCATCACATCTGCTCCTTTGCAAGCCGGATATCCCGGCCGGTCTGTTCGAGTGTCCGCTGTGGAACAAGCCGCGCAGCCCGGACCCGGTTCCGTCCGACAAGGATCAGGATCAGGCCGATCAGCGCCAGCGCGACCCCGACGATGACCGAGGCCCACAGGGGTCCGACAAGCATCGCAAGCGCGATGACCCCCGCCTGAACCAGAACCAGCAAGGCGACGACAAGGAAAAGCGCGCCTCCTGCCATCAGTTCCAGCCCACGCGCCACCTGCTGACCCGCTTCCACGATCTCGGCGTGCACCAGCCGGGCCTCGCTGCGGATCAATCCGGTCAGCGCCGATACCAGATCGGACACAAGATCGGCAAAAGACGGGCCTTGCCGCGCAGGTTCTTCCTTGTGCTCCTCAGGGTCGTTCATAGGCGCCCTCCCGGTGCAGGCGGTCGTCCGCGTCTTCCTCGGCCTCCGCCGTATCGTCGGCCACCAGCATGCGCCCCGCCAACAACCCGGCGGCAAGCGCCCCAAGGATCACCACGCCGGGGTTGGCCCGCGCATATTGCACAAGCCGCCCGCCAATCTCTTGTGTCGCGCCCTGCCGAAGCCGGTCCGACAGGTCGTCGATGACATCGGCCGCCTGTTCGACCAGCTGCGACTTCTGATCCTGTCCCGCAGAGGCATGACGAAGCGTCGCCGATATCTGGTCCAGTCCCTCTGCCAGCGACACGCCGCGTCGGTCAATCTCATCCATGACCAGCGAGGAAATCGTGCGCCCCGCGGCCATCGCCTCAGTCGCGGCGCGGTCGGCCACGTCGGCAAGGCTCTCTCGCGCCTCTTGCCGGTCGGGGGTCCGTTCAGTCGAATGCATCTTTCCACCTCATGCGGAATGCCTCAGTGATCCAACGCGGCGCAGCGGGGTTTGGTTCGTGGCGCGATCGACTTTTCATGCACCAAAACCCACCTTCCGCCGGGTCAGGATGTCAGGTTCTCAGCACCAGGGTCGTCCGACAAGGGAAAGCGTACAGAAAGACGGTGGCTGCCCCGCGCCTCGTCGAAATTGATGGTCCCGCCCAACTGTGCTGTGAATGCCTGGATCAGTTGCCCGCCCAGCCCGCGCCGCATCGCATCCCCCGGCGCAATCAGCGCCGAGGATTCGATGGCGTGTTCGACCACCAGCAGCGCGTGATCGCCGTCACGCCGCAGACTGACGTCCATTTTGCGCAACCCGCCCGCGCCCGCAGCCTCGTTGCGGGCCTGCGTCGCGGCCTCCGCCAGCAGCAGCGCCACCGGGACAGCCTGCTCGGCATCCAGCGCAATGTCGTCGAAATGCGTTTCCGCGATGATCGCTGCGTCACCCTCTGCCGCAAGATTCACCACTCGGTTGACGATCTCGGGCAGCAGTTCGTCGGCCTTGACCTCGGCCAGATGCGAGGTCTGGTAAAGATCCTTGTGAACGGTCGCGAGGCTAAGAACCCGATCCTGCACCGCCCGCATCATCTGGCGCGCCTCGCCCGATCCCGTTTCGCGCATCTGCATGCTGATGATCGAGGCGATCAGTTGCAGGTTGTTCTTAACGCGGTGATGCACTTCACGCAGAAGCGCATCCTTCTGCCGCAGCGTGTTTTCAAGATCGGCTTCGTCCCGCTGGATCGTGCGGGCCATCTGCTCGAACGCTTCGGCCACGTCGCGTATTTCGCGTGGCGCGCGCAACATGTCCGGGGGGGTAGCGTTGCGGTCGCCGCCTGCAAAGCGTGTAATGGCGTGGCGCAGGCTGCGGATATGGCGCGTTACCAGGAACTCTGTCGCAATCAGCGCGACGATCAGGCTCGCACTTGCCATCAGTATGGGGAACAGCGTCACCGGCAACTTTGGCAGGCCGGTCAATCCCAATTCGCCGCGGGGCCAGGAACCGATGGCGAAAAGGCGGGGGTCCGACAGCGTCACGACCGCAAAGGTGCGCCGCTCTCCCGATACCGCCTCGGCAGAAAAGGTTTCGTTGCCGCCTTGCGCCAAGATCTGTAACGTGCTGTCGCGGGGCAGCAATGGGCGAAGAGTCTCGATAGGCTTGTTGGCGGCCAGCAGATTTCCCGTCGCATCGAACACGACCAGACCCAGGTCAGATTTCGGTTCCAGCCGGTCATTGCTTTGCTGGAAAACCTCGAAGGGGATCGAGACCGACAGAAAACCGGACAGGGCGCCCGCACTGTCCATCACCGGATGCGAGGCGAAGAAACGCGCCGCGGTATCCACTTCGCTCGCGCTCAGGAAAGACTGCGGATCGCCTTCCATCTGCTGCAAGGGAAGGGAAGAGAACAGCTGACCTGATCCCTCGGGCGCCACGCAATTCACCTTGCCGTCCCGCGCTACAAAGACCGCAGCACCATAAAGCGCCCCATCGCCTACGACGCCTCGCATCGCAGACGAACAACTGACGGCATCGGGAAGAAAACTGGACAAGGACGACGACAGCACGGCCACCGCGCCTTGCGCCTGTTGGATCATCTGCAATTGCGGCGCAGCCGCGCGCAATGTCTCGCCCATAAGCGCCGCGTCGGTCCTTATGCGAACCTGCGACATAAGCTCGCGCGACTGGCTCAGCGCCATCAGACCGATGGGAAGCAGCGTCAACGCAAGGACGATCCCCAGCCGCAGCCCAAGCCGCTCGGCAAGACGGCCGGCGGACAAGGCTACGCAGCCTGGGTGCTGGACTGGCTCATCACTGCCCGGGTCGCACCGTCCATTTCGGCGACGATATCCTCGCCCGCCCGCAGGCCGAGCATTTCGCAAAGCCGTAAGCGCGCACGGTTGGCCCTGCTTTTCACCGTGCCCACCGCCACGCCCATCATCTGGGCCGCATCCTCATAGGAAAATCCCGAGGCACCGACCAGCACGAGAACCTCGCGGTGCTCGGGTGTCAGCTCGTTGAAAGCCTTCATGAAGTCGTTCATCGCCAGTCGACTGTCGTGCGTCGGCTTCACCAAAAGGCGCGCCGCATGTGCGCCATCGGGATCGGGAACCTCACGCCGACGCTTGCGGCGGTCGGAATAGAATGTGTTGCGAAGGATGGTGAACAGCCAGGCCCGCAGGTTGCTGTCGGGCGTGAACTTGTCGAAGTTGCTCCAGGCCTTCACGATAGTGTCCTGCACCAGATCGTCCGCCGATGTCACGTCGCGCGTCAGGCTGATGGCAAAGGCGCGCATCGCAGGCAGGTGCAGCGGCAGCTCGTCCCGGGGATCGCTCACTTCTTGGGCTCCTTCTTGCGAAGTTGCTCCAGCAATTCCTTGAACCTGTCGGGAATTTCTTCGTCGATCAGATCATGATAAATTTTTCTAAGGTTTTCATCAATCTCGGCCTTTAGCCGGGCCGCATCTTTCGGATCACCCATGCTCGGACCACTCATCCCTTGCCACATTTTCATAACTTGATTCCCGCGTATCGCGGAACCAAACGCAGATTACAGCGTTCGGTTCCTTAGAAAACACCCAACAGGGGACTTATTCATGACCAGCAATGCCGCTCCGGATCCCGTTCAGGCCGTCGCCGCCAATCTTCCTTTCCTGCGTCGCTACGCCCGGGCCTTGACTGGAAATCAGGATACCGGTGACCGCTATGCGGTGGCGACCCTGGAAGCCCTGCTGGAGGAACCCGAAGCGATTTCCTCAAACAACTCGGCAAAGATCGCATTGTTCCGGGCGTTTCATCTGGTCTGGTCCAGCGCAGGTGCCCCATTGGGCCAGGCCGATACCGTGCTGTCGCGCCGGGCGCAGGATCACATGGCCAGCCTGACCGGCAACTCGCGCGAAGCACTGCTGCTGCACGCCATCGAAGGTTTTCGTCAGGAAGAGATCGCCCAGATCATGCAGATCGAACCTGCCGAGGTTGCCACGCTGATCGACGCCGCCAAACGCGAAATGCTGGATTCCGTCGCAGGCGCCATTCTGGTGATCGAGGATGAGGCGATCATCGCCATGGACATCCAGAGCATCGTCACCGACATGGGCCACCGCGTCACCGGCATCGCCCGCACCCGCACCGCCGCCGTCGATCTGGCATCGCGCGACAAGCCCGACCTGATCCTTGCGGATATTCAGCTTGCCGACAAATCCTCGGGCATCGACGCAGTTACGGATATCCTTGCGCAGTTCGACGACATCCCGGTCATCTTCATCACCGCCTTCCCCGAACGCCTTCTCACCGGCCAGCGCCCCGAGCCTGCCTTCCTGATCACCAAGCCCTATACAGAGGATCAGGTGCGTTCCGCCGTCAGTCAGGCCATGTTCTTCTCATCCACTGAAACGCTGATGAAAGACCGCGCGCCCGCCTGAGCGGGGGCAAGCGCAACCCGGTCAGGGAACCGGGTTCTGGAAAAGAGCGTTTACTCCTCACAGACGGGCCGGGCAGGCCCGTTTCGGTAAAAGGGAGTAAGACCAATGTTTCGCAACACAGTTTCCGCCGCCGTGATCGCCGCTTTTGGCCTGGCGTCGGTTCCCGCGCTTGCCGCAACCACGGTCAAGGAAGTCGACGTGACCGCGGACATCTCCGCCATGGCCAACCAGCAGGCGGCAGCCTATTGGGCCCGCGTGGCGGACGATCTGGAAAATGCGATCGTCGCCCGCGTCACCGACCGCGTCGACAAGGAAAAAGGCGCCAAGGTCTCGGTCGACATTGACGAGCTGTCGCTCGCCAATTCCTTCGAGGCCGCAGCGAACATCGAGGAATCGAGCCTTGCCGGTCAGGTCAGCGTCACCAGCGACAATGGTGCGAACAAGGTCGGCGTCTATGACATGAAGGTCAGCTTTGATCAGGCCTTTTCAATGATGCCCACCGGCACGGACCGCACGGCGGTTCTCTTCGACAGCCCTGAATACTATGCGGCGATGATCAACGCCTTTGCCGATGCAGTCGTGCTGCGGCTCGATTGATCCAGTCACAAATGCGGACCATCATGAGGCGCCCCATCGGGCGCCTCTTTTTGTAACGCCGGGGCAAAACACCGATAAAAATGACGTTATTCTCGAACCATCTGATCACCTTGGCAGTTGAGTTCCCATGACAGGCGAGAGCAGTCGCCGCAGCAACGGAACAAACCATGTCACGCAAGCTTGACCCGGGGAAACATCCGGTCGAGGCCAACCTGATCAAGGCCTACGGTCGGCCCGAAGGTATACATGACGGCTCGGCATTCGAACCGCTTCTTGAACGTCTGGCACAGGCGGTAACCCGGTCTGCCGACCGGAACGCCACCACCAAAGCCGCGGCCGGACAAAGCGCTTTTGCTGGAACATCCAGCGCTTAGCCCTGTTTACCAACCATGCGCGCAACACGCGCGCCTCCAGAAAATCAGGAGCTAGACATGAAGACCCTAATGATAACCACTGCAATCGTCACGGCGCTTGCAGCGCCCGTCGTGGCGCAGACGTCCGATCTGACCACCACCGCGCCGGTCACCGAAACGACGACGCAGGCCGGCACCGGCCTTTTCCGCACCGAAACCATGCCGGGGGATATTCTGGCGTCCGACTTCATCGGCATGCGCCTTTACGCAGCCGCCACAACGCCTGACGCCATGGGCTATAGCGGGGTCCAGGGCGACTGGAGCGATGTAGGCGAGGTGAACGACGTGCTTCTGACCCAGAGCGGCCAGGTTCAGGCCGTTCTTGTCGATATCGGCGGCTTCCTCGGCATCGGCGAACGGCGTGTCGCCGTGGACATGTCGCAGATCAAGTTCGTGAAGGATGACGCGACGACCGACAACTCCGACGACTTCTTCCTTGTCATCACCGCTGATCGCAGCGTGCTGGAAAACGCGCCGGCCTTTGGCGCGCGCGTGCTGGGCAACGCCTCATCGACCGATCCGGCGGCGATGACCGATCCGGCCGCCGCACCCACCGCAGCCGGGGAAGAAATCGCAGCCGCTCCTGCGGACAATGCCGCGACGGCTCCCATGGCACGCGACGGCTATCTTGCGCTGAACCTCGACACGCTGACCGCCGAGCAGCTGACCGGCGTTTCTGCCTATGATCCGACCGACAAGGCCATCGGCACGGTCTCGCAGGTCGTCGTCAATGCAGAGGGCCGCGTCACCGAGGCGGTGATCGACGTAGGCGGCTTCCTGGGGATCGGCGCAAAGCCGGTCGCGCTGCCGGTGGCCGATATCCAGATCATGGAAGCGGCCCAGACCAAGGAAATGCGGGTCTATGTCCCCTTTACCAAGGATCAGCTGAAGGCGATGCCCGAATATCAAAGCTGACGACCATATCCGGCCCGCACCTGCGGGCCGGATATCCGCCCGCGCAAACGAAAACGGCCGCTGTTTCCAGCGGCCGTTTCTGTTTCGCTTGGACGCCGCTCAGATCGGCGGGCGTCCTCGCATTGCGCGCGCGATCATCGCGATCACGAACAGCACGATGAATACCAGGAACAGAACCTGCGCGATCCCGGCAGAGGTGCCGGCAATGCCGCCAAAGCCCAGAAGCCCCGCGATCAGCGCGATTACAAGGAATGTTACAGCCCAACCCAGCATGACAGTCTCCTTTGTCATATCACCGCGGTGAAGATTTTCGCGGGGCCGACCGCGGCCGGCCGGTCCCGCGCAGTCAGCTCAGAGACCGGCAAGCCATTTGTCGACTTCACGCTCGGCCTCGTCCTTGGCGCGGCCATAGCGCTTTTGCACCAGCCCCACCATTTCGTCGCGGCGTCCTGCCGCCTTGGTCCATTCGTCGTCGGTGATCTCGCCCCATTGGGCTTTCGCCTTGCCCATGTATTGCTTCCATGTGCCGGCAACTTGATCCCAGTTCATCTGACGTCCTCCTGATTGCTCAGATGCGGGAACAACTCGCCGAAGGGGCGTGAAGTTCCAGCCCAGGGCGCAAACTCTGGCCAATTCAATGGGATCGCAGGCGTTGCGCGCCTAAAGCAGGCCGCGCCCCGCAAGGTTGCGCATCAATGCGGCCGTGCCGAACGTCCATTCCGGCGCTTCGGTGGAAAGCCTGACGGTGTTGCGCAGGGTGCCAAGCTCGGGCGCGGTTATCGTCACCACATCGCCCACATGATGGGTAAAGCCTTGTCCCGGCGCATCGCGATCCTGCACCGGCGCGAACAGCGTGCCCAGATACAGGAAGAACCCGTCAGGATACTGGTGATGCCGCCCTCGGGTCTGGGCCACCAGATCGGCGGGATCGCGGCTGATCTCCGCCATCGAGGATCGCCCCTCCAGCACGAAACCATCCGTCCCCTCGACCCGCAGCGCGAGTTCCAGCCTGCGCACCTGCTCCAGCCCGAAACCCGCGTCGAAAATCCGCACGAACGGCCCGATCGCGGCAGAGGCGTTGTTGTCCTTGGCCTTGCCCAGCAGCAGCGCGGACCGCCCCTCGACATCGCGCAGGTTCACGTCATTGCCAAGCGTCGCCCCCACCATGCGCCCCGTGGGCGACACCGCCAGCACCACTTCCGGCTCGGGGTTGTTCCAGGCCGACACGGGATGCAAGCCCACGCTAGCCCCCCAGCCGACCGCGCTCATCGGCTGGCCCTTGGTAAAGACCTCGGCGTCCGGCCCTATGCCCACTTCCAGATACTGCGACCAAAGGCCCTCGGCGATCAGCAGCCGCTTCACTTCGGCGGCCTTCTCCGATCCGGGCTTCAGCCCGCGCAAACTGTCGCCGATAACCGCCGCCACACGTTCGCGGATCGCCCGCGCGCGGGCAGGGTCGCCCGCCGCGCGCTCTTCGATCACCCGCTCCACCATGGATCCGGCAAAGGTCACGCCACAGGCCTTGACCGCCCCCAGATCGCAAGGGGCGAGCAGCCGTGTAACCTCCGGGTCCGGCTCGACGCTGGCAGCGGCGATCTGGTCGAGCGTGCCGATCCTCTCGCCATCAATTCCGGCAAGAAACGCGGGAATGTCCGCCTGCTCCAGCAGATCCCGCATCGTGGGCGCTTCGCGACAGGTGACGTCGTAAACCTGCCCCTCGCGCAGCACCACCACCGACGGCCCCACGCCCGCGCGCCAGACCCGCCCGACGAAAAGCCCCTCAGCCGGAAGCCCGATCATCCGCCCATCTCCCCCGTTTGATCGCGGATACCGTCGGGCGATTTCTTCGGCAATGCAAGCGAGATGGCACCGGGGGTAAACCCACGATGGACATCAACAAATTTTCTGGCGGAGCCGACTAAGGTATAGTCGATCTGGTGGTATCAGCTCTGTCAACCATCGGTGCTGGGCCCATCGGTGCTGGGTCCATCGGTGCTGGGCCCGTCGGTGCTGGGCCCATCGGTGCTGGGTCCATCGGTGCTGGGCCCATCGGTGCTGGGCCCGTCGGTGCTGGGCCCATCGGTGCTGGGCCCGTCGGTGCTGGGCCCGTCGGTGCTGGGTCCGTCGGTGCTGGGTCCGTCGGTGCTGGGCCCGTCGGTGCTGGGCCCGTCGGTGCTGGGCCCGTCGGTGCTGGGCCCGTCGGTGCTGGGTCCATCGGTGCTGGGCCCGTCGGTGCTGGGTGTCTGCTGGTCGGGCGTAGGTGTCTGCTGGTCGGGGGTTGGTGCAGGCGTAGATACAGATGTAGGTGCAGGTGCAGGTGCAGGTGCCGGGGGGGCCTCCTTCACCGTCCGCAGGTTTGGATTGGCCTCGAACATCCGGTCACGTTCCCGCTCGGTCTCCCGGGCAATGGCACTGCCGGTCGAGGCAAACGAGAACCCGCCCGCCTGTTTTTTCTCGACAAACCCGCGCAGCTCCTGCGCCAGCGGATCGTTGCCTGCGATCACCGAAGGATTCTCGGCCACATAGGCCATCAGTTTCGACCATCTCTTCTTCGCGACCAGCTGGTCGATGGTCTGCAACTGCTGCAGGCTGTATTCGGCCTCTGCCGGCAAGGCGGGCCAAAGGCTCACGATCGCTGTCAAAACGATGGCGGCCCTGCCCAGCCGCGGCGTATATTTGCCCTTGGTCACGTCCATTCCTCCTCAAATCGGGCGCACACGTGCCGCCCTTTCGTTCTACAGGCCTCGCGTCACGGCGAGGCGGATTGCAAATTACGCACGATCCTTTGGCGCAATGCGCTGATCTGCGGGTCTTCCCGGGGTGCGCGCTGAACCTTTGCCACGCGCTGCTTCTGTTTTTTCGCTGCCTTGGCCTTGGCCACCTTTGGCGCAGACCCTTCAAGCCACAGCTCGATGCCACCCGATCCCGCTCCGCCGCCTGCGCCCGTGAAATCCCGGGCCTCGCCGCCAAAGCGCGCGGCGATGACCTCGGCAATGGCCCGGTCCTCGGGGTGGTAATAGCGGACATGGGTCTCGCCCACCGTGACGGTGACACGTTTCGGCTGCGCCAGTGTGAAACCGGCGTCGCGCAGCCCTTGCTCATCCTTCGCCAGCGCGGCATCCGAAATGCTTGGCGGGGCCAGAACCGTCAGGCGGTGCGGGGCAAGCTGCGCGGCGACGGGCGCGTCGGGCAGGCCGACCGTCGGCGCCAGCATCGCGGGCGGCTCACCCGGCATCGGCAGCGCCGCAGCGATCGCGAAAGGAACCTCGGCGACCGGCTCCACTGGCGCCAGCACCGGATCGGCGCTGGACGGGACGACATCCGGCGGCTGCGCGGATGGCAAGGCCGCCATGGGTGCGGCATCTGCCAGGGGCTGGGCCGCCAGCACAACGAACGGTTCCGCCTCCGGGGCAAGCGCCAGCGCGGGCATGGCTGGCGCGGCGTCACCAGCCATGGCGCCCGATCCGACCCTGGGTGCGTTCCAGGCGACGCCCGGCATTGGCGCGGCTATCTGATCCGGAAGAGGGCGACTGGAGGCTGTCGTATCGTTGAACAGAACCGCAGGCCGCGCCTGCCACCGATCGACACGGGCGTAGCCCGGCAAACCGATTGCCGGTTCCATGGCATCGGGGACGGGCAGCAGCGAGACGGGCAGAACCGCCAGCGCCTGCGGGGCGGGGACGACAACCGCCGGATCCGGCAAGGCGACCAGCGGCGCGATTGCGGTTGGCACGGCAGGCGCAGCCACGCTCGTTTCCACCGCGACCGTGGGCGCAGCTTCCCGCTGCGCAATAACCGGGGCGGGCTGGTTTCCAGCGGGGCTGTCTGCCCCCATGAACCAGACCAGAGAGGTCGCGGCGACCCCTGCCGCAAGGCCCACGGCAAAACCAAGGCTGATCTTCGCGGCGCTCAGCGGCTGGCGCTCGACCGGCAGCGCAGCGGGCGCGGCAACCGCCGCCACGGGCATCGGCGCAAGCGGCGGCGAGGTCAAGGCCGGTGCAGCAAAAACTGCCGCAGCCTCGGGTTCCTCCGCCCAAAGCTCCTCTTCCTCTTCCTCGGTCAGGCGTTCCTGCCGATTCGAGAAGGGAAAGGCATAGATATCCGCCGCTTCCTCATCCTCATCGAAGCTCAACTCGCCTTCGGCGGGGACGGACTCCAGATCGGCGTAGGGTGGCAGGTCATCAAGATTGAACTCAGGCTCGCGAAACGAAACCGGTGCCAGCGCTGGCTGCATCCGCAACCCGTCCGTCCTTGCCTGAACCAGGGGGTCCAGCCTTGTCACCGTCGCCGACTTCATGCGATCGGCCAAGGGTGCCGCAGTCTCACGTTCTGCCAGGATTTTCTCGCGCGCGGCACGGGCCTCGTTCAGACGGCGTTGCCAGGCGTCGGAGTTGAGAAGGCTGAGCACGGCCGAACGATCATCGGTCCCGTCCGGCGACAGGTCCCTGCCGTTCGGTTCATCCATCACAATGGCCCCCCGGCCCAGTTGCTCGTCCTGTCGCCTGCAGCACGGCGACTCACCTTCATGAAATGCGGCTCCGAAAAAGCATTAACAGTTTAACCCGCTTTCCGTTCCACGGGGAGTCCCGATGCAGCCGGCCCTTTCAGGCCAAGGGGCCGCGATATCTGTGGAATTTATTTTTCGCCTGTTGCGCCAATGAAATTGTCATTGCATCATCCGTTTCGAGGAGTGCCAGCGAGAACGCGCAAGCGGTGTCGAGCCGCCAAGACGCGCCGCAGTCCGCGAAGAATTGAACCACCAAGGGAGGAATACTGATGCGCAAGTCACTTCGGGCCTTGACGGCCGCGGCGCTTGTCTTGGCCTCGGCGCCGATGGCGCTGGCCCAGGGCAAGACCTTCTACTGGGTTTCCCACGGCTCGCCCGCCGACCCGGTCTGGACCTATTTCCTGGACGGCGCCAAGCAATGGGCCGAGGATACCGGCAACACCGTGAACACCTCGTTCCATTCCGGTGACGTGCCTTCGCACCAAGAGGCGATCCGAGCCGCCATCGCTTCGGGTGCCGACGGTATCGTCACCTCCAGCCCCGATCCGGGCAGCCTTGTCGAGGTTGCGGGCGAGGCGAACGAGGCCGGTATCCCGATCATCAACATGAACACCCCCGATCCGACCGCACCGTTTGACGCCTATGTCGGTGGCGATCTGGTGAGGTACGGAGCCAACTGGGCGCAGTACCTTGTCGACAAGGGCCTGGTGAAGGAAGGCGACTTCGTCTGGATGCCCGTCGAGGTGCCCGGCGCGACCTATGGCGTGCAGGAAGAAGAAGGCATCGCCTCGGTCTTCAAGCCGCTGAACATCACCTGGGAAGTCACCGACGCGACCCTTGACCAGGCCGAGATCATCACCCGCATGTCCGACTACCTGACCGCCAACCGCGACAAGGTGAAGGCGATCATCGGGCTGGGCGACCTCGTCACCGGCTCGGTCAAGCGCGTGTTCGATCAGGTCGGCGTGAAACCGGGTGAGATTCCGGTCGTCGGCTGGGGTAACTCGCTCGACACCACGCAAGAGGTGCTGACCGGCTACGTCAACGCCGCCCAATGGCAGGACCCGCAGGCGACCAGCTATATCGCCCTGTCGATCGCCGCCATGGCTGACTCGGGCATCCCGCCGGGCTTCGACGTCATCGTCGGCGCGCTGTATGAAAAAGACACCGCGCAGGTTTACGACGACGTGCTGAGCGGCAAGTAAGTGTTTTGGGTCCCGCCCCGACATCCGGGGCGGGACCCATACCGATGCCATACCATTTCCATACCGGAACCAGCCACCGCCAATCGGACAAGTCCGTGGTTTGAAAGGGCAATCCCCTCGTGTCATCCGACAGCTTCCTCAAACGCCTCTTCGCCCGCCCCGAAGCCGGTCCGGCGATCCTTTTGCTGTTGCTCATCATCGTTTTCACCTCGATCAACCCGGCCTTCCTGTCGATCCAGAACATCTCGAACACGCTGGCCTTCACGGTCGAGCTTGGCCTGATCGCCCTTGGCATGACTCTGCTGATGACATCGGGCGAATTCGACCTGTCGGTCGGATCGCTGTTCGGCCTGACCCCGGTGCTGATGTGGGCCCTGTTCAATTCCGGCGCGACATCGCTGCTGGTCGCCTTTCTGGTGGCCATGGCCATTGCCGCGCTGATTGGTTTGATCAACGGCTGGTTCGTCACGGCGCTCCGGATTCCTTCCTTCCTGGTCACCCTTGGCATGCTTCTCGTCGCCCGCGGAACCGCGCTTTACATCACCGACGGTTTTCCGCAGCGCACATGGAGCGCGGACGGCGAGTGGGTGGCCTCGGTTCTTGTAGGATCATTCGAGATCGGACCGCTCCGCCTGTACATGTCATTGTTCTGGTTCGTTCTTTTTGCGCTTCTGGCGCATTACCTTCTGACCAAGACGCGAAAGGGGAACTGGATTCAGGCAGCCGGGGGCAACCCCAACGCAGCCATGGCGCGCGGCGTAAGGGTCCGCCAGACGAAGGTGCAATTGTTTATCCTGTCGTCGATGCTCGCCGGTTTTGCGGGCATCATCTCGTCCATCCGCACCTCTGCCGCCAACCCGAACTCGGGCACGGGCTATGAGCTGGAGGTCATCGCCATGGTCGTCATCGGCGGCACCGCCCTGACCGGCGGGCGCGGCACGATCATCGGCACGGTGCTTGGCATCTTTATCCTGCGCCTGATGCGCAACGGGATCATCATGGTCGGTGTGCCGGGGCTGGCCTACAACATCTTTATCGGCGGGATCATCCTTGGGATGATGGCGCTTCATTCCTGGCTTGACCGCCGCAACCAGTCGGGGAACTGAGCGATGGCCGAAGAACTGATCCGCATGGTCAATATCTCCAAGTACTACGGCCAGGTCCGTGCGCTGGAGAATGTGAACCTGACCGTAAACAAGGGCGAGGTCGTTGGCCTTCTTGGCGATAATGGCGCCGGAAAATCTACACTTATCAAGGTTTTGTCGGGCGCTGTTCCCACCACCTCGGGCGAGATCTACATCAAGGGCAAGCGCGTCGAGATGCGCAGCACCAGCGATGCGATCGCCAACAAGATCGAGACGATCTATCAGGATTCCGCGCTTGTCACCCAGCTTTCCATTGCCCGCAACCTGTTCCTTGGACGCGAACCGCTGAAGGGTCCGCGTTTCATGAACCGGCTGGACATGGAGAAGATGGAGCAGGTGGCGGCCAATCTTCTGCGCGAGGTCGGCATCACCAAGAACATCCCCACCTCGACCCCCATCGCAGCGCTGTCTGGTGGTGAGCGTCAGGCGGTCGCGATCGCACGGGCGATGCACTTCGACAGCGATCTGATCATCCTTGACGAACCTACCAACAACCTTGGCGTGGCAGAAACACAGGGCGTGTTGCAGTTCGTGCGCAGCGCGCGCGATTCAGGCCATTCCTGCATCTTCATCGCGCATAACATTCATCATGTATTCCAGGTGGTTGACCGTATCGTGGTGATGCGGCGCGGCACGGTCGTGGCCGACAACATCGACCCGCGCCAAAGCACCGTGGCAGAGGTGGAGAACGTGATCACCGGGATGGATCACATCGCCTGAGCGCAGGGTGTCCGGATTCGCCCACACCTCTGAATTTTGTATCACACCGCCACGCCGTCGCCTGTTCACGTGGCGGCGTTTCGCGTATGTAACCGATTAATGAATATTGTCGGTCGGGGGCGTGACGTGCCGAAATTGAAGAGCATCCATTTCCAGTCGGGTATCGTCCTCGCTGCACTGATTTCGGCTGGAGCGTCAAAAGCGGAAGAGGCCTGGCCCATAGCAGAAGACCTGGGCTTCAAGTTCTACGGCCAGATCAACCAAGCCTATACGAACTACGATGACGGCCAAACGAGCCGTGGCTTCTTCACCGTCGACAACTCGACGAACGAGGATAACAGCTTCGTCGGTATCCGTGGCGGCAAAGTGACCGACAACGGCTCAATCCTTGCCGGCCGGTTTGAGCTTCGCATGACTGATCGACGGTCTGATACAACCAGCATACAGAACCCGGCGGGTGGTGGCTTCAGCATCGACAAGCAGGACATCATGCGCGCCGAAATCGGTTACGCAACAGATGGCTACGGGACGATCTTCTTTGGCCAGGGTGACATGAGCGGTAACTTGTGGTCGCCCGACTATTCCGGCACAACCGTGATCTCTCGCCAGAACCTGGGCGAGATCGCGGGCGGGATGCGGTTGCTCTACCCGGACGGAACCGTCTCGGATCGCACGATCAACGAATCCGTCGGCAGCTATGATTCCGGTCGTCGTTTCCGCCTGCGTTACGACACGCCGAATATGGCGGGCTTTACCGCTTCGGCCTCCGTCGGGCGTGAGGTTCTGATTTCGAACGACAACGAGACCTATGTGGATCTGGTCGGAAAATACGAGAGCGAGAACCGCTATTCCAAGTATGGCATGTCGGTGTCCATCATCGGCGAAGGGGATGATGTATATGCGGGTTCGGTCGCCATCAGTTATCTGCACAAGCCGACCGGCCTGAACTTTACCTATGCGGGCGGCAACAGCACCGACCATCGCCACTATTACATGCTGAAGGCAGGCATCATCCAGAACCTGTTCTCGTTTGGGTCAACCGCGCTGGCATTCGAGTGGTACAACAACGGCAACTGGGCTGCCGAGGGGGCCGAGGACGAAATCTTTGGCGTGTCGCTGGTGCAGCGCGTGGATTCGCAGAACCTGGAAATCTATGCGGCGATGCGGTCTTATGACGACTACAACAACCTTGGCATCGCCAATGAGGATTTCCAGAAATCCAACGTCACGGCTATCGGCGTGCGCTGGATGTTCTAGACACCAAAGGCCCTTAGCGTCACCGGGATCGACTTGAACTCTCTTGCATGGGGGTCGGCCCGCCATTGCAGTGGCTTGGTCAACGTATCCACCCAGCGCAGGCCGCGCAGCCATTCGGTTGCACTGTCCCAGATGCCGCCCGGATCGTTGGCACGATAGGCCGCCTTTGCCGCGATGATTTCGGGCGATTCATCGCGGCGGAAGGAATAGATCATGAAAATGAAGATGATCAGGTCCAGCCGGAAATCCTTTGGCCGGTTGCGGTGGGCACGGTAATTTTCGAAGTCGAGGAAGGTGATCCGCCCATCCTGATAGCAGATATCGCCCGGAACGGGGCGCCCATGGCTGATCCCCATTCCGTGCAGTTCGGCCAATGCCTTTCCCGCCGCCGCAAAGGCCGCGACACGCTCTGCCTCGGTTCCCAGCCGGTCGCGCAGGATGACCTGAAGCGTGGGTCCGCTGTCGCGCATAGCGAACAGCCCCTTATCTTCGGCAACGATCTGCGGAACTGGTACGCCACGTCCGGCCAGGAATTTCAGCGCCGCAAGATCGGCTGCGAAAGCCTTAGGCGCCGGACCTTTCTGGATCCGGTTGATCCAGCGCTGCTTTTCGATCCGCTTGATCCAGAAACGCTGACCGTCGATCTCATATGAACCGGCGCGAGGGCCGGTAGTGGCCGCAAAATCCACGATCGCCTTTTCGTGGCGAGGATCGAAAGGGATGTGCCAGGTCAGCATCGCCCTGACACATTACGTTTACATTTCGATCCGGGAAAGAGCGATCAGCGCCAGTTCTGGTCAGGATCGGGCAGGGGAATGGCGTCGATAAGTTCCGCCGTATAAGCCGCTTGCGGTGCCGCGAACACGCGGGCCGTCAGCGCCATCTCAACGATCTCGCCCTTGTGCAGAACCATCACGCGGCTGCAAAGGCGGCGGATGACCGACAGATCGTGACTAATGAAGGCGAGTGTCAGGCCGAGGTCATGCACCAGCCGCTCCAGAAGGTTCAGAACCTGGGCCTGACTGGAGACATCAAGACCCGAGACGATCTCATCCGCCAGAATGAACTCCGGTTCCAGCGCGATGGCGCGCGCGATGCCCACACGCTGGCGCTGGCCACCGGACAATTCGTGCGGGTAGCGCGCACGAAAGCTTTTCGGCAAGCCGACCTGATCCAGCGCGCGCTCGATCCGGGCCGGGATCGCATCCAGCCGGTGCAGGACCAGCGGGCTGCCGATGATGCGTCCGACCGTATGACGCGGATTCAGCGAACTCATCGGATCCTGAAATATCATCTGGAAACGGCGACGCAGCGGGCGAAGGGCCGCCTCATCGGCATGGGTTATGTCTTGCCCGTCGAAACGGACCTCTCCGCCCGTCGGCTCCAGAAGTCTCACCAATGCGCGCCCCAGCGTGGATTTGCCCGAGCCGGAGCCGCCGACGATCCCCAAGACCTCGCCGCGATGGATGTCGAAACTGAAGCCCTTGAGGATATCTATCCGCGGGGCAGACCCTAAAAGCGGCTTACGGGTCATGTCTGGGAAAGACAGGCGCAGATCGCGGACCTTGTATAGCGGGTCAGCCATGACGCCACCCCAGATCGGCTGCGGCTACTTCGGATTGGACATTGGCGATCACCGCTTCGGGGACGGGCACCAGCGACCCCATCGGGTCGGTGTATTTCGGTGTCGCCGCCAAAAGCGCGGCGGAATAGGGATGGGCGGGCGAGCGGAAGAAATCCCGCACCGAAGTATCTTCCACCACCATACCGGCATACAGCACCGACAGACTCTGGCAGACCTTGGAAACCACGCCAAGGTCATGAGTAACGAACAACAGCGCCGTGCCGTGGCGCGCCTGCATGGCGGCGATCAGGCGCAGAACCTCTTTCTGCACGGTCACGTCAAGCGCCGTGGTCGGCTCGTCCGCCACGATCAGCTTCGGCTCGGCTGCGAAGGCCGAGGCGATGAGGATGCGCTGCCTCATGCCTCCTGACAGTTCATGCGGATAGTTGCGCATAACGCGGGCCGGATCGGCGATTTGCACCTCGACCAGAAGCTCTTCCGCCCGCGCTTCGGCCTTTGCGCGGGGCCAGCCCAGGACATCGACCAGCCGGTTGGTGATCTGCGGCCCGACGCGGCGCGAGGGGTTAAGGGCGGTCAGCGGATCTTGCGGGATCAGGGCGCAGGTCGCGCCGATACGACGGCGGCGTTCCGCCGGGGGCAGTCGCAAGAGGTCCGTGCCATCCAGCAGTATCTGGCCCGTCAGAATCTCGACAGCGCGGGGCAGAATGCCCAGCACGGTTTTGCCGATCATCGACTTGCCCGCGCCGCTTTCACCGACCAGACCGCGCACCTCTCCCGTCTCGACGGTCAGCGACACATCGCGCAGCAGACGCTCCTTGGAGCCTTTCACGCGCGCCGAAAGGTTGCGGATGTCAAGAAAGCTCATCGCAGCACCGGGTCGAAGCGGTCTTTCAGGCCTTCGCCAAGCTGGCTGAAGGACAGCACCGTCAGGAACAAAGTGATGAGCGGAAACACGAGAACCCACCAGGCCTGATGAATGCTGGTCCGCCCCTCGGCGATCATGCCGCCCCAGGTCGGATCGTCGGTCGAGATCGACAGGTTCACGAAGGACAGGATCGCCTCGACGATCACGGCGATGCCCATTTCCAGTGTCAGCAGCACGACGATGGTGGGCAGCACGTTCGGCAGGATCTCGGCAATCATCGTGCCGATGCGACCGCGCCCGACAATCTGGGCCGACGCAACGTAGTCCATTGCGCCCTGCGCCATCGCCTCGGCCCTTACCACACGGGCGAAGCGGGTCCAGTCGATGACGACGATGGCGATGATGATCGAGATCAGGCCAGGGCCGATGACCGCGATCAGCAGGATCGAGAACAGGACGGGTGGAAAGGCCATCCAGATGTCGATCAGGCGAGAGATCACCAAGTCAACCCAGCCGCGCAGAAATCCCGCCAGCAGGCCCAGGGTGGCACCCAGCAGGCAGGTGATGCTACCGGCTATCAGCGCGACCGTCAGCGCGACCCGTGCGCCGTAGATGATCCGGCTCAACACATCGCGGCCAAGCGAGTCGGTGCCAAGCCAATAGCCGGGTTCGTTGCCGTTCATCCAGAAAGGCGGCAGGCGGCCAAGGAACAGATCCTGCGCCAGTGGATCCTTCGGTGCGACCCACGGCGCGAAAATCGCAACGAGCACCAATAGCCCCAGCCAGATCGCCGGTAACCACAGCCTCAGCCCCGCCCGTCGTCTGACCTGAGCGCGTCCATCAGCCATGGCGCAGCCTCGGGTTCAGCGCCGCATACATCAGGTCTACGCACAGGTTCACGGCTGTGAAGATCACCGCGAACAGGATGACGATGCCCTGGATCAGCGGCAGATCGCGGTTGATCACCGCGTCGATGGCCATGTTGCCCAGCCCTTCGTAGGAAAACAACCGCTCGATGATCACCGTGCCGCCGATCAGGAAGGTGAATTGCACGCCAACCAGCGTCAGCGTCGGCAGGATCGCGTTCGGTAGCGCCTCATGCGTGATCACATGGGTTTCGGCATAGCCTTTGGTGCGTGCGAGTGTCACATAGTCCAGGTGCATGGTTTCCTTCAACGACTGCTTCAGCAACTGACCGATGATCGCGGCCAGCGGAATGGCCAATGCCAGCGCGGGCAGGAACATATGTGACAGGATGTCAGCGGTCAGATCGAAGCGCAGCCTCAGGATGCTTTCGACCAGGTAGAAGTTCGTGGTGAAGGGCAGCTCCAGCGATGGGGTGACCCGGCCCGAGATGGAAAACACCGGCATCAGCACACCGAACAGCAGGATCAGGACCAGCCCCCACAGGAAATCCGGCACGGATAGTGCCATTCCGTTTGCAACGTCGATGGCGCCTTCGGTTCTTGTGCCGCGCAGGCGGGTTCCGGTCAGTGCCGCGAGACTGCCGAGAAAGACCGCAATCAGCAGCGCCATAACCGACAGTTCCAGCGTTGCCGGAAGCCGGCCCAGCACCAGACCCAGAACCGGTTGTCTTGTGGTGATAGAGGTGCCGAAATCGCCGTTCAGGACATCCGATGCCCAGATAACGAACTGCTGCGGGATGGATTTGTCCAATCCGTAAAGCGCCGTCAGCCGCGCCACATCCGCTTCGGTCGCGCCGGGGGGCAGCATCATCGCGATGGGATTTCCGGGAACGACGCGGATCACGACAAACACGATCACGGCCACGCCAAACAGCGTAATCGCGGTGGTCAGAAGCCGCAGGAGGACAGATCGGAGCAGTGCCATGAGAGGTGCAGGGGCCGCGTCTGCGGCCCCCGTCAGGCTCAGCCGCGCTTCATCAGCGCGGGCAGAAGCGCACCCGAGGCGTGAGGTGTCACCACGACGCCTGGTGCGGCAAGGATCGGTTGCACATATTGCAGCAGCGGGATCACCAGCGCGTTCTCGGCGATATAGGCATCGACGGCCTTCCAGCCCGCGATGCGTTTGTCCTCATCCGCCTCGCCCCATAGCGGGCCGATCATGTCGATCAGATCCTGTCCGTCCCAGACCGAATGCGGCGAGGGACCGAACATCGCAAAGCCGGTCGAGGTGGTGGGATCGCCGACCGCGTTCCCCCAGTTGTAGAAGGCAGCGGGGGCGAGCTGGTCGGCCGCCCGCAGCTCGTAGTGCTTGGCGATCTCATAAACCTCGATCTCGGCCTCGATCCCGACCTTGCGCCACAGGCCGACGATTGCCTGGATCATCTCATAATCCTTGGGCTTGAAGCCCTTGGTCGTCTGGATCTTGAACTTGACCGGATTGTCGGTGCTGTAGCCCGATGCGGCGAGCAGTTCTATCGCCTTCGCCTCGTCGTAAGGCACTTTGATCGAAGGATCGTAGGCGATGTATTCCGGCGTCTCAAGCGTGTCGATGGCCACGCCATAGCCCGACAGCAGGCGGTCGATGATCAGCTGCTTGTCGATGGCATGGGCCATCGCCTTGCGCACGTTCGGATCCAGCATAACGTCGGTGTCGTTGATGAAGATCATGCCAATGTCCGAGATCGGCTCGGCCGTGCCGGTCAGGGTGCCACCCTGACGCAGACGGTCATACTCCTCATAGGGCATCTCCAGCGTGACATGGCTCTGGCCGCTCTCGATCTCGGCCACGCGGCTGGCGGCGTCGGGAACGAACTTGATCGTCACGGTGTCAAACTCAGGCTTGCCACCCCAGTAGTTGGGGTTCGCCTTCAGCCGGACGAAGGCGTTGCGTTCAAACTTCTCAACGATATAGGGGCCTGTTCCGATCGGCGCGGCCTCGAAGCCCTCTGCCCCGACCTTTTCGTAATAGGCCTTCGGCAGGACATAGCCCGTCAAAAACGCCATCCATTTGAAGATGGTGGGTTCAAAGCGGACCACATCGGCGGTGATGGTCTGGCCGTCGATGCTGAAATTGCCGAGGGTGGACCAGATGAACTGGATCGGGTTGCCGGTCTGCTCATTCGCGGCGCGCTCCAGTGACCAGACAACATCCTCGGGGGTAAAGGGCGATCCGTCGTGCCAGGTGACGCCCTCGCGCACCGTCATCGTCACCTTGGTCTTGTCGTCGTTCCAGCCCCATTCGGTGATCAGCCCCGGCGCAAAGCTGAGGTCCGGGTTCTGCGAAATGTACATGTCGAAGACCGACTGGTAGATGCCCTGGATCGTCGGGTTCACTGCGCTGGGGCCAACGGTCGGATCCCAGGAGGGCAGGGTGACGTTGTAGGCGATCACCAGTTCGTCGATCTCGGCGAAAGAGGGCAGGCCGGTCACTCCAAGCGCGACCGTGGCGGCAGAAATCTTCAGCAGACTGCGGCGGTTGAGGTTCATTGTCTTCATCCCTGTTGTTTGTGGTTTTTTGATTAGCTTAGTTGCCCGCGAGCTTGCGGGCCAGAAGGTATCCCGACCCCGCTCCGGTTCCGGCGCCGGGCCAGACGGCTGCCCCGGTCAGGTGCAGGTTGCGGATCGGGGTCGATCCGTCCGCATGCCCTCGCAGCGGGCGGAACAGGAAGTGCTGCGACAGATGGTGGCTGCCGCATATCTGATCCCCGCCGACAAGGTTCGGATTCGCAGCCTCAAGGTCCACCGGAGTCATGATGCGCTGACCAAGGATTTTGGAGCGAACACCCGGTGCATAGCGGTCGAGAATGTCGAGCGCCCGTTCGGCAAAGGGTTCGGCTGCATCGGCCCAATCGGTCGCGTCGATCTGGCCTTTCGCATCGCCCCGGATCGCACCGGGCGCCATGCGCACCTGCAGCCACAGCACGTGCTTGCCCTCCGGCGCGCGGCTGGGGTCGATGGCGGTTGGCTGGCCTGCGACGACCACGGGTTCGTCGGGCAGCAGTCCAGCCTGCGCCTGCGCATAGGTCTGGGCCATCTGGTCCAGCGAAGGGGCCAGGTGGACATAGGCAAAGCGGCGCAGCTCTGGCCACGCCGCCCAATCGGGCAGGTCGGACATGGCGAGGTGGATCATCATGGTGCCCGGAGCATGGACAAAGGTCGTCATCGCCCGATCAAATCGGGTGTCGCCTGTGCCGCCGGTCAGTCGATTCAGGGCCGATGGCGCGACGCCCGCGATGACCGCCTTCGTCGCCGTAAACACCCGGCCATCCGCCAACTCCACGCCGGTCGCCGCCCCGCCCGAATGCAGGATGCGGGCGACGGGAGCATTCATCTCGACCGTGCCGCCGCGCGCCTTGATCGCCTTGGTCAGCGCGGTGATGATTGTTGCCGCGCCGCCTTTGCCGATCACCATGCCGAAGCTCTGGTTCACCATGCCTTCCAGATAAGGAAACAGCGCCCCGCCCGAAACATCCGGCGCGAAATCAAGGTGCATTCCCCAAGCGCCAAGCAGGGCGCGAACATGGTCGTTCTCGAATATCTCGTTCAGCCAGTCGCGCGGCGAGGACATCAGCAAGCGCGCCATATCCAGCGATCGGCCCAACCCTTTGGCGCACAACATTTTAAACATGAAATATGTGAGCGCACGTATCTGCATCGGGCTGCCCAAAAGCCCAAACAGTTGCGGTGCCTCGCCGGGGAAGTCCTTCAGAAGCCTTGACCAAGTTTCGGCATCCGCAGCCGAATGAGCGGCGATCCGCGCCTTTGTGACGGATGCATCGGTCGAGACGCCAAGCCAGCACTTGTCGGAGAAAACCGAGGCAAAGGTATCGGTGACGGGCGCGAATTCCAGCCCGTGGCCCATCAATTCCGGGCCATATGCCCTGAAAAATGGCGATCCTGCGAAAAGCGACAGGTTCATCGCTCCGAAGTCATGCCGGAAGCCGGGCAGGGTGTATTCGCCTGTTCTGACAGCGCCCCCGGCTTCCGCCGCCTGTTCGAATACCCCGACCCGCCAGCCTTTTGCTGTCAGATGCAGCGCCGACGCCAAAGCGTTGTGTCCCGCCCCGATCAGGATCGCGTCATAGGCCCCGGTCATTATGCCTTATTCCGTTTGACGCAGGGATATTTGCAAACGCATCTAATTCTGTCTAGCATGATTCATCAGCCGGGCAGCAGACCCGTCACATATGGGAGATTGGAATGGCTTCAGCTCAAGTTCTGGAAAACCTCGCCGCCATGCTGCTGTCGGGTGGTATCGAGGTGGTCGATTGTTCGGGCACGCTTGGCCCCGACACGCCACTTCTGAAGCTGCCGCCGGACTTCGCCAAGGACACGCCGAAGATCGAGGTTCACCGCATCAGCGAATACGATCAGGACGGGCCGTTCTGGGCTTGGAACTGGCTGAAGGTCGGCGAGCATTCTGGCACCCATTTCGACGCGCCGCACCACTGGATCACCGGCAAGGACTATCCCGACGGCTACACCGACACGCTTGATGTCCAAAAGCTGGTCGCGCCCGTGAACGTGCTGGATTTCAGCGGCGAATGCGCGGCCGACCCGGATTTCCTGCTGACCATCGACGATGTGAAGGTCTGGGAAAGCCGTCATGGAGAGATCAAGGCGGGGGAATGGGTGGTCCTGCGGTCCGACTGGGACAGGCGTGCGGATAACGAGGATGCCTTCCTGAACGCCAATGAGACCGGCCCGCATACGCCGGGGCCGACCGCAGAGGTGATTGAATACCTGATCGGCAAGGGCGTCGTCGGTTGGGGCAGCCAGTGCATTGGCACTGATGCAGGGCAGGCGGGCGGCATGACGCCTCCGTTCCCCGCGCATAACCTGCTGCACAAAGCCAACCGCTTTGGCCTCGCATCGCTGGCCAACCTCGACAAGCTGCCGGCCAAAGGCGCAATCCTGATTGCCGCGCCGTTGAAGATCGAGCGCGGCACGGGTTCGCCCATCCGGGCGCTTGCGCTGGTTCCGAAAGGCTAAGAGGTGGCCGCCGATCACGTCATCATCGGTTCTGGCATCAACGCGTTGGTCGCGGGGGCGATGCTTGCCCGCAAGGGTGACCGCGTGACGGTGCTGGAGCGTGAGGATCGGATCGGCGGCTGCATGTTCACCGACGAGATCACGCTGCCGGGGTTCCGGCATGACGTGATGGCGGCAACCTTCGTTCTGTTCCTGACTTCCCCCGCCTATGCTGCGCTGGCCGCCGATCTGGCGCGGCATGGGCTGGAGTTTTGCCATACGGCGCATCCGACCGCCGTGCTGCGGCCCGATGGATCGGCGTTGGTGCTGACCACGGATCGCGCGCGGAACGTGGCGGCGCTGGACGCGCTTGCACCGGGCGATGGCGCGCATCACTCAGCTGAGGTCGGTGCGATTGAGGCCGAGGCGCCCTTTCTGTTTTCGCTTCTGGGCGGTTCATTGTGGTCCTGGCCCACGCTAAAGCTGATGGCGGGGCAGGCGCGGCGCAGGGGGCCGCGCGGGCTGATGACCTGGTTCGGCGAAGCTCTGGCACCTGCGCGCGGCTGGCTGGAGACGTATCAAAGCCCGCTGGCGCAGGCGCTTTGGGCGCCTTGGGTTCTGCACTGCGGCCTGACGCCGGAAAGCGCTTATTCCGCCAAGATGGGCAGGGTCATTGCCTTTGCGCTGGAGGCAGCGGGCGCACCCGTCATCAAGGGTGGTGCAGGGCAGGCGGCAACGGCGCTGCGCGGGTTGATCGAGGAAAAGGGCGGCACCGTGCGAACCGGCGCGGATGTGGACCGGATCGAGGTGACAAGCGGGCGCGTCACGGGTGTCACGCTGAGCTCGGGCGAGACCATCGCGGCAAAGTCGGTCCTCGCCTCCGTCGCGCCGGGGCAGTTGATGGACCGCTTGCTGCGGGATGTGAGCCTGCCCGAGGATAAAGCCGCCGCGCAGGTATTCCGCCACGGGCGCGGCGACTTTCAACTTCACTATGCGCTTGATCGCGCACCTGAGTGGTTGACACCGGGTTTGGACGATGTGGCGCTAATCCATCTGGCGGACGGGATCGAATCCGTGTCGAAGTCCGCCAATGAGGCCGAGCGCGGGATGCTGCCCGCCGTGCCGACCATCTGCGTCGGTCAACCCCACCGGTTGGACGCGTCGCGCGTTCCGGAAGGCAAGGCCATCCTCTGGCTGCAGATCCCCGACGCGCCCCGCATCATCAAAGGCGATGCGGCGGGCGAGATCGAGACCGCCTCGGAATGGACAGACGCCACCCGAGAGGCTTTCGCCGACCGGATCGAGCGTATCCTGTCCCGCCACATCAAGAGCTTCGATCAGATCAAGCTGTCGCGTCGCGCCGTCTCTCCGGCTGATCTGGCGGCGATGAACATCAACCTTGTGGGCGGCGACCCCTATGGCGGGGCTTGCTCGATTGACCAATTCTTCCTGTGGCGTCCGTTTGCAAACTCCGCGAACGGCACGTCGGCGGTGCGGGGGCTGCGTCATATCGGTGCCTCGACCCATCCCGGCCCCGGTCTTGGCGGCGGATCGGGTTATCTCGCGGCGAAGGCGCTTGGCGCATGACCGAGCAGCGCCGCATCCCCGCCAATGCGCGTCTGGGCGAGATCGGCCTCACCAACTTCGCGCCCTATCTGATGAACCGCATCATGGGCCGCTACAACGCGACCTTGCGGGAACAGATGCGGAATGTGGGTCTCAGCACGCCGAAGATGCGCGCGCTTGCGGTGCTGTCAGTCATAGAGGGGCCACTGATCCGCGAACTGGCAATTTACGCCGTGGCCGAGCAATCGACGCTTAGTCGCGCGCTGGATCAGTTGGCAGCCGAAGGGCTAGTGCGTCGCGAGGCAGACACTTCAGACAGCCGCGCCACCCGGGTCTTTATCACCGATGCAGGACGTGCGGCCTTTGAAACTCTTTGGCCGCACATGGCCAATGCGCATGACCACATGTTCCGGGGCATCCCCGAGGATGAGCGGACCACCTTTGTCGCCACCCTGCAGAAGATGCTTCTGAACATCCGCAAGCACGAAATCTGACCGCCCCCGCAACGCGCGGCCCGGACCGGGCTGCCCCAGCAAAGGAACCGGACATGCCCGCCCAATCACGCTTCGCACCGCTCGTCTGAGCCAGAAAAATGGCTGAGCGTTCCTTCAAGGCCCAGATCGCCGACCTTCGCAAAGGCGAAGGCGAGACCTTCACAGGAGAGGGCATCCTCGCCATCACCAAGGCGCTTTTGGAAAATGGTGTGGGCTATGTCGGCGGCTATCAGGGCGCGCCAATCAGCCATCTGATGGACGTGTTGGCCGACGCGGAAGAACTGCTGGGCGAGCTTGGTGTGCGGTTCGAGGCCAACGCGAACGAAGCGGCGGCGGCGGCCATGTTGGCGGCTTCGGTGCATTATCCGATCCGCGGTGCAGTGAGCTTCAAGGGGCCGGTCGGGGTCAACGTCGCCTCGGACGCGTTGGCGAACCTTGCATCGTCTGGTGTGACCGGCGGTGCGCTGGTGATCCTGGGCGAGGACTATGGCGAAGGTTCCTCGATCATGCAGGAGCGGAGCCATGCCTTCGCGATGAAATCGCAATTCTGGCTGCTGGACCCGCGCCCGAACCTGCCCTCGTTGGTCAAGGCGGTGGAGCATGGCTTTGCCCTGTCCGAAGCCAGCAACTCACCTGTCATGCTGACAATGCGTATCCGGTCTTGCCATGTGACCGGCACCTTCCGCACCCGCGACAATCAGCGCCCGAAGCTGAGCGTGCGAGAGGCGCTGTCCAGTCCCCGCAGCGATTTCGCGCGGGTCGTGCTACCGCCGATGTCCTATGCGCATGAACAGGACAAGGTGAAGAACCGCTGGCCCGCCGCCGAGCGATACATCCTTGAGAGCAAGCTGAACGAGTTGTTCGGACCAACGGACGCCAAGGTCGGCATCGTCACGCAAGGCGGCATGTACAACGGCGTAATCCGTGCCTTGCAGCGTCTGGGGCTGGCTGATCTGTACGGCGAGACGCAAGTGCCGATCTATGTCCTGAACGTCACCTACCCCCTTGTTTCGCAAGAATTCATAGCCTTTGCCGAGGGCAAGGATCATCTGCTGGTGGTCGAGGAAGGCCAGCCGGAGTTCATCGAGCAGAACCTTTCGACCTTCCTTTACCGCGCTGGCAGCAAGGTAAAATTGCACGGCAAGGGCATGCTGCCTATGGCCGGGGAATACACCGGCCAGGTCATGCTGGACGGGATCACCGCCTTCCTGCGGGAAACCTCGGCAGACCTCTTACCTGCGCAGGTCCGCGCACCGAATACGTCGCAACCCACCATTCCCGATCTGTCAAAGACCGTGCCGATCCGACCGCCGGGGTTCTGCACCGGCTGCCCGGAACGGCCGATCTTTGCGGCGCTGAAGCTGGTGCAAAAGGATCTGGGCAAGCACCAGATCAGCGCTGATATCGGCTGCCACCTGTTCGGGTCGCTGCCCCCGTTCGAGATTGGCGGCGCGACCATGGGCTATGGCCTGGGTCCTGCCGCCAATGGCGCCTTCGATGGCGGGGGCGAGCGGCGGCCGATCTCGATCATAGGCGATGGCGGCTTCTGGCATAACGGGCTGTCGTCCTCTTTCACCAACATGGCTTTCAACAAGTCCGATGGTCTGGCTGTGGTGGTGGACAACTACTATTCTGCCGCGACCGGCGGGCAGGATGTCATGTCGTCCCGCGCCGACAACGCTACCAAGGCGACCAAGAACCCGATCTCCAAGGCAGTGAAGGGGATCGGCATCGACTGGGTGAGAGAGGTTTCTAACACCTATGAGGTCGGCAAGCTGCGCGATCTGTTCCGCGAGGCTCTGACCACCGATGCACCGGGGCCGAAGGTCATCGTCGCTTCCTCCGAATGCATGCTGAACCGTCAGCGACGAGAGAAGCCTTTGCGCCAACAGGCGATCCGCGAAGGTCGTCGCGTCGAGGCGCCACGCTTTGGTGTGGATGAGGCGATCTGCACCGGCGACCACGCCTGCATGCGTCTGTCCGGTTGTCCTTCGCTGGGGTTGAAAAAGCTGGACGATCCGCTGCGGGACGATCCAGTAGCCAGCATCGACCAGTCCTGCGTCGGTTGCGGCAACTGCGGCGAGGTCGCGGACGCTGCCGTGCTATGCCCGTCGTTCTACCGGGCCGATGTGGTGCATAATCCGGGCGTCTGGGAACGACGGATGGCCAGCTTCCGCGCCAGCGTCATCGGCTGGCTGCAAACGCGCCGGGAGGGCCGCAGGCTGCGGTTCGAGGGGGCGGCATGACGATACGGGAAAACCTGGAGCCGCTTGTTCCCGACCCAAAGCTGGGTGGCGTCGTCAAGCTGGCCGTCATGGCCGTGGGCGGACAGGGCGGCGGTGTCCTGGCTGGCTGGATCGAGGATGTGGCGCGCGCCTCTGGCTATGATTGCCAGGCGACTTCTGTGGCAGGCGTGGCGCAGCGCACGGGTGCCACAATCTATTACCTTGAGATGTGTCCCGCGGGCCAGCGCCAGCCCGTGTTTTCATTGCTTCCTGCCGCTGGCGACGTGGATATCCTGATTGCCGCCGAGTTGATGGAGGCCGGGCGTGCCATCATGCGCGGTTTCGTGACCCCGCAGCGGACGATGCTGATCACATCATCCCACCGTGTTCTGGCGGTGTCAGAGAAATCAGTGCCCGGCGACGGCATAGCCAGTTCGGAAGAGGCACTGGCGGCAGCGCGCATGATGTCCCGCACGATGATCGCTGCTGACTTCGACGCCGTCGCTGTCGGTGCCGGTTCGGTCATCTCGGCAAGTCTGCTTGGCGCGCTTGCTGCCTCTGGCGCGCTGCCCTTTCCGCGCGAGGCTTTTGAGGCCGCCATTCGTGCCGGCGGCAAAGGGATTGAACCATCCTTGCGCGCCTTTGAGGCTGGCTTCGTCGCGGCGTCCGAAAGCGGTGGACAGCGCGCAACGTCCGAAAAATCAACTCTGAAGCCTATAGGGCCGCAGCGCCTCATGACGCAATGGCAGGCTCTGGAGGCGCGGATCGCGGCGTTTCCACGGAACGTTGCCGAACTGGCGCTGCCGGGCTTGCGCAAGGTCGTCGATTTCCAGGATCTGGCCTATGGTCGTGCTTATCTGGATCGCATTGATCCGATCCTTGCCAAGGATACCGCAGCCAATGGTTATCTGCTGACTCAAGAGGCCGCCAAATACATTGCCAACGCCATGGCCTATGACGACGTCATTCGTGTTGCCGATCTGAAGACCCGCTCTGTTCGTTTCGCCCGCATCCGGGGCGAGATGGGGGCAACAGAGGCCAATCTGATCCAAGTGACCGAGTTCATGCATCCCCGCGCGGAAGAAATCGCGGGAATGCTGCCAGCCACGCTTGGCGCAAGGGTTGAGGCCAACCCCGCATGGATGGCGCGGCTGGACCGCTGGTTCAACCGGGGGCGGCGGCTGCGATCGGACAGCTTGCGCGCCTTCCTGATGCTGCACGCGCTTGGGGGATTGCGCGGCTGGCGCCTACGCACGTTGCGGCATCGCCAGGAGGTGGCGCATGTGGAAAACTGGCTGGTGCTGGCGATGGGCTATCTGCCGGCAAGCTACGACCTCGCGGTCGAGGTCATCCGGTGCCGCCGTCTGATCAAGGGCTATTCCGACACCCATGCGCGCGGACAGTCCAAGTTTGACCGGGTGATCGAGGGCATCGCTCTGGTTGCCGAGCGCAAAGATGCAGCCGACTGGGCTCGCAGGTTGCGCGAGGCGGCGCTGAAGGACGAAGAGGGCAAGGCACTGGACGGTGCGCTGGCGACGATCCGCAGCTTCGCCTGAGGATGCGTCAACGCGCCAGTTCGGCCAATGCCCCGACCATTCGTTCCACGCCCTCGTTCGTGGTGACGATTCCGGGCGACAAGCGCAGCACCGGCCCGCGCGCATCGGCGTAAAGCTTGCGTTCGCGCAGCCCTGCCAGAACTGCCGTCGCTTTTTCAGGCGAAGCGAGCCGAAACATCAGGCTGCCGCCGCGCTGGCTTTCTGCGCGTGGTGTCACCAGTGGCAGGCCGATTTCATCCGCCGCCTCAATCAGGCGCGCAGTCATCGCGCGGTTCTGCGCGACAATCGCTGCCCGGTCCTGCCCAGCGTGCCAGTCGAGCGCAGGCAGCGACGCGACCGCCGCCATGACGCCGGGTGTGCCGTTGTCGAAGCGGCGGATGTCCGGCGCATAGGCGAATTTGTCCAACGCCCAGGAAAACGGGTTCTCCTGGCTGAACCACCCCCGCAGCGCGGGCTGGCAGGTCTGGATGAGAGGGTCGGCGACGTGCAGAATTCCTGCGCCGGGGGTGCCGCACATCCATTTCAGGCTGGTCGACAGCGTGAAGTCAACCACCGGACTGGTAACGTCATAGGGCAGAAGGCCAGCAGCCTGCGTGATGTCGACGCCGACGATCGAGCCCATCCGGCGACCATGTGCCACCATTGCATGAAGGTCGACGCAATGGGACGAAGTGGAACTGACCCAGGTCACCAGAGCAAGCGTGACCTCAGGCGTCCAGGCGGCAAGATAGTCCTCATCCTCGACCCAGGCCGCGCCCTGGCGCATCGGGACGGTTTGCAGGGTATAGCCCAGACGCTCTTGCATTCCGGTCAGCAGGAAGTGATTTGACGGAAAGCAGTCTGCCCCGACCAGGATGCGCCTGCCGCGCAGCGCGCCCTCGGGCAGGGCCATCAACAGCATGTGCAGGCCCTGGGTGATGTTCTCGCAGGTCGTCACCGTCCCCTCTGGAGCACCGATGATCGCACGCCAGCGGTCGATGAAGGCGGCGCGGCGGGAGAGTGCATAAGACCATTGTCCGTCATCGGAGCTACCCCAGACGTTGGCGAATTCTGCCATTGCACCGGACAAAGCTCTGGATTTTCCAGGATACTGGCCGATGGAGTGATATAGGAAGTAACCGGAACCTTCTGACATAACTAGAAACTTCCCGAATTCTTGTTCTGCATTTCCACTTGAGCCATCACTTGAGTTTTCCGTTATATGCAACTGAGTTAACTAAGCTTTTAGTAATTCAAGCGCCACGCCCTGACCTACGCCGACGCAAAGGGTCACAAGCGCCGAATTTCCCTGGCTTTCCTGCAAACGCCGGGCTGCGGCACCAGCGATCCTGGCGCCAGTCATGCCTAACGGATGTCCCATGCTGATCCCCCCACTCTTGGCATTCACGCGCGGATCATCGTCCGCCAAACCCCACGCCCGGGTACAGGCAAGCACCTGCGCTGCGAAGGCCTCGTTCAATTCGATCACATCGTAGTCCCGCACGTCCTTGCCGGCCCGTGTTTTCAAGCGACTAAGCGCTGCAACAGGTCCAAGTCCCATTACGCGGGGCGCAACCCCGGCGGCGGCGCTCGCACCGATACGGGCCAGCGGTTCCAGCCCAAATCGCTTCACCGCGGCGGTGGAAGCCAACAGCAACGCCGCAGCCCCGTCGTTCACACCGGCTGCATTGCCTGCGGTGACGCTTCCGCCTTTGCGGAACGGTGTCGGAAGCTCGGACAGCTTTGCCAGCGTGGTTTCGCGTGGATGCTCATCTCGCGTGACGCTCGTTGGTTCGCCTTTCGTCGCCGGGACGGTGACAGGTAGAATATCTGCGGCGTGCCAGTCCGCGTCATAGCGCCTTTGACTGCGCAGCGCATAGGCATCCTGATCAGCGCGAGAGATCGCATGTTCATGGGCGATGTTCTCTGCGGTCTGGCCCATGGATTCGCTGCCAAAGGATGCTGCCAGCCGATCGTTGACGAAACGCCAGCCAATGGTGGTATCGAAAATCTCGGGTGTCCGCGCATAAGCGCTATCAGCTTTGCCCATCACGAAAGGCGCACGGGTCATGCTTTCGACCCCACCGGCAATAATGATATCGGCGCCATCGCGAACCGCTCTGGCGCCCGCAATCACGGCATCCAGACCGCTGGCGCACAAACGGTTCACCGTGAGCGCAGGGACGGTTTCACCCAGGCGCGACAGAAGCACGGCCATGCGGGCCACATTGCGGTTGTCCTCGCCAGCCTGATTGGCACAGCCAAAGATCACCTCATCAACCTCGACGTCTGGATGCAGATCAAGCAGACCGTCGATCACAAGGGCCGCCAAATCATCCGGTCGGACCCTGGCAAGCGAACCGCCATACCGTCCGATCGGCGTGCGGCGCGTGGCGCAGATGAACACCTCGGTCATGCCTGCTCCTTCAAGGCGGGGCAGGGAAGATACCTGCCTTTCAATTGCGGGGGCGCGACAGCTTCCAAATCGTGAAGCTGCCGCAGGATGCGTGCTGGCCCCTCTGCCTGCAGTATCTCGAACGGCCCACGCGGAAAGTTCAGGCCAAGTTTCATGGCCGTGTCGATACCGGTTTGCTCCACCCCGGCCTCTGCAAGCAGCCAGCCCGCCTCGTTGACCATTGTCGCTTCAATCCTTTCCCGGATTGCGGCTGCATCTTTGGGCGGCAGTCCGGGATCATCAGGGAAGACGAACCCCTTACCGGTCTTTCGACCTAGATTTCTGTCCGCTACCTGATCTTTCAATGGCTGGAACACATGATAGCGGGGATTTGCGCCCATGGCCGAATAAATCCCCTCAGTCGCGGCCAGATGAACATCGGCCCCAATCAGATCAATCAGCGACAGCGGCCCGATGCGATAGCCAGCCGCGAGCATGGCGGCATCAATTTCGCGCGCCGAGCGGCCTTCCCCGATCAATGCCAGCGCCTCTCCGTAGAAAGGCCGGGCACAGCGATTGACGACAAAACCCGGGCGATCCCGACATTCGATCACGACCTTCCCGGCCGCCTCGGCCACTTTCCGCGCCAGGGCAATTGCGTCTGGGTCGCTGCCGTCATGCGCCACCAGTTCGACCAGCCGCATCACGGGCGCGGGGTTGAAGAAGTGCATGCCGACCAGACGATTTGGCCTCGCAAGCCCTTGGGCCAGAGCGGTAATGGAGAGGGACGAGGTGTTGCTGGCCAGAACGGCCGTGTGGTCCGTAACCCGCTCCAGCCGGGCAAACAGCGCCTGCTTTGCAAGCTTGTCCTCGATGATGGCTTCGATGATCAGTGCTGCTTTCGCCATTGCTTCTGGCTCGGCAACCACATGGAAACGTGCGAGAATAGCAGACCGCTCATCTTCGCTCATTTTGCCGACGGACACCCGCGCGGCAAGCGTCTGACCCAGTCTGGCTGCAGCCATCTCTCGGGCTTGTGTGTTGGTATCGGTCGCCAGAGCCTCAAAGCCCGACTGCACAAAGACCTGCGCAATGCCGAGGCCCATCGAGCCAAGACCCATCACACCGACCACCGGCCGGGCATTCATTCTGCAAAGAAAAGGCGGTTTTCCATGACGGCAATAATGAACGCGGAGCCGTGATTTTCCAAGCCAGAAATTTCAAGCTTGAAATTGTTTTCGGCCGATGCCACGCTTGACGACATTGCGGGAAGCTGAACCTCGAGAGGGCGCGATGCGGATTCTTTGCCTGGGCGGCGGCCCCTCGGGGCTTTATTTCGCGATCTCGATGAAACTGCGCGACCCTTCGCACCAGATCACGGTGCTGGAGCGGAACCGCGCCAATGATACCTTCGGCTGGGGCGTTGTTCTGTCGGACGACGCACTGTCGAACATGGCGCGGAATGACCCCGTCAGCACCTCTGCCATCAAGGCCGACTTCGTCTATTGGGACGATATCACCGTCGTTCACGACGGGGTGCGCACGGTGTCCGGCGGCCATGGTTTTGCCGGCATCGGTCGCCGACGCATCCTTGTCATCCTGCAGGAGCGGGCGCGCGAATTGGGAGTCGAGTTGCGGTTCGAGACCGAGTTCAAATCGGCCGAAGATTACCGCCAGGACTATGACCTTGTCGTCGCGGCCGACGGCATCAACTCGATTGTCCGCCGCGAGTACGAGGATGTATTCCGCCCCGACATAGACCGTCGCCTGTGCAAGTTCGTCTGGCTTGGCACGCATCAGAAGTTCGACGACGCCTTCACCTTCATTTTTGAGAAGACCGATCATGGCTGGGTCTGGGCCCACGCCTATCAGTTCGACCGGGATACGGCGACATTCATCGTCGAATGCTCGCAGGCCACATGGGATGCCTGGGGCTTCGAACATATGTCTAAGGAAGACACGGTCGCCACTTGCGAACGCATCTTCGCACGCCATCTGGGTGGCCATGCGCTGATGTCGAACGCCGCGCATCTGCGCGGATCGGCCGTTTGGATGAACTTCCCCCGCATTATCTGTGAGCAATGGCATCATGAGAACGTGGTGCTGATGGGCGATGCTGCGGCGACGGCGCATTTCTCGATCGGTTCCGGTTCCCGTCTGGCCTTCGACAGCGCGATTGCGCTGGCCAAGCTTCTGCACAGCGAGCCTACGATGGGCGAGGCATTTGGACGCTATCAGGACGAGCGCCGGATCGAGGTATTGCGGCTGCAATCGGCGGCGCGCAACAGTCTGGAGTGGTTCGAGCAGATCGAACGGTATCTTGACCTCGACAGCCCGCAGTTCGCCTATTCGCTGCTGACGCGCAGCCAGCGTATCAGCCATGAAAATCTGCGCCTTCGCGATCCGAAATGGCTTCGTGATGCCGAGGACTGGTTTCAAAAGCAGTCGGGTGGTGTTCCGGGACGGTCGCCGATGTTCGCCCCGTTCCGGTTGCGCGATATGGAGTTGCAGAACCGCGTCGTCGTCTCTCCCATGGCGCAATATCGTGCGGTCGACGGCTGCCCGACCGACTGGCATTTCGTGCACTACGCCGAACGGGCAAAGGGTGGGGCAGGGCTGGTCTACACCGAGATGACCTGCGTCTCGCCCGAGGGTCGCATCACTCCCGGTTGTCCGGGGCTTTACGCGCCAGAGCATGAGGCCAACTGGAAGCGGCTGGTCGACTTCATTCATGCCGAGACGCGGGCAAAGGTCTGCTGCCAGATCGGGCATTCCGGCCGCAAAGGGTCTACCCAGCTTGGGTGGGAGGAAGCTGATCTGCCGCTGGCCACGGGCAACTGGCCTACCTTGTCGGCCTCGGCCCTAGCGTGGTCGCGGCACAACCCGGCGCCAAAAGCGATGGATCGCGCAGATATGGACCGGGTTCGTGATGAATTTGTGTCTGCAACGCATATGGCGGCCCGCGCGGGTTTTGACATGATCGAACTTCATGCCGCGCATGGCTATCTAATTTCTTCGTTCATATCACCAAAATCGAACATTCGTACCGATGAGTATGGCGGTAGCCTTGAAAACCGCCTGCGCTATCCGCTTGAGGTCTTTGCGGCAATGCGCGCGGCTTGGCCTAAGAACAAACCGATGTCGGTCCGCATCTCGGCCAATGACTGGGTTGGTGACGACGGCGTCACCCCTGCCGAGGCCGTCGCCATCGCGAAGGCTTTTTCGCAGGTGGGCGCGGATATCATCGACGTCTCGGCCGGGCAGACCAGCACCGAGGCGCGGCCGGTCTACGGGCGCATGTTTCAGACGCCGTTTTCCGACCGGATCCGAAACGAGGCGGGCCTTGCGACCATGGCGGTCGGCAACATCACAGAGCCGGATCACGTCAACTCCATCCTCTTGGCCGGACGCGCCGATCTGGCCTGCCTTGCCCGTCCGCATCTGGCCGATCCCTACTGGACTTTGCACGCGGCCCTGACCTTGGGCGATGCGGGCACCAGATGGCCGCTGCCATATCTGACCGGTGCAGAACAGGCACGGCGACTGGCCGAGCGTGCGCAAGAGGTGATCCGGGCATGACGCTTGCGGGCAAACGGGTGCTGGTGACGGGCGGCGGATCGGGTGTTGGCGCGGATATGGCGCTGGGTTTTGCCCGCGCCGGGGCCGAGGTGGTGATTGCCGGTCGTCGTGAAAACGCGCTGGCAAAGACGGCGGCGGGTCACGCAGCCATTCGTGCGGTTCCGGCGGATGTCACGGATGAGGCGAGCGTAAAGGCGCTATTCGCCGCCGCCGGACCTTGTGACATCGTCATAGCCAATGCGGGGGCCGCCGATTCCGCGCCCTTTGGACGCACGACGCTGGACCAATGGCAGGCGATGCTGGCGGTCAATCTGACCGGAACCTTTCTGACATTTCGGGAGGGGTTGGATCAGATGAAAGGGTGGGGCAGGCTGATCGCCGTCGCCTCGACCGCAGGACTAAAGGGCTATGCCAAGATCGCGCCCTATGCCGCCGCGAAGCATGGTGTCATCGGCCTGACCCGATCGCTGGCGCTGGAGGTTGCACGTCTTCCGGTGACGGTGAACGCGATCTGCCCGGGGTTCCTGGATACCGAGATGACCGACCATACCATCGCGGTGATCGTTGAAAAGACCGGCCGAACCCCCGAAGCCGCCCGCGCGGCGCTAGAGGCAATGAGCCCGCAGAACCGCATCTTCGCTCCATCCGAGGTGACAGCAACCGCGCTTTGGCTGTGCAGCCCCGGTGCAGAAGGCGTCAACGGTCAGGCAATTGCGATTTCGGGTGGCGAGACATGACCGACCCGCTGTCGAAACGCCGACTGAAGATGTGGATCCGCCTGCTTGGCGTCACCCGCATGGCCGAATCCCATCTGCGGGAATTCCTGCGCACAGGGCATGACACCACGCTGCCGCGTTTCGATGTTCTGGCCGCGCTTTATCGCCGCCGCGACGGTGTCACCATGTCGGAACTGTCGCGGATGCTGCTGGTCTCGAACGGCAATGCGACGACGGTGGTGGACCGGCTGGAAAAGGATGGCCTCGTGCGCCGCTCGCCTTCCGAAGCGGATCGGCGGACCGTGTTTGTGGCCCTGACCCCCGAGGGTCTGACGCGGTTCGAGCTATTGGCGGCCGAACACGAGCGGGAAATCGGAATGCTGTTCGGCAATTTGTCTGATAGCGAGCTTGATGCGATGACGGACATTCTCAAACGCATGCGAGGGTCTGCATGACCGAACTTGCCACTCTTCAGCCCCGGCATTTCCTGTGGTCGGTCCAGAACCGGATCGCGACGATCCGGCTGAACCGGCCCGAGCGGAAAAACCCGCTTACGTTCGAAAGCTATGCCGAGTTGCGCGATACCTTCCGCGCGTTGGTAGGCGCAAGCGACGTGGATGTGGTCATCTTTGCCTCGAACGGCGGCAACTTCTGTTCGGGTGGGGATGTGCATGAAATCATCGGTCCACTGATCGGCCTGCCGATGAAGGATCTGCTGGCCTTCACCCGTCTGACCGGCGATCTGGTCAAGGCGATGATCGGTTGCGGAAAGCCGATCATCGCCGCCGTCGATGGCATCTGCGTTGGCGCGGGGGCGATCATCGCCATGGCCGCGGACCTTCGGCTGGCGACGCCCGAGGCGAAATGCGCCTTTCTGTTTACTCGCGTCGGACTTGCGGGCTGCGACATGGGCGCCTGCGCCATGCTGCCACGCATCATCGGGCAGGGCCGGGCGGCCGAGCTGTTATACACTGGACGGACGATGAGCGCGGTTGAAGGCGAACGCTGGGGCTTCTGGAATGCCCTTCATCCGGCGGGCGATCTGGATGCCGAGGCGATGGCCTTGGCCACCCGGCTTGCCGACGGTCCGACCTTTGCCCATGGCGTCACCAAGACGCAGCTTGTGCAGGAATGGGACATGGGACTGGAGGCCGCGATCGAGGCCGAGGCGCAGGCGCAGGCGATCTGCATGCAGACCAAGGATTTCGAGCGTGCCTATCGTGCGTTTGTTGCCAGGGAGAAACCTGTCTTCGCAGGGTACTGAGGGCAGAGCGGGGGTTTTCCACCCCCGCACCCCCGAGGATATTTGGGAACGAAAGAAGTATGGCTGACCGCAGCTTCCTTGACTGGCCTTTCTTCGAGCCGCGCCACCGGGAGTTGGCCGAGGCGCTGGAGGTTTGGGCGGCCGCCAACCTGTCCGTCGATCACCATGATGTGGACGCCGCCTGCAAGGGGCTGGTTGCGGCGTTGGGGCAGGGCGGCTGGCTGGCCCACAGTGGTGCGGGCGAGGGCGAGCCGCTGGACGTGCGCAGCCTGTGCCTGATCAGAGAGACACTGGCGCGGCATGACGGGCTGGCGGATTTTGCCTTTGCCATGCAGGGCCTGGGCATGGGCGCGGTCAGCTTGTTCGGGACTGCCGAGCAGCGGAAATGGCTGTCACGGACCCGTGAGGGACGGGCGATTTCCGGCTTTGCACTGACCGAGCCTGCGTCGGGATCGGATGTCGCGGGAACCGCCACCAGTGCCGAGCGGATATCAGGCGGCTGGGTGTTGAACGGCGAAAAGACCTATATTTCGAACGGCGGAATTGCGGACGTATATGTGATCATCGCCCGTTCTGGCGAAGCGCCGGGAACGAAGGGGCTGTCGGCATTTCTTCTGCCTGCCGATACGCCCGGTCTTGAGGTTGTGGAGCGGATCGAGGTGGTCGCTCCGCATCCACTGGCCCGTCTTAGCCTGCGCGACGTGCGCCTGCCCGAGGCGGCGCTGGTCGGCGAGGCCGGGCAGGGGTTCAAGATCGCAATGTCGGTGCTGGATGTCTTTCGTCCGACCGTGGGTGCGGCGGCGCTGGGATTTGCGCGCCGTGCGCTGGACGAGGCGCTGAAGCGGGTGAGGGCGCGGCGGATCGGCGGCCAGCCGTTGTCCGAGATGCAGATGGTGCAGGGTCACCTGGCCGACATGGCGCTGGATATCGACGCCTCGGCCCTGCTGGTCTACCGCGCGGCCTGGGCCAAGGACATGGGCGCACCAAGGATCAGCCGCGAGGCCGCGATGGCCAAGCTGCACGCAACCGAGGCGGCGCAGCGCGTGATCGACACGGCGTTGCAGCTGCATGGCGGCGACGGTGTGCGCAAGGGCTTTGCCATCGAAAGTCTTTATCGTGAAATCAGGGCGCTTCGCATCTATGAAGGGGCAAGCGACGTGCAGAAAATCATCATTGCCCGCGCTGTCCTTGGCGCCGGTTGAACAGGGGAAATGACATGACGGCACTTGACGGCGGTATCACGAAGGATGGCTCAGGGATCGAAGGGATCGAGTGGAACATCCTGGGGCAACGCTATTTCCCCAAGGCGGATTGCGATGCGACCTTTGCATTCGAGGCGAATTCCCTGCCGGGGCAGTTCGTGCCCGTTCATATCCATCCCACTCAAGATGAGTTTATCCTGGTGCAGGAAGGACAGCTTGAACTGAAGCTTGACGGTGTCTGGCAAACGGCCAAGGCGGGCGATCTTGTGCGCATGCCGCGCGGGGTGCCGCATGGCTATTTCAACAAGTCCGACAAGCCGGTGAAGGCGCTCTTCTGGGTCTCGCCTGCGGGCAAGCTGCGGGCGCTTTTCGAGACGCTGCACGAGATGACCGACGTTCCGGCGGTGATCGAAGCCTCCGCCCGGCACGATGTCGATTTCCTGCCGCCAGAAGCGAACAACTAAGGGCGATGGCCTATACCCGCACCATCCAGATCGAGTTCAACCACTGCGACCCGGCGGGGATCGTGTTTTATCCCCGCTATTTCGAAATGGTGAACTCGGTCACGGAAAACTTCTTTGCCGATGAGGTAGGGCGATCCTACGCCGAGATGATGAAGGCGGTCTCGGGCGTGCCGACCGCGCGGCTGGAGGCGAATTTCCGGGCGCCATCCCGTTTGGGGGACAAGCTGGAGTTCACGCTGGAGGTGGTGCGGCTGGGGGCAAGCTCCGTCACTTTCCTGATCGTCGGGCGGGGCAATGGTGAGTTGCGGCTTTCCGTCGAGGTAACGCTGGTGTGGGTAGAGGGAAGCCTAAGCGCAACGCCCTGGCCAGAAGATATGCGCGCCCGCCTGGCTGCGCACCAGAAGGAGATATGACCGTGTCGCATCAGGTCCTGCACCCTGCGCATTGGAAAGCGACGCCGGGCTATTCCAACGGTATCGCTGCCGAAGGCAGGATGGTCTTTACCGGCGGGATGATCGGCTGGCAGGCCGATCAGACCTTTGGCACAGACGATTTCGTCGGGCAGGTCCGTCAGGCGCTGGAAAACATCGTGGCCGTGCTGGCAGAGGGTGGGGCGCGGCCGGAACATGTCGTGCGGCTGACGTGGTATGTGACGGACAAGAGCGAATACCTTTCGCGGCTCAAGGACTTGGGGCGGGCTTATCGCGAGGTGATGGGCGCGCATTATCCGGCGATGGCGCTGGTGCAGGTGGTGGCGCTGGTCGAAGACCGCGCGAAAGTCGAGATCGAGGCGACGGCTGTGATACCCGTTTCAGGTGCCCAATGACACCTCTCGGTCCATCAGGGCATAGCGACGGTTTCACTCGGGCCTCGCTGCCGCCGCCGGATGAATGGCCGGAGTTGCCCCTTGATGGATTTGACTATCCCGAATGGCTGAATGCAGCCGTTGAACTTACCGACCGCATGGTAGAGCGCGGCTTTGGCGACAACGTGGCGCTTATCGGCAACGGCCGTCAGCGCACCTATAAAGAGTTGACCGACTGGTCCAACCGTATCGCTCATGCTCTGGTTGAAGATTATGGCGTAAAGCCAGGAAATCGCATTCTGATCCGTTCTGCCAACAACCCGGCCATGGTTGCCTGCTGGCTGGCCGCGACCAAGGCGGGCGCGGTAGTTGTCAACACCATGCCAATGCTGCGCGCGGGCGAGTTGGCCAAGATCGTGGACAAGGCCGAGGTGGGGCTGGCGCTGTGCGATACGCGGCTGATGGAAGAACTGGTGCTGTGCGCCAAGGACTCGCGCCATCTGAAGCAGGTCGTGGGCTTTGACGGCACCGCGAACCATGACGCGGAACTTGACCGCATCGCGCTTTCCAAGTCCGTCCGCTTTGCCCCGCCGCCGACAGGACGTGACGACGTAGCCCTTCTGGGGTTTACCTCGGGGACCACGGGCGAGCCCAAGGCCACGATGCATTTCCATCGCGACTTGCTGATCATAGCCGACGGCTACGCGAAAGAGGTGCTTGGGGTTACACCTGAGGATGTCTTTGTCGGCTCGCCACCGCTTGCCTTTACCTTCGGTCTCGGCGGGCTGGCCGTCTTTCCGCTGCGCTTCGGTGCGGCGGCGGCGCTGCTGGAACAGGCGACGCCCGCAAACATGATCGAGATCATCCAGTCACTGCGGGCGACCGTGTGCTTCACCGCGCCCACCGCCTATCGCGTGATGCTGAAGGCGATGGCGGATGGGGCGGATCTGTCCTCGCTGCGTGCCGCCGTCTCGGCGGGGGAGACACTGCCCGCCCCGGTCTATGAGGAATGGATCGCCCGCACCGGCAAGCCGATGCTGGATGGCATCGGCGCGACCGAGATGCTGCACATCTTCATCACCAACCGCTTCGACGACCACCGCCCGGCCAGCACCGGCCGTCCCGTTGCGGGCTATGAGGCGCGGATCGTCGATGACGAAGGACGCGAGAAGCCGCGCGGAGAGGTCGGACGCCTTGCCGTGCGGGGGCCGACGGGCTGTCGCTACATGAGCGATGCGCGGCAGCAGAAATACGTGCAGAACGGCTGGAACCTGACGGGCGACAGCTTCTGGCAGTCCGAGGATGGCTATTTCCACTTTGCGGCCCGCAGCGACGACATGATCATTTCCGCCGGCTACAACATTGCCGGACCAGAGGTGGAAGCGGCGCTGCTTTCCCATCCGGCGGTGCTGGAGTGCGCGGTCATCGGAGCAACGGACGAAGAGCGCGGGCAGATCGTCGAAGCGCATGTGGTGCTGGCGGGTGGTCATCAGCCGGACAGTGCTGTGGTTCTTTTGCTCCAGACCCACGTGAAGCAGGTGATCGCCCCTTACAAGTATCCGCGCCGGATCGTCTTCGTCGCCGCGCTGCCAAAGACACAGACCGGCAAGATTCAGCGCTTTCGGTTGCGGAGCAACGAAACGACCACCTGAGGCGGCTTGCGAAATCCCGCCGCGCGGCACAGTTGATTGCCGAGGCTCTCGCTTTAGGTAAGAATCCCGCGCAAAGACTTTCGCAAAGGCCAGTTGTTGAGAATCATGCCCCTATCCGAAAAGGCCGCAGGCATCTGGCAAACCTTGCGCGCGGCGTTTCCCTATGCCCTGGCTGTCGCGCTTTTCGGTTTTGGCCTTTATGCGGTCTCGCGGCTTCTGGCGGACGTAAAGCTGTCGGACGTGATGGTGCAGGTTCACGCCACGCCGGCCCTGACACTGGTTCTGGCGCTGCTTGCCACGCTTGGCGGTTATCTGTGCCTGGTTGGATACGACTGGTCCGCGCTGCGCTATATCGGCAAGCCGCTGCCACTTGGCATCACCGTGACGGGCGGATTGATGGCCTATGCCTTTGGCAACACCATCGGGTTAAGCGCGGTTTCAGGCGGCGCGGTCCGATATCGCATCTATTCCGGCCTTGGTCTCGACGCCTTTGATGTTGCGGCAGTTTCTACCTTTGCGGCCGTCTCCTATGGCCTTGCCGCGACGGTCATGGGGCTGGGTGCGGTCGCGCTCTATCCCGACCTTTTGGGAGAGCTTTCGCCGCTGCCCCTGCCGTTGATGCGATGGGCCTCGATCGGTGCGATCCTGGTGATCGTTCTGCCGCTTGTCATCGCCGGGGCACTGAACGGCAGCATCAAGCTTGGCCGGTTCACCATTCGTGCGCCGTCGCTGCCGGTCCTGTTCGGGCAGGCGCTTTTCAGCTTTGGTGATATCGTCTTCGCCGCAATGACCCTGTACCTGCTGCTTCCTTCGGGCGAGCTTGGGTTCACGCCCTTCATCGGCATCTTCGCCGTCGCGACCATGGCGGGCATCATGAGCCATGTCCCCGGTGGTGTCGGCGTTTTCGAGACGGTGGTTCTTGCGGCACTACCGGCAACCGTTCCCATCGACACTGCGGCGGCGGGTCTTTTGCTGTTCCGCCTGATCTATTTCATCGTCCCGTTCCTTGCCGCGCTGGCGGTTCTTGCGCTTTACGAGGCCTTGGTGGTCGTTCGCGGTGCCGCCGGACAGCAGCCGGGGGGGCGGCTGGGGCGTGCCCTGGCGACGCTCGGACCTACACTGGGCGCAATCAGTCCGATGGCCCCTGTGGTGCTGGCGGCGATGATCTTTGGCGCGGGCCTGTGGATGTCGTTTGCCGCCCTTATCCCTTCCTATACCGAGACGGCCGAGGCGCTGGAAAAGGTGTTTCCGCTGGTGCTGCTTGAAGGCGGCGCGCTTCTGTCCAGCGTCCTTGGCGCGGTACTGATTGTGCTGGCTCTGGGTGTCGCACGGCGCAGCCTCGGTGCCTATCTGCTGGCGCTTGGTGCAATGGCGGCGGGTGTGGTCGTCTCGCTGATCAACGCGCTGGATGTCGAAGGAGCGCTGGCGCTTGGCGTTGCGATCCTGATCCTTCTGCCTTTCCGGCGTGAATTCAACCGCAGATCCAGTCTTGTGCACGGAGCGTTCTCTCCGTTCTGGTTCCTGCTGATTCTCGGCCTGATCCTGTCCGTAGGATTCGTTCTGGTCTTCGCGCACAAGAGCACACCCTATTCCTCCGAACTCTGGTGGCAATTTGCGACCGACAAGGGTGCCCCACGCGCCCTTCGAGCGGGCCTGATATTGGCGCTTATCGTAGCGGTCTCTGCGCTGACATTGTTGCTGCGCGTGCCCCGCCTTCATCCGGCTAAACCCGGCGCCGACGAATTGCAGCGGGCGGCCGCGATAGTCGCGCGGCAGTCCGATCCTGATGCCGGTCTTGCCCTTACGGGTGATAAATCGCTAATGTTCTCGGACGACGGGCGCGGTTTTCTGATGTTTGGTGTCCATGGGCGATCGTGGATCGCGCTTGGCGGTCCGGTCGGACCCGATGACACGGCGGCGGAGTTGGGCTGGGCTTTTTGTGACACCGCCCTCAGGGCAGGGGCCAGACCCGTATTCTACGAGGTAGGAGAGGGCGATCTGGCGTTGATGCTGGATCTTGGGCTGAGCCTGCACAAGCTGGGCGAGCGTGGTGTTGTCGATCTTGAGGGATTCAACCTTGACGGTGCCTCACGCAAGAAACTGCGTGCCGCCCATGCCCGGGCGGGGCGCGACGGCCTTACACTCGACATAGTGCCGCCCCCGCATGGCGCGGACCTGCTGACGGAACTTGCCGCAATTTCGGACGAATGGCTCGTCACAAAGAAGACACGAGAGAAACGTTTCTCGGTTGGGCGGTTCGATCGTGATTGGCTGGCCCGCTGGCCCATGATCCTGGTGAGGCATCAGGGCCGGGTGGTGGCTTTCGCTAACCTCATGTGGGCCGAAGGTCAGCCGCAGGCGACGATCGACCTGATGCGCCATTCGAAAAGCGCACCCGCTGGCGTGATGGACTTTCTGTTCACCGAGTTGATGCTTCGCCTGAAGGCTCAGGGTATAAAGAGCTTCTCAATGGGCATGGCCCCGTTGTCGGGGCTTGAGGCGCGGCGCGGTGTCAGGTTGTGGAACCGTTTTGGTGCGGCGATCTTCCAGCACGGCGGACATTTCTACAACTTTGCGGGCCTTCGTGCATTCAAGGCAAAGTTCGATCCCAAGTGGGAACCCCGTTACCTTGCGGTTGCATCCGCTGCGCCACCGATGATTCCGCTGGCCGATGCCGCGATGCTGATTGCAGGCGGAACCAGGGGCGTATTGGCAGCTTGATGCACATTTTGCGCGCGTTCTGCCACAGGATCGCCGCAAATACGGCCAAACAACGTCACAACCCCGCCGTGTGTCTGCCGTTAACACTTGGCTAACTATCGCCATAGTCGACAATCGGTTTCCTGACTTCGCCCTTTTTCCGCCCCTGCCTTGCGCGGCCCCTGCCGCATACAACCGCAGGTTCGTAATTGGGTGCGCCGGGGAAGTCCGGTGGGGAAGGAAGACGAGCGACGGCGCAGTTCTGCCTCTGCCGCATACGTGCGGCTGGCAATAGTATGGAGTTGCAAGTGATGACCGAGCACGCCTTCTACAGCAGCGCCAACGCCGTTCCCGTAGCCATCCCTGATGTTCATTGGCGCAGCCTGCCGGGGGCATCTTTCGCGCGCGATCGCGCGAAGGTTCTGCCCAGCTTTTCTCGTCGTGGCTCTTGGTCTTTCCGCAGCATCCGCCAACCTGAAACACGCCAGCCGATCGACACATTGCTTCTGTCGCCCGGTGCCCGCATCCACCTCAAGTCGCCAGAGCCGCAGCGCCCGGTTGCCAGCAGCGGCCTTGGCCGGATCGGAACCGACATGGGCGATCCACGTCTTGTCCGTGGCGCGGGGCCGGGCCTGTCAGGGCCGGGTCGTGTCACCGCCTTTGACATCTATACCGGCCATTTCGGCCTGAAAGCGCGGCCGTTCTCGCTGGTTCCAGACCCGGAGTTCCTTTTCTGGTCGACCGAACACCAGCATGCCTTTGCTGCGCTGGAATACGGCATCGTCACACGCGCGCCCATCACCTTGATCACGGGTGAGGTCGGCGCAGGCAAGACGACACTCGTTCACCAGTTGCTCAATACCCTGGGTGAGGGGCTGCGCGTCGGCCTTGTCACCGCAACGCATGGCTCACCCGAAGAGATGTTGCGCTGGGTGATGATGGCGCTTGGCCAGTCCGCACCGCAGGATGTCAGCTATCCCGGCCTTCTGGACGCTTTCCAGACCTACCTGATCGACGAATATGCCAAGGGCAACCGCGTTGTCCTGATCTTTGACGAGGCGCAGAACCTTTGCGCGGGCGCGCTGGAAGAACTGCGGCTGCTGACCAACATCAATTCGAACAAGGATGAGTTGCTGCAACTGGTGTTGGTTGGCCAGCCAGAGCTGCGGGATTTGGTCCAGCGCCCGGAATTGCGCCAGTTCGCGCAAAGGGTTGCTGCCAGTTTCCACCTGACCGCAATGGACGGCGCCACGGTGCGTTCCTACATCGCCCACCGCCTGCGCGTCGCAGGCGTTCGCACCAGCCTGTTCAGCGAAGCGGCTGCCGAACTGATCCACGCCGCGACGGGCGGTATTCCGCGCCGCGTGAACCAGCTTTGCGATCTGGCCATGGTTTATGCCTTTACGAACAACCAGCAAAAGGTGATCCGCTTCACCGTGCAGCAGGTTCTGGACGATGGCACCTTCTTTGGTGCGAATGTCGCATCCTGCACCGACAAGGTGATGGCGGCGGAGTAAGCCTCTAGCGGGCGGGCTGCACTGCCCGCCAGCTTATAGAGGATGCCGCCGATGACCGATGCCGATGCGATCTTTCGCGACCTGCATAATGCCGTGGCCGCATTGGCCGGGGCTCGGCTGTTCACGGTGACAAGGATTGATCTGGAACACGGCCTCGCGCGGCGGATCTATACCTCCGACGCAAAAGCATATCCAACATCGGGAACCAAGCCGATCCATCAGGATGGCTGGACGGCTCAGGTGATCGAGGGTCAGCAAAGCTTCGTGGCCAACACGACGGCTGAGTTCGCCGTCTATTTCCCCGATCACGCGCTGATCAACCAGCTTGGCTGCTACTCGGCCTTGAACGTGCCGGTGGTGGATAAGGGGCAGACCATCGCGACCGTCAACGTTTTGGACGATCAGGATCGCTTTTCGCCCGCGACCGTCGCAGCGATTGAGGGGGCAATCCACGCTTCTCGGGGCCGGTTAGTGCCAGCGGTCTTAGCCTCACCGCTGGGCTGAAGCACATTTGATATGTGAAAGCCAAAAGCATTTTTCGGCGTGAAACTTCTCGTTCTATGTTCGAAGATTGAAGGCGGTGTCTCGCGTTGCTTAGGCGCCGCGCGCCCACCACGGTCATTCCTCCGGCGTTCGAAGCCACGCCGGCCCTCTGTCACAATTGTTGCAACATCGATGCTGCTCCGCTTAACCTGCGCCAATCGCTGACCCTGACCGGAGCGGACCTGAACGTGAGGCGGATCATCTCCGAGATCGTGGCGACGGCCATCGTCGTCTTCGCCCGGTTCATCACCGCAGCAAGGGGCCTCTGGATCGGCGTCAAACCAGAACTGCGTCCCCGGGTTTATTTCGCCAATCATACCAGCAACGGCGACTTCGTGCTGATCTGGACGGTGCTGCCACGCAACCTGCGTTATCGGACGCGGCCCGTGGCCGCCAGCGACTATTGGCTGAAATCGCCCCTGCGCGCCTTTATCGGTAAGCAGGTGTTCAACGCCGTCCTGATCAACCGCATTCCCGAAGAACGTACCGAAGATCCCGTTACCCAGATGGCCGAGGCGATTGATCAGGGTTCATCGCTGATCCTATTTCCCGAAGGCAAACGAAACTCCGGGCCGGATACGCTTCTGCCCTTCAAGAGCGGCCTTTATCACCTGGCCCGCCAGCGCCCCGAGGCTGAGCTGGTTCCCGTCTGGATCGAGAACCTTGGCCGGGTCATGCCGAAAGGGGAGATCGTTCCGATCCCCCTAAGCGTCAGCGTCAGCTTCGGTGAGCCGCTGCATGTCGCGGAAGGTGAAACCAAGGACGCCTTCCTGACCCGCGCCTCCGACGCCCTGCGCGCGCTGTCCGCCGTCACCGAAAAGGCCCGCGCATGACCTCGCCCCCCGCCGATCTTGCGATGCTGCTGCTTGGCCTCGGGGCCTTCATGGTGGTCGCGACCGTTACCGGGCAGCTTCTGCAGAACCGCTATTCGCCCGACGGCAGCAACGCAGTTATCGAGAACCTGAACGACCGTATTCGCGCGTGGTGGATCATCATCGTCCTGATGGGCCTCGCCCTGATCTTCGGCAATACCGGCGCGGCGTTGCTTTTCGCCTTCTGCTCTTTCGCGGCTTTGCGAGAGGTTGTTACCTTGTCGGACATCCGGCGCGGCGATCACTGGGCGCTGGTGGCAGCCTTCTACGTGGTGCTGCCGTTGCAATACTATCTGATCTGGACCGAGTGGTATGGCCTCTACTCGATCCTGATTCCGGTCTACGCCTTCCTGCTGATCCCCATCATCTCGGTCCTGCGCGGGCAGACCGACGGCTTCCTGACCCGAATAGCCGGCGTGCAATGGGCAATGATGATTGCGATCTACTGCATCAGCCATGTCCCTGCGCTGCTCAGCCTGGAAATTCCGGGCTATGGTGGAAGGAACGTGATGCTGATCGCCTTCCTCATCATCGTGGTCCAATCCAGCGATGTGGCGCAGTACATCTGCGGCAAGCTGTTCGGGAAAACGAAGATCGCGCCCAGCGTCTCGCCTTCCAAGACTGTCGAGGGCCTGGCGGGCGGTGCGGCGGCAGCCGTGCTGATCGGCGCGGCACTGTCCTGGATCACGCCGTTCAGCCCGTGGCAGGCAGGGCTTTTGTCGGCGGTGATCGTCGTGTTTGGTTTTCTTGGCGGGCTGGTGATGTCGGCCATCAAGCGCGACCGGGGAGTGAAAGACTGGGGCTATCTGATCGCAGGTCATGGCGGCGTCACCGACAGGATGGACTCGGTCATCTTCTCGGCCCCCATCTTCTTCCACCTCGTGCGCTACTGGTGGTCGTTGACATGACCCAGCCGGACAGCCGCCGGCCGCTGGCCAGTCGCGATACCGCCTGGGCGCGCGCGCTGACGCGGCGGCTGGCCGCGACCAGCATCACCCCGAACCAGATTTCCTGGGCCGGGATTGGATTTGCCCTGTTGGCCGGGCTGGCTTTCTGGGGGGCAGGATGCAGCAGCGGCGTCTTGCGTGGCCTGATGTTGATCCTGGCCGCAGCGGGCTGTCAGTTGCGGTTGATCTGCAATTTGCTTGACGGTCTTGTGGCTATCGAGGCGGGCAAGCACGAGGCCGATGGCGCCTTCTGGAACGAGTTTCCCGACCGTATCTCTGACATCCTGATCCTCGTCGGGCTGGGCCTTGGTCTTGGCCTTCCTTCGCTGGGATGGGCGGCTGCCACGGGTGCTGTCCTGACGGCCTATACGCGGGAACTGGGCCGGGCGACCGGTTTGCCGGCCGACTTTCGCGGACCCATGGCGAAGCCGCAGCGGATGGCGGTGCTGACCGGAGCCGCACTGCTTTCGGTTTTCGCGCCGCTTTGGGATGGGCGCGATGGCCTTCTGATACTGGGTCTTTGGGCCGTGGCAATTGGCACGGCCGTGACCGTTGGTTTGCGTGGCTGGCGGATCGTCGGCGCCTTGAAGGCCAGGGTAGAAGTCTGAGGACGGGCAATCCGGGGAGGGATTTGTGGCGCAGGGCTTCGACTATGTGATCGTCGGCGGTGGCACAGCGGGCTGTGTCCTTGCCGCGCGGCTGAGCGAGAACCCGGATGTGCGCGTCTGCCTGCTTGAAGCAGGTGGCAAGGACCACCACCCGCTGATTCATGTGCCCGTCGGCTTTGCCAAGATGACGGCGGGGCCATTTACCTGGGGCCTCACCACTGTTCCGCAGCGATATGCCGACAACAGGGAGATTCCCTACGCTCAGGCCCGCATTCTGGGAGGCGGTTCCTCTATCAACGCCGAGGTTTTCACCCGCGGACATCCCAGCGATTACGACCGCTGGGCGCATGAAGAGGGTGCGGAGGGGTGGAGCTTCGCCGACATCCGAAAGTATTTCCTGCGGTCTGAGGGCAATGCGGATATCTCTGGCGACTGGCACGGAACGGACGGGCCACTGGGCGTCTCGCATCTTGAACCGCAGGGAGTGACACGGTCTTTTGTCGCGGCCTGCCGGGAACTGGGGCTGCCGGCTAATGCGGACTTCAACGGACCGATACAGGAGGGCACCGGGCCGTATCAGACGACGACGAGAAGGGCGCGGCGGTGTTCGGCGGCGGTTGGGTATCTGCGGCCGGCGATGGGGCGGGCGAACCTGACGATCGTGACCGGCGCGCTGGTGCGGCGGCTGGTGATAGAGCGGGGTCGCGCGGTTGGCGTCGATTACGCCGTCAACGGTGCTGCGATGACGGCGCGCGCGGAGCGGGAGGTGATCGTCACGGCAGGTGCGGTGGGGTCGCCGAAGCTGCTGCTGTTGTCGGGGATCGGACCGGCGGGGCATCTGCGGCAGCATGGGATCGGGGTGCAGCTTGATTTGCCGGGCGTCGGGCAAAACCTAGTCGACCACTATGGGATCGACATCGTGGCCGAGTTGAACGGGCACAACTCCCTGGACAAGTATAACAAGCTGCACTGGGCGGCGTTGGCGGGGATCAGGTACGCGCTGTTCCGGTCGGGGCCGGTGGCGTCGAACATCGTTGAGGGTGGGGCGTTCTGGTACTCGGGCGAGCGGGGAGAGGTGCCGGACCTTCAGTTCCATTTCCTGGCCGGGGCTGGGGCGGAGGCGGGCGTACCGGGGGTGACGAAGGGCGCGTCGGGGGTGACGCTGAATTCCTATACTTTGCGGCCGCAGTCGAAGGGGTCGGTGATGCTGAAGTCGGCCGATCCGGCGGCGGCGCCGCTGGTCGATCCGAATTTCCTGGCCGAGCCGGAGGATCTGCGGGTCTCGGTCGAGGGGGTGCGGATCAGCCGCGAGATGCTGCGGCAGCCGGCGATGGCGCGGCATATTCGGGCGATCAGGTTTCCGGCCGATGATGTGAAGAGCCAGGCGGATCTGGAGGCCTATGCCCGGCGGTATGGGAGGACGTCCTATCATCCCGTGGGGACGTGCAAGATGGGGGTGGATGAGATGGCGGTGGTGGACCCGCAACTGCGGGTTCGGGGGATCGACGGGCTGCGGGTTTGTGACAGCTCGGTCATGCCGAGCCAGATCGGGTCCAATACGAACGCTGCGGTGGTGATGATCGGGGAAAAGGCGGCGGATTTGATCCGGGGGAACGGGTGAGACCCTGAGGGTAGGACATTGCACGCGTGCAATGATAGCTATCTAATTGATTTGGTTGTAATTTCAGAAATGCACTAACCAAAATTAACCACCTCGTCACTGTCCGACCGCCGCATCACGCCCGCCGAAGCCCGAAAACCGCGACGCATCGGCGCGATTCCGAGACATCCCGCGTCCTTCGTCTGACCGCCTTTTTCGCCGCAGGGATGGCTGCCGGGATTTGATTCTCCGTCTGGCGGGGTTGCTAGAGAATTCCCCTCTTTCCGCGAAAGTCTTTGGAATCGACCCCCGGCGATCCTCGGCCTTATAACTCGACAAAATTAGTCGAGATAAAAGGGCAGCACATGAGCGGGACAGTAATTGGCATTGCAGGCAGCCAAAGCCGCCCCTCGCGCACGAGGGCGCTGGTCGAAGCGGCGGTGGGCAAGACCGCCCTGCGCTATGGGCTTTCGGGGGCGGTTTTCGACCTGAACGACATCGGCCCGTCGCTGGGCACGGCGGCGCGCCTGGACGATCTGGCACCCTTTGCCCGAGCCGCACTGGACACGATCCTGTCGGCAGAGGCGCTGGTGGTGGCGACGCCCGTCTACAAGGGCGCCTACGGCGGGCTGTTCAAGCATCTGTTCGACCTGATCGATCCGGCGGCGCTTGCCGACAAGCCGGTTCTGCTGGCGGCGACGGGCGGCGGGGCGCGACACGCGCTGGTCATCGAGCATCAGCTTCGACCGCTGTTCGGCTTCTTTGAGGCGCGGACGCTGCCCACGGGCGTCTATGCTGCCGGCAGCGATTTCACCGAGGGCCAGCCTACGGCACCAGCGCTGCTGGCGCGGCTTGACCGCGCGGTGGGGCAGTTCGCGCCGCTTCTGAGCGCCCGCGTCACGGACGACGAGCGGTTCCTGGCCGCCGCAGAATGACAAACATCCAAATCTGAGATCGGAGACCAAGATGAGCATCAACCTGACCCGCCGCACAGCGCTGGCGCTTGGCGCGGGCGCCCTTGTGGCCGCAGGCACCGGACAGAAGGCGCGCGCGGCATCGAGCGAGTTGCGTATCGGCTGGCAAAAGGGCGGCACCGCCGCGCTGCTGAAGGGCAAGGGCCTGCTGGAAGAACGGCTGGCACCGCGCGGCATCACGGTAAGCTGGAAAGAGTTCACCTCTGGCCCGCCGCTGCTGGAGGCGCTGGGCGCGGGTGCGCTGGATTTCGGCCATACAGGCGATGTGCCGCCGCTTTTCGCGCTGGCTGCGCGGCAGGATGTGGTGCTGGTGGGTACCTATTCCGGCTCTCCGGTCGGGTCGGCGATCCTGGTCAAGGATGACAGCCCGATAAAGACCGTGGCCGACCTGAAAGGCAAGAAGCTGGCCTTCAAGCGCGGTTCCTCGGCGCATAACGTGGCCCTCCAGGTTCTGCGCAGTGGCGGGCTGACGCTGGATGATGTCGAGCAGGTGGACCTGGGGCCGCCGGATGCCGGACCGGCCTTTGCCAATGGATCGATCGACGCCTGGTCGATCTGGGATCCCTATACCGCCGTGGCCGAAAAAGACCCCTCGACCCGCGTTCTGGCGACGGCGGATGGGCTGCTGCCAAGCTACGGCTTCTTCCTGGCGAACGGCACCTATGCCAAGGCCAATGAAGAAACCATCGTAACGACCATCGAGACCCTTCGCGAAGTGGGGCAGGCGGCGCAGAACGATCTGGACGGTACGGTTGCGGCCTTTGCCGCCGCGACGGGGCTGGACCCCGCTGTGCTGAAGGTCGTGGCGACCCGCAAGGATCAGGATTATGGCAACATCACCTTCGTAGAAGACAAGCATGTGGCCTATGAGCAGGGCCTTGCCAACGACTTCCACGCGCTGGGCATCGTTCCCGTTCAGCTCGATATCGCGGGTGCGGTCTGGCATCCGAAATCGTCCAGCTAAGGTGCAATCATGGCGCATGATCCGCTGAACTTTTTCTGGTTCATCCCGACATCCGGCGACGGGGCCTATCTGGGTTCCAGCGCCGGGCACCGGCCGCCGGATACCAAGTATCTGCGTCAGGTGGCGGTGGCGGCCGATACGCTGGGCTATGACGGGGTTCTGATCCCGACCGGTGTCTTCTGCGAGGAAAGCTTTGTTCTGGCGGCCAATCTGGCCGCCGATACCGAGCGGCTGAAGTTCCTTGTCGCGATCCGTCCCGGCACCGCTGCCCCCGCCTATTACGCGCGGCTGGCAACGGCGCTGGACCGGGTGTCGAACGGGCGGGCGCTTTTGAACATCGTGGTCGGCGGCAACCCGAACGAGTTGGCGGGCGATGGCATCTTCCAGCCGCATGATGAGCGTTATGCCTTTGCCGATGAGTTCTTCAATGTCTGGGAAGGGCTGGTCGAAAAGGGCGAGGCGCATCTGGACGGCAAATACGTCCGCGCGCTGAACGCGCGGCTGCCGTTCCGGCCGGTGCAAAGCCCGCGCCCGCCGTTGTATTTCGGTGGATCGTCCGATGCGGCGATCGAATTTGCCGCCGGTCGGGTCGACAAGTACCTGACCTGGGGCGAGCCGCCGGAACAGGTGGGTGAAAAGATCAGTCGCGTTCGCGCCGCCGCTGCCGCCAAGGGCCGCGAGGTGAGCTTTGGCATCCGGCTGCACTTCATCGTGCGCGAGACGGACGACGAGGCCTGGGAAGCGGCGGATCGCCTGATCTCGAAGCTGACGGATGACGATATCGCCAAGGCGCAGGCCTATCTGGCAAGCCAGTCCGACAGCGTGGGGCAGGCGCGGATGACCGCGCTGCATCAGGGGCGCCGCGACAAGCTGGTGGTTGCGCCGAACCTTTGGGCCGGTGTCGGCCTGGTTCGCGGCGGGGCAGGGACGGCGCTTGTCGGATCGCCCGAAACGGTGGCCGAGCGACTGCGGGAATACCAGGCGCTGGGTATCGATACGGTGATCGGGTCCGGCTATCCGCACCTGGAAGAGGCTTACAAGGTGGCCGAGTTACTGTTCCCGGTCCTTGAGCGGGCGAACGGAGCAGCCCAGGGCGGGCGCACCGATTTCGTCGGAACGGCGGGCGGCCAGGCGGCGGGTGCAACCCTGCCGCCGGTCGACAGCGCCGCCGCGCGCAGCCGGCTTGTCTCTGCAAGCTAGCCGCAGCACCCCCCGGGGCCAAAGCCGCGCCTCCCCGAGCCGTGCGGTCCCGGGGGAACATCTTTTTCAGGAGCCTGTCCATGAGCGTTACCGAACTTCCAATCCCGGCGCGTCTGCCTTCGGTGCCAAGCGTCAGCTTGCGGGGGCTTATTCCGTTTCTGTTGCCAGCGGCACTGCTGCTGGGCTGGGAGGCGGGCAGTCACCTGGGGCTGATCTCGGACCGGATATTGCCGCGGCCAAGCGCGGTTCTGGCGACGGGGTGGGAAAAGCTTTTGTCGGGCGAGCTGGCGCGGCATCTGGGGGTGTCGGGGTTGAGGGCGCTGTCTGGGCTGGCGGTCGGGGGCAGCATCGGTTTCCTGCTGGGCATCGCGAACGGTTTGTCGAAGCAGTCGGCGTTGTTCACCGATACGACGCTGCAGATGATCCGAAACATCCCGAACCTGGCGCTGATCCCGCTAGTGATCGTGTGGTTCGGCATCGGGGAGGGGGCGAAGCTTTTCCTTGTCTCGTTATCAGTGTTTTTCCCGATTTACCTCAATACCTTCCACGGCATTCGTAACGTCGATCCGCAGCTGATCGAGATGGGCCGGGCCTATGGGTTGTCGCCTTGGCGGCTGTTCCGGCGGATCATTCTGCCCGGTGCGTTGCCCTCGATCTTCGTCGGCCTGCGCTATGGGCTGGGGCTGATGTGGCTGACGCTGATCGTGGCCGAGACGTTGTCGGCATCCTCGGGGCTTGGCTACATGGCGATGCAGGCGCGGGAGTTCATGCTGCTGGATGTCGTGGTGCTGGCGATCCTGCTGTATGCCGCACTTGGCAAGGTGGCCGACAGCCTGACACGTGCGCTTGAGGCGCGGGCGCTTTCGTGGAACCCGGCCTATGCTCGATAATTCCTCAACGATTGGCGCAGCGGTCAGCTTGCGCGGTGTCGAAAAGCGGTTCGGCGCGAATGCGGTGCTGTCCGGGCTGCACCTGGACATCAGGCCGGGTGAGTTCCTGTCGATCGTGGGCAAGTCCGGCTGCGGGAAAAGCACGCTGCTGCGGCTGATCGCGGGGCTGGATCAGCCTTCGGGCGGTGAGATCGAGGTGGGTGGCGAGACGCCCGAGGCGGCCGCGCGAGATCAGGTGCGCATCATGTTCCAGGAGCCGCGCCTGTTGCCCTGGGCCACAGTGCAGGACAACGTTCGGCTTGGACTGCCCGAGGAAGGCGTGCCGGCGGTGCTGAATGGCCGGGCGCTGGGGGCCTTGCAGGCGGTGCAGCTGGAGGCAAAGGCAGACGCCTGGCCTGCCAGCCTGTCGGGCGGGCAGAAAAGCCGGGTTGCGCTGGCCCGCGCGCTGGTCAGCCAGCCGAAGCTTCTGGCGCTGGATGAGCCGCTGGGGGCGCTGGACGCGCTGACGCGGATCGTGATGCAGGATCTGATTTTGCAGGTGAAGCGCGACGTGGGGTTCACGGCGATCCTTGTGACGCATGACGTGGCCGAGGCGGTGGCGATGTCGGACCGGGTGATTGTGCTGGATGGCGGGCGGATCGCACATGAAGAGATGATCACGCTGCCGCACCCGAGGCCGAAGGCCAGCGCGGAACTGGCGGCGGTCGAGGCGCGGATACTGGGCGCGATTTTTAGGTAGGCGCAAGATTGGAGTAACAAGTTTTCAGGTTTGGCCGGGCGGGATCAGAAACGCGATCCGCGTTTCCCCGCCCGCTGCGCAACGTCGCCCCAAGACCGCTCGTGCCGGGAGAAACAGAGGCCAGTGCCTGCCCCGGCGGGTGCGAAGCGCCCGCCATTGGCGGGGCGGGCGCTGGCCGGTGGCTTTGGGCCACCGGCCGGTGCAACTCGATCTTCAGCGCATGGCGAAGGCGATGGCCTTCGCCAGACAAGCGGCGGGCTAGCTGGCCTTCATATCAATCACGAAGCGCTATTTCACATCGTTCCGCTCAAGCCGGTCCAGCGTCTTGTTGATCTGAACTAGACCGACGACCTCGACATCCGCGCGGGCCGTCTTGTGCGGGTGCCGGAGGATTGGTGCCCGGTGGAAGAGCTGCTTTTCCTCTATTTTCCGCGCACGCGCAGCACCTCGCCCGCCTTGCAGGCGCTGATTGCGGTCTTTGCCGAAGGCCCGGTTCCGCGCCAGGGGCGGCGCACATTTGCTGTGCGGGGCAATGCACTTGTGGGGCAGGTGCTGCGCCCCCTAATTTGGCGCAAATCCTTCGCAAGCCGCGAAGTGAGCATGGGTATTGATAGATGAAAAAGATCGGTTTCCTTTCCTTTGGTCATTGGACGCCCTCGCCGCAGTCAGGAACGCGGTCCGCGGCGGATGTGCTTTTGCAATCCATCGACCTTGCGGTTGCCGCCGAGGAACTGGGCGCGGATGGCGCCTATTTCCGCGTTCACCACTTTGCGCGGCAGTTGTCGTCGCCCTTCCCGCTGCTGGCAGCGGTCGGCGCGCGGACCAGCAAGATCGAGATCGGGACCGGCGTGATCGACATGCGCTATGAGAACCCGTTCTACATGCTGGAGGATGCAAGTTCCGCCGATCTGATCGCGGGCGGGCGGCTGCAACTGGGTATCTCGCGTGGCAGCCCCGAGCAGGTGATAGACGGCTGGCGGCATTTCGGCTATTCCCCGGTCGAGGGCGAAAGCGATCAGGACATGGCGCGGGATCATGCGCTGACCTTCCTGAAGCTGTTGGAAGGCAAGGGGTTTGCCCAACCCAATCAGCGCCCGATGTTCCCGAACCCGCCGGGCCTGCTGCGGCTGGAGCCGCATTCGGAAGGCTTGCGCGACCGGATCTGGTGGGGGGCGGCGTCTGACGCGACCGCCGTCTGGGCGGCGACGGTGGGGATGAACCTGCAAAGCTCGACGCTCAAGTGGGACGAGTCCGGCGAGCCGCTGCATATCCAGCAGGCCAAGCAGATCCGCAAATACCGCGAGGCGTGGAAAGAGGCAGGCCATAGCCGCACCCCGCGCGTGTCGGTCAGCCGGTCGATCTTTGCGCTGATGAACGACACCGACCGGATGTATTTCGGTGGAGGGCGGCCCGAACAGGACCAGATCGGCGTGATCGACGATACCCGCGCGGTCTTTGGGCGCAGCTATGCGGCCGAGCCGGAGGTGCTGATCGAAGAGTTGCGGAAGGATGAGGCGATCGCCGAGGCCGATACGCTGCTTTTGACCGTGCCGAACCAGTTGGGCGTCGATTACAACGCCCATGTCATCGAGGCGATCCTGAAACATGTGGCCCCGGCCCTGGGCTGGCGGTAGTGGACGGCACCGCAGTGTGCCTGTTATTTAAGCGGGGCGCGCGGGGAAGCCTGAAAGCCGGACATAGCGTCCTTCACCGCCGCCTTTGCAAGCTTGCGGCTTGACAACGGCGGAGGAAGGGCTGTCCAGATAAGCGATCAATGCGGCAATCATGCCCCGCCTTCCGATCCCGGTACCTTGTGGCCGGGTTCGGGAGCGGGGCTTTTTCGTTTCGGGGTGGCATGAAGCGGCGGATCGACCTGGGACTTCTCTATTCCCGCTCTGGCAGCTACTCGCTGATCTCGGAAGCTTGCCGGATGGGCGTGCTGACCGCAGTGGCCGAGGTGAATGCCGATCCCGGTCTCGACATCGCCTTTGCCCCCGTCGAGCGCGATCCTGGCGGCAACATCGATCTGTACGAACCGATGTGCGAGGAAATCCTGCGCACGACTTCCGCCCGTCATGTCATCGGTTGCGTAACCTCTTGGAGCCGCAAGGAAATCATCCCCACGCTGGAACGGGCGGGGGCGACGCTGTGGTATAACCAGCCCTATGAGGGGTTCGAAGCATCCGATCATGTGATCTACAGCCATGCCTGTCCGAACCAGCATCTATTGCCACTGCTGGGGTGGACCTTCGCGAACTATGGGCGGCGCGGCTATCTGACCGGATCGAACTACATCTGGGGCTGGGAGATGAACCGCCTTGCGCGAGAGCTGATCGCTGACGCAGGGGGAGAGACTCTTGGCGAGCGCTATCTTCCCATCGGATCGACCGAAATCGACCGGATGATCGAGGAAATACGCGCGACCCGGCCGGACTTCATCCTGAACAACCTGATAGGCGTGTCGCAGTACCGGTTTCTGGCTGCCTTTGCCGACCTTGGCCGACAGGACCCGCATTTTGGTTCCGGCCGCTGCCCTGTCCTGTCCTGCAACCTGACAGAATGCGAACTGCCGGCGGTTGGCCCCGCAGCCGAGGGCCTGCTGGCGGCCGGCCCCTATTTCCGGGGATCGGGGGTGAAGCCCGCGCTGAGCGGCGATTTCGGATCCTCTCACGAAGCGGCGGGGCACGCGGCGGTCTGGCGACTGGCGCGGCTGCTGGCGGGACATCCCGGCGCGGAACAGACCCCGATTTCTGCCCTGCTGCAGTCCGAGGCGGTGGGCGGTACAGGCATCGATCCAAAGACCCATCATACAGTTTTGCCCGTGCTGATCGCGCAAGTGCGCAATGGCCGTTTCGAAGTGGTCAAGGATTTCGGTCGGGTTGCGGGCGATCCCTATCTTACGCGGGGACGCGCTTTGCCAAGCCTGGCGCCGCATCTGCGGGTGGTGCCATGAGACGCAGGCTTCGCAGCCAGAACCTTGGCGGTGCGCGGGCGATCCTGCTGCACAGGCCACATGCGACAGTGCAGGCGCTGGAGCGTCAGCTGGCGGCCATCGGTCTGGAGGTCGAGCACTACTGGCCCGATCTTCCTGCGTCAGCACTCGGGGCCGATTTCATATTTTTCGATGCCGATCACGGGCATGACAGCCAGTTCCCCTGGGCGCCGGGCGAGCCGCCGATGCCGCTGATCGCCCTTATTGGCTCCGAGGCACCGGGCCGAGTGGAATGGGCGCTGAACGCGGGCGCAGATGCGCAACTGCTCAAACCTGTGGGCGATGGCGGGGCGTTTTCGGCGCTGCTGATCGCGCGGGCTGCATTCGACGCGCGCCGACAGCTTTCGGCGGAAATAGACGACCTTCAGCACCGGTTGGGGCAGCGGCAGACGATTGTTCGGGCCGTGGCGATGCTGATGAGCCTGGGCAAATCCGAGGACGAGGCCTATGCGCAGTTGCGCCGCATGGCGATGGCGTGGCGCGTAAGTTTCGAGGCGGCGGCGGAACGTGTGGTGGCGGGCCAGCGCGGGCCACGCCCGCTGAGCGGTGACGCCGATGGCTGATGCCGGTCCGCCCGTTGCCATGACACGCCCGCTGCCGCCGATGGGCATCCTTCGCCGCCTGATGGCGCGGAAGCTGGCGCTGTTCGGGCTGGCGATCATCATCCTGATCGTCGGCGGCGCGGTGCTGGCGCCGTGGCTTGCGCCCTTTGCCCCGGAGGACCAGCTTTTCGACGGGCTGACCATAGAAGGCGCGCCGCTGCCGCCGAATGCGACCTATCTGTTCGGGACCGATCTTCTGGGGCGGGATCTGCTTAGCCGCATCCTTTACGGGGCGCGAACCTCGCTGATCATCGGGGTCGTGGCCAACGGTTTGGCCTTGGCCATCGGCACGCTTGTCGGCGTTACCGCAGGGTTCTTCCGCGGCTGGATCGGGGCTGCCCTGATGCGGCTGACCGACCTGATGATGGCTTTCCCTGCGCTGCTCCTGGCGATCTGCCTGGCGGCGATCTTTACGCCGTCGCTATGGATCGTCGCCATGGTGATCGCGCTGGTGAACTGGGTGCAGACAGCGCGTGTGATCTATACCGAGACGACGGGGCTTGCCGAGCGCGAGTTCATTGCCGCCGAACGCACGCTTGGCGCCTCGACCTCGCGCATCCTGTTCCGCCATATCCTGCCGCATCTGGTGCCGACGATCATCGTCTGGGGAACGCTGGGAATTTCGACCACCGTCCTGCTTGAGGCGACCCTGTCCTATCTTGGTGTCGGAGTGCAGCCGCCGACGCCGAGCTGGGGCAACATCATCTTTGAAAACCAGACATACTTTCAGGCTGCTCCCTGGCTCGTCTTCATCCCGGGCGCGGCGATCGTCATGCTGGCGCTGGCGTTCAACCTTGTGGGCGACGCACTGCGCGATGTGCTGGACCCAACCCAGCGGGGGCGGAGCTGATGGGGGCCTACCTGCTTCGCCGCCTTCTGCAGTCCGTGCTGATCCTGCTCGGCGTTTCTTTCGTCACTTTTGTACTGCTTTACGTGCTGCCGGCGGACCCGGTCCGCCAGATCGCCGGGCGTTCGGCCACGCCGCAGACGGTCGAGAACATTCGTCAGCAGCTTGGCCTCGATCAGCCCTTCGTCGTCCAGTACGCGCGCTATCTGGGCAATCTGGTGCAGGGCGACCTTGGCCGCAGCTACCTGCAAAAGACGGATGTGGCAGAGTTGATCTGGTCCCGCCTGCCGGCTTCGCTTTTGCTGATGGCGGGCGGGATTTTTTGCGAGCTGCTGATCGGTCTGACCCTTGGCATACTTGCCGCGCTTCGGCGCGGGCAGGCATTGGACCAGGGTCTGATGATCGGCAGCTTCGTTGCCGTGTCCGCCCCCCAGTTCGTCGTCGGGCTTTTGCTGCTTTATGTCTTTGCGGTGCGGTTGGGCTGGTTTCCCATCGGGGGATACGGGACGTTTGCCCATCTGGTGCTGCCCGCCCTGACACTGGGGATCCTGGGATCCGGCTGGTATTCCAGAATGATGCGCTCTTCGATGATCGAGGTCCTGCGCGCAGACTTCATCCGCACCGCGCGCGCCAAGGGGCTAAGCCAGCGCCGGGTGATCCTGCGCCATGCGGTGCCGAATGCAATTCTGCCGATCATCGCCATGATCGGCATCGACATCGGCGTGTTCATGGGGGGCATCGTCGTGGTGGAAAGCGTCTTTGGCTGGCCCGGCATGGGTCAGCTTGCCTGGCAGGCCATCCAGCGCGTCGACATACCGATCATCATGGGCGTCACGCTGGTTTCGGCCACGGCAATCGTCCTTGGCAACCTTGTGGCGGACCTGATCGCGCCGATGATCGATCCTCGCATCCGTTTACGCTGAAAAGAAGAAAACAACAGGAGAGAGAAGATGAAACACTGGCTTGCCTCTACCGCCATCGCGCTGTGCCTGGCGCTGCCTGCTGCGGCGCAGGACTATACGCCCGATCCGAATGCCAAGCCCGGCGGCGCGATCACCATCACCTACAAGGATGACGTGGCGACGTTGGACCCTGCCATTGGCTATGACTGGCAGAACTGGTCGATGATCAAATCGCTGTTCGACGGGCTGATGGATTATGTGCCTGGTACGACGACCCTGCGCCCCGGACTGGCCGAAAGCTATACGCTGTCCGAGGATGGGCTGACCTTCACCTTCAAACTGCGCCCCGGCGTAAAATTCCACAACGGCCGCGAGATGACGGCCGAGGATGTGAAATACTCGCTGGACCGCGTGACCGATCCGGCGACGCAATCGCCCGGCGCAGGCTTTTTCGGCTCGATCGCGGGTTTCGAGAATGCCGGACCTGACGGGCTGTCCGGCGTGAAAGTCATCGACCCGCTGACGGTCGAGATCACGCTGTCGAGGCCCGACGCGACCTTCCTGCATGTCATGGCGCTCAACTTCGCATCGGTGGTGCCGAAAGAAGCGGTGGATGAATATGGCGCCGATTTCGGCAAGCATCCCGTGGGAACGGGCGCCTTCAGCCTGAACGAATGGACGATCGGGCAGCGGTTGGTGTTCCAGAAGAACCCCGACTACTGGCGTCCCGGCGTCCCCTACCTTGACAGCGTGACCTTCGAGGTCGGGCAGGAACCGGTCGTGGCGCTGCTGCGGCTGCAACAGGGCGAAGTCGACGTCCCCGGCGACGGTATTCCCCCGGCGAAGTTCCAGGAGGTGATGGGCGATCCCGAACAGGCCGCCCGCGTGGTTGAGGGCGGGCAGTTGCACACGGGCTACATCACCATGAACGTGACGAAGGCGCCCTTCGACAAGGTCGAGGTGCGCAAGGCCGTCAACATGGCGCTGAACAAGGACCGGATCGTGCAGATCATCAACGGTCGCGCCGTACCCGCGACGCAGCCGCTGCCGCCGTCGATGCCGGGCTATACCAAGGACTATGCCGGCTACGCCTATGACGTCGAAGGCGCGAAAAAGCTGCTGGCGGATGCAGGCTATGCCGACGGGTTCGAGACCGAGCTTTACGTCATGAACACCGATCCGAACCCGCGTATCGCGCAGGCGATCCAGCAGGATCTGGCGGCCATCGGCATCAAGGCCAGCTTGCAGAACCTTGCGCAGGCCAACGTGATCGAGGCGGGCGGCGCGGGAACGGCGCCGATGGTCTGGTCGGGCGGCATGGGTTGGATCGCGGACTTCCCCGATCCGTCCAACTTCTATGGTCCGATCCTTGGTTGTGCCGGCGCGGGCGATGGCGGCTGGAACTGGTCGAAGTTCTGTGATGAGGCACTGGATGCCGAGGCGGTCAAGGCCGACAGCTTCAAGGATCCGTCGGATCCCGCGCGCCTTGCGATGTGGTCGGATATCTACGTCAAGATCATGGATCAGGCCCCCTGGGCGCCGGTGTTCAACGAGCAGCGCTATACGATGAAGTCGCCCCGCATGGGCGGCGAGGATGCGCTGTACGTCGATCCGGTGTCGATCCCGGTCAACTACGACTATGTCTTTGTGACCGAGTAAGATCATGTGCAAGGCGTGCAACTACACGATCCACGGCGCGCAGCATCACTTCGGCTGGGACAACTCGTTTGTCCCAGCCGAAACGGTGGCTTCGGGATCCACCATCCTGTTCAAATGTCACGATTCTTCCGCGGGCCAGCTTGGCCCGTCGTCGACGCTGGCGGACGTGATCGCGCTCGACTTCGGCAAGATCAACCCGGTTTCAGGTCCGATCTACGTCGATGGTGCGCAGCCTGGCGATGCGCTGAAGGTCACGATCGACAGCTTCACCCCTCAGGCCCAGAACGGGCGTGGCTGGGGCTGGACGGCAAACATTCCGGGCTTCGGGCTTTTGGCCGACCAGTTCAAGGATCCCGCGCTGATCATCTGGGACTTCGATCCCGCCACCCTGGCGCCCGCGCTGTGGGGGTCTCAGGCGAAGATCCCGCTAAAGCCGTTTGCCGGAACCATCGGCTGCGCCCCTGCCGAGCCGGGGCTGCACTCGGTCGTCCCGCCGCGCCGGGTCGGCGGCAACCTCGACATCCGCGACTTGGCCGCCGGGACAACCCTTTACCTGCCGGTCGAGGTCGCGGGGGCGCTGTTCAGCGTGGGCGACACCCATGCCGCGCAGGGCGATGGCGAAGTCGGCGGCACGGCCATCGAAAGCCCGATGGACGTGGTCCTGACGCTTGATCTGGTCAAGGGCGCGAACCTCAAGATGCCGCGCTTTACCACGTCCGGTCCCGTGACCACACACCTGGACGTCAAGGGGTATGAGGTCACGACGGGTGTCGGCCCCGATCTTATGTCGGGGGCGCGGGACGCCGTTGCCGGGATGATCGACCTGCTTTGCGCCACACGGGGAATGTCGGCGGTCGAGGCCTACATGCTGTGTTCGACCTGCGGCGACCTGCGGATTTCCGAGATCGTCGATATGCCGAACTGGGTGGTCAGCTTCTACTTCCCCCGCGCCGTCTTCGAATGATCTCGGACAGCGACGCAGTGCCGCTGCCGCGACCCATCCTGTCGGTTCAGGGGCTAACCGTCTCGGTCCGATCGGATGGGCTCGACCGCGCTCTTGTGGACGACCTTTCGTTCGATCTGCGCCCTGGCGAGACGCTGGCGATCGCGGGGGAAAGCGGATCGGGCAAGTCGGTGGCCTCGCTTGCAATAATGGGGCTGCTGCCTCCACCTGCGGTCCGGCTAGCTTCCGGGCGCGTCATGCTGGGCGGCGTCGACCTGCCCAGGCTAGCGGAGCATGAGATGCGGTCGGTCCGCGGTGGGCGCATCGCGATGATCTTTCAGGAGCCGATGACATCGCTCAATCCGGTGATGACGGTTGGCGCGCAACTTATTGAAGCAATACGGGCGCACGAGAACCTGCCAGCCGCCGCGGCAGTCAGCCGTGCGGTGGCCGCGCTGCACTCGGTCAGGATTTCGCAACCGGAACGGCGAATTACCCAATATCCGCATGAGTTGTCGGGGGGAATGCGGCAGCGGGTAATGATTGCCATGGCGCTGGCGCTTAAACCCGATGTGTTGATCGCCGACGAGCCCACCACCGCTCTGGACGTGACGGTGCAGCGCGAGGTGCTGGACCTCTTGCGCGATCTTCAGCGCGAGACCGGAACTGCGCTGATCCTTATCACCCACGACATGGGCGTGGTGGCAGAGATGGCTGATCGGGTATTGGTCATGCGATCGGGGCGGGAGGTAGAACAGGGGCCGATCCGCCAGATATTCTCGGCGCCGAAAGAGGACTATACGCGCGACCTTTTGGCAGCGGTGCCCCGCATGGGCCGAGGCGAAGGGGCGCAGCAACCTCCGGTCAAGGCGCCGCCGGTTGTGCGGCTGCACGACGTGCAGGTGCGCTTCGACATTCGCGGGGGCGTCCTGCAGCGTGTGACCCATCGCGTTCATGCGGTTGAGCATGTGAGCTTTGATATCCTGCCGGGAGAGACTTTTGCCCTGGTGGGCGAATCCGGCTGTGGCAAGTCAACTATCGCCAAGGCGCTGGTCGGTCTTGTCCCGCATCAGGGTCACATCGAAGTGGCGGGGCAGGCGTTGGGCGGCCTGACGGCGGCGGGCCGCAAGGCGGTATGCCGCGATGTGCAGATGGTATTCCAGGATCCTATGGCGGCGCTGAACCCAAGGATGCGCGTCGGCGATCTGGTGGCAGAACCGCTGGTGATTCACGAGATCGGCACGCCGGAAACGCGCCGGGCGCGGGTGGTCGATCTGTTCCAGAGGGTTGGTCTTCCCGGCGATACGCTCGACCGCTATCCGCATGAATTCTCGGGCGGCCAGCGCCAGCGCATCTGCATCGCCCGCGCGCTTGCGCTGCAGCCGAAGCTTATCATTTGCGATGAAAGCGTCTCGGCGTTGGATGTTTCCGTTCAGGCGCGGGTGCTGGGCCTGTTGGAGGCGCTGAAGCGCGAATTCGGCATCGCCTATCTGTTCATCAGCCATGACATGGCGGTGGTCGAGAACATCGCCGACCGGGTTGCCGTCATGTATCTGGGCCAGATCGTGGAGATGGGGACGCGCGCCCAGATTTTCGGCAACCCGCAGCACGCCTATACGCGACGCCTGATCGAGGCCGTCCCGGTGCCCGACCCGGACCATCCACGCCCGCCGGGGGTCAGGCTGACGGGCGAGATACCCAGCCCCATCCATCCTGCTGGCCACGGTCCCGAAAGGATCACGCTGGCCGATGCGGGCGGCGGGCACCTTGTCGCGCTGGGCTGATCCTAGCGCGAGAAGTTGATCGGCAACGAGAAGGTATAGCTCGCGTCGGTCAGGCCCGTGGGGGCTGCCGGGAAGGAGCCTGCCGAGCGGACGGCGCGCACGGCGGCGTCGTCCAGCGCCGGGTTGCCGGAGGAGCGGGAGAGCGACACGGAGGATAGCCCGCCGCCGCGGGAGACGACGATGCGCACCGTCGCAGTGCCAGAGGCATTGCCCGCGCCGCTGGGATAGGACTTGCGGCGTTCAACCCGCTTGCGGATGGCCGCGCCCCAAGTGGCTTTCAGGTCGCGCATCTGGCCTGCCGAGACGGAAACCTGGCCCTCTCCGGTTGCACTGGATTGTGCATTGGTCTTGCGCGAGGCGACGGACGGAGCCGGTAGTTTCTTCTTTTCGACCTTGGGTTTAGGCTCTGGCTTCGGTTCCGGCTCTGGAGGCTTTTCTTTTTCTTCCTCGACCACCGGTTCGGGTTCCGGGGGAGGTGGCGGCGGGGCCAGGCTGTCCATCGGCAGGTCCGTCAATTGCGCCAGTTCCGTCTGCTCGGGCGGAGGCGGCGCCTCTGGCGGGGTGATTTCCTCCGGCAGGTCTGGGATCGTTTCCGAAATCTCGGTGGGCTCGGTCTGATCCGGCGCCTCGACCTGCGGCTGATCGGGGGCTGCCTCGGCTGCCGCCGTCATCGCGGGCGGCGGGGGCTGGGGCGGCAGGTCGATCAGCATCGCCTCTTCGATCGCGTCTTCGTTGCCCGCCTGCCGCTCCAGCCACAGAGCCAGCGCCACGCCACCGGCAAGGGCCGCCGCGACCACGACAGCGGACAGGGTCCAGGCAGCCGCATCGGCGGCATGGTGACGACCCGACAGGGACGCAGTCCAGTCGGCGACATGCGGGCGGGCCGGGGCGGTGGTCATGGCGTGGTGGTGGGGGCGACGCCGGGCAGGGGGATACCGCCCGGCACGGCCTCGATCCCAACCAGTGCGAACTTCAGGAAGCCCGATCCTCGCAGAAGGTTCATCACCTCCATCAGGTTGCCATAAGGCACGGCTTCATCGGCGCGCAGGTAGATGCGGGTGTCGCGATCACCGTTGGTCAGGGCTTCCAGCTTGGCCGCAAGTGCCTCTCGCGGCACGGTTTCCTCGGCGACCGACAGGGTCAGGTCGCGCTGCAGCGTCAGATAGATAGGCTCTGGCGGGCGTTCGGACTGGTTGGCGTTGGAGCCGGGCAGGTCCACCGGCACGTCGACGGTGGAAAGCGGCGCCGCGACCATGAAGATGATCAGCAGCACCAGCATCACGTCGATGAAAGGCGTGACGTTGATTTCGTGGTTTTCCTCCAGATCGTCACCGGAGTTTTCCCTGATACCGCCCGCCATGTCCTATGCCGCCTTCTGAATCTTGCGGAAATCCAGATCGCGGCTGAGCAGCCGCTCGACCCCCGCGCCCGCATCGCCCAGCACCAGCCGGTAACCGGCGATCATGCGGGCGAAGTGGTTGTAGATGACGACCGCCGGGATGGCCGCGACAAGGCCGATGGCTGTGGCCAGCAGCGCCTCGGCAATGCCGGGGGCCACGACGGCGAGGTTCGTCGTATGGCTTTCGGCGATGCTGATGAATGAGTTCATGATGCCCCAGACGGTGCCGAACAGCCCGACGAAGGGTGCGGTCGAACCGATGGTGGCCAGAAGGCCAGTACCACGGCGCATCCGGGCGCTGGCCTGCGCCTCGACCCGTTCAAGGATCGAGCGGGTGCGTTCCTTGACGCCCTCAGATCCGGCGGCATCGAGTGCGGCGTCGGAGCGGCGGTATTCGACAAGGGCTGCCTGCGCCATGAAGGCGGCGGGGTCGCTGCGCTTGCCGAGTTTAGCCGTGGCGGCGGCCAGCGTCTCTGCCTCGCGGATGACGCGGCCAGAGCGGCGGGCTCGCATCCGGGCGAAGGCGAGTTCGACCATCTTGAAGATCAGGATGGTCCAGGTCAGGAAACAGGCGAAGGCCAGCGACAGCATCACGGCTTTCACGACCCAGTGCGCCGCCATGAACATGCCCCAGGGCGACAGGTCATGGAGGATGGCCGGTTCCGCTGCCGGGGGTGCGGCGGTTACGGTTGTCTGAGGCAGGGTCGCGGGTGCTGTAGGGTCGGTCTGGACGGCAGGTTCTTCCAGGATCGGCGTTTCGATCTGGGCGGGCAGGCTAGGCGCGGCCTCGGATCCGATATCGGGTATTGCCTGGGCAGGGCCTGTGATCTCGGACTGGACCGAGGGCGGGGTCGAACCTGGCTCGGCGGTTTGCGCGCTGACGGGTGCGGGGGATGCGAGTGCTGTGGCCACGGCAGCGACAAGCCAGAAGCGCGAAAGATAAGCGGCTGGGAACATTGCTGAAAGTCTGTCCTGTTCGCCGCTGGCATCTGGCTTGCGGACTGTGTGGACCGTCGGGAATGCACCGGCAAACCGGGGTCCATTTCAACGCCGCCTGATAAGAGGCGCTATTTGGCGAGTCAACGCATATCTGATTCTTTTTGTCGGTCAATGCGCGTGTCGCCGCCGCCTTTCAGGCCGCGAAGTGTAACTTTTCAGCACAAATCGGACCGTTTGACCGGCCAAATAGCAGCTATGGGGCGGTTTTCAGGGTGCGGTGATTGACTCGCCGGTTAACGAAGTGCAGAGCCGAAGTGCCAGCCGACGTTTCCGACGCCTTACCCGCGCGGGATTTGTGAGGTCAGCCCGACAATCACAAACCCTGAACCCGGCTGGTGAGGACATGTCCTTTCGCCCCAATATGACCGCTTTTACCAAGGGCATCCGCGCGACGGATGACCTGCGATGGCGTGCGTGGGATGGCGCGGTGGCAGACCTTTGGCAGGCCGAAGGGATGCTGGGAGGCGAGGGGCACTATGTCTCGCCCGATCCGCGCGTCGTGATATTTTTGGACGATGGCGCGGCTGCGGTGCAGCTGTGGGACCGGCCCGATGGCGAAGGCAATCTGCTGCCCGCGCGGATCGCCTTTATCCCCGCGGGAATGCCGTTGTGGTCCCGCATTGTCGAGCCGCGGGCCTTCCGGCATCTGGACATCCACTTTGACCGCGACGCGTTGGCGCTGCGGCTGGGGGAGCGGCTGGGTTCGGCGCGCGCCATCGTCGCGATGGCCCGACCCGCCATGCTGGACCGCCACCATGCCATCGAGACGCTGGCCGCTCTGCTTGCCGCCGAAGTGTCGTCGCCCGAGCAGCATGACCTGTTCGTGGACGGTCTTGCGCAGGCCATATTGCTCGCGCTGATCGCCCCTGATGATGCGAGCGATCGAGACGCACCCCAGCGGGGAGGGCTGACGCCGCTTCAGATGCGCCGCCTGTCCGACCTGATGCGCGACAGCCTGCACCGTCGCCTGCCGGTTAGCGAGATGGCCGATCATGTCAGTCTGTCGGAAAGCTGGTTTGCCCGCGCCTTCAAGCAGACGGTGGGCGAGACGCCGCATGCCTGGCAGCAGCGGCAGCGGATTAGCTTTGCGCAAGAGATGCTTGCGGCGCGCGAAACCCCATTGGCCGAGATTGCGCAGGCGGCTGGATTTGCCGATCAGGCGCATCTGACGCGTGCGTTCCGGCTTGTGACCGGGACCACTCCGGCGGTCTGGAGACGCGCCCGGGTGGCGTGACTTCACGCGGCTATCGTCCAAGCGACGACAGGATGCGACAAGACGGCGCGGCTTTCCTGACTTAAATGCTCTGAAATTCGCGCCCGTGCGCGTTCTCCTTTCGACTGCCTTAGGAAATCACGATGACCCTCTTCCGCCGACCTTCCCGAATTGCGCTGCTGGCAGGGCACACCGCCCTGATCGCCTGTACGCTGCCCCTGATGGCCTATGCGCAGGACAGCGACACGACCACGACGGTTCTGGAAGAGATCAACGTCACGGGCGGTGGAAGTGCGACCGGTCCGGTGACGAGCGCCGACCCCAATACGCTGACGGGGTCCAAGACCTCGACCCCCATCACCGAGATTCCGCAGTCGGTGTCGGTCATCGGCGATCAGGAAATCCAGCAGACCAACGCTCGCAAGATCGACGGCGTGCTGGGCTACACGGCGGGTGTCCTGGGCCAGCCCTATGGTCTGGACACGGATACGAACTGGGTCTTCATCCGCGGCTTCCCGGCTACGGCGACCGGCGCTTTCCTGGATCAGTTGCAGCTTTTCTCCTACGCCTTTGGTGGGTTCTACATCGACCCCTTCCTGCTGGAGCGGGTCGAGATCCTGAAAGGCCCGTCCTCGGTCCTTTATGGCGGGTCGAACCCTGGCGGTATCCTGAACTACGTCTCGAAAGTACCGACCGGCGTGCCGGGCAGCGAGGCCGAGATCGGGATCAACGAAACCGGCGGCGCCTGGGGCAGCTTTGACACCAACGGCGTGACCCAGGGCGGCGGCGCGTTCCGCTTCTCGGGCAAACTCGAGTCGGTCGACGGCAATGGGGCCTTCGAGGGCGGCTATCACGGCATCCTGGGTGCGGGCTTTACCAGCGAGCTGGATGATGGATCCGAGCTGACCTTCCTGCTGAACTACACCAACATCGACGAAGATCACGTCGGCGGCGCCTGGCTGCCCTACGAGGGCACCGTAGAGGCCGCACCGTTCGGCTATATCGACCGTGAGTTCAACACGGGCGAGCCGGCGGTCGACTGGTACAAGCGTGACCAGGTCATGGCAACCGTCATGTGGAACAAGGACTTCGGTAACTGGAAGCTGTCGAATACGACGCGTTTTGCATGGTCGGACGTCGATGAAAGCTCGGTCTACGCCTATGGATATGCGGGTTACTCTCCGGTGCCCACCGACCCGGAGAACAACCTGTCGCGGATTTTCTTCCAGCAGACCTCGGAAACCACGGGCCTTCTGTCGGACACCCGCGCCGAAACCGTAGCCCAGACGGGCGCGGTCGAGCATACGCTGCTGTTTGGTCTGGACATGCGGGCGATGCGGCTGGACCAGACGCAGGCCTCGGTCGCGTGGCCGGATGCGGCGACGATGCTGTCGGTGACAAACCCGATCTATGGCGCGCCGCAGCCTGCGACGACGCCCTATATCGACCAGCAGCTGGACCAGAAGCAGGTCGGCCTGTACTTTCAGGATCAGATGCGCTGGGGTAACGGCTGGATCGCAACGTTCAACGCCCGCCTCGACTATGTTCAGACCGAGACCGGCGTGAACAAGGCGACCGATGTCGACGGCATGACGCGCGACGATACCGAACCGTCGTGGCGCCTGGGTCTGGCCAAGACCATGGACAACGGCGTGACGCCCTATGTCACCGCCAGCACCTACTTCAACCCACAGGTCGTCACCGACATCAACGGCGCGAACGTGTCGCCCGAAACCGGGGATCAGGTCGAGGCCGGTGTGAAATGGTCGCCGAACCCCGATACGCTGCTGACCATCGCGGCGTTCCAGATCAACCGCAAGAACATCTCGCAGTCGCTGTGGACCGGCTTTGGCTATGACTACCAGCAGATCGGCGAAGTGCGCTCCAGCGGGCTTGAGATCGAAGGTCAGAGCCGGATTGCCGAGGGCGTGGTGGTGCGCGGTGCGATCACCAAGATGAATGTCGAGATCACCGACGATATCGACGAGACGCTGATTGGCATGACGCCCTATGCGACGATCGAGGATCAGGTTTCGCTGAAGGTCGACTGGTCGCCCGCATCGGTTCAGGGGCTGACCCTGACAGGCGGCGTCCGCTACCTGGGGTCGAGCTGGGCCGACAACCTGAACACCCAGAAGGTGCCGGATGTCACGCTGTTCGACGCCGGTGCGACCTATGCCTTTGCGGACGGCTGGAGCGCGAACCTGTGGATCTCGAACCTGACGGACGAGACCTATGTGGCGTCGTGCCAGACCAACCTCTGGTGCTTCTACGGCGAAGGACGCAACGCCTCGCTGGCGATCCGCAAGACCTTCTGATGAGTTGCCTTGGCCATGGACGGGTTGACCTCGCCCATGGCCCAAGGCAGGGTCGGTTGCGTCCCGTTCCTGCCCGATCATCCCTTGGTCCAGCTGCGACGGGGCCGTTCCGCCACCGCCAGCCAGTCCAGTCGAGCGAAGCCATGCTGCGTGAATTCTTCGGTTATTACCGCCCCTGGATGGGGCTTTTCTGGCTTGATTTCGGTTGCGCCATCGTCTCGGGCCTGCTGGAGCTGGCCTTTCCTCTGGCGGCGCGCGGGTTCATCGACTGGCTGCTGCCGCAGGGCAACCTGCCGCTGACGCTGCTGGCCGCCGGGGGTCTGGCGCTGATCTATCTGGTGAATGCGGGGCTGATGGCGATCGTGATCTATTGGGGCCACATGCTGGGCATCAATATCGAGACCGAGATGCGCCGCCGCGCCTTCGATCATTTGCAGCGGTTGTCCTGGGGTTATTTCGACCGTGAGCGCACGGGGCGCCTTGTCGCCCGCGTGACCCGCGATCTGGAAGAGATCGGCGAGGTCGCGCACCATGGGCCGGAGGATATGTTCATCGCGATCATGACCTTTGCCGGGGCCTTCGCGCTGATGCTCTACATCCATCCGACACTGGCCTTCATCACAGCAGCCATCGTGCCGGCAACGGTGGTGCTGGTGATGTTCTTTGGCGGGCGGATGACGACGACCTGGCAGGCGATCTATTCGCGCGTCGGCGACTTCAACGTGCGCCTGGAAGAGAACGTGGGCGGCATCCGCGTGGTGCAGGCCTTTGCCAACGAGGAACACGAGCGCAAGCTGTTCGCCCGTGACAACGCCCGCTACCGCGAAACCAAGCTGGCGGCCTACAAGTTCATGTCGATCTCTTCGACGCTGAACTACATGGGCATGCGCGCCATTCAGGTGATGGTGATGGTCGCAGGTGCGGCCTTCGTGCTAAAAGGCACGCTGACGACGGGCGGGTTCGTGGCGTTCTTGCTGCTGATCGGCGTGTTCTTCCGCCCGCTGGAAAAGATCGCCTCTGTGATCGAGACCTATCCCAAGGGCATTGCGGGGTTCCGCCGTTATCTGGAACTGCTGGCGACGGAACCGGACGTGGCCGATGCGCCGAATGCGCGGCCTGCGCCAGCGCTGACGGGAGCGGTTCGATTCGAGGGCGTGGGGTTCGGCTATGATCCGGCGCGTCCAGTACTGAGCGATGTGAGCCTCGATATCAGCCCCGGTGAGACGGTGGCCTTTGTCGGGCCATCGGGCGCTGGCAAGACCACGCTGCTGGCGCTGCTGCCCCGGTTCTATGAGCCGACGAAGGGGCGCATCACGGTGGACGGCATCCCGCTGGACGATCTGACGCTCGACAGCCTTCGTCGTCAGATCGGGATCGTCAGCCAGGATGTCTTCCTGTTCGGCGGCACCATGCGCGAGAACATCGCCTATGGCCGCCTTGACGCGACCGAGGCCGAGATCGTGGCGGCGGCAGAGGCGGCGCAACTGGGGCCGACCATCGCGGCACTGCCCGTCGGTCTTGATACCGTGGTCGGAGAGCGCGGCGTAATGCTGTCGGGTGGGCAGAAACAGCGGGTGGCGATTGCGCGCGCCTTCCTTAAGAACCCGCCGATCCTGATCCTGGACGAGGCGACCTCGGCGCTGGATACCCAGACCGAGCGCGAGATACAGGCGGCGCTGGACCGGCTGGCGGTGGGGCGCACGACGCTGATCATCGCGCACCGGCTGGCCACCATCCGCCATGCCGACCGGATCATGGTGATGGAGGATGGGCGCATCGTGGAAAGCGGCACCCATGCCGAGCTTAGCCTGAAAGGCGGGCGCTATGCCCGGCTGAACGCAGCATGATCCGGGCAGGCGAGCTTACGCTGAACGGGCGGCTGCCCGATGCGCCGGGGGCGCTGGCCGCGCATGTAGGGGCTGTTTACGGCGCGCATGACATGGCCGAATCGCTGCCGGGCGGCGGCATCCTTGTGACGGTTGCGACGGGGGCGATCAGCTTTCTGCCCGCCGAGGCCGGAATGGAAGTGCGGATCATCGCCGTGTCGGAAGCCGATCTGTTTGTGCTGCGCGAGGCGGTCTCAAGCCTTGTCGAGGCCTTCGATGCGGGGCTTTCGGTGATCTGGGATCGCCCGCTGGTCGGTGGGGCTTATCCGCCGAACTTCCGGATTGCGCAGGTCGTCGCGAAAAGCAGACCCGGCGCAGGGTTTTTGCGCATCAGGCTGACTGCGGCGCACCTTGGTCCCTTTGCGGTCAACGGGTTGCACCTGCGCCTGTTGCTGCCGCCCGAGGGGCGAGGCGTGGTCTGGCCTTCGGTCTCGGATCAGGGGCGGACGGTCTGGCCTGCTGGCGAGGATGCGCTGCACAATCCGGTCTATACCATCAGGTCGATCGACCCGGTGGCGGGCTGGATGGATCTGGACATTTACCTTCACGGTCGCGGGCGCACCTGCCATTGGGCCGAGGAAGTCGCGCCCGGTGCCATCGTCGGAATAGTCGGGCCGGGTGGCGGCGATATGCTGCGCGCCGGGCACATGGTGCTGGCCGGGGATGAGACCGCCTTGCCCGCCATCGCGCGTATTCTGGAGGCCGCGCCGCAGGATGCGAAAGGCGAGGCGATGATCCTGGTCTCGGGGCTGGAGCATCAGCAGGAGATTGCGATCCCGCCCGGTATTTGCCTGCGCTGGCTGCATCGTGGGAAGGGTGAGACGCTGGAGGCGGCATTGCGCGACATCGCCATGCCCGCCGCAGATGCGGCGGGTGGTCGCCACCTGTGGATCGCGACCGAGCGTACCGAGGCGACCCGACTGCGCGCCGAATACCGCGAGCGCGGTAGCTGGGGCAGGGGCGAGGTCACCGTCGCCGCCTATTGGACCGATACCGATGTATGAGGTCGGCCAGCTCACGCGCCGTCATGGCGAGCGTGCGGTCCTGTCGCTGGACGGGCTGAAGCTTGGCGCGGAAGGGCTGACCACGATCCTTGGCCATAACGGTTCGGGTAAATCGACGCTGATGGGGCTGCTGGCCCGCGTCGATACCGGGGGCGAGGGGCGCATTCTGCTGGATGGTCATCTCCTGTCGGACTTGCCGCAGCGCGAGTTGGCGCAGAAGGTGGCCTTCCTGCCGCAGCGATTGCCGCCGGTTCCCGGTCTGACCTTGCGCGAATTGGTGCGGCTGGGCCGTTACCCCTGGCGCGGTGCGCTGGGGCGCTGGCGTGACGAGGATCACGCCGCGGTCGAGGCCGCGCTGGCCGAGACGGGCGGGCTGGATCGCGCCGACCGTCTCGTCGAGGAAATGTCGGGTGGCGAACGTCAGCGCGGCTTTGTCGCGATGTTGCTGGCCCAGCAGGCGCCGCTTCTGCTGCTGGATGAGCCGACCTCGGCGCTGGACCCCGGCCACGCCTATGAGGTTATGGCGCTGCTGCGTCGCCTTGCCGATACTGCGGGGCGGCGAGTGATCCTCGTGCTGCACGACGTCAACCTTGCCACCCGTTTTTCCGACCGCATCCTCGCCCTGCGCGAGGGGCGGCTTGCCTTCGACGGCCCTCCAGCCGCGCTGCTTAGCCCCGAGGTCCTCACCCGTCTTTACGCCGTGCCGATGGAGGTCGTTCCGGGTCCGCCCGGTCGGCCTGCCTTGGCTGTGGTTGCCTGAGGAAACTTTATGCGCGCGCTGATCGCCCTTGCCCTGATGGCCCTGCCTGCCTTTGCCGATCCAGTCAGCGTGACCGACCGGCGCGGACCGCAGACCTTTGACGCCCCGCCCGCGCGGATTGCCACGCTGGACTGGTCGATCACCGAGGCGCTGCTGGACTTGGGCGTGACACCCGTCGGCGTGGCCGAGCCGCGATCCTATGCCGACTGGGTGGTCGAGCCGACCTTGCCGGAGGGCGCGGTGGATCTTGGCCTGCGGGCCGAACCGAACCTGGAGGCGCTGGCGGCGCTGGCCCCCGATGCCATCGTGAGCGCCGACCTTGATCCTGCGCTGATCCCGGCGCTGGAGCGGATTGCACCGGTCGTGATCTTTGACGCCTTTGACGCAAAGCATGACAACGTGCAGGCGGCGCGGGATATTTTCCTGAACCTCGGCGCGCTGACCGGCAAGCGCGCCGAGGCGGAGGCGATGCTTGCCGCGCAGGATCGGGAGATCGACGCCATCGCGGCGCGGCTGGCCGACCATTTCAGGAGCAATCATCCGAAGGTCACAGCGATCCGGCTGAACGATGCGACTTCGGTCTACGTCAACGGCGCCAATTCGGTGCCCGAATATGTGCTGGCGCGGCTGGGGTTCCAGAACGAGCTTCCTCAGCCAGTCAACCGCTGGGGCATCACGCTGCTGCGCGTCGATGACCTTGCGGCGGCGGAGAACGGGATCGTTCTGACCATCGGGCCGGACATGACCGGTGCTGCGCTGCGCAAAACGCCGGTCTGGTCTTTCCTGCCGTTCGTGCAAGCGGGTCGGATCGCCGAGGTGCGCCCCGTCTGGAGCTATGGCGGTGCAATGTCACAGGGCCGCATGGCGAAAGCCTTTGAAGAGGCGCTGATGACCATTCCGCCCGAGGCCGTCGCGCCGTGAGCATGGCCACGCGTCGCGCCGCCCTGCTGGTGCCGTTGGCGCTGGTGTTGATCGGTTTGCACCTTTGGGCGGGTGGCGCGCCGGGATTTTCGCGCATCGTCGCGCTGGCATCCGGGGGCGAGCCGCAAGGATTCCCCGAGGTGCGCTTCGTCTTTGGCGAGGCGCCCCGGCTTGTCATGGCGGTCCTGATCGGGGCCGCGCTGGGACTTGCGGGCAGCCTGATGCAGCAGTTGACGCAGAACGCGCTGGTGTCGCCGATGACCATGGGCGTCTCTGCCGGGGCATGGCTCGCCTTGGTGTTGGTGGCGATTGTCGATCCTGCCGCGCCGGGATCGGACTGGATCGCGCTTGGCGGTGCTGCGGTAGCGGCGGGCCTGGTGCTGGCCATCACGGGCGTTCGGGGGATGGCGGGGTTGCAGGCGCCGCTGGCCGGGATGGCGGTGAACCTGCTGTTCGGCTCGATGGCCGCAACCGTGATGCTGCTGGCTAACCCCTACACCGAGCATCTGTTCCTGTGGGGCGCGGGCGATCTGACCCAGACGGGCTGGGACCGCACCTTTTGGCTGCTGCCGCGCCTGCTGCCGGGGGTGCTGGTGGCGGTGGTTCTGACCCGCGCACTGGGGCTGTTGCGGCTGGGCGTTGCGGGGGCGGGCGGGCGCGGCATGACGCTTTGGCCGGTTGCGCTGGCGGCGACGGTTGCCTCGCTGCATCTGGCGGCGGTCAGCGTGACTGCGGCGGGGATCATCGGGTTTGTCGGACTGGTCTCGCCCAACCTCGCGCGGCTGGCCGGTGCGCGGCGACCGGGTGCGGAGCTTGTTGTCTCTGCCGTTCTGGGCGCGATGTGCCTGACCGGGGCGGATGCGCTGGCGCTTGGCCTGTCGCATCTGGTGCCGAACATCGTGCCGACCGGGGCCACCGCTGCGCTGGTCGGGGCGCCGGTGATGATCTGGCTTTTGCGGGGGCGACTGGGCGCGGACGATCATGCCTCTTTTTCTCTGCCCACTGGGCCCGCGCGCATCAGTGCCACGCGGATAACCCTGCTCATCGCCGGATTTGCCGTGCTGGCCTTTGCCGCGCTGGCGCTGGGGCGCGGCGATACCGGGTGGAGCCTTGCGCCCGATCCGCTGCTGTGGTCGTTGCGCTGGCCGCGCGTTTTGGCCGCCGCCGCCGCCGGGGCGGGGATGGCGCTGTCGGGGGCGATCCTGCAACGGCTGATCCGCAACCCTCTGGCCAGCCCGGATCTTCTGGGCATGTCGGCGGGCGCAGTAGCGGCGCTGGTCGCGGTTGCGCTGATCACGGGCGGGTCGATCCACACGGCTCGGGTGCCGGTCGCCTTTCTTGGCGGTGCAGGGGTGCTGGCGCTGCTGTTGTGGTTCGGGCGCAGGCATGGCCATGCGCCGGGCGCGATGGCGCTGATCGGGATCGCGCTGGGGGCGGCGCTGGATGCGCTGGTGCGGCTGTCGATGGCGGCGGGCACGCCCGAGACTTTCGCCATCCTTGGCTGGATGAGCGGATCGACCTATCGCGTCGACGGGGCGCGCGCGATCTGGCTGGCGTTGCTGGTGGCGGCGGGGATTGCGGGGGCGCTGGCGGTGTCACGCCCGCTGATGCTGCTGAGCGCGGGCGATGCTGTGGCCATGGGGCGGGGCCTGCCGGTCACGCGGGCGCGGCCCCTGCTGATGGTGCTTGCCGCTGCGCTGGCGGCGGTGGTGACGGCCTTTGTCGGACCGGTCGCCTTTGTCGGTCTTATCGGGCCGCACCTTGCGGTGCTGCTGGGCGCGCGACGCACACAGGATCAGCTGATTGCCGCGCCTGCGCTGGGGGCGGCACTGATGATCCTGTCGGACTGGATCGGGCGCATGGCGCTTTATCCTACGCAACTGCCCGCAGGATCGGTCGCGGCCATTCTTGGCGGGGCGTATTTCCTGTTCCTGCTGCGGCGAGCTTCGCGCGTCTGACGAACGGGCTTATCACGCCTTGGGGGCCAGCAGGCCGCCGATGGCCTCCAGTTGGCCGGTCAGGAAGCGCATCGCATCCTCTAGTTTCATGCCGTCGTCATGCGCCCAGAGCTGAAGGGCCTGGATCAGCACGATACCGACAAGTTCCGCCGTGGCGGCTGCGGTCTTTTCCTGGGCCGGTCCCAGGCGGGCGGTCAGAAGGGCGGTCATCTGGTCGGTTATGATGTTCATCGAGGCACGGAAGGCTGGCAGCAGCGAAGGGCTGTGGATCAGCACCTCGTCAATCGCGCGGATCGTTTCCTTTTGCGCGGGGCGTGACTGCAGCAGGTCGCGCAGCAGGTCCGCGATATCGTCGGTCAGGCGGCCTTTGGCTGCGGCAAAGGCCGCAAGCGCCGTTTCTTCAAAACCCGAGGCGGGACCGACGGCAGCGGCCTCTTTGTTCGTATAGTAGTTAAAGAAGGTGCGTTTGCTGATGCCAGCCTCGGCCGCGATCATTTCCGAGGAAACATTCGCCAGGCCATGCTTGCGGATCAGGTCGAGCGTTACAAACTGGATATGGAATGCCGTTTCCGTCCGACGCCTGTCACGAAGGGTTGCGTGGGGGTGTTCCATTCAATCTCTGCAGTTGCGCACCAAGCAAACATTGCATAGAGTGCAAATTATCGACTTGCTCCCCGCAAATCAAGCATCATATTCTGTCGTCATTCGCAGCGCTTCGCCGAGGGTTCCATGCTGTTCCGTAATTCCGCTGTTCTGCCTTTCGTTGCCGGAGCCTTGCTGATCGCCTCTGCCGCCGCCGCGCAGCAGCAGATGCCGCCGAAACAGGTGGGCGTCATCGAACTGCACGAACAGGATGTGCCGCGCATCGTCACCTTGCCGGGGCGGGCGGTTGCAGCCGAACAGGCGGCGATCCGTCCGCGCGTAAGCGGGCTGGTGACCGAAGTTCTTTATCGCCCCGGAACGCAGCTGAAGGTTGGCGATCCGATGTTCCGCATCGACGCTACGACCTATCAGGCGAATGTCACCAGTGCCGAGGCCAACGTGGCGTCCGCACGGGCGGTCGCCTCGCAGGCGCGCTCGGCTTTCGAACGTGCGCAGCGTCTGGTCGGGTCGGGCACGACCCAGGCCGCCGTGGAAAACGCCCTTGCCGCGCAGGAACAGGCCGAGGCGGCAATCAAGTCTGCCGAAGCGGCGCTGGATATCGCGCGGGCCGAGCTGGACTGGACCACAATCACCAGCCCCATCGACGGCATGGCGAGCATTTCCAGCGTTTCCGTGGGCGACCTTGTCGCGGCAAGCCAGACCGATGCAATGGCCACCGTAACCCGGCTGGACCCCATCGAGGTGGATATTTTCCAGCCTTCGTCGCGCATCCTGCGGGTGCTGGACGATATCGAGGCTGGTCGGCTGAAAACCAATGACACGATACAGGCCACACTGACGCTGGAAAACGGCCGGACCTATGAAGTTTCGGGCAGCCTTTATGCGCCGGGCTTCAACGTTTCGACCTCGACCGGGGCGGTGGACAACCGGTTCCGCTTTCAGAACCCCGACAGTCGCCTGCTGCCGGGTATGTTCGTGCGTGGCACCATCGAACTGGGCATTACGCACGCAATACTGGTTTCGCAGTCGGCGGCGACGCGCGACAAGACCGGGCGGCTGACCGCCTGGTTCATCGAAGACGGAAAGCCGGTTCAGCGGCAACTGACCGAGGATGGAACCTATCAGAACAACTGGATCGTCATCGACGGCGTGAAAGAGGGCGATCAGCTTATCGTCGATGGCCTGATGGGGCTGATGGCCGGAATGGATGTGGTCACGGTTCCGGTGGAATACGATGCGAGCGGCGTCGTGCGGAAAGTTCCGGCGGCAGCGCCGGTTGATGGTGCGGCGCCTGCCGATCCCGCCGCGGCGCCAGAGGCGCCCGCGACTGAGCAGAAGTCCGAGTAGCAGCAATGGCGCGTTTCTTCATTCATCGCCCGGTTTTCGCCTGGGTCATCGCGCTGGTCACGATGCTGGTTGGCGGCATGTCGCTGGTCAGCCTGCCGATCGAGCAATATCCCCAGATTGCACCCACGACCGTCAGCGTCAACGCCACCTATACCGGCGCTTCTGCCGAAATCGTGGAAAGCTCGGTCACGACGGTCATCGAGGATGCGATGACGGGGATCGAGGGGCTGGTCTACATGACCTCATCCTCTTCCCCCGGCAGTGCGTCGATCACGCTGACCTTCGATGACAGCATCGACGCCGACATCGCGCAGGTGCAGGTCCAGAACAAGTTGCAGCTTGTGTCATCGCAACTGCCGGACGTGGTGCAGCAGCAGGGAGTCCAGGTCTCACGCTCGACCTCGTCGATCCTGCTTGTCGGTGCGCTCGCTTCGGCTGACGGCAGTTTCTCGACGCTGGAACTGGGCGATCTTACTTCGCAGCTGATTGAAGATCCGGTCAAACGGACGCCGGGCGTCGGCTCGGTCGAGACCTTCAGCTCTGGCTACGCCATGCGCATCTGGCTCGATCCGGTGCGGATGGTGCAGTATCAGGTCACGCCCGCCGATGTGACGGCGGCAGTTGCGCAGCAGAACACTAACGTGACGGTCGGCAGCCTTGGCTCGCAGCCCGCGCCGGATGGCCAGCGGCTTACGCTGTCGCTGTCGGCGCAATCGCAATTCTCGACCGTCGAGGAATTCGAACGCATCCTGCTGCGCGTGGATGAGGACGGCTCGACCGTCTTTCTGGGCGATGTGGCCAAGATCGAGATCGGGCAGGAAACCTATGGTTTCGCCTCGCGCTATAATGGTCATCCGGCGGCGGGCTTTGCCGTCAACCTGGCCACCGGCGCCAACGCCGTTGATACGGCTGCCGCAGTGCGCGCAACCATCGACCGCATTGCGCCATCTCTGCCGCAGGGCGTCGATGTCATCTATCCCTACGACACCTCTCCCTTCGTCGAGAAATCCATCAATCAGGTCTACAAGACGCTGGGCGAAGCCGTTGTTCTGGTATTCCTCGTCATCCTCGTCTTCCTGCAAAGCTGGCGGGCGACGATCATTCCGGTCATCGCCATTCCGGTCGTGCTGCTGGGCACCTTCGGGGTGCTGGCCTTTGCCGGGTTCACGATCAACACGCTGACCATGTTTGCCATGGTGTTGGCGATCGGCCTGCTGGTGGACGACGCCATCGTCGTGGTCGAGAACGTCGAGCGGGTGATGGAGGAAACCGGCAAGGGCCCGGTCGAGGCGACAGAGCAGAGCATGGACGAGATTTCCTCGGCCCTGGTCGGGATCGTTCTGGTGCTGTCGGCGGTGTTCCTGCCCATGGCCTTCATGACCGGATCCACGGGCATCATCTATCGCCAGTTCTCGATCACGATCATCACTGCAATGGTGCTGTCGCTGGGCGTCGCGCTGATCCTTACGCCTGCGATGTGCGCCAGCCTTCTGAAGCCGCGGAAACATGGCGAGTCCGGCTTTGCGGCCGGACGCTGGTTCAACCGCAATCTGGACCGCGTGACCAATGGTTATGGCTGGTCGGTCACGCGTCTGGTCAAACGCCCGTTCCGCATGCTGCTTGTGCTGGTCGCCATAGGCTGGGGCGCGTTCGCGCTTTATGAAAAGCTGCCCGGATCCTTCCTGCCGCAAGAGGACCAGGGCGTGCTGCTGGTCATCGTCAAGACGCCGGACGGATCGACCACGGTGCAGACGCAGGCACTGGTCGAACAGGTCGAGCAGTACCTGCTGGAGAACGAGAAAGACACTGTGGACTCGGTCTTTTCGGTGCTTGGGTTCAGCTTTGGCGGATCGGGCCAGAACAACGCGATGGTCTTCGTCAAACTGAAGGACTACGAGGAACGGGTCGGTTTCGGCGCGGCGGATCTGGTCGATCGCGCGAACGGCTTTTTCTATGTCACAAACCGCGCGGGACAGGTCTATTTCCTGCAGCCACCGCCTATTCAGGGCATGGGCGTTTCCTCGGGCTTCACCATGTATCTGGTCGATCAGGCCGGGCGCGGGCAGACAGAACTGTCGGCGGCCGCCGATGCGCTGGTCGCCAAGGCGCAGCAGGATGGCCGGGTCGTGAACCTGCGCGGTAACGAGGCGGCTTTCCAGACCACCTTGCGTCTGGACATCGACCAGCAGAAGGCGACCGCCTTTGGCCTGTCGATCTCTGATATCAACTCGATGATGGCGGTGATCTTCTCGGGGCGTGAGGTCAATGACTTTGCGCTTGGGACCGAGCTTCGTCCGGTGATCGTGCAGGGCGAGGCAGAGGCGCGCGCGCAGCCGGAGGACATCTACGACTGGCACGCCCGCAACGCCAAGGGCGAGATGGTGTCGTTCGGCGCATTCTCGCGTCAGGTCTGGGATCAGGAGCCGCAGGCGCTTGCCCGCTATGGCGGCACGCGGGCCATGGAGCTGAGTGGTGCTGCGGACCTTGGCGTATCCTCGGGTGCCGCAATGGATGCGATGGAGCAGATGGTCGCCGAATTGCCGGGCGGCTACGGTTCGGCATGGACGGGTCTGTCGTATCAGGAACGGCTGTCGGGCAACCAGGCGCCGATGTTGTTCGCGCTGTCGGCACTTGTCGTCTTTCTGGCATTGGCCGCGCTTTATGAAAGCTGGACCGTGCCGCTTGCCGTGATGATGACGGTGCCGGTCGGTATCCTTGGCGCGCTAGCGGCAGCGCTGCTGTTTGGTCAGTCGAACGACGTCTATTTCAAGGTGGGCTTGCTGACGACAATAGGTCTTGCGGCAAGGAACGCGATCCTGATCGTCGAGTTTGCCCAGGCCAAGGTCAAGGAAGGCATGGGCGTGGTCGAAGCGGCCATCGAGGCATCGAAACTGCGCCTGCGCCCGATCCTGATGACGACCTTCGCTTTCATGCTGGGGGTGCTGCCGCTTGCAATCGCCTCTGGCGCGGGCGCTGCCGCGCAGCAGTCGATCGGTATCGGCGTGCTGGGGGGCATGGCGGCATCTGCCGTGGTCGGGATATTCTTGGTGCCGGTGTTCTATGTCGCCGTGCTAAAGGGCGTCGATTTGTTGACACGGCGGCGCGCGCGTGCCGCCTAGCGGATGGTGAATATCTCGATCTGGCGGTCGATCCCGCGCAGGGCTACCGGCCGGGGCAGGGGATTGACCTTCGCATCGGCCAGAAGCCGCGCGGACTTGCCGTCGTTGACCACAGAACCGGTGGCGAAGATCGACAGCGCATCGGCAAGCCCCTGAACCCGTGCGGCGATGTTGACGGTCTGCCCGAAGTAATCCTGCCGCTCGTTCATCGAGACGGCAATGCAGGGTCCCTCATGCAGCCCGATCTTCAGCAGGAGGTCCTCGCGACCGGTGCTGGCGTTCAGTTGGTCCATCTCCTTCCGCATCCGCAAGGCGGCGGCAACGGCGCGGTCGGGTGTCGGGAAGGTCGCCATCACGGCGTCCCCGATGGTCTTGACCACCGCCCCCGCCTCGGCTGCGACGATCTCGTGCAGGACGCGGAAGTGATCTTGAACCAGATCGAAGGCGGCAAGATCGCCTACTCTTTCGTAAAGCTCGGTAGAGCCGCGCAAGTCGGTGAATAGAAAGGTCAGACTGGTGATCTTGAGCCTCTGGCCCACGTCTACCGTATCGGTCCGGTACAGGTCACGGAACGTCTGGTTGGTCAGCAGCCGCTTGGCGGTCAGGAACGGGCGGCGCTTGTGCAAAAGGTCATGCAGCGCATCGTTAGCGCGCAGCACGGCGGGCATCACCCTGCCGCCGGTGCGGTTCTCGATTGCCAGCCGCAGGGGGCCGGGGCGCATCGTCAGCATCTGGTTGTGGGTATGGTCGCGATCATAGATCAGCGACAGCGCCCGGCGCTCGGTCGTAGGTTCGCCCTGCACGTCGATGAACTGGGCCGAATGGGTCACAACCTCGAATATGATGACGAATTCGGCGGGCAGTTGCAGCGAAAGTGCCCCTTTTTCGCCGGGCGCAAGCTCCATCGTGTCGATCACGAACCTGTCCAGGACAGCCTCGAAATCCTCGGGAACATCGACGCCTGAACCCCAGTAAAGCTGCCGCAGATACTCGGAAAGCGGCAGCTCCACCGGGTTGTGGGCGGCAATCCGTCTGATGCGAGGGCTGACGGTAAAGGTCACTTCGACCAGTTCGTCCAGCGTGGGCGAATAGCCGTCGGCGCAAAGGGCGCAAACGTATTCGTCCTTCATGATAGTCTTGAGCGAGGCGTTGGTATCCAGCACCCCGCCACAGCCGGGGCACAGCACGTTCCACGACAGGTCGAACAGCCCCAGCGAACCGGCATGCAGAAAGGCCGAGATCGTGCGTTCCTCATCAAAGCCATGTTTTGCGGCGAAGGCCAGCGCGTTGATCCGGCACAGGCTGCGGTCGGGGCCGTTGCGGATTGTCCCGGCTATCGCCGCCGCGATCTCGGGATCCGCGACCGTGGCAAGTATCTCAAGTAATGCGGCACCATCTGTCATTGCGACAACCATCGGCGGCTTTGATTCCGAAGCATATCACGAAACCTCCCTACCGAAGGCTTGTCTCACGGCTTTTTGGTCACCCGATAGCTGCCTTCCGGCAGGTTCAGCGCGGCAGCAAGCTCGCGCAGTTGCGCGTGCGAGAAGGTGATCTTCAGCACCTCGTCCGTGCGCGGATCAAGCTGTTCAACCGTCACGCAATCCTCGAAGGCGAGGATGGTGACATCCTCTTGCAGGGTTGCCGTGCCCTCATCGACAAGGGTGATCACGGTTGCGTCGAAATCGTGCTCGATGGTGAACATGAGGCAAGTTTAGTCCGCAGGCATCGGCGGTCAACAGGCATCTTCCCACCTGAAATTCGACGTGAGGGGGATCGTATCCCCCGCGCGAGCTTGATACGCTTGCAGCCGGGGCAGTGTACTGGGTCGGGGACGAACGTGGCGGCAAGGTGGCTGGCGGGGCTTTTGCTCGGGGCGGGGCTTATGGGCTGCGCTCCGGGGCCGGTGATTACGCCGGCTCAACCTGCGCTGGCCCCCACTGGCACACCGGAAGCGGCGGCGGAAAATTTCGTCGCGGTGGCAAGTCGCGTCATGCCGGTGGCCGAAAGCATCTGTCGCGAACGGACGCGCGGGGTGCCTTGCGATTACCAGATCGCAATCGACGACCGCCCCGGTCAGGCGCCAAACGCCTTCCAGACGCTGGATGAGCAGGGGCAGCCCGTTCTGGTCTTCACGCTGGCGCTGATCCGAGACGTTCAGAACCCGGACGAACTGGCCTTTGTCATGGGGCATGAGACTGCGCATCACATCGCGGGCCATATCCAGCGACAGCGTGAGGAGATCATGCAGGGCGCCCTGATCGCCGGGACGCTGGCCACGCTTGGCGGTGCAGATGCCAATGCGGTGAAAGAGGCGCAGGACATGGGCGCGCAGATCGGCGCGCGGCGCTATTCCAAGGATTATGAGCTGGAGGCGGACGCGCTTGGGACCGAGATCGCCTGGCGTGCCGGTTTCGATCCGATGCTCGGCGCGCAGTTCTTCACGCGCCTGCCCGATCCGGGGAACCGCTTCCTGGGCAGCCACCCGCCTAATGCGCAAAGGCTGGCTGTGGTCGCGCAGACGCTGGCCACGCTGCAATAGCTACCTTTCGGGCGGCAGCACATCCCGCTCGAATTTGCGCGCTTCGGCCAGGTAGTGGCGCCAGTCGGGGGCGGATGCCTTGAGGTCGATCAGCGCGCCCATTTCCATCTCGAAACTCTCGGGTTGGAAGCGGTTGTAGCCTGCAAAGGGCGTGTAAGTCAGTTCATTGACCCAAAATCTTTCTCCGGCCATCAGGAAATCCACCCGGACAAAGGGAAACGGCTCGGCCAGCTTTTCGGCAATCTCCATCATCTGGGACAGTGCCGCAGGCCGTGGCAGGCCGTTCTCGACAAAGGGCCGCAGCTGGCGCGAAATAGCCAGTGGCGTTCCATCGACACTGCGGGCGGCGGCAGGTTGGCTATTCGCGATCGCTCCTTCGGCGAACTGCAGGTAAAAGCGGGGTTTTCCCGCGACGCAGTAGATGTTCAGGTCACCCGCGCCCTGTCCCGATCCGAACATCTCTTCCACGATGATCACGGGTCGCAGGCGTGCATACTGCCGCTCTCGCATCATGTGGTAGAAGTTGCGGCCAAGACTTCGCGCCATCTCGGCGCGGATATGAGGCCAATCCGCCGTCGCCGTATCCGGCACCAGCATAACATGCTGGGATTCGTGGTTTGCCTTGATCACGCAGGACTTAGCAGGGATCGCCTCCGGCCCCAGCACCTGCGGATCGCGCGTCGTGAAATACCGCCGCGCCGTATACCCAAGCCCGACGCGGGAAGCGACATAGGCGGCGACGGTGATCTTGTCGGCGCAATAGCTGTGCAGCGGCGTCAGCCGATTCAGCCGCAGCCAGCACAGCTTTTCATGCAGCCCTTGCGGGTTGGCCAGGTCAAGCTCTCGCCCCAGCCTTTCCCGGTATTGCTGCTTCAGCACCACCTGATCGGGCAGCAGCCACAAGTTAAGCCGCTGGCGGAGGGCCGCAAGTCGCTTGTTCATCATGCCCTCACGCTTTCGTTCTATCGCGCGAAGCGGATCACGTTGATCAGAAAGCAGACAGCCCCGATCAGGAGCGCGATGATCGAGATCGGCGCAAGCGGTGCCATATCCGGTTCGGCGATGCGGCCCGAGAATAAGAGCACCAGCAGAACCGACAGGATCAGCGTCCCCGCCTGATGCAGCCAGAAATGCACCTGCGCCAACCGGGTATCATTGGCCGCCGGAAATACCGCGTAGAACAGCCCGAAGGCCATCATCAGCGTAAAGCCCAGCAGGTTGATATGCGCATGCGCGGGCGCCAGAGAATGGTCCTGCGATCCCGCCATGTAGCCGCCGATCACGAAGCCCACGATCAGATAGATCGGCGCCGTGACCAGAAATCCGCGTGCAATGTTCATCTTCCCTCTCCCTCGTTCACGACTCTTCCGGTCGCGCGGCGACCATAGCGCAGCCGCTTGGGGTTCGGGAATTATTCCAGTTCATCACGGCCCGGCAAAGACCGGTCTCGCCGCATCGGTTCAGACCGGACGGCCCCACAGGTCATAGTCTGCGGCCTCTTCGACCTCGACGTTCAGGATCTGGCCGGGGGTCAGGGTCTCGAAATCTTCGTCGATGAATAGGTTGCCGTCGATCTCGGGCGCATCGGCCTTGGTGCGGCAGGTGGCACCTTCCTCATCCACGGAATCGACGATCACATCGATCCGGCTGCCCACCTTGGCAGCCAGCTTCGCCTCGGAAATCCCTTGAGCCTTTTCCATGAAGCGGTCCCAGCGGTCCTGCTTGACCTCGGCGGGCACATGGTCGGGCAGCATGTTCGACCGCGCGCCCTTGACGTTTTCGTATTGGAAGCAGCCGACGCGATCCAGTTGCGCTTCGTCCATCCAGTCGAGCAGGGTCTGGAATTCCTCTTCGGTCTCTCCGGGGTAGCCGACGATGAAGGTGGACCGCAGGGTGATGTCCGGGCAGGCCGCACGCCAGGCGGCGATCTCGTCCAGCGTCCGGGCTGCCGCCGCGGGCCGCGCCATCCGGCGCAGCGTGTCGGGGTGTGCGTGCTGGAACGGGATGTCGAGGTAGGGCAGGATCAGCCCTTCCGCCATCAGCGGGATCAGGTCACGTACATGGGGGTAGGGGTAGACGTAGTGCAGACGCACCCAGGCGCCCAACTGGCCAAGTTCTCGCGCCAGATCGGTGATGTGAGCGCGCACCTGACGGTCCTTCCAGGGCGACAGGTCGTGCCTGCGGTCCACCCCGTAAGCCGAGGTGTCCTGGCTGATGACCAGCAGTTCCTTCACCCCGGCATCGACCAGTTTTTCCGCCTCGCGCAGCACGGCATGGGCCGGGCGGCTTTGCAGGCGTCCGCGCATGTCGGGGATGATGCAGAACTTGCACTTGTGGTTGCAGCCCTCGGAAATCTTTAGGTAACTGTAGTGTCTGGGCGTCAGCGTCACGGCCGAGGCCGGCAGCAGGTCGATGAACGGATCGGGCGCGGGTGGCACGGCGGAATGCACCGCGTCCAGCACCTGCTCGTATTGATGCGGCCCCGTCACCGCCAGTACCTTGGGGTGGACGCCCGTGATGAATTCCGGCTCCGCCCCCAGACAGCCGGTGACGATCACCCGGCCATTCTCGCGCAGCGCCTCACCTATTGCGTCCAGGCTTTCCGCCTTGGCGCTGTCGAGGAAGCCGCAGGTGTTCACGATCACTGCTTCGGCGCCCTGATAATCGGCCGAGATCGCATAGCCCTCCGCCCGCAGCCTTGTCAGGATGCGCTCGCTGTCCACCAGGGCCTTGGGGCAGCCAAGGCTGACCATGCCGATAGTGGGCTGGCCCTCACGCCTGTCCGTGTCGAACACGGGGCGGGGGGCTAGGTCCGGGCGAAGGCTGGGCGGGTTCTGAGACATTGCCGCGCCTATATAGGAAGGCGCGCGCAAGGGCAAAGGGGCATGCTGCCCCTTTGCCGCAATACGGCCTTGCGCCTGCCGTCTGGCTGCGCCGCTCAACAGTCCTGGCGCTCGCGGCATCTGTCGTTCGCAGGCAGTATCAGACGGTAGCCGCTACGCCCGGAACGCATGTTGCCGGTATTGCGCTGGAACAATGGCCCGCCCGGCAGGTTGTCTTTCCGAAGGTGCCATCGCATGCCAATCGGGCGCAATGGTTGGAAGAACATGGCGGTTTTCCCGATTTCCCGCCATGGCCAACGAAATGGCAGCCGAGCTTTCGTCCCATTTGCGGGGGCGCCTTCATTCGACAGCAGCCGGCATTCGCCGGCATCAAATGCGAGGATGAAATGGACCACAGTTTGCATACCCCAATACGCCCCGAGGAAATGACCGAGGCCGTTCTGGCCAATGCGCCGATCTACGGTGCCAATGACGAAACCGTGGGCAGGATTTCGCATCTGCATGGCAGCGACGTCATCGTCGATGTCGGCGGATTTCTGGGTATTGGCGCCAAGCCGGTCCTTATGAGCAGGGACAAGATCCAGTTCATGCGCGACGAGGATGGCACCGTTCACGGCGTCACATCCTGGACCAAGGCGCAACTGCGCGATCTGCCCGAGCACCGTCACTAGCCGGATGGAAATGTGCTGACCGCAACCATTTGCGCAGCACACTAAGACAAGGCAGCCCAGCAATTTGCGGGCGCCTATCGGTCGGGCAAGGGCCGTCTCGGATGCCAGGGCATCTAGGCGAACCTTGCCCGGGTCTTTAATGTCGGGTCACATCCGTTGTGAAAGGCCCGTGAATGACCGAACGCCCGCTTGTGATCTCTGCCCCCGACCCCCGCACGCTTGACCTAATCTTCCGCCCCCACCAGCGTGCCGCGCTGGCAAGCCGCTACAGGATTGTCGAGGCCGAGGCGGATGAGGTGCAGCACCTTTCTGCCGCTACCCTTGCCGAGGCGCGCTACATCATCGGTCAGCCCCCTCTGGACGAGACGGCGCTGAACGCGATGGGCAACCTGCGGGCCATCTTCAACGTCGAGTCCAACCTGTTCCTGAACATGCCCTATGACGTGGTTTTCCGCCGCGGCATCCATGTGCTGACGACCGGCGCCGTCTTTGCCGAGCCGGTGGCAGAGATCGGTCTGGGCTTTGCCCTTTCCCTGCTGCGCCAGATTGCCGAGGCCGACGCCGATTTCCGCGCGGGGCGCGAGAAATGGGGCGGCGACGGCAATGCGCGCGCCCGGCTTCTGTCGGGGGCCGAGGTCGGCATTCTTGGCTTCGGCGATCTTGGCAAGGCGGTTGCGCGACTGCTGACCGGCTTCCGCACCCGGCTGCGCGTCTGCGATCCATGGCTGACGCCCGCGCAGATCCGTGCAGCGGGGGCCGAACCGGTGGATTTGCAGACGGTCCTCTCGGCCAGCGATGTGCTGTTCGTCACCGCTTCGGTCACGTCGGAAAACGAGGGGTTCCTTGGCGCAAAATCCTTTGCCTCGATGCGCCCCGGTGCGGCCTTCATCCTGCTCAGCCGCGCGGGCGTCGTGGACTTCGACGCGCTGATGGCAGCGGTGCGCTCGGGTCACATCGTGGCGGCCAGCGACGTCTTCCCGGAAGAACCGCTGGCCGTCGATCATCCGGTGCGCGGGCTGGACGGCTTCCTGCGTTCGGCCCACCGCGCCGGGGCGCTGGATGAGGCCTTCCTGCGCATGGGCGACATGGTGCTGGAGGATATGGCCCTTCTGGACCGCGGCCTGCCGCCGCAACTTTGCAAGCGGGCCGAGCGTGAGACGGTCAGCCGTATGCGGTCAAAGCCGGTGACGAAGAACTAGCGGACCGCCCCGCATTGGGAAGGCCAGCGCCCGCTCCGCCGATGGCGGGCGCTGGCCTCCGTCATTGCTCGGCGGGAGCGGTCTTGGGGCTACGTCGCGCTGCGGGCGGGGAAACGCGGGGCTCGCGTTTCTGATCCCGCGCGGCCCAATTGCCGTCCTCCGTTCGACGAAACGGAGGTGGTTCTGCAACGAGCAGCCAATGCACCTCTTATCCCCACACTTGTTGCAACGCCCCATGCGCCCTAGTCTGTGACAAAAGACTTTTCATCGGAGGCAGGCGATGCGCTGGTTGTTCCGTATTGTGGGAACGCTTCTGTTCCTGGCACTCTTGGCCATAGCCGCGCTTTTCCTTATCCCGACCGAGACGGTTGCCCGGCTGGCCTCGTCCCAGATCGAGCGTCTTACGGGCCGGTCGCTGACCATCGAGGGGTCGGTTCGACCCAAGATATGGCCGGAACTGGGCGTAAGAACCGGACCCGTTACGCTGGCCAATGCCGACTGGTCCGAAGCCGGGCCAATGCTGACTGCCGAAGGTCTGTCCATCTCGATCGATATGTCGGCGCTGATCGGCGGCACGGTCCGCATCACCGGGATCGAGTTGATCCGCCCCGAACTGCTGCTTGAAACCGCCGCCGACGGTCGCGCCAACTGGGATCTGAGTGCTGCGGCCCCGACAGAGGTTTCCGCCGATACGCCCACCAGCACGCCGGTCGCCAGCACCCCTTTCACCATCGACCGCGCCCGGATCGAAGGCGGCCGCCTGCGCTATATCGACCACGCGACGGGGCAGGAGGTCGCGCTGTCGGATGTCGCCCTTGACGCTGCGATTCCCGATTTCGACGGCCCGGCCCAGATCGACCTGGCCGCGACAATGAACGGGCAGGCCTTCCAGACCAAAGGCACCATCGGCGCTTTTGGCGCATTCCTCGATGGCAAGGTGGTGCCGGTGGCGCTGAAGGCGACCATCGGCGGCTCGAATATCGGCTTCGACGGCCGTTTCGGCACGGCACCCGTCTCGGGCGAAGGTCAGCTTGTCGCGGCGCTTGACGATCCCCCGGCGGTATTCGCGCTGCTGGCGCAACCCGATCCCGAACTGCCGCAGGGTCTGGGCCGTGACCGCATCGCCATAAGCGGCGCGGCAACGCTGACGCCGAAAGGGACTGCGCACCTGCGCGACGGCAAGATGCAACTGGATGGCAATGCTCTTTCAGGTGCCTTCGACTATGTGCCCGGAAAGGACCGGCCCAAGCTGACCGCCCAGCTTTCCGCCGCGGCGCTGGACCTGCGTGGACTGACCGGCACGACAGGCGGCAGTGCCGGGGCAGGGGGCAACGGCGGCGCGCCCTCGTCGGGATGGTCCAGGGATACGATCGACGCCAGCGCGCTGGGTGTTGTCGATGCCGCCGTCTCGCTTGCCGCTGAAAGCGTCGATCTGGGCACGATCACGCTGGGGCGGACGCGGCTTGGCATCGCCATCGACGCCGCCCGTGCCGTGACCGACCTGAAAGAGGTGCAGGCCTATGGCGGCACGATATCGGGTCAGGTCATCGTCAATGCCCGCAACGGGCTGTCCACGCGCACCGACCTGTCGCTCAAAGGCATGGCGCTGCAGCCGCTGCTGGTGCAGTTCGCCGACTTCGACCGGCTGCTTGGCACCGGCGATTTGCGCTTCAACCTGCTGGCTTCGGGCAACACGCTGGACGCGCTGATGCGCAGCCTGTCCGGCGAGGGCACCATGGCGCTGGGGCAGGGCGAGATAAAGGGTCTCGATCTGGCGGGCATGATCATGAACATGGACCCGAACTATGTCGGCGCTGGGTCAAAGACGGTCTATGATCGCATCACCGCAAGTTTCACCGTTGCCAATGGCGTGCTGTCGAACGGCGACCTTGCCTTTTCTGCGCCGCTGCTGACGGCCTCCGGCTCGGGCGCGGTCAATATCGGCGAGCAGACGCTGGACTATACGTTGATCCCGCTGTCGGCGGGCGGCAAGGACCTGAACAGCGACGTGCAGGTTCCGCTGCGGATCAGCGGCCCCTGGGCCGCGCCCTCGATCCGCCTCGACCTTGCCGCGCTGGCCGAGCGCAAGCTGCGCGAGGAACGCGAAAAACTGCGCGCCCGCGCCGAGGAAGAGATCACGCAGAAGCTGCAGGAGGAAACCGGCATCACCCCGCTGGAAGGCGAAAGCCTGGAGGACACCGCCCGCCGCGCCGCCCAGAAGGCCCTTCAGGACGAGGCGGCGCGGCAGTTGAACAAGCTGCTGGGCGGCAATTAACGGTCCGACCTGCAGCGGACGGCCTCTGGTGCGCGACGCTTGGATGCGCATATGTGCCTTGTTCCGGGCAAGACAGGCGAGGGTCACTATCCTTAACCTTTCCCGATAGCTCGCGCCATTGCGACCGTCCCCAACCTCGCCTAATCAATCAGGCAGAGGTGTGATCTGACCGACCGGAAGTTCCTGCGTTTCGTTGCGGCAAGCGGCTTTACCAATCTGGCCGATGGTGTCTCGACCGTCGCCTGGGCCTGGATCGCCTCGCTTCTGACACGCGATGCGCTGCTGATCGCTCTGGTGCCGGTGGCGCTGCGGCTGCCCTGGGCGGTGTTCGCCATTCCCGCCGGGCTGATAGCCGATCGGATGGATCGCCGCATTCTGATCCTGCGCATGGACATATTGCGCGCCATTGCCTATGCAGCGTCGGCTTTCGCGCTGTGGACGGCGCTGCCGCTGGCGCCCGCCCCAGCCAGCGGGTTGGCCAATCCGTTGCTGTTCGGCACGATCCTTGTCGCCGCCCTTGTCGTCGGCGCGGCCGAGGTGTTTCGCGACAATGCCGCGCAGACCATGCTGCCCTCCATCGTTCCGCATGAGCGGCTGGAGCAGGCGAACGGCCGTCTGTGGAGTGTCGAGATGCTGGGCAACACCCTGGTCGGCCCGGCCATTGGCGCGGCGCTGATAGCGGTCGCCTTGCCTTTGCCCTTTGCTATGAACGCAGGCGCGTTGGGACTGGCGGTGTGGCTGGTCGCAGGGCTGGCGGGCAGCTTTCGCCCCCAGGAGCCCGCCGCACGCAACTGGCGCGTCGAGGCGGCGGAAGGTTTCCGCTTCCTGATGGCCGCGCCATTCCTGCGCCTGCTGGCCATCGTGACCGGGATATGGAACCTCTTGTTCCAGATGATCGTGGTCACGCTTGTCCTGCATGCGCAGGAAAACCTGCAGATGACTGCGCCGGTCTATGGCCTCGTCCTTGCAGGCGGTGCGGCTGGCGGCATCCTCGCCGGGCTGACCGGTGACCGGCTGGTGCGGCTGCTTGGCCCCGCGCGCACCACGCAGGTGACGCTTCTGATCTCGACGCTCGCCTTCTTCGCCATGCCGCTTGCGCCGGGGGCGCTGTCGCTTGCCCTCGTGCTGGCCGTCTTTGAATACGCCGGTCTCGCCTGGAACATCGTTTCGGTCACTTACCGCCAGCGCATGATCCCCGATCGGTTGCTGGGCCGGGTCAACAGCCTGTACCGCCTGCTGGCCTGGGGCATGATGCCCGTGGGGCTGATCCTTGCCGGATTGATCGTGCGGCTGGCCGAAGGGCCGTTTCCCCGCGCGACCGCCCTTACCTTGCCCCTCTATGCGGCGGCAATCGGTTCGGCGATACTGGTGCTTGTCTGCTGGCGCGCGCTGGGACGCGGATTCAAGGGTGTGAGATGAGGCTCAATCAGGTCACCGTCACCGCCCCCGATCTCGATGCCGCCTGGACCTTCTACCGGACTCTCGGTCTTATCCCGGTCGTGGACAGCCGCCCGCATTACATCCGCTTTCTCTGCCCCGAGGGCGACAGCACCTTTTCCGTGTCTCAGGGGAATGAAAACGGCAGTGGGACGACCGTCTATTTCGAGACGGACGATCTCGACGCCAGGGTGGCACAGCTGAAAACGGCAGGCATCGCCTTCACCTCCGACCCAAAGGACGAACGCTGGCTGTGGTGCGAGGCAGAGCTGTTCGATCCGGCGGGCAACCGGATCGTGCTGTTTCACGCAGGTGAAAACCGGATCAACCCGCCCTGGCGGGTGCGGGATTAGCGCCGACGGTCGCGCCGTGCGCTCATCGGCTGGAAGGCCACGCCCACATGCGCATCGCAATAGGGCTTGCCCGCTTGCGTCGGCAGGCCGCAGAACCAGAAGTCATCCGTCGCCGGATCGCCGATCGGCCATTTGCAGGTCCGCTCGGTCAGTTCCATCAGCGTCAGCCGGCGCGCGCGCTTCTCGACCTCGCGCACCGAGGCCAGCGCCTCGGGCGAAATCTCGTTGGCCGAGGGCTGCGGCGGCAGCGGCTGACCGGCGGGGATGATGGCCTTGCGTGCGGGCAGCGGCGTGACAGTCGCGCCACCGGGCGGCGGGGCGGGGCGCTCGGGCGCGGGACGCACCTCGGCAGAGCGGGGCTCGGACGGGCGCGGTTCGGGGCGCAGCGGCACGGCAGCCGCGGCGGGCGCAGCAGCCGGTGCTGCCTCATCCTCGTCCTTGCCGCCGACGCGGTTCGACAGGCCCAGACGATGCACCTTGCCGATCACGGCATTGCGGGTGACGCCGCCCAGTTCCTTGGCGATCTGGCTGGCCGACTGACCCTCCGACCACATCTTCTTCAGCGTCTCGACGCGCTCATCGGTCCATGACATGCGTGAACTCCGGCTTTGCGATGGACCCGCGCGGCCGGATGCCGCGCCTTCCCCTTTGACCCGGCATTTTATCCGGGACGGTGTGAGATACAAGCGCAAGCCCCGCTGTGCAAGGGCATGCCGGCGGCAAAGGCGCGCCAAACCGCGCAAAAACGATGGACAGGCGGCATCGGGCAGGTTATGCGCCATCCCATGACCCAGCGGCAAGCCATTCACGCCCCGTCCCGACGCCGACGCCCCCGCGCGTAACGGCCGATTGCCGCATGGCTGCGGCACCTCCCGTCCTTCGTTGACTCATCCGCCTGCCTTTGGCACCCCTGATGTCAGCCCTTTCTTTCCAGACCTGTTCCAAGGACCACGCCATGATCTCTGCCGTCCTTCCGACCTATAACCGCGCTCCCCTTGCCTTCGCCTCCGGCGAGGGGTCATGGCTCACGGCCGAGGATGGCAGCCGATACCTTGACCTTGGTGCCGGCATCGCGGTGAACGCGCTTGGTCATGCCCATCCAGCACTGGTCAGGACCATCTCGGAACAGGCGGCGAAACTCTGGCACGTCTCGAACCTCTACCGCATCCCCGAGCAAGAGCGGCTGGCAGAGCTCTTGGTGGACAAGACCTTTGCCGACACCGTCTTTTTCACCAACTCCGGCACGGAAACGGCCGAACTTGCCATCAAGATGGTGCGCAAATACTGGTCCGAGAAAGGCCAGCCCGACCGGATCGAGATCCTGGCCTTCGAGGGCGCCTTCCACGGCCGTTCGACCGGCGCCATCGCCGCCGCCGGATCGGAAAAGATGGTCAAGGGCTTCGGCCCGCTGATCCCCGGCTTTCGTCAGTTGCCCTTCAGCGACGAGGCCGCCTTCCGCGCCGCGATCAGTGAAAAGACCGCCGCCGTCATCGTCGAGCCGATCCAGGGCGAAGGCGGCATCCGCGCGCTGCCCGACAGCTACATGAAGCTGCTCCGCACCCTCTGCGACCGCACCGGTGCGCTGCTGGTGCTGGACGAGGTGCAATGCGGCATGGGGCGCACGGGACGGCTTTTCGCCCATGAATGGTCCGGCATCACGCCCGACATCATGATGGTCGCCAAGGGTATCGGCGGTGGCTTCCCCTTGGGCGCGGTGCTGGCCACGGAAGAGGCTGCATCGCCCATGGTCGCGGGCAGCCACGGCTCGACCTATGGCGGCAACCCGCTTGGTTGTGCCGTCGGCACCACGGTCGTCGAACTGATCGCCGATGATGCCTTTCTGGCCGATGTCACCCGCAAGGGCGCGCTGTTTCGCCAAAAGCTGGAAGGTCTGGTCGCCGCCCATCCCGACATCTTCGAAGAGGTGCGGGGCGTGGGCCTTATGCTGGGCCTCAAATGCCGCATCGCTCCTGCGGATGTTGTCAAGGCGGGTTACGCCCAGCACCTGCTGACGGTGCCTGCCGCCGACAACACGCTGCGCCTTCTGCCCGCGCTGACCATCACCGAGGCCGATCTGGCCGAGGCTGTGCGGCGGCTTGACCGTGCCGCCGCATCGCTCGAGATGGCCAGGGCCAATGTCGCCTGATCTGAATCACATCGCGGGCCGCGAACGCGCCGAACGCTCGGCGCGACGAGGTATTATTGCCCTCTGACTTCTTCTGTTTCCAAATATCCCCGGGGGTCCGGGGGCAGGCAGCCCCCGGCGCTCGAAGCCAGACAAAGCCATGACATGAAACACTTCCTCGATATCCATACGACCAGCTCCACCGACCTGCGGCTGATGATCGACAGCGCCCGCGCCATGAAGACCGCGCGGAACGGCCGGCTCAAGGGCACGCCCGACGACGACCGCCCGCTTGCCAACCACATGGTCGCGCTGATCTTCGAAAAACCCTCGACCCGCACCCGCGTCAGCTTTGACGTCGGCGTGCGCCAGATGGGTGGAGAGACGATGATCCTCTCCGGCAAGGAACTGCAACTCGGCCACGGCGAAACCATCGCCGACACCGCCCGCGTCCTGAGCCGCTACGTCGACCTCATCATGATCCGCACTTTCGAGGAACAGACGCTCCTTGAGATGGCCGAGCACGCCACCGTGCCGGTCATCAACGGCCTGACCAACCGCACCCACCCCTGCCAGATCATGGCGGATGTGATGACCTATGAGGAACATCGCGGCCCCATCGCGGGCCGGAAGGTGGTCTGGTGCGGCGACGGCAACAACGTCTTTGCCTCCTTCGCCCATGCGGCGGGCCAGTTCGGCTTCGATCTGTCCTTCACCGGCCCCGAGACGCTGGACCCCGAACGCGCCTGGCTGGACTTTGCCGCCTCGAAAGGCCACCCGATCACCATCGACCGCGACCCGACCCGCGCCGTCACCGGTGCCGATCTTGTCGTGACCGATACCTGGGTCTCGATGCACGACCCCGAAAGCGCCAAGGAACGCCGCCACAACCAGCTTCGCGCCTACCAGGTGAACGAGGCGCTGATGGCCCACGCCAAACCCGACGCGCTGTTCATGCATTGCCTTCCCGCCCATCGCAACGACGAGGCGACCAGCGCCGTCATGGACGGCCCCCACTCGGTGATCTTCGACGAGGCCGAGAACCGCCTGCACGCGCAAAAGGCAGTGATGCGCTGGTGCCTGGGGGTCTGAGGTCAGCAAAAGGATCACCGGCATGAAAACCGCGCTTCTCGTCATCGACATGCAGATGGAGATGACGCATCGAACCTTGTCCGGTCGCGACCGCGTCAACCCCGAGGCAGAGGCGCTGGTGGCGGACCTGCTCTCGCTGTTCCGCGAGCGCGGCCTGCCCGTGATCCATGTTCACCACAACGAACCGGGCAGCCGCGTCGCCTTCGGCCGGCCGGGGGGAGAGGTCATGCCCTGCGCGCTGCCTGCCGAAGGCGAGACCGTGCTGGTCAAATCCGCCTCTTCCGCCTTTACCGGCACCGGGCTTGACCAGCACCTGCGCGCCCATGGGATCGACCGCCTCGTCATCATCGGCGCGGTCGCGGCGTTCTGCGTCACCTCGACGGTCCGATGGGCCTCGGACCTTGGCTATGCCGTCATCCTGCCCGGCGATGCGCTGATCGGATTCGACATCGCCCGCGCCGATGGCAGCCGCATCCCGGCCGAGACGGTGCTCGATGTCACCCTGTCGCTGCTCGGCTCGGACTTCGCGCGCGTCCTGCCTGCGGCAAAGGTGGCGACCGCTCTCTGACCTTCCGCCGGGGCTGGACGACTCCTCTGCGCCAATGTCAGATGCCGCCCGAAACGCGGAGGTTTCCCATGATCCACCAAGTCGTCATCCAGCCGATGGACCGTATGCTCTCGGCCTTGTCCAAGATCCTCGAAAAGGCGGAGGCGCATTGCACCGAGAAAAAGATCGACCCGCAGGTGCTGCTCGGATTCCGCCTGTATCCAGACATGCTGGCCTTCACCACGCAGGTGCAGCTCGCCTGCGATTTCTCCACCCGCGCCGCCTCGCGCCTTGCGGGGGATGAGCTGAAAAGCTTCCCCGATACCGAAAAGACCTTCCCCGAACTGCGCGCCCGCATCGCCAAGGCGCGCGAACATCTCGCCTCTTTCCCGGCGGAACGCTTTGATGGCGCGGCGGACCGCGCAATTACCTTGAAGCTGAGGGGAGAGGATACGACGATGCCGGGCGTGACCTTTGCTACGATGTTCTCGCTGCCGCAGGTCTATTTCCACGCGGCGACGGCCTACGACATCCTGCGCCACAACGGCGTGGTTCTGGGCAAGCTCGACTTCATGGGCGCCGCCTGATCAGGCTGCGGCGGTCTGACCTATCCGGTCGGCCGCCGCGACCCTTTGGGCCAGCGAAGCCACGACGACCAGCAGGATCGCCAGCACGAAATAGGTCGCGCGATAGCCGAAATGCTCGGCGGCAAAGCCGATGGCGGATGGCGCCAGCAGGATCCCCGAATACCCCATCATTGTTACCGCCGCGATCCCCGCGCCGGAACTCGCGCCCGGCTGGTTCCCGGCTGCAGACAGCACGATCGGCACCATATTGGCCAACCCAAGGCCGGAGATGCCGAAAAACGCAATCGCGACCCAGGGCGAGGGCGCAAGGCTCGCCCCGATCATGCCCACCGCACCGATCAGCGCCGAAACCCGCAGCGTCGTCACAGCGCCGAAGTGGTTGCGCACGCTGTCGCCCATGAAGCGGACTACGGCCATCGTGCCCGCGAACAGCGCAAAGCCAAAGGATGCGGTTTCCAGCCCTGCACCATGTTCCCGCGTCAGGTACAGCGCGGCCCAGTCCAGCACGCCACCCTCGGGTACCATCGAGAACAGGCACATCATGCCAAGGATGTAGATCGCCCAGCCGCGCGGCCAGCCGGTATGCTTGGCCCGTCCCTCCTCAGCGTGATGCGCCACCCGTGGCTCTGCCACCAGGAACGGCATCGCGACCAGCATCACTGCAAGCGCGGCAATCGTCGCCAGCACGGCATGGGTCTCGGCGCCCACGCGGCTCAGAACCATGCCGCCCAGACCGCCGCCGATAAAGCCGCCAAAGCTCCAGAACCCGTGCGAGGATGACATGATCGCCCGGTTCAGCCGTTTTTCGACCTCGACCGCATTGGCGTTCATCGCCACATCCATCGACCCCAGCGTCGCCCCCATCAGCGCCATGGCGATGGCCAGCACCGGCACGCTCGGCGAAAATACCACGAAAGCCAGCGTCCCGACCGCTAGTATCGCAAACATCCGCACCGCACGCCGTGACCCGATCCGCGCGATGATCGCGCCCGAGAATGACATGGCCGACACCGCCCCGATCCCCAGACCAAGGATCAGCAGCCCCAGCGTGCCCTCGGTGATGTCATGGCGTGGCAGAAGCAGCGGAATCTGCGGCGCCCATGACCCGAAGAGGAACCCGTTGGCAAAGAACATCGCCGCAACGGCCCAGCGTCCCCGCTGCGCAATCACCTGCTCGCGCCCGATCTGTCCTGCCACACTGGTCACGTCCGCACCTCTGCCCGTTTCTTGGGCAGGCCATATGCGGATTTCGTGACAGTGAAAAGATGCGCGAACCAAGGGCGATGTGGACGATCTTCGCCGCTCGCTTGCGCTGTGATGCCCTTTTCGGGATGATCGGTGCAAACAAGCGAAGCGGGGGCAGGGCGATGGACAGCAAAGAGAGCGAACCGGGTGCGACCCGTGCGCAGCCCTTGAAACCTTCCGACAGGACAGGGCGGGGGCAGGTAAACCTGACCGACCTTGCCGATCGCTATGGCTCGGACAAGGGGTCGATCAAGCATCGCTACTCGGAACTCTACCAGATGCTCTTCCTGCCCTATCGCAAGCGGGCGGTGAAATTCCTTGAGATGGGGCTGATGATCGGCGGGCCAGAACTTGGCGCCAGCGCAGACCGCGAGACCAGTGATGCCCCCTCGGTGCGAATGTGGCTGGAGTATTTCCCCAAGGGCCATATCTACGGGCTGGACGTGTCCGACTTCTCCTGGTTCCAGGACCCGCGCTTTATCTTTATCCGCTGCGACATGGATGCCCGCGAAAACATCGCGACTGCGGCCTCTGGCCTGCCCGCGCTGGACATCGTGATCGACGATGCCAGCCACGCCTCCCACCATCAGCAATTCGGCTTTCTGGAGCTGTTCCCCAAGCTTGAAAGCGGCGGCCTCTACGTTATCGAGGATTTGCGATGGCAGCCCGAAACCTATGAGCGCGCAGGCTTCACCAAGACCGCACCGCTGTTCCGCGGCTATTCCGAAAAGGGCGTCTTCCAGCACCGGGATCAGGCGCTGGAGGCGGAATTCAACGCGCTCCGCGCCGATATCTCGGGCTGCTTCCTGTTCCAGGTCCGCTACGACAAGACCCGCCGCGATCAGGTCGCGGTAATTCACAAGCGCTGATCTCAGGTCCCGCGCGGCTTGGCGCGCAAGGTGGGTTCCGCCTCGGTCGGATCCTCGGGCCAGGGATGGCGCGGATAGCGTCCGCGCATGTCCTTGCGCACATCGGCATAACTGGTGGCCCAGAACCCTGGCAGGTCGGTCGTGACCTGCACCGGCTTTTGCCCCGGCGACAGAAGCGTCATCCGCAGGGGGATGCGCGCAGGCCCCACCACCGGATGCCGCGTGACGCCGAACACCTCTTGCAGGCGCAACTCGACAGATGGCATCTCGCCCTCGTAATCAATCGGGATGCGCCGCCCCAACGGCGTCTCGAAACTCGGCGGACAGAGGCGGTCCAGCGCTTGCGTCTGCTCCCAGTCCAGCGATTGCGCCAAAGGCCCCGTCAGGTCCAGCGCGCGCAAATCCGCCTCGCTCCGCTTGCCCGCCAGATGCGGCAGCAGCCAGTCCTCGGCCCGCTCCATCAGGCCTTCGTTCGACCAATCCGGCAGATCATGCCCGCCGCCCCGCGCAATCTCGATCCGCGCCCTCAGCCGGCGCGCAGCCGGTGTCCACGGCAACCCGATCTCGCGCAACCCCTCCAGCGCCGCCCGCGCCATGGCCTCGGGCGGCGCATCAGGCCAGGCCTGATCCGACAGCACCAGCGCCCCGAACCGCTCTTGCCGCCGGGCCACCACGCGGCGGTCACGCGAAGACCACTCGCAGACCTCGACCCGCGCGATCTGCTCGCCGAACAGCCCGCGCAACTCGGCCTCGGTAATCTCTGCCGCCTGCCGGACCTTCGCCTCGCGCCGGTCGCCGTCCAGATCGGTCGCCACGATCAGCCGCGCCGCCGACAGGGGCAGCCCCGGCTCCATCACCGCACCCGTGCCCCCCGACAACAGCCAGCGCGGCGCCTCGCCCGCCCGTCGCAGCCCCACCCGGTCCGGATAGGCAAGTGCCGCCTGCTCCCCAACACTCAACCCGGCGTCCGGCGTTGAAACCGCCCGCCTTAGCCGCCGCGCCTCTTCCCTGATCCGCTCGACCACTGGCCGGCTCACCTGCACCTCGAACCGCTTCGGATCGGCAACCGCCGCCAGCCGCATCCCCAGATCGGGCGGCGCCCCCCGCAGCGGATCACGCTCCGCCAAAAGCGCCGCCAACATCGCCGCCTCCGGCCCCGCTTTCAGCAACATATGCCCCAGCCGAGGATGCAACGGCAGCGCCGCCAGCGCCCGCCCGTGATCCGTGATCCGCCCGTCTTTCAGCCCGCCCAAAGACTCCAGCAGCCCCTGTGCCTCGGCCAAGGCCCCCGGATTGGGCGGCGTCAGAAACGCCAGCCCCGCATCGCTGCCCCAAAGCGCCAGTTCCAGCGCCAGCCCCGTCAGGTCCGCCGCGGCGATCTCGGGCGGCGGATAAGGCGCCATCCCGCCTTCCTCGCCCTTGGTCCACAGCCGATAGCAGATCCCCTTGGCCACCCGCCCCGCACGCCCCCGCCGCTGTTCCGCCTCGGCCCGCGTCACCCGCTCGGTCACCAGCCGGGACATCCCACTCGCCGGATCGAACCGAGCCCGGCGCGCGCGTCCTCCGTCCACCACCACGCGAATGTCGGGCAAGGTCAGCGAGGTCTCGGCAATCGCCGTCGCCAGCACCACCCGCCGCCCTTCGACGACCGGCCCCGTCGCCGCCCGCTGCGCCGAGAAATCCATCGCCCCGAACAAGGGCCGCACGAAGCAGCCCTCAGGCAACCGCCCGCGCAACAACCCCTCGACCCGCCGGATTTCCCCTTCGCCCGGCAGGAACACCAGAACCCCGCCCTCGCTGCCCGCCACAGCCTCAACCACCAGATCCGCCGCCGCCGCCTCGAACCGCATCGTCCCCAGCGGTCGCCCCAGCCAGCGCGTCTCCACCGGGAACGCGCGGCCCTCGGACGTGATCAGTGGCGCATCCCCCATCAGAGCCGCCACAGGGCCTGCGTCCAAAGTCGCAGACATCACCACGATCCGCAGGTCTGGCCGCAGCGCCCCACGCACCTCCAGCGCCAGCGCCAGCCCCAGATCGGCATTCAGCGAGCGTTCGTGGAACTCGTCAAAGATCAGCGTGCCGACCCCCTCCAGCCCCGGATCGGACTGGATCATCCGCGTCAGGATACCCTCGGTCACCACCTCGATCCGCGTCGCACCCGAGACCTTCGCCTCGCCGCGAATGCGATAGCCGACCGTCGCGCCCACAGCCTCGCCCAAAGTCTCGGCCATCCGCTCGGCGGCCGCCCGTGCCGCCAGTCGACGCGGCTCCAGCATCACGACGCGCCCCGGTGCGTCCAGAAGGGCCAGCGGCACCCGCGTTGTCTTACCCGCGCCGGGCGGGGCCTGCAGCACGGCCTGACCTCCCGCCACAACCGCTTCGATCAGCGCGGGCAGTATCTCGTCTATGGGTAGGGGGGCGAATGGGGTCTGGCTCACGCGCCCCTTATCGGCGGATCAGTTTTGCATTGCCATAGATGCTTTCCATTGCCACCTCTGTCACGCGCATCTGCCCGCCCTCCGGCTGAAGATACAGCGTAAAAGGGAAGCGCGACTTCTCTGCCATGTCATCGGCCGAAAACCCCTCCAGCCTGCGATATTCGCCAGCACAGCTTACCCCGGCATCTGTCGCGCGCGGTTTGCCCAGCACCACCTGAGTGCGCCGCTTGCCGTCGAACAGCACCAGCTTCTTGTTGCACTCTTGCCCCGCAGGCACGTCGCGCAGCGCCGCATACATCGCCGTCAGCGGATCGACCGTGCCACCTTGGGTCGCCGGATCAAGTCCGCCTTCGCCCGGTGCGCGCGGCGGGTTGTAAACCTTTATCTGCGGCACACCGCGCCGGTACTCCATCACCGATTCCGACTGCCGCTTGCCGGTGTCGGCCTTCTCAAAGTAACGCGCAGGCGTGAATTTCTCGCCCTTCAGCGCCCCATCGGCCTGACCATCATAGCGGACCTTCCGCAGCATCCCGACAAGGCCCGCCGATTCCAGCCGTCCCTTCACCTCGTAGCGTCCGCCACCCGCATCGCCGGTAAATGTCAGCGTGCCCGCCTTGATGCCGCGCACCGAAAGGTCGAACACGACGGCATCCGCAGCCATCACGGGCGCAGCCATCGCCGCGCCGACAAGAGCGGCCGCCAGCCGGCCCACCCATGGTTTCCGCATCGCGCTTCCTCTTTGTCGCAGTCTCGGGGGTAAATTAGGGCGCCGCCCCTCCGCATCAAAGACGCTTGCGATGACAAGGCGTTGACAATCGCACAGACCCGCGCGCCGATGGGCGGCAGACCGCCGGAGTTCGCGTGATGGATGTTGCAGATCTGGCCCGGGGCGTGATCGCCGGTGACAGGCGCGCCTTGTCGCGCGCCATCACGCTGGTCGAAAGCGGTCGTGCCGACCATCGCACGCAGGCCGCCGAACTCATGTCCCTGATCACTGCCAAGGGCCGTCAGGCGCTGCGTATCGGCCTTTCGGGCGCGCCGGGCGTGGGCAAGTCCTCCTTCATCGAAAGCTTCGGCCTGATGCTGACGGGGCAGGGGCTGCGCGTCGCTGTCCTTGCCGTCGACCCGTCCTCGCGCCACTCGGGCGGCTCGATCCTTGGCGACAAGACCCGCATGGAACGCCTGACCCGCGACCCCCATACCTTCATCCGCCCCTCTCCCTCGCAGGCGCATCTGGGCGGCGTCGCCCGCCGTTCGAGAGAGGCGGTTGCGCTGGCTGAGGCCGCCGGCTTCGACGTGGTGCTGATCGAGACGGTCGGGGTCGGCCAGTCCGAGGTGCTGGTCGCCGACCTTTGCGACATCTTCGTCCTCTTGATCGCCCCTGCTGGGGGTGACGAGTTGCAGGGCGTCAAGCGCGGCATCGTTGAGATGGCTGACCTGATCCTGGTCAACAAGGCCGATGGCGCGCTGCACCCTGCGGCGCTCGGCACCACTGCCGACTATTCCGGCGCCCTGCGCCTGCTTCGCCGTCGCCCGCAGGACCCGCCCGATTTCCCCAAGGCAATGCCTGTCTCGGCTCTGGAATCCACGGGCCTGCCCGAAGCATGGTCCCAGATGCAGGCCCTTGCCACTTTCCGCCGTGAAACCGGCCACTGGCAGCCCATCCGCGCCCACCAGATGCGCCAGGCCTTCGAGGCCGAACTGCGCCAGCAATTGCTCGCGGTGCTCGAAACGCCTGCCGCAAAAGCCGAGATTCAACGCCTCGGGCAATCTGTCTCCGAGGCCCGACTCACCCCCGAATCCGCGGCGCGCGCGCTGCTGGCCGCACTTGCCCCTTCCCCTTCTTCTGTTCACAAATATCCCACAGGGGGTGTGGGGGGTGTGAACCCCCCCACCCGCGCGCCGGAAAAGCCCACCGATCCCGCTTGACGCCGCCCTCTCTCTCCCCTAAACGGCGCGGATGAAATTCGGGAGGCACCCCGTTAAGGCGGTGCCTTCAGTTGTTTACGAAACAAGGAACACGTCAATGTCGCGCGTCTGCGAACTCAGTGGCAAGGGCCCGATGTCGGGCAACCGGGTCAGCCACGCCAACAACAAGACCCGCCGGCGCTTCCTGCCGAACCTGAACGAGGTCACGCTGATCTCGGACATCCTCGGCCAGTCGTTCAAGCTGCGCATCTCGTCCGCCGCCCTGCGTTCGGTCGATCACCGCGGCGGGCTCGATGCTTTCCTCGCGAAAGCCAAGGATGACGAGCTGTCGGACAAGGCGCTGAAGATCAAAAAGGAAATCGGCAAGGCCCAGGCAACCGCCTGAACCATTCCGCCGACCCGAAATGACAAAGCCCCGTCCTTTCGGCGGGGCTTTTTGCATTGCGCCAGTCAAGGCAAGGGGCCAATCAGCCCCCGCAATAGGCCTGCGCCGTCTCGCCGAAATTCTTGTAGCGTCCCCAGAAGGCGTTATCGGCGTCCTTGGTGGACATCCGCACCCTCTGCGCCTCGTCCGGGTCGGAAAAGAACTTCGCCGCCCGCCGCTGATCGCCATTTTTGAGCGTCATGTCAGCCACCTGCTGGATGCAGCCGCACAGCGACCGGCTGCCGCCGCGATCGGACCGCATGCAGGCGCTCTCGATCGGCCCGGCATGGGCGATGGTTGATAGGGGAAGGGCAAGCGCCACCAGCGTGGCGGCAAGGACCGGTTTCTTCATGCTGTCTGCCTCGGATTGTTCCGTGGGTTGTCCCACTGGATTTCTGCCACGCATTATGACGATTCGGCGGGATTTTTTCAATACTCCCCGGCACTTGCCCATCAATAGGCGGATTTCCGCAAATCCTTGTGCATCGCCTGCATCCCCACACCAGATGCCGCGTTGCAGCGTTGACCCGCGCCGCGCTTGACCCCCCAGTGATTCCTGCTCATATGCCGCCATGAAAGACCTCGCGCACATCCGCAATTTCTCGATCGTGGCCCATATCGACCACGGCAAATCCACCCTGGCCGACCGGCTGATCCAGTCGACCGGCACGGTTGCCGAGCGCGACATGAAGGCCCAGCTTCTCGACTCGATGGATATCGAGCGGGAACGCGGCATCACCATCAAGGCCAACACCGTGCGCATCGACTACAAGGCGAAGGATGGCCATTCCTACGTCCTGAACCTGATCGACACCCCCGGCCACGTCGACTTTGCCTATGAGGTCAGCCGCTCCATGCGCGCTGTCGAAGGCTCGCTGCTGGTCGTCGACGCGTCGCAGGGCGTCGAGGCACAAACCCTCGCCAACGTCTACCAGGCGCTGGATGCGGGGCATGAGATCGTCCCCGTCCTCAACAAGATCGACCTTCCGGCGGCCGAACCCGAACGCATCAAGACCCAGATCGAGGATGTCATCGGCCTTGACGCCTCGGACGCCATCCTGATCTCGGCGAAATCCGGCCTTGGCATCCCCGATGTGCTGGAGGCGATCGTGACCCGCCTGCCGGGGCCAAAGGGCGACCGCGACGCGCCGCTGAAGGCCATGCTGGTGGACAGCTGGTACGACGCCTACCTTGGCGTCGTCGTCATGATCCGCGTCATGGACGGCGTCATCAAGAAGGGCGACCGCATCCGCATGATGCAGACCGGCGCGCTGTACGGGATCGACAAGCTCGCCGTCCTGAAACCGCAGATGGTCGACATCGCCGAACTCGGACCGGGAGAGATCGGCGTGCTGACCGCCTCGATCAAGCAGGTCCGCGACACCCGCGTGGGCGACACCATCACCCACGAACGCCGCGGCGCCGATACCGCTCTGCCGGGCTTCAAACCCGCGCAGCCCGTCGTCTTCTGCGGCCTGTTCCCCGTCGACGCCAACGACTTCGAGGCCCTGCGCGACGCCATCGAGAAGCTGGCCCTCAACGACGCCTCCTTCACCTATGAGATGGAAACCTCCGCCGCCCTCGGCTTTGGCTTCCGCTGCGGCTTCCTTGGCCTCTTGCACCTCGAAGTCGTCCGCGACCGGCTGGAGCGGGAATATGACATCGACCTGATCACCACCGCGCCTTCCGTGGTTTACCACGTCCACCTGCGCGACGGCACGGTGATGGAGCTGCACAACCCCGCCGACATGCCCGACCTGACGCATGTCGACCATATCGACGAGCCGCGCATCAAGGCCACGATCATGGTGCCCGACGAATACCTGGGCGATATCCTGAAACTCTGCCAGGACCGCCGCGGCATCCAGCTGAACCTTACCTACGCAGGTAACCGCGCCATGGTCGAATACGACCTGCCGCTGAATGAGGTCGTCTTCGACTTCTACGACCGGCTGAAATCGGTGACCAAGGGCTATGCCAGCTTCGACTACCAGATCACCGGATACCGAGAGGATTTTCTGGTCAAGATGTCGGTGCTGGTGAACGACGAACCCGTCGACGCCCTGTCGATGATGGTCCACCGCGACCGCGCCGACATGCGGGGCAGGGCGATGGTCGAGAAACTGAAAGAGCTGATCCCCCGCCACATGTTCAAGATCCCGATCCAGGCGGCGATTGGGGGCAGGGTGATCGCCCGAGAGACGATCTCGGCCATGCGCAAGGATGTGACCGCCAAATGCTACGGCGGCGACGCCACCCGGAAGCGCAAGCTTCTGGACAAGCAAAAGGCCGGCAAGAAAAAGATGCGCCAGTTCGGGAAGGTCGAGATTCCGCAGCAGGCGTTTATTAATGCGCTGAAGATGGATGGGTGAGGGGAACCATTGAGAGCCAGTTTGCTCAAATGGTGTAAAGCCGCTCATGTCCTGCCAGGCGGGCAGTATCTTAGAATTGGCAGCCTTGCCGACTTTAGAGCTACAACGAACGACGAAATTCGCGACGAACGGGAAGGTGACTATGATATCGTTCTGGACTTTTTCGCTACTAATCTAACGGCAAACCAGATTTCGCGGATATTGCCGGGTGCGATAGGGTTCGGCGGGAATACCTCTCTGATAAAACGTCGAGATAAGAGAGTTTTCATAGATAGTCTGCATTTCAATGGCTTGCCTGACGGCTCCTTTGTCGTGTCGGCGGAAGCCACGTATCAGACAAGAGGAAATAGCGCGCTTGTCTTTTGCATGACATTTGGAACCTTCGGCCTTTCGTCGCCCTTTGAAGGATATGATGGCGTCTGGGGATTGGCGGAGCCAAACTTTGATGACTTCGCAAATGAGTTGCTTGCTGCGGTTCGAGATTTTGGAGTCGCCGAGCTAGTCGATCTGCGCGGTGGTCAAATACCTGCTGATAGAGTTATTTTTGAAGTTGACCATAAACTAGTCCAATATGTTGGCCGTCGCCATTTGGTTGGCGAAGCTGATGAGAATAGCATTTCAAAACTTGAAGACATTATAGCAAATTGTGAGTTCTATAAGCCTGTGCGATACGCTAAAGAGATGGAGTATCGTTTCGTTATTAGGGCTAGCTATAACAATCGCTATCTAAAGTTTCTTCGAACTGACTTGCTTTTGGATGCACGCCGGTTCGGTCGATTTGTTATTTGAATAACTTTTACAGCCACGGTTGGAGCCTGTTCCAGCCGATATTTTCCGCATTAAATGCTCTAAAGCTTTCTGTCGAAGTGCCCAAGGCAGTTTTCTTCCTGATTTGTCCCGCGACAAATCAGGCCGCGCCTGCCTGCCCCCGGCAGGCGCGTTACCGCGCCCGCCCAGGCAGCCGCGCCCTGATTTCCAAGCGCCTAAGCCAGCGGAGAACCCGTTGTTCTCCGGCTCGCGCCTCCGAACAATCGGCCCGGGAAACCTTCCACTGGAAGGTTTCCTTTCGGTCCTCTGGCACTCGACTGTAGGGTGCGTGCTTGCACGCACCACATCGCTCAACGGTGCGTGAAATCACGCACCCTACGAACCTTTCCAACCGGTTAGCGCCAAACTAAATCACCCATAAAAACAATCCCTTACCTAACATTGCACGCGTGCAAACCCCGGCCTTCACACCCCTGTTGCACAGCCGCCCTATAGTCCCCGGACACCCGAAAGGAGGCCCCCGATGTCCGCCCCACGGCTCTCCCACATCGTCCGCCGTTCCCGCCGCCAGTTCGGCGTCCACCTGACCCGCGCCTCCCGCCGCCTTCGCCAGCCGAAGCTGCGGGAAATCACGCCCGAGGTCCGCGCCATCCTCGACGCCTACCGCGACCAGCTCGACACCTATCGCGGCATCTACTGAGGGAACCTTCGCGGCATCCGTCAGTTGCCCTCCTGTCATCAACAGGAGGCTCCCATGCCCGACGACAAGGAAATCGAACGCAAGTTCTGGAAGGCGCTCCGCTCTGACATGACCGTCATGCTGGGCGCGAAAGGGGTGGACCCCCGCCCCATGACCGCCCAGATGGAAGAGGCCGACCACGGCCCCCTCTGGTTCTTCACCTCGCGCCAGTCAGAGCTGGTAAAGGCCCTGCCCGGAAACTCTGAGGCCTACTTCAGCTTCACCGACAAGGGCCACAATGTCTGGGCCGCCGTGAAGGGCCGCCTGATGCTGACCCGCGACCGCGCCACCATCGACCGCCTCTGGAACCCCTTCGTCGCCGCCTGGTTCGAGCAGGGCAAGGACGACCCCGACCTCGCGCTGCTCCGCTTCGATCCCGCCACCGCCGAGATCTGGCTGGACGGCTCCAGCATCCTCGCCGGCCTGCGCATCCTCATGGGCTCCGACCCGAAAGAGGACTACAAGGACAAGGTCGCGAAGGTCTCGCTCGTCTGACATGAACGTCTGACATGAAAAAGCGCGGCGCACCGAGGGAGTGTGCGCCGCGCTTTCCAGGCTCTTACCCGGGGGAAACGGTCCGAGCCTATTGGGCCTTCTGCGCCTCGTTCGTCACGACGGCGCCGGCCTTTTGAATGTCCTTGCCAGCCCCTTCCACGGTCTCGCAGGCCGCAAGGGCAAGAACGGCGATAAGCGGCATCAGGACGGTACGAAAGCGCATTGGCTGTCTCCTCAAGGGTGTTGTGGCGGCTCAACGCCGCGCCTTTGGAAAAAGTTCCCCGCTTCGCTGGAAACTCCGCTGCAGGGGCATCGTCGTTAACGATTACTTAATGCGCAGCGCGAAGGCTGCCCGCATGCGCCGCCTTTTGCCCCTCTTGATCCTGCTCGCCGCCTGCGACAGCCCCACGCCCCGAATGATCGGAGCCGAGCGGCACGAAGTCACGCGCGGCGGCTATGACTATGTCCTCTATCGCAGGGACAGGGACGTCGAGGTGATCCGCCTTGGTTATGCGCCACGCGGGGCGCATCAGGCGATCCGCGCGACCATGATCTCGCTGATCCGCGACGTGACGGGATGCGATCCGATAGGATCGACCCTGCGGGGCGACAGCGGTGAAATCCGGGGGCGGCTCGACTGCTGAAACCCATACGACTCCCATACCATTGCCATACCGTTTCCAGCCGTGCCAATTTCCGTGCATCGGCCCCGAAACGGGTCTATGCTGCGGCGCAGCAAAAGGGGGCCTCATGGGCAAGGTCATCACCATCGCGCAGCAAAAGGGCGGATCCGGCAAGACAACGCTGGCCGTAAATCTCGCCGTGGCTTTTGCCCGCATGGGACATAACGTGGCCCTGCTGGACACCGATCCGCAGGGCAGCCTTGGCCGCTGGTTCATGGCACGGCGCGAACGGCTTGGCGATCCGGGGATGGAGCTGTCCACCGCCTCGGCATGGGGGGTGTCCTATGAGTGCGAAAAGCTACGCAAGATCAATGACTTCGTGATTGTCGACACCCCGCCGAAAGTCGATGCAGACCTGCGTCCGGCCCTGCGCGAGGCCGACCTGATCCTGATCCCCGTCGCGGCCAGCCACGTCGATCTCTGGGCCGTCGAGGGGGTGCTTGACCTTGCGGAACGAGAGCGCAAACGCGCAACGATTGTGCTGAACCGGACCAAGGCGGGCACCAGACTCGCCGAAGAGGTGGCCGCTGCTGCCGCCCTGTCCACCTCGGTCGCGGGGTCGCGCCTTGGCCAACGTGTTGTTTTTGCGGAAACTCTCGGCAACGGCATGGGGGCGCAAGAGCCCGGAAAGTCCGCCGCCTCAGCTGAAGTTCAGGCGCTGGCGGATGAGATTCTGGCGCTGCTCTAAGCCTTCGGCCCCTTGATGATCAGCATCCAGAACGCATAGGCCCCCGCTGCCCCGAACAGGATCGCCCAGCCGGGATTGCCGCTGTAAAGCTCGACCGCAGCCCAGGCAAGCGGCGCAATCGCCGTGGCCCAGCGGACCCAGGGCCTGGCGAAAAACGGATGGTTCGGGTCAAGAAACTGCATGTCCTACTGCCCGAAAGCCGCCGAAAGCTCGGCCTTCTTGCTTGCCTTGTCATAGATGCAGACCATCCGGTCTTGCCCTTCAGTCGATGTTAAGGTGACCAGCGCCACACCATAGCTTTCCGAGCCGAAGTTGTTCACCTCGATCGTCGCCGTTCCCGGCCCCTGCACCAGAGCCAGACAGGCGGCGCCGACATCGACGCGAAACTGCGCCCAGGCATCGTCGGAAGAGGCGAAGGCGGGGCTGGCAATCAGGGCGGCAAGGGCGAAAAGGCGCATGGGATCACTCCGTCAGGTATGCCCCAACCTTGCACGGCGGGGCTTCAGCCTCAAGCGTCAGCGCCATTGTGCGGTTGTCACATGGGCAGTAGCATCATGGTGCGTAGGGAATAAGGAGAACGCATATGGGGATCGAAAGCCTTTTGATCTTTCTGATCATCGGGGCTCTGGCAGGCTGGCAGGCTGGTTGGCCGGTCAGATCGTGTCGGGCTATGGTTTTGGCCTGCTTGGGAATATCGTCGTGGGCATCGTCGGCGCCTTCATCGCCGGTCTGATCCTGCCGCGCATTGGGTTGGTCTTTGGTGGTGGCATTTTGGCAGCCATCATTCATGCGACCATAGGGGCAGTGATCCTTCTTGTGCTGATCCGCCTGATAAAAAGGGCCTAACCACTATCCCCGGGGAGAAATCCCCGGGTTTTCCAGCGGGATGATCCGAAAGGGGATCGCCATGCCAGAAATAGCGACAGAATTCACCGGGCAGACCGTCATCACCACCTTCGAGATGACACCCGGCACCGCCGACGACCTGATGGAAGCGTTGCAGGCCGCCTATGCAGAGTTCATCAGCCGCCAGCCAGGCTTCATCGGCGCGGGCCTGCATATGAACGACGCCCGGACACGGATTGCCAATTACTCGCAATGGCGACGGCGCGAGGATTTTCTGGCGATGTTGCGCACGCCCGAGATGAGGAAGCGCAGCCGCCATTTCGCCTCGCTGTGCAAGACGTTCGAGCCGGTGATGTATGACGTGGTGGGGGCCTACTAGCCCAATTTCATACATGGTCAGCGGGACTCGCAGGCAACTCCGTCGCCATCTCGATCCAGATCGTAGACATCTTGCCCAATTACCTCGACAGGCCCGCTTACGTATTCTGGGCCGTTGCCAGATCCGCCGGCACAATCGACGTCCGACGCCACTGGCACGCAGGGACCTGCATAGTTGGGATCGCACTCGGCAGCGAATGCAGCCATTTCGAACGCCAGGCTGCTTGCGATTAGCAATGCGGTGAGACGGGCCACCAGCAAGCTCCGTTAACGAATCGTTAACGAAGATTAACACGGCCTCGGATAAAAAGTGGCCCCTACCTTCGCCCGCCCCGCGACCGCTTCCCGCCGCGCATGCCCCCACGCCCCCCCGTGGAGCGACCCTTCGCAGCCCCCGCAGCCTCGACCGCCTCATTCACCGCAGACTGCCGCGCCAGCGGGTCGTCGGCCACGGCGAGTTCGACCGCCTCCAGCCGCTTGACCTCGTCGCGCAGGCGGGCGGCCTCTTCGAACTCCAGGTTCTCGGCGGCCTTGCGCATGGCGGTGCGCAGCGCATCGAGGTGGGCGGCAAGGTTCGCGCCGACCATGGGCTTGTCTACCCTTGCCGTGACGCGCGACATGTCGGTATCGCCCTGGAACAGGCCCGCCATCACATCCTCGACGTTCTTGCGGATGGTCTGGGGGGTGATGTTGTGTTCAAGGTTATAGGCCACCTGTTTCTCGCGCCGCCGGTCCGTCTCGGCAATCGCACGTTCCATGCTGCCGGTGATGCGGTCTGCGTAGAGGATCACGCGGCCATCGGCGTTACGCGCCGCGCGACCGATGGTCTGGATCAGCGAGGTTTCCGAGCGCAGGAAGCCCTCTTTATCCGCGTCGAGAATGGCCACCAACCCGCATTCGGGAATATCCAGCCCCTCGCGCAGCAGGTTGATGCCGATCAGCACGTCAAAGGCACCAAGGCGCAGGTCGCGCAGAATCTCGATCCGCTCGATCGTGTCGATGTCGCTGTGCATGTAGCGAACACGGATGCCCTGTTCGTGCATGTATTCGGTCAGGTCTTCTGCCATCCGCTTGGTCAGCGTGGTGACTAGGGTGCGCAGCCCCTGCGCCGAAACGCGGCGCACCTCGTCCAGAAGGTCGTCCACCTGCATCTCGACAGGTCGGATTTCCACCGGCGGGTCGATCAGCCCGGTCGGGCGGATCACCTGTTCGGTAAAGACGCCGCCGGATTGTTCCAGCTCCCACGCCGCCGGAGTCGCCGACACGAAAACCGACTGCGGGCGCATCGCGTCCCACTCCTCGAACTTGAGCGGCCGATTGTCCATGCAGGAGGGCAGGCGGAAGCCATGCTCGGCCAGGGTGAACTTGCGCCGGTAGTCGCCGCGATACATGCCGCCGATCTGGGGGACCGAGACGTGGGATTCATCGGCAAAGACGATGGCATTGTCGGGGATGAATTCGAACAAGGTCGGCGGCGGCTCTCCGGGCGCGCGCCCCGTGAGATAGCGCGAATAGTTCTCGATCCCGTTGCAGGAACCGGTGGCATCCAGCATCTCGAGGTCGAAGTTCGTGCGCTGCTCAAGCCGCTGCGCCTCCAGCAGTTTTCCCTCGTTCACCAGCTGGTCCAGCCGCTGGCGAAGTTCCTTCTTGATGCCCTGGACCGCTTGTTGAAGCGTGGGCCGCGGCGTCACGTAGTGGCTGTTGGCATAGATGCGGATCTGTTTGAAGGTGTCGGTCTTTGCCCCGGTCAGTGGATCGAATTCGGTAATGCTTTCAAGGTCGTTTCCAAAGAAGCTGAACCTCCAGGCGCGATCCTCAAGGTGGGCGGGCCAGACCTCCAGACTGTCGCCCCGCACGCGGAACGACCCGCGCTGGAACGCCTGATCGTTGCGGCGATACTGTTGGGCGACCAGTTCCGACATGATCTGGCGGATGTCGTAGGGTTTCCCCGCGATCAGATCCTGCGTCATCGCCGAATAGGTCTCGACCGAGCCGATGCCGTAGATGCAGGAAACCGAGGCGACGATGATCACATCGTCGCGCTCCAGCAGCGCCCGGGTGGCCGAGTGGCGCATCCGGTCGATCTGTTCGTTGATCTGGGATTCCTTCTCGATGTAGGTGTCCGACCGGGCGACATAGGCCTCTGGCTGGTAGTAGTCGTAATAGCTGACGAAATACTCCACGGCGTTGTCGGGGAAGAAGCCCTTGAACTCACCGTAAAGCTGCGCCGCCAGCGTCTTATTCGGGGCAAGGATGATCGCCGGGCGCTGGGTTTCCTCGATAACCTTGGCCATGGTGAAGGTCTTGCCGGTGCCGGTGGCGCCTAGCAGAACCTGGTTCTGCTCTCCGTCCAGCACACCTTGAGCCAGTTCCGCAATCGCCGTTGGCTGGTCCCCCGCCGGCTCGAACCGGGTCTGAAGCTGGAACCGTTTGCCACCCTCCAACTTCGGGCGCGTCAGCACGTCCGGGCGGAACATGGGCAGGTTGGTGTTGTTGTGGGGCATGGTGCGATTCCCTAGGCCGAAGGCCAAATCTGATCCGTTTTTGTTCTGTGGCAAGCCCTGTCGCGCAAGGCGGGCGCAGGCTCTTGCATTGAAGGGCAATTTGCCGCCATAACGCGGGCAGCAACAGCCGCCGAAAGGTTCAGCCCAATGCGCGCCCGCATCTATCAGCCTGCCCGCACCGCCATGCAATCGGGTACCGCCAAGACCCATATCTGGGTTCTGGAATTCGTGCCTGAGACGGCGCGCAGCATCGACCCGCTGATGGGCTGGACCTCGCTTTCCGATACGCAAGGACAGGTGCGGTTGACGTTCGAGACGCGCGAACAGGCCGAGAGCTATGCCCGTGAACGCTCGATCGACTATGTGGTGACTGATCCCAATCTGCGCAAGCTCAACATCCGCCAGCGTGGCTATGGCGAGAATTTCGCCACCGACCGCCGGGGCGCCTGGACTCACTGATGATCTCGATCGAGGCGGAAAGCCCGCTTGGCGCCGATCTTGGGCTGCTGATGGCGCGCCATACGGCGGACATGCATGCGCAGACGCCGCCCGAAAGCATCTACATGATGGATGCCAGCCAGCTTGCCGCGCCTGGCATCACCTTTTTCGTCATCCGCGATGTAGGCGTGCCGGTTGCGATGGGGGCCTTCAAGCGCATCGACGACGAACACGCCGAGATCAAGTCGATGCATGTGCTGGCCGAAAACCGGGGGCAGGGGTTGTCGCGGCGGATGCTGGGCCACCTGATGTCAGAGGCGAAGGCTGCCGGTTTTCGCAGGCTGAGTCTTGAAACAGGACGAGAGCCTATCTTTGCCCCTGCGCGCGCACTCTACTCCCGCGCCGGGTTCGAAGAGTGCGGACCCTTCGGGGATTACACGCTCGATCCGAATTCATTCTACATGACGCGTGCGCTCTGAACCCTTGCGCTGCGGCGCCGCCTGCCGCAAAAGACCGATGCGCGGCCCCGTAGCTCAACTGGATAGAGCACGGACCTTCTAAGTCTGGGGTTGGGGGTTCAAGTCCTCCCGGGGTCGCCAGTTTCCGGGGAAAGATGTCACTGCCCTTCGCTGGCGATGCCCGATCGCGGCTTTATCCGTCTAGTATCTGCGCGAAAATATCCCGCGTGCCAAAATAACCTGTGCCAGCAGGATCGCCCCCACGCCGAGTGCCCAGACGATCACGATGGCGGGTTTCGCCAGCCAGCTAAGAACGCCCAGAAGCCATTGCGCGATACTTTCGGCACCAGAGGCGTCGATGACGGCCCCTACCTCCTTGCCGATGCCAACTGCATCGCCCACCGCACTTCCCGTCTCCAGCAGCGGAGCGACAAGCACGCCTGCCCATGCCAGCAAAGGATCAATCACCACCCAGGTGCCCAGAGCGAGCAGCGTCCAGACCGCGAGCGCTGCAATGACAAAGATCGACGGAATACGGCGCTTTGGATGGTAGCCCGGCAGATCGTAGCCTTGCTGCGCGTAGCCGTCATAACCCGGCCCGCCATGTGTTCCGTGGGACGCGCTGTCAGACCTGTTGAAAGGCGGACGGTTGTGGCTGATGTGGCGTCCCATGAGGGTATCCCTTTGAAAATTTGCGTCGCGTCGTCACCCAGCCAACATGGGTGCTCCACCTGCTAGAGGTTCAAACGCGCGACATTCAACTTTTCGTGTTGGCGCTTCGGCTATATCAACGCCAAGCGGTATCGGCGCGGCCCGTATTTGGCACCGGTTCGCTGGCCGCAATTGCGCACGAAACCTGCGCCCGCCCCGGATTTCACCAGTAAGACGCGCCGCGCTATGTGGTCGGCGCCCCGCCCTCGAACCTGTTTCCATGGCGATAGTCGCAGGGCGCTTCCTGCATCTCCAGATGCAGGCGGTCGCCGGTGTAGGGATGGGCGCGGGCCAGATCTTCGTCGAACTCGATGCCAAGGCCGGGCGCCTCGGGCGCGATGACGTATCCGTCTTCCCAGCGGATCGTGTTCCTGATCAGCGCTAGGTGAAACGCACCGCCGGTCTGGATCGTCTCGCACATAAGCAGGTTGGGAATCGAGACGCCCAGATGCAGGTTTGCCGCCCATTCCAGGGGGCCTGCGTAAAGGTGCGGCGCCATTTCGGCGTTGAAGACCTCGGCGATGGCGGCGATCTTCTTCGCCTCCCAGATCCCGCCTACACGACCAAGCGCGGGTTGCAGGATCTTCACCCCGCCCAGCCGCAGCAGGGTGCCGAACTCGGCCTTGGTCGCCAGGCGCTCGCCGGTTGCCAGAGGGACGCGGACATGGCGCGCCACCTCGGCGAATTCTGGCAGCATGTCCGGCGGAATAGGCTCTTCGTACCAAAGCGGCGAGTAAGGCTCCAACGCCTGTCCCAGCCGGATTGCGCCGGGGGTGTTGAACTGGCCATGTGTGCCGAACAGCAGGTCTGCCTTGTCGCCCACCGCCTCACGTATCTTCGCGCAGAAGGCGACCGAGCGGGTGATGTCGCTCATCGCGGGCTGGTGGCCGGTGCGGATCGTGTAGGGACCGGCGGGGTCGAATTTCACGGCCGTAAAGCCCTGGCTCACACATTTGGCGGCGGCTTCGGCGGCCATATCTGCGCTGACCCAGAACTCGGCGTGATCCTGATCCGGCTCGGGGTAGAGATAGGTATAAGTGCGCACCCGCTCATTCATCTTGCCGCCCAGCAGCGCCCAGACCGGGCGGTTTCGCGCCTTGCCAAGTATGTCCCAGCAGGCGATCTCCAACCCCGAAAATGCGCCGATCACGGTCGGATCGGGGCGCTGGGTAAAGCCGGCGGAATAGACCCGGCGGAACATCAACTCGATATCCTCGGGCGAGGTGCCCATCATGTGCCGCTCGAAGACGTCGGTGATGACGGCGTCCATCGCCTTCGGCCCGACGGTCGAGACATAGCATTCGCCATAGCCAACGATGCCGTCATCGGTCGTCAGCTTTACGAAGGTCCAGTATCGCCCGCCCCAACCGGGGGCAGGAGGCGCGACGGTGAAGATCTCTAGGTCCTTGAGGCGCATGGGGCAGGGCCTTTCACGGGCTGGCGATGTCGTGGTCAGCTTAAGTCAGCGCACCGCTTTCGCGCGCAATCGCCCGACATCGGGCGGAACGCCAGCGACGCTTCAGATATGCCCGATGGCCCGCAGGAAGCCTGCCAGTTCTTCGGCATAGCGCGCTGGTTGATCCACGGGGGGCAGATGGCCTGCGCCACGGATCAGTGCGAAGCGGCTGCCCGCAACAAGCTCTGCCGTCTCGCGTACCAGATCGGCCGGGGTCGAGCCATCCTCGCTGCCCGCGATGGCGAGCGTGGGTAGTCTCAGCGTGGCGGTCGTTGTGTAGAAATCGGTCCCGGCGATAGCCTCGGCGCAGCCGATCCATCCTTCGGGCGGCGTTGCCAGAAGCCGGTCGCGCCATAGGGCGAACTCCGGGGTGTCGCGGAACTTGCGGCCGAACCAGCGTTCAAGCGTCGCTGGGGCCACGTCAGCCATCCCCCCTTTGCGGACCTGCGCGATCCGGTCGTGCCAGATCGCCTCGGTCCCGATACGTGCGGCGGTGTTCGATAGAACCAGCGCGCGGACCTGATCCAGCCGCTTGACCGCCAGCCCCTGCGCAATCATGCCGCCGATGGACAGGCCGACAAAAACCGCGTCGCGCACCTTCAGATGGTCCAGCAGCCGTTCGGCATCGCGGATCAACGCACCCATCGAATAGGGCGGCGTCGGAACACCCGAGCGTCCGTGTCCGCGCATATCGGCCCGGATCAGGCGCAGCCCGGAGGGCATGGCGGGAATCACCGCATCCCAAAGCCGCAGATCGGTGCCAAGCGCATGGGCAAAGAACACCGGCGCGCCGTTCGGGTCGCCCTCGTCAAGGTAGTGTAGCAGAATGTCGTCAAAATAGGCGAATGCCATCACGAAAGTCGATTCAGCGCCTCGGCAAAGATCGCCGGATCGACGTTGCCGCCCGATGCCAGTGCGATGACGTCCCCATCCGCCAGATCATCGGGCCGGAACAAAGCGGCGGCGAGCGAGACGGCGCCACCCGGTTCCAGCACGATCTTCAGATGCTGGAAGGCCAGCGCCATCGCCCGCAGCGCCTCTTCATCGCTGACGGCAAGTCCCGGTCCGCACAGGCGTTGCAGGATCGGAAAGGTGATCTGGCCCGGTGAAGGCGTGACGATGGCATCGCAGATGCTGCCCAAAGCCCGCGCATTCTGCTCGATCTTGCCGCTTGCAAGGCTGCGCGCCACGTCATCGAAGCCTTGGGGTTCCGCTGGTCTGACCCTCAATCCCGGCGCTCGTGCGGCCAGCGCCAGCGCCACGCCGGATGTCAGTCCACCACCACCGCAGCACACCAGAACATCGGCTTTCCCCACCCCGGCCTCGCGCGCCTGTTCGGCAATTTCCAGCCCGGCCGTGCCCTGACCTGCGATGACCTGCGGATCGTCGAAAGGCTTGATCAGCGTCAGCCCGCGTTCGGATGCGAACCTCTGGCCAATCGCCTCGCGATCCTCGGTCGCGCGGTCGTACAGGACCACCTCCGCGCCATAGGCGCGCGTATTGGCAATCTTGATGGCGGGCGCGTCCGAAGGCATCACGATCACCGACGGGACGCCATGCAGGCTGGCGGCATAGGCCACGCCCTGCGCGTGGTTGCCCGAGGAAAAGGCGATCACGCCCTTTTTCCGCACCTCTGGCTGGATGGCCGAGACCGCCGACCATGCGCCGCGGAACTTGAAGCTGCCGGTGCGTTGCAGGCATTCGGCCTTTACGAAAACCCGCCGCCCGGCGATTTCATCGAGGAAGGGCGAGGATAGCAGGGGCGTGCGGCGCGCCTGGCCCTCAAGGCGTTTGGCGGCGGCTTCGATGGCGGCGATATCTGTCATGGTTTGATCTTTTCAAGGAAGGTCTGCAGGGCGGCAAGGCTTTGCGGTTCGTCAAGAAAGGGCACATGCGCGCGCCCCGGAACCTCGGCATAGATCATGTCCGGGCGACGGCGGCGCATCTCTGCGGCGGTTTCCTTCGACAAGAGGTCAGAGTTCGCGCCGCGTATCAGCGCCAGCGGCAGGCCCGCGCAGGCATCGAAAAGCGGCCAGGCGTCGATCTCCGGCCCCTGGAAAGCTGCGAGGAACGACTCACGCAGGGCGGGGTCGTAAGTGATCCGCAGTCCCTCAGCTGTCTCTCGATAATGCAGGCGGGCTTCTGCCATCCAGCGTTCCGGCGACACGTCGGCAAATCCTGGGTTACAGCGCGGCGAGGCATCGGCCAATGAGGCGTGGGTGCGGGCGGACGGGTTGCGTCCGACATAGTCGAAGATGCGTTCCAGCCCCTTGCGTTCCAAAGCGGGTCCGACGTCGTTCAGGCAAAGCCCCGCCAGCCGGTCATGCGCGGTCGCCGCCAGCAGCATCCCGACCAGCCCGCCGCGCGACGTGCCAAGTATTGCGGCCCGGTTCACCGCCAGATGATCCAGCAACGCCAGTGCATCCTGCGCCTCGGTTGCGACGGTGTAGGTCGCGGACCCGGTCCAGGCCGAGGCGCCGCGTCCCCGATAGTCCATGCGGATCACGCGAAGCGGCGGCAGATGGGGCAACAGATATTCAAAATCGCCCATCGTCCGGGTCAGGCCGGAAAGGCACAGCAGGGGCGCGCCTTTTCCCTTGTCTCGATAGGCGAGCTTTGCGCCGTCCGGTGCGGTGAAAAACTGGGTCATGGTCGCTATAATACCTCGGAAAAGGCGGCCAGATTACACCCGGCATGTGCCGGAACGGCTCAAGCGTGCGGACACTTGCACAGCCTGCAACGCTCGCAAAGGCTGAAAACCACACCTGTCGCCTATGGGGCGCGGCAATTCCGCCGCTTGCCGCTTTTGCGCCGTCAGCCTACAGACGGCGCCAGACGGGGACAGACCTGCGGGGAATGCATGGAACCAGTGGCAGAGCGCGAGGTCTCGCGAAAGGTCGGGGCGCTCAGGGGGCTTTGGCCTTTCCTGAAGCCATACCGCACGCTACTTGTGCTGGCGACGCTGGCGCTGGTCCTGACGGCGACGATCAGCCTTGTTCTGCCCATCGCGGTGCGTCGTGTGGTGGATGGCTTTGCCGCCAATAATGCCAAGCTGCTGGACCAGTATTTTGCCGCCGCCCTTGTGATTGCCGCCCTTCTGGCCCTGGGGACAGGCTGGCGCTACTACCTCGTCACCCGGCTGGGTGAACGTGTGGTCGCCGACATCCGCCGCGCGCTGTTCGACCGCGTTGTGGGGATGAGCCCCGCGTTTTTTGAGCGGATCATGACGGGCGAGGTCGTCAGCCGCCTGACGACCGACACCACCCTTATCCTCTCGCTGCTTGGATCGTCGATCTCCATCGCGATGCGCAATGCGCTGATCCTTGTTGGCGGTCTTGTGCTTTTGTTCTTCACCTCAGCCAAGCTGACCGGGCTTGTGATGCTGATCGTCCCGGCAGTCGTCGTACCCATCGTCCTTTTGGGGCGACGGCTGCGGACGCTGAGCCGCGAGAACCAGGACTGGATCGCGGCCTCTTCGGGCAACGCGTCGGAGGCGCTGACCTCGGTCCAGGCTGTGCAGGCGTTCACGCATGAGGCCGAGACGCGGCAGACCTTCAGCGAGATGACCGAGAAATCCTTTGTCTCGGCCAAGATCAGGATCGGGACGCGTGCCGTGCTGACCATGATCGTCATATTCCTGACCTTTACCGGTATCGTCGGTGTCCTGTGGATTGGCGCGCGCGACGTACGCGCGGGAATCATGACACCGGGCGAGTTGATCCAATTCCTGATCTATGCAGTGATGGTCGCGGGTTCAGTCGGGGCGCTGTCCGAAATCTGGGGTGAGGTGCAGCGCGCGGCGGGAGCAACCGAGCGTTTGCAGGAACTGCTTTCGGCAACCGATCCGGTGCGCGACCCGGCCCATCCCGCGCGGCTGCCGCGGCCGGTCAGGGGTGCGATCAGGTTCGAGGATGTGGTCTTCCGCTATCCGGCACGTCCCGAAACCAGCGCGCTGGCCGGTGTGGACCTTGCCATCGCGCCGGGTGAGACTGTCGCGCTGGTCGGCCCCTCGGGGGCGGGCAAGACGACGATCCTGCAACTGCTGCTGCGTTTCTATGATCCGCAATCAGGTCGCATCACCATCGACGGCGTCGATATCGCCACGCTGGCGCGGCACGACTTCCGACGGGAGATCGCGCTGGTGCCGCAAGATCCGGTCATCTTTGCCATGTCGGCGCGCGAGAACATCCGATTTGGCCGACCCGAAGCGACCGATACCGAGATCGAGACGGCGGCGAAGGCTGCCGCCGCCCATGACTTCCTGACAGCCCTGCCGCAAGGCTACGACACCTTCGTGGGTGAGCGGGGCGTGATGCTCTCCGGTGGCCAGAAACAACGGATCGCCATTGCACGCGCCATTTTGCGCGACGCACCTATCCTGCTTCTGGACGAGGCGACCAGCGCCCTCGATGCCGAAAGCGAGCGCGCTGTGCAGGAGGCGGTCGAGCACCTGTCCGAAGGCCGCACCACGTTAGTAGTCGCTCACCGCCTGGCCACGGTGAAGAAGGCCGACCGTATCCTCGTCTTCGAACATGGCCGCATCGTCGCTACCGGTACGCATGAAGAGCTTGTCGCGGGTGGTGGGCTTTACGCGCGTCTGGCCCGGCTGCAGTTCACCGATGGGCAAATCTGACGCCCCTCTCTGACGTTGCGTATTCGCCATGGGCGGAACTTGCGGCAGGGTGCGAAAATGTTCATGTTCGACAAAAGCCTATGCCCGTCGGGCAAACGGCGGCATCCCTGGGGAGGAGATGTTCATGGCCAGCTTCGGAAGCTTTGCATCCGTTGCCGAACGCAACGCGATCGAGGCAGAGGCCGCGTGGGAAGACCGGGGCGTGGCCCGGACCATGCACGAATTCCTTGGCCGGACCGCAAAGGCGCATGGCAACCGCCCGGCGATTTCGTTCCAGCTTCTCTCCGGCCCGGCCGATCCCGCGCAGACGCTGACCTGGGGCGAGTATTTCGCGCAGGTGACGCAGGCCGCGAACCTGTTCCGCAGCCTCGGCGTCGGCCCGAAGGACGTGGTGGCCTATGTCCTGCCCAACTGCCTTGAGACAGCCGTTGTCCTGATCGGCGGGGCGGTGGCGGGCATCGTGAACCCGGTCAACCCGCTGCTCGATCCCACCCAGATGGCCTCGATCCTGCGCGAGACGAAGGCGAAGGTGGTGGTCACGCTCAAGGCCTTTCCCAAGACCGAGGTGGCGCAGAAGGTGGCGGAGGCGGTGCAGCTGGCGCCAAACGTCACGACGGTGCTGGAGGTGGACCTGAACCGCTACCTGGCGCCGCCGAAACGCTGGATCGTCCCTTTCGTGCGCCCGAAGAACCCGGTGCAACATCAGGCAAAGGTTCTGGATTTCCTGCGCGAGCTTCGCCGCCAAGCCCCCGACCGCCTGACCTTCGACGATCCGCCAGAGGATCGCGTGGCAGCCTATTTCCATACCGGCGGCACCACCGGCATGCCCAAGGTTGCGCAGCATCGCGTGTCGGGCATGGTCTATAACGGCTGGCTGGGCCATCGCCTTTTGTTCCGCGAGACGGATGTGGTCATCTGCCCGCTGCCGCTGTTTCACGTCTTTGCCGCCTATCCGATCCTGATGTCGATGATCGCGAGCGGCGGTCATATGGTGATGCCCACCCCGGCGGGCTATCGCGGTGAGGGCGTATTCGACAATTTCTGGAAGCTGGTCGAACGATGGAAGGTCACTTATCTCATCACCGTGCCGACCGCGCTTTCGGTGCTGATGCAGCGTCAGGTCAACGCCGATGTCAGCAGTCTGCGCGGTGCTTTTTCGGGCTCCGCACCCCTGCCGATCGAGCTTTACAACCGGTTCGAAAAGGCGACAGGGGTGAAGATCATCGAAGGCTACGGCCTGACCGAATGCACCTGCCTCGTCTCGGTCAACCCGCCAGACGGGGCCAAGAAGATCGGCTCGGTCGGCATTCCCTTCCCCTATACCCATATCCGCATCCTGCACTCCGATGCCGAGGGCAATGTCGTCAAAGAATGCGGCACCGACGAGGTGGGCGAGATCTGCGTGGCCAATCCCGGGGTGTTTCCGGGCTCGACTTATACCGAGGTCGACAAGAACCGCTTGTTGTTCGCCGAGGGTCGCTATCTGCGCACCGGCGACCTGGGGCGGCTTGATGCCGAGGGCTATCTGTTCATTACGGGGCGCGCAAAGGATCTGATCATTCGCGGCGGCCATAACATTGACCCGGCCGAGATCGAGGAAGCCCTGATGAAGCACGAGGCGGTGGCTTTTGTCGGCGCCATCGGCCAGCCGGATGCCTTCGCGGGCGAGTTGCCTTGCGCCTATGTCGAACTGGTCAAGGGTAAGACGGCCACGCCCGAGGAACTGACCGAGTTCGCGCGCAGCCACATCCATGAACGTGCGGCGGTTCCCAAGCATATCGAGATCGTCGATGAATTGCCCAAGACCGCCGTGGGCAAGGTCTTCAAACCCGACCTGCGCCGCAGCGCGATCACGCGGGTCTACAATGAGGCTTTGAAAGCGGCTGGCCTGACCGCCCATGTTGCTGAGGTGGTCGAGGACAAGAAGCGCGGCCTTGTGGCGCGGATCACGCGCGACGGAGAGGTCGAGGAAGCAGCACTGTCAAAGGTTCTGGGCGCCTATGCCTATGCCTGGGAATGGTCCCCGGCCAACTAAGGGCAGGCTTTCAGCGTTTCGACGCGGCTTCGAACACGGCCAATTGAGCGGCGAAGGCGCGCTTGTAGGCAGGTCGCGCGGTGCCGCGGTTTATGTAGGCCGAAAGGCTCGGGTACTCCTTCAGGATACCTGAACTCTCCAACCGGCGCAGTACCGTCACCATCAGGATATCGGCCGCGCTGAACCTCCCGCCCAGCCATTCGGCATCGCCGAGAGCCGCCGAAAGCTGATCCAGCTTTCGGCGGATGCGGCCCTCGATGGCGGCAAGGCGCTGCGGATACCAAGCCTCTTCGCGTTCCAGAAACCAGGCCATCTCCCGCTCGACGATTGTCGGCTCCATGGTGCTGAGCGCGGCAAACATCCACGAGATCGCGCGTGCCTTAGAAACCGGATCATCCGGCAGCATGCCCGAATGCTGCTCCCCGATGTGAAGCAGGATCGCACCGGACTCGAACAGGGCAAGATCGCCATCCTGATAGGTTGGTATCTGGCCAAAGGGCTGAATCGCCAGATGCGGGGGCTCTTTCAGTGCCTTGAACGAAACGAGGCGCACGTCATAGGGCTGCCCGACCTCTTCAAAGGCCCAGCGAACACGCATGTCGCGCGCGAGGCCCTTGCCTCGGTCGGGCGAGCTTTCAAAGGCGGTTATGGTAGGCATCATGCGGCGCCCCTTGATAGCCAGACCGGCATTGTTCAGCGCCGATCCGGTCGGGGCAACGGATATCTTTACAGGGTGGCGGTATCCAGCCAGATCGTCACCGGCCCGTCGTTGATCAGGCTCACCGCCATATCCGCACCGAACTCTCCGGTCTCGACCGGCACGCCTTCGGCCTGCATGCGCGCGGCGAAGTATTCGTACAGCCGTCGTCCTTCGTCCGGCGGGGCTGCTGTCGAAAAGCCGGGGCGGTTGCCGCGCAGGTCGGCGGCAAGCGTGAACTGGCTGACCACAAGGGCGGATCCGCCAATGTCGCGGACGGACCGGTTCATCTTGCCCGCCTCATCCTTGAAGACTCGCAACTTAGCGATCTTGGCCGCCAGTTGATCGGCCTGCGCCTCGGCGTCGCCTTGCATGGCGCAGACGAGGATCAGCATTCCCGGTCCGGTCTGGCCGATGACCTTGCCATCAACTGCGACCGATGCCTGCGCGACGCGCTGGACGACAGCCCTCACAGTTCATGCGCCCAGGGCGGGTTAGCTCCGGCGCGCGAAACGGTGATGGCCGCCGCCCGCACCCCCAGCGTCAGGGCCGCATCCAGCTCTGCATCGGTCAGGTCGGCAACGGCGGATTTATGGAGCATTCCGTCACGGTGGAGTGCAGCCAGCACGCCTGCGTTGAAGGTATCGCCCGCGCCGACGGTATCCGCGACCGTAACCTTTTGCGATGCGATGAAACGCTCGCCTTTCATCGTGACCGCTCTGGCGCCCTTGGCACCTTCGGTGATGAAGACGACCTTTGGTCCTTTCGACAACAACTCCCGCGCAAGCTGGGTCAGGTCGCCGGAGCCATACAGCCAGTGCAGATCTTCGTCCGAGAATTTCACGATATCGGCCAGCGCCACCATGCGGGCGACGCGGGCGCGATAGGCCTTTTCGTCAGGGATGAAACCGGGGCGGATGTTGGGGTCCAGCATCGTGACAATCCGCGGCGCTTCGCGGGCCATCAGCGTTTCATAGGCCGTGCCGGCGGGCTCTTGTCCCAGATAGATACCGCCAAAAAAGGCCGCTTCTATCCCGTCCGGCAACGCTGGCAAGTCTTCGGGGCTTAGCAGCCGCCCTGCGGTATTTTCATCATAGAAGGCATAGCTCGCCTGGCCGTTCACCAGCTTTACGAAAGCCAGAGTCGTTGGCCGGTCAGAGCGGGCGCAGAGCGAGCAGTCAACTCTCGATGCCGCCAGCGTCTGTTCAAGAACCTCGCCGAACAGGTCAGTCGAAAGCCCGGTAAAAAAAGCCGAGGGCGCGCCGAGCCGCCCAAGGGCGATGGCCGTGTTGAACACCGCCCCGCCCGCATAAGGTGCAAAGGCAGGCTCTGCTGCGGCGGTCTCGCGGGGCAGCATGTCGATCAGCGCTTCGCCGCAACTCAGGATCATCGGGCCTCTCCGTTCCGTTTGGTCGAGGTTATGGCGCGGCAGCGCGCCGCGCAATCAGGCGGTGAAGTAGCGCTGCAGATTGGCGCGCACCCGGTCAAGCGGCGTCGCCCCGCCCATGTCGGGGACAAACTTCTGGCCGGTGATCGTCTCATAGGCCTGAATATAGACCTGCGCCGTCGCCTCGATCATCTCTGCCGGGATTTCCGGGATCGTGTCTTTGTAGGGATCGCAGCGGGCGACGACCCAACCGCGGATGACGTCCTTGTCGAAACTGGGCGGTCGGCTACCGGTCTCGAAAGCCTGCTGGTAGCCATCGGCCAGCCAGTAGCGGGAGGAGTCCGGCGTGTGGATCTCGTCGGCGATCAGGATGCGGCCGGTCTCGTCGATCCCGAACTCGTACTTGGTGTCGACGAGGATCAGGCCGCGCTCGGCGGCCATCTTCTGGCCGCGCGCGAAGAGGGCGAGGGCGTGGGCGGAGACTTCGTCCCACTGCGCGACGGTGAGCAGGCCGGTATCGACGATCTGGGCGGCGGTCAGCGGCTCATCATGGCCGCCGTCGAAGGCTTTCGAGGTCGGGGTGATGATCGCGGCGGGCAGCCGCTGGTTGTCGCGCAGGCCGTCGGGCAGGGTGTGGCCGTAGAGGTCGCGCTGGCCCTTCTTGTAGAGGGTCAGGATCGAGGTTCCGGTCGTCCCCGCAAGATAGCCGCGGACGACGACCTCGACCGGCAGGATCGTGAGTTTCCGGCCGATCACGACGTTCGGGTCGGGGTATTCAAGGACGTGGTTCGGGCAGATGTCGGCGGTCTTTTCGAACCAGTATTTCGCGGTCTGGGTCAGGACCTGCCCCTTCCACGGGATCGCGGCAAGGATCAGGTCAAAGGCGGATATCCGGTCGGAAGAGATCAGGATGCGCCGGGCAGGTTCGGTCGCAGTGGCGGGCAGGTCGTAGCAATCGCGGACCTTGCCGAAATAGGGGTTCGGAAGCTCGGGGATGCGGGCATCGGGAAGGACGCGGGAAAAGTCGGGCATGGGGCCTCGGGGCGCTGAATGGGGTCTTTTCGGTCCGAGGGCGGGAAGTGTCAACGGGCGCGCGCATTGCACGCGTGCAATGGATCGTAAGGCATTGATATTAAATGTCTCGGTGATTTTCGTTTGCCAATTTTTAATCTGTGTTAAGCCGGTTGGCACCACCGAAAGAGGCTGCCCATGAAAATCTTGCTGGTCATTGCCCATCCTCGCCCCGGTTCGCTGACCCATCAGGTTGCCGCCGCCTTTGCCGCTGCGGCGGAGGCCAAGGGTAATATCATCGAAGTGGCGGATCTGATGGCCGAAGGCTTTGATCCGATGGTGCGCGAACCCGATGAGCCGGACTGGGACAACCGCGCCAAGGTTTATTCCACTGAAGTTCAGGCCGAAATGGCGCGGATCGAGCGGAACGAGGCCACCGTCATTGCCTTTCCGGTCTGGTGGTGGTCGGTGCCAGCCGTGCTGAAGGGCTGGATCGACAGGGTCTGGAATCACGGCTGGGCCTATGGCGGCGCAACCTATCCGCACGAGAAGGCCTGGATGCTGGCCGTCGCAGGCGGGACGCAGGCCCAGTTCGCCAAGCGCGGTTATGACACGGCGATGGTGACGCAGCTGGAGACCGGGGTGCTGCGCTATTGCGGCGTCAAGGACGCCCGGCTGGAAATGCTGTACGGCACACTGGAGGGCGAGGCAGAGTGCGCCGCGGTGATCGAGGCGGCGAGGGTATTGGGCGAGGGGTTTTGAAGGCGGTTGATCCTCAGGGGCTATAGTCGCCGATATACTGATAGGTGCAGAATTTTTCGTCGCCCTCGGCGAGAAACCATAGCTCCTGCCTTTTGCCGTCTTCGGAAGCTTCGAGAATGATCAGGGGACAGCCGCCGGGATTGATATCATTATCGGCAGCTTCGAGCGGTGGTATCGTTCGAGTCTTGGGCTTTGTCTTTGGATCAGGTCGAAAGAAATACTGCGGCGAGGCTTTCATGGCAGTCTCCCTCTGGTGAAATCCAACCTTCTGCTTTGGTGGGCCTGACGGCACGTTGTGATGATGGCACAGCTGCAAATTGCGACAAAGCTCGCTTCGTCATGGCGTTTGCCAATCCAGCCGATGTGCAGGAAGGTTTCGGACAGGCCGGTTTATGGTCAAACCCGCTCGCATATCAGAGGCAAACCGCATGGGAATTGACCTTGCCCAGTTCCGGCATCTGACCGAGCTGTCCAGCCGGTACAGCCCGCAGGGGCGGTCGCTGATGCTTGGGCGTCAGTCGCTGAAGCTGAACCCGAAGAACAGGTTGCGGATCAACAGGATGCTGCGGATGTCGGGGCATGACATGGTCTGGCGCGACCTGGCACAGGAGGACGGGTTTGCCGAGACGATGTGGGAAAAGCTGGGCTTTGGCCGGGTTGAGACGATGGACCTGTCCGACTACGAGGGCGCGGGCATTCTGCATGACCTGAACGACCCGATCCCTGACGCGCTCGTCGGGCAGTTCGACTTCATCTTTGACGGCGGCACCATCGAGCATGTGTTCAACGTGCCGGTCGCGCTGATGAACGTTTTCCGCATGCTGCGTCCGGGTGGGCGTTTCGTGTCGGCCAACGGCATGAACGGCTGGGTCGGCCATGGGTTTTACCAGTTCAATCCCGATCTGGTCTGGACCTTCTGGAAGCGGGCCTGCGGCTGCACGGTCCATAGATGCCTTGGTGTTGCGCGGGATGAGAACGCCGAGGACATCGAGTTTCTGGACGTTGGCGACTATGGCACCCGGTTGCGGCTTCGCGACAAGCTGCCGACGACGCGGGTCTATCTGTATTACGAGATCGAAAAGCCAGAGGGGGCGGTCTATCAGGGCCGCGTGCTGCAGAGCGATTATCTGGCGAGGTGGGCGGAGACTTGAGGTGCTGCCGTTGGGCAGGCGAAGGCAGGTGACTTCGCCATGCGATGCCTGCCGGAACCGGGGCTGGGTCCTTAGTAGTTTCCGTAGTCGAACTCGAAGTCGAACGGGAGTTCGCCGTTCTCGTTCAGATAAAGGAAGCCGCCGAGAAGGATCGCCACCAGCAGGACGACGAGCCCGATTTTCCAGATCGACCAGGGGCGTTCTCCCTGGACCTCTCCGGTCTGGCCGTTGACCAGGAAGCGGAAGCTGCGACCGTTGTATTTGTAGGCGGCGGTCCAGATCGGCAGCAGGATGTGCTTGAAGGTCTCGTTCGAGTTCTGCGTCTCGACCGCTTCGATGCGCTGTTCGTCGCCGCCGATGTCGCGGGCGACGTCGCCGCGGATGACCTGGGCCATTCGGGTTTGCGCCGTCTGATGGCCGTCGGCCAAGGCGACGGTATAGCCCTCTGCCCGAAAACCGGCGAGGTAGTCCGGGCGATAGGGGACGAGTTTCGACAGATCCCAGGGGGTCAGTTCATCCCCCAGAGGCTGCGGCAGGCTGGTCGAAGCCATCACCAGCACGTCGTCGAAACTGCGCGCGACATTGCCCGAGGCCGGATACCAACGGGTTCGGCGAACCTGTTCCTGCCGCCGCTCGGGGCGGCCGTTGACGTTCACTGTCACCGTTCGCGTCTCATAATAGTAAATCCCGCGCTGGCCCCGATAGCGGGACCGGGTATCGGCATCGAAGGTCCAGTAGGGGACATACATCCCGTTCAGCGCGCGACCCTTGCGGGCATAGTCGACAAGACCCGATGGCGCGAACCAGAGGCTGCCGAGCCAGTTCGTCATCTCTCTCCGGGCCTGTTCCTCGGTCAGTTGAAACGGCACCAATGCCTGCGGCTTGATCAGGCGCTGCGCGCCGGTATCCACGACGACCGGCGTGGCACAGAAGGGGCATTCGGTGGCGTGGCTCGCGCCGTCGAATTCGATCATCGCGCCGCAGTTGGGACAATGAGCGCTGCGCACCTCTTCCATGGCGGCTTGTGGCAGGTCGTCGCGCAGGCCCTGCGCCAGGTCATGCTCGCTGAGTGAGCGCGGGATTTGCCAGGAGGTCGCTTGCGGGATCTGCTGCACATTGCCGCAATAGAAACAGACAAGCTGGGTCTGGCCGGGGTCGAAACGCAGGTTCGCCCCGCATTTGTCGCAGGGATAGTTGTTCTCGGATTCGGCCAATTTCAGCTACCTGGAAGCGGCGGCGGTATCACGGCGAAAAGCGCATTAAGCGGCGTTTCTGTCACGGGCTTCCAGCCATCCTGTCCAGCGGTCCAGACCAGGCTGCCGGGATGAAGCTTGCCGGTCCGGACCATATCCTTGAGTGCGGACTGCATGAAAGGTCCGGTCGCCGCACCATCGTCGGCCACATGCCACAAGGGTTCGGTGGCGGCTGGCACGGGTGGCGGAGGTGCAGCCTGCACCGGGGCCGCGCCCCAAGGACCGGCCTGCTGGGCCATGCCCATGCCGATTGCCGCTCCAAGGCCGGTCGCCATGGCGGAACCGGCGGCGGAGTTCGGCGCGCCAAGCGCCTCGGCCGCGTTGAACTGGGTGTACTTCGACAGATCGCCCGCGATGCCGGTCGAGGTGCGCTTGTCGAGCACCTTCTCAACTTCCTCGGGCAGGCTGATGTTTTCGATGTAGAATTCCGGCAGGACCAACCCGTATTCGGCGATCTGCGGGGCGATGGCGGTGGTGATGAGCGTGCCCAGATCCTTGGTATTCGCGGCCATGTCGAGCGCGGGGATATTCGAGGAGGCAAGCACGCGGCTGACCTCTTGCAGGATGACGTTGCGGATCTGAAAGCTGATCTCATCCTTGGTGAATTCGCCGTCGGTGCCGACGATCTCGGTCATGAACTTGGCCGGATCGGAGACGCGCATGGAATAGGTGCCGAAGGCGCGCAGGCGCAGGGGCCCGAATTCCGGGTCGCGCAGCATGATCGGGTTCTTGGTGCCCCATTTCAGGTCGTTGAAACGGGTGGTGTTGACGAAATAGATCTCGGACTTGAAGGGCGATTGAAAGCCGTGGTCCCAGTTCTGGAGCGTGGTCAGGATCGGCAGGTTGTTGGTTTCCAGCATATACAGACCAGGGCCGAAGACGTCGGCAAGCTGGCCTTCATGAATGAAGACCGCCGCCTGACCTTCGCGCACGGTCAGCTTGGCGCCGTACTTGATCGCGTTGCCATAGCGTTCGAACCGCCAGACCATTGTGTCGCGGGTGTCATCGGTCCAGGCGATGACGTCGATGAATTCGCCTTTGAGAAAATTGAAGACCATCTGATGCGCTCCTGCAAATATCGGGGACGGGACGAACTATAGGCCGTCCTTTTCTACGTTTCCATGTCGCCAGCCGCGCGCCATCAGATGGACCCGCCCACAAGCCCCGCCGCCAGCTGGTCCACGATAGGCCGCGCTTCGGACTCGGTGATGCCGGTGCGCAGGGCGGGATTGTAGAGCATCTTCAGCATCAACTCATCCATCGGCGTCAGCAGCGCGAATTCTTCGTCGTCGTTGAAGATCGAGGGTCGGGCGACGGGGCTGTCGTTGGCGAGGCCAAGGCCTTGCGTGACCTCTTCATGGATGCAGGACAGCATCATCAGGTCGGGATGCTCGGCCCGGATCACTGCCATGGCGCGGGTGTAACCGCCCTTACCGGTGCCGGACATGGCATAGACCAGGCAATAGGTCGAACGCGGCATGTCGGTAATGCCTGCGGTATCAATGGCACTGAGGCCGGGCAGGGCTGCTTTGATTGCGGGCCCAAGGGCGCGGCGCTCATCCTCGTCCACGATGTATATGAAGAAGTTGGGTTGTGTATCCGACAGACGGATGGAATGGCCGCTGATCTGCTGAAGCCGTGCCAGGAACGAACCTACTCGCGCGCGGTCGGTCGCCTGCCGTTCTGGCGAAACCGATGCGCCGAAACGCAGGGCCACGCGCACCGGCTGGTCCCAGCGGCGCAGCGTGCTTTGCGCGGGCTGGGCGATCAGGCCGCCGCTGGTGCCGCGGCTGTATTCGTCATAAAGCGCGATCCGCACGAAGTTGTCGGCCAGCATCCGGTCGGTAAAAGGCGCGTCGGTCACGCCCCCGTCCGTGCGCAACAGCCCGCGTGACAGAAGGTCTGCCTGCACCGCCGCGTAATGCGCCCGCGCCGCCTGGCTGGCGGCCGAGGGTACGTAAGGTGGCGGCGCGGGTTTCTCGGCCGTGTCGACCTGCGCCACCGGCGTCTCGGTCTGAACCGGGGCGCAGGCGACAAGGCCGCCGAGGGTGAGCAGGGCGAACGCGAGGAAGGCGCGCGGATAGTAGGCAGACATGACTGCGGCGTTACCTTTGTCTCAGGCGGTGGGCGGGGTCGGAACCGGGCGGGCGCGGGCGGCAGAAAGCGTGTCGCGCAGATCTGCCTCCAGCTTGATCAGGTCGGCTTCGGCAGCGGCGCGGCGGGCCTTGCCTTCGTCGGCAATGCGCAGGCTGTCCTCGATGGTGGCGATAAGGGTAGCGTTGGCCTCTTTCACCGTTTCGATGTCGAAGACGCCACGTTCCATCTCGGCACGAACTACAGCGTTGGATTCACGCAGGTTTTCGGCATTCGACTTCAAGAGGTCATTGGTCAGGTCGTTCGCCGCCTTGACCGTCTCGGCCGCCTCGCGCGAGCGCTGGATCGTCACCGCCTGCGCCAGCTGGGTTTCCCAGAGTGGCACGGTGTTGACGAGCGTCGAATTGATCTTGGTCACGAGGCTCTTGTCGTTTTCCTGAACCAGCCGGATCGAGGGCAGCGACTGCATCGTGACCTGACGCGTCAGCTTGAGGTCATGCACCCGGCGTTCCAGATCGTCGCGGGCGGCGCGCAGGTCGCGCAGTTCTTGCGCGCGGATCACCTGATCGGCTTCGGCGGCGGCCTTTACCGCCGCCTCTTTCGCCGGAATTTCGGTTGCATCGACTTCGGCCAGCTTCGCCTCTCCGGCCGCGATGTAGAGCGCCAGTTCGTCGTAGAAGTTCAGCGTCTTGCCGTAGAGCAGGTCGAGCGACTTGATGTCTTTCAGCAAAACGTGTTCATGCGTCAGAAGCTGGTCGGTGATGCCGTCGATCTGGGTCTGGACCTTTTCGAACTTGGCCACGAATTCGGCGAATGGCGCGGCCTGCCCGGTCAGCCATTCCCACCAGCTGCGGTCGCGGCGCACGTCCAGTTCCTCGGAAGAAAAGCCGCGCAGGGTCGAGACCATGCGACGCAGCGCGTCGCCTGCGGGGCCGACGTCCTTGTTGCGCACATCGGCCAGCATGGACTGGCTGATGACCTGCAGTTCCGACTGGGCGGAGGAACCAAAGCCGATGATCGACTGGGTATTGCCCATGTCCAGCTCATCCATCCGCTTGCGGATTTCAGCGGCCTTTGGGGCGGGAGCCGCCTGGAGCGGCACGACCTCGGACACGGGTTCCGGCAGCAAAACGGCGGTCACGCTTTCAGCGGCGGCAAGGGCGGCTTCGGTGCGGGTCGCGTCTGGCATGGGTCAGTCCCTTTTGATCGGAGTGGAAATGGGTTCTTCAGCGGAAATGGGGTCGGGCAGCGGGCGCGCGTTCTGAAGCTGAAGGCGTTCGCGCAGCACGGAAATCTCGACATCAAGATCGGTGTGGTCGTTGCTGAGCAGCGCCGCGGTCCGAGCGCGGAAATGGGTTTCCAGATCGTCCAGCAGGCTTTCGTAATCCGCGCGCGCAGTGGCGCTGCGCGTCTGGGCGTAGAGGTCGGCGAATTTCACGGTGGCGTCGCGTGCGCCCATCAGGAATACGCCGATGTCTCGCCGCGCGGCCGTCAGATCGCGCGGGTCGCCCTCAACCGTGCGGAACAGCGCACGGGCGGTGGCGGCGAAGCGGTCGACGCGGGCTTCGAGTGCGCGGTCGTTGGCGCGCAGGATCGCGTCCTTCATACCTGCGAGGTAGCGTTCGGCCTCATCCACCGCGCGGGTTACGCGTTCGGTCTGGTAGCGGTCGATGCCCTCCGCGCCCTTGTCGCGCATCGGGTCGGCGCCGAAGGCCGCGAAATGCAGGACGGCCCCGAGAATGCCGAACAGGGTCGGCGCGACAAGATCGGGTGCCGCGACAAGGCCACCGACGAAAAGACCCGCGCCTGTAAGGACCGAGCCGAAAATCTTGCGCGGGAAAGCCGGGCGGCGGGCAATCTTGCGCGCCTCATAGGCTTCCTGGGCCACTATGCCCTCTCGCGTCAGCCAGGCGGCGGCAAGCAGCAGGGCGAAGGCCGCAAGGTTCAGCGCCAGCGCGGTGGGCGCAGCGGTGAAGGCCTTTACCACGAAGATGAAGGGCACGAAAAACAGGAAGTTGACGCGCCCGCCCACCTTGGAACGGCGACGACCCTGGAACTGGGGCGGACCCTGGTTGTCGGATTGCGGCGCGCCCTGTGGGCTGTATTTGCCGCCGTATCGCTGGGCCATCACGCGCCCCCCGAGCCACCGACATAAAGGATCAGTGCGAGCAGAAGGAAGAAGGCGATCCTTTGCAAACCCGTGTCGGACATAGATCCCCTTCATGCCTGCCGGCAGCTGTTTCCTGTGCGCGAACAGACTATAGGCGAAGGAGAAATGGCTGGCCAGACGGTTGCGAGGATCGTTTGCGACTATTCGCTGCGGCGCGGCGGGCGACCTGGGGGTCGCGATGGTTTCGCGGTGCCGCGCGAAGCGGGCTTTGTGGTCAAGGGCTTGGGCTTTGCCGCGGCGTTGCGTCGGGGGGCCTTGTCGGGGGCCGATCTGGGTTTGGCATCGGGCTTTGCTGCGGAGCGGGCCGCGGCGGGTTTCTGGCCTGCGGCTTTCCGTTTTGCGGTGCCGCTCGGCTCGTCGGTGGGTCCAAGGCCAAGCTGGTCGCGCAGGACTTTGCCGCGCACCTCTTCGACGTCGCCGGGTTGCAGATCGCCCAGCCGGAAGGGGCCGTAGCTGACACGGATGAGGCGGTTCACGGTCAGTCCGATCGCCGTCATGGCGCGGCGGATTTCGCGGTTCTTGCCTTCGCGCAGGCCGATGGTCAGCCAGGCATTCGCGCCCTGGATACGGTCGAGGCTGACGATCATCGGCTGGAATTTCTCGCCTTCGATGGTGATGCCCTTGCGAAGCGGTTCCAGATCGGGATCGACGGGGTTGCCCTTGACCCGCACGCGATACTTGCGCAGCCAGCCGGTGGAGGGAAGTTCCAGGCGGCGCTTGAGTTCGCCGTCGTTGGTCAGCAGCAGCAACCCCTCGGAGTTGAGGTCGAGGCGGCCGACGGACATGACGCGGGGCATCTCGGCGGGCAGGTTGTCGAAAACGGTCTCGCGCCCCTTTTCATCGGCGGCGGATGTGACCAGCCCCTCGGGCTTGTAGTAAAGCCAGAGGCGGGCTGAGTCGGGTTCGGCGACAGGTTTGCCCGCGACGGTGATCTTGTCCGCAGTTGTCACGTTCAGGGCGGGGCTGGTGATGACGCGGCCGTTGACGGTGACCTGGCCCAGCTCGATCAGCCGCTCGGCCTCTCTCCGTGACGCGATGCCCGCGCGGGACAAGACCTTCGCGATGCGGTCGCCTTCGGGGGTTTTGGGTGTGTCGGCCATGGCGGTTTCCTTGATGGCGCGGCGTACCGCCTGGGGCGAAGGCCGGGGGTTTTCCACCCCCGGACCCCCGGAGGATATTTGTGAACAGAAGAAGGAACAAGGACGGGCTTGTGCGCAGGGGATACGCTTGACATCAAGGGGTATGAGTCAATTTCGCAGTCATATGGACCTTGCGATGGAGGCGGCGCGGGCTGCCGCCGAACGCGGTGAGGTGCCCGTAGGGGCGGTTGTCGTCTCGGCTGACGGGGTTGTGGTTGCAAAGGCGGGCAACCGGACGCGCGAGTTGCGAGATCCGACGGCGCATGCGGAGATGCTGGCGATACGGGCGGCCTGCGTATCGCTGGGATCGGAGCGTTTGGTGAGGCACGACCTGTACGTGACGCTGGAGCCCTGTCCGATGTGTGCGGCGGCGATCTCAGCGGCACGGATCGGGCGGCTGTATTATGGGGCGGGCGATCCGAAGTCGGGGGGCGTCGCGCACGGGGCGCGGGTATTTTCGCATCCTCAGTGCCATCATGTGCCCGAGGTTTATGACGGGATCGGCGCGGAGGATGCGGAGATTCTGCTCAAACGCTTTTTCGCAGAGCGGCGCGAGTAGCTTTAGAAGGTGATCGGCTCCAGCACATCTGGTTCTTCCACGCGGATGCCCGGCGGCAGGCCGCGCCGAAGCGCGTCGGCGTTCTGTTCAAGCAGCGGGAAGGTCTTGTAGTGGCAGGGGATCACGGTGCGGAAGTTGAAGTATTTCCGCGCGGCCCAGGCGGCACGAGCCATGTCCATGGTGAAATGCCCGCCTGCCGAGAGAATGCCAATATCCGGCTGGTGCAATTCGGCCATCCATCCCATGTCGGCCATGATGTCTGTGTCACCCGAGAAATAGATGACGTGGCCTTCGCCCGCGATCATGTAGCCGGATTCGTGGCCCGCGTAGACGGGGCCTTCGGTGCCCTCAATGGATGAGGAATGGCTGGCGGTGACCATCGTGACCTTTGCACCGTTCAGATCGACCGTGCCACCCTTGTTGAAACCGATGCCCTGGACATCGTTGTGCCTGGACCAGAAGCTGACCAGGTCATAGATGCCGACGAGGGGGATTTTCAGTTCCTTGGCGATAGAGAGCGCGCTGCCGGTGTGGTCGCCGTGCCCGTGGCTGAGCAGGACGTGCGTTGCGCCCTTCAGCGCCTCTGCCCGGCGGTCGGCGGGGAACATCGGGTTGCCGTCGAGCCAGGGATCGACCAGCAGCACGGCCTTTTCGATTTCGATGCGAAAGCCGGAATGGCCAAGCCAGATGATTTTCATCACAACGTCTCCTAAACTGCCTGGTTCGGTTTTTAGGTCATCGCGCGAGGAAAGAAATGGGCTGGTTTGAACAGGTTGATGGTTATTGCGAGAGGATCGCGCCGGGAATGTGGGGCGAGCCGTGGAATGCCGTGACCAACCTGGCCTTCCTGATCGCGGCGGCGCTGGTCTGGCGGCGGACGGCCGGGTGGCCGCTGGCGAGGGCGATGGCGGTGGTGCTGGCGGTGATCGGGATCGGGTCCGGGCTGTTCCATACCTTCGCCAACCGGTTGACCGGGTTGATGGATGTGACGCCGATCCTGTGCTTCATCTTGCTTTATCTGTTCGCGGCCAGCCGGGATATGTTGGGGATGAAGGGCTGGCAGGCGGGGCTCGCGACGCTGGCCTTCGTTCCCTATGCCGCTTTGACGGTGCCGTTATGGGCGCGGGTGCCGGGGATCGGCAGTTCGGCGCAATATGCGCCGGTGCCGGTGCTGATCCTGTTCTATGCCTGGTTGCTTCGGCGCAAGGTCCCGGAGACGGCGCGGGGCCTGGCTGTTGGTGCGGGGGCGCTGGTGCTGTCGCTGGTGTTTCGGACGGTGGACGGGCCTTTGTGCGGGTTCTGGCCGACGGGGACGCATCTGATGTGGCATGTGCTGAACGCGGTGATGCTGGGGTGGATGATCCTGGTCTATGTGCGACATATGGAGCGGCGGGTGTAGGCAGTGCGGTGTTAGGCACTTCATACGAGAAGATAAGTTTCGTTCGGTCAGAAAGCCATCTACTCTAACCAAATGCGAGAGTTTATTCTTCAAGAGATTCGACGACTGGCTTCCGCGAATGGTGGGCAGGCTCCAGGGCTAATTCTATTTACCAAAGAGACGGGCATTGCAGAACATCAATGCCTCGGCCGATACTGGGCGCGCTGGAGTGATGCACTCGCCGAAGCAGGTTTTAAGCCAAACGATTGGAACGAAAAAATTAATCCTGAAGAAGTGTTAAATGGCGTTATTTCTGGTATTAGGCATTTCGGTCGGCTGCCTACCAAACATGAATTGACAATGTACCGTCAATCTAACCCAGAAATTCCCCATGAAAAGACGATAAGACGTCACTTCGGACGACGCGAAGAGCTTATTGCAGCCTTGGCAAGGCGTGCTGATGAAGACCCGACTTACGCCGATATTGCCCCAATGCTTCCCGTGCTCAATTCGGCGCCAGCTATTCTGCGGCTGTCATCGAAGCCTGTCGGAGGCTCCGTGTATCTCATTAAATCTGGCGACTTCTACAAAATCGGTCGCAGCGATGACGTGGAGTGGCGCTTCAAACAAATCATCTTCTCCTTGCCGGATAAGGCCGAACTATTCCACACGATCCGAACCGATGATCCGCCCGGCATCGAGGCTTACTGGCATCGTCGCTTCGCAGATCGTCGGGCAAACGGTGAATGGTTCAAACTCACGGTGCAAGACGTGGCCGCATTCAAGAAACGTAAGTTTCAGTGACCGACCGGCGTGGAACCCAACGGTCGCCAGTAGTCTCCCGGAATTTTCATTGATCTTGGATAGCCGTATCACATGGGTGGGGAAACGCAGGTCGCGTTTCTTTTCCGCCCGGTTAGGCGGTGCGACTAAGCGGCGGCCTTGCAGCGCGGCGGTTGTCTGTCTAAACGACGACACGATCTGTAAAGCCCAAAGACGGCCGGTCCGGGCCGACTGGAGACCATATGTCCATCGACATCGACACGGCGCGCAAGGTGGCGAAGCTGGCGCGTATCCGGGTGGAGGAAGCGGACCTGCCCGCGCTGGCGGGTGAGTTGTCCGGTATTCTGGATTTCATGGAGCAACTGAACGAGGTCGATGTGACCGGTATCGAGCCGATGGTCAGCGTGACGCCGATGCGTCTGGCGCGACGGGCCGATGTGGTCACGGACGGAGATATACAGGCGCAGGTTCTGGCCAACGCGCCGGATGCGCGTGAGGGATTCTTTGCAGTGCCGAAGGTGGTCGAATGAGCGCGAATACTCTGACGATTGCTGCGGCGCGCGAGGCGCTGCGCAAGGGTGAGCTGACGGCGGTCGATCTGACCATGTCCTGTCTGACCGCGATCGATGCGGGCGATGACCTGAACGCCTTCGTCCACAAGACGCCGGAGATCGCGCTGGATCAGGCGCGGGCGGCGGATGGTCGGCTGGCCAAGGGCGAGGCGCCCTCGCTTTGCGGGATTCCGCTGGGGATCAAGGATCTGTTCTGCACCAAGGGCGTGCCGAGCCAGGCCGGGTCGAACATCCTGAAGGGGTTCAGGCCCGAATACGAGTCCACCGTGACCAGCCAGCTTTTCGCCGCAGGGGCCGTGATGCTGGGCAAGCTGAACATGGATGAGTTTGCCATGGGGTCGTCGAACGAGACGTCCTGCTATGGCAATGCCGTGAACCCCTGGCGGCGCGGGAATGAGGATACGGCGCTGACGCCGGGTGGGTCGTCCGGCGGCTCGGCGGCGGCGGTGGCGGCGGACCTGTGTCTGGCGGCGACGGGGACGGATACGGGCGGGTCGATCCGCCAGCCGGCGGCGTTTACCGGGACGGTCGGGATCAAGCCGACCTACGGGCGCGTGTCGCGCTGGGGCATCGTGGCCTTTGCGTCCAGTCTGGACCAAGCCGGGCCGATGACGAAATCGGTCCGCGATGCGGCGATCCTGCTGGGCGCGATGGCGGGGCATGATCCGAAGGATTCGACCAGTTCCGACCGCGCCGTGCCGGATTTCGAGGCAGCGATTACCGGGGATATCCGGGGGCGTACCATCGGCATTCCCAAGGAATACCGCATGGACGGGATGCCCGCCGAGATCGAGGCGCTTTGGGCGCAGGGCATCGAGATGATGCGCGATGCGGGGGCGAAGATCGTTGATATCACCCTGCCGCATACGAAATACGCGCTGCCGGCCTATTACGTGATCGCGCCTGCCGAGGCGTCGTCGAACCTCGCCCGCTATGACGGGGTGCGCTATGGCCACCGCGCCACGCTGGCGCAGGGCGACGGCATCACCGAGATGTATGAAAAGACCCGCGCCGAGGGTTTCGGCAAAGAGGTGCAGCGCCGGGTGATGATCGGCACCTATGTGCTGTCTGCCGGGTTCTACGACGCCTATTACAACCGCGCCCGCAAGGTACGCGCGCTGATCAAGCGCGACTTCGAAAACGTCTTTGCCGAGGGTGTGGACGCGATTCTGACGCCCGCCACGCCGTCGAGCGCGTTCGGGCTGGGTGAGATGGCCAATGCCGATCCGGTCGAGATGTATCTGAACGACGTCTTTACGGTGACGGTGAACCTGGCCGGACTGCCCGGCATCGCCGTGCCGGTGGGGCTGGACCGCAAGGGGCTGCCGATGGGGCTGCAACTGATCGGGCGGCCCTGGGAAGAGGGCGACCTGCTCAATCACGCCTCCGTGTTGGAGCGCGCCGCCGGTTTTGTGGCCAAGCCGGAAAAATGGTGGTAAGGGCGGCAGCCATGTCTTTCAGGATGAATACGAAGATGCGTCTTGCTGGCTGTGCCCTTGTGCTGGTTTCCCTTGCGGCCTGTGCGCCGGAAGTGCCGGAATCCGATGGTTTCGACAGTTACAACAGCTATGCCGCTGATCGTGAGGCGCAGCTGCGGGGGTTGCCCATCCCGTCGCAACAGGTGCCGCAGCAGGGGTTCGACCCTGCACGCGCCAGTGCCGCCATCGACGCGGCGGAGGGTGGCGTCACGCCTCCGCTGAACGCTACCAACCTGTCGGCGCCCCCGCCCGCGACAGGTGTCGTGCAGCCTTACAGCGCGCCTGTGCCGCAGGGCAGCCCCTATGGCGCGGTGATCGGCGGCGGTGAAACGCTGCAGGCGGACCGCCCGCGCGGCGATGCGCCTGCCAACATTCAGGTGCAGACGGGCGAACTGGTCCATATGAATGGCGGGAACAGCGGTGGCATCTCGGACGAGCAGGATTTCAACGCGGTCTCGTCGCGCGAAACCATCGAAAGCGATGCCCAGCGTATCGCGCGCAACAAGGCGCAGTACACGGTGATCGAGCCTACGGCGGTGCCCGAACGCCCCGGAGATACCGGGCCGAACATCGCGCAATATGCCATCAACACGCGCAACGCGGTCGGAGAGAGAATCTACAGCCGCTCTTCCATCCGGCTGAACTCGCCTGAGGCGGCCTGCAAACGTTATCGCTCGCCCGATCTGGCGCAGGAGGCTTTCCTGAATTCCGGTGGGCCGGATCGCGATCCCAAGGGGCTGGACCCTGACGGGGACGGCTTTGCCTGTGCGTGGGATCCGGCACCGTTCCGCAGCGCCCTACAGTAGGCTGATGCGCGACCACCCTTCGCCGAATTTCGGGGAAAGGCGTGAGGGTGCCAAGCCCGATCTGATCGTCATTCATTACACCGCGATGGCCAGTGCCGCAGAGGCGTTGGCGCGACTGTCCGACCCTGTGGCCGAGGTATCGGCGCATTACCTGATCGGCGAGGATGGAGAGGTCTGGTCGCTGGTGCCGGAAGAGGCGCGGGCCTGGCACGCAGGGGCCGGGGGATGGGGCGGCGTCACCGACGTGAACTCTCGATCAATCGGGATCGAACTCGCCAATGGCGGTGCTGCCCCGTTTTCCGCCCGGCAAATAGCGGCTCTGGAAGCCTTGCTGGCCGACATCGTGTTACGCTGGTCGATACCTCTGGAGAGGGTGATCGGTCATTCCGACATGGCGCCTGAACGCAAGATCGACCCCGGTGCGCGGTTCGACTGGCGCCGGCTGGCGCTGGCGGGGTTATCGGTCTGGCCCGCAGAGGGCGAGGCAGAGGTTGATCCGGTGCGCTTCGCTGGCATGGCGCGGAGTTTTGGCTATCGCGAAGCGAAGATCGACGTACTGCTGGCGGCAGTAAGGCTGCGGTTCCGGCCCTGGGCCAAGGGGCCGCTGGATGCGCGAGACATGGGAATCGTTGCGGACCTCGCCCGCCGGTTTCCGGTTGACGCAAGCGGAGCACAGGTTTAGGCGCTGCCTTGCGCGGATGGCCGGATGACCGCGACGGGGTTCGCCCCTTCGAGGAAAGTCCGGGCTCCATGAAGCAAGGGTGCCGGGTAACGCCCGGCCGGGGCAACCCGAGGGAAAGCGCCACAGAGATGAGTCTGCCCCGAGTTTTCGGGGTGATGGTGAAACGGTGGGGTAAGAGCCCACCGCGGTCCGGGCAACCGGGACGGCAAGGCAAGCCCCACCCGGAGCAATGCCGAATAGGGGTCTCACGCGGGGCCGGTCGCGCAAGCGATACCGCCGCAGGGATGCTTCAGCCCAGAGACCCGGGTTGGCAGCTGGAACCCGTCGGTAACGGCGGGCCGAGAGGAATGGTCATCCAGAGGGGGCAACCCCTTGGACAGAACCCGGCTTACAGGCCATCCGCGCATTTTCGCCACCCCGGAACCGCACTTACTTGGCGAGGTTGTTACGTAGACCCTATATCATGGCGATAAACTAAGGAGGTGCGGGATGAGCTTCATCAAGACACTGGCGACGCTGGCCATCGGATTTGCGGCCGCAAAAGGCTATCAGAAATATCAGCAAGGCGGCATGACGGGCGTCAAGGACAGCCTGCGGAACGCCGGAGAGCCGGGCGGCATGGCCGACAGTCTTGGCCAGATGGCCGAGAAAATGGGCCTGCCAGGCGGCGCTCAGGCCGTGCGCGATACCTTCGCCAAGGTCGGCGGCGCAATGGCGCAGGGCACCGAGGCGGCGGAAGCCAGCATGGGCAGCATCGCAGCCTCGGTTTCGGGTGCGGCAGCGGCGGGAAGCGGCACCTTTGCCGACATGATCGGCTCACTTACCGGCAATAGTGTGGCGCATGAGGAAAACGCCAAGCTGATGATCCGGGCGATGATCCAGGCAGCAAAGGCCGACGGCAAGATCGACGCGCAAGAGCGGGCGAAGATCATGGAGTATGTCAAGGATGCCTCGCCCGAAGAACTGGCCTTCGTTGAAGAGGAAATGGCCAAGCCGGTCGATATTGCGGCACTGGTTGCCGATACCGGCGATGCGGTCAAGGCGCAGGTCTATGCAAGCTCGCTGATCGCCATCAAGGCAGGCAAGGCAGCCGAGAAGGCCTATTTGGAGCAACTGGGCAAAGCCCTTGGCCTTGACGCGGCGACGCTGGACGGGCTGCACGCCAAGATGACTGCCTGAGCCGTTTTGACTGTTGACTCCGCCCGCCCGCTGGCTAAAAGGCGGGCTTCAAGGATTTCACCGGGGGCAGCGCTTTCCGGAGTGTTGGAGAGACGACTATGGCCAAACCGGCGACGATCAAGATCCGCCTGAACTCGACGGCAGGCACCGGCCACTTCTACGTGACCAAGAAGAACGCCCGTACGATGACCGAGAAGATGTCGGTTCGTAAGTACGATCCCGTGAAGCGGGAGCATGTCGAATACAAGGAAGGCAAGATCAAGTAAGATCCGCCCTTCTGGTTCAGGACCACAAAGCCGCGCCCATCTGGCGCGGTTTTTGTTTTGGGGTCTGGCCAAACGCGATTCGCTTCACGAGGGTGGCGGCGATACGCTAGGCTGTCCCGATGCGTGCCAATGTCCTGACATATCGTCTTGCGACGCGCGACGATCTGGCGGCGGTCGATGCCTTGCTGGCGCGATCCTATCCGCAGCTGCTGGCGTGGGATTATCCGCCTTCGGTCATGGTGACGGCGGTGCCGCTTTTGGCGCGGGCGCAGCCGGGCTTGCTGGGATCGGGCACCTATTGGCTGGCCTTTGATGCGGACGACAGGCTTGCCGGTGTTGGTGGCTGGACACGGGGCGGACCGGGGCCAATGATTGGCGGGGGTAGCCGGACAGGCCATGTGCGGCATGTGGCGACCGGCGTGGACCATCTTCGCCGTGGCGTGGGGAGCGGGCTGCTGCTGCGGGTGCTGGATCAGGCTCGCGAAGCGGGGATGGAGCGGATGGAGTGCCTGTCCACGCGAACGGCGGTGCCGTTCTATGCCGCGCTTGGGTTTCGCGCCCTTGGCGAGGTCGAGGTGCCGCTGAGGCCGGGGATCGCCTTTCCCGCCGTTGCGATGGTGCGGGACCTGTAAAAGCGAATGGGCCGGTCTTTCGACCGGCCCTTCGTTTTCAGATCAGGCGCTCCGCGATCAGTCGCGGTTGCCCATGAACTGCAGAAGGAACATGAACAGGTTGATGAAGTTCATGTACAGGTTCAGCGCCCCGTCGATGGCCGATTTCGCCAGCCATTCGCTGTCGCCCGCGTTGGCATGAGCCACGTAGACGTTCTTGATGTTCTGCGTGTCATAGGCGGTCAGGCCTGCGAAGATCAGCACACCGATCACCGAGATCGCAAACATCAGCGCGGGCGAGCCGAGGAAGATGTTCAGAAGCGAGGCAACGATAATTCCGATCAGACCCATCATCAGGAAGGTGCCCATGCCCGACAGGTCGCGCTTGGTGGTGTAGCCCCACAGCGATAGACCGGCGAAGGCGATTGCGGTCACCAAGAAGGTCTGCGCGATGGACACGCCGGTAAAGACCTGGAAGATCCAGGCCAGCGACAGGCCCATCACCGCTGCAAAAGCGTAGAAATACAGCTGCAGCGTCGCGTAGCTGGCGCTGTTACGCAGCGCGCCATAGCCGAAGACCATGGCAAGCGGCGCGAACATGATGATCCAGCCAAGAACGTTAGGCTTGAGCGTTTCGGGGTCGCGGAAGATCGACAGCAGTTCAGTGCTGGACCCAACACCCCAGGCAACCGCACCGGTAACGAGCATCGCCACGGACATAAGCCCGTAGACCTTGTTCATATGGGCGCGAAGGCCCTCGTCGATATAGCCGGTCCGGGCGCCTGCGCCGGCTGTCCGGATCGTCTGATATTCAGCCATGTGAAGCCTCCGATAATGTCCCTGTCTGACGATCCTGTTGACCGGACCGCCCTGTGGCAAGTCATATCGGAAGCCTCACAGGCTTTTTCAAGAACTTTAGTGCCAAATCCGTAACTTCGCGTTGTCGGCTTTTGGACCTTAGCGCAGCCAGGTGGTGGGCACGTCCCAGGCGTGACGATTGTATTCCGCTTCGGCTTCCTGACGGGTCAGGCCAATGTCGCAAAGCGCACGATCGTCAAGCTGTGCAAGCTGTTGACGCTGGCGGTAAGCGAAAAGCGCCAACCGAAGGCGGGTGACAAGCGCATGCGTGGCGTCGGACCGGGTGATACCGGCGATGGAGAATTCTGCGGTGTGGCGCGAGGCGAACATGATCTTACCCTTTCGCGATTTCGGGTTCGGGTCGCGGACCCTTCTGGTTTTATGATGCGATTCGGTTGTTGCATCATTTCTGTTGATTAATCTGCCAGATGTGACATCATCTGTGAAATGAATGATATTGCTTCATTGCATCAATAAAGGTGATGATATGCGCAACCTCGACCTGACGGCATTGCGATCTTTCGTGGCCGTGGCCGATGCGGGTGGTGTCACGCGCGCGGCCGGATTTCTTAACCTGACGCAATCCGCCGTCTCGATGCAGATCAAACGGTTGGAGGATGTGCTGGGCCTTGAGATACTGGACCGCTCGGCGCGCAAGGTGGGGCTGACGGCGGCGGGAGAACAGCTTTTGGGCTATGCGCGCCGGATGCTGGCGCTGAATGACGAGGTGTTCGCCCGCCTGACGCATGAGGCCTATGAGGGCGAGATCGTGCTGGGGGTGCCGCATGACATCGTCTATCCGGTGATCCCCGGAGTGCTGCAGCGGCTGCATGCGGAATATCCCCGCATGAAGGTCAACCTGATCTCTTCGTTTACCCGGATGCTGAAGGACCAGTTCGCGCGCGGCGACTGCGACATCATCCTGACGACCGAGGATCACGCCGATCCGGGGGGCGAGACGCTGGTGGAACTGCCACTGGTCTGGATCGGCGCGCCGGGCGGCTCGGCCTGGAAGCAGCGGCCGCTGCGGCTGGCCTATGAGCACAACTGCATCTTTCGCCAAGGCGTGATGAACGCGCTGGACGGGGCGGGGATTCCTTGGGAGATGGCGGTCGAATCCGATTCAAGCCGGACGATCGAGGCGAGCGTCAGCGCCGACCTGGCCGTCCATACGGTGCTTTCGGGCAGCGAGGGGCCGCATCTGGAACGCATCCAGCATGGCGGCGCTCTGCCGGAATTGCAGAGAAAGCGGATCAACCTTTACGTGGCCGATCCCGCGCATAGCCCGGTGGTCGATGCTCTGGCCGGGCTGATCCGGCGCGCCTATGCGGCGCGGGCGGTGCCGGAACTGGTCAGGGCTGCAAGCTGATCACGACCTTGCCGGTCGCGGCGCGTCTGCGCAGCAGGTCCAGCCCCTGTTCCACCTGTTCAAGGGGCAGGACGTGACTGACGTGAGGTTTCAGGCTGCCTTCGGCGATCCAGTTGAATATCGTCGTCAGGCTGTGCCGTGACGCGGCTGGGTTGAAACGACGATAGCCCCCGACATAAAGGCCGATGACGGAAATGTTCTTGACCAGCAGCAGGTTGGCCGGGATCTGCGGTATCTCGCCCCCGGCATAGCCGATGGTTAACAATCGACCCTCTGGTTTCGCTGCGCGCAGGGCCTCAAGAAACGCCGGGCCGCCGACGGGATCGTAGACCACATCGACGCCGCCCAATTCCTTTAGGCGGTCCTTGAGGCCCGGTTCCTCGCTGTCGATCAGGACATGCGCCCCCGCAGCCTTTGCGATGGAAAGCCGCTCTGCCCCTCGGGCCGACGCGATAACCCGCGCACCCATCCGCGCGCCGATCTCGACCGCGGTAAGGCCTACGCCGCCAGCAGCCCCCAACACAAGAAGGGTCTCGCCGGGTTGCAGCCGCGCACGGCGGTCAAGCGCAAGGTGGGAGGTGGCATAGGCGATCTGGGATGCAGCGGCGGTGACCGCAGGCACGCCGGCAGGGACGGGAAGGCATTCCTCGGCGGGTAGGCAGATATATTCGGCTAGTCCACCGCTACCAGGCATGGCTGCGACCAAGCTGCCAATGGCCGGTCCCGATACGCCGGGGCCAAGTGCATCGACATGACCCGCAACCTCCATTCCCATGGTAAACGGGGTAGGGGGTGTATCCTGGTATCGGCCATCGATCATCAAAAGGTCAGCGAAATTCAGTGCGCAGGCCCCGATGCGCATACGAACCTCGCCCGGGCCGGGTAGTGGAACTGGCAGGTCGCGTAAGGTTGGTGTAGAACCTGCTTTTTCGATCACGAAGGCGTGCATGAAGAATTTTCCACGGCGGGTCGGTCAAAGCCCTGAATAGCGCGCAAAAAGGCATGAGGCGAGCGCGCAATAAGTGCAGAATGGGAATCTTTGCGTTAACTATTTTGCAAAATGCAACGCAAAATGCATATATCTTTTTAGGCGAGTGGCTTGCGAGTCAAGAACGTTGGGGGCGATTGGTGCCGGTTGTTGTCCATCTGTATAATTGGACATATCCGAAAAGACAGGTTTTTCCGGGCTGCCACCCATATCTGTGGACAACCGCAAGCGGAGCGTTTTTGGCACGAAAATTGCTTATAGGAGAGCAGGGGAAACACTTTGAAGAGACCGGAGATAAGTATGAAACATCCTGTTGATGCCCATGTCGGGAAACGTATTCGCCACCGTCGTTGGATGGTGGGAATGACCCAGCAGCAACTCGCCGACAAAGTGGGTATCAAGTTCCAGCAAATTCAAAAGTACGAAACCGGCATGAACCGTGTCAGTGCTTCGCGTCTTTGGGACGTGGCTGACGCGCTTGGCGTCGGGATCAACTTCTTTTTCGAGGGGCTTGACGACGCGAACGTTGCTTCGCGTGCTGCTGAGGGCGACATTCTTGGCGATAAGGAAGCGCTGGAGCTGGTTCGCTCCTACTATTCCATCCCCGAGGCTCAGCGTCGCCGCCTGTTTGATCTGGCGCGTGTTCTTAGCGACGCCGCCGCCTGAAAGACAGACCGGCACTTGACCGACCCCGATCCGGAGATTACCGGCGGGGAAGGCGAGACTGGGGGGCCGGAATGACTTTGATTGCGCAGGCCGAAGTGGCGGACATTAGGGCCACGGCGGCCGAGCTTGCAGAAGTGGCGCGGGGTGCAACCCTGCGCCATTTTCGTTCGGAGGGTCTGGCGGCGGACAACAAGCTGTCCGCGGGCTTTGATCCGGTGACTGTGGCCGACCGGCTGTCCGAGGACATGATGCGCGAGGTGCTGGCGCGCAGGCGGCCGCAGGATGCGATCCTGGGCGAGGAGCGCGGGACTGTTTCTGGCACAAGCGGGTTGACCTGGGTTCTGGATCCGATCGACGGCACGCGCGGCTATCTGTCCGGCACGCCGACCTGGGGTGTCCTGATCGCACTGGCCGACGAGACCGGGCCCATCTATGGCGTCATCGACCAACCCTATATCGGCGAACGTTTCGAAGGCGGGCTGGGCGTGGCCGAGGTCGTGGGGCCGATGGGTCGCAAGCCTTTGAAGACACGAGTGCCTCGTGCGCTGTCCGATGCGATCCTTTTCACCACATTCCCTGAGGTCGGCACGCCGGAAGAGGGTGCTGCCTTTCGCCGTCTGGTGCCTCAGGTGCGGCTGACCCGCTATGGAATGGACTGCTATGCCTATGCGCTGATCGCGGCGGGCCAGATTGATCTTGTGGTCGAGGCTGGGCTGCAGACGTATGACGTTATGGCGCCGATAGCGGTGATCGAGGCGGCGGGCGGTATCGTCACAGACTGGCAGGGCAGGCCCGCGCATCGGGGCGGGCGGGTGATTGCGGCGGCGAACGCCGAGGTTCACGCGGCCGCGTTGGCGGTGCTGAACGATCCGGCGCAGGTTCTGTGATTACGGCGCGGAAGGATGCGGTGATGGGTGAGCTTCTGCTGCGCGGGGCGACCGTACTTGTCACCATGGACCGCGCGCGGCGAGAGATTGCCGGGGGCGACCTGTTGATCCGCAGCGGCGTGATCGCGGCGATTGGGCAGGGGCTGACCACTACCGGCGAGGTTCTCGATGTATCCGGGTGCGTGGTTACGCCGGGTTTAGTGAACACCCATCACCACCTGTACCAGACGCTGACCCGTGCGGTGCCGGGCGGGCAGGATGCGCTCCTGTTCGGCTGGCTGAAGACGCTTTACCCGATCTGGGCGCGTTTCGGCCCGGAAGAGATGTTCGTTTCGGCGCAGATCGGTCTGGCCGAACTGGCGCTGTCGGGATGCACGCTGACCTCGGACCATCTGTATCTTTACCCCAATGGCGCGCGGCTGGATGACACGATCGCCGCTGCCGCCGACGTTGGGCTGCGGTTCCACCCTACGCGCGGCGCGATGAGCATCGGCGAAAGCGCGGGCGGTTTGCCGCCGGACAGTCTGGTCGAGGGTGAGCGGGCTATCCTGAAGGATTGCATCCGTGTGATCGACGCTTTTCACGATTCGTCGGAAGGAGCGATGGTGCGGGTCGGGATCGCGCCCTGTTCACCCTTCTCGGTCAGCCGCGATCTGATGCGCGATGCGGCGATACTGGCGCGCGACAAAGGGGTGATGCTGCACACCCATCTGGCCGAGAATGACGAGGATATCGCCTATTCGCTCGCCAGCTTTGGCTGCCGACCGGGACAATATGCCGAGGATCTGGGCTGGACTGGCGACGATGTGTGGCACGCCCACTGCGTAAAGCTGGATAGTTCGGAAATTGAACTTTTCAGCCGCAGTTTGACCGGAGTAGCCCATTGCCCATGTTCGAATTGTCGCCTTGGTTCGGGCATCGCGCCAGTGCGCCAGATGCGGGATTCTGGTGTGCGGGTGGGTCTTGGTGTCGACGGGTCAGCATCTAACGACGCGGGCAACCTGATCGCCGAAGCACGGCAGGCGATGCTGTTGCAACGCGTCGCGAAGGGAGCCGATGCGATGAGCGCGCGTGAGGCGCTGGAGATTGCGACGCTGGGTGGGGCGCAGGTTTTGGGCCGTGGCGATTGCGGATCGTTGGAGCCGGGCAAACGTGCGGACATTGCCGTCTGGGATATGTCTGGCATCGAAGCGGCTGGCGCCTGGGATCCGGTCGCCGCGCTGATCCTGTCTGGCCCGACTCGCGTGCGCGACCTGTTCGTGGAGGGGCGTCGCGTGGTAAAAGAGCGCCAGATGGTGACCATCGACTTGGGCCGGGTCATCGAACAGCAGAACCGGCTGGCCCGCCGTCTGCCCTCATGATGGGAAACACGCGTGTCGCATAACTATGAGTCACAACGGCGCGAAACCTATTCCACCTTCAAGGAGGCCGGTCGGGGGGTGAAACTGCCCAAGACCGCAGTGGTCGATTTCATGTTCTTCATCGAGGAACTGGATGCAAACTGGGCCTCCTTCGAAAAGGCCCTGCAGGCAGAGGGCTTCAAAACCCGCCGCCTGCCGGATGGCGACACGCTGGTCGCAAGTATCGGACCCATCCCGGTCACTCCGGAAGCCATCTGGGAACATGAGCGCACGGCAACGACCATCGCGCTGAAGCATGACTTCTATCCCGACGGGTGGGAACTCGACGCGGACTGATCCCTATTCGGCGACCGCCACGCCCGATCCGCCAAGCTCGGTCGGGAAATCCTTGAGCTTCGGCAGGCCGTCCTTCATCGGCAGAACGGTTTCGACGTAGTTCACATGCACGCCGGGCTTGAAATCCAGCGTCGGCAGCATCGCCGCGTAGATGTCCATCAGCCCCCAATGCGGGTGATGGGTCATCAGGTGTCCGCCGCATCTCGTGCAGAACTGGCGGTCGCTTCGCTCGGTCTTCTTGTAGTGGCCGATGAATTCCTGGCCCTTGGTGACCTTGTAGGTGCCGTCGGGCCAAAGCGTGAATGCGTTAACCGGCCCGGCAGACCAGGAACGGCAAGATGAACAATGGCAGTATCCCATGCCGACGGGCTCTCCGGTCGCTTCGATATGGACGGCGCCGCAAAAACAACTTCCTTCGTAAGTCATAGTTTTTCTCCAAAGAACCGGGACTTTGCGGCTGAATTTGCTCGCACCCGGCCTTTGAAGTTTACCTTTGGACAAGTGAGCCGTCAGCGCCTCCACCCGCTACAATTTATGGACGAGCGGAGTTTGGCCTTTGGTGCGGCTCTTGTCGCAATGGACTAGCGACGTTCGCCACCCACCCAGACCGCACGGATCGCCCGATCGTCGCCCATCATGATCGTCGGGAACAGCGCCTGCCAGATATCCTCTGCCCGGCGCGTGGCCTGTTCGATGGCGGGGGTCGAGGCGAGGTCGACGACCACGAGGTCGGCCTCCATGCCGGGTGCGATATTGCCGATCTGGTGATCCGCATGCAGCGCGCGGGCGGAGCCTTGGGTCGCGAGCCACCAGAGTTGCGAAGGGTGCAGGGCCTGCCCGCGCAGCTGCGCGACCTCGTAAGCGGCGGCCATGGTGCGGAGCATGGAAAATGACGACCCGCCGCCGGTATCGGTCGCCAATCCCACGCGCAGTTTCTTTGCCAGCCCCATGTCGAACAGGCCCGATCCGATGAAGGTGTTCGAGGTCGGGCAGTGGACAAGGCTCGCGCCCGCTTCGATCAGTCGGTCTTTTTCGCGCGTGGTCAGATGGATAGCGTGACCGTATAGCGCACCTTCGCGCAGCAGACCCTGCGCCTCGTAAGTGTCGAGATAGTCGCGGGATTGCGGGAAAAGCTCTTTTACCCAGGCGATCTCATCGGTCTGCTCGGACAGGTGGGTCTGCATCAGACAGTCGGGATATTCGCGCCACAGCGCCCCCATTGCCGCGAGTTGCTCGGGTGTCGAGGTAGGCGAGAAGCGCGGCGTGATGACATAGGACAGCCGGTCGACCCCGTGCCATTTTTCCAGCAGGCGGCGCGAGTCGTCGTAGGCCGACTGCGCGGTATCGCGCAGCCCGTCGGGCGCGTTGCGATCCATGCAGGTCTTGCCCGCATATATGCGCTGGCCGCGAGACTGCGCCGCCTCGAAGATGGCATCGACGCTTTCGGGATGGATCGTCGCATAGGTGCAGACGGTGGTCGTGCCCCGATCAAGCGTCAGGTCAAGGTAGCGTCCGGCAATCTCGCTCGCGTAGTCCGCATTGGCAAAACGCATTTCCTCGGGGAAGGTATAGCTGTTCAGCCAGTCGATGAGCCTTTTGCCCCAGCTCGCGATGATGGCGGTTTGCGGGTAGTGAACATGGGCATCGACAAAACCCGCCGAGATGAGGTCGCGGCCATAGTCGGTGACTTTCGCTGTGGGATGCGTGGCGCGCAGCCGGTCGGCGGGACCGACGGCGGCGATCCGCCCGTCTTCGATCAGCACCGCCCCGTGCGGTTCGTGGCGCGCGACGTCTTCCTGACGAAAGGGATCTCCTTCAAACCACAGCACTTGTCCCAGAATAAGATCGCCCATTGCTCGCCCCGTGTTCTTGCCGGTCCAGCCTAGGGGTTTTGGCGAGCCACGTAAATTTGCCCGACCACCTGTTTCTTTGAAACACGTTTGGATAAGGTCGCCCGGATCGGACGAGGAAGACCGCATGGCCGAGGCTTTGGCAGAACGCGAGGAGGTGGAGGAGGAGCTGATGGGCCTCGACCCCGAACGTGTCGAAGCCATCCTTCACGCGGTCGTCGCGCAAGACCGTGATCGTCTGACCGATCTGATGGCGCCGCTGCACGCAGCCGACATCGCCGACCTTCTGGAACAGATCGGCCCGACCGAGCGGCGCAACCTGCTGCACCTTTGGTCGGGCGAAATCGACGGCGAGATCCTGTCCGAGATCGACGATTCGATCCGGGAAGAGGTCATCGACGCGCTGCCGCATGACGTTCTGACCGAAGCGGTGCGCGAGCTTGAGACCGATGACGTCGTCGACATTCTGGAGGATCTGGAGCAGCCGCAGCAGGATGTGATCCTGAACGCGCTGGAGGATGCCGACCGTGTCGCGGTCGAGGCCGCGATGGCCTATCCCGAGCATTCCGCCGGTCGCCTGATGCAGCGCGAAGTCGTGCTCGCGCCCGAGCATTGGACGGTGGGTGAGGCCATCGATTATCTGCGCGCCGCCGATCATCTGCCCGATCAGTTCTACCACGTCATCCTGGTCGACCCGCGAATGAAACCACAGGGTTACGTGACGCTGGGGCGGCTTTTGTCCTCCAAGCGCGCCGTGGCCCTTCGCGACATAACCGAAGATAGTTTCCGCACTATCGTCGCGACCGAGGCGGAGTCCGAGGTCGCCTATATCTTCAACCAGTACCACCTGATTTCCTGCCCCGTGGTCGATGAGAACGACCGGCTGGTCGGCGTCATCACCATCGACGATGCGATGAACGTGCTGGATGAGGAACACGAGGAAGACATCCTGCGACTGGCCGGTGTCAGCGAAGAATCCCACATGTCGGACGGACCGTGGGAAACCGCGCGGACGCGGATTCCCTGGCTGGTCATCAACCTGTTCACCGCCTCAATCTCTGCCTTCGTGATCTCTCGCTTTGAAAGCACCATCGCGGCACTGGTCACGCTGGCGGCGCTGATGCCGATTGTAGCCTCGACCGGCGGTATCGCGGGCACGCAATCGCTGGCGGTTTCGGTGCGCGCGCTGGCGACGCGCGATCTGACGTCTTCGAACGCGAGGCGCGTGGTGTTGCGGGAAATCGGGGCAGGGCTGCTGAACGGTATCGCGCTGGCGGCCATTCTCGGCATCGGGGCCTTTGCGGTGTTCGGCGACCTGCGGCTGGGGATTGTGCTGGGCATGGCGATGATCTGCAATCAGGTTGTGGCGGCGCTGAGCGGCGTGCTGATTCCGCTGGGATTGCATCGTGTGGGCATGGATCCAGCATTGGCCTCTGGCACCTTTGTGACCACGCTTACGGATGTGCTGGGATACCTGACCTTCCTGGGCTTCGCTACGATGCTGTTGCTATGAACGCCGGGATAAAGGCCGAAGCCCGCCGCGCCGCTTTTACCGCCCGCAAGGGCGCGTTCGCGGCGGGGCAGGGGCAGGCAGCGGAATTGCTGGCCGACTTCCTGCAGGATCAGGCTGGCCGTGTGCTGGCAGGCTATATGCCGATGCGGACGGAGATTGATCCGCTTGCCGCCATGGCCGCCCATCGCGGGCCGGTTGGTGTGCCGGTCATCCCCGGACAGGCGATGCCGCTGCAGTTCCGCGAATGGTCGCCCGGATGCGCGCTGGTCGAAGGCGAGTTCGGCGCGCGTATTCCTTCTGAGGGTGCCTGGCTGGAGCCAGAGGTGCTGATCGTGCCGCTGCTGGCCTTTGACCGGCGCGGCTACCGGCTGGGCTATGGCGGCGGCTTTTACGACCGCACGCTGGAACGCCTGCGCCTGCGTCACCCTGTTCTGGCGGTGGGGTTCGCCTTTTCGGGACAGGAGATCGACGAGGTTCCGACCGAGCCGACGGATCAGCGTCTGGACGCGATCCTGACCGAGAACGGCCTGCTGGAGTTCCGTGACTGATCCCGCGTTTCCACCTTTGCAGAAATATCTCTTTCGGCATGCGGGCAGGCGGCCTTAACGCTCCGCTTGGCCCTTGCTCTGTCGCTTCCGACTGAATACGCCTTCCCACATGAAAATCCTGTTTCTTGGCGATGTCATGGGAAGGTCGGGCCGCTCGGGTATTGCCGATCGGTTGCCACGCCTGCGCGCCGACTGGGGGTTGGATTTCGTCGTGGTGAATGGCGAGAACGCCTCGTCTGGGGCGGGGCTTACGCCCGAGCACGCAAAGCTGATCCTGAACGCCGGGGCGGATTGCGTGACGCTGGGCGACCATGCCTTCGACCAGAAGGACATGCTGAGCTTCATCGAAACGGAACCGCGGCTGATCCGGCCGCTGAACTATGCCAGGGCCGCGCCCGGCCGGGGTGCAAGGTTGTTCACCATCCAAGGCGGGCGAAAGGTTCTGGTCCTTCAGGCGCTGGGGCAGGTCTTTATGAAGCGTCCCTTCGACGATCCGTTTTCCGCAGTGGAAACGATCCTTAAATCGCATCCGCTGGGCGGACTGGCACAGGCCATCGTGGTCGATTTCCACGCAGAGGCTACCAGCGAGAAGATGGCGATGGGCCATTGGTGCGACGGGCGTGCCAGCCTTGTCGTCGGCACCCACACACATGTGCCAACCGGCGATGCGCAGCGGCTGACCGGTGGCACCGCCTATCTGACCGATGCGGGCATGTGCGGCGACTATGACTCCGTCATCGGCATGGAAAAGCTGGAGCCGCTGCGCCGCTTTATCACCGGCATGGCCAAGGCGCGGTTCGAGCCTGCGGCGGGAGAGGCCACGCTATCGGGCATCTATGTGGAAACCGATGACAAGACCGGACTTGCCGCCAAGGTGCGCATGATCCGCATCGGCGGGCGGCTGGAGCAGGCCCTGCCGTGATATCGCCGCGCCGCATGACCTTTGTCGCTGTGCTGCTGGTGATTGGCATCGGCTGGGGCAGCACGCAATCGCTTGGTAAGATTGCCGTATCAACTGGCTATGGCGAGTTCGGGCTGATCTTCTGGAGTTTGGTCGTATGCAGCCTCGTGCTGGGCACGATCCTCGTCTTTCGGCGGCGCACGGTGCCATTGACGCGCGCCACCTTGGGCTTTGGCGCACTGATCGCGCTTGTGGGCACGATTATTCCCAATACCACCTTCTACATCGGTGTCTCGCATCTGCCTGCTGGCATCATGTCGATCCTGATCGCCACAGTGCCTTTGATGGCCTTTCCCATCGCCATGATGCTGGGGATGGAGCGGTTCAGTTCGCGCCAACTCGTGGGGCTGCTGTTTGGGCTTGGGGGCGTCGCCCTGATCGCTCTGCGCCAGACGGTGTTGCCGGATGCGGTGGCCGTGGGCTGGATATGGGTCGCTATGATCGGGCCGCTGTTCTATGCCATCGAGGGCAATGTCGTTGCCAAATGGGGAACGGCAGGGCTGGACGCGGTGCAGGCGATGTTCATCGCCTCGGTCATCGGCGTCGTGCTGGTGACCCCGCTGGTGCTGGTCTCGGGGCAATGGATCAACCCCATGCGCCCCTGGGGGCCGCCCGAATACGCGCTTGTCCTGATGTCGGTCGTCCACGCCTTCATGTATGCGGGCTATGTCTGGCTTGCCAAACATGCGGGCGCGGTATTTGCGACGCAGACATCTTACATCGTTACCGCCTCGGGTATTTGCTGGGCAATGCTGCTGCTGGGCGAGCGTTTCGGGCCGCTCATTTTACTGGCAGGGGTGATCATGCTGATTGGGGTGGCACTGGTTCAGCCGCGGGCACAGTCTTCGGTCGTCGTGGTTTGATTTTCCAGAAATCCCTGCTAGCACAGTCGTGATTTCCTACGGACGTGCGGATGCTTGGATTAGATCTTCCACAGACGACGCAGGCACTGCTTGCGATGGCCATCCTCGCCGGCATGTTCGTGATGTTCGTGCGCGAGACCTATCCCGTCGAGGTGACCGCGATGGCGGGCGCGGCGGTCATGATCATTCTTGGTCTTTTGCCGGTATCCGACGCGGTTGCGGTGCTTTCCAATCCGGCACCCTGGACCATCGCCTTCATGTTTCTGGTGATGGGCGGGCTTGTCAGGACAGGTGCCGTCGAAATGGTGATCGGCATCGCTGAAGAACATGTCGGTAACCGGCCCCGCATGACCATCATGGTGCTCTTCGGCTTTATCGCCGTCGCCTCTGCCTTCATGAACAACACGCCGCTGGTGGCGGTGATGATCCCGGTCGTCATGCAGATTGCGATCAAGCTAGGGACTGCGCCGTCAAAGCTGCTGATCCCGCTCAGCCACATGACGGTGCTTGGTGGCATGATCACGCTGATCGGCACCTCGACCAACCTGCTGGTCGATGGCGTGGCGGTGAAGCAAGGGCTGGCGCATTTCTCGCTGTTCGAAATCGCGCCGCTCGGGATCGCGGTCACGTTGGCGGGAGGGCTTTACCTCGCGCTTTTCGCCAACAAGCTGCTGCCCTCGCGCCAGTCGATGGGCACGCTGCTGGGTGACCGCAAGAAGATGAAATATTTCACCGAGGTCGCGATCCCCGAGGATTCGGTGCTGATCGGCCAGCCGGTGCTGGAAGTGTCGCAGTTCAAACCCAGCGGCGTGCGGGTGATCGACGTGCTGCGCGGCGATGCTTCGTTGCGCCGCGATCTGGCTTCGGTGGGCTTGCAGGCGGGCGACCGCGTGGTTTTGCGGACCGAGATGTCGGAACTGCTCGGCATGCAGGCCAGCAAGGATATGCGGCTGGTTGACAAGCTGTCCTCGGTGCAGACCGAAACGGTCGAGGTGCTTATCACGCCGGGGTGTCGGCTGGTCGGGCGACGTCTGGGCGAGTTGAGATTGCGTCGCAGATATGGCGTCTATGTCCTTGCTGCGCATCGCAAAGCTCAGAACATCGGACGGCAGCTGGACGATCTGGTGGTCCACGTTGGCGACACGCTGCTGCTGGAAGGCGCGCTGGAGGATATCAAGCGGCTGGCCGAGGAATTCGAGATGGCGGACATCAGCCATCCCCGGCAAAAGGCCTATCGCCGCAAGAAAGCGCCGATCGCAATCGGCGCGCTGGCCATGGTCGTGATCCTGTCTTCGCTGGATGTGGCGCCGATCCTTGTGCTGTCATTCTTTGCCGTCGCGCTGATCCTGATAACACGCTGCATCGACACGGATGAGGCCTTCGACTTTGTCGATGGCCGCCTGATGGCGATGATCTTTGCGATGCTGGCCGTGGGCGAGGCACTGGACCGGTCCGGCGCGGTATCGCTGATCGTGGATGCGGTAAGGCCGTGGATGGAGGGGTTGTCGCCCTTTGCGATGATCCTCGCGGTTTATCTCTTGGGACTGATCCTGACCGAGTTCCTGTCGAACAACGCAGTTGCAGTCCTATACACCCCCATCGCGATCCAGTTGGCGCAGTCGCTTGGCGCCGATCCGCGCCCCTTTGTCGTGGCGGTCATGTTCTCGGCCACCTTGGCCTTCGGGACTCCGATCGGATACCAGACCAACATGATGGTCTATGGTCCGGGCGGCTATAAGTTTCTGGACTTCACCCGGATCGGCATTCCGCTGAACATCATCACATGGCTGTTGTGTTCGGCGCTGATCCCGCTGATCTGGCCGCTTTACCCCTGATCCGGGCCGGGGTTGCGGGGCGGGGCGTCGCTGTCATATAGAGGCGCCATCACGCGAAAAGCGATCGGAGTAAGGGCTTATGGCAGGCCATTCAAAATGGGCGAACATCCAGCACCGCAAGGGCAAGCAGGACAAGTTGCGTTCGAAGATGTTCTCGAAGCTGGCGAAGGAAATCACCGTCGCGGCCAAGATGGGCGACCCCGACCCCGACAAGAACCCGCGCCTGCGTCTGGCGGTGAAGGCGGCCAAGGCGCAGTCGATGCCCAAGGATGTCATTGATCGCGCGATCAAAAAGTCGCAGATGGGCGACGCCGAGGACTACTCGGAAATCCGGTATGAGGGCTATGGCCCGAACGGGATCGCCATCATCGTCGAGACGATGACCGACAACCTGAACCGCACCGCGTCGAACGTGCGCAGTTATTTCACCAAGGGCGGCGGCAACCTGGGCCAGACCGGATCGGTCAGCCACAGCTTTGATCGCGTTGGGGAAATTTCCTATCCGGCGGATGCGGGCGATGCCGATACCGTCATGATGGCGGCGCTTGAGGCGGGTGCCGACGACGTTGAATCCGACGAGGAAGGCCACTGGATCTACTGCAAGGTCGAGGATCTTTCGGAGGTCTCGGACGCACTGGAAAAGGCGCTGGGAGAGTCGACCGAGTCCAAGCTGGTCTGGCGTCCGCAGTCGCGCACCGAGGTCGACCTGGACACGGCGCAGAAGCTGATGCGCCTGATCGACCTCTTGGAAGAGGACGACGACGTGCAGGCCGTGACGCATAACTTCGACATCCCCGAAGAGGTCGCAGCCCAGCTTTGAGCCGTATGGAAGCCGTATGGCTTTGGTATGGTTTCGGTATGTAGACCGAAAACGTCGGGAATTCGCGGCTCTTGGCCATCGATGGCGTAGGGTGCGTGCTTGCACGCACCATTCATCCGACGCCAGCAGTGCCGTCACCATCGCCCTGCCTCGCCAATGGTGCGTGCGAGCACGCACCCTACTTGCGCCGGATGACTCGTGGCGGCTAGGGTCCTGTTGAGGATGGGTTAACCATCCCGTGGTCTGGTGCGCACCGGGGGGCAGGCATGGCGAACCACCTATACTATGGCGACAATCTGAAGGTGCTGCGCGACAGCATCCGGGATGAGAGCGTGGACCTGATCTACCCCGACCCGCCGTTCAACTCGAACGCCAGCTACGACGTGCTGTTCAAGGGACGTGCAGTTATCGTTTCGTGCCAACCGCCAGCGGAATGACATTGGACTGCGAGTGATTTGAGTAAGTGTCCCATGTCGGGGTGTAGTTCTCGGATTGGTTTCCCCATACGGTCCATCCAACGCGAGGGCCGCGCGCGAACATCTCCAACCGTGGCCCGTTGCTGCAACCTTCAATAAGGTCGTACTGCTCGTCAGGTTTGCGGCTATGCTCGCGCTTCTGCGTCGAGATTATATTCTCTTGTGTCCGCCCTTGTTGCAACGTTCGCGCGTTTTTTCCGCGCACCCCGAAAAGCAAAATCTCTGTCACATTGCGGAAGTAAAAGCCCACGCCACGCCGGTCTGGTCCACCATCTTTTCGAACTTTGTACCAGATGATGTTGCTTTTGTAGCTGAACCCCCAATTCTCCATAACTTTCAAGCCTTCGGGAAGAAGAGCATTCGGCACCCAAAGATAAAGATGCGCGGTCTCTGCTACGACGGCTTCGACAGGCAAGTCACAGATTTCACGCAGGGTCATTGTGGGATAGCGGGACAGCCTCTTGTGTTCGGGTGCCATCTTGCCGGTTCTGTTCTGGAACTGCCACGGCGGGTCCGCAAGCACGGTCTGAAATTTCGTCTTGCCCGTCTTTGCCAGCAAGTCATCCGCTGCACTGATCATGCATCATCCTCCACAAGTAGGGCCTTGGTCATTCCGAACACCAACAAGGGACAGCCAGCGCCTCCACCACCCAATATGCGCGGCAGGAGCTTTGACATGTGCGTGGTTGAGTTGCCATAGGATGAGCCTCGACCAAGCTGGTTAAAAATTTCCTGCAATTCATCCGAGCGCGTAATGATGATGCCAACGCTGACCGCGCGCAGATCGAACAGGAGTCGAAAGTTGTTCAGGTCGCGGTCGTAGAATGGGTCTTTGTTGTTCCATTCTATTTCCAGCGCGATGCCATTCTTGAAGCAGTCGATCTTGTGTGTCGGCGAGTCAAGCCGAACGCCATCGACCTCGATTGCGGTTTGAAACTGCTTCTCGATCCATCCGCGATCAGCGAGAAAGCTGTCGATGAAGCCCGATAGCATGGATTTGTTACCGCCGCCCGTCGTAATCCATGATTTCCTAAGTCTGAATGTCGTCAACAGATCGCAAAGATCGGCCCATTCCGAGGGAAAATCCTGGGACAAAATCGCGCTCGCGTGTTTCCACTCGTAGCATTCGTACATTTCGCTTACGATTGGAGGAAGGCGGCTACGCAACATTTGGTGGCTCCGGTGCAAGGTAAGAGCATAGATAGACGCCCGCCGTCACACAAGCCAGACAATCGCGATCTTGGCCGCCTCCGCGGCGTGATCGAGCGCGAAGGTGCGGGGATCGGGGTGTTCCTGACGCTGGCAGAACCGTCGCGCCCCATGCTGACCGAGGCGGCGGGGGCGGGGCAGTTCGAGTTGCCGGGGTTCGCCCCGGTGCCGCGCATCCAGATCGTCTCGGTCGAAGAAGCACTCAAGCTGCGCGACCGCGCGGTGCGGCTGCCCGCACGGCGGGATGATGGGTTCAGGCGGGCGGCGCGGGAAGAGGACCGGGGTGCGCAGGGCGCGCTGGACCTGTAGCCCGGCTCAACGCAATGCGCGCTGGCTTTGGCCCCCCGGGGCCTGTTGATGGGCGGCGGGGTCGGCCGTGGCACGACAGCGAATCACGGTGATTTTCAAGCCCTCGCCAGTGGCGGCTTTCAAAAGCCGAGGTATTTGACCTGCGGCGGGGTTGGAAACAGTCGAATTGCTTCGCGTAGATTATTCGTTCGGGTCGGCAATTGGAACAATTGCAGGCTGCAGCCATTTTCCCGCAAACTCCCAAAAGAGGCAAAGGCTTGACAAGAATGCGGCAAAAGCATGTCTTTTCCTTAACGAACTGCGCAAACCGCCTTTGCCGGTAGAACCTTGCGGGGTGGCGGAGGTGGTAGAGGAAGGACTGGTAAGGGTTATTGGCTGTTGGCGTCGGTGCAATTTACCGAGGGAAAAGCAGGACCTCGGGAGTTGCGAGGCGCCGATGAACGGGGTCGGACTAAAGAGTTTTGGGGCGCGAGCTCAATTCCGATGCGGGGAGATTTAGATGTCGGAAATTGTCAGTGACTATTATCCTTTGATTTTAAAGCGGCCGATCTTTCGTGATTTGTCGTCCAATGCCCGCGAAGGCCGTATCAAGGCGCTTGCGTCGGTGCGGACCGCCGTCGTGGTGCACAGCATTCACAGCGATGTTCCGCAGACGCACGAATTCGATGGTTTGCCGACCGTGCAGGACCTTTTCGAAGAATTGGGAGGGTCTGCGGTCGTCACCGGCTTTGAAAGCCGTCGCACACCGTCGAGCGAGCGTCCCAATCTATGGGCGGCACAGGCGGAGTAGCGCTGTCTGGGGCAGCGTCAGGCGATGGCGTTGCGAAGCCCGTCGGCGCGCTTGTCCGTCGCGTGCTTGACCCATGACAGCGGTGATGTCACGTTTCTTGAATGTGTGCAGCCGATACCTGCAGGGTTTATCGTCAACTGGCGCGTAACAATGCGCTGGCGAATGCGCGCCTGCATCGTGCCTGCCTTGCACTGAAGCCGGGCGAGTGGGAGGCGGAGAGGGTATCTTTCTTCCCCTCGATCCGGGCGACGATGAACCACATCCTGGTCATCGACCGTTTCTACATGGATGCGATCGAGGGCGGAACGCTTGGGCCAAAGGCCTGGGCCAATCCGGTGCCTTGCCCCGAGGTCGCAAGGCTGGTGGATGAGCAGGCGGCGATGGACCAGTCGCTGGTCGAGTTGTGCGACGGGCTTTTGTCGGACGATCTGGCGCGCGATGTGAGGATCCACCGCAAGGACCGGGTGCAGGTCGAGCCTTTGGGCGAGTTGCTGTTGCACATGTTCCTTCACGACCAGCATCACCGGGGGCAGGTGCATGCGATGTTGTCGGGCACCAGCGTTCGCCCGCCACAGCTGGATGAGTTCGTGACCCGCGACGATGCTGCCGTCCGGGCCGACGATCTGGCCGCGATGGGCTGGGACGAGACCTACCTGAGCAGCTGAGGGCGGGTTGTCCGACGGCGGCGCCAAGGCCCGCTTAGGCGACACCTTGTCCCCAGTCACATGGTCGTCACGCAAGCGGTGTAGCCGGACTTATTGGACCGGGGTCACGGGGGATTTCTGGTGGTTGTTGAACACGCGGTCGGACCGGCAGAGAAACTGCCGCCGCGGCGCGGGCGGGTGCTGGACCTGAGCTATGCCCGGCCCGAGCAGAGCTGGTTTCGCCGCACGTTGATCCGGCTGGTCGAGCGGGCAAGTGGCAAATCCAAGCTGGAGCGTATTTACGCCAACTGGCTGGCGCAGCCGCGCGATCCGCAGGAGCCGATCTTTTCCGCCGCGATCCGCATGTTGCATATCACTCCGGTGGTGGTTGCAGGCTCGCTGACCGGAATTCCGCGCAGCGGGCCGGTGCTGGTCCTGGCGAACCATCCTTTCGGGATCATCGACGGATTGCTGGTCGGGCATCTGGTGGCGCTGGTGCGGCCCGACATGAAGCTGATGGTGCATAGCCTGCTTTGCCAGCCGGAAGAGGCGCGGGATGTCGTGCTTCCCGTGGATTTCGGCGAGACGGAAGCGGCGCGGCGCACCTCGCTTGAGACGCGGCGGCAGGCGGCGGAATGGCTGGACGCGGGGCATGTTCTGATCGTGTTTCCGGCAGGCAGCGCCTCGACCGCCGACAAGCCGCTGGCGGAACATGCGACGGACGCCGCCTGGCATCCCTTTGCCGTGCGGCTGGCGGCGCGCAAGGGGGTGCGGACGGTGATGATGTTCGTGCATGGCCAGAATTCCCGCCTGTTCCAGATCGCGAGCCATCTGTCCTATCCGCTGCGGGTCGCGCTGATATTGCGCGAGACGGCGAAGCGTGTCGGCACGCGGGTGCGCGTGGCGGTCGGTCCGGCGCTGACGGTCGCCGACCTGCCTGTGGGTCAGGATCGGGCAGGGACGGCGCAGGCGTTCCGCGAAATGTGCTATGGGCTGGCCGGGGCAGACGGGCCAGACCCGGCGCAGGTCTTTGTCTGGCCGCGCTATATCCGCTGGTAAAGCACGGCTGAGGCGGCTGCCCGGATCGCGCGGGTCAAAGGAGCCGTCGCGGCTGCGGTCAGACGGCTGAATTGCCAGTAAAGCGGCGTGTCGAGCGCGCTGTCGGAAGCGAGTTGCACCAATGCGCCGCTTGCCAGATGGGCCGCGACCAGCGGTTCGGGGTTCATGCACCAGCCAAGCCCGGCAAGTGCCGCCTGAACGAAAGCCTGGGACGAGGCGATCTGATGGGCGGGCAGTGTCAGCCGCTGCCCGGTATGACGATCCGCCCATTGCTGCTGCAGGCGGTCCTTTTCGTTGAACAGCAGGGTAGGGGCACGGGTCAGGGCATTGGCTGTGGGACCATCCGGGAACCAACGGGCGCAGAAGGCGGGGCTGGCTGTGGGAAGATAGCGCAATGCGCCGAGGGCCAACGTATCGCAGCCCTGAAGTGGCCCTGGTTGCGCGGTTAGAGCCGCCGCCACTTCACCCCGGCGTAGCCAGTCCTGCGAATACTCCTGGTCGTCGATGACCACGTCGAACAGGTGGCCTTCCGTCGCCGCCAGCGCGGGCATGACCCAGGTTGCAAGGCTGTCGGCGTTGACCGCGATGCGCAGCCTTGCCGGGCCATCAGGCAGCCCGGGCAGGTCTTGCGCCAGTGCTTGTTCCAGCAGTTGCACCTCATCATGGTGGCGGATCAGCCGCAGGCCGGTTTCTGTTGCGATGCACGGCTGGCCCCGGCGGATCAGCAGGGTCCCGACACGCTCCTCAAGCGCCTTGATACGTTGCGAGATTGCAGAAGGGGTAAGGTGCAGCTCTGCCGCCGCCAGTTCGAAACTGCCACGGCGGTGGATGGCGGAGAGGGCGGCGAGATGCGGATCGGCAAACATAAGGAAAACTGCATCGACATGAGGATCATTAATTTCTCTTATTCTGCGGCGCGCGTTAGTCAAGCGCCACAACCAGCCGGGAGAAGTTTGCTGTGAGCGGAGAGAGCGATCTGAAGGCCCTGCTGGCGGGGATGGAGCCGGTATTGTCGGCGGAACCCTACGGCTATGCGCTTTCACCGGACGGCGCTGGGCGGGACGAGGCTTTTGCCACCGTCCGGGAGGACGAGGGGCTGACGCTTGTCGCCCCAATGGAGCGTCTGGCGGCGCTGGGGCTGTCGCCGCAAGGGCCCTTGGCGCGGATCAGCCTGACCATTCATTCCGATCTTGCGGCAGTTGGCCTGACGGCGGCCTTTGCGACGGCGCTGGGGCAAGAAGGTATCAGCGCGAATGTCGTCGCGGGGTTCTACCATGACCACATCTTCGTCCAGTGGGATCGCCGCCACGACGCGATGGCGGCCTTGCAACGGTTGGCGGGCCGGGCGTGATTCAGGCAGCGGTTTCGGGATTCTTCGTTTCGCTGAGCCTGATCCTTGCCATCGGGGCGCAGAACGCCTTCGTGCTGCGGCAGGGGTTGAGGCGCGAGCATGTGGGCTGGGTGGTGGCGACCTGCGCACTTTCCGATGCCATCCTGATCGCGGCAGGGGTTGCAGGGTTCGGTGCGGTATCGTCGCGCGTCCCCTGGCTGGGCGAGGTGATGCGGTTTGGCGGGGCGATGTTCCTGCTGGTATATGGCGGCTTGCGGTTCCGCGCCGCCTGGCAGGGCGGGGAAAGCCTTGCCCCTGCGGGTGCAGCACCCGCTCCGCTAAAGGTGGTGCTTGCGACCTGCCTGCTGCTGACCTGGGCCAATCCGCATGTTTATCTGGATACGCTGGTGCTGATCGGCTCGGTCTCGGCCCAGTATGCGCCGCATGGCGCGGCCTTTGGGGTGGGGGCGGTGACGGCGTCCTTTGCCTTTTTTGCAGCACTCGGGTTCGGGGCGCGGCTGCTGGCGCCGCTGTTCGCAAACCCGCGCGCCTGGGTGGCGCTGGAGGTGGTGGTGGGTGCCACGATGTGGCTGATCGCGGCGGCGCTGCTGATCCGGGGTTGAAGGCGGCAAGGCGATGCGGTCATGTCGCCGCATGACCGCCCCTGCCGCCAGCATCCAGCAACACCGCCCCTTCGAGGGCGTGCTGTGGATGCTGGCGACGGGCCTGTGCTTTGTCGCCGTGACCGGTATCGCGCGCTATCTGGGAACCGAATTGCCGACGGCGCAGTCGGCGTTCCTGCGGTTTGCCTGGGGGTTGGTCTTTCTGATTCCCGCGATCTGGTCGCTGCTGCGGCAAGGCTTGCCCAAAGGGTCGATGCCGCTGTTCCTTGGGCGCGGAGCCATTCATTCGCTGGCGGTGCTGTTCTGGTTCTATGCCATGGCGCGCATCCCGGTGGCCGAGGTGACGGCGATCGGGTTTCTTAATCCGGTGGTGGTCACGGTGGGCGCGGCGCTGATCTTTGGCGAAAAGCTCGCGTTCCGGCGGATCGCCGCGATTGGCGTGGCGCTGATCGGGGCGCTGATCGTGCTGCGGCCGGGGGTGAAAGAGGTGGGTGCGGGGCAGTTGGCGCAGCTTTGCGCGGCTGTGCTGTTCGCGGCATCCTACCTGTACGCCAAGAAGCTGAGCGGGATCGTCAGTGCTGGCACGGTTGTTGCCATGCTGTCGCTGTCGGTGACGATCGGGCTGTTTCCCCTTGCGATGATGGTCTGGGTGCCGGTGTCGAACCAGGAGATGATCTGGAGCATCCTGCTGGCGGCTTTCGGCACGGCGGCGCATTACTGCATGACACGCGCATTTCGCGCCGCACCGCTAAGCGTGACGCAGCCTGTCACGTTTCTGCAACTCGTCTGGGCGACGATCCTTGGGGCGGTGGTGTTCCACGAAGCGGTGGACCCTTACGTCATATTCGGGGGTGCGGTTATCATTGCTGCCATCAGTTACATCACCTGGCGTGAGCAAGTGGCGCAACGCCGCGCAGTCACCCCTTCGGCAGAGGCGACAGAGCTTTAGTCGTTTGACAGCGATGCTGCATCTGCATAGTCAGTTCACGGGGCGCTTTGGATAAGGTGCGAATTCATGAAGATCGCGGTTATTGGTACTGGATACGTCGGGCTGGTCTCGGGTGTCTGCTTTTCGGATTTCGGTCATGACGTGATTTGCGTCGACAAGGATCCCGGCAAGATCGAGAAGCTGGAGCGTGGCGAGATTCCGATTTTCGAGCCCGGTCTGGACGTGCTTCTGGCCAAGAACGTCAAGGCGGGGCGGCTTTCCTTCACATTGGATCTGGCTTCGGCGGTTGATGGGGCGGATGCGGTCTTCATCGCGGTCGGCACGCCGACGCGGCGCGGCGACGGTCATGCGGACCTGACCTATGTGATGGCTGCGGCGGCCGAGATCGGGCGGGCGATGACCGGCTATACCATCGTCGTGACGAAATCGACGGTGCCGGTCGGCACCAACCGCGCGGTGCAGGAGGCGGTTCTGGCTGCCGCCCCGAACGCCGATTTCGACGTGGCCTCGAACCCCGAGTTCCTGCGCGAAGGTGCTGCCATCGATGATTTCATGCGGCCTGACCGCGTGGTCGTGGGCGTGGAAAGCGACCGGGCAAAGGCCGTGATGGCTGATATCTATCGCCCGCTGTTCCTGCGCGATTTCCCGATCGTCTACACCGACCTCGAGTCGGCCGAGATGATCAAGTACGCGGCGAACGCGTTCCTTGCCATCAAGATCACCTTCATCAACGAGATCGCCGCCCTGTGCGAAAAGGTCGGCGCGGATGTGAAATCGGTGTCCAAGGGCATCGGTCTGGACAACCGCATCGGCAACAAGTTCCTGCATGCCGGTCCCGGCTATGGCGGGTCCTGCTTCCCCAAGGATACCAAGGCGCTGGCCCGCATCGGGCAGGAACATGCCGTGCCGATGCAGATCACCGAGACGGTGATCAAGGTCAACGAAGAGATCAAGCGGCGCATGGTCGACAAGATCGTGGACATGTGCGGCGGGATCAGCGGCAAGACCATCGCCGTGCTGGGCGTGACCTTCAAGCCCAACACCGACGACATGCGCGATGCGCCGTCGCTGACCATCGTGCCCGCGCTGGTGGGTGGTGGTGCCAAGGTGCGCGTCGTCGATCCCGAGGGCCTGCGCGAGGGTGAAAAGCTGCTGCCGGGCGTCGTCTGGCACGAGAGCGCCTATGACGCTACCGAAGGCGCGGATGCCGTGGTGATCCTGACCGAGTGGAACGAGTTCCGCGCGCTGGATCTGGAACGTCTGGCGGGTGGCATGGCTGCGGCCAGGATGGCCGATCTGCGCAACATCTATTCGGAAGAGGCGGCGACCGCAGCAGGCTTTACCGAATATGTGGCGGTCGGGCGCTGAATCCGCAGGTTCCGGCTATAAAAATCCTTTCGTCCGGTGCTGTTTTCAGGGCAGCATCAGGCGGAAGGAAAAGCGACGGAAGCGAAACGATCATGCGTATCATCTCCGTCAAATATTTCCGCGACATGGCCTGATCGGCCACGCGCCACCGGTTGCCGTGCCCGCATAACTATGTCAAACCGGAATGAACCCGAACTAGACCGATGAGTTCAGATATGACGGATTTCGCCTCTCGCCGCATGATGATGGTGGATACGCAGGTCCGCCCCTCGGACGTCACCAAATTTCCGATCATCGAGGCCATGCTGCATGTCCCGCGCGAGGTTTATGTGCCGCGCGACCGCCGCGAGGCGGCCTATGTGGGCGAGAATATCACCATCGCCCCAAGCCGCGTCGTGCTGGAGCCGCGGACGCTGGCCAAGATACTGGATGCGCTGGACATTCAGCCGGACGAGGTGGTGCTGGACCTGGGGTGTGGCCTTGGCTATTCGACAGCCGTCATTGCGCGTCTGGCCGAAGCGGTCGTCGCGGTCGAGCAGGATGCCGAACTGGGCGCAGAGGCCGAACGCACTCTTGCCGCCGAGGGCGTCGACAATGCCGCCATCATCACTGGCGACCTGGTGGTCGGTTCGCCCAAGCATGGCCCCTATGACGTGATAACCATTCAGGGTGCGGTCGAGCATGTTCCCGATACGCTGTTTGCCCAGTTGAAGGAAGGCGGCCGGATTGGCTGCGTCTTCATGGAGGGCGCGCTGGGGGTTGTGCGGATCGGATACAAGGTTGACGGCGAGATCGCCTGGCGCTTTGCCTTCAATGCTGCCGCGCCCGTTCTTCCGGGTTTTGAGACGCGGCCCGGCTTCATCCTGTAACAAGGCAGGCAATAATGAGCAGGACAAAGACTTTCCGGGTGCTGGCGGCAGGGGTTCTGCTGGGACTGATGGCCATCCCGGTGCGGTCGGAGACACTGACGGATGCGCTGATCGACGCATACCGAAACAGCAATCTGCTGGAACAGAACGAGGCGCTGCTTCGGGCTACGGACGAGAACGTGGCGATTGCCATGGCGGGCTTGCGTCCGACAATCGCTTTTTCGACGCTGAGCCAATACTCCTATGCGCAGTCGGCGATTACGGGGCAGAGAATAGCGACCGAGGGTCTGGATACGACCTTTGCCCTGACCGCGCAGATGGTGCTTTTCGATTTCGGACGCACGCAGTTCGCGGTGGAAGCTGCGAAGGAAACCGTGCTTGCCACGCGCCAGTCGCTGCTTTCGATAGAGCAGCAGGTTCTGCTGGCCGCCGTGTCGGCCTTTGTGGACGTGCGCCTGCAAGAGGCCATCGTCGAGTTGCGTCAGAACAACGTTCGCGTCATCGGCGAACAGTTGCGCGCTGCGCAGGACCGCTTCGAGGTCGGCGAGGTGACGCGCACTGACGTGGCGCAGGCCGAGTCGAGCCTGGCGCAGGCGCAGTCGGGTCTGGTCGCCGCGCAGGGCGACCTGTCCATCGCACGCGAGAATTACAAGGCCGCAGTCGGGCATTATCCCGGCGTTCTGACCGCGCCGCCCGCTCCTCCGCCCGCCGCTGCGACGCTGGATCAGGCGAAATCGGTTGCCCGGCGCGAGCATCCGCTTGTCCGGCAAAGCCAGCATCAGGTCGCCGCATCTGAATTGAACGTGCAACGGGCAAAGTCGCAGATGAAGCCAAGCTTCAACGGCACCGCGCAGCTTTCAACCGATCAGGACGGGTTCCAGCAGAACGGCGTGGGGCTGGGGTTCAGCCAGACGCTTTACGCCGGAGGCTCGCTTGCTGCGACACTGCGTCAGGCGATGGCCAACCGTGACGCGAACCGGTCGAACCTGCTGCAGACCGGCGTGGTGGTGGAGCAGAACGTGGGAACGGTCTGGTCCAACCTGGAGGTGGCCGATGCGACGGTCCAGTCCACCATCGAGCAGATCAATGCGGCCCAGGTGGCCTTTGAGGGCGTGAAGGAAGAGGCGTCGCTGGGCGCGCGAACCACGCTGGACGTGCTGAACGCCGAGCAGGACCTGCTCGATGCGCGGAACCTGCGGCTGCAGGCCGAGGCTTCGCGCTATACCGGGGTCTATCAGCTTTTGTCCGCGATGGGGCTGCTGACGGTCGAGCATCTGGGTCTGGGCATTCCGACCTATGATCCGGCTGCCTATTACAACGCGGTCCGCAAGGGGCCCGCGCATAGCGCGCAGGGTAAGAAGCTTGAACGCATCATGAAGTCGATCGGCAAGAACTGATCGGCTTCGGAGACGATGTGTTTCCCGGCGTCCGGCGCCAATCCGGGTGCTTTGCCTAGCACAGCATGTTGTGTCCTGATCCCGACAAGGGTAGCATGGGCACAAAAGAAAGCAGGGCAGGGCAAATGTCGGATCCGATGACGAACATGGAGATCGAGGACGTGCTGTCCTCCATCCGTCGGCTTGTATCCGAGGATCACCGCCTGCCGCCCCGCGTGGCGGTCAAGGTCGAACTGCCCGCCGACAAACTGGTCCTGACACCCGCGCTGCGCATCGTGCCGGAAAGCCGCCCGACGCTGCCTGCGCCAGAGATTGCGGTGCCGGAGCCCTCGGTGGAGTCTGCGCCTTCGCATGAGGCCGCCGCCGCGGTGATGGAGGCAGCGCTGTCGACCTCTGCCGAGGATTGGGAACCGGACGGCAGCGAGGCCCCGGCCATAGACTGGACTGTGGAATGGGAGGTCGGCCCCGCGTCGGAGACTGCAAAGGTTGCGACGGTAGAGTTCTCATCCGTGCGAAGCGACGTGCCCGTGACAGAGTCCGAGCAAGAGCCGGAGGCGCAAGCCGAACCCCTGCTGGATGACGAACTGGATCCGCTCGCGGACCTGGACGAGGGTCTGGCCGAGCCGCTGGTCGATGAAGAGATGATCCGGGATATCGTCCGTCAGGTTCTGCGCGAGGAATTGCAGGGAACTTTGGGCGAGCGCATTACCCGCAACGTGCGCAAGCTGGTGCGGGCAGAGATTAACCGCGCCCTTGCGGCGCGCGATCTGGAATAGCCTTCAAATGACAAACGCGCCCCCGAGGGCGCGTTTGTAATAGCGAAATGCCCGGCGTTTCAGGCGGCTTCGGCCTCAAGCTCCAGCGCATGGCGACGCTCGCTCTCTTCACGCGACAGCGCGACAGAGGTGCGCACACCCTTGCTGACGAATTCCATCAGGCCCTTCACGACACGTTCGTTCGGGTCGATGCCAGAGCAGGAAAGAACCTCTCTCCCGTCGCGGGAACGTGCCCAGCGAGCGATCTGATCCGGCCCGTTGCCATACTTTCTGTCATCCGCGATGGCATCGTCCAATGCGGCCAATACCACTGCGGCAAAGAGCTTGCGCGCCCTTTGGCCCTGCTCGTAGTTGAAAGCGGTGCTGTCAACGAAATCGACCATCTCGTCGTCCTTTTTCTTGCTCTTGTCTTTTCGATGTGGCGCCGAATATGGCGATAAACGCGTGATTCGGGTCTTTAACTTTGGAATGACTGTCATGCAGTCCTAGCATGGCTTTTGCAGAATACCTACTGTATCTGGTCGCCTTGCACGGTTTGCACCACCGATATATAGGGGCGGTCAACGTCCCTTCAACCTTTTTGCAAGGTTTTGTCACAAATGCCCAAGATAAACGGCAATGAAATCAAGCCCGGCTTCATCATCGAACACGCCGATGGCCTGTGGGCTGCCGTAAAGGTCAATCACGTCAAGCCAGGCAAAGGCGGCGCTTTCGCACAGGTTGAGCTGAAGAACCTTCGCGATGGTCGCAAGTTGAACGAGCGATTCCGGTCGGAAGACAAGGTGGAAAGCGTCCGGCTGGAGAACAAGGACCAGCAGTTCCTGTATGAAACCGACGGTCGTCTGGTGTTCATGGACAGCGAGACCTTCGAGCAAACCGAGATCGACGCCGAGCTGCTGGGCGACCGTCGCCCCTTCCTGCAGGACGGGATGACGGCCACGGTCAACTACTATGGCGACGAGGCGCTGAACGTCACGCTGCCGCAGAAGGTGGTCTGCAAGGTGGTCGAGACCGAGCCGGTGCAAAAGGGCCAGACGGCCGCCAACAGCTACAAGCCCGCGATCCTGGACAATGGCGTGCGCATCATGGTGCCGCCCTTTATCGGGCAGGACGAGGATATCGTCGTCCACACCGAGTTGATGGAATATTCCGAACGCGCCTGAGGAACGGCCCTGCGAATGACTTCCGCAGGGCGCGCCTTCCGTCAGACAATGATCGTCGAGCACATCAGCCCGCAACCCGCCACGCAGGCCACATCGCCGTTGCAGCCCAGGCTGCATTCCCAAAGGCACTTGGCCGCGTCTTCGGGCGACCGGATCGTCGCGTCCAGCGTCGTCATCTTGCCGCGGCCATCCTCGGTGATGTCCACGCGGGCAAACTCGCCGCCGTGATCGGGGTGCAGGATGGTGAAAGAGGTCTTGCTGTCGATGCGCGCGCGCATTTCGCGCCCGGTCTTGGGGTCAACGCCGACAATATACAGGTCAAGCTTCTTGCGTATGGCCACGAGGTCCTCCCTGATGTGATGGGGCGGCGCGTGGGGTCAATCAGTCTTTAAAACAATGGTAGCGTCGCCCGCGGTGAGCATGCCTCCGGTCCGGTCGAAACGCAAATAGGCAATGGCTTGGCCGTTGGATTGGGTGAACAGTTTCCCGGCGGACTTGTCGCCCGCCATGATCTCAGTCCCTATGGGTGCGGCCTTGCTGACGCTCACGCGGGCCAGACCCTTGCGCAGTTCGGTCTTGTGCTTCATCCGCGCGGTCACTTCCTGCCCAACGTAGCAACCCTTGCGGAAATCAACCCCGTGCAGACGTTCGAAGCCGGATTCCAGGATGTAGCTGTCGTCTGGAATCAACTCGATGCCGGTCTCGGGAACCAGATGCTCGACACGGATCGCTTCCCAGTCGATCACCGGATCGCCGGCGGGGGTCGCGTCATAGCGCCGCCAGCCAAGCGCCGGATGGCGCGGGTCGGCAAATGCAGCCTCGGGTGCCGGGCCAAGCCCGCGCGTGACGTGAAGAGGCGAGGGCGCAAGCTGCACATCGGCGCGCAGGCGATACATCGAAAGACGTTTGAACAGACCGGGCGCGAGGTCCGATTTCACGTCGATCAGTAGACCCGCATCGGTGCGGACAACGAAGAAATCGGTCAGATACTTGCCTTGCGCCGTCAGCAGCGCCGCCCAGACGATACCGGGGGCTTTCTCAAGCCTCAGCACATCATTGGTCACAAGGCCCTGCAGGAAGGCCAGCGCATCCGCACCGGAAAGTGCGATCACCGTCCTGTCTTCTGCCCGTTCGCCCATGGCCGGTCTCCTTTGCCCTGCTACGATATAAGCTTCCGCCGCAGCCGCAACAGCCCGGTTGACCTTGCCCGCCCCCCATCCTAGTCAGGTCGCGCCCTTGGTGGAGGATGCGTGAGTGAGCCTGGCTGGTGGTCGACCCTATCTTGCCATTCCGGGGCCTTCGACGGTTCCCGACCGCGTGCTGCGCGCGATGCACCGCCCGTCGCCCAATATCTATGCGGGCGCGTTGCACGACATGGTGGCGACGATCTACCCCGACCTGCGCATGCTGGCCGGAACCGCCCATCATGCCGCCATCTATATTGCCAACGGCCATGGCGGGTGGGAGGCGGCGAATTCCAACATGTTCTCGCGCGGCGACAAGGCGCTGGTAATTGCCACGGGCCATTTTGGCATCGGCTGGGCCGCTTCGGCGCGGGCAATGGGCATTGATGTGGAGGTCATGGACTTCGGTCCGGCTCCGATGGATCTGGGTCAGGTCGAGGCGCGGCTGCGCGCCGATACGCGGCACGAGATCCGCGCGGTGCTGGCCACGCATACCGACACGGCGAGCTCGGTCCGCTCGGACGTTCCGGCGCTGCGGGCGGTGATGGACGGGGTGGGCCATCCGGCATTGCTGGCCATCGACTGTGTCGCCTCGCTTGGCTGCGATGAGTTCCGCATGGACGACTGGGGCGTGGACGTGATGGTCGCGGCCAGCCAGAAGGGGCTGATGATGCCGCCCGGTCTGGCCTTCCTGTGGTTTTCGCCCAAGGCGGCGGAGGCCTGCAAGGATGCCGACCTCCGCACTCCTTACTGGAACTGGACGCCAAGGGCGCAGGCGGACGAATTCTGGCAGCTGTTCGGCGGCACCGCGCCGACGCAGCATCTGTATGGGTTGCGCGAGGCGCTGGACATGATCGCGGAGGAAGGGCTGCCCGCCATCTGGGCGCGGCATGCGGTGCTGGCGCGGACGGTCTGGGCGGCTTTCGACGCCTGGGGGCGGGACAACCCGGCCATCGCGCTTAACGTGGCCGATCCGGTGCGGCGCGGGCGATCCGTGACCTCCGCCCGAATGGGCGCGCCGGATGCGAAGCTGCTGCGCGCCTGGACCGAAGAGCATGTGCAGGTGACGCTGGGGATCGGGCTGGGGATGTCCTCGCCAGAAGATCCGGCGGGCGACGGTTTCCTGCGCGTGGCGCATATGGGGCATGTGAACCCGCATATGACACTGGGCGCGCTGGCGGTGATGGAGGCGGGAATGCAGGCGCTTGGCATCCCTCATGGGTCGGGTGCGCTGGAGGCGGCTGCGGCGGTGGTTGCGGGGGGTTAGGCTACTGGCCCTTGGCCTTTAGCCATTCCTGCATCCAGGTGATTTCGACCTCCTGTGCCGCGATGACTTTCTCGGCGAAGGCGCGGGCCTCGGGGTCGGTGCCTTATTGCAATTCGACCTTGGCCGCATCCACCGCGCCCTTGTGGTGCGGGATCATGCCCTTGATGAAGTCGATACCTGGATCGCCGGTGTATGGCGCCATCATCGCCTCGCTCATGCCGTTCATGGCGTCGACATAGCCTTTTGTGGCATCTGATACGCCCTCGGGCGGCATCATCATCACCATGCCGTCCATCTCATGCATCATCGGCGCGCCGCCGCCCTCTTGCGCGAGAGCTGGCGTTGCGATGGCAAGGGCGAGCGTAAGACCGATAAGTGTGCGCATGATCTGGACTCCTTCCAATGAGCCGTCACGCTGCAACCTTTCAGTCACCGGAAGGCAAGCGCCAATTTGTCTCACCCGGCACGGGCAGCTTTCAGTGCCTCGGGCAGGGCTTGGGCCAGCGCAGATAGGTCGGCAGGGCGGCCTGCGGTGATGCGGATGCAGCGGTCCTGCGGAGCGACGAAAGGTTTGCGGATGAAGATGTCGCGGGCGATGAGTTCGTCGAGTACCCTGCGGGCAAAGGCGCCGTCAGCGCCGCAGTCGACGGCGACGAAGTTGGTGGCTGAAGGGAGCGCGTTCAGCCCGTTGTCCTCAGCGATCCGGGCGATTTCGTCGCGGGCTTCGATGACCTGTTGTTTGACCTGCGCAAGCCAGGCCTGATCGGCAAGTGCTGCCATGGCCCCGGCCTGCGCGATACGGCCGACGCTGAAATGGTTACGCACCTTGTCGAAGGCGCGGATCAGGTCGGGCGCGCCGATGCCATATCCGACGCGCAGGCCGGCGAGGCCATAGCCCTTGGAGAAGGTGCGCATGCGGATCACGCGGGGATCGTCCGGGGCGATCTCGGGTGCGGTGCTGTCGGGGGCGAGGTCGATATAGGCCTCGTCCAGCACCAGAAGCGTGTCCTCGGGCAGGGTGCCGAGGGCATCCATGATGTTTTCGGCGGGGTGCCATGTGCCCATTGGATTGTCTGGGTTGGCGAGGTAGACCAGCTTCGCATCGACCTCGCGCGCCTTTGCCGCCAGCGACCAGGGATCTTCGGCATCGCCGCAATAGGGCACCTTGTGAAGCGTGCCTCCAAAGCCCGCGACGTGGAAGTTGAAGGTCGGATAGGCCCCGTCCGAGGTCACGACCGCGTCGCCGGGGCCGACCAGCAGGCGGACAAGCAGGCCCAGCAGCCCGTCGATTCCTTCGCCGATGATGACGTTTTGCGTGCGAACACCGTGATGGGTGGCAATGGCCGCGCGCAGGTCGTGCATTTCGGGGTCGCCATACATCCAGATATCCGCCGCTGCCTCTGCCATGGCGGCAATGGCAAGGGGCGAAGGGCCAAAGACGCTTTCATTGGCCCCGATGCGGGCTTTGAAGGCGCGCCCCCGCGCGCGCTCCTGCGTCTCGGGGCCGACGAAGGGCACGGTGGCGGGGAGGCTGGCGGCAAGGGGGGTGAAGCGCGGTCCGGTCATGGGTGGCATGTCACCCGGAAGGTACGTGTCGCGCAAGGGGGAGGCGAGGGGGGCTGTCTGCCCCCCTCTTGGCCTTGGCCAATTCACCCCCCGAGGATATTTCTGAACGGAAGAAGTCAGGCGATCTCGGCCAGCCGGGCGAGGGCGGCCTTGAGTTTCGACGCCTCATCCTTGCGCGCTTCAAGGTTCGCACGGGCTTCGTCCACCACCTCTTCCGGGGCGGAAGCCACGAAGTTCGGGTTGTTGAGGCGCCCGTTGAGACCTGTGATTTCCTTGCCCAGTTTCTCCAGCGACTTGGCGAGGCGGGATTTTTCCTCGGCGATGTCGATGACGCCTTCCAGCGGCAAGGCGAAGCTGCCGCCTTCGACCGGGATCGTCACGGCACCTTTCGGGGCGGCTGTGGCGCCTGTCAGGTTCTCGATCCGGGCTAGGCGTTTGATCAGCGCTTCGTTGCGGGTCAGGGCGCCCTGGGCTGCATCGTCGAGGCCGAGGGAGAGCATGTCGAGCTTTAGCCCCACTGGCACATGCATCTGCGCCCGCGCCGAGCGGATTTCGTCGATCAGGCCAGTGACCCAGGTCATTTCGCGCATCGAGGGCACATCCACCAGTTCCTCGCCATAGGTCGGCCAGTCGGTGTGGATCAGCATCTTGGTGCGGCGTCCGGTGGTCTGCCACAGCTCTTCGGTGACGAAGGGCATGATCGGGTGCAGCAGGATCATGCACTGGTCCAGCACCCAGGCCATGGTGGCGCGGGTCTCGGGCGCGTCCGGCCCGTCGAACAGCGGCTTGGCGAACTCGACGTACCAATCGCAGACCTTACCCCAGACGAAGGCATAGAGCGCATTCGCCGCCTGATCGAAGCGATAGGCGTCAAGCGCCGCATCAACCTCGGCGCGGACGCGGGCGGTTTCTCCGATGATCCAGCGGTTGACGGTTGCCTTGGCGACGGGGGCGGCGTTTTGGGTGGCATGACCCTCCCAAACCCCGTTCATCTCGGCAAAGCGGCAGGCGTTCCACAGCTTCGTTCCGAAATTGCGATAGCCTGCAATGCGTTGCGAGGACAGTTTCAGGTCGCGACCCATCGCGGCCATCGCCGTCAGCGTGAAGCGGACGGCATCGGTGCCGAATTCGTCGATCAGGTCGAGCGGATCGAGCACGTTGCCGAGCGACTTCGACATCTTCTTGCCCTTCTCGTCACGGACGAGGGCGTGGACATAGACGGTCTTGAACGGAACCTGATCCACCACGGCAAGCTGCATCATCATCATACGGGCGACCCAGAAGAAGATGATGTCGAACCCGGTGACGAGGGCTGAGGTCGGGAAGTAGCGGCGCAGTTCCGGCGTATCCTCGGGCCAGCCCAGCGTGCCGATGGGCCAGAGACCGGAGGAAAACCATGTGTCGAGCACGTCGGGGTCGCGCCAGACCGGGAAGACCAGATGTGTCGGATCCTGATTGACGGCGTAGTCGGCGAGGCTTTGGGCCAGTGTCTCCATTGCCGTCTGCTTGTCCGCCACTTCGACTACGCGAGCGGCGTTCAGGGGCTGGGGCAGCGAGGCGAGATCGGCGTGGAACAGGTCGGCCACACCGGCGAAGTTCATCGCGGAATGGTGGTGCTCACCGGCATGGGCGATGCCGCCGTCGAACAGCAGCGTCTCGATGTCGACCTCATCAAGATCGCCCGTAGGACCTGCCATGTTGCGGGTCCAGAAGTTCAGGCCATACCAGACCGGGATCTGATGGCCCCACCAGAGCTGGCGGCTGATGCACCAGGGCTCGATGTTTTCCAGCCAGTGGAAATAGACCTTGGCATCCCGCTCGGGCAGAATCTGGGTATTGCCGTTGCGCACCGCGTCGATGGCGGGTTGGACGATTTTGGTGGTCTCAACAAACCACTGGTCGGTCAGCATTGGCTCGATGACCACTTTCGAGCGGTCGCCGAAGGGCTGCATGATCTTCTTGGATTCGACGTAGGGCAGTTTTTCGAGATGCTCGGAGTTCGTCTCGGGGTCGATGGATTTGACCAGCACGGTGACGGCCAGCCCCTCTGCGGTGATCGCGGCCACGACGCGCTTGCGGGCCTCGAACCGGTCGAGGCCTCGGTACTCGTCGGGGACGAGGTTGATGGCGTCGACTTCATCGACCGTGAAGGGTGCGCCGGTGGCAAATGCTTGCGCCTTTTCCGCTTCCTCGGCATAGGGGGCGCCGTCGGCGCGCATCGCGCCCCGGGTGTCCATCAGGCGATAGAGCGGGATGTTGTTGCGCTGCGCCACCGCGTAGTCGTTGAAGTCATGCGCGCCGGTGATCTTGACCGCGCCCGAGCCGAAGGTCGGATCGGGGTATTCATCGGTGATGATCGGGATCAGGCGACGATGCTGTTTGGGGCCAACCGGGATTTCGCACAGCTTGCCGACGATGGGGGCATAGCGGGTGTCGGAAGGGTGGACGGCGACAGCGCCGTCACCGAGCATGGTCTCGGGCCGGGTTGTGGCGATCGAGATGTAATCGCGGACCTCATCGACGACGATGTTCCCGTCGGCGTCCTTTTCGACGTAGCGATAGGTCTCGCCCCCGGCCAGCGGGTATTTGAAGTGCCACATGTGGCCTGCGACTTCGATGTTTTCGACCTCAAGGTCCGAGATGGCGCTTTCAAACTGGGGATCCCAGTTCACCAGCCGCTTTCCGCGATAGATGATGCCCTTGTTGTACAGGTCGACGAAGACCTTGATGACGGCGTCGTGGAAGTTGCCGTCCTCGCCATCCGGCGCGCCGGGGGCGCCGGACATGGTGAAGGCTTCGCGATCCCAGTCACAGGAGGCACCGAGGCGTTTCAGCTGACCGATGATGTTGCCGCGCGATTTCCGCTTTTGCTCCCAGACGAGGGTGGTGAACTCCTCGCGGCTCATGTCGGTGCGGCGGCGGTTGGATTTCGCCAGTTCGCGCTCGACCACCATCTGGGTCGCGATGCCGGCATGGTCGGTGCCGGGCTGCCACAGCGTGTCAAAGCCGCGCATCCGGTGCCAGCGCACGAGGATGTCCTGCAGGGTGTTGTTGAACGCGTGGCCCATGTGAAGCGAACCGGTGACGTTCGGCGGCGGGATCATCACGCTGAAGGTCTCGGGCCGCGACGCATTGGCCCCGGCACGGAAGGCACCTGCCTTTTCCCACATGGCGTAAAGCCGGGTCTCGGCTTCGGTTGCGTCGAATGTCTTTTCCATCGGCATTGGCGTATTTCCCGCAAGATCGCGAGGTGTCTATCGCGCGTGGTGGCCGAGGAAAAGCGCTTTGGTCAGACCCGGCTGGCGATAAGTGCCGCCGCGACGACGATCAGCAGCACGATCTCGCGCAGGTCGGGCTTTCGCGTCAGCATCCGCTGCCAGAATACAGGGCCGGGCGGTGGCGCTTCGGCTTCGGGCGGGGCCATGGCGCGGGCGCTGTCGGGCGGGCCGGTGTCGCGCGCAAGCTCCACAGGCGGGACCGAGCGTTCAGGGGCGGAATGCGCGCGCAGGCGCCGGTAGATTTCGGAGGTGCGCAGCAGATGTTCTTCGCGGTCGTCGGCCATTGTCACACCGCCCTGTCGATGCGGGTGGAAAGGTGGATCAGGCTTTCCGAGGAACGCACCCCGGTCATTGCCCCGATCTGATCGAGAACGTCGTCAAGCTGGGTCGTCGAAGATGACGCCACTTCCAGCAACAGATCAAATCTACCTGAGGTTGTAAAGACTCTCTCGACCTCCGGTATGGCCTTTAGTCGGGTCAGGATGTTCGCCTGCGCGCGCGGCTCGACGGTCAGCAGGACGCTGGCCCGCAGGCGGTTGCCGCGCGCCGCTTCGCCCAGCTTGATCGTGTAGCCGACGATCACGCCTGTCGTCTCCAGCCGCTCCAACCGAGCCTGGATTGTGGAGCGTGCGACCTTCAGTCGGCGTGCGAGAGTCGCGACGGACATGCGTGCGTCGCCCCCCAGCAGGCCCATGATGTTGCGATCAAGTTCGTCCATGCAAAATAATCATCCTTTTCGTCATTATGACGATGTTTCGCTACGAATCTACTCTTTTGATCGGTGAAACTGTCATACATATGCGGCATCCTAAGTTTGCAGGGAAAGGGCGGCTCATACGCACCTGGCCTGGTTGGAATGAACGCGCAAAGCGTCTCCCGACCCGTCTAGCCGGGGTAAGAGAAGGCTGGCGTCTTGTTGGCATAAGAAAAGGATAAGCCGATGGGACTCTCGAAGACGATCTGGACCACTCCGTCCGAATTCCTCCGTGCAAACCGGCCGGAAACGCCGGTTCTCTTTTTCTCTCCGGCGGCACTTCAGGCAACCGCCCGTCGCTTCATTGATGGTTTCCCCGGGCTCGTGACCTATGCGGTCAAGTCGAACCCCGAGGAAGTGGTGATCGAGAACCTCGCCGCGGCAGGCGTCAGCGGCTTTGACGTGGCATCGCCTTTCGAGATGCGGCTGATCCGTCGGCTCGCGCCGGAAGCTGTCATGCACTACAACAACCCGGTTCGCTCGCGCACGGAAATCGCCGTCGCCGTGGAGTTGGGCGTGAAGTCCTATTCCGTCGATTCGGCTTCCGAACTCGCCAAGCTGATCGAACTGGTTCCGGCCAAGGGCACCGAGATCACCGTGCGCTTCAAGCTTCCGGTGTCGGGTGCGGCCTATAACTTTGGTGCGAAATTCGGCGCGACGGTGGAGCTGTCGATCGAACTGCTGAAGAAGGTGGCCGAGGCGGGGTTCATCCCCTCGCTGACCTTCCACCCCGGCACGCAATGCACCGATCCGCAGGCTTGGGAGCATTACATCCGTGCGGCCGGCCAGATCTCGGAAGGCGCTGGCGTTAAGATCGCGCGTCTGAACGTGGGCGGCGGCTTCCCCTCGCATCGCAAGTCGGCGGAACTGCCGCAGCTTGAGGCGATTTTCGAGCTGATCGACCGCGTTGCGACCGAGACCTTTGGTGCGGATCGTCCTGCCCTGGTGTGCGAACCGGGCCGTGGTCTGGTGGCCGACTCCTTCGCCGTGGCCGATCCGGTAAAGGCGGTGCGCGATGGGCAGCATGTATTCCTGAACGACGGTGTGTACGGATCGCTGACCGAACTGAACATGATTGGCGTGATCGACCGCACCACCGTGCTGACCCCGGAAGGCCAGTATCGCACCGGTGCGCCGCGCGACCTGATCGTGTTCGGGCCAACCTGCGATTCGGTTGACCGCCTGCCGGGCGAACTGTCGCTGCCGGGCGATATCGCCGAGGGTGACTACCTGGTGTTCTCGGGGATGGGGGCCTATTCCACCGTCACCAACACCCGCTTCAACGGCTTTGGCGAACTCGCCATCGCGACGGTCCTGTCGCTGAAGGTCTGATCCGTTCGACTTCACAGCGCCGCTCCAGGATACCTGGGGCGGCGTTTTCATTTTTTCCGGTAACGAATTCGCGTGTTTCCATCCGGTAGCTTTGCTTTGCTGGACAAATCGCAGCACCGGATTAGGCTCAATGCCCTGATCTGGGGCGCGAAAATGACGGCACCGGCAGAATTTGTAACGGCCGGTCGCGGTCGAGTTGTGCAGCGGGGGGCCCGTCCTGTCGCTGTTTGACCGCATACGCCGTTGGCTGACCCGACCACCCGCCGCGCTGCAGACGCCCATGCCGCGGCCCGAGGCCGGGCCGGCAGAGCGCAAGCCCGTCGACCACGTCGTGATCCTCGACGGCACCATGTCCTCGCTTGTCACCGGACAGGAGACGAACGCCGGCCTGATATTCCGTCTGCTGCGAGAGGGCGGGGTGCGGCGCGGGCTGTCGATCTACTATGAACCGGGCATCCAGTGGACCAGTTGGGCGCAGGCGCAGGACGTGATGCAGGGCAGGGGCCTGAACCGCCAGATCCGGCGGGCCTATGGGTTCCTGGCGTCGCGCTATCGTCCGGGAGATCGCATCTTTCTTTTCGGCTATTCGCGCGGGGCCTATGCGGTGCGGTCGCTTGCCGGTGTGATCGACCGGGTAGGCCTTCTGCGGCAGGACAGCGCGACCGAGCGGAACGTGCGCGATGTCTACCGCCACTACCGCAACGCGCCCGACAGCCCCGCCGCGCGCGTTTTTGCTGACAATTATTGCTATCCCGAAACTGTGATCGAGGTCGTCGGCGTCTGGGATACCGTCAAGGCGCTGGGGCTGCGGCTGCCGCTTTTGTGGAAGCTGACCGAGGCGCGGCACAACTTTCACAACCACCACCTTGGCAGGTCCGTGCGTCATGGCTTTCACGCGCTGGCGCTGGACGAGACGCGCGATGCCTTTGCGCCGATCATGTGGGCCACCGCGCCCGACTGGAGCGGCAATGTCGAGCAGATGTGGTTCCGCGGCGCGCATGGCGACATTGGCGGTCAACTCGGTGGTTTCGATGCGGCGCGACCGCTGTCGAATATCCCGCTCGTCTGGATGCTGGAGCGGGCCGAGGCCTGTGGCCTGCCGCTGCCGCAGCTGTGGCGGATGCGCTTTCCCTGCGATCCGACCGCGCCAATGGTTGGCACCTGGATGGGGTCGGGCAAGGCGTTCCTGCTGCGGCACAGGCGCACGGTCGGCATGGACAAGTCGGAACATGTCCACCCCAGTGTCGTGCAGCGAAGCCCCGGCGGATGGGGGGCGTTCCTGCGCCGCCGCGCGGGCTGAGGGGCTTCCCATCGGCGCGGCCACAGGGCAGATTGCGGACGCAGTTCAGACAGGAGCCAGCACATGCGCCCGATCACCCTTGCCGCCACGCAATTTGCCTGCAGCTGGGACCTGCCCGCTAACGCGGATCGGGCAGAGTCGGTGATCCGGAAGGCGGTCGCGCAGGGTGCGAATGCTGTGCTTGTCCAGGAGCTTTTCGCGACACCCTACTTCTGCATCACCCAACGCGCCGAGTATCTGGACCTCGCGCAGCCGATGCAGGGCCATCCCCTGATCGCCCGTTTCTCGGATCTGGCAAAGGAGTTGGGCGTCGTGCTGCCGCTGTCCTACTTTGAAAAGGCGGGCACGGCCTATTTCAACAGCCTCGCCATGATCGACGCTGATGGGCGTGTGCTGGGCAACTATCGCAAGACGCATATCCCGCAGAATCCGGGGTATGAGGAAAAGTTCTATTTCTCGCCGGGCGATACCGGGTTCCGCGTCTGGGATACCGCCGTGGGTCGCATCGGCACGGCAATCTGCTGGGATCAGTGGTTCCCCGAGGCGGCGCGGTCGATGGCGCTCTTGGGGGCGGAGATGCTGATGTATCCGACCGCCATCGGGTCGGAGCCCGCCGATCCGGGCTATGACTCGGCGGCACATTGGCAGAACGTGATGCGCGGGCATGCGGCGGCCAATATCCTGCCCGTCGTCGCTTCGAACCGCATCGGGACCGAGACTGCGCCTGAAGGCACTTCGGTGACGTTCTATGGGTCTTCCTTTATCGCAGATCAGACGGGGCAGTTCGTGGCGACGGCATCGCGCGACCGCGAAGAGGTGCTGGTCGCCAAGTTCGATCTGGACGCCATCGCGGAACTGCGCCGCACCTGGGGCCTGTTCCGCGACCGCCGGCCCGAAACCTATCGCGCCGTGGCGACACTGGACGGTGTCGCCTGATCAGAAGGTAAAGCCGCGCGGGATCAGTCGGTGCTCATGCGCCTGGCGTTGCAGATCCTCGCGGAAGTGGGGATGGGCAATCGAGATCAGCGCCTGCGCGCGCTCGGCGACTGATTTGCCCTTCAGGTTCACGATTCCGTATTCCGTCACCACATACATCACGTCCGACCGGGGCGTGGTGACAATGTTGCCGGGCGTCAGGCTCAGCACGATGCGGCTCTTGCGCTCGCCTTTCTTGTCATAGGTGGAGGACAGGCAGATGAACGACTTGCCACCGGGTGAGGCATAGGCGCCGCGCACGAACTGCAACTGCCCGCCGGTGCCGCTGATATGGCGAAGGCCGTCCGACTCTGACGCGGCCTGCCCCTGCAGGTCCATCTGGGTGGTGTTGTTGATCGACACCACCCGTTCGTTCTGCAGGATATTCTGCGGCAGGTTGGTCTGATCGACCGGCAGGCACAGGATCTCCTCGTTCCGGTTCGCAGTCTGGTAGAGCTTTTCCGACCCCAGACCGAAAGAGAAGGTCATCTTTCCCGGATGAGTGGTCTTGCGTGCGCCGTTGATGCGACCGGCGAGGTAAAGGTCGACGATGCCATCTGTCAGCATCTCGGTATGGACGCCAAGGTCGCGCGCGCTGCTGCCCAGAAGCTCTGTGCAGACGGCGTTCGGCATGCCGCCGATGCCGATCTGCAAAGTGGCCCCATCTTCGATCTCGGCGGCGATCAGGCGGCCGACGGCGCGATCCACATCCGTCGCGGCGGGGTTCGGGACGACAGGGGCAGGGCTGTTGTCGCCGTGAATGATGTAATCGACCTCGCTGACATGAACGCCGTTTTCGATGCCGAAAACATAGGGCAGCCCCTCGGAAACCTCGACGATCACCGTCTTCGCCCGCTCGACCAGCGCGCGGTGCCACAGGTTTGCGGTGCTGAAGTTGAAATACCCCGCATCGTCCATCGGGCAGGTCTTCAGCACGACGATGTCCACCGGCGGGATGAAGCGGCGATAGTAGTCAGGGATTTCGCCAAGGTTCACAGGCAGGTAGCCCGAAATACCGGCATCATGCTTGCGCCGGTCATAGCCCGAGAAATGCAGGCTGAGCCAGCAGAAGGTCTCTCCCTCCGGGTCCGCCTCCAGTATCGCGCGGGGGCGGGTGGTCAGGCAGGAGCGGACCTTGATGTTGCTCAACTCGGATTTGCGTGCGGCAAGTGCCGCGTCGAATACGTCCGGCTGGCAGATAGCGGCGCCATAGTCGATCCACATGCCCGGACGGACCAGCGTGGCCGCTTCTTCCGCCGAAATCCGCTTTGCCCCTGCTGGCTTCCCGTCTGCTGCCATGCGTCTCCTCCCGCTCGGTTCCTTCTAGATACGACCGGGAAGAGCCGCCTGTCACCTGCCGATTGGCGGGCATGGCCGCTAGACGACCGCCCGCCGATAGAGATGCCATGTTGCATGACCCAGAACCGGCATTACCACCAGCAGGCCCAGCAGCATGGGTATGGAACCGACAGCAAGTGCGACCGCGACGATCAGACCCCACAGCGCCACCGTGGTCGGACTGCGCCGCGCCACGCGGACCGAGGTGACGACCGCCCCCGCCAGCCCCACGTCGCGGTCCAGCAGCAGGGGAAACGAGACAAGCGAAACCGCCAGGACGACGGCGGCGAAGACAAAGCCTACGGCCATGCCGATGATCGTCATGGTCCAACCGGCAGTCGTCGTCACCGCTTCACGCAACAGGGCGCCGATCGATACCGGCACATCGGGGCCAAGCGTTGCATCGTAGATCATGCTCGCCGCCATCAGCCAGACGAAGAACACGGCCAGCAGGAAAAGCCCCAGCGCCAGTATACTGCCAAAGCGCGGCGAGCGCAGCAGGTCGGCCAGCACAAACCACGAGACCGGCTCGCCCCGTTCATGTCGGCGGCTCATCTCGTAAAGCCCGACAGAAGCAACGGGACCAACCAGCGCAAAGCCCGAAAGGACCGGGAAAAGCAGATGCGCCATATTCCCTTTCAGCGCGATCGCCGCCAGCACAAAGCCGATAACCGGATAGATCAGGCAGGCAAAGATCACGTCCGACCGGAATTCGGCCATGTCCGAGATACCTTTGCGCAGCGCCATCTTCAGGTCTGCGACCGTCAACTGGCGCACATCGGGCAGATGCGCCGCATCATGGGTGCCGAAATTGTCGGCGACCGATGCGGCATGGCCAAAGACGCTGCCAACCGAGGCCGCCGTCCAGGACAGCGGATTTCCGATGGTTTTGGGCATTCTCACAACCTCCCAGCGATGCAGAACGATGGCACGTTCGGGTCAGGCCCGCTGGCCCGCATGTCACGGAAAGTCTGGTGATTGTAACACGGATCGGGCGGGAAAGCCGTAACAATCCCGACAAAGCAAAAAGCCCCGGCGGAACCGGGGCTTTGTCTTGGGTCGTCGGCTGCGATCAGCGGTGGCCGACCGGAACGTAGTCGCGGTTCTTCGCGCCGATATACAGCTGACGCGGACGACCGATTTTCTGGGTCGGATCCGCGATCATCTCTTTCCACTGGCTGATCCAGCCGACGGTGCGCGACAGCGCAAAGATCGGCGTAAACATCGAGGTCGGGAAGCCCATCGCGTCAAGGATGATGCCCGAATAGAAATCGACGTTCGGATAGAGCTTCTTCGAGATGAAGTAATCGTCCTCAAGCGCGATCCGCTCCAGTTCCTTGGCGACCTGCAGTGTCGGGTTGTTGTGGATGCCCATAAGCTCCAGCACCTCGTCGGCGCTTTGCTTCATCACCTTGGCGCGCGGATCGAAATTCTTGTAGACGCGGTGGCCGAAGCCCATCAGGCGGAACGGATCGTCCTTGTCCTTGGCGCGCTTGATGTATTCCGGAATGCGGTCGACGGTGCCGATCTCGCGCAGCATTTCCAGGCAGGCCTGGTTGGCGCCGCCATGGGCAGGGCCCCACAGGCAGGCGATCCCAGCGGCGATGCAGGCGAAGGGGTTGGCGCCCGACGATCCCGCCAGGCGAACGGTGGAGGTCGATGCGTTCTGCTCATGGTCCGCGTGCAGCATCATGATCCGGTCCATCGCCTTGGACAGGATCGGGTTCACGACATAATCCTCGGCCGGAACGGCAAAGCACATGTTCAGGAAGTTGCCCGCGTAATCGAGGCTGTTCTTCGGATAGACGAAGGGCTGGCCTACCGAATACTTATAGGCCATCGCGGCAATCGTCGGCAGCTTGGCGATCATGCGGATCGCCGCCACCTCGCGCTGCCAGGGATCGTTGATGTCGGTCGAATCGTGGTAGAAGGCGCTCATCGCGCCGACCACGCCCACCATAGTCGCCATCGGGTGCGCATCCCGGCGGAAACCGCGGAAGAAATAGTGCATCTGCTCATGCACCATCGTGTGGTTGGTCACGCGATGCTCGAAATCGGCCAGTTGGGCGGCCGAGGGCAGTTCGCCGTAAAGCAGCAGGAAGCAGACCTCGAGGTAGTTCGACCCCTCGGCCAGTTGCTCGATCGGATAGCCGCGGTAAAGAAGCTCGCCCTTGTCGCCGTCGATATAGGTGATCGCGCTTTCGCAGGCGGCGGTCGAGGTAAAGCCGGGGTCGTAGGTGAAGACGTCGGCATCGTTATAAAGCTTGCGGATGTCGATCACGTCCGGTCCAAGCGTCGGCGACTGCATCGGCAGTTCGATCTTCGTGGTGCCGAAGCTCAACGTGGCTATCTTGGTGTCTGCCTTGGTATCCGGCATGTTCATCCCCTGTCTTTAGCCGCCTTACGGGCGGCTCTTGCAAATGCCCGAACGCCAGAGGGGGCGGTTTGTCACGCCGTCGCATCCTCCAGCCGGGCTACCGTTTCGTCCCGACCGATGATCAACATCATGTCGTAAACGCTCGGTGTAACAGTTCTGCCCGCTATTGCGGCACGGATCGGTCCGGCGAGCTTGCCGAAGCCCAAGCCTTGGACAGCGGCTTCCGCCGACAGGATTGCCTCCAGCGCTTCCTTTGTCCAGAGAGCATTTCGCAACTGCGGCGTAAGCGAAGCGAGCAGATTGCGCCCTGCCCGGTCGAGCGCCGCCTCTGCGGCTGCATCAGGTGACACCGGGCGCTGCAAGAGGCAAAAGTGCGCCTTATCAATCAGTTCCGGAAAGGTCTTGGAGCGGTCCTTGACGCTGTAGAGCGCCCTTGACAGATTGGCGCGCTGCCTTTCGGTCAAGGCCGGTCGATCTGCGGCGGCCAGATAGGTTTCAATTTCATGCAGCAGTGCAGCATCGTCCATGGCTGCTATATGCTGGCCGCACAGGTTTTCCAGCTTCTTGAAATCGAGTCGCGCAGGCGCACGGCCGATTCCCGAAAGATCGAACCATTCCAGCGCCTGCGCGCGGCTGAAGAACTCGGCATCGCCATGCGCCCAGCCAAGCCGCGTCAGGTAGTTGCACATACCGGCAGCGGGATAGCCCATCGCCTGATATTCCTCGACACCAAGGGCGCCGTGGCGTTTGGACAACTTCTTGCCGTCGGGGCCATGGATCAGCGGGATATGCGCCCAGACCGGCACCTCCCACCCCATGGCGTCATAGACCATCTGTTGGCGCGCGGCGTTGTTCAGGTGATCGTCGCCGCGGATCACATGGGTCACGCCCATGTCGTGATCATCGACGACCACGGCGAGCATATAGGTCGGCGTCCCGTCCGACCGCAGCACGATCATGTCGTCCAGAGTCTCGTTGCGGATCACGACCTGGCCCTGCACCTGATCCTCGATCACCGTCTCACCGCTGCGTGGCGCTTTCATGCGGATGACGTATGGCGCGTCCGGGTAGGTCGCCGGATCGGCATCGCGCCAGGGGCTGAGGAAAACCGGATAGCTGACGCCGCGCGCCTTTTCCGCCTCGCGGAAGGCTTCGATTTCCTCGGTTGTGGAGAAGCATTTATAGGCCGTGCCGCGCCCCAGCATCTGATGCGCAACCTCGGCGTGGCGGTGACGCTTCTCGAACTGGCTGACGGCCTCGCCATCCCAGTCAAGGCCCAGCCATGTCAGCCCGCGCAGGATTGCCGCCGTCGCCTCGGGGGTCGAGCGTTCGCGGTCGGTATCCTCGATGCGCAGCAGGAATTTCCCTCCGCGCCCGCGCGCGTAAAGCCAGTTGAACAAGGCGGTGCGCCCGCCGCCGATATGCAGGTATCCCGTGGGCGAGGGGGCAAAGCGGGTGACGACGGAGCGGTCGGCCATTCGGGATTAACCTTTCGGAAACCATGACGGCCGTAGCCTCGGCGCCTGTCTAGGCAATCGGCGAAGGGGTGGCAAGGTGCATGGGCTGGCGCGCATCATGGCGGGGCTGGATGCGCGACGCGGCACGCTGTTCCCCTGGGTGCCGGTGTTTCTTGCCATCGGTATCGGGTTCTGGTTCGCGCTGCCGTGGGAACCGGGCATTGCATTCTACCTTTCATTGCTGGGCGGGTTTGGCGCAATAGTCGCGCTTTGCCGCCTGGGGCCGCACAGTGCCCGGCCACTGTTCATCGCGCTGGCCTGCGTTCTTGCCGGAGGGCTGGCGGCCGGCCTGCGCGCGCATCTGGTCCAGGCTCCTGTGCTGGGGTTTCGCTATTACGGCCCGATCGAGGGGCGGGTGATCGAGATCGACCGGTCGCAAGCCGACGACCTGCGCATAACGCTGGACAATGTCGTTCTGGCGCGGACGTCGCCGCAGCGGACGCCGCTGAAGGTGCGCGTTTCGCTGCATGACAATAGCGCCGGTGTCACGCCCGCGCCTGGGCTGGTGGTGATGCTGACGGGTCATCTGTCCGCTCCGCCGGGGCCGTCCGAGCCGGACGGGTTCGATTTCCGGCGCATGGCCTTTTTCGACCAGCTTGGCGCGGTAGGCTACAGCCGCACACCATTGATGGCGCTGGCGCCGTCCGAGCCGGGCACGCAATACATCAATCGCCTGCGCGCCTATCTGTCAGACGCGATCATGGCACGATTGCCGGGGCAGGCGGGCGCCTTTGCCTCTGGTGCGGTGACGGGCGACCGTTCGGGCATCACGCAGGACACGGTTGAGGATCTGCGGGATTCCAACCTGTCGCATCTTCTGGCGATTTCGGGGATGAACATGGCGTTCCTGACCGGGTTCGTTTTTGCCTTGTGCAGATATGGGCTTGCGCTGGTGCCGCCCCTGGCCTTGCGGTTGAACACGAAGAAGATCGCGGCACTGGCAAGCCTTGCCGTCGCGGGCTTTTACCTGGCCCTTTCGGGCGCGAATGTCGCGACCGAGCGCGCCTTCGTCATGGTTGCGGTGATGCTGGCCGCTGTGCTGTTGGACCGGCGCGCGTTGTCGTTGCGGACGGTCGCAATCGCCGCGGTGGTGCTGCTGGTGCTGCGGCCGGAAAGTCTGCTCGCGCCGGGGTTCCAGATGAGCTTCGCGGCGACCATCGCATTGATCGCGGGCTTCGGCGCATTGGACCGGCCTGCGATCACGGGTGGGCTGCCGAGATGGTCGCGCCCGGTGATGATGGCGGTGCTGTCCTCGGTTCTGGCCGGATTTGCGACAGCACCGCTGGCCGCCGCCCATTTCAACCGGTTCACCGATTTCGGGTTGCTGGCGAACCTGATGACAGCCCCTGCCATGGGGATTTTCATCATGCCGGGCGCGGTGATGGCGGTGCTGTTGTGGCCCATCGGCCTTTCCGGGATCGGTCTTTGGATGATGGAGACCGGGTCGCGCCTGATCCTTGGCGTCGCCGCCGAGGTTGCAAGCTGGGAGGGCGCCGTGACAGGCATTCCTGCGCCGGGCGCTTGGGCGATCCCGCTGATGGCCTTGGGTATGCTGTGGGTGATCCTGTGGCGGGGGCAAAGTCGCGTCGCCGGTCTGGTTCCGGCCGCACTGGCGCTGGCGATCTGGGTCATGAACCCGCGCCCTCAGTTGCTGGTCAGCGGCGATGGGGCGGTTGTGGGCCTGATGGGGCCGCAGGGCCGCGCCGTCTCCTCCGCCAAAGGTGCAGGTTTTGCGGTGGGAAGCTGGCTGGAGAATGATGGCGACCTTGTCGATCAGGCGCAGGCGTCAGTCCGCAAAGGGTTCGTCGGACCACCGGAGATGCGATCGTTTTCAGTCGGGACATGGCGCGGGGTCGCATTGAAGGGCAAGACCGGGTTTCGCAGACTGGCCGAAGCCTGCGCAAGCGCCGACTTTGTCATTGTCTCTGTCAGGGCCGAAGGCGTTCCCACAGGTTGCGAGGTTATCGACGCGGAATATCTGGCGAAAACGGGCACTCTGGCGATCCGTCAGGCGCGCACCGGTGCTTTGGTGATCGAGGCGACCGAAAACGCAGACAGGCTTTGGTCGCCTCGCGGTAAACCGCCACCGATAAAGATTGCAAAAGCGCAGGCGAACAGCGACGTGCGCCCGGCGATAACTGCCAGCGGTTCCGACCGTCAGTAGGTTCGGATCAGCCCGACAAGTCGACCCTGAACCCGAACCATATGATCGGGATAGGTGCGGGTTTCATAGGCAGGGTTCGCGGCTTCCAGCGCGATCATGCCGCCGCGCTGCCGGAACCGCTTCAGCGTCGCTTCCTGACCTTCGATCAGCGCAACCACGATATCGCCGTTTTGTGCCGTATCCTGTTCCCGGATCACAACAACGTCTCCGTCGTTGATCCCGGCTTCGATCATCGAGTCGCCCTTGACCTCCAGCGCGTAGTGCTGGCCTCGGCCCGACAACATCGATCCGGGAACCGCGATATGATGGGAAACATGGCTGATCGCCTCGATCGGCACGCCGGCTGCAATGCGGCCCATCACAGGCAGTTCCAACGCATCGACAGCGACGACCTGCATGGAGCCTGCAACCGGTTTCGACGGGGCTTCGGGCCTGCCGCCCGGGATAACGCGGGGCGAGAAGCCGGCCCGCTCCATCGCCTCGGGCAGCTTCACGATTTCGATGGCGCGGGCGCGATGGGCAAGGCGGCGGATGAAGCCACGTTCCTCCAAAGCGGTGATCAGGCGGTGAATTCCGGATTTGGAGCGCAGATCCAGCGCCTCTTTCATTTCGTCGAAAGAAGGGGGGACGCCATCGACATCCATGCGAGTGCGGATAAAATCCAGCAGTTCCAGTTGCTTGCGCGTCAGCATCCAGCAGAACTCCGATACGGCGGCCCAGAAGGTTCACACACTGTTCTGCCCACGTTCTTGCTTTGTGTCAAGTATCTTGCGCTACAGCGGCAGATAGTCGACCTCGGTTCCCGGCTGACGGGCGATGTCGCCGGCCGGGCGGATCAGCAGGGCATCGGCCTGGCTCAGCACCGCCAAAAGGGCGCTGTCCTGCCGCGGCAGGGCGCGGATGCCGGGCAGCCCATCCGCCTGGGTCAGTTCGGCGCGCATGTAATGCGCGCGCGGCCCGGTCGGATCGACCGGCTCGATCAGCCGCGCCCGTCGGATCGCCACCGCGGGCGGCAGGCTTTGCATCGCGCGGATCATCGGCAGCATGAACAGATGGCCGCAAACGATGGACGACACCGGATTTCCCGGCAGGCCCAGCATGGCGCGTCCACCGATCCTGCCCGCCATCAGGGGTTTTCCGGGACGCATCGCAATGCGGTAGAACGCGCGCTCCATCCCCAGTTTCTCGGTGACACCTGCAACCAGATCGTGATCGCCGACCGATGCGCCCCCGATGGTCACGATCAGGTCGGCATCCCTTGCCAGATCGAATACCGCTGTCAAAGCAGGCTCGGTGTCGCGCGCGATGGGCAGGATGCGGACCTCGGCGCCTTCGCCTTCGGCAAGTGCCTTGAGCGCGAAAATGTTCGAGGCGATGATCTGGTCCTGCCGTGGCAGCTCTCCGGGCATCACAAGTTCGTCCCCGGTCGGGATAAGGGCGACGACAGGTCTGCGGGCGACGGTCACGGTCGGCACGTTCATTGCCGCCAGCAGCGCCAGATCGTTGGGGCGCAGACAGCGGGGGCCGAGAATGTCGCCCGCGCGGAAGTCCTGCCCTGCACCGCGCACATTGGTGCCGCCATCGACGCTGCGGAGCGTTATGGTGTTGCCGGAGGCAACGACATCTTCCTGAATGATGACGCGCGTCGCGCCCTGAGGCAGAGGCGCGCCGGTAAAGATCCGAACCGCCTCACCCGCACCGACGACTCCACCAAAGCCATGGCCCGCCGCAGCCATGCCGATTACCCGAAAGCTTTCGCCCGAGTTCACCGGATCGGCCAGCGCATAGCCGTCCATGGCCGAGGCTTGGAAGGGGGGCTGATCCAGCGTTGCGACGGCAGGTTCCAGCATGGATCGTCCTGCAGCGGCACCGAGTGGCACGGTCTCGCCCGGCAGGGGTGCCGCCAGCGCAAGAACACGGGCCAGCGCCTCTTCAACGGAAATCACGGTTTCGCCTCGTAACGCCCTGATTTTCCGCCATCTTTCAGGACAAGGCGAATGTCGGAGATGGTCATGGCTTTGTCCGCTGCCTTCACCATGTCGTATATCGTCAGGGCTGTCACGCTGACGGCGGTCAGCGCCTCCATCTCTACCCCCGTCCGACCATTGGTGCGGACGCTCGCCTCGATGATCACGCCGGGCAGGGCGGGATCGGGGGACAGGTCGATCGAGACGCTGGCAAGCGGCAGCGGGTGGCAAAGGGGGATCAAATCTGCGGTGCGCTTGGCGGCCATGATGCCGGCGATGCGCGCCACGCCCAGCACGTCGCCCTTCGCGGCCCGCCCCTCGGTGATCAGGGCCAGCGTCTCGGGGGCCATCTTTACCGCTCCGCGCGCAACCGCGATCCGGTCCGTCACCGCCTTGGCCGAAACATCGACCATATGCGCATTCCCACCCTCATCGAAATGGGTGAGCGGGCCGGGCACTGTCAGAGCCCGCCCTGCGCGACCAATGGGTTGGCAAGGATCGCGCGCGTCGCGGCCTCGACATTCTCCTGCCGCATCAGGCTTTCGCCGATCAGGAAGCAGCGCGCGCCGTATCGGGCAAGATCAGCCAGATCCTCGGGCTTGTTCAGACCGCTTTCGGCGACGATCATCCGGTCTTCGGGGATCATTCGCGCCAGTCGGCGCGTAGTGTCAAGCGAGACCTCGAAAGTGTTCAGGTCGCGGTTGTTGATCCCGATGAGCGGCGACTTCAGCCGCGCCGCGCGTTCCAGTTCGGCCTGATTATGCACCTCGATCAGCACATCCATCCGCCATTCGAACGCAGCCGCCTCAAGCTCTGCCGCCTGATCGTCCGTGACCGAGGCCATGATGATCAGGATGCAGTCCGCATGCAGCGCGCGCGCCTCGGTCACCTGATAGGTGTCATAGATGAAATCCTTGCGCAGACAGGGCAGGGTCGTCGCCTCATGTGCCGCGGTCAGGAATTCGTCGGCCCCCTGGAAAGAGGGCGTGTCGGTCAGCACCGAAAGGCAGGTCGCGCCACCAGCCTGATAGGCGCGGGCAAGTGCGGGCGGATCGAAGTCGGCCCGGATCAGGCCTTTCGACGGGCTGGCCTTCTTGATCTCGGCGATCAGGCCATAGCCGGTCAGCGCCGCCCCCCGCAGAGCATCGGCAAAGCCGCGCGCCGGAGGTGCATCACGCGCGGCATCTTCCAGATCAGCCAGCGGTTTCGTGGCCTTGCGGGCTGCGATTTCTTCCAGCTTGTAGGTCTTGATGCGGTCAAGGATGGTGCTCATGCCTCTTGCCTAACCTTTGGCGGCAGCCATGGAAAGTGCAAAGCGGTCAGGTTGTCGGGACAATCTGCCTGGCCAGATGAAGCCTTGTGCCGCGACTGTCGCCTTTACCCTGCCTGCGTGATCCGCACCGCTTCGGCCAGCCGGGCCTTCGCCGCGCCGCTGTCGATGCTGGCGCGCGCCATTTCCACGCCTTCGCGCAAGGTTGCAGCCTTGTCGGCCACCACCAGCGCGGCGGCGGCATTCAGCAGCACGGCGTCACGATAGGCCCCAGTCACCCCATCCAGCAGGGCACGAAGGGCGGCAGCATTCTCGGCCGGGGTACCGCCAAGGATCGCCTCAAACGAATGGACGGGCAGGCCCGCATCCTCGGGCGTGACGGTGAATTCAGTGACCTTGCCGCCTGCCAGTTCGGCCACCTTCGACGGCCCGGCAATGGACAGCTCATCCGTGCCGTCGCTGCCGTGGACCAGCCAGGCCTTCTCGGAGCCAAGAGCGAGCAGCGTTTCGGCCATCGGGCGGATCTGCCCATCCGAAAACGCGCCGGTCAGCTGGCGTTTGGCCCCGGCGGGATTGGTGAGAGGGCCGAGGATGTTGAATATCGTCCGCGTCCCAAGCTCGGTCCGCACCGGCATGACATGTCGCATCGCAGGATGGTGCATCGGCGCCATCATGAAGCCTATCCCGGCCCCCTTGATGGAACGCTCCACCACGTCCGACCCGACCATGACGTTCAGGCCCAGCTCGGTCAGCGCATCCGCCGCGCCCGACTTGGACGACAGGTTCCGGTTGCCGTGTTTCGCCACTACGACGCCCGCCCCCGCAACGACAAATGCGGCGGCGGTCGAGATGTTCAGCGTGCCCTTGCCGTCGCCGCCGGTCCCCACAATATCCATCGCCCCCGGGGGTGCGTTGACCTTGTGACACTTGGACCGCATCACGCTGGCTGCGGCGGCATATTCCTCGACCGTCTCGCCCCTCGTGCGCAGCGCCATAAGGAACCCGCCCATCTGGGCAGGCGTGGCCTCGCCTTCAAACAGGCAGTCGAACGCCATCTCGGCCTCGGCCCGCGTCAACGGGCGTTGGGCCGCAAGGCCGATCAGCGGGCGCAGGCGGTCGCTCATGCCGCGACTTTCGCCATGTCGAGGAAATTGCGCAGCATCTGGTGGCCGTGTTCCGAGGCGATGCTCTCGGGGTGGAACTGAACACCCTCGATGGGCCGGTCGCGGTGGCGCAGGCCCATGATGGTGCCATCCTCCAGCCATGCCGTGACCTCCAGACAGTCGGGCAGGCTTTCCCGCTCGACGATCAGAGAGTGATAGCGCGTGGCCTTGAAGGGCGAAGGCAGTCCGGCGAAAACACCTTTGCCTTCATGGTGCATCGTCCCCATCTTGCCATGCACGATTTCGTGGCAGCGGATCACCTTGCCACCGAATGCCTGACCGATGGTCTGGTGGCCAAGGCAGACGCCGAGCAGCGGAATGCTCGCCTCGGCGGCCGCTTCGGTCAGGGCAAGGCAGATACCGGCCTGCGCCGGGTCGCAGGGGCCGGGCGACAGAACGATCGCTGAAGGCCGCAGCGCCATGGCCGCCTGAACGTCCAGCGCGTCGTTCCGGTGGACCGCGACATCGGCCCCCAGCTCACCGAAATAGTGGACGAGGTTGTAGGTAAAGCTGTCATAGTTGTCGATCAGCAGCAGCATCGCTCGGGCGCCTTGGTGTTCCGGTTGTTAGGGGGTGATCCCCGCATCGGGTCGCGCTATACATGTGCGCAGCCGTGCAACAGCGTCAAGGCAAAGATGCCAGGCGTGTGCGGCACCAGGGCCTGGGGCAGCGACAGGGGGCAAGGCGTGAGAGGTTTCGGATCGGGTGTGCTGTGGGGCAGCGTCGTCGGCGCGATCGGCCTTGTTGTGATTTCGGAAAACACGCCGCTTCCCGGCGTGGCTCCCGTCGCCGAGGCTACAGCGGCTGTGCCTGAAGCCGCGGCGGAGATCAACCCGGAGCCGGCGACCCAAGAGGTAGTGGCGCCAACCCCCGAAACTGAAGTGCCGGCAGCACCGGCTGCGGAACCCGAGCCGACATCAGAACCTGCCGCGTCGACCTCAGAACCGGCTGCAGAGGCAACCCCGGCAGAAACAGCCGAACCGGCAACTGCCGCTGAACCCGCCCCAGTGGCAGAACCGGAGGCCGAGGAAACTGCGCCTGCCGCTGCTTCCCAAGCCACATCGACCGAACCTGCTGCTGCGCAAGAACCAGCCGCCGCGCCGGAGTCGGCCGTAACGCCAGAGGCACCGCAGGATGGTGTGGACGCTGCCGAACCCCAAGGCTCGACGGTCGCCGAGGCGGTCGAGGTGCCTGCGGGGTCCGAGTTTGCCCGCGCGCTGCCGGATCAGGACCCTGTGGTGCCCGGCACGTCCGAAGCCCCCGCCTCTGCCGCCGCTCCGGCTGTCGGGGCCCCCGATGCCGGTCAGGCGCTGCCCTCAACCGATACGATGACCGCCGCCGCGCCGGAACCTGACCTCACCTCCCCCGATGCGCCGGGCCAGCCAGAGGTCGACAGCGCCTTGCCTGATCTTGGGGGGGCTGCACCACAACCCGCCGCCCCGTCGGCGATTGTTGCCCCGGAAACCCCCACCGCCGATGCGTTGCCGTCGGATGCCGACCTGCCACCCCCACCGCCGCTGACGCCCGAGGAGCAGGCGCTGGCCGATACCGCGCCTGAAGCAACGCCCGAGGTCGCGCTGACGCCTGATGCAGCAGAACCAGAGGCGGAGGCAGAAACCGAGGCCCCAGTGGCCGTCCTGCCCACCGATCCACCGCTGGCGCCCGTGACGCCGCTGCCCGAAGTCGGCCTGTCGCGGGACGCGGCGCTGGCCGGACCCGAAAGCGGCTTCAGCGGCGAGGTGGACGGCGTGGTCACGAACCGGCTTCCCAGGATTGGCGACGCCCCGCCCGCAACCGAAGAAGACGCCGCCGCTGCGGTGTCCGATGCCCCGATTGATCGCTATTCGCGCAAGTTCGACAATCCCACCGGCAAGCCCGTCTTCGCCATCGTGCTGGTGGATGACGGCGATCCGGGGCTGGATCGTGAAAAGCTGGCCCAGTTGCCGTTTCCGGTGACATTCGCTCTGGACCCGCAACTGCCCGACGCTGGCCAGATTGCGGCGGACTACCGGGCAGCAGGGCAAGAGGTGATAATGCTGGCAACGGGCATCCCCGAGGGCGCGAACGCATCGGATATCGAGGTGACGTTTGCGGCCCATGCTGCCGCGATGCCCGAAGCCGTAGGCGTCCTTGATCTGGCGCAGGGCGGATTTCAGGGCAACCGGCCACTGGCCACCATGGTTGTCCCGGTGATCAAGGGACAGGGCCGTGGGTTGTTGACCTATGACGCAGGGCTGAACGCCGCCGATCAGGTGGCGAGCCGGGACGAGGTTCGCGCCGCGACCGTTTTCCGCCGTATCGACCCGGACGGAGAGCCGGTCGGCGCAATCCGTCGCACGCTGGACCGCGCGGCCTTCAAGGCGGCGCAGACTGGCCGGGTGGCCGTTGTGGGAGAGGCGCGGCCCGAAACGGTCGCGGCGCTGCTGGAATGGTCGGTCGAGGGGCGTGCGGCGGCAGTCGCTCTGGCACCCGCTTCCGCGGTGATGGTGACGCGCTGAACACCGGACGGGAGGGGCCATGCCGGATGAGATCAATGCCCTGCGGGCGATTTTCAGCTCCAAACCTCGTCCTGTGGACTGGGCAGAACGCCGCGCGCGGATGGACGAGGTGTGTTCCATCGACGCGCCCCCTTCGGATGTTGTTTTCACACCCCTGACCGTCGCCGGTTGTCCAGCGGAGTGGTCGGAAACCGCCGTCGGGTCCAAGGATCGGGCGGTGCTGTATCTGCATGGCGGCGGCTATTGTTCAGGATCGCTGAAAAGCCACCGCACGATTGCGGGCGGGATCGCCAAGGCGGCAGGGCTGCGGGCCCTGGCACTGGCGTTCCGGCTGGCACCCGAGAACCCCTATCCGGCGGCGCTGGAGGATGCTCTGGGCGCCTGGAACTGGCTGATTGCTCAGGGTCTTGCGCCCGAGAACATCGCGGTGGCGGGTGACAGCGCCGGCGGAGGATTGTCGCTTGCCCTGATGTTGCGCTTGCGCGAGGCGGGGCAGCCGCTGCCCGGAGCGGCATGGCTGATTTCGCCCTGGACCGACCTGACCATGAGCGGGGCCAGTATCACCGAAGAGGATGCCGTCGATCCGCTGATCCACGGACCTTATCTGCGCGGTCTGGCCGAGGCTTATCTGGCGGGCCATGACCCGGAAGATCCGCTTGTCTCGCCGTTGTTCGCGCGGTTGCAGGGGCTGCCGCCGGTGCTGATCCAGATCGGATCCGACGAGACCTTGCTGGACGATTCCCTGCGACTGGCCCGCGCGCTGGGGCCAGCGCATGTGCCGGTGACGTTGCAGGTCTATCCCCGGATGATCCACGCCTTCCCGATCTGGGCGGCACGGCTGGCCGAGGGTCGCCGGGCGCTTGCCGATGCAGCGGGGTTTCTTGGGGACAGGTTGGGCGGCTAGGGGGCGCTGGCGCTCTCTTCCTGCTCCACGATCGCGTCTTCAGCCTCGATGGGCCACATCGAATAGGTGGCTATGGCTGCGATGCACAGGAAAACCCCGGCGGCTACGGCGATGCGATGCACTTTGTTCCCTGTCCCCTGTTCCGAGTTTATCTGACGAGCGCACGTCCGCACTTCATCGCCAAGATGACGCTTCATGGCAAGGGCGCGGGGCATAGGCCAAGGCGATTGCCTGCGCCATGCCCTAGTTCCCCAATATTCCTGGCAACCGCAAGCCCTGCTCGCGGGCGCAATCCCTGGCGATGTCATAACCGGCATCGGCATGGCGCATCACACCCGTCGCCGGGTCGTTCCACAGCACGCGCTCCAGCCGCCGCGCCGCATCCTCGGTACCGTCGGCCACGATGACCACGCCGGAATGCTGGCTGAAGCCCATGCCGACACCGCCGCCGTGGTGCAGGCTGACCCATGTCGCACCCGAGGCGGTGTTCAGGAGTGCGTTCAGCAGCGGCCAGTCGGAAACGGCGTCGGAGCCGTCCTTCATCGCCTCTGTCTCACGGTTGGGACTGGCTACGGAGCCGCTGTCGAGGTGGTCGCGCCCGATTACGATCGGCGCCTTCAACTCGCCCGACTTCACCATCTCGTTCAACATCAGCCCGGCGCGGTGGCGGTCGCCAAGGCCGATCCAGCAGATGCGGGCCGGCAGGCCCTGAAAGGCGATGCGTTCACTTGCCATATCCAGCCAGCGATGCAGGTGGGCATTCTCGGGGAACAGTTTCTTCATCGCCGCGTCGGTCTTGTGAATGTCCGACGGATCGCCCGACAGTGCGCACCATCGGAAGGGGCCGATGCCCTTGCAGAACAGCGGGCGGATATAGGCGGGGACGAAACCGGGGAAAGCGAAGGCATTCTCCAGCCCTTCATCCTGCGCGACCTGACGGATGTTGTTGCCGTAGTCGAGCGTCGGCACACCGGCATTCCAGAAATCGACCATCGCGGCCACATGGGTTTTCATGCTGGCCCGCGCGGCCTTTTCGACCGCAGCCGGATCGGTTTCCTGCTTGGCGCGCCAGTCGGCGGTGGTCCATCCCGCCGGGCAATAGCCGTGGAGCGGGTCATGGGCCGAGGTCTGGTCGGTGACGATATCGGGGCGGTGGCCGCCGGATTTCATCCGCTTGACCAGTTCGGGGAAAATCTCGGCGGCATTGGCGAGCAGGCCGACCGATTTCGCCTCGCCCTTCGCGGTCCAGTCGTCAATCAGGGACAGCGCCTCGTCCAGCGTCTTGGCCTTGGCGTCGAGGTAGCGGGTGCGGATGCGGAAGTCGATCCGGGTCTCGTCGACCTCGACCGCCAGGCAGCAGGCCCCCGCCATGACGGCGGCAAGAGGCTGCGCGCCACCCATGCCGCCAAGACCGCCGGTCAGGATCCATTTGCCTTTCAGGTTACCGCCGTAGTGCTGGCGACCGGCCTCGGCAAAGGTCTCGTATGTCCCTTGAACGATGCCTTGCGTGCCGATGTAGATCCACGACCCGGCGGTCATCTGGCCGTACATGGCCAGCCCCTTGCGGTCGAGTTCGTTGAAATGCTCCCATGTCGCCCAATGCGGCACGAGGTTGGAGTTGGCGATCAGGACGCGGGGGGCATCCTTGTGGGTGCGGAACACGCCGACCGGCTTGCCGGACTGGACGAGCAGCGTCTCATCCTCGTTCAGCGTCTTCAGCGTGGCCACGATGCGGTCGAAATCCTCCCATGTCCGGGCGGCACGACCGATGCCGCCGTAGACCACCAGCTCATGCGGGTTCTCGGCCACGTCGGGGTGAAGGTTGTTCATCAGCATCCGCATCGGTGCCTCGGTCAGCCAGCTTTTGGCGGTGATCTCGGTGCCGGTGGCGGGGAAAACGTCGCGGAGGTTGTGGCGGGGGTTGGTCATCGGGTGGGCTCCGGGTTCTGGCGGAGAGGCCGGGGGCTTTGCACCCCCGGACCCCCGCAGGGTATTTCAGCCAAGAAGAAGCGGAAGTGGGGTATTCGATGCGCGGGCCAGTTCGCCATTGGCGATCAGGTCGGCAGCGCGGGCAAGATCCGGGGCGAGGTAGCGATCCTCGCCCATCGTCGCCACGACGGCGCGCAGGCGGGCGAGGACGCGGGCGAGAGGCTGGGAGGTGAGGAGGGGCGCGCGGAACTCGACGCCTTGCGCGGCGCAGAGGGCCTCGACGCCGAGGATGACGTTCAGGTTCTCGACCATGCGTCCCAGACGGCGGGCACCGTGGGCGGCCATGCTGACGTGATCTTCCTGGTTGGCGGAGGTGGGCGTCGAGTCGGTGACGGTCGGGTGGGCTAGGTGTTTGTTCTCGCTCATGAGCGCGGCTGTCGTGACCTCGGCGATCATCAGGCCGGAGTTGAGGCCGGGATTGGGGGTCAGGAAGGGCGGCAAGTCGAAGCTGAGCGTCGGATCGACCATCAGGGCAACGCGGCGTTGGGCGATGGCCCCGATCTCGCTGATTGCCAGCGCGATCATATCGGCGGCGAAGCCCACGGGTTCGGCGTGGAAATTGCCGCCAGAGATAATGCCGTCGTCCAGCACCAGCGGGTTGTCGGTGGCGGCGTTCGCCTCGATCTCCAGCGTGCGGGCGGCGAGGCGGAGGACATCCATCGCGGCGCCCGTTACCTGCGGCTGGCAGCGGATGCAGTAGGGATCCTGCACGCGGGTATCGCCGGTGACATGGCTTTCGCGGATGGCGGAACCGTCGAGCAGGACGCGCATGGTAGCTGCCGCCTCGATTTGGCCGGCATGGCCTCGGAGCGCGTGGATTTGCGGGTGAAGCGGGGCGGTGGAGCCCATGATGGCGTCGGTCGAGAGCGCCGAGGTAATGAGCGAGGATTGCGCGCCGGACCATGCGCCGAACAGGCCCGCCAGTGCGTAGGCGGTGGAAAACTGGGTGCCGTTGATCAGGGCCAGGCCTTCCTTCGGGCCAAGCGTAACAGGGGAAAGTCCTGCCTCGATCAGCGCAGCGCCGCCGGAATGGTGGCGGCCCTGAAATTCGGCTTCGCCATGGCCGATCATCACTGCGGCCATATGGGCAAGGGGGGCGAGGTCGCCGCTGGCGCCGACCGAACCCTGGGCAGGGATGACGGGCGTGACGCCGCGCGCCAGCATCCCCTCGATCAGCTCGATTATCTCCCAGCGGACACCCGAGGCTCCGCGTCCGAGCGAGAGGAGTTTCAGCGCCATCATCAGACGGGCCGTGGCGCGGGGCATCGGATCGCCGACGCCGCAGCAGTGCGACAGGATCAGGTTGCGCTGCAGCGTGGCGGTATCCTTGGCCTCGATCTTCAGCGAGGCGAGTTTGCCAAAGCCGGTGTTGACGCCGTAGACCGGTTCGGTCCCGGCGGCGGCGGCCGCGATGCGGTTGGCGGCTGCCTCGACGCCCGGTCGGGCGGATGGGTCGAGTTTCGCAGGAGATTCCAGCCGCCAGAGGCGTTCGAGTTGCGCGAGCGTTGCAGCGCCGGGGGTGAGGATTTCAGACAAAGGCGCCTCCGTGGATGCGGGCGTAAAGCGGGGTGGCGCCGATGCGATAGCTGAGTTCGGCGGGGTGACGTGCCCGCCAGACGGCCAGGTCGGCACGCAGGCCGGGGGCGATGCGGCCCCGGTCGTGCAGGCCAAGCGCGCGGGCGGCATGAGTGGTGGTGCCAAGCAGGGTTTCTTCCGGGGTCAGGCGGAAGAACGTGCAGGCCATGTTCATCGCCAGCGTGAGCGAGGTCATGGGCGAAGTGCCGGGGTTGCTGTCGGTGGCGACGGCCATCGGAACCCCATGCTTTCGTAAAAGCGTGATGGGCGGGAGTTGCGTTTCGCGCAGGGTGTAGAAGGCGCCGGGCAGGATGACGGCGATGGTGCCTGCGGCGGCCATGGCGACCACGCCATCCTCATCGAGGTATTCCAGATGGTCGGCGGAAAGCGCGGCGAAGCGGGCGGCAAGCGCCGCGCCGCCAAGGTTCGACAGCTGTTCGGCGTGAAGCTTCACCGGCAGCCCAAGCGCGCCTGCCTCGGCAAAGACACGCTCGACCTGATCCGGGCTGAAGGCGATGCCTTCGCAGAAGGCGTCGACGGCATCGACGAGTCCCTCGGTATGGGTCGCGCGCATCGCGGGCAGGACCTGATCGGCAAGGTAGGCGTCGGGGCGACCCTTGTATTCGGGCGGCGTGGCGTGCGCGCCAAGGAAGGTGGTCCGGATGGTAACCGGGCGCAGGCCTTCTAGTCGCCGCGCCACGCGCAGCATTCGGAGTTCCGTTTCTATATCAAGGCCATAACCGGATTTTATCTCGACGGTGCTGACACCTTCGGCGAGGAGTGCGTCGAGGCGCGGCAGGCTTGCGGCGAGCAGATCATCTTCGGTAGCTGCGCGCGTGGCGGAGACGGTTGAGATGATGCCGCCGCCCGCTTTCGCGACCTCTTCATAGCTGGCGCCGTTCAGTCGCATCTCGAACTCGGAGGATCGGTCGCCGGCGTAGACGATGTGGGTATGGCAGTCGATCAGCGCGGGCGTGACGAGGCGACCGCCAAGGTCATGTGCGGGCAAGTCGCGGGCGGGCAGGTCGGCGGCGGGGCCGGACCAGGCGATGCGGTCATCTTCGATCACGACGGCGCCATCGGAGATCAGGCCATAACCATCGATCATCGTGGCGAGGGTGCAGTTTGTCAGAATCATCGCCATCGGGCTTGCCTTATGTCTGCGACTGACGCTAATATGTCTGCACATAATATCCCCTGTCAAGCGAGGTTTCCGCCCATGACCGTGCTTTCCGCAAAGACCGCGCTTTTGCCGAGTGGCTGGGCCGACGATGTTCAGGTGGAGATTGTGGCCGGAAGGATAACACGGGTCGAACAGGGGTTGCCTGCGAACGATGCCCTGGGGTGCCTTTTGCCTGCGCCGGTGAACCTGCATTCACACGCCTTCCAGCGCGCAATGGCGGGGATGACCGAGCGGCGCAGCGCGGGGCAGGACAGTTTCTGGACCTGGCGGACGCTGATGTATCGGTTTCTCGAACGGCTGACGCCCGAGGATGTCGAGGCCATTGCGGCCTTTGTGCAGATGGAGATGGCTGAGGCAGGTTATGCTGCGGTGGCCGAGTTCCACTATCTGCACCACGCGCCCGGTGGCGCGCGCTATGCCAATCGGGCCGAGATCTCGGCGCGGATTGCGGCGGCGGCGGACAAGAGCGGGCTGGGGCTGACCCTGCTGCCGGTGTTTTATGCGCAAGGGGGCTGCGACGGGCGGGCGCTGGCGGCGGGGCAACTGCGCTTTGGTAATGATTTCAGTGGTTTTACAGATCTTTGGCGCGATGCCCAGCAGGCAGTCAGGGCCTTGCCTGCTGATGCTGTTCTGGGGCTGGCGCCGCATTCGTTGCGCGCGGTTACTCCGGCGCAACTGGCACAGGCGGCAACTCTTTCCCCCGACGCGCCGATCCACATGCACCTGGCAGAGCAGGTTGCCGAGGTGGAAGAGGTGCGCGCGGCCTATGGAGCGCGGCCTGTGGCATGGCTGCTTGAAAATACCAAAGTCGATCAGCGCTGGTGCCTGATCCACTGCACCCAGATGGAGCCTGTCGAGACCGAGGCTCTGGCGGCAACGGGTGCCGTGGCAGGGCTGTGCCCGATCACCGAGGCGAACCTTGGTGACGGTATCTTCGATGGCGTCCGCTATCAGGCTGCGGGAGGGCGCTGGGGGATAGGCTCGGACAGCAATCTGCGGATTTCGCTGAGCGAGGAATTGCGTCTGCTGGAATATTCGCAGAGGTTTCGCGACAAGGGACGAGCGGTTCTGGCAAGCGTGGAAAAGTCAACTGGAAGAACGCTTTATGAGGCGTCTTTGATCGGTGGTGCACAGGCTGCGGGGCGCGCGTCCGGGGCTATTCGCGTGGGGGACTGGGCCGATCTGCTGGCATTGGACATGGGGGCGGTCGATCTTGAGGGGCGTCGGGGGGATGCCATTCTGGACGCGTGGATATTTGCGGGCGACGACCGGATGGTGAGCGAGGTCTGGTCCGCCGGGCGGCACATCGTGACGGCTGGCCGCCATCCTGCGCGCGAGGTGATAACGGCGCGCTACCGGGCCGTCATGGCGGGCCTGGGGGACGCGCTGTGATCGCAGGCTGGGAAGCCGTGCGGGCCGAGGTGATGCGGCGCATCACCGCGCAGGAATGGCGGCCGGGCGGCATGATACCGGGGGAAGAGGCACTGGCGGCCGAGTTCGGCTGCGCCCGTGCGACGGTCAACCGGGCGCTGCGCGACCTGGCCGATTCGGGTGTGCTGGAACGGCGGCGCAAGGCCGGAACACGTGTGGCCCTGCATCCAGTGCGGCGGGCGACACTGGAGATTCCTGTTATCCGGCAAGAGGTTGAGGGGCGAGGTCAACGTTACGCCTATTCGCTGCTGTCCGATCAGGTCGAGACAGCGCCGTTGAATGTCGTCTCGGTCTTGGGGATGCCGCCGGGGGCGGAGTTGCGCCATCTGGTCAGCCTGCATTTCGCCGATCGCAAACCTTTCGCGATGGAGGATCGCTGGTTGAACCCGGTCGCGCTGGGTGGTGCCGATCCCGATTTTGCGACGGTCAGCGCCAATGAGTGGCTGGTCGCCAACGTGCCCTATGCCAGTGGTGACATCGCCTTTTCGGCCGAGCCGGCGAATGGCCAAGAGGCCGAGATGCTTGATCTGGCCAAGGGTGCGGCGCTGTTCATCGTCGAGCGGACGACCTGGACGGCAGAGGCGGCAGTTACCTCGGTGCGGCTGGCCTATCGTCCCGGATACCGGTTGCAGACGCTGGTTTGAACCGGCTGGAACCGGTCTGGCATCGGTATGGCTTTGGTATGTAGAGTGAATGCGTCGGGAATTCCTGCAGGAGTGGATGGGAATGGATCTGTCGTTGCTTGCCGTGATCGGACGCCTTTTGGTTGGTGCGACTTTTGTCTTCAGCGGAATTCGCATCGTGCTGGCGCGGCAGGCTGTGGCCGGGCTGCTTACCGCAAAGGGCGTGCCTGCGCCCTTGTTCGTGACGCTGAGCGGTGCGGTGATCGAGATTGTGCTGGGGGCCTGTCTGGTGCTGGGACTGATGGTGCCGCTGGCGGCGTTCCTGTTGGCGATCTTTGTCGTCGCGGCGACCATCATGGTGCATGACTTCTGGCGGCAGCAAGGCATGGGGCGGATGCAGGACGAGAATACTGCCATCTCCAATGCGCTGATCGTCGGGGGTCTGCTGGTTATTTCCGGCTATCCCTGGTGATGTCTGGCGAAGGCGATGGCCTTGGCCATATTGGCGCGTCTACCGTCGCCCCAGTTGCCGATCCACGATACGCAGCAATTGCCGGTGCAGCGCCGACGTCCGGTGCCGCAGATGGGTCGCGGCAAAGATCGGCTGCGATATGGGCTGCACGTCGCTGACCAGCCGGAACTCTCCGCTTGCGACCAGTTGGGCTGCCGTGGGCGCCAGCACGAAACCGGCGCCGCCCATCGCTTCGAGTATTCCTGCCACGGCGCTGTTCTGGCCCGCACCCAGCGGTGCATGCGACAGGTCGGGCAGCAATGCGCGGTGTGCGGCGTCGAAGGCGGGCGAATAGCTGCCGCGCACATAGCGTTCGAGGTGCAGCTTTGACCGCTTGTCACCGTCGGACGAGACCAGCCGATACTCGACATGGCCAACGGAAGTGAAATGCAGGTCCGGTCCGGCGCGCGGGGAGTAGAGGACGGCGAAGTCGAGCTTTCCCGTCTCGAGGTCGGCGCACATCTGGGCGGAGTAGTCGAGTTCGATGTAGAAGGCCGTCTCGGGCAAAGCGCGGCGAAAGCCCATCACCCAGTCGCCGATATGCCCCGCCGCGAGGTCGTTCTGGATGCCGATGCGCAGCGTCAGCGCCGAGGTTCCGGCGGGATCGACAGAACGCCGTGCCTCGGACCAGGCATGGCGCAGGGCGCGGGCGTGGGGTTCGAACTTCAGCCCCTCGGTGGTAAGCGCGGTTCCGGCGCGCGACCGGCTGAAAAGCCGCACCTCCAGCGCGGATTCCAGTGCGCCGACGCGGGCCGAGACGGTGGATTGCGTGACGCCCAGCCGTTCCGCCGTGCGGTTGAAGCTGCGTGTCTCGACAAGGTCGAGGAAGGTTTCCAGCAGTTCGGGCGTCAAAGGGTCAGGCCCGGCGGCAGGTCTTTCCGCAAAGCGCGCAAGGTGGCGAGCGTGTCGAGGTCGCGCACCCATTCGTAGAAGATGCCCTTGGTCGTTGTGATCGTGACGCCGGCTTCTTTCATCCGCGCCAGCCCTGCCGCGTGATGATTGCCGGGCGATCCGGTTGCGTCGCCGATGGCGGCGACACGGAATCCATGTTCCAGAAGGCCAAGCGCGGAATGGGCGACGCAGACATCGGTTTCCAGCCCGACCAGCACAGCTTGCGAACGGTTGAACGCCTTGGCTGCGGCCAGAATATCGGGCTGGTGCGCAAGGCCGAAGACGCGCTTGTCGTGCACATGCGCGCCTTGCGGCAGGGCGGCGGCGATCTGTGGCGCGGGCGGGCCGTTCGGGCCGATATCCTCGGCCATGGCCAGCACGGGAATATCCAGCGACGTCGCCACGCGGATGAGCCAGGCAATGCGCGCCGCCAGCGGTGCGCGGTCGGCCAGCGCCAGCTTGTCCAGGAAAAACTGCTGCACGTCGATGACGGCCAGGAACGACTGGTTACGCTGGAAAAGGGGGTTGGTCATCCTTGGGTTCTCCTGATCGGAATATCCGATCAATAAGACCGGAATATCCGAATTGAAAGCCCGTCGCGGGACGCAGATAATGCCGCGCGAGAACAGGATCGGGGGCAGGCGAGTGGCGGAATTTCCATCGAGCGCACGGGTGGTCATCATCGGGGGCGGGGCCGTTGGCGCCTCGGCGCTTTACCATCTGGCCAAGGCCGGGTGGAGCGATGCGGTGCTGCTGGAAAAGAACGAGCTGACGGCGGGGTCTACCTGGCATGCGGCGGGAAACGTGCCGACGTTTTCCTCAAGCTGGTCCCTGATGAACATGCAGCGCTATTCGGCCAGCCTTTACCGGGGCCTGGGCGATGCGGTGGACTATCCGATGAACTATCACGTCACCGGATCGGTCCGCCTTGGCCACAGCGCCGAGCGCCTGCGCGAGTTCCAGCGCGTGGTGGGCATGGGCCGCTATCAGGGCATGGATCTGGAGATCCTGTCGCCGGACGAGATCCGCACGAAGTATCCCTTCCTTGAGACACATGAACTGACCGGCGCATTATACGACCCCTACGACGGCGATATCGACCCGGCGCAGTTGACGCAGGCGCTGGCCAAGGGCGCCCGCCAGATGGGCGCGCGGATCGAGCGGTTCTGCCCGGCGACGGGTGTGCGGCGCGAGGGTGGCGAATGGGTGGTTTCGACCCCCAAGGGCGAAATCCGCTGCGAGATCGTGGTGAATGCCGCCGGGTATTATGCGCGAGAGGTCGGCAAATGGTTCGGCCGCGACGTGCCGATGATGGTGATGAGCCATCAGTACATGCTGTTCGACACGATCCCCGAGCTGGAGACATGGACAGCGGAGGTCGGTCACAAGCTGCCGCTGCTGCGCGACGTCGATAGCAGCTACTACCTGCGGCAGGAAAAGATGGGCTTCAACCTTGGTCCCTATGAGCGGACCTGCCGCGCGCATTGGGCGACGCCGGATGATCCGTTCCCGGATGACTTCAGCTTCCAGCTGTTTCCCGACGATCTGGAGCGGCTGGAGTGGTACATCGCCGACGCAATGGCCCGCGTGCCGCTTTTGGAGAAGGCCGCGCTGACCAAGGTGATCAACGGGCCGATCCCCTATACGCCGGATGGCAACCCGCTGATCGGCCCGATGCCGGGCGTGCCGAATGCCTTTGAGGCCTGCGTCTTCACCTTCGGCATCTGCCAGGCCGGGGGCGCGGGCAAGGTGCTGGCCGAATGGGTAACCGAAGGGACGACCGAGTGGGACATGTGGTCTTGCGACCCGCGCCGCTTTACCGGGTTCGAGGACGAAGGTTACTGCGTGAAGAAGGGGATGGAGGTCTATGGCCATGAATACGCCATCCACTTCCCGCACCACGCCTGGCCCGAGGGGCGCGACAAGAAGCTGTCGGCGGTGCATGACCGCACAGCGGCGCTGGGCGCGCAATTCGGCCCGTATAATGGCTGGGAGCGTGCGCTGTGGTATGCGCGGCCCGGAGACGACACTTCCGAGGAGGCGCAGCGCACCTTCCTGCGCGAAGGCCCGTGGTTCGGCGCGGTGCGCGAGGAATGCCTGGCGGTGCGCGATGCGGCGGGGATTCTCGATCTGCCGGGGTTCTCGCGCTACCGGCTGACCGGGCCGGGTGTGGCGGAATGGCTGGCGACCCAGATCACCGGCAAGGTGCCGTCGGTGGGCCGGATTGGCCTTGCCTATTTCTCCGACGAAAAGGGCCGGATCGTGACCGAGATGTCGGTGGTCCGGCTGGCCGAGGATGAGGTGTTGCTGATCACGGCGGCCACCGCCCAGACGCATGATCGCGAATGGCTGCTGAAGCATTTGCCCGAAGGGATCACGCTGTCCGAGGGTACCGATCAGTGGAGCTGCCAGATCCTGACCGGTCCCGCCAGCCGCGCGATCCTGGCGAAGGTGACGGACGCTGACCTGACAAAGCCATGGCTGACCTGGGCCTGGGCGGAAATCGCCGGGAGACGCGTCATGCTGATCCGCGTGTCCTTCGCCGGCGAACTCGGGTGGGAAATCCACTCGAAGCTTGGCGATACGCCGGCGGTCTGGGATGCGGTGCTGGCGGCGGGAAAGCCGCTGGGTCTGAAACCGTTTGGCATGTTCGCGCTGAACTCGCTTCGCATCGAAAAGGGCTATCGTGCGTGGAAGGGCGATCTTTCGACCGACTACACCGTGCTGCAAGGCGGTCTCGAACGCTTCATCGACTGGTCCAAGGACGGCTTCCGCGGCAAGGCCGCGCTGGCGGCGGAAAAGCAGGCGGGCGTGAAGAAAAGCTTCGTCGTGCTGAAGGCCGAGGTCGGCGATTGCGACCCGCCGTATATGTCGACGCTCTGGCATGACGGAAAAGTGGTTGGAGAAACGACCAGCGCCTATTGGGGCCACCGCGTCGATGCCTGCGTGGCGCTGGGCATGCTGCGCGCTGACCTGACCGAGCCCGGCACCGCGCTGGAGATCGAGGTCTTCGGCACCCGCTATCCGGCGACCGTGCAGGGCGATGGTGCGGTCTGGGACGCGAAGAACGAAAGGATCAGGGCATGATCCCTTCTTCTGTTCACAAATATCCCATGGGGACGCGGGGGTGTGAAACCCCCGCTCGCACGCTGTGACGAGGGCTGCAATCACCCTTCTCGACGGCGGCATGGGCCAGGAGCTGATCAATCGCTCCGGCGATGCCGCGACGCCGCTGTGGGCGACGCAGGTGATGATCGACCGTCCGGGCCTCGTTCAGGCGATCCATGCCGATTACTTCAAAGCCGGATCGACGGTCGCAACGACAAATACCTATGCGATCCACCATGATCGCCTGAAGGACTTCGGTCTCGATGACCGTTTCGCCGCGCTGCATGCACAGGCGCTGAAAGAAGCGCAGGATGCGCGGAAGGCGGTGGGCAGGGGCCGGATTGCCGGTTCGATCGGGCCGCTTGGCGCGTCCTACCGCACCGATGTCGGGCCGGAGCATGAGACGGCTGTCCGCCTTTACGGCGAGGTGGCGGCGATCCTTGCGCCGCAGGTGGATGTGATCCTGGGCGAGACTATCGCGACCTTGGGTCAGGCGCGGGCTTTGCTTGAAGGGGCGGCCAAGACGGGCAAGCCGGTCTGGCTATCGGTCACGGTCGAGGATCGCGACGGCACGAAGCTGCGCTCGGGCGAGCCGGTGGCGGAACTGGCCGTGATTGCGCGGGGAGGAGCCTCGGCAGTGCTGGCCAATTGCTCGGCGCCCGAAGCGATGGCGGCGGCGCTGGACAAGCTGTCGGCGACGGGGCTGCCCTTTGGCTGCTATGCGAACGGGTTCAAGCAGATCACCGAGGATTTCCTGAAGGATCGGCCGACCGTCGATGCGCTGGAATCCCGGCCCGATCTGACCGCCGAGCTTTACGCCGATTTCGCCGAGCATTGGGCCGGGCAGGGCGCGACCATCATCGGCGGCTGCTGCGAGACGACACCCGTCCACATCGCGGCCATCGCGAAGCGTTTGAAAGACAAGGGATACAGGACAGAATGAGCATTCCGGGCAAGGCACGGGCAGTTGTCATCGGCGGCGGGATTTCCGGCTGCTCGGTCGCCTATCATCTGGCCAAGGCTGGCTGGAAGGATGTGGTCCTGCTGGAGCGGATGCAGCTGACCTGCGGGACCACCTGGCACGCGGCGGGGCTGATCGGGCAGTTGCGCGGATCGGCCAACATGACGCGGCTCGCCAAGTATTCCGCCGACCTTTACGTGAAGCTGGAGGCGGAGACGGGCGTTGCCACTGGGATGCGGCAGGTCGGCTCGATCTCGGTCGCGCTGACGAAGGAGCGGCATGAGGAATTGCTGCGGCAGGCGACGGTGGCGCGGATTTTCGATGTGGAGGTGCATGAGATTTCGCCGATAGAGGCGAAGGACCGCTATCCGCACCTGAACATCGACGGCGTGGTTGGCGCGGTGGCGCTGCCGCTGGACGGCCAGTGCGACCCGGCGAACATCGCCATGGCGCTGGCCAAGGGCGCGCGGCAGATGGGGGCGAAGATATTCGAGGGGGTGAAGGTCACCGGCGTTACCGAAGCCTCCGATGGCAAGGGACGGCGGGTGACGGGCGTGGATTACCAGACCGCCGAGGGGCCGGGGCATATCGACGCCGATGTGGTTATCAACTGCGGCGGCATGTGGGGACGTGATCTGGCAGACAAGAGCGGCGTTACGCTGCCGCTGCATGCCTGCGAGCATTTCTACCTGATCACCGAGCCGATTGCGGGGCTGGGCCACATGCCGGTGCTGCGGGTGCCGGATGAATGCGCCTATTACAAATCGGACGCCGGCAAGATGATGGTCGGGGCCTTCGAGCCCAAGGCCAAGCCCTGGGGCATGACAGGCATCCGCGAGGATTTCTGCTTTGACACCCTGCCCGAGGACTGGGACCACTTCGCCCCGATCCTGGAGATGGCGGCAGAGCGGCTACCGCTGTTCCAGACCGCGGGTATTCATACTTTCTTCAACGGCCCGGAGAGTTTTACACCGGATGACCGCTATTATCTGGGCGAAGCGCCGGGGCTGAAAGGCTACTGGATCGCTGCCGGGTATAACTCGATTGGCATCGTCTCCTCGGGCGGCGCGGGCATGGCGCTCGCGCATTGGATCACGGAAGGCGAGGCGCCGTTCGACCTGTGGGAGGTCGATATCCGCCGCGCCCAGCCTTTCCAGAAGAACCGCACATACCTGAAGGAGCGGGTGAGCGAGACGCTGGGCCTGCTTTACGCCGATCACTTCCCCTATCGGCAGGTGGAAACAGCGCGGGGTGTTCGCCGCACGCCGCTGCACGAACATCTGAAGGCGCGCGGCGCGGTGTTCGGCGAGGTTGCAGGCTGGGAACGGGCGAACTGGTTCGCCAATGAGGGTCAGGAGCGCGAGTATCGTTATAGCTGGAAGCGGCAGAACTGGTTCGACAACCAGAAGGCCGAGCATCTGGCGGTACGGAATGGCGTCGGTTTCTTTGACATGACGTCCTTCGGCAAGATCCGGGTCGAGGGACGCGATGCCTGCAAATTCCTGAACCGCATCTGCTCGGCACAGGTCGATGTGGAGCCGGGGAAGATCGTCTACACGATGTTCCTGAATACGCGGGGCGGCATCGAGGCCGACCTTACGGTGACGCGCCTGTCCGAGTCGGCCTATCTGCTGGTCGTGCCGGGGGCCACGCATCAGCGCAATCTCGACTGGCTGCGGCGCAATGTCGGTGACGACTTCGCGGTCATCACCGATGTGACGGCGGCGGAATCTGTGCTGTGCGTTATGGGGCCGAAGGCGCGGGACCTGATGAACCGGGTGTCTCCGAATGACTTCAGCAATGAGGCGCATCTGTTTGGCACGGCGCGGGAAATCGAGATCGGCATGGGGATCGCCCGTGCCCATCGGGTGACCTATGTGGGCGAGCTGGGCTGGGAGCTTTATGTCTCGTCCGACCAGACGGCGCATGTGTTCGAGGCGCTGGAAGAGGCGGGCGCGGATCTGGGGCTGAAGCTGTGCGGGCTGCATACGCTGGACAGCTGCCGGATCGAGAAGGCCTATCGCCACTGGGGCCACGACATTACCGATGAGGATCACGTGCTGGAGGCCGGGCTTGGCTTTTCGGTGCGGACGAAGAAAGGCGATTTCATCGGCCGCGACGCGGTGCTGCGCAAGCAGGACGAAGGTCTGGGGCGCCGGATGGTGCAGTTCCGTCTGGAGGACCCAGAGCCGCTGTTGTTCCACAACGAGGCGCTGTTGCGCGATGGCAGGATCGTCGGGCCGGTGACAAGCGGAGCCTACGGGCATTTCCTCGGTGGGGCCGTGGGCATGGGCTATGTGCCCTGCCGAGACGAGAGTGAGGCGGATGTGATGGCTTCGACCTACGAGATCGAGGTGGCGGGGGTGCGGCACCGGGCAGTCGCCTCGCTGGCGCCGATGTATGATCCGAAGTCGGAGCGGGTCCGCATGTGACGACGAGCCGGGGGTTTTCCACCCCCGGACCCCCGGAGGATATTTGGAAACGGAAGAAGCGCAGGGAGGAAGAGATGGCACTTGCAGAGCGGCACGAGGCGTTTCGGGACCTTCATGCGAAGGGGTGTTTCGTCATTCCGAACCCCTGGGATGCAGGGTCGGCGCGGATGATGGCGGCGCTGGGCGCGCGGGCGCTGGCGACCTCTTCGGCGGCGCATGCCTTTACATTGGGGCGGTCGGATATGGGGGTAACGCGCGACGAGGCGCTGGCCCATGCCGAGGCGATCATTGCGGCGACGCCGTTGCCGGTGTCGGGCGATTTCGAGAACGGCTTTGGCGCCGCGCCGGATGTGGTGGCAGAGACGGTGCGGCAGGCGGCGGAAGTGGGTCTGTCGGGCTGTTCGGTCGAGGATACCGATCCGGAGACGAAGGGTTCCTACGACTTTGATCTGGCCGTCGAGCGGGTGCGGGCCGGGGTTGCCGCTGCACGGGCGCTGGGGCGGCCGTTCGTATTCTGTGCGCGGGCCGATGGCGTGATGAACGGCGTCTACGATCTGGACGAGGGTATCCGGCGGCTGCAGGCGTTCGAGACGGCGGGGGCGGATTTGCTTTACCTGCCGGTGCCTCCGGGACGGGCGGAACTGGCGCGGGTGCTGGCGTCGGTCAAGGCGCCGGTCAATGCGCTGGCGGCAGGGCCTTTGCGGGAATTGAGCGTGGCCGATCTGGCGGCGATGGGGGTGCGGCGGATCTCGACAGGGTCGATGATCGCGCGGCTGACCCATGCGGCGATCCGGGAGTCGGTCGGGGCGATGCTGGGGCAAGGGTCGTTTGCCCTGTTGAAGGGTGCCGCTTCGGGCGCCGAGATTGATGCGCTGCTTGAGCAGGGGAGCGCGTGACATGGGGAATGAAAAGATGGATCAGGCGATGAGCGAGATCGGGGAAGTTTGCGAGCCTGCGCGCGCACGGGCACGTGGTGGCCGCGCGGCGCGGGTGGCCGAACGGGCGGCGCCGCTGGCGGAGAACCTGCGACCCGTTCGCGCTGGCATGCCGGGCGGGCAATACAAGCCGTTGACCGAGGCGGGGATGGCGAAGATTCACGCCTCGGCGCTGGAGGCGCTCGAGGTGATCGGGCTGAGCCAGGCGCCGAAATCCGGCGTGGAACTGCTGACCGGTGCCGGGGCAATCCAGGGCGATGACGGGCGCATCCGGTTTCCGCGGGCACTGGTCGAGGACATGCTGGCGATTGCCGCGAGGGACATCACGCTGCATGCGCGCGACCCGAAGCATGACCTGCACCTGACCGGTACCAATGTGCATTTCGGCACGGCGGGAGCGGCGGTGCATATCGTCGATCTGGAGCGGAACGAGTATCGCGACTCGACCGCGCAGGATCTGTATGACGCGGCGAGGATCACGCATAACCTTGACAATGTTCACTTCTTTCAGCGCGCCATGGTCTGCCGCGATGTGCTGGACAACTACGACATGGACATCAACACGCTGTATGCCTGCCTGTCGGGCACGACGAAGCATGTCGGCACCTCCTTCAGCGATCCGAGCCATGTCGAGGGGTGCTTTGATCTTCTGCACATGGTGGCGGGTGGCGAGGACAAGTGGCGTGAGAAGCCCTTCGTCAGCAACTCGAATTGCTTTGTCGTGCCGCCGATGAAGTTCGCCGAGGAAAGCTGCATTACGATGGAGAAATGCATCCGCGCCGGGATGCCGATGCTGCTTTTGTCCGCCGGGCAGGCCGGGGCGACGGCGCCTGCGCCGATCGCGCTGGCTGTAGTGCAGGCCATGGCCGAGTGTCTGGCGGGCGTCGTCTATGTCAACGCGATCCGTCCGGGGGCGCCGGCGATCTTTGGCACCTGGCCCTTCGTTTCCGACCTGCGGACCGGGGCGATGTCTGGCGGATCGGCCGAGCAGGCGCTGCTGACGGCGGGCTGCTCGCAGATGCACAAGTTCTACAACCTGCCGGGTGGGGCCGCCTCTGGGATTTCCGACAGCAAGCTGCCCGACATGCAGGCCGGGTGGGAGCAGGGGATCACCAACGTGCTGGCCGGTCTGTCCGGGCTGAACATGTGCTACGAGGCGGTGGGGATGCATGCCTCGCTGCTGGGCTTCTGTCTGGAAAGCTTGGTGCTTGGCGACGACATTCTGGGGCAGGTCATGCGCTGCGTGCGCGGGATCGACGTGACCGAGGATTCGACCAGCATCGAGGCGATGAAGGCAGTCTGCCTTGGCGGGCCGGGGCACTACCTTGGCTCCGAGCAGACGCTGGCGCTGATGCAGACGGAATACATCTATCCGGCGGTCGGAAACCGGATGAGCCCCAAGGAATGGGTCGAGGCTGGCAAACCGCAGTTGCTTGACAGGGCGATTGCGCGGAAGAACAGTATCCTCGCCAAGGCAGGCAGCCAGATTGATCCGCAGATAGACGCGGCCATTCGGGCGGCCTTCAACATCCACTTCAAGTGAGAACACCATGATATCCAAGCATCTTTCGCAGTTCTACATCAATGGCGAGTGGGTCGCGCCTTTGGGCGGGACAAAAATGGGCGTCGAGAATCCGGCGAATGAAGAGATCGTGGGCGAGGTCGCTCTTGGCACCGCGGCCGATGTGGACCGTGCGGTTGCTGCTGCCCGGGCGGCCTTCCTTGGCTTTACCGTGACGCCGATCAAGGATCGGATCGCGCTGCTGAAGCGGGTACTGGAGGTCTATAACGCACGCGAGGACGACTTCGTCGAGGCGATGTCGACCGAGATGGGCGCACCGCTGTCGTGGTCGCGTGGGGCGCAGTTCTGGGCCGGTCAGGTGCATATCGAAAGCACCATCAAAGCGGCGGAAGAGTTCGAGTGGGAACATTCGCGGGGCGACACCCGGATGGTTTACGAAGGCATTGGGGTCTGCTCGCTGATCACGCCCTGGAACTGGCCGATGAACCAGATCGCCTGCAAGGTGGCGCCGGCGCTGGTCGCGGGCTGCACCATGATCTTGAAGCCGTCGGAAATTGCGCCGCTGTCGGGCGCGCTGTTCGCCGAGGTGATGCATGAGGCGGGTGTGCCGAAGGGCGTGTTCAACCTGGTGAACGGGACCGGTGCGGACGTTGGTTCGCGCATGTCATCGCATCCCGAGGTGGATATGGTTTCGTTCACCGGATCGACCCGGGCGGGCATCCAGGTGGCGCTGGCCGCCGCACCGACGGTCAAGCGGGTTGCGCAGGAACTGGGGGGCAAGTCGCCGAACATCATCCTGCCAAGCGCCAATCTGGCCGAGGCTGTGGCGGGCGGCGTCGAGGGCTGCTTCGGCAACTCGGGCCAAAGCTGCGACGCGCCGACGCGGATGTTCGTGCCGCGCGACCGGCATGAAGAGGCGCTGGCGGTGGCCAAGGCCAAGGCCGAGGAATTCGTGACCGGCGATCCGCGCGATGAGGCCACCACGCTGGGTCCGGTCGTCAGCCGGGTTCACTATGACAAGATCCAGGGCCTGATCCAGAAGGGCATCGACGAGGGTGCGACGCTGGTAACGGGTGGCACGGGCCTGCCTTCGGGTCTGAACCGTGGCTATTTCATCAAGCCGACGATTTTTGGCAACGTCACCAACGACATGACTGTCGCGCGCGAGGAAATCTTCGGGCCTGTTCTGGCGATCCTGTCCTATGACTCGATCGACGAGGCGGTCGAGATGGCCAACGACACGCCCTATGGTCTGGCGGCCTATATCGCCGGTCCGGTGGAAGAGGCGAAGCCGGTTGCGCGGCGGCTGCGTGCGGGCACGGTCAACCTGAACTACCCGGCCTGGGACACCCATTCGGCCTTCGGCGGCTACAAGCAGTCGGGCAACGGTCGGGAATATGCCGACTGGGGCATCCATGACTTCTGCGAGCTGAAGAGCATCGTCGGCTACGGGGCGTGATCCGTTACGGCTATGTCGGCCTTGGCAATCTGGGCGGTCATCTGGCCGCCAGCCTGCTGAAGGCCGGGTTTCCGGTCGTGGTCTATGACCGCGACCGGGCGCTGGCCGACCATCACCGCGCGCTTGGGGCTGAGGTGGCAGAGAGCGCGGGCGATCTGGCGGCCTCGGTCGATCACGTGATGACCTGCCTGCCGTCGCCCACGGCGTCCGAGGCGGTGTTGGCCGAAATGTTGCCGCGGATGAAGCCGGGCATGACATGGGTCGAGAACTCGACCCTTGGCCGGGACGATGTGCTGCGCCTGGATGGGCTGGCGCGGTTCAATGGCGTCAGGATGCTGGAGGCGCCCGTCACTGGCGGTGTGCATCTGGCGGCGCGGGGCGAGATCACTGTGCTGGTGGGCGGCGATGCCGATCTGCTGGACCTGCACCGCCCGGCGCTGGAGGCGATCGGCAACCGGCTGTTCCACATGGGTGTGCTGGGTTCGGCTGCGGTGATCAAGGTCATCACCAACATGCTGGCCTTCATCCACTTGGTTGCGGATGGCGAGGCGCTGATGCTGGCCAAGCGCGGCGGGCTGGACCTCAAGACGGCGTGGGAGGCGATCGCGGCCTCGTCCGGCACGAGTTTCGTGCATGAGACGGAAGGGCAGTTGATCCTGAACGGCAGCTACGACATCGCCTTTACCAACGATCTGGCACTGAAGGATCTGGGCTTTGCCCTGGGTTTCGGGCGCGAGTTCGGGGTGCCCTTGGCACTGGCCGGGATGGTCGAGCAGACTTTCGTCGCGGCCAGGGCCGCCTATGGCGGTGCCGCGCAATCGACGCAGGTGGTCAAGCTGCTGGAAGACCGGCTGGAGACCGACCTGCGCGCCGAGGGTTTCCCGGCGCGGCTGGAATAGACGAGGGGCACCTCAGGCGTAGAAGCGCGGTCCCATGATGCGGCGCACCTCTCCGTCGCGGGTCAGGCCGCGAGCCGACAGCGTTTCATCGCTGGTTTCGCTGAGGCGGGTAAGCGCGGCCATGCGCGGATTGGCTTCGCTGAGCCAGACCAGAAAGCGGGCGGTCGCTTTGAAGAATTCTGCAACTTTGCCGAACAGAGCCGGCGGTTGCGATAGTATTGCGGTTCGTTCCATCGGAAACTCCTTGTGAGACCACAGGTGTTCCCTCCCTGCCGTTGAATTTGCGGGCTGGGGGTCGGTCACGCAAGACTGGCGTCCGCAAAGCAGCCTTGCGGTGGGCGCAGACCTACAGCGCTGGATGAATGGCTTGACGACATGGCGCAATTTTGAGCGCCGTTGGAAAAAGGCAGATTCGTCTTACCCCAGTATGGCGCCGATGATACGCGCCGCCTCGGCCTTGGGATTGGTCAGCGCATCGCGGTCCTCTCCGGGGAAGAAGCGGGCGCGGGTGGCGGTTGGCATGGGGGCGGGGGTCTCGATCAGCACACGCGGGCCGGTCCTGACGGTCTCGGCCTGCCAGCTGCGCGCCAGCGCGATCTGGGATGCCTTGGTGGACCCGTAGGCGCCGAAGAATTTCTCTCCGGCGCGCGGGTCGTCCAGGAACAGCGCGGCGCCAGCCTCCGCCGCGCGGAGCAGGGGTTCGACCATCGGGATCAGGATGCCGGTGGCACGGACGTTGGTCGCAATGGATTTATCCCAGTCTTTCGCATCGACATGGGCGGCGGGGGCCAGGGGGGGCGCATGGACTGCCGTATGAATCCACAGATCGGCATGACCCCAACGGTCGTAGGTCGAGCGGCACAGGTGACGCATCGCGTCGTCGTTGGTCACGTCCATCGGCGCAAGCGTCGCCCCGCTGTTGCCGGGAAGTGCCTTGATCTGATCGTCAAGCTCTTCCAACCCGCCCGTGGTGCGGGCGACGGCGAGGATGTGCCAGCCCCGGGACGCCAGCTCGACGCCGAATGCGAAGCCAAGCCCGCGCGAGGCACCGGTGATAAGGGCGAGTTTTTCGGTCATTCTTTCGGGCTCCGCTGATCGCCCTGCGGGATAGGGCGTGGCATGCGGAATGGCAAGCGCCGGTCAGGCACTGCGGCCATAGCCCGCAGAAATCTCGGCCTGTCGGGCGCGGATGATCTTTTCCAGCAGCGCATCCGGAATGGGGTGATCGGCGGTAAACAAGATGCCGCTTTTGGAGGTTTTGAAGCCGACGCAGTCATTGGCCAAGCCGGGAATGACGCTGCCGGAATGGGGGTAAAGCCCCATGTGTCTGGCAAAGGCGGCATAGCCTGCGACCATCTTGCCCTTCGCCCCCGGCTGGCGAAAGCCGGGCATGGCGTAGGACATGCATTCCAGGTGGTCGGGCAGAAGAGCCTTGAGCCGGTTGCGCAGGCCGGTCAGCGCGGCGCGCTGATCCGGGGGAAGGGCGGCAATATAGGCATCGACCCCGGCCGGGCCGCTCACTCCGCCGCCTTCATCTCGAAGCCCTGCTCGATCATGTCCGAGGGGGCGACGGGATACTGGCCCGAGAAGCAGGCGTCGCAATACTGCGGGCTGTCGTTGTCGCGGCCCTTCGCCTCGCCCGCCGCACGGTAGAGGCCGTCGAGCGAGATGAAGCGGAGCGAGTCGACGCCGATCCAGTCGCGCATCTCATCCTCGGACATATTCGCCGCCAGCAGCTTGGAACGCTCGGGCGTATCGACGCCGTAGAAGCACGGCCAGGCGGTGGGCGGCGATGCGATGCGAAAGTGGACCTCTGCCGCCCCGGCCTCAAGGATCATGTCCTTGATCTTGCGGCTGGTGGTGCCGCGCACAACCGAGTCGTCGACCAGGATCACCCGCTTGCCCTTGACCAGCGCGCGGTTGACGTTGAGCTTCAGCCGCACGCCCATGTTGCGGATGTGCTCGGTCGGCTCGATGAAGGTCCGGCCCATATACTGGTTGCGGATGATGCCCATCGCATAGGGGATGCCCGACTGCTGGCTGTAGCCGATGGCGGCGGGTGTGCCGCTGTCGGGAACCGGGCAGACGAGATCGGCATCGACCGGCGCTTCCCTGGCCAGTTCCACGCCGATCTGGCGACGGGTTTCATACACCGAGCGACCGCCGAGGATCGAGTCGGGGCGTGAGAAATAGACATGCTCGAACAGGCAGAAACGCGACTTGGCGGGGCCGAAGGGACGCGTCGAGTTGACCTTGCCATCCTCGATCACGACCATCTCGCCCGGTTCGATTTCCCGCACGAACTCGGCGCCGATGATGTCGAGGCCGCAGGTTTCGGACGACAGAACCCAACCCTCTTCGCCGAGCTTGCCGAGGACGAGCGGGCGGACGCCAAGCGCATCGCGCACACCGATCAGCTTGGTGCGCGTCATGGCGATGACCGAGAAGGCGCCCTCGACCCGCCGCAGCGCATCCTTCATCCGCTCGGGGATGTTGCGCTGGATGGAACGGGCCATCAGGTGAATGATGCATTCGCTGTCCGACGAGGACTGGAAGATCGAGCCACGCTCGATCAGTTCCCGCCGCAACTGGGTTGCATTGGTCAGGTTGCCGTTGTGGGCGATTGCCGCGCCGCCCATCGAGAATTCGCCGAAGAAGGGCTGCACGTCTCGGATGGCCGTCGCACCCTTGGAGCCGGCTGTCGAATAGCGGACATGGCCGATGCCGATGGAGCCGGGCAGTGTGTCCATCACCGAGGCATTGGTGAAGTTGTCGCGGACATAGCCAAAACGGCGGGCAGAGTTGAAGCCGGTTTCGGGATCGTGCGTGACGATGCCCGCAGCCTCCTGGCCGCGGTGTTGCAGGGCGTGAAGACCGAGGGCAACGAAGTTCGCGGCGTCGTTGACGCCGATCACGCCGAAGACCCCGCATTCTTCCTTCAGCTTGTCATCGTCGAACGGATGGGACGGGAACTGGCGCATCGGGGAGGATACTCCGAATCCGAGTGGCTTGGGTTGGCCCCTCATGTAATGCGTCGGAGTGCCCAAGTCACGGGGCCACTGTCGGCTTTCTGTCACACAACCTGTGCGCGGATCAGTTTGCGGGTTCTGCGGGGGCGTTATCAGCCGGTGCTGCCTCGGTTGCGGGCGGTGTCGTGGGTTCGACAGGCGTCGCAGGACCGCCGCAGGATGAGACCAGCTGTTCGTAACGACCGACTATCCAGCCCGGCGCATCTTCGGGGATCGAATCGTTCAGCCCATCCTGGAAGGAAGCAAAGACCTTGGCGGAACGCGAGTTGTCCACCATCGGGATCGTGTCCGAGGCGACGACGCGGTCGTAGACGATGAAGGCCACGGCGACAAGCAGGATGCCCCGGACGACGCCGAACAGGAAGCCAAGGCCCTGATCCAGCCCGCCCAGGACAGAACGTTGAACGGCCGATGAGAAAAGCGGCGTGAAGAGCGATGCGATGACGAGGCAGATGGCGAAGACGGCGGCAAAGGCGGCGATGATCGACAATTCGCAGCTGTCGGCCAGGAATTCGCCGATGACCGGCAGTTCCTTGACCAGCGGTTCGGCCTGCGGCGCGAAGATGTAGGCCACGACGGCGGCGCCCGCCCACCCGACGATCGCCATGCCTTCACGGACCAGTCCGCGCGAGTAGGCGAGGATCGCCGACAGCACGATGACCGCCGCCACGATGGCATCGATAAGGGTAAAGCCTGTCATGTCCTGCTCCCGAAGGGCCTTAGCCTGCCCCGAATACTTCGCCCACGAACGCGGTGAGATCGGGCATCTGTCGCACCCGCATCCCTGCGTCCGGGCCGGCTTTCGATCCGGCCGGCGCTATTGCCTGTGAAAAACCAAGTTTTGCGGCCTCTTTCAACCGATTTTCGGTCTGGGCGACCGGACGGAGCGCGCCGGACAGGCTGATTTCGCCGAAAAGCACCATATCTGGCGGAATTGCCACATCTTCGCGGGCGGAAAGCAAGGCCCCTGCGATGGCAAGATCTGCCGCAGGTTCGGCCACGCGCATGCCGCCTGCCACGTTCAGAAAGACATCAAGGCCAGCGAAGGGAATCGCGCAGCGCGCCTCCAGAACGGCAAGGATGGTGGACAGGCGGCCACCGTCAACGCCCACCACGGTGCGGCGTGGCGTGCCGAGAGGAGAAGGGGCGACGAGGGCCTGGATTTCAGTCAGCAGCGGCCTTGTCCCCTCCATCCCCGCAAAGACGACCGAGCCAGGAGCGGGGCGGTCGCGGTCGGACAGGAACAGGGCCGAGGGGTTCGTGACCTGGGCCAGGCCGTTGCCGGTCATTTCGAACACGCCGATTTCGTCCGATGGGCCGAAGCGGTTCTTGACGGCGCGCAGGATGCGGAACTGGTGACCGCGCTCGCCCTCGAAATAGAGAACGGTATCGACCATATGCTCGACCACGCGGGGACCGGCGATCTGGCCGTCCTTGGTGACATGGCCGACGAGGATGATCGCAACGCCGCGCCGCTTGGCAAAGGTGACAAGTTCATGCGCCGCAGCGCGGACCTGCGCGACAGAACCGGGGGCGCTTTCCACCGAGTCGAGCCACATGGTCTGGATCGAGTCGATGATCGCCAGCGCGGGCCGCTGGGTATCCAGCGTCGTCAGGATGTCGCGCAGGTTGGTGTCGGCCCCAAGCGTGACCGGCGCATCGCCAAGGCCGAGGCGTTGGGCGCGCATGCGGATCTGCGCGGCGGCTTCTTCGCCCGAGATATAAAGGCAGGCGTGACCCGCGCGGGCAAAGCTGGCGGCGGCTTGCAGCAGAAGCGTGGATTTTCCGATGCCGGGATCGCCACCGACGAGGATCGCCGAGGCCGGCACAAGGCCGCCACCCAGAACCCGGTCCAGTTCGGCAATGCCGGTGGAGGCGCGGGGTGGCGGTGCTTCCTCGGTCGCTAGGTCGCTCAGCGGGATGGATTTGCCGCGCGCGCCAAGGGATTTCGGCGCTTCGGACAGCGGGGCTTCCTCGACGATGGAATTCCAGGCGCCACAGGCGTCGCAGCGCCCGGCCCATTTGCGATGGACCGCGCCGCAGGCAGTGCAGGAGAATGTGGCGGATGCGCGGGCCATGATCCTTGTTGCCCGATCAGCGGGCGGGGGGCAAGGCGTGGGGTGGGGTGGCTTTCCAGCCGATCCACAACGATGCCAGGACACAGCCGGTAAAAAGGTAAAGACCCCAGGCGACCACGATTGTGGCAATGCCCACGCCTTTGACCACCACGATGTAGATGGCGATCAGGAAAATGTCAGCCATGGCCAGCCGTCCCAACAGGTGCAAGGCGGGCAGGACGCGGGGCGAAAGCAGGCCGAATTGAAAGAGCGCCAGCCCGATGGTCTTGAGCCATGGCACGAAGATCGCCAGCACCGTTACAAGCAGCGCCAGTGGCGGGTCGCTGTCCCACAGCGATTGCAGGCCGGTGATGACCGAGATCTCAGACAGGCCGAACAGGGGCAGCAGGCCAGCCCGCAGCAATGGCGCGAACCATGCAACGGGAAACAGGATCAGAAGGACAAGGTTAGCGGCGCGCAGCATTGACCGGACATAACCCGGCCAAGCGACCGGGGATAGCCGTCAGAAGGTCACGCGGCGCGGCTGGCGGCCAGTTTGTAGCGGCGGCGTGGCGCCAGGAAGGCAAGCGCGAGCGCGCCCCAGATGCTGGCCCAGGCGAGGATGATCGCCATCAGAGTCAGGGTGTCGATCCCGTCGCTTATCGCCTCGACCTGAAACCTTGGGGCGGCAAAAAGCGACACGCAAAGGTTGAAGAAAATCGCGGCACCACTGGCATACATGCCATAGCGCAAAAGCCGCTTGTCAGAGGAAAGCGTCCAATTGTAGCGGCGCGAAAGCATCATCAGCAGGACAAGTGGCGGGATGCACAGGAAAAACACCAGAACCGACGATTCCAGAATGACGCCCATGATCTGGATCATGTGTCCTCCAATTCCTGAATCGTCACCGATCAGGTTTTCTATCTATGATTGTTTAAACTTAGCGCGAATTGCCGAGTCTGTCAAAGTGCTGCGGTGCAGAAAGCCTCTTTGACGCCTATCGAATGGCAGCAATCGGCCCATTCGCGCGGCCGTTGATGAATTGTTGGACGTAAGGATCTGTAGTTGCATCCATTTCGGCCACTGGACCGGTCCATTGGATCACGCCCCCATGCAGCATCGCGACCTTGTCTGCTATGGCGCGGACCGAGGACATGTCATGGGTGATGGTCATCGCGGTCACTCCCATCTCGGTCACAATTTCGCGAATTAGGTCGTTGATGACGCCGGCCATGATCGGGTCGAGGCCGGTGGTGGGTTCATCGAAGAAGATGATCTGAGGCTCGGCGGCGATGGCGCGGGCCAGGCCCACGCGTTTCTGCATGCCGCCAGACAGTTCTGCCGGGAACAGATCGGCTACAGCTGGCGTCAGGCCGACGCGGCGCAGTTTCTCCAGCGCGATCTCGCGCGCTTCGGCCTTTGGCCGTTTCAGCGCGCCGCGCATCAGGCGGAAGGCGACGTTTTCCCAGACCCGCAGCGAGTCGAACAACGCGCCGCCCTGGAACAGCATGCCAAAGCGGGCAAGGAAGGCGTCACGCTCGGCCTTCTCCACGTCCTGACCGTCCAGCGTGATGGTGCCGGAATCGGGATGGACAAGGCCTAGGACGCATTTCAGCAGCACCGACTTGCCGGTGCCCGAGCCGCCGATGATGACCATGCTTTGCCCAGAGGGAATGGTCAGGTTCACCCCGCGCAATACCCGGTTTTCGCCAAAGCGCTTGTGGACGTCGCGAAGCTCGATCATGCCGAGAAGAAAACCTCCGTCAGCAGGTAGTTCGCAGCCAGGATCAGCACCGAAGCGGCGACGACGGCCGATTTGGTGGCCTCGCCCACGCCTTGCGCGCCACGGCCCGAGTTCATACCGTGATAGCAGCCCATGACGGCGACGATGAAACCGAAGACCGCGCCCTTGATCAGACCCGAGGTCACATCCCAGGGCTGCAGGAAGTTGATCGTGCTGTGCAGGTAGTTGGCCGAGTTGAAGTCCAGCCTGCTGGTGCTGACAATCCAGCCGCCCGCGATGCCGATGGCGTCGCCGACCGCGACCAGCACGGGCATGGTCAACGTCGCGGCCAGAACCCGCGGCGCGGCGAGATATTTGATCGGATTGGTCGATAGCGTGACCAGCGCGTCGATCTGCTCGGTCACCTTCATGGTGCCGATTTCGGCCGCGATGGAAGATGCGACGCGGGCGGCGACCATCAGGCCGCCCAGAACGGGGCCAAGTTCGCGCACCATGCCGATTGCGACGATGTTCGGCACCACAGCCTCGGCATTAAAGCGTGCGCCGCCGGAATAGATCTGCAGCGCCAGCGCGCCGCCGGTAAAGACGGCGGTCAGGCCCACGACCGGAAGGCTGAACCAGCCGATCTGCATGACCTGCTGCCCGAATTCGCGGATGTAGAACGGTGGGCGCAGCAGGCTTGCGACGACCTGCAGGGCAAAGATGGCGATACGGCCGATCGAGGCCAGCGCGGCCAGCGTGGTTCGGCCGATATGGGCGACGGGGCTGAGAAGGGTCATGCGCCGGTTCCGATGTAGCGTCGCAGATAGCGCGAGGACAGGCTGGTCAGAACCTCGTATCCGATCGTGCCGGCGGTGTCGGCAAGATCGTCCACCGTCTGGTGGGGGCCGATGATGTCAAGCGTCACGGGGTTTTCGTCCAGATGGCTGACGTCGACGGTGATCAGGTCCATCGAAACGCGGCCGACAAGAGGGCAGGGGATATCGCCGTGCCACAGCACAGCCGTGTTCGACAGGCTGCGCAACAGTCCGTCGGCATAACCCGCGTTGACCGTCGCGACCCGGGCAGGTGTCTCGGCGGTCCAGGAGGCGCCATAGCCAACGGTTCCGCCCGGTGCGACGTCACGGATCTGGATGACCGGCAGGGCGAGCGCTACGGCGCGGCTTGCCGCCTCGAACGGGTTGGCGCCGTAAAGGCCGATACCGGGGCGGGTCAGGTCGAAGTGATAGTCAGGGCCAAGCAGGATGCCCCCCGTCGCCGACAGCGAACGCGGCACGCCGGTGCCATCGGTCAGCGCATGAAACTCGGCCAGTTGCGCCGCGTTCATCTCGTGATCAGGCTCATCGGCGCAGGCCAGATGGCTCATGATCAGTTCGGGTCCGGCCTCCAGCAGTATCGGGGCCACCGCCTGCCATTCACCCGGTTCCATCCCCAGGCGGTGAAGGCCAGTGTCCAGATGCACGCCGAAGGGGTGGCCGGGCAGCGCGTCCAGATGGCGGGTGGTTTGTTCGATGGAATTCAGGATGGGCGTCAGATCGAGGTCCTGCACCATCTCGGTGTCGCCCGCCATGTGGCCTGTCAGCACGCAAATCTGCGGCCCCGGCCCCAGCGTTTGCCGCAGCGTTGCGCCCTCTTCCGCCACGGCGACGAAGAAGCGTCTGGCCCCCGCCATGGCCAGCGCGCGGGCCACGCGCGGCATGCCAAGCCCGTAGGCGTCGGCCTTGACCACGGCGGCGGTCTGCGTCGTCGGGTCCGTAAGGCGGTCCAGCGCACGCCAGTTGGCGGCGATTGCGTCTAGGTCGATGGATAGGGTCGCGGTGGCCATGGCAGGGGTTTTGACAGGCGAGCGCGCGGGGTCAAGGGAAAATGGTGGAAGGGCCGCCGTCGTTGGCATCGAGCCCCGCGAAGGGCGCTGCCGCAGGGTGGTGGGTCAAGGTTTGCGGCGCGGAAAGGTGCCTGCGGCGAGGATATTTTCAGCAAAGATGAATGGTCAGAAGCCTTCGCTGCCCTGCTGCCACGGCTTCACGAGGTTGCCAAAGCGGGTGAAACGTCCCTCGAAGCTGAGTTCAACCGTGCCGATGGGGCCATGGCGCTGCTTGCCGATGATGACCTCGGCCTTGCCATGGACCTGTTCCATGGTCTGCTGCCACTGTGCCATCTTTTCCAGTTCGTGATCGCCCGGCTTTTCACGCTCGCGGTAGTACTCGTCGCGGTAGACGAACATGACCACGTCGGCGTCCTGCTCGATCGAGCCGGATTCGCGCAGGTCCGACAGTTGCGGGCGTTTGTCCTCGCGGCTTTCGACCTGACGGGACAACTGCGACAGGGCGACGACGGGGATGTTCAGTTCCTTGGCAATGGCCTTGAGGCCCTGCGTGATTTCCGACACCTCCTGCACGCGGTTGGCCTCGCCCCGGCCGGTTCCCTTGAGCAATTGCAGGTAGTCCACCATCAGCACGTCAAGGCCATGGGTGCGTTTCAGGCGGCGTGCGCGGGCGGCGACCTGGCTGATCGGCAGGGCTGGTGTGTCGTCGATGTAGAGCGGGCAGGCCTCCAGCGACTTGGCGGCCTCGACAAAGCGGCGGAACTCACCCTCGGTCATGTCACCGCGGCGGATCTGTTCCGAGGGCACTTCGGAAGCCTCGGAGAGAATCCGCGAAGCCAGCTGTTCGGCGCTCATCTCCAGCGAGAAGAAGCCGACCACGCCGCCCTCGACCGCGCCTTCGCCGCCGTCCGGCAGGCGGCCACGGCGATGGGCCTTGGCGATGTTGAAGGCGATGTTGGTGGCGAGCGAGGTCTTTCCCATCGACGGGCGTCCGGCAAGGATCAGAAGGTCCGAGGGGTGCAGACCACCCAGTTTCTTGTCCAGATCGACCAGCCCGGTCGATATGCCGGCCATGCCGCCATCACGCTGATAGGCAGCGTTGGCCACGTTGACGGCATCGGTGACGGCTTTGAGAAAGCTTTGGAACCCGCGCTCTGCGTGGCCTTGCTCACCCAGTTTGTAAAGCCGCTGTTCAGCCTCGACAATCTGTTCGCGCGGCTCGCTTTCGACGTCCACCTTGGCGGCGCGGGCGGTGATGTCGCGACCAAGCAGCATGAGTTCGCGGCGCACGGCGAGGTCGTAGATCATCTGCGCATAATCGCGCGCGGCGAAGGCCGAAATGGCGGCGCCGGCAAGGCGGGCGAGGTAGGCGGGGCCGCCAAGTTCGCGCAGACCCGGATCATCCTCGAGGAAGGCTTTAAGGGTCACGGGCGAGGCCAGCGCGTTCTTCTGGATACGCGCGGCGGCGATCTCGAAGATGCGGGCGTGGACGGGGTCGTGGAAATGCTCGGGCCGCACCAGTGCGGCGATGCGGTCGTAGACGTCGTTATTCGTCAGGATGACGCCGAGCAGTTGCTGCTCGGCTTCGATGTTATGCGGGACGGCTTCTGGTTCGACCGTGACAGGCACGGTCGGTCGGATAGATGCCACCTCGTTCACGTCTGCTGCCCCCGCTCTTCCGTCGGCCGGGTTGGTGCCCGGCTCGAAGTCTCGTGTGATGCGCGTTCAGGCACCGTTTTGCAACCTCTGATAAGGCTGTGGGTAAGCCGCCCCGAGACCTGATGATAGACGGAAAACTGGCTGCGCGCTACCAGATGTCGGTGGGCCGGTCGCGCGCCCCACAAGCGAAGCGGGCGAATCGAGCCGGTTATCTACAGCCGTCCACAGATTTTCTGCCGCCGCGAAGTGGCGGATTCATGCCTTGGTTCGCGCCGCCTGCCAGGCACGCGGATCGCTCAGAAAAGCTTCTACCTCAGTCAGGGTCGATGTATCGAAAGCGCCGCTCGCGCGCGCCTCGGCCAGAACGTCCCACCAGGTGCAAAGATGGTGAAGGCGGACGCCATGATCGGCCAAGCGCTGCGTCGTTTCGGGGAAGATGCCGTAGTAGAAGATGACTGCGGTATGTGCGCAGGTTGCGCCAGTTTCCCGGATTGCGTCCACAAAGGAAAGTTTGGAGCCGCCATCCGTTGTCAAATCCTCGACAAGAAGGACGCGCTGCCCCTCGGTCATAACACCCTCGATGCGGGCGTTGCGGCCATAGCCCTTTGGCTTCTTGCGCACATAAGTCATCGGCAGCGCCATCCGTTCGGCCACCAGCGCGGCGAAGGGGATGCCGGCTGTCTCGCCCCCTGCAATATTGTCGAAAGCCTCGAACCCTGCGTCGCGCATCACGGTCACCGTCATGAAGTCCATGAGAGTTGAGCGGATTCGCGGAAAGCTGATCAGCTTACGACAGTCGATATAGGTCGGCGAGGGCAAGCCCGATGCCAGCGTGAACGGTGTCTGGGCATTGAAGTGAACCGCCCCGATCTCCAGCAGCATCCGGGCCGACAGGCGGGCGATTTCTTCTTTGGGCGGGAAGGAGGAAGGGATCATGCGCCTGCGGTCCTTGTGCTGTATCGGGCTTTCATCTTTGCGAAAATATCCTCGCCGGGGGCGTCGCCTAGCCTTGCACCTGCCAGTGAACGGGGAAGCCGGGGTCGAAAACGGTAACCGAACCAACGCCGGTGTCGATCCTGGCGGGAAATTCAACCGGCGCGGCAGCCTTGATGAGCGTGATGCGTGCCTCGTTCGTCGGCAGACCGTAAAAGGCCGCGCCATGCAGGCTGGTGAAACCTTCAAGACGGTCCAGCGCGCCATCCTGTTCGAACACTTCGGCCAGGATCGGCATGGTGTTGGTTGCCGTGAAGCAACCGGCGCAGCCGCAGGCGTGTTCCTTCAGTGCGTCGGTATGGGGGGCGCTGTCTGTCCCAAGGAAAAACCGCGCCTCTCCGCCCGTCGCGGCGGCGCGAAGCGCGAGACGGTGTTTTTCGCGCTTGGCAACCGGCAGGCAGTAGTAATGCGGTCGGATGCCGCCGACGAGGATGTGGTTTCGGTTGATCACCAGATGATGGGTCGTGATCGTCGCGGCCAGATCGTCGCCACCCGAGCGGGCGTAAGCCACGCCCTCTTCGGTGGTGATATGTTCCATGACCACGCGCAGGCCGGGGTTGGCACGACGAAGGGGATCCAGCACCTTGTCGATGAACACCGCCTCGCGGTCGAAGATGTCGACGGCCGGATCGGTCGTCTCGCCATGGACGCACAGAGGCAGGCCGATCTCGGCCATCTTTTCCAGAACACCTGCGACGCGGCCCAGATCGCGCACCCCGGCGTGAGAGTTGGTTGTGGCCCCGGCGGGGTAGAGCTTGACGGCAGAGATCAGCGCGCTTGCATGGGCTTTGGCCACATCCGCCGCATCGGTCGTCTCGGTCAGATACAGCGTCATCAGCGGGCGGAAATCGGCACCCTTGGGCAGGGCCGCGAGGATGCGGTCGCGATAGGAGAGCGCGTCCGCCGCCGTGACGACGGGCGGCACGAGGTTTGGCATGACAATGGCGCGGGCGAAATGGCGGGCGCTTTCCGGCAGCACGGCCTTCAGCATCTCGCCGTCGCGCAGATGCAGGTGAAAGTCGTCGGGGCGGCGGATGGTCAGGCTGGTCATGATTTGGGGCCTAGACCATCGCGGTTGGCTTTTCCAGCGTGGAATCGCGGTTTTCCCGGCTGCCGGTTTTGAAGGCTTAGCGACGGCCAGAGCTAGGCGGGACGGATACTCATTACGTCGATTGCGGGGCGGAGACACGTTTGTGGCTTCAAAGAACCGGGCAGGGGGACCATACATATCCAGCAAATTGCCAGTCAGGATCGATTCAAGTGAACAAGTTACCTACGCCATTCGATTTTATCGGTCCGACCGCCGAAATGACCCGGGTCATGATGGAATCCCAGATGGTGATCGCGATGCGGCTTTGGGGCATGGCGGGTGGCTGGCCGATGACGGCGGCGGAACAGACGCGCATGGTTACCGAAAAGGTTGCCGCTGCGCAGGCCTCTGGGCTGGCGGTCGCGCGTGCGCTGGTTTCGGGTGCAGGGCCGGGCAAAGTCGCCATGGCGGCGCTGAAGCCGGTGCGCAAGCGCACAAGCGCGAATGTGAAACGCCTGTCGCGAGCGGTGACCTCGGCGAAGTCCTGAACCTTCTCTTGGCATGGGGTTTGCCGCCGCGTCCAAAGAGATTTGCCAGGATCACGCGTCAGGATGGATTGACCTTCCCCTGTGGCGGCAGTTGCACCCCTTGGGCGGTCAGTTCGGCAAGGCGCTGGCGAAAGCGCGGAGCCTGCATACGGGTATTGACGTTGCGCGCCAGAAGCCCCGCAAGGCGGGGGCGGCTCGCCGCGTCGAGCCTGCTCATCAACTCTCGCAGGTATGGTCCATAGCGCCGCCGCGCGCGAAAGGCGCGATGGAAATGCGAGGCATTCAGAGCGCCTTCCCCTGCCGCAACGATCAGTTCGGGCAGAAGTTTCATCTGCTCCAGCGCCGCTTCGATCCGGGCGCCAAGCAGGGGACAGCGCAGCGCCGTGACATAGGGCGCCGTGAACAGTGCCGCGTGCATCGCGTCCAGCGGTTCGGAGGGGTCGAAGAACGTGAAGACCTCGCCCGCACCCTCGGTCATGTCGGGGGCAAAGCCGTAGCGGTCGCTGAAGCTTAGCCGGCGCTGGCGCAGATGGCGGCGATCCCAGCCGGCGATGGCGGGGTCCAGCGTCGCCACCGGCTGCACGGCAAGCACCGTCGCACCGGGGGCGGTAACAGAGAAGGCGCAGGCGGCATAGGCGCCCATGCCGGCGCCATAAAAGACCACCCGATCGAAATCCTCAAAGAACGCATCGTCCACCAGACGGTCGAAATACCGATATACGGCGGCGTCGCGATACCAGGTCTCGCCGTCCGAGATCAGGCACAGCGACGACCAACCCCGTTCGCGCGCGATGGCATGGCCCATGGGCAGACCATCCTCGCGCGCCCTGATCGACTGCATCGTCTCGAAGGTGACGATCAGGATGGGGTCTTCGTCGCTGAAGAACGCCCAGTGGCGGTTGCCGATGGTCTGGAAATACCCTGCGTCTTCCCCCACCTCTTCGATGCGGGCAAGCCAGGCTGTCTTGTCGGGATCGGAAGCGGTCGCCGGGTCTCCAGCTACGACATCCTTCGTATCGGCCATCAATTTTTAACTTTCACGAAACAACTGGCAACGCGGTCCTTCGGGACTGTCTCGCAATGTCGCGTGGCGGCTTTGCGCGGGCAATGAGGCAATCATGCGAAAGGCTGAGCGAATGGAAGAACAGTAGGCGAGGACTGTTTCCCGCTCAAGCAGAGCCATCGGGAGAATCGTCATGTTCCCATATTGTCCGCGCCTGTTCCGGGGTGAGAACACGGCTTGGCTGCATCATCAACAGGCGTCCGTAGAGGCTTCGCCAGGATTCTTCGCGTAAGAGTTGTGCGACGCGATTATGACGCCACCTCAGGGCATTACAGCGAAGCGCGGCAAGGGTAGAATCACTTTCCAGCTCTGCCAGAAGCGGAGCGAGCCGGGGCTTCATCCGCAGGATCGAGCGGTCTTCCTGATCGCAGAAGTTGCGGTCGATCCAATAGCCCGCATCATAGGGTGTCCCTTCCCGGTTGGCGCGGCCCCGGTCACATTTCAGCAGGTAGTCCTGCATCGAGCCCAGTGCGTAGTGATTGAGTTGCGCGAGACGGGTATTGTCCTGCCCTGGGGGCGAGAAGATGCGGTTCTGGCGGAAGGCATCCGGCAAGGGCCGACCCGAGCCGTCGAACCAGCGCGCCTGCTTTAGCCGTGCCGCATCGGGCAGGCGCGGACGGTGGACGCCAAGCGCGGCATAGGTGCCGTCGTTGCGGAACAGTGTCTTGAACAGGCTGGCGCGCCATGGCCAGGAAAGGCTGGCAGGCGCTGCGCGGGTAAAGGTTTCGGTGACCGGCGCCCCGGTAATGCCGATGACACCGGTGTTGCCAAAGAAACGCCAGGTCAGCGGGATCGCCGTCGCCTCTGGCAGCGCATAAAGCAGCGCAGCCAGCGTCCCATCGCCCAGGTGGATGTTGACGAACTCGTCGATGTCGAAGGGCAGGATCCAGTCGGCCTTGTGCCGCAGCGGGTGGTCATTCGCGATCCGCAGCGCCGACCATTGCGGACCACGCGCGCCATGCCTGTCGTTGCGGATGTGGGTCAGCCAGCCCATCTCGGCCAGACGGTCCAGCATAAGGTCGGTGCCGTCCTGGCAGTCGTTGGAAAAGGCGAGGACATCGGTGAATCCGACGGCACGATGGTGCGCGAGCCATTCCAGCAGGAACGACCCCTCATTGCGAAGGGTGATTATGGCCAGCGCCCTCATTCAGCTGCCGCCGGGTCGATGGTGAAGAAGAAATTCGCCGGCAGGTCGCGCAGGTGCAGGTCTTGCGGGATAACCCCCGGACCGGCGGTGAACACGGCCGACCCGAAGTGGTGCTGCATCCGGCACAGGCTTTGCATCCTTTCGCCGGTCAACTCGGCATAAAACCGGGACGGTGCTTCCGTGGCACGAAGCTCTGCGATCCGCTGTCGGTGCGCGGCGACGCAGCCAGCATGGGCTGCGGCGATTTCCGGGTCGGACATAAGACGGTTGTATTCGGCGCGAAGGGCCGGGATCATGCGCTGGATCGAGCGGTCCTGATCGACGTTGTGGTTCATGCGGAACCAGTAGTTCAGCCCCTGATCCCGGTCGACATGGTTCACCCGGCCCCGGTCGCGCTTGACCAGAAAGCTTTCCGCCGACCGGCAGGCATAGTGGTTCAACTGCACCCAGTCATAGCCGAAGGTTTCGGTCGTGGACCGCCAACCGTTGCGAAACATCGACTGCGGCATGGGCCGCCCCGATCCGTTCATCCAGCGCACCTCGGTCCAAAGATCGGGGCGCAGGCCCTTGGGGCGGTGGACGCCCAGCTTCTTGTAGATGTCGATGGTGCGGAACAGAGTCTTGAACCCCCAGGCCTGGTGCGGCTTGCGGATAAGCTCGGGTGCGCAGCGGGTGAACTGGTCCAGCAGGAAGCGGTCCTGATAGCCGTGGACATCGGCATTGCCGAACAGCCGCCAGGTGGCCGAGATCATGTTCGCGCCGGGCAGTGCCTGTTCCATGGCCGCATAGAGCGCGGGCAGGGTGCCGTCGCCGATCTTGATGTTCAGGTATTCATCCACGTCCATGCAGATGGCCCAGTCGGCCTCTGCTATGACCGGCTCTTCTTCCGCTGCCTGAAGCGCTGCGTGCTGCGGTTTCAGGTCCAGCTTGTGAAAAGGGTTGTCGCGATGCTGGACCAGCCCCTTGGATTGCAGGATATTCAAAAGCAGGTCAGTGCCGTCAGTGCAGTCGTTTGTATAGATCAGAAAGTCGCTGACCCCTATCGCACGGTGATAGGCCAGCCACTCCAGAATGAACGGCCCCTCGTTCTTCATCGTGGTGACAATGGCGGTTCGCCGGGCGGCGGTGTTTGGGGCCGCGGTCAGAGGCTTTGCTGCGGATTTGGGCGCGCGCACCGGTGAATGGGCAAACACCCCCGTCGCAAGGCTGATCAGAGCCGGATCTTCGATGAGTGACGTCTTGGGCACCAGTTCCGCAGTCGTGCGCCCCGGCACCCGGATCGCCATGGCGCGGAAGAAGGGCTGCGCGGTGCCAGGGTCCGGGCGTGCAAAGGCGACGCGATTGGGCCGCCAGGTGTTGTCCAGACCGGCGATATCGGGGGCGACGCCCCAGCGGGCGATGCCACGCCTTGCATCGAAGGGGCGGCAGATGTGATCGCCGAAACGCGCCTGTTGGCCCTGGCGGACCCGCCACGGATAAATTCGCCGTCCAACCAGCAGGATGACACCGTTGCGCGCCAGGCGGCAAAGGTCGAAGGCATTTGGGGTGACCGATGGCCGGGGGGCGAGGATATCGGTCACATCCAGCGTCAGCACGGCATTCGCGCGTGCCAGAAACCGCCATTTCAACGCCTCGGGCAGGATGCCTTGCCCAAGCGGGCTGCGCCAGGGATCGGGTTCGGGTGGCACCATCCGTTCGCGGCCCGGCGCATCGGGGGCGAGGTAGGGATGGCTTTCGGGACCAAGGTCAGGGCTGCCTAGGGGAAAGGCGCTGTGGACCACAACGACCCGCAGGTCGCTGTCGGCCAACGCTTCGGCCAGTTCCGCCGCAAAGGAGATGCCATGCAGCCCATCGGGCGGCGCACGGCTGACGATCAGCGCCCCCGTTAGCCCGTGGTGTCTTGTGTGATATAGCAACCCTTCCGCCACGGTCTCAGCCGGTTCGTCCAACCGAAAGGCAAGGATCACATTGCGGCCTGCCAGAAACTCGGTTTCCTCGGGCTGCGAAGCGATCTCTATCGCGCCGCCAGCCGAAAGAGCGAGCCGGAGCGTCGGCGCAGAAGCGGATACCACCATCGTCCCGCCTGACACCTCGCGCAGTTCCAGCGGCAGGTCGCAACCCGGACTGCCATCGGGGGCAAAGGTGGCGGGCGTGCAACCGGTGCCGAAGAAGGCCCGTGTGCGATTGCCGGTCGTCACCGCCTCGATCAGCGGCAGGCCACCGACCATCCGCGCGCCCAGGCTGCGGCGAATTACCTCTGGCCCCGTCTTTGGCGACATGCCCGATCCCGTGCTCTGGCGGTCTGTCGCCGCCTTGTCTCTTGCGAAAGCCTAGCACAGCGGTGCAACGCCCCGAAAGCATGCGCGACGCAACTGCCAAATTTCTTGGCAATGCGCCCCATTTTCGCCAGACTGTAGCGATAATGGAAACCCCAAAAGGGGCAGGACAACAGGCATGGTTCGGGCAAAGCGCGAAAAGCGCATATCTTTCGCGTCGTTGGAACGCACCGAGGCAGTCGCGATTTACTTCCGGATCAATTTATGAGCGCCCCTGAGCATCAGGTCGCGGCGCTGTGGATGGGCGGGTTGCTCAGCTATCTGGAACAGCTTTGCCTGAAATCCTTTGTCGATGCAGGGCAGCACATAAGGCTTTACCATTATGACGACATCCCGAACGTGCCGGATGGCGTGGAGATGGCCGACGCAACTGAAATACTGCCTGCCGACGGTTTTCTGCGCCACCACCGCACCGGTAGCCCGGCACTGCACTCGGACCTGTTCCGCTATCACATGCTGGCGCGGCTTGACCGGACGATATGGGTCGATACCGACGCCTATTGCGTGAAGCCTTTCACCACCGAAACCGGCCATTTCTTCGCCTGGGAATCCGAGAGTGGCGTGAACGGCGGGGTGCTGGGACTGCCGCGCGATAGCGAGGCCTTGGCAGCACTGCTGGAGTTCACGCAGGACGAATATGCGATCCCGCTGTGGTATGACGAGGGCTATCGCGACAGCCTTCGGACGGCGAAGCTGGCGGGCAAGCCGGTGCATGTTTCAGAACAGCCATGGGGTGTCTGGGGGCCGCACGCTCTGACCCATTTCCTGAAGGAAAGCGGCGAGATTGCTCATGCGCTGCCGCGTGCGGCGCTTTACCCTTTCGCCTATGAAGATCGAATGCTGATGCTGCGCCCCGGCGTCGATGTCGGCGAATATGTGACGGATGAGACCTACTCGATCCATTTCTATGGCCGCCGCATGCGGTCGCGCATCCTGTCCAAGGAACCCAGCGGAGTGCCGCGTCCGCGCAGCCTGATCGGGCAATTGCTGAAACGCCATGGGATCGACCCTGCCCTGGCGCCCCTGCGCCGGGGCACTGTGGATGCCGAGGTCGAGGCGTGAGGAAAAAGGCGGCCATACCGTCAGCGATGCCGGTCGATCCCGAAACCACAGCCTTGATCGAGGCCCTTGGTCCGGCACAGGTGGCACGGTTTGCTGACTTGGGCGGCGGCTCGCCCAGCCTGGTCCTGGCCGCATGGAAGGCCTGGGGCTGCGAGATTGCCCTTGTCGACATGGATCGCGGCGGTCGTTTTCCAACGGCAGAAAGCGAATGGGTTGCGCCGTATCGCGCGCGGTTGCTGGAGGCGGGCGTGCCACCAGCCTCGATCAATGTGGTGCGGACCGAAAAGGACCTGCCGTTGATCGACGCCATCGCCAATCTTCACGGCTTCGGCGACCGCTGGAAGTCGGGCGGGCTGGTGCCGGTGCTGGCACGCTGTCTGCGCGAAGGCACGCGTATGATTCTGGATATCCGAAAGGGGTCCGGTGCCTTTCCGCTGCTGAAAGCCGCGGGAACTTGCGAAACGCTTTCGACGCGAGTGGAGGATGGCAAGCCCGTCACGCGGGTCATTTTCCGCGCCAATCCGCCGGTCGAGCTTCAGCAGGATCAGGGCTGGGCCGGGATCGCGCGCGAACTGGCGGGCGAGGACGGCTTCTATCAGGAAAGCGCCGAGCACTCCATGTTGTTCGTGCCCCGAGGCCGCGTTCTGGTCGTGACGTTCGACAACCTCGACATCGCCATGACCAAACGAGAGGAGCGGCGGCCCTGGGGGTTCCATTTCATCGAAAAGCAGGGCTGGTCGATGCTGGGGGTCATGGCGAATGGCTGGACCTGGTATCGTGACCCTTGGGTTTCCGCCGAATTCGACAGGTTGCGGGACGAGGGGTTCTTTGCCCGCTTTGATCGCGTTGTATTCTACGGCGCCTCCATGGGAGGTTACGCCGCCTGCGCCTTTTCCGCTGCATGTCCGGGCGCGGACGTGGTGGCGATCTCACCCCAGTCGACACTGGACCGCACTCTGGTGCCGTGGGAGACGCGCTATTCTACGGCCTGGGGACGGGATTTCTCCGGTCCCTATGGCGATGCCGCGATCACCAGCCAGACCGCATCGCGGGTTTCGCTGCTTTACGATCCTTATGAACCGCTCGATTCCGGTCATGTCGCGCGGTTTCAGGGAGCCAATGTTGTTCGTCTGCGCACGCCCTTATTGGGGCATCGGTTGGGATCGTCACTGCTGCAGATGGGTGTGCTGACCCCGATCATACTGGGCGCGCTGAATGGCACGCTGACCGAGGGGGAGTTCTATCGCATCCTGCGGGCCAGAAAGACATTTCCGCGCTATCAGAAAGAGCTGTTCAAGCGGGCAGTGGCACGCGGCCGACCCGCTTTGGCGCGGAAACTTGCGCGCTGGGTGCTTGTCAGAGGCGACAATCGTTACATCCGCAAGGCACTGGCTAAGCTATAGCCCCCCTTCCTTGGTCGTAGTGCCCGCAGCTTGACCCCGACCGTGTGCGCAGCCACGATCCGCGAAGCTGAAAGCGCGGAGGATCGGTTGACTGGCCGGGTTTTGTCCATCGACAGCGTACAAACGATGCTGGCCGAACAGCGCTATGTCTGCGCCCGCTCGCTCGCTACGGTCGTCTTTTTGTCTCTTCGCCTTGGCAAGCCCCTTTTCCTTGAGGGCGAGGCGGGCGTAGGCAAGACAGAGATCGCCAAGGCGCTGGCGGCAGCTTTGGGGCGCAGGCTGATCCGGCTGCAATGCTATGAGGGTCTGGATGCGGCCTCTGCCGTCTACGAATGGAACTTTGCCGCACAGATGATCGCCATCCGCACCGCCGAAGCCTCGGGCAAGGCGGACCGGGGCGCGCTGCAGTCAGAGCTTTTTACCCAGGATTACCTGATCGAACGTCCGCTTTTGCAGGCGATGCGCCCCCAGCCGGGCGGTGCGCCGGTCCTGCTTATCGACGAGCTGGACCGCACGGACGAGCCTTTCGAGGCATTCCTACTGGAGGCGCTGTCGGATTTTCAGGTGACGATACCGGAACTTGGCACCATCGCCGCGCCGGAGCCGCCCATCGTCATCCTGACCTCGAACCGTACACGCGAAGTGCATGACGCGCTGAAACGGCGCTGCCTGTATCACTGGGTCGATTACCCCGGGTTCGAGCGCGAGCTGGAAATCCTGCAGGCCCGCGCGCCCGAAGCTTCGGCGACGCTCAGTCGCGAGGTGGTGGCTTTTGTCCAGCGGCTGCGTGGGGAGGATCTGTTCAAGAAGCCAGGGGTGGCTGAGACCATCGACTGGGCCAAGTGCCTGCTGGCGCTGGACGTGATCGCGCTGTCACCCGAGGTCATTGCAGACACGCTGGGCGCGATCCTGAAGTATCAGGATGATATCCAGCGGCTGCAGGGCTCCGAGGCGAAGCGGCTGCTGGACGAGGCGCGCGGCACGATGGTGACTGCATGAGCATTGCCGAGCATCTGCGCATTCTGCGGCCCCGACCGGGCGTGCTGGCCTTTTACGACGGTCGCATCGAGGGGCAGCGTTTCGCACCGGGGGCTAACTGGGTCGATGATGGCGCGCTTTCGCTGGGCATCGCCAGCTATGCCGTGGTCAGCGGCGATCAGGCGCTGGTCTATGACACGCATGTGTCGCTGGACCACGCTCGCGCGGTTCGGCATGCGGTCGAGGCCGAGGGCGCACGGCAGATCACTGTCGTGCTGAGCCATTGCCATCTGGATCACGTTGCCGGAACCGAGGTCTTTGCCGATTGCGAGGTGATTGCCTGTCGCAAGACCTACGATCACCTCTCGCGCGACCGCCACGCGATCGAGCAAGGCAAGCTGAGCGGGGGGCCCGCAATCTCACCACTGATCCTGCCCACGAAGGTTTTCGATGGCGAGATGCGGCTGCTGATCGGTGACACAGAGGTGGTGCTGATCGAGGCAAATATCCACAGCGACGATGCGGTGGTGTTGTGGTTGCCGCAAACACGGGTGCTGATCGCGGGGGATACGGTAGAAGACAGCGTCACCTATGTGGGCGAGCCTGAGAGCTTTGCCTTGCATCTGGCTGATATAGAACGCCTGTTCGTGCTGGAACCTTCGAAGGTTCTGCCCAATCACGGCGCGCCCGAGGTCATCGCCAAAGGCGGCTATGATGCCTCGCTACTCACGGCGACTGCGGACTATATCCGCTGGCTGATGCGGCTATGGGACCAACCGGAACTGGCGCAGATGCGCTTGGCCGAGGCAATCGCGCCTCAACTGGAGGCAGGGTCGCTGACCTTATGGCCTCCTTACGAGGATGTGCACCGTCAGAATATTAAGCGCACGCTGGCGGCGGGATGTGGCTGATCCCGTTCTCTTGCCGTCCGAGGGCAAGCTGCCGCGCAATATCGCTCATTTCGCCCGCGCCCTGCGCAAGGCAGGGCTGCCCATCGGTCCGGGCCGGGTGATCGACGCGATCCGTGCGGTCGAGGCGGCGGGCTTCACCGAACGACAGGATTTCTACTGGACGCTGCACGCCTGTTTCGTCAGCCGTCCCGAGCATCGGACGGTTTTTGCTCAGGTCTTCCGCCTGTTCTGGCGCGATCCGCAATATCTGGAACATATGATGAGCCTGCTGATGCCCTCGCTGCGCGGCGCGCAGGAGGATCGCGCGGCGGCCCCGGCCGAGAAACGCGCGGCGGAGGCCTTGCTCGATGGCATCGCAAGTGACTTGCCCGAGCCTGAGCGACCCGAGGCGCAGATCGAGATCGATTCCCGGTTGACCGCCTCGCAAGAGGAAAGGCTGCGCACGTTGGATTTTGAGCAGATGAGTGCGGATGAGGCAGCGGAAGCCAGGCGGATGCTGGCGCGGCTGTCGCTGCCGGTGGCGCCCTTGGTGTCGCGCCGCAGCCGTGCCAATGCCAACGGGGTGCGGCCCGACTGGCGACGCACGATGCGCGATGCCCTGCGCCAGGGAGGAGAAATCGGTCGCATCGCGCGGCGGTTGCCCGTGACGCGCCCGCCGAACCTTGTGGTGCTATGCGATATCTCGGGGTCGATGTCGCAATACTCTCGGATGGTGCTGCATTTCGTGCATTCGGTCGCGAACCAGCGCGGTCGCGGGTGGGCGCGTGTCCATGCCTTTACCTTCGGTACGCGGCTGACCAACATCACCCGGCATCTGGCGCGCCGCGACGTGGACGCTGCACTGAAGGCGGCGGGGGCCGAGGCGCAGGACTGGTCGGGCGGAACGCGGATCGGGGCCAGCCTGCATACCTTCAATCGCGACTGGTCTCGCCGCGTGCTGGGGCAGGGCGCTTTGGTGCTGCTGATCACCGACGGGCTGGAAAGGGGTGATGCCGAGGTCTTGTCGCGCGAGATGGAGCGCCTGCACCTGTCGGCCCGCCGTCTGATCTGGATCAACCCGCTGCTGCGCTGGGATGGATTTGCGCCCAGGGCCAGCGGAATTCGGGCTATGCTGCCCCACGTCGACAGTTTTCGCGCAGGTCATTCGATAGCGTCATTGCAGGCGCTGGCCGAGGCGGTAGCGCAGGCAGGCGACGACGGCGAGAAGGATCGGTTGTTGCACGCACTGAGCTAGGGGAGGAGGTCGATGAAAGACTTATGCCTGGCCGCAGTTGCAGCGGTCCTGTCCTCTCAGGCGCTCGGGCAGGGTTCGGAAGCCATCGCCAACCTGTCAGACGGGGCGCGGGTGGCGATGACCGGGGTTTCCTGGCAGGAAGGTTGCCCTGTCGGCTTCGACGATCTTTCGGTGGTGAGCATAGCCTTTGTCGATTTCAACGGCGCCGAGCGATCAGGCCAGATCGTGGTGCATAGACAACTCGCCCCCGAGGTTGCCAGATTTTCGATGAGTTGTTTCAGGAACGTTTCCCGATCGAAAGGATCGAACCGTGGGAGAACTACGGCTCTCGCGTTTACGCAGAGAAGAACGACACCGTCGGTTTTTATTGCGAAAAGGCGCAGGACGATCCCGGCGAATGGAGTTCGCATGCATACGGCTACGCATCGACATAAATCCGCTGCTGAACCCGTTCCATGATCCCAGGTCGGGATGGTGGCCACCTACCGCCGCACAATATGCCGCCCGCAATGACCAGCCGGGGAAGATCACCCCGGCCTCGGCGGTTCTCGGGATTTTCGCCCGGCACGGCTGGGCCTGGGGCGGCTTCTACGACGGTGAGATGGACTACATGCATTTCTTCAAGGTCACGGACGGCAGCGAGGACGGCCCCCCGAACCGGCCTTATGCCGCGACCAGTCTTGAATACCGACCCAGGCAATAGTCTTTTGGCCTATAGCGCGACGCTGTGGCTGGCGTCATAGTCCAGCGGAAATAACCGGGGTGAACCGATGCAACGCGCCGAACATGACGGCATTCCTGAAATTGCGCTGGGGTGGCATCGGGCAGGGCGTGGGGCTGCGCTTGCCACCGTGGTCCAGACCTGGGGTTCGGCGCCCCGGCCTGTTGGCAGCATGCTGGCCATATCGGGCGGCGGAGAGATCATGGGATCGGTCTCGGGCGGTTGTGTCGAGGGGGCGGTGGTGTCCGAGGCGCTTGATGCGCTGTCCGACGGAAAGCCGCGCCTCCTGACCTACGGCGTCAGCGACGAGACGGCGTTTTCGGTGGGACTTGCCTGTGGCGGGACCATCCGCGTGATGGTGACACCGGTCGGCAGCGCACTGCCCGAAGCCCTGCTTGATCAGTTGGTAGCCGCGCGCGCAGAGCCGAGGGCGATCGCGCTGGTTACGGACACCCGCACCTGGCAGCCTTCGCTGAGCGATGGCGCCGATCCGGCAGTCAGCGAACGCCTGCGATCCGATCGCTCGGGCCTTGAAGAGGATGGCCGCTTCATAGCGGTCCACAATCCGCCGCTTCGCATGGCGGTGATCGGTGCGGTTCATATCGCTCAGCCGCTGCTTCAGATGGCGCGCGCCTGTGGCTATGACCCTATACTGATCGACCCGCGCGACGCCTTCGGTTCGGCAGACCGTTTTCCGGGAGAGACAATCCTTAACGACTGGCCCGACGAGGCGCTGGCCGATTTGAAGCCTGATCGACGGATGGCGGTTGTCACTTTGACCCATGACCCCAAGCTGGACGATCCGGCGCTGCGGATTGCGCTGGACTCACCGGTCTTTTACATCGGTTGCCTTGGCTCCACGCGCACTCATGCCAAGCGGCTGGAGCGGTTGCGGGCAGATGGCGTGGCGGAGGAAAGCATAGCCCGCATCCACGCCCCCGTTGGTCTTGATATCGGTGCGAAAAGCCCTGCCGAGATTGCTGTGTCGATTATGGCCCAGATCACCCAGGTTCTGAGGCGCGGCTGATGGAATTCGGCCCGGTTCCGGTGGCACAGGCAGAGGGCGCGATTCTGGCGCATTCGTTGATGCTGGGTGGCCGGAGGCTGCGGAAGGGGCAGGTTCTGGGCAGGACCGAAATCGAGGGCCTTCTTGCCGACGGCGTCTTGTCGGTGACGGTTGCACGACTGGGGCAGGATGATGTCGCCGAAGACGCTGCGGCGACCCGGCTTGCAAAGGCGCTGGTCCCTGACCCGACTGCGGCCAACCTTTCGCAGACCGAGGCATTCACCGGTCGAGTCAACCTGAACGCCATCGGGCCGGGGATTGTCGAGATCGATGCCCGTGCAATCCACGCGCTGAACCGGATTGATCCGGCGCTGACGCTTGCCACGCTCGCGCCGTTTGCGCGGGTCGAGGCAGGGCTGCTGGTGGGAACGGTCAAGATCATCACCTACGCCGTTTCCAAGGCAGCCCTGGCGAGGGCCTGCGAGGTGGCACGGGGCGCGGTACGGGTGCGCCCGGTTACATTGCGTTCGGCAGGGCTGCTGATGACGGATGTTCCCGGGCAGGAGGACAAGCTTATCGCCAAGGGCCGCCGCGCGGTCGAGGCGCGGCTGAAGGCGCTGGGGATGGAGCTTGCCGGGGTCGAGACGGTGCCGCACGAGACGTTGGCCATGGCCGACGCCCTGAGAATTCTTCCCGGCGATATGTTGCTGATCCTGACCGGATCGGCAACCTCTGACCTGATGGACACCGGGCCGGAGGCGGTCCGCGCCGCCGGTGGCACGGTGGCGCGGTTCGGAATGCCGGTCGATCCGGGCAACCTGTTGTTCCACGGTGCGCTTGGGCATCGGCCGGTTCTGGGCCTGCCGGGTTGTGCAAGATCGCCCGCGCTGAATGGCGCGGACTGGGTGCTGGAACGGATGGCCTGCGGGCTGGAGGTCAGCGACGACGACATCGCAGGGATGGGCGTGGGCGGGCTGCTGAAGGAAATCCCGATCCGGCCGCAACTGCGCGAACGCACCCGCTGAAAAGCAAAAGGGCGCGGTTGCCCCGCGCCCCGTTTGTGACGTGATGCGACAGCCTTACTTCGGCGCGATCATCATCACCATCTGGCGGCCTTCAAGCCTGGGCATGCTTTCAACCTTGCCATTTTCGCCCACATCGGCGGCGACACGGTTCAAGAGTTCAAGCCCCAGCTCCTGGTGCGCCATCTCGCGGCCACGGAAGCGCAGGGTGACCTTCACCTTGTCGCCCTCTTCCAGGAATTTGGTCACCGAGCGCATCTTCACATCGTAATCATGGGTATCGGTTCCGGGGCGGAACTTGATTTCCTTGATCTCAATGATCTTCTGTTTCTTGCGCGCCTCGGCCTCGCGCTTTTGCGTTTCGTACTTGAACTTGCCGAAATCCATGATCTTGCAGACCGGCGGTTCCGCGTTGGGCGAGATTTCGACCAGGTCCAACCCTGCTTCCGCTGCCATCGCCATCGCCCGGGCGGGGGTTACGACGCCGACATTCTCGCCATCGGCGCCAATCAGTCGGATTTCGGCAGAGCGGATACGGTCGTTGACGCGGGGGCCCGTTTCGCGTTGCGGCGGGGCATTGTGGGGTCTGCGAGCTATGGCGTGTTTCCTTCGGTAATTGATCAGAGGGCGACAAGATAAACTTCGGGATGGCGGCTTTCAACCGGCAATCGGAGAGATCGGTCTTGTGCGATCATGCTTTCCATGCGGGTCGGGAAGTGCGATATGGCGCCATGCGGGCAGAGAAGCCCGGTGCAGGGGAGGCTGACGGAAATGAACAGGTTGGTTCTTATCGTGATCGCGCTGGTTGTAGCTGCGGGCGCTTATTACCAATTGAGCTATGTGCCGGCGCAGCGCGCGGCGACCGAGGCGGCAGTAGCGGCGGAAAAGGCCGCAGCCGACGCCAAGGCCGCAGAGGAAAAGGCAGCGGCCGATGCCGCCGCCGCAGCCCAGAAAGCCGCCGATGAAGCCGCCGCAGCGGCGGCAGCCGCGACAGACGCGGCTTCCGATGCCGCCAACAGTGCGGCCGGTGCGGTCGGCGAAGCTGCTGGCGCCGTTGGCGATGCCGCAAGCACTGCGGCAGGCGCCGTAGGTGAGGCGGCAGGCAATGCGGCCAACGCAGTCGGCGACGCCGCTTCGATGGTGTGGGACGCGACCAAGCTGACCGCGACCGACATCACGACGCGCATTCAGGACGCGCCGATTTCGCAGTCGATCAAGGACACGCTTCTGGCGACCTACGACCAGGTCAAGGACAACCCGGCGGCCGTGCAGACAGTGCTGGACCAGCTGAAGCAGGCGATGGGCCTGTAATCGGCAAGGCATAAAGCAAAAACCGCCGCCGGAGCGATCCGGCGGCGGTTTTCTTTTGGGATCGGTTGGTTCAGATACCGTCGCCGACAAAGGCCTTTTCGACCACGTATTCCAGCGGCTCTGAATTCGCGCCCTCATGCAGGCCGAATGTCTCCAGCACGGCCTTCACATCATGGTTGAAGGCCAAACTGCCGCAGACCATGGCGCGGTCTTCCTCGGGGTCGATCGGTTCAATATTCAGGTCGGCAAAGACTTTGCCGCTGGTCAGGTTGTCGGTAATGCGGCCCATGAACGGGCTCTCTTCGCGTGTGGTGGTCGGGTAATACAGCAGCTTGCCCTCGACCAGCTCTCCGATCAGCGGATCGTCCTTCAGGGTTTCGACCAACTGGCGGCCATATTCCAGTTCGGACTTCTCGCGACAGGTGTGCATCATGATCACCTGCTCGTATTTCTCGTAAGTCTCGGGATCGCGCATCAGGCTGGCGAAGGGGGCAAGGCCGGTGCCGGTGGCCAGGAACCAGATGCGGCGGCCGGGCAGCAGCGCGTCATGCACCAAGGTGCCCACGGGCTTGGGGCGCAGGATGATCTCGTCGCCTACCTTGATGTGCTGCAGTTTCGAGGTCAGCGGGCCATCGGGCACCTTGATCGAGTAGAACTCCAGCTCTTCATCCCAGGACGGCGAGGCGATGGAATAGGCCCGCAGCAGCGGTTTGCCGTTGTCGCCCATAAGCCCGATCATCACGAACTCACCCGAACGGAAGCGCAGTGAGGCGGGCCGGGTCACGCGGAACGAAAACAGACGGTCGTTCCAATGCTTTACGGCAGTCACCGTCTGGGCATCGGGCAGGCGGGCGGCAAGGGTCTGGTTGGCGGTCACGGCGGTCATTTCGGTCATGGATGATCGGCTTTGCAATACGCGAGTGAAGGGAGTTGGGAAAGGCGTCTCAGGCGCGCAGGCGGGCCTGATAGTCGTGGGCGCGCCAGTCGGCCCGGAACAGCCACTGATCCTCTGGTTGGCGCTCGGCGATTTCGTCGGGGATTTCGACTTCGTCAAAGCCGGTGCGGCGGAACATGGCGTATTGGTCAGCGATCACCGGACCGGCAGCGCGCAGGCGGCCGGTGAAGCCCATCTTGCGCAGACGGCGACCAAGCGTGAAGCCGCGACCGTCGTTGAACGCCGGAAAGGCGATACGGATCAACTGGATGTCGGCCAGCCGGTTCGACAGGCGCGACGGGTCGTCGGTGTTCACCAGATCGAAGGCTGCTGGGCCCGGCTGGCTGTCCAGATCGGCCATCGTGGCAAAGCCCGCCGTCCAGTCGTCGGGGGCAAAGCCCGTATCGGTGACAATCACGCTCATGCCGCGTTTTCCTGTGTGACGGGGCCGCGCACGGCACGCCCGTTGATAAAATGGATGCCGCATTCGGTCTTCGCCGATCCGCGCCAGCGGCCCGCCCGTTCATCCTCACCCGGTTTCACCGGGCTGGTGCAAGGGGCGCAGCCGATAGATGGATAGCCCTTGGCCACCAGAGGGTGACGCGGCAAGCGGTTGTTGATCATGTAGTCCTGCAGGTCTTCCTTGCCCCAATGGGCCAGCGGATTGACCTTGATGCGCAGATCACCCTCGGCCTCGAAGAACTCCACATTCGCGCGGGTGCTGCCCTGATAGCGCTTGCGGCCGGTGATCCAGGCGTCATAGCCGGACAGGGCACGTTCCAGCGGCTCGGTCTTGCGCAGGGCGCAGCAGGCGTCAGTGTTGAACTGGTGCAGGGTGCCGTCGGGGTCTTCGAAGGCCAGCTTCTTGGGGTCGACCTTGACCGTGATAATGTTGGTCAGGCCCAGCTTTTCGGCCACCTCTTGCTGATATTCCAGCGTCTCGGTGAACAGCATCTCGGTGTCGATGAACAACACCGGCGTGGTGCGGTCGATGACCGAGATCATGTGCAAGAGCACCACGGATTCCGCGCCGAAGGACGACACCAGCGCGGTGCGTCCCACATCCTCATCCGCCAGCGCCTGTTCCAGAACCGAGACGGCCGCGTGATACTTGTAGCGGTCGTTCAGTTCGGCCACGCGGTCGGCTATCGTCGAAAAGACCGGATCAAGCGGCATCCTGCGCGCCTTCCTCGGAGTAGAGGGCAGCCTTGAACGGCGCCATGCCGGTGCGGCGGAAGGTTTCGAGGAAGGTTTCCTCGGGCGTCTCGCGCACGGACAGGTAGGCGCCGACCAGCCGCTCGATGGCGGGCACGATCTCATCGTACGCAAAGCCGGGACCGGCGCGTTCGCCGATGGCGGCCGTCTCGGTGCCATCGCCGCCAAGCGTGATCTGGTAGTTCTCGACGCCTGCGCGGTCCAGGCCAAGGATGCCGATATGGCCGACGTGGTGGTGGCCACAGGCGTTGATGCAGCCTGAAATCTTGATCTTCAGCGGGCCGATATCATGCTCCAGCTTCAGCTCGTCGAAGCGGGTCGCGATCTGTTGTGCGATCGGGATCGAGCGGGCGGTCGCCAGCGCGCAATAATCCATGCCGGGGCAGGCGATGATGTCCGAGATCAGGCCGACGTTGGCCGTCGCAAGCCCGGCCTGGGCCAGCGCCGCGTGCAAAGCGGGCAGGTCGGACTTGTGGACATGGGGCAGGATCACGTTCTGCTCGTGGCTGATGCGCAGCTCGGAATGGGCGTGGCGTTCGGCCAGATCTGCCATCAGGCGCATCTGGTCGCCGGTCGCATCGCCGGGCGTTTCACCATGCGCCTTCAGGCTGATCGTGACGACGGCGTATTGTGGGTTGCGGTGTTCGGCCAGGTTGGTGTCGGCCCAGGAGCGGAACACCGGATCGGCCTTGTAGAAGGCGTCATAGGCCCCCGTATCGGCATCACGGAAGGCGGGCGGGGCAAAGGCGGCCTCGATCTCGGCCAGCAGGGCCTGATCGTGGCCGTGGAAATCGGGACGGATTTCGGCGAAGCGATCCTCGATCATTCGGGTGATTTCTTCGACGCCGGTCTCATGCACCGTGATCTTGATGCGCGCCTTGTACTTGTTGTCGCGGCGACCAATGGCGTTGTAGACGCTGAGGATGGCCTCGACGTAAGGCAGAAGGTCGGCTTTCGGCAGGAATTCCCGCACCGTATGGCCAATCATGGGGGTGCGGCCGAGACCGCCGCCGACCATGACCTCAAAACCGGGTTCACCGGCCGAGTTGCGGACCATGCGCAGGCCGATGTCATGGGCCTTGGTGACGGCGCGGTCATTCGGGCTGCCGGTGACGGCGATCTTGAACTTGCGCGGCAGGAACTGGAATTCCGGGTGGTCGGTCGACCATTGGCGCAGCAGTTCGGCGATGGGACGGGGATCCTCGATCTCATCGGCGGCGGCACCGGCGAAATGGTCGGCGGTCACGTTGCGCACGCAGTTGCCGGAGGTCTGGATCGCATGCATGCCGACATCGGCCAGCGCGCCGAGGATGGCGGGCACATCTTCCAGCTTCGGCCAGTTGAACTGGATGTTCTGCCGGGTGGTGAAGTGGCCATAGCCCTTGTCCCAGCGGTCGGCGATCATACCCAGTTGGCGCATCTGGCGCGGGTTCAGCGTGCCATAGGGGATGGCGATCCGCAGCATGTAGGCATGCAGTTGCAGATAGAGCCCGTTCATCAGGCGCAGCGGGCGAAACTCATCCTCGGTCAGGCTGCCGTCAAGGCGGCGCTCGACCTGATGGGTGAATTGCGCGACACGTTCGCGGACAAAGGCCTCATCGAATTCGCTATAGTCGTACATGGCTGCTCGCTGCGTCTGATGGAATGCGCCGGACCTCAGGTCCGGGGCTGCGTGGCGTCGTCGGATTGCTTGCCGTGGAAGTAGTTCGAGGGGCCGCGCGTGCGGAACTCCTCGCGGAAGTGGGTGGGTTCCGGGCCGTTTGGCCCTTGCTTGGCGTCGGCGAGATAAGCGCCGACAACGCTCAGCTTCTGGGCGCTGGCGAACAGCAGGCGCAGTTGGGCATGCGCCTCATCCTCGATCAACTCGGCCTCGTTGTGGTGACGCGACCAGCGGTCGTCGGCGGTCAGGTAGATCACATCGCCAAGGCGCAGGTCGTTGGCGGTCACGACCTTGGGGGAAAAACGGCCCTTCATGCGAGCGCCTCCTTCAATTCGACAAGCGCAGCGGCGGCCCGGCGCGGCGCCAGTCCGTACAATATGACGGCAGGCCCCGAAACCCCGGAAAGCGCCTCGGGCAGGGTGGCGAGCGTTGTGGCGATCACCTGTTCGTCCGCGCGGGAAACGTTTTCGACGATGGTGATGGCGGTCGACGGATCGGCGCCGTGCATCATCAGCCGTCCCTGGATGAAACGGGCCGATTTCTTGCCCATGTAGATCGCCGCGACCTCGCCCTTGCGGGCCATGCCGCGCCAGTCCTGTTCGGCAAAGCCCGAAACGCCATGCCCCGTGACGATACGCACAGAGGCGTTACGCCCGCGCCGGGTCAGGCTTTGCCCTATGCTGGCGGTAGCGACAGCAGCGGCGGTCAGGCCGGGAACGATGGACCAGCCAATAGCGGCGGCTTCAAGCGCCTCGACCTCTTCGTCCAAGCGACCGAAGATGCCGCTGTCGCCGCCTTTCAGGCGAACGACACGAGCGCCGGTCAAGGCATGGTTCACGATCAGGGCGTTGATCTCGCCCTGCGGGGTGGAGGAGCCGAAGCCCTCTTTCCCTGCGTCGATCATCAGAGCGGCCGGATTGGCAAGCGCCAGAACCTCGGCCCCGACCAGCCGGTCGTAAATCACTACCTCTGCCTCGGCCAGCGCCCAAGCGGCCTTCAGGGTGAGGTGATCGGCGCTGCCCGGACCCGCGCCGACGAAGGCCACCTGTCCGGGGGCGGTGACTGCGGTTGCAGGATTTTGGTGAGCAGTCATGGTCAAGTGGGTCCGGGCATGAAAATCTGCTAACAAAATAGGACATTTTCCCGTGTTTGCGCCAGTAGGGCTTGCAGATAAGGATGTTTGTTCCCATTCTGGCGCAGGATGGAACGAGGTTCCTGAAACAGGGGGAAACTGCGAATGGCCGCCCGGCTGGACGATATGGACCGGAAAATTCTTGTCGAACTGCAGGAGGATGCGGCGCAATCGCTGGATGAGATCGCGCGTAAGGTGGGGTCGTCAAAGACCCCCGTCTGGAACCGGATCCGGCGGATGAAAGAGGCCGGCGTGATCCTGCGCCAGACTGCGCTGCTGGACGCCGAGACGCTGGGGCTGGAGGCTTGCTTCTTTGTTCTCATCCGCACCAGCGAGCACGAAGCCGAATGGCAGCGCCGGTTCCTGCAGGTGCTGCAGGAGCGACCCGAAGTGCTGGAGGCGCACCGGCTGGCAGGCGATATCGACTATATCCTGAAGGTCAGGGTCGCGAACGCGCGGGCCTATGACACCTTCTATCAGGCGCTGATCTCCGAGGTGCGCATCTACAACGTGACCGCGCTGCTGAGCATGGAAGAGATCAAGGCGACGACGGTCCTGCCGTTGTGATCAGGCGGCGCGCGCCTTCGGCGCGCAAGCGATCAGCCACGTCCGCGCTGCCGCACGGACATGGCGCGCGGGGGCGCTGCCCCCTGCCGCCGTTCCGGCGGCTCCCCCGGGGTATTTGGTGCCAAGAAGAAATCAGGAGCCGTTGACCGTCAGCCGCTGCAAGCCGTGGAAATGGTAGACATCGGCATAGGCAGGGGGCTGAGCCAGCCGGAGACACGGAAGGCGCGCGAACAGGATCGGCAGGGCAATCTGGAGTTCAAGGCGGGCAAGCGGCGCGCCGACACAGAAATGCAGGCCGCCGCCGAAGGCAACGTTGGTCTTGGCGGGCCGGTTCGGGTCGAAGCGGTCAGGCATGGGCCAGACTGCCGGATCCCGGTTGGCGGCAGCCAGAAGCAGCGCCACCTGATCGCCGCGTTGGAAGGTCTGGCCCAGAACCTCGACGGTTTCGTAAGCGTGGCGGGTAAACAGATGCAGCGGCGGGTCGTATCGCAGGATTTCCTCAACTGTGGCCGCCACGTTGGCGGGGGCGAGAGCCTGTAGCGGCGTTCCGGTCTCAAGAAGCGTTTTCACGCCATTGCCGATCGAATGGACAGTTGCCTCGTGTCCCGCGTTCAGAAGCAGGATACAGGTTGTGATGAGTTCATCCGTCGACAGCTTTTCACCCGACTCTTCGGCAGCAATGAGGCTGGTGATCAGGTCATCGGCGGGGCGCAGGCGGCGTTCCTCGACGTAAGAGCGCATGAAGGCAACGAAAGCCTCGGTCGCGGCCACGGCGCGATCCTCGGTTTCCCGTGTGCGGCCCGCCATGTACATGCCGACCATCGCATTCGACCAGCGAAGCAGGTCGTCCGACATTTCTTCCGGGACGCCGAGAAGACGGGCAATGATGATGACCGGCAGTTTCTGTGCGAATTCCCTCAGCAGGTCGAAGTCGCCCTCGGGGAAAAGATCAATCAGGTCGTGACTGAGCCGCGCAATTTCCGGCTCCAGCGCCGCGATCCGGCGCGAGGTGAAGGCGCGCAGCACCAGTCCGCGCAGGCGCGTATGGCGGGGCGGCTCCAGCTCCAGCATCGAATGCGCCTCGACAGCGTAGAAGGGGGCGAGGTGCGGCGGGATCGGTTTGCGGTATTCGGGCGGCACCTCGCGGCCAAAGCGGCGGTCGCGAAAGATGGCGGACACCGCCTCATGCGAGGTGGCGCAGGTCAGGCCGTATTCCTGCCAGTGGAAGAAGTGCCCGCCCGCACGCGCGCGGTCGTAGAAGGCATAGGGGTTCTGGACGAAGGCCGGATCGGTCGGCGACTGGCTGAGGGTCTGCATGTCACGTCCGGGACAGTCGCAGGATGCCTTGAGCGATAAGCACGCCCAGCCCGACCACGGCTGCGCCGATGGCCTGTGGCCAGCTCCAGGCGCCGCCAAGCAGGAACAACAGGATCATCACATAGAAGGGTGCCGCATTCAGATGCAGGCTGGACATGCCTATGCCCAGCTGACCAACAGCCATGATCCACAAAAGCTGGCTGACCGCGATGGCGCCCGCGCCATAAAGCCCAAGCGCGCCAATCTCGGGCCATCCGATTTCCGCCCAGTCCGGGCTATCCCCGCCGAATGAGAAATACACTACGGACACCATGCAGGCGACGATGGCCGCACCGGTGACGGTGATCGCGGTGCGCCCGACGGGCGACAGCGAAGGGAAGGAGGTGACGGTCGCGCGCGATCCCCAGGTATAGGCCACGACCGACCCAAGCGCTGCCAAAGCACCAAACCCCAGCGTCAGGCTGCCCATGGCGGCGGCGTAGGAGGCAAGACCCCCGATCAGGCTGAGCACCAGCCCGATGATCAGCCGCGCGGTGACCTTCCTCGCCTCAAGCAGGCATTTCAGTGCGATTGCGACGACAGGGGCGGTTGCGCTGATAACGGCGACTGTCACGGCGTCGGTTGCAGCCTGTGCGTAGATCAGCAGGATCGCCCCGATGCCAAGACAGATGCCGCCGACCACGATACCGCGGCCCCAATTCGCCTGCGCCAGAGACTGCCAGCCGTCCAGCAGCCACCACAGCGGCAGCAGCAGGGCAGCGCCCAGCAGCAGGCGCATTGCCGCAAGCGGGATCGGTGGAACATGCGGGATCAGAAGTTCTGCCGCTGGCAGCCCTGCGGCCCAGATCATCATCGACGCCATGCAGATCAGGTTCGCGGCCAGAAGGCCGGGCGGCGCGGGGCGGGTCGCGGCAAGCGTCATGATGGTTCGAAATCCTCTTCCGGGGCAGGAAAGCACCCGGCCCATGTCCACTGCTTGTCTGGTGGCGACATGTCCGAAGGTTCTGTGGCGGGAATTCCGCCGGGGGCACCCGCGACGCGGGGTGAGCCAACCACTCCCGTCGGGCGCCAGATCAGGCTTTCGACAACGCCGAGACGATGGCGCCGAAATCGGCGGCCTTCAGGCTGGCGCCGCCGACGAGCGCCCCGTCGACGTTCGACAAGGCGAATATCTCGGTGGCGTTCGAGGGTTTGACAGAGCCGCCGTAAAGCAGCCGGAACCCGGATGCGGCAGCGCCAAATCGCGCAATAAGGCGGGCGCGCAGGTCGGCGTGGACCTCGGCGATCTCGGGGAGGGTTGGGGTGCGGCCGGTGCCGATGGCCCAGACGGGCTCATAGGCGATGACGGTGTTGGCGGGGGTGGCACTATCGGGAACGGATCCGGCAAGCTGGGTGCCGGTGACTTCCAGCGTCGTGCCTGCGTCGCGTTGCCCGGCGGTCTCTCCGATGCAAACGATGGCGATCAGGCCAGCGGTCAGTGCAGCCTCGGCCTTGGCGCGGACCAGCGCGTCGGTCTCGCCGTGATCGGCGCGACGTTCGGAATGGCCCAGGATGACATAGGTGGCCCCTGCATCGACCAGCATCTGGGCCGAGATGTCGCCGGTGTGCGCGCCGGACGTATCGGTATGGCAGTCCTGCCCGCCGACCGCGATCCGGCCCGCAGCAGCGGTTGCCATCGGGGCAAGCAGAGTCACGGGCGGGCAGAGCAGAACCTCGCAGGCCGGATCGGGATGGGCGGCGATCAGCGCCGCCACCTCGGGCAGGCTGGCGGACAGCCCGTTCATCTTCCAGTTTCCGGCGGCGAGTTTGCGCATTCTCTTCCCCTGTTTCCGCATTGCGGCAAAGGCTTACACGCTTGCGTGCGGGTAGGAAACAGGGATTGGGTCTTTTGAGTGGATCAGATCCGAAAGACAGAAGATCAGGCGTCCTTGAACTTGATCGACTCGCCGCAGCCACAGGCCTCGGCCACGTTGGGGTTGTTGAATTTGAAACCCGATTCCAGCAGCGAGCTTTGATAGTCGATTTCGGTCCCGAACAGGAACATCTGCGCCATCGGGGCGATCATTACCCGGGCGCCATCCTGTTCGACCAGCTCGTCCATCGGGTTCACGTCGGCTGCGAAATCCATGGTGTATTCCATGCCCGCGCAACCACCCTTCTTGACCCCGATGCGCAGGCCAGCCGAACCCTGACGCTGCATCAGCCGCGCGATCTGCGTGGCGGCGGCGGGCGTAATGGTGATGGCCTGTTTGCCGGGAATGCCGAACATGGGAAGGGTTCCTTCTTTTCCGACCAATAATGTAGGCTTTCGGCGTAGCAATCTCAAGCTATGGCGAAAGCGGAAAAAATGCTTTCAGCAGATGATCTTGGCAGGATTCCCCGCAACCGTCGCACCTTCGGGAACATCCGTCGTCACCACTGAGCCTGCACTGACTATGGTGTCATCGCCTATGGTCACTCCGGGGTGGATCACTGCATTGGCGCCGATCCAGACGTTGCGGCCGATGCGTATGCGACGGGGGGATATGGGGTTTTCGGGGTCGCAGGTCAGGATTTTGACACCTGTGGAGACCTGGGTGAAAGAGCCTATCAGAACCTCTGCCTGATCGTGGATCACGCAGTTCGCATCTACGAAACAGCCTTCGTCGAAATGGACGTTCAGCCCGAGATCGACATGGAAAGGGGCACGGACCACTGCACCGTTCCATGTGCCGAGCAGCTTTTCCAGCAGTGCGGGAGCCGTGCGAGCATTGGCAGGCAAGGCATTGAATTCACAAAGTAATTCTTGTGCCTTTTCGGCCGTCTCGGCAGGGTTTGCGGCAGTCTGACCGCGGATGCGGCGGGTGGCGTTCATCACATGAAGCCAAGCTCGAGCTTGGCTTCGTCGGACATCATATCCATGCCCCATTGTGGCTCGAACGTCATCTGAACGTTGACGTGCTTTACCCCCGGCAGGGGTTCCACGGCATCGGCGACCCAGCCCGGCATCTCGCCCGCCACGGGACAGCCGGGGGCGGTCAGCGTCATCAGGATATCGACTTCGTTTTCTGTAGAGATATCAATGGTATAGACCAGTCCAAGGTCGTAGATGTTCACCGGAATCTCGGGGTCGAACACGGTCCGGCAAGCGCCCACGACATCCTCGTAAAGCGGATGATCGGTGGTCGACGGGCGGATCAGCGGCGCGCCTTCGACAAGCTCCGGGCTGTGGCTGGTCATGGAAGCCTCAAGCGTTAACAGACCTTCCATATAGGAGTTAGCGGTCCTCGGGTCCAGTGCCGGCGGGTGTCTGGAAATGGTATGGGTCCGGTATGGCTTTGGTATGGAGACAGGAACGGTCGGGAATTTCGGACGCGCGCGCGGGCCAGGTCATCGTCAGCGGAGTTCCTGCGCAAGTCCGATGAGAATACCCTCGGGTCCGCGGATGTAGCAAAGCAGATAGATGTCCTGGTAATTGACCAATTCGCCGACGAGTTGCGCGCCCCGCCTTGCAAGCCGTTCGATGGTCTCTTGGAGGTCGTCTACGGCGAACATGACACGCAAGTAGCCCAGAGCATTCACCGGTGCGTTGCGGTGATCCGCGACGATCGGCGGAGCGATGTAGCGGCAAAGCTCGATCCGGCTGTGTCCATCGGGCGTGCGCATCATGGCAATCTCGACACGCTGATCGGCCAGCCCGGTGACGCGCCCGGACCATTCACCTTCGATCATGGCTCGGCCCTCGAGGTCGAGACCTAGTTCGAGGAAAAACTCGATCGTCGCGTCGAGGTCATCGACGACGATCGCGATGTTATCCATGCGTTTGATCGCCATGTCTCCACCCCTTTGAGCGTTGGCCTTTCCAGTGGTCGCCAGTATCGACCCGTTGTTGGTGATCGCCAAGCCGGATGGTTCGCCGCGAAAGAGGGGCTTTCTGCCCCTCGGCGCGGGGCCGCGCCTCACCCCGAGGATATTTCGGCAAGGCGAAAGCGGGGGCGTCAGTCCTTTTTGCGTCGCCTTGCGGGTGTCGGCCGGACGGCGCGTTCGATGGCGTCGAAGAGGAAGCTTGCGACGTTCTTGCCCGAGGCGGCCTCGATCCCGGTGAAGCCGGGGGAGGAGTTGACCTCGAGCACCTTCGGACCGGAGGCGGTGCGCAGCAGGTCTACGCCGCAGAGGCCGAGGCGGAAGGCGCGGGCGGCGCGGATCGCGGTTTCGCGTTCGGCTTTCGAAATGCGGGCGGGCAGGGCGGTGCCGCCCTGGTGAAGGTTCGAGCGGAACTCGCCCATCGCGGCCTGACGGCGCATGGCGGCAACCACGCGACCGTCTATAACGAGGCAGCGGATGTCTTCGCCCTTTGCCTCGGCCACGAATTCCTGCACCAGGAAGTTTGCCTTGAGGCCGCGGAAGGCCGAGATCACCGATTGCGCGGCGGCGGGGGTTTCGGCGAGGACGACACCCTTGCCTTGAGAGCTTTCCAGCAGCTTGACGACCAGTGGAGCGCCGCCTGACAGGGCAATCAGGTTGTCGGTGTCCTTGGGGCTGGCGGCGAAGGCGGTGGCGGGCATGCCGATGCGCTGGCGGGCGAGGATCTGGTGCGCGTGCAGCTTGTCGCGGCTGGCGAGGATGCCGTCCGGCCCGTTGACGAGGAAGGTGCCGCGCGCCTGGAACTGGCGCAGCACCGCCGCGCCATAGGCGGTGACCGAGACGCCGATGCGCGGGATCACCGCATCGTAATGCGGCAGGCGGGCGCCGTCGTAGTGGATTTCGGGCGCGAGCGCATTCAGCGCCATGTAGCAGCGGGCGGTGTCGATGACCTCCACCACATGGCCGCGCGCTTCGCCTTCCTCGACGATGCGGCGGGTGGAATAGGCGCCCTGTTCGCGGCTGAGGACGGCGACGCGCAGGGTGCGGGCGGGGGCTGCGTCCTTTACCTGCGCCGAGTGGTAGCTGTCATAGCTGAGTTCGGGTTGCAGGAAGCTGTCGGTGGGGCTGACGGTGACGCCTTCGGTCAGGGCCTGGCGGCCGATCAGCATGCGGTTGGACATGGCGCCGCGGTCGGTCAGCGAGACCTCGATCGGCCAGCGTTCCTCGCCGATGACAAGATCGGTGCCGATGACGAAGCGCTGTTCGGATTCGCCGTTGGAACTGGTGACTTCCCTGCGGTCGAGGATCGGGGCGGAGCAGGCGATGGTCACATCCTCTCGTCCCGGGATCGGGTGGATGGCGAAGCGAACGTGGGGCGTGCGGGCCGGGCCGAAGGGTTCGATGTCGAAGGCATGCAGCGCCGAGGTGCGCGCGCCGGTATCGACCTTGGCGCGCAGCGCGGGCAGGCCGAGGCCGGGCAGGGACACCCATTCTTCCCAGCCGAGGTGCAGTCGGCGGGGGGCGAGGTCTTTCATGGTGCTGTCCTCTGCCTGTTCGCGGGGCTGTCATGCCTGTGCTTTCCAACGGGGATATGACGGACGGGCATGCAAGTATCGAACTCTGGGTCGGGCGGGATCGGAAACGCGACCCGCGTTTCCCCGCCCGCAGCGCCACATCACCCCAAGACCATCTGCCACGAGAGAACGGCAAGGCCTGCGTCCGTCCCGGCGGGCGAGAAGCGCCCGCCATGGGCGGGACGGGCGCTGGCCGCGGCCTTGGGGGCCACGGCGGGATTGCTGATATGGCATCGCATGGCGAAGGCGATGGCCTTCGCCAGAAAGAGCCGAGCGTTCAGGGCCCGTCAACGAGGCGCTTTCCCTCAGTCCGATCGGGCCTTATGAAGCGGCCGATGTCGGGGCCGGGTGCCCCAAAAGGACCGAGGCGCCGATGACCGCTTTTCATTTCCAGATTGCTGCGACCGATGGCCGGGCGCGGGCCGGGGCGATCAAGACGCCGCGGGGCGAGATCAGGACGCCGGCCTTCATGCCGGTCGGGACTGCCGGGACGGTGAAGGCGATGCTGCCGGAATCGGTGCGGTCAACCGGGGCCGACATTCTTTTGGGCAATACCTATCACCTCATGCTGCGGCCGACCGCCGAGCGGATCGACCGGCTGGGGGGCTTGCACCGCTTTATGAACTGGTCGCGGCCGATTTTGACCGACTCGGGCGGGTTCCAGGTGATGAGCCTTGCAGGATTGCGCAAGCTGACCGAGGAGGGGGTGCGGTTCAAATCCCATATCGACGGGTCGGAGCATATGCTGAGCCCCGAGCGCAGCATGGAAATCCAGCGGCTGCTGGGGTCGGACATCGTCATGTGTTTCGACGAATGCCCGGCGCTGCCTGCGACCGATGAAGAAGTGGCGCGCGCCATGCGGCTGTCGATGCGGTGGGCCGAGCGGTCGAAGGCGGCCTTTGGCGACCGGCCGGGGCATGCGCTGTTCGGCATCCAGCAGGGCGGCGTCACGCGCGAGCTGCGCGAGGAAAGCGCCGAGGCGCTGAAGGCGATCGGATTTGATGGCTATGCGCTTGGCGGGCTGGCCGTGGGCGAGGGGCAGGAGGCGATGTTCGGCGTGCTGGACTATGCGCCGGGAATGCTTCCGCATGACAAGCCACGCTACCTGATGGGCGTGGGGAAGCCCGACGATATCGTGGGCGCGGTCGAGCGGGGGGTGGACATGATGGACTGCGTCCTGCCCTCACGCTCTGGTCGCACGGGGCAGGCCTGGACGCGGCGGGGGCAGGTGAACCTGCGCAACGCGCGCCATCAGGATGATCCGCGACCACTGGACGAGGAATGCGGCTGCCCGGCCTGCCGTAACTATTCGCGCGCCTATCTGCACCATGTGAACAAGGCGCAAGAGATCATCGCCTCGATGCTGCTGACCTGGCACAACCTGCAGTACTATCAGGACCTGATGGCGGGCCTGCGCGAGGCGATTGCCGGGGGGCGGCTGGCGGCTTTCGTGGCCACCTTCCACGCGCAACGTGCAGAAGGGGATATCGAGCCGCTGTAGGCAAGGCAATCACCCCGGGGATTTGCGGCATCAACGGGTTGGGATGGTGGGTGATAACGGATTTGAACCGCTGACATCTTCGATGTGAACGAAGCGCTCTACCACTGAGCTAATCACCCGTCGGCGGGGGTCTTAGCCTCAGTCGTCCGCCGCTGCAAGACCCTGTTTCGCACCCTTGCGATTGCCTCTGGCCGCGCTGCCCTGCTTGACCTTGACCATCATGGTGTTGCCCTTGTCGTCGGTGCGGGCGCGGTTGACCTTGGCTTTGCCGAAGGGCGGGATGTTCAGTTCCTCGCCCTTGGCCAGCGCATCGCCCAGCACTTTCAGCGTGTGTTCGACGATGTCCTTGACCTGCTTTTTCTTGGCACCCGAGGCGGAGACGACGCGCTCGACCAGTTCCTTCTTGCGGATCGACAGCGCCTCTCCGACCGCGCCGACCAGCGCTGCGGCGGCCTCGCCCACCGAAGGCTCGGCAGGCTTCGATGCCTTGACCGCTGCCCTGGGCTTGGCTGCTGCGCGTGCGGCGGGTTTTGCCGCGGGTTTTGCGGCAGGCTTGGCGGCGGGTTTTGCCGCTGGCTTGGCCTTCGCGGCCGCAGTCGCGGTCTTGGCGGCGCCTGCGGGCTTGGCGCGGCTGCGGGTGGCGGCCGTGGCGGTGGTCTTGGTTTCGGTCATCTGGTGTGTCCCCGTTGTCGGTTATCTTTTCTGCACCATATCCCAAACGTTCGCAGCGCGAAATGGGTCTGGTTGGCCTGCCGGAATCCAGATTTGTCTAAGAACAAAACAGGTATACGGGTCGCTTCGGATCAGGCGGAACCGGACATTTTCATCAGGACCAACCCGCCCACGATCATCGCCGCCGCAAGGATGCGCATGGCGTTCGCTGGCTCTCCCAGGAACATGATCCCGACCGCAAAGGCGCCGACCGCGCCGATCCCGGTCCAGATCGTATAGGCGGTGCCAAGTGGCAGCACCCGCATGGACCAGGACAAGAGGCCAAAGCTGATGATCATGGCGACGAGGGTGATTGTGGTCGGGACAAGCTTGGTGAAGCCATCGGACTGCTTCATGGCGAAAGCCCAGACGACTTCGAAAATTCCGGCGATGACAAGGATGATCCACGCCATGACATGCTCCTGCGGTTAACCGCCGGGCCGTCCCGGACATGTGACCCAATGTGGGGAAGGTCGTCCTTCGCCCGTAAGAATGGGCAGGGCGGGGGGCGATTTCAAGGCTGCGACGCAATCCCGGTTACCACAGAGGGCAGCGTCCGACCGCGGGCGGGCGCTGAGATGCATCCGGTCTGCACTTTATGGTGCGGATACTGCCGACCCTCAGCCTTGCGGAGAGGTTGAAGAAGCGCCCGCCCTTCGGGGCGGTCGGGCGCTGCCCGGCGGCGCCAAGGCGCCTCGTTCCGGGCAAGGAAAACAAAAAAAGCCCCGCCGGTTTCCCGGCGGGGCGAATGTCTTGCGTCAGGTCCGCTCAGTGCGCGACCGGAGTCGCAGGCGTTTCGGCCTTGGGCAGGCGCGCGGCGGCTGCCGCGGCCTCTTCCGCCGCCTCGTCCCATTCGACCGGCTCAGGCGCGCGCACGAGGGCCAGTTTCAGAACCTCGCGGACGTGGCTGACGGGGATGATGTCCAGCCCTTGCTTCACGTTCTCGGGGATCTCGACCAGATCCTTGGCGTTTTCCTGCGGGATCAGAACCGTCTTGATGCCGCCGCGAAGCGCCGCCATCAGTTTTTCCTTCAGCCCGCCGATCGGCATGGCGTTACCGCGCAGCGAGACCTCGCCGGTCATGGCGATGTCCTTGCGGACCGGAATGCCGGTCAGGACCGAGACGATTGCCGTCACCATCGCAAGCCCAGCCGAAGGACCGTCCTTGGGCGTGGCGCCGTCGGGCACGTGGACGTGGATGTCCAGCGTCTCGAACTTCGGCGGTTTCACACCCAGTTCGGGGCTGACCGAGCGCACATAGCTGGATGCGGCCTCGATCGACTCCTTCATCACGTCGCCCAGTTTCCCGGTCGTCTTCATCCGACCCTTGCCCGGCAGGCGCAGCGCCTCGATCGACAGAAGCTCGCCGCCCACGGAAGTCCAGGCCAGACCGGTGACGACACCGACCTGATCCTCGGCCTCGGCCAGACCATAGCGGAACCGCTTGACGCCCAGGTAGTCTTCCAGCTTGTCAGCCGTGATGACCACCTTGCCACCCTTGTTGCGCACGATCTGGGTCACGGCCTTGCGGGCCAGTTTCGCGATCTCGCGTTCAAGGTTACGCACGCCGGCTTCGCGGGTGTAGGTGCGGATGACTTCGGTCAGCGCCTCGTCGGTGATCTCGAACTCGCCCTTCTTCAAGCCGTGGTTCTTGATCTGCTTGTCCAGCAGGTGACCCTTCGCGATCTCGCGCTTCTCGTCCTCGGTGTAGCCCGCCAGCGGGATGATCTCCATCCGGTCCAGAAGCGGGCCCGGCATGTTGTAGGAGTTCGCCGTGGTGATGAACATCACGTTGGACAGGTCATACTCGACCTCAAGGTAGTGGTCCGCGAAGGTCGCGTTCTGTTCCGGGTCCAGCACCTCGAGCATCGCCGAAGCCGGGTCGCCACGGAAATCCTGACCCATCTTGTCGATCTCATCGAGCAGGATAAGCGGGTTCGTGGTTTTTGCCTTTTTCAGCGCCTGGATGATCTTGCCGGGCATCGAGCCGATATAGGTCCGACGGTGACCGCGGATCTCGGACTCATCGCGCACACCGCCAAGCGAGATGCGGATGAACTCGCGCCCCGTGGCTTTCGCCACCGAACGGCCAAGCGAGGTCTTACCCACGCCGGGCGGACCGACGAGGCACAGGATCGGGCCTTTCAGCTTGGAAGACCGGGCCTGCACCGCAAGATACTCGACGATCCGCTCCTTGACTTTTTCCAGGCCATGGTGATCGGCGTCCAGGATTTCCTGCGCCTTGTTCAGGTCTTTCTTGACGCGGGATTTGACACCCCACGGCACGCCAAGCAGCCAGTCCAGATAGTTGCGCACGACCGTAGCCTCGGCCGACATCGGCGACATGGCTTTCAGCTTCTTCAGTTCTGCCTCGGCCTTTTCGCGCGCCTCTTTCGAGAACTGGGTCTTGCGGATGCGCTCTTCCAGCTCGGCGACCTCGTTCTGGCCGTCCTCGCCGTCGCCAAGCTCCTTCTGAATGGCCTTCATCTGCTCATTCAGATAGTACTCGCGCTGCGTGCGCTCCATCTGGCTTTTGACGCGGGTCTTGATCTTCTTTTCGACCTGCAGAACGCTCATCTCGCCCTGCATCAGGCCATAGACCTTTTCCAGCCGCTCGGCGACGTCCAGCGTCTCGAGCAGGTCCTGCTTCTGCGCGACCTCGATGCCCAGATGACCGGCCACAAGGTCGGCCAGCTTGTCGGACTCGCGGGTCTCGGAGACAGCGGAAAGCGCCTCTTCGGGGATGTTCTTCTTGATCTTGGCGTAACGCTCGAACTCGTCCGAGACGGAACGGATCAGCGCCTCGACCGAGGTCGCATCGCCGGGGGTTTCGTGCAGTTCAATCGCCCGGGCCTCGAAAAAGCGATCGTTTTCAAGGAACTCGGTGATCTGCACACGCGTCTTGCCCTCGACCAGCACTTTTACGGTGCCATCGGGCAGCTTCAGCAGTTGCAGCACATTGGCCAGCACGCCATTGCGGTAGATACCCTCGGCGGTCGGATCATCGACCGAAGGGTCGATCTGGCTGGACAGCAGGATCTGCTTGTCCTCGGCCATCACGTCTTCCAGCGCCCGCACCGATTTCTCGCGCCCTACGAACAGCGGCACGATCATGTGCGGAAACACCACGATGTCGCGCAGCGGCAGCACCGGGAAGCTTTGGGAAAATTGGTTGCTCATCTGGTTTCCTTCGTCTGGCAGGAAGGCCCCGGCCCCGGTCATCGGCAGCACCGGCCTTCCCCTCGTCACGCCACCATATCTGGTAGTGGCAAATGGGGGTGTCAACCACACCGAAGTCATCCTTTACCGCTCTGTTGCCAGCCGCAAGGGGCATCTTGCGAAGTCCGTGGCGCAGATCGGGCAATATCGGCGGATAGCTGCGTCACTCCGATGACTGGCATCGGGCTTTCTGTCAGCGAGCGCCCGTGTTCCGACCGCTTGCGAGCAGGATGACGGCAATGATGATCAGGCCCGTCAGAATCAGGCGGACACCCGCGCCGAAGCCGTAGGTGTTGAGCATCGAGACGACGAGGAACATGAACAACGACGCGCCCCAGATGCCGGGCACGTTGCTGTCGCCGCCGGAAACAGCCGTGCCGCCGATCACGACGACCGCGATGGACATGAGCAGGTATTCGGCCCCCATGTTCAGCGCCGCGCCGCCCGAGAAGCAGGACAGAAGATAGCCGCAGATGGCGGCCAGCACCGCGCAGGCCACATAGGTGACAAAGCGCGTGCCATCGACGGGAATACCCGCCATGCGCGCGGCCGGCAGGCTTTGCCCGATCGCGGCGATCCAGCGCCCGTAGATTGTCCTGTGCAGCACGATCCAGGCAAGCACCGAGATCGCCAGCGCCACAAGCGCCACATTCGGCAGTCCGAAGGTGGAAGAGGTTGAAAACTCGGCCATCTGTGGCGGTGGCTTGATGCGCAGCCCCCGGTTTGTCCAGATCGCGGTCGACTGGACCAGAAAGCTCATCGACAGGGTGGCGATGATCGGCGGGATGCGCAGCGCCTTGATCAGCGCATAGTTCAGGATGCCTATCGCGACCCCGATCAGCACGGCGATGCCAAGCCCGGGCAGGATCAGCGCATTCTGCGTGTCCATGTATTTCAGCGCCACCGTTCCCGCCAGCGTCATGGTCGCAGGCACCGACAGGTCGATGTTGCCGGGACCAAGCGTGATGACCAGCATCTGCCCGATGCCCACCAGCACCGAAAAGGCGGCAAAGGTCAGCGCCGCCTGCGACAGGCCCTGCATGCTGGCCCCGGCGGTGACAAGGATCGTCGCGAGCCAGACCGCGAAGGCCGCGACAAAGGACCAAAGCCAGGGTTTTGCCAGAACCGTCCTCATGCGCGGCCCGCCTTGCGTTCCAGGCGGTTCAGCGCCAGCCGCAGCGCCAGGACGACGATCAGGATCGCCCCCTGCGCGCCGATCTGCCAGTCAGGCGAGATGCGCAGGAAGGACAGGAAAGATCCGGCCAGCGTCAATGTCAGCGCGCCGATGACCGCGCCGATGGGCGAGACGCGCCCGCCCGTGAACTCTCCTCCACCAAGGATCACCCCCGCGATGGACAGAAGCGTATAGCGCAGCGCGATATTGGCGTCGGCCGAGGTGGTAAGCCCGACAAGCGCGATCCCTGCGGCGATGGCAAAGACGGCGGCCAGCGCATAGGCCAGGGCGCGGGCGCCAAGGATCGACCAGCCAGCACGCTCAACCGAGCGCTGGTTGCCGCCGATGCCGCGGATCAGGATGCCTACCGACGATCTCTGGATCAGCAGATGCGCGATGACGGCGATGATGGCGCTGGCGACGATGGCCATGGGCACCAGCGGCGGTTTCGCCACCATCACGGCGCGCACCCAGGACGGTGCCGCCCCACCCGGCGCGGGCAGGATCAGCACCGCCAGACCGGCCCAGACGAAACTCATCCCCAGCGTGACGACGATCGAGGGCAGGTTGCGCAGGTGGATGACGACGCCCATCAGCGCGTAGACGGCGACCGCGCCCAGCAGGATCAGCACGCCCAGAAGTGGCGTGTCGTTCAGGAAGGTCGCCGTCACGCAGGCGACGAAGCTGACGAAGGTGCCCATCGACAGATCAAGGTCGTTGACCGACATGATGATCATCTGCGCGATGGTGGCAAGCGCGATGGGCACGGCAAGGTTGAACAGAAGGTTCAGCCCCAGATAGCTCATCGCGCGGGGTTGCAGGTAGAACACGCCCGCCAGAAGCAGCAGCAGCGACAGCACCGGCACCGCAAGGCGCAGGGTTTCGGGCGCAATCCTCATGCGGCAAGGCCTCCGAAAGAGGCGCGCAGGATGTTTTCCTCGGATATTTCCGGCCCCGTCAGTTCCGCCGTGACGCGCCCTTCGCGAAAGACGTAGACGCGATCGCACAGCGCCATCTCGTCCATCTCGGTCGAATACCAGACGAAGGTGCGGCCCGCCTCGGCCTCGGCCCGGATGATGGCATAGACCTCATGCTTGGTGCCGATATCGACGCCGCGCATGGGGTCGTCCATCAGCACGACGGGCGCGCGGGTGGACAGTGCCCGGGCGAACAGCACCTTTTGCTGGTTGCCACCCGAAAGCGACAGGATCGGTGCATTCATGTCCGGCGTTCGTATCTCGATCCGCGATTTCCATGTCGCCCCCCGCCCGGCTTCGCCCCGGTCCGACAGCAACCCGCCACGGGCGAAATCGGACAGCGAGGCGATGGACAGGTTTCGCAGGATGCTCCAGCGGTCGAAGATACCATTCTCGCGCCTGTCGCCCGCGACGAAGGTGACGGCGGGTTCGCGGCGGGGCAGCCAGCGCGGGCTTTGCTGGTCGAACAGTGCCAGCAGCATCTCGGTCTGGCCGTGACCGCCCAGCCCCGCCAGCCCCACGACCTCTCCCTTCGCCGCCTGAAAAGTGCCGCCGGGCAGGTCCAGACGCAGTGCCGGTGCGGCCGTCCCGGAAGCGGAGCGCCGCCCCGCCACCTCGCGCGCGGCGCTGCCCATGGCCTCTACCAGCAGGCCTTGCGTGAACTGCGCGGCCGGCCGCTCGGCCACGATGCGGCCATCCTTCATCACCACGATACGGTCGGCGGTGGACAGGACTTCGTCCAGGATATGCGAGATCAGCACGACCGCCCCGCCCGCCGCCACAAAGCGGCGCACATGGGCCAGCAATTGCGCGGACAGCCCCGCGTCCAGCGAGGATGTCGGTTCGTCAAGGATCACAAGGCGGGGCGGGGTGCCCGCGTCGGAAAAGGCCATGGCGATCTCGACCATCTGTCGGCGCGCGATCGACAGCGCGCCGACAGGTCCGTTGCCGTTGATGCCGTGGCCGGGGAATATTTCGTCAAGGCTTTCGCCGATGATTGCCCGCGCCCGCCTGCGCCAGCCGGGCCCGCGCAGGTCGCGGTGCATGATGCGGGTGTTTTCCACGAGGTTCAGGTTGGGGCACAGCGACAGTTCCTGAAAGACGCAGCGCACACCCAGGCTGCGGGCCACCCCGATGCCATACGAAGGCAGCGGCTGGTCGCCGGTTCCGATCTGGCCCCGCTGCGGCGTCAGCCCGCCGTTGATGACGGATACGATGGTCGATTTGCCCGCGCCGTTATGCCCGACGAGGCCGATGCATTCGCCCGCGCCGATGGCCAGCGACACGCCATCCAGCGCCGTCACCTCGCCAAAGCGGACGGCGGCATCGGTGACATGCAGCAAGGGACTGGCCCCGGTCATGTCCGGGGCCAGAGGATCATGGAAAGGAAAGCGATCACTTGCTGCCTTCGATGACCTTGATCGCGTCTTCCTGGCTGTATTCGACGTTGGCGACGCCGCCCGCCTGGGTATTGGCGAGGTTGGCCTCAAGCGTGTCCTGATCGATGCGCAGGAACGGCACGGTCAGATCCTTTGGCACTTCCTTGCCGTCGAGGATCTGCTGCGCCACCCAGAAGGCCAGCGTCGAGACACCGGGCGCGATCGAGACGGACATGGTGGAATAGCCGTTCGCATCCTTCTGCTCTTTCCACCATTTCAGCTCATCCTCGCGGTTGCCCATGATGATGATAGGGGTGGGACGTCCGGCAGCGGCAAAGGCCTGTGCCGCGCCATAGCCGTCGCCACCTTGCGTCACCACGGCGGCAACCTCGGGCAGCGAGGGCAGGATGCCCGCGACGGCCTTCTGCGCCACGTCCTGCGCCCAGTCGCCATGGACCGAACCCACGATCTTGAACTGCGGGTTCTCGGCCACGCCTTCGTTAATGCCGGCAGAAATGGCATCGTCCACGAAAACTCCGGCAAGGCCCCGAATTTCAAGGAGGTTTCCGCCGTTCGGCATGGCTTTTGCAAGATACTCGATCTCGGACTTGCCCATGCCCTTGAAGTCGACGGCGATGCGCCAGGCGCAGGGCTCTTCGACGATGCCGTCGAAAGAGACCACGGTGATGCCTGCATCGCAGGCCTCCTTGATGGCGCCGTTCAGTGCGGTGGGCGAAGCTGCGTTGACCACGATTGCGTCATAGCCCTGCAGGATCATGTTCTGGATCTGGGCGGCCTGTTCCGTGGCCTGGTTCTCGGCGGTGGTGAAGGCATCGGCGGCGGCCACCGTTCCGGCCTCGACCGCTGGCTTGGTGATCTTGTCCCAGCTGGTCAGCATCGCCTGCCGCCAGGAGTTGCCTGCATAGTTGTTGGAAAGCGCGATCTTCTTGCCCGAAGTATCGGCAAGCGCTGGCAGCGTCGTTGCGACGACGGCAACCGATGCCATTATGATTTTGCGTGCTGTCATAAATCATCCTCCCTGATGACCGGGCCAAAGGCCCCGAAAAATGGTTCTGCGCCCGTTTCAGCCGGGCCGTTCTTCAAGATACCGGACGAAGCGTCCTCCACGCTCCGCAGGGAAGGATGAAACAGAACTACTTACCTGTATAGCTTGTTTTTTTGCGCTATCGTGAAACTCATCTGGCTGCGCAGGCGTGAGTTGGGAGACATGCGTTGGTGTGGCCGCGCCGCTCATCGGCGACATTCACGAAGACTTAATTGCTAAAGTAGGTGGGACGGCAGGACGCTCCTTCTGGTGCGACAAAGTCGAGGGTATTCCGGGCCGCCGTAGAAGTCGGCAGCCACATGAGTCCTTTTCCCTTGTGGGGGTGACGCTAAGGTAGGAACCCATCAGTCCGGGCACAGGGGGCGGCCACAACATCTTGCGTCGCGCTCGGCCCCGACACACAAGTCAGCCGAAGCGGCCTGACGGTCATTCAAGCGACTAAATAGAGACTCGTGGTAATTAAAAAGGGCTTAGCAAATTACGCTAAGCCCTTGTTTTTACTGGCTCCGGCGGTAGGGATCGAACCTACGACCAATTGATTAACAGACGACCGGGAAGCCAGTAAATTCAATACCTTAGATTTTTCTCAAGCGCGCGGATGTTCTGTTCTTGTTCTTTTCTCTCAAATCAGATCGTCAGGCATTCTCATTGCGCGGATCCTGTTTGCGTGGTCTGCCCAGGCGCGCCATTCCGGCACGCCGTTCAGGCAATCCAGCTCGACGGCACGTAAAACCGACGACGAGCGAAACGGTATTATGGCATTCGCCAACGCCTGCCGCATGAAGCCAGGCATGGCATCGAACACTTCCATTTCCGCTATCAGGGTCTGGTCCATATGAAGTCCTGCTTCATGATAACGCAGCACGGGTTGGTGAAGGGCGAGCTTGCCCCCGTCGTCGTATTAATAGCCGCACGGGCCATCGTGACCACGCCGGAAGCGATCCCGGTTTCAGCATCGCCATACGCGGGTTCGGGTTGTCCGTCTATCCACGCCTTGCCTTCCAACACTCCGAAGGCGGCCCGGAATGCCACCCAGATCATTCCGCTCGCCGCGCCAAGCCCGGTCTTGAAAGCCGTGCCGCTGTTCTGACTATTCGCGCGCTGAAGCGAAATTGTCCCGTCGCTGCCCCCGGTCGGCCCAGCCAGAAGAAGTCCGGTATATTGTGTGCCGGTCCCGGTCAGGTTGTCGCCGATATTCACCGAACGCAGGTTGGTTCCGCTCAGGAACTGGATCAGGCTTCGGCATTCGAAGGTGTCCCAGGGCAGCGCCAGCTGATTTGTGATGTCATTGCGAGAAATCGAGGAGGTGTGGTTGGTGAGGCTGATCTTCGGACGCATCGCCCTGCCCGTGGGCGAGGCTGCATGCGTAAGAAGCGACGGACCCATTGAGCCGGTCCGGGAATAAAGTGGGGCATTGATCGGGTCCACCCCCGGCCCGACCTTGCTCATGATTTCAACCCCGGTCGATGAGGCCGGCATATCAACGGTTACGCGGGACCAGTCCTCGGAAGCGGCCAGAACAGGAAGCGGCGCTCCGATCGGGCCATAAGGGGTGCCGGGGTAGGCATAGGTTCCGCTCATGTTCTCGACGCCGCCAGTAACGTAGAGGTATTTCCCCAGGAGCGAAGGCTCCACGATCCGGGTGATGTTGGTATCCAGATCAGTCAGCGCACCACCGATGGTATCGGCAACCTTGATCATGAAGTTGGATTGGGCCCCGCCGTTGAGATAGACCTGTGGCTCGATTTCCAGCAGGTCCCCTACACGCGCCACCACATCATCAATGATGTCCGGTTCCTTTGTCGGACTTGGGGCGGAATGGACACTGAAGATCGGCGGGCGGGCAAGGCTGGGCGGGGGCGGGACGCCAAGAGGGCTTTTGTACTCCTCAACCGCTGTCGGCCAGAAAGCCGGGTTGATCGGCCCGGCATTGCGCTGACGCCACCCCCGTCGGGGTTTGACAAAGGCCAGGAACTTTGCCTTTTCAGCCACGGAGTCACCGGAACCATAGGTTTCCGGATCCTCATACCCCGCTGCGTTATATGGCCATGTCCCGCCTCCGGGCCGGGGCGATCCGGCAGGATAATCAACAAAACCGTTGTTAGGCAGGGATGGTGTGCCTGTCAGAATGTTCTGAACTCTTTGCCGCCGGTTGGTGAAACTGGGGCTGATGCTGATGTTCACGTTTCCATCGGTATAGCGGTTATTCACCTGCGCCGCCTGCAGGGTCACGCTGCCCGCCATCATCTCTGTGACACGCTTCGGACCGGCGGCGGGATTTACTTCTCCCGTGGTATAATCCCGGCTGGACCCGACGCCGGACGGTGTCCCCAACATCCCGCTGCCCTGACCATAAGGCACCGAACTGTGAACGCTCATGATCCGGGAAAGGGATACGAACCCGGTGTCCAGATCATCATATGGGGATACGCCTTTCTGCGACGCCCCTGTGAACCCTGCGATAACGGTGTTGTGGCCGACGAAGTTCATCTCGATGCCCTTGCCATTGTTGTCGGTTGACAGATGGCCCTGGCAGTTGTTGCGGATCGCCGATGTCTCGATGTGGAAAACGTTGTATTCCCACAAGTGATTATAAGACCGGATTACTTCCTGAATGGTGGTGTCGCCGTCCTGGAAAAAGTCGAAGTGAACATCGGTATCGCCGGGGAGGAAACGGTTCCAGCCGAAGAAGTGGTTTCCCACCATCCATGCGCAGGCGTCCCAGCCTGTCATATAGCTCGCATCGTAGCCCCGGCGGGACAGCACATCGACCTGATCGTTTCCACCCCAGCTGCGGGAATTGATCATCCGAAAATACTGGGGCTGGTCGGTCAGAACGCGACCAGCGGGAAAGTCCATGTTTTCGAGGTGAAGAAGACGCGGTGCGCCACGGAAGCAGTTATTGGTGTTGCCCCCCCCGTGGTGCGCGTTTTTCCAGACAGCCATGGGCAGAAGAGGGCGGGTGCCGTCTCGATCAAAGTAAGACGTGCCGGTGTGATAAACCCCGTCGATCTCGATCTTCGACTGGCCACGCCAATAGATTGTGCCGGTAAAGCCGGGTGTTCTGCCGGGGGCCGCATAGATGTAAACGGAATAGTCAGGTCTGGTTTTGCCCACATCGACGCTAGGGTTGTCTGCCAGTGAATTGGCGTGAGGCCCATAGATGACGTTGTTCGACAGGCTGGCGTGGCCATCGTAGTTTGCCATGATCTTGATCTGGCGGTTTGTGCCGCCTGGCGCGGTTCTGATGATGTCGGCGATGTCATTGGGAGACGTGGCCGTATATCCGGTCATCGCCGCTTTCTCGGCATCCGAGAAGCTCCACCATGCGTTCTCACCCTGATAGGTCGGGTTCTGGTCCAGCACGCGGGCGCGCATGGCTTCGCGCATGTCCCAATCGGCCTGCCGGACGATGGGATATTCGTATTCACCGTTGCCGCCGACATCGAGACCGGAAGGAAGGATCAGGCCCCGCTGTCCATAACGGCCTGTGAAGATGGTTCGGTTCGCCGTGCGCATGCCGGGCACTCAGTTCAGGCAGCGCGTGATGATGCGGAGCCAGCCGTCCGCACCGTCGCCGCCTTTGCCACTGTTTGCCGCCTGGGAACCGGCACCGCCGCCGCCGCCGCCACCAGGATATCCGCCGTTCCCACCGTTCCAGCCGGGGTTCGCGTTGTTGGATGCGGCACCACCGCCACCACCGTCGCCGCCGTAGCCTGGAACAGCGGCGGCAGCTCCGTCACCAGCATGGTTGCCGCCACTGCCAGATACGCCAGCCAGACCACCACCATCCGTCACGGCGGGGGAGGTGTCATTGATTGAGCCGCCCTTTCCGCCTTCGGTTCCAGGGCCGGCAGTATTGACGCCGCTTGGAAAGCCGCCGCCGCCGCCGCCGCCGCCAGGACCGGTCCCGCCGCGACCGCCTGGTGTCGGTGAGGCTCCGTGACCGTTGCCGCCTGAAGGATTATACGGGGTGTTACCGGTCGCGATTTCATCGGGGTGACCTCCCGCCGCTCCGCCCGTCGCCGTCGCCTGCGCCCCGCCAAGACCGGCGATGCCGCCACGGGCGCGAAGATGGCCGAAAACCGTGTCGCCCCCGTTGGTGCCGGGGTTGCCGTTCGCAACTGCGGTTTGGGCGGCACCGCCTATCCCTTTCGCGCCGACGATGTAATCCACCGTGGCCGCAAGGTCGGCTGCCCGCAAGCGCTTGCGGAACCATCCGCCGGGGCCGCCCCCCGAACCGCCATAGGCTGCGGTGCTGGTATCCGCGCGGCGTCGTCCGCTGCCAGCCCCGGCACCGGCCGCGATACCTTCAACGTCGACATCGACCGCCCCGGCAGGCTTCACCCACGTGCCGGCACCAGCAACGGAGATGGTCTGCACATCATAGGTTTCGACAAGCCCGCCAGAACTGCTGGCCGCAACGACCTCGACAATCCAGCTGTTCGTGCCGATCTTGACAAGCATCGCGCGGACCCACCGGCTCTCCAGAACCACTGAGCCACCGGAGACGCCGTTGACCATCACTCCTGTCGCGCCGACGATGGTCAGGTCGCCGGTGTTGATGTTGAACACATCAATCGTCGTGTTCACCGCAAAGGGAACGTCGGCATTGGTCGGGATGCTTAGCGCTGTTCCCGAGGTGTGGCTGACCGTGACGATGCCCGCCGCATCCTCGATCTGCAGCGCATTCGACGACCCCGTTACCGCCCGCAACGGAATGGTGCCGTCGGCAGCGCCATCCCATGTATCGTTGACCGCCATGTTTACCGGCTTTACCCCGCCGGTATTGACCCACATCACCCGTGACGTCGGGCTGATCCACAAGCCTGTCGGCCGGGCCGCAGTCGAAGATCCACCCGCATCGAATACCTGGACAAAGCCGGTCAGGTCAGGCCGCCCCGTCAGATCGCCATAGGCGCCCGTGCGGCCCGCCGTGCTGATATCCGCATACTTCGCGCAACGGTGCCAGACAGCAGTGGCGATGGTGGCGACATCGCAGACGAATAACTGTTTCGTTGCGGTGTTGTAGCCCATCGATCCTTGCGAATAGCCCTGGGAGGTATCCTGCGCGCTTCCCGGATCAACAGCCCCGATATAGTCTTTGGCGCGGTCTGCAGGCTGGAGGGCACTGTCGGCCTTAGCGCCCTGCGCCGCCGTCGCGAAAGTGGCCGTGTCTTCCGGGAATAAGGCGCTGTCGGCCATGTGGTCGATCTGCGCGCGGAGCACGGATGCCGTGATCGCGCCGGATGTATTGTCCGCGAATGCGGCGTTCTTGTCGGCTTTTAAGAGAGTGCGGGTCTTTGCTGTCATTTGATATCCCCTTTAGGCCGCGCGTTCGAACGCGCTCGAGAAGGCGGTGGAGAAGGCTCCGGCGGTGCTGAGGGTTACTTCGTTGCTGGAAACCCAACGCGACGGTCTGCCATTGGCGTCGAAGGTGCGGACCTGTCCCACAAGGTTTCCGCTGTAGCCCGACGAGTTGAAAGTGGCGCCGGTCGCGCCCGATATGATCGCGCCGTTGTTCAGGTATCGGCGTTGATACGTGCCGTTGGATCCGGTCCAGGAGCCTGTCGAAAGCCCATGAGGTGAGCTCGCGTCAAGCACCGGCGGTACGGTGCTCTTGGCCTTCCCATACCGGCGGCGACCCGCAAAGGGGGATGGCAATCCGAAGAGCACCGGGCCCTTAGGCATTGCTGACGGCCATGCAGATTGTGGACGCAGAGAAGGCCCATATGTAGGCCCCGGACGGGAACCTCGGTGCCCAGCTCGCGATAGGCAGTTCCGCGTCAAGCGCCTGGTTGAGCCCCAGCTGCAGCCCGCCTGCCGGATCCGGCGCGACGGCATTGCTCGCCGAAGCCTGCAGGCGGACCGGCTCGCCACCACGACTTTGAGCAAACAGGCTCACCACCAGATCGGGCGACAACAGCGTCGGCACACCACCCCTGACAATCACATCTCCTGTAAACGCCATAGTTCAGCTCCTGTTCTGAGGTGGAAGGGTCCAGGCGGTCAGCCCCTCGAGCTGGCCGATGCACTGGCGGTAGCCGCTGCGATCGCGGCCCCAGTAGATCTCGGTCTCGCGCTGGCTCAGGCCGCGCGGCGGCAGCGCGACCGGGCCGGGCGGCGGGGTGGTCAGGCTGGGCGGAGGAGATTGCTGCATGCTACCTCCGGTTAATCCGCTGCACGCTGTCAGCAGAAAGGGCAGGGCGATCAGCATCGGGATCCGCATAGGCGGCCTCCTCCAGTTCGCGGGACAGGGCATCGCGTTCCTTCTGAGCCGCCAGGCGGTCGGCCTCGACCCGGCTCAGTCGTTCGGCATTCTCGAAGGCTTTGCCCCTTGCGGCCTCCAGGAGCGCCGCCTGACGGGCTTCTTCGTTTTGCGCACCCTGACGCCAGCCAAAGGCGAAGGCGGCCACCAGGGCCGCGCACAGCGCCACTGCGGGCCATAGGCGCGCCAGGGTCATGGCCTGATCCTCGCCCGCAGCTGATCGCCGATCTCGACGGCGTCCCCGATCGCCGTCATTCCGGGCAGCCAGCGGATATCCCACTTGCCCTTCTGCTTGATGCCAAGCGTGGGCTGGACCTCGGCATGGGTCAGCACGGTCCGACGGGTGACGGGGATGGAGTAGCGACGGCACAGCTGGCCGATATGCACCAGGCCCGCCTCCAGCTGGGGATCGGTCAGCGGATAGGATCCGACGAAGAGCGGAAAGGGCTGCGCCAGCGCCATGGCGCAGAACGAAACCCCGATCGACCCGGTGTTCAGCGACAGGGTATGCGGGGCATAGATGTGATCGTTCGTGCGGATGTTCTCTTCCGGTGGCTGATCGCCACGGATCACCCGGCCCGACTGCTCGTACAGGAAGTGGTAGTGGCTCTTGTCCTCAATGCTGGCTTTCGGGCCGCCGGCGGTCCAATGGATGATGATGCGGATCAGCCCAGCCATGCCTGCACTCCGATGATGATGACCATGACAAGAAGCGCGACGAGCCAGACGCGGCTTTCCTTTCGCGCTGCGGACTGAACGATCTCACGCACCGTCATTCTGATCCCCCCTGGGAAGCCGCGCCGCGATGATGTCGATGAGAAGCCCGGAAAGACTGATGCCGCCGAGGCCCACGAAAAACGCCGCAAAGCCTGTCGCGTCTCCGCCCGGTGCGATCTTGCCGATGACGGGCTCCAGCAGCGGCTGCGCGATCGGCCCCAGATAAAGGGCGCAGATCGCGCCGACGAGTATCGCCCCGATGCCCTCCTTCCAGTTCGACCGGAGCGTCACCCAACGGACGATGCCGCCTGCGGCGCCCGCAAGCAGCGCCTTGCTGGCGTCGTTCGAGATGATGTCTTCCGGCTTCAAGATGCGCTCCTTTCAGCGACCCGATAGAAGAACCCGGCGCCAAGAAAGAGCGCCTGGACGATACCGAACTCGGGCAGCCAGAAATACGTGGCAAACCCGATCAGCGCGACATGCGCCATGTCCTCGAAATTGTCGTAAAGCTCCGCGTCGTAACGGAAAAACTGGACCGCTTCCCAGGCCGCGTAGGCGACGAGGACGAGGATCAGCGGCACCCCGGCAAGAACCGGGATGGCCCCGACGATGTAGGCGTGACCCATCTGGTTGCGGAAGTAACCCCAGGGGTCGGCGCGGAACGAGGACGGCGATTTCAGAAGGGCGACCAGCCAGTTCATGCCAGCGCCTCCAGGATAGCCTGGATCGCGGCGCCTTTTCCCTCGGGCGTCATGTCGCTCTCCAGGACAAGGCCGACCTCGCACATCGCATCGACCACCAGGGGAGAGACGCCGAAGCTGGCCGCGAAGACGTCCATGTCGGGGTTCAGGCGGATGATCTGGACGATCCGCTGATCCCATACGACAAGCGGGTGGTAGGGGTCGGACTGCCGCAACAGCGCGACCGCGTTGGTATAGCGGTCGAGCGTGTGCAGAAAGCCTTCGGCGGGGAAGTATTTCAGCCCCTCGAAGAAGGCGCGGGCGAAGGGGTTGAGTGTGCTGCGCCTGGCCCGCAGCAGATCTTCCTCCGTGGGCTCGACCGTTGCCTCGTCCACGATCTGGAACGTGCCTGGCAAAAGGCCGATGCGTTCGGCCAGGGCCGAAAGCGACTGCGTCCACTCGGGGGAAGGACGAACCACAACGGTCTGCTGGCCGTCCAGATATGTGATGACCAAAGCCATGCTAGCGTATCCCCACAAAGGTGAAGGGTGCAGCGACAGGCGTCGCCCCGTTGTAGAAAGTGAACTGGATACGGTCAGCGGTAAGCGTGAAGATCTTGATCCGATCGACCACCACCTCCCTGGGCATGATCAGCGGCATCCAGGCAGTGTCGAGCAGCCAGTTGGTGAAGTAGATCGTGTAGAGGTTTCCGCCGCTGGTCTTCGAAGCCGCGCTGATGTTCAGCCAGCCCTCGTTGGCAGCGAGGGCACTGAACTTGCCGACGGCACGGACGGCATAAAGCGGCGCATCGCCGGGCGCTATTAAGCGGGTGGCAGCCCCGTCGCCAGCCGAGGGATTGGTGACGAGGAAGCCCTGATCGGATGCGTCGACCTGGACCTTCAGGCCATAACCACCTGTATGCCAACCCAGATAGACCTTGCTGTTGCCCTGACCTTCGCCGCCTCCCTGCTGCACCGGCATGAAGTCCTGCTTGCCGGCCAGTTTCAGTCCGATGTTTTCCTGGGCGGTGGGAATGCTGGTCAGATCGCTTAGGTTGAGCTCGCGCATCATGTTGCCGGTGCCCGGCCCGGCGGGCCCATCGGCGAGGTAAAGCACCAACCGCCCAGCCGATACGTCAGCTGCGAAGGTGCCAGAAAGATGCGGGTTCATCGCCTGGTACTGGCCTGCCGGCACATAGCCAGATGGCGATCGCATGGTGTTGCCAGCGCCGTACAGAACGCCGCTGGCCCAGTTCCCGCGCGCGATCGGGATCAGGTTCTGGATCGCCTGTACCGCGCCCAGGATCCCGGCTGCCTGGTCGCGGTAGCCGAGCGCGGCCGTGGCGGCCCCCTGCGCTAGGTCGGCATAACCCTGCGCATTCGCGATGTCCTCGCTGTCCAGCACCAGCTGCGAAACTTCCTGCAGGCCCATTACGATCAGGTCCAGCTGGCTTTCCAGACCGGCTTCGCGTTCGCCCATCAGACCAAGCCAGCCCTGTTCGCGGGGCGTCCTGCGGGTGATACGCAACGGCTTTCCGGCATGGGCTGCGGCCGCCCCGCTGGACAGATACATGGTGCCCGCGCTCAGGCTCGACGCGGGCACCATGTCGAAATCGGCGCCTGTCAGCGGAACGGCGGCCGGGAATTCGCCCGCCACCGCCATGATCGTACCATCGACATAAGCGTGGGGCACCAGATACGGCCCGACGCCGCTGACGGTATAAAGCGGGGCGGGATCGAAGGTCTCGACAGTCATTCACGGCCTCCAAAGGCATTGCCCAGATCCGGGGCGCGCAGGGTCTGGCCCGATCCGCGATAGGGGACGAAGGGTTGGGTGCCGTAGTCCCGCGCCATCTGCTTGACCTTGCGGCGGAACAGGATGTCGGCCTCGGGATCGAGGAACGCCTGCAGCTCGTCCGCGACCAGGCGCGAATAGGCGGTGCGCAGCGGCCAGGCCGACGACAGGAAGGGCGTGTTCGACCGCACGATGTTCGCCACGTCGCGGCCGATGCGCGTCGGCTTGCCGGTCGGGCGATAATCGAACTGGACCGGGCCGGCCGGGGCGTCGATCTGCGCCGTCTGTTTCGGGCCGACGGTCTCCGTCACCGTGGGATCGCCGCGCAGCTGGGCCTCGGCCGCTTCCACCTCGGCCTCGAAGGGCAGGGCATCCGCGCCTGCGGGCTTGGCATCGCGCAGGGCGCGGCGATAGGCCAGCACCCGCCCGCCGCCCTTGACAAGACCGATCAGCCCCGCCGATATACCGCCGCCCAGCACCGCGCCCATCCCGATCCGGGACAAGGCATCGGGCGTCTCCAGGTCCAGATCTTCCGCGACCTGGTATTCGCGCGGCAGCACCGCAGCCTCGCCGACAGCGCCAAGGAACGCCTCGCCCAGGATGGTGCGCCAGGCGCTGCCGCCGACGCCGAAGGGCATCAGCATCAGGCTGGTCCTGTCGGTCATGGCGCGCGCGCTGGATCCCACGAATTCCGCCAGGCCGCCGCCGGGCTGGTCCAGGATCGCCTGCGCCTCGTCAAATTCCGCCCGGCGCTCACCGTCGATCCGCAGATCGAACTGCTCGCGGCTCAGGGGCAGGTCGCCATACTTGGTCGGATTGGCCGGAACCTCGCGCGCGACCTCGCCCAGCACCAGATCCTCGAAGTCGATCCAGTTGTTCTCGTAATCCCACCGCTTTGCCTGAATGCGCTCTTTCGCATCCGGGGCCAGCATGTCGTACATGCTGGTCGCCAGTTCGCGCCGTTTGCCCTGGGTGTAGTTCCAGGCATCGGTGCGGATCGTCTCGGCCTGCCAGGCCGCGCCCATGATGTCCCAGGTGCCAGCGTCGGTGTCGGGGGGCGGCGGCAGGTTTTCCTCGGGCGGCGGCAGATCGGTCGGCAGGTCGGTCATCGGGCCGCCTCGCGCAGAAGATCGCTCAGGCGGAAGCGCCAGGCGCGGTTCTTGTCGTCGCCCTGCCGCCGGATCGTGTAGCCGCGGCCACCTGCGACATAACGGAACTCGTAGATGTCCGATCGTTCATCGACGCGGGACACCCGCATCTTCAGCGGCGTGAATTCCAGAACAAGGGCATCGTTTTCGGCAAACTCGAACGGGACCAGGATCCCGGCAGCGTTGCCCCGGGTTGCGCCGCGATGGATCGTGCCAGGCGCGCGGGTGAAGGCACCCTGCGGCAACGGCAGGAAACCGCGGCATTTCGCAAGCCCCGTCTGAAATCGCTGATAGTCGAAACGGCGCTGCAATAGCGGATCAAGCTCTCCGCTGGAAAACGCGACCTGCGGCGGCGATGTCCGGGTCATCGGATGGCCTCCGAAACCCAGTCGCCCTGATCTTCCATGCCGTCATAACGGGCATCGCTGGCGGATCGCGCGTCGCGGCGCATCGCGTCCTTCAGATAGGCCGGAGCGACAGAGCGCAGCGAGGCGACCTTGGCTTGTGTGGTCAGGAAACGCGGCGCCAGCAACAGCGCCAGCTCTGCCGCGATCGCAGTCTGCAGGCGGGCAGGCAGGATCGCTTCGTTCTCGACGCGGGCGGTATAGCGGATCAAGAGCGGCGCAGGCGCATCGGCGCGCAGGCCGATCTTGTCAACGCGCCATTTCACGCAGGCGTCACCAACCTCGCGCACCACAAGGCAGTCGGCGGGAAGCCTGTAAAGAAACGGAAGCCGGGGATCGATCGCGTCCTGCGCGCCGAGGATCGCGGCGGGCAGCCTGGCGAGGGTCGAGGCGTCGGACCAATCTGCGGCGGAAAGGCAGGATGCAAGCGCGATCGGATATTGCTCGGCGGCCGCGCTGGCCTGCTCGCTGCCGTCGCCGTAGCTGGAAATCGGGGACAGTTCCAGGAACCGGAAAGCCTGGGCGGCGATTGTCGATGTCGCGATCGGCGCTGGCATGGGAACCCCGGATGCGGAAGGGCCGGGGCCGCGACCGGCCCCGACGTTGCTTCAGACCGCGCTCAGCGCGCGCGGTAGTGGATTTCGAATTTCGCGGAACCGGCGGTGGTCGCATCGGCCGGACCATGCGCCCACAGCTCGATGTCGCCGCCCGGGTCGGCCGCGAGCCCGAGGATTTCCCACAGTTCCTTGCCGTGCTTGGCATCGCCTTCGACAACCGGCTTCAGCAGTCCGGTCGCACGCAGGCCTGTGAACAGGGCCGTGGGGGCGGTCTTGGTCCCGATGTTGACGGTCGCGAAACCCCAGGCGGTGGCCGCAAAGAACGTGCCGGCCCCGAGCATCGCGTGCGACGGGATCTTGGCCAGCAGGTATTTCGAGTTGGCGTTGTCCGTCGAAAGGTTCGCGACGGTGCCGGTGGCGATGATCGGACGGCCCCGTGCCCGGACGGGGTCGACGGCCGTTTCCCCCAGGCGGGGGTCGACGATAAGATCGGATTTCCCGGTAACGATAGCCATGAATGGCCTCCTAGTTGGGATGAAGGGAAAGAGGCGGCCGGGGCTGGAAAGCCCCGCCCGTCAGCTCATTCGAGGCATTCGATGCCGATGACGCCCTTGTCCTCGACGCGCACCGCGTCGATGTAGGCCGAGACGTAGCAGTAGGGCTTGTTCTTGGCGGACGTGTCGTTCCACATGTCGCCCCGGACGTCCTGCCAGACCCCGACCGCGATGTTCTTCTTGGAGAAGATCGGGCACAGGCGATGGGTGCCCGCCGCGTTCATCGGCACCCGGTTGGTCATGATCCAGTTCACGCCCATCAGCGGGGTCGGCTTGCCGACGCGCAGCTGGTCGATCGCAAAGGCGTTCAGGCTGGGCCCGGAAGCGGCGGCGATCGCCAGCAGGTTATCTTCCTGCGTCGGGGTGATGACGCAGAAAAGCGGATCGTCGTCCTCAAGCCCGAAGTCGTTCAGCTTCAGCTGTTTGACCGCGCCGCGCAGCTTGTCGAGCGTCAGACCGGCGTTGCCGTGCGGATAGATCTGCGCGCCCGGCAGACCGACCACGGTGGTGCCGCGCTTGCCCTCGACGGCGGATCCCAGAATGCCGCCATCGGTGACGACGTACTGGCCATCGACCTTGCGCACGCCCATGATCCGGTCCTGCTTGCCCCGGATCACCCGGCGGGTGTGCGTGGTCACGAAGGCCGAAGTCGGATCGGTCGCGGTGGCGAACTTGTCTTCCTGGTCGATGTATTGCCCGCTTTCGATGACGGGCGGACGGACCACCCAGCGGCGGCTGCCGGTGACGGGCAATTCGGGGTTACGGCGCGACCGATCTTCGCCGTACTGGTATTCGCCTGCGCCCAGAAGGTCGGCGACGGATTGAGCCTCGCCCGTGGCCGAAACCTCGGATACAGCGGCGGCGAGGGTGTTGCGGGTCTGTTGGGTCACACTCTGCACGCTCGCGGCGTACATGAGCTTGTGGTGATCCTGGACGGCGAGTGCCGGGTTGGACATGGGTCCACCTCCATTGGAAAACTGACGATGCTTGTGAGTTTTCGGCCGGGGTGCCCGATCGCGATGCGGACCCATCCTCGAGATACGCTCTCTGAGCGGCCGTCTTTCCGGCTGTCGTCCCGACCGGGGCAAGCCCCGGGTGCCGATCAACATCTAGGGATACACGAAATCCTAAACACGTCTAGTGGGGGTCGAGGCACAAAAAAGACGTTTCGATGGGCAGAGAGAGGAAAAATTGCGCTTGACAGCTGGCTGGCCATTTGCATCGGGCGGCGTTGTAATTGCTTGCCAAGTAGCTCGAACTTCCCGAGGCTCGCTTCGCTCCAACAAGGGGCGGACAATCTGGGAGATGGAAGATGGCGACCTCTATTGCGCAGGGCCTGAAAGCAGCTGCCGATATTCAGAAGTTTGTGACGCCAGCGAGCAATCCGGTCGCTTGGAACACCTCTATCGCTTTGCTGGCGCTCCTGCAGGCGGCTGATCTGGAAGCCAGGCGTTGGGAATGGTTGAAGAAGGGTCTTGATCCCAACGGCCTGGCTTCGCCGAACTTTCCTAAGTCATGACGCTTTCTGGGTCGCGAGCTTGGCCAGCGTCTCGTACTGCGGTTTCATCTCGCGGATCTTGGAGTTGTTGCCCTCGGCAATCGCTTTGGTCCACTCGCTGCCAGACGCGGTAAAGGTCGCGAAAGCCGCGCGAGCGTCGGCCGGGGTCATGGTCAAGGCGCCGCCCTTGCCGCCTCCGACCAGACTGTCCTCGCCCAGCATCTCGCCGATGGCGGCCATGAAGCGGATAACGGTGGCATCGCCGGTCTTGTCGCTCAGCACCTGGTTCAGCGCCATGACGTGGTCGGAGGTCAGGCCTGCCTTTTGTGCGACCACCTCGGTCGCCTGGCGCGCGCGGGTTATGACCGTTTCGGTCTGCGCGCCGAACTCGGTTCGCAGCTCGGTCATCATCTGCGCCTGGGCGGCGGCCAGATCGTTTTTCGAGGCGTCGATCATGCCCTTCATCTTGCCGGCATAAAGCGCGGTCAGATCGGCCAGAACCTCCGGCGCTATGCCCTTTTCGAAGGCGATCTTCTGTGCCTTGGTCGCAAGATCGCCATCCCAGGCCTCGTCCTTGGGCCAGAAATCCGGCGGCTTGATCGCATAGGCGTCCTCCTTGTCGGGCAGGCCCAAGGCAGCGCGGTTCGCGGCCATCCACTCGGGCAGCTTCTGCCCCTCGGCAGGCTTGTCCAGGATGCTCTCAACGCCCCGGCCCAGACGCTGCTCGGCATTGCGGTGGCCCTTCACCAGCTTGGGAAGCACCTTCAGCGGATCGTCATCGGTCAGACCGCGCGCCTTGGCCCATTCGCGTTCCTCGGTCGAATAGTCCGACGCCTCCCACCACTTTGCGGCGGGGGCCGCTGCAGCTGCTGCGGCTGCGGCCGCTGCAATGGCAGCGGCATCACCGGGCGGGGGATCGGCTGCAGCTGCTGCGGCGCCGGTACCGCCGCCATCATCGGGTGCCCAGACGGGCCCGAACTTGCGGATCCATTTATTCATCTTCGTTCTCCATCAAGCGGTTCATTTCCGGGTAGCTCAGGCCCATCAGGGCCAGCAGCTGGGTGGCAAGGTCGCGGCGCCCAGCCTCATAGGCCAGGCGCAGCGGGTCGATCGGGGCGAGTTCGGGGATCCCGTCGCGCAGCTCGACGGCCTGGCCGGACAACAGGCCGCCGAAGCGGATCAGGTCCAGCTGCAGATCCGAGTTCGCGCGGGCGGCCTGCGACCAGCGGCGACCCACATCGCGGGCCTCACGCCTGGTCTGGAACAGGGGCCGCAAGAGGGAGAGGCGGGACCAGATCATTGAGCGTTTCCACCCTCCGTCGGCGGCTGCAGGGCCGCCTGCGCCCCGGCCATGTCCTTGATCGCGCCTGCACCGACCTGCGCCGCCTGCATGGCCATCATGGCGTTCTGCTGCTGCGCCCGCTGATCGGCGATCGCGGCGGCTTCCTCGCGCGACCGGAACATGCGGGCCGGTGCGCCGCGCGCGTCCATCAGCACCTCGAGCAACCCGTCCGGGTCGATCCGGTCCAGCATTTCCGGCTTCACCTGCATCAGCGGGGCGATGTCCTCGAGGATCCGCACAGCCGCCACGCCCTGGGCGCTTTTCTGCGCGACGGCTGCCGCCGACTGGTAATCGACCTGCAGATCTACCCCGGCCATTTCGGGCGGCGGCGGGGGCAACTGGCCCGCCCGCCACAACAGCGAAAACCGCCGCTGGATCTTCGGCGCCAGATATTCCTCCTGCACGCGGCCCTGGTGCGGGGCCCAAAGGCGCTGGCGTTCCTCGGTAATGGCCATGACCTCGGTCGCCGTCATGCCGGTGCGGCCGGCAAGGTTCATCAGCGTGTAGTGGAAGGCATCCTTGATCTCTTCCATCTTCGCCTGCTTTTCCTGCAGGGTCAGGTTGACAGAGCCGGTGATCTCCAGCGGGCGCAGCATGGCGCGGCCTTGCGTGTCGACCGCGCCATAGACCACGTTACCGGGCCGGATGCGCCCGTTCAGGGGCCAGTCGCCCCGATCGGGCGCAAGGATGGTCGGGTCGGCAGCCCGCTGCGCCGCCCGGATCGTCGCCGCATCCATCTGGTGATGGGCACGGGTCGAGGCCAGCGCGATGAAGCCGGGCCCCGTGCCATAGATCTGGCCGCTCTCCACCTCCCACCGGGGGGCGAAGAAGGGCATTTCGTCATAACCCGCCTCGCGGACCAGCGCGCCTTCCAGCTCGCAGCTGTATCGCGAAACCCAGCGCTTGCCGCGCACGCCCAGCATGCCCTGCCGCCAGTCGGCGTTGCGGAATACATGGTGGTAGAACACGAACTTGGTCTGGTCGCCCTTTTCGGCCAGCTCGGCCATCTTGGGCGGCAGGTTGCCCCGCTTGCCGAACATGTGCAGCGCGGCGGCGGGCTTCAGGTGGAAGCGCCGCACAACCTCGGACACGCGGCCGAAACCGTCGATGTCATAGCAGATTTCGCCCAGGCTGACCGTGACATCGAGGATCTTGCGCTCTTCGGGCACGACTTCGTCGTACTGCGCGCCGTTGCCGAATGCCGACAGGTCTCCGAAGACCTCGCTGGCGGCGGAGTAGAACGGCGATACCGCCGGCATGAAGCTGGCCAGCAGGCGGTCCCGCACCTGGTCAAGCCACAGCCGTGCGGGCTGCCAGGCATTCAGGTCGCTGTCGTTCGTCTTCAGGCCGAACCACACGTTGGCGGGGTTGGTCAGGGTGCCGTACAGCCCGGCCGCGAAGTTCGACTGGGCAAAGATCGGGGCGCTCGACAGCGGCTTTTCCATCTGACGAGAGGTCGGATCGTCCAGGCTGAAGCCGCCGCGCTGCGGCCGCATCATGCGGGCGATGCCTTCCCAATCTGCTTCGAAATGGACGCGGTCCGATTTCATCTCGCCCCAGCGCCGCTCGGCCTCGACAAAGGCCGGGTGCTTGGTCAGCACGGGTTGCATGCTGCTCATGCCGCCACCCCGCCCAGCGTCGGCGTCGCCGGGATCCCGGTCGAGCTGGTCAGCACGTCGGCGGCGGCACCCGCGCGGCGGCGGCGCAGGCGGGCCTCGATGTCAGCCTGCTTGTTGGCCTCTTCATTGTCATAGGCCGCCACCTGCGGCTGCTGGGGGGTGGCGACGGCGGCGACTTTCGGGGCTTTCATAAAGCACATGGGATCAGCTCCTGTTCTGGGATGGGGGGATGGCAGGGGAAGTCCAGCCAAACTGGCGGAAGGTCTCTTCGCCGGTGCGCCCGAAACCGGGCATATCGACCTCGTGACGAAAGCCGAGCGCGACCAGCAGCCCGGCGGCAGTCGAATGACGGGCCCAGCAGCGGGCCTCGATGCGATGGATCCCGTTCTCGATCGAGAACAGCTGGATCTGCGCGCGGATGGTAATGGCCAGTTCGGCCAGGCCGCGCCGGAACACGCGGTGGTCGCGCGCCAGCAGGGCCGCCTCGGCAACGCCCGCCTGGCCGGTATTGCTCAGGGCCAGCAGGGCAAAGGGCTTGCCGCCCCTCGCCGGGCTTGTCATCGCGACGATCGACAGGGCGCGATGGCCTTCCATTGCCCGCCAGTCGGCAAACAGCGACAGGTGGTTGGCAGCTGCGCCCCGCGTGACCTCTGCCTCGAGCCTGTCCTGCGGATCCAGCCACTGGATCACCGCCATGGCCGCATGGTCGGAATAGGGGCGCAGCTGGATCATGTCAGGCGCTTTCCAGCTCGTTGATCTCGCGCCGGGCAGCCATGGCCCAGTTGTTCAGCGCCATCTGCAGACCGGCCGTGCTTTCGGCCTTGATCCCAGCCAGAGTGATGATCGTCACATCGCCCTTCTCGCGGATCTTCAGCTTGCGATCGGCCTGCCAGCGCTCGACCATGGCCGGACGCAGGTGGAAGTGGTTGTTGTCCTCATGCTCGGCCGTCAGCTCGGACAGCAGGGCGACACGCGCCTTGCGCGCTTCCTCGGCCTTGGCCTTCAACTCTTCGGCGGACGCGATCTTCGCCGCCGCTGCCTTGGCCGCGGGTGTCTTCAACGCGGTCATGGATCAGGCCCCCGCTTTCGGGGCGATTTCCACCCAGTCTTCTGCCAGCATATCCGTTTGGCTGGCAAGCCAGGGCACCACCTTGCCCTCGGCGTCCTTCATGTCGATGTGTGGGCGGTAGGTGACAGTGGCACCTTCGCCCATGCATGTCGATGTGTGGGCGGTAGGTGACAGTGGCACCTTCGCCCATGATCGAAGCAGGGGCTCACGGTTCACAACGAAGTTCGATCCGTTCACCAGGAACAGGAACATACCCTTCCCGTTCCAGCCTTCGCGGGCCACGCGCCGCCCCTCTTTCAGGGCAGCAATTGCACGTCCGAAATCCATATCAATCTCCATAGGGGTTCAGAAGGTCGTAGCCGGTGGACAGCCCGCCGGCAGGCTGGGGGCGGCCCATGAGCGTGCCGCCGTTGTGGCCCATCAGCGACGCCTTGCCTTCGGGCGAGCTGATGGGGGAAATGCCGTTGGCCTTGTGCTCGGACAGCAGCAGGTATTGCCCTGCGTCCATCACGTTCGCCTCGGTCAGGCTCTTGTCGGGAACCTTGCGCTTGTCGCCCGACGCATCGACCTCGTCTTTCCAGACGTATCGGGCCTCGAAGCCACGGATCAGGAACTTGCAGCTCGGGTCGATCAGCAGGCCGGGCCGACCGGCATGAACGAATTCCAGCGGCGCGCGCACCGCCTCAAGCCGCGGCTGGATCCGGTTCGTGCCTATGCGCTGTGGCCGGACACGGAAACCTGCTGCCTGGCCGACAAGCTTGTTCCAGGTCGCGTTTTCGTCCGCCGCCTGGCTGGCGCCATGCTCGCCCGCCATGTCGCCCCAGCCCGCCTCGATGTCCCAGTCCCCCCAGCGGTTCTGGATCATCATCGCCAGGCGCCGGCCGAACTCGGCGGCCATCAACCGTTCCTGCGGAAAGTGCAGTTCGCCCAGGATCAGCCAGTGGAACGGCATCAGGAACTGCCCGACGACGGCCGCACCCTTGAAGCCCTGGTCCAGCCCCACCCGCAAAGGGATGCCTGGCTCGGGCGGGATCGTGGCCTCGGCGACGTGGATCCGCCGGTTGAACTCGCGATTGAACACCGGCTCTCCGGCGCGGAGGTAAACGATCTTGTTGTAGATCAGCCGGTCGATCATATCGCCCCGGCCGGCCAGCCTCATGGCGGCGATCTGGCGCGGATAATAGGCAGCGGTCAGGTTCTGCAGGTTTTCGCAGCCCGGCTCGCCGAAGCCGGGCTGGTTGAAGAACTCGATCTTCAGCGCGCGTGCCCCAGGCGGCATCGAGGCGTTCAGCAGCTCGATGATCTTCCGGCGTTCGTCCTCGTCGTGGAACAGGCGGAAGGTCCAGTTTTCCTCGTCCGGGGCGTTGAAGTCGCCGGCGATCTGGCCATAGCCCTTCAGTTCGGGCGGATAACCCTCGAAATGGGCCGCACCCGGCCAACGGTCGATCCGGCCGATCCCGGCCGTCAGCACCTCCACCGGGATCGTGTCCGTCTCGTTCAGCCAGATGTCGGTGGTCTGCACCCCGCGCATCGAGCTGATCACATCGTCGCCGAAGGCCATGAACTCTACCCGGAACTCTACTGGGCCGTTGTCGTCGTCGAAGTGGATCACATGGCTGACTGGCGCCCCCCGGCCGCCGGACCATTCGCCTAGGTGGCGGGGATAGACCTCGAGGTAGGACGGGATCGTTGTGGCCCATAGCTGGCGATAGGTCTGGCGCACCACCAGCAGCTTGTAGCGCCGCGTGCCGTCGATCGTGGACCGGGGCATCATCAGGGCGCGCCGCAGCCGGGATTTCAGCATCGTCGTGGTCTTGCCGCTGCCGACCGGCCCCTGAATGCCGAGGATGTCCGCGTCGGACCAGTACAGGGCCGAGGCGATCGGGCCGGGGAAAACGTCCGCACCCTCGATCGGCATGTTGCCTTCTGCGAAATTGCCCTCTAGCTTCTGCACAGCCTCGCTGGCGTCCAGACCCTCGAGTTCGGCCAATCCCGCCTCGTCCAGCCCAGCACCCCGCCCGATGTCGGCGGGAAGGCGAAGGTGCCCCCCCGTACCCCGTTCGCGTAGGCCAAGTGTCGCGCTCAATTTTCTGTCCTCGGATGCCCGGAAACAGGGAATGGCCTCACACTGAGGGGCAGGGAGACTGGCGCGGCGAGGCCCCCCCGGGGGTCGCGGGCGGGCCGGAAACGGCCGGCCAGGTCGAGGGGGGTGGGGGTCGATCGAGCGCCAACCAACTGATTTTCGATCAATTGGCCGATGCCAGCTTTGCCCTGTGATTTCAATGTGTTATTCATTCCGTCCGCGCCTCTCTGTCCGCATCGCGCAACGGCGCGGCGCTAAGCCCTTGATTTTGCTGGACCTGCGAAGGCATGGGCGGCGGTGCCAGGCGGCGGGCTTTCGGCGTCACGTCGCGCGCCTGGTCGGGACCGCTGGCCGGTGCCGCAGACCCGCCAAACACGTTGACGTGCACCGCCTGCTGCGGTGCCGCGTCCGGCGTGACCTTGGCCAGCCCATAGGGCGCCAGCGCCTCTGCTGCGCGCAGCTGGGCGGTGAAGACGAACTTGAACGTCTCGAGGCGCTGGCTGGTGGTCGGCGCCGTGTTCAGCGGGCGGCTAGCCAGCTTGCCTTCTTTGTCCACGAACTCGGTCACGTCGCGCGCGCCCATCTCGCTCCAGGCGAGAACCTGTTCGGTGCGGGCCATGGCCGCCACGAACGCGTCCTCGGAGGTCGCAAGTCCGGCCATCTCGCCCAGCACGTCCTCGGGCAGGCGCCAGCCCTTCGAGGCCAGCCAATCGCGCATCTGGCTGGTCGCCTTGCCCTTGCCACGCGGCGTCCGGCCCGCATCGCCCGCCTGCGGCTCGTCCGGCAGGAAGGTCAGCTGCTCGCCCGCCGCCTTGGCCGCCGCGATCCGCTCGGCCGCCTCGCGGGCCATCGTCTCGAATTGGGTATTGGCCTTCGCCATGGCTCAAAAACCCCCCAAAACGAGGGATTTCAGAGGCTTAGCCGATCCACAACGACGCGTTGTGACTTTGTTGTGACCTGCGTTGTGACCGCAACCCTTCTTTATTTCTTTCTTTTCAAGGAGATAAGAGAAGGTCACAACGCCACAACGCCACAACAGAGCATGCTCATGTGTGATCGCGGGCGCAGGCGCATGCACATGTGTGCGGGGGATTTTTGCGTTGTGGCGTTGTGACTTGGGATAACGCCTTGATCCCGTTCGGAAATATCCACAACGCAGGTCACAACAAGGCCACAACGGTTTTTCCGTCGCGTTGTGACCCTGACCCGTAGGCCCGTGGCCGGTCCGCCCGCGAATAATGGCATCAATGCGGGGTGGGGGCCAGCGCGAAATGTCGAGGCGCGACAAAGGGTTGGCCGTAAGACGCAATGTCATGCGAATTCGTCCATCTCGTTGGGCCCAGATGTGGGCTCAGTCACAACAGGGGGCTTCACGCGATCCTGCGGAAAGAAGGCCAGGCCTGGTATCGAGGCAAACGGGATCTCGGTGCCGCGCGTCGTGATGCCGGCAAGGGTGCGGGATGACGTCGAACAGCGCGCCTTGGCCACCCTGACGGCAGATTGCTTCCACACGCCGTTTGCCCATTCGCTGGTTCGGAACAGATCCTTCAGCCCCTGGATCGGCGCGTTGGCGATGAACAACTCGGCTTCTTCGCGCACCCCTGTGACGCGTAGGCCTGCCTTCGCAAGCTTGGCATTGGCCATCTTGGCGCGATCTTCAGGGTGGTCGGGCGTATCGCTTCCCATGAGCGCAGGCGGCGCGCCTGGCAGCTGCGCCGCGACCATGAGCCATTGGGCGACGGTATGCTGCTCGCCGCGCCGGTAGATGTCGAAGGACTGGGACAACAGGTGCAGCAGCATGCTGTCGGCATCGGAACCGATTTCCTCGGTATCGGCCCTCACCAGGCTCGCTACCCGCTTCGCCCAGGACTGAAGCTCTTCCGGCTGCGGCAGGGCCTCCTGGCGCGCCATATCGGCCATGGCGAGGGTGGTGGCCCAGTTGTCCCCGTTGCGGCCACTCAGCCCCTCTTCGGCGAAGGCCGTGCGCCACAGATCAAGGCGCGCGGCCCAGCTGGGCCAGCGATCCACCAGAAGACGCTTCAGCGCCGCGCCACGCTTGCGCCAATCGTCGGCGCGCAGCACCAGAGGCGGCGTGCCATCAGGGATCGCGTTCAGGCTCAACACGATCAGGCGGCTCAGATCCTGCGACTTCATCGAGCCTGGGATCAGGATCGAACTGAACAGGAAGCTGGAATAGACGTTGCCGCCAGCACCCTTCTGGTCCGAGGATCCGCGATACCACTGACCGCCGGAAGCCGCGACACGGGCAAGGGTGATGATGTCCTTTTCCTTGCTCGACCCTTCGTCCCCCGGCTCGAGTTCGTCCAGGGCGACAGGCAGCGATGAATGCCCGATCCGGCTGGTGAGACCGCTCTTGGTAGCGTCGTTGGACTGGATAAGGCCCTTCTCGCCGTGCAAGTGCTTGATCAGCGTCTGAAACTGGCTCTTGCCAGCTGCCTTGCCGCCGGTGAGCCAGAACACCGGGCGCCAGTCGAGCGCGCCGCCCAGCATCTGCACGCCGATCATGCCGAGCGCGATCATGGCGTCGATCTCGGGCCGCTGCCATTTCCAGGTATTCAGCGTCTCCAAAAGCTTTGGCACCGGGTCGGTGAGCTTTTCGGACGGGGCAGGGTGCGGGATCGGCGGGTAGGCCGGATAGATCCTGCCCTGGTGCGTGCCCAAGACCTCGGCGTGATCGCCTCGCAGCAGCTTGTCGCCGGTGTGGTAGATCAGCTGGCCGTCATCATCCGACCAGGCTCCAACCCCTCGCACAGCGCCGTCAGGATCGAACAGTCCCTTTTCGGAGCATGCGGCGATCATATCCATGGCGGCCGTGGTCTGATCGAAGCGGTGCGGCTTCCGCTTCATTTCCTCGGTATGGGGGTCTTTGGTCCATTGCGCGAAGTGGTAGCACAGCTTCGGGATCTGGCTGCCGAACAGCTGCATGATCGACTGCGCGTCATGCTTGGTGACCGCCCGCATCTGGCCGTGGACGTCCAGGTAATAGCTGGCGCCGCCGTTGACACCCAAGGGGCGGACCGGGCAGCCATCGAAGATCTCGCCCTGGGGCCGTCCCGGCTTCCCGCCACTCGGCGGCGCCTTTGGCTTCTCTTCGGGTGGATCGGGGCGTTCGCCTGGCTGCGGTCCTGCCTCGACCGGCAGGGCATCGAGGCCGGCCGGAATGATGGCAGGTGCAACGGCAGCGTTGGCGCGTTTCCTGCGGCTGGCAGGCTTCTTATGGGCAGGCTTACCGCTCGCGGGGGCCGGGGGCGGCGCGGGATCGGACAGCCAGTCGTTGTTGGTTTGCTCGCTCATGCCGCGATCCGCTCTGAGACATCGGCGGCGGCGAAATAATCTGGGCGTGCCGCAAGCTCATCGGCGATGAAGGCTTCGGCGAAGAGTGGAAATTTCTTTTCGAGCCGAATGCGGAGGTTGCGGATCCGTACGCGAGATCGAGCTTGCCTGCTCCAACGTTTGATAGGTCGCTGGGTGACCAGTTCCCAAGAAAGCGCCCAGCCATCGCCCGGAACTTTTAGCTCAGTGATCTCCGGGGGACAGGGCTCACCCCTCTGAACGAGCATAGCGGCCTTTACCCGGATGCCCCCAGGTGGCGAGGTATTCGGGTTTCCCCATCGAAGGGACCATCGCGCCATGTCTCCACTCATGCCGCCACCTCTTCCGGCTGTGGCGCGGGCAGGTTTTCGACCAGGTCGATCAGCTGCTGTAGGGCACGGGGCTTGCGGATGCGGTAGCGCAGGATGCGGTTCCCCTGAACTCTCTTCGGCAGACTTGCCCACACGAATGCGCTGTACTGTCCGGGCGGCGGGGCGATTGAGTTCATGATAATGCCGACTTCATCCCTGCCATTTGCCGCGACGACGCGCGCCTTAAGGCCCATCAGTTCTGGTACGGGCTGCCCATCATGCTCGATCCAGTCCGACCATTCTTCGTCGCTCATGCTGCCCCCTCCTGCCGTTCGGCCCGAAGGCGCTTCAGCGCGTCGTTCAGATCCTCGCCCTCGCGATCGCTGCGCCAGACGCGGACGGTGCGGCCGGCCTTCGCATGGGCGTCCACGGCAGCCTGGAACTGTGCCAGGGCCTGCGGATGGGTGTCGTTGTCGCTCAGCAGCACCACCTCGGCGACGTTCCGGGGCAACTCTACTGCCGCCATGTTCGCCAGGCTGACGGCCGCCAGGACGCGCTCGGCGGGCCAGCACAGCATGGCGGACAGGCAGGTCTCGATCCCTTCGCCGATCACGACGCGGCTGCCTGGCGGGCATTGGGCGAGTGGCACGGCCTTGCCGCCCCGGGATCCGATGCCGGAAGACAGGCGGATCGACCCGCCGCGATAGTCGCCCAGCACCTTCTTGACGTCGGGCAGGTTTGCCTTGCCCCAGATCCCGCTGGCGCCGATCGCCAGATACGTCCGGTGGCAGGCGACGATCCGGCCCTTGCCGTTGACGATCGAGGCGACCATCGCGGGCAACCGCATGCGGGTGGTGATCACCTCGCCGGTTTCCGGGTCCGTCTCTTCGCGGTGATAGCCGACAGCCGCGTGATAGCGGAGCGCGCCGGGTGGATGGGCAAGTTCACCCAGGGCGATCCGGCGGGCGGCCAGGTAATACTGCACCGGCGTACCGAACAGATCCGGCTCGGCCGACAGATACAGGCCCTCGGCCTGCTTTGCCCTGCGCTCGGCCTCGGCCGCCTGTTCGCGCTCGGACGCCTGACGCTGCAGTTTCGCCCGTTCGATCGCTTTTGCCCTGGCCACGCGGATCTCGGGCGTCTCGACCTCGAGGCCGAGAAAGGCGCGGGCTTCGCGCACCTGGTCGGACGCATTCAGGCCCAGCGACAGTCCGATCAGGTCCAGAACGTCGCCGAAGTCGCCGGTGGCATAGTCGTTCCAGCGGCCGATCTTTGGCCCGGAAAGGTGAATGCAGAAGCTGCCGACAGATCTGTCGGCCCGGCCGGGGTTCAGCGTGAAATACAGGCCTTTGTCGGTATAGGAACCGGACGCCGGTCGCGCGTAATGATGCGCAACCGTTTCGATCTGCGCATGCAGCATCGCCTTGATCTCATCAAGGCTGTATGTCTGCCGGGCGATCATGTGTCAGGCGTGCCCCAGCCTGCGAGCGCGCTTCACTGCACGGCGCTTGGCTGCCTGGCGGCGATCCTGGGCGACGGTGCAGCGGGCGCGCTTGCTCTTGCGGCGAAAACCGCCCCCGTGCCGTATTTCGACAAATGCCAGCTCAGCTGGCAGCATGAAAGCAGGAAGTCCCATTCCCTGGACGAGCGAAAGAAGGGAGGACGGCAATCCAAGGTGCCGCATCATGCCACCTCTTTCGAGACGGCCAGCAGCCACTCGAGCGCCGCCAGCACCTCGGTGCGCTTGAAGGCATTGTGTCGGGTCAGAACCTTGAAGCGGGGGTTAACCTCGGCGACCGGCACCTTGATCTCGAGCGCGATGTCATTGGCAGGCCAGCCGATGATCGCAAAGTGCAGAAGGTCTCGGTCGCGCTCAAGCGTCCAAAACTTGTCGTGCTTTACCGCGCGCACATGCGCCAAAAGATCGGGGTTATACGCACCGGCGCCCGCCTCCGCCGGTTGCGAGAGAGTGTCCCCGTTGTGGCTCGGGGAACCTGTGAGTCCTTCGACCATCTGCTGATGCTTCAGGGGAGAAGCTTCGACGGCTGGCGGGCTCACCGGCTCCTGCACCAAAGTGGGCTGGCCTGCCTCGGTTCCTTCCTGTTGAAAGGCGGCCTCGACATCATTTCCCGTCGACCGCTCTGCGATCCTAGCGTCGATCGCCGTCTTCAACTTGTTCCGCGTCCGGAACTTGGTGCCTTCGACCGGGCGGCCCAGAACGCCCGCAGCCGCCTCGGCCGCGCCGTTCCAGCTCAGGCCGTTGTCAACGATCTGATAGGCCATCGTCTCGATCAGCAGGGTGTTTTCCTCGTCCGTCCAGGGCAGGGGCTGACCAGAGGCTTGCGCCGCGACCGCTGACCGCGCTTCCGGGCCTTCCGCCACGATGGTGGCCACGGGTGCCGGCGCGGCGTAATCCCCCGCCGCGCCGGCGGTTTCCTCGGCGGGCACGGGCGTCGGCCTGACCTCGCTCCTTTCCGCCCCCTCGATGGCGGATGTGGCCTCTTCCGGGGAAATGGGGGGCGGCCAATGGCCGATCGGCTGTCCGTCCACATGCTTGGCAAGCGGATCGAGCGCCGGGGAATGGTCTTGCGCGTCAGGCGCGGGCCGGGGCCAGCGATCCGCAATCGCCACCAGCTCGGCAATCATTGCATCGGCGGCCTCTTGGCCTAGACGCTTTTCAAGGTCGTAGTAGACGACATGCTCCAGCAGCCGATTGGCGGCATGGGCAGCTGACAGTTCAGGAAAACCGTCCCCTTCGGCAGCGCCGCTGGCCTGCTGCATGATCGGATCGGCCGCAAGGCCGGGCATGGTCCAGCCGGTGCGGATGACAACGTCACAGCCTGGTGTGAGGTCAAAGCGGGGCTGCATGCCGGCGCGAACCAGCGGGCCGCACGATGCGGCGAAGACCAGGATCGTCTGACCCAGATCTTCCAGCGCCTCCGGCGACAGGTCTTCTAGCGTGTCAAGCAGCTGCATTCGGGGCCTCCGGGGTTTGCGGGGAAAGCGAAGATCGCCAGGCATCGCTGGCCATCGCCGCGCGCCAGAACAGAAAGTCCGAAACGGCATTGTTCGCCGTCATCAGGGCGCTCGCCCAGTTCGTCGCGCCTTCGGTCCTGCCGCGCATCGGCCAGGCCGACAGCACGGCACCGGCCGCCTCGCAGATCTGCGGCATGTGCGCGCTGCTGCGGTTCACGTGTGGCAGCAGCTCTTCCATCACCGCGATCGCGACCTCTGTGCGATCGTCCCGGATCACCTGCGCCACGATGAAGCCAAGGCAATTGGCCAGCGCCTGGTCGGCAAGGGAAAGGCGGGCGGCGGGGCTCATTGCAGAACCCCCAGCCCGATCAGAACCTTGGTCGTTAGATCGACAAAGCTCAGGCCGCCCACCCCCAGCAGAAATGCCCGGAAAAACAGCTCAACACGCGTGTCAGGGCGCCGGACCGGGATTTCCAGAACCCGGACGCGCTCCCCCGCCTCGATGCGGCGTGCCAGCATCAGCGCCAGCGGCGCGTCCAGGTAAAACACCATGTCGTTGGTTGCAGCGGCCGCCATGCGCAGCTGGCCAGGCATGCCCGCCAGCGCGACGGCAACCTCGGCGTGCGGGCGGCGCGGTTCTTTCAGGATCTCAGCCATGGATGTCTCTCCGGTCCAGATCGGGCGGTTCGGGCAGCAGCGCGATCTCGACGGCGCGGCACAGCTGGTTTCCCAGATCGACCAGCTGCGCGGCGTCGAACCGGCAAAGCTCGTATTGCGTGGCAAAGGCCAGGATGGCGGCGCGCAGCGGATCGCCGTCGGCCAGCAGCTCCTCGGTCTGGCTGCGCAGTTGTTCGACATCAAGCGCGGTCAGCTCTGCGCATTTCGCCTTCATGCCGACCGCAAAGGCGGCAGAGGCCACCGGGCGGGTGCCGGACCTCATGCCGCCACCGAAATGAGAAACGGCCGCACCATCTGGGAGGATGTCTGCTGCGTGCGCCCGTCCCCGCCCCGGCCGCGTGGGAAGCCGGGGCATACCGGCGCGCTGCCACGACGCCGGATGGAATAAGAAAGGGCGGCGGGGTGGACCGCCGCCAGTTGGGCGCCCGCAAGGCAGTGAGCAGGGGCGGGCGCCGCGAATTTCATTCTGCCGCCACCTGACCCTGCATCGCAGCCAGCAGCGCCTCGATCTCGGCGGCGGGGGCGCCCCAGATCAGGTGTTCGGCAGTCAGCGGGATGTTCCGCGCGGCGGCGTAGGCAAGCAGGAGACGCATATGCCGCGAAGAGGGTATCTCTCCGGCGTCACGGCCCGTTGAGGGGCGTCGCCACGGGTAGACCGATTTCTCATGCAGCCCGCAGATGACGGCGATCTTTTCGGGAGCCCCGATCAGACGTTCGCATACTTCAACTGGTGTGAGGTGTTTTTGCATGCGCAAGATATAGCATCTCACGACAGCCTCACGTCAAGGCAATAATTGAGGCACTCTCACTTACACGTGAGGTGTAAGGTGCCTACTTTTCGCGGGTGGATAAAACGTGGATCAAACAGCAGCTTAGGCGGTCGGGAAAAACGTCTTCCGACCTTGCCACGGCCATTGATCGCGACCGAGCCGTAGTCTCCCGGATCATGAATGGCCATCAGGATCTGTCGCTTGATCAAGCCAAGGTTTTTGCCCGGGAACTAGGCGTTGAAGTCGACGAGATGCTGCGGCGAAGCGGCCTTGCAGAGGGGCCTGTAGCCCAGGCGTTCAAGCCCGGCTTTTCCGATAGCGATGCGGCAGTATGGGTCCCGGGCGACGCGGCGGATGGGGGCAAGACGCGCTCGGTCGCCGATGCGCTCGGTGCGACAAGGCCTGGGGTGGATGTCTGGCGGATAAAGTCCCAGGCAATGGCGCTGGCTGGCTTTCTGCATGGTGATTTTGTTTTGGTGGACACGCATCAGGCAGAAAGAATTCAGCCGAACGATATCGTTATAGCTCAGATATACAACAATAATTTCGGAACGGCAGTGACCGTTCTGCGCCGGTATCAGCCGCCGGTACTTACCGCCGCCAGCATGAACGCTGAAGACATACGCGTGCACGTAGTCGACGGGGTGAACGTGGTTGTTCGAGGGAAGGTCATCGCGAGCTGGAGGATCTAGCTTGAAGATATACGAGAGCGACTTTGGGATTGTGGAAAAGGGCTGGCTGTCAGGGTTCAAGTTTACAATTAAAGCTACAGGCAGGCGTTTAGGCGCCACCCCCTTTATTAAGCACCACCTTGCGGCAGTCCACTACGGACTGAAATCTCGCGGCCTTGACAGCTTCAACGATCCGAAGGTCAAAGCGGCATATTGGAACTATTTTCTGGACCTTGCGAGTTCTCCGCCAAACGGCTTGCACCATCAAGCGATAGCCTCGATGCCTATCGAAACGGCGATCAAGGAAGTCGAAGAAATGAGTAAATACATTCAACTCACGCAATATTGAGATTTTCGCACGAAACACTTGACAGTGTGAGGTAACAACTCCTAACTCCTGAGCATCCCGTTTGCACAGGAGTACCCGATGGCCGCCGAACCGAACGTCCTTGTGATCCCGGCGCGTTCACTGCCGATCAACAACAAGACGCTGTATCACCTTCGCAATGTCGCCCATGACGCCCGTCGCGGCGATGCAACCCCGGCCGAGGCAGAGTTTCTGTTGTCCACAGCCGGGCCGCTGCTGGACGAACTGATCGCCTGGCGCAACTTTGCTGCCGGGACCGTGCCTGCCGCAGCGATGATCGAATATCTCGGGGGTCGCCTGTGAACCCCGCCAGGAACCGCCCCGGCGAGCTGGTCGGCGGCGGGTTCATCGTCATGCGCCGCGGCATTGGCACGGGGCGCGTCCGCCCGGGCACCTGGACCTTCGAGCATCCCACCTACGCGTCAGCCGCCATCGAGGCCGACCGCCTTGCCAAACTGCACCCAGGCCAGCGCTTTCAGATTTTCGCGGCGATCGCGCAGCACGTCGTCGTGCCCGCCGAAGTGGCGGAGACGGCATGATGGTGGGGAAAAATCCGCTGGCCTATGAGGGCACCGGCGCGCCAGTGCAACTGTTCGACAGGGTCGAGTTCAATTGGAATGGGCGGCGGATGGATGGCCTGGTGCTGCGCGCGAATGTGCGCACCCGACTGGCCCTTGTCGCTTTTAGGCTGCCGGAGCCCCGTCCGCTCAAACACAACGGTGCCCGCTATCCCAGAACGCAGCGGAGGCTGATGCGCCGCCGCGACATCCAGCTCATTGCCCGCGACGACCGCAAAAGGTCGCGCCCCGCCTGACATCTGCCGGGGGCCGCCCGCGAAGATCTGCTCGCCTTCGCCCCCGCCACCCATCGCCCGACGGCAAGCGGCACGCCGGGCCAACGAGAAAGCAGGGACAATGACTGTATTCCAGGTGGCTGCGCTGGCCGGTGCGCTGGCGTTCATCGCAACCTCCGCCGTTCTGGCGGCAGAGGCGCTGCAGCAGCTGATCGAAGCGCGCGCCAAGGCGTCGGAAGAGGAAGAGGGCGCCGACGACTTCGCCCGTTCGATGCGGCGCTGGGGCGGTCTGCGGACCTGCAGGCGGGGCAACTGACGTGAACGCCCCCCGTTTCAGCCAGACCTTCATCACCACCGATCAGGTGGCGGAACTGCTGGAAATCTCGCCCGCGCTGTTCCTGCGCCAGCGCGAAAAGCTGGCCGAGGAAACCGGCTTCCCCGATCCGATGCCCCACAGCACACGCCCGCTGCGCTTCCGCGCCGATCGCGTGCTTGCCTGGATCGAGGAACAGGGCCTGCCCAGGCCTCTGGCCGCCCAGCTGCCGCCTCGGCCGAGCGGCAAGAACATCTTTCTGCTGGAAGAGGCTCGCAAAGCATGACGAAGACGCGCCGCCCCGCGCCGCCGCCCCAGGGCCTGCGCCAGCGCGCGCGGGCCGATGGCACCATGCGGGTTTGGTGGGAACCAAGGGCGGACGCGCGCAAGCACGGCTTCGCGCCCGTCGATCTGTCCGATCTGGATCCGACACAGGCGCGCGCCAGGGCCAGGAAGCTAAATGATGAGGTTCGCGCCGCCGAAGATGGCAAGGGCGCACCGCCAGCGCCGCGCGCCAACGGTCGAACCATCAGCGATCTGATCCGGGAATATCGCCGGTCGATCCATTTCCGCAATACGCTCAGCGAAAAGACGCGGAAAAGCTACAACGCCCTGCTGAACCAGATCGAGGAAAAGTGGGGCACCCGGCGTGTTGTCGACTTTGACAAGCCGGTGATGAACGCCTGGTATCAGACCCTGTTCGACGCAAAGGGCGTGCGGATGGCCCAGGCGCTGATCCGCATGATGTCGGTCCTGTTCAGCTATGCCGAAAGCGAGCTGGGCTGGCGACCGGAAAACTCCAACCCGTGCTTCCGCCTCAAGATCAAATCGCCGGATCCGCGCAGCCGCGTCGGCGCCTGGGAAGAGGTCGATGCGCTGCTGGCTGCGGCAGAGGGCTTTGGCTACCACGCGATGGCGCTGGCGATCCGCCTGGCGCTGTTCCAGGGCCAGCGGGAAACCGATCTTATCCTGGCTGTCCGGGGTGCCTTCATGCTGCTGCCGATGCTGCCCCCCGGCGGCACCAGGGCAAAGCCGGTCTGGATCTGGAAGTTTCGCCGCTCAAAGCGGTCCAACGACGGCTTCATGCCCCTGCACGCGGACGTGATCCCCCATGTCAGGGCGGCGCTGACGAACGCAGGCACAGCCGACAAGCCGCGCCTGCCGACCGATGCCCTGCTGATAGATGAGGCTGTCGGCCGACCCTATGACGAAGATCTGTTTGCCAAGCGCTGGTCGAAGATCCGCGCCAGGGCGGCCGAGGCAGAGGGTATGCGCGCGATCGCCACGCTGCAGTTCCGCGATCTGCGCCGGACCTTTGGCGTCTTCGCCCGCGCGGGCGGTGCCAGCACCGACGATACGGGCGACGTCCTGGGCAACTCGGCCGCCAACAATCCGCTGCTCGAAGAGATCTACATGCCTCCGAGCTTCGCAACCACCAGCCGCGCGATCGCAGCGGTCAAGAGGCCACAAAAGAAGGGACAGAAGACGTGATCGGCATATCGAAAAACCCGGCTGTGCTGGCTGCCGCCGAACATCTGGCGCGCACAATGTTTGTCGAGACGGCCGCCGGCCGCTTCGATGGGCATGCGTGGAGCCTATATGTGTTCGACGGTGTCGGGCCTGCGCAATCCTTGACCGGCGGCTGTGACTGCGAAACCTGCCGACTGGCGATCGCAGCCTCAGCTGCGGTGCATGCGGGAATGGAGGTTCCCTGGCTGAAGCAAAGGCGCGTCGCGGACCTGCAGATCGCGGTGACGACAGATGGCTGATGTGATCGCAGCGGAATGCACGCCAGAAGCGTTCCATGATCTGCTAGGCGAGTTCGGCCGGGACGTGTTTTACCTGCTGGACGACTGCGAAACCCGCGATGGCCAGTATCCCGAGGACGCCCCCGAAATTCATCTGATCCCAACGGACGGATTGCAAAAGGTGTCCAAGCTTCTGGATCGAATAGAGGCCCTGCCGTTCTCTCAGCCATATGTGATCAGCGGGCCGGGCCACAAACTGCAACTCGCCTTCAATGCGATGATGGCGATCGCGCAAGTCGACAAGGAAGCGATGCGGACCGCAATCCTTGCTGAGTTCGACAAGGCGATCGGGCATGCCGAGGTCGTGGCAGGCTCTCCCACAATGGCGACGGTTGCCAGCTGGCTGCGAGGCATGAAGGTATCCATCCTAGCCCTTCTCGACGCCCCTGCCGAGCCGTTTGACCCCTCCGCCCTCGATGACATCACCCATGACGAGCATGGCAACCTCTACCCGGACGAGCTCGATGACTGATTTTGATGTGCGCGGGGCAGGGCAGGGCTGGACGGTCTACCACAAGGGTGAGAGGATCGGCCGCATCTACAATCAGCAGGCCTCGGCCTATGCCGCGATCAAGGGCATCAAGCGCCGCCTGGATCGCGCCAGGGCGCGCATGCGGCCCTGTCTGTGCTGCGGCCGTGGCTTTGCCAGCCAGGGCATCCACAACCGCCTCTGCGAGCCCTGCAGGCGCGGTTACAACTGATCACACTTTCTTACGCTAAATCATCCCGGCGGCTGCAATGGCCGCCGGAACTTTTTTGATGGTCGGGGATCAATTGGTTTGCGTCCGCCGCGGACGCTCGCGGACGCGCGGACGGTGAACAATGGCATACCGAAACTATCTTGCAATTTCAGGGACTTATGGCTCCGGCGGTAGGGATCGAACCTACGACCAATTGATTAACAGTCAACTGCTCTACCGCTGAGCTACGCCGGAACACCGGGGGGTCTATAGCAAGCGGGTCGGGGGGCGTCCAGAGGCAAATCGCAGGAAATTTGACGCCCCTCAGGCAAGGGCGAAGCGGGCATTCGGGGCAAGGCTTGGGGTTGCTGCAACGGCGCCGCGCGCTGCAAGATCAATGAGATGCGCCAGGACGTTACGCTCGGCGGCGCCGCGAAGAGGCGGGGCCAGATCGGTGTATATGCGTGTCGCCAGTGCAGGGATGGGCAGGGGGCCATCGGCAAGAGCGGCAAGGATTTGCGCCTCGCGCTGGCGGCGATGTGCGGTCAGTTCGGCCAGGCGCGCGGCGGGGTTCGGGATCGGGTCGCCATGGGCCGGAAGGAACTCGGTCCAGCGTTCACGGGCCAGGCGGGCAAGGCTTGCCATATAGGCGGTCATGTCGCCCTCGGGCGGTGCGACGAGCGAGGTGGACCATCCCATTACGTGATCGCCGGTAAAGCAGCGGTCCCCCCAGGCGAAGCACAGGTGATTTCCCAGATGGCCCGGTGTATGGATCGCCCGCAGGTTCCAGCCGTTTCCGGCGACCGTGTCGCCATCTGCCAGCCGGAGGTCAGGCACAAAGGCCAGATCCAGGCCTTCGGATTTGCTCTCGGCCAGCCCCAGCGTGGCCATGGCGGGGCTGATGCCGTCGCGCGCGCCGCCAAACGCCAGGACCGGCGCGCCCGTTCGGCGAGCCAGGGCAGGGGCAAGGGCCGAATGGTCGAGATGGGCATGGGTGACAAGGATATGGCTGATCCGCTCGTCGGGCCCGAGCGTCCCCAGGATCGCCTTCAGGTGGGCCTCGTCCGCCGGGCCGGGGTCAATGACCGCGACCTCTCCTTTCCCGACGATCCAGGTATTGGTTCCCGGTCCGGTCATGGGCGAAGGGTTGTTCGCCCGCACAAGGCGCAAGTCGCCCCCGAAGCTGTTATCGGTCATCGCCTTCCTTTCGCGCCCTGCAATGATTAGGATTGCAGTCATGTTCGCCTTCCTCAAGCCGCTAATTCCGCGCGGGCTTTATGGCCGCGCTGCGCTGATCCTGATCGTCCCCATCGTGACGATCCAGCTTGTGGTGTCGCTGGCCATCATCCAGCGGCACTTCGAAGGCGTGACCAAGCAGATGACGCTGAACATCGTCACGCAGGTGAATTTCCTTTTATCCGAGGCAGATCGCGGCGGCTCGCCCGCCGAGGCGCGGGCGCGGGCGACGCGCATCGCGCAGCCGCTTCGGCTTGGCGTCAGTCTGCCTGCGGCGTGGAATTTTTCGCAGGACCGGCGCGAGTTCTATGATCTGTCGGGGCGGATCGTCATCGCCACGCTGCGCGAGGGGCTGCCCGACCTTCGTGCCGTCGATCTTGTCACCGACAACAACGAAGTGCGCATGTTGTTCGACACCGATATCGGCCCGATGGGCGTCACGGTTCCTCGCTACAGCGTCTCGGCATCGAACCCGCATCAGTTGCTGGTCTGGATGATCATGACATCGCTTCTGATGACGGTCATCGCCTATGGGTTCCTGCGCAACCAGCTGCGCCCGATCAAGCGACTGGCGGATGCGGCGGAGGCCTTCGGCAAGGGCCGCTCGGTCGCCTATCGCCCGCGCGGCGCGCTGGAGGTGCGGGCGGCGGGGGCGGCGTTCCTCGACATGCGCAGCCGGATCGAGCGGCAGATCGAGCAGCGCACGCTGATGCTGTCGGGCGTCAGCCACGACCTGCGCACGCCAATGACCCGGCTGAAGCTGAGCCTGTCGATGATGGAGCCCGAGGAAGAGGTGAAGGCGGCACTTGGCGACGTGGCCGACATGGAGCGTCTGGTGGACGAATTCCTGTCCTTCGCCCGCGGCGATGCGATGGAAACGCCGGTGGCCACCGACGTCGTCACGCTGGTATCGCGCGCGGTCGAGAATGCGCAGCGGGCGGGCCAGTCGGTTCGGATGAATGCAGAGGGCAAGGGCAAGGCGGTGCTGCGCCCCGATGCCGTGACGCGCGCGGTCGAGAACCTGATCGGCAATGCGGTGCGCTATGGAACAAAGGCCGAGGTTGGCGTGTCCCTTACCGACCGGTCTTTGCGTATCTCGGTCGAGGATGACGGCCCCGGCATTCCGAAAGAGATGCGGGATGAGGCGATGCGCCCCTTCACCCGGCTGGACGTCGCGCGCGACCCGAACAAGGGGGGCGGCGTCGGGCTTGGCCTGTCGATCGCGGCCGATGTCGCGCGGAGCCACGGCGGCACGCTGACGCTTTCAGAGTCGGCGCGGCTGGGCGGGTTGCGGGCGGATCTGGTGCTGGCGCGATAAAGATCGGCTGGACAGGCTTTTTCCACAAATTCAAACCGCCCTGCCGCACGGATCAATTACGGGTCCACCCGCCGCGAAGGCGTCGTCCGGGTCGTGCGTCACCAATATGGCGGGCAGTCTTTCTTCCCGGATGCGGTCCAGCACGAACCTGCGGATGCGGGCGCGAAGTTCGGTATCCAGCCGGGCAAAGGGTTCGTCCAGCAGCAATGCGCGCGGGCGGGCCAGCAGCGTTCGCAACAACGCCACGCGCGCGCGCTGACCGCCGGACAGCGTGGCGGGGTCGCGGTCCGCGAAACCGGCAAGATCGGCACGGGCCAGTGCTGCATCCACCGCCTCTTGTCGGGCACGCCGCCCCTGCAGCGCCGATGGCAGCGCGAAGGCCAGATTGGCGCCCACCGACATATGCGGAAACAGAACGTCGTCCTGAAACAGCAGACCGATCCCGCGCGACTGTGTCGGCTGCGCGGTGATGTCGGTCCCGTTCAGCAGCAGACGCCCCGACAGTGTGAAATCCCGCCCCAGCGTGCCGATGATCGCAGCCAGCGCGGTGGATTTTCCCGAACCCGAAGGCCCCATAATGGTCAGCACTTCACCCGGTGCCACCACAGCATCCAGCGACACGATGACCTCGGCCCCGCGCCGCACCACGAGCTTGTCCAGACTTAGCCCGCTCATACGCCCGACCGCATTCCCAGCCGATGCCGAAACGCCAGCGCGGGCAGCAGCAGCGCCAGCCAGAACCCGATCGCGGGAAGCAAAAGCTGCAATATGGCATAGGCGCCGATGATCCGCCGGTTGCCGCCTGCGGAAAGAGCGATCGCCTCGGTCGTCAGGGTCTCGACCCTGCCGCCGCCGATCAGCAGCGTCGGCAGATACTGCCCGACCGAAACCGCAAGGCCGACCGCCGATGCAGTCAGGATCGCGCCCAGCAGCATCGGAAGGCGCAATTGCCACAGGATGCGCAGGGGCGAGGCGCCAAGCGTTGCTCCCGCGACGGCGATGCGCCCGTCCCACGCGCGCCAGGCCTCGCTCAGCGACAGAAAGACGTAAGGCAGCACGAAGACCAGATGCGCCGCCGCGACCGTCCACAGACCGCCCGGTAATCCGGCGCGCAGCGACAGGACGGCAAGTCCCGGCAGGAAAGCCACTTGCGGCATGATAAGGGGCAGCCACAACAGGACCAGCGCCCTTTGCCCCGGTCGCCAGCCGAACCGCGCCTCGGCCTCAAGACAGCCGATGGTCAGCAGCAGCGCTGCGCCTGTCGAGAGAAAACCAAGCGCTAGAGTGGTGCCCGACAATTCTGCCAGCGCAGGCGCCGCCTGCCGCCACGTCCGCAGAGTGATGTCGACAGGCAAGGCATCGGGAAAGCTCCACAGCCCGGCAAAGGACCAGACCGCCAGACCGGCCATCCCGGCCGCCACAAGCGCCACGATGGTCAGCCCCGAAACTCCGCCGACGAAGGAGAGCGGTCTGTCCAGCCACCGCAGCCTGCGCCCCGATACTGCCTGAAGCCGCCCCATGCAGCCAATGACCCGCTCTGCACCCCACAACAGCGCCAGCACCCCAAGAACCAGCCCAAGCTGAAGCAATGCGCCTGCCGATGCCGGTGCGCGTCCCATCAGGTCCGGGCTCGTCATCCACAGGACCACCTGCATGGAAAGGGTTGGCGGCCGCGTAGGCCCCAGGATCATCGCCATGTCAACGTTGGTCATCGAATAGGCCAGCACGGCAATCACCGGCAGCCGGATTTGCGGCCAGATGGCGGGCAGCACCGCGAACAGCCAGCCTGAACCGCGCCCATAGCCAAGGCTCGCCGTCAGCATTTGCCGTCGTGCCGCATCGGCCTGAGGCAGGGCGGCCAGCACCATAAGCAGCAGGAACGGCACCTCTTTGATGACGAGCCCGGCAATCAGCGACAGCCCCATCGGATCGTTCAGTATCAGGATGTCCGGCGGCTGCTGCCAACCTGTCGCCCAAGGGGAAATCATCCGCGCGATCCAGCCCGAGGGCGCGATCAGGAAGGCCAGACCCAGCGCCGCGGCCGCATGGGGCAGGGCCAGCAGCGGCGACAGCGCGCGCGTCATCGCCCCGAACAGCCGCCCGCCATGCAGCCCAGCCACAATGGCCAAGGTAATGCCAACCGATAGCAGAGTGGCCGCAACACCCGTGACCACCGACAGTCGCACCGCCGCGCCAAGCCCGGGCCAGTTCCACAACCGGGTAAAACCGCCATCGGCGGCAGTCATCACGGTGCCGCTCAGACCTGCCGCGATCGGCCCGGTCATCAACAGCACCGTCACCGGGGGCGCAAGCCGCAGCACCCCGCCGTTTCTCACTGCACGGTTCCGTAGCGGCTGGTCCAGTCCTGACTGATCCGCGTCATCCAGCTTGCGTCAGGTTCCAGCAGCGCAGGCCCCAGTTCCGCGGGGCCAAGCGTTGCAACGCCAAGGTCCACCGACTCTAAGGTCTGGCGCGCCTCGGGCGTAAGCGCGGACATGTTCAGCACGGTCAGGAACCCAAGCACGGACGGGTCCTGCGCTTGCGCCTGCACGACAGGGTCCAAGAGCAGGTTTGCCACCACCATCGCCCCCGCCGCATGGGCGGCATTGTAGGGTATGGCGACAAAGCTCGCATTGCCGATGGTTCCGCCCTTCCAGACGTTGGTGCGCACCGTATCCGCCAGCTCTCCCGCCGCGATGGCGGCAGAGGCGCGTCCGGGGTTGAAGGCAAAGGCAACGTCGGTCTCTCCATCCGCCAGCAACTGCCCCAACGCGGGTTCGTTCTGCGGATAGGCTTGCCCCTTGCGCCAAAGCGAGGGCGTCACGGCATCCAGCCAGGCCCAGAGCGGCGCCGTGACCTGATCATAATTCGCCTCGTCCACCGGCTTTTGCAAAACCGATGGGTCGTCCACCACGCCGTAAAGCACCTGCTTCAGAAAGGTCGTGCCAAGATAGTCCGGGGGTTGCGGATAGGTGAACCGTCCGGGGTTCGACGCAATCCAGTTCGCCAGTTCATCAACCGAGGCAGGCGGCGTCGCCAATCGCGCGCTGTCATACTCAAAGACCAGTTGCGCCATGGCCCAGGGGCTTTCCATGCCCTGAACCGGTTCGGTGAAATCCTTCACCGTCGCGGGCTTGTCCTCGACATCGACCAGCAGCCAGTTCGGCAACTGCTCGGCAAAGGGGCCGAACAGCAGGCCTTCCTTCTTCATGGCGGCAAAGTTTTCGCCGTTGATCCAGATCAGATCGACCGCGCCGCCTTCGTTCTGGCCCGCCTGTTTTTCCGCCAGGACGCGCGCCACGGCGTCTGCGGTCGATGCCAGCTTTACCTGCTCGACCTTCACGCCATAGCGCTTCTCGGCCTGCGCACCGACCCAGGCGATGAAATCGTTGATCTTCGGATCGCCGCCCCAGGCGTTGAAGTAGACGGTCTGGCCCCTTGCCTCATCCAGCACGGCCTGCCAGTTCGCGGGATCTGGCTGGGCCAGCGCGGGCAGAGCCATGACTGCGGCCATAAAAGTGCCTGTCAGCAGTCGGATCATCGCCGTCTCCCTTTGCCGCGGATGCCGCCGCCATCCTTGCCGACAGACCGTTGAAAAGGAAAGCGCGGCGGTTGCGGGTAACGATAGCTTGCGGCAGGTAAGATGTGGCGGAGGAGCAACCCATGCTGGACAGCTACATGCGGCCACTCATCGACCCGGCGCTTGCGGGTGCGGGCCGTGCATTAGTCCGACGTGGGGTTTCGGCAAACGCCCTGACGCTGGCCGGGTTGGCGCTGGGCGTGCTTTCGGCGGCCATGATCGTGGGCGGAGCGATGGGGTGGGCGCTGATTTTTCTGGTGGCAAGCAGGCTGTGCGACGGGCTTGACGGGGCCGTGGCGCGCGTGTCGGGCAAAACCGACTTTGGCGGCTACCTCGACATCACCTGCGACTTCCTGTTCTACGGTATCTTCCCCCTGGCATTCGTCCTCAGCGATCCCGCCTCCAACGGACTTGCCGGAGCCTTTCTGCTGACCAGTTTCTACGTCAATGGCGCGAGTTTTCTGGGGTTTGCCATCCTTGCTGCCAAGCAGGGGATGGAGACGCGCGCCCAGGGCGAGAAGTCGCTTTATTTCAGCGCGGGGCTGCTGGAAGGGACCGAGACGATCCTGTTCTTCATTGCCCTTTGCCTTTGGCCCGGTGCTTTTGCACCCCTCGCCTGGATATTCGGGGCGCTTTGCTTCGCTACGGCTTGCGCCCGCGTCCTGCTGGCCTGGCGGGTTTTCGGACGCGGTTGATCTCTGCCTAGGCGCGCCCAAACATCGCTGCACAGCACAAGGCCGCCGTGCCGAAGCGCCCCGAGCGATAAAGACCTATCCTGCGGAACAGTCTTGCGCGATTGATCCCGGCCACTGCTGGGGTCTCCGTCAGCGGACGCAGCATCGCCATGGCATCAGGCGTCATCAGTCCCGTTTCCGCAAGCGCCTGGTGGTGCGCGCCCATCCAAATCGCATAGTTGCGCCCCAGCGTCAGATCAGCCCGCCGCACCATCGCCGCCAGCCCGCCCGGAGCGCCGAGCGCGTTGGCCTCATGCTGGCGATACAGAGCAACCGGAGTGGGGTCCAAAAGGCAGACGCCGCCCGCGCCGGTCACAAGCTGGTACAGCCACCAGTCGTGAAAGGCGATGCCGGGCGGGTTTCCGGCCCTTCGCGCCAGTTCCACCGCAGCCTTGTTCAGGACGATGGTATGGCCCGCACACAGGTTCTGGACCAACGCATTGGCAAAGCCGGGGCTGGCCCCTGCCTTGCTGCGCCGCAGCAGGCGCAGCCGGTCGTCCGCCAGCCAGCTTTCGGCGGCATAGATCACCGGCCGATCGTCCGGCTGCGCCCCGATCCGGCGCAATGCCCGTGCAAGCTTGCCCCGCAGCCAGACATCGTCCTGATCGCAGAATGCGACCGGACCGGGCGGCAGATCGGGATGACAGACGAGCGACAGGAAATTCGCCGCACTTCCGCGCCGCGGCCCCTGCAAAAGCCCTGCAAAATGCTGCGGATGCGCCCGACCGAAAGCGCGCAGCATATTGGCGGTCGCATCTGATGAACCGTCATCGCTTGCCAGCAGCCGCCAGTCCCCGTGGCTTTGTGCCAGAAGACTGTCCAGTTGATCGGGCAGGTAAGCGGCGCCGTTGAAGGTAGCCATGAGGATGGTGACGGTCATGGCGACAAGTCCCCGATAGATTGAATTGGCGGTAAAAAGCCCGGATGAAGGTCTGGTCGGTAACTGGCTGCAGAACCCATCGGCCTACAATCGGCAGCGGGAAAAACCGCCGGGCTGTCGGGATGCTGTCGTTTCAACGGATAGGAACTTTCCTTGATGCGCCGGTGAATTTCCTGTCGGGGATCACCGACATCCTGCCTGTGCAGATTGCCGGGGGGTGGAGGCTTTACACCGCGACGCGGCCCGGTGGCGGGGTTCTGTCGATAGATGTAGGCCCCGGTGCGATGGCGCTGAACGATATCGAGGCGATGACGGCGGTTGCGGCCCTGCCTGCACCGGCAAGGATCGAAGTCGCGTTGCTGGGCGGCGTCCAGACCCTGCTCGTCACCGGGGGCAGTGCGGCGCGTCTGGGTGGCTTCGTCATGGCGGTCGACGGCGCGGTCGGTGCTGCGGCAAGCGTGACCGGCAGCCCGCAAGGCGCGATCTCGGCGCTGGAGCAGGTATCGGTCGGCGGGACGACCTATTACTTCACCGCCCGGCTTGGCGAAAGCAGCATCTCCAGTTCCCGGCTTCTGCCGAATGGCCGGATGGAAGCGGTGACAAGCCTGCCTCTGGGCCCCGACTGGCAGGGGGTCGATGTAGCGGACATGGCGCAGGTCGCGATAGGTGGCCAGACCTGGTTGCTTGCCCTTTCCACCCGGCAAGACGCGCTTCTCAGCTTTCGCGTGGGGGCTGACGGCACGCTTGCTCAGGCCGCGACCCTTGGCTCGGCAGGTGGTCTTGGCATCGCGGCCCCGGCGGCAATCGAGATGGTGCGGGTGGCCGGTGTCGATTATGCGCTGATCGCGGGGGCGGGATCGTCCTCGATCAGCGTGATTGCCGTCGGCGCGGGCGGTGCGCTGTCGCTGGCCGATCATGTCATCGACAGTCTCGACACGCGGTTTCAGGGTGTGCAGGCGCTGACCAGCGTGACGATCGGTGATCGCGTCTTCGTGCTGGCGGGCGGGGGTGACGACGGGATCACCCTGTTCGCGCTTTTGCCCGGTGGCCGCCTGCTGCTGATGGCAACGGCGCTGAACACCGAGGGCGGCGTGCTTGACAACATCACGGCGCTCGCCGCCGTTGCCGATGGCGCGCGGATCGAGGTCTTTGCTGCCGGAGAGGGCACAGGTATCACCCGGCTGCGGATCGACGCGGGAGCCTTGGCGCCAGCGCAGACCGGCGGCGCGGGCGCCGACCGGCTTATCGGCGACGCGCGCGGCGATCTTTTGGTCGGGGGCGCGGGCAATGATACGCTGAACGGTGGTGCGGGGGCTGACCTCCTTATGGATGGGCCGGGTTCCGATGTGATGACCGGCGGCAGCGGTGCCGATATCTTCGTTCTGGCCCGCGACGGGGCCACCGACACGATCAGCGATTTCGAGCCCGGCATCGACCGGCTGGATCTGTCCGCCTGGGGCCGCATCTATACGCTTGAAGCACTGGAGATACTGGCCACCGGAACTGGAGCCACGATCCGCTTCGGCGATGAACTGCTGGTGCTGAACTCGGCCAGCGGTGCGCCGATCACGCGCGATGCCTTCACCTCTTCCGACCTGTTCGGGCTGACCCATGTGGTAGGCGACCCCGTCGTATCCGGGCTGCGGATCGAGGGGACTGCAGGAAATGACACGCTCAGCGGAGGGGCGGGCGACGATATTCTGGTGGGTTCGGCTGGGGCCGACCGGATCGACGGCGGCGCGGGTTTGGACTTCGTCGATTACTCGGCGGCACGGGGCAGCATGCGGATCGACCTGCTTGCGCCCGCGCTGAACACCAACCTCGCGTCGGGGGACGTGCATATCGGCATCGAGGGCGTGATCGGCGGCATGGGAGCCGACAACATCCGTGGCACGCTGGGCGACGACATCCTTCGCGGCGGGCCGAACGTGGACTGGCTGTTCGGGCGGCGCGGTAGTGACATTCTGGATGGCGGCGTGGGCGATGACGTTCTGCTGGGCGGGCTGGGAATGGACACGCTGAACGGCGGCGCGAACAGAGACCGCGCGCAGTATTCCGAAAGTCTTGAGGGGCTTGTCGTCGATCTGCAATTCCCCCAGACCAATACCGGAGAGGCTGCGGGCGACGTCTTCATCTCGATCGAGGATCTGGCCGGGTCCAGCCATGACGACCGCCTGTTCGGCGATGCGGGTGCAAACCGGCTTTTCGGGCGCGACGGCAATGATGCGCTGTTCGGACGAAACGGCCATGACTACCTGAACGGCGGCGCAGGCAAGGATACGCTGGACGGCGGGGCGGGCAATGACACCCTGCGCGGCGGCACCCATGCCGATACCTTCGTCTTCAACGCGGGCGCGGATGTAATTGAGGATTTCCGCCTGTCGGATGGCGATATGTTGCAGATCGACGATACGATTTTTGGCCCCGGCTGGACATCCGGCGAACTCATCGCGACCTTCGCCCATGTGCAGGACGGTGGGGTCACCTTCGACTTCGGCTTCGGCAATTCGCTGACGCTTGTGGGTATCGATACGCTGGCGGGGCTGGAGGCTCGGCTGTCCATCATCTAGACGCGCATCGCATGTTCGTGCCGTCCGATGGCCTCGTCCACGTCCTCGTACCAGGTCAGGTGACCATCCTGCAAAAGACAGGCTGCGTCGCAAAGCTCGCGGATCTGACCCATCGCATGGCTGACGACGATGGCGCCGGCGTGCGTCATCCTTTCGCGGAACAGGGTGGAGCTTTTGGCGCGAAAGGCGGCGTCGCCCACTGCGGTCACTTCGTCCACCAGATAGGTGTCGAACCGGATCCCCATCGAGACGCCGAATGCCAGTCGCGCCTTCATGCCAGAGGAATAACTGCGGAACGGCAGGTGAAATGCCGCCCCTATCTCGGCGAAATCGCACGCGAAATCGACCAGCGCATCACTGTCCACCCCATAGATCCGCGCGATGAACCGCGCGTTCTGCGCGCCGGTCAGGTCGCCATGGAACGACCCGGCATAGCCTACCGGCCAGGACACGCTGCCGCCCAACCGAACGTGACCGCCCGAGGGTCTCGTCGTGCCTGCGATCAGGCGGAGCAGGGTCGACTTTCCTGCTCCATTGCGCCCCAGCAGCGCCACCGAGCGGCCCGCGGGCAGAGTCAGGCTGACCTTGTCGATCACCATGCGCCGCCGCCCGCCCAAGGCATAGGATTTGCTAAGGTTTTCCAGCCAGATCATGGCGCTAACGCCTGTCCCGCAGCGAATAATAGACCAGCGCCAGCGTGGCCCACCCCAAAAGCAGGAACAGCGTTATCGTGCCAAGCAGTGTGAACCTTTGTGGAAAGCGTGCACTTTCGGCGCGTGTCGGTTCCATATGCGCGGCCAGGTATCGCCCCTGCCGCCGGGCCTCGGCTTCGGCCAGGTCATAACCGGCCCGCGCCGCGCGATAGCTTTCCTCGGCAAAGGCCATGTCGGCGGCGAGTTTTTCATACTCGCCCATCAGTTCGGCATAGGCGGCGCCGCCATCCCCGCCCTCGCCAAACCCCAGTTTCTGCCGTTCGGCAGTGATCCGCGTCTCGATCACCTTGACGCGCGCCTGTGCCTGTTCCAGCCGGTGATCCTGCACCTGCGTCGTCGGCGCCAGCATATCGACCGCGATCAGCGCATCGGCCAGTTGTTCCTGAAGCTTTGCCAGAAGACCCGTCTGCCCCTGCACGTCCGCCGCCGGGTCGACGATCTGGGTGCGGTTGCGAAAGGCGGTCATCGCGGCCCTGGCCTCGGTCACGCGTGCGCGCGTTTCGGCCAGATCGGCGCGGGCGTAGCGGATCGTATCCTCTCGTGCGATGTCGCTCAGGTCGTTGATCATCCGGCTCGATCGCTCGAGTATGGCTTTTGCGATCCGTGTCGCGTCATCAGGGTCGAAGGCCAGAACCCGGATTTCGATCAGTCGGGTGCCGCTGTCATAGCTGACGCGCACCTTGCGATCCCAGTGATCCAGCAGATCCTCGATCGTGCCGGGCGGGCGATAGGCAAAGATGGGGTCATCCGCCTTCGACCAGATCGCCCGCAGGTCAAGGGCCGCGTCGATCTCGGCCACCAGGCGCGGGCTGGACATGTATTCGTATAGAATGTCGGTGTCCGAAGTGGACGACCCCGTAAGCGCCGCGATGCCGCCCAGCATCTCGACTGCGGAACCCGTCTCTTGCTTGCGAACCGAGAATCCCACGTAAGAGGCGTATTGATCCGCCGCCCATGCCCAAAGATACCAGGCGCTGACCAGCGCGGGCAGCAGCACGACGAATACGAAGCTTGCGATCAACCCTGCATGGCGCCTGCGAAGGCGGCTTGGCGGCGCGGGGGCGCGGACGGACGGTGGCACCAGCCGGGGTGCGGGCGGGCGAAGATGTGGCGGCAAAGCCGCTGGCAGCGGCGGCGTGGAGGGGATCATCGTAAACGGTTCCTAAAGATTTGGCTGAAAGGCTTGTCCGCGCGGGGCGGGAATGCCGCGCACCCGCCCGCCAGAAAGGATGCCCGATGACCGACAGCATGATCCCGCCGGCCGGTCTGCCGCGTCATACCCGGCGCGGGGCAAGCCTGCGCGCGATGGGCGCTTTGATGCTGCGCGAGATGGCCACGACCTATGGCCGCTCTCCCGGCGGCTATCTCTGGGCCGTGCTGGAACCTGTGGCGGGCATTGCCCTGTTGTCGCTGGTCTTTTCGCTGGGGTTCCAGTCGCCGCCGCTGGGCCGGAACTTCACTCTGTTCCATGCAACCGGGCTGATGCCCTTTCTGATCTACACCACCGTTTCCGGCCGTGTCGCGCTGGCGCTGCTGTTCTCGCGCAGCCTGCTTGCCTATCCGGTCGTGACTTTTGCGGACGCAATCCTTGCGCGCTTTGCGCTGAACATCGCGACGCAGCTGCTGGTCGCCTATATCGTCTTCGGCGGGCTGCTTCTGGCTTTCGAGACGCAGACGGTTCTGGATCCTGGCCCGATTGCGCTCAGCTTCGTTCTGACCGCTGTGCTTGCGCTGGGGGTCGGGACGCTGAACTGCTATCTCTTCAGCCGGCATCCAACATGGCAACTGGTCTGGTCTATCCTGATGCGACCGCTGTTCCTTGTGTCGGGCGTGTTCTTCACGCTCGAATCCGTGCCGCAGCCCTGGCGCGACTGGCTTTGGTGGAACCCGCTGCTGCATGCGGTCGGCCTGCTGCGGCGCGGCTTTTACCCCGGCTATCGCGGCGACTACGTCGATCCGCTTTATGTGATCGGCGTCTCGCTCGCCGCCTTTTGCCTGGGCTTCGTCCTGTTGCGGCGTTCGGCGCGCGATCTGGTGAACGACTGACATCGTTCAGGCCAGCGCCTGCTGGCGATCGAAAAGCACTGCGTCGCGTTCGGCAAAAGCCTCAATGGTGCGGCGGGCCTTGTCGCTTCCCAGCCGGTCCAGCAGACGCGGCCAGCGCGGTTCGGTCCGCGCATCGCCCGCGTTGTCGAAACGGTCTGCAAGCTGCAGCCTGAAGCCGTATCTTTCGTCCAAAACCCGTTCAAGCCGGTCAAGCGCATCGGTTCGGAACACACCGTCGATGCGTGCCAGTCCCTGCGCCGCCCGGCTTAGCGCCTCGGTATCGGACAGGGTTCGGAACTCTGCCGCACCGCGATAGCGGCCGGTGCCGAAATAGCTGCAATAGAAATTGTCGTAGTGATCGCGCAGGAAGCCCTGCCATGCCTCGTCACCGCCAAGGAAATAATCCTCGGCGCTCCAGTGCAGCGCGCGGCGGCGACCGATGTTTTCAGGCGCGGCCAGCTCCTCCGGCGACAGCCGTTCGGCCTCGCGTCGCAGGTAGAAGTAGAAAGAGGCGATACGCTCTTTCGGCGCGCGCAGCACCGTGAATGTGAAACGCCCAATGGGCAGGCTATCAATCCCGTCCCAGTCCAGGTGGCCGGAATACAGCGCATGTCCCGCCGGAAACTGGCCCGCCCCGCCCGCCGCCTGGGTATGGACCCGGACCGGAGAGACCCGCGAGGCCCCGACGGCGCGGGCCAGCGCGTTGTGAACGGTCTGCCCGGCCGTCTTGGGGATGTGCAGAAACACGATGGGGTTGCGGATCAGATCCATGGTTCTGGTTTCCTCAGGTCAATGCAGGTGGGGGCGAATGCCGGCTCGTCTTCCATGCGGAACACGCCTGCGACAAAGGCTTCGGGTTGCGACGGGTCGAGGTGCGCCAACTGCCAGGGCGCGAACCGCCACCACCGGCAGCGCAGCATGGGAGAGATCAGCATCGGCGGCAGGCGAAATTTCTTGATGACGGCCGGGTTGCCCGCCACGACCGCATAGGGCGGCACATCGCGCGCCACGACCGCGCCCTGCGCCACCACGGCGCCGTCGCCGATCGTGACGCCCGCCGCAATAATCGCGCCATGGCCTATCCACACGTCATTGCCGATCGTCGTGACACGCAGCCTGGTCGGCGGCTCGGCGGCGGCGACGCGATAGCGGTGGTATTCTGCCGCCCCGGCAAAGCCCTGATCCAGATCAAAGGTCTGGTCGTGCAGATAGAAGACAGGGCTGGTCGAGGCCCAGGTCATCGGATGGTTCTGCCGCCCGATCTGCACCTCTTCCCCGAAAGAGCAGTATCGCCCGATCCGCGCCGCCGTGCAAAAGCCCGAGACCTGATAGGAAAAGGCGCCAAGCTCAATCGACTGGCCGAAGACGGTCCATTTCAGGCTGGCGGGCGCCTCGATCAGCGAATGGGCAGGCAGGACCACGCTTGCCCCCTGACCGGGACGGCGGAGGACCTCGATCCCGCGGGAACGAAGGGCCGAGATGGGGACGGTCACCTGCGTCATGCGCTGACTCTTTCCAGCGTGGGCACGGCGGCAATCGCCGCAAGAAGCGCCTCGATATCGGGGTAGCCGTCCTTGAGCGGCAGGGTTCCGCCCTGTCCGGTCATGTGACGCGCGGCGCGCACCGCTTCGCCCTGCGCCCCAAGGTCAAAGCACCAGACAGGCAGGCCGGTCGCCAGCGCCTCATGCGTGGTATATGACCAGGTTTCGGGCCAGATCGACGGGATCAGCCAGCGGTCGATGCCATATCTTGCGACCAGCGCCGGAATATCCTCGCGCCGGTAGCTGCCGTGGCAGATGGCTTTCGGATCAATCGCGAAGGCCGGGTCGATATTGCCGATCAGCGCCAGCCCGATCCTGTCGCTCATGGCCAGGCGCTTGCTAAGATCGGCCACGACAGCGGCCCCTTTCTGCGCGCCGATATTTCCAAGGATGCCGATCACGGGCCGCCGACCTGACGGCGGCAGGCAACGCGGCACCTTTGCCAGCGGCTGATGCGGCCGCGTGCGAATTCGCCGTGCGGTCTGCGGATAGGCACCAAGCACAAGACGTTGGCTGTCGGCGGAGAAAACCGTCACCGCATCGCAAGCGCCAAGCAGCCGCCCCCATTGCCGCTGCCACTGATGCAAAGAGAGGCCATTGCGCGGTCGATGCGCAGGGTCGCAATCCTGCGGGTCGGGCAGGCCGCGATGGCGGCCATCGACATCGGTCAGCGTGTAGGACGGGCTGATCGGCAGATAGTCGTGAAACAGAACCTCGATCCTGTCGCCTTCGCGCCGAAGCCGCAGCAGGGTATCGGGCAGGGTGCCCGGGTCGGGATGGCCGACACCGCAGGAATAGATGATGTCGCGCGCAACGACCGGGGCAAGCAGGCGCTCGACAAAGGCGAAATCATCCGTCCCGCCCCGCGTCATACCTTGCGGCAGGTGCAACTCGACCTGCCATGTCCACCGCCCGCCGACGCGCAGCACCATCGCCGCACCGGCGCCTTCGGCGCCAAGGTCCTTCGCGATACGCTGGGTCAGATAGTCCTCAGCCCCGCCGCCAAGACTATGGCCGAGATAGACGGGCATCCGGCCCCTGACGCGCGCGGCCGCAAGCGCGATCGCCAGCGCAAGGCGTGGCGTGACCAGCGGATCGGCGGCGATAAAACCCTGAACCTCGGCGTCGAAACCGGGGTGGCGCTGGCTGACCAGCGCATTGTTCGCCGCAATCAGCCGCGCCTTTTCAGCCGACCCGAAGGAAGTCCCCCCCCGATGTTCCACAAACAGGTTCGGCAGCGCCAGATGTCGCCCGCCAAGCGCCCGCGCGCGGCGGCACCAGTCAACCTCTTCCCCGTATCCACGCCCGAATGCGGTATCCAGCGCGGGCAGGCGGCGCAGCCAGTCATGGCTGATCGCCATGCAGAACCCCACGCCGGTCGGCGCATCGATCAGCCCGGCATCGGGGTGAAATTTCGAGGCAATATGATCAATTCCCTCCGCCTCGCCAGACTTCAGTTCCGTCCGGCGGCAGATCACCGGCACGGTCAGGATTTCCGCGTCATTGGACATGGGCGTGACCGTCGCCACGTTGTCATGCATCAGGAACGGCCGCATCAGCCGACTGGCCCAAGCCTTTGGCACAAAGGCATCCGAGTTCAGCAGAACCACGTCATGCCCGCGCTGCAGCGCCAGTTTCAGACCCAAGTTGACCGAGACGATAAAGCCCCGGTTGCTCTCATTCTCGACGAGTGTGATGCGACCCGGATGAGAAGCGTTCGTGCGCGCGGCCCAGTCGCGCAGCCAGGGGCGCACCCCCGGATCGGTCGAGGCATCCTCGATCAGGATCATGTGCCAGGGCAGGTCGGTATGCTCCACCACGCGGGAAAGCACCTCGGGCAGCAGGTCGAAGGCGTTGTAGACCGGCAGGACGATGGTGATCGGATGACGCGACAGCGCGGGAGGCGTCAGCCGGATCGCCTCTTTGGCGCGCGCGCTGGCAGTCAATTCCGCCATGCTGTCTTCCAGAAACAGCAGCCTTTGCAGCGAGGTCGGCCCTGCAGGTTCGGCCAGCCGCAGCGCCCGTTTCACGCGGCCCCGGCAATCCGTGTCGCGTGTCGCCAGCCAGCGCAACAACGCGGGCGCGGCGCGCGCAAGATCGCGCAGGAAGGCCGGCGCGAGTTTCAGGCGCGCCCGCGCGATCCGCCGGGGATCAGGTAGCGCAACGCGATAGATCAGGCGGCGGTCAGGATAGCCCAGGCTGAAGATCGCCGGCCCCTCGGCCAGCGGCAGATCAAGCGCAAAACCCGGAAAACGCCCCGCGAGTTCGGGATAGCTGCCGACCACATCCCGCCGTTCAAGCGCCGGGCTTTGCTCGACCCGCGCGGTGCCAAGGCTAAGCGCCACCGCCCGCGCCGCCGTCCACCCCTCGGCCACGATCCGCCCGCCCCGCAGGACAAGCCGGTCAAGCTGCCCCACCCTCTGACCGTTATCGTCGTAAAACGGCTCTCCCGGCATGGTCAGCGTCAGGTGAGCGGCCGCATAGCGGCGGAACAATGCGGCAAGCCTTCTGGCAGGCATATGGCGCGAACCTCCATTCTGGAATTTGTTTGGAAAAGCGACGGAAAGTCAGGGTTGTAGGCGGTTTTCTTAATCTTCTGGTCAAGCGGGCGCAGTCGCCCCGACGGATCGGGCGGCGCAACGGTGGTGGCATGTCCATGGACGGCATTTGCCGTTTTTGTATCCCGCGTCTTGCTTAAGACTTGGTTACGCGGCTTCAGAGGCGAACAGATTTCGCCCGAGGCTCTTCCGAAGCCAGTTGCGATGTGCCAGCCTCTGGCAGGATTACCGGGTGCGTGTTGCCCGATCAGGTGTATCGCGGTGAAAGGATGTTCCATTGGCTGACCACGTTCTTGTCACGGGTGGCGCTGGCTACATCGGCTCACATGCCTGCAAGGTCCTGCGCGCGAACGGTTTCATCCCCGTCGCCTTCGACAATCTGAACACCGGCTGGCGAGAGGCTGTCCGTTTTGGGCCGCTGGTCGAGGCCGATCTTCTGGATCGTGCCGCCATTGCTGCCGCCTTTGCCGAGTATCGCCCGGTCGCCGTGCTGCATTTCGCGGCGCTGTCGCTGGTCGGGGAATCGATGTCCGATCCGGGGCGCTACTGGCGCGTCAACGTCAACGGTGCGCTGAACCTGATCGAAGCGGCGGTTGCCCATGATTGTCGTGCCTTCGTCTTTTCCTCGACCTGCGCCACCTACGGCGATCAGGATGGCGTCGTCCTGAACGAAGAAACGCCCCAGCACCCGATAAACGCCTATGGCGCCTCCAAACTCGCCATCGAAGAGATGCTGCGCAACTTCGCCGCCAGCCATGGTCTGGGCCATGTGATCTTCCGCTATTTCAACGTGGCTGGTGCCGACCCGGATGGAGAACTCGGTGAGCAACACCGGCCCGAGACGCACCTGATCCCGCTCATGCTCGACGCTGCCGCCGGGCGAAGGGATGCACTGACCGTCTACGGCAGCGACTACGCGACCCCGGATGGCACCTGCATCCGCGACTACGTCCATGTGATGGACCTTGCCGAGGCGCATGTGCTGGGCCTGCGCCGTCTGCTGGACGGCCAAGGCGGCGGCGTCTTCTGCCTTGGCACCGGCACCGGCTTTTCGGTCCGGCAGGTCGTCGCCCATGCCGGGCTTGTCACGAACCGCTCCGTCCCCATCATCGAAGGCGCGCGCCGCTCCGGTGACGCCGCGCGCCTTGTCTGCGGCTCCGAGAAAGCCCGCCGTGAACTGGGGTGGGAACCGCACCGCTCGACCCTGCCGCAGATGATCGGCGATGCCTGGCGCTGGGCAAACGGACCGGGCTACGGCGAATAGGCAGCTTCCGTTGACCCTTCCGCACGGCTAGTCTTTCTCGCAGGCAAGCAGGAGACGTGCAGATGTTCCGGGCAATGGTCGTTGAAAAGGACGAGGCAGGCGCGACAAGCGCCAGTGTGCAGGAACTGGACGACGCCCGGCTGCCCGCAGGCGATGTGACCGTCGCGGTCGAATACTCCACCGTGAACTACAAGGACGGCCTGTGCCTTGGCTCCGGCGGCGGGCTGGTCCGCAACTGGCCGCATGTGCCGGGCATCGACTTTGCGGGCATCGTCGAGACCTCGGATGATCCGCGCTATCGCGCAGGCGACCGCGTGGCCCTGACCGGCTGGCGTGTGGGAGAGACGCATTGGGGCGGCTACGCCACCCGTGCGCGGGTCAAGGCGGATTGGCTGGTGCCGCTGCCTGCGAGCATCTCGACACAGCAGGCAATGGCGATCGGGACCGCCGGTTTCACCTCGATGCTGGCCGTCCTCGCGCTGGAGGATCACGGCCTGCACCCCTCACAGGGCGAGGTTCTGGTGACGGGCGCCGCAGGCGGAGTGGGCTCGGTCGCGACCGCGATCCTCGCCAGGCTCGGCTATACCGTCGCCTGCGTCACGGGACGTCCGCAGACCGAACCCTATCTGCGCAGCCTCGGCGCCGCGCGCATCGTGCCGCGTGCGGAACTGGCGGAGACCGTGAAACGCCCGCTGGAGACCGAGACCTGGGCCGGCTGCATCGACGCGGTGGGTGGTGCCATGCTGGCGCGCGTGCTGGGTCAGCTGAAGATGAACGCCAGCGTCGCTGCCGTGGGTCTTGCCGGTGGGGCCGATCTGCCCGCTTCGGTCGTCCCCTTCCTTCTGCGTGGCGTGAACCTCTTGGGCATCAACAGCGTCCTTGTTCCTTATGAGCATCGCCAGCACACCTGGGGTCGCCTTGCCACCGACCTGCCGATGGACAAGCTGGAAGAGATCACTCGCGTGGCTCCTTTGGCCAATCTGCCCGATCTCGGTCGCGCCATCCTGAAGGGAGAGCTGCAGGGCAGGGTCGTCATCGACGTGCGCGCCTGATAGCCATCGGGAAAAATCACGAGGGAAGACATGACGCAGCCATCCGACACCCCCATGGCGCTGGAGGGGATCACGGTCCTGGACCTGACGCGCGTTCTTGCGGGGCCGACCGCCACGCAGATGCTGGGCGATCTGGGGGCGACGGTCATCAAGATCGAGAACCCCGGCACCAAGGGCGACGACACGCGCCACTGGGGGCCGGTCTACGTGCAGGACGCGGCAGGCGGCAATACCGACCTCAGCGCCTATTTCACCTCATCCAACCGCAACAAACGCTCGGTCGCTGTCGATCTGGCGCGGCCAGAGGGGCAGGCGCTGGTCCGGGCGCTGGCAGCGCGTGCCGATATCATGGTCGAAAACTACAAGGTCGGCGGGCTGGTCCGCTACGGGCTGGACCACGCTACGATGCTGAGCGATTTTCCGGGTCTTATCTATTGCTCGATCACAGGCTTTGGCCAGACCGGCCCTCACGCTGACAAACCGGGTTATGATCTGATGGCCCAGGGCTATGGCGGCATCATGAGCCTGACCGGCGCACCGGACGGTATGCCGATGAAGGTCGGCGTGGCCGTGGCCGACGTGATGTGCGGAATGTATGCGACCATCGGCATCCTCGCTGCCCTGCGCCATAAGGAGCGGACGGGCGAGGGGCAGCATATCGACGTGGGCCTTGTCGATACCCAGATGGCATGGCTGGTGAACGAGGGGGTGAATTACCTCACCTCGGGCAAGCCGCCGCAGCGCCGCGGCAACGACCATGTCAGCATCGTGCCCTATGGCGCCTTCGCCGCGTCGGACGGGCATGTGATCGTCGCGGTCGGTAACGACAGCCAGTTCGTCAAGTTCTGCAACGCGATGGGGTTAGCCGCGTTACCGGGCGACGAACGCTTTGCGACCAACCCGGCTCGGACGGCCAATCGGGCGGAGTTGCTCGACATCCTGCGCCCCGCGCTGGCCTCGCAGCCCGTGACCCGGATCGTGGCGCTGCTGGAGCAGGCGCAGGTGCCGGTCGGACCGATCCAGACGGTCGGCGATGCGCTGAACTCCGATCAGGCGGTCGCGCGCGAGATGGTGGTGTCCCTTCCCGAACCCACCCTCGCCAATGGCGCTGTCCGCGTCATCGGCAACCCGCTGAAACTGTCGCGCACTCCGATTCAGTATCGCCTTGCCCCGCCGCGCTTCGGCCAGCACACCGATGAGGTCACGCGCTGGCTTGCCGGGGATGCGAGCAAGCTGTAGCCGATCACGCAGATTATATGCTGCGTTGCGGCATCGGCCTGCTACGATGACCGCGCGCAGCCAGACGGAGTCCATACATGTCCCAGACGCATCCCACCCGCCCCGGCGCTTACAACAGGCGTGTGGCGCTGGTCCTGCAGGGCGGCGGGGCTTTGGGCAGCTATCAGGCGGGGGTCTACGACGCGCTTGCGGATTCGCCCTATCAGCCCGACTGGGTCGCGGGCATCTCGATTGGCGCGATCAATGCGGCAATCATCGCCGGTAATGATCCGAAGGACCGGGTGGATCAGCTTCGCCGGTTCTGGGAACGCATCACGCCCTGGCCCTTCGACTGGCCCGCCTTCAACGACCGCACCGGCGCGCTGCGCCAGCAGCTTAGCGCGCAGACGACGATGATGTTGGGCCAGCCCGGCTTTTTCGCCCCGCGCCCGCTGTGGTCCTGGTTCGCGGCCACGACGCCGATCAGCTACTACGACACCGCTGCGCTGAAAACCACGCTGGAAGAACTGGTCGATTTTGAGCGCATCAACGCCCCCGAGGGCACCCGGCTGAGCGTAGGCGCGGTGAATGTCAGAACCGGGCGCTTTGCCTATTTCGACAGCGATAACATAAAGATACGGCCCGAACATATCATCGCCAGCGGCGCATTGCCGCCGGGCTTTCCGGCGGTCGAGATTGACGGCGAGATGTATTGGGATGGCGGCCTTGTCTCGAACACCCCGCTTGCGCATGTGATCGACCATTTCCCGCGCCAAAGCCTGCTGACATTCCAGGTCGACCTGTTCCAGGGCTACGGCCGCGTCCCCGACACGCTGGATGAGGTGGCCGAACGGGAAAAGGACATCCGCTATTCCAGCCGCACCCGGATCGTGACCGACTATATCGCCGAAAAGCACGAGGTGCGCCACGCGATCAACGACCTCTTGGCGAAACTCCCGCCCGAGGTCGCCTGCCTGCCAGAGGCACAAAAGCTTGATCGGCTGGCCTGCGTCAGCGAGATGGACATCGTGCAGCTGATCTACCGCCCCTTCGGACCGCAGGGATCGTCCAAGGACTATGAATTCAGCCGCGCAACGATGGAGGCGCGCTGGAAAGAGGGTAAGTCGGATGCCAAGGCCACGCTCAAGGCCGCACCCTGGCTGGAGCCCAAACCGAAAGAGATCGGCGTTCGGATGTTCGATGTGATGCACGAAATCCTGACAAAACGGAAAAACCCGTTGGCCGCACCGCTGGACGAGATCATCGGCGATGCCGTGGACGAACCGGCGGACGTCGCGGGCGGCACGGTGGGCGAGAAACCGCAGCGCAAGAGGGTGGTCAGATGACGATGCAGGACGAATGCGTGATCGTAACCGGTGCATCGGGCAATCTCGGCTCGGCGGTGGCAACACTCCTTGCGGAACGCGGGGCCAGCGTCGTCTGTGTGGATCGGGGCACGCATGACCATGCCGAGATGATCGCGCGCCACGGCAAGTACCGGCTCTTGTTCCTCGATGACCGCGATCTGACCGACAAATCGGCGGCGGAAGCGGTAGTGGCAGAGGCCAAGGCGCGCTATGGCAAGGTCACCGGTCTGGTCAACACAGTCGGCGGCTTCAAGATGGGCAAGGTCGGCGATGAGGCGCTTGGTCAGTGGGACATGATGATGCTCCTGAACGCCAGGGTGGGCCTGATCACCAGCGCCGCCGTCCTGCCCGCAATGCTGGAGGGCGGGCGGGGCAGTATCGTCCACATCGCCGCACAACCTGCGCTGAAGGCCGGGGCAGGGCAGGCGGCCTATGCGGCATCAAAAGCGGCGCTTCTGCGGATGGTCGAGGCTTTGGCGGTCGAGCATCGCAAGGACCGCATCACCGCCAATTGCGTGCTGCCCGGCACCATCGACACGCCGCAGAATCGCGCCGCGATGCCGGATGCCAAGCCCGACACCTTTACCAGACCCGAGGCGATTGCCGAACTTATAGCCTTTCTCGTCTCGCCAGCCGGGGCCGTCGTCACGGGCGGGGCGATCCCCGCAACCATGCCGATCTGAAGCCATTCCACATATCTGCCTTGCCACCGGCCCCCCTGACCGTGCCAGATAGGCGAAAGCCAAGGGGGAGAGGCAATGGACCTGATCGACACGCACCAGCACCTGATTCTTCGCGACAGGATCGGATATGCCTGGACCCAACCCATCCCCGAACTCGCCACCGGCGATTTCACCCTGCAGGACTACCATGACCTGACCAAAGGCAAGGGCGTCGTCGGAACCGTATTCATGGAGACGGGGGTGGACGATGATGACTACAAGGACGAGGCGCGCATGGTCGCGCAGATCATGCGCGATGCGCCGGGCGCGCCGATAGGGCAGATCGCCTCCTGCCGCCCGGAATTCGACGAGGGCTTTGATGAATGGCTGGAAGAGGGTGAGGGGCTGAACATCGTCGGCTACCGCCGCATCCTGCATGTCGTGCCCGACGATGTGTCGCAAAGCGAAACCTTCCGCCGCAACCTGCGCAAGATCGGCGACCGGGATTTACCCTTCGACATCAACTTCCTGGCGCGGCAACTTCCCATCGCCCGCGCGCTGGTCGATGCCTGCAACAATCAGGTTTTCGTGCTGGACCATTGCGGCGTGCCCGACATCGCCGCCGGAGAATATGACGAATGGGCAAGGGGCATCCGGTCATTGGCCGTGGTCCCCCAGGTGGTTTGCAAGCTGTCCGGCATCTCGGCCTATTGCGCGCCGGGGCAGGCGAGCGTCGAGGCTCTGCGGCCCTATGTGGACCATATCCTGGAAAGCTTCGGCCCCGACCGCATCCTGTGGGGTGGCGACTGGCCAGTGGTCAACCTGGGTCTCGGCCTTCCCGGCTGGATCGACGCCACGCGGACCTTGCTTTCAGAACTGACCGAGGGTGAACGCGCGGCCCTCGGGACCGGCACCGCCCGGCGGGTCTACGGGCTTGAAGTGACGGGGTAAGCCCAGTTTTTCAGACATGAGGTCGGGCGGGACCAAACGCGACCCGCGTTTCCCCTCCCGCAGCGCCGCGTTGCCCCAAGACCCTATCCGCAACGAGGCCAAAGTGCCTGCCCCGGCGGGTGCGAAGCGCCCGCCATCGGCGGGGCGGGCGCTGGCCGGTGGCTTTGGGCCACCGGCCCGAGCAACTGGATCTGCACCGCGCGGCGAAGGCGATGGCCTTCGCCAGTCAAAGTGACAACTGTCGCGCCCTACCCCGCCAGCACCAGCGCCGCCGCCGGGTCCCAGCTCAACTGCACCGCATCCCCTTCATGCAGCGGCGCCGTATCGCCCCCAGCGTTCGACCGGAACACCGTCAGCGGCGCCTCCAGCCCATCGACGCCGACAATGTAATGGCTGCGGTCCCCCAGATAGGCGACCGACCTCAGCCGCCCCGGAATGCCCGTTCCGCCCGCCGTCGCCGCTGCCAGCCGCAGCTTTTCCGGCCGCAGCGCCAGGCTGACCTTCTGCCCCTGCGACAGCGGCTGGTCTCCCGCCTGCGCCTGCCACCGCCCCAGCGCCCCGCCATCCAGCGTCACCGCGCCGCCCGCCAGACTGCTGACCGTCGCGGGCAAAAGGTTCATCGTGCCGATGAACTCCGCCACCTCGCGGCTGTTCGGGCGCTGGTACAGACCATCCGGCGTGTCGATCTGCAACACCTTGCCGGTGGACATCACCGCGATCCGATCCGACAGCGTCAGCGCCTCTTCCTGGTCATGCGTCACGAAAACAAAAGTAATCCCCACGCTGCGCTGAAGCTCGCGCAGCTCAAGCTGCATCTCTTCGCGCAGCTTCTTGTCCAGCGCCGACAGCGGCTCATCCAAGAGCAGCACCTTGGGCCGCAGCACCAGCGCGCGGGCCAGCGCCACGCGCTGCCGCTGCCCGCCCGACAACTGCCCCGCGCCACGGTCGCCAAGGCCTCCCAGCTTGACCATCTCGATGGCCTGATCGGTGCGGACCTTCGCATCGGCCTTGGAGATGTTCTGATAGACCAGCCCGTATCCCACATTCTCGCGCACCGACAGGTGCGGAAAGATCGCATAGCTCTGGAACACCATGTTCGTCGGCCGCCGGTTGGGCGGGATACCCTTCATCGACTGGCCGTCGATCAGCAACTCACCCGTCGAAGGCTCCTCGATCCCCGCCAGAATGCGCAACAGCGTGGTCTTGCCACAACCGGATGCGCCCAGCAGCGAAAAGAACTCTCCCTTCGCGATGTCGAAGGTAATGCCGCGCAGCGCGGCATAGGTGCCGAAACTCTTGGTGACCCCCTTGATCGAAATGATGGGTGCATCCGTCATCACAGGTCTCCGGGATTGTCCGAGGCAACGCCCCGCCGCCGTATCACCTCGGCCACCACCACCAGCACCGCCGAAACCACGAGGATCAGCGAGCCAAGCGCCAGCGTGCCGGGAAGGCGGTTCGGGAAGCGCAGTTGCGAGAAAAGGAAGACCGGCAGCGTCGTCTCGGTGCCGGTCAGGAAGAAGGAAATTACGAACTCATCGAAAGAGATTATGAAGCACAGAAGCAGGCTGGAAATCACCGCAGGCGCCGCCAGCGGCAGGGTGACGCGCCGGAACGTGCTCCACGAAGTTGCGCCAAGATCGCCCGATGCTTCCTCCAGCGACCGGTCGAAGCCTTCAAGCCGCGCCATCAGCACGGTCATCGCAAAGGGGATGCACAGCATCAGGTGGCCCGCCGCCACCGTCACCAGCGACAGGGGCACGTCAAGGATGCGCAGGATGATCACCAGCAGCGCCACCGCCAGCACGATGGACGGCACGACCAGCGGCATCATCATGAAGGACAGGATCGCCCCGCGCCCCGGAACCCTGTGTCGCGTCAGCGCCAGTGAGGCCGGCACGGCGAGGGCCGTCGCGATGACCGAGACAGAAATCCCCACGACGAGCGAATTCCGCAGGGCCGCCATCATCGAGGTGTTGGCCGCCATGTCGACATAGTGGCGCGTGGTGAAGCCTTTCAGCGGAAAGGTCGCGAATGTCGCATCGTTGAACGAAAACAGCGGCATAAGCAGCATGGGCCCGTACAGGAACACCATGAACAGCACCGCGTAGACAGGCAAAAGGTCCAGACGCGGCTTCATCCGTTGATCCTTTTTCGGATCCTGGAATAGTTGATCGCGCGCAGGAATATAGCGACCAGAGCCGCGATGATCAGCATCATCACGATAGACACCGCCGCCCCGAGCGGCGCGTCATTCTGTTTGGTGAACAAAAGCTGCACCAGCGATCCGATCATCGTGCCGCTTGGGCCGCCGACCAGCGTGGGCGTCACATAGTCCCCTACCGTCGGGATGAACACCAGCAGCGTCGCCGCAATGGTCCCCGGCATCGACAGCGGCAGCGTCACGCGGCGGAACCGCTTCCAGCGGCTGTCGCCAAGGTCCGCAGCGGCCTCCAGCAGGGTGCGGTCTATCTTTTCCAGGCTGACGTAGATCGGCAGCACGGCGAATGCGATCCAGCTATGGGCCAGCGTGATCATCACGGCCAGCGGGTTATACAGCAGGAAATCCAGCGGCTGGTCGATCAGCCCGATGGATTTCAGCCCAGAATTGATCGCCCCGTTGAAGCCCAGCATGATCTTCCACGAAAACACCCGCAGCAGGTAGCTGGTCCAGAACGGGATCGACAAAAGGATGATCCAGACCGCCTTGTTCCTGGTGACGCGGAACGCCAGGAAATAGGCCATCGGGTAGGCGATCAGGATGACGACAGCGGTCGCGACCAGCGACATCGCCAGCGACTTGACCATCAGGATCGCCGGGACGGGATAGGCAAGTCGGAACGGGATGCCCATCCAGACCGTGCCCTCTCCGGGTTCGATCAGCGTGTAGTAATTCTTCAGTGTGAAGGCGCGATCGACCTCGAAGCCGTTCTGGGTCCAGAACGACATCACGATCAGCGCAACAAGGGGCGCAAGCAGCGTCGCCGCCATCACCAGAAAGGCGGGTGACAGCAGCGCAAATCCGCTGCGGGTGGTGCCGGTCGCCATGGCCGGGGGGCCTTAGATCTTCAGCGCCTTTATATCACCCCAGACTTTGTTCAGCTCTTCCTGAAGCGCGTCCGGCAGCGTTTTGAAGATGATCGCAGCCTTCATATGCTCGATGGGATCGGTGATGCCCATTGCCGCGACATCGTCGGGATTGGCAACCTCAAAGCTCTTGGTGTTGGCATGACCATAGCCTGACCCTTCGATCAGCGCCTTTCCGGTTTCCGGGCTGAGCCAGGCGTCGATGAAGTCGTAGGATAGCGCAGGATCAGCCTCGCCCACGTTCAAAAGGGTCAGGCCGCAGAACCAGGTGAAATAGCCCTCTTTCGGCTTGGCATATTCAACCGGAATACCCTCGGCCCGCAGGTTTTTGATCGTGTCGTTCCAGGAATAGGCCGCGACGATCTCACCCGAGGCGAGCGCCTGCTGCACTTCGGACGCATCGTTCCACAGGAAGCGAGAGGTGTTGACCCCCTTGGTGCCCCAATCCTTGGCGGCCGCCAGCAGCGCATCGCCCGAGGTCATCACGGCGGTCTCGTATTTCTCGCCGCCGACCATCTGGCCGATGGTGATGACCAGTTCATTGTCCAGCATCGACACCTTCCCGGCATAGGCCGGGTCATAGAAGATCGACCATGACGGCGCCTCGATGAAGGCAGGGTCGATCAGGTCGGGCCGGTAGGCGATGGAAGAATTGCCCCAATCGGCCGGCGCCATGACGATCTTGCCGTCCTGCACCACGCCATCGGCGGTCTTCAGTTCTTCGAAGATGGTGTTCCAGTTCGACAGCCTGGTCGGGTCGATCTCGGTCACGAGGCCTGCGTTGACGAAACGAGCGACCGAGTAGTTGCAGGGGTGCATGACATCGGCCTTGAAGCCCGCCCGCACTTTGGCCAGAGCGTCTTCCTCGCCGGCGAAGATAGAGAAGTTCGGGCCGCCACCATGTTTGGCGACGTAAGAGGCATAGTAGTCCTCGATGTCATAGCCGCCCCATTCCAGACAGGTCAGCTGCGATCCGTCCGAGCCGTTCGCGGCCTGGCCTAGGCGTGGCAGGATCGTCAGCCCTACCCCGAATGCGCCAGCGGATTTTAGCATTTCGCGGCGCGAAAGCTTGCCCTGGGCCATCTTGTCGATGAACTTGATGCGTTGCATGGAATCACCTTCCCCGTGGTGTTATTTTGGCGATGGTGGCACGGATTCCCGATTTGCAAGCAATCAAATTCTTATCTGACCTCCCTGCCGCAGCGGCAATAGGCGGCTTATTGCACAACTGTATAGCAAGCGCCGCTTCATGAGTGATGGATCATCGGGCTAACCGCGAACCTCTCGGCCAAAGAAGTCATGCGATGGCGCGCCACGCTCGGGTCTTTCCAAGCGCGCCCGGCTTCGTCTAGCCTTCCCGGCATCGTCCCTCATGCAAAGGTGGCCCATGCCCTTCGCCGATCTGATCCTGCTTAACGCGCGCATCGTCACGATGGACCCCCTACATCCCTTTGCCGAGGCGTTGGCAGCCAGGGACGGACGGGTGATTGCGCTGGGTTCGGACAGCGACATCCGGGCGGTGGCCGGGCGTGGCGCGCAGATCATCGACGCGGGCGGGCGGCTGGTTCTGCCGGGCTTTCAGGACACGCACATCCATTTGCAGGACAGCGGTCAGGATTACTCGCAGAACGTCGATCTGTCCGAGGCGCGGACCATCGAGCAACTGACGGGATCGCTGAAGGCCTTCGCCGCCACGCACAACCGTCCATGGGTCAACGGCACAGGCTGGTATTCCGGCATCTTCGGCGAACATAACCTGTCGCGGCAGGTGCTGGACGCTGTGGTGCCGGATCGTCCTTGCATCATCACCGCGTCGGACGGCCATAACGCCTGCATGAACACTGCAGCCTTCGCCGCAGTGGGCATCGACGCCGATACCGCCGATCCGCAGAACGGCATCATCGTGCGCGAAGCAACGGGCACGCCGCAGGGCCTGCTGTATGAGACCGCCATCGCCTTTGCCGAAGCCCGGATGCCCGCGCTGGGGGATGAGGCCTATGCCGACGGCGTTCGCTGGGCCATGGCGCTGGCCAACCGCAACGGCATCACCGGCGTTCTGGATGCGCTGGTCAAGGAACGCCACGTCCGCGTCTATCAGGGGCTGGCCAAGGCCGATGAGCTGAACCTGCGCATCGCGTCCACTGCGCTGGTCAACGCATTCGACACCACGGCCGAGGCACTGGACCGCCTTCAGACCTTCCGCGCAGAAAGCACCCACGGCCTGTTCCGCGTCCATTCGGCCAAGTTCTTTTTCGACGGGGTCATCGAAAATCGCACGGCTGCGATGATCGAACCCTATTCCGATGCGCAGGGCGGCAACTATCCCCTGATGTTCGAACCCGCCCAGATCGCCGAGATGTTCACGGCCTTTGACGCCGCCCGGTTCCAGATCCACGTCCATTGCATCGGCGACATGGCGACGCGCGCTGCGCTGGATGGGATGGAGGTGGCGCTCAAGGCCAATGGCGCCTGGCCCGGCCTGCACCAGATCGCCCATATCCAGTTCATCGACCCCGCCGATATTCCGCGCTTCCGCCAGCTTGGCGTGATGCCGAACGTGCAACCCCTTTGGGCGCGGCACGAGGCTTCGGTAGACGAGATGGCCGTGCCGGTGGTCGGGCCGGAGCGGTCGAAGTGGATCTATGCCTTCCGCTCGATGATCGACGCAGGCGCGCAGATGGCGCTGTCCTCGGACTGGGGGGTATCGACCCTGAACCCGTTCCAGATCATCGAGACGGCTGTCACACGCCAGCCGCCGCGGCTGGAGGGCAACGCGCCCGTGTTCCTGCCCGAACAGCGCCTCACACGGGCCGAGGCGGTGGCTGGTTATACCACACATGCCGCCGCCGCAGCCTGGCGCAGCGCCGATACCGGCACGCTTGGCCTTGGGAAAATGGCGGACCTGATCGTGCTGGACCGCGACATCTTCACCTGCGACCCCTACGACATCGGCGATACGCAGGTGCTGCTGACGCTGCTTGCGGGCCGGACGGTTCACCGGGCCGGGGCGTTTTGATCCAGACTTTGCGTCTGGCGAAGGCCATCGCCTTCGCCATGCGGTGAAGATCGAGTTGCACCGGCCGGTGGCCCAAAGCCACCGGCCAGCGCCCGCCCCGCCCATGGCGGGCGCTTCGCCCCCGCCGGGGCAGGCACTGGCCTCTGTCATCACTCGGCATGAGCGGTCTTTGGGCGATGTTGCGCAGCGGGCGGGGAAACGCGGGTCGCGTTTCTGATCCCGCCCGGCCAGGTGTCCGCCTCCAAACCTCCGCCCTTGCAATCCCCCGCCCACACCGCAAAAGTCTCGACGCGCGTGGGTCAGAGGGGATTCCGAATGGGCAAACGCATCGTCTTCACCGGCGGCACGGGCAAGGCCGGCCGCCATGCCGTGCCTCACCTGCTGTCGCGCGGGCACAAGATTCTGAACGTCGACCTCAAGCCGCTCGACTGTCCGGGCGTCAACACGCTGGTCGCCGATCTGACCGACAGCGGCGAGACCTTCAACGCGCTCAGCGCCCATTTCGGTCTGGAGGGGTATGACGAAGGCGCCCCGCCAAAGACCCCCGATGCCGTCGTCCACTTCGCCGCCATCCCCCGCATCCTGCTGGAGCCGGACAACAAGACCTTCGCGGCCAACGTGACCAGCACCTACAACGTCATCGAAGCCGCGATGAAGCTGGGCGTGCGCAAGGTCATCATCGCCTCCTCTGAGACGACCTATGGCGTCTGTTTCGCCGAGGGCGACAAGGACTTTCACCAGTTTCCGCTGGAAGAAGACTATGACATCGACCCGATGGACAGCTACGGCCTGTCCAAGGTCGTCAACGAAAAGACCGCCCGCGCCTTCGCCATGCGCTATGGCGCGGACATCTACGCGCTGCGCATCGGCAATGTGATCGAGCCGCATGAATACGGCCATTTCGTCGACTACGTTGCCCATCCCATGTCCCGCAAGCGCAATGCCTGGAGCTATATCGACGCCCGCGACCTGGGCGAGATCGTGCATCTTTGCCTCGAAAAGGGCGGGCTGGGGTTTCAGGTTTTCAACGCGGTCAACGACACCATCACCGCGGACCTGCCGACGGCCGAGTTCCTGGCGCGCTACTGTCCAAATACGCCCACAACCCGCCCGCTTGCCGGTCAGGAAGCGCCGCTGTCGAACCGAAAGGCGCGACAGGTTCTTGGCTTCCGCGAGGCGCATCCCTGGCGCGATGAGCCTGCCTATCTCGCCGCCCTGAAATCAAAGGAAAGCAAATGACCAAGGAACGCGTCGGCTTCATCGGCCTTGGCTTCATGGGCCATGGTATCGCCAAGAACATCGTCGAAAAGGGCTGGCCGCTGACCGTGATGGGCCGCCGCAACCGCACCCCGGTCGAGGATTTGCTGGCTCGCGGCGCGGTCGAGGCGAAAACCCCGCGCGAGGTCGGCGCAACCTCGGACGTGGTCTTCATCTGCGTCACCGCCTCGCCGGATGTCGAGGCCGTGGTGCGTGGACCGGACGGGCTGGCGGCAGGAATGGCGAAAGGCTCGGTCATCGTCGATTGCTCGACCGCCGATCCGAACTCGACCCTCGCACTCGCCGCCGAATTGGCGCCGTTTGGGATCGACTATGTCGATGCTCCCCTTGGCCGCACCCCGAAAGAGGCCTGGGCCGGAACGCTCGACACGATGGTCGGGGCCAGCGACGCCACCTTTGCCCGGCTGAAACCGCTGCTGGAGGCATGGGCGGGCAAGGTCGTCCATATCGGCGGCACCGGCGACGGCCACAAGATGAAGCTGCTCAACAACTTCCTCTCTCTCGGCTACGCGGCCCTCTACTCCGAGGCGCTGGCCCTGTCGCAAAAGGTCGGCATCTCGCCCGACCGGTTCGATTCCGTGATCCGGGGCGGGCGCATGGACTGCGGTTTTTACCAGACCTTCATGCAATGGACGCTGGACGGCAACCGCGACGCCCACAAGTTCACCATCGCGAACGGTTTCAAGGACTTGCGTTATCTTGAGGCGATGGCGGATGCCGTTGGCGTGGCGAACCCCATGGGAAATGCCGCAAAGAACAGTTTCGCCCTGGCTCACGCCGCAGCACCGCAAGACTTCGTGCCGATGCTGGCCACCCATGTGGGCCGCTTGAATGGGGTTGATCTGGAGCCGAAAGGGTAGAGGCTCCCATCCGATAGTGTCCGTATGTAGAGTGCGTGCTCGCACGCACCATCCCCGTCGGCCAAGGTGCGTGCGAGCACGCACCCTACGTCCAAACCCACGCAAACGGCAAACCCCTCGGCTGCGGCTTGCGTCTCCGCCGATCGGATCGCAGCGACCTTCCACCGGAAGGCCGACAAGGGCGATCCTCTGCGCCCGACAATTCCTGTTGCGCTCACTGCCGAACTGGCGCTACTTTACTATAGTTCAGCAAGGATGCTGCCCATGTCCCGCGATCCCCGCCACGATATCCTGTTCGAACCGGTCCGCATCGGTCCCAAGACGGCCAAGAACCGCTTCTTTCAGGTCCCACACGCCTCGGGCATGACCAACGCCGCCCCCCATGTCCGCGCGGCCTTCCGGGGGACAAAGGCCGAGGGTGGCTGGGCCGTGGTCTCGACCGGGGCCTGCTCGATCGACGACTCTTCCGACGACAGCCCCTTTCCGATGGCCACGATCTGGGATGAGGCCGACATCCGCTCGCACGCGCTGATGACGGATGCCGCCCACGAACACGGAGCCCTCGCGGCGGTCGAGCTTTGGCACGGCGGTGCGGTCGCGATGAACCGCACCAGCCGCCGCCCCGCGCTGTCGCCCTCGGGCGTGCCATGGATGGCGACCCATCCGGGCTTCATGTCCTCGGCCCGGCCCAAGATCATGGATCAAGGCGACATCCGCGACCTGATCCGCTGGCACGCCGAGGCCGCCGTCCGGGCCGAAAAGGCGGGCTTCGACATCCTCTATGTCTATGCCGGCATGGGCTATCTGCCCTACCAGTTCCTGCTGTCCGACTATAACCGCCGCACCGATGCCTATGGCGGCTCTCCCCGCAATCGTACCCGCCTTGTCGAGGAACTGATCGACGCCGTGCGCGAAGCCACCCATGGCCGCTGCGCCGTTGCCCTGCGCATATCGATGCAGGAGCTCCGCAGCCGCCCCTCCGACATCTCCCCCTCCGAAGCACACGAAGTCATCGGCTATCTCAAGGACGCGCCCGATCTCTTCGACGTCAAGATGGACTACTCCGCCACCGACTGCGCCGCCTCGCGCTACACGCCCGAGGGCAGCCATGAGCCGGTCATCGATTTCCTCAAATCCATCACCGACAAACCCGTCGTCGGCGTTGGTCGTTTCACCTCGCCCGACACGATGGTCGGCCAGATCAAACGCGGCGTCCTCGATCTGATCGGTGGCGCACGGCCATCCATCGCCGACCCCTTCCTGCCCAACAAGATCAACGAAGGCCGCAGCGAGGACATCCGGGAATGCATCGGTTGCAACATCTGCATTTCAAGCTGGCATGACGGCGTCTGGGTCCGCTGCACCCAGAACCCGACCGCCGGAGAGGAATGGCGGCGCGGCTGGCATCCCGAGATCGTCCGCAAGGACGCCGAGGGGCAGGTGCTGGTTGTCGGCGGCGGGCCGGCGGGGTTGGAGTCATCCCTGACGCTCGCCCGTCGCGGCTACCGCGTGGCGCTGGCCGACAAGGCGCGGGAAATGGGCGGAAGGCTCCGCTGGGAAACCTCGCTGCCCGGCCTGAACCAGTGGTATCGTGTGGTCGACTACCGCATGGGACAGCTGCGCAAGATGCCGAACGTGGAACTCTTCCCCGAAAGCGACCTCTCCGCCGATGACGTGCGAGATTTCGGCGCAGATCACGTCGTCGTTGCCACCGGCGCGCGCTGGCTTCCCACGCTCTGCGGCACGAACGAACTGCCGACACAGGCGCTGGTCGCTCCTCGCGTCTACACGCCTGACGATCTCGCGGCGGGTGTCGTCCCCGAGGGGCCGGTCGCCGTCTTCGACTACGACAACTACTACCTCGGTTCCGCCATCGCCGAACACCTTGCGGGGTTAGGGCGGCAGGTCACCTACATCACCTCCGCCGGTGCCGCCGCCGCCTGGACGATCATGACCAACGAACAACCGCTGGTGCATCAGTCCTTCCGCAAGCGCGGCATCGCGCTGCGCACACTGGAACTGGTGACAGGCTTCGACGGCGAAACCCTGCAACTCGCCCAGATATTCAGCGGCGAGCCGAGCCAGATCGCAGCCCGCAGCCTTGTCATCGTCGGCCAGCGGCAGGGCGGCAGCGCGCTCTACGACGCGCTCCTGCACCACGGCAGCCCCGGATCGCTGCACCTGACCGGCGATGCCAACGCACCCGGAGCAATCGCCCACGCCATTTACCAGGGCCACCGCACCGCCCGCGAACTGGGCCTTGCCGCCAGCCAGATCAAAGTCGGTCGCGACGCCCCCTTTGCGCCCCGCGACTTCACCATGCCGATGGCCGCGCAATGAGCCGCGAGGGTCGTCGCAGATCGGCCGGACGCTCGGGCGGTGCGATCCAGCAGCGGCCCTTCGGCCAGGTCGAGCGCCGATACAAACCTGTCGAAGTCCTTTCGCTGGACGAGGCTCAGGCCATCCACCACGCCGCCTTGCGCGTCTTGTCGGGGCAGGGGATGCGCGTCCTGTCGCCAGCGGCCCGGACGCTCTACGCCGAAGCAGGCGCCAAGGTGGTCGACGAAACCGTCCACCTCGACCCCGGGCTTGTCACTGATCTTCTGGCAACCGTCCCGCCCACCTTCACGCTCGAAGCCCGCAACCCGCAACGAAACCTCCGCCTCGGAGGCCCCTTCTGCGTCTATGCCTCGGTCGGCGGCCCGGCCTATGTCATGGACAACGACCGCGGCCGCCGCGACGGGACCTTCGCCGAGATGTGCGACTACCTGAAGCTGGTGCAGTCCCTGAACGTCCTCCACCAGGAAGGCGGCGGCCCGTTCGAGCCGCTGGACCTGCCCGCAAACACTCGCCACCTCGACATCTACCACGCCCAGATCCGCCATCTGGACAAAAGCTGGCAGACCCAGACACTCGGGGCTGCCCGCACCATGGACGGGATCGAGATGGCGGCGATCATGCTCGGCACCACGCCCGAAGGCCTGATAGACCGACCCACGCTGCTCGGCATCATCAACACCAACTCGCCCCTGCAACTCGACATCCCGATGGCCGAGGGGCTGACCGCCATGGCCCGCCACGGGCAGGTGAACGTCATCACGCCCTTCACCCTTTCCGGCGCGATGGCTCCGGTGACGCTGGCCGGCGCACTGGTCCTGCAACATGCCGAGGCGCTGGCCGGGATCGTGCTGACCCAGATCGTTCGTCCCGGCGTGCCCGTGATGTATGGCGGCTTCACCTCGAACGTCGACATGCGCTCGGGCTCGCCCGCCTTCGGCACGCCGGAATATGCCCGCGCGGCACAGGCCAGCGGGCAATTGGCGCGCTTCATCGGCGTGCCTTTCCGGTCGTCCAACGTCACCGCCGCCAACGAGATCGACGCGCAGGCCGCCTATGAAAGCCAGATGGCGCTCTGGGGAGCGCTGATGGGCGGGGCGCATCTGCTGGAGCATGGCGCAGGCTGGATGCATGGCGGGCTGACGGCCAGCTTCGAGAAGCTGATCCTCGACGCCGAGATGCTGCAGATGATGGACGCCTATTTCGAGCCTATCGTCGTCGATGACCCGAACCTCGCCGTCGATGCGATCCTTGAGGTGGGCGCAGGCGGCCACTTCTTCGGCTCTCCGCACACGATGGAACGCTATGAGACGGCCTTTCACACGCCGCTTCTGTCGAACTGGGACAACCACCCCAACTGGCTGGAAAAGGGCAGCATCACCGCCCGCGACCGCGCGAACCGCGTCTGGAAAGACCTGCTGGCCGAGGCAGAAGTGCCGCCGCTCGACCCCGGCATAGACGAGGCGCTGTCGGCCTATGTCGCCCGCCGCAAGGCCGAGGGCGGGGCACCGATGAATTGAAGGCGAGGGCGAGGTTCGCACCATCTACCCAGTCGATCCATCCCGCGTTCGCCCACTGTGACACGGTAGCTTGACCTCCGCCGCCCCACCCTTCACCATCCGCGCGGCCGGAGACGGCACCGAAAATTTTACCCGCAACTGGGAAAAGCGCATTGCCAGCAACTAAGTCCGAGGCTTCTCACAAGCGCCTTCTGGCCCGCGACCGCCGCCAGCAGCTGGAGGATGCCGCCCTGTCGTGCATTGCGCGCGGCGGCATTCGCGCCTTTACCGTTGATCAGGTTGCGGCCGAGGCCGGGGTGTCGCGCGGTCTTATCGCGCATCACTTCGGCTCGATCGAGGGGCTTCTGGTGGCGGTCTATTCCCGCATGTTCCATCAGTGGCGCGAGATCATGGCCCATCCGCGCCCCGACCGCCTGCCGATCGAAGCGCTGATCGACGCGCTGTTCGGCGATGATCTGTTCGGCCGGCAGGCGCTGACGATCTGGCTGACCCTGTGGGGAGAGATCGCGACCAATCCCCTGCTTGGCGCCGAACATCGGGCTCAATACGCAGGCTACAGGGACAGCATCATGGCCGCGCTGACCGCTACGGCTAAGGCCAATGGACGACAGATCGACGTAGATCCGCTTGCGACCGGCTTCATCTGCCTGGTTGATGGTCTTGGCGTACAGCGTTGCATCGAGCCTGCGCTTTTGTCCGCAGAAGATGCCCGCACCGCCTGCCGGGTCTATCTGGAGCCGCATCTCGGACCACTCGCGGTTTAGCCGATGGGTCCTGTCGGATTTGACACGCGTCAAATCCGACCGCGCCTGCCTGCCCCCGGCGGGCGCGTTGCCGCGCCCGCCCCGGCACGCGCGGCCGGATATCCAAGCGCCGCGCAAATGGCCGACCCCTTGCCCTGCGGCTCGCGTCTGCGGGCAATCGGTCCGGGAAACCTTCCACTGGAAGGTTTCCTTTCGGCTCTCTGTCCACCGGCCCGCTCCCGCTTCCCCCCACCCCCGCCTTGCTCTAAGACGGCAGGCGGAGGTGCCCGTGACCGCAAGACAGATCGTCGTGACCCTGACGGCCATTCCGCCGCGCTTTTCGAACCTGCCGCGCAAGCTGGCCTCGATCGGACGGCAGACGGTGCGCCCCGACCGGGTGGAACTGCACATCCCCAAGACCTACCGCCGCTTTCCCGGCGAACGCCCGGCGCTGCCGACGCTTCCGGATTGGGTCGAGGTCATCGAGGACGACATCGACTATGGTCCCGCCACCAAGGCGCTGCCCGCCGCCCGCCGCTGGCGTGGCACGCAGACCGACCTCTTGCTCTGCGATGATGACCGGCTGCAGGATCCGCTCTGGATGTCCCGCTTCATCGCCGGGCGTCAGCAGCGCCCCGACGACATCCTGTGCGAACGCGCCTGGAATATCGAAACCCAGCTTGGCCTGTATCGCGCTGCCGCCGAACAACCCCGCGCAATCCGCACCGCCGATGGTGGCCGCACTCTGGCCTACCAGCTGCAGCGGTTGCTCTCGCTGACCCTCTACCACCCGCCGCGGCGCGTCTATGAGACCGCAGGCTATGCCGATGTTTTCGAAGGCTTCCTTGGCGCACTGATCCCGGCAGAGGCCTTCCCCGAAGAGGCCTGGAATATCCCCGACATCATCTGGACGCATGATGATGTCTGGCTGTCCGGCATGGCCTATTCCAACGGCTTCAAGGTCTGGGTCAACGCCATGCCGCGCCCGGTTTATTCCGATGGCGCGGTGGACAAGATCGCCTCGCTCCGTAACCACGTCGAGGACGGACACGGGCGGCAGAAGGCCGAGGAGCTGGCCGTCGACTACCTCCGCAAGCATCACGGGGCCTGGCCATGAGCGACCGCGTCGTCCTTTGCATGAAATGGGGCACGCTGTACCCGGCGGACTACGTCAATGTCCTCTACAACGCCTGCCGCAAGAACCTGACGGGCGATTTCCGTTTCCTGTGCCTGACCGACGATGCCACCGGCTTTGTGGACGGGATCGAGCACCGGCCCATCCCCGACCTGAACCTGACGCCCGGCATGCGCAAGTCCGGCCAGTGGCAGAAGATCGCGCTGTATCTTCCTGATCTTTATGGCTTTACGGGCCGCGCGCTTTTCACCGACCTCGACATGGTGATCTGCGGATCGCTGGATGCGATGTTCGAACAGCCATCGGCCTTCATCACCACCGACATGGGCACCGACTGGAGGCCGAACCCAACCGGCCATGGCACGGTCGAGGCCGGAACCTGCCTCTTCGCCTTCAATCTCGGGCAAGAGCAGCAGATTCTCGACAACTTCCTGACCGACAAGCAGGCGGCGGTCGACCAATACACCATCGAGCAGGCCTGGGTCGGGGCGCAGGCCTCGTCGATGGACTACTGGCCGCGCGGCTGGGTCGTCAGCTTCAAGCGCCACCTGCGCCAACCGATCGGGCTGGACCTGTTCCGCCCGCCGCACCGCCCGCCGCCCGGCGCCAAGGTGGTCGCTTTCCACGGAGAGCCGCGCCCGGCAGACCTCATCAAGCGCAACGCGGGCTTCTGGGACCGTTTCCCGCATATGGGTCACGGTCAGGTCGGCTGGATGGCCGACTACTGGGTCGAAAACGGCGGCACGCTGCCGTCCGGCTGAAGCGGCGACTGTCGGGAAAACAGCCTTCCCCTCGCTGCCAGGTACAGCGCCTTGCGGAACAGGTTCCGCCAGCGCAACCCGTACATCGGCAAACGGCGATACCAGGGGAATTTCTTCACTCCGCCAAAGCCTTGGCCGGTGATCGTGCTCTGGTTCCCGTCATCGACGTGGCTTGGAAAAGGTTCCAGCCCGAAGTGGCGGAAATCATGGATGAAAATCCGATCAAGCTCATGGTCGATGGGCCGGGTTATCGGCAGCATCTGCGGCAACAGCCGCGCCACCGTCTCGCGCGTGATCAGATAGGCTCCCAGCCCCGTCGCCGGGCCGACATAGGCATTGACCTGCCATTGCCCGACCGTGCCTTGCGAGACCGGCTGCTTGGCGCGGATCTTGTTCAGCTTCAGCATATCCCAGTCGCGCACGACCGACAGGCCGGCATCCAGCGCCTCAAGGAATTCGGGATGAAAGACGACATCGTCCTCCATCATCAGGGCGACATCGTCACGGCCGGCCAGAAACTCGCGCCAGGCGCCCAGATGGGCGTGGTAACAGCCGATTTCGCCCCGCAAGACCTCGCGCCCCACGTTGCGGCGAAAGGCCTCTGCGTCCAGCGTCGGCACCAGTCTGTCCCATTCCGCCTTGGCATCGACACCGGGGAATAATTGATAGGGCAGGCCGATCGCCTCCAGCTGCGCCTGCATCCTCTCCCGCCGCTCGACCGAGCGGGGCAGGTTGATGACATAGGCAGCAAGCCCATCGCGGCCGGCCATCTCGGCTCCTTCCGGGGTTTCCTGGCGGTCAGGCAGCATTAACACAAGTTGCGATCAGGTAAATGGAATAACATTTCCGCAATCGGATCAAAGGCTTGGTCTTTCGTTGCGCCGTGCAACGCTATCCCTTTGCACCCTGACCACGCGCATAGATGTCATCATAGCGGACGATGTCATCCTCCCCCAGATAGATGCCGGTCTGAACCTCGATCAGCACCATCGGCACCCGCCCCGGATTCTCCATCCGGTGCTTCGCCCCCAGCGGAATATAGACCGACTGGTTCTCGGTCAGCAGCATGACCTTCTCATCGACCGTCACCTTCGCGGTCCCCGAAACCACGATCCAGTGCTCCGACCGGTGAACATGGCTCTGCAGGCTCAGCGAAGCGCCGGGATGCACCACGATCCGCTTGACCTGGAACCGGTCCGCCAGCGCCAGCGTCTCGAACCAGCCCCACGGGCGGTGGTCGCGCGGGAAAGTCTCCGCCTGCCGTGCGCCGCGCGCCTTCAGCGCCGCCACCGCCTGCTTCACATCCTGCGCCCGGCCCTTGTCCGCGACCAGCACGGCATCCGGCATGGCCACGACCATGACGTCCTTCAGCCCGATCCCCACCAGTTCCATCCCCTCGGCCTCGGACCGCAGCAGGCTGCCCTCGCAGTCGATCGCGGTGACCGGCCCATGCGCCGCCATCCCCGCCGCATCCGGCCCGCTCTCGCGCCAGACCGAGGCCCAGTCGCCCAGGTCCGACCACGCCCCTGCAAAAGGCACGACCTGCAGGTCCGAACTTCGTTCCATCACGGCATAGTCGATGGAAATCTCCTCGGCCTCCGCCCATGGCTCCGCCGCCAGCCGCAGGAAGCCCAGATCGGCCCTGGCTTTGCCAACAGCCGCCCGCACCGGCGCCAACATCGCAGGGGCATGGCCTGTGAAGGCGGCGATGGCGGTCCTGACCGACATCAGGAAAATGCCCGCGTTCCAAAGATATTTCCCCGCCGCCAGCATCTCCGCCGCCCGCGCAGCGTCGGGCTTTTCGACAAACCGGACCAGCGCCTGCGCCTTCGGCTCGCTCGTGCCGGGCCGGCCCGCCAGTTCCAGCCACCCATAGCCCGTCTCGGGCCGGTCGGGATGGATGCCAAAGGTCACGATCCGCCCGGCCTCGGCCGCCGACACGCCCGCGCGGACGGCGGCGCGGAAAGCCTCCGCGTCCGGCACCACCTGATCCGAGGGCATGACCAGCATCAGCGCATCGGGCAGGGTCTGCTCCAGATAGACCGCCGCCGCCAGGATCGCGGGCGCCGTATTGCGGGGCGAGGGTTCGATCAGGATCGCGCCGGGGTCGATCCCCGCCTCGGCCAGTTGCTCGGTGACGATAAAACGGAAATCGGAATTCGTGATCACCATGGGCGCGGCCACATCCGGCCCGGCCATGCGCGCCGCGGCGGCCTGGAACAGCGTCTCCTCGCCGGTCAACTTCGCGAATTGCTTGGGAAAACTCTTGCGCGACAGCGGCCAGAGCCGCGTTCCCGAACCGCCGCAAAGAAGAACTGGTTGAATAACCGGCATCAGCCTACCTCGTCGCTGGCGGTGGCCAGCACAGCCCGGCCGCATACTGCTGGCTGCTGGCGGGCGAGGCAAGCGCGACTTGACCGCATGGGGCTTTCATGGTCCGCAAGGGCAACGTCACAATGGGGCCACGCATGTCCGAACTCACCTGCTTCAAGGCTTATGACATCCGTGGCCGCCTTGGCTCCGAACTGAACGAAGGCATCGCCCGCCGTGTCGGCGCCGCCTTTGCGGATGCTTTGAAAGCGCGCAGGGTTGTCGTGGGCCGCGACTGCCGCGCCTCCTCCGGGGCGCTGCAGGCGGCGGTCATAGATGGACTCGTCTCGCGCGGGGTCGAGGTTCTGGACCTTGGCCTGTGCGGCACCGAAGAGATGTATTTCGCCACCAGCCATTTCGACGCCGACGGCGGGATCGAGGTCACCGCCTCGCATAACCCGATGGATTACAACGGCATGAAGCTGGTCCGCAAAGGTTCTGCCCCGCTCGACACCGCGACAGGCCTTGCCGCGATCAGGACGCTGGCCGAGGCGGATACCCCCCGCGCGCCCATCGACGGAGGGCGCGTGATCGACGCATCGAAGGCACGCGCCGCCTATGTCGAGGGCGTGCTGTCGTTCGTCGATGTGACGAAACTGCCCGATATGACCATCCTTGTGAACGCCGGCAACGGCGCCGCTGGGCCGACCTTTGACGCGATTGCCGAAGGGTTGGCTGCGCGCGGCGCAAAGCTCAAGTTCGTCCGCATGCACCACGAACCGGACGGAAGCTTTCCGAACGGCATCCCCAATCCCTTGCTGCCTGAAAACCAGCCGGTGACGGGAAATGCCGTCGTCGCCAACGGCGCGGGCATGGGCGTGGCCTGGGACGGCGATTTCGACCGCTGCTTCCTGTTCGACCACACCGGGCGCTTCATTCCTGGCGAGTATATCGTCGGTCTTCTGGCGGCGGCATTCCTTGCGAAGGAACCCGGCGCCACCATCATCCACGATCCCCGCGTGATCTGGAACACGCAGGACGTGGTGGCGCATGCGGGCGGTCGCGCGGTTCAGGCCAGGACTGGCCACGCCTTCCTGAAACAGGCGCTGCGCGACACCGGAGCCGTCTATGGCGGCGAGATGTCCGCGCATCATTACTTCCGTGATTTCATGTCCTGCGACTCCGGCATGATCCCATGGCTGCTGGTGGCCGAGCTGATGGGCCGCACGGGCCGCAGCCTGTCCGACCTCGTATCCGACCGGATGCGCGCCTTCCCCTCATCGGGCGAAATCAACTTCGTCTGCGCCGACCCCGCGGCCGCCATCGCGCGGGTCGAGACAGATCTTGCCGCCGAAAATCCGGCGCGGGACGAGATGGACGGCCTGAGCCTTGCCTTCCCCGACTGGCGGCTGAACCTGCGCCGCTCGAACACCGAACCGCTGCTGCGCCTGAACGTCGAGGCGAAGGGGCAGGGCGTGGATATGGCCGCGCGGGTCGAAAGCTTGCGCGCGCTGATCGAGGGATAGGGTCCGCTGCCGGGGGGTCTTTCCGGCTTGCGACCCGAGGGGCGCTGTGAGAGACGGGCAATAACAGGCCCATGGCCATCACGAGCGGAGCGAACAGCCTTCTCATGACCAGGTATTTCTTCGATCTGACCGGTGCGGTGTGGCACCTTCGGCGCATCCAGCGCTTTTCGGGCATCCAGCGCACTGTCGTGATGCTGATCGACCGGGCCGCCGCAAAGCTTGGCGCGGAAAACGTCTGGATCGCCTATTTCGACCGCCGCTCGGGCAATTTCCGCACCTTTCCCCTGACTGCGCTGGCGGAAGGCGAGTTGATCGACGCCGATGCCCTGCGCGCCCGTCTGGGCTTCGGCCGCAGGCAGGCGGGCCTGCATCCGGCGCTGCGCAAGTATAGCGAACGGCCAGCCAAACTGTGGTTCCACCGCAAGGTGCTGCAACTGAATGCACTGCTTGGTCGCGACGGCCCGTTCCGCCATCGCAATACAACGCTGGCCGAATGGCGCGCCTATCACGGTGCCGCCAAGAACGACAACAACGTCCTGCAAACCACCGACTTCGACAGGCAGGCCCGGCCCGGCGACAAGCTGGTTCTGCTGGACGGCAGCTGGACGGTGCCCAAGTCGGAAGCCGCCTTCCGCAAGGCAAAGGCCGACGGGCTGGAAGTCTGGACCATGATCCATGACCTGATACCGATCATGGCTCCAGAGTTTTCGACCGATCTCTCCTCGCTGACGTTTCACGACTGGATGCTCAAGACCGCGAATTTCACCACTGTCTACCTGGCGAACTCCGAAGCGACGAAGCGCGATCTCGTCCCCTTCCTGCAAACCTACGGGATCGACCGGCAGGTGCTGGTCCTGCCTTTGGCGCAGGCCGCGCTGCCTTCAGCTCCCTCCGAGCCTGCGCTCGGGCCGCTTTTGGCTCAGGTCAATGCCGAAGCCTATCCCCGCCTGTGCGACGGCGTCGGGATCGACGACCGGATGCGCGCCCTGATGGCGCAGCCTTTTGTGCTTTGCGTTGGCACAATCGAGGTCCGCAAGAACGTCTGGCGCACCGCGCTTGCCTGGGACCGGATGCGCGCGATGTCGGGGATAGACCTGCCGAAGCTGGTCCTTGCCGGTCGCGACGGCTGGATGAAAAGCGACTTCGACAACCTGATGCGGGCCACCGGCAATATCGGCGGCTGGATCGAGATATTCGAAGGGCCAAGCGACACCGAACTCGCCTTCCTATACCGCAACTGCCTCTTCCACCTCATGCCGAGCCTCTACGAAGGCTGGGGCCTGCCCGTGGGAGAGGCGCTGAGCTATGGCAAGACATCGGTCATTTCCCGCGTAACCTCGCTGCCCGAAGTGGGCGGCGACATGGTCGAATATTGCGATGCGCTGTCGATCGACAGCATCGTTGAGGCCTGTCTGCGTCTGATCCGAGATCCGAGACATCGCCAGATGCTGGAGGCGCGTATTGCCGCGACCCGGCTGCGTAGCTGGGACGATGTGGGGGCCGATCTGGTGCAGATCATCGCAGATGGGCAAAACCAGCCCTGATATCGTGGTCACAAATACGGCGTCGCTCATGCGGTTGACTGATTTTCGGTCACTTCGGCCCGCAGGATGATCTACATGTGGGACAGTGCGCGGTGTCCGATCGTCGTGCTTCCCACGTTGTATATCCGCTGCTAGCGTCGCCCAAAGAAATGTTTTGCCGGAGGCTGCGATGAAGGCCATACCCCTGTCCCTGTTGCTGATCGTTCTCGCCGTCCCCGCGCTGGCTCATACAGGGCAGGGCGACGCGAATGGCTTCGTGCACGGATTGCTCCATCCGTTGACCGGACCGGATCACCTGCTGGCGATGCTGGCCGTAGGCCTGTGGTCGGGTTTCGTTTTGCCGGACCGATTCTGGCTGGGTGCTGCCACGTTCATGTCGGCTATGGCTGCAGGAGCCGTCCTGTCATGGGCGGGCGTCCCGCTGCCGGGTGTCGAAATCCTGATCGCCGGATCGGTCATTGTGTTTGGCCTGCTCATCGTCGCGTCACGTCGCAGCCAGTTGCCGATGGTGACGCAGGCTTCGCTGGCCATGATCGGGCTGTTTGCCGCCTGCCATGGCCAGGCACATGCGACCGAGGCGACCGGAACCATTGTGCTGTATCTGGGTGGCTTCCTCATTTCGACCGCCGCTTTGCACATTGCCGGGATTGCTCTGGCGCGCAGCGCAGCACAAAGCGCCGCGGCCCGGATCATGCAAGGCGGTCTAGGCGGGCTTATCGCTGCCTCGGGTCTATATATGAATATCGGCTAGTCACTCCAGATTGGTGTGACGCGCGCGCATGGCCGCCGGATCGGCCCCGATCCGGTCGCGCAGGGCCAGCACGATCAGTTCGAAGGCCAGGAATTGTGCGCCCTCGAACAGCGATCCCATCGGCAGGATCGAGGCCGGGGCAGGGGTCTGATCGTCGGCCATCGTCTGCGCCGGAATGACCAGAATCCGGTCCGACGCCATCGGGGCCGGGCCTTTCGGCTGGGCGGTGATGCACAGCACCCGCGCTCCTGCCGCCTTCGCCACGCCGATCAGCGCCTCGACCGTCGATAGCCCACCCGGACCCGAGCTTACGATCAGCAAATCGCCCGGGCCGACGGGCGGCGTGGACATCTCGCCCACCACATGCGCGTCCAGCCCCAGGTGATACAGCCGCATTGCCAGCGCGCGCATCATCAGCCCCTCGCGCCCGACGCCATAGATCGCGATCCGCCCCGCATGGGCAATCTCCTCTACGGTCTCTGTCAGCGCGCGCTGGTCGATGCGCCCGACGGCCTGACCCAGTTCCTGCGCCGCGCGTTCGGCCCTTGCCGCGAAATCCATGAAATGCCTCTTGCGATGTGACGGCTTGATCTTTGCCGCCATCCCGCCGATCCATCAATGATGCCGACGCAGCCGACGATCCGTTTCTCTGCCAATCTTGGCTTTCTCTGGACCGGGCTTTCGCTGCCCGATGCGATCCGGGCCGCCGCGCGCGCCGGGTTTGATGCGGTGGAATGCCACTTCCCCTATCAGACACCGGCGTCAGAGGTGAAGCGCGCGCTGAAGGAGACCGGCCTGCCGATGCTGGGCCTGAACACGGCCCGGGGCAAGGTCGGCGAAAACGGGCTGGCCGCCGTGCCGGGGCAAGAGGGCAGGGCACGCGCTGCCATTGATCAGGCCATCGCCTATGCCGCAGCCATCGGCGCAGGCAACGTCCATGTCATGGCGGGCATCGCCGAAGCCGCGGACGCCATGGCCACCTACCGCGCCAACCTGACCTATGCCTGCGCTGCCGCCAGACCCCACGGCATCACCATCCTGATCGAGGCGCTGAACCCTCGCGACGCGCCCGGATATTTCCTGACCCGCGCCGAAGAGGCCCGCAGGATCATCGAGGATATTTCCCTGCCGAACCTGCGCCTTATGGCCGATTGCTACCATATGCAAATCATGGGCGGCGATCTGACCCGGCGCCTTTCGGCACTACTGCCCATCATCGGCCATATCCAGATCGCAGGCGTCCCTGACCGTGGCGAACCCGACCGGGGAGAGGTCGATTACGCCCATGTCCTGCGCCATCTCGCGGGCCTCGGCTGGACCGCCCCCATCGGGGCCGAATACCGCCCCGCCAGCACCACCGATGCGGGCCTTGGCTGGCTTGAAAAGCTCCGCAATCCGGGGTGATTGACGTACCTCAGGCTTTCAGAGGATAGTCGCGCGATGGAATTGCGCAGCCGTCCCACCGTGAACGACCTTGCGCGCGAGGCTGGCGTCAGCCTTGCGACGGTTGACCGTGTGCTGAACGACCGCCCCGGCGTGCGCGCCAAAACCATTCAGGCGGTGCAGGACGCAATCGCCCGCATCGGCTATGTCCGCGACGTCGCCGCCGCCAACCTCGCCCGCCAGCGCGACTACCGCCTGGCCTTCGTCCTGCCCGACCGTGACAGCCAGTTCAACCAGACCCTGCTCGATGCTCTGGCCGAGGCGCACCGCCAGTCGGCCACCGCCCGCACCGATGTCCTGCTGCGCCGCTTTCCGCCCGAAGATCCCCATGCGCTGGCCGGAATCCTTGCCGCATTGCCGGGCGAAGGGGTGGGCGGCGTCGCCGTCATGGCCCCCGAAACGCCCATCCTGCGTGACGCCATCCGCGGGTTGCGGCAAAAGGGCATCGCCGTGCTGGCGCTGGTTTCCGACCTGCCGAATACCGAGCGCGACCACTTCGTCGGCATCGACAACAGCGCTGCTGGCCGCACAGCGGCGGTGCTTACAGGCCGTTTTCTGGGTCGGGGACCGGCGCAGGTGCTTGTCATCGCCGATTCCATGCTGCTGCGCGAAAGCGTCGAGCGGCGTCTTGGCTTCGACGCGCTGATGCAATCCCGCTTCCCCCAGATCGAAGTCCTGCCCTCGATCGAGGCGCATGGGCAGCCCGCTACCCTGTGCGCCGCGCTGGGGGAAAGCTTTGCCCGTCACCCCGACATTCGCGCTGTCTACAATCTTGGCGCCGGCCAGCGCGCGCTGACCCGCTGCCTTGCCGAAATGGGACTGACCGGCCACTGCATCGTGATCGGCCACGAACTGACCCCCCATGCGCGTGAATCGCTCAAGTCCGGCGCGATGGATGCGGTCATCACCCAGAACGTCGGCCATGTCGTGCGGTCCGCGCTGCGTGTGCTGCGTGCCAAGATCGACCGCGTGCCGATCGATTCCTCGCAAGAACAGATCCGTATCGAGATCGTCATCGGCGAAAACCTTCCCGAGACGCTTCCGGCCCGCCTGCAGGCCGCAGAGTAGCGACCGCATCTGGTCCGGCCAGTTTTTGAGGTGCGTACCTCAAAAATCTCTGGACAGACTCGTTTGACCCTGCCTATCGTCATGCCAAGCAAGAGGGCCGGAGGAGACAAGGCCCCCGTAACCAAGGGAGGACTGCAATGAGATCGCATTATCTTGCGGCTACTTCGGCCGCATGTCTGGCAATGGGCTTTGCGCAGGGTGCGCAGGCCGAAGACCTGACGCTCTGCTGGGCCGCATGGGACCCTGCGAACGCGCTCGTCGAACTCAGCAAGGATTTCGAGGCGCAATCCGGCAACAAGATGAACTTCGAATTCGTGCCGTGGACGGCCTTCGCCGACCGGATGCTGAACGAGCTGAACTCGGGCGGCAAGCTGTGCGACCTGATGATCGGCGACAGCCAGTGGATCGGCGGCGCGGCCGAAAACGGCCACTACGTGAAGCTGAACGATTTCTTCGATGCCAACGGCATCAAGATGAGCGATTTCGTTCCGGCGACCGTCACGGGCTATTCCGAATGGCCGAAGAACACGCCGAACTACTGGGCGCTGCCCGCCTTCGGTGACGTGGTCGGCTGGACCTACCGCAAGGACTGGTTCGAACGCCCCGAAATCCAGGCCGCCTTCAAAGAGGAATATGGCCGCGACCTGACGCCGCCCGCGACCTTCGCCGAACTGATGGACATCGCCAAGTTCTTCCAGGGCCGCGAGATCGACGGCAAGACCGTCTACGGCGCCTCGATCTATACCGAGCGCGGGTCCGAAGGCATCACCATGGGCGCGATGGACGTGCTCTACAGCTTCGGCTTCAAATACGACAACCCCGACAAGCCCTATGACATGGAAGGCTTCGTCAATTCGCCCGGCGCGGTCGCCGGGCTGGAATTCTACAAGGCGCTTTATGAATGCTGCACGCCTCCGGGCGCATCCAACAGCTACATGGGCGAGGGCATCGACGCCTACAAGTCGGGCCAGGTCGCGTTGCAGATGAACTTCGCCTTCACCTGGCCGGGGTTCGAGGTCGATCCCAATGTCGGCGGCGGCAAGACCGGCTATCTGGTCAATCCTGCCGGTCCGAACGGCGACCACTTCGCCCAGCTTGGCGGGCAGGGCATCTCGGTCGTGTCCTACTCTGAAAAGCAGGACGCGGCGCTTGAATACATCAAGTGGTTCGCCCAGCCGGAAGTGCAGCAGAAGTGGTGGTCGATGGGCGGCTTCTCGGCCCTGCGCTCGGTGGTCGAAGACCCGAGCTTCGCGGCCAGCCAGCCCTATGCCCAGACCTATCTGGACTCGATGGCCATCGTGAAAGACTTCTGGGCCGAACCCAGCTACGCTTCACTACTGCAAGCCTCGCAGAAACGGTTCCACGACTATGTTGTGGCCGGGCAGGGCACGGCGAAAGAGGCGCTCGATGGCCTGGTGGCCGACTGGACAGAAGTGTTCGAGGACGACGGCAAGCTCTGACCTCGACATGGCAGGGGCGCGCCGGGCCAAGCGGCGCGCCCCATTTCAAAGACCCGGGGCGCAGGCTTTCGCCCCCTTGCAGGATCCCGAACATGGCTGACACTCCGATAGACCGACTGGCGCGGGCCACCCCGTCATCGCTCGCGAACCGCGCGCGCGGCCTGTCGGACCGCGCCATCGCCTGGATCTTCGTGACGCCGACGATCCTGCTTCTGCTGGCGATCAACATCTTTCCGCTGGTCTGGACCATCCGGCTCAGCTTCACCAACTACCGCGCCAACCGCCCGAACGAGCCGCTCGAATTCGTGGGCCTGCGCAACTACCAGCGCATCCTGACCGATCCCGACGTCTGGCAAACGATGCAGGCAACGGCGCATTTCCTGGTCTGGACTCTGTTCTTTCAGGTGGTGATCGGTTTCGCGCTGGCCTGGCTGATCAACCGCAAATTCCGCGGCAACGATCTGCTGACGACGCTGATCGTGCTGCCGATGATGCTGTCCCCGGCGGTCGTCGGCAACTTCTGGACCTTCCTTTACGAACCCCAGATCGGGCTTTTCAACTACGTCACCGAATTCCTGACCGGCATCCCGGCCTCATCCTTCGGCATGCTGGCCTCGGTCACGCTTGCGCCTTGGGCCATCGTGATCGTCGATACCTGGATGTGGACGCCCTTCGTCATGCTGATCTGTCTGGCCGGCCTGCGTTCCATCCCCGACTACATCTACGAGGCGGCCGAGGTCGATCGCGCCTCGAAATGGCGGCAGTTCTGGACCATGACCATTCCGATGGTGCTGCCCTTCCTGATGCTGGCCGTGCTGTTCCGGGGCATCGAGAACTTCAAGATGTTCGACCTCGTCGTGCAGCTTACCGGCGGCGGTCCCGGCGACACCACCCTGCTGACCTCGATCGAGCTGAAACGCGAAGCCTTCGAGAAATGGCGCACCGGCTTCAGCTCTGCCTACGCCATCATCCTTTTCGTGACGGTGTTTGGCCTTGCCTCGATCTACGTGAAGGCCCTGAACAAGGTGAAGGAAAGATGAGCGCCTATTCCGTAACCGAGCCCACAGGGCGTTCAAAGCTGATAGCTGGGGTGCTGGTCATCCTCTACACCGTCATCACCCTGCTGCCGCTGCTGTGGATCATCGCCACCGGCTTCAAGACCGGGCCGGATTCGATCAGCTACCCGCCGAAGGTCTTCTTCACACCCTCGCTCGAAGGGTATGTGAATCTCTTCACCAGCCGCACCCGCGCCACGCCCGAACAACTGGCCACCATGCCGCCGCCCGCGAATTTCGTCGAAGGGATCGTGCGGCAGCGCAACGAGGTCGTCACCGGACCATCGAAGTTCGGCGCGCGGTTCCTGAACTCGGTCATCATCGGCTTCGGATCGACGTTCCTCTCGATCCTGCTCGGCACGCTGGCAGCCTACGCCTTCTCGCGCTTCCGGGTGCCTTTGAAGGATGACCTTCTTTTCTTCATCCTCTCCACTCGAATGATGCCGCCCATCGCCGTCGCGATCCCGATCTACCTCATGTTCCGCAGCATCGGGCTCTTTGACACTCATCTCGGCATGATCCTGCTCTACACAGGCGTGAACATCAGCCTCGCCGTCTGGCTGCTGAAAGGCTTCATCGACGAGATCCCGCGCGAGTATGAGGAGGCGGCGCTGATCGACGGCTACACACGGTTCCAGGCCTTCCGCAAGGTCGTGCTGCCGCAGGCCGCTACCGGCATCGCCTCGACCGCGATCTTCTGCCTGATCTTCGCTTGGAACGAATACGCCTTCGCCGTCCTGCTCACCTCCGCTACCGCCCAGACCGCCCCGCCGTTCATCCCCACGATCTTCGGCGTCGGCGGCAAGGACTGGCCCGCCGTCGCGGCAGGGGCGACGCTGTTCCTGCTGCCGGTGATGGTCTTTACCATCCTGCTGCGCAAACACCTTCTGCGCGGAATCACCTTCGGGGCGGTGCGGAAATGACCATACCATTTCCATACCGAACCCATACGACCTCCATACCGGCAGGAGACCTGACATGAGCGCCTTCTTCTCCGGCCTCGCCCGGTTCCGCCGCGGCCCGTGGGAGATGCTGGCCAGCATCCTGATCGGTCTTGGCGTGCTCATGCTGATGCAGCCTTTCATGCTCTGGGCCTTCACCTACAGCTTCATTGTCACCCTGATCGGCACGGTGATGTTCATCATCACCAGCCACTTCCCGGAGTAACCCGTGGCCGAGATCGTCATCCGTAACCTGCGCAAGGAATTCGGCGCTTTCACCGCGGTAAAGGGGTCCACCTTCACCATCGGCGACGGCGAGTTTTTCATGCTGCTCGGCCCCTCGGGCTGCGGCAAGACCACCACCCTGCGCATGATCGCGGGCCTTGAACTGCCGACCAGCGGCGAGATTTATATCGGCGGCGAAGAGGTCAGCCAGAAACCGGCCAGCCAACGCGATATCGCCTTTGTTTTTCAGATGTTCGCGCTCTATCCTCACCTGAACGTGCGCCGCAACATCAGCTATCCGCTGGTCAGCCAGGGCATGCCCAAGGCGCAGATTGCCGCCAAGGTGGCAGAGGTCGCGCGCATCCTTGGCATCGAGCATATCCTCGACAAGCCCGTCGGGGGCCTGTCCGGCGGCGACCGACAGCGCGTCGCCCTTGGCCGCGCGATCGTGCGTCAGCCTGCAGCCTTCATGATGGACGAACCGCTCGGCGCGCTCGACGCCGAATTCCGCGAACATATGGCCGAGGAACTGCGCGCCCTGCATGACCGGATGGGGGCCACGACCGTCTACGTCACGCATGACCAGCTTGAGGCCATGCAGATGGGCGACAAGATCGTCGTTATGAATCATGGGGTTGTCGAGCAATTCGGAACCCCGCGCGAAATCTACGACCACCCCGCGACCATGTTCGTCGCCGACTTCATCGGCAGCCCCTCGATGAACTTCCTGCGGTTCGAGGGCAGCTTCCGCCCCGGCGACACCTCGGTCACGCTGGGCCAGACCCGGATCGACACGCCGGAGCTTCAGGAAGAGGCGGGGGGCCGGAAACTGGCTCTGGGTGTGCGCCCGGAACACATCACCCTGACCGACAGTGGCGAATATCGCGGCCGGGTCGAGGCGGTCGAATACCTCGGCACCACCCAGATCATCACGCTCTCCTCAGCCAACGGCACCCTCAAGGCCCGCACCCCCGCCGGACAACCCGCGCGACTGGGTGAGACCGTGGGTCTCAGTTTCACCGCCTCCACCCTGTCGCTGTTCGACGAAGGAACCGGCCGCGCCTTCCGCACCGCCGCCAATGCGGGGGTCTATCATGGCTGAGGTCACGCTAAGCTCTCTGTCGAAATCCTTCGGCGCGACCAAGGCGGTGCAGGATGTGACGATGACGATCCCCGACGGGTCTTTCGTCGTCCTGCTGGGGCCGACCGGCGCCGGGAAAACCACGACGCTGCGGCTGATCGCGGGGCTGGAGCAGCCCGACTCCGGGGATGTGCAAATCGCCGGTCAGTCCGTGATCCGGCAGACACCGGCAGAACGCGACATCGCCATGGTGTTCCAGCAATACTCGCTGTACCCGCACCTCAGCGTGCGCGATAACCTTGCCTTCCCGCTGCGTTCTCCCATCCTGAAATGGGCGGAGGCGGACATCACCAAGCGGGTGAAAGACGTCTCGGAAGTCCTTCGTATCGCGCATAAACTCGACAACAAGGCAACGGCGCTGTCGGGCGGTGAGATGCAACGGGTGTCGATTGGCCGCGCGCTGGTCCGCAGCCCTCGCATCTTCCTGATGGACGAACCGCTGTCCTCGCTGGACGCCAAACTGCGGGCGGAATTGCGGGTGGAGTTGAAACGCATCCACACCGACCTCGGCGCGACCTTCCTGTATGTAACCCACGATCAGATCGAGGCGATGACCATGGCGACGCATGTGGGCGTGCTGGATCACGGTCGCCTCGTGCAGTTCGGCAGCCCGCGTGAGATCTACGAAAACCCGGTCAGCACCTATGTCGCGACCCGCCTTGGCCAGCCGCGCATCAACCTGCTGCCGTCGGGTATCTTCGGAAATGCGCCCGCAGGCGCCGCACAGATCGGCCTGCGCCCCGAGCATATCCGGCAGGGGGAAGGAACACCCACGACCGTCACGCGCGTCGAGCATCTGGGCGACCAGACCCGCCTGCACCTGAAGCTGGGCGAACATGACCTGATCACCCTGACCGACGTTCACACCACGCTCAGCCCCGGCGACACCCTCGCCGTCAGCCCCGTAAACCCGCTCTGGTTCGACGCCAGCGGCGCCCGCCTGTCGTAACGGAGAACCGCCATGAAGCAGTTCATGAACTCGAAGGAAACGCTCGTCACCGATGCCATCGACGGGCTGGTGCGCGCCTCGGGCGGCAAGCTGGCGCGGCTTGACGGCTATCCGCATATCCGCGTGGTGATCCGCACCGACTGGGACCGGTCCAAGGTGGCACTGGTCTCGGGCGGCGGTTCGGGGCACGAGCCCAGCCACGCGGGCTTCGTAGGGCAGGGGATGCTGACCGCGGCAGTCTGCGGCGATGTCTTTGCATCGCCTTCGGTGGACGCGGTTCTGGCAGGTATTCTCGCCGTCACGGGCAAGGCTGGCTGCCTGCTGATCGTCAAGAACTACACCGGCGACCGGCTGAACTTCGGCCTTGCCGCCGAACGCGCGCGGGCCTTCGGGCTGAAGGTTTCGATGGTGGTGGTCGATGACGACATCGCCCTGCCAAACCTGCCGCAGGCGCGGGGGGTGGCGGGAACGCTGTTCGTCCACAAGATCGCCGGAGCACTGGCCGATCAGGGCGCGGACCTCGATGCCGTAACTGCGGTGGCCTCGAAAGTCATCGCGGGCGCTGCGACCATCGGCATGTCGCTGGATACCTGCACCGTTCCTGGCTCGCCCAAAGAGGACCGGATCGGCGCGGGCAAGGCCGAGCTCGGGCTTGGCATTCATGGTGAGGCGGGCGTGGAGCAGGTGGATTTCACCTCTGCCCGCGCCGCCATCGCCATGGTCGCCAACCGTCTCGCCTCCCATGCGGCGGGGGGGGAGCATGTGGCGCTGCTCAACAACCTCGGCGGCACGACACCGCTTGAGATGTGCGTGCTGGCCGAGGAACTGGCACGCTCGCCGCTGGCCCGCTCGGTCAAATGGATCATCGGCCCGGCGGCGATGATGACCTCGCTTGACATGCACGGCTTCTCGGTCTCGCTCTTGCCAGTGGATTCGGCGCGGATCGCGGCCTTGCAGGCTCCTGCTGCGCCAAGCGCATGGCCGGGGATTTCGCCCTTGGGCGATGTGCTGGTCCGCCCGCTGCCTGACGGGTTGACGCCGATCCAGGCATTGCCCTCGCCACATCCGGCCCGCCGCGCGCTGATCGAACGCTGCTGCAATTCGCTGATCGCCGCAGAGTCGGAACTGAACGCACTGGATGCGAAGGCTGGCGATGGCGACACCGGCAGCACTCTGGCCGGCGCCGCGCGGGCCTTGAACGCCGCGCTCGACCGCCTGCCGCTGGCCGATCCGACGCAGCTTTACCGGGCGATCGGGATGGAGTTGAGCCAGACCATGGGCGGTTCCTCCGGCGTGCTGCTGGCGATCTTCTTCGCCGCCGCCGGTGACGCGAGCGCGGGCGGCAAAAGCCCGAACGGCGCGCTGCAGGCCGGGCTGGACCGGGTGATGCAGGTCGGCGGCGCAAAGCCCGGCGACAGGACCATGATCGACGCGCTTGCGCCTGCGTTGCAGGCGCTGCCCCAAGGCTTGGCTGCCGCTGCCGCGGCTGCGCGCAAGGGGGCCGATGCTACGGCCCAGATGACGCGGGCCAAGGCGGGGCGGGCGGCTTATCTGTCCGAGGACAAGCTTTCCGGTCATAAGGATCCGGGTGCCGAGGGCGTGGCCCGGCTGTTCGAGACGCTGGCGCGGAGCTAGCCGGCTATCCTTCTCTTAGCCCGGAACGAGGCGCTTTAGCGCCGCCGGGCAGCGCCCGACCGCCCCCAAGGCGGGCGCTTCTTCGCGGTTGATGCGAGGCTGGGCGTCGGCAGTATCGGCACCATAAAGTGCAGACCGCAACCGTGTCAGCGCCCACCCGCAGTCGGGCTCTGCCCTCTTCCGCACCGCAATTCCCAACACATTAGTCTACATACCGAAGCCATAACAAACCCATACGGCTTCCAGTGCGACTTTACCCCGGCTGCCACGGCTGCACCGGCTTGCCCGGCTCGATTACATAGAAACTGCCCGCCGTGACCGGCTGCCACTCGCCTTCGGTGCCATCCGGCCAGATTACCCGCACCTGCGCATCCTTCGCGCCACCCAGCCCGAAGTGGCGCCAGCCAAGCTCGCCGCTCGCATGGCCGCCACCAACCATCGCCTCGCGCCGCAGGATCGTGTCACCGCATTTCACCTCGATCCAGGCGCCGACGGCATCGGCATTCGGGCCCGGCTGGCGCAGGCGAAGCTGAATCCAGTTTCCCGCATTGTCGCTGACATTGCGCCAGACCTGCGCGGGTTCGCGGCGGTTCACCACCACGAGGTCCAGCAACCCGTCGAGGTTGAAGTCCACCACCGCCCCGCCGCGAGAGGTCTTCATGCTGGCGATCCCGGCCTTGTCGCCCACCTCCTGAAAGGTGCCGTCGGCAAGCTGCAGCATCAGGTTGTTGGGGTCTTTCTGAGCAAAGTCGGGCATCTGGTCCACGTTGCCCTTTGCCACGAAAAGGTCGGTCAGACCGTCGTTGTTCACATCTTCGAACTGCGCATGCCATGCGGTGCTGGGGCGAATCTCGCCACCGATATAGGGCCGCTGGGCGATGACCTTTTTCGGAAATGCCACATCGGCAAAGGTCGCCTGCGCCTCGCCATCCTTGGGCGGATTTGCCAGCGTTTGCAGTTTGTTGTCGGCCATACTTGTCAGATAATATTCGGGGTATCCGTCGAAATTCAGATCATAGCTCGCGATGCCCATCCCCCAGATGCGCAACGGCTTCCACCCCTCGGCAGGCGTGTAAAGTGCGGGCGCCTCGCCGGGCCGGACATGCCACATCTGTTCCTGTCCGCCCTTGTAATACTCGCGGTCGTTCGACACCCGCAGGCTGGGCGTACCAGAGCGATCCCAGTCGGTGAACAACATCGACAGCGCGCAGAAGCTGGGCTTAAGCGGGATCGGTGGACCAAAGCGGCGCTCGCCCTCTGCGGGGCGGATCAGCCAGTTGTCGGTGCAGGAACCCCAGGGAATATCCTGCGTCCGGTCGATGTAGTTGCCAAAGGCCAGCGTCGGCCAGTCGGCGCCTTTCTCCCAGGTAGCCGCGAAGGATGCGGTCCAGGCATCGCCGCCATCCAGTCCCCAGGCCTCATTCGCGCGCTCGAACCTGCAGTCGCCAAGCCCGCGCATCACCAGGTTCTCGCCGACCCGCAGCAGGACCAGATCGGTGATGCCGTCGCCATCCACGTCCATCGGATAGGCGCCCGAGACCTTGTCGATTTCCAGCCCGCTTTGTTCGGGCCTGAAGGACAGCGCGCCACCCTTGGCCGAGGCATTGCGATAGAAGGTCGCCGGACCCGATCCGCCCGCGATCAGCATGTCGGGAAAACCGTCGCCGCTGCAGTCAAAGACTCCGACGCCGCCCCCCACCATATATTCCCAGTCACCCGCGAAGGTGGCTGTGATACCTGCGCTTTCGGTCTCTTCGACGAACTTCGGTATGGCGACATCCTGCGCGGCGGCAGGGGCGGCAAGCAGCAGGCAAAGGGCTGTGATCCGCATCATTTCACCAGCGTTTTCAGAGCATTGGTATATTGCGCGACGCATCGCCCCTGCTCCAATCCCTGTTCGATCGCCGAACGGAAATGGATGCCGCCATAAAGCCGCGAAATCCCTGCGTCCTGAGCGGCCTCCCAAAAGCTGTTGAACCGCCGCGCGGGCAGGCCATCGTCGGCCTGGGCCGCGTCGTCAAAAGCGAAGTTGTCGCCGAAGATCGCGGTCAGGACTTCGGCCGCCGCGCCGGACTGCGTGCTGTGGCCGCTGGGGTATTCGGGGAAGGGCGGGGTGATCAGCAGCGGCTCCCATTTGGGGTCAATCGTCCTTTTGATGTAAGTGACGGGCCGCACGAGGTCGTATTGATACTTCGCGTCCCAGCAGCCGATGAAGGCATCCGCGACGCCGATCCCCAGCCGGGCCAGCACGTTGACCTGTTGCTCGATGGGCGTCGGGTTCTGGTGGAACACCTGGATTGCGATGGCAATCCAGTGGCCGGGCGGGGTCGAGGACAGCATCGGATCATCCGACCAGAACCGCGCGATGGCCGTCTGCTCCGGCGTGGTGTTTTTCACGGCGTCATAGACCTCTTTCGCCTCGATGTAGAATTGCGAGGAGGGGTCTTCGCTGTATTCGGGTGGCGGTGGCAGCGGGCAGCTTGCGCCGGACGGCATGGCAAAGGTGCGGTTGTTGCCCCACTCAGGCAGAAGCGGCGCCTGCTGCTGCACGATCTTGCTGGTCGGAACCCAGTATTGCGGGCCTTCCTTCGGCGTATAGCTGTAGGGGAAGCCCATGTTTTCCACGACGGCGCCGCCGTCATCCTTGGACCAGTTCAGGATATGGGCGGCTATCGCCTGTCCGAACTTCTGGCTGCGCGCCAATACCTCCGGGTCAACCCCGTCCGCCGCTTTCGCGTCAAGCTTTGTGCCCACCGCCTTCATCGCGCGCTGGCCCGTCGGCCCGGTGTTGGAGAAGAAATCGGTCACGGTCGCATTCATAGCCGCCTGAAGGACCACGCCCTCGTCATAGACGGCCCCCACTTCGCGCTTGGGCAGCGGGGTCAGCCCGTTCAACTGGCCTGCAAGAGACACCATGTCGTCCCGGCCCGAGGCGACGGCTTCATAGGCCGTGACGCCGACATAGGCGAAGGAACGGCTCGCGACCGGAGGTGTGTAGGTCGGCGTGTGGCGCACCAGCTCCAGCATCAGACGATACCAGGTGTCGACGACCGTATCCGGTGGAACGGCGGCCCGTGCGGCCCCGCCCAACGACAAAACCACCACGGCCAGCATCGCGCCGATGCGTCCGATCCGTCCCATTCATCCCCCCTGGCCGCGCCTTCTGGCGCGCTTCGCTTTGCGCCAAGATAACCATGGTCGACCTGTTTCGCGCAAGGCATCCCTCTGCCTTGCCGCCCACACCCATCATGCTAGAACAGCGCTGACCGGGGTTCTGCCAAGGCAAAGGCAATCGGCCCTCGCGCCCGTTCGCAAAGGTCCCAGAACCAATGGCATTCACCGATACGACGTCGCTGCATTTCCACCCCCGGCGATGGATCGCCATGGCGGTGCTGTTGATCGCCGGTTTCATGAACCTGATCGACGTGACCATCGTGAACGTCGCCTTGCCCAGCATGCAGCGCGCCTTCGATGCGACAAGCAGCGAAATCGAATGGGTCGTGGCAGCCTATATCCTGGCCTATGCGCTGTTCCTGTTGCCCTCGGGGCGGATGGGCGACATCGTCGGGCGGCGGCGAATGTTCGTGTTGGGCGTTGCCGTTTTCACAGTCGCGTCGGCGCTGTGCGGGTTTGCGACTTCGGTCGAGATGCTGGTCGGCTCTCGCGTTATTCAGGCGATGGGGGCGGCGATGATGACGCCACAGACGCTGGCCATCGTCCCCGTGCTGTTCCCGCCGAAAGAGCGCGGGCTGGCTTTTTCGCTGTTTGGCCTGTCGGCAGGGCTGGCCACGGTGACGGGGCCGCTGCTGGGCGGCTTCCTGATCGGGCAGGACATCTGGGGCCTGGGCTGGCGCCCGATCTTTCTGGTCAACGTGCCGGTCGGCATTCTCGCGGTTCTGGGTGCGCTGCGCTTCGTTCCTCGGATCGAAGGCGCGGCAGAGCTTCGCAACGACTATATCGGCATCCTTCTTGCCGGGGCGACCTTGCTGCTGGTGATCTTTCCTCTGATCGAAGGGCGGCAGGCGGACTGGCCCATCTGGTGTTTTGCCATGCTGGTGGCGTCTTTGCCGATGGCCTGGGTCTTTGTGCGCTGGCAGTTCCGATTGGCGGGGAGGGGGCAGCCGCAGCTGTTGCCGGTCAGCTTGCTGCAAAACCGGACATTCCTGATGGGCAGCGCGCTGCTCGCGACGCTGTTTTCGGGAATTCCGGGATTTTTCCTGGTGCTGGCGCTGTATCTGCAGTCGGGCTACGGTCTGACCCCCTTGCAGTCGGGGCTGACCACGCTTCCGTTTTCGGTGGGCGTGCTGTGCGCCTCTTTGATCGCGGGGCGGTTCGGCCTGCGCGCGCAAAGGGCGCGGATCGTGGTCGGTGCCGGGCTTTTGTGTCTGGCGATGATCGGGCTGCGGCTGGCGGTCCAGACGACGGGGGAGGCCATCGACTGGGCAATCTTCGCACTGCCGCTTTCAATTGGCGGGCTGGGGCTGGGTACGGCTGTGTCGCCGCTATATCAGACCGTGCTGGGGACTGTCGGAGGGCATGACACCGGGTCGGCATCGGGTGCCGCCCAGGCGTTCCAGCAGGTCGGCGCGGTTCTGGGCGTGGCGATCATGGGAGAGCTGTTTTTCTCGCATCTCGGGACAGCCGCCGATCAGGCGGGATATGCGAATGCGCTGATCTGGGCGCTGATCTATAACACCGCCGCGTTCCTTGCGATCTGCCTGGTGGTGCTGTTCGTCTACCGCCCGCCGAAGCCGTCGGAACAGCATTAGGATAAGTGCCTATCCTGATTTCCAGTCGTCTAACCCAGTGGCGAACCACTTGCCCTGCGGCTTGCGCCTTCGGGCAATCGGACCGGGCAAAAGTCCAATGGACCTTTGGCTTTCCGGTCCTCTGCTAAGCCTTGTTGACCAAATCCGGAAACATTGCCGCCAGCCCCTTTGCCGTCGCAGGTGCGATCCCCCGTTCGGTGATCAGTCCCGTCACCAGCCGGGCGGGCGTCACGTCGAAGGCCGGATTGCCTGCCGGCGTCGCTTCGGGCGAGATGCGCAGCTTGGTCCTTGTCCCATCCTCAAGCTTGCCCTGCACATAGGAAACCTCGTCCCCCGACCGCTCCTCGATCGGGATCTCTGCCAGCCCGTCTGACACCGTCCAGTCGATCGTGGGCGAGGGCAGGGCGACGTAGAACGGCACCCCGTTGTCATACGCCGCCAGCGCCTTCAGATAAGTGCCGATCTTGTTGCAGACATCGCCCCGCGCCGTGGTGCGGTCGGTGCCGACGATGACCATATCGACCTCGCCGTGCTGCATCAGGTGTCCGCCCGCGTTGTCGGTGATCAGGTGATGCGGAATGCCGTGGCTCGCCATCTCCCAGGCGGTCAGATGCGCGCCCTGGTTCCGGGGCCTCGTCTCATCCACCCAGACATGCAGGTCGATCCCCTTGCTGGCGGCGTGGTAGATCGGCGAGGTCGCAGTACCCCAGTCCACCGTCGCTAGCCAGCCCGCGTTGCAGTGGGTCAGGATATTTACCCGACCATTCTTCCGCGCGGCAATCTCCTCGATCACCGATAGCCCATGCTGACCGATGCTGCGGTTGATCTCGACATCTTCGTCGGCGATCTGCGCCGCACGGGCATAGGCCGCCGCAGTGCGGGCTGCAGGCGGCAGCGGCGCAAGAGCAGCCCGCATGTCATCCAGGGCCCAACGCAGGTTCACTGCCGTCGGCCTTGTCGCGAGCAGCCTGTCGTAGCCCGCCGACAGCCCGGCATCCGAAGGATCCGCCGCCATCTGCAACGCCATGCCATAGGCCGCCGTCGCCCCGATCAGCGGCGCGCCCCGCACCCACATGTCGCGGATCGCAACCGCCGCCTGATCCATCGTGGTCAGGTCGACCACCACGAAGTCATGCGGCAGCTTCGTCTGGTCGATGATCTGCACCGTCCGGCCATCCGGCGCCAGCCAGATCGAGCGATAGTCCTTGTCTCCAACCTTCATGACAAATCCCCCGTCTCGACCGCCTCTGCCAAGGCGCAAACCTCGTCCGTGCCGCGGATCGTGGCGCGCATTACCGCAAGCTGCCGCCCAAGCGCCAGAGCGCGCCGCTCGGAAATCAGCCGGCGGGCCGGATCGGGGATCGCCTCCATATCCTCGACATGCGCCAGCCCCAGGATGCGGCGGTGCATCTCGACCCCGGCAAAGCCCATCGCATCGGACCAGATACCGCGCAGGACCGAGATGCGCCCCTGTTCAGAGCCGATCACGTCACCCTGATCCTCGAACAAGGTCCGCTCATAAAGGATGCCGGTGCGATCGTTGCGCCAGAGCCGGGTGAACTCGGCCTCGAATACATCCCAGGTCTCGCGCAGCACATCCAGCAGCCACAGGCGGTAACCATCGCGCGCGCCCGGTGTCGCCTCGTGGCCCGATTGCGAAAAATAGGCCAGCAGAAAGTTCGCCAGCAGCATCCCGACATCAAAGCCAAAGGGTCCGTAGGTGGCGAATTCTGGATCGATGACCTGCGTATCCTCGGGCGTCACCATGATCGAGCCGGAATGCAGGTCGCCATGCAGCAGCGTCTCGGTCTTGGCAAGGAATGCGTGCTTCATCTCCTGCGCGGCCACCTTCATGTCGCGGTCGGCGCGCAGTTTCTCGATCCACGGCTCCAGCCCTTTCGTGTGCTTGTTCAGCCGCGCAGTGAAGTAGGGGTCGGAAAAAACAAGGTTCTCGGTGATGTCCGACAATTCGACATTCGCGGCGAACAGACCCATCTCGGCCCTCGCCTCGGCCCCGGTCAGCGACAGGCAGGACCCCTTGAACAGGCTGCGCGCCAGGAAAATTCCCATGTCGCGGGCAAGTCTTGGGTGCTTGACCCCCGCCACGATGGATTTCCGCAGGATCACGTGCGGGCTGAGATAGCGCATGACGATCAGCGCCTGCACCTCGTCGAAATGATAGACCTCGGGCACACGGCCCGGATCGCGCGCGCCATGGCGGCTCAGCGCGTTGTATTCGAAGTAGGATCGCCGCAGCGGCAGCGGCCAGCCGTCACCGACGATCCGCAGATAGGGCAGGGCCTGTTTCGCGATCACGGTGACGCGGGGGGATGAGACTATGAACACAAGGTTCAGGTTGCCGTCGCCGACCTCCCGCACCTCCCAAGGTTCATTCCCCAGCCGGTCCGCCAATGCCGGAACCGACGACAGGCGGGCTTGCAGCGTCTGGACGCTCAGGGGTTCATAATCGCTCACGCGATCAACCCGTATTGCCGGGCCTTGCCGCGCAGGAAGGGCAGGCCGTTTTCCATCACCTCGGCTTCGTCCTTGGCCACGGGACGCCAGACCGACAGGCCATAGGCAAGCTCGGGCGGCATGTCGATGAAGCTTTCCATCGCCAGCCCGCCGTCAAATCCGATTGCCGCCAGCGTGGCGTAAATCTCGTCCCAGCGGCAGTTGCCCCAGCCCGGCACGCCCCGGTCGGATTCGGACAGGTGGATGTATTTGAGGTAGCCTTTGGCATCCAGGATGCCCTGCGCGATGCCCTTTTCCTCGATGTTCATGTGATAGGTGTCCAGGTGCAGGAACATGTTTTCCGCACCGACCCTTTCGATCATCTCGACGCCCTGCTTGCCGGTGTTGATCAGGTGGTTCTCATAGCGGTTCACCGGCTCGATCCCGAACAGCAGCCCGCGCGATTTCGCGTGCTTTGCCGAGGCTTCCAGACAGCGGGCGATGTTGTCGATCTCTTCCCTGGTGGGCGGCACGCCTGTGTGTTCGCCAATGCCGCCAAAGGTCACGCCGCTGACCGCCAGCGCGCCGATGTCGGCGGCCTTGTCCAGCACGATCTTCAGGAAATCGATCCCCGCCTGCGGATTGACCGAGGGCCAGGCCTCTTGCGGCAGCCCCAGCGAACAGATCACCGGCATGTTGTTACGTTCCAACAACTCGCGCGAATGCGCGGCATCGACGGAGTTGGGCGCGACCAGCGCGATCTCCAGGAAGTCCATCTTGTAGTGAACGGCCTTCGCGACGGCGCGCTCGGCGCCTGCGCGGTCCCACTTCATCGTCCACATGCTGGTGTGAACCCCGAAACCTTTCATTCTTCTTCCTCCGTCAGGGCAAGCAATGCTCGCGCCAATCCTTCATCAGCAATCAACCGGTTGACGATACCCGCCCTGATCATGGCCAGCGTGGCCGTCGCCTTGGCGACCCCGGCGGCAAGCAGGGTGACATCGGTCGCCCGCAAATCGTCCAGCCCGATCGAGGGTGCGCGGCGGTTCAGCGCGGTCTGCGCCAACGTGCCATCGGCGCAAAAGAACTTGCCCGTCGAGTCCGCCACCGCCCCGGCCCGTTTCAGCTCTGCCGTCTCTTCGTCGGTCAGGATGCCGCTGGTCGAAAGCAGCGCACTGGCCGAGCAATCGCCCAGCGAGATGATGGCCCATGGCGCCTCTCGCGCCGCCTGCAGTGTCTCACGCACAAGGCGCTGGCGCAGGACCACGCGGCAATCCTCTTCAGTGTCGGTAAGGAAGGGCGCGGGCAGGAACATCGCCGACCCGCCGGTCAGCGCCGCCAGCCGGGTGCAGACGTCAAACGGGCTGGTCTCGGCCGTGCGCGCCATCGACCCCATCAGCGAGATGAAGCACAGGTTGGGGTTGCGCAGGCCCGTCAGCGCCTGCGCCATCGCTGCCATCGTCCGCCCCCAGCCCACGCCGATGCGGATTTCGCCTTCGCCCTTGCCGATACGGGTCAGGAACCCCGCCGCGACGATTCCGACGGCACGGCGGGCCGCTTCCTCATTCTCGGCATCCCCGGCAAGAGGTGCCACCTGCACCTCGGTCAGCCCGAACTCGGTCGCCAAACGGTCGGCCAGCGCCAGAACCGCCGAGGTTTCGTGTTCCAGAGAGACGCGGACAAGGCCAAGATCCCGCGCATCGGCCAGCATCCGCAATACCTTGAAGCGGGATATGCCCAGCCTGCGGCTGACCTCTTCCTGGCTCATCTGTCCGACGTGATACAGCCATGCGGCCTGCACCAGATCGTCGGTTTCTTGGCGGCTGTTCGGCATGGGAAACCGGCGTTGTGCAATGATGCGGGTTGTTGGCGGGTGCCCCATGATAAACGCTTGACCGAGGCTTGCGTCAACGAATATCACAAATGTGCATGATCTGCACAAATACTGCGGTGCGGCATTGCGGGCGCAGCAAGGCGGGGGTGTGGTGATCATTTAGACCGGCGTCTACGGCGGCGCGAAAGCACGGAGGAGGTGCTTCTTGCCAATGTGATCCCTCGCAGAGCAGTCCGACGTTAAACAGATGAGACAAAACGTAAAAACCGTTGCGGCGTGGGATTGTGTGGATTGGGCCGGACTATGCTCTATAGTCCGGGAGCAGAGGACGGGACGGAGTTTTTAATCTCAAGGGCTATCTAGGGAGGAAAGCCGAGAATGACGAAACGTACGTTGATTACCTGCGCGCTGATGGCGGGCACGGCGTTGAGCATGACGCAGCCTGCGGCGGCGCAGGATCCGAAAAAGATGGCCACGGTCGTGAAGATTTCGGGCATCCAGTGGTTCAATCGCATGGAAGAGGGCGTCAAGAAATACGCCGCCGATACCGGCAACGATGCCTTCCAGGTAGGACCGGCGCAGGCCGACCCGCAGCAGCAGGCAGCCCTGATCGAAGACATGATCGCGCAAGGCGTGAACGCCCTTGCCGTCGTGCCGATGTCGCCAGAGGCGCTGGAGCCGGTTCTGAAACGCGCACAGGACGCGGGCATTACCGTCATCACGCATGAGGCCGCCAGCCAGCAGAACGTCTCTTATGACATAGAGGCCTTCAAGAACGAGGATTTCGGCGCGAACCTGATGAAGGGTCTGGCCGAATGTATGGGCGGTGAGGGCGAGTATGCCGTCTTCGTCGGCTCGCTGACTTCGCAGACGCATAACCAGTGGGTTGACGGGGCTATCGCCTATCAGAAGGCAAACTTCCCCAACATGACGCTGGTCGGCGACAAGAACGAAACCTTCGATGACCAGCAAAAGGCCTACGAAAAAGCCCAGGAAGTGCTGCGCGCCCATCCGAATATCAAGGGCATGCAGGGCTCTGCCTCGACCGACGTGGCGGGCATCGGCCTTGCCATCGAAGAGCGCGGCCTGGCCGACAAGACCTGCGTCTTCGGCACCTCGCTGCCCTCGATCGCCGCGCAGTATCTGGAAACCGGCGCGGTCGATGGCATCGGCTTCTGGGATCCGTCCGTCGCGGGCTATGCGATGAACAAGGTCGCGGCAATGGTGATGGACGGACAGGAAGTCACCGACGGCATGGACCTTGGCCTGCCGGGGTATGAGGCGGTCAAGCTCGACGGCAAGGTCATCTACGGCCAGGCCTTCGTGAACGTGAACAAGGACAACATGGCCGAATATCCGTTCTGATCGCGGAACTCTCTGCGTGGGGTGGCCGCTGGCCGCCCCACGTTTCCCGCCTGAAGATGGATGACAATTCGACCATGCCTGAGCAGAACTCGCTGATCGCCATCGAGGGCGTGACAAAGACTTACGCCGGCATCGCCGCCCTTTCCGACGTGGGGTTCACCATCGGCGCGGGCGAGGCAGTATGCCTTGCCGGGGAAAACGGCAGCGGAAAATCCACGCTGATCAAGATACTCGCCGGTGTCGAACAACCCGACAGCGGCACGATCCGCTTTTCCGGGCAGGAACAGGGCCCGCTGAACCCGCGCCTTTCGGCGGCGGCTGGCGTCATGGTCATATTCCAGGACTTCTCGCTTTTCCCGAACTTGAGCGTTGCCGAGAACATCGCCTTTTCAACTGCGCTTGCCGAGGGGCGCAAACTGGTCAGCCGCTCCCATGCGCGGGAACTGGCAACCGCCACGCTAAAGCGCGTCGGCGTCAGCATGGATCTGGATGCGCGGGTTGAAACGCTATCGGTCGCGCATAAGCAACTCGTCGCAATCTGCCGGGCACTGGCCAGCGATGCGCGGCTTATCATCATGGACGAACCCACCACCGCACTGACCGAGCGCGAGGTGCGCGCGCTGCTCGACATCATCCGGCGGCTGAAGGCCGATGGCGTGGCCGTCCTGTTCGTCAGCCACAAGCTGGCCGAGGTGCTGGAGGTCTGCGAAAAGGTCGTCGTCCTGCGCAACGGGCGCAAGGTGGCGGAAGGCCCGGCAATCGACTTCGACGCCGCCTCGCTGACGCGGCACATGACGGGCCGCGAGGTTGCCGAAACCCCGCCCGATCCCATCGACCCGGCCTCGCCCCTGCTGCTGCAGGTCGAGGGGCTGACCAAATCCGGCGCTTTCGAGGATGTGGCCTTTTACCTGCACGCAGGCGAGGTTCTGGGCATCTCCGGCCTTCTGGGCTCCGGTCGCACCTCGCTCGCCAAGGCGTTGTTCGGGCTGGTGACGCCCGATGCGGGCCGTCTGACCGTCGATGGCCGTGCCGTCCACCTTGGCAACCCGCTCGCCTCCGCCGAGGCGGGTATCGGCTATGTCCCCGAGGACCGGCTGACCGAAGGCTTGTTCCTGCTGCAATCCATCCTGCGCAACGTTGCCATCGGGCGGCTCGAGGCGCATGAATCCGGCGGCGTGCTGAACTTCCCCGGCCTTTGGGGCGAGGCGAAGGACTGGCTGACCCGGCTTTCGGTCAAGGCACCCGACACGAGCGCCCCCGTCCGCTCGCTGTCCGGTGGCAACCAGCAGCGCGTGGTGCTGGCCCGCTGGCTGGCGCGCAGCCCAAGGGTGCTGCTGCTGAACGGCCCCAGTGTGGGGGTCGACGTGGGGTCAAAGGCCGATATCCACGGCATCATCCGCGACCTGTCGCGGCAGGGGCTGGGCGTCATCGTGATCTCTGACGATCTGCCCGAGTTGCTCGCGACCTGCCATCGCATCCTGGTCATGAAGAACGGCCGCATCACCGAGGATATTCCCGGCGGCACGGCGACAGAGGCGGAACTCGCCCACAGGCTCGCATCATGAAGATCGACTTTTCGCGCAACGAAACGCTGGTCGCACTGGTCATACTGGCCTTCTGCGTGATTGCGACGATCAGCTCGCCCGGCTTCCTGTCGATGCCGACGCTGACCGACCTTTTGCGCGGCGGGATCACGCTTGGCATCTTTGCCGTAGCTGCGCTACTGGTGCTGATCTCGGGTGGCATCGACGTGAGCTTCACAGCCGTCGCGGCCTTCACCATGTATGTCACCGCGATGATGCTGAACACCTGGGCGCCCGGCGTGCCATGGTGGGGCGCGATCATCATCGGCATGTGCGTGGGCGGGCTGCTCGGCTCGATCAACGGCATCTTCATCGCGGGCTTCGGCCTGCCGACTCTGATCGTCACGCTGGGTACACTGTCGATATTCCGCGGCTTCATGCTGACCTTCATCGGGCAGAAGCAGATCACGACATTGCCGGCGGGAATGCGGGAATTCGGGCGGATGATGATGATCCGCGGCACCAACCCCGACGGGTCGTTCTATTCGCTGCCCTGGGCCTTTGCCGCGCTCGTTGCAGTGGTCATCGTCACCTGGGCGCTTCTTCACCGCACAATGCTGGGCCGCCAGATATTCGCCATCGGCGGTTCGGTCGAAAGCGCGCGGCGGATCGGCATCAACGTGCGGCGCACCCAGTTTTTCGTGTACGTCTACGTCGGCGCGCTGGCGGGGCTGGCGGGCATCATCCACGCCTCGATGGCCCGCGTCGCGAACCCCTTCGACCTCGTGGGGCTGGAGCTATCCGTCATCGCCGCCGTCGTTCTGGGCGGGGCGCGGCTCGCCGGGGGCTACGGCACGCTGACCGGCACGCTGCTGGGCGTCGCGCTGATCGTGCTGGTGCGCAACAGCCTGGTCGTGCTTGGCATCCCGTCCACCTGGCAGACTGTTGCGGTGGGTATACTGATCCTTGTCGGCACCGGGCTGCCTGCATGGCAGGCGAAACGCGCCGCCGCGCGATCTTTGTGAGGTAAAGCGATGAACCAGTCCCGCCTATCCTCACTCCTCGCCGCGCCCGAAGCCCGCCTTGCGGTCATCGCAGTCCTGGTCTTCGTTTTCATGTCGGTGCTGGCGCCCGACCGGTTCCTGTCGGGTCAGAACCTTACCTCGATGGCCTTCCAGTTCCCCGAATTCGCCATTCTGGCACTGGCGATGACGCTGACCATGCTGACCGGCGGGATCGACCTTTCGGTCGTGGGGCTTGCCAACCTGTCGGCCATCGTCGCGGCAACCCTACTGACCACCTATGCCGGACCTGCGGCCACCGGTGGAACGGCGCTGCTGTGGCTGGGCATCGCCACGCTGGTGGCGCTGATCATCGGCGCGCTCGGCGGGCTGTTCAACGGCGTCGCCATCGCCGTCTTCGGCCTGCCTGCGATCCTTGCCACCCTTGGCTCCGGCCTGATTTTCACCGGCATCGCTGTCGCCCTGACCGGGGGTAGCGCGGTGATGGGCCTGCCGGGTGTCGCGGCCTGGCTGGGCAATGGCACCGTCATCGGCATTCCCGTGCCGCTGATCCTGTTCGCATTGCTCGCCGCCGGACTGGCCTTTGTCCTCAGCCGCACCGCCTTTGGCCTCAAGGTGCAGATGTTCGGCGCAAACCCCCTTGCTGCGCGCTTTGCCGCCATCGACATCACCGGCCTTCTGATCCGCGTCTACATCGCCTCGGGCATGCTGGGGGCGATCTCGGGCATGGTGGTGATGAGCCGCGCAAATTCGGCCAAGGCCGACTACGGCTCCAGTTACCTGCTCCTTGCGGTGCTGATTGCCGTCCTTGGGGGCGTGAACCCCTACGGCGGTTATGGCAAGGTAATCGGTGTGGTGCTGGCGGTCCTGACGATGCAGTTCCTGTCCAGCGGCCTGAACATGCTGGGCGTGTCGAACTTTGCCCGCGAACTGATCTGGGGCAGCCTGCTGATCTTCGTCATGGTCGTGAACACCCGCCTTATCTCCATCCCGCGCAGGCCACGCCCTGTCTCCCAGACCCAATGAACCGGAGCGTCCGATGAAAAAGATCCTGAACAACCCGGCCGACTACGTCGACGAGATGCTGGCAGGCCTGACCGCCGCCCATCCCGAATTCTATCGCCTGCACGGCGACAGCGGCCGCGTCGTTGTCCGCGCAAGACCGGGCGCTGCGGGCAAGGTCGGCATCGTGACCGGCGGCGGTTCGGGCCACCTTCCGGTTTTTACCGGCTATGTCGGCCCCGGTCTGCTCGACGCCTGCGCCATCGGCGACGTGTTTGCCTCGCCCTCGGCCGAGCAGATGGCCGATGCGATCCGCTCTGCCGATCAGGGGTCCGGGGTGCTGCGCCTGTACGGCAACTACGGCGGCGACATCATGAACTTTGACATGGCGGGCGACCTGGTCGAATTTGACGATATCCGCTGCACCACAGTCGTCTTAGCCGACGACGTCGCCTCGGCCAGCCCGGAAGAGCGGGAAAAGCGCCGGGGCGTCGCGGGCATGGTCTATGCCTTCAAGATCGCCGGTGCCGCTGCAGACGTCGGATTGGACCTCGATCAGGTGACCGCTGTCGCGCAGCGGGCCGCCGACGCCAGCCGCTCCATCGGCGCGGCTCTCTCCTCCTGCACCGTGCCGCAGGCGGGTCGCCCCACCTTCGACATCGCGGAAGACGAGATGGAAATGGGCATGGGCATCCACGGCGAACCCGGCGTCTGGCGCGGCAAGCTGCGCCCGGCGGATGCCATCGCCGATGAGATGATGGACCGCCTGCTGGACGACATGCCGCTTGCGCGCGGCGACAAGGTTTCAATCCTGGTCAACAGCCTTGGCGCGACTCCGCCCGAGGAACTCTACATCCTCTACCGCATCGTCAAGGCGCGTCTCGACGCGGCGGGTGCAGAGGTCGTCATGCCGCTGGTCGGGCGCTATGCAACCTCGATGGAAATGGCGGGGGTCTCCTTCACGCTGATCAAGCTGGATGCCGAGATGGAAGCCTATCTGCGCGCCCCCTGCGACTGCGCCTTCTGGAGCGTACGATGACCACGCTGACCGTCGCCAACCTACGCGGCGCCATCGCCAGGCTCGCCAGCGCGATGGAACGCGATTTCGACATGCTGAACAGCGCCGATGGCGCCTTGGGCGATGGCGACCTTGGCGTGACGATGAAGCGCGGCACGCAGGCGATGGCGGACCTCACACTGCCCGACGATCTGGGCCAGGCCTTGCTCGCCTGCGCGCAGGCCTTCACCAAGACCTCCGGTTCGTCTTACGGCACGCTGATGGCGACCGGCCTGATGGCAATGGCCAAGCAACTGCGCGGCAAGACCGAGGTCGATGCTTCCGAAGTATCGGCTCTGACCGCTGCCGCCCGTGATGCGATGATCGCGAGGGGCAAGGCAGAGCTTGGCGGCAAGACCGTTCTCGACAGCCTCGACGCCGTTGCACAGGCGACTGGCGGCCTGACCGACAAGGCCGAGATTTCCAAGGCCGCGGTCAAGGCCGCAACCACCGCTCAGGCCGCCTTCAGGGACAAGCTCGCCACGGTCGGTCGCGCACGCATCTTTGCCGAGAAAAGCAAGGGTATGGACGACCCCGGCATGCTGGCGATGTCGGCCATCGTCACCGCTATCGCTGGCTGATCAGCTTCTTCTTGGTGAAAATACCCCCGGCGGAGCCGTCCTCAAGCCCTTCGCGGTCACGCGAAGGGCGAGGCAAAAGGCGTGGCCCGGAACGGGCCGCACCTGAATACCAGAAGGATCACTCCCGATAGCTGTCGTGCAGCGCCCAGTCGGCCTCGGAAAAGCGTGAGGTCGCGAAGTTGCCCTGGTGCCAATAGGGATAGATCAGCGGCACCCGGCTCACCTCGTTCAGCCGCCGCAACTCCTCGTCCGACAGCATCAGCCCGACCGCCCCGAAGTTGTCCTTGAACTGCACCTCGTTCCGCCCGCCCACGACCAGCGAGGAAATCCCCGGCCGCCCCAGCAGCCAGGCCAGCGCGATCTGCGCCGCCGACACGCCGCGCTCTTCGCCGATCGAGACCAGAACCTCGACGATGTCCCACAGCCGTTCCTCATCCCGGATCGGCGGCTCGGTCCACCCCGCCGCCTGCCGCGACCCTTCGGGCGCGGGCTTGCCCCGGCGGTGCTTGCCGGTCAGCAGACCCGCCGCTAACGGACTCCAGACCAGAACGCCAAGCCCCTGATCGACCGAAATCGGCAGCAACTCATACTCCGCCTCCCGCGCCTCCAGCGTGTAGTGGATCTGCTGGGTGACAAACCGCGCGCGCCGGTCCCGGTCGCTTGCCGCCAGCGACTTCATGATGTGCCAGCCGGAGTAGTTGGAGCAGCCGATGTAGCGCACCTTGCCCTGCTGAACCAAGGTGTCCAGCGCCGCCAGCTTCTCCTCGACCGGCGTCGTGCCGTCCCATTCGTGCATGTAATAGATGTCGATGTAGTCGGTCCGCAGCCGCTTCAGCGACTTCTCGCATTCCCGGATCAGGTGCAGCCGCGACACGCCCTGGTCGTTCGGCCCGTCCCCCATCGGCATCCGCGCCTTGGAACTGATTAGCACACGCTCGCGCCGTCCCTCCAGCACCTCGCCCAGGATCTGTTCGGACAGGCCGCTGGAGTACATGTTGGCCGTGTCGAACAGGTTCACGCCATTGTCGATGCACAGATCGACCAGCCGCCGCGCCTCTGGCACGCCCTGTTTCCCAACCATGCCAAAGGGGCCGACACCGCCGAAGGTAAAGGTTCCCATCGTCAGCACCGAAACCTTCAGGCCAGAGCGGCCAAGCGTTCTGTATTCCATGAGAATCCCTTTGATTTTCCCTGCGGCCCGGGGGGTGGGCCAGCCTCCGCCCGCCAGTCTGGCGGATAGCCGGGGCAGGGGTCAAGCGCCGCTCAGGCCACCATGCAGTTCAGCGTGCGTGGGACAGGGTCCAGGCGACCATCTGTTGTTGCACTTGTTGCATCGCTGTATCGAAGGCGTTGACCAGTGTCATCGTCTGGTCGTTCGCGGCCACCGCCGTCTGCTCGAACCGGCGGCTGGCGATGATGCTGCCGTCGCTGTCGCGCACCAGCGTCCCGGTCAGCCCGACGCGCACTTGCCACGCACCCATCGTGTCGCTCGGCGCCTCGGCCTGGAAGGCCGCGATGTCGGTCAGCAATCCGTAATCCGGGATCAGCCCTCCATCCGTGCGCCCGACCAGCCGGTAGCCGCCGCTTTTCTGCAGCGAATCCACCAGCAGCGACTGGATCATCACCGGCGTCTCGTCGATCCAGCGCGCGCCCGGCAGGTATTCCGTCTGCAGCCGGTTCGGCTTCACCACGATCCGGTCCGACGAATACTCTCCCGATGAGGTGGAGGCATGCACCACCATGTGACGCCCACCCGACCGGGTGCCTTCGGTCGAGACGGGCGACAAAGTATAGGCGTCAAGCGGTCGCGACGCACCCGAAAGCGCGGAAATCGCGCTGCACCCCGACATCACGACAAAGGCAAGGGCCGGCAGAAGGCGCAGGATCATCGGTTATACTCCGGCGTGCGGTTGCCAAGAAAGAAACGGGCGGGATCGCGGGATATCTGGGCGACCAGCCGGGTGATCGAATCCACCATGCGGCTTGCGTCGGTGGACAGTGCCGTGATCCGGGGCAGGCCCGTGCGGCTGAAGTTTTCAAAGCCCTTCATCGAGTCGCGGACCGAAACGATGGCCGTATCGGCATTGGCTGCCAGCGCGTCGATCCGCGCCGACAGCGCCTTCACCGTCTCTTTCGCAGAAATCAGCGCGGCATCGGCATTGTCGGCCACTGTATTCACCCTTGTGCGCAGATCGGCCAGCGCCTGTTTGGCATCCGCGACGGTTCCGTCCGTGCCGGTTGCCAGCTTGTCGATCCGCTTCGAGGCATCCTCGATCGCCTGACGGGCGGTGGTCACGGTGCCGTCCACGTTGTTGGCCAGGTTGTTCAGCCGGTCGGCGAACTGGCTGATCTCGTCACCCACCTTGCCTGCCGCGTCGGCGACGCGGCTGACATCGTCCATCGCCTTGTCCAGCTTTTGCGAGGCCTGTTCGGCATTCTTCAGGATATTCGTGAACGCCTGGCGGTTTTCGTCGGTGGTGAACTTGGTGAGGTCGCGCAACAGCTTTATAGCCTCGTTCAGCAGGTCCGGCGCGGTCTGGATCACGCCCTGCAGAACCGACGGCTTCGACGGGATGACCGGCACGCCCGCAAAGGGGTCTATCTCCAGCCGCGCCGCGTCGGGGGTTCCACCCTCAAGCCCCACAAAGGAAACCCCGGTCACGCCCTGGGATTCCAGCGTGGCGACGGTGCCCTGCCGGATCGGCGTTTCCGCCGCCACCTCGATGCGCACCCGCACCCGTGACGGGTCTTCGCTGTCCAGCTGGATGGTCAGCACCTGCCCTACTTCGACCCCGTTGAACTTCACCGGGCTGGCCTTGCCCAGGCCCGCGACGGAATCGAACAGGATGTCATAGTCGGCATAGGTCTTGTCGATCTGCGCCTTTGCCAGCCACAGGAAAAAGCCAAGCCCCGCCAGAATGGCGATCAGCGTGACAAAACCGATCAGCACATAGTTTGCGCGGGTCTCCATGCGGCGGCCGTCCCCTTCAGGCTGCGGGTTGGGCCGCGCGGGCGCGCGGGCCGTGGAAATAGGCATAAACCCAGGGGTCGTCTACTTTCAGCATGTCCGCCATCGTTCCCGTCACCAGCACTTTCTTCTGTGACAGCACCGCTATCCGGTCGCAAGTCGCGTGCAACGTGTCGAGGTCATGCGTCACCAGAAATACCGAAAGTCCAAGCGCCTTTTGCAAGGACCGGATCAGCTCGTCGAACTCGGTCGCGCCAATGGGGTCCAAACCCGCCGTCGGTTCGTCCAGCAGCACGATTTCCGGATCCAGCGCCAGCGCCCGTGCCAGACCGGCGCGCTTGCGCATCCCCCCCGACAGTTCGGATGGGTAAAGCGCCCCCGCTTTCGGGGGCAGCCCGACCATCGAAATCTTCAATTCCGCAAGCGACCGGCGCAGGTCGGGGGCCACATTCAGCCGCTCTCGCATCGGCGCCTCGACGTTCTCACGCACGGTAAGCGAGGAAAACAGCGCGCCATCCTGGAACATCACGCCCCAGTGCTGTTCGACGCCCTTCAACTGCTCGGGCGTGGCATGCAGCACATCGGTGCCCAGCACCTTGATCGATCCGGCCTGCGGCTTCTGCAAGCCAACGATGGACCGCAGCAGCACCGATTTCCCCGTGCCCGACCCGCCGACGACGCCCAGAACCTCGCCCCGGTACAGGTCGAGGTCCAGATTTTCGTGGATCACCGCCTTGCCGAAACGGTTGACCAGCCCGCGCACCTGAACCACTGCCTCGCGTTCGGCCATTACACACCTACCGCCGCGAAGAAGATCGAGAAGGTGGCATCGGCCACGATCACCATGAAGATCGCCTGCACGACGGAACGCGAGGTGCGTGCGCCAAGGGATTCCGCGTTACCCTCGACCTGCAAGCCCTGATAGCAACCGATGACGCCGATGATGACGGCAAAGAAGGGCGCCTTCACCAGCCCGACGAGGTAGTTGGAAACATCCGTATCCAGCAGCCGCGTCTGGAATGCGCCGGGCGATATCCCCAACTCGAACCAGCTCATCAATGCGCCACCCAACAGCCCCATCATGTCCGCGATAAAGCCCAGCACGGGCAGGAATATCACCAGCGCCAGAACCCGCGGCAGCACCAGCAGCTCGATCGGGTCCAGCCCCAGCGTGCGCATGGCGTCGACCTCTTCGCTCATCTGCATCGAGCCGATGGCGGCGGTGTAGGCAGAGGCCGAACGCCCCGCGACGATAATGGCGGTCAACAGGATGCCAAGCTCGCGCAGCACGGAAACGGCGATCAGGTCAACGACAAAGACCTCGGCCCCGAACTGGCGCAACTGGTCCGCGCCCTGATAGGCCAGCACGATCCCGATCAGGAACGACATCAGCGATACGATGGGAACCGCCCCCAGCCCCGCCTGCTGGATATGGAACACCAGCGAGGTCAGCCGCAGCCGCGACGGGTGCAGGATCGTGTAGATCAGTGTCGCGACGATCTGGCCAAAGAAGCCAAGGATCACATACAACCCCTGGAACCCCGTTACCGTCAGGCGACCCAGATCCTCCAGCACATGGCTGGTGCGGCGTTTCGGGCGGTCGTGCCGCTCGGCGGGCAGGGCATTGCGCACCGTCTCCAGCAGCGCCGTCTGCGCCTCGGTGGCGTTGACGACCTCTCCGCCCGTGCGGCGCAGGGTGGTTTCCACCAGCCATGCCCCGGCGGTATCCATCTGCGTCGTCTGCGCCAGATCGACCGTCACCTTCTTGCCCTCGGGCAGCGCCTGCATCTTGTGCAGCACCGCCTCGATCCCCGACAGCACGATAGCCCCGCTCAGCATTGCGACCGGCTGGTCGCCGCCCTTGTCCAGCTTGAACTGCGCAGCGTCCGTCATTGCCGGGCATGCCCCAGGGGGAAACAGGTTGAAACGGACATAGGCTTTCCCCGGCAGCAGGCGCAGGGCACAGAATGCGCCATAGAAAACCCCGCAACAACCCGGTTTTCGCAAGGATTTCGCCAAACCACCTATCGCGGCCCACGCCATCGGCTATGATCCCTTTGGCCACTGGCGCGAGAGGATGCGCGTCGCATCGGGGGAGTGAAATGAAAGACACGGCAAAGCGCCTGCGCTCGCAGGCCTGGTTCGACAATCCCGACAATCCGGGCATGACCGCGCTTTATATCGAGCGCTACCTGAACTACGGCATCACGCGCGAGGAATTGCAGTCCGGCAAACCCCTGATCGGCATCGCGCAGACCGGATCGGACCTTTCGCCCTGCAACCGCCACCACATCGACCTGGCCAAGCGCGTCCGCGACGGGATCGTCGGGGCAGGGGGCATCTGCTTTGAATTCCCCGTTCACCCCATCCAGGAAACCGGCAAGCGCCCCACCGCCGCCCTTGACCGCAACCTCGCCTATCTCGGCCTCGTCGAGACCCTCTACGGCTACCCCCTGGACGGCGTCGTTCTGACCATCGGCTGTGACAAGACCACGCCCGCGCTGCTGATGGCCGCCGCCACCGTGGACATTCCCGCCATCGCCCTTTCGGTTGGCCCGATGCTGAACGGCTGGCACCATGGCCAGCGCGCAGGCTCGGGCACCGCAATCTGGGCCGCGCGGCAGGATCTGGCTGCAGGCAAGATCGACTATGAGGAATTCATGGACGTGGCCGCCGCCTCCGCCCCCTCGGTCGGCTATTGCAACACCATGGGCACCGCCAGCACGATGAACAGCCTTGCCGAAGCCCTCGGCATGCAACTCCCCGGCTCCGCCGCCATCCCCGCCCCCTATCGCGAACGGGGCCAGATGGCCTATGCCACCGGCCGCCGGATCGTGGAAATGGTGCATGAGGACCTCAAGCCCTCCGACGTGATGACCCGCGAGAGTTTCGAGAACGCCATCGTCGTTAACTCGGCCATCGGCGGCTCCACCAACGCACCGATCCACCTCAACGGCATCGCCCGCCATTTGGGGATCGAGCTGACCAACGACGACTGGCAGCGCATCGGCCATGACATCCCGCTGATCGTCGACATGCAGCCGGCAGGCCGCTACCTCGGCGAGGATTTCCACCGCGCCGGCGGCGTCCCCGGCGTCATCGCCGAACTGATGGCCGCCGGCAAGCTGCCGCATCCCGACGCCATGAGTGTCACCGGTCGCACCATGGCCGAGGCTTATGCCGAGGCCGAAGTCTTGAACCCCGAGGTCATCCGCGCCGTCGACAACCCGCTGAAAGCGGCGGCAGGTTTCCTGAACCTCAAGGGCAACCTCTTCGACAGCGCCATCATGAAGACCTCCGTCATCTCCGAGGAATTCCGCACCCGCTACCTGTCGAACCCCGACGACCCCGAGGCTTTCGAGGGCCGCGCCATCGTCTTCGACGGACCCGAGGATTACCACGCGCGCATCGACGACCCGGCGCTGAGCATCGACGCCTACTGCATCCTCGTCATCCGCGGCGTCGGCCCCATCGGCTATCCCGGCAGCGCCGAGGTGGTGAACATGCAGCCCCCGGCGGCTCTGATCAAGGCGGGCATCCACACGCTGCCCTGCATCGGCGACGGACGGCAATCCGGCACCTCGGGTTCTCCTTCGATCCTTAATGCCTCACCCGAGGCGGCGGCGATGGGCGGCCTTGCGCTGGTCGAAACCGGCGACCGCATCCGCGTCGATCTGCGCGAAGGCTCGGCCAATATCCTGCAACCCCATCACGTCCTCGCCGCCCGCCGCGCGGCGCTGGAAGCACGCGGCGGCTATCCTTACCCGCCCCACCAGACGCCCTGGCAGGAAATCCAGCGTGGCATGGTGGACCAGCTGGCGCAGGGAATGGTTCTCAAACCCGCGCTGAAATACCGGCGCGTGGCCCGGACGAAGGGGGTGCCCCGTGACAACCATTGACCTGACGCGGCGTTTGGCGGGCCGCACCATCCTCGTCACCGCTGCAGGGCAGGGCATCGGCCGCGCCATCGCCAAGCGCCTGGCTGCCGAGGGGGCCGAGGTTCATGCCTCGGACATCAACGGAGAGCTTCTGGCTGGACTGGACGTCACCACGGCCCGCGCTGTGGATGCGACGGACGCAACAGCCGTCGAAGGCTGGGTCGCACATTACCCAAAGATCGACGGGCTGGTCCACGCCGTGGGCTACGTCCACCACGGCAGTATCGAGACCTGCAACCCCGATGACTGGCGGCGCAGCATGACCATCACGCTCGACAGCGCCTACGTTGTCCTGCGATCGGTCATCCCCCGCATGAAGCCGCATGGCGGCAGCGTCACCACCATCGCCTCGGTCGCAGGCTCGACCAAAGGTTTTGCCAACCGAGCCGCTTATGGCGCGGCCAAGGCGGGGGTGATCGGCCTGACCAAGGCTTGCGCCGCTGATTACCTGCACCAGAACATCCGCGTGAATGCCGTCTGCCCCGGCACCGTCGATAGCCCATCCTTGCGAGGCCGCATCGCCGATCTGGCGACGACGCTTGGCAGTGTAGAGGCCGCGCGCAAGGTTTTCATCGACCGCCAGCCTTCCGGGCGGCTTGGCACACCGGAAGAGATCGCCGGCATCTGCGCCTTCCTCGCGTCTGAGGATGGGCGATTCATGACCGGACAGGTGCTGAACGTCGATGGCGGCATCACGATTTGAACAAGGGGCAAGGCATGACAGACAAGATCGTCATCACCGGCGGCGGCAGCGGCATAGGTCGCGCAACGGCGCGCGCCTTTTTCGCGGCGGGGTGGGAGGTCGCCCTGATCGGCCGGCGCGAGGCGCAGCTTGTCGAAACGGCGTCCTCGGATGATGCGCTGATCCTGCCCTGCGACGTGACCGATCCCGCGGCTGTGGATGCCGCCTTTGCCCGGATCGGTAAGGAATGGGGCCGGATGGATGCGATCTTCAACAACGCAGGCATGGCTCTGCCCGGCGCGCCGATTGACGAGATTTCGGTCGAGGACTGGCTGGAGCTTTCCAAGGTCAACATTACCGGCATGTTCCTGACGGCCCGCGCGGCCTTCGGCATGATGCGCCATCAGTCCCCACAGGGCGGGCGTATCATCAACAACGGCTCGATCTCGGCCCATGTGCCGCGTCCCGGATCGGCGCCATACACCATGTCGAAACACGCCGTCACCGGGCTGACCAAGACGCTGGCGCTGGACGGGCGGCCCTTCAACATCGCCTGCGGTCAGATCGACATCGGCAACGCCGCGACAGATATGGTCCGCGCCATGCCCAAGGGCGTCCCGCAGGCTGATGGCACGAACAAGGCCGAGCCGGTGATGGATGTGAAACTGGTGGCCGATGCGGTCCTGCACATGGCCAGCCTGCCCTTGGACGCGAACATTCCCTTCATTACCATCATGGCGCGCGACATGCCCTTCATGGGGCGCGGCTGAGCCCGGGCCTCAGGCCGCGGGCACGAAGATGTCGTGGATGATACTTATCATCCTTTTGACCCTTGGATCGGCGATGGAATAGATCACCGCCTTGCCCGCGCGACGGGCCTTAACCAGCTTGTCATGGCGAAGCCTTGCCAGTTGCTGGCTGACGGCGGATTGTCGCGACCCCAGGCAATGCTCAAGCTCCGTCACCGAGCGTTCCTGTTCTGCAAGATAGAACAGGATCATCAGCCGGCCTTCATGCGACAGGGCTTTTAAAAACGCCGCTGCCGCCTGTGACTGCTCGACCATAAGATCAAGTTGCACCAAAGTGTTTCCCGACGCATCCTCTGCGCCGGGGTCAGGTTTTCCCCCATCGAATGACACAATTCACGCCCCCTAAACGAGCGGCCTGGCCAAAAATTAACGCCGCTCCGCTTAGTTATATCTGCATGATTCTAAGTGAGAGCTACCAGAAATCGCCAATTCGCGACTCTTTAGCATATGTTTCCGTCATTTTTGTGCTCAATACTTGCCAATTTTTCCTTGTGTTCCCAATGGAATGACGATCCGCAACCTGTGCGTGTAAACACTACAGCCCAGGATCAAAGCGGCCATATGCACCCTGGTTGAAGATCAGGGGTGCCCCAGGGCGGGCCATGGCGCGCAGGACGCGGCCAATTATGATCAGGTGGTCGCCGCCGTCATGCGCCGCCTCTCGCACGCAGTCGAAACGCGCCAGCGTGCCGGGGATGACTGGCACGCCTTCGGCGTTCTCCTCATAGGGCAACCCGTCGAAGCCAATTCCGCCGCGCACGAAGCGACGGCTCAGCGCCAGTTGCTCGGCCCCAAGGATGTGGATCGCGTATAGCTCGGCGGCGGCATAGTAGGGAAACCGTATCGCCGACCGTGCGGGCGACCACAGGACCAGCGGCGGGTCGAGGGAGACGCTGGCAAAGCTGTTGGCGGTGAAACCCATCGGACCGTCCAGCGTCGGTATGGTCACGACGGCGACGCCAGTCGCAAAACGGCCGAACGCATCGCGCAAGGCGCGCTCGTCCGTCGTCTCTGCCGCCACGCCTGTCTCTTTCATTCCGCTTCGCCGCAAACTTCCGTTGCCCGCTTGAACCACGTTTCGTGCCGAACCTCCACCTGTCGCGCGGCCATTTTCAGACAAGCGATGCGCCGGGGGCGTCATAAAACATTCAACGATCCGTAACATGACGGTCGCACCCCGTATGTAGCACCGCCGCGAAAGCTGTGAGGGGGCTCCATGCTGCTGGCCGTCGAGAATGTGACCCGCATGTTCGGGCAGCGCGCCGCTGTTGACCGTATCTCCTTCTCGCTCGACCGCCCCGCATTCCTTGGCATCATCGGCCGCTCCGGCGCGGGGAAATCCACCTTCCTGCGCATGATGAACCGTCTGACCGACGCCACCTCTGGCTCGATCCGCGTGGACGGCACCGACATCCTTGCGCTGAAAGGATCGGCCAAGCGCGCCTGGCAAAGCCAGTGCGCCATGATCTTCCAGCAATTCAACCTTGTTCCCCGCATGGACGTTGCCTCGAACGTCATGCACGGCATCCTGAACCACCGTTCCACCGTCGCGACCATGTTCAACCTGTGGTCCGAGGCCGACATCACAAAGGCGCTGGAAATCCTCGACCGCCTTGGCATCGCGGAACAGGCCCCGAAACGGGCCGAGGCGCTGTCGGGCGGCCAGCAGCAGCGCGTCGCCATCGCCCGCGCGCTGATGCAGGACCCCAAGATCATCCTGGCCGACGAACCCATCGCCAGCCTCGACCCGATGAACGCCCAGATCGTCATGGACGCGCTGAAGCGGATCAACGTCGAGGATGGACGCATGGTCATCGCCAACCTCCACACGCTCGACACCGCGCGCCGCTATTGCGACCGCGTCATCGGCATGCGCGACGGTCGCGTGGTCTTTGACGGCACGCCCGAGCAACTGACGACCGGCGTTGCCCGCGACATCTACAGCGCCGACGCGAGCTTTAGCGAAGCCGCGACCTCGACCTCGATCGACGCACTCGACAAGGCCTACGCGGCCGAGTTGCTCGCCTGAGAAACCCTTCACAACCGGAGACGACCAAATGAAACTCCTTACCGCTGCCCTTGCCCTGTCCACCGCGCTTGCCGGTGCCGCCCAGGCGCAGGACATCACCGAATTCCGTCTCGGCATCCTTGGCGGCGAAAACGCCCAGGACCGCGTTTCCTCGAACGAATGCTACCGCAAGGCCATCGAGGACTCGCTTGGCGTTCCGGTCAAGGTCTTTACCCCGGCTGACTACGACGGCGTGATCCAGGGCCTGCTGGGCGGGTCGCTCGACATGGCCTGGCTGGGCGCCTCGGCCTACGCCAAGATCTACCTGACCAACTCGAACGCCGTCGTTCCGGTCCTGACGAAAGAGAACATGGACGGCTCGACCGGCTACTATTCGATCGGTTTCGCCCGCAAGGACAGCGGCATCACCTCGATCGAAGAAGCCAAGGGCAAGGTCTTCGCCTTCGCCGAGCCGAACTCGACCTCGGGCTACCTCGTTCCCGGCGCGGAACTGACCGAGAAATTCGGCCCCCTGGACCAGTACTTCTCCGAAGTCAAATTCTCGGGCGGGCATGAGCAGACCATCGTCGGCGTCGCCAACGGCGACTTCGCCGCGGGCGTCAGCTGGGCCGACGGCCTTGGCAACTGGGAAGACGGCTACAACTCGGGCGCCTTCCGCAAGGCTGCCGACGCGGGCATCGTCGACATGAACGACATCGTCCAGATATGGAAGTCGAACCTGATCCCGGAAGGCCCGATGGTCGTCCGCACCGCCCTGCCGCAGGACGTCAAGGACAAGGTCACCCAGCTGACCGCCGACCTGCATGAGACGGACAAGGAATGCGCCTATGGCGTGGCCGCCGGCGAGGCGAAGGACTTCGTTCCGGTGACGCATGACGCCTATCTGGGTGTGATCGCCGCGCGCAAGCTGCAGGAAAACATGTAATCCGGCACCTGCCGAACCGGCCGGGTCCCCAGTCCGGGGACCCGGCCTTTCTTCATGCCTGTGCGGGGACCAATGGCCGACATCGCCTTTTCCGAAAAGCCGGAGCCGCGCAGCACCGTCGAACAGACCGCCGCCTATCTCGTGATGACGCGCCGCAAGCGGCTTTACGGCTGCATCCTGCTGCTGGTTTTCGTGCTGCTCATGGCCTCGGGCTTTCGTCTGGCGGATGAACGCAACGCGGGCGGCTTCTGGGACGGCATCCTGAATTTCTTCGACTTCCCCTCGGAAGTCGTGTCCGAGGCCTGGACAAACCGCGCCAATATTCCTGGCCTGTTCCTGCAATTCCTGCCCTCGCTGCTGGAGACGGTGAACATCGCCGCGGTATCCACGCTGCTCGGTGCGCTGCTGGCGATGGGGCTTGCCCTGCTTGCGACGCGCGATCTGGCGCTGTGGCCGCGCCTGACGCCGCTGTTCCGCCGCTCGATGGACGCGATGCGCGCCATCCCGGAAATCGTGATCGCGCTGGTGCTGATCTATATCCTCGGCGGCGGCCCGGTGCCTGCGATGATCGCCATCGCCTTTCATACCGCGGGCGCACTGGGAAAGCTGTTCTCGGAAGTCGCGGAAAACGCCGACCTGAAACCGGTCGAGGGGTTGACCTCGGTCGGGGCCACATGGATGCAGAAGATGTGGCTGGGCGTGATGCCGCAGGTCGCGCCGAACTGGCTGAGCTATGCGCTGATGCGGTTCGAGATCAACATCCGCGCCTCGGCCATCCTGGGCTTCGTCGGGTCGGGTGGTATCGGCTATGACCTGAAGATCGCCATGCAATGGGGGCAGGGGAAGTACGATCAGGTGGTCGCGATATTCCTGCTGCTGTTCGCGACGATTGTGCTGGTCGACCAGATTTCCAGCTACTACCGCGAACGTCTGGTGAAGGGGGCGCATTGATGGCGACCTCTTCCCTTTCCTTCTTGTCTGATTTGTCCCGCGACAAATCAGACCGCGCCTGCCTGCCCTCGGCAGGCGCGTTGCCGCGCCAGCTCAGTCAGGCGCGGTCTGATTGGCGAGCTTCACGCAAACGACAAACCCCTTGCCTTCGGGCTCTCGCCCTCCGGCAATCGGATCGCGGCGGCCTTCCACTGGAAGGCCGGCAAGGGCGACCCTCTGGTCGCTCCACTCTCAGCAGGTTTCCTAGACCATGGCCATGACCGATACCGCCCCGCCGCTCGACCTGCAGATGCGCAAGCTCTTCGCCCGCAAGCGCATGGTCGCCTTTGCCATCCCGCTCGCCATCTTGGCCTACCTCACCTACATCTTCTTCGCCTTCGACATTTCCGGCCTCGCCTCGCGCGCTCGGGCCGACAATGCCGCCGTCCTCTTGTCGGACTTCTGGAGCTACAAGACCCACGTCACCCGCGACAACCGCAATGGCGCAGTGACCGTCGCCATCGAGGGCGAGGCAAAGGGCACCTATCCGCCCGGAATGCTGCCCGACTGGGTCACGCAATCCGGCGACGTGACCCGCATCGACCTTGGGCAAGGCCATGTCGTGATCTATAACGGCACCAGCGCCACCTACACCGTGCCCGGCTATGGCGAGATCAAGCTGGACCGCACCCCCGATGGCGTATCCATCGACGCGCCGAAACCCTATCCGTCCTGGATCAACATCTCGGACACCCGCGTGGCGATCACCACCGACGCGGGCCGCATGTCGATGACCCGCAACCGCACCGAGGTCTTCAAATACCAAGCGGGGTGGGAGCTGTTCTTCTTCACCCTCGACAGCCCGTTCTCGGGCCGCGGCCCGCTGGAGTTGGCCGCCATGGCGACGACGGGCGAGCGCGTCGATCCCAATCGCACCAACATCGGCTACATGCTGTCCGAGTTCTGGACGAACAAGATGTGGCACCACGGCGATGTTGCATGGGCCATCTTCGAGACCATCCTGATGGCCTTCCTCGGCACCTTTGGCGCGGCCATCGTGGCGCTGCCGCTTGCCTTCTTTGCCGCGTCTAACTTTGCGCCTTCGAAGGTGTCGCGCTTTGGCGTGCGGCGGATCTTCGACTTCGTGCGCGGGGTGGATGCGCTGATCTGGACCATCATCCTTGCCCGGGCCTTCGGTCCCGGCCCGCTGACCGGATCGCTGGCGATCCTGATCACCGACACCGGCAGTTTCGGCAAAAGTTTCTCCGAGGCGCTTGAGAACATCGACGGCAAGCAGGTCGAGGGCATCCAGTCCACCGGCGCCAACGCCCTGCAGCGCGCGCGTTTCGGCGTGATCCCGCAGGTGACGCCGGTGCTACTCAGCCAGGTGCTGTATTCGCTGGAATCGAACACCCGCAGCGCGACGGTGATCGGCGCCATCGTCGGCGGCGGGATCGGCTTGTTGCTGACCCAAGCGATCATCACGCAAAAGGACTGGGAGGATGTGGCCTATTACATCGTCCTGATCGTGCTGATGGTTATGGCGATGGACAGTCTCTCGGGCTGGCTGCGGCGCAAGCTGATCAAGGGCGACGCGGGCGGGCATTGAACGGAACTTCTTCTTGTCTGATTTGTCCGTCGACAAGTCGAGGCATTGCCTCGACGACCGCCCCTGCCTGCCCGTGGCAGGCGCGTTGCCGCGCGCGCCCAGTCAGGCGCGGTCTGATTGGCGAGCTTCACGCAAATGGCAAAGCCCCTTGCCCTGCGGCTTGCGCCTCCGGGCAATCGGATCGCAGCGGCCTTCCACCGGAAGACGGCAAGGAGTGATCCTCTGGTCGCCCCCCGTGCAACCGGCTAAATTGCCTTAAAATCCGGTAAACGAAAATAGAAATATCTAGCACTATCAATTCACTGCTAAGGATTTCACGCGTGAAACGCCTGACCCACCTCTCTGCCGAAGAACCCTTCATCCACCCCGGATGCGAAATCACAAACTCCGATTTCGGCCCCTGGACCGAGGTCGGGCAGGGCTCGAGGATCACCAATTCCTCCTTCCTCGCCTATGCCTACTGCGACCGCCTCGCCGACATCGCAAACACCACGCTGGGAAAATTCGCGAACGTGGCCGCGATGACCCGCATTGGTCCCACCGACCACCCGATGGACCACGCGAGCCTCCACCACTTCCTCTACCGATCGGCCTATTATTGGGAGGACACCGAGGACGATCCCGACTTCTTCGCCCGCCGCGCCGCCCGCCGCACCGCGATCGGCCCCGACACCTGGATCGGCCACGGCGCGATCATCAAACCGGAAATCACCATCGGCGCGGGCGCCATCGTCGCAGCCGGTGCGGTCGTGACCAAGGACGTTGCCCCCTACATGATCGTCGCCGGCGTCCCCGCCACGCCCCTGCGCCGCCGTTTCCCGGAAGCCATCGCGGACCGGATGCAGGCCCTCGCCTGGTGGGACTGGAGCCACGACGCGCTCCGCGCCTCGCTGGAAGATTTCCGCGCGCTGAAAGCCGAGGCTTTTCTGGAGAAATACGGCGGCTAACCTACTCCGCCGCCATGCGCAGCATTTCCGGCTGCGCCAGAAACCGCCGCCCCGCCGCTCCCGCCAGATAGGCCAGCCGCCCGGCCGAGATCGTCGCCTCGATCACCCGCGTCTCGCGGTTGATCACCACCATGTCCGCCCGCATGCCGGGGTTCAGTTTGCCCCGGTCCGGCATCCGCAGGATCTCCGCCGGGGTTGTCGAGATCATCGCCCAAGCCTTCGGCAGCGACAGAAGCCCGTTATCGACCAGCGTCCATGCCGCCATCGCCAGCGTCGGATAGTGATAGTCCGACACCAACGCGTCGCACAGCCCGTCCGCGATCAGGTTGGTGGCCGGAATGTTCCCCGCTTGGCTGCGACCGCGAACGACGTTCGGGGCGCCCATGATCACCGGGTTCATCATCGCCTTCGCCGCCGCCGCCGCGCGGCGAGAGGTCGGGAATTCCGCGATCCGCGCCCCGATCATCGAGTAACGCTCGCGCGTCTCGCCATCCGGGTCGTCATGGCTGCCGTATAACACGCCCATGTCATCGAACGCCTCGGCCAGCGCACAAAGATGGCGTGGCACGTCGCGGCTGCGGGCCGCAGCACGTTCGATCGAGGTCAACAGCTCCTCGGGTTTTTGCCCAATCTTCTGCGCCCAAAGGGCAAAGCGCGTCGGGTCGCCGCGCCGCATCTCCAACCCCTCCTCAAGGTGGTTGTTGAAGACGACATAGCCGATGCGATGCCGCTTCACCGCTTCGATCAGCCGGGGGCCGGCGTCGACCAGATGCGTTTCCGCCCTGATCTGCGCCCTCAGGTCTATCAGCGCGCTTGAGCGATAAGCATCCAGCGCGGCAAGGATCGCCAGCGCGTGATCGGGACCGCGATGCGCGCCTTCCCAACTCCACCCTTGCGCCAGGTAAGCGGTGGTCACGCCATGCGCCGCCGCTTCGCGGTCGACCGAGGCAAGGCCGTGTTCAAGCGGGAGGGGTGCCGAAGGGCGGGGGGCGACGTGCCGCTCGAAGGCATCGCCGTGCAGGTCGATGATGCCGGGAAGTATCAGGTATCCGGACAGGTCCACCTCTGGCAGCGGCCCGCGCGTGATCCGTCCCTCGGCAATGCCGATCGATCGGCGCTGCAACTCGCCGTCGCGCAATATGTCGGCGCCGGTCAGGCGCAGAGGGGGCAGGATCGAGGACATGGGGAATACACGCTGCTCAATCTGATTTTCCTTGTGGATAACCCGAATCTGTGTCGCGTCGATGACACAGGTGGTGTTTTCAGGCCGCTCATTCCGGCATCACGGTGAGCGTTACGCGATCACCTGCGAACCAGGTGCGGCCAAACTCTACCGGCACGCCTTCGGCATCGACGTTGATGCTGACCGTGCGCAGGATCGGCGCGCCCTCGGCGATGCGCAGATGGACGGCCTGCACCGGATTGGCGACCTTGGCCGTCAGCCGGGTCGAGGCGCGGGTGTAGTCGGGTACACCTTCGGCAGCGAGCGCAGCGGTTACCGAGTTATGCTCGCGCAGGCGGGCAGGCATGTTCGGCAGCCGCGCGGCGGGAAAGACCGATCGGAAGACGGCAATGGGCGCGCCATCGGCCAGCGATATGCCTTCGCAGACGTGAACCGGGTCGCCTTGGGTCAGCCGAAGCGCCTCGGCCTCTCGCTGGTTCGAGGCGCGGGTTTCCAGGTGCAGGATTTCGCGCGCTGCCGTTTGGCCCGACGCGGCGAGGTTCTGGTGAAATCGCACACGCCGACCCAGAGAATAGTTCGTGGGTTTGGCCGCGACAAACGCGCCAGAGCCGCGCCGGACATGCAGCAGGCCCCGCTGCGACATGTCGGCCAGCGCGCGACGCACGGTGTGGCGGTTCACGCCAAAGCGCACGGAAAGCTCGGCCTCGGTCGGAAGGCGGTCTCCGGGGCGGTAATGCCCCTCGGCAATCTCAGTGGAAAGCGTTCCGGCGATGGCGGTCCAGAGCGGGCTGCGGGGCAGGGCTGCCTCCTGTCATGAAACTTTCACCCTCTTGCGGCTTGCCTTGGCTGGCTCTGGGCGATAATGATTTGTCTAGTTGTATAGATATACAGACAACTCCGCAAGGTGTCGATATGCAGGAAATCACGACAGATGATCGACGGAACTGGATGGGGTTGCTGGCCCGGTCCGGCGCGGATCGTCTGGCGGAGTTGCTGCCCGATTTGCCGGACCACAGCCTGCTTCGTGCGCCAGAGGTTGGCGCGGTCATGGTACGGGGTCGAACGGGTGCCACGGGCGCCGCGTTCAATCTGGGTGAGATGACGGTGACCCGGTGCAGCCTGCGGCTGGCCTCGGGCGAGGTCGGTCATGCCTATGTGCAGGGGCGGGATCGCGGTCACGCGACGCGGGCGGCGGTTGTCGATGCGCTGATGCAGGGCGCGCGGGCGGAGGTCGTTCGCGCGGGCGTCCTTGCCCCGCTCGCAGCGGAAGAGACTGCAAGACGAGAAACGCGCGCGGCCAAGGCGGCGGCGACCAAGGTGGAGTTCTTCACGCTGGTCAGGGGAGAGGATCAATGACGGCCGATGTCCTGACCGGCGGATTTGCCGATGCCCCTCGCGATGCCGCGCGGGCCTTTCGCGCCGCGCTGAACGCGCTGGCGCGGCCGGGTCGGATCGAGGTGCTGGCTGGAGCCGTACCACCCGCGCCACTGTCCGTAGCGGCGGGTACGTTGCTGCTTACGCTGGCGGACGGGACGACGCCGGTTCACCTTGCGCCCTCGCACGACCGGGCAGAGTTGCGCGACTGGCTGTCGTTTCATTGTGGCGCGCCGCTGGTCGGGGCGGATCGGGCAGTCTTTGCGGTGGGATCATGGGAGGCGCTGCAGCCGCTGTCTCGTTTTGCCATCGGTCAGCCGGAATATCCGGACCGCTCGGCGACGCTGATCGTCGAAGTGGCGGCGCTTGAGCCTGCCAATGCGTGGCTGAGCGGGCCGGGGATCAAGGGCAGTGCCGAGTTGCACCTGCCAGAGGTCGAGACTTTTGCAGCCAATAATGCGCTGTTTCCGCTGGGTTTCGACTGCTACCTGACCTCGGCCGACCGGATCGCCGGGCTGCCCCGGTCCACGAAAGTGGAGGCGCTCTGATGTATGTCGCGGTCACGGGCGGCGAGCGCGCCATCGAGAACGCCCATGCCTTTCTCGCCGAAGAGCGGCGGGGCGATACATCGGTTGCCGAACTGACCGTTCCGCAGATCCGCGAGCAGTTGAAACTGGCGGTGAACCGGGTGATGGCGGAAGGCTCGCTTTACGATCCCGATCTGGCCGCACTTGCGATCAAGCAGTCCCGAGGCGACCTGATCGAGGCGATCTTCCTGATCCGGGCTTATCGCACGACGCTGCCACGCCTGGGGCTGTCAAAGCCGGTCGAGACGGCAGCAATGGCCTGCACGCGCCGTATCTCGGCAACGTTCAAGGATGCGCCGGGTGGTCAGGTTCTGGGGCCGACCTTCGACTACACGCACCGGTTGCTCGATTTCAAACTGCTGGCCGAGGGCGAGGCGCAGGAGGCGCCGCAAGCCCCGGCGCGACAGGGGCCGACGCCGCATATCGCCACCTTTCTGGGCCAGGATGGGCTGATCGAGGATCAGCCGCCCTCTGACGATGTGCCGGGCGACCTGACGCGCGACCCGCTGGAACTGCCTGCCGACCGGCCCCTGCGGTTGCAGGCGCTGGCGCGGGCGGATGAGGGATTCACGCTGGCCTTGGCCTATTCGACGCAGCGCGGATATGGGCGCACCCATGCTTTTGTCGGTGAGTTGCGTATCGGGACCGTCGCGGTTGAGATGGAGATTCCCGAACTGGGTTTCGCAATCGAAATCGGCGAGGTCGAATTGACCGAATGCGAGACAGTGAACCAGTTCAAGGGATCGCGCACCGAGCCGCCGCAATTCACCCGTGGCTACGGGCTGGTCTTTGGCCAGACGGAACGCAAGGCCATCTCGATGGCGCTGGTGGACCGCGCGCTGCGCTGGAAGGAACTGGGCGAGGATTTCACCGGCGCGCCGGCGCAGGACGAGGAATTCGTACTGTCACACAGCGACAACATTCAGGCGACGGGATTTCTGGAGCATATCAAGCTGCCGCACTACGTCGATTTCCAGGCGGAACTCGAGCTTATCCGCAAGTTGCGGGCAGAGGCGGCATCCAACCTAGAACGGCGGGAGGCAGCGGAATGATCGGGGGTTCAGGCTTCTTCTTCGCCGGTGTTGATCAGCCAGCCACCGGGGCCTGCCACACGATCGGGCAGAATAACGATCATGACCTGACGGAGAATAAGGCAGACGAGCAGGCTGCTGAGGATGTTGTCGAAAGAAACTTGGGTCAACAGGGACATTCACAATTCTCCAACCACGAGTTGAACCCTGTCTCGCAGCCAATCAGGGCAGAACCATGACCGAATCTGGGAATTACAATTTCGCCTATCTGGACGAGCAGACAAAGCGGATGATCCGCCGCGCGATCCTGAAAGGCATCGCCGTGCCGGGGTATCAGGTGCCCTTCGCCAGCCGGGAAATGCCGATGCCCTATGGCTGGGGGACAGGAGGCGTGCAGGTGACGGCCGCTTGCCTGACGCCCGAGGATGTGCTGAAGGTGATCGACCAGGGTGCAGATGACACGACCAACGCCGTGTCGATCCGGCGCTTCTTCCAACGCACCGGCGATGTCGCCGTGACCGAGGCGACGGCCGAAGCGACGTTGATCCAGACGCGCCACCGCATCCCCGAGGCCGCGCTGACGGAGGATCAGATCCTGGTCTATCAGGTGCCGATCCCGGAACCGCTGCGCTTTCTGGAGCCGCGAGAGACCGAGACGCGGAAGATGCACGCGCTGGAGGATTACGGCCTGATGCATGTGAAGCTGTATGAGGACATCGCGCGCCACGGGCAGATCGCGACCTCTTATGCCTATCCGGTGCGGGTCGAGGGGCGCTATGTCATGGACCCCTCGCCAATCCCGAAGTTCGACAATCCGAAGCTGTCCGACTGCGCCGCGATCCAGCTGTTCGGTGCAGGCCGCGAACAGCGCATCTACGCGTTGCCGCCCTATACGGAAGTGGTCAGCCTGGATTTCGAGGACCACCCGTTCGAGGCGACCAAGGCCGAGCATCCCTGCGACCTGTGCGGATCCGAGGTCAGCTATCTGGACGAGGTCATCATTGACGACAAGGGCGGGCGGATGTTCGTCTGCTCGGACACCGATTTCTGCAATACGCGCCGGGCGGACGGTCATAGTGGTCGCCTGGGCGGGGAGGTGGCGGCATGACTATGCAGAAACGCCCGGCAAGCCCTGAATTTTCAACGAGAATCACGCCCGATCAGCCGCTGCTTTCGGTGCAGGGCCTGACCAAGCGATACGGCGCACGGATCGGTTGCGCCGATGTCAGCTTTGACCTGTGGCCGGGTGAGGTCATGGGGATCGTGGGCGAAAGCGGGTCCGGGAAGTCCACGCTGCTGTCCTGCCTTGCGGGCCATCTGACCCCGGATGAAGGGCAGGTGACATTCCAGACCGCCGATGGCCCGGTGAATACCGTGACGATGGACGAACCCGCCCGTCGCCGCCTTGGCCGCACCGACTGGGCCTTTGTCCACCAGAACCCGCGGGACGGGTTGCGAATGGGGGTCAGCGCAGGCGGCAACGTGGGTGAGCGGCTGATGGCGGTCGGCGCGCGGAACTACGGCGCGATCCGGGAAGAGGCGCTGGATTGGCTGGGTCGGGTCGAGATTGCGGGTGACCGGATCGACGATCGCCCCTCGGCTTTCTCGGGCGGCATGCAGCAGCGGCTGCAGATCGCGCGCAACCTTGTCACAGGGCCGCGCCTCGTCTTCATGGACGAGCCGACCGGAGGCCTGGACGTCAGCGTGCAGGCGCGGCTTCTGGACCTTTTGCGCGGGCTGGTGCGCGAGATGGGGCTGTCGGCGATCATCGTGACGCATGATCTGGCGGTGGTGCGGTTGCTGGCCGACCGGCTGATGGTGATGAAGGGCGGGCACGTCGTCGAGCAGGGCCTGACCGATCAGGTCTTGGACGATCCGCAGCATGGATATACGCAGCTACTGGTATCCTCAGTCCTGCAGGTATGAGCCATGATCTTTGCCTATCGCCAAGTCGCCGGTCGCCTGGAACGCATCCCCGCGGCGGGTGCGCTCGATTCACCAGACACCGAGGCGCTGGAACAGGCGGCCTGGATCGACCTGTATCGCCCGCTGGATTCGCAGGTGCAAAAGATGGCGGCAATCGGCATCCCGGTGCCAAGCCTTGCCGACATGGAAGAGATCGAGCTGTCCAGCCGCCTGTATCGCGAAAATGGGCTGGAGTTCATGACCGTGGTCCTGCCGGGTCATTCCACCAGTCATGAACCGGTGGCGGGGCCGGTGACGTTCATTCTTTCGGACAAGGTGCTGGTCACCGTCCGTCACCACGCCCCCCGGCCTTTCGAAACCTATCCCGAGCGCGCCGACAAGGTGGGTCCGGGATGCATCGATTCCGACCGCATCTTCCTGAGCCTGATCGAAGAGATCATCGGCCGCCTCGCCGACCTTCTGGAAGCCTCGGGGCGCGAGCTGGACCATGTCGCGCGTGAGGTGTTCAAGGACACCGACAATTCCGGAGACAATGCGTTGCGGGCGCTGCTTCTGCGGATCGGACGGGAAGGCGAGCAGATCAGCCGGGTGCGGCTGGCGCTTTTGACCATCGAGCGGGCGTTGAGCTTTTACGGAACGGGCTTGGCAGAACGGGCAGGGGCTCATGCGCTGAAGCCGCTGGTAAAAACGCTGGTGCGCGACATTCAGGCGCTGGAGGTGCATACCGATTTCGTCTCGTCCCGGGTCTCTCTGGCCTCGGACGCGACGCTGGGCGTCATCAATCTGGCGCAGGCGCAGACGATCAAGATTTTCTCGGTTCTTGCGGTGGTATTCCTGCCGCCGACAGTGATCGCGTCAGCCTATGGCATGAACTTCGAGATCATGCCTGAACTTAAATGGACATTTGGCTATCCGATGGCGCTGCTGCTCATGGTGGCATCGGCGGTCGGCACCTACGCATTCTTCAAATGGCGGAAATTGTTATGACGGCGATGATCGAGGTCGAAGGTCTGGGCAAGAGTTTCACCCTGCACAACCAGGGGGGCGCAGTCCTGCCCGTGATGGCAGGAGCGGCGCTTTCCGTGGTGCCAGGTGAATGCGTGGCGCTGGTCGGGTCTTCGGGTGCGGGCAAGTCGACGCTCATGCGGATGATCTGGGGCAACTACCTGGCCGAGACCGGTTCGATCCGCGTGGGGGTGCTGGACGTTGCCCGCGCGGCGCCGAGAGAAATCATAGCCCTGCGGCGTGAGGTGCTGGGCTATGTCAGCCAGTTCCTGCGCGTTGTGCCGCGCGTGCCGACCGTCGATGTCGTGGCCGAACCGCTGCTGTCGCTGGGTGTCGCCCGGGACGAGGCGCGGGCGCGGGCCGAGACGCTGCTGGCGCGGCTGAACATCCCGCAGCGGCTGTGGTCACTGTCGCCGACGACCTTCTCGGGCGGCGAGCAGCAGCGCGTGAACATCGCGCGCGGTTTCGTCCATACCTATCCGGCGCTGCTGCTGGACGAACCGACGGCAAGCCTTGATGCCGCCAACCGTGAGGTCGTCCTGTCGCTGATAGAAGAGGCCAAGGCGCGCGGAACGGCGATCCTGGGCATTTTCCACGATGAAGAGGCACGCAACCGGGTCTGCGACCGGGTCGTCGATGTCGCTGCCTTTACGCCACGGGTCGCGTGATGCCGGGACGTATCTTCGCGGTGGTCGGACCCTCGGGCGCGGGCAAGGACACGCTGATCGAAGCGGCGCGGAAGGCGCGTCCCGACCTGCACATCGTCCGCCGCGTCATCACCCGCCCCAGCGAGGCGGGGGGCGAGCCTTTCGAGGGCGTGACCGAAGAGGAATTCCTGCGCCGCAAGACCGCAGGCGAATTCGTGCTGGACTGGCAGGCGCACGGGCTGCGCTATGGCATCCCTACCACCGTCGAGCGCGCGATGAGCGAGGGTCGCGACGTGATCTTCAACGGATCCCGCGCCATGTTGGGCGAGGCGTGGGAGGTTTTTGCTGGACTGACCGTCGTTCACGTCACAGCCTCCGTCCCCGTATTGGCGGAACGGCTGGCGGCGAGAGGGCGCGAGACGCGAGAGGACATCGCGCGCCGCCTCACACGGGCGAGCTACGATATTCCTTATGGCATCGGTGTGCGGGTGGTCGAGAACAACGGCTCGCTCGACCAGGCCGTTGCGACGTTCCTCGAAGCGCTTCAGCCTGAGAGGGTGTAGCGGTGCAGGTTGCGGAACATCCCGTCGCTGCCTTGCCCGAAGAGGCAGAGTTCACTGACTGTGAATGGCTGGGGCAGGACGGGGGCGAACAGCGGCGCCAGCACCGCTTCGACCTGTTCGGCCTCAGCGACGCGAAGATCGCCGGACAGCGTCAGGTGGAACTGGAACTGGTCCATGACATAGGGATAGCCCCAGCGTTGCAGGTGGGCGCGCTGCGCCTCGCTCAGCCGTTCCGGGCGGCGACGTACGATTTCGGCTGCGTCGGGCGGGGCGCGAAAGCTGTCCAGATCCTCGACCACGCGCGCGGCAAGCTTCGCCAGCGGCTGGGTGTCGCCGTCGGGCGTCAGCGCGATGAAACCGCCGATCCGGTGGATGGACAGGCTGGGCATTGTGACCGGGGCCAGTTTCTCGCAAAGCGCTGTAGTGGCGCTGTGCAACGCCTCGGCATCCGTCCCTTCGGCCAGCCGGAAGGGCGGTTTGACCGTGCCGTGGAAGCCGTATTTGCGTGGGGTGACCGTGATCGCTTCGACCGGCATCGGCAGGCCCGAAACCGTCGGATGGGCGGTGGTCTGACCAGAAACCGGATCCCAGCCCAGCCAGCTTGCGGCAAGGTCGGCGAAGGTGCCCGGCGCAGGCGCCCAGTAGATTGCGTATCTGTCGTATCCGTTCATGCCGTTCCGCCTATTCGCCGCCTGTCACAAGGCCATGACATTGGCCTGTCATTTCCCACGAAATCCATACCGTCAAGGAAGCCCGATGCCTGAGACCATCCTCGCCAATGCCACGCTGGTTCTGCCCGATGCGGTGGTGAAAGGCAGCCTTCACATGGCCGATGGCGTGATCCGCGCGCTGGATACCGGAACCTCGGTGCCAGTAGGTGCCATTGACTGCGACGGTGATCTGGTGATGCCGGGACTGATCGAGTTGCACACCGACAACCTGGAACGCCACATCGAGCCGCGCCCGAAGGTCAACTGGCCGCACGCGAGCGCCATCATCGCCCATGACGGCGAGCTGGCGAGTGTTGGCATCACCACGGTTTTCGATGCACTGCGCGTGGGGTCGGTCGTGTCGAAGGCCAAGGGCAACTACGGCGAATATGCCCGCGCCCTGGCTGATGAAATCCTGGACCTGCGGGGCAGGGGCGTGCTGCGCATCAACCACCTTTTGCACCTGCGCGCCGAGGTCTGCTCGGAAACGCTGGTGGAAGAGCTGGCGAAGTTCGGCGACAGGGACAGCATCGGCATCGTCAGCCTGATGGACCATACCCCCGGCCAGCGGCAGTTCCGTGATGTCAGCAAGCTCAAGGACTATGTCATGGGCAAGCACGGCTATTCGGCGGAAGAGTTTCAGGGCCATATCGCCCAGCAACAGGCCCTTGGCCGCGAAATGGGGCCGTTGCACGAGGCTGAGGCGGTTGCGGCCGCGCGGCGCTATGGCGCGGTTCTGGCCAGCCATGACGACACGACCGAGGATCAGGTAAAACAATCGGCCCGCCACGGTGCCCAGTTTGCCGAGTTTCCGACCACGGTCGAGGCCGCGCGTGCCTGCCATGCCTGGGGCATCAAAGTGATGATGGGCGCGCCGAACCTGATCCGTGGCGGCTCTCACTCTGGTAACGTCGCGGCGGCAGAACTGGCCGAGGCGGGATTGCTGGACATCGTGTCGTCCGACTATGTGCCTTCGGCGCTGCTGACGGCGGCGCTGTGGCTGGGCGATTTCTGGGAAGATACGGCGCGCGGTATCTCGACCGTCACTGCCGCCCCTGCCGCCGCAGCTGGGCTGGATGACCGGGGACGGCTGGAACCCGGCGCGCGGGCTGACGTGATCCGCGTCGCCCGCCATGGCACCGCCGCTGTCGTGCGCGGGTCATGGGTGGCGGGCGAACGCATCGCCTGAACAGATGAATGCCGCTTCGTTCGAAGCGAGCCAACGAGGGACGACATGAGCAACAGACTTTCCGCCTTCACCGCACCCGGCCGTTTCTGGCGCGGGAACCTGCATACGCATTCCATCCGTTCCGATGGCATTCTGGAGCCGGAAGAGGTCTGCCGTCGCTACCGTGACGAAGGCTATGATTTCCTGGCCCTGACCGATCACTTCATCGGGGCTTACGGCTATCCCATCGTCGATACCGTGCCTTTCCGCACCAACAGCTTCACCACCATTCTGGGGGCCGAGCTTCATTCCGGCGCCATGGCGAATGGCGAGCTTTGGCACATCCTCGCCGTGGGCCTTCCCGCCGGTTTCACGCCGCCGAACTCGCCCGATTTCCACGCCTATGAGGGGCAGGAGAGCGGAGCCGCCATTGCCGAACGTGCGGTCGCTGCCGGGGCATTCGTCGCCGTGGCCCACCCGCAGTGGTCGGGTCTCACGCTCGCCGACGCGCGTGGCATCACGGCCGCCCATGCGGTTGAAATCTATAACCACGGCTGCGCCGAAGGCTGCGACCGCCCGGATGGTTTTGCCATCGCCGACCTGCTGCTGACTGAGGGGCGCAAGCTGAACCTGATCGCCACGGATGATGCGCATTTCTATGAACCGGACCATTTCGGCGGCTGGGTCATGGTCAAGGCCGAGGCGAACGAACCCGAGGCGTTGCTGGCCAGCCTCAAGGCCGGAACCTTCTACTCCAGCCAGGGACCAGAGTTGCGCGATGTCCGCATCACGGCGGATGCTGTCGAGGTGGAGTGTTCCGCGGTCCGCTCGGTCATCGTGCAGGGGGCCGGGACGGCAGCGAAGGCGGTGCATGGCGAATCCATGACCTGCGCCAGCGTGCCGCTGGACCGGTTCCGCAACTCGCCCTGGGTTCGTGTTTCGGTGATCGACCGTGCGGGCAAAAGGGCCTGGTCGAACCCCTATTTCTTTTGATCCGGGTGCCTGTCGGCGGTCTGCGCGCAGGGCTTCGCGTGGCGTGACAAAAGGCGCTACGGCGAGGGCAGCTTGATGCGGCGGCGCGGCTCGCTAGACTGTGCGCGCAACAGGAGGATTGCCATGGCCGATGCGTTCGACAAGGAACTTACCGAGCGTCTCGTCCGCTATGCGTCCATCGACACGCAGGCAGATGAGACCTCGGCCACATCGCCCAGCACCGAGCGTCAGTTTGGCCTTCTGCGCCTGCTGGAACACGAATTGGTCGAGATGGGGGCCGCCGATGTGCAGCTGACCGACTATGGCGCAGTGCTGGCCACGATCCCGGCGACGGTGAAGGGTAAGCCCACCATCGGGCTGCTGGCCCATGTCGATACCGCGCCTGCCTATGCTGCCAGCGGGGTCAAACCCGTGGTCCACAAGGCCTATGAGGGCGGCAATATCCGCTTTCCCGACGCGCCCGACCTTGTGCTGAGCCACGCGGAATCGCCCTATCTTGGCCAGTGCATCGGCCATGACATCATCACCGCCAGCGGCACGACCCTGCTTGGCGCGGATGACAAGGCGGGCGTCGCCATCATCATGACTGCCGCGCATCATTTGCTGAACCATCGCGAGATACCGCATGGGGCAATCCGCATCGGCTTTACCCCGGATGAGGAAATCGGGCGCGGCGTGCATGAGCGGCTGCCGAAGGATCTTGGCGTCGATTTCGCCTATACGCTCGACGGCGCAGAGCGGGGCGAGATCGTCTATGAGACCTTCTCGGCCGATGGCGCGGTGGTAAAGGTCACGGGCGTATCGATCCATCCCGGTCAGGCGAAGGACAAGCTGGTGAACGCGCTGCATCTGGCGGCGAAGATCGTCGACACGCTGCCGCAGGTGACGCTGACGCCCGAGACCACCGACGACCGGCAGGGTTTCATCCACGTCTACGAGATGCACGGCACGGCGGCCGAGGCCACGATCAAGCTGATCCTGCGCGATTTCGAGCGTGAAGCGCTGGCCGCCCATGGCGCGCTGCTGCGCAAGGTCTGCGAAGCCATCGCCGCGACAGAACCTCGCGCCAAGATCGAGGTGACGATCAAGGAACAGTATCGCAACATGCGCTACTGGCTGGCCGACGACATGCGCCCCGTCGAACTGGCCCGCACGGCCTGTCGGGCGGTGGGGATCGAGCCATTCTCGGTGCCGATCCGGGGCGGCACCGATGGGTCGCGCCTGACCGAGCGCGGCGTGCCGACGCCGAACATCTTCACCGGGATGCAGATGATCCACGGACCACTGGAATGGATCAGCGTGCAGGATATGGCGGCGGCGACGCAGGTCTGCCTGAAGCTGGCGGAACTGGCGGCTGAGTAGCCTGATATCTGTGTAGAAGCGGGGGTTTCACACCCCCGCGCCCCCGTGGGATATTTAAGAACGGAAGAAGCGAAGAGGTCCTTGGCCGTCAGCCGTTGCCGCGTCGCGCAAAAAGCCCGGCATCCTCGGCGGCGCGACGCAGTGCCTTGGCCTTGTTGACGCTTTCCTCGTACTCCGCCTCGGGGTCGCTGTCGTAGACGACGCCGCCACCCGCCTGGGTATAGAGGGTTTCGTTCTTCAACACGGCGGTGCGCAGGGCGATGCACATGTCCATTTCGCCATTCGCGGCGAAATAGCCGACGCCGCCACCATAAACGCCGCGCTTTTCCGGTTCCAGTTCGTCGATGATCTCCATCGCGCGGACCTTGGGCGCGCCGGAGACGGTTCCGGCGGGCAGACCGGCGAGAAGGGCAGACAGGGCATCCTCGCCGTCGGCGATCTGGCCGACCACGTTCGAGACGATGTGCATGACGTGGCTGTAGCGTTCGATGATGAACTTTTCCGTCGGGCGCACGGTGCCGACCTTTGCCACACGGCCGACGTCGTTGCGGCCAAGGTCCAGCAGCATCAGATGCTCTGCCAGTTCCTTTTGATCGGCCAGCAATTCCGCCTCAAGCGCGCGATCTTCGTCGGGCGTGGCGCCGCGGCGGCGGGTGCCGGCGATGGGGCGAACCGTGACCTCTCCTTCGCGCAGGCGCACGAGGATTTCAGGGCTGGCGCCGATCACCTGGAAGCCGCCGAAGTTGAAGAAGAACATGAAGGGTGAGGGGTTTGTCCTTCGCAACGAACGATAAAACGCGAAAGGCGGCAGGGTGAAGCTTTGCGACCAACGCTGCGACGGGACGACCTGAAAGATGTCACCCGCGCGGATGTAGTCCTTGGCCCTTTCGACGGCGGCCTTGTAGCCGTCCTTCGAGAAATTGGAGTGCATAGGGCCGACGGGTGCCGCCTCGCCCAGGTCGCGCAGGGCCGGGGGCGCGCGGTCAAGGTCGCGCAGCGCGTCCATCACCCGCTCTGCCGCCTGCGCATAGGCTGCGCGCGCCGACAGGCCCGAAGCGGCCCAGGCGGGGGAAACAACGGTGACTTCGCCCTTTACGCCGTCTAGGACGGCGACGACCGAGGGGCGCAGCATGATGGCGTCAGGCAGTCCCAGCGGATCGGGGTTGATGTCTGGCAGATGCTCGACCAGCCGGATCATGTCATAACCCAGATAACCGAACAGGCCCGCCGCGATGGGCGGCAGGTCGGCGGGCATGTCGATGCGGGATTCGGCGATCAGCGCCCGCAATGTGTCCAGCGGGTGGCCTTCGATGGGGCGGAAGGCTGCCGCGTCAAAGCGGGCCTCGCGGTTGATCGCGGCTTCCGTTCCGTGGCAGCGCCAGATCAGGTCGGGCTTCATGCCGATGACCGAGTAGCGACCGCGAACCTCGCCCCCCGTCACGGATTCCAGCATAAAGCTGTCGGTCCGCGCCTCGGCCAGTTTCAGCATCAGCGAGACGGGCGTATCCAGATCGGCGGCAAGACGGGCGTAGACCAGCTGGTTGCGCCCCTCTGCCCAGCCGCGCTCAAACTCTTCGAAAGAAGGGGTCAGCGCCACGGGCCTTTACCGGAGCTGGGCCTGGACGGCGGAAATCGCGGCATCGTTCAGAGTTATGCCGGCCTCGGCGGTAACGGCTGAGGAAAACAGACCGAACGCATCCTGGGCGATGGCTTGCGCGACCTGGGTGTTAAGCTGGTTGCGCATCGCCTCGGCATCGGGGCCATCGGTAACGGTCGCCTCGACCTCGTCCAGGCGCACCAGCGCCACGAACTCCGGCCCATCGACCACGCGCATCTCGCCCGGCTTCAGTTGAAACACGGTCGTGATCAGGTCGGCTGGCGCGCCTTCGATGAAGGCGTCGCGACCGGCGGAGGCAGTCGTCTCGACGATACCGAAGGAACCCAGCGACTCGCCGCCCTCGACGGCTGTCTTGGCTTCGTTCGCGCGGGCAACAAGCGCCTTGTGAAGGGCATCGGCCTGCCAGGCGGTCACTACCTGATCGCGCACCGTGTCAAAGGGCTTGAGCGTCGGCGGCACGACGCTGTCCAGCCGGATCGCGACGATGCCGCCATCGTCAAGCTGGATCAGTTCGGGGAAATCGCCATCCTTGACCGCATCCGCCGCCTTGCGGAAGGCCTCATAGCCGGACAATGGCGAATCCGCGCCCGGCACATAGTCGATGGTGCCAAGCTGCATGCCGGCCTCGTTCGCAAGATCCTCCAATGTGGCGCCACCCGCCAGAAGGTCGTCGATGCTTTCGGTCTTGTCAGCGATCTCGCGCCGCGCGGCATCGGCCGATTGCTCGGCCACAAGCGTTTCGCGCGCTTCCTCGAATGTGGTTTCCTGGGCCACCAGAATGCCGTTCATCCGGTAAAGCGCAGGACCAAGGTCAGAGGGCAGGGGGCCGACGACGCCCGGTTCGGTCAGGGCGAAAACCGCATCGCCCGCCGCTCCCAAATCTTCCCTGGACATCTCGCCCATATCCACATCTGTCAGCTGCAGGCCACGATCAGTCACCAGCGTCTCGAAGGTCGCGCCTGCGTCAAGCTTTGCCTTGGCGGCGGCGGCGGCGGCATCATCGGGGAAGACCAGCCGTTCGACAAGGCGGCGCTCGGGCTGGACGAATTCAGTGATGCGGTCCTGATAGGCCTGTTTAAGCGCGGTTTCGTCCAGTTGGACACTATCGGTCAGCATGTCGGGCAGCAGCGCCGCATAGCTTATCCGCTTTGCCTCGGGCGCGGTGAACATCGGGCCGTTGGCGTCGTAGAAGGCTTTGAGGTCTGCGTCCGTCGGCTGTGCCAGCGGTGTCGCCAGATCGGTCTCGGTTAGGCGCAGCAGGCTGAATCCGCGCTTTTCGCCAAGCCAGTTCTGAAGTGTGTCGACCATGGATTTAGGTGCGACAAAGCCGCTGGCGACCGACCCTTGCAGGATCGAACGAGAAAGGTCGTCGCGCACCCCGGCCTCGAACTCTTTCTCGGTCATGTTGTTGCGTTCAAGAGTGAAGCGGTAGGTGTCGCGCTCAAAGCTGCCCGTCGGCCCCTTGAAAGCCGCGACGGTCATGATCTCTTTCGCGACGCGCTCATCCCCTATCGAGATGCCGATGCGCTCCGCCTCGTTGTCCAGCGCCGCCTGAGAGATCAGCCGCTGGCGCACCTGACGGTCAAGCCCGATAGAAAACGCCTCATCCTTGGTGACAGGCTGGCCTACCTGAGCACTGAAAGCCTGGATTTCCTGCTCCAGAGCGCGCGCATATTGGTTGACCGTGATGTCCTGATCGCCGACCTGCGCGATATTGCCGACATTCCCGCCAAAGTTGGTGACGCCGAACCCGCCCAGACCGGCAACCAGCATGGCCATCAGAACCCAGACAAGGACGACGTGGCCCTTCTTGGTCTTTGCCTTCGGAGCAGCTTCGGTCTTTGCGGATTTGGCCATGGCGCGGAGTGCTTTCTGCAGATTTGCGCCTGTCTATGCGGTCGGGGGCCATCCGGCAAGATGCGCGTGCCGCTCGTGTCACGCTAGCCCGCGGTAACTCACGACAGCTTGAGGTCGGCCAGACGACCGAACATCTGCGCAATGCCGGTCGCGTCGATATTGGCGAAGGCGATGCGCAACTGCCGTGCGCCCTCGGGGTGGCTTTGCGGCTGGAACATCGTGCCGGGCAGCATCAGGATGGCGGCCTCATGCACCAGACGCTTGGCCAGAGTTTCGGACGGCAGCCCGAAAGGGTGTTCGACATAGGCGAAATAGGCGCCGCATCCCAGCAGCTTCCATCCCGACAATGCCGCAAAACCGCCGGTCATCGCGGTGCGGCGGGAAAGGATTTCATCGCGCTCGCCCGCCACCCATTGCGACAGGTTGCGCAGGCCCCACAGCGCGCCGATCTGGCCCAGCTGGCCGGGGCAGATCGCGACGGTGTCGAGGAATTTCTCGACCTCGGCCAGCCTGCCTGTGTCAGCGACGACAGCGCCGACACGGTGGCCAGTCAGCCGGTAGGCCTTGGAAAAGGAATAAAGGTGGATCAGCGTGTCGGCCCAGTCGGGATCGGTGAACAACTCATGCGGGCGGCCCGGACGGCTGTCGAAATCGCGATAGGTCTCATCCAAGATCAGGGCGAGGCCGTTGCGGCGGGCCAGATCGAAGAAGGCGCGCAGGGTTTCCGTCGGGTATTCCGCCCCGCCGGGATTGTTCGGGCTGACCAGAACGATCGCTTTTGTGCGCGGCGTGATGAGTGCTGCGGCACGATCGGCTTCGGGGATCAGGCCTTCACCCGTCGGCAGGGGCACGGCGGTGACGCCTGCCATGTCGAGCCACATCTTGTGGTTGAAATACCACGGCGTCGGCAGGATCACCTCGTCGCCAGCACCTGCAAGGGTCGCCATGACGGCCGTGAAGGCCTGGTTGCAGCCCTGGGTGATCGCGACCTGCGCGGGGCTGATTGCGCCGCCATAGGCAGCCGACCATTGCATGGCCACTTCCTCGCGCAGGGCGGGCAGGCCCAGAACGGGTCCATAGAGATGCGCCTGCGGGTCGTTCAGCGCGGCCTCGGCCAGCGCCTGACGCAGAGCCAGCGGCGGCGGTTCGACCGGGGCAGCCTGACTTACGTTGATCAGCGGGCGCTCAGCCGTAAACCGCGCTTCGGCCAGCCAGCGCCGCGCCTCCATCACCGGCGGGGCTTCGGTTGCGGCCATGGCAGGGTTCAGCGGCAGGGTCATGAGGCGGGCTCCATCAGCGTCGGCCTGTTGGAGCAAGGTTTACGTGCAGAGGCAAGGGCGTTGACGGGCCGCTTAGTCCTTGCTGCGGATATAGGCCTGCGCCAGCTCCCGCATCCGCGTCTCGTCGAAGGCCCCGCAGTGACCCGCGAAGACGATGCGGCAGTCGAGCGTCATCAGCCGCTCCATCGTGGCGAGGTAGTCCGGCACCGAGGCGCCGGGGATGTCGTCGATCAGCTCCGCATCATAGATGGCATCCCCGGCGATAAAGGTGCCGTCAAACTCGTCCAGCAGCCCGATCCCGCCCATCGAGTGGCCCGGCAGGTGCAGGACGGTAAATCGACGGTTGCCAAGGTCGATCACGTCGCCTTCCTTCAACACCCGCGTCAGCGGCGCGGGCCTCAAATTCCATTCGGCGGCGCGAAAACCGGGGTAGGGCTGTTCAGCCACGCTGGGGCCAAGGCTTTCGTCGCGGAACCAGTTGCCCAGGGTCCAGGCATCTTCCATCGTCGCAAAGCCTTCGGATTCGGCCGCATGGCCCCAGCGGTCGTCGAATTCGTGGAAACCGCCGATGTGGTCGATGTGCACATGGGTTGCCAGCGCGATGACGGGGCGGTTCGACAGGGGCAGCGCGGGCCGGATCGGCAGCACGCCTGCGCCGAAATCCACCTGCAGGTCGGCATCGCGCCCCTCGACCGTGTAGAGGTTGGCACGGAACATGCTGTTGACAGCAGGCTCGGTCGTCATGTGGATGCCGGGGGCTACGGAAGTTGTCTGGAACCAGCTAGTCATGCCACTTTGGTAAGTCAGGAACCTCGTAAAGGGAAGCGACCGATGCCTACTCCGCCGCCTTGGCCTGCGTCGGCCCGGTGAACGGGCCAAGGCAGCTTGCGCGGTGCGAGACCTGAAAGACGTGGTTATACAACTGGGCAACCCATTGCTTGCCCTCCATCGTCTGTTCCAGATGGCGCAGGGCGGGGCCGATCAGGGGCTGCACCTGCGACCAGAAGAAATTCGGGAACTGCTCCATCAGGTCCATCGGGGTGGTATAGCCCAGTTTCTGCGCCATGCCGGTTTCCGTGAACTCGTGGTAAAGTCCCGCAATCTTGCGGTGATAGAAGGGATCCGCGATCTGCCCGATCAGGTCCGCTGCCCGCACCAGCGCCGGTTCGCTTTCCGTATCGGCGTAATAGGCGTCTTTCGGCACCGGGAAGCGAGTGTATTCGATGGCTGCGCAAATGCGGTCGGCGTCGATCAGCGTCGATCCCGTGAAGCGGTCACGCGCGTAAATCTTGCCACGGTCAACGTGATAGGGCGCCAGAGAGGCATCCGATGCGCCCCGGGCGGGCGAGATGAGATCCCCCGCATCGTTGATGACAATAGCGTTCTCGGTATCGCCCGCGCAGATGTTGCGCGAATAGCCGATGTCATGGACCAGAAGCGCCACGATGTAATGCAGCCAGTCCTCTGGCTGGACCGAGCGTGTGACCAGTTGTCCCCGGATGATCTGCTGGCCCACCAGCGTGACCATCATCGTATGCTCGGCATTGTGATACAGCGCGTCCGAGTTTCCCAGACGCTCCAGCATCATGCGGGCGCAACCGTTGATGTAGGCGGCGTAATCGGCCTTCCGGCCTGCGAAATACTGCAAGTAAGTCTCGGCCAGATGGTCGCCGAAAGCAGCCGCGACCACGGCGGTTGGATTGAACATCGGGCATTCCCCTTAAACCCGGAAAAATCCTTGGGCCAAGGCTAGCATACCGCTTTCATTCCGCAAAGCTTTGGCCCGCTGTGTTGCGGCCCATTCAAAAGAAAATGCCCGGACCTTCGCCCGGGCATTTCACATCGCTGTCCGGCGGTCAGAAGCCTGCCTTGATCTGCTCGAACTCCTGCACCATCCGGTCGCGCATCGCGCTGTCGAGCGGGGTCTGGGCCAGCAGCGTGCCCTCGACCGGGTTCGCGTCGGCGGCCAGCAGCTCTTCCGGCGAGATCAGCGCCATGCCGGCGTCGTTGGCATGGCCGTAGCCGACGAGGTCAAGCAGGACCTTTGCAGACTTCGGCGCCAGCCAGGCGTTGATGAAGTCATAGGCCTTGTCTTCGCTTCCGGGGGCGTCCTTCATGTTGATCCAGCCGCAGAAGAAGGTCGAAACGCCTTCCTTGGGGGTGCGCTGGAACCCGATCGGGAAGCCTTCCGACTTCAGCAGCGGCACGACGTCGTTCCAGGACCAGGACACCAGAACCTCGCCCGAGGCCATCAGCTGCGACAGCTCCGACGGGTCGGTCCAGTAGGTGCGGACATTCGGGTGAACCGCGCGCAGCCAGTCGGCGGCTGCCTTGAACTGTTCTTCCGTCACGGTGGTCCAGTCGCTTACCCCGGTTGCCAGCAGCGCCAGCGCAAAGACGTCGTCGGTGTTGTCGGGCAGCGAGATGCGGCCTGCGTATTTCGGATCGGCAAAGACCTGAAGGGTCGAGATATCCTCGGCCGGAACCTTGTCGGTATTGTAAGCGACGGCGGTGTAGCCGTAGTCGGTCGGAATATACCAGACGCCGGTATCGTCCTTGAAGATTTTCGAGTCCAGCAGGGCCGGCGTGATATTGGCAAATTCCGGGATCTTGCTGACATCCCACGGCTCGATCAGGCCGGCATCGCGATACTTCGACACCATCTGCGAACAGGGGTGCGTCACATCGGTCTTGAAGCCCGAGGAGACTTTCTGGAACGCTTCGTCGTCGTCGCCGAACAGGGCATAGGTCGGCATCTGGCCGTATTTTGCGACATAATCGGCGATCAGGTCGGCGTTCTCAAAGCTGGCCCAGTCGAAAACCGTCAGCTCCGGGTCGGCCGCCCGGGCAAGACCCGCAGGCATGGCAAGGGCAAGCGCAGCACTTGCGAGCAGGGTGAAGTGACGAGTCATCGGCATCCTCTTTTGTTGTGTTTCTTGCTGTCCAGGCGCCGCGTTTCCCCCCGACGCCTTTATGGCGAAGGCTAGTGGCGCATAAAGCGCGGCTCAAGCAGTTAATTCCATGCTATCGCTCACAACATTGCGTTACGCGGGGTCAACCGCCATCCGGGCCTGCCGATGCCAAGGGATTGGGCGTCGGTGAATCGTGGCGCCCATTGCCTTGGCCGTGATGAATCCATAGGCAAAGGGCAGACAGGATGCACAGAGGATTGCCTTCGACCATGCCCTTAGACCTTGATTTCGTTCGCAGCCAGTTCCCTGCATTTTCCACCGGTCCCAGCGCGGATCAGGCCTTTTTCGAAAATGCCGGGGGCTCCTATGCCTGTGTGCAGGTGATCGACCGGCTGACGCGCTTTTATCGCGAACGAAAGGTCCAGCCCTATGGTCCCTATGCCGCGGCGCAGGCGGGCGGCGCAGAGATGGACGAGGCGCGCGCCCGGCTGGCTGCGATGATGGGTGTGGCGGGGGAGGAGGTTTCCTTCGGCCCCTCGACCAGTTCCAACACCTTCGTGCTTGCCCAGGCGGTGCGGCTGTGGCTGCGAGGCAAAGATGCGGCGATCGTCGTGACCAACCAGGATCACGAGGCGAACTCAGGCGTCTGGCGGCGGCTGGGCGACGAGGGGATCGAGGTTCGCGAATGGCAGATCGACCCGGAAACCGGGCATCTGGACAAGGCCGACCTGTCGAAGCTGCTGGCGGACGGCAAGGTCAAGCTGGTCTGCTTCCCCCATTGCTCGAACGTGGTGGCCGAGATCAATCCGGTCGCGGAGATCTGCGCCATCGCCAAGGCCGCGGGCGCTCGGAGCGTGGTGGATGGGGTCAGCTACGCCCCGCACGGGTTCCCGGACATGGATGCGCTGGGGTCGGATGTCTACCTGTTCTCCGCCTACAAGACCTACGGCCCGCATCAGGGCATCATGGTGATCCGCAGCGATTTCGGCATGGAACTGCCCGCGCAGGGCCACTGGTTCAACGCCGGATCGCTTTACAAGCGGTTCACGCCGGCAGGTCCCGACCACGCCCAGATCGCGGCCTGTGCCGGGATGGTCGATTACGTCGATGCGCTGCACGCCCGCCATTTTGCCAAGGAAGCCAATGCTCTGGCGCGTAACCAGGCCGTCCACGACCTGATGCGTGCGCAAGAGGTTGCCGTGGTCGCGCCGCTGCTCGACTACCTCGCAGCCCGGAACGACCTGCGCCTGCTTGGTCCCCGCCGCGCCGAGGATCGCGCGCCCACCGTCGCCGTGGCGCTGCAAGGCGCGGCAGAACCGGTGTCAGAAGCTCTGGGCAAGCTTGGCCTCAACTGCTGGGGCGGCGACTTCTATGCCGTGCGTCCCCTTCAGGCAATGGGCGTCGATCTGGACAAGGGCGTCCTGCGGATGAGCCTTGTCCACTATACCAGCGCCGATGATGTCTCGCGTCTGATCGGGGCGCTGGACAAGGTTCTGTAGCCCTTGGCGAGCGGCATCGACACGCTAGGTCGGCCTGAATGACCGATGCCGCCCCCCTGATCCTTTGGTTTCGCCGCGATCTGAGGCTGGCGGATCATCCGATGCTGGCCCAGGCTGCGGCCACGAAAAGGCCCCTGATCCCGCTGTTCATCCTCGATCCCGAGACCGAGGCGCAGGGTGCCGCGCCCCTTTGGCGGCTTGGTCTGTCGGTAGAAGTGTTTGCCAAGACGCTGGAGGCTGCGGGAAGCCGTCTGATCCTGCGGCGTGGACCTGCGCTGAAGGTCTTGCAGGCAGTGATTGCCGAGACCGGGGCGCGCGAGGTGCATTGGAGCCGCCTTTACGACCCCGCCGCGAAGGCTCGGGACACAAAGATCAAAGCCGAACTCAAGGACGAAGGGATTGGCGCGACAAGCCACCCCGGCCACGTCCTTTTTGAACCCTGGACCGTCCAGACGGGGCAGGGCGGGCCGTATCGTGTCTACACGCCCTACTGGAATGCGGTCAGGAACAATTCCGTGGCGGCACCCATGCCCGGACCAAAAAAGCTGCATTCCCCTGAAGCCTGGCCCGCATCAGACAAGCTGGCGGAATGGAAGCTGGGCGCGGCGATGAATCGCGGTGCAAAGGTGGTTGCCCCTCATCAGGCGGTCGGCGAGGCGGCGGCACTGGAACGGCTGGACCGTTTCATCGACGACCGGGTTCAGGACTACAGCCATTCCCGCGATTATCCGGCGCACGATGCCACGTCCCGGCTGTCGGAAAACCTGACCTATGGCGAAATCGCCCCGGCCCGCATCTGGCACGCCGGTCAGCGCGCGCGGCATGACGGACATGGCGGTGCCGGATCTTTTCTGAGGGAACTGGTCTGGCGCGAATTCGGCTATCACCTGCTGCATCACAGTCCCGAAATCGCCACCCGGAACTGGCGCAAGGAATGGGACAGCTTCCCCTGGCGCCCCGACAATGCCGATGCCGAACGCTGGCGGCGGGGAATGACCGGCGTGCCGATGGTCGATGCTGCGATGCGCGAAATGTATGTGACCGGCACGATGCACAACCGCGCGCGGATGATTGCGGCCTCTTACCTGACCAAGCATCTTTTGACGCATTGGAAGGTTGGTCTCGACTGGTTCTCCGAATGCCTGACCGACTGGGATCCGGCCTCGAACGCGATGGGATGGCAATGGGTAGCGGGTTCGGGTCCGGATGCGGCGCCTTATTTCCGTGTGTTCAATCCAGAGACGCAGGGCGACAAGTTCGACCCCAAGAGCGAATACCGCCGCCGCTTCATCGCCGAACTTTCCGACGATCCCGGTCGTGACGCCCTGTCCTATTTCGACGCCGCACCGCTCCGCTGGCACCTTGACCCAAAGGCGCCCTATCCCGGGCCGGTGATCGGTCTGGCCGAGGGGCGCAATCGCGCGCTTGCGGCCTATGCGGCAAGAAATGCTTGAGCGGCGGGGACTTCTCTTTAAACATGAAGGAAAAGTAACGAACGATAAAAACAGCCCGGGGGGGACATGACGGTATTTACGACCACGCAGGGCCAATCCGGCCTGCCGCGCTACTTTTCCGCCGCCTTCGATATCGCCCGCAAGCTGGACCATGGCCGGCTGGACTTCGTGCTTGCCGATGGCCGCCGTTTCCGCGCCGAAGGGCCAAGACCGGGACCGGCCGCCGAGATTCACGTCCACAACCACGACACCTTCGCCCGTCTGATTCGAGAGGGCGACCTGGGCTTTTGCGAGGCCTATCTGGAGGGGTGGTGGTCGACCCCCGACCTGCAGGCATTCATGGACCTGATCCACGAGGACAACGACAACGTCTATGACGGCTACCCCGGCATGTCGGTGCTGCGCGCCTATGAAAAGCTGCGCTTCTGGCTGCAATCGAACTCTCGCATCCAGGCGAAAAAGAACATCAGCTATCACTACGATCTGGGCAACGACTTCTACCGGCTGTGGCTGGACGACACGATGACCTATTCCAGCGCGCTGTTCATTGGCGGGCAGGAAAGCCTGGAGCGCGCCCAGATCCAGAAATATGCGAGCATGGTCGACCAGATGGGCGCAAAGCCCGGCGATCATGTGCTGGAGATCGGTTGTGGCTGGGGTGGGTTCGCCGAGTATGCAGCGCGTGAGCGCGGACTTCGCGTGACGGGCCTGACCATCAGCCAGGCGCAGCATGATTACGCTGTGGAGAGGATTGCGAAGGCGGGCTTGGGCGACCGGGTCGAGATCAAGCTGCAGGATTACCGCGACGAACGCGGCAGCTACGACGGCATCGCCAGCATCGAGATGTTCGAGGCGGTGGGCGAACGCTACTGGCCGGTCTATTTCGACACGCTGCGCGACAGGCTGAAACCCGGCCGCCACGCGACGCTTCAGATCATCACCGTGCAGGACAAGCGGTGGGAGGTCTATCGGCGTGGCGTCGATTTCATCCAGAAATACATCTTTCCGGGCGGCATGCTGCCCGCGCCATCGGTGCTTCGCGCCGAGATCGAGCGGGCGGGGCTGGCCATCAAGGGGTCGATCGAGTTCGGGGACAGCTACAGCCAGACGCTGCGGCGCTGGCATGACGTGTTCAACGCCCGCTGGGACGAGGTTTCCGAGATGGGTTTCGACGACCGCTTCCGCCGCATGTGGAATTTTTACCTGACCTCTTGCGCGGGCGCATTTCGGGGACGAAACTGCGACGTGACGCAGATCACCGTGACGCGCCCGCTGGCGGCGTCCTGATATCAGGGATTTAGATGCCCACCGCCGCCAAGCTGGTTGCCACCCTCGCCTTCGCCGCCCTTGCCTATCTTGCTGCCGAGGCTTTCAAACCCTCGATGCCGGACCGCACGGTCTGGGGTCCGTTCAACCTGATCTGCGCCGGTATCGGCGGGTTGTGTGGCTGGACGGTAATGGGTGGGCTGGTCGGCAAAGGCTATCAGGCCGCCATGGGATATGGACTGCGTACCGCCGTCACCATGGTGTTCTGGATCGTCATCGTTTTCTCGATCTACGAGGCGGTGATCCGGTCGACCAAGATGATGTATGACGGGCCGATGGACACTGTTCTGGGCATGTTCGAACTGGGGCTGAAATACCTAAAGCTTGGCGCGACCCCGTCGGTCATCGGGACACTCCTGCTAGGCGGAATCGTGGCTGGCATGCTTTCCGAATGGGCGAACCGGCAGTGGCGGTGATCCTTGGCTGAGGCCTTTCTGCACGGGGTGGCGCTCTACCCCGAACTGCTGGATGAAATTCTTCATGTGAAGATTGAGGTTCGGCCTGCATCTATAGGCGATTTCGATGTTTTACTTGCTGGCCAATTCGATTTTGGTGCGCTGGTGCACGCACCCGGATTGGTCACGAAAGGCGGTGTGGCCGACCTGTCCGAAGCGGATATCGCCCGGATGGACTTCTTTCACGCCTGTTTCGGCGCCTTCCCGCATGATCTGGAGCGAGACGGGCGCGTCATGCGCGTCTGGGTTGGCGCGGATGATGCTCGCGACTTGCATTGGAACGCCGCGCGGTGGCAGGCGGACTGGGCGGCTATCACTACGGCCACGGCCTTTGACATCATGGCGCTGTTCGGCCAGCGCAGCCCGGCCGAGATACGGGCGAGGCTGTATCTGATGATGGTGCGCGGCGCGTCACGTCTACGGGCAGGCGGCGGAGCGACCGGGTTGCGGCGCAAGGCCGTGTCAGCCGATGTAGCGGTTACGCATCGACGCCAGCCCTATGCGCATTTCTTCGCGGTTGAGGAATATGACCTGTCGTTCCGCAAATTCGGAGGCGGCCTCAGCGCCATGGTGAACCGCGCCGTTTTCATCAGCGGCGATGCGGTGACGGTCGTGCCCTATGATCCCGTGCGCGACAGCGTCCTGCTGATCGAACAATTCCGTAGTGGACCCTATGCGCGCGGCGACGATCAGCCATGGTTGCTGGAGCCGATCGCGGGCCGCATAGATCCTGGCGAAGTGCCCGAACAGACAGCGCGGCGCGAGGCGCTGGAAGAAGCCGGGATCGGCCTTGGCGAATTGCTGAAGGTGGCCGAATATTATCCCTCTCCGGGTGCCAAGGCGGAATATCTGTATTCCTATGTCGCAATAGCCGATCTGCCCGACGGCACCGCCGGCACGCACGGGCTGGCCGAAGAGGCCGAGGATATTCGCGGCCACATCGTAAGCTTCGACACGCTGATGCGGCTGGTCGAGACAGGAGAGGCCGCAAACGCGCCCCTGATTCTGACTGCCTTATGGCTGGCGCGCGAAAGACCGCGGCTGCGCGCCGCGGTCATCTGACGGTTCTTCCGCCTATTGCAGATAGGGCAGCGGGTCCACCGCCTCGACGCCGTTGCGAACCTCGAAATGCAGGAAGGCCGGGCTGCCGTTGCGGACCACCGCGATGGGTTGGCCGCGCTTGATCTTGTCGCCCTTGGCCACCTTAATGCCGTCGATATTGGCATAGACGGTCAGGATATTGTCAGGGTGACGGACGACAAGGATCGGCACCTGTTCGGTATCCTTGGTGATCGCTGCCACGGTTCCATCCGCAGCGGCCACCACCGGGCTTCCTGCCGCCGCGCCGATATTGATGCCCGGGCTTTTCTTCGGGGTGTAGCCCCGCACGATGCTGCCCTGTGCGGGCATCGCAAACTTGGAGGCTGAGGCCTCTGTGCGGGTCTTCGCCAGATTTGGCGAGGCAGGTTCGTCGGGAGAGGGCTGCGCGGCCGGCGTCACCTTTTCCTGCGGCAGCGGTTTAGCTGCCGAGGGCGGCTCGGGTGTGGGCGAACCTGCTCCGGGTTGCGTGACCGGTTCGGCATTGGCCGCACGATCCTGCAACGTCACCGGGATCAGCAAATACTGACCCTCGCGCACGGCAAGGTCAGGCCCAAGCCCGTTCCATTCCGCCAGCGACTTGGCCGAGACGTTGTAAAGCCGCGCGACAGAATAGGCGGTCTCGCCACGGGCGACCTTGTGGCGGATCGGCTCGACCCCGCCCGGCTGGATGGCAGCGGCGGGCGGCGTTGCCGCTCCGGTGGCGCCCTGCGCCTGCGCACGGTCAATCGCGCCAGAGGCCAGCGCCGTGACTTCGATCGTGCCGCTCTGGATCGGCGCGCCGGCAGCCGCGCCAGGGGTCGCGGCGCTGTCCACGCGGCGGGGCAGTGCAAGGACCGCCCCCTGATTCACAGGGGCATCGACGGCCATGGCGTTGTAGCTCGCCAGTTCGGCTGGGGACACCCCGACGCGCGTCGCCACGCTGGCGACCGTATCGCCGCGCTGCGCCACGGCGACCTGATAGCCGGGGTAAGATATCACGCCGCGCGCATCGGGCTGCGGTCGCGAGGCGGTCGCGTTCCGCGCCGCATCGGCGGTGGAATACATGCCCGGCCCGTTGGGACGCAGGTCCCAGTCAAGTTGACCGGGAGCGGTCGCACAGGCAGAAAGCGCCGCCATTGCCCCCGTCAGGGTCAGAGCGCGGATCATAGCCGGGGATTGCGTCATGCCTTGCCTCACCTTTTCGCCCGGGTTGACCCCGGGGCGCATGCCTGCCGTTCAGTCGGGCGCCAGCCCCTCGACCAGAGGCACAAAGCGCACTGGCCGCAGTTCGTCATAGTCAAAGCGGGTTTCCCGACGCGTTACCTTTATCAGGCTTTGCACCGCGTCCGACTGCCCCACCGGAAGCACCATGATACCGCCGATCTTTAGCTGAGCCAAGAGAGGGCCCGGCGGGTCTTCGGCCGCAGCGGTCACAATAATCCGGTCAAAGGGCGCCTGATCTGGCAGGCCAAAGCTGCCATCGGCGACAAAGGCGGTGATATTGGTCAGATCCATCGACCGGAACACATCTTGCGCCTCGCGCACAAGGCGGCGGTGACGGTCCACAGTATAGACGCGCCGGGCCAGCTCGCTCAGGATCGCGGCCTGATAGCCCGACCCGGTTCCCACCTCCAGCACGCTGTCGCGCGGGGTAACGGCCAGCGCCTGTGTCATCAGGCCCACGACCGAGGGCTGGCTGATCGTCTGGCCGCAGGAAATGGGCAGCGGCATATCCTCATAGGCGCGGTCGGCGAACAGGCCTTTGACGAAGGTGCCACGGTCCACCGTTTCCATAGCTGTCAGCACGCGGGTGTCTGTCACGCCCTTGGAACGGAGCGCGTAGAGAAAGCGCATCTTCCGTTCCGCAAGGTCGCTCATCCCAGCGCCGCTTGCAGATCGGCCAGCCGGTCATGCGCGGTCAGGTCCGCGCGCATCGGCGTGACCGAGATATAGCCTTCGAGGTTGACGGCAACATCCGTGCCCGGCTCGGTCGGCGTATGTTGCGGTCCGCCCTTGATCCACAGGAACTTGCGGCCCGAAGGCGAGATATGAGGCTCGACGCCAAAGGCGGTATCGCGGCGGAACCCTTGTGCGGCGACGCGCGTCCCCAGAACCTCGGTCGCGGGAATGGGCGGGAAGTTGACGTTGTAGAACAGCCGGTAATCGCCGCTGTCCCAGAAGCCCTTCTTCAGAAGTTTGCGCACCACCGCCACGCCATGCGCGCGGGCAGGTTCGAACGGGTCGGACATATCCTCGGTCCGCGGCCCCATGAACTGCGACAGGGCGATGGCGGGCAGGCCCTGCAGCGCCGCCTCCATCGCACCGCCGATGGTGCCGGAATAAAGGACGTTCTCGCCCGAGTTATTGCCCCTGTTCACACCCGACAGCACCAGATCGGGCTTCGCTCCCTGCAACACGTCGTAAAGCGCCGCCAGCACGCAGTCGGCGGGGCTGCCCTCGGCCGCGTAACGCTTCGGTTCCAGTTTGGCGATCATCATCGGGTGGGTATAGCTGATGCAATGGCCGACGCCCGATTGCTCGAATGCAGGGGCCACGGTCCAGACCTCGCCATCCGGCCCGGCAATTTCGGTCGCGATCTCGGTCAGAACGGACAGGCCCGGCGCGTTGATGCCGTCGTCATTGGTGATCAGGATGCGCATCGGTCCGCCTGTGTTGGTTCCGTCCTGATTAGACGAGGTGGCGCGGAGGGTAAAGCGTCGCAGATGGCCTCAGAGCGTTGCTTCCAGTCTCGCCCTCTTCCAGACATGATCGCTCGGCCGCTCTGCGAAAGGTTGCGGTCACCGACCGCTGCTTGTCCTCGGTCCGAAATTATCAGCGCTGGACCAAAGCGGATCCGCGACCATATGCGCGCAGCGCCGTTATCCCGATGACGACGAATACCAAAAGCCCGATCGCCTGAGCGATGCCAAAGGCAGGCTCGGTTCCGGTCGGCGCCAGCCGGTTCAGCGCCGGTAGCTTGAGGAAGGCCTGCGCGATCAGCACGAAGACCAGCAGGTAAAGGCTGATCACCATCCCGCCGACATAGACCCAACGCGCCCAGGCCGCGGGCAGCGAGCGAAGGGCGATCAGCACGGTCGCCAGAACGATCAGCGCGACGATGCCGGTCGCAAACGCAGGAGTGATGCCGGTGAAGGGAAACAAGTATCCCGTCACGCTGGTCAGGATAGCGGTGATCAGAAACGGCCTCCGCCAGCGCAGGTCGCGCTCGGCATGGAACAGCGCCGCTACCGCCAGAATACCATAGCCGATGGCGACAAAGCTGAGGGCCGTATGGATAAAGGTAAGTGCGCCGACGTAGGTCATTGATCTGTCCCCTGGGTCGAGGAGCGGCTTTCTGCCCCCCTTGCGGCGGAGTGTAGGGCCGGTTCGCTTGTTCGCGCCAGAATCTTGATGTTGCTGCCGCCGTTTCTGGGTTGAAAAGGTGCCGTCGGGGTTGTCTTGCCTACACGTTGCCCATCTTTCCCACTCGTATGGCAGTAAGCGCTGCGCTATAGGGCAGGACTTCTACAGAGATGGATCCAGGCGAAATGACACCGGCTGCGCCGACAGCGACGCAAGATACCGCTACGGGTGAACGCGTGCCCGCCGGTAACGCCAGGCGCTTCTCCGTCGCGCCGATGATCGATTGGACGGATCGTCATTGCCGCTTCTTCCACCGCCTCATGACGCGCCGCGCCATGCTTTACACCGAGATGATCGTGGATCAGGCGATTATCCACGGGCCGAAGGGGCGGCTTCTGGACTATTCGGACGAGGAACACCCCGTTGCCCTGCAACTGGGCGGCTCTGAACCCCGCCAACTGGCGCAGGCGGTCAGGATTGCGCGCGACTGGGGCTATGACGAGATCAACCTGAACGTCGGCTGCCCCTCGGACCGGGTGCAGTCGGGCTGCTTTGGTGCGATGCTGATGCAGCAGCCCGGTCTGGTTGCCGATTGCGTTGCCGCGATGATCGCCGAAAGCCCGGTGCCAGTGACGGTCAAATGCCGCATCGGCGTGGACGATCAGGTGCCGGAACAGGTGCTGCCGGCCTTTCTGGAAACCGTCAGCCGTGCCGGGGTCAGCAATTTCATCATCCATGCCCGCAAGGCCTGGCTGCAGGGCCTGAGCCCCAAGGAAAACCGGGAAATCCCGCCGCTGGATTATCCGCTGGTTCTGGCGATGAAGCGGGCCTTCCCGCATCTGACCATCGCGATCAACGGCGGCATCACCTCGCTGGACCAGGCGCGGGGGCTGCTGGATCAGGGGCTGGACGGCGTGATGCTGGGGCGCGTGGCCTACAACGATCCGGCCAGCGTGCTGAGCGGCGCGGATACGCTTTGGGGCGATGCGCCGGGGCCTGACGCTTTTGCGGTCGTCGAGGCGATGCGCCCCTATATCGCGACCCATCTGGAGCAGGGCGGCCGCCTGCACCAGATTACCCGTCACATGCTGGGTCTCTTCACCGGGCGTCCCGGCGCGCGGAACTGGCGCCGCGTCCTGTCCGAAGGCGCGAGCCGCCCCGGCGCGGGGCTGGCCCTGATCGACGCCGCGCTGGCAGAAGTCCTGCCCTACGCAGCAACCGCCTGACGCCCCAGCACGAGGCGCGACAGGACGAAGGCCAGCACGCCGCAGACCGCGATCGACGCCAGCATCGGCACGACCGTTCCGTCGAAGAACGGTCCCGACAGGGCGATCATCAGCCCGCCCGCCAGCATCTGCAAGGTGCCGCCCAGCGACGAGGCCAGCCCCGCGACCTCTCCATGGTCGTCCAGCGCCATGACCATGACGGTGGGGATAACGAAGCCCAGGCAGGCATTGGCCAGGAACAACCCTGCCAGCGTAACCGTCAGCGTGGCCATGCCCATCAGCCCCACCGCCAGCAACACGACGGTGCTGATCGCGAAACCGGCGGTCGCCCAGGCCACGACGCTGCGCGCGCCGTAACGCATACCCATCCCCGCCGCCATCTGCGACGCGGTGAAGAACCCCAGCGCGTTCAGCGCGAAGGCCAGCGAGAATTGCGTCGGCGTCAGGCCGAATTCCTCGGTATAGACGAAGGATGCCGAGGCGATGAAGACGAAGAAGCTCGCCATGCCAAAGCCGCCAAGGAAGGTCAGCCCCATGAACTTTGGGTCGCGCAGCAAGGCCTTCGCGTGGGACAAAAGCAGGCGGATCGACACCGGCTGGCGATCCTCGGGTTTCAGCGTCTCTTCCAGCGCGAAACGGGTCAGCAAAAGGCTGGCCGCCGCCGCAACGGCAAGGATGCCAAAGATCCAGCGCCAGTCGGAAATGGCGATGACCCCCGACCCTGCCAGAGGCGCGAGCATCGGCGAGATCGAGATCACCAGCATGATCGCCGCCATCATCCGCGTCGCCGCATTGCCCGTGTGCATGTCGCGGATGATGGCGCGGGGAATGACCATCACCGCCGCCCCGCCCAGACCCTGGACGAAACGACCCACCATCAGCATCTCGACCGAACGCGACAGCGCGCAGATCAGCGTGCCGATCAGAAAGATGCCGACACCGTAATAGATCGGCTTTTTCCGCCCTGCCTCGTCGGCCCAGGGACCATAGACCAGCTGCGCAAGGCCAAAGGCGATGAAATAGGATGTGATCGTGCCCTGCATCGCCTGCACGGACGCACCAAGATCGGTCGCGATCTCGGGCATTGCGGGCAGATACATGTCGATCGCAAAGGGACCGACAACGGACAACAGACCCAGCACGAGAGCCGGGCGAACGAGGCTCGCCGACATCGGGGATTCCTTTCGGGGATGTGATTGCCGCGACGTTAGCCGTTCTGGCGGACAAGGGCCAGAGGGGGCGGTGCGGCACTGGCCTTGGACAGGCGGGGGCGCTATGCCGTTGCGAACGATCCATCCGAAAGGCCCGCCAGATGCCCGACTACGCCGCGCTTTTGCCCATGGTGCTGTTGCTTCTGGTCATAGGCGGTTTCGCTGGTGTCATTGCCGGGCTGCTCGGCGTCGGCGGCGGGATCGTTCTGGTCCCGGCCTTCTATTTCACCTTCACCCATCTTGGTTATGACAGCGCCCAGATCATGCAGGTCTGCGTCGCGACCTCGCTTGCGACCATCGTCTTTACCTCGATCCGTTCGGTCATGGCGCATAACCGCAAGGGCGCGGTGGACTGGAGCGTGCTGAAAAGCTGGGCGCCCTGGATCGTGGTCGGGGCGATTGGCGGAATGCTTGTGGCGGCGCAGGTCGATTCGACGGCGCTGCTTTACGTCTTTGGCGTTCTGGGGCTGGTCGTCGGGGTCTATATGCTGCTGGGGCGGCAGGACTGGCGGCTGGGCACCGGGATGCCGACCGGCGCGCCGCGCGGCATCATGGCGATGGTCGTCGGATTTCTGTCCGTGCTGATGGGGATCGGTGGCGGCACCTTTGGCGTGCCGCTGATGACGCTGTATTCGCAGCCGATCCACCGCGCTGTCGCCACCGCCTCGGGCTTTGGCATCATGATCGCGGCACCTTCCGTGCTGGGCTTCCTGTTCCTGCCGATCGAAGGCGCGCCGCCCTATACGCTGGGGGCGGTCAACACCCCGGCCTTCCTGATCGTGATGGCCACGACGATGACCACGACGACATGGGGGGTGAAGCTGGCCCATGCGATGGACCCCAAGCCGTTGAAGCGCGTGTTCGGCGCATTCCTGATCCTCGTTGCGCTCAACATGCTGCGCAAGGCCGCCGGATGGTGATCCCAGCCAGCGGCTGGATGCGGATTGGCGGCGATCCGGCAATCGCCGCCTGGTCCGATGCCGCCCTGCCGCTGGCGAATGCAGCGGTGGCGTCGGGCGAAGGCGGCTGGCGTTGCGGCGGCACATGGTTTCCGGGTGTCGACGCCTTGCCGAATGATGCACGCGGGGCGGTCGCTGGTGTCGAACTGCCCGAGACGCTGCTGCGCCACCTGCCGTTTCGCGCGCGGAACTGGCACCGCGCGCAGCTTTCCACCCTGCGCCCCGGCTATCCGCAGCCTTCCACCGAAGAGAGCGGGGCCGCCTTCCGCTATCGCCTGACGCGGGATGCCGCGCATGTGGATGGCCTTTTGCCCATCGGCCCCGACCGACGGCGGATGCTGAAAGAACCCCATGGCTTCATCCTTGGCCTGCCGCTTACCAATGCTGATCCCGAAGCGGCCCCCTTGGTCGTTTGGGAGGGTAGCCATGAGATCATGCGCAAAGCGCTGGGCGCGGTGCTTGAACCCCGTTCGCCTGCCGACTGGCCGAATGTCGATCTGACCGACGCCTATCACGCGGCGCGTCGGATGGCCTTCGCCGACTGCAGGCGCGTCATGCTGTCCGCGGTTCCGGGAGAGGCCCTGCTGCTGCATCGCCTGCTACTGCATGGCATGGCACCCTGGACCGAAGGTGCCGCCGCCGCGCCCGGGGGACGAATGATCGCCTACTTCCGTCCCGAGGTGGCAGACATCACAGACTGGATCGGTCTGCCGTAATGTGCGGGCTGGTGTCTTGCCGTAGTTTTCAATTTTGTAATCCGCTCGCAATCGGGGCGTCATCTTGATGTTGCAATCTGCTTGCTCAAGGGCCGCGACAGGCCATGAGAAAAGGGCGCAGCAGGCGTGCAGGCTATCACTAACGGTTTCAGCGGATCTTTCGCCGGGGGCGTCGGCCCCATTTTACGGATCGCATCCATGACGCGGGTCGAGGCTTTCGTCGCCCGCATCGCGGCCGCATCCGCCGCCGTTCAGCGCACGGCGCTGGCTGTTTTTGCCGCGCTTGTGTTCCTGCCGGGGCTGGTCTCGCTGCCCGTCAGCGACCGGGACGAGGCCCGCTTTGTGCAGGCCAGCCGCCAGATGATCGAAAGCGGCGATCCCATAGACATCCGGTTCCAGGACGAGGCGCGCTATAAAAAGCCGGTAGGCATCTACTGGATGCAGGTCGCCGCGATGGAGGCGGTGGGGCAGGGCGCCGATGCGCCGCTTTGGGCCAGCCGCCTGCCATCCTACCTTGCCGCCATTGCCGCTGTCGTTCTGGTGCAGGTTGTCGGGGTTTCGCTGACCGGCGCGGCACCCGCGTTGCTGGGGGCAATCCTTTTTGCCGGAACCCTGGTGCTTGCGGGCGAGGCGCGGATCGCCAAGACCGACGCGGTGCTGCTGGCGCTGGTGCTGGTGCAGATGGCCGTGCTGGCTCGCGCCTATTCTGGCACGGCGCTTGGGCAATGGCGGGTCTATGCCTTCTGGGCGGCGTTCGGCCTGTCCGCGCTGGTCAAGGGGCCGGTCGGGCCGATGATCGTCGGTCTGTCGGTGCTTGCCCTGTGCCTTGTCCAGCGGGACCGCAACTGGCTCCGCCCTATTGGCAACTGGCGCGCCATGGCGCTGGGGGCGGCCATCCTGCTGCCCTGGGCCATGGCGATCTCCTGGCGTGCCGGGGGCGAGTTCTGGCAAGCGTCGGTCGGCGGCGATTTGCTGGCCAAGGTTGCGGAAGGCCAGGAGGGCAAAGGCGCCCCTCCCGGCACCTATCTGGCACTGCTCTGGCTTACCTTTTGGCCCGGATCGGCGCTTCTGACGTTGATGCTGCCCGCGATCTGGGCGGATCGGCGGGCGAAGGCCAGCATTTTCCTTTTGGCCTGGATCATTCCTTTCTGGCTGGTGCTGGAGGCGGTTCCGACCAAGCTGATCCATTACCCCCTGCCGCTTTATCCCGCGCTGGCCCTGCTGGCCTGCGCCGCCCTGATGGCAAGACCGGCGGGTGCGCTGCCGCCACTGGGCCGCGCCGTGGCGCTGCCCTTCCTTGCGCTGGCGCCCCTGTTGCTGGGAGCCTCGGCCTGGCTCGCCGCATCGACGGGCGCAGGGTTTTCCGCCGCATGGCCCGCCGTGCTGGCCCTGCCGCCGGTTCTGGTCGTGGCGCTGGCCGCCTGCCGGGCGCTGACGCGCGATCTGCGCCACGCGCTTCCCGCCTGTCTGGCGGTCATGGCCGCCATAACGCTGGCCGGTGCGGTTGCCACGCTGGCCCGCACGCCGTGGCTTTGGCCTTCGGACCAGCTGGCGGCGCTGATCCGCGACGCCACGCCTGAGGAATGCGCGGAAACCAGATTGGTCTCGACCGGCTATACCGAGCCTTCGCTGATCGTGCGCACCTCGCGCCAGACGCAGCTTCTGCCCGTCGATCGGGCGGCGAAAGCTGCGGGGCAGGCCTGCACCCTTATCGCGGTCGAGGATCGGGTCGCGCCGGAATTCGCGCGCGCCACGACGGATGTGCCTCTGGAGCAGGTCGGCCGTGTCCAGGGTTTCGCCATCGGCGCAGGCCGCAATGTCGGCGTCACGCTTTACCGCAACGGGGGCGCAGAATGACCCGCCGCCGCCCCGTTCCCGTCGATGCCGGTCTGCCGCGCTGGCTGTTCGGCAATCACCCCGTCGGTCTGGCAGCGGTCGCCGCCACGATCCTGCTGGCGTCACTTCTGTTCCTTGACGCGCCGCTGAACCAGCTGGGCGCAAGCCTGCTGCCCGACCAGAGGCACCTGTTCCGGGATGTCACCTCGCTTGGCAACTCGGGATGGAAAATCTCCCTGGCGCTGGCCATGGTGCTGATGTTCCGCATGGCTGCGTCCCGTGCCAAGCGGCAAAGGACGGCCGTGCTGTATCGTCACGCGGCGGGGCTTGCCGGTTTCGTGCTGGCCTCTGTCACGATTGCCGGTATCGCCTCCAGCCTGTTGAAACAGGTGATCGGTCGCGCCCGGCCCGGAACGGACGGCATGTTTTCCTTTGAGCCGATGCGTCTTGAATCGGCCTGGGCGAGCTTTCCCTCGGGCCATGCAACCACGATCTTTGCGCTTGCCATCGCTTTGGCCTGTCTGTTTCCCCGGCTGCGGCTTGCCTTCCTTTCGGTGGCGCTGTGGGTCGGCATCAGCCGGGTGATGATTGGCGTCCACTGGATGAGCGATGTGTTTGCCGGCGTGATGCTCGCCAGCTTTGTCGTGCTGGCGCTGCGCCGTGCCTTTGCGCGGCGGGGCTGGGCCTTTGTCTGGCGCGGCGGCGTGTTCCGCACCCGGATGAACCGCCTGCCCGCGTTGATCGCCGGAGATCTGCGCAGCCTTGCGGGCCGCGCCGGGGTTCGGGGAGTGGGCGCGGTCCACCGGCTGTGGGACGCCGTCAATGCGAGGCAAGGCGGCGTTACGCGCTGAAAGCGGGAGCATTCTGACAACATCTGGAACGGGCGGGACCAAAAGTGCCTGCCCCGGCGGGTGCGAAGCGCCCGCCATCGGCGGGGCGGGCGCTGGCCGGTGGCTTTGGGCCACCGGCCCGTGAACTCGATCTTCACAGCATGGCGAAGGCGATGGCCTTCGCCAAACGCACTTACTTCACAGGCACCTAGTGATCCAGCCGCCCGCTGCGCCCGCCGCGCCGCTTGCGCAAGCGAGGTGCGCGCGAGGGCAGGTCGGTCATGATCGCGATACGCTCGGCCTCGGTCAGCCGCGACCAGCCTGCGATTTCCTCGATGGTGCGATAACAGCCGACGCAAAGCCGTTCCTCGGGGTGAACCACGCATAGCTTCACGCAAGGGGACTGAACCTCGTCCCGCTTCCATACGCCTTCAGCGTCGCCGCCGTCCTTCACGTCCCGGTCCTTCAAGACTGCTCGTCCCGACCCCATGCGGTCAGGGCGTCAAGCGCCCCTTGCAGGATATATGGGGCAGCAGTGCGGCCGATCACCCCGGAACGACGTTTCCGCGACGTATTCGCCGCGCCCCGTGCCCTTTCTGCCGCAAGCGACAGTCCTATTGCGGCGGCGCGTAGATCAGCCCGACCAGCGACTTTGCAATCGTCGTCGCCGGATCGCGACCATCGGCGGCAGGGGCAAGGTTCGTCCAGACGATCAGCGTCACCTTGTTGACCGGATCGCTGCCCATGAAACTGTTGTAGCCCGGCAGTTCCCCGGTATGGCCGTAAAGCGGCCCGAACCGCGCGATGCCCAGCCCGTAAGAGGCTGAATCGGGATCGTCCGGGTTCGCGGGCTTCGGGCTGTCCATGCGGATCTTCTGCATCTCGGGCTTCAAAAGCCCGCCCCCCACCAGCGCCTCGGCATAGGTCGCAAGATCGTTCGCGGTCGAGATGCCCGCCCCCGCCGCCCATCCCCAGGATGGGTTGGCAAAAGTCTGGTCCATGGGCTTGAGCCGGCCCTGCTGCGCCTCATAGATCATGTCGGGCGGCACCGAGTTATCCGCAAGCGTGATGATGTTGTCGCCATACATGTAGCCGTGGGCATAGGGTTCGGGGATCTGGTTCGATGTCGGGGCGGGCAGAAGCGTGTTTTTCAGCCCCAGGGGACCAAAAATCCGATCCTGAAAGATCGTCTCCAGCGGCTTGCCGTCGATCTTCTCGGCGATCAGCCCAAGGAGGACGGTATTGGTGTTGGAATAGCGGTAGCCCTGATCCGGCGGGAAATAGGGCGGCACCGAAAACCCGATCTCCAGCAGTTCGTCGGTGGTCCAGACCTTGTCCGGCTGGGTGTCCAGGATATGGTTCATCTTGTAGGTCGTCGAATAGTTGAACAGCCCGCTGCGCATGTTCAGCAGCAGTTCCAGCGGAATGTTTTCGCCGTTCGGAACGCCGGGGATGTATTTCGACACCGGGTCGTCCAGCTTCAGGCTGCCCTCCTGCACCATCTGCAGGATGACCGTTCCCGTCATCGTCTTGGTATTCGATCCGATGCGGATGTGATCGTCCGGCGTTACCGGTGTCGGGTCGTCCAGCCCGCGCTGCCCATATGTCAGGATCACCTCGCCCGCCGGTGTGCGCAGCAGCAGGACCGCGCCCGGCACCAGCATTTCCTTCGCCAGATCATCGAAGCTTTGTTTCAGCGCCGTCTCGTCCAGCGGCAAAAGCGCGGAAGATTGCGCCGCTGCGGGTTGTGCGACCGGGCCAATGCCAACAGCCATCACGACCGCAATCGCCCCTGCAAGACGGTTTACAGGAAAACTCTTTCCAAATCGCCGATCAATCACTTTGCCCTCCACCCGGCGTAATGCGCCGGTCACGTTGACCCAAGGTCAGCACGCTAGGGTGGTGGCATGATTCTCGACAGTGTTTTCGGCGTGACGCGCTCAGCCGCCGTCGCGACCCAGATAGCCCAGACGGTCAAGCACGCCCTGCAGGATGTAACCGGCAGCAACATGGTCGATGACTTCAGAGCGGCGCCTGCGCGAAGTGTCGGCTTCCAGCAATGCCCGCTCCGCCGCCACGGTGCTGAGCCGCTCATCCCAGAAGGTGACGGGCAGGGGGGTAATGCGGCCAAGGTTGCGGGCAAAGGCGCGGGTGGATTGCGCGCGCGGCCCCTCGCTGCCGTCCATGTTCAGCGGCATCCCCAGCACAAGCCCTGCGATGCCCCGCGTTGAGACAACGCGCATCAGCTCATCCGCATCGGCGGTGAACTTGCTGCGCCGGATCGTCAGCAGCGGCGTTGCCACCCGGCGGAACGCGTCCGACACCGCCACGCCGATGGTCTTTTCGCCAAGGTCGAGCCCGGCGATGGCGCCCGTGGCTGGAAGGGTGGCGGCAAACTCTGCGACGTCCTCGATCACGCTCACTCCGCCACCCCCGCCGTGACAGCCGCTGCGCGCAGCGTCTCCATATCGCCCGGCTGGCTTGCAAACCGCTGCTGCGCCTCGGACCAGATCTGGCGCGCCTTGTCCGTCTCTCCCAGCACGCCATAGGCGCCGATCAGCCGCGCCCATTCCTGCGCGCTGCCGCCCTCGGTTGCCAGCCGCTGGTTCAGCCGCTCGACCATGCCGCGCGCCATCTCCTGCCGTTCGGCATCGCTCAACCCCGCCGCCGCCTCGATATCCTCGGCGCTTGGCCCCGGCACGGCAAGCGGCGGCAGGACATAGCGCATTTCGCCCGCCTGTTCTGCCACCCCCGGCAACTGCGCGCGCAGCGCCGGAACCCAGGGATCATCCGGCCCCGACCGCTGCAACAGCGAGGCCCACAGCGTGAAGGCCCGGTCGGGCCGCGCCACCTGCGCGAACATCAGCCCGGCATAATAGCTGGCCAGCCCGTTTGCCGGGTCCATCTCCAGCGCACGGGTCAGTTCCGCCTCCGCCTCGATCGAGACGAAACCGCCCGCAGCCAGAACAAGGTATTCCCCAAGGGCGGCATGATCATTCGCCGTAGCGCCATCGCCTTTCAGCGCGATCAGCTGTGCCTGCGCCGTGGCGGCGGCCCGGTAATTCCCCAGCGCCGCCTCGTTCCGCGCCAAAAGCCCATGCCCCCGCTGGTCGTCGGGGCGGTCCTTCAGCGCCGCGCGCAGCTTGTCCATCAGTTCCAGGAACGATGGATCGACATCGGTGCGTGTGGGGTTGGACGCCGCCGCGGCCTCTAACGCGGCCTGCGTGGGGCGCGCCTTGTAAATCTCGTCTGCCAGCGCAATGCGGTCGGCACGTGGCATGTCGGGATAGCTCGGCGCGCCCATCCGCAAATAACCCAGGACCGCCCCTATCATCACCACCACGACAAAGCCCGCGATGGCCAGCGTCGCCTGCCGGGGCGCCGCCCCCGGATGCACCGCTGCGTTCAACGCGCGGTCCGCCTCCAGCACGCGGCGCGAAACCTCGGTGCGCAGCCGGTCGGCATCGCCCGCCGCAATCAGCCCGCGCGCCAGATCGTGATCCACCTCGCGCAACTGTTCGCGATACAGCCGCAGGTCATAGGCCGCTGCGGGTTCCATCCCGCCACGCGGCCGCAAGAGCGCCGACAGCAACAACGCCGTCACCGCCAAACCGATTGCCACCGCCGCGATCCAGAATGCCATGCCGCCCCCGTTCCTTCGCGCCCTCATGTAATGCCTGGGGCCGCCCGGCAAAAGCCGCAAAAAGCGTTACCGGCCTGGTCCGACTTTCTGTCGCAGGCCCATGTCGTAAATTTCCCGAGAGTGCCGCTTGCGGTGGCGGGCCAAACGCGCGAGCGTTCCATGACAGGGCAGCCGCCCAGCCTGCAGGGAAAGCCCAGCCCACGATGACACGCTATTCCGTATTCGCCATCGCCCGCGAGGCTTTGAACAACCACCAGGGGTGGAGCCGCGCCTGGGCAAAGGCGACGCCCAAATCTTCCTACGATGTCGTGATCGTCGGCGCTGGCGGCCACGGACTCGCCACCGCCTATTACCTCGGCCGGAATTTCGGCATCACCAATGTCGCGATCATCGAAAAGGGCTGGCTCGGCGGCGGCAACACGGGCCGCAACACCACCATCATCCGCTCGAACTACCTGCAAGACCCCTCCGCCGCGATCTATGAGAAAGCCCGCAGCCTGTATGAGACGCTGAGCCAGGACCTGAACTACAACGTCATGTTCTCCCCGCGCGGCCTCCTGATGCTGGCCCAGACCCATCATGAGGTCCGCGGCTACCTGCGCACGGTCCATGCCAACATGCTGCAGGGGATCGAGACCGAGTGGATCGCCCCCGCCCGCGTCAAGGAACTGGTGCCGATCATCAATATCGACGGCCCGCGCTATCCGATCCTCGGCGCGCTCTACCAGGCGCGCGGCGGCACCGCCCGGCATGACGCGGTCGCCTGGGGCTATGCCCGCGCCTGCTCGGCCATGGGCATGGACATCATCCAGCAATGCGAAGTCACCGGCGTTCGCCAGGCCGATGGCAAGGTGACGGGGGTCGAGACCACCAGAGGCTTCATCGGCACGAAAAAGCTCGGCATCGTCGTCGCCGGCCATTCGGGCCAGGTCGCCGACATGGCCGGTTTCCGCCTGCCGATCGAGGCGGTGGCGCTTCAGGCGCTCGTCTCCGAACCGATCAAGCCCTGCATGGACGTGGTCGTGATGGCCAACACCGTCCACGGCTACATGTCGCAATCCGACAAGGGCGAGATGGTGATCGGCGGCGGCACCGACGGCTTCAACAACTTCACCCAGCGCGGCTCGTTCCACCACATCGAGGAAACGCTCCGCGCGCTGGTCGAGACCTTCCCCATGATCTCGCGCCTCAAGATGCTGCGGCAATGGGGCGGTATCGTCGACATGACCGGCGACCGCTCGCCGCTGATCTCGAAGACACCCCTCGGCAACTGCTTCATCAACTGCGGCTGGGGCACCGGCGGCTTCAAGGCCATTCCCGGTTCCGGCTGGGCCATGGCCGAACTGATGGCCAAGGGCGAACCCGGCCCGCTCGCCGCCGAATTCGGCATCGAACGCTTCCGCGAGGGCCGGTTCATCGACGAGTCAGTGGCCGCCGGGGTGGCACACTGATGACTGGCCATCTTCTGTTCACAAATATCCCGGGGGTCCGGGGGCAGCGCCCCCGGCTTCTCCGCCAGACCGGACAAAGCCCATGCTGACCCTCGAATGCCCCTACTGCGGCGTGATGGCCGAGGAAACCGAACTCTCCCCCGGTTACGAGGCGCATCTGAAGCGCTTCGGCCCCGGATCGTCGGATGACGATTTCGAATCCTACATGTTCGCGCGCAAGAACCCCAAGGGCGTGCATTTCGAACGCTGGCGCCATGCCTACGGCTGCGGCAAGTGGTTCCTGGCGGCCCGCGACACCGCGACGCTGGAGGTTTTCGGAACCTACCCCGCGCAGGTGCCCGAGCCTCCACCGCAGATTATCGACGCCATCAAAGCCCGCCGGCCGGGCTGGGAGCCGAACGTATGAGACGCTTTCCCCCCCACCCCATCCCTCCCCCACAAGGGGGGAGGGAGGCGCATCCTGCCGAAGACCGCACCTATGGCAACTGGTTGACATCGGTCGTGCGGGACGGCTCCTCCCCCCTTGTGGGGGAGGATGGGTGGGGGGGCACTTCCGCCCGGTTGCCGCAAGCGCAACCCTCAACAGCAAGCGCCTCCCTCCCCCCCTGTGGGGGAGGGCCGGGGTGGGGGGGCACCATCATCATCCCGAGGTCCGCATCATGAGCACGCGTCTCGCCCGTGGCGGGCGGCTGATCGACCGCTCGGCCAGCCATGAATTCACCTTCAACGGCAAACGCATGACCGGTTATGCCGGCGATACGCTCGCCTCGGCGCTGCTGGCCAACGACCAGATGCTGGTCGGGCGCAGTTTCAAGTATCACCGCCCGCGCGGCATCGTGGCCTCGGGCCCCGAAGAACCGAACGCGCTCGTGAACCTGGGGCAAGGCGGTCGGCTGGAGCCGAACCAGCGCGCGACGACGACCGAGCTGTTCGACGGGCTGGTTTCCGCCAGCCAGAACCACTGGCCGAGCCTGGAATTCGACGTGGGCGTGCTGAACAACTACGCCAGCCGCTTCCTGCCCGCCGGGTTCTATTACAAGACCTTCATCCATCCGCGCGCCTTCTGGAAGCATGTGTTCGAGCCGATCATCCGGCAATCGGCGGGTTTGGGCAAAGCGCCGAAGGACCGCGACGCGGACCGCTATGAACAGGCCTATGCTTTCTGCGACCTGCTGGTCGTCGGCGGTGGTATCGCCGGGCTGCAATCAGCGCTGATCGCGGCGCAGGCGGGCCTGAAGGTCTGGCTGGTCGAGCAGCAACCGCATTGGGGCGGTCGTGCGCCTGTCGATGGGCTGGAGATCGACGGCAAACCGGCACAGGACTGGGCCGACGAAACCGTTGCGTCGCTCGCCGCGATGCCGAACGTCACGCTCCGCCTCCGCGCCATGGCGGCGGGTGTCTATGACCACGGCTATGTCCTCGTGGACGAACGGGTCGCCGACCACACGCCCGGCGATGGCCGGCCCAGACACCGGCTGTGGCGCATCCGCGCGGGCCGTGTCCTGACCGCGACCGGCGCCATCGAGCGTCCGCTGGCCTTTGCGGGCAACGACATTCCCGGCGTGATGCTCGCCTCGGCGGTGCGCGACTATCTGGTGAATTACGGCGTCTCTCCCGGTGATCGCACGGTCGTTGTCACCAACAACGACGACGCCTATCGCACGGCATTGGTGCTGCACCGCGCCGGTATGCAGGTCGTGGCAATCCTCGACGCCCGCATCATCGCCGATGGCCCCTTGCCTGCGGTGGCCCGTGCGGCTGGCATTCGGATCGAGACGGGCAGGGCGATCGCCAAAGTCAAGGGGACCGCGCGCGTGACCGGCGTCGAGATCTGCCTGCAGGCAGGCGAAGGTTCGATGCTGGAAGAGATCGCCTGCGATGCCGTCGCCATGTCGGGCGGCTGGTCGCCGGTCGTCCACCTGTGGAGCCATTGCGGCGGCAAGCTCACCTGGGATGCGACGCATGCCTGCTTCCGCCCCGACCCGGCGCGCCCGCCGATCACCCATGACGGTTCTGCCATGGTGATCGCGGCAGGCGCCGCCAATGGCGCGCTGGACGATGCGGACCTTTTGGCCGACGCGCAGGCGGCTGGTGTGGCGGCAGTGACGGCAGCGGGCAAGAAGGCAAAGAAATCCGCCAAACTGTCTGTATCGAATCCATACCAAAGCCATACCGAAGCCATATGGATGATGCCGCAGGGGGCGCACCCCGGTTTGCGTTCCAAGATGTGGCTCGACTACCAGAACGACGTGAAGGTTTCGGACGTCCAACTCGCCGCCCGTGAGGGCTACGAGAGTGTCGAGCATACCAAGCGCTACACAACGCTCGGGATGGCGACGGATCAGGGTAAGCTAAGCAATATCAACGGCCTTGCCGTTCTTGCTAATTCTTTGGGTGAGGAAATCCCCCAGGTCGGCACCACAACCTTCCGCCCTCCCTACACGCCCGTCACCATCGGCGCCCTCGCGGGCGAGGCGCGCGGCGAAATATTCCAGCCGCTTCGCCGTTCACCGATCCACGAATGGCACGAGAAATCAAACGCTTACTTCGAACCCGTGGGGCTCTGGCGCCGTCCCTACTGCTTCCCGAAGGCTGGCGAGACCCACGAACAGGCGGTCCACCGCGAAATCCTGAACGTCCGCCAGAACGTCGGGCTGCTGGACGCCTCGACCCTTGGCAAGATCCTTGTCAAAGGCCCCGATGCGGGCAAGTTCCTCGACATGCTCTACACCGGCGTCATGTCGAATTTGGCAGTCGGCAAATGCCGTTACGGGCTGATGTGCAGTGAATCCGGCTTCCTGATGGACGACGGCGTTGTCGCGCGGATCGACGAGGAAACCTTCCTCTGCCACACCACCACGGGCGGCGCGGATCGCATCCACGCCCATATGGAAGACTGGCTGCAATGCGAATGGTGGGATTGGCAGGTCTATACCGCCAACCTGACCGAGGAATATGCCCAGGTCGCCGTTGTCGGCCCCAAGGCCCGGGAATTGCTGCTGAATCTCGGCGGCATGGACGTCTCGAAAGAGGCGCTGCCTTTCATGCAATGGGTCGACGGCACGCTCGCCGGTTTCCCGGTGCGGGTCTATCGCATCAGCTTTTCGGGCGAACTCAGCTACGAGATCGCCGTTCCGGCAAGCCATGGCGCGGCCTTCTGGGATGCCTGTCTGCGCGAGGGCGATGGGCTGGGCGTGATGCCCTATGGCACCGAGGCGCTGCACGTCCTGCGCGCCGAAAAGGGTTTCATCATGATCGGGGATGAGACGGATGGCACAGTGATCCCGCAGGATCTTGGCCTCAACTGGGCGATTTCAAAGAAGAAAACCGACTATCTTGGCAAACGCGGCCAGGAACGAGCCTTCCTTGCAAGCCCGGACCGCTGGCGTCTGGTGGGTCTGGAAAGCACCGATGGTTCGGTCATTCCCGATGGAGCTTATGCCGTCGCCGAAGGCAACAACGCCAACGGCCAGCGCAATGTGCAGGGCCGCATCACCTCGACCTACTTCTCGCCGACGCTTGGCCGCGGCATCGCCATGGGTCTGGTCCGTCATGGGCCGGAACGCATGGGCGAGACGCTGGATTTCCCCAAGATGGGCGGTGGCGTAGTGACCGCGCGGATCGTCGATCCGGTCTTCTATGACAAGGATGGGGAGAAACAGAATGTCTGAACCCCGCTCCGCCCTTGGCAACACGACCTTCGATGGCTTTGCGCAGGTGCAAGAGATAGGTCCCCTGGGCATGATCACCCTGCGCGCGAAGCCCGACCTGCCCGGTCTGGCTGTTGCCGTCAAAAAGGTCGTCGGCTTGCCGATGCCCGAGGTCCGGCGCATCGCCACGAAGGGCGACCGGTCGATCGGCTGGATGTCGCCCGATGAATGGCTGATCGTGCTGCCCTATGCGGAAGTCGATGCGGCAATCGAGGCGCTGAACAAGGCATTGGCAGGCAAGCATTTCCTGGCCGTAAACGTCTCCGACGCCCGCTGCGTCTTTCGCATCGAAGGGCCAAAGGCCGATCAGGTGCTCATGAAGCTGTCGCCCGTCGATCACTCCTCGCTTGCCGAGGGTGAGTTGCGTCGCACGAGGCTGGCCCAGGTCGCCTGCGCCTTCTGGCGCGACGACGCGGGCTATACCCTTGTCGCCTTCCGCTCGGTCGCGGCCTATGTCATGGGCTTGCTCACGCATTCCGCGCAGCCGGGCAGCGAGCTTCAGCTCGACTGATTTCAGGGGGAACTTAAGCTAGCCCCTTGACCTTGTACTTGCGGCAGACCTTAGTCACGCCAGACCAAACAGCCTTGAAAGGACAGTCAGATGGCTTTCACCCTTCCCGACCTTCCCTATGCCCATGATGCGCTGGCATCGCTCGGCATGTCGAAAGAGACGCTGGAGTTCCACCACGACATCCACCACAAGGCCTATGTCGACAACGGCAACAAGCTGATCGCCGGCACCGAGTGGGAATCGAAGTCGCTCGAAGACATCGTGAAGGGCACCTATCAGGCTGGTGCCGTCGCGCAGAACGGCATCTTCAACAACGCCTCGCAGCACTGGAACCACACCGAGTTCTGGAAATGGATGGCCCCCGGCGACAACAAGAAGATCCCCGGTGCGCTGGAAAAGGCTCTGACCGACGCGTTCGGCTCGGTCGCCAAGTTCAAGGAAGATTTCGGCGCCGCCGGTGCGGGCCAGTTCGGCTCTGGCTGGGCATGGCTCGTCAAGGACAAGGACGGCAGCCTGAAGATCACCAAGACCGAGAACGGCGTGAACCCGCTGTGCTTTGGCCAGAAGGCGCTTCTGGGCTGCGACGTGTGGGAACATTCCTACTATATCGACTTCCGTAACAAGCGTCCTGGCTACCTGACCAACTTCCTGGACAAGCTGGTCAACTGGGAAGCGGTTGCCGCAAAGCTCTGACCGCTTGCCGTAGCGGCAGCGATCTGCAAATCCTTGTGCCGCCGTCCGAGCAAACGGGTGGCGGTTTTCATTTGGGGCATTGGGGGCAGGGCGATGAGCGAGGCATCGAAGGGCGTTCTCGCCATGCTGGCCGCCGCAGTCATCTGGGGCCTGTCGCCGATCTACTACAAGGCGCTGGAACAGGTGCCTCCGCTGGAAGTGCTGAGCCATCGCACGGTCTGGTCGGCGGTGTTCTTCGCCATCATCCTTGCCATGAAAGGTCGCCTGAATTCGGTCTGGTCACTGATCCGGTCGCGCGATGTGCGGGTGGTGCTGATCGCCGCGCTGATGATCTCGACCAACTGGTTCCTGTTCATCCTGTCGGTGCAGATCGGCCTCGCGACTGAAGCGAGCCTTGGCTACTACATTTTCCCGATCGTGGCGGTGGTGATCGGCATGATGTTTTTTGGGGAAAAGCTGGACGGCCTGCAGGCAGTTGCGGCAGTTGTCGCGGCCGTTGCGGTCGGGCTGCTGACCTGGGGGCTGCAGGTGCCGCCATGGATCGCGCTGACGCTGGCGACAACGTTCGGAATCTACGGGTTGATCAAGAAGCGGTTGACGGCTGACCCGATCACCTCGGTCACGGCCGAAGTGATCCTGCTGTCGCCGCTGGCCCTGCTGTGGATTTTCCTGGTCCAGACAGGGCTTGCGGGCGAAGGCGGGCGTCCGGGAGGACACTTCTTCGGGCATAACCCCGGAGATGGCTGGGAAACCACGCTGCTGCTGATGGCCTCGGGCATCATCACCGGCGGGCCGCTGATCCTGTTCGCCTACGCCACGCAGCGCGCCTCGATGGCGACTGTCGGACTGGTGCAGTTCGTGAACCCGACGCTGCAATTCCTGTGCGCGGTGGTGGTCTTCGGCGAGCCCTTCACCATCTGGCACAAATGGGCATTCGGACTGATCTGGGCCTCGATCATCCTCTATTCGATTGCGTCCTTCCGTAGGGAAAGGGCGCACCACATGACGCCCGAGCGCACCGTGGCCGAACCAGCGCCGCGATGACGATACCCGACTGGCTGTCGCTGGCCAAGTGGCGGGTCAGGCCGGACAGTTGGCCACAGGGGCGGCGACTTAGGTTGCTCTTATTCGCCGATCCCCATGTTGGCGGCCCGCAGATGCCGCTGGCGCGTTTGCGCGAAGCGGTCGAGGCGGCAAATGCTCTCCAGCCCGATCTGATCGCAGTGATGGGCGACTATCTGGCCGACCATGTCTTTGTGACAGGTAAGGTGGCGATGGGAGAGGTCGCTCGGGCGCTGGCTGCGCTCAAGGCTCCGCTCGGCGTCTTTGCGGTCATGGGCAACCACGACTGGCTGGCCGATCCCGAGGCGCAGGCAAGCGGGCGCGGGCCTGTGGCATATGCGAGGGATTTGTCCGCCGCCGGGGTTAGGGTGCTGGAAAACGAAGCGGTGCGCATCGGAGGCGCGGACGGGCTTTGGGTGCTGGGTCTTGGCTGCCAGCAGGCCTTTGGCCGCATGGCCGAGCCGATGGGCGTCGAGGATTTGCCGGCGACACTTGCCCAAGTGACCGACGAATCTCCTGCAATCCTGCTCGCGCATGAGCCGGACATCTTTCCTTCAGTGCCGCCAAGGGTTGCCTTGACCGTGTCGGGCCACACCCACGGTGGCCAGATCAACTTCTGGGGCTGGACGCCGGTCGTGCCGTCAAGATTCGGGTCACGCTATGTTTACGGCCACATTCGCGAAGATGGACGCGATCTTGTCGTCTCGGGCGGGTTGGGGTGTTCGGGCCTGCCTTTGCGTTTCCTGCGCAGACCGGAACTGACCCTGATCGAGCTAGGCGGCGAAGGCCCGCACTAGACCTGTCTCAAGCTCGGCCACATCCGCCGCCATGGTCGCGAAGTCCCGCATGACAGCCTCGGCAAAGCCCTGGGCGATGACATGCTCGGTCAGTGCGGCCAAAGGGTTCCAGTAGCCCTTGGTGTTCAGCAGGAAGATCGGCTTGTTGTGCAGGCCGATCTGGCGCCAGGTCAGCACCTCGAAAAACTCGTCCAGCGTGCCCGCGCCGCCCGGCAGCACCACGATGGCGTCCGAGTTCATGAACATCACCTTCTTGCGCTCGTGCATGTCCTCGGTGATGACCATCGTCGTAAGGTCGCGCCGCCCCTGTTCGCGCAGCACCAGATGCGTCGGGATCACGCCCATGGTCCGCGCGCCCGCCGTCTGCGCGGCGCGGGCGACCTCTCCCATCAGGCCGACGTCGCCCGCGCCATAGACCAGCCGCCAGCCCTGGGTCGCGATCAGCGTGCCAAGCGCGCGCGCCTCGGCCGCATAGGCGGGATCGCCACCGGGGCGTGAGCCGCAGAACACGCAGACCGAACGAAGTTGCGTCATTGGAAATGTCTTCCTGAATCTTGTTGCGTCGGCCCTGAATATCGGGGTTCCTGTGGTAACGACAAGCACGCGCCGGGACAGGTGCGGCACAAGCGGCAGGGGAAAGACCGCAATGACGGGGTGGAAGGAAATGGGCGGCACCGCGCACGCCCTTATAGTGGGCGGCGGGGTCGTCGCGCTGGCTGCGGCGGGTTGGCTGGTGTTGCGGCCTGCGGAGCCGGTCGTGGAGCCAACCGTGGCATCCGCGCCGGTGGCAGAGGCGCCAGTCGAAAGCGCCGTGCAGGCTGAGGTTCAGCCTGATGCGCAACCAGAGCCGGAACCCGCGCCCGAGGCTGCTGCTTCCGAACCACAAGAGCCCGCCAGCCTGGAGCAATCCGCCGTTGAAACAGCCGAAGCGCCCGTCGGGGATGGCGCGCAGGCAGAAGCACCCGCGCAGCCCGAGGTGCAGGCATCTGAAGCCCAGACGCCATCCGTGACCGCTCCGGCAGCGGATGGGGCGGTGGTGCCCGCCTTTGACGTCGTGCGGATCGAACCGGACGGGGCCGCGCTGATCGCCGGAAGGGCCGATCCGGGTGCGGCTGTATCGGTGGTGGTGGATGGCGTGGTCGCGGCAGAGACCGAGGCCGATGGCGGCGGCAAGTTCGTGGCGATGTTCACGCTGCCCCCCAGCACCACCCCGCGCATGATGACGCTTTTGTCCGTTCCGGTTGGGGCAGAGAAGCTTGCCTCGACCGAGCAGGTAGTGATCGCCCCGACGGAAGCCGCCGAAACGGTCGCCTCTGCGGAACCGGGACCCGTAGAACTGGCGCCGACGGAGCCTGCGGCTGGGGCCGATGCTGCCGAGGACCAGGCGGCGCCCGTGCCGGAAGAACCGGTGGCCGCAAAGGCCGAAGACGAGAGCGCCGCGCCGCCCCCTGCAAAGGAGGACTCAGCGTCGCCCGAAACCGCCGAGGCGACGCAGCCTGCCGAGGCAGCGCCTGCTGCCACTGTGGTGGCTGACGCTACCGCAGAGCCTGCTGCCTCGCCCGAGCCATCCGCACCAGCGGCGCTCTTGCTGACGGAAGATGGCGCGAAGGTGCTGCAACCCGGCAATTCTGCAAAGCTTGGCCGCCTGCGCAATGTGACCATCGACACGATCTCTTACTCCACCACCGGGGCTGTCCAGCTTTCCGGTCGCGGGCAGGCAGAGGGTTTTGTCCGGTTATACCTTAACAACCGTCCGCTGCTGGAGGCAAAGGTCGGGGCAGATGGCGGATGGGAAGGCACGCTGCCAGCCGTCGATGCAGGCGTCTACACCCTGCGCGCCGACCAGATAAGCGAACGGGGTCGCGTGCTGTCGCGCTATGAAACCCCGTTCCAACGCGAGGCGCCGGAGTTGCTGGCGCAGGCTGCTCCAGAGGCAGGCGCGTCCGCGCCGACCGCCAAGATCACAGTGCAGCCGGGCTTCACCCTGTGGGGCATCGCCAAGGAAAACTACGGCGACGGCGTGCGTTATGTCCGTGTATATGAGGCCAACAAGGACCAGATCCGCGATCCGGACCTGATCTATCCCGGTCAGGTCTTCAACGTGCCTACGGGCAACTGAGCACTTGCCGGCAAGTTGCAGCAGGCGGCGATCCGAGGGTCGCCGCAGCAGCAATCGCTGACCAGATAGTTGACCGTCCCGACCATGCCATCGACGTCGATTGAATAGAACACGTTGCGCGAGGCCCGGCGCGACCGGATCAGTCCGGCCTGTTCCAGCGCGGCCAGATGAAACGACAGACGTGAAGGGCCAAGCCCCAGACGCTCGCCGATCACGCCCGCGCTCAAACCGTCTTCGCCATGCGGCATCAGCATGCGCACCAGATCAAGGCGGCAGTCGTTGGCCAGTGCCGACAGGGCGGCGAGGACTTTACTTCGTTCCATCCTTCAACTACTCAAGAAGTGTTGAACAGTAACCGGATACTTCGGATCGGGTCGCGAAGCAACCAGACCCATCGTAAAAACCGATATCGCAGCAAAGCCATGCCACAAAATTCAGCAAAGCCTGTCGCGCCAGTGGCGCATGACCGTCCTTCAAATGGTCTGCAGACCATGAAGCGGGTGCTGCCCTATCTATGGCCCAAAGATCATCTATGGGTGCGCCAGCGGGTCGTGCTGGCGCTTCTGGCGCTGGTCGTGGGCAAGCTGGTCTCGGTCGGCACGCCCTTCCTTTACAAGGCTGCGGTCGATGCACTGTCCGGCGAGCGTCGTGACGACGGCTGGCTGCTGATATATGGCGCGGTCGGGTTGACCGTGGCCTATGGCGTGGCGCGGCTGGGGGCGGTGGCTTTCAACGAACTGCGCGACGCAATCTTTGTCCGCGTGGGCCAGCGTGCCCTGCGGCAGTTGGCGTTAGAGACGTTCAGTCACATTCACCGCCTGTCGATGCGCTATCACATCACCCGCAAGACCGGCGGGCTTAGCCGCGTGATCGAGCGCGGGGTGAAAGGTGTCGATTTCCTTTTGCGCTTCATGCTGTTCTCGATCGGGCCGCTGATCCTGGAACTGGCGCTGGTCGCGATCATCTTTGCCGTGATGTTTGGCTGGGAATATATGGCCGTCGTGGTGGTCACGATCACCGTATACGTCGTCTTCACCTTTCGCGTCACCGAATGGCGCGTGAAACTGCGCCAGCAGATGAACGATCAGGACACGGATGCCAACCAGAAAGCCATCGACAGCCTTTTGAACTTCGAGACGGTCAAGTATTTCGGCGCCGAGGCGCGCGAAGGGCAGCGTTACGACCACGCGATGGAGCGGTATGAGACGGCGGCGGTGAAAACGGGGCTGTCGCTTAGCCTTCTCAACGCGGGACAGGCGTTGATCATCACGGCGGGGCTGATCGCAGTCATGGTCATGGCCGCAAGGGGGGTGCAGCAGGGCATCCTGACCGTCGGCGATTTCGTGATGGTCAACGCCTACATGATCCAGATCACCATGCCATTGGGCTTCCTTGGCACCGTGTATCGCGAAATCCGGCAGGCGCTGGTCGACATGGGCGAGATGTTCCGCCTGCTGGCGCAACCGGCCGAGATCAACGACAAGCCCGGAGCCACCGAACTGCGCGTAACCGCCGGAGAGGTCGTCTTTGACGATGTGAGCTTTGCCTATGACCCGCTGCGCCCGATCCTGAAGGGGATCAGCCTGCGCGTCGGCCCGGGTGAGACGGTGGCGCTGGTCGGTCCATCCGGCTCGGGCAAATCCACCATCGGGCGGCTCTTGTTCCGCTTCTACGACGTCACGGGCGGCGCAGTGCGGATCGACGGACAGGATCTGCGCGACATCACGCAAGGTAGCCTGCACGCGCAGATCGGCGTGGTGCCGCAGGATACAGTGCTGTTCAACGATACCGTCTTGTACAACATCGCCTATGGCAACCCGCAGGCCAGCCGTGAACAACTCGAGGCCGCGGCAAAGGCGGCGAAGATCCACGACTTCATCATGGCGCTGCCGGACGGCTACATGACCACAGTGGGCGAACGCGGGCTGAAACTGTCGGGCGGTGAAAAGCAGCGTGTGGGCATCGCGCGGACTTTGCTCAAGAATCCGCCCATCCTGTTGCTGGACGAGGCGACGAGCGCATTGGATACCCAGACCGAACGCGACATTCAGGACAGCCTGAAGGCCATGGGTCAGGGTCGTTCGGTCATCACGATTGCTCACAGGTTGTCGACCATTGTCGATGCGGACCGGATCGTCGTGCTGGAAGGCGGTCGCGTGGTGGAAGAGGGCCGCCATGAGGCGCTTCTGGCTCTGGGCGGGCGCTATGCGGCGATGTGGGCGCGGCAATCGACCGAGGATGCCGAGGCCGAGGCGGCCTGATCCGGCGGCAACCTGCCGGGCGCCGGGGTTGCGCGGCGCACAAGGCCCAAGTAAGACGGGAAAAACCCCGAGCGGAGGCCACGCGTGAGCAACCCGGAAAGTTTCATCGACGAGGTGACCGAAGAGGTTCGCCGCGACAAGCTGTTCGGTTACTTCCGCCGCTATGGCTGGATCGCCATTCTGGCGGTGCTGCTGATCGTCGGGGGCGCGGCGGCACGCGAATACCGCATGGCCCAGTTCCAGTCTCAATCCAAGGCCTTCGGCGACGCACTGATGACTGCGCTGGACATGAACGACGCAGCCGCGCGCCGCGTTGCTTTGTCCGAGATCGAGGCACCAGGTCAACGCGGAGCAATTCTCGGCCTGTTGTTGGCCTCCGATCCGTCCAGCGATCGCTCCGCCGCGCTGGCCGCGCTGGAAAAGGTCGCTGCCGACACGACGCTGCCGCCCAGCTATAAGGATCTGGCGGTGCTTCGCCGGGTGATCCTTGCCGGCAGCGAAATTTCCGCTGCCGACCGCAAAGCCTTGCTGGACCCGATCGCGGTAGCGGGCCGGCCCTACCGGGTTCTGGCGCAAGAGCAGCTTGCGATGCTGCTGGCCGAAGGCGGCGACAATGCCGGGGCCATCGCGGCGCTTGAGGCGCTGCGGCAGGATCAGGAAGCGACACCTGCCCTGCGCAGCCGTGTCGAGCAAGTGATCGTCGCGCTTGGCGGAACGCCTGCAACAAATTGACGGCCGCCCGGGGAGACGAGAATGCGTAACGTTGCTTTGGCTGGCCTGACCCTTATCCTTTTCCTCGGTGCCTGTGCCGAGAAAGAGGTGATTCTGCAGGGAGAGCGCTTTGACACGCGCACCCCGCTGGATGAGAGCATTCCGACCGAGGGTCAGCCTGCGCCACGGGCGCCTGCCCAGCAGAACCGCAGCGAGCCGATCAGCCTTGGGGCGCCGGTCGCCCTGGGCGAATGGACCCATCGCGGCAGCAACGTGCGCCACCTGCCGCCGAATTCCGCGATCTCGTCCCAGCCGGTGCGCATCTGGACCGCCGACATCGGCGAGGCGGATTCGCGCCGCTACCGCATCAGCACGATCCCGGTGGTCGCGGGTGGTCGGGTCTTTACCATGGACGCGCGCACGACCGTGACCGCCACCTCGACAGGCGGCGGCATGTTGTGGCAGGTGAACCTTGCCCCGAACGCCGACCGCGGCAACGTGGCCGCCGGTGGTGGTCTGGCCTATGGCGAGGGCAAGTTGTTCGTCACCAGCGCCTTTGGCGAGTTGCTGGCGATCGACCCGGCGACGGGCGGCGTCATCTGGCGTCAGCGCGTGACCGGGCCGATGACGGGCGCCCCGACCGTGGCGGATGGTATCGTCTATGCCGTGGCGCGCGATAATTCGGCCTGGGCTGTGAACGCTGCCGATGGAAAGATTCTGTGGCAGTTCGCGGGCAGCCCGACGCAAGGTGGCATGGTCGGCGGGTCCGGTCCGGCGGTTACGGACCGGCTTGTGCTGTTCCCGCTGCCGAACGGTCAGCTTGTCGCCGCCATGCGGCAGGGCGGGTTCGAGATGTGGCGCGCCTCGGTCGTGGGCAATCGTCTGGGCCGCGCTTATGCGCTGGCCTCGGACATTACCGCCGATCCCGTGGTCGCGGGGAATGTCACTTTCGTGGGTAATTCCGCTGGCCGCACCGTCGCACTGGATACTGCGTCGGGCGAGCAGATCTGGGCGGCAACCGAGGGCGCCGTCGACAGTGTGGCGGTCGGGGGCGGTTCGGTCTTCCTTGTCAATGACCAGGCGCAACTGGTTCGGCTGAACGCGGCGACCGGCGAGGTCATCTGGACCGCGCCGATGCCCTATTTCGTCAATGACAAGCCGCAGCGGCGTGAGACGATCTATGCGCATTACGGGCCGGTCCTCGCTGGTGGGCGCGTGGTGGTCGCATCAAGCGACGGGCTGTTGCGCTTTTTCAGCCCGACGGATGGCGCATTGGTCGGCACGGCGGAGTTGCCGGGTGGCGCCGCGACGCCGCCGGTCGTTGTCGGTGGAACGATCTATGTCGTCAGCACCAAGGGCCAACTTCACGCTTTCCGTTAAGGTGCTAAGCGTGTAAGGCCACCGGCTTGACCCGACAAACGGCCCCGAGGAGGGCGCGATGAGCTTTACCCTTGCGATCGTCGGCCGTCCCAATGTCGGCAAGTCCACGCTGTTCAACCGGCTTGTCGGTCGCAAGCTGGCGCTGGTCGATGACCAGCCGGGGGTGACGCGCGACCTGCGCGAGGGCGATGCCAAGCTGTTCGACCTGCGCTTTACCGTGATCGACACGGCGGGGCTGGAGGATGTGACCGACGACAGCCTGCAGGGCCGGATGCGGCGCCTGACCGAGCGCGCCGTGGATATGGCCGACGTCTGCCTGTTCCTGATCGACGGGCGGGCCGGGGTTACGGCGACGGATCAGGTCTTTGCCGACATCCTGCGCCGAAAGAATGCGAAGGTCATCCTTGGCGTGAACAAGGCCGAGGGCAAGGCAGGCGACGCAGGCGCGCTTGATGCCTACAGCCTTGGACTGGGCGAGCCGATCCGGCTTTCAGCCGAGCATGGCGAGGGTATCGACGATCTCTACGACGTCCTTCAACCGCTGGCCGACAGCTATGCGGAACGGGCTGAGGCCGACGCGCCGCTGGTCGATCTGGATGTGTCCGAGGAAGAGGCCGAAGACGAACCCGACCTCGATGCGCACAAGCCGACCCTGGCCAAGCCGCTGCAGATCGCGGTCATTGGGCGCCCCAATGCGGGCAAGTCCACCCTGATCAACAAGATCATCGGTGAGGATCGCCTGCTGACCGGGCCGGAGGCCGGGATCACCCGCGATGCGATTTCCGTCCGCACGACATGGATGGGCACACCGACCCGCATCTTCGACACGGCGGGGATGCGCAAGCGCGGCAAGATCAACGACAAGCTGGAAAAGTTGTCGGTCGCCGACGGCATCCGCGCTGTGCGGTTCGCCGAGGTGGTGGTGGTCCTCTTGGACGTGGAGATTCCGTTCGAGACGCAGGACTTGCGCATCGCGGACTTTGCCGAGACCGAGGGGCGTGCGGTCGTCGTCGCGGTCAACAAGTGGGATCTTGAGGACGAAAAGCAGGGCAAGCTGGCCGAACTGAAAGAGATGTTCGAACGGCTCCTGCCGCAGCTTCGCGGCGCGCCGCTGGTTACGGTTTCCGCCAAGACGGGCAGGGGGCTGGACCGCCTGCACGCCGCGATCCTGAAGGCGCATGATGTCTGGAACCGTCGCATTCCGACTGCGCGTTTGAACAGCTGGCTGGGCGCTATGACCGAGGCGCATCCGCCGCCAGCCCCCGGAGGGCGGCGGATCAAGCTGCGCTATATGACGCAGGTAAAGACGCGGCCGCCGGGATTCGTCGTGATGTGTTCGCACCCCGATCTGATGCCGGACAGCTATCGCCGCTATCTGGTCAACGGGCTGCGGGACCACTTCGATATGCCGGGCACACCGATCCGGCTGACGATGCGCGGGCAGGGGGATAAGAACCCGTATGCCGGGAAGAAGAACTGGGGGGCGCCGTCCCGGCTGCGGAAGCACAAGGAAAAGAATACCGGCGAATAGGCGCGGATTTCACAGTGACGGGATTTCGCAAGCTGTTGTTTTAGCTTGTATATTATGTTTTCGCTAACCTATCCCTAACCTTTTCCGACCCGCCACGCGGCCCAGGCCATCGCCGCGATACCGATCGCGGCCAGCAGCGTGACCGCAAGATTGGCCGTGCCATTCGCGACTATCACCGCGACCAGCGCCCAGATCACGGTCAGCCCGTATTCCGGCGCACGGGTGAGGCGCAACTGAACGGTCATTGCCACGATCAGCACGGCGACGAGCATCACGACGGCGGCGGATGTGTCCTGCAACCAGCCAAATCCCGTCAGCAGAACTCCGATAGACACACCCGATGCGGCGGTCAGCCATCCGGCAAGGATGGCAATGGGGGCAAGCAGCAGCCATCGATCAGGCTCCGGCGGCGCCTGAAAGACGGCAATCAGCGCGCCGATCAGCATCGCGATGATCAGGACGCTGGCCCAGACCGGGTTTTGAACGGCCACCGCCAGCCACGCCGTTCCGATGGCAAGCGTCACGATCAGAGCGAGGCGCACCTTGTCCCAAGCGGGATCTCCGGCCCGTTTCCACAGGCCATAGGCGGCGTGGGCGATCAGGTAGAGATAGATCAGCAGCCAGATCGAAAAGGCATAGGCCGCAGGCAGGATCGACGGTCTGTCCGCGATCGGGAACTGGCTTGGATCATAACCCCGGAAATCCGGGGTGAAGAAGGGCGAGATTGCGAAAGTCAGCGCGAACAGCAGCACCAGCAGGGGTTTGATCACGCTAGTTCCTTTCGCGCTACATCAGGGTCGGCTGGGGCCGAGCCTGATGCATAACGCATTGGTCAGACAAGCGTTCCGTCCGCCGCGATCCGCGTCTTGCCGCCCAGATAGGGGTGCAGAACGGTGGGCAGGTCGACCGAGCCGTCTTCCTGCTGGCCGTTCTCCAGCACCGCGATCAGCGTGCGCCCCACGGCCAGACCTGACCCGTTCAGGGTGTGCACAAACTCGGGCTTACCACCCGCCGGGCGATAGCGCGCGTTCATCCGGCGCGCCTGGAAGTCGCCGCAGACCGAGACGGAGCTGATCTCGCGGTAGGTGTTCTGACCGGGCAGCCAGACCTCCAGATCATGCGTCTTTTGCGCGCCGAACCCCATGTCGCCGGTGCAAAGCACGATGGTGCGATAGGGCAGGCCCAGCTTTTCCAGAATGGCTTCCGCGCATTTCGTCATGCGCTCATGCTCGGCCAGCGAGGTGTCGGCGGTGGTGATCGACACCATCTCGACCTTTTCGAACTGGTGCTGACGCAGCATGCCGGAGGTGTCCTTGCCCGCCGAACCCGCTTCGGAGCGGAAGCATTGGGTATGGGCGGTCATACGGATGGGAAGCTGCGCCTCGTCCAGAATGTCGCCCGCGACGGTGTTGGTCAGGGTCACTTCCGAGGTCGGGATCAGCCACCAGCCGTTGGTGGTCTGATAGCTGTCCTCGGCGAACTTTGGCAGCTGGTTGGTGCCATACATCGCGTCTTCCTTGACCAGAACCGGGGTCCAGGTCTCGGTCAGGCCATGTTCCGTGATATGCGTGTCCAGCATGAACTGGGCCAAGGCACGGTGAACACGGATAACCGCGCCCCTCAGCACCACGAAGCGGCTGCCGGACAGTTTTGCGGCGGTCTCGAAATCCAGCCCCGGTTTGGCGGCGGGGATGTCGAAATGCTCTTTGGGCGTGAAGGAGAAATTGCGCGGAGTGCCCCAGCGGCGAAGCTCGATGTTGCCGCCCTCATCTTCGCCCACCGGCACATCGGCCAGCGGGCTGTTCGGGATGGACATCAGCATGTCGCGCAGTCGTGCGTCCTCTGCCGCCGCTTCCTCGCCCAGACGGGCGATCTCGGCCTTTTTCTCCGCAACCAAAGCGCGCAGACGTTCGAACTCGGCCTCGTCGCCGCGCGCCTTGGCTGCACCTACTTCTTTGCTGGCACGGTTCTGCTCGGCCTGAGCAGTCTCGGCGGCAAGGATGCGGGCGCGGCGCGCCTCATCCACGGCCAGAAGTTCCGACGACAGGCCCGACAGGCCCCGGCTCGCCAGAGCGGCGTCGAAGGCTGCGGGATTGTCGCGGATGGCGCGGATGTCGTGCATGGCTTTTTATCCTTGGCGTATTCGGTGGCCCCGTATGCCTCAGCCGCGTGCGCTTTTCAAACCCCCGCGCCAAAAACCATTCGGGTCAGGGCTGCGCGATGCGCGCCACGAGATCCGGCCCCGGCACTGCGCCATAGGATCCGACTAGCCCAAGCTGGCGCGACCGTGCGACCATGACGCCGACCACCAGCCAACCCGCCTCGGTCTGTTCCAGCAGCGGCGCGCCGGAATTGCCCGAGACCGCCTCGCACCCCAAGCCCAACACGCCCTTGTCCTTGCCGAACAAAGTGCAGTTCTGGATCGAAGGCGAATCCGGCTCTTCTCGGCTATAGCCGACAAAGGTCAGCGTGCCTTCCGAAGGTGTCGCGGCGGCAAGGGTAAGGGGCGTCGCAATCTCGGGAGGCACGGGTTCGTCCAGGACCAGCAGCGCAAGATCGTTCGATAGACCGCTGCCGTTGGACAGGATCACCTCGGCGCCGCTACGAAAGGCGGGGGCGCTGCCATCGCGCCAACCGGGGGCGAAATGCACGTCCGATGGCTCCATCGCCGCCGCCTTGCCGCCGGTGCGCAGGCAATGCCCGGCGGTCAGCACGACGCGGTCGGACACCAGCGTGCCGGTGCAAATGGCAGCACCCGCGCGGTTGCCACCATAGGTGATCTGGCCCACCGCCATGCCGCCGGGCTGCGTCGCCTCTGACAGGCCAGGGGCCGCCATAAGGGCCAGCGCAAGGACGCCTTGAAATATCGCCGCCCTGTTCACGGGGTTTTTCCTTTTGCCAAATTGAAGACGCGCGCAGACAAGTCTACATGCGCAGCGGGCCGAGGCGAGCGCAATCTGCGCCGCCGCCAGCCCCGCCTTGCTATCGCGCGACCTCGCGGATAGGGTGCGCCACCGCAAAATCCGGGGGGTTCGCCCGGGCGACAATAAAAAGGACGACCAATGTTCGTAACCCCCGCTTTCGCACAGGCCGCCCCCGGAGGCGCAGCCAGCGCGTTCACCAGCTTCGTGCCGCTGATCCTTATCTTCGCGATCATGTATTTCCTGCTGATCCGCCCGCAGCAAAAGAAGTTGAAGGATCACAAGGTCATGGTCGAGCAGCTTCGCCGCGGGGATGAGATTCTGACCCAGGGCGGCATCATCGGCAAGGTCACCAAGGTGAACGACGATGGCGTGCTCGAGGTCGAGATTGCGCCGAACGTGAAGGTGCGGATGCCGCGCAATACGGTGCAGCAGGTCGTGTCGAAGACCGAACCCGCCGCCTGATCCCCTTTCCTGACGCCGGACGACACGCATGCAAACGCCGCTGTGGAAGCGCATCCTGATCTGGGGCATCTGCCTTATCGGGTTCATCTTTGCCCTGCCGAATGCCTTCTACTACCGGGTCGAGGCACATAACGATGCGCTGGCAGCCGTTCAGGTCGCCGGGGGTGTTGCCACGCCCGAGCAGCAGGCGGCAATCGACGGCTGGCCAAGCTGGTTGCCGACAACCCTTGTGAACCTGGGTCTCGACCTGCGTGGCGGTGCGCATCTCTTGGCCGAGGTCAAGGTTGCGGATGTCTACAAGGACCGCATCGACGGCTTCTGGCCCGAGGTGCGCGACAAGTTGCGGACCGAGCGCGACACCGTGGGCAACGTGCGGCGAGAGCCCTCTGAACCCGGTGTGCTGAAGGTCAAGGTCGGCAAGCCGGAAAACATGGACGCTGCGGTTGCCGCCGTTCGGGCGCTGGCGCAGCCGGTGGTCACGCTGACCGGGGTTGGCCAGACCGATATCGAAGTGACCGCGCAGGGCGATATCCTGACGATCCAGTTGTCGGCGGCTGAACGCGCCGCATCCGACAACCGCACGGTTCAGCAGTCTCTTGAGATCATCCGCCGCCGTATCGACGAGGTCGGCACACGCGAACCCACGATCCAGCGGCAGGGCGCCGACCGCATCCTGATCCAGGTGCCGGGTATCGGTTCGGCCGCGGAACTCAAGGCGCTTATCGGCACCACCGCCCGTCTGACCTTCAATCCGGTCGTCGGCCGCACGACGGACCCCAAGGCCGAGCCAGGCGCCCGCAATGTGCTCTTGCCCTCGATGAACGAGCCGGGTGCCTTCTATGTCATCGAGCAGACGCCCGTCGTCTCGGGCGAGCAGCTTGTCGATGCGCAGCCGGCCTTCGACCAGAACGGCCGCCCGGCGGTCAACTTCCGCTTCAACCCGACAGGGGCCCGGGCTTTTGGCGACTATACCGCCGCCAACATCGGTCAGCCCTTCGCCATCGTTCTGGACAACGAGGTGATCTCGGCCCCGACGATCCAGTCGGCCATTCCCGGCGGATCGGGCATCATCACCGGCAACTTCACCGTCGAGGAAAGTACCGAACTGGCCGTGTTGCTGCGCGCAGGTGCGCTGCCTGCCGGGCTGAATTTCCTTGAGGAACGCACCATCGGCCCGGAACTGGGGCAGGACAGCATCGACGCGGGCCGCATCGCGGCGATTGTCGCGATGGTGCTGGTGTCGCTGTTCATGTTTGCCTCTTACGGTCTGTTCGGGCTTTTCGCCAACCTCGCCCTTGCGATCAACATGGTGCTGTTGTTCGGCTGTCTGTCGATCCTTGGCGCCACGCTGACGCTGCCCGGCATCGCCGGTATCGTGCTGACCATCGGCATGGCGGTCGACGCCAACGTGCTGGTGTTCGAGCGTATCCGAGAGGAACTGCGCGTTCACAAGGCGCCGGTCAGGTCGATGGAATACGGCTATGACCGCGCTATGTCGGCCATCACCGATGCGAACATCACCGCGCTGATCACCTCTGCCGTGCTGTTCTACTTCGGCTCTGGTCCGGTCCGCGGCTTTGCCGTCACCCTGACGCTCGGGATCATCACCTCGGTGTTCACGGCGCTGCTTGTCACACGGGAACTGATGTCGATGTGGTACGCTTGGAAGCGTCCCAAGACCATCGTGGTATAGGAGGCGGATATGGCCTGGCGCTTGCGGCTTGTCCCCGAAAAGACAAACTTCGACTTCTTCGGCTATCAGTGGCTGACCTTTGGCGGGTCGATGGCGCTGATGGTTCTGGCCTTCATCCTTTGGGGGGTTATGGGTCTGAACTTCGGCATCGACTTCAAGGGCGGCACCACGATCAGGACCGATTCGACCACCGCGATCGACGTCGGGGTCTATCGACAGGCGCTGGAGCCGCTGCCACTGGGCGATATCGCGATCACCGAGGTCTTCGACCCGAGCTTTGGCCCCGACCAGCACGTCGCCATGATCCGTATAGCGGCGCTGGAGCAGACCGAGGCGGTTTCGCCCGAGACGATCCAGGAAGTCGAGAACGCATTGCGGGCGGTTGATCCAGCGATCACCTTTTCCTCGGTCGAATCGGTGGGGCCAAAGGTTTCGGGCGAGTTGATCTGGTCCTCCGCGCTGGCTGTCGCTGTGACCAGCATCGGGATCCTTCTGTATATCTGGCTGCGGTTCGAATGGCAGTTCGCCGTGGGGGGCGTGCTTGCCCTGCTGCACGACGTCTTCGTGACCATCGGCATCTTCGCCCTGTTCCAGATAAAGTTCGACCTGACCATCGTGGCGGCGCTGCTGACGATCCTGGGCTATTCGATCAACGACACGGTCGTGGTGTTCGACCGGCTGCGGGAAAACCTTGTGAAATACAAGACGATGCCGCTGCGCGACGTAATGAACCTGTCGGTCAACGAAACGCTGAGCCGCACTGTGATGACCTCGCTGACCACGCTGCTTGCGGTTGGCTCCATGCTGGTGTTCGGCGGCGACGTGATCCGTGGTTTCAGCTTTGCAATCTTCATGGGCGTACTGCTGGGCACCTATTCCTCGGTCTTCGTCGCCAAGAACATCGTGCTTTTCATCGGGCTAGACCGCAGCGAGAAGGCCAAGAAGTCGAACGAGTTCGCCAACATCGACGCGTGAGGTGCGGCCATGCGGCTGACCGAGATCACTTATGACGAGGCGCAACCGATAGACAGCTATGGGCCGGGCTTTTTCCGGGTGGCCGGGAAGGTCTTGCACGGACCGGTGCTTGTGTCCCCATGGTCGGCGCAGGGGTGGGGCGGGTTTGACGATACCGAAACGCCGCTCGCGTTGGCCGACCGCATCGACGTGCTGTTCGTCGGCACCGGGGCCGAGATCGCACACCTGCCGCCCGGTTTTCGTGAGGCCATAGAGGCGGGAGGGCTGGGTGTCGAGCCGATGAGTTCGCCCGCTGCCTGCCGCACCTACAATGTGCTTCTGTCCGAAGGGCGGCGCATTGCCGCTGCGCTGATCCCCGTCTGACCCTTTGCGCTGACAGCGCTTTGCGCTAGGGGTCGCGGATGGAGCTTCGTGTCACCGACTTGGCTTGCGCGCGCGGCGGGGTAATCCTGTTCGATGGGCTGTCCTTTGTCCTGCCGCCGGGCGGGGCGCTGATGCTGCGTGGCCCGAACGGCGCGGGCAAGACAACGCTGCTGCGGACGCTGGCGGGATTGCAGCCGGTGGTGTCGGGTCAGGTGTCGCTGCCGCCTGAGGCAATGGCCTATGCGGGACACGCTGACGGTCTGAAAGCGGCGCTGACGGTGCAGGAGAATCTGGGCTTCTGGGCGGCGATCCACGGCGGCGGCGATGTTGGTGCGGCGCTTCGGGCGATGTCGCTGCAATCACTGGCGGACCGACCCGCCCGCGATCTTTCCGCCGGTCAGAAACGGCGGCTGGGCCTGTCGCGCCTTTTGGTGACGGGTCGCAAGGTCTGGCTGCTGGACGAACCGACCGTGTCGCTGGATGCGGAGTCGGTCACACGCTTTGCCGGGGTGTTGTCGGCGCATCTGGCGCAGGGCGGCTCGGCGCTGGTGGCGACCCATGCGGATATCGGGCTGGCGGCCGCGGTGCTGGATCTGGGCGGCTACCGCGCACGCAGGTCAGCCGAAGCGGGATTTGACGAGGCCTTCGCGTGATCGCCCTGCTGTTGCGAGACCTGCGGCTTGCGACGCGCGCCGGGGGTGGCTTTGGCCTTGGCCTCGCCTTTTTCCTGATGATGGCGCTGCTGGTGCCGCTGGGCGTCGGGCCAGAGGCGCGGGTGCTGGCCCCCATTGCGCCGGGCATCCTTTGGCTGGGCGCGCTGCTCGCCTGCCTTCTGTCGCTGGATCGGGTGTTTGCGCTCGATTTCGAGGATGGCTCGCTGGACTTGCTGGCGACCGCGCCGATCCCGCTGGAGGGTGTCGCCGCGATCAAGGCGCTGGCGCATTGGCTCGTCACGGGGCTGCCGCTGACGCTGATCGCGCCGCTGATGGCGCTGCTGCTGCAACTGCCGCCGGGCGGCTACCTATGGCTGGTGCTGTCGCTCGCTATCGGCACGCCGGCGCTGTCGCTGATCGGCACCTTTGGCGCGGCGCTGGTGGTTGGGGTGAAACGCGGCGGGTTGCTGCTGTCGCTGCTGGTCCTGCCACTGTATGTGCCGACGCTGATCTTTGGGGCCGAGGCCGTCCGGCGGGGCGCGGCGGGGCAGGAGGTGGCGACGTCCCTGCTTTTTCTGGCCGGGATTACCGCCGGGGCGGCGGCGATGCTGCCCTTCGCCTCTGCTGCGGCAATCCGCGTCAATCTGCGGTGAGCCGCCCATGTTAAGTCTTGAGCGCCGGTAGCGAAGGGCCTAGGTCAGCACGATGTCGATTTGGGAATATGCCAATCCGAAGAAGTTCATGGAAACCTCGGGCCGGGTTTTGCCCTGGGTCGCGGCTCTATCCGCGTTGTGCCTTGCGGTCGGACTGTTCTGGGGGTTTTTCCTGACGCCCGATGCGCAGAATTTCGGATCGACCGTCAAGATCATCTATCTGCATGTCCCCGCCGCGATGATGGCGATCAACGCCTGGCTGATGATGCTGGTGGCATCGCTGGTCTGGCTGATCCGGCGGCATCACGTCTCGGCCCTTGCCGCCAAGGCGGCGGCTCCGGTGGGGCTGGTGATGACGGTGATTGCGCTGATCACCGGGGCGCTTTGGGGCCAGCCGATGTGGGGAACTTGGTGGGTCTGGGACCCCAGGCTGACGTCCTTCCTGATCCTCGCGCTTTTCTATCTTGGTTACATCGCGCTGTGGGAGGCTGTGGAGCACCCGGACACTGCGGCAGACCTAACGAGTGTGTTATGTCTGGTAGGGTCGGTCTTTGCGCTGCTAAGCCGCTATGCGGTGAACTTCTGGTCGCAGGGGCTGCATCAGGGGGCTTCGTTGTCACTTGACGCGCGAGAGAATGTCTCGGACATCTATTGGATACCGCTGGTGATCTGCATCGCCGGGTTCATCGCGCTGTTCGTGGCGCTGGTGCTGCTGCGGACGCGGACCGAGATCAGGGTGCGCCGCCTGCAAGCCCTTTTGGCGCGCGAGCGAATGGCATGAGCATCGCTCTGGGGAAATACGCGGCCGTTGTACTTGGATCCTATGCGGCGGCGATCCTGCTTCTGATGGGGCTGGTTGGGTTTAGCCTTTGGCGCGATGCACGCATGCGGCGTGCGCTGGAGGCGGTCGAGGCAAGACAAAGGAAAACGGATGGCTAAACCTTTGCTGATCCTGCCGCCGCTGCTGTTCGCAGGGCTGGCCACGCTGTTCTGGGTGGGCATGAACAGGGACAATCCCGACGCCCTTCCCTCTGCTCTGGTGGGGCAGGTCGCGCCATCCGTGGTCGTCGTGCCCCTTGGCGAGGGGCCGATTGTTACCGACGCCGCGCTTCGCGTGCCAGGCGTGAAGCTGGTGAATTTCTGGGCCAGTTGGTGTGCGCCATGCCGGGCCGAACATCCGATATTGAAGCAGCTTGCGGACGAAGGCGTTCAGATCAACGGCATCAACTACAAAGACGACCCTGCCAAAGCGCTCAGTTTTTTGAATGAACTGGGCAATCCTTTTTCTGCGATAGGCGCTGACGCTTCGGGGCGGATGGCGTTGAACTGGGGTTTGTATGGCGTGCCCGAGACCTTCGTGATCGACGGTCAGGGCAAGGTCGTGCTGCGATACGCGGGGCCGCTGACACAGGCGATTCTCAAAGACATGGTCCGTCCCGCCATGGAAAAGGCGGCCTCACAGTGAAGGCCGCGCTGGTTCTGCTGGTCGCTTTGCAGGCGTCGGCGGTGCTGGCGAAGCCCGGAACACCGGGGCCGCATTACTTCGAGGGCATTTATGAACGGGTGGGGCGCAGCGGTGGTGCATCGCCCACCCTGCTGAACGATCTGGTGACGATTTCGCCCGAGGGGCAGAACGTGGTGATCCGTGGCTGTGATGGACCAGAGACGCTCATGGGCTTTGGTCCGGCATTCGAGGTCGAATTCCTGATGACCGGCCAGCAGGGCAACAGCGGCGTCGAATGCCTATTCCACAACAACGGCTACAACCGCCCGATCCTGACTTGCCGCGTCAGCGACGGTGCAGCCTATACGCTGTGGCCGCTGCAAAGCGGTCCGTCCGACACGCCGCAGGCCTGCGCGGAATAGGGGTCAGCCTGAGGGCAGGGTCAGCGCGATCAGGATCAGGAAGCCCAGAAACTCCACCCACGGCAGCGAGGGCAGGCGGACACGCCGCCGTTGGGCAGTGGGGCGTGGCAGATCGAGGTAGTCAATCACGGCAATGCTCCTGACAGGGATACCTCGGCGTTCTTGCATCAAGAACTTAACAAGAACAAAAGGCCCGGTTGAACCGGGCCTTTCATTTCGCGAACAATCCGTTTCGGATCAGCTGGCGGCGAGGTTCCGAAGCACGTAGTGCAGAACGCCGCCGTGTTCGACGTATTCGATCTCGATCTCGGTATCGATCCGGCACTTGATCTGGATCGTGCGCTCGCGGCCATCCGAGTAAAGGATGGTGCAGGGAACCAGGCTCAGCGGCTTCAGATCGCCTGCCAGACCGCTGATCGAGACGGTCTCGTCACCCGTCAGTTCCAGCGACTTGCGCGTTTCGCCATTGGTAAACTCGAACGGGATGACGCCCATGCCAACGAGGTTCGAACGGTGGATACGCTCGAAGCTTTCGGCGATGACCGCCTTGACGCCCAGCAGCGCCGTGCCCTTGGCCGCCCAGTCGCGGCTGGAGCCTGCGCCGTATTCCACGCCACCAAAGATCACCAGCGGGATGCCGCGCGCCTGATATTCCATCGAGGCGTCGTAGATCGAGGTCTGGTCGCCGTCCGGTCCCTTGGTGTAGCCACCTTCCACACCATCCAGCATCTCGTTCTTGATGCGGATGTTGGCGAAGGTGCCGCGCATCATGACTTCGTGGTTACCGCGACGCGAACCGTAGGAGTTGAACTCGGAAACCGGAACCTGACGCTCGGTCAGGTACTTACCAGCCGGAGTTGAGGCTTTGAACGAACCGGCCGGGCTGATGTGGTCGGTGGTGATCATGTCGCCCAGAACGGCCAGAACGCGGGCATTGGTGATGTCGCTGATGACGCCGGGCTGTTTTGACATGCCCTGGAAATAGGGCGGGTTCTGGATATAGGTCGAAGTCGGCGGCCAGTCATAGGTCTCGCTGTCCGTCGTCTCGACCGCCTGCCATAGCGCGTCGCCCTTGAACACGTCGGCGTATTTCTCCTGGAACGCCTTGCGGGTCACGGTTGCCTCGACCAGTTCCGCGATTTCCTGGTTGGTTGGCCAGATGTCCGCGAGGAAGACTTCCTTGCCGTCCTTGGAAATTCCGATCGGATCCTTGGTCAGGTTGATATTCACATCACCCGCCAGCGCATAGGCCACGACCAGCGGCGGCGAGGCGAGGTAGTTGGCGCGCACATCGGGGGAAATCCGTCCCTCGAAGTTGCGGTTGCCCGACAGGACGGCGGTCGCGACCAGATCGTGGTCGTTGATCGCCTTGGAAATCGCCGGATCGCCCAAGGGACCTGAGTTCCCGATGCAAGTGGTGCAGCCATAGCCGACAAGGTTGAACCCGATGGCATCCAGATCTTCCTGCAGACCTGCCGCTTGCAGATACTCACCCACGACCTGCGATCCGGGTGCCAGCGAGGTCTTGACCCAGGGCTTACGGTTCAGGCCAAGCGCGAGCGCTTTCCGCGCCACCAGACCGGCCCCGATCATCACATAGGGGTTCGACGTATTGGTGCAGGAGGTGATGGCGGCGATTACGACCGAGCCATCGCGGATCGTGTAATCCTTGCCTTCGACCTTTGCCGTCTTGCGGGCGTCCTGCGGCGGGGCCAGAACGCCGCCGCCCTCATCGACCATCTCCTGTGCGTCAGCCGAAACCGAGATGCCGCGATATTCCGAGACGGTCTTGTAGAAGGACCGGGCCGCGGTATCGAGCGGAGTATAGTCCTGCGGGCGTTTCGGGCCAGAGATGGCCGGAACGATCTCGCCCATGTCGAGGTGCAGCGTGTCGGTATAGATCGGCTCGTAATCCGGGCCGCGCCACATGCCGTTGGCCTTGGCATAGGCTTCGACCAGCGCGATGCGGCTTTCCTCGCGGCCCGTGTTGCGCAGGTAGCGGAGCGTTTCGTTGTCTATCGGGAAGAAGCCGCAGGTGGCGCCGTATTCCGGCGCCATGTTGGCAATCGTTGCGCGATCGGCCAGCGGCAGATGATCCAGGCCCTCGCCGTAGAATTCGACGAACTTGTTGACCACGCCCTTCTTGCGCAGCATCGCCACGACCTTCAGCACCAGATCGGTCGCGGTCGTGCCTTCCATCATCTTGCCGGTCAGCTTGAAGCCTACGACCTCGGGGATCAGCATGGATACCGGCTGGCCCAGCATCGCGGCCTCTGCCTCGATCCCGCCGACGCCCCAGCCCAGGACGGCAAGGCCGTTGACCATGGTGGTGTGGCTGTCGGTGCCGACCAGCGTATCGGGATAGGCCACGACCTGCCCGTCCTGATCGGTGTCGGTCCAGACCGTCTGCGCCAGATATTCCAGGTTCACCTGGTGGCAGATGCCGGTGCCCGGCGGCACCACGCGGAAGTTCTGGAAGGCGTTCTGGCCCCATTTCAGGAACTGATACCGCTCCATGTTCCGCTCATATTCGCGGTCCACGTTCAGCTGGAAGGCGCGGGGGGTGCCGAATTCGTCGATCATCACCGAGTGGTCGATGACAAGATCGACCGGGTTCAAAGGGTTGATCTTTTGCGCATCGCCGCCAAGGCCAAGGATGCCGTCGCGCATCGCCGCAAGGTCCACGACCGCCGGGACGCCGGTGAAGTCCTGCATCAGAACGCGGGCAGGGCGGTAGGCAATCTCGCGCGGGTTTTTGCCGCCCTTGATAGCCCATTCGGAAAAGGCACGGATGTCATCGACCGAGACGGTCTTGCCATCCTCAAAGCGCAGCATGTTTTCAAGCACGACCTTCAGGCTGGCGGGAAGGTGCGAGAAGACGCCAAGCCCTGCAGCCTCGGCAGCCGGGATCGAATAATAGGCGACGGTCAGGCCACCGGCGGTAAGGGTCTTGCGGGTCTGGGTGCTGTCATGTCCGACGGTGACGGTCATTCTCTGGCTCCTGGCTGCGAAACATCATGTCTGCTTGGGCAAGATGTATATGGGTGACGGGCGTTATGTATACCATGGTATGCCGAAATGCCAGACCCTATCTATGGCGCGTTGAACCCCTAACGCCGGGCTTTCTTATCCCTCGCAATTGGTTGATTGGCAGGATGCCGCATGCGGGGCTAGAACGGAAGCCATACCGAACCGGGATCAACAGTATGCGACACATCGCCAGCGCCACCTTCGCATTGTGTCTGGCTACTGCCAGCGCTGTGCAGGCAGAGGGCACAGGCGGGGCAATCGTGGTCGAGCTTTTCACCTCGCAAGGGTGTTCCGCCTGTCCGCCCGCAGATGATTTCTTTGCCGACCTGGCAAAAGACCCGGACGTGATTCCACTGGCATTGCACGTCGATTACTGGGATTATATCGGGTGGGAGGACAAGTTCGGCGATCCTCAGTTCACTGCCCGGCAAAAGGCCTATGCGCGCGCTGCTGGCAGCCGTATGATCTATACGCCGCAGCTGATCGTGGGCGGTCAGGACCGGGTCGAGGGCAATAAGCCGGCCGAGGTCGAGGCGTTGATACGCCGACATCTGGCTACGGGCCGCGCCGTATCCCTGACAGCGATGCGCAAGGGCGACAAGGTGATGATAACAGCGGAAGCAAAATCCGCATTCTCCACGCCTGTTCGCGTCGAACTTGTGCGTTACCGCCCGGAAGAAACGGTTCTGATAGAAAGCGGGGAAAACGAAGGCAAGACGATCACCTACAGCAATATCGTCACCTCCTGGCAGCCTCTTGGCGATTGGTCCGGGGCCGCGCCGTTGACTATCGAGGCGCCGGCACCGGGGGATGACAAGGCGGTTGTGATCGTCCAGTCGCAGGGACCGGCCGCAATATTGGCCGCGGCTCGGGTCGATTGAGGCTCCTGGACGCGCTGACTGGCCATTCTTGGACCGTCGGCAATTTTTCCAGCCCCGCACGCTCGCCGGCGAAATTGCGCTGCATTTCACATTGACGTTTGCCCGTCACGCCTTCGTGAGCGGTTGGGCATGCCGCATTGAGGTATCCTTACCCAGCGTCATTTCAGAAGGAGGCCGACCATGCGACTTATTGCGGCCCTGGTCGTTTCACTGCTGCCATTCGCAGCGCTCGCCGCCAGTGACGGAGGCGGAAGCAGCGGTGGCAGTAGCGGCGGAAGTAGTGGAGCGCCCGAACAGACCAAGACCACCAAGCAGTGTTCGAACGGGCAGGTCTGGGATTTCAACTCGAAGACCTGCAAGGACGCGACAAGCGGATCGCTGGACGACGACACCCGCTATCAGGCCGTTCGTGAATTCGCCTATTATGGCCAGCCGGAGGCCGCGCTCAAGGTTCTTGCGGCGATGCACGAAGGCGAAACTGACCGCGTCATGACCTACATGGGCTTCGCCAACCGCAAGGCCGGGCATCTGGAAGAGGGGCTTGCCTGGTATGACAAGGCCATCACCCGGAATCCCGACAATATCCTTGCCCGGTCCTACTACGGACAGGCCCTGGTCGAGATGAACGAGATGCAGCTTGCCTCGGCTCAGCTTGATGAAATCCGTGCGCGTGGTGGCACTGGAACCTGGGCCGAGCTGTCTTTGGCAACAGCCATAAAAACGGGCGAAACCTACAGCTACTGATGACAACGGCGTGATCCGGCTGTCCCCTAGGTCACGCAGCCCGCCGCAGTCTTGATGCGAATCGCCATCAGGGTTTCCCTTGGGGACCTGAAAGGAAAGGAAGCGCTATGAAGATCAAGACGACCCTCTGCGTGCTGACCCTGGCCCTTGCGCCCAGCCTCGCGCTGGCAGAGGGCTGTCCGCAGCGGATGAAATCGGCAGCGCAATGTTCCGGCGGCCAGATCTGGGATGCGGCGAAGCAGGCCTGTGTGCCTCTGGTGAACAGCTGATATCCCGGTCCGTGCGGGCGGCCTGCCTGCGCGGAGCCGCTAATGGCTCCTTAACCGGATGCAATGCACCTTTGCGACGACGACCGCAGAGGAGCCCTTTATGCGAAACACACTTGGCCAGATCACGCCGCTGCGTCGCATAGCCGAGCCGGTTCCCCAATCCGATCCTGCACCCGTCATGGACGGTCGGGCCAAGGCTGCCGTCATCGTTCGCCTGCTTTTGGCCGAAGGTGGATCGCTGCCGCTCGACTCCTTGCCCGAACACATGCAGTCGGCGCTGGCCGAACAGATCGGGCGGATGCGGCTGATCGACCGCAAGACGCTGGAACATGTCGTCTCCGAGTTCGCGGGCGAGTTGGAACAGGTGGGCCTTGCCTTTCCCGGCGGGATCGAAGGTGCGCTCAGCATCATGGACGGCCATATCAGCGCGACCGCCGCCAACCGGTTGCGCCGCCTGGCGGGGGCATCTGCCAAGGCCGATCCCTGGGATCACATCATGAAGCTGGACGACGACCGGCTGCTGCCCGTGCTGGAAGAGGAAAGCGTCGAGGTGGCCGCAGTGATGCTGTCGAAGCTGTCGGTGCCAAAGGCGGCAGGATTGTTGGGCCGGTTGCCCGGCGACCGGGCGCGTCGGGTAGCCTATGCGGTATCGCTGACCGGCAATGTCGATCCTGAAACAGTGCGCCGCATCGGCCATTCGCTGGCCAGCCAACTTGACACCCTGCCGCCCCGCGCCTTTGAGGCCGAACCGGTGGAGCGGGTCGGGGCAATCCTGAACATCTCTGCCGCCGCGACGCGGGATGAGGTGTTGCGGGGACTTGACGAAACCGACGCCGCCTTTGCCCGCAAGGTCCGCCGCGCGATTTTTACCTTTGCCCATCTGCCTGCACGCCTGCCCGCGCGCGACGTGCCGAAACTGATCCGGGTGATGGAACAGCCCATTCTGGTCACGGCGCTGGCGTCAGCCAGTTCGCCCGAGGATGCAGCCTCGGCCGAATTCCTGCTGGCCAATCTGTCACAGCGCATGGCGCAGGCCTTGCGAGAGGAAATGGCCGAACGCGGTCAGGTGCGGGAAAAGGACGCCGAGGCGGCGATGGCCGCAGTCATTACGGCAATCCGGGAATTGGTCTCTTCTGGTGAGGTCACGCTGACGGTGGGGGAAGAGTAGCTCGAGAAGCAAAGCTGAGTGGCCGCATAGACGCTCATCGGAAAGTTAGAGTTCCCATTGTCTGGCGAAGGCCATCGCCTTCGCCAAGCGATGCAGATCGAGTTGCACTGGCCGGTGGCCCAAAGCCACCGGCCAGTGCCCGCCCCGCCAATGACGGGCGCTTCGCACCCGCCGCGGCAGGCGCTGGCCTCTGTGATCTTTTGGCACGAGTGGTCTTGGGGGAACGTTTCGCAACAGGCGGGGAAACGCGGATCGCGTTTCTGATCCCGCCCGGCCCTGAAGCAGCACGAGCCTGCCAAATGCCTCCCCTTCACACCAGCGCCACCCTTGCCCTTCGCCTTGCCGCCCCCTAGGGTCCGCGGGCAACGAAATCCCTGTCGAGCGATCCCGCCATGTCGAGTCTTGCATCCGCCGCGATGCCGAACAACAACGCGCGCGGCATCGTGATGATGCTGGCCTGCGTGCTGTTCTTCACCACGATGGACGCCATCGCCAAGGGGTTGGTCGGCGGCTATCCAACGATGCAGGTGGTCTTTTTCCGCTTTGCCGGGCAGATCCTGATCGTCGCGCTGATCCTGCGCGGCACGCTGGTGTCGATGCTGGCCACGCAGTTTCCCTTCCTGCATTTCGCCCGCGCTGTGCTGCAGTTTGCGACCGTTGCGCTGTTCTTCGCCAGCCTGAACTACATCCCGCTGGCCGAGGCGCAGGCGCTGACTGACATCAGCCCCGTCCTCATCACCCTCGGAGCCGCGCTGTTCCTGGGCGAAAGCCTGACCAAGGACCGGATCGTCGGTGTGCTGCTGGCCATGGTCGGCGCGATGATCGTGATCCGGCCCGGCTATGGCATCTTCAGCATGGCAGCACTTCTGCCCATCGCTTCAGCCTTCACTTATGCAGGATCGGCACTGATCACCCGACGCGTCGGGCCCTATGAACACCCGTGGACGGCGATGCTTTACACCGCCGGGTTCGGAATGTTGGCCAGCGGCGTGACGCTGCCCTTTGAATGGGTGCCGATTGCGACCGGCGACATCTGGCGCTTTACCGGGCTTGGCGTCTGCGGCGCTTTCGCGCAGCTTTGCATCATCCGGTCCTTTTCGATGGCCGAGGCTTCGGTGGTTGCGCCCTTTGCCTATGCGGGCATTATCTGCGCCATCGGCTGGGGCATCCTGCTTTACGGCGATTACCCTGATCTCGCGACGATTTTCGGCGCGCTTGTGATCGTCTCGGCCGGTCTCTATGTCTGGCAGCGGGAAACGCAGGTGGCGCGCCGCGCCGCATAAGACGAGGCAGAATGGACGATCGCCCCGCTTTCGAGCTTGGCCCGTGGCTGCAGGACCGGGCCCTGCGATTTCTGATCGGCACGCTCCTGTGCCTGCCCTACACCAAGCGCGTGCCGCTGTGTGGCTGGCTGATGGCGCGGGTCATAGGGCCCCTTGCGGGCTATGACGCGCGGGTGCGCGATAACCTTGCGCGTATCATGCCCGATCTGCCGAAGGCTGAGGTTGATCGTCTGGTTCGCGCCGTGCCCGACAACGTCGGGCGCACCGTGATCGAGATGTATTCAGGCGAGAAATTCATCAAGCGTGCCACCCGTTATCCGCTTGAGGGTGCAGGGCTGGAGCAACTGGCCGAAGCGACAGCCGCAAAGCGCCCGATCATCGTCGTCTCGGGCCACTTCGGCAATTACGATGCGGGCCGGGCGGCGCTGATCAAACGCGGCTATCCTTTTGGCGGCCTGTATCGGCCGATGAAGAACCGCTATTTCAACGAACATTACGTCGCTGCAATCTCAAAGCTCGGGCTGCCGCTGTTCCCCCGCAGCAAGCAGGGTCTGGGCGACATGATCCGCTTTCTGCGCAAAGGCGGAATTCTGGGTCTGCTGATCGACCAGCACATCAGCCACGGCGCGCGACTGTCTTTCTTTGGCCATGACGCGATGACCGCGCTGTCGGCGGCGGACATGGCCATTCGCTATGACGCGCTGGTCTTTCCGATCTATGCGATCCGGCTGGAGAACGGTCTGGACTTCCGCATAATCGTCGAGGCTCCGATACCGCGCGACACGCCCGAGGTGATGACCCAGGCGCTGAACGACAGCCTGGAGGCACTGGTGCGCAAATACCCCGACCAGTGGCTGTGGATTCACCGCCGCTGGAAGGTCGGGGCGGCGTCGTAGACCCGACACGTTCGTCTGGCGAAGGCCACCGCCTTCGCCATGTAGCGCATATCGAGTTGCACCGGTCGTGGCCGCAAAGGCCACGGCCAGCGCCCGCCCCGCCCATGGCGGGCGCTTCGCACCCGCCGGGGCAGGCACTGGCCTCTGTGGTTCCTCCGCACGAGCGGTCCTGGAACTGGCGTTGCACTGCGGGCAGGGGAACGCGGATCGCGTTTCTGATCCGGCCCAAACAGATGTATTCCTAGCCAAACACCCGTGCAAAGATCGTGTCGACATGCTTGGTGTGATAGCCAAGGTCGAACTTTTCCTCGATCTCCGCTGGTTTCAGCGCCGCCGTCACTTCGGGGTCGGCCAGAAGCTCGGTCTTGAAGTCCGCGCCCTGCTCCCAGACCTTCATGGCGTTCCGTTGAACCAGCCGATAGGCGTCCTCGCGGCTGACGCCTGCCTGGGTCAACGCCAGCAGCACGCGCTGTGACATGACCAGACCGCGGAACTTGTTCATGTTGGCCAGCATGTTGGCCGGATAGATCACCAGGTTCTCGATCACCCCCGCCAGTCGGTGCAGCGCGAAGTCCAGCGTGATCGTCGTATCCGGTCCGATGGCGCGCTCGACCGAGGAATGGCTGATATCCCGCTCATGCCACAGCGCTACGTTCTCCAGCGCCGGGATGACGGACATGCGGATCAGGCGGGCCAGCCCGGTCAGGTTTTCGGTCAGCACCGGGTTGCGCTTGTGCGGCATCGCGCTCGACCCCTTCTGGCCGGGGCTGAAGAACTCTTCCGCCTCCAGCACCTCGGTGCGCTGCATGTGCCGGATCTCGATCGCGATGTTCTCGATGCTGGACGCGATCACGCCCAACGTCGCGAAGAACATCGCATGGCGATCGCGCGGGATCACCTGCGTGCTGATCGGCTCCGGCGTCAGGCCCATCATCTTGCAGACATGCTCCTCAACCGCCGGGTCGATGTTGGCGAATGTGCCGACCGCGCCCGAAATCGCCCCCGTCGCGATCTCGGCCCGTGCGTTCACCAGCCGCGCACGCCCCCGCGCCATTTCGGCGTAGAACCGGGCAAACGTCAGGCCCATGGTCGTAGGCTCGGCATGAATGCCGTGGCTGCGCCCGATCCGTACCGTATCCTTATGCTCGAACGCGCGCACCTTCAGCGCGGCCAGAACCCGGTCCATCCCCGCCAGCAGCAGATCGCTTGCCCGCGCAAGCTGCACGTTCAGCGTCGTGTCCAGCACGTCAGAGCTGGTCATGCCCTGATGGACGAACCGCGCCTCGTCCGCGCCGATATGCTCGGACAGGTGGGTCAGGAAAGCGATGACATCATGCTTGGTCACCGCCTCGATCTCGTCGATCCGGGCCACGTCGAATTCCACGTCCTTTGCGCGCCACACCGCCTCGGCATTCTCTTTCGGGATCACGCCCAACGCGGCCTGCGCGTCGCAGGCATGGGCCTCGATCTCGAACCAGATGCGGAACTTGGTCTCGGGCGACCAGATGGCGATCATGTCGGGGCGGGAATAACGCGGGATCATCGGCGGCCTTTCGGTTGGCGGGTGCGGGCGGGGGTGGCATAGTCCCTGCAACGAAGGGTGGCAAGCATGCGCGGAGCAATGATCCTGCTTCTGACGGCCTTGCCCCTGCAGGCCATGGCCGAAGAATGGCAGGCGCTGGCGGGGCAACAGATCGCCAATGCCCTGGCTTTCCGCACGCTCGGCTTCCCTGACGGCGTGATCCAGGATTTCGCAGCCGACGGCATCCTGCGCCGCGATGGCACCACAGGGCGCTGGCGCGTCACCGCCACCCAATACTGCGCCGCCTGGCCGCCGGATTTCGGCTGGACCTGCTACAGTGTCGAGCGAGAGGCACGCGGCCTCGACATCCGCTTTACCGGCGAAGGCGGAAGTGTCACCGTAGGGCGATATATCGATCTGCAATAAGAGGGTAGCGATGGTCGAGATTGTCGAGGGCCGCGAGGTGACTGTCACCTTCGACGGCAAGCGCTGCGTCCATTCACGCAACTGCGTCCTGGGTCATCCCGAGGTTTTCGTGCCGAACGTGAAGGGGGACTGGATCTTCCCCGACACCGCATCCGCTGCAACCGGCGTGCATATCGGTCTGTCCTGTCCCTCGGGCGCGATCCGCGTCGCACGCAAGGATGGCCGACCGGGGTCAGAGGTTGCGCCCATCGTCAACACCATCCGCCTGCGCGAAAACGGGCCGCTGGCGCTGGAGGCCGAGATGATCATCTCCGGCGCGCCCGGTGACAGCGTGCGCGCAACCCTCTGCCGCTGCGGCGCGTCCAGGAACAAGCCGTTCTGCGATGGCAGCCACGCCGAGGCGGGCTTCACCGCCTCGGGCGAGGCCGAACCAAAACCCTCCGAACCCCTGGCCGCCCGCGACGGGACGGTCGCAGTTGAGCCGCAGCCGAACGGACCGCTAAAGCTGTCCGGCAACCTTGAGATCGTGTCAGGCACCGGCCACACGCTCAACCGCGTGACCCAGACATGGCTCTGCCGCTGCGGGCATTCGAAGAACAAACCCTACTGCGACGGCAGCCACAAGGCGGCGGGCTTTGTGGCCGACTGACCCGCTCAGCCGGGTGATGTGAACAGAAAACAGCCCCGCTTTCCGGGCCCCGTTCAGGGCCGGACGATCGTATCGGTCCGCTGCCCGAAACGGGTCCGGGGTCCGGAAACGATCAAGCGGTCGCCGGGCTGCAACCCCTCCCAAATCTTTGCGGGAACACCGCAGAGGATCTGGCTGTAGCCGGCGGCGTCGGGCCAAGATACAACGGCCGTGTTACCGCATCTCTTGGATTCCCGGGCCTTGCCGCGTTCAAGCACGCTGACTTCCAGCGTTGCCGGGGGTGCTCCGGATAGCATCGCATGAAAGCTGGGCAGCCCCATCTCTACGGCAAGGGGACCAAGGAAGCCCCCGCAGGCGAAAATAGCAACCGTTGTAGCGCGGTGAACGGTCCGGTTGCGGAACGGCCCTTTAGTCGCAAGGCGAAGGCGCATCACCATCCCCCAACAGGCAAAGATCAGCGCGGTGGCGCCGATGATCTCGGTCCGATGTGCAGCGACAAAGGCGGCATGTTCCGGGGATGGAAGAAAGGTCGTGCCTTTCAATGCCAGACCCCAGCCCAGCACCGTGGCGAGCGCGATGACGCCAAAGAGCACATCTGCCGCCCGCACGGCCAGACCACGCGGCGGCGGTTCGATAAATGCGGGCCGGATTGGAGCGGCTGCGGTCATAGCGCGCTGTCGCAACCGTGGATCGGGTTGAATCCAGAAGATCAGCCCGGGAAAGATGAACACCGCATAAATCAGCATGATGTAGGCGCCAGTCAGCGGCCAAACGATATCGCGCTTGGCAATGCCAAGGATTGGGCCGTCATCGATCTGTATCGCAAGTATGGCTGCGATTGCGACGACACAGATTAGCCCAAGGGCAAAAAGCTTGGCTACTAGGCGCGACCAGCCAGCGCTTATCGCTTGGGTCAGATTTTGCCGGGCGGTTGGCAGCAGCGAGGCAAGCATCACGACAAAGCAGACGATGGCGATGGCAAGCAGAATCGCCGCATTCTGCGGTGTGCCATATTGAATGTGCATGATCGTGGCGGGCAGCGAACCAAAGGCCATCAGACCAAACGCAATGCCATTGGCGGTAAAGGCCAGAACGACGAACAGCTGCGGCATCGCGCACCCCACGCTCTTTTTACAGGCGATGGATGCGTGGAAAATCGGGCGGAATCTTGGCGTGACCTCGATAAATCGTTGTCCGAACAGACCCCGTGCTGCGGTTTGTTATCTCCCCATCAGCCGCTCATCAAAGGGATACGTCGTCAGGTTCTCGTGCCCGGTTTCGGTGATGAGAACCTGCTGTTCCAGCTTTATCGAGAAATCGCTGCCCTCGGGGCTGACCAGGGCCTCGACGCACAGCACGTTGCCCGCCTCCAGTTCGTGATCGAAGGCGCCTTCGATATAGCCGTCGGGGTAGTGGACATAGGGCCACTCGTCGCACAGGCCGACGCCGTGCATCTTGCAGCTGTATTTCTGCGCCCAGTATTGCGCGTCCAGCTGATGCCCGCCGTGGACCAGTTCTGGGATCCTGACGCCTGGTTTCAGCATCGCCATGTTTTCGCGGATATGGTCCAGCGCATGATGCATTGCTGAAACCATCGCATTGGTCGGGCGGCCATCGCCGATCCACCAGGTGCGGCTGATGTCGATGCACATGCCGTAAGCCCCGATCAGGTCGGTATCGAAGGCCACGATCTCATTGTTCTGCACGATCCTTGGCCCGCATTCCTGAAACCAGGGGTTGGTTCGGGGGCCGGAGGCCAGAAGGCGCGTCTCGATCCATTCCCCGCCGCGGCGGATGTTGCCCTTGTGCAGTTCTGCCCAGATGTCATCCTCGCTGACGCCGCCCTTGGGCACGTTGGTGCGGGTGAAGGCCTCCATCTCGGCCATCGCGGATTCGCAGGCGTGATGGGCGCAGCGCATCGCCAGAATCTCGTCCGGCCCCTTCACCGCGCGGACCCGCTCGGTGACTTCCTCGCCCTCCATCACCTCGAAGCCGGCACGTTCCAGCGCGCGCAGGCCGGGGATCATGATCTTGTCCACGGCCAGCCGGCGGTTGGTGCCGGCATGTTCGCGCATCACCTCGTCGACCTGCTCGGCAAAGCCGCGGGCCGCGTCCTCGCCCTTATCGCCGGTGGAGTTGTAAAAGAACGTGGCGCCCGACCGCAGCTCCTTGATCAGCGGATTGAAAGTCACGAGGAAGGGCGAGTTCTTGTACTCCCAGATGACCATATGGCCATCGGCGCACAGCAGCACCGCGCGGAACGGGTTATGCGTGTTCCAAAGCTGCATGTTCGTCGTGTCGGTCGCGTAGCGGATGTTCAGCGGATCGAACAGCAACAGCCCGCCATAGTCGCGCTTGACCAGCCCCTCGGTCAGCTTGCGCCAGCGGTATTCGCGCATCTTCTCAAGGTTCGGCACCACCAGCCCTGCCGCCGCCCATTCGCCGAAGGCAAGCTGCGTCGGCCCGATTTCGACCCGGTCATTGTCGTTGGGCGTGCCGTCGGCCAGCTTTGACCCCCGGCTGGGGTCGATCTTGCGGCGGTCCGAATAGTGTTCGTTCATGGCGAGGTGCTCCTGGCTTGGGCGCGAGCCTCGGGTATGGCCGGTGGCAGGGCTTGCCTTGGCGCGACGGCGCTTGTCGCATTCGGCCCCTTTCGCTTGGGCGACCGGGCCGCTATCAGGCTGCCATGCCCGCTATCCAGAAAACGCTACCCTTCGCCCCCTGGATAGACCCGCGCACCGCGCGCCTGCCGGGCGTGCTGCCGATGGAGGGCGACGACTGGCTGCGCGTGGATGATGCCTTTGCCGCGCAGATGGCGCTGCGCGACGATCTGCTGCTCAACACGCCAGAAAAGGTCCACGCGCTGCTGCCGCAGGGCAGGGCGGCGGCGGAAGAACTCTACGCCAAAATCCTTGCGCGACTGGCGGATCAACCCGGCTATGGGGTTGGTGCGTCCGAGGTCCGGCGCCCCGACGGTGTCGTGGTGCCGCTGGATCCCACTCAGCCGATGCTGACGCTGGGGCGGTTGGTGCAAGAGGATCTGTGCCTGCTGGAGCGTGAAGGCGAGGAGCATGTCCTGACCGGCGCTGCGCTGTGCTTTCCGGCCAGTTGGACTCTTGCGCAGAAAATTGGCCGCCCGCTGTCGGCAATCCACACCCCGGTGCCGGTCTATGATGAGCGGGTCGGCCGCAGCGTGCAGCGGATGTTCGACGCGCTACGGGTGGAGCAGCCGCTGTGGCGCGCGAACTGGCTGCTGTATGACGACCCCACGCTGCATCAGCCAAGGCTGGAAGGCGTGGCGCGGCCAAAGCCGGTGCTGCTGACTTACGTGAGGTCCGAGCGGCAAAGCTTTGTCAGGCTGCCGGAAACCCGCGCGGTGGTCTTTGCGATCCACACCTATGTGGTGCGGCTTGACGACCTTGCGCCGGAAGAGGCGGCGGCGCTGCGCGCGCCGCCGGCCGATCCCTAGATCATCGAGACGATTTGCTGGCCAAAGGCCGTATGGCCAAGCGCCAGCGCGGTGCCCATCAGCGCCATCATCCGGCCCGACAGTTTCATGTTCTCGCCCCGTAGCAGCGAATAGGTCATCACGGCGGCGCCAAGCGGCGCATAGACCACGATCATCGTCGCGTTCATCGCGTGGATGGCCAGACGCATCTGCGTGCTTGGGCGGTCATCCTCGGCCACCATCGGCGGGGCATCGGCATAAAGCGCATCGCGGATGCGGGCGGCTTCAAGGTCATGCTCTTGCGGCAGGGCCGGACGCTCGTTCGCGACCTCCAGCTCTTCCAGCGGTTCCTTCGGCGCGGCCGAGGGTTCCGTCCAGGCGGTTGGCGGACGCACCGACAGCGGCGTGAAGGTCGGCTTTTGCGGCGGGATGAAGTTCGGCACCGGCTGGCTGGTGCGGGTCTGCATCTCGACGTCCATCCGCGCCAGCAGACGTTCCATATCCGATACCGGTTCTGCCGAGGGCAACGACTGAATGGCGCGGTTGCCGGGGCCAAGCAGCCCCTCGATGATATCGGCCGTGACCGGCGAGGCCACTTCCTGGACCACCACCGCATCCACCGGCCAGCGGGCAGTCAACCGCTCGGCCAGCACACGGCACAGCGCATCGCGGCGCTGCAAAAGCGGTGCGGGCATCCCGATACGCGCACCCTGACCGACCGAGACGGTCAGGCAGGCCGCATGCGGACCGGTCAGATGATCGCTGTAGCCAAGCGCCACCCGCGCGCCGTCCAGATCAAAGGCCACGACATCGTCGGTATCCCAGGACATCTGGCGGTTGTCGGCCTGACAACGCGACAGGCCCTGCTCAATCTCCTTCACCGCATGGGCGAAGTTCAGGGGGGGCGGAGCCTTGAAGAACAGCTGCGCAACGGTGCTTTTTACGACATCACTCATGGGACCTCTCCCTTTTCGTGCTTTTTCTGCTCGATCTCATGAGGTCAACCTACGCCCCGACTTGGGGCAGATTATGGAAGAAAAGAGAAATTATAGAAAATCGGCGGCATGTTTCCGCCGAAATGACAACTTCCCGCAGCCAAACAGATTGTTTCGCGCTTATTGGGAATGTCGCGAGAATTCAGGGCAACGGGTCGGCACATACTGAACGAATGCTGCCCCAATTTGGCCACATGCCCGGGTGTGGCGTCAGGATTGACGGGGTTCATGGAAACAGTGCGCGCTTGCCAACGAAAAAGGGCGCGCCTGACAGGCGCGCCCCTAAGCCGTTTTCCGCCGATCAGCAGGAATAATACATCAGGTATTCGATCGGGTGCGGCGTGTGTTCGTAGGCGTAAACCTCTTCCCACTTCAGCGCGACATAGCCTTCGATCTGGTCGCGGGTGAACACGTCGCCTGCAAGCAGGAAGTCCATGTCCTTCTCCAGTTCCTCCAGCGCTTCGCGCAGCGAGCCGCAGACGGTCGGGATCGCGGCCAGTTCTTCCGGCGGCAAGTCGTACAAATCCTTGTCCGAAGCCGGGCCTGGATCGATCTTGTTCTTGATCCCGTCAAGGCCGGCCATCAGCAGCGCCGCGAAGGCCAGGTAGGGGTTCGCCGCCGGATCGGGGAAGCGGGCCTCGACGCGCTTGGCCTTCGGCGACTCGGTCCACGGAATACGGACGCAGCCCGAACGGTTGCGGGCCGAGTAGGCGCGCAGAACCGGAGCCTCAAATCCCGGGATCAGGCGCTTGTAGCTGTTGGTCGAAGGGTTGGTGATCGCGTTCAGCGCCTTGGCGTGCTTCAGGATGCCGCCGATGAAATACAGCGCCTCCTGGCTCAGGTCGGCATATTTGTCGCCCGCGAACAACGGCTTGCCGCCCTTCCAGATCGACATGTTTACGTGCATGCCCGACCCGTTGTCGCCCTTCATCGGCTTCGGCATGAAGGTGACGGTCTTGCCGTAGGCGTGCGCCACGTTGTGGATCACATATTTGTACTTCTGGATGTTGTCGGCCTGTTCGACCAACCCACCAAAGATCATGCCCAGTTCGTGCTGGCAGGTGGCGACTTCGTGGTGGTGCTTGTCCACCTTGATGCCCATGCGCTTCATCGTCGACAGCATCTCGCTGCGGATGTCCTGCGCCTCGTCCACCGGGTTCACCGGGAAATAGCCGCCCTTGTGCGCCGCGCGGTGGCCGTAGTTGCCGCCCTCGGTCGGGGTGTCGGTGTTCCAGGCCGCCGCTTCCGCGTCGATCTCATAGGCCACTTTGCGCGGCGTGATCGAATAGCGCACGTCGTCGAACAGGAAGAACTCGGCCTCGGGGCCGCAGTAGAACGCATCGCCGACGCCGGACGACTTCAGATAAGCCTCGGCCTTCAGCGCGGTCTGGCGCGGGCAGCGGCTGTAGGCTTCGCCGGTATCCGGCTCGACCACCACGCAATGCACGGCCATCGTCTTTTCGGCATAGAATGGGTCGATGTAGACCGAACCCGCATCGGGGATAAGCTTCATGTCGGACTGGTCGATCGACTTCCAGCCGGCGATGGAGGAACCGTCGAACATGAAGCCTTCTTCAAAGAAGTCCTCATCGACAAGGTCGGCCACCAGCGTCACGTGCTGCAGCTTGCCTTTCGGATCGGTGAAGCGGACGTCGACATATTCGACCTCCTCGGCCTTCATCAGTTTGAGAGCATCGCTCACCTTGCTCATCTTCGAAGCTTTCCTTCTGTTAGAGGATCGTTGACCGCCGGGTCCCCGACCCGTCGGTTATGGGTATCAGATCGCGTCGTCGCCGGATTCGCCGGTGCGGATGCGGATCGCCTGTTCGACGGGAGAGACAAAGATCTTGCCATCGCCGATCTTGTCGGTGCGCGCGGCGGCAACGATGGCCGAAACGGCGGCATCGACCATATCGTCGCTCAGCACGACCTCGATCTTCACCTTGGGCAGGAAATCGACGACGTATTCGGCGCCGCGGTACAGTTCCGTATGGCCCTTCTGACGGCCGAAACCCTTTACTTCGGTTACCGAAAGTCCCTGGATGCCTGCCTCCTGAAGCGCCTCCTTCACCTCATCGAGCTTGAAGGGTTTGATAATCGCTTCAATCTTCTTCATTGGCCGACTCCCCCGGAAACGCCCTGTCCGTAGGTCACTGACCACTTTCATCAAACAGCGACAATTGGCAGGGTCGGGCTTATCGCGAAGCGAAACGGGAATCCCCGAGGCGTGATTAAAAATTAGGCTAATAGATTAACCTGCGGGCGGAAAAAGAACGGAAACTGGGGTAAAATGACCGAACTTCTCACATCTGCCCAAATGCGCGCCATCGAGAGAGAGGCCATCGGCTCGGGCCGGGTGTCTGGCCTGGAGTTGATGGAGCGTGCCGGGCGGGGTGTGGTCGAGGCGATTTTCGAGGAATGGCCCGAATTACGCGCCGGAACCTTCCGCGCCGTCGTGCTGTGCGGACCGGGCAACAACGGCGGGGATGGTTTTGTCGTGGCCCGCCTGCTGAAAGAGTGGGGATGGGGGGTCGAGGTCTATCTGTACGGCGATGCAGAAAAACTGCCGCCCGATGCCCAAGCGAACCATGACAGATGGATTGGAATGGGCGAGGTTCTGCAACTGGAGGTTTTGAACGCAAGTGTTGATGTCAGGCCGGGTCTGACCGTCGATCTGATCGTCGATGCGCTGTTCGGGATCGGATTGACGCGCACCCTGCCGGATGCGGTGACCGAGGTGTTCTGCTACTACTTCCGTGGTTATCTGGACGGTCGGCTGGTCGCCGTGGATGTTCCCTCGGGCCTTTGTGCGGACAGTGGGCGGCCACTTGTGCCCCAAGGAACAAAGCCCGACCTCTGGCCCGCGCTGATGGGAATGGTCGCCGAAGCCACGCTGACCGTGACCTTCCATCGTGCCAAGCCCGGCCATTTTCTGGATGTCGGACCAAGGCACTGTGGCCGTCTTGTCGTGAAGGACATCGGGTTGGTGCAGGCACACATGCCCAAGGCCATTGGGCAAGTCGAGGCTGCTTCCTATCTCCGGGATGTCGGTAAGAGCAGTACGGAGCACAAATTCACCCATGGCCACGCCCTCGTCCTCTCCGGCCCCTCTGGTCGCTGCGGCGCGGCGCGGCTGGCGGCGCGGGGGGCACTGCGGATCGGGGCGGGGGTGGTGACGGTGGGATGCCCGCCCGAGGCCATCCCCGAAAACGCGGCACGGCTGGATGCGGTGATGCTGCGCGAGGTGACAGACGCGGTGGCGCTGCAGAGCCTGCTTGAGGATCGGCGGATCAATGCGCTCTGTATCGGGCCGGGGCTGGGCACCGGCGCGCGCGAGGCGGCGTTGGTGGGGGTGGCGTTGGGACTTTCTGCTGGCCGCCCTCTAACCCCTCCCCTCGTTGGAGAGGGGGGCCGCTCGGGGCAGGGGGCTGCGCCAGACGACCCGTCGCTTCCCCTCCTCCGCGTGGGCGGGGGACAGGGAAGGGGGACTTGCCGCATCGTGATCGACGCCGACGCGCTGACGATCCTGTCGCAGTACCCGGATCTCTTCGCCGCCCTGCATCCGGCTTGCGTCCTTACCCCTCATGCCGCGGAGTTTGCCCGCCTTTTCCCTGATATAGTCGAGAAGCTGCATGCTCCCGCCGCCGCCGGTCCCGCCTATTCAAAGGTCGATGCAACGCGCGAGGCGGCCCGTCGTGCGGGCTGCACCGTGCTGTTCAAGGGGCCGGATACGGTCATCGCGGACCCTTCCGGTCAATGCAGCGTCAACGCCGCCGTCTATGATCGCGCTGCCCCCTGGCTCGCCACCGCCGGATCGGGCGATGTGCTGGCAGGCTTCATTACAGGGCTGATGGCCCGCGGCTTCGATCCGATGCGGGCTGCCGAGACAGCCGCTTGGCTGCATGTAGAATGCGCCCGTCAGTTCGGGCCGGGGCTGATCGCCGAGGATTTGCCGGAGCAATTGCCGGGTGTATTCCGCTCGCTGAGCCTGTGACCCGTCAGGCCGTGACGCGCGCGGCCACAGTGGCCAGTTCCAGCCCGCCCGCATAGATGACCGCCTCACGCGGCAGGTCCAGATGAATGATCCGCGCAGAGGCGGGGCGCTCGCGCCGGATATGGGTGCCGTCGGCCAGCCGGTCGGCGGCGACCGTCGCCTGATCCGCGCCGAACATCGCCTTCGCGCGCCAGTCGCGGATGTGCAGCGCCTGTTCGGCGGTCAGCAGCACGTCCTCCTCGGGCCTGTCATGCCCCAGCGCGCGGGCGCTGATCCGCAGAAGGTGGGGATGCCGAGCGACGTGGGCCGTCACCGCACCGATCCGCATGGCGCCTGCGCGGGTGATGATGCGATCCTCTGGCAGCAGATGCTCGACCGGCAGGATACCTTGCAGCGTCATGACTGGAGTTCCGGCGACAAGGTCGATGCCAAAGCCCGCCGTGGCCTTCGACGTATTCTCCGCAAGAGTGGCCTGTGCCATGATCTGCGCCGCCTTTGCCGTTCGCACCCGCATCTCGGGCGATACAACATTAGCGTTCACGGATGCGGAGGCATTCGGGCGGGATTGCGTCAGAAAAGCGGCGCAGCGCAGCGGGCTGCACGTTTTGGGCATAGCAATCAAATGGCACCACCCGAATCCCCCTCGCCCTTGTCGCACGGCTTTGCTAAGCAGTCGCGGCGCGCGGTTCCGGCAAAGGCATCACGCGGGATGCGGGTGTGGCGAAACTGGTAGACGCACCAGATTTAGGTTCTGGCGCCGAGAGGCGTGGGGGTTCGAGTCCCTTCACCCGCACCAATTCCAACAGGTGGTAAGTCAGTGTTTTGATATTCACGGTATGGACGGTCTCGTGCCATTCCAGTTGCGCTCCGTTTCGGGCCTGCTGACCCCTCAATTCCAATCCGAGAGATCAAATGCACAACACGCTGGGCGCCCTGGCCTTGGCCATCGCCTTTCTCGTGCTTGTCCATCTTGCCGGTATCATCGCCGTCGAGAAGCCAGTGACTTCTACGCCCGAATACTGCGCGCAAATGGGGAGCGGTTGGGCGGGCTATCCCAATTTTGGCTGCGCCTACGAGCAATAGCCGTCACCGGGTTTTGCTGCTGAAAGAAGCCGATCAGCAGCGTTGCCTCCCGCGCCGAGGCGCACCTGCGAACCGCGCGTGGATCAGCCCCGCGATTGGCCCTGAGGTCAGGAAACAGTTGCAACAGTTCCGACAGGTGAGGCGGCAGGTCGGGTCGGTCGTCCAAAGGCTGAAAGCTTTCCGTGACCGCCCCCTCGGCCCGGATCAATTGGTGATTGCGCAGCATCAGCAGCACGTAGCTGACAGGACCATTAGCCGGTTCGGCCACCACGTTCTTTCCATCGACCAGATGTTTTGCCGCAACCAGCACCTCTGGCGTGCCCATATGCAACTCAGCCTGCCATCCAGAGATCAGCATCCGGTGGTTGGGGGAAACCAGCAGGTCGCGTTCCGGCAGGTCCCACCCAAGCGCGCCCTTGCGGATGCGGATCGGGCGCAGCCATGGCTCTGCGGCGACGCGGGCGGCGGCAAAGCTGACCATGCCGGTCCAGACCAGCGGCTGCAGTCCGTTATCACAGGTCATCACCAGGTTGCCGGATCGCAGCTTTTCCGCCGCAATCCGGCCATGTGGCGTGTCCACGAGCGTGCCCGGCACCAGGCAGGGCGGCGAGGCAAGCTCCGAATAGCCGACGGCTTTCTGGTTGTAGGAGCCCGGCCCCTCGGCCGTCGCCACGACCTGCAACGGGCGACCGACCGGGGGAAACCCGCCCTTCGGCCCAAGGAAAGCCAAACCCTCGATCGAGCCATATCCGCCGTCCGATCCATGGACGTTGTAGCCGTAGACTCCGTAGGTCTTGCCCGTCTGGGGGTCGAGAAGGGTCAGGTGATATTCCGACTCGACCTGCGATCCGGCAGTGTACCTGACGCCGCCGATGACCTGGTCACGGTCCAGCTTCTGGTTGCCGTCATTGTCGTCGAAACTCTTGTCATCATCCGCAACGAAAGTCTCGTGCCAGGCCTTTTCGTTCAGCGTGATCGTCCGGTGCAGTAAATGCGATCCGTCGCCCTGCGATTTGTTGCCCAGGGTAGCGCCATCCGACAGCGAGATTTTGGATGATTCAAGCATCCAGACCGAGGTGGACATGCGGTCGCTCCTTGCGCGCGTATCTGCTTTTGCGGTCAGCCTGCATGCTCCGGATTTCGCGGCGGTTAACGCTGGCCGCCGGGAGATGCGAGATTCCCCCTCGCATCGCTGCCGCTCCTTTGCTAGAAGGCGCGGATTCCGCGATCCCGGTCTGCGCCGGGGTATGATGTCGCCTGTTTCTTGGGGTCTTTGACCTGATGGCGGGCGACGCGGGCAGGGGTTTGTGCTGCGGCTGTTCCGGGGGTGATTGCACCCCAAAGAACGGCCCGCCGCGATAGAGGAAGAAGGACGAGACAATGCAGGTCACCGAGACCCTGAACGAAGGTCTGAAGCGCGGCTACACCATTACGGTGACGGCGGCTGAGCTGGACGCCAAGGTGCAGGAAAAGCTGGTCGAGGCGCAGCCCGAGGTCGAGCTGAAAGGCTTCCGCAAGGGCAAGGTTCCGATGGCCATGCTGAAAAAGCAGTTCGGCCCGCGCCTGTTCGGCGACGCGATGCAAGAGGCCATCGACGGCGCGATGAAGTCCCACTTCGACGCCACCGGCGACCGTCCGGCGCTGCAGCCGGAAGTGAAGATGGTTGGCGGCGATACCTGGAAAGAAGGTCAGGACGTCGTCGTGGAAATGACCTACGAGGCACTGCCCCCGATCCCCGAATTCGACGCAGGCAAGGTCAAGCTGGACCGTCTGGTGGTCAAGGCCGACAGCTCTGCCGTGGATGAGGCGCTGGCGAACCTGGCTTCTTCCGCCCAGTCTTTCGACGATCGCAAGAAAGGCGCCAAGGCGCAGAACGGCGATCAGGTTACGATCGACTTCGACGGTTCGGTCGATGGCGAGAAGTTCGAAGGCGGCGCTGCCGAGGATTATCCGCTGGTTCTGGGGTCGAATTCGTTCATCCCGGGCTTTGAAGATCAACTGGTCGGCGCCAAGGCGGGTGACGAGGTTTCGGTCAACGTGACCTTCCCGGAAAACTACGGCGCCAAGCATCTGGCCGGCAAGGCTGCGGTCTTTGCCTGCAAGGTAAAGGCAGTGAAAGCGCCGAAACCGGCAGAGATCGACGAGGAACTGGCCAAGAAATACGGTGCCGAAAGCCTCGATGCGCTGAAGACGCAGATTTCCGAGCGGCTGGAAGCCGAGTATCAGGGCGCCTCGCGCGCCGTGATGAAGCGCGCTCTGCTGGATCAGCTGGACGACATGGTGAAGTTCGACCTGCCGCCGGCCTTGGTCGATGCCGAAGCACACCAGATCGCCCACCAGCTGTGGCACGAGGAAAACCCGGACGTTCATACCCACGACCACGGCGCGATGGAACCGACGGACGAGCACAAGAAGCTGGCCGAACGCCGCGTTCGTCTGGGCCTGCTGCTGGCCGAGCTTGGCCGCAAGGCCGAGATCGCCGTGACCGACGCCGAGATGACCCAAGCCGTCATGCAGCAAGCCCGCCAGTATCCGGGACAAGAGCGTCAGTTCTTCGAATTCGTACAGAAGAACCCGCAGATGCAGCAGCAACTGCGCGCGCCGATCTTTGAGGACAAGGTCGTGGATCACATCGTGGCCAGCGCCAAGGTGACCGAGAAGAAGGCCTCGAAGGAGGACCTTCAGAAGGCGGTCGAGGCTCTGGACGAGCTCTGATCCCTTCCGATCAATGTGACCGATCAAGGCCGCGCCTCAGGGCGCGGCCTTTTCGCTTCACAGGCGGGTCAGGATTTTTTGCGTCTCCGGCAGCCGCTTCAGGGTGGCCTCGATCCGGTCGCGCCACTTGGGGCCATTGGCCAGCGCCTCCTCATAGGCTTGGCGCAACTCGTCGGGTCGATCCTCGGCAAGGGCGTTGATCAGGAAGGCCGCCTGAGCGCGGTCCTTGACGGCTTTCAGCGCGTCCGGCCCGTTGCGGCGGCGGTCGGCGACGATCAGCTTGTGGATGGCGTAACGCTCAGGTCGTGGTATCTGCACCAGCACGCCAGAGCGATACAGGACCGCGGCCTTGATCGGCTCGGCGATCAGGTAGTTCAGGAAATGCAGCGACTGGGCCGAGACGCCCAGCGCGGGCAGGTCGCGAATGTCTTCCTCGGGGCGGAAAGAGGGGGTCAGGAATTCGATCAGGGTCTCGGATTTCGTCTGCTTCCACCGCCAGACCGCCTGGCCCTGCAGGCTGGGGATCGGAGCGAAGTCGAGGTCGCGGAAGGTATCGACCAGCGCCGTCTCCACCTGATCATCGAGCGCGAGCGACAGCCGCTCGAACTGGGCGATGTCGATGTCCCCGGTTTGGGCAAGGTCGTCGAAGCTGTAGCGGACACCCAATTCGCCCTCGTAAAGCCGGAAGGCGTTGGTGCCGACGATCGTGCCGCCCAGGCGGAACACGCCGGTTTTCGCCATGGCGTTCAGGATCGAGCCTGTTTCGCTGTCGGCGGACAGATAGCCCTCAGCGCGCAGCAGGCGCACCAGCCGGGTGCGGTGCGCGGCGCGGTCCTTTTCGGTCTGGATGATCTCGCGGTGCCGCTCGATGCGAGCGGCAAGTTCGGGCGTATCTTCGCCGATGTAGCTCTTCTTGACCTGATCGCCGACGCGGTAGCTGTCGTACCAATAGGCGCGCCCCGAACGGATTTCCCGAGTGGGTGTTCCGCGCAGTTGCGCGACCTGTCCGTCGTTCAGGGCACGGAGCAAATCCTGATAGGCGGCGTGGCCAGTGGTGGAATGGCGCTGGATCATTTGTTCAACGAAGTTATGTTTCGTTGAACATCGGACTTTGTTCAACGAAAGTCAAGTTTGTTGAACAAGAAGCTGCGCAAAGAAAAACCGCGCCGACTTCCCGGCGCGGTTCTGATCTTGGATCGCTTGCGATCAGCGCTCGTCGCGAGGGTCGAAGTCGTTGGCGGCGCCCATTTCGTCGAACAGTTCGGCGATCTCGAACTCGGCGGCAGCCTCGGCCTCGGCGGCCAGTTCCTGGATCGACTTGCCCGACGCTTGCAGCTCGGCCTCTTCGGGCGAGCGGGCGACGTTCAGGTTGACCTTCACCGACACTTCCGGGTGCAGCACGACCGTGACGGTGTGCATGCCCAGTTCCTTGATCGGGCGGTCAAGCACGACCTGAGCGCGGTTCACGGTGAACCCGGCCTCGGTCGCGGCTTCGGCGGCGTCACGGGTGGTGACCGAGCCGTATAGCGCGCCTGCGTCCGAAGCGGAGCGGATCACGATGAAGACCTGACCGTCGAGTTTCTCGGCAGCGGCCTCGGCTTCCTTCTTGGTCTCCAGGTTCTGGGTCTCAAGCTGGACTTTCTTGGCTTCGAACGACTTGATGTTGGCGTCGTTCGCGCGCAGCGCCTTGCCTTGCGGCAGCAGGAAGTTGCGGGCGTAGCCGTCCTTGACGTTCACGACCTCGCCCATCTGGCCAAGCTTGGCCACGCGTTGCAGCAGGATGACTTGCATGATTGTCGCTCCTTACTTCACGGCGTAGGGGAGAAGGGCGAGGAAGCGCGCGCGCTTGATCGCCTGCGAAAGTTCGCGCTGCTTCTTGGCCGAGACGGCCGTGATGCGCGAGGGCACGATCTTGCCGCGCTCGGAAACGTAGCGCTGCAGCAGACGGGTGTCCTTGTAGTCGATCGCGGGAGCATTGTCGCCCGAGAAGGGGCAAACCTTGCGGCGGCGGAAAAACGGTTTGTTCGCCATGATTTACAATCCTTTCCTGATCAACGCCGACGGTCTGCGCCGCCGAAGCCACCGCGGTCACCGCCACGGTCGCCGCCGAAGCTCGGACGGTCGCCACGGTCGCCGAAGCCACGATCGGGGCGGTCGCCACGCTCGCCGCGGTCACGCTCGTCACGCTTCTGCATCTGGACCGTCGGGCCTTCTTCGTGCTTGTCGACCTTGATAGTCAGCACGCGCATGACGTCGTCATGCAGGCGCATCAGGCGTTCCATTTCCTGCACGGCGGTCGCGGGTGCGTCCGACTTCAGCAGGGCATAGTGACCCTTGCGGTTCTTGTTGATCTTGTAGGCCATCGTCTTGACGCCCCAGTACTCGTTCTCAACGACTTTACCGCCGTTGTCTGCGAGGACGGTCGAGAAGTGTTCGATAAGGCCTTCGGCTTGCGTGTTGGACAGGTCCTGACGCGCAATGAAAACATGCTCGTAAAGCGGCATGCCGTCTCCATTCTGTCTCGGGCGCATTTCATAGGACAGGCGGTTAGACTTCCGCGGGCCTGTCCACGAGGGTTTACGCCGGTTGCATGATGTCCAGCGGAAGATCGCGCGCTTATACACAGATGCAGCAGGGATGCAAGGCGCGGGGCGCGCAATAATGCTTGCCCGGCGACGTCTTGTCTGTGAACGATCCAAGGGCCTTCGACATCTGACCTGCCCAGCCGCCAGTCGCCAGTCTGTGCATCCAACCGGGGAATGAGATGACCGAGAAATTCACCGCCCATGTAGAGACGTTCCGCAGCCGCGACGGGTTGAGCATCTATCTGCGCTCATGGGTGCCGGATGGGCATGCGCGCGCGATTTTGCTGATCGTGCACGGGTTCAATTCCCACAGCGGGCAGTATGTGCCAGTGGGCGAATACTTCGCCGCGACCGGCCTAGCCGCTTATGCGCTGGATCTGCGCGGGCGGGGCCGGTCCGAGGGTGAGAGGTTCTACGTCGAGGATTTTGCGGACTACCTTGCCGATGTCCGCCACATGGCGGAAATCGCGCGGTCGCGCCATCCGGGCTTGCAAATCTTCCTCCTTGGCCACAGCGCCGGGGGCGTGGTGTCGAGCGTCTTTGCGCTGGAGCATCAGGACAAGCTTGCCGGGCTGATCTGCGAAAGCTTCGCCTTCCAGGTGCCGGCGCCGGATGTGGCGCTGCTGGCCTTGAAGGGGCTGAGCCACCTTTTGCCGCATGTCCATGTGCTGAAGCTGAAAATCGAGGATTTCTCGCGCGATCCGGTGGTGATGGAACGTCTGCTGGCCGATCCGCTGATCCAGGACGAGGTACAGCCGACCAAGACCGTCGCGGAAATGGTGCGTGCCGACGAAAGGCTGAAGCGTGAGTTTCCGAAGATCACCCTACCGGTGCTGATCCTGCACGGCACCGAGGATCGCGTAACGAGGCCAAGCGGCAGCCAGGAATTCTTCGATAATGCAGGATCAAGCGACAAGACGCTGAAGCTGTACGAAGGGCATTGGCACGACCTTCTGGCCGACATCGGCCGGGAAAGCGTTTTGGCGGATATCTTGGGGTGGATCGACGCAAGGGTTCGCGCTTCCTGATGAATTTGTGATCGGGAACTTCGTGCGGGAGCGAACATAAATTGTTCGGGGGTTCGGAATTGTCGCAGGGGCCGTTGGGCGGCCATCTGTAGCCCTGTGAACCAAACCCCCACCTCCCGGAGTTCCTTTACATGACCCGTCTGCTTTCCGCGCTTGCCTTTGGGGCCGTCCTTGGCCTTGCCACCACCGCGTCCGCCGCCCCCGAGGCATACAAGTTCGATCCCAGCCACAGCCAGATCGTCTTTACCAATAATCACCTTGGCTTCTCGACCACCACGAACATGTTCTCGGGTTTTGATGGCGACATCCTGTTCGATCAGGAAAACCCCGCAAATTCCTCGGTCACGGTATCTTTCCCGGTCAAGTCGATGCTGACCGGATGGCAGGCGCGGTATGACCATTTCATGGGGCCTGATTTTTTTGGCGCAACCGATGACGAGGTGGTCACGTTCAAATCCACGTCCATCGAGGTGACGGGTGAGAAGACGGCGCTGATCTCGGGCGATCTCACGCTGAACGGTGTCACCAAGACCGTCGTTCTTGACGCTGTTCTGAATCAGGCCGGCATTCATCCGATGGAGAACAAGCCCTGGGCTGGCTTCTCGGCCACGACGACGCTTCTGCGCAGTGACTACAACCTTGGCCTTTTCGCACCTTATGTCTCGGACGAGGTGGCTTTGAATATTTCGATCGAAGCGTCCAAGGTCGAGTAACTTTTGCCGCCTGAGATTATGGGCCGCCGGGCGAATCCCGGCGGCCTTTTCTTTTTCTTGCCATAGGGATCGCCGAAAGTTACGCAAGGTAAGGGAGGATCGGAGCGCCGTTTGGCGGTCAGGTTTATTTGCGGAAATTTCGGGGAGGCGCACCTCTTGTCCACGGCAAGAAGGCGGTTTGACATTTTGCGCGGTGCTGTTGTTCGGGGCGGGACCGGGGCGTGGTAGCCCTGCCCGATGCTGCGCCTGCCGCCTCGCGCGTGACGGCGGGCAAAAGCCTGATGCTGGGCGGCGTTCTGGGGATCGACGCCATAGGCCATTGCGTTGCGCTGGCGACGCTTGCCTTTGCGGGGCCGTTATCCTTTGCGCTTGGCTACGGCACGATGCTGATCCTGCTGAGCAGCGCGGCCATATCGCTGGTGCTGGCATGGCGCAGCGTCTTTCCCGGCGCGGCGGGGATTGCCGAAGATACGACCATCGCAATCCTTGCCCCGGCGATGCTGCTGGCCGCAGCCTCGATCGAGGGAACGCCAGAGCAAAAGCTGGCCACTGCCGTGGCGATCATGGGGCTGTCCACGCTTTTGTCCGGCGCCGCGATATACCTGATCGGCAAGTACCGTCTTGGCCGCATCGCGCGGCTGATGCCGTTTCCAGTCGCGGCAGGGTTTCTGGCGGGCTCGGGGTGGCTGCTGGTCGCCTCATCGCTGTTCCTGTTGACCAATACGGGCAGCCTTTCGCAACTGTTCGGACGTATCGCCACCGGAGGCGTTCCGCTGAACCTGATCATGGGCATTGCGCTTGCGGCGGCGCTGTTCCTGTCGGGCCGGGTGATCGGCGGAGCGTTTTCCGCCGTCCTGCCGCTGCTGGGCGCGGTCGCGCTGTTTTATCTTGGGCTCGGCTGGCTGGGCCTGCAGATAACGGATGCGCGTGCCTGGGGTCTATTGCCCGTCATGCCGGAAGAAGCCATCGCCTATTTCCCCGATCCCGGTCTTTTGACGCAAGTGCAATGGCCGGTGGTCGCTGCCGCCTCGGTCACGATCACGGCGGTGGTCCTGCTGAACGCGGTGGGCTTCATGCTGAACGTCGGCGGGATCGAGCTGGCGGTCGGCGCGGATATCAGCATCGACGCCGAGGCGCGCACGACAGGCGCCACGAATATCGCAATCGGTGCCTTCGGGGGACTGGTGGGCTTTGTCGCATCGGACACTACGGTGATCGCGCATCGGCTGGGATGCAGCAGGCGGCTGCTTGGACTGGGGCTTGGGCTGACGACCCTGATCGGTTGCATTTTTGCAGCCTACATCGTTGCGCATGTCCCGGTCTTTGTCGCCGCCGGGTTGCTGCTGTATTTCGGCACGACGATGCTGATCGACTGGATGATCCAGTCCCGCGCCCGTCTGCGTCCGCTTGACTGGGCCATCATCCCCACCATCGTCGGCATCACCATCGTGGCGGACATCCTCGCGGCCATCGTTGTGGGCATGCTGCTGGCGCTGGTGATCTTTGTCTACAACTACGCGCGGCTGCCGGTGATCCGGTTCCAGGGGTCCGGCCTGAACCGTCGCAGCCCGGTAGACCGGGCATCCGACGAGGATGCCGTGATCTCTCGTTTCGGAGGGCGGGTACATGTCATGGCGCTGCAGGGCTATCTGTTCTTCGGCTCGGTCGAGAAGGTGATCGACGCCGTGCGTCTGCGCACCAGAGAGCGAGAACCGCTGGAAGTTCTGGTCATCGACTTTACCCATGTGACGGGAATTGATTCCGCCGCCTGTGCAGCGCTGCTGAAGCTTGGCTTGCTGGGACGTAGCGGTGGCTTCCGGGTCGTTCTTTCCGCAGTGCCCGCCGAAATGCGCGAATTGATGGCGCAATGGGGGATCGGCCTGCCGAGCGACTCTGTGTTCCGCCACAAATCCAGCCTTGGCAGCGCGCTGGAACGGGTCGAGGACAAGCTGCTGGCAAGCCATGGCAAGCATGAGATTTCGGCCGTGGCGCAGGGGTTCCTGCACCGGTTGGAGTCCGCGATGCCGCGCGCGGCGGATCTGGTGGCGCGGATGGAGCGGCTGGAGCTTGAGCCGGGCCGCGTGCTGATCCGGGCGGGCAGCACCGAGGGCGACGTGTTCTTTGTCGAGACGGGCCGTGTCGATGTGCAGATCCCTGGGCCGGGGGGCACGCCCACCCGCGTCCGCTCGCTGCGCGCAGGCGCGGTTGTGGGCGAGGCGGCACGGTATCTGTCGCGGGTCAGGACGGCGGATGTGGTCGTCCGCGCGCCCTCGGTCGTCTATCGCCTGTCGGACGCTGCCATCGAGTTGATGGAGCGCGAGGATCGCGATCTGGCCGCGATCCTGCACGCCTATATGGCGCGGAGCCTCGCGGAGAAGGTGGAAAAGACCAACGGGTTGCTGTCGGCCGCGCTGAGGTAGCCCTTGCCCGGAACAAGGCGCGTAAGCGCCGCCGGGTAGCGCCCGACCGCCCCCAAGGGCGGGCGCTTCTTCAGCCTCACAGCAGGGCTGACCGTTGGCAGTATTGGCGCCATAAAGTGACGACCTGATGTGCCGTGGCGCCCACCCGCGGCCGTGCGCTGCCCTCTGTCGTGAGTTACTCCTGCCGCTCTGCCGTCAGATCGACCGTCACCGTCACCGGAAAGCCCACGCTCTGCTCGTCGGGAAAGGCCGCGCCGATGCCGAAGGCGCGGCGGTCCAGCGTCGTCTCGCCGTGCATGGTGGCGCGGTTATCGTCCAGCGCCAGCGTGAAGGGCAGCGTGACCGGAACCGCGGTGCCGCGCAGGGTCAGGGTTCCCTCGGCTCGGTAAGTTGCGCCATCCGGCAGGATATCGGCCTCGAAGGTCGCGGTGGGGTGGTTCTTGGTGTCGAAGAACCCGTCTCCCTTGGCCTGTGAGGTGACAGAGCCAAGCGTCAGGCTGTCCGTCGCGATTGTGACGGTGACGCGACCGTTCTTGCCGCCGACCGGCGTCTCGTCAAAACTGATCGCGGCCGTCCAGTCGGCAAAGCTGCCGCCGACGTCCTGCCCCATCTGCTTTACGCCGATGGCCAGTGTTCCTTCGGTTACCTTCCAGTCCGAGGCGACGGCTTCTAGCGCGGGGGCGCTTTCCTCGGCGGGCGGTATGACCGACCATGCCAGTCCCGCGCCAGCAATGTAGATCAGCACAGCGACCAGCATCGGTCCGCGACCGGGCTTGCGCGCGGGGGCAAGCGGAGAAACTCGTCCGGTGGTCATGCGGGCCATGGTATCATCGCGATCGACGACGGCATGTTTGATCGCGCCAAGCACATGCAGGATGACCGAGGCTATCAGGATCTTGGTGAAAGCCCAGTGCAACGTCTCGAACACCAGGGCGAAGCGGGGCGACTGCGGCACGAAAGGCAGGCCCTGGCCGAACGGCCAGAGGATTGGCGCGAAGCCGGTCGTCGCGGCGTGGCCGATCCAGCCCGTCAGCGGCACCATCAACATCGAGATGTAAAGTGCCCAGTGCACCAGCGCCGCCAGCACCGTCTCCAGCCGCCGTTCGGGGTGAAGGTGTGCCAGATGCCGTTCGAACAGGGTCCAAAGGATACGCGACAGCGCTATCAGGAAGGCCGCGACACCAATGGTCTTGTGAACAGAGAAAAGCTGCGCCTTGGACGCAAGCTGTTCTGCCGTATCATAGGGCATCCTCGAGGCGATCAGGCCCAGGGGAATGGCGGTCAGGATCAGCAGCGCGGTCAGCCAGTGGAAAGTTCGCGCGACGCTTCCATAGGCTTCGTTGGTGTTGTGCAGCGCCATCCTGGACTCCTTGCTCGGGTTCGGGCCCTTTAGCATGGCGGGGGGTCTGGCCCAATCCGGGCCCGCGCACAGGGTTTGTGCGGCGATTGCACCGCGCGGCGGCGCGCGCTATGCGGGCGGACATATCAGCGGGAGGGCAGAGATGAGCCGGGCATTCGTATTTCCGGGACAGGGCGCGCAGACGATCGGCATGGGCCGGGCTCTGGCCGAAGCCTATCCGGCGGCAAAGGCCGTCTTCGACGAGGTGGACGAGGCGCTGGGGCAGAAGCTGTCGGCGCTGATCTGGGAGGGCACCCCGGAAGAGTTGCAACTGACCCAGAACGCCCAGCCCGCGCTGATGGCCACCTCAATCGCCGCGCTGCGGGCGCTGGAGGCAGAGGGCGTGGGCGTCGGAACGGCAGCCTATGTCGCGGGGCATTCGCTGGGTGAGTATTCCGCGCTGTGTTCCGCAGGGTCGCTGACGCTGTCCGATACCGCGCGGCTTTTGCGGCTGCGCGGTCAGGCAATGCAGGCCGCTGTGCCGGTGGGTGTCGGCGCCATGGCGGCGCTCCTGGGCCTCGACTTCGCCGCCGCCGCTGAAGTGGCGGCCGAGGCCGCGCAGGACGAGGTCTGTCAGGCGGCCAACGACAACGACCCGGCGCAGGTCGTCGTTTCGGGCCACAAGGCCGCCGTCGAACGCGCTGTCGAGATTGCCAAGACCAAGGGCGCCAAGCGCGCGATCCTGTTGCCCGTCAGCGCGCCTTTCCACTGCGCACTGATGCAGCCCGCTGCCGATGCCATGGCCAAGGCGCTGTCAGACGTCGCCATCGCCGCGCCCGTGGTGCCGCTGGTCGCCAACGTCCGCGCCGAGGCAGTCACGGACCCCGAGGTGATCCGCGCGCTGCTGGTCGATCAGGTCACAGGCTCGGTCCGCTGGCGGGAATCGGTGCTGTGGATGGAGACCAAGGGCGTGACCGAAGCCTGGGAGATCGGCGCGGGCAAAGCCCTGTCCGGCATGATCCGCCGCATCGCGCCCGAGATCGCAACGAAGGCGGTCGGGACGCCGGAGGATGTGAAGGTGGCAGTGGCCGGGTAGAGGAGCAATCGGGGTTTTGCATCCCCTGCGCCGACCCTGCACGGGCTGATCACTCACTACCGCGCAAGTTATTTTGGCAAGGTGAAGGGCAAAATGTCCGACTTCGCCCGAAGTCAACTCGGTGCGCGCGGTGGCTCCCGTTCTGGCTGAGAGGAGGCGGGCAGGAGAATGCCGCGTATCTGGTGCGCAATCTCTTCGGCCATGAAGTCGGGTGATACCTCTAATAGGGGCACCCCGGCTTTGCGGATTGCCTCGCGCTTGACGGCATCGCGCATGAATGTCTTGCCGCCTTGATGATGGCCGGTGCCTTGATATTCAATTGCCAGCACAAGATGGCCAAAGCGATTTATGATGGCAAAGTCCAGCCGTTTGGAGTTGATCGAGGCATAGGCTGCACTTCTTGATCCGGTTGCCACCTTTTCTTCCTTTGGCCGGATGAGTTCGCCAAGACAGGTCTGGGCCATCACACGGTGGCCATTGCCATGGATGCGAACTGCCTTTTCGAGAACGGGAAGAAGGCGCGCTTCTTCACGGTTCAGAAGCGGCACGGTTTCGAAGCCAATCGTGGATATTGCAATCATCTGATCGCGCGGATCGGCCATCGAGGGTGGCGGGGATTGCCGACTGTTGTCCAGGACGACGGGTCGCCAGGCGTTGGGACGATATGAAGTTTGCCCCGCTATACTGCGCCTCCGGCGGGTTTGCTTTGACGTCGAGAAAAGAATGATTGCGATCAGTGCTGCCACGACCAGGAATACGAGGACAACTGTATCACCAGATGTCGGGGTCGCGGTCTGAAAATGTGTCGTCTCGATTGCCATGTTCACAGCCGCGTTTTCGGGCGGAGGCTGGTTTATCCGAGGTTGTTGGCAAAAGGATGGCGTAAGCCTGATGGTCTTTGCGTGACCATTTTTGCTATGAGAGCTTCCAGAGACAGGCGAGGGAATGGAAATGTTCGATCTGACGGGAAAAGCGGCGCTGGTCACGGGCGCTTCGGGGGGGATCGGCGGGGCGATTGCCAAGGTCCTGCATGGGGCGGGGGCGACCGTTGCCCTTTCGGGGACGCGGGTTGAGCCGCTTGAGGCTTTGGCGGCGGAACTGGGAAGCCGGGTTCATGTGCTGCCCTGCAACCTGTCGGATGCGGCGGCGGTCGAGGCTTTGCCGAAGCAGGCGGTCGAGGCGATGGGATCGGTCGATGTGCTGGTCAACAATGCAGGGGTGACGCGGGACAACCTGTTCATGCGGATGTCGGATGAGGAATGGCAGTCGGTGATTGACGTGAACCTGACCTCGACCTTCCGGCTGTGCCGGGGTGTCCTGCGCGGCATGATGAAGGCCCGCTGGGGTCGGATCGTGAATATCTCGTCGGTCGTGGGGGCCACCGGCAATCCGGGGCAGGGAAACTATGCGGCCTCAAAAGCGGGCATGGTCGGCATGTCGAAATCGCTGGCCTCCGAGGTTGCCTCGCGCGGGATCACGGTGAACTGCGTGGCGCCTGGGTTCATCACCACGGCGATGACGGACAAGCTGAACGACGAGCAGAAGGCGCGAATCCTGACCGCGGTGCCTGCGGGGCGGATGGGTGAAGCGGATGAGATCGCAGCGGCAGTGCTGTATCTTGCATCACCTGAGGCAGGATACGTTACCGGGGCGGTGTTGCACGTGAACGGCGGCATGGCGATGATCTGATCGCCCCGCAACTGACGCGCACGGGAAAGGGTTTGCCTTGCGCATCCCCCCTTGCTATAGGCGCGCAGATCGGGTCGGGATTGCAGAGGCGCTTCCGGCCCCCCATCTGGTTGCCTTGGCGGCCCGGTGGGCAGAGACAGACAAAGCGGGGGGACCCGCACTTTGAGAGGGACTGAAATGAGCGACATCGCGGACCGCGTGAAGAAGATCGTCGTCGAGCATCTGGGCGTCGAGGCCGACAAGGTGACGGACAACGCATCTTTCATCGACGATCTGGGCGCGGACAGCCTTGACACGGTCGAGCTGGTGATGGCTTTCGAAGAAGAGTTCGGAATCGAGATCCCCGACGACGCGGCCGAAACCATCCAGACCTTCGGCGACGCAGTCGGCTTCATCACCAAAGCCTCCTGATTTCAGGTTCCATGGCTACGGAAGGGCGCTCCTCACGGGGCGCTTTTTCGTTTTTGCGCGCGGGTTTGCACGCGTGCAATGCAATATAATGCATTGATTTAGTCGTGTTATCTGTTTTGTGTTAACCGAATTTAACTCTGGTTACACGAGATCTCACGCAACCGCAGCCAGCGGAAAGGCTTCGGCAAAAGCGCGCGTGCCCTTGGGCGTGAAGGCGATCGCCCTTGAGCCGGGGGTGCGGCGGAGCCAGCCCTGGGTCTGCATTTGGTCCAAGAGCGCACGGCCGAGGCGGCCGCCGAGGTGGTCGCGGCGTTCGCTCCAATCAAGGCAGGTGCGGCAGAGCGGCGGGCGGGCGTTGTTGAGGGGTGTGAGGTTCAGGCCGATGCCGGTCAGGAAGTTCCGGCCCGGTGGGGTGAGGGTCAGGCCGTCGGGGGCGACTTTCAGGAAACCCCGGTGGACCATGCTGGAATGCAGGCGAATCCCCGCCTCTCCCGCCAGGTGGTAGTAGCAGACGCGGGCGGCGCGCAGGCCTGCGTCCCGGGGGCCGGGCTGGTGGCGCAGGTGGCCCACCCGGGCCGCGAGGCCGGCGAGTTGTTCCAGCGCGGTGGCGACCGAGGGGTCGGCGAGGGTGAAATACTTGTGGCGGCCCTGTTTGGTCGGCGTGACCAGCCCGCCTTCGGCAAGACGCGCCAGATGGGTGGAAGCCGTCTGCGCCGTCACCCCGGCCTCGGCGGCAAGCTCGGTCGCCGTCAGTGCCTTGCCCGCCATCAGGGCGGTCAGGATGTTCGCGCGCGCCGGGTCGCCGATCAGCGCGGCAAGGCGGGATATGTCTGGACCCTCTTTCATGCTTTGCTCTTATAGCGCTTTAGCGCCTTTGACACTTCGATGGTGGTCGAAGCATTGCTGCGGGTCAATATGGCAGAAGGGGCGGGTCAGAAAATCCGGAGGTGCCAGATGCTGACCTGTATAATCCGCTATGAGATCGAACCCCATGCGCGGGACGATTTCGAAGCCTATGCCCGTGTATGGAACGAGGCAATCCCCGACTGTGGCGCCGACCTGATCGGCTACTACGCGCCGCATGAGGGATCGGCCACGCTGGCCTATGGCATCTACAACATCGCCTCGCTGGCCGATTACGAGGCTTACCGCGCGCGGCTGCGGGCCGATGCGCAGGGGCAGCGGAACTATGCCTTTGCGCTGGAGCGGAAGTTCATACGGCGCGAGGATCGGGTGCTCTTGCGGAAGGTGTAGGGTGCGTGATTTCACGCACCTTTTCCCGGAGGTGGTGCGTGCGAGCACGCACCCTACGAGGTTGGGCGCCAGAGGGCCGGAAGGAAACCTTCCAGTGGAAGGTTTCCCGGTCCGATTTCCCGGAGGCGAAAGCCGGAGGGAAAGGGGTTCGCCGTTTGCGTATCGGTTGGGCTCAGGTCGGGCCTGACCGCCGGGTGGGCGCGGCCTGATTTGACGACGGTCAAATCAGGCAAGAAAAAGAGCTGCGGCTTGATCCTCGTCGCGCTTTCCGCCCACTCTGCCTGCGGTAACAGCAGTGAGGGCTGGCGATGAAGTTGAGTGACATGCTTGGGGCCGGGGCGGCGGAGACCTTTCTGGAGCTGCCGAAGGGCGATCTGGCCAAGTTGGGCGCGAAGATCGCGCTGATCGGGGCGGATGGCTGCACGCCCTATGCATCGGTCGGGTTCTATTGCGCGGGCGGACCGGCGGCGATCCGCAACGGAGCCACGGATTACGGCGCGATCCTGAGCCACATGAATTTCGACCTTGGCGGGCCGGTGTTTCCCAATGACGTTGTGGCGGTGGATTGCGGCGATCTGCCGGTCGATCCGGGCGATGCGGCGGGGAACCGGGCGCTGTTGAAGGGCGCGGTGAGCCAGGTTCTGGATCAGGGTGCGGTGCCGGTGCTGATCGGGGGCGACGATTCGCTGCCCATTCCGATGCTGCAGGCCTTCGAGGGGCGGGGGCGCAAGCTGACCATCCTGCAGATCGACGCGCATATCGACTGGCGGAATGAGGTTCAGGGCGAGAACTGGGGCCTGTCCTCGACCATGCGGCGGGCGAGCGAGATGGGCCATGTCGAGCGGATCATCCAGGTGGGCCAGCGCGGCATGGGGTCGGCGCGGGCCTCTGAGGTCGAGGATGCGGTGAAATGGGGCGTCGAGTTCGTCTCGGGCCGCGAGGTGGCGCGGGACGGGATCGGGCGCGCGCTGTCGCTGGTGCCGGAAGGGGCGGACGTGGTGATCTGCCTTGATTGCGACGCGCTGGACCCGGCGGTGATGCCTGCGGTGATCGGACGGACGGCGGGGGGATTGAGCTACAACCAGGTGCTGGACCTTGTGGCCGGGGTGCAGGGCAAGGCGCGGATCGCGGCCTTCGACATGGTGGAGTTTGTGCCCTCGCAGGATATCGGCGGGCAGGGAGCGCTGACGGCGGCGCAGTTGCTGACGGCGGTGCTGGGGCTGATCGCACGGCAGGTGTGAGGCCGGGCCGGGCGGGAACAGAAACGCGATCCACGGTTCCCCGCCCGCAGCGCAACATCACCGCTAGACCCTATCCGCAAATAAACCACGAGAGGCCAGTGCCGGCCCCGGCGGGCGAGAAGCGCCCGCCATTGGCGGGGCGGGCGCTGTCCGGTGGCTTTGGGCCACCGACCGGTGCAACTCGATCTTCATCGTGTGGCGAAGGCGATGGCCGTCGCCAGACAGGCGGGGAACTCGTCACTCTGCCCCGGCGTTTGGCGAAACCGGCGGGCGGCGGGAGGTTGCCGGGGGGCTTGGTTGCGCGCCCCTTGAGTGCCGTGTATCAACGCCGCCAGCAAAGGCGGCTTTAGGGGGCGGGGAATGCGTCGTGTCGTTGTGACGGGTCTGGGGATGGTCACACCGCTAGCTTGCGGGGTGGATGAGACCTGGGCCCGGCTGATTGCGGGGCAATCCGGGGCGGGGCTGATCACGCGGTTCGATACCGAGAACGTGGTCACCAAATACGCCTGCGAAATCCCGCGCGGCGATGGCACGGATGGCACCTTCAACCCCGATCAGTGGATGGAGCCGAAGGACCAGCGCAAGGTCGACGAGTTCATCCTGTACGGCATGGCGGCGGCGGTTCAGGCCGTGAAGGATTCCGGCTGGGAGCCCCAGAGCGAAGAGGACCGCGAACGCACCGGCGTGATGATCGGGTCGGGCATCGGGGGATTGAGCTCGATTGCCGAGACGGCGCTTTTGATCAAGGAAAAGGGGCCGAAGCGGGTTTCACCGTTCTTCATTCCCGGCGCGCTGATCAACCTGATCTCGGGCCAGGTCTCGATCCGGTTCGGTTTCAAGGGGCCGAACCATGCGGTCGTCACTGCCTGCTCGACCGGCGCCCATGCCATCGGCGATGCGGCCCGGTTGATCGCTTTCGGCGATGCGGATGTGATGATCGCGGGCGGGGCCGAAAGCCCGATCAGCGAGATCGGCATCGCGGGCTTCAACGCCTGCAAGGCGCTGTCGACCAAGCGTGCGGATGACCCGACCAAGGCCAGCCGCCCCTATGACGCGGACCGCGACGGCTTCGTCATGGGCGAGGGCGCGGGTGTCGTGGTGCTGGAGGAATATGAGCACGCCAAGGCGCGGGGTGCGAAGATCTATGCCGAGGTGCTGGGCTATGGCCTGTCGGGCGACGCCTATCACATCACCGCGCCGTCCGAGGATGGCAACGGCGGCTATCGCAGCATGCAGATGGCGCTGAAGCGTGCGGGGCTGGAGCCGGGGGATGTGGATTACATCAATGCGCATGGCACCTCGACCATGGCGGATACCATCGAGTTGGGTGCGGTCGAGCGGTTGATGGGCAATGCGGCGGCGAAGGCGACGATGAGTTCGACGAAATCTTCGATTGGTCACCTTCTGGGGGCTGCTGGGGCGGTCGAGGCGATCTTCTGCGTGCTGGCGATCCGCGACCAGATCGCGCCGCCGACGATCAACCTCGATCATCCGGCGGTGGAGCCGGTGCTTGATCTGGTTCCGAACAAGGCGGCCAAGCGCAAGATCGACGTGGCGCTTTCGAATTCCTTCGGATTTGGCGGCACCAATGCCTCGCTGGTGCTTGGCAAGGTTCCGGCCTGATGTGGCGTTCGCTGGCATCCAATGCGCTGACGCTGTTCGTCGTCGTGCTGGCGCTGGCGGCGGGAATTCTGGCCTGGGGACGGCAGGAGTTCACCGGGTCGGGGCCGCTGGACGATGCGGTCTGTATCCGGGTTGAGCGGGGGGCCTCGCTGGGGCAGGTGAGCCGGTTGCTGGAGCAGGAGGGTGCTATCAGCGATGCGCGCATCTTCCGCATCGGCGCGGATTATGCCGAGCGGTCGGCTCAGCTGAAGTTCGGAAGCTATCTGGTGCCGCCGGGCGCCTCGATGTCTCAGATCCTGGGAATCATGACGCAGGGCGGGCAATCGACCTGTGGGCGCGAGGTCAACTTTCGCATCGGCGTGACCCTGGCGGATGTTGTGGTGCGCGAGCTTGATCCGGCGACGGATCAGTTCGTCGAGAAGATGAAATTCGACGCGGCGGGCGTGATTCCCGAGGAATACAAGGCGATTGCGGGCGACGACGACCTGCGGTTCCGCGTGACGCTGGCGGAGGGTGTGACAAGCTGGCAGGTGATCGACAGCCTGAAGCATGCCGATTTCATGGCGGGCGATCCGGGGCCGGTTCCGCCGGAAGGCACGCTGGCGCCGGACAGCTATGAGGTTACGCGCGGGGCGGATCGGGCGGCCCTGGTCGGTGAGATGTCGGCGCGCCAGACCGCGATCCTGGCTGATCTGTGGGCATCGCGTGCTGACGGGTTGCCCTATCAGACGCCGGAAGAAGCTTTGATCATGGCCTCGATCGTCGAGAAGGAAACCGGCGTCGCCGAAGAGCGGGGGCGGGTGGCGAGCGTCTTCCTGAACCGTCTGGCGCAGGGGATGCGGCTGCAGACCGACCCGACGGTGATCTATGGCATCACCAAGGGCGAGGGCGCGCTGGGCCGCGGGCTGCGGCAAAGTGAGCTTCGCCGCGAAACCCCCTGGAACACCTATGTGATCGACGGATTGCCGCCGACGCCCATCGCGAACCCCGGCCTGCTGAGCATACGGGCGGCGCTGAACCCAGAGACGACGGACTACCTCTATTTCGTTGCCGACGGATCGGGTGGCCATGCCTTTGCGACCACGCTGGCCGAGCACAATACCAACGTCGCCAAGTGGCGCGCCATCGAGGCGCAGCGCGAGGCGCAAGGCCTACCGGCAGAGCCGGAAACCGGCACAAATCCTTGACAGAAGGTTAAGGGCGCGCGCGATAACTGGCTGTCACCAATAGATTTTTCGTTTGACTCTGCGCGCGGTCCAACGTATAGGTTGTGACATGCTGGAAGAGGTGGGTAAGCGGCACGGGTGAAGACCCGGCGCCGTTTTTTCATTTCGCTCGAGGACGTGCGGGGGTGGCGCGAGAGCGGGTTTGAGCAGTCAATGACAACAGAGTTCTCCTTGGGAGAAGAACCGCCAGTCGATCTGCTGGTGGAGAGTGAAGGCTGGCTTCGGGAAGCGGCCGAGGATCTGGTCCGGGCAAGGCGCGCCTTGCGGTCGGGCAAGGTCGAGGAGGTCAAGGCCGCTCAGGCCGCGATCAGGGAAATGAAGACCGCACTCGACATGGCAATGCAGGAAAGGGCGCGAATTGACAGACTCCGCAATCAGGCAGCCGGGATCGTCGGCGACCGTGGACGCGCGCTCGATTTCGACGCCGCGCGACTTGAGATCGGGCGCCGCCTGGCTTGCCTCCGCGACGCCGGAGATGGTTGAGGAATTCCTTGCGGGGCTGGACGAGAATGCTCTGTTGGCTTTGCCATGGATGTTCACCTTCTGGGCGCTGCCGCATCAGCTGCCGCCCGAGGGGGCCTGGCGGACCTGGGTGATCATGGGCGGACGCGGCGCGGGCAAGACCCGCGCCGGGGCCGAATGGGTGCGGGCGCAGGTCGAAGGGTCCGGGCCGACGGACCCCGGCGCGGCGAAGTCGGTCGCGCTGGTCGGCGAAACGGTCGATCAGGCGCGTGAGATCATGGTGTTCGGTGAGAGTGGGATTTTGGCCTGCTCTCCCCCCGACCGGAAGCCGGTTTGGGAGGCGGGGCGCAAGCGGCTGCTCTGGCCCAACGGGGCGATTGCTCAGGTGTTCTCGGCGCATGACCCGGAAAGCCTGCGGGGGCCGCAGTTCGATGCGGCCTGGGTCGATGAGCTGGCCAAGTGGAAGCGGGGGCGCGAGGCCTGGGACATGCTGCAGTTCGCGCTCCGGCTGGGGAAACATCCCCGGCAGGTGGTGACGACGACGCCGCGCAATGTCGAGGTGCTGAAGGCGATCCTGAAGAACCCCTCGACGGTCCTGACCCATGCGCCGACCGAGGCGAACCGGGCGCATCTGGCGGCGTCTTTCCTGGCGGAGGTGCGGACGCGCTACGCCGGGACGCGGCAGGGGCAGCAGGAGCTGGATGGCGAGTTGCTGGAAGATGTCGATGGCGCGCTGTGGCCGGAGGCGGGGTTTCAGGGGCTGCATCTGGATGCGGCGCCTCGGCTGAGCCGGATCGTGGTGGCGATTGACCCGCCGGTGACGGGGCATGAGGGGTCGGACGAATGCGGGATCGTGGTGGCGGGTGCCATCACGGAAGGCGCGCCGCAGGAGTGGCGGGCTGTGGTGCTGGAAGATGCCTCGGTTCGGGCGGCTTCTCCGCAACAATGGGCGGCGGCGGCGATCGAGGCTTTGCATCGCTGGGGTGGGGATCGGCTGGTGGCCGAGGTGAACCAGGGCGGGGCGCTGGTCGAGAACGTGATCCGGGCGAATGATGCGTTTGTGCCTTACCGGGCGGTGAATGCAAGCCGGGGCAAGGTGGCCCGGGCGGAGCCGGTGGCGGCGCTATATGAGCAGGGTCGGGTGCAGCACCTGCGGGGCATGGCGCGGCTGGAGGACCAGATGGCGCAAATGTCGGCGCAGGGGTTCCGGGGCAAGGGCAGCCCGGATCGCGTCGATGCGCTGGTCTGGGCGCTGACGGATCTGATGATCGACCCCGCGAAGGGGTGGCGGCGACCGGGGATACGGATGCTTTAGCGTCACGCTAGCGGCGGGGTGCGCCTCCGGCGGGGATATTTTTGCCAAGATGAATGATGTTTCGGGGAGCCGGGCTGCATGCCGGGCGCCGGCGGGATGAGGAATGGGGGAAGGATGGTGTTCGACTTTCTTAGGCGCTCGGCGGCAGCGGTGCCGGAGCAGAAGGCTTCGGCCACGGGCAAGGTGGTGGCTTTTGGCACCTCGGGGCGCGTGGCCTGGAGCCCGCGGGATGTGGTCTCGCTGACCAAGGCGGGGTTTCAGGGCAATCCGATCGGGTTCCGGGTGGTGAAGCTGGTCGCCGAGACGGCGGCGGCGCTGCCGCTGGTGTTGCAGGATGGCGAGCGGCGGTATGAGACGCATCCGGTGCTGGATCTGATCCGGCGGCCGAATGCGGGGCAGGGGCGGGCGGAGTGGTTCGAAGCAGTCTATGGCTATCTGCTGCTGACCGGGAACGCCTATCTGGAGGCGGTGCCGGGGTCGCGGGCGTTGCCGGGTGAGTTGCATGTGCTGCGTCCCGACCGGATGAGCCTGATACCGGGGGCGGATGGCTGGCCTGTCGCCTATGACTATGCGGTGGGCGGCCGGGTGCATCGGTTTGATATGGGCGGCGGGGTGCCGCCGATCTGTCATATCCGGGCGTTTCATCCGCAGGATGATCATTACGGGCTGTCGCCGTTGCAGGCGGCGGCGGTGGCTGTGGATGTCCATAGCTCTGCCAGTGCGTGGTCGAAGGCGCTTTTGGACAATGCGGCGCGGCCTTCGGGGGCGATCGTCTATCGCGGGATCGACGGGCAGGGCGCGCTGTCGCCGGATCAGTATGACAGGCTGGTCAGCGAGATGGAGAGCCATCATCAGGGCGCGCGGAATGCCGGGCGGCCGATGCTGCTGGAGGGCGGATTGGACTGGAAGCCGATGGGGTTCAGCCCTTCGGACATGGAGTTCCATGAGACCAAGGTTTCCGCCGCGCGGGAGATTGCGATCGCCTTTGGCGTGCCGCCGATGCTGATCGGGATTCCGGGCGAGGCGACCTATGCCAATTACCAGGAGGCCAACCGGGCGTTCTATCGGCTGACGGTATTGCCTTTGGTCGGGCGGGTGACGGCGGTGGTTTCGCATTGGTTGTCGATGTTCTCGGGTGACGAGGTGGAGTTGCGACCCGATCTGGATCAGGTGCCGGCGCTGGCGTCGGAGCGGGATCAGCTGTGGGCGCGGGTGGGGGCTGCGGATTTCCTGAGCGTGGCCGAGAAGCGGGTTCTGCTGGGTCTGCCGCCGCTGGAGGCGGAATGACGGCGCGGAACACGGGTGGTTCCCGCTTCCTGTTCGACAGTTTCGACGCGGCCTCGGCCCGGATCGAGGCGAACGAGCGGGTCGCGGAAGAGCGCTGGGGCGCGCTGGAGTTCCGACTGGGCCAGATCGATGCGGCGCTGGAGCGGCTAGAAAAGCGGATATGGCTGGGGGTTTACGGGGTCGCGGCGTTTCTGCTGGCGCAGATGGCCGAGGCGCTGGTGACAGCGGCGATGAGGTGAGGATGGTGGAGATGAGCGAATACGGCGCGCCGGAGCGCAAGTTCCACCGGCCCGAAGCTGGGCTGGTGGTCAGCGACGGTGCTGTGGTCGAGGGCTATGCCAGCCTGTTCGGGCGGCGCGACCAGGGCGGCGATGTGGTGCGGAAGGGCGCTTATGCGGCCTCGCTGGCAGCGCTGGCTGCCTCGGGGCGGCGGGTGAAGATGCTGTGGCAGCATGACCCGGCGCAGCCCATCGGCGTCTGGGACGAGGTCCGCGAGGATGCGGCGGGGCTATATGTCAAGGGCCGCATCCTGACCGAGGTCGAGAAGGGCCGTGAGGCGGCGGCGCTGCTGGCAGCGGGGGCGATCGACGGGCTGTCGATCGGCTATCGCACGCTGAAGGCGGAAAAGGACGGCAAGGGGCAGCGGATGCTGGCCGAGCTGGAGTTGTGGGAAGTGTCGCTGGTGACATTTCCCATGCTGCCCGAGGCGCGGGTGCAGGCCAAGAGCGCGGATGACGCCGAGGGCTGGCGCCATTTGGCCACGGTGCTGAACGCCGCGCGGGCAGGGCTTTCGGGCCGCTAGAGGCCCTTATCGGAGGATCAGATGACTGAGACCAAATCCCGGTCGGGGGGCATTTCACCGGCCCTGTCGCCTGCTGCCGAGGCGGCAGAGGTAATGAGCGGTTTCCTGCAAGACTTCAAGGGCTTTCAGGACGAAGTGAAATCTGCGTTGCAACAACAGGAAGAGCGACTGACCATGCTGGATCGGAAGACTGTGAGCTATGGGCGCCCGGCCCTGTCGGCGGCTGTAGAGATGGATGTGCCGCACAAGAAGGCGTTCAACGCCTATCTGCGCAATGGCGACGACGACGGGCTGCGCGGGCTGGTCCTTGAAGGCAAGGCGATGAGCACAGCTGTCGCTGCCGACGGCGGCTATCTGGTCGATCCGCAGACGGCGGAGACGATCAAGTCGATGCTGGTGTCGACCTCTTCGATCCGCGCGATTGCCAACGTGGTGAATGTGGATGCGGTGTCGTTCGACATTCTCGTGGATCGCTCCGAGGTCGGTTCGGGCTGGGCGACTGAGACGGGCGCGCAGGCCGAGACCGCGACGCCGGTGATCGAGCGCATTTCGGTTCGCCTGCATGAACTGTCGGCGATGCCGAAGGCCAGCCAGCGCCTGCTGGATGACAGTGCGTTCGACGTCGAGGGCTGGCTGGCGGGCAAGATTGCCACGCGCTTTATCCGTGCGGAATCGGCGGCTTTTGTCAGCGGTGATGGGGTGGACAAGCCGAAGGGCTTTCTGCTGCCTGCGAAGGTTGCGAATGCGTCGTGGACCTGGGGCAGCCTTGGCTATGTGCCCTCGGGTGCTGCCTCGGACTTCCCGACGACCAATGCGGTCGATTGCATCGTGAACCTGATCTATGCGCTGGGGGCCGACTATCGCGCCAATGCGACCTTCGTCATGAACTCGAAAACTGCTGGTGCGGTGCGCAAGATGAAGGATGCCGATGGCCGCTTCATGTGGTCGGACGGGTTGGCGGCGGCGGAACCGGCGCGGCTGATGGGCTATCCGGTGCTGATCTGCGAGGACATGCCGGATATTGCGGCCAACGCCTATGCCATCGCGTTCGGCGATTTCGGTGCGGGCTATACGATTGCCGAGCGTCCTGACCTGCGCATCCTGCGCGATCCCTTCTCGGCCAAGCCCAACGTTCTGTTCTACGCGACCAAGCGCGTTGGTGGCGACGTCAGCGATTACGCGGCGATCAAGCTTTTGAAGTTCGCCACGTCCTGATCGGGCGGAATCCCGGCCCCTGACGGGGTCGGGATCGGGCGCGCATCCCCGGGGTTCGCCCCGGCGTCGTCCAGCTGCTCCCCCTCCGTCCGAGCGACGCGGGGTGCGCGCCCGTGCTGGTTCGCGAGAGGGTTCTCTGAGGTGACATATGATGTTGAGCGAGGATGACCCTGTGCCGGTCTCGGCGCTGCCGGTGCGCGAGATGCGGGACCATCTGCGGTTGGGCACGGGCTTTGCCGAGGACGGGTTGCAGGATGGCGTGATCGAGGCCTGTCTGCGGGCCGCGCTGGCAGCGATAGAGGCGCGGATCGGCAAGGTCCTGATCGCGCGCGGCTTCCGCTGGTCGCTGGAGGAGTGGCGGGATGCCGTGGCGCAGGCGCTGCCGGTGGCGCCAGTGCGGGCTGTCGCCTCGGTCACGCTGATCGATGCGGATGGCGGCACGGTGGTGGTCGATCCGGTGGTCTATCGGCTGGTCGCCGATACACATCGCCCGAAGCTGGCGGCGCGGGGCGGCTCGCTGCCCGCCGTGCCGGGGGCGGGCCGGATCGAGGTGGCGTTTTCGGCGGGCTTTGGGCCGGTCTGGTCGGACGTGCCGCCCGACCTGCGGCAGGCAGTGCTGATGCTGGCCACCGAATATTACGAGCATCGGAGCGAGATGGGCCTGCGTGAGCAGGGCTTGCCGTTCGGAATCATGGCGCTGATCGAGCGCTGGCGGACGGTGCGGGTTCTGGGCGGGGGTGCCGCATGACGCCGGTGCTGTCGCGCGAACTGGCGCTGGAGGCGCGGCGTGTCGAGCCGGACGGGATGGGCGGCTACAGCGAAAGCTGGGTCTGCCTGGGGACGCTGTGGGCGCAGGTGGTTGCCGGATCGGGGCGGGACGTGCCAGGGGAAGAGATCACGCTGTCATCTGTGCCATATCGGGTCATCGTGCGGTCGGCTCCGGTTGGCGCGGAGGGCCGGCCCCGGCCGGACCAGCGGTTTCGCGAGGGTGCGCGGTACTATCGCATCATCGCGGTGGCCGAGCGTGACCATGCCGGGCGCTATCTGACGTGCTTTGCCCGCGAGGAGGTGCCGGCATGAGCTATGGATTGGCCGTGGCGCTGCAGGAGGCGGTCTTTGCACGGTTGGCGCAGGTGCCGGAACTCGCCCGTGTGGCCGTAGTGGATGCCTTGCCCAATGGCATGGCGGGCACCTTCGTGTTGATCGGCGGCGAGGAGGTGATTGACCGCTCGGACCAGACGGGGCGGGGGGCGGAGCATCGCTTTGTTGTCAGCGTGGTCAGTGATGCGACGGGATTCCAGTCGGCCAAGATGCTGGGTGTGGCGATTTCTGATGCTCTCGCGGACGCGCCGTTGGTGTTGAACCGCGGACGACTGGTGGGGCTGTGGTTCCAGCGGGCGGTGGCGCGGCGGCTGGATGAGGGACGAGTGCGGCGGATCGACCTGACCTTTCGGGCGCGGGTTGAGGAATGACCGGGTACCCGCCGGGGGCGGGATTGGAGCCTCCGGCGGCAATAATTTGGGCAAGGTGAAACTGCGGGGTCTGTTTTGCCTCGTGTGAGCGGAGAGACGGGACATGGGTGCGCAGAACGGCAAGGATCTTTTGATTAAGCTGGACCTGAACGGGGGCGGGTCGTTCGAGACCATCGCTGGACTTCGCGCGACGCGGATCAGCTTCAACGCCGAGACGGTGGATGTGACGAGCCTGGAAAGCCAGGGCGGATGGCGCGAGTTGCTGGCGGGGGCCGGGGTGAAGTCGGCGGCGATCACGGGGTCGGGGGTGTTCAAGGACCAGGGGACGGATGAGCGGGCGCGGCAGATATTCTTCGACGGCGAGGTGCCGGCGTTTCAGGTGATCGTGCCGAATTTCGGGGTGATCGAGGGGCCGTTCCAGATCACCGCGATCGAGTACGCGGGAAGCCACAATGGCGAGGCGACCTATGAGCTGACCATGGCCTCGGCTGGGGTCCTGAATTTCACGGCGCTTTGATGGCCAACCCTTGGGCGGGCGAAGTCGAGCTCTGGCTCGACGGGGAGCGGCATCTGGCGAAGCTGACGCTGGGGGCCTTGGCCGAGCTTGAGGCAGCGCTGGAGGCAGGGACGCTGATCGAACTGGTCGAGCGGTTCGAGCAGGGGCGGTTTTCGACGCGGGATGTGCTGGCGCTGATCGTGGCGGGGCTGCGCGGCGGTGGCTGGCGCGGGACGGCGGCGGATCTGCGGACTGTCGAGGTCGGCGGTGGGCCAGTCGAGGCGGCGCGGGTGGCGGCGGAACTTCTGGCGCGGGCCTTTGCGATGCCGGGTGAAAAGTAGGCATGGACTGGGCCGGGCTGATGCGGGTGGCCCTGCACGATCTGCGGTTGGAGCCGGGCGCGTTCTGGCGGCTTACGCCGGTGGAGTTGCGGGTGATGGTCGGGGCGGCGGCGAGCGTGCCGCCGCTGACGCGTGCAAGGCTGGAAGAATTGGCGCGGGCCTGGCCCGACGTCGCAAGGGGGCAGGATGGCGGGTGAGATCGATACGCTGGGCGAACAGGTGGCGGCGCTGGAGGTGGCACTCGGCAACGCCTCGGCCATGGCGGGGGCATTTGACGGTGAGTTGGCGCGGTTGCAGGACAGCCTGACCTTCACCTCTCGTGAGGTGGGAACGCTGTCGGGTGGCATCGGGCGCGGGCTGCGGAACGCATTCGACGGCTTGGTTCTGGATGGCGAGAGGCTGTCGGATACGCTGCAGGGCGTGGCGCAGTCGATGATGGATACGATCTATGGCGTCGTGACGCGGCCGGTGACGGATGCGCTGAGCGGGCTGATCGCCAACGGGATGCAGGGGGCGATGAGCGCGCTGATGCCCTTTGCGGACGGGGGCGTGTTCTCGTCGGGCCGGGTGACACCGTTCGCACGGGGCGGGGTGGTGTCCTCACCCACCAGTTTCGCGATGCGCGGCGGGCGCGGATTGATGGGCGAGGCTGGGCCGGAGGCGATCATGCCACTCGCCCGTGGGCCTGATGGAAGGCTGGGCGTGCAGGCGGCCGGGGGCGGGCGGCCGGTGACGGTGGTCATGAATATCCAGACGCCGGACGTGGCCGGATTCCAGCGCAGCCAGGGCCAGATCGCGGCAGAGGCCAGCCGGGCGCTGGCCCGCGGCAATCGCAACAGGTGAGGGGCAAATGGGTTTTCACGAAGTGCGGTTTCCCGCCTCGCTAAGCTTTGGATCGGTGGGCGGACCGGAGCGTCTGACCGAGATCGTGACGCTGACGAACGGGTTCGAAGAGCGCAACACGCCCTGGGCGCATGCGCGGCGGCGCTATGACGCCGGGGTAGGTCTGCGGTCGCTGGACGATGTGGCGGAACTGATCGCGTTCTTCGAGGCACGGCGCGGGCAGATGTTCGGGTTCCGCTGGAAGGATTGGGCTGACTACAAGTCTTGCCGCCCGTCCCAGTCAGTCGGCCATGAGGATCAGTTGCTGGGCCGGGGTGACGGGGTGGAGCGCGCATTCGCGTTGTCGAAGCTATATCAGTCCGGCGGGGCGGATTACGTCCGTCCGATCTTGAAACCGGTGGTCGGCACGGTTCGCCTGGCAGTGGCGGGCGATCCCAAGATCGAGACGATCGACTGGACCATGGATTGGGTGACCGGGCGGGTCACCTTCGTTGATGCTCCGGACGTTGGGGTTGCAGTGACGGCTGGATTCGAATTCGACGTGCCGGTGCGGTTCGACATCAACCGCATCCAGACCTCGGTTGCTAGCTTCCAGGCGGGGGACGTGCCCAACGTGCCGGTGGTGGAGATACGGCTATGAGTGCCACGCTTTACGCGCATCTGGCGAGTGGTGCGACGACCGTGTGCCGTGCCTGGGCTGTGCGGCGGCGGGATGGCGTGATGCTGGGGTTTACCGATCACGATCAGGACTTGTCGTTCGAGGGGATGGTCTTTCGCGCCGACACGGGCATGACGGCGGGCGCCCTGCAACAGAATACCGGCTTGTCGGTGGACAATACCGAGGCGATTGGCGCGTTGAGCTCCAGCGCCGTGACCGAGGGCGATCTTGCTGCCGGGCGCTATGACGGGGCCGAGGTTCGGGCTTGGCTTGTGAACTGGGCCGATGTCCGCGAGCGGGTTTTGCAGTTTCGCGGTAGTCTAGGCGAGATCACGCGGGCAGGCGGCGCATTTCGGTCGGAGCTTCGCGGGTTGACCGAGGCGCTGAACCAACCTCAGGGCAGGGTTTACCAGAACGGATGTTCGGCAATACTGGGCGATGGGCGCTGCCGTTTCAATCTTTTGCTTCCCGGCTTTTCGGCCGAGGTTGCTGTGGGTGAGATTGCAGAGAGGCGGCTGTTCCGCTTTGGTGCCCTTTCCATGACAGATCGCTGGTTCGAGGCGGGACGGCTTTCCGTTCTGGATGGGGCCGCAAAGGGCATGATAGGGATAATCAAATCGGATCGTCTGACCGAGGATGGTCGGACGATTGAGTTGTGGGAGCGGATCGGACCCGAGATTATGACTGGGGATCGTGTCAGGCTTGAGCCCGGGTGCGACAAGACCGCGAGCACATGTCGGAGTAAGTTCAGTAATTTCAGAAACTTTCGAGGATTTCCGCATATTCCAGGTGAGGATTGGCTGATATCTTACCCAGTTTCCGCAGGTGTCAATGACGGGGGCAGCCTGTCTTGAACGAGACAACCGACAGGATCGTCTCGGTGGCGCGTGGCTGGATCGGGACGCCATACAGACATCAGGCATCTTGCCGTGGTGCCGGTGCGGATTGTCTCGGCTTGCTTCGCGGTGTCTGGAGGGAAATCATAGGGCCGGAACCGGAAGTGATGCCTGCCTATACGGCGGACTGGGCAGAGGCAGGTGGCAGAGAGGTGTTACATTGCGCCGCGATGCGTTGGCTTCTGCCCCGGCAGAACGGTGCGGCTTCGCCGGGTGACGTCATCCTGTTTCGGATGCAGGATGGCAGTATTGCAAAGCATCTTGGCATTGCCGCCGAAATAGGGGCTGAGGCCACTTTTGTTCATGCCTATTCCGGGCATGGCGTGGTGGAAAGCTCTCTGTCTACCCCTTGGGCGCGCCGGATCGTAGCGCGCTTTGCTTTTCCCTTTGGAGTCAGCTGAATGGCGACGATTCTTCTGTCGGCGGCGGGTGCTGCGATCGGGTCAGGCTTTGGCGGCACTGTGCTGGGCTTGTCGGGCGCGGTTATTGGCCGCGCGGTAGGTGCGACTTTGGGACGTGCGATCGACCAACGGCTGATGGGACAGGGTTCCCAGGTAGTCGAAACCGGGCGGATCGAGCGGTTCCGCGTCATGGGGGCGGCCGAGGGTAGTTCCATTGGCCAGGTCTATGGGCGAGTCCGTATCGGTGGGCAGGTGATCTGGGCGACGCGATTTCGCGAGAACGTCACGACGACCAGCAGTGGTGGTGGCAAGGGATCGCCCAAGCCCAAGGTTGTGCAGAACAGCTATTCCTACACCGTCAGTCTGGCTGTTGCGCTTTGCGAGGGGCAGATCCAGCGGGTTGGGCGGATCTGGGCAGATGGTGTGGAAGTTGCGCGCAACACCTTGGGAATTCGGATTTATGGCGGCAGTGAGGATCAATTGCCCGATCCGAAGATCGAGGCGGTAGAGGGCGCGGGGATGGCGCCCTCTTATCGCGGAATTGCCTACGTCGTCTTCGAAAATCTGGAGTTGTCGCGGTTCGGCAATCGGGTGCCGCAGTTTTCCTTTGAAGTGATCCGGCCGACGCAGGGCGAAGTGGCGCGGAACACCTATGATATGCGGTCGGCTGTGCGCGCCGTGGCGCTGATGCCGGGCACCGGGGAATATGCGTTGGCCACGACGCCGGTGCACTATTCGCTGGGGCCGGGGCAGAACCGCGCGGCGAATATGAACTTTCCTTCGGGAAATACCGATATGGCGACCTCGCTGGAGCATCTTCGGGGTGAACTGCCTTCGGTCAAATCGGCTTCGCTGGTGGTTTCGTGGTTCGGTGGCGACCTTCGCTGCAACCTGTGCAAGGTGAAGCCCAAGGTCGAGCAGAAGGGCAATGATGGCGTCGGGATGGCGTGGCGTGCAGGTGGGATTGCGCGAGCAGCGGCGGAGACGATTGTCCGGATCGATGGTCGGCCGGTCTATGGCGGGACGCCCGCCGACGCATCGGTGATCGAAGCGATTAAGGCAATTCGGTCTGGCGGGCAGGAGGTGATGTTCTATCCCTTCTTGCTGATGGAGCAGGGGGCGGGCAACACGCTGAACGATCCGTGGACGGGCCAGCAGGGACAGCCGGTATATCCATGGCGCGGCCGTATTACATTGTCGGTCGCGCCGGGTCGGGATGGCTCGCCGGACCGCACGGCAAATGCCGAGGCAGAGGTCGCCGCGTTCTTCGGTGTGGCGCAGCCTGGGCATTTTAGCCGGGTTGGTCGAGGGGTGAACTATTTCGGTCCCGCCAACGACTGGGGCTATCGGAGGTTCATCCTGCATTACGCGCATCTTTGCGTCGCGGCTGGCGGGGTCGACACCTTTTGCATCGGGTCTGAGTTGCGCGGTCTGACGCATATTAGGGGAGTCGACGACAGCTTTCCGGCGGTAACTGCGTTTCGGCAACTGGCTGCGGACGTGCGGGCCATTCTGGGGCCCTTCGTCAGGATCAGCTATGCTGCGGATTGGTCCGAGTATTTCGGGCTGCATGATGCATCGGGCAACGTCTACTTCCATCTGGATGCTCTGTGGGCCGATCCGAACATTGACTTCATTGGCATCGACAATTACATGCCGCTGTCCGATTGGCGAGATGGTGAAACCCACGCGGATGCCGCTTGGGGGTCGATCTATAACCTCGACTATCTTAAGGCCAATATCGCGGGCGGCGAGGGCTTTGACTGGTATTATGATGGGCCGGAAGGCGAAGCGGCGCAGGTGCGGCGGCCGATCACAGACGGTGCCTTTGGCGAACCTTGGGTGTTCCGATACAAAGATATCCGCAGTTGGTGGTCCGAACTGCATTTTGACCGTGTGGACGGGGTTCGCAGATCGCTGCCGACAGCTTGGGTTCCCAAATCCAAACCTATCGTATTCACCGAGTTGGGCTGTCCGGCGATCGACAAGGGTACGAACGAGCCGAACAAGTTCGTCGATCCCAAATCTTCGGAATCCAGGGCGCCGAAATACTCCAGCGGTCGGCGCGACGATGTCATTCAGATGCAGTACCTGCGCGCGCAGGCTGAATACTGGAGCGATCCGGCGCGAAACCCGGTGTCACCGCTTTATGGTGAGCGAATGGTCGACTGGAGCCGCGCACATGTGTGGGCCTGGGATGCCAGACCGTTTCCAATGTTTCCAAACCTGCTCTCGGCCTGGAGCGATGGAGACAACTATGCGCGCGGGCATTGGTTGAACGGACGTTCCACGGGGCAGCTTTTGTCCTCGGTCGTTGCCGATATCTGTGAGAAATCCGGCCTGACTGACTTCGATGTGTCGAAGCTTTATGGCGTGGTGCGGGGTTATTCGATCAGCCAGATTGATACTGCTCGGGCCGCGCTGCAGCCGCTGATGCTGGCCTATGGTTTCGATGCTGTCGAGCGCGACGGCCTGCTGCGGTTTGTGTTGCGCGATGCGCGTCTTACGGAGACGCTGCAGAAGGAACGACTGGCCGTCAGCGCCGAGATTGACGGGGCGGTCGAGACAACTCGCGCAGCCGCGGCCGAGATGGTGGGTCGGGTGCGATTGGGTTTCATAGATGCCGAAAGTAATTTCGAGGCGCGACAAGCCGAGGCGACCTTTCCCGATGACGATAGCCTGACCGTGTCGCAATCGGATCTGGCGCTGAGTCTGACTGCGGCTGAGGGCAGGGGTATTGTCGAGCGCTGGCTGTCCGAGGCCCGAGTGGCGCGGGACAGTGCGCGGTTTGCGCTGCCGCGATCGGCCTTGCATCTGGCTGCGGGGGATGTCGTTGGTGTTGACGGCGCTCGGTATCGCATCGACCGGATCGAGCAGGCGGAGTATCAGCAGGTCGAGGCCGTGCGCGTCGAGGCTGCCAGCTATCAGCCAAGCGATGCGACGGAAGTCAGGCGCCCGGTCAAACCTACGATATCGCCCTTGCCCGTGCATGCCGTGTTCCTTGATCTGCCACTGCTCGATGGAACCGAAGTTCCGCACGCGCCTTATGTCGCCGTCAGCGCCACGCCTTGGCCCGGGCCGGTCGGCGTATGGAGTTCGGCGTCGGATGACGGATATGCGCTGAATCGGCTGATCACGGTGCCCAGTCTCGTCGGCATAACAGAGAGCGCTCTACCGCGCGCGCGTTCTGGGGTTTTTGATCGCGGCCCTCCGCTGAGGGTTCGGGTTTACGCTGGCGCGCTCAGTTCGGCGGAAGAGGCGCAGATGCTGGACGGGATCAACGCGGTAGCGATCGGGGACGGAACCAGTGGTGTGTGGGAAGTATTCCAGTTCGGCACCGCCGAACTGGTTGCGCCGCAGACCTATGAACTCCGCCGCCGTTTGCGGGGGCAGGCCGGAACGGATGCGGTGATGATAGACGTCTGGCCCGAGGGAAGCACGGTTGTGTTCCTGGATCGCGGGCTGGAGCAGATTGATCTTGGCCAGCAGGCGCGAGGCCTTGCGCGACACTATCGGATCGGTGCCGGTCAGCTTGGCTATGATCACCCGGCGACGATACACAAGGTCGAGTCCTTTGCCGGGGTGGGGCTGCGGCCGTATCGCCCCGTCCATCTTCGCGGGAGATTGGTAAGCAGCGGTGTTCTAAACCTAAGCTGGACCCGGCGGACGAGGATCGACGGCGACGGCTGGCATATCGGAGACGTGCCGCTATCGGAGGATCGAGAGACCTACCAAGTTAGTGTGCTGGCTGGTGCGACCTTACTTCGAGAGGTCAATGTGGGAGCGCCCACCTGGAGCTACAGCGCAGCACAGCGCGCGGCGGATGGTGCGACTGGGTTGCTTTCGGTAGAAGTCGCACAGGTCTCTGACCGGTTTGGGCCAGGTCCTGTTGCGCGATTGCAAATCTCTGTGTGAGGTATGGTATGCGGCCCCGTTGATTGGTGACATCGTGGCGGTGGCGCGTGTCCTGTTGGCACGCACTGAGCCGGATTGGGGTGTGGTGGCCGATCGGATGATACGACAGGCGGAACTGACAGACCGCTACAGATCGCTGTTTGGCAGGCTGCATCCACGTTGGGGCAATGGCAGTCTTATGTCGGTGGCGGCCCTGCATTCACGGTCAATGGAACCATTCCTGACTGATCAGCGCTACGTAAGGGGCATTGATTTGTGTGCTGGAGCGACTTCTGGCAGCACAGCATTCTTTCGTATCGCATCGCAGCGATATATATGTTGTGGACCTGACCAGTAGTGAGGGCGAAGGCGATGGCCGAGACAAGAGTAAAAGTAGCCACAATCGATCCGGTCTGGCAGCAGATCTGTGACGAGGCTGTTGACGCGATCAGGTCAGAGCCGCTGCTGGGCGGGCTGGTTCATTCAAGCCTGCTGCACCACGCCAGTATGGAACGCGCGCTGGGCTATCGTTTTTCCATGAAGCTCGCTTCGCGGGAGATGAGTGAGCAGATTCTGCGAGAGATCGCGGATGAAGCTTATCAATCCGATCCTGAGCTTGGGCAGGCGGCGCGAGCCGATCTGGTGGCGGTCTATGATCGTGACCCTGCCTGCCATCGTTTCCTGCAGCCGATCCTTTTTTTCAAGGGCTATCAGGCGGTGCAGGCCTATCGGGTCGGTCACTGGTTGTGGCGGACTGGGCGCACCGATCTGGCATACTTCGTGCAGATGCGGGTGTCAGAAGCCTTCGGCGTCGACATCCATCCTGCAGCGCGGGTAGGTCGTGGGATCATGATAGACCATGCCCATTCCATCGTGATCGGCGAAACGGCAGTGGTTGGAGACAACGTCTCGATGTTGCATTCGGTGACGCTTGGCGGGACCGGGAAGGAAGACGGCGACCGCCATCCGAAGATCGCGGATGGCGTGATGATCGGTGCGGGGGCCAAGGTTCTTGGTAACATCCACGTCGGCCATTGCAGCCGCATCGCCGCTGGTTCTGTGGTGTTGCAGGACGTGCCGCCTTGCTCGACCGTTGCCGGGGTTCCGGCGCGTGTCGTCGGCGAGGCGGGATGCGCGCAACCTTCGGTCACTATGGATCAGTTGATCCACGAAGACCTTCGGGATTAAAAAGCGCCCCTGCCGGACAGGGGCGCTTTTGGTCAAGCCAGCATCGCGATCGGGTTTTCGAGGTTTTCAACGATCGCCTTTAGGAATTGCGCGCCAAGAGCGCCGTCAATCACGCGGTGATCAACAGAAAGCGTCATCGACATCACCGTCGCCACACCAAGGTTTCCATCCTTCTGTACGACGGGTGTCTTGATCCCGGCCCCAACGGCAAGGATCGAGCCATGGGGTGGGTTGATGACCGCATCGAAGTTTTCGATGCCAAACATCCCCAGGTTCGAGATCGCGAAGCTGCCGCCCTGATACTCATGCGGAGCAAGTTTGCGTGTGCGAGCGCGGGCGGCCAAGTCCTTCATTTCGGCAGAGAGCGCCGAGAGCGATTTTTGATTGGCGTCCCGTAATACAGGAGTGAACAGGCCGCCTTCGATCGCGACAGCCACCGCCACGTCTGAGGGCTTGAGCTTGAAGATGCGGTCGCCCGCCCAGACGGCATTTGCCTCCGGCACCTGTTGCAGGGCAAGAGCGCAGGCCTTGATGATGAAGTCGTTGACCGACAGTTTCACATCACGGGCCTGAAGCTGTTTGTTCAAAGTCTCGCGGAATTCCAGCAGCGCATCCAGTTGCACCGAGCGGCGCAGGTAGAAATGCGGGATGGTCTGCTTTGCTTCGGTCAGGCGCGCGGCGATAGTCTTACGCATGCCGTCGAGCGTGATGACCTCGTAAACGCGGTCCGCGAAAATCTTGGCGACGGTGTCGGCTGTGGCACTTTGTACAAGCGCTGGTGCCTTGGTTGGCGCAGGGATGGCGGGGGCAACTGCTGCAGGGGCAGATTTATCCATTCCTTCGACATCCGACTTTACGATACGCCCATGCGGCCCGGTTCCCTTGATCTGGCTCAGGTCCAGACCCTTTTCGGTGGCGATCCGGCGTGCGAGCGGTGAGGCGAACACGCGGACGCCTTTTGTTGCCGTGGGGATTGGTGCTGGAGTTGCAGGAGCAACCGGTGCGGCGGCAGAAGCTGCTGCAGCCGCAGTGGAAACCGGCGCCGCTGTGGCTTTTGCGAGGGCCACATCGGTGCTCTCACCTTCCTCGATCAGAATAGCGATGGGCGTGTTAACTTTCACGCCGCCTGTACCCTCGGCGACCAGCAGTTTGCCGACGATCCCCTCATCGACCGCTTCAAACTCCATCGTCGCCTTGTCGGTCTCGATCTCTGCCAGAATCTGGCCGGACTTCACCGTGTCGCCTTCTTTCACCAACCACTTGGCAAGCGTGCCCTCTTCCATCGTAGGAGAGAGCGCGGGCATCAGGATTTCGGTTGCCATGATGATGCTCCTTACCGGTAGCAGACGGATTTGACGGCCTCGACCACCTCAGTAGTGGTCACCAACGCCAGCTTTTCCAGATTGGCGGCGTAGGGCATCGGCACATCCTTGCCGGTGCAGTTCATGACGGGAGCATCGAGATAGTCGAAGGCCTTCATCATTATCGCGGCCGAAAGGTGGTTGCCGATCGAGCCGACGGGCCAGCCCTCTTCGACAGTCACGCAGCGGTTGGTCTTCATCACCGAGGCAAGCACGGTGTCGTAGTCGATGGGTCGCAGCGTGCGTAGGTCAATCACCTCGGCACTGATGCCATCTTTCGCAAGCTGATCAGCGGCTTCCAACGCGAGGCTCATGCCTATTCCGAAGCTGACGATGGTCACGTCCGTGCCTTCGCGCCAAATGCGGGCCTTACCGAAGGGGATGGTGAAATCGTCCAGAATCGGCACCTCGAACGAGCGGCCGTAGAGGATTTCATTTTCGAGGAAGATCACCGGGTTCGGATCGCGGATCGCGGTTTTCAGAAGTCCCTTCGCGTCTGCGGAGGAATAGGGCATCACAACCTTCAGGCCGGGGATCTGAGCATACCAGGCGGCATAGTCCTGGCTGTGCTGTGCGGCGACGCGCGCGGCGGCGCCATTCGGACCGCGAAAGACGATGGGACACCCCATCTGACCGCCGGACATGTAAAGCGTCTTGGCGGCGGAATTTATAATCTGGTCGATGGCCTGCATGGCGAAGTTGAAGGTCATGAACTCCACGATAGGGTTCAGGCCCCCAAAGGCCGCACCGACAGCGAGACCGGCAAACCCGTGCTCGGTGATCGGGGTGTCGATCACGCGCTTTGCGCCGAATTCATCCAACAAGCCCTGGCTGATCTTGTAGGCGCCCTGGTATTCGCCGACCTCTTCCCCCATCAGGAAAACGTTTGGATTGGCGCGCATTTCTTCGGCCATCGCTTCGCGCAAGGCTTCGCGGACCGTCATGGTCTTCATCGCTGTTCCGGAGGGCCAGTCGGGCGCGGGGGCAGATGCGGTCGGCACGGGCGCCGGAGGCGCGGCAGCAGCAGTCGGTGCCTCGGCCTTGGGCGCTGGTTGGGTTGTGGGGGCAGGTGCAGCGTCGCCATCCTCGCCTGCCATTTCGGCGATTGGGGTGTTGACCTTTACGCCTGAAGTTCCTTCGGGAACGAGGATCTTTCCGATCACCCCTTCATCCACCGCCTCGAATTCCATCGTCGCCTTGTCGGTTTCGATCTCGGCCAGAATCTGGCCGGATTTTACCATGTCGCCTTCCTTGACCAGCCACTTGGCGAGCGTGCCTTCCTCCATGGTTGGAGAAAGCGCGGGCATCAGAACTTGCAGGGCCATCTTTCTCTCTCCTTCAGGCGTAGATATCGGTCCAGAGCTCGGCAAGATCAGGCTCGGGGCTGTCCTTGGCGAATTCGGCGGCTTCGTTCACGATCGCCTTTATGTCCTTGTCGATCGCCTTCAGCTCATCGTCCGAGGCAAGGCCGGCCACGACCAGCAGATCGCGCACATGCTCGATCGCGTCCTTTTCGGACCGCATCTTGTCGACCTCTTCGCGGGTGCGATATTTCGCGGGGTCCGACATCGAGTGGCCACGATAGCGGTAAGTCATCATCTCAAGGATGTAGGGGCCTTCGCCCGCGCGACAGACCGCGATGGCCTTTTCCCCTGCCGCCTTGACCGCAAGCACGTCCATGCCATCGACGGCTTCGCCCTGGATGCCATAGGCTGCGCCACGCTCCCACAATGTCTTTGACTTGGTCGAACGCTTGACGCTGGTGCCCATGGCATACTGGTTGTTCTCGATCACGAAAACCACCGGCAGGTTCCAGAGTTCCGCCATGTTGTAGGTCTCATAAACCTGACCCTGGTTGGCGGCACCGTCGCCGAAATAGGCAAAGGTGACGTTGTCGTTGCCAAGGTATTTGTCCGCGAAGGCGAGGCCAGCTCCGAGAGGAACCTGAGCGGCAACAATGCCGTGGCCGCCATAGAAATGTTTCTCTTTCGAGAACATATGCATCGAGCCGCCCTTGCCCTTGGAGTAGCCGCCCGAGCGTCCTGTCAACTCGGCCATCACGCCTTTCGGATCCATGCCGCAGGCGAGCATGTGGCCGTGATCGCGATAGCTGGTGATTCGCTTGTCACCTTCTTTCGTCGCGGCTTCCAGTCCGACGACGACCGCCTCCTGCCCAATGTAAAGGTGACAAAAGCCGCCGATAAGACCCATGCCGTAAAGCTGGCCTGCCTTTTCCTCGAATCGCCGGATCAGCAGCATCTCGCGATAGTAGCCGAGCAGTTCCTCTTTTGAGATGTTGGATTTCTCGGGCGATTTCCTGGTGGGCATGGGCGCGTCCTCCGATCGCAAAATGTTAGTTCAACATTAAACCATCCATACAATATCGAAAAACACTGGGCCAGCCAAAAAAGTCCCTTCGAGATTTCTTGCCTTGCTGCATCCTTGCGTCTGCTTCGATGATGGGACGACATTGCGGCCATGACCGGTATGCGGATGTGCCTTCTTGTAAGTCTTGGCGGGGCGCTGTTCGCGTTTGCCCTGCGACTTGCCACCCTGTGGACGCGAGATGTCTGGATCGATGAGGCGCTGACCCAGTATGCGCTTTCTCTGGACTGGAAAGGGTTGATCGCGGATCGGGTCTCTGCGGGCCACTCGCCTGTCTATTTTTTGCTGTTGAAGGCATTAGGGTTGGATCCTGCCAACCTCGTGGGATTGCGGGCGGCAAGCGCCGTGTTGGATTCGATGGCATGCGGAGTGCTGGGCTTTGCGGTGGCGCGACATGTTGGTTTGCGCGCTGCCGTGTTCACACAATCCCTGTACGCCCTGCAGCCGGTTCTCTTGATCTGGGCGCAAAACGCGCGACCCTATGCCTTGATGATGCTGATGCTTGCCATTGCCCTTCTGGGGGCGATGGAGGTGATTGTCTCGCGAGGTCAACGGCGCTGGCCGGGATGGCTGGTGGCGACGGGACTTGTCGGGGCCTCAATCACGCTGACCGGAGGCCTGATAGCCGCCACGCTGATTGCGGTTTCGCCCCTGGCTTCGGCTCGGTTTCGCTCCGATACACCACTCTGCCGTCATTGGCTGCGATTGTTACGCGTGCCTGTCGCCGCAGCAGTTGCAATGCTGGTCATTGTCACGCTGCCACATGTGGTCACTGCAAGTGACACGTATTGGACGCTTAGGGCGGTTCCCTTCGGCACAGGCTCCCTGGTCGATTTAGTGCAATCCTATGCAATAGGGGACCGCTTGGCGTGGCGCGATATGACCAGGGTGATCGGCGTTGCGTCAACTCAACTGACCATTTTGGGGGTCCTCGTGGTCATGGCTGCTGCGGCGCTCAAGGGCGTGATTTACCTTCGCTGGCGACCGGCGTTCATTCCCCTGTTTGCCCTGGCATTCGCCTTTCCGCTGCTTTTCCTTGGTATGAGCCTTTACACAAGCCTGTTGGTGCCCCGCTATTTTCTGCCCGCAATGGGCGCGACCACTGCGCTTGCGGGTATCGGCCTGGCCGAGTGGTCCAGAACCCCTGCGGGCGTGGTTGTTGCCGCCGTTCTGATGCTGGTGGTCGCCATATTCGCGGTGAACCAGTCTTTGGCGCCGGGCATGGGGCGCAACGCGGTTTCAAGACAGATGGCCGATATAATCCTGCCGCTGTCCGATGACCGGACACAGGTGCTGACGATGCGGGGCGACTATGTGGGCGTCGATCTGCGAACCGAAATCCTGCCAGCCAGCTTGGGCCGACGTGGCCATCCGACCGTCCGGGATGCCGACCCGACCCAGACGGCACGGCTTTTGCAGGAAGGAGCGCCCGTATTTCTGATCGCAACCCGCGACGCATGGGACAACGCTTACGCCCCGGTTTTACCGCCGCCCGGCTGTCAGTGGCAGCTCAACGCGTGGGTGCTCGCCTATTGGGGCAAAGCCGGGCCCTGCACAGGATTTAGCGGATAACGATCTCGTCCGCGCGGATCAGGCCCAGCACATCGCGCGCCTGTTCGTCCAGAAGGTCGATATCAAGATAATCGTCAGACAGGCGGCGCGTCTTGTTCTGAAGCGCGCTCAACTCGGTCTGCAATTGGTCGCGTTCCTCTTTCAGCATCTCGACCTCAGCGTCGATCTGAACGCGACGGAAGACCCCGTAATCGCCTTGCACGGCTGCAAAGGTGAAATACGACCCCAGCGTAAAGGTGATCATGAAATACATCGCCGCGCCAAATGCGGGCCGGGGGGTGCTCATGGTAGTACTGCCTCGATCTGCCGCCCCTCTTACGTCGGGGGCGGTCAGAGCGAATCATGTCACAGCTACAGCGGCTTGTGAATCCCAATTCGAGTATTGGGTTGATCAAAACATCGATAGGGCGGCTTCCGGCCGCCTTTGACCAACGGTGTTGCTCAGGCCTTGCCCTTGTAGATATCGACCAGCTTGCCCAGCATCGCCAAAGCGTCCTCGCGCGACCGCTGGAAGCTGTTGCGCCCGATGATCGAGCCGTTGCCGCCGCCCGCCAGAATGGCGCGCGCATCGTCGTAGACGGCATCGGTGCCCTTGGCCGCGCCACCCGAGAACACGATGATCCGCCGCCCGTTGAACGAGGCTTGCACGCAGTGCTTCACCCGGGCCGAGAGAGAGCCGATGTCGATCTGGTGCTTTTCGTAGACCTTCTTCGCCTCACCCTGCATCAGGTGGTCGGTTGAAAGCTTGATCTTGATGATATGTGCGCCCAGCAGCGCCGCGATATGCGCGGCATAGGCGGCCACGTCCACCGCCGTCTCGCCATCCTTGGTCACGGACTCACCGCGCGGATAGGACCAGATCACCGTCGCCACGCCCTTGGCCGCAGCCTCTTTGCGCATTTCGACGATCTCTTCGAACATGTCGAGCGCCATGTCCGAACCCGGATAGATGGTAAAGCCGATGGCCGAGCAGCCAAGGCGCAGCGCATCATCCACGCTGGCCGTCACTGCCTGGTTCTTGCCCGCGGTGTCCGACATCAGCGAGTTGGCCGAGTTGACCTTCAGGATCGTCGGGATCTGCCCCGCGAAGGTGTCTGCGCCGGCCTCAAGCGGGCCAATCGGCGCGGCATAGGCGCTAAGTCCTGCGTCGATGGCCAACTGATAGTGATAGTGTGGATCATAGGCCGCGGGGTTGGACGCGAAGCTGCGCGCGGGACCATGTTCAAACCCCTGGTCGACGGGCAGGATGATCATCTTGCCGGTGCCGCCAAGCTTGCCCTCCATCAGCATGCGGGCGAGGTTCGCCTTTACACCGGGGGTCTGGCCTTCATAATTGGCAAGGATTTTCTGAACGGTTCTGGTCGCGCGCATCAATCGGTCCTTTCAATCTGGCCCCCGGATTGCCCTTAGAAGCCGGTTTCCCCCGGCGCAATACCGGTGGCGCTAACAGTCGAGTAGAATGGGGAATTCACTGCATCAAGGCGGCAACACCGGGCAAATGCTTGCCCTCCATCCATTCAAGGAAGGCGCCACCTGCAGTGGAGATAAAGGTAAAATCGCCGGCGACCCCGGCCTGGTTCAGCGCGGCAACCGTGTCACCGCCACCTGCGACGGAGATGAGCTTGCCTTCGCGGGTCAGCTCTGCCGCAGCCTGGGCCGCTGCAACGGTTCCCGCATCGAAGGGCGAAATCTCGAATGCGCCAAGCGGGCCGTTCCAGATCAGGGTTTGACAGTCAGCAAAAACCTTGCGTATGGCGTTGACTGATTTGGGGCCGACGTCGAGTATCATCGCATCGGTCGGGCACGCGGAAACCGGAACGACCTCGCTCGCCGCCCCTGCCTTGAATTCGCGCGCCACGACCGCGTCTGACGGCAGATGCACCTTGCAGCCCGTATCCTTTGCCTTGACAAGGATTTCCAGTGCGGTTGGCGCCATGTCACGCTCGGCCAGCGACTTGCCCACTTCGATGCCTTGCGCGACCAGGAAGGTGTTCGCCATACCACCGCCGATCACCAGATGATCGACCTTGGTAACAAGGTTTCCCAGCAACTCAAGCTTGGTCGAAACCTTGGCCCCACCCACCACCGCGACCACGGGCCGTTTGGGAGTGCCAAGCGCAGCCTCAAGCGCGTGCAACTCTGCCGCCATCAGCAGTCCGGCGGCACGTGGCAGAAGGCGCGCAATGCCTTCGGTCGAGGAATGCGCCCGGTGTGACGCCGAGAAGGCGTCGTTCACATAGATGTCGCCCAACGCGGCCATTCCGGCGGCAAGCTGGGCATCGTTCTTTTCCTCACCCGGCTGGAAACGGGTGTTTTCCAGCAGCACAACATCTCCCGGCTCCATTGATCCAACCGCCGTCTTGGCGGGCCCCCCGATGCAGTCTTCCGCGAAGATGATACGGTGACCCGGCAGCACCGCCTGAAGCGCGGGAACCACCTGACGCAGGCTCATTTCCGGCACGACCTGCCCCTTGGGTCGGTCGAAATGTGCCAGCAGAACCGGTTTTCCGCCTTTCGCCAGAATGTCCTTGATCGTCGGCACGATTTTTTCGATCCGGGTCGCATCCGTCACCCTGCCATTTTCCATGGGGACGTTCAGATCCACCCGGACCAGCACGGTCTTGCCGCTCATGTCGAGGTCATCGAGTGTCTTCCAGCCCATCAGATCGCTCCTGCACAAGGTTTTCCCTGTTCGACCCCACGCACCCGCCCATGTCAACCGATCACGGTGCTTTGCACTTCCCCTTGCCGTCCCGCGCTATTAGGTTGCGCCCCGAACCAAGGGTAAGGAGGCCCAAGCGCCATGGCCGAGATCACGGATCCCGAAAACACCATCATCATCGAGCTGAAAGACGGCCGTGTGGTGATCGAGCTTCTGAAGGACGTAGCGCCGAAACATTCAGAACGCATGAAGGCGCTTGCCCGCGCGGGCGCCTATGACAACGTGGTGTTCCACCGCGTCATCGACGGCTTCATGGCGCAGACGGGCGATGTGGAGCATGGCCAGCATGGCGGCGCCTCGCTGCGCCGCGCCGGAACCGGTGGGTCGGAACTGCCCGATCTTCCCGCCGAATTCTCGAAGCTGCCGCATGACCGCGGTACGTTGGGCGCTGCCCGTTCGCAGAACCCGAACTCGGCCAACAGCCAGTTCTTCATCAACTTCAAGGACAACCACTTCCTGAACGGTCAATACACGGTCTATGGGCGCGTGATCGAGGGGATGAACCACGTCGATGCCATCGTCCGTGGCGAACCGCCTGCGAACCCCGACCGGATGATCAGCGTGAAGGTGGCCGCCGATGCGTAACGGACTCCTGACTGGCGGTTTGTTCGCACTGGTGCTGGCTGTACTTGGTGGCTGGGCAATCAGTACCTCGACCTCCCCGGCGATTGCGGCCGAAGATGGTCCGGGGCCAAACCTCGTGATCAATGTCGGCGGCTCGGCGACCGGGACCATCGTTATCGACCTCTTGCCGGATGTCGCGCCGAAGCATGTCGAACAGATCGTCGCGCTGGCAGAGGCCGGTGACTATGACGGCGTCGTGTTCCACCGTGTCATCGATGGCTTCATGGCCCAGACCGGCGATGTATCCAACGGCAAGCGTGATGGCGATATTTCGATGGCGGGAACGGGCGGTTCGACCCGGCCTGACCTGCCTGCGGAATTCTCTTCGATGCCCTTCGACCGCGGCACAGTGGGTATGGCGCGCTCCAGCGATCCGAACTCGGCCAATAGCCAGTTCTTCATCATGTTTGCCCCCGCTCCTCACCTTGACGGTCAATACACCGTCGTGGGTCAGGTGATTCAGGGCATGGATGTGGTCGATGCGATCAAAAAGGGCGAGGAAAGCCAGAACGGCTCGGTCGCGGACCCTGACTATATGGTCAAAGTAACCGTCCAGAAGTAAGCCCAAGCCCCAGTATTGTTTCGAAAATAAGGACGGTCCGTTTCGGACCGTCCTTTTGCCATATTGGCGCCGGTTTTCCGAAATCGTCACATGAGCGTCGTCTTGGCCGCTTAACCCCTGACCACTGGTTAACGGAGTTAAAGAACATGACGACGCGTATGAAATCGCTGATGCTTTTGTCGACGGCCATGATGCTGCCGATGGCAATGCCCGCCGCTGCTGCCTGTGTTACGGCAGGCGTGGATGTCACCTGCGCCGGGACGGTGGATGTTGGCTTTACCAACAATGCCAACGGCGTGCGCGTCACCGTTGAGGCGGACGCCACCGTCTCTCGCGACAATGGCGATGCGGTCCGCGTCCGCGGGACCGGCAGCCGTGTAACCAACAATGGCACCATCTCGGGCGAACAGCCGATTGAAGGTGGCGGCTCCGACGGGATCGATGGCGGTCACGGTCTGATCGTCACCAACAACGGCAAGATCACCGCGACCAACAAGGGTATCGACGCCGACGAAAAGAACGACCTCTACGTCACCAACAACGGCACGATCTATGCCTATGACAAGGCGATCCGCAACGGGGACGGTCTGCGCGGCAGCCTGCGCAACGAAGGCACCATCGAGTCGGAAACCGACGAGGGTTTCGAGTCTGGCAACGAGGCCTGGGTGCTGAACACAGGCACCATCCGAGCCTCTGACGATGCGATCCAGGTGGGCGAGAACGCCTCGATCTTCAACTATGGCCTGATCGAAAGCGTGCGGCGCGGCGGTGACGAGAACGATCCGCAGGACGGCATCGACCTCGACTCGGGCGTTGTCAGCAATTACTACGGCGCGGTCATCCGCTCGGACGACGATGCGGCCATCGACTTTGATGAGAGCGTCATCACATCTACCATCAACAACTACGGCACCATCGAAGGCACGGTCGGCGTGTTGACCGATCCGGCCAATACCGCCAGCCAGATCATTTACAACTATGGCTCGATGACCGGCACCTCGGGTATCGCTGTCGATCTGGGGTTCGGCAATGACGAACTGCGTCTTTACAACGGGTCAAAGCTGAACGGCGACGCTCTGTTGGGCGACGGCGATGACACCGCCTATTTCGGAGCGGGCATTGCAAACAGCCTGATGAACAGCATCATCAACGGCGGCGCAGGCAGCGACACCGCAATCTTCGCCGGGCTCGAATTCGCCTCGCTGCTGGGTGTGAAACTGTTCGGGCAGATCATGACGCTGTCGCTCTTTAACGACATCTCCGACTACTCGGTCAGCTTCGTTGCATTCGACACCTTCCGCTTCACCGACGGTGATTACAGCTGGGATCAGGTCGCGCAACTGACGCCGCCCGCCCCGGTTCCACTGCCCGCCGCGGGCATGCTGATGGTTCCGGCTCTTGGGGCGCTGGCCATGCTGCGCCGCCGCCGGCGCTGAGTGAAAGAGCGGGGGGCTGTCTGCCCCCCGCACCCCCGAGGATATTTGTGCAAGGTGAAACCGGGGCCGATTGTCAGCCCAAAGTGACTAGCGCGTGCCGTTTCTTGCCCGCGGTCAGCTTCACCGGTTCTGCCAGTTCGCCGGCGCCCAGCATCAGGCCCGCGTCCAGCACCACTTCGTCGTTCAGCCGCGCGCCGCCTTCGGCGATCAGGCGTTTGGCGTCCTTGCCGGATTTGGCAAGACCTGTGCGCGTGAAAAGCTGAACCACCGAGATGCCATCTCTAATTTCCTCAAGCGTAAGTTTAAGGACATCCATCGCGATGGCAGTGGCTTTCAGTGTGACGTCCTGTGTCCCGGAGAACATTGCTTTCGACGCCGCTTCTGCCGCCGCCGCAGCTTCGGCCCCGTGAAGCAGCGTCGTTACCGCATTGGCCAGGACGATCTTCGCTCCGTTGATCTCGGACCCTGAAAGCGCGCCAAGACGGTTGCACTCGTCCAGCGGCAGCTCGGTGTAAAGCTTCAGGAAGCGGCCCACGTCATCATCGGTCGTGTTGCGCCAGAACTGCCAGAACTCATAGGGCGACAGCATGGCGCCATTCAGCCATACGGCACCGCCCTGGCTTTTGCCCATCTTGCGCCCGTCGCTGGTAGTCAACAGCGGCGAGGTCAGACCGTAGACTTCGGAATCAATGACCCGTCGCGTCAGATCGACGCCGTTGACGATATTGCCCCACTGGTCCGATCCGCCCATCTGCAACAGGCAGCCATAGCGGCGGTTCAACTCCAGAAAGTCATAGGCCTGCAGGATCATGTAGTTGAATTCTAGGAACGACAGTGACTGCTCCCGATCCAGTCGCGACTTTACGGACTCAAAGCTCAGCATCCGGTTCACGCTGAAATGGCGGCCGATGTCGCGCAGGAAGCTCAGGTAGTTCAGATCGTCCAGCCACTCGGCGTTGTTCAGCATGATGGCGTCAGTCGGCGCCTGACCATAGCTGAGGTAGCGGGCAAAGACCTGCTTCATGCCCGCGATATTCGCATTGATCTGATCGTCCGACAGCAGCGGGCGCTCATCGGCGCGGAACGAAGGGTCGCCCACTTTGGTGGTGCCGCCACCCATCAGAGTGATCGGTTTGTGCCCCGTCTTTTGCAGCCAGCGCAGCATCATGATGTTCAGCAGGTGGCCGACATGCAGGCTGGCTGCCGTTGCGTCATAGCCGATATAGGCGGGAACGACGCCCTTGACCAATGCCTCGTCCAGCGACTGATAATCGGTGCAGTCGGCCAGATAGCCGCGCTCGATCATCACGCGAAGGAAGTCGGATTTGGGATGGTAGGTCATCGCTTGCTCATATGCTAAAGGGCAGGGGCGGATATACCGGGGCCGGAGGGCAAGGGGAAGGGTATGTTGAAATCGGGGGCGGTCTGGGCGCTTGGCACAATGTCGGGCACTTCGCTTGACGGGGTGGATGCCGCCATGATCCTGACCGATGGCGAGCGGATTCTCGATTTCGGAGAAACCGCCTATCGGCCCTATGATAACGATGAACGCGCCACGTTGCGCGCCGCGCTCGGGCTCTGGCCGGGCGACCCGGCGGTCGAGGCGGCGTCTGAGGTGATCGAGACGGCGCATGCCGAACTCATGGCGCAATTCTCTGGCGTGCAGATCGCGGGGTTCCACGGCCAGACGCTTGCCCATGATCCGGGCGGGCGTGGCACACATCAGGCGGGGTCCGGCGCGATCCTGGCCGAAGTGCTGGGCCTGCCGGTGGTCTGGGATTTCCGCTCGGCCGATGTGCGCATGGGCGGGCAGGGCGCGCCGCTGGCCCCCTACTATCATTTTGCCTGCGCCAGATGGACGGGGGCAAACTTGCCTGTGGCCTTTCTCAACATGGGAGGTGTCGGCAATTTCACCTGGGTTGATCCAAGGCAGGTCTCGCCGGAACTGCCGGGTGCGTGCCTTGCCTTTGATACCGGACCGGCCAATGCACCGGTCAATGACCTGATGCTGGCCCGGCGCGGGCTTGCGCAGGACGAACGTGGAGAATTGGCGCGGGAGGGTGTGCCTGACGAGACCATCCTGAGCACATTCCTGGATCATCCCTATTTCTACCGAATGCCCCCCAAGTCGCTTGACCGCGATACCTTCCGCGCTTTGGTTCAGGCCGTGGGCGCGCTTGGCGATGCCGATGCTGCCGCCACGCTGACGGCGGCTGCCGCGCGGGCTGTTGCAAGGGGCACCGAGCATTTCCCGACAGCGGTTAAACAGGTTCTGGTTACGGGTGGCGGGCGGCACAATGCGACGCTGATGGAAATGCTGGCCACCACGCTTCAGTCCGAGGTGCAGCCGGTCGAGGCGGTGGGCCTGAACGGCGACATGCTCGAAGCGCAGGCTTTCGCCTATCTGGCCGTTCGTATCGCGCGGGGATTGCCGACCTCTGGCCCTTCGACCACGGGTGTTCCCGGCCTGATCGGCGGGGGGCAGATCAGCCGGCCTGGCGCCTGATCCGCGCCTGGGTCAGCATGGACCAGCTAAAGATCGCAAGCGCCGTCCAGATCATGATGAAGGCGATCAGCTGCGGTCGCCCGAAAGGTTCGTTGAACACGAAAACGGCAGTCAGGAAGATCATGGTGGGGGCGATGTATTGCATCATCGCGATGGTCGACAGCCGCAGCAGTTTTGCGCCGTTGGCATAGATCATCAGCGGACCCGCCGTTACCAGACCGCAGCCAAGCAGCAGCCATGTATCAACAGGGGTGCCGGTCATGAAATGGCTCTCGCCCCGCGCCGCAAGCCAGCCGACATATCCCAGTGCGGGCAGAAGAAGCAGTGCCACTTCAAGGAAGAACCCCTGGTTCGGCCCGATGGGCAGGGATTTCTTGAGGTAGGCGTAAAAGCCCCATGTCACGGTCAGGGCCAGCCCCGTGACAGGCACTCGCCCCGCCTCGACTGTCAGCACGACGACGGCCAGCGCAGCAAGGACGATTGCCGCCTTTTGCGCGCCCGCCAGCCGTTCGCCCAACAGGATCGCGCCCAGCAACACGCTGAACAATGGATTGATGTAGTAACCAAGCGCTGCATCAAGGGCGTGGCCCGAACCGATAGCCCAGACGTAGATCCCCCAGTTGACAGAGATCAGCGCGGCGGTCGCGGCACCCATCATCAGCATCCGGGGGTTGGTCAGCGCCATGCGAAGATCCGCAGTGCGGCCAAGCACGATAAGGACCAGACCGGCAATCGGAATGGACCAGATCACCCGATGCGCAATGACCTCGGCGGGCGAGATATGCGCCATCGCTTTCATGTACAGCGGCAGGAAACCCCACAAAAGATAAGCCACAAGCGCAAACATAAAGCCGCGCAGGCTGTCTTCGTTCTCGGGGGGTTTTGTGGTCTGGACTGACATGAGGGCCTGATCGGTCTATCCCCGCAATATTGCGGGCACAAATTCATTCTGGTGATAGGCGCGGCGACAATGGCTGATGGGTCGCGTCGTCAGACAATGTCGAAATCCGGCGGTGCCAATTCAAAACCTTCAAATCGGAACCCAGGGCTGACGGTGCAGCCGACCAGGCTCCAGCATCCCAGCGGGCGCGCCGCCTGCCACCAACCTGCAGGCACGATGCCCTGCGGTGCGTCACCCGCCAAAACATCCGCGCCAAGACGCAGGCCACGACGCGGACCCGCATGTGTTTCTGCCATTTCAAGCACAAGCGGCGCGCCCGCATGGAAGTGCCAGATCTCGGCGGCATCCACGCGGTGCCAATGCGAACGTTCATTCACCTTGAGCAGGAACAGGATCGCCGTCCCGGAGGGACGACCCGGACCATCGGCCACCCAGGTCTGGCGATACCAGCCACCCTCGGGGTGAGGGGCGAGTTCAAGCTTCGCGATGATCCGGTCGGCCTCGGTCATCGGGGCCGGTCAGCCTTTGAGGATGCTTTCGCCCGCATATTCGGCCACTTCGCCCAGCATTTCCTCAATACGGATCAGCTGGTTGTACTTGGCCAGACGATCCGAGCGCGACAGCGAGCCGGTCTTGATCTGGCCGCAGTTGGTGGCGACGGCCAGGTCGGCGATGGTGCTGTCCTCGGTCTCGCCCGAGCGGTGGCTCATCACGTTAGTGTATCCGGCGCGGTGCGCCATATCCACAGCGGCAAGCGTTTCGGTAAGCGTGCCGATTTGGTTTACCTTCACCAGCATGGAGTTGGCGCAACCGCGCGCGATGCCTTCGGCAAGGCGGCGGGGATTGGTCACAAACAGATCGTCGCCGACCAGCTGGATCTTGTTGCCCAGGCGGTCGGTCAGCATCTTCCAGCCTTCCCAGTCGTCCTCTGAACATCCGTCCTCGATCGAGATGATGGGATAGTCGCCAACCAGCGACGCTAGAAATTCGACATTCTGCGCGATGTCGAGGGATTTTCCTTCGCCTTCCATCTCATAGCGGCCGTTCTTGAAGTATTCGGTCGCCGCGCAATCGAGCGCGAGATAGATATCCTCGCCTGGGCGGTAGCCAGCCTTTTCAATGGATTTCAAAATGAAATCAAGCGCATCCCGGGCAGAGCTGAGGTTGGGTGCAAAGCCGCCTTCATCGCCGATGCCGGTATTGTGGCCCGCTGCCGAAAGCTCTTTCTTCAGGGTGTGGAAAACCTCGGACCCCATACGGACGGCATCGCGGATATCATCCGCGGCGACGGGCATGATCATGAATTCCTGGATGTCGATCGGGTTGTCGGCGTGCTGGCCGCCGTTGATGATGTTCATCATCGGCACCGGCAGGACCCGGGCCGAGGTGCCGCCGACATAGCGGTAAAGCGGCTGGTCGGTGAAGGCTGCGGCAGCCTTTGCCACCGCCAGCGACACGCCAAGGATGGCGTTCGCGCCCAGACGCGACTTGTTCGGGGTTCCGTCCATCTCGATCATGGTGCGGTCGATGCCGACCTGTTCGGTCGCGTCAAACCCCACCAGTTCCTCGGCGATCTCGCCGTTGACGGCGGCCACGGCTTCCAGCACGCCCTTGCCCATATAGCGCGATTTGTCGCCGTCACGCTTTTCGTTGGCCTCATGCGCGCCGGTCGAGGCGCCCGAGGGCACGGCGGCGCGGCCCATCACGCCGCTTTCCAGCGTTACATCCACCTCGACGGTGGGATTGCCCCGGCTATCGAGGATTTCGCGGGCGTGGATGTCGATGATCGTGCTCATTGGCCTCTGGCTCCTCGGGATGGGTGGTTTTCCGCGCGCTCTTTACCCTGCGGTAAGGGTTTTGGCCAGCATCTCTGCCTCTTGATGCGCGCGGCGTTTCGCCTTGGCGCGCGCCCTTTCGCGGGCAAAGGCATAGAGGCCCGATCCGATGATCAGCGTCGCCCCGGCGTAGGTCGTGACGTCGGGTCGCTCGGAGAAGATCAGGACAGCCAGGATTAGCGAAAACAGCAGCCGCGCATAGCGGAACGGGGCGATGACGGATATCTCGCCGTGGCGGGTGGCAGAGGTGATGGCCCAATATCCGGCGTTGCCGAAAACGAAGATGCCGACAAGGAACCAGATGCCATCCGTGTCCGGCGCAACGGCATCGCCGGTCACGGCCATCATCACCCCTCCGAGAAGTGCTATCGAGAACAGAGCCCAGGCCGAAATCTGGTTGGTGCTGGCGCCCGCGGGAATATGGCGGGTCGCAAGATCGCGGATTGCGACGCCAAGGACCGACAGCACGATCCAAAGCGATGCCGGCTGAAATCCGTCAAGACCGGGCCGGATGATCATCATGACGCCCACGAAACCGACCGCAATGGCAAGCCAGCGCCGCCAGCCGACCTGCTCACCAAGGAACAATGCCGCCCCCATGGTCACGACCAGAGGCAGCGATTGCAGGACGGCGGCGACAGTGGCAAGCGGCAGGGCGGCAAGGCCAAGCAGATAGGCGATCGAAGCCACCATCTCACCCGCATTTCGTGCCAGGAAGGCGGGGTGCAGCAGATGACGCGAGAACAGGCGATCACCCCGCAAAAGCGTCATCATGGCAAACACTAGCGTGCCGCCGATGCCCGTGATGAACAACACCTCGCCCGCAGGCAGATCGGCCGCCGCAAGTTTCAGGAAGGCGTCCTCGAATGCGAAAAGTGCCATCGCGGCGGTCATCAGTGTGATGCCGCGCATGTTCTCAGACTGTGCGTGGCTGTGTGGCGTGGTCACGCCTTTGCTTTCTTGATCGGCACACCATAAAGCTCAAGCCGGTGACCGACCAGGCGATAGCCCAGCTTTTCGGCGATCCGCTGTTGCAGCGCCTCGATCTCGACATCGACGAATTCGATGACCTCGCCACTGTTCATGTCGATCAGGTGGTCGTGATGATCGCGCTCGGCATCCTCATAACGTGCGCGACCGTCGCCAAATTCGAGCCGATCCAGTATCCCTGACTCTTCGAACAGTTTGACCGTCCGGTAGACTGTCGCGATCGAGATCTTGGGGTCAATCTTGCTGGCGCGGATATACAGTTCTTCGACATCGGGGTGATCCTCGGCCGCCCCTATCACGCGGGCGACAATGCGGCGCTGGTCGGTCATACGCAGGCCCTTAGCCTCGCAGCGGGCAATTATATTGTCGGTCATAGGCCGTCCCCGAGGTCCAGATTTCGCGCAGGCATTATGCCATCTGTCCGGTTGTCGCCAGAGGTTTTGTCGGGGGCCGAGTCGCGTCGGGCGGCCAATGGACGTGGCGATTCTGCCGAGTGGGGTCGGCAAAAATGGCACGAGAACGGAGGGATGTTCGTTTCGGGGGAGTTGCCGGCGGGGCGCCATGGATCGCCGAAGCACAGTTATTATTGAGCAGTGGACTGAGCTTGGGCGCGCAAATGCCCAACGAAACGGGCAAAATCGTAGCGGGGGTGTGATGCTCCACAGGCTGGGGGTGAATCGGGGCTGTGGCCTCCGGGCGCCGGTCAAGGAAAAGTTCGCAGTCTTTTGCAAATTTCATCGTTGCGGGATGTGCGGGAATACGACAGTTTGACGAAGTTGCCGACCGACACACTAAATGTAGTGGGCAGCTGGACGGGGTCAGAAAACACCAAGCCAGTCGCGCCGCAGGGCGTGCCGCCGGATGCGCATGAGCGGTTCCGGGTGGTGGTTTTGTTGTCCCACGCGGCCGTGGTCGGTGTTGGAAATTCAAAGACGGACGGGGCGGCAAAGCCCTGCCGGAAAGCAAAGGAGATAGGGGCAGATGAAAGTCGAGCGGAAGTTTACGACCAGCGAAACCGGCGCTTATGGCGCAATGGCCTTCACCACGACCACCTCGGAAATCCGCAATCCCGATGGCAAGATCGTGTTCCGCAACGAAGCGGTCGAAGTGCCCGAAGGCTGGAGCCAGGTCGCGAGTGACGTGCTGGCGCAGAAGTATTTCCGCAAGGCAGGTGTTCCAGCAAAACTGAAGGCCGTCCGCGAAAAGGGCGTGCCTGAATTCCTGTGGCGTTCCGTTCCCGATGAGGAAGCACTGGCGGCGCTGCCCGAGGGCGAGCGGCTTGTGGGTGAAACCAGCGCGCGGCAGGTGTTCGACCGTCTGGCGGGGGCATGGGCCTATTGGGGCTGGAAGGGTGGCTATTTCTCGACCGAGGCCGATGCGCGCGCCTATCACGACGAGATGCGCTTCATGCTGGCGCGCCAGATGGCGGCGCCGAACTCGCCCCAGTGGTTCAACACCGGGCTGCACTGGGCCTATGGCATCGACGGGCCGAGCCAGGGCCACTTCTATGTCGACTACAAGACCGGGAAACTGGTGAAGTCCGACTCGGCCTATGAACACCCCCAGCCCCACGCCTGCTTCATACAGTCGGTCAGCGACGATCTGGTGAACGAAGGCGGGATCATGGACCTGTGGGTGCGTGAGGCGCGCCTGTTCAAGTACGGCTCGGGCACCGGCACCAACTTCTCGTCCCTGCGCGGCGAGGGTGAGAAGCTGTCGGGCGGCGGTAAGTCTTCGGGCCTGATGGGCTTCCTGAAAATCGGCGACCGCGCTGCGGGTGCGATCAAGTCGGGCGGCACCACGCGCCGGGCGGCGAAAATGGTGATCTGCGACATGGATCACCCCGATATCGAGCAGTTCATCAACTGGAAGGTCATCGAAGAGCAAAAGGTGGCAAGCCTTGTCGCCGGCTCGAAGATGCATGAGCAGAAGCTGAACGAAATCTTTGCGGCGATCCGCAGCTTCGACGGCAGCGAGGATGGCGCGACCGACCCGGCCAAGAACGCGGCGCTGAAAACCGCGATCCGTTCGGCCAAGAAGTCGATGATCCCCGAGACCTATATCAACCGCGTGCTGCAATATGCGCGTCAGGGTTTCGACAGCATTGAATTCCCGACCTATGACACCGACTGGGATTCCGAGGCCTATATCTCGGTCTCGGGCCAGAACTCGAACAACTCGGTTCGCGTGACGGATGCTTTCCTCAAGGCGGTGCGCGAGGACGCGGATTGGGAGCTGATCCGTCGCACCGACGGCAAGGTGGCGAAATCCCTCAAGGCGCGCGAGCTGTGGGACCAGATCGGTCATGCTGCCTGGGCCTGCGCCGATCCGGGCATCCAGTTCCATGATACGGTCAACGCCTGGCACACCTGCCCGGCGGATGGTCCGATCCGGGGATCGAACCCCTGTTCGGAATACATGTTCCTGGACGATACGGCCTGCAACCTGGCCTCGATGAACCTGCTGACCTTCCTGAAAAACGGCCGCTTCGACGCCGAGGGCTATATCCACGCAACCCGTCTCTGGACGGTAACGCTGGAGATCAGCGTGATGATGGCGCAGTTCCCGTCGAAGGAAATCGCGCAACTTTCCTATGATTTCCGCACCCTTGGCCTGGGCTACGCCAATATCGGCGGCCTCCTGATGACCATGGGTATGAGCTATGACAGCGACGAGGGCCGCGCGCTGTGCGGCGCGCTGACCGCGCTGATGACGGGTGTTTCCTATGCGACCTCGGCCGAGATGGCGGGCGAGCTGGGCGCCTTCCCCGGACATGCCCGCAACGCCGAGCATATGCTGCGGGTGATCCGCAACCACCGTCGCGCCGCCTATGGCGACCGCGCCGAATATGAAGGCGTCAACGTCAACCCGGTGCCGCTGGACTTCGCCAACTGCCCCGAGAAATCGCTGGTCGTTCTGGCCCGTGAGGCCTGGGATGCTGCGCTGTCGCTGGGACAGGCACACGGGTTCCGCAATGCGCAGACCACGGTTATCGCGCCGACCGGCACCATCGGTCTCGTCATGGACTGCGACACGACCGGCATCGAGCCCGACTTCGCGCTGGTGAAGTTCAAGAAGCTGGCCGGCGGCGGCTACTTCAAGATCATCAACCAGTCGGTTCCGGCGGCGCTGGAGGCCCTGCGCTACACACCCTCGCAGATTGCCGAGATCGTGGCCTATGCCGTGGGCCATGGCTCACTGGGGCAGGCTCCGGCCATCAACCACACCGCGCTGATCGGCCATGGCTTTGGCGCGGCAGAGATCGCAAAGATCGAAGCGGCGCTGCCCTCGGCCTTCGATATCCGCTTCGTCTTCAATCAATGGACGCTGGGCGAGGATTTCTGCAAAGGCACTCTGGGCATTCCCGCCGAAAAGTTGGCCGATCCTTCGTTCGACCTGCTTGCGCACCTGGGGTTCAGCAAGGCGCAGGTTGCGGCGGCCAACGACCACGTTTGTGGCTCGATGACGCTGGAAGGCGCGCCGTTCCTGAAGCAAGAACACTATTCGGTCTTCGACTGCGCCAATGCCTGCGGCAAGAAGGGCACGCGTTACCTTTCGGTCGAAAGCCATATCCACATGATGGCGGCGGCGCAGAGCTTTATCTCCGGCGCGATCTCAAAGACGATCAACATGCCGAACTCGGCAAGTATCGCTGATACTCTGGCCGCTTACGAGTTGTCCTGGAAGCTGGGTGTGAAGGCGAACGCGCTGTATCGAGACGGTTCCAAGCTGTCGCAGCCGCTGGCATCGGCGCTGGTCGAGGATGATGAAGAGGCCGAGGAAATCCTAGCTACCGGCTCTGCGCAGGAGAAGGCGATCGTGCTGGCCGAGAAGATCATCGAGAAGGTGATCATCAAGGAAATCGTCCGGTCGAACCGCGAAAAGCTGCCCGAGCGTCGCAAGGGCTATACGCAAAAGGCCATCGTCGGCGGGCACAAGGTTTACCTGCGCACCGGCGAATATGGCGACGGCAAGCTGGGCGAGATTTTCATCGACATGCACAAGGAAGGCGCGGGCTTCCGCGCCATGATGAACAACTTTGCAATCGCGGTGAGCGTCGGCTTGCAATACGGTGTTCCGCTTGAGGAATTCGTCGATGCCTTCACCTTCACCAAGTTCGAGCCTGCGGGCATGGTGCAGGGCAATGACTCGATCAAGAACGCGACCTCGATCCTTGATTACATCTTCCGCGAACTGGCTGTGTCCTATCTGGATCGCACCGATCTGGCCCATGTCCAGCCGCAAGGCGCGTCTTTCGACGAGCTTGGCCGGGGCGAGGAAGAGGGCAAGCGCAACTTCGGCGACGTGAGCGAACAGGCGGCGTCGAAGTCGGTCGAACTGCTGAAGTCGATCTCCTCCACCGGCTATCTGCGCAAGCGGCTGCCGCAGGAACTTGTCGTGCTGCAGGGGGGGATTTCTGCGGCCAACGAAGGGGTTGCGATGGCTTTCTCGCAAACTGTCGTGGGTGCCACGGCGCTGGCAACCGGGACTGTGGCGATGGATTCGCGCACCAAGGCCAAGATGCAGGGGTACGAGGGCGACCCTTGCGGCGAATGCGGCAACTACACGCTGGTGCGCAACGGCACCTGCATGAAGTGCAACACCTGCGGCGGAACGAGCGGGTGTAGTTAGGGGGTAAGATGAAGAATAGGCCAGTTCTAACGACTTCTAGGGCGGTCAGGATCTTCGAAGAGATGATTGATTGTCGGCGCGACTATTGCGCCGACAATCAATTCTTTCGGATGAGTGACGTCTGGGCGTACCTGTGCGACGAGGATGGACGCTGGTCGATAAATACCTTCCGATCCGAAGAAACGGAGGATTTCAAGCGAAGGGCGGGGGTGATCGCGTTTGGAGATAGGGTGACGCTGACTGCTGACGAGAGGCTGATGGAGAACGCGGCGCAGGGCTGCAAGCTCTCCAACTTCATACTTGCTCACGAACTGGGACACGTTGCTCTCGGCCACCACGCTAAAAGCGCGACAACGAAGAACTTTCAGCTTTTCGCTGGACCCAATGGGATGTCGAACCTGCCACCAACGCTAGAAGAGCTAGAAGCGAACTACGCGGCGGTCTTCTTCCAGTGTGGCGTCGCTCTGCTCGATATAAGGTGGGATCCGATCCGACTGGCACACAGAGCGTTTTCAGACGTAAATTACGTCAGAAAAGCGCAAAGTATTGTTAGGCTTGAAGTATTTCAACGTGAACTAAGACTGCATAAGCCAACCTATCCGCGAGTCGTCCTATAGAGCGGCTCGTCTCACTTAGCGTCGTTACTTAAGACGGTTGTCCATGACCGATCCCGCCACCACCCGCCTGCGACTGCGCCTGCTTTTTGGCGCGGATGCGATGTTGGGGCCGGGGAAGGCGGATCTGCTGCAACTTATCCGCGACACCGGTTCCATCTCTGCCGCCGGGCGCAGGATGGGGATGAGTTACAAGCGCGCCTGGATGCTGGTCGAAGAGATGAACGCGGTGTTTCGCGAGCCGCTGGTCGATAGCGCGCGCGGTGGGTCCGGCGGCGGTGGCGCGCGGCTGACCGAGGCGGGGGTGCGGGTTCTGGCGCTGTATCGGGCGCTGGAGGACCGGCTGGCCGAGACGGGCGCGGCGGAGATTGCGGCGTTGAGTGCGATGGTCAGGGATATTCCCGGCAAGAAATAACGCTTGCCTCTCAAATGGCTCGCTGATGATATGTTCCGCGAAACATATCGCAGCGGAGAAAACCATGTTTGCGCGCCGAATCCTTTTGACTGCCGCCATTGCACTGAGCGTTGGTGGCCCTGTCGTCGCGGAAGAGATAACCGTCTTTGCTGCGGCAAGCCTGAAGAACGCGTTGGATGCGATCGCCAAGGACTGGCAGGCCAGGACCGGCAATACGGTTGCGATCTCTTATGGCGGCAGCTCCGCGCTGGCCAAGCAGATCCAGGAAGGTGCTCCGGCGGATGTCTTCATCTCGGCGGCGGTTAACTGGATGGATACTCTGGAAAAGGACAGTCTGATCAAGACCGAGACGCGCCACGACCTGCTGGGCAACACGCTGGTGCTGGTCGGCTATGGCACGGATGCGAAAGCGGTCGAGATCAAGAAGGGCATGGATCTCGTCGGTCTGCTGAACGGTGGCAAGCTGTCGATGGCGATGGTCGACTCGGTGCCGGCGGGCCAGTACGGCAAGGAGGCGCTTGAGAACCTTGGGGTATGGGCCTCGGTCGAGCCGCATGTAGCACAGTCGGAAAACGTGCGCGCGGCGCTGCAACTGGTGACGACGGGCGAGGCGCCCTATGGCATCGTTTATGCCTCGGACGCGATTTCGGATGATGAGGCGGGGGATCAGGTGGCGGTGGTCGGCACCTTCCCGGCCGACAGCCACAAGCCGATCATCTATCCCGCGGCGGTGCTGGCCAGCAGCGCCAAGCCCGCATCTGAGGCCTTTCTGACCGCGCTGTCGAGCGATGCGGCCAAGAAGGTTTTCGAAGGCCAGGGCTTTGAAATCCTGAAATAAGCCTGCCAGAGTTCAAAGCGAGCGCCGTTCCATTAGAGCGGCGCTTTGCTTTTGTCAGACCGCCACCGATACGGCCCCCATCGGATGCGAGCAGCAGGCGAGAATATATCCTTCAACCACGTCCTGATCGCTGATTCCGCCGTTGTGGACCATGTGAACATCGCCCGACAACTTCTTGATCTTGCAGGTTCCGCAAAGGCCGAAGTTGCAGCCGGAGGGGATGTTCAGGCCCGACCGTTTGGCCACGGCCAGCACGGTGTCCGTCTCGGCGCAGGGAGAGGTGACACCGCTTGAAGTGAAGGTGATTTCAGCCCTCACACCTTCCTCGGGTGTCACATCCGAGATCACCGGTGCCTCGGCCTCGGTCGCGACGGCTGTTCCGAAGCTTTCCTGATGGTAGTGGTCCATGTCGTAGCCGAGCGAGATCAGCATCTCTCGTACGCCCTGCATGAAGGGTTCGGGGCCGCAGCAGAAGACCTCGCGTTCAAGGTAGTCCGGCGCCATCAGGCCCAGCATGATCTGGCTGAGGCGGCCGCGATAGCCGTGCCAGGCGCGGAAGGGATCGGATTCCTCGACCGTGAAGCGCAGTTGCAGACCGGGGACGCGGTTGGCGAATTGTTCCAGCCGTTCGCGGAAGATCATCTCGGAGGGGCGCTTGGCGGCGTGGACAAAGACGATGTCCGGCATTTCGCCCGAGTCCCAGGCCCAGGTCGTCATCGACATCATGGGGGTGATGCCAGAGCCTGCCGAGATGAAGAGGTATTTCTTCGCCGGGTGCTTGTGAAAGCTGAAGATGCCCGAGGGGCCGTAGGCCTTGATCTTCATCCCCGGTTTCAGGTGGTCCAGCATCCAGCGCGTGCCGATCGAGGAGGGTTGCGCCTTGGCCGTGATCGAGATCGACAGCGGGCGCGAGGGGCTGGACGAGATCGTGTAGGTGCGCTGCACATTGCCGCCGGGTACGGGCAGATCAAGGGTGATGAACTGGCCCGGCTGATAGTCGAACCACGCGCCCGAGGGCGCACGGAAGGTGAAAGTGGCGGTATCGGCCACGTCGGGCACGATCATCGCGCATTCCAGCGGTTCCGCGTCGCTCCACGGTTCGGCGGACCAGTGCTGATTGTTCCGGGCCATGCTATTCCGCCGCCATCGCCGGGCGCGGAGAGAGCCGATCCTGCATGACGCCGCAATACCAGTCGATGAACTGGATGACGCCTTCCTCTTGCAACATCGAATAGGGGCCGGGCTCGTAGGCGGGGGAAAGGATGCCTTTCTGGTTTTCCTCGACCACCAGACGGTCTTCGTCATTGGTTGCCAGCCAGACCTCGGTCAGGGTTTTCAGGTCGTAGTCCACGCCCTCCACCGCATCCTTGTGGACCAGCCAGTTGGTGGTGACTTCCGTCTCGGTCGGGCTGATCGGCAGAATGCGGAAGGTGATGGCGTGGTCGGCCAGGAAGTGGTTCCAGGTGTTGGGGTAGTGGAACATCAGCAGGCTGCCAGCATCGTTGAAGGGCATCTTGCCCATCCGCTTGGCCACGGCGGCCTTAGTGCTCATCGTGAAGCTCTCGGCGTTGTTCAGAAGCGGAACACGGGCGAGACGCCACTGGAAGTCGGGGTGATGCACGAAACGCGAGGGCAAGTTGGCCGCGTCGCAGCGGTCCCAATGCGCGAGGATCTCATTGGTCGCCTCGGTCGGCCCGCTCATCGCGCCGATCTTGGGATTGTCCGAGAAGGTTCGGCACAGCGAGGGGTGCGAACCGCCGCAGTGATAGCATTCGCGATTGTTCTCGATCACCAGCTTCCAGTTGCCCTTTTCGATGATGGTCGAGGAAAAGGCGACCTTGGCATCGGCAAGGCCCGAGGGGGCCAGATAGCTCATCGCCGTCTTCGCCAGATCGGCGATGGGCGGTGGCACCTCTGCCAGGCAGACATAAACCACCCCGCCGATATCGACGCAGTGAACCTTCTTCAGCCCGTAGGCAGAGGCATCGAAATCCTCGCCCATGTCGCGGGCGAAGACCAGTTTGCCTTCAAGGTCGTAGGTCCACTGGTGGTATGGGCAGACGAGGTTAGTCGTGCTGCCCGAGGTCTTCGCACACAGGCGCTGGCCGCGGTGGCGGCAGACGTTGTGAAAGGCGCGAATGCGCATGTCCTTGCCGCGGATCACGACCACCGGATAGGCGCCGACTTGCATCGTCGCATAGGAACCCGGCTTGGCCAGTTCGCAGGCCGGAACGGCAAAAAGCCATTCGCGGTAGAAGATCTGCTCCAGATCGGCGGCATAGACGCCCGGATCGCAGTAAAGATCGCGGGACAGTGAAAAATCGCGTTTGCGCGCAGAAATCTGCGCATGGATATCCTGCTGGCTCAGCATCGTAACCTCGCTATGCCCGCGCCTCCCCGCACGGGATGGTTCCATATTTACGGGGCTGGCGGGCATGGCCCGTTGCTTGCCGTGGCTCGTCGTCCTTCCGTCCGTCCAAGGCTGGTTTCCGGGCTGGAGGATGAAGGTTCCCCTTCGGGCGCAAACGCCTTCCCAGGGGCGCCCCCAGTGGCATGTGTCGCGCCGCAATCCCCTTACCGTTGCGGGGGCAGCGCCGGTTTTTCACCGGCTTCCCAATTCTCCGCTGTCGCCAGCGGCACCTTGTGAGTGAATTAGACCACGGGATCGCGCGGCGGAATCGGCCAATTGCGACATGGTGAGAATTGACAGAGACGCGACGTTCGCCGGTGTTGAATTGAAAAGCGGCGCGAAGGTTGCCCTCCGCGCCGAAGTCCGCTGTCGCAGGAGGATGAGAAGAAGCCGAGCTTGTTCGGGCTGTAGCTGACCAGCAGGTTCTTGGTCTCCTGGTAGTGGTCGAGCATCATTTTGTGCGTTTCGCGACCGATGCCGGACTGCTTGTAGCCGCTAAAGGCTGTCCCGCCGGAGACCCGGCCAGCCTCGATCCCGCGACCGGCGCGATAGGCCGTGTTCATGTCACGGCTTCATACCCCGGCACCCCGATCTGTCGCAAATCTGAGACAGATCGGGCAAGGAACGTCAGTCGCGGCTGCCAAGCTTGCGATGAAAGGTCGCCCGGCTAAGCCCCAGCGCGCGGGCGGCAGCCGAGACATTGCCGCCAGAGCGGGCCAAAGCGCGGCTCAGGACGGCTCGCTCGCCATCCTCGGGGCGTTCGTGGGCGGGCAGGTCCAGAATGTCGGCTACCGGCACCGGGGCCTTGGCCAGATCATCCGACAGCCCCAGATGCGTTCGCGCCGCGCGGGTGGCGCCGATCACCAATTCGTCGGCGTCAACCGCCAGAAGCGCGCCGACGCCCCGGTCGATGCCGGGAACCAGCACCATCCGCGCGCGCGGGAAGCTGGCATGGAACAGGTCGGCCTCGATCTTACGCGCGGCTTCGGTCACGATATGGCCGAACAAACCTGCCATGCCCTCTGTCATGTCCAGCCGCGCGTTGGAGACATCCAGAACCGCGACAATCTCTCCATCCGCGTCGTGGACGGGGGCCGAGGCGCAGGTCAGCGTGGTGTTGACCGACAGGAAATGCTGATTGCGGTGGATCAGAACCGGGCGACGCTCGGCAATGCAGGTGCCGATGCCGTTTGTCCCCGCTGCCGCTTCGGACCAGTTGGTGCCGGTCCACAGTCCCGCCTCGGCGAAGTCGCGATCCTCGGTGGGATTGCCGATGCGTTCCAGCGGGATGCCATCCGTACCCGCAAGGATCACCCAGGCGCCGACGCCACCGACAGCCCCGCAAGGTCGGCCTTGCAATGATCAGAACACTTTCCATTCGCTGCCGCAGTTCGCGGAACTCCGCCTCGGTCAGACGCTCATTATTGGGCAGCCGCGAAGGCGACAGCCCATGCACCTGCGCGGAGCGCACCCAGGACGCGATTATGGCAGAACACACGGCATGGCCGCCCGCTACTGCTGCGGCAACGGTATCCTCGTGGCGGAGAGGCAGTCGTGGCACGACCCGTTCTCCCTTCTTGGACGGGGCGGAAAGCCTGCCCCCGCCCGATGAGCCAAGCTCGATTCGATATATCCTGGCAAATATAATGCTGGGATGGCGCGAGGCGAGTGAAAACACCCCGAGTGACTCAAGTCCTGGCGCCTCCGGCGTGATCCGGCAACCGCGCAGCTAGGCGGCGTCGCTTTCCGACTCTGTCAGCGGTTCAGGGTCCGGGGGACGCTGCTCGATTTCCTCCTGCGTGATTTCGCGCTGCCATTCGCGCCAGATCGAGACCAGGATGGCCATCAGGACCGGGCCGACGAACAGGCCGACGATGCCCATTGTCTTGACCCCGCCGATAAGCCCGAAGAACGTCGGCAGGAAGGGCAGGCGGATCGGTCCGCCGACCAGTGTCGGGCGAATGGTCTTGTCCACGATGAACAACTCGATCGTGCCCCAGGCAAACAGCGCGGCACCCTGAACGGGGCTGCCGCTTGCCACCAGATAGATCGACACCAATGTGAAGGATAATGGCGCGCCGCCGGGGATCAGCGCCATGAAGCCGGTGATGACGGCAAAGGTTACAGGTGAGGGCACACCGGCCAGATAGTAGGCCACGCCCAGCACCACGCCCTCGGCAATCGCGATAAGGGTCATGCCCGTGACAGTCGAACTGATCGTGGCCGGAACGATGCGGGAAATGCGATCCCAGCGATCGGGCAGGATGCGCGTGCCGATACGGTCAATCTGCGCCACGATCTTGTCGCCGTCGCGCACCAGCACGAACAGGGTGATCAGCATGAAGATCAGGTTCAGCGACAGGTTGAAAGCGATTGACCCTGTGGCAAGCGCCGCGCGATAGATCGCCCCGATGTTCTCGCCACTTATAAGTTGCACCAACTCGCTTATACCGCCGGGGCGGCCGATATGGTTTTCCCACTGCATGGTAAGCCATGGGCCCACCTGTGGAACATCTGAAAGCCAATCCGGTGTTTCGGCACCCGATCCGTTCTTTTCAATTGCCCAGCTGACCCAGCCTCGCAGTTCGCGAAACGCGTAAAGCAGCGCCATGATGATCGGAACGACCAGAAAGCAGACCAGCACAAGCACCAAAAGGGTCGCTGTCCCGGTCCGGCCCAGATTCATCCTTGTGATGGCGCGTTGCCGCAGCGGCCAGCTTGCCAGCGTTATGACGCTGGCCGCCAGAACCGGTACGACGAAGCCGTGAAAGAAATAGGCCGAGGCCGCAAGGATACCCAACAGCAGCCAGCGTGCCGCCGATACATCCGCCAGAAGAGGGGGCATACGGGTCCGACGGCGAGGTGTGCGTGGCGTACTGGGCAAATTGGGCATGAAGCGTGGGCGGGCCTTGTGCTCGGATATTTATACATTGGGCCGGTCATGGCACCGGTTTAGCGGACGATACGATCCCCGATGATCGGCGCGGCGTCTACCCTCTGCGCGGTAATGCCACGGGTTTGTGTTGCGCGGCAATCTCGGTTTTCGTTGGGCTAGAACATGGCGAGGGGGTTCACCGGAGAGCTGGTCGCCCCCCGAAAACGCCAGGGTGCGACCGTCAGGAAGAAAGACCAGCGCCCCTCTTTTGCACAGGCCTCGGATAACTCCTCAAGATCCGAAGCGCAGATCAGCGGCATCCCCAGATAGGGGATCGCGATCATGTGGACGGGTTCGGTCCACCGGACCAGACCCGGCTGCGGGGGATGGACGTCTCCGTCGCCATCATGACCAAGCGCGGCCACGCCGCGAGCATGCAACCAAGGCAGGCAAGCGAGATGAAGGCCGGTCCCCAGTTCATAGCTGTTGCGTGCGCCCTGTCCGTTGCGGACGAACAGGATATCGCCTTGGCCGACATGCAAGCCCTGCCGCTGCTCCGCCGCCTCAAGATCGTCCACCGTTATTATGCTGCCAACGGCAAGCGGGCTGCCCTTCAGCCCGGCGATGTCAAGCAGCACGCCACGCCCTACGATGCCGTTCCGGCCCATGACCTCGACCCCCAGCTTTGCCGCGCCAGCATCGGTGACAAGCGAGACGGGATAGCCGTTGTACATGCCCTCACGACCCTCTGGCGTGAACAGGTGGCACAGCGCATCGAGGTGCGTCACCACGTAGCCGTGGTAGATCATGCCGATCTGGTCAATCGTTCCCGCCTCATCCGGCTGCGGATCGGTGTAGTGGAAGTTCTGGTAGGTGGCCCTGCGGATGCCAGAACTGTCCGCCACGCCCCGCTCGCGTGCCAAAGACACGACGCGCCCGCTTGAGACAGATCGAATGGCGGCAAGCCGCATTTCGGTCGTGATCAGGTTCAGCGTCCCAAGCTGGTCATCCGGTCCCCACCTGCCCCAGTTGCTGATCGTGGGCAAGAGCCGGTCGATGTCTTCATCGGTCATGACCTGGACTTGTGGCGTCTGGCCCCAGGTTGACCCTGGCAGGGCAGCGACAGCGGCGAGCGAGATGGCAGCCTCGAGAACCTTGCGTCGTGACGTCATGGAAATGCCCCGATATAGTCAAGGCACCCAGACTAAACCGCCTGCAGGCCTATCTCCAAGCGAAGCCGTCGGGCTTATTCCGCAGGCTCCCACCCGTCGCCCGGATCAAAGCTGTCGATTGTGGCGCCGGCTTCCAGCGTCTTGTCGCCCAGATCCTTCTGATAGACGATGCCATTTTCGCCCATCATAAAGCTCATGATGCCGGACTCCCCCGGAGATGCCGGATAGGCCAGCAGGGCGTGACCGGCCACCATATTGCCGCCGACCATGTAATCATAGGCACCACCGGGCGCGGTCGGTCCCTGTTTCTGCAGGATGCGGAAATAGTATCCCAGATAGGGCTCGGGTTCCTGGTCCGCGCCGTCCAGGTCGAACCCGTCCGCCGATGCCTTTGCCATGAACTCACCGATCGGACTTTCCGGCTGGCCTTCCTCATCCGGCCAATACAGGCCGTTACGCTGGCCGGGGTCGCTGATGACGGCGGAAGCGAACTCCAGCACGCCATCGCCGTCATGGTCCTCCTGGCGGAACGTCGCCTGAACCCTGGCCTCCTGTTTCATCAGGTCGATCACGTCCAGCTCATTCAGACCGATACGCCGTAGCAGCACTTCTTCCCGGGCAGCGGCACCATCGAAATGCCAGCCCGCATCATCCTTGACGATTGGCGCCGGGAAGGGCCATTGCATGCGGCCGATGACCAGCACGGCACGGTCGTCCGCCGCCATCTCGATGCGGTTCTGCTGGCGATAATCGCGCAGAAAGCCCGACCAGATTTCCTTGTCCTGATCGGCGTCGCCGGTGAAGGCCACATCCTCATTCTCTGGCCCAAAGACCTTCAGAAGTCCGTCGCGGTCACGCGCGTCGAGCGAGGTTATAACGGCTGCGACCGCATCCTGGGGGCTGGCAAAACTCATGGGATCGGCGAAGGCCGGCAAGGTGAAGACGGCAATTCCACAGGCCGTCGAGAAAATTGCAGATGTGCGCATGACTATCTTCTCCTCCCGCCGCCCCTGCTGGCGTGACCTCGATTCGAGGCTGCACCAGCGCGGGCACCGCCGGAACGCTGCATGGCCGAAGCCTTTGGAACGTTACGGGAAACGTTGGGGCGATTTACCTTTGCAGGCTTTGATATGTTCGCCGGTTTCTTGATATTCTGGGGCCGGTTGATGTTCGCGGGTTTGTTGACCTTGGGACGGTCCACGTTCGGTCGGTTGGCTTTCGAAATCGCGGCTGCTCCGGCGCCGGCACCTGCTGCGGCGCCTGCACCGCCCAGCTTGCCGCCATCGCGCAGGCTCGGCACGTCCCCGCCCTGGGCTTTGCGGTTCTGAATCTTTTGCTTGGCTGCGGCGCGTTGCGCGTCGTTCGCGTTGAAGCCCTGGTTGAACTTGCGGTCCAGTTGTTCACGGTCCAGATCGCCGATCCGGCCAGGGTTGGCCGCAATCTTGTTCCGGTCGATGCTGTTGCGGTCGATGTTCTTGATCCGGTTCCGCTCGATATTCGTGAAGCGGTCGTTGTCGATATTCACATCGCCGTCGATGTTGATGCCGCGCGGTCGCGGATTGAAATCTGCATCGTCCCAATCGATCGGTGGCGGCCCGCGCCAGTAGCCGTTCCAGGGATCGTCATCATCGAAAATCTCATCGAGGATCAGCGCCGTGCCAAAGACGATCGCCCCGGTCGCCAGCGCATTGCCGAAATCGTTGTCATGATCGTCGTCAATATAGACGGGCGTGGCCGGGGCAGGGGTCGTGTAGACAACGTCGCTGTCATACTGCGGCACATAGACGATCTGCGGATCGGCTGGCTGGATGACAATGGTATTGTCGTTCGACACCTCGACCGTCTGGGCGTCGTTGGAATCCAGATAGCCGTTCTCCTTGGCTTCGGCCCGGCGCCGCTGGACGCCGTCGAACACGTCGTCGGTCTGGGCCAGCACCGCCTCGCCCATCTGTTCGGTCCAGTCGATGTTGTCCGCCATCCGGTTCACGATATCCGGGAAGCCGGCGGTCAGCGCCTGAACGCTTGGGTCCCACTCGGTCATTTTCTCGGTCGCGGCTGCCCGGTCCTTGTCGGGCATGTCTGGATTGTCTTTCAGGAACCGGTCGGCCTTGACGAGGTCCAGCGGATAGGTCGAGGCCATCATGATCTGGGTCAAAAGCGAATCCGGGAACAGCGCGACGGGGGCGACAAGTTTGTCGATATCTTCCGGCGTCAACGCGGCATCGCCCTCGGGGTTCTCGGTCTCGACCGTCACAGCCGCTTCGGACTGATCCTGCTGGGCATCCTGCGCGGCAAGCGGCATTGCCAGCAGGCCAACCAGCAGAACGCTGGACACAAATGCCCCATGAGTTCGACGCATTTTACCCCTCCACCCTGTTCGGGTGGCGACCGCAAGCGATAGCGGTGCACGCCCAAGGTGATCTTCGCAGGTCATCTTCCTTTTTCCCACAATAATTTCATTTGATTTTCGCCGCCATTCAGGCGGCCGCTCGACAGTTTTTCTGTCCGCCCTAAATGCTCGCGCTTAGGGGGTGCGCGGCAGGGCTATTGCTATGCCGTGAAGCTTTGCTCCGGTGAATTCTTCAATTCCCAATATCTCGCTGAGGAGGAAGAGATATGAAGATCGCAGCTATGATTGCGGCCGCTGCTGTGCTGGTTCCGTTGACGACGGGCTTTGCCTTGGCCGAAACGATGACAAAGGTCGAATGCCCAGGTGTCAACGTGACACTGGATGAAAAGCAGACGGCGGCGATAAAATCCAAGACCGGCGAAGAGAATTTCGGCCGCGACGTCTGCGCCGTTGCAACCAAGGTCGATGTCTCGACCTTCACAGAGCCGACACCGGTTGATGTTGTCATGCCGACCGGCGAAACCTACAAGGTGAAGCTGCAAAACGCGATGTAATCGGCATTTGCCATTGGCTGCCGGGGGAATTGTAAAGGTTCCTCCGGCAGTATGGCGGCAGGCCGCCCGGGGAATTTTGATGACTGACCGCCTGTGCCGTTTCCTGATGATCCTGCTGTTTGTCCCGGTGGTCCTGACAGGGTGCAGCCGCCCGCCCGAACTCATCGGCATCGACAATCCCACGATGCCGGCAGAAAGCGTCGCGGATGTCACGCGCCACCAGATTTTCATCATGTCGACCCGCCAGTCCTCCGAGGTTGTGGGGGCGTTTTACTCAGGCCTGCGCGCGCCCGAACTGGGTCTCGCCTCGGTCGATGTAACGGTGCCGCCAAACCACGTGGTCGGCGGGCTTGAGCGGGCAAAGCGTATGCCGCCCGATCCCCGCAAGGAATTCGCGATCGTCGATCCGATCATCTACCGCAACGACGCCTCTTTCGTTGCCCAGATCAACCGGGAACTGGCGAAACGGCCGCCGGGCGAGCGCAAGATCCTGCTGTTCGTGCACGGCTATAACAACACCGCCAGCGACGCGCTGTTGCGCCTTACCCAGTTCGTGCAGGACACCGGGTATCAAGGCGTTCCGGTGCTGTTCACCTGGGCATCAGCGGCCAAGGCGCCACGCTATGTCTATGACCTGAACAGCGCCCTGATTGCCCGGGGCAAGTTGAAGGAGTTGTCGGACGTTCTGGCCAGCACAAGGGCAGAAGGCGTAGATATCTTTGCCCATTCGATGGGAACCTTCCTGACGATGGAGGGGCTGGTCGATGCCGCGCAGGCGGGTCGGCTGGGCACACGCAAGAACATCGACCATATCGTGCTGGCCTCGCCCGATATCGACATTGACCTGTTCCGCACGCAGATCGCGCTATTGCCGAAAGCCATCGTGGACAAGATGTATGTCCTGATTTCCAAGGACGACAGCGCCCTGCGCTTTTCGCGCAAGATCGCGGGCGGCGTTCCGCGTGTCGGCGCGGCAGACGCGGCAGAGCTGGAAAAGCTGGGCGTGACCGTCGTTGACCTGTCCGATGTCAACGACTCGAGTTCGGGCAGCCATTCGAAATTTGCGGGTTCTCCCGAGGTGGTCAAGCTGATCGGCGCCGGGCTGAATTCGGTCGGGCGCTTTGGCGACAGCCCCAGCCTGGGGCAGTTCCTGACCGGTGTGCCGATCCGCATCTTCGGGAATTGAATTGCAAAAGGCGGGCAGTTGGAACTGCCCGCCTTCGCTGCACTGCGGATTGTCAGTAGACCGCGCGGCGGAATGCGCGGCGGTCGACGCCCGCGACCGAGAGGGGCGTCAGCGGCATGCCGATGACGTCGATGAACACCGATACATCCCTGGCCGAAGCGGGGATGTCGCCGTCGATGACCGTGACCTGATAGGTCAGATCCTGTCCGTCATAGGCAGGGTCCTTGAGCACGACCACCACCTGTTTCAGGACGCCGTCCTGCAGGATCGACAGGTCGGCGTTCGGCGGATCGGACAGGAAGCTGTCCTTGCCTTCGCTCCAGAACGGGATGAACTTTTCGGTCGACATGTTGCCGGCGATGCGCTCGGGACGGTCGGTGAAGAACAGGGTGACGGGACTGACGTTCTTCAACGTCAGGGTTCCGTCGGCAAAGCTCATTTCGCGGGCGGTCTGGACGAAAAGGAAATCCGCCTTTTCGCCCGCGAAACCTTCCGCCGATGCCGGGCCGTTTGCGGTGGCCAGCACGCCGGCCAGTGCCAATCCGCCAGCCAGCACCTGGCGGCGTGATGCGCCAAGGCTGGGGATGCTGTGATTTTCTGCGTTGATCTTTGTCACGTCATTTCTCGCCTTGTTGTTTTCGTCCCCGCGCCCCTTGCGGCAGGGGAGGCGTCTAGAAACTGTAGGAAACGGCAAGAACCGGGCCCCTCAGGTCCATCGACACGTCGCGGCCGTCCAGTTCCTTGCTGACGCTCATGTAGCGATAGCCAAGCTCGGTGGACCAGTTATCGGCGAAGGCGTAACCAACGCCGCCGTAGAACTGGTAGGTCTGATCGCCCGAGCCGGTTCCGCCATAATCTGCAAAGCCCGCCAGGAACCATTTTTCGTTCAGCGCAACCGAAAGCCGCGCGGCGATCAGCGGATCGGTCCAGTTGCCCTTGATGGTCTGCGAAGCTGCGGGAAGAACACCCTGGCTGAGCGAGATCTTGTATTCCGCATCGAAGTTGCGGAAGCCCGCGCCAAGATCGAACTTCACCTTCGGATCGGTGGTCAGCCGATACAGGACATAGCCGCTCAGCGCGGACACCTTCACGTCACTGGTCCCCTCGCCATAAAGCGCAAAGGGCGTGTCCTGCGACTGCGACAGGTCGGTGTAGAGAAAATCCGCCGCGAACCCCAGCCGGTCATTCTGGGCGGCGAACGTTCCCATGAACACCATGTCCAGATCGGATAAGGCATCGCTTGCGCTGGAGTCGCTTTCAAACGTTCCGAAGTCCGTATCAATCGAGGCGGTCATGCCGGGGAACCAGCCGTATATCGTCGCCTTGAAGGCCCAGTCGGGGGCGTCCTGAGCGGATGCCGTACCCGCTAAAAGCAGCGTCGCAAGGCTATAGGATAGTGCTTTCATCAAAGTCTCCGGGGCGATTTGGCTCTGGCGGTGCGACCTGTGTATCGCACCGCCAGTCGTTGCTGATCAGCCTTGCGCGGCCTGGCAGGCAATGACCTGCTTCATCGCGTCGTCGCTGCCCTTGAGGTCGATTTTGACCATCTCGACACCCTCGGACATGAAGGTCAGGGTATTCTTGGTGGCCAGATCGACGATCAGGTCGATATCTTCGAACCTGATGCGGGCGCCGCGCATGCCGTTCACCTCGACGCCCCGCGCCTCGGTCTCGAACAGGTCGTCATCCAGCAGGTAGGTCACGGGATACTTGTGATCCAGCTTGAAGTCCTTCCACGCCGGATTGACCGTGGCGAGGAAACCCTTCTTGCCCTTGTCCTCGAAGCCCATACGCAGCAGCGATCCGTCGCTGAACGAGGCCTGTCCCAGGCAGGCATTGTCATGGTCGGGATCCTGCAGGATGACCCAGTCACCCGAAGTTCCCCATTGCGTCAGGTCCAGCGCCAGCGCAGGAGCGGCCAGCACAAAGCACAGCGCGAAAGTCGCACCGAAAGTTTTCATGGCAGTTTTCCTTACAGGAAGGGTGAAGTTTGGTTAGGGGCGGGCCATTCAGCCCGCTTTCTTGACCTCGGGAACTGTCCAGGTTCCGTCGATGATGGAAGGCTTGTCCGGGTTCGGCCAATACATCCGCAGCATCAGCTGGAACTTGTCCTTGGGCGCGGGCAGCCAGTTGGATTCAAGATCCGCGCCGGGGCTTTCGTTCTGGATGTAGAGCGTGACCGAGCCGTCTTCAGCGGCTTTCAGATTCTGCCGTTCGCTGACCGAATAGCGGTTGATCGGGTTGTCGACGAAGAAAAAGTTTTCGTCATACATCGTCAGCGACCAGAACCCCTTGACCGGCGGCAGTTCGCCCTTGGCGAAGGTCATCGTGTATTTCTCGGACCCTTTGTAGGCCCGAACCAGCAGACCGCTGCCCGGTTTGGTCGAGGCAGGATAGATGGCGTCCTGCGGCCGGTTCGCGCCAAGGCCATAGGCAGTGATCAGGGCGCGCTGGATATAGTTCGTGCCGTAGATGCCCGTGACCGTGGTGAACCGCCAGCCGTTCTTGTTCACGAAATCGCCTTCGCTGTCGGCGAAGTGCAGCTGGATCTTGGTGTAGCCAAGCTTCGGCACATGTTTGGCGAAGTCGGGGTTGAACTTGGACTCGTCGAAATCCTGGCCGGGCACGATGCCGATCTGCGCCATCTTGGCCACGATCTCGGCGTCGTCACCCGTCGGCGGGTTGGTCTTCATCAGATCGCAGAACAGCTTGAAGTAGGCGACCGCATCCAGCGCGTTTACTTGGTCGCGCACGGGCGTTTTCATGTCGATCGACGGATCGACAGTGCCTGCGGGCGCTGTCCAGTCCGTGCCATAGGCGCTGAGAGGCACCAGCTTGACCTGATCCTGCAGGGCGTGAACCTCTGCGTAGTCTTCCTTCGTGCCAGTGCAGTAGATGCGTCCCAACAGCCAGACAATGCCTGTCGGCGATTTGTATTCAGTCACGCCATCGGGAAGTGTCCCGGTCCAGCCGGGGCCGGTGATGGCATAGGTCTGCGCCTTGGCGCCGGTGGTCCGCTTGCCCGGAACCTCGAACACCGTTGTCCAGCCGTCGAGCATCGGGAAAAGCGCATAGCGGTCATTCATATCGGGCAGGCTTAAAACCCAAGGCTCCTTGCTGACATCGAAAAACGATGTTGTATAAAGCGTATCGGCATTCGGCGCAGTGACATCGCGGAAGGAGGCATCCGGGTATTCGCGAAGCTTGATGATTTGCCCCATCGGACCACGCGTGCCGACCGGCTCGGCCACGTTGGTGATGACGCGCCGCGTCATTTCCATGGTGACCAGCGGATAGGCAAAGATATAGGCCTCGATCGCCAGAGCAAAGTCATCGGCACCTTCGACAAGCCCAGCCGCCACGCCATCCCAGGCAAGCGCAGGGGTTGTGACTTGGCTGGCTGCAAGCACTGCAGCGCCGCCTGCAAGAACGGATCGACGAGAAATGGTCATGCATAATCCTCTTGTGTTTTTAACCGGGACTCAGGCCCGGCCGAATGCCTTGGACATTGTGTTAATCATCCTGCATCTGAACAGCGTTACCATTTCACGCCATGGTGAATCATGAACTCGAATTTTGATCGACCGATGCAAAGGGTCGGTCCTCTTGCGGTCCTGCCAGATATGTTGGTCGAGTTCGGGGTCGAGCCTGAGCAGGTCTTTGCGGGTCTGGGCTTCGGTCCAGACGACATGCTGACGGAAAACAGAATCCCGTTTGATACCGCCCTCGCGCTATTGGACAGGGCCGTGCGACTTTCGGGGAACCCAAGCTTCGGGCTGCTGCTTGGCGCAAGACACGACCACAAAGTCATGGGAGTCGTGGGTGAACTGATGTCGGTAGCCCCCACGTTACGGCGGGCGCTGGAGAATTATATTGCCCTTCAGCCTGCTTATTCGGGCGGAGCCTGCGTCTACCTGGTGCCGATGGGCGACTGCTATGCACTTGGCTATGGCATATATGACCGACATGCGCCCGGAGCCGATCAGGTTTACGCCCTGACGATGTCGCTTGGCACGAACATGGTGCGGGCGCTATCGGGTGGCGTCGCCAAACCCGTTGAGACACATCTTTGCTACCGGCCGCCGATTGACCTCGGGCCATATGACAAGTTGCTGGATTCAAGGTTCAGCTTCAATGAAAGCCAGACCTGCCTTTTCCTGCCCAAAGAGACGCTGGATGCGCCGAACCCGACAGCGGATGCTGCCAGCCATGCCGAGCTGAGCGGACTGATCGCGGCGCGGGTGCCACTGAACGCTCAATCCGCAGCGGCACGTCTGCGGCATATTTTGCGCCCTGCGTTGAGTCTGGGCGAAACCTCGCTTGGGATGGCGGCCGAGCACCTTGGATTGTCCGAGCGGTCGCTGAACCGCAAACTGCTTCAGGAAGGCACATCCTTTGCCCGGGAGCGGGATCTTGTGCGGTTCCGCATGGCTTGCGAACTGCTGCTGCTGACCGACCTGCCGATCTGGCAGATATCGGATGCGCTGTCCTATGCGAACCACACCGCCTTCATCCGCAGCTTCCGGCGCTGGAGCGGGAATGCCCCGGCGGACTGGCGCAAGGCGCATTCCTCTCAGCAGCCGACTTTAGCTGGCCTCCGCGTGACGACTTTGGCGCAGTCGTAGAGCGTTGCTTGCCGCCCGACCGGTTACCGGTCGGGCAATCCCGCATTGGAAAGATCAGTCACCAGTTGGCATGCCCAGTTCGAACCCGTCTTTTGCCAGCTGATCGCGCACCCACTGGAATTTCTGATAGTTCGAAATGGTGATCGGCCCGGTGTAGGTCTCGCTTTGAAGCTTGCGCGGCGGGTATTGGACGAATGTCTTCATGACCTTTGCTACTTCCTCGTTCATGACGATGCCCATCCACGTCGTCTCAGTGAAGTTGTTCATGAAGATGTCGTAGCGCTCCTGCGGATCCTGCCACAGGTCATAGACCTGCGGGACGGTCGCCACGTATTTTTCCGCACCCTTCCAGCCCAGGTTGGAATCGACCGATAGCCCGCCGGTCTGTGCGCCGTCATCACCGCGCAGGTTGAAGACGAACTTGAACTGCTGATAGCGGACGGCGCCCGGCGAGAGCTCATTCTCGGTAAAGTAAAACCAAGTGGTGCGCGGCGAAGGCGCGGTCCCCTCCAGAACCGGCGTCATGTCATAGCTGTCGAAGATGATCGGCTGATCCTCGCGGTCCTTGGTCGGCAGCGGCACACCTGCCACCGAGGCGAAAGTTGCCATCAGGTCAAGCCCACCGATGATCTCGTGGTTCTTGGTGTCCGGCTTGATCTTGCCCGGCCATACGGCGATGGCGGGAACACGGTTGCCGCCCTCACGCACGGTGCCCTTGGTCCCGCGGAACGGGGTGTAGCCCGCGTCCGGGTAGACGTCTTGCCAGGCACCATTATCGGTCGTGTAGAAGATGAGCGTGTTCTTGTCCTGCCCGGTCTTCTTCAACTCTTCAATGATGCGGCCAATCCGGGTATCCAGCTCCACCACCGAGTCCGCGTATTTGGACTTTGCCATGGATTTGCCCTGAAACTCGGGCGCGGGCATGTTGGGCTGGTGCACCTTCATGAAGTTGACGTGGATGAAGAAGGGCGTGTCGGGTGTTTCTGCCGCCTTGTCGAGAAACTCGATCGCAGCCTTTTCGACGTAGCTGTCGAAGAAGGGGATGCCGACCACGCCTTCTTTTCCATCGATTGTCGGCGTGTTAACGTACTGGCCGTTGATCTTGAAATCCTCGACCGCAGGTTCCCCGGCCTTGCCCGACAGCGAGCCCTTCGTGACCTTCTGGAACATCTCGCGCAGTTCCTCGGGCATGGCAGGGAACCACGTGGGATCGCCGTAGGTATAGGCGTTCAGGTGGTAGAGGCCCACGTATTTCATCTCGTCGTAACCTTGCGCATTCGGCAGCGCATAGTCGGCCTCACCCAGGTGCCATTTGCCGGTGAAATAGGTCTCATACCCGCCGAGTTTCAGGACGGAACCCAGCGTCCATTCCGCCGCGGGCAGCCCGCCGCCCTGGCCCTGGAAGGCCACGGTCGTCATGCCCGAACGGTTGGGATAGCGCCCTGTCAACATCGCCGCCCGGCCTGGTGTGCAGCTTGGCTGCGCGTAGAACGAGAAGAAGGTCTTTCCGTCCGCCGCCAGCGCATCGATGTTCGGCGTCGGCATCCCGCGTCCCTCGCCGCCGCCATAGGGGCCAAGGTCGCCATAGCCGGTGTCGTCGGATACGATCAGAAGGATGTTCGGCTTGCTCTGCGCCCATGCCGGTGAAAGGGCGACAAGCGTGCTTGCGAGTGCGGGCACCAGAAGGCCCGACAAACCACGTGACGAAAACATCTTCAGGCTCCTGTGCTAAACTGACAAGCGCCTCACAAGGGAGAACCCGCTGCTGTTCAAGAAGAATCCGGCCTTCGATTGTCCCCCCAAGGCGCGCAGATTCCGTATCACGGTTTCGTGTTTTGGGGAATGGTTTGAGAGGGGGACGTATCGTGAATGCCTAGTGGCGAGCCGGCGATGAGCCGTCCGATGTGTCAGCTTGGTCCATCCAGGAGTTGGCTGGGCCACTCTGGGGCGCTGGCGATCGGGCCTTGAGCCTTCTCCCCACTTTCCTAGCATGCACCCTGGTTTTGCCCCGAATCTGACCCGCGTGCGCTGCTGGACGAGTTGCTCGCAGAGGATTACAGCGTCTGGACCAAGCAGCGCGCTTCCGATGATGGTGGACTCTGCGAGACGCTCGTTCATCCCAGGATTGATCTCCAGAATGCAAGGTCATGACAGTTCATCTGACCTGCTGGGCACCAGCTTGATGCGCGAATGAAAACAATCCACAAAAAGTCCGCTAAACCTTCGAGCGCTGTCTTTTCCAAGATGGTAGCCATCGAGTTGAGCGTGCTCGAGATATTCTGTGGCAGCGATGAGCTTCTGTCGGGATGAAAGGCAAATCCCGGACAGACTGGCCGACGCTGGTTGCGATACGATCTGGCAAGATTATGGCGCAACGACCTATCGGAGGAAGCATGCGGTTCGGTCTCCAAACGGCACTTGCGCACTCTTCGCCGCCTGTGTTGCATTGTCCTCCACGTTTGCGGCCGCTCAGGATCGCCCGGTTTCATCGGCCCGCTCCGGCTTCACACCTGAAGAAGCCACGGATCTTCTCAGCCGCTTCAACAACGCTGAGGCATTGAAGGGTGGCGACGTTTCGCTGTTCGCATTCTTAAACTTCTCTGAGGTGCAGAAGGTGGCGCTGATCGCACGGGACGGTCAGGTCATGCCGCTGGAAAGCGCTCCAGATGCGGAGATCGACCAAGTCTCGCTTGGTGCGACAACGCTTGCGGATCATCTGGCAGATCCGGCTTCCCGCGCACAAGGCATCGTCGTCGTACACAAAGGCCGCATCACCTACGAAGCCTACGCTTGCGAACCTGCTCCGGCGCAGCGCCTTCCTGACGCAAGAAAGCATTCAGATACAGCTCGATAGCATGAATCGCGCAGAACCGAGCGGGTGCGTAGGAGAGCGGAGTCTCTTTCTGCGCGCGCTTAAAGAGCTCCATTGCCGCGTTGTAGTACTCGTGGGCAAGCTCGACGATTTCTGTCACGGAAGCCGTTGAGCCAGGGTAAGGGGTCTCTGGTGAAGTCTCCATTCATATCCTTTGCGGGATTTTGGTAGCGGCCCTCTAGTCTCCACCGTAATTTAAGCGAAGCGAGCACCAGATGGGAGGGCGACCTAGTGGGTAAAATCCTGCGCGCAATGTGGTGGGCAGCGAAGCGCACCCTGAGCTTGGTTCTTTTGGCCCTAGGTGTACTGCGGAGAAGCTTTGTTGTTGTATTGTTGGTCGGGCTTATCGCTTTAAACATCGCTTCGCTCACGATACCGGCTGTTGCGCAGGCAATGTCTGCTGCCATCACTGCAGTGACGAAAGCGCCGACCGTCTATTCTAAACTTTCTCAAAAAGCAATTGCGAGCAACAAGTTACTGCTCAAAGCGACCGGTGAGATGAGTAGCGCAACGGGCAAGTTAACGAAGAAGGAAGCAGCGCTTGCGAAAGTTACTGCCGAGGCTGTTGTTCTGAGAGGCCAACTCAACTCAGCCAATGGAAAGCTTGGCAAGATGCAGACGAAGGTCAGCAGCGTAACTAAGCGTGTGAGGGAGCGCGTTGCGCGCGATGCGAGCCGAAACCTGGGATCCATTTACGGTGAAGCGCTGCCCTACGTGGGGGTAGGGGTAATTGTTGGGGTGACCGTTTGGGAGCTGAGCGACGCCTGCGGAACCATGAATGATATGGTGACCCTCGAGAAAGAAACGCTAGGCCGCGAAGATAGCAGCGAGGATGCTCAGAAAGTATGCGGTTACAAAGTGCCTACGCGGGCCGAAGTATGGGCGGCAATCAAATCCAGCCCTCAAATGGTTTGGGAAAGCCTACCTGAATTACCCGATTTACCCGCTCTCACTGAGGTATCTTTTCCAGAGGTCGATTGGTCGTGGAGGCCCTGGAACTGATGCCACCTTGGGGCATCCTCGGGGGCACTTTTGCCCACCGCTCACCACAGACCCGACCCAAAGGCCCTTGGTGCCATCAAAACATCGGCGATCAGGTGAGTTGGCTGGGGCGCTAGGAATTCCGTTCTTAGGTTGAGCGGGTACCAGAAGGCTGCAGGAGGTTGGGCGCTTGGGGCAACAGATGGGGCGAATGGACGGCAAGCTGAACTTCGTAGCAAGTAGGTAAGACGCCCGCTAAGATTGGCTGCTTCCATCATTGGTCAACCCCGCATAGACCAACATCCAACTGAGCTTTCCAGACATCTCAAATAACCGTGGAAAGTGTAGCTGTGTGCCCGTCACGGCGATTGCCCGTCGATCGGCAAACCCGCCTTCTGCGCAGACGCCATGAAGCGGTCGACGTCTTCCTTTCGACCTATCCGATACGCCACTTCCTTGCGTGCGTTGGCGTAAAGCTTGGGGGCATTCTGGCGTAGCCATTCAACTTCTCCGGGGCCGTTTGGATCCCCTATCTCACCGTAAATCATCGCGGCAATTAGGTGATAGATTGGGTTGTTTAGAAGCGGTGTTTTCCTGACCCACATCGCGGCTTCGTCGAGATCACCCCTTTGATAAGCGCACAGCGCGAGAGCCGACTCGTAATAGCCTAGAGGTCCGGGGTTTCGCTTTCTGGCAACTTCGACTAGCGGGCAGCCTTCATCCCAGTCGCCGGACAAAGCCAAACGATAGCCAAACTCTCCCATCAGTTCGGTGTCATTCGGATTGATCGCCATCGCCTGTCGGCCAATCTGGATGGCAGCGGACATGTCACCCGCGAAGTAAAGTGCGAACATCTCGGCCTCCAGGCCACGGATATTCATGGGGTCCAGAGCAACAGCCTTGCGCGCAGCGGCTAGTGCCCGCTCGACCGAAGCGGGGCCCTCGGACGGATCGGGAGCGAAGCGGAACCGAACCTCGTCTATGTATACCTGAGATAGCAATCCCCATGCCGTTGCATAGGCCGGAAACCGTGCGACGGCGTCTTCAAGGCAGCGGCGAATACGAGGGTGACTGTCACGATCCAGCGTCGTGCGATAGGCGTAATAGGCCAGTGTGCAGGCATAAGCTGACCAGTCTTCCGGCGGGCTCGCGACATCACGCGCGGCGTCGGCCTGAAAGATCACACCATAGGGTTGCGCCAGCGTCGTGGCGACCTGCTCGGCAATGTCCCTTTCAATCTCTATGAGTCGTGAGACAGAACGATCGCCGGTGTAGCTGTTCGCCCACACGACAGCACCATCCGCTTTCGACACCAGCCGAGCCTGCAGCCGAATATCGTTCGCGTCGATTTCAACGCTTCCGGTAAGGGCATATCGGGGCAAGGAACCTCGTTGTGTATCGCTGGCCGACGAGCGATCGTCCTTGGGGTCGGCGACGATCACGATGAGATCCCGGAATTTCGAGATTTGGCCGACGACCTCTTGGGTCAGCCCCCTCGCGATAGCGGCCGATGCGTCCGACTGGGACAGATCATCGAAGGGCTGAACAAGCAGACGCGGGATGTCCGGGTGGATGGGGGAGGGGTTCCTGTCCCAGAGCGCAACTAAGACTGCTACTGCAATGGCCGCAACAAGCCCTATGCCCGGGAGAGCCCAACGTGACGCGATCCGCAGTCGAGAAGGTGGAGCGATTGGTGGCGCGAGGGTTGGACGCTCAGTCTGCTTTGACGTATCCAACCATTCGAATTTGGGGACATAGCCACCTTTGGGTATGGTTATCTCGACAGCATCCGCTTTACCGGCACCCAGATAATATCGGTCGAGTGCGCGCCGCAGGTGGCCCGCCTCGACCCGCACGATGGGATCGGTCTGAGGGTCGAACGAGGCATCGCGTCCAAAAGCCGCCATCGCAATCGAATAGGCCTTAATGCGGTCAGCCCGACCGGCAAGCGACTCTTCCACGACGTAGGAGAGGAAACGACGCTCGCGGTCAGTTGCGTCGAACTCCTGGCTTGCAAGGATCTTTGCTATCTGTCTTCGGCACGCATCCTCATCGGGCATGCCCGGACTGCGGGATGCCACCGCATCACCCGCCAGTGGGCCATCACTTTCGATATCCAATCGGGCGGCCCCCCTGCGATTCCCCGAGATATCTTAGCGATCGCCCCAGGCATTTTCACTGCCTTCCAAGCGTTGACTGTGTTTCAGGGCGCTCAATCCAAAATCCGAATAACATCCAGATAATATGAGTAAATATCTCAATTTAGAAAGTTTGATAGGGGGTAAATTTACCCCATCCCACTATGTTAATTACCCCTCTCATCGATTTTTGGGCCCTAGCGTCAGCCTCGTCGGTCGTGTCCGGGGGCATCAATGGCAAGCCAGCGTGCAGAGTTCGTTCTTCAGTCTGTCCTTGCCCATTTTCCGGGGCGGGAAGACGCGGTTCGCGAGCTGGCGGGGCGCAATTCCGACTTCAGCGACATGTGCCAGGAGCTTGGCGAAGCCGAAGCGGCCCTGTCCCGCATGGACGATGTGCCACCGAAATTTCGATCCGAACGGCTAGAGGAATGCCGTGGCTGGATCGACCGCCTGACACGGGAAATGGAAGAGGCGCTTGCAGAGGCAAAGATTGTCCCACTGCCACGCCAAAGGCAGGAGGACCGTCCATGACCAAGGTGCCGAACCACGAACTTCGGCATGACAGCCTGGAGCTGGCAGCGATGATCGTCCCATTCGCGGGCGCAAGCCAATCGGTGATCCCATCGCCGCGCGCCGTGCCTTGCGGGAATTGCGCCACCTGCACCTGCGGTCCGAAATTCGACCACTTCGCGGAGGCGGCCAACGGCAAACCCGGCGTCCAAATCAGGACTTAAAGGCCAACGGATCGTTGGCCCACACCCAGTCAACTACTGAAGCAAGGGAAATCAAGAAATGTATTACACAGACGACTCCATCCTGCCGGAGAACATGGCACCGCTGATCATCACGGCGGCTCCCTATGGACCGGCGTGGCTGCCGGGCGATGCCTCAGATATCGCGGTCACCTGGGACGAGCAGGTTCAGATAGCGGTCGATTGCTACAACGCCGGTGCGCGGGTGCTGCACTTCCACGTCCGCAACCCAGCCACCGGCATGGGTTCGACGAACTTCGACGACTACAACTATCTGTTGAAGCGCGTCAAGGAAGCCGTCCCTGACATGATCATCCAGGTGGGCGGTTCGATCTCGTTCTCGCCGCACACTCCGGACGCCAAGGCGAAATGGCTGGATTACGACACGCGTCACATGCTGACCGAACTGGATCCCAAGCCGGAATTCGTGACGGTGACGACCGGCACGACGCTGTGGGACATCATGTCGATGAACTCGCTGGACGATGTCAAAGGCACTCACCTGGAAGACCCGGAGGTGCTTGCGGCATGGTCGGGCATGGTCGTGGACTCGACGCCCGCCTTCTACGTCGAGCATCTGCGGCGCCTTCGCAAGAACGGCATCCAGCCGTACTTCGTTCCTGCCCATGTCCACCAGTGGGAGATCGTCGAGCGTCTGATCCGCGCAGGCGTCTATATGGGCCCGCTGAACATGGCGCTGTGCGCCTATGGCGGCGGCACCCTTGGCCGCAACCCCTTTGACCTCATGAACTTCCTGCAGCGCGTTCCTCAGGGTTCGGTCAACACGTTCTGGTCCAGCATGAGGGGCCTGATCTCTATCTCAGCCATGTCCATGGTGCTGGGTCAGCATATCCGGGTTGGTAACGAGGACAACATCTGGGGCGCAAACCGTCAGCGCAAGACCACGGTCGAGCAGATCGAGGGCGTGGTGCGCCTTGCCAACGAGTTTGGCCGCAAGGTCGCGACTGCCAAGGAAGCCCGCGAGATCATGAAGGTCGGTGTCTGGTACGACAGCGTCGAAGAGACTCTACAGAAGAACGACATGCCGCCCAACCCGACGTCGTTCAACCCCGGCTTCCTGACCTGGCCGACCGACGGAAAGATCAAGCCTGCCGTGCTTGGCGGTGACTCGCACCCGATCGCCGCCTGCATGATCGCGCCGGAGCCGGTGCGGGCCGCGCAGGCAGCAATGATGGCCGCGAAGAAGTAAACGGGCGGTTTCAAGGTGGCCTGCGCTTTGGCGCGGGCCGCCAATTTCAGAACGAATGAAGGAAAACTGGACGTGGCTGGCAAAACAACTCATTTCGAAATTTACGGCGACGACCCGGAAAAGCTTGCAGAATTTTACGCCGCGCTCTTCGGCTGGGGGATGGAGCGGGTGGAGGGCCTGCAGTATTGGCGCATCCATCAGGATCCGGCTGACAAAAGCCGTGTCGACGGCGGGCTGACCTACCGCCCCCGTGCGGACACCGGAGGCTGGCTGCAATTCGTGGACGTCGAGTCCGTTGATGAGGCGATTGCCGCCGCCGAGCAGATGGGCGCCAGGGTGGTCAGGCCCAAGACGGCGGTGCCCCGGACGGCATGGGTCGCCGTTCTTGCCGACCCCGCAGGCAACGTATTCGCAATCTGGCAGCCGGACAGCCTGGCATTCCCCCATCCCGACCCGGACTGAACCAGCCCGCGACATGCAACGAGGCCTTCCCGGAAAGCTAGCGGAGCGAACGTCGATGAGTTCTTCAACCGAAAATCCCATGTCGACCGGACCCTGGGCAGAGGGTGTTCTGGATCAGCTTGGCCAATGGGACCCGAACTGGGCCGAAGCCTGTCGCGCGATGAGCACGAACCCCTGGAGCAGCGACGTGCTGCCCCGACGGCTGGTCGAGCTGGTCTCGCTGGCCGTTTGTGTCGCCTGCACCAACCTGGACCGCGACGGCACCCGCCTGCACATCCGGGCGGCGCTTGCGGCCGGTGCAACGAAGGATGAGTTGCTGACCGTCATCAAGATGGCCTCGGTGATGTCGATCCATTCCTGCAGCCTCGGTGCGCCGGTTCTGATCGGCGAGGCGGGTGCCGATGCACTGGCTGCATCCAAGCCCGCTGTCGCAACCCCCGCCTGCGACAAGATGAAGGCGATCGGGCAGTGGAATACCGCCTGGGATCCATTCTTTCAGCTTGATCCGGAATGGACGGACCAGTTCATGGCGACGGGTGCGGCCATCTATGGCAGCGGTGTCTTCACCGCCAAGGAAACCGAGCTGTTGAGCATCGCCTTCGACGCGTCCTTCACCCACATGTACGCGCCAGGGACCCATCGGCATATCCATAACGCCCTGGCAGCAGGCGCCACCGTGGCTGAGGTCATGGAGGTTCTGAAGATCTGCGTCGCTCAAGGCATTGCCGCCTGCAACCTGGGTGTCCCAATCCTCGCCGAGGAATTGGCGCGACACGGGGGTTGGCGCTTGAACTGGAGATGGAAATGAAAGGCTCAGCAAAGCGGCAATCGTGGAAGCAGTGGCTGAAGGACGAGTTGCGCTTGGGGCTTATTCTGTTCCTCTACCTCTGGGCGCTCCTTGGCCTGTTCGTGCTGAATGAAAGCGTCGTCAACCGCGAGCATGGCTTCCATATTGTCTTCCAGGGGTTTGCAGTCGCAAACGCCCTCGTCTTTACCAAAGTCATGCTGGTCTTGGAAGGCATGGACCTGTCAGGCTGGCTATCGAACAGGCCCAAGATATTCACGATCCTCTTTGAGGCGGCCTTCTGCACAGCGCTTTTCCTGGTCGTGCATTGCCTGGAGCGGGTCATCGTCGGGTTCTTTCGGAGCGAGAGCACGTCCGCAGGTATGCCCGCGATTGGAGGTGGCGGTGTCCTTGGAGTCTTCGTGGTTGCGCTGATACTGTTCGTGACTCTTCTGCCGTTCTTCACATTTAAGATCGTCGCACGCGCCATCGGTCCCAACCGGATCGAAGCCATCCTCTTCCAACGCCCGGAGGCTGGGTGAACGTAAGCCGACGGGAAAACCTGACAGACGGTCTTCATTTTGGTTTGGTCCAACGTGGACTAGGCCGCGCCATCCAAACCGAGCCTTCTCCTGTATCTAAATAAAGAACCGATATAGGAGCAAACCATGTCTACCTTAGCAGCCCTTGGCCTCGCGGCCGGGGCTTTTTTTGTTGCCCAAGAAGCTGCTCGTGACCGGCCTCATCCTTCTGATCTCCCAGATCGAGCCGGTGGTCTGGGTTTTGACTACCATCGGCGGGATTGCCTTTTGGGTGCTCTCATGAACCCCGAGGATATCCGCCCCGGCGATACCGTGGTCATAGCCGCCTTCGACGACGTGCCGGAGCACCAGTTTCAGGTCGATGACGTGCTGGACGACTGCATAACCGGCTTTGCGCTGACCGGGCCGCTGGCCGAGGAATACGGCGAGCCGGAATTTGAGCAGGTTCTTCGGGTTCTGCCTCGGCTGGGAACTCACCAGAACAACTAGGCCGAAGACCGAAATCGAGAAATCGCAATCAACACAGCAGCTGGGGCGAATGCCCCGGAAGGAGGACGCATGTCCGTACGTATCCAATACGCCTACCTGAAGCAGCAGACGTGGCTCTACCGACGAAACTACCCGATCGAGCTGCAGGGCGTTCTCGGTCATGCCCTGAAGCAGTCCCTGAAGACCGGGGATGCCCGCGTGGCCACGGCACGGGCCGTGGAGGTCAACGCCAAGTACGAGGAGGTAGTGGCCAAGGCGCGGTCGGGCGAGGCCGTCGAGAAGCCGCAGACGGTGCTCGTGACGCCAGCCGTCTTCAGTTCCGTGGTCATCATGGGTCGCGAGCAGGTTGGTCCGCTTGCTCGGGAATATCTCAACCGTCGATCGAATGAACTTCAGTGGGGAGGATTCAAGAGCATGAAGTTCTCGATAGGGCTGTTCGTCTCGGCGTTTGGAACGCGGCAGATCGGGCAAGTCACGCGGGATGACGCGGTCTCGTTCGTGCGTCGGGTCGCCAAGCTAGGCCGGAATGATACGCGGTCGATCCATCGGAAAGGCTTCGGCCTAGCTAGGAAGCTTCTTGGTTGACTGGCCGATCTTGCCTCAACGCTGGGGGCAGCCCATGGGGCACTTCCCCCCACCGCTCGCTACAGACCTGACCCAAAAGGCCTTTAGGTCTATCGAAACATCGGCGATCAGGTGAGTTGGCTGGGGCGCTAGGATTCGAACCTAGGTATGGCGGTACCAAAAACCGCTGCCTTACCACTTGGCGACGCCCCAACTCGTGGGGTATTTAGCGAAGGGGTCTGGGGGCCGCAAGAGGCAAAACGAAGGTGCTTGGAGGTTGTTGCGCGGGCGGGCTGCGGCTACCAAGGCGCTCATGGAACAGTGGGATGTGGTGGTCCTTGGGGCCGGGGCTGCCGGCATGATCTGCGCGGCAGAGGCGGGGCGGCGCGGGCGGCGGGTGCTGGTCGTCGACCATGCTGCGGCGCCGGGGGAAAAGATCCGGATCTCGGGCGGGGGGCGGTGCAATTTCACCAACCTCGGGATCGCACCGGAGCGGTTTCTGGGGCGGAATCCGCGCTTCGCGCTGTCGGCGCTGAAGCGGTTCACGCAGTGGGATTTCATCGCGCGGGTGGATGAGGCGGGGATAGCCTGGCATGAAAAGACGCTGGGGCAATTGTTCTGCGACGGGTCGGCGACGCAGGTGATTGCAATGCTGCGCCGGGATATGGAGCGGTCGGGCGTCGCGCTGTGGCTGGGATGCGAGCCGGGCGAGGTGCGACGACAGGGTGCGGCGTTCGTGGTCGAGACCTCTCGCGGGCAGATTGCGGCGGACGCGGTCGTTGTCGCGACCGGCGGGAAGTCGATCCCGAAGATGGGGGCGTCCGGGTATGGCTACCGGCTGGCAGAGAGTTTCGGGCTGCGTGTCACGGAGACAAGGGCAGGGCTGGTGCCGCTGACCTTTGGTGGCACGGAACTGGAGCGGATGAAAGGGCTGGCGGGCGTGGCCGTTGAGGGGCGGGTCACGGCGGGGCGGGCGGGGTTCGACGAGGCGGTGCTGTTCACCCATCGGGGGCTGTCGGGTCCGGCGATCCTGCAGGCGTCGAGCTACTGGCGTGAGGGGCAAGAGATCACGGTAGATCTGGCGCGCGGGCAGGATGCGGGCGCGGTGCTGCGAGCAGCGCGGGGGGGCGAGGGGAAGCTGGCGGTCAGGACGGTGCTGGGTCGGGTCGTTCCCGAAAGGCTGGCGCGGGTGATCGAGGCGGAGGCGGGCGTTTCGGAGACGGTGGCTGGGCTGTCGAACGGGGCAATTGAGGGGCTGGCCGACCGGGTGCATCGCTGGCGGCTGAAGCCGGTCGGAACAGAGGGTTACCGGACGGCGGAGGTAACGCTGGGCGGGGTCGAGACGGACGACCTGGATGCCCGGACGATGGAGGCGAAAGCCGTGCCGGGGCTGTATTTCGTGGGCGAGGTGGTGGACGTGACCGGCTGGCTGGGCGGGTATAATTTCCAGTGGGCCTGGTCCTCGGGCTGGGCGGCGGGGCAGGTGGCGTGACATTGCACGCTTGTAAGGGTCAATAAGTCATTGCTTGTAAAAGGTCTTGTTTTCCGCGCTAACCATCTGGAAAGATTTATTAACCTGCGCATTTGCTGGCCGAGTTCCAGCAGGACCGGGCAGGCATGCTGCAGCAACTATCCCCAACGCCATCCATGGGCGGGAAACCGACCTTAACGTTTGTCCGGCTTTTCGATAACCGCAATCGAGCCTGGCATCTGCATCGATCCCAAGCACCGCACATTTTCCTTCGCTGTCTTCAATCGCCCGTGTTTTGACCAACGGGCTTCACGCTCCACGGCGCTTCGCAGCCGCCTGTCGCGCGATCCGCAGAAAATGTTGACTTTTCAAGACGGCAAGCTGACGCTTGCAGCCTGCAACGATGGCTGGGTCTGCTGTGAAAAACACACTTGCTACGCGCTTTACGGGTCTGGAGTTCGTCAATCCCTTCGTGCTGGCCTCTGCGCCGCCGACGGAAAGCAAAGACAAGATCATGCGGGCCTTTGAGGCTGGCTGGGGTGGTGTCGTCACCAAGACGATCGGCCTGCACCCGGTAGAGAACGTGGCCGGGCCCAAGACGATCTTTCAGCGCGTAAGCGAGACGAAACCTTATGTTTCGCGCATGAAGCGGCCGGATACGGTTTCTCATTCTTCCTGGAACTGGGAGTTGATCTCGGATCAGCCGATTGATCTGTGGCTTCCCGATCTGGAAGAAATCAAGAGCAGATACCCGGACCGGATGCTTATCGCCTCGATCATGGCGGGCGCCGGCAATGAGGAGGAGATGAACAACTGGCGCAAACTTGCAATCGCCTGTGTGAATGCGGGAAGCGATGCGCTTGAGCTGAACCTGTCGTGCCCGCACATGGACCGTAAGGACATGGGGGCGAACATCGCCAACGATGAGGACATTATCCGGTCAATCCTGCAGGCCGTGACCGGCGCGGTCAGCGTTCCGATCTGGGTCAAACTGACGCCGGCGACATCTACCCTTGTCGATGCCGCCACCGCCGCCTATGCGGCGGGTGCAGCGTCGATATCGCTTTGCAATACGTTTCCGTCCTTGCCGCTGATGGACCCCGAAACCCTGAAATTCGAGGTCGAGGTTGACGGGGTTGTCACCTCTGGCGGGTTGGGCGGGTTGGCCATTCTGCATCAGGCGTTGCAACGCGTGTCGGATATTTCGCGCGCCTTCCCGGACAAGGCAATTTCCGGCATCGGCGGAATAAGAGGTTTCCGCGAGGCTTTTAACTTCATCGCGCATGGGGCCGGCAACTTGCAGGTCTGCACCGCCGCTATGGAAGAAAAAGGCAGCGGCGGCATTGGCGTGAAGCTTATTCAGGAACTGAAAGACGATCTGGGCGATTACCTGGAGCGCAAGGGCTATTCATCAATTGATGAGTTCAGGGGCATAGCACGCGACCGGATCGTCGAGCATTCTCAGGTCCGCAGAAAGAGTGAAGCCTACAACGGTGGCTACGCGAAATCGGCTTAGGCCGAAGAAGCCAGCAGAAGGTAAAAGCCTGGGCACAAGCAGCAAAATGATCGTTGGAACCGAGCGGAAGCATTCAGGAACTTCGCCGCCAGTAAGCGGGGGCGGCATGCTGCTTGCCCGCGACGCTTGATCGACGCCCCGATTTCCTACATCGTCTAGCAGTTTTCAACGGACCTTTGATGGGCTGCATGGTTCGTATGATCTTTGGATTTCTGGCGCGGCGATTCCGGGCGATTGGGCTTCGGGGGTTTCTTGCCGTGATGGCGGCTCTGCTGTCTGCGCTTGTGGTGCAGCAGACGCAGGCCCAGGCCACTGGCGCAGCCCCCGTGACCTGCCGTGTCGGGGTGAATGTCGAGGATTTGTATGAACTCGACATGGCGCGCGATACCTTCGGCGCTGTGATCTGGGTCTGGAGCGTTTGTCCCCAGCCGGGCCTGACCCCGCTTGAGACGATCAGCTTTCCGACCGCTGCGGCGGGTCTGAACATGGGGCAGATCGGCACGGAGGATGCGGGGACCGAGGGCTACTACGCTGCCCGCAGGGTTCAGGGCACGTTCCGTTATAACTGGAACATGCGGCAGTATCCCTTTGACCATCAGCTGATAGTCATCCCGATTGACGAAAACCGTTATGGTGCAAACCGCATGGTGTTCGAGCCCGATACGACGGAGTCCTTCCTGACGCCGGATATCCGGGGCCGCCTGACGGAATGGCAGGTGTCCGATATCGTGCTGACAACGGCGGTCAGCGAAGAGGAGTCGACCTACGGAATGCCGGGCGCCGAGAACGCGCGGTTTGCCCGGATGGATGTGTCGTTCTCGCTGGAACGGCAGCAGGTGCTGACCTTCCTGAAGCTGACGGCGGGGGTCTATGCCGGGGTCTTCATCGCGCTTCTGTCGTTCTTTTATGACCCCAACGACAAGTCGGCCTTCGGCGGCAAGCTGGGCCTGCTGGTTGGTGTGCTGTTCGCCGTGCTGGTCAACATGCGGTCGGCCGATCTGGTGATCGGCGATACGGACCAGATCACGCTGGTGACGATGATCCATCTGGTCACGCTGGGCCTGATCGTGGTGCTTGCCATCGTAGCGTTGCGGGATCGTCGCCACAGCGAAAAGGGGCATGTGCTGCGCCACCCTGATTACCCGACGCTTGCGGTGGTGGGATCGGTCTATGTGCTGATCGTGGGCGGGCTGATCCTGCACGCGGCGCTGACCTGATTACCAGGGCGCATCCCCGGGATGCGATCAGGCGCGAGGGGCCGCGCAAGAGCCACGGATGAGGAGTTGTGGCGCGAAGCTTTGGTGTTTCGCGGGTGAGGTGTCGCCGTTCATCCGGCTGTCGAGCCGCTCGAACGCGGCGGCGGCCATTTCGGCGATCGGCTGGCTTACGACCGTAAGTGCCGGCTGAAAAGCCGAGGCCCATGGAAAATCGTCGATGCCGGTCAGCGAGATGCCGTCGGGCACCGATATGCCTGCCGCAGCCAGGGCCTTCATCACGCCGATCAGCATCAGGTTGTTGGCGACAAAAAGTGCGGTCGGCCGTTCGGGTCTGGCCATGATCGCCGAACAGGCGTCGAACGCATCCTGTATGCGGAACGCAGCGGGACGGATCGAGGACGGCTCGACCTCGATTCCCTGCGCAACTGTCGCCTCGAGGAATCCATCCAGTCGCTCGCGACCGACGAACTGGTGCAAGGGCCCGGCGATAACCGACAGTCGCCGGTGCCCGAACGACAGGATATGCCGCGCGGCCATCGCCGCGGCGGCGCGGTTATCCAAGGCGACGGTGTCATAGGGCAAGCCGGGCGCGGCATTGTCGACCATGACGATCTTCATGCGCCCGGGGCCGAGCCTGCCGTCGCGATAGTCCTCGACGCTGCCGGTGGGACAAAGGATGGTTCCCTCCGCCTGATGCGAGCGCATCAGGCGGAGAAGATCGGTTTCGCGCGCGACATCGTGGTCGCTGATGCCAAGCAGGACCGAATAGCCCTTCTGGCGCGCCTTTTGCTGCACCGCGTCCACCAGTTCGGTGAAAAACGGGTTGGTTACGTCCGAGACGATCAGGCCGATCAGAGAGGTCCGCCCGCGCTTGAGCCCGCTTGCCACGACGTTACGCTCATATCCCAGCGCCTCGATCGCCTGGTTCACCTTGGCTTTCAGCGGCGGGCTGACGAAGGAAGACCCAGTGATTGCTGCAGAGACAGTCGCGATACTGACACCGGCAGCTTTCGCCACGTCCTTCATCGTCGGCATGAAATGCCTTCCCGTCCCGTCGTGCCGCGTGAGCCTAGTTCCACCACCCTTTGTGGTCCCTTTTCGGTTGGCGAAGGATGCCATCGCCTGCCACCGGAGGCTCGATCTCCAGCAGGTATCGCTGCGCTGGTGTCATGCGACCATAAAGCTCTGGAGTCAGATAGTCGAGTTGCAGCAACTGCTGGGGCAGGTCGCGGCGGGTGTAGGTCAGGTGCAGCATGCGGCGCGGCGCATCGGTTTTCTTGAGCGTGCCGGCATGCCACATCGAAGAGTTGCAGATGATGGCCGAGCCTGCCGGCGCCTCGACCAGCACCTCGGTCGGGTAGGGGGCGCCAAGATCGGCGGGAACGCGCCCGTTGTCTTCGTCGGTCATCGCCTCGGGTTCCCAGTCACCGATGTTGACGTAGGGCACGTTGATAGGTTTCCACAGATGCGACTGGGGAACCACGCGCGTCGGGCCGTTATCGAGGGTCATGTCGTCGAACATGATCATCGAGTTGACGACCCACCAGTCGTCGGCGAATTTCTTTGGCACGTCGGAATGCAGATCCTGATTGCCATAGCCCTTGACCGGATCGCGCAGGTTGGCGCCGTGGACCTTGATCTCGCCCAGCAGATAAGCCGAAGCCGCCAGAACCTCGGGTATCCACAGGCAGGGATCGAAGGCGGTGGTCTTGTTGAAGATATTCGAGATGCGGCGGGCGCCGGGTTCGATATGCACCTCTTTGCCGCCCTGGTCCTTTTCCGCCGCATGAATGCGTTCGAATTCCGACCGCATCAACGCGCATTCGTCGCGCGACAATGCGTCGGGGACGATGAAAAATCCGTTTTCGTCCAGCTGGCGCTTTTGGTCTTCGGTCAGCAGACCGGGGCGAACGCCCAGTTCCCTCATGGCTTGTTTGGTATACATCGAGTCCTCCCTGATGCGGCATTAGTGGCTGCGAAACGTTAAGCTAAACGTTTCGCTTTTGTAATCAACTATAATTCGGGGGGTGTTGATCAGGACCTTGCGGTTGCTCGCCCCGGAGGCCGACGGACGCAGCGAGGGTGATGATGACGCGCGCCTCGCGTTTATTTAACTGGCGAAGCGGGGTGTGTTTGGATAACAGGGCCGGACCCTGAACAAGGTGGTTCTGCGTGTTCAAGTCGTTTTTCCCCCGTCCGAAACTGCTGCTGATCACGACCCTTGTCTGGGTCACGCTGGCGGTGGCGATATGGTATACGGTGGGCGAGGATTTCGGGGCGCGGTTTGGAATGCCTTCGGCCGATCCGAATGCGCCGCCGGTGCTGGGATTGGGGCATTTCGTGACCCCGGATTTTCTGTGGTTCTATATCTACTGTGGCGCGTTCCTGTTCGTGTTTTCGGCGGCCTGGTTCATCCTGTCGCCGCATCCCTATCAATGGTGGTCGATCACCGGGACCGCGCTGATCCTGTTTTCGACCTATTACTCGGTCCAGGTCTCGGTCGCGCTGAACAACTGGCGCGGACCGTTCTTTGACGATGTGCAGAACGCACTATCCGGGTCTGGGGAGGTGACGGCGGCTCAGTTGTATGGGTTGCTGCTGATCTTCGCCAAGATCGCACTGATGTGGGTGGCCGTCTACGTGGCGACGCGGTTCTTTGTCAGCCACTACGTGTTCCGCTGGCGGCAGGCGATGAACGACTACTACATGAGCCGCTGGCCCGAGGTGCGCAAGATCGAGGGCGCCTCGCAACGGGTGCAGGAAGACACGATGCGCTTCGCCACGATCATGGAGGATCTGGGCGTATCGGTCGTCGATTCACTGATGACGCTGTTCGCCTTTCTGCCGGTGCTGGCGGCGCTGTCGGCGCATGTCAGCGAACTGCCTGTCGTGGGGTCGATCGCGCAGCCGTTGCTGTGGGCCTCGGTCGCATGGTCGGCGTTCGGCACGCTTTTGCTGGCAATTGCCGGTATCAAGCTGCCGGGCCTGAACTTCCGCAACCAGCGGGTCGAGGCGGCCTATCGGAAAGAGCTGGTTTATGGCGAGGATGACGCCGCGCGGGCCGAGCCGATGACGGTGCGCGAGCTGTTCGGGCAGGTGCGCAAGAACTATTTCCGGCTGTACTTTCACTATGCCTATTTCAACATCTTTCGCGGGCTTTACCTGCAGACGGACAACATATTCGCCTATCTGATCCTGATCCCGACGATTGCGGCCGGAAAGATCACCTTCGGGATACTGCAGCAGATCCTGACGGCATTCGGTCAGGTGTCGGGGTCTTTCCAGTACCTTGTGAATTCCTGGTCGACGATCATCGAATTGCTGTCGATCCGCAAACGTCTGGTGGCTTTTGAGGCAGCATTCGAGGGGCTGCCGCAGGCGGATATCGAGCGTGAGCATCCGCTGACGCCTTGAGCGTGATGCTTGCGGAGAGGCCGGGGGTTTCACACCCCCGGTCCCCCGTGGGATATTTAAGAACGGAAGAAGCCGATAGGGTCAGACGCGGAGCGGATCGGCCTTTGCCAGCCTGTCGAAGGCCATCAGGCTGTCGATCAGCGCGGGCATCTGCGACAGCGGCACCATGTTCGGGCCGTCGGAAGGGGCGTTGTCAGGGTCTTCGTGGGTCTCAATAAAGACGCCGGCGATACCGAGGCTGACGGCGGCGCGGGCCATGACGGGGGCGAATTCGCGCTGGCCGCCGCTTGATCCGCCCTGGCCGCCGGGTTGCTGGACCGAGTGGGTCGCATCCATGATCACCGGGTATCCGGTGCGGGCCATGATGGGCAGGGCGCGCATGTCGGCGACCAGCGTGTTGTAGCCAAAGCTGACGCCGCGCTCGGTCAGAAGGATGCGGTTGTTGCCGGTCGAGGCGACCTTGTCTGCGACGTTGGCCATGTCCCAGGGGGCCAGGAACTGGCCTTTCTTGATGTTCACGACGGCGCCGGTTTCGCCTGCCGCTATCAACAGGTCGGTCTGGCGGCAGAGGAATGCGGGGATCTGGATCACGTCCGCAACCTGCGCCGCCGCGCGGGCCTGTTCGATGTCGTGGATGTCGGTCAGGACAGGCAGGCCGGTCTCTCGGATAGCCTGCAGCACCTTCAGGCCCGCGTCCATGCCCATGCCGCGGCGGCCTTTCAGCGAGGTGCGGTTGGCCTTGTCGTAGCTGGCCTTGAACACGTATTGCGCCCCCGCGTCCGCGCAGGCCTCGGCCATCTTCCCGGCGATCATCTGGGCGTGGTCCAGGCTTTCCAGCTGGCACGGTCCCGCGATGACCAGAAGTGGCTGGTCGTTGCCGGCGGTCAGGCCGCCGATCCTTACATCGGGCATGGCATTTCCCTTGATACCTTCAGGCGGTGACCTGTTCCCGCAGGATCGCGGCGGTCATCGAGATCATCAGGTATATGCCCGCAAAGATCAGCAAGGTCACGAGGGTGTTTTCGAAGGCGCGCGGATAGGCGGGCTCGTCCGGTTCGGTCGGGCTGACCGACAGCGACAGGTAGCGGACCTGACGATTGGCCTCGATCCGGGCATTCTCAAGCTGCTGCAACGTGCTTGCCAGCATCAGCTGACGGGTCTGCACGTCGGCCTGCGCGATCAGAAGCTCGCTTTGCACCTCGGCCAGCGACATGCCGCCCACGGTGTTCTGGGTCAGCTTTTGGCGCTGCTGGGCGATCTGGGACTCCAGCGTGGCGATGCGCCGTTCCACCGGGTCCATCCGTGCCTTGTTGGGGGATTCATTGGCGCGCATCTGCTCCAGCGCGAGACGCTCTTGCGTGAGCTGGGTTTCAAGCGTCGCGATCTGTTGCGTCGCGAGGCCAAGTTCCGCCTCGGACGACATCACCTGATAGCGTTGCTGAAGTTCCACCACCTTGCGCTGCGCGGCAAGCATGTTCGCCTGGCTATCCTCGAAGCTCTTGCGCGCATCGCGCATCTGGTCTTCGCGCTTGCGCTGGGTCAGATGGTCGATCTGCTGTTCGGCATAATGGATCAGCGCACGGCTGAACTGGGCCGAGGTCGCCGGATCGGCGGCCATCACGTCCATCTTGATGATGCCTTCGGTCGGGTCGTAAGAGATCTTCACGACACGCTGATACAGGGCGTAGACCGCCTCGTTCGAGGCGTCCGGAGCCAGCCGCTGCAGCGGGTCGATGTTCGGTCCCGAGAAATGGGCGCGGAACCCGTGGTCCTGGTCCAGACGTTCCATCGCGTCGCGGGACATGAGATAGCCCTGGACGGCGATGGAATCCTTGTTCGCCTCCAGAGCGCCGCCAAGCATGGAACCAAGGCCGCCGGTCGGGGCGCCCGCCATCACGGTGCCGTCGGCCTGCTGAATCACCATTTCCGAATGGGTCGCGTAAAGCGGTGTCGCGACGAAGTAATAGTAATAGGCCGCGATGATCGTCGGCAGGGCGATGAAGAAGGCCAGCCGCGCGGCCAGCGCGATGGTCTTGCGGCGGCGTCTGCGGGCGATCTCGGTCTGGATGCGCAGGATATCGGCGGCGTGGTTGTTCTCAACACGCAGATGCGGTGAAGGAACAGGCGTGGGCTTGACCGTTTGTGGCAGCTGGACACCGTCGCCCTTGACCAGATCGCGCGATCCGGAGGTGGCAAGCTCGCCTTCCGATGTAACAAGCTCTAGCATGCTGGTGCGCTGGAACGGATCGATGCCCGCCTTGCGCAAGAGGCGCACTGCGTCGAAGTCGGATGTGGCGGGCAGGTTGTGTTTCTGCGCGACGCGTCGGGCCATGCGCAACTGGCGACCCGTCAACCCTTCGCGGCGGATGCGGTCGATTTCGGTCTCAAGCGCGACTTCGGGACCGGTCTGGATGTCGTCCGGCGCGGCCGTCGGGAACTTTTCCGGGCCGAAGCCGTCTTCGACCGGCGGCTCGACGCGGTCGGGCGGTGGCAGGTCCTGCTTTTGGGTGCGAAACCGGATGGCCTTAGGTTTGGTAGTCATAAAGGCGCTTCGCTTCTTCAAGGGTATCAAACATGTAGAGCTGGCCGTTTTTCAGAACGCCCGCCTGACGGCAGAACTTCTCAAGCGTCTGCGCCTGGTGCGAGACGATGACGACGGTTGCGTTCTTGAGCCGGTCGCGCAGGATACCGCCCGCCTTGCGGTTGAACTCGGCGTCCGTGGTGGATGGCATGCCTTCGTCGATCAGGTATATGTCGAATTCGAGGGCCAGCATCAGCGCAAAGGAAAAGCGCGAGCGCATCCCCGAGGAATAGGTGCCAACCGGCATGTCGAAATATTCTTCGATGCAGCACAGCCAGCGGCAGAAGCTTTCGACATAATCGGGGTCGAGACTGTAGAGGCGCGCGATGTAGCGCACGTTCTCGGTTCCCGTATGCTTGCTCACGACGCCGCCCATGAAGCCCAGCGGAAAGGAGATACGGGCGTTGCGGGTGATGCGGCCTTCGTCGGGCTTCTCAAGTCCGGCCATCATGTTGATGATCGTGGTTTTCCCTGCGCCGTTCGGGGCCAGGATGCCAAGCGATCGGCCCAACTCGACCCGGAACGAGGCACGGTCAAGGATCACCTTGTGCTGCTTTCCCGTCCAGAAGGACTTGCTGACGTTGTCGAACTCGATCACGTTCCGCCTCGTGGCCCGGGTGCGGGTGGATCTGCGGCCCCGGGTTCCTGCTCTGCCTTACGCCGTCCCGGTTACGGGATCGTTCTTGACTTATCGCGTTAATGCGATTTCTGGGCAGCATTATGTCGGAAGAACGCGCAATCTGGCAATCTCCGTTACAGTCCGATGGCTGCGAGGCGCTGCGGGGCCGGATACAAGCCTGCCGCATCTGCGCCGGGCGGTTCGCAGCGACGGCCACGCATCATGCGCCGCGTCCTGTGGTGTGGTTCCGGCCATCGGCGCGCATCCTGGTCGTGGGTCAGGCGCCGGGCGCGCGGGTTCATGCGATTGGCGAGCCGTTCCGCGATCCGTCGGGCGTTCGGCTGCGCGACTGGATGGGTGTGGACGAGGCAGAGTTCTATGACCTGTCCCGCGTCGCGGTGGTGCCGATGGCCTTCTGCTTTCCCGGATATGACGCAAAGGGATCGGACCTGCCGCCGCCGCCGATCTGTGCCGCGACATGGCGGGCCGAAGTAATGGTGTCGCTGTCGGATGTGCGGCTGACGCTGCTGGTCGGCGGTGCGGCGCAGCGCTGGCATCTGGGAACGAAGGCCGGGGTGACGGCGACGGTTGCGGGCTGGCGAGACCACGCGCCCGGGGTCTTTCCGTTGCCGCATCCGTCCTGGCGTAACACCGGCTGGCTGAAGCGCAACCCGTGGTTCGAGGCGGAACTGGTGCCGGAACTGCGGTGCGCGGTGCGGAAGGAGTTGGACGATGGATGAGGGGCGGATCATCGTGCTGAACGGTGTGGGGAGCGTCGGCAAATCCTCGGTCGCGCGCGCTATGCAGAAGTTGTCGCCAGTGCCGCTGTTGCATGTGCAGATGGACAGCTTCCTGGAGATGCTACCGGAGGCGTTGCAGGACGGACCGGAGGGTTTTGCCTATCGAGAGGGGCCTCATGGAGTGCAGATCACCTCCGGTCCAGCGGGGCAGCGGTTGATCCGTGGGATGCATCATGCCGTCGCGGCGCTGGCGGGGCAGGGCAACCGGCTGATCTTTGACACTGTGATGGAGGCGCGGGGGATGGAGGAGTGCCGCCGCCTGTTCACGCCGCTGGGCGCGTTCTTTGTCGGGCTGATGGCCCCGCTTGAGGTGATCGAGGCACGGGAACTGGCGCGTGGCGACCGGATGATCGGGCTGGCGCGCTGGCAATATGGTCGGATGCCCGAGGTCGGATCCTACGACTTGGCCATAGACATGACACAAGCCTCGCCAAACGCCGCCGCGCGGCAGGTTCTTTGTCTTGCCGGGATATGACGGATACTGCGCCGCCTCATCGCCATACGGATTTCACCGTTGGGACGCAGCTTGCCTTGCCGACGTCGCAACAGGGGCCTAGGGGAGGGCTAGAATGCCTGCAATCACGGAAAGCCCGGGGCCATGACCCTATCCACGCCGCTGGATGCCGCCTTTACCGCCATGTCCGCCGATCCCGAGGCGGACCAACTGCGGTTGAGGTTCTATCAGCGCGTGGCCGACAGCGAGTTGTTCCTGCTGCTGGAAGGGGAGCCGGACGGGGACGCGGTGACGCCGCAGATCTTCGACATCAAAGAGGGGCCTGTGGTGCTGGCCTTCGACCGTGAAGAACGGCTTGCGGCCTTCGTGGGCGCGCCTGCGGCCTATGCCTCGCTGCCGGGACGGACGGTGGCAGAGCAGTTGGCAGGCAAGGGCATAGGGATCGGGTTGAACCTGGGGGTTGCCCCATCATCCTACCTGATACCCGCTGATGCGGTGGACTGGCTTGCCGACATGCTGGCGCAGGGACCAGCCCAGGTCGAGGCGACACCGATCGTTTTCCAGCCGCCGGGGGATTTGCCGCAGGCGCTGATCGAGGGGCTGGATGCCAAGCTGGCGCGCGCTGGCGGGCTTGCCGTGGCGGCTTTTCTGGCGGGCGTGACCTATGAGGGCGGCAGACGCGGCCATGTGCTGGCCTTTATCGGAGCGGTGCCGGGGGCCGAGGCTGCACTTGCGCGTGAAGTGTCCGAGGCGCTGACCTTTTCGGGTCTGGATGCGGGCGAACTGGACGTGGTGTTTCTGTCGGGCGAAGATGCGCTGGCCGAGTCCATGGCCCGGGTAGCGCTGCGTTTCGACTTGCCCGCCGTGGTTCTGCCCAAACCGCCGCCTGCGCCGGGCCTTGATCCGGCAAAGCCACCGCGTTTTAAGTGACCGAGAGTTTAAATTTTATGGGGTATTATTATACCTTTATTGTAAGATATTGAATTTACTATATTAAAACTCGCATATCGCACTTGACTGTGCAAACTGGCTGCGACATATACCCCCATCCGAGATTTCGGGGCCTTTTGGCCCTTCTCCACGCGAGAGAGATGCACATGAAAACCTTTACCGCAACGCCTGCGGATATTCAGAAGAAGTGGGTTCTGATCGACGCCGAAGGCATCGTTCTGGGCCGGCTTGCGACCATCGTCGCCAATATCCTGCGCGGCAAGAACAAGCCGACCTTCACGCCGCACATGGACATGGGCGACAACGTGATCGTCATCAACGCCGACAAGATCCAGATGACCGGCAACAAGCGCGCGGACAAGCGTTACTACTGGCACACCGGCTATCCGGGCGGGATCAAGTTCCGCACCGCCGGTCAGGTGCTGGATGGCGCCCACCCCGAGCGCGTGGTCGAGAAAGCGGTCGAGCGTATGATCACCCGCAACCGTCTTGGCCGCCAGCAGATGACCAACCTGCGCGTCTATGCCGGTGCCGAGCATCCGCATGAGGCCCAGCAGCCCACCGTTCTCGACCTTGCGTCGATGAACCCGAAGAACACCCGGAGCGCCTGAGCATGGCTGACATCAAATCCCTCGACGACCTGAAGTCGGTCGTGAACGAAACGGCTCCGGTTGCGGAAGTTGCAGCGCCCCGCGTTGCGGTGCGTGACAAGCTGGGCCGCGCCTATGCGACCGGCAAGCGCAAGAACGCCGTCGCCCGCGTCTGGATCAAGCCGGGTTCCGGCAAGGTCGTCGTGAACGGCAAGACGATGCCGGAATACTTCGCGCGTCCCGTTCTGCAGATGATCCTGCGCCAGCCCTTCACGGTTGCGAACGTGGAAGGCCAGTTCGATGTCAACGCCACCGTTGCCGGTGGTGGTCTGTCGGGCCAGGCCGGTGCGGTGAAGCACGGCATTTCGAAAGCGCTGCAGCTCTACGAACCCGCCCTGCGTGGGGCGCTCAAGGCCGCTGGCTTCCTGACCCGCGACAGCCGCGTGGTTGAGCGTAAGAAATACGGTAAGGCCAAGGCCCGCCGCAGCTTCCAGTTCTCGAAGCGCTGATTTTTCCGACAACTGTGCAAAGGCGCGCCCATTGGGCGCGCCTTTCGCATGAATCCGCCTGGGTTGTTTTCTATCTGTAACAATACCCGTCTAGGTCGTGCATGATGCGCCCGATACGGGGTCATCGTTCGAACTCGTTGCCGAGTGGGTCAGACGATGCGTTACAGATCAGAGATTGATGGCCTTCGCGCCGTCGCCGTATTGCCAGTCATTCTTTTCCACGCCGGAATGCCGGGATTTGCCGGCGGTTTTCTGGGCGTCGATGTATTCTTCGTAATCTCGGGCTATCTTATCACCTCGATCCTGCTGGATGACCTGGCTGCGGACCGTTTCTCGATCCTGAAATTCTACGATCGCCGCGCCAGACGCATCCTGCCTGCACTGTTCTTCGTGATCCTGTGCAGTCTGCCCTTCGCCTGGGCCTGGATGCTGCCCTGGCAGCTTGAGGACATGGGACAAAGCATCCTGGCGGTGGTGTTTTTCGTCTCGAACATCTTCTTCTGGATCGAGACCGACTATTTTGACGGTCCGGCGGGTGAAAAGCCGCTGTTGCACACCTGGAGCCTGTCGGTGGAGGAGCAGTATTATGTGCTGTTCCCGCTACTGCTGTGGATGTTGTGGCGCTATGCCCGCGGCAAGACCGGGCTGGTGTTGGCGGTCATAGCGCTGGCAAGTCTGATATTCAGCCAGTGGTTCTCGCGCCACGATCCGTCGGGAAACTTCTTCCTTCTGCCCAGCCGGATGTGGGAACTGCTGGCGGGGTCGCTGTGCGCCCTGGCGTTGCAGGGGCGTGGGGGCTGGTCCAGCAATATCGCCAGCGCGGCGGGTCTTGTCATGGTTCTGGTTGCGATGGCGACCTTTACCGAGGCGACACCGATGCCATCTTTCTATGGGCTGTTGCCGGTCGGCGGTGTGGTGCTTATCATCCTGTTCGCTGCTGAAGGCACGCTGACCAGCCGTATCTTGTCCTGGCGACCCTTTGTCGGGATTGGGCTGGTCAGCTATTCTGCCTACCTCTGGCACCAGCCGCTGTTCGCCTTCGCCCGAATAGGCAGACTGGAGGAGCCGCCGTTGGCCGTAATGCTGGGATTGTCCGCAGCGGCGTTGCTGCTGGCGTGGGGAACCTGGGCCTATGTCGAGCGGCCGTTCCGCGCCCGCTCTGGTGAGCCATTCGTAAGCCGCCGTTTCGTTTTCCTGGCCAGCGGTGTCGCTGGCGCGGTTCTTGCCATGATGGCTGCGGTGACGATGAATCTGGACGGCTTCCCCGGGCGTTTCGATGCAGACAGGCTTGCGTCCTATGAATGGGACAACAAGGTTTTGCAGAAAGAGGCCTGGGCGGAACTGAAGAAACGCTCGGGCGACGGAGGATATGCGATCACGGCCAACGACTATGACCGCATGCCGTGGTTCACTCAGGACAAACGGGTCAAGCTGCTGGTGTTCGGAAATTCCCATGCCCGCGACATGTTCAGCGCGCTCGATTCAAGCCCGGTCATCACCCGGACCTATCAGGTCGCGTTGTTCATGGGGCAGGTCTATAATACCAAGGACGTGGATGATCTGCTGGTCAGCCCGAACTTTCGCGATGCGGACTTCGTTCTGCTTGCTTCGCGTCAATCGGTATTCAGCCTTCAGTCCATGCCCCGACTGGTTCAGCGCATCAAGGCGGCAGGTAAGACTCCGGTGATCGTGCTGAACACGCCCGAATTCGCGGGCGACATAACCTTCAACCTTGCGGACAGCATGATCCTGCCGAAATTGGACGAACTGGAACAAGGCGACATCCCTGGGCTGGCACAAGAGATCAACGACGCCTACTGGGACGATCATCTAATACAGCGCAAGGGCATGGTGAACACTAAGCTGCGCGCGATTGCGAGGGCCGAAGGGGTCGCGGTGCTGGATCGTGAAAAGTATATCTGCGATGCGGGCAAACAGGTCTGCTATGGTGTCTCGTCGCAGTTGGGCAAGTATTTCTTCGACTACGGCCACACGACGGCTGAAGGCGCCGACTTTTTTGGCCGGCGTATTGCGCAGGTGAACTGGCTTGCACCTTTGGGCCGCAGCCTCGCCAGCAAATAAAATAGGGCCGGGACAAGCCCGGCCCAAGTCTGGGGTTACCGATCAGGGTCGGTCGCGGACCAGCGCGATCAGTCGCGCCAGAATGGCTTTGTGCATTCAGCGGTGACGTCTCTTTCGTTCAGGCCGATATCGCGCAGCAGGTGCGCATCAAGCCGCGAAAGATTAAGTCGGGTGTTGCGTCGCGCCACCCAATACCGGACCACACCAAGGACCGACTGGGAACGGAGGAACCCGTTCAGGCCGAGAACGGGCGGGGCGGAGAGGCGGGAGCGCATGTTACACCTTTTCGATTTGTGTTGATACAATTCGTTGTTTTCGGTATTGTAGTGATACAAGATCGTGGATGACTCGCAAAGAGGCAAAGTTGTGACCGATACAATTTGGCAGCCTGATCTGAGTCAATTCGCCGGACCCAAGTACATGGCGCTGGCCGATGCGTTGCGTTCTGCGGTTCGCGAAGGTGAACTGACCGAGGGGGCGCGCCTGCCCACCGTACGGAACCTCGCATGGCGGCTGAAAATGACCCCCGGCACCGTTGCGCGCGCCTATCAGATGGTGATGCAGGACGGGTTGCTGTCGGGCGAGGTGGGACGAGGTACATTCGTGGCCGCGACTGCGGCAAAGGCCAAGGCGCCGCACGGGTTGTATATCGAGCCTGATACAAAGGTTGTCGATCTTGGCGCGCCGCAGTTGCCCGATGTGGGACAGGGTGTGGCCTTCGCCCGCGCGTTGCGCGGCATCGCCGACCGGATGGGGCCTGACTGGCTGACCTATCCCAGCCAGCGCGCCGAGGCGCCGCTGCGGACGGCAGTGGTCGACTGGCTGTCGGATCGGGTTCTGGGGCCGATCGGCACCGAGGACGTCGTGTTGGTGAACGGTGGGCAGAATGCGATCAGCGTGGTCATGCAAGCCTGCCTGCGCGGAGAAAAGCCGATCGTCCTGCTGGAGGATCTTGCCTATTCCGGCGTCCGCCATGCCGCCGCGCTTCTGCGCGCCGAACCCGTCGCGCTGGAGATGGATGGCGAGGGGGTGCGACCGGACGCGCTGGAGGCTGCCTGCCGCAGGCACTCTACTGCGCAACTGTTGTGTCTGACGCCACAGGGGCAAAATCCGACGGCGGTCAGCATGGGGCCCGAACGGCGTGCCGCCATCACGCGGATTGCCCGCGCGCATGACCTACAGATAGTTGAGGACGATTGCTATTCGGTGGCGAAGAGCCAGTTGCCGCAGCTTCGCGCGCTGGCGCCAGAGCGGACATGGTATGTCGGAAGCCTGTCGAAATCTGTCTCGGCCGCCTTGCGTTTCGGCTATGTCGTTTGTCCGACCGGCAAGGGAGAAACGGGGCGAATGGTGGCGCAGCATGCTTTCTTTGCCCTTGCCCGCCCGGTGTCAGACCTGTGCCTTGACCTGATCGTCAGCGGCGATGCGGAAAAGATCCGTGCCTCCGTGCAGGCCGAACTGGCCCCGCGCCTGCAGATGGTGGTGAACATGCTCGGGGCCTATGACATCTCCTGGCTGCCCGGTCTGCCCTTCGTCTGGCTGCGGATGCCACGTGGCTGGCGAGCCTCCAGTTTCATGCGCGCGGCAGAGGCCGAGGGTGTGCTGATGCGGTCGTCCGATACATATGCCCTGAACCACGGACGTGCGCCGAATGCTGTGCGCCTTGCCGTCTCGGGCGCCATGCCGAGACCGCGTTTCGAGGCAGGCATCGCCACCATCGCGCGGCTTCTGTCCAACCCGCCACAGGAACTGAGCATCTGATCCCTGTTGCAGCGATGTTGCACTTGTGCGGGGATGATTCGGATTCACCCAGTCTTTGTTTAGACTTGCATTGACCAGTTGAAGCCCGGCGCGCATCATCTGCTCATCGAGCAAAAAACGAGAGAGCCCAAAATGGGACAGTCCGCATTTCATGCCCCCCACGGGGGTAGTGTTTTCCTTGGATTCCGCAAAGGCCGTTCGGGCGCGACCGAGATCGTCTATGACGATGGTGTGGCCCGCCGCATGGTCTGGCGCGTGACGCAGGCGCTGACCGACGAGAGACGTTTGTCTGATGCCCTGTCGCGCGCGGTCAGCCAAACCCGTGTTTTGCCTGCGCTTTATGCCGAGTTGAAAAAACGCGCGATCATGGTCGAGGCCGTGATCCGCTAGAGCGAGGGGCGGACCACCGCCCCCTGGTGCCTGTTATCGTGGCTGATACAAGGCTGATTTGCCCGGCAATGCTGAATTGCCGGGCAATTTTGATGCCGCCATTTGATCAAAAGCCTAACGCCCCCTTTTCAGACCACATCCGCTGTGCAACAAAACGCCTAAGAAGGTTGCGACAGGGGGCAACATGGCGTCTGGGGAAGTTCTGAACCGGCCCCGCCGGTCAGAGGCGGCCAATGGGCTTTTGATGATAAGCCCGACGGCGCTTTACGCGATCCTGCTGCTGGCAGCGCCGCTGGGAACGATCTTTCTCTACAGCTTCCTGACCGACGGCTATCTGGAGATCATCCGCAAGTTCACCTTCGCCAACTACGTCGAGGCCTGGACGAACGAGTTGTATCGCACGGTCATGCTGCGGTCGCTGTTCGTATCGCTGACGGTTACCGTGGTGACGGTGCTGCTGGCCTTTCCGGTGGCCTACTTCGTGTCGTTCCACGTCGACCCTTCTCGGAAGTCGCTGTGGCTGTTCCTGATCACCATCCCGTTCTGGACCAGCTACCTGATCCGGGTTTTCCTGTGGAAGGTGATCCTGGGCTATAACGGCGTGGTCAACAGCGGCCTCTTAGGGCTAGGGATCATCAGCGAGCCGCTGCAATGGATCAACTACAACGTGGGCGCCATCGTCGTGGCGCTGGCCCATGCCTATGCGCCTTTCGCGATCCTGCCGATCTATGTCGCCCTGGAGAAGATCGACCGTTCGCTGCTTGAGGCCGGGCAAGACCTGGGCGAAAGCCGGTTCATGACCTTCCTGCGGGTGACGCTGCCGCTGGCCATGCCGGGCGTGATCTCGGCGGTGCTGATCGTGTTCATCCCGACCATCGGCGACTATGTGACGCCGCAACTGGTCGGCGGACCAGAGGGGCGGATGGTCGCGAACCTGATCCAGCTGCAGTACCTGAAGCTCGACAACTATCCGCTGGGCTCCGCAATCGCGGTCAGCGCCATGGCTATCGTGACGATCATCAGCCTGCTGTTCCTGTTCCTGAACCGCCGCTATCTGAAGGGACCAAGCTCATGAAGGGTGGCGGCTTCCGGATCTACGCGATCGCCTATCTGATCTTTCTTTACGCGCCGATCGCGCTGCTGCCGCTGTTCGCGTTCAACGATGCGACCGTCATCGCTTTTCCGCTGTCGGGTTTCTCGACCAAGTGGTTCGGCGCGCTGGTGGACAACCCGCCGCTGCATCTGGCGGTGCGCAACAGCCTGATCATCGCCGTTTCGACCGCGATCCTGGCGACGACGCTGGGTATCTGCGCCGCGCGCGCCTCGACCCGCTACAACTTCCCCTACAAGACCGGGATCATGGGTCTGATCATGCTGCCGCTGGTCCTGCCCGAGATCATCGTTTCGGTTTCGCTGCTGGTCGTGCTGTTGGGGTTGGGCGTGCCGCTGTCGATCTTTACGGTGATCCTGGGGCATGTGCTGGTCTGCACGCCGTTCACCATCGCGATCCTGTCCTCGGCCTTCCAGTCGCTGGACCGGTCGCTGGAGGAGGCGGCCTATGACCTGGGTGAGACGCCTGCCTCGACCTTCCGGCTGATCATCCTGCCGCTGGTGATGCCGGGGATCATCTCTTCGCTGTTGATTTCCTTCACGATCAGCCTGGACGAGTTCATCATCGCCTTCTTCCTGGCGGGCACGCAGACCACGCTGCCGGTCTTCATCTTCTCGCAGTTCCGCTTCCCGCAGGCGGTGCCGGTGATCATGGCGCTGGGGACGATCCTTGTCTGCCTGTCGATCGTGCTGCTGTCGATCGCCGAAATTTTCCGCCGCCGGGGTATCGCCCGGACCGGCGCCAAGAATACCGGAGGCTTCCTGTGACCGAGAAACCCACGATGATCGAGTTCCGGGATGTGCAGAAGCACTACGGCGACTATCACGCGCTGCGCGGCATCACCGCGACGATTCGGGCGGGCGAGTTCTTTTCGCTGCTGGGGCCGTCGGGTTGCGGCAAGACCACGCTGCTGCGCACCATCGCGGGGTTCGAGGATATCTCGTCCGGTGCGATCCTGATCGACGGCAAGGATGCCAAGACCATCCCGGCCAACAAACGCCCGACCAACATGGTGTTCCAGAGCTACGCGATCTTTCCGCACCTGACCGTGGAAGAGAACGTGGGCTTTGGTCTGCGCCGTGCGGGGCTGTCGAAGGAAGAGATGGCGCGCCGCGTCGGCGAGGCGCTGGCCATGGTGAACCTGGGCGGCTATGGCAAACGCGCGGCCCATGCCCTGTCGGGTGGCCAGCGGCAGCGTGTGGCACTGGCGCGCGCGCTGATCCTGAAGCCGAAGGTGCTGCTCTTGGACGAGCCGCTGTCCGCGCTGGACAAGAAGATGCGCGAGCAGATGCAGGTCGAACTGATCAAGCTGCAACGGCAGGTGGGGATCACCTTCATTCTGGTCACGCACGACCAGGAAGAGGCGCTGGTCATGTCCGACCGCATCGCGGTGATGTTCGAGGGGCAGATCGCGCAACTGGACGACCCCGAGACCTTGTACCGCCGTCCCAAGACGCGACAGGTGGCGGATTTCATCGGCACGATGAACTTCCTGCCCGCCGAGGTGAAGGCGCAGACCAATACCGGCTTCGACGTCGAGGTGGGCGGGCTTGGCCGGGTGGAGATCGCCGCCGCACAGGCGCCGGGCGCGCCGAGCGGGCAGGCCGCCAGCGTTGGGTTCCGGCCGGAAACGCTGACGATCCTGTACGACGGACAGACAACGACCGACCGCGTATCGGAAGGGGCTGTCGAAGAGGTCGTCTACTACGGCGACATGACCTATTACGACGTCAAGCTGGACGGGATACCGGCGCCGGTTCGCCTGTCGATGCGTAACCTGCCGGGGCGGCCGGTCCTGGACATCGGCACCCGCGCCAAGGTCGCCTGGAACCCCAGTGCGCTGGTGCTGTTCCAATAGGCTGATCGGAGCGCGCTGTCGCGCGCGCACCTTTTGTCTCGGGCGCGCTGCCGCGTGTCCTCGGGGTTGCCTCCGGCGGGGGTATTTTTTGCAAAGAAGAAGCTAGCGGTCCGGCGGCAACAGCCCGAGGCCGCGCAGGTAGATTCCGATGCCGGCCTCCAGAAGATCCTCGGGCGGGAAGGGGCTGCGGGCACCGGGGGCGCCGCGGGTGAAAAGTTCGACGACGCCATGGCTCAGGGCCCAGATATGGGCGCTGAACATCGAGGGCGGCGGGCGCTTCTCGGGCGGGATATGAGCCGAAAGCGCGCCGGCGGCCTTTTCCAGCACCGCGCTCGCCTTGTTGGCAACGCTGGCGAGGTCGGGGTTTGAGTTGACCGAGATGCCGCTTTCGAACATCGCCTGATAATGGCCGGGGTATTTTCGCGCGAAGGCAAGGTAGGCGCGCCCCGTCGCCTCGAAAGCCGCCAGCGCCGAGGGCTGGCCGTTGTTATAGGCGTAGTCCATCAGCGCCGCGAAAATTTCGTAGCCTTGGCGCGCCACCTCGGCGATCAGTTCGTCCCGGCCCGCAAAATGGCGGTATACGGCGGCAGGCGTCACGTCGGCGGCCTTGGCAGCCTCGGACAGGGTGAAGCCTTGCGGGCCTTTCTCCTCGATCAGCGCCAGAGCCGCCTCGACCAGCGCCTGGCGCAGATTGCCGTGGTGGTAGCCGCGTTTACTCATCCAGAAGGTCTAGCCCACCGCAGACCAGCGGATCGGGGAAGCCGATCACATCCTTGTCCTTGCCCTTGTAGTCCATGGCGCAAAGGATCGACTGGATCGCGGCGATCCGCGCGCGGGGTTTGTCGTCCGACCGGATCACGGTCCAGGGGCAGCGGGGCAGGTTGCTGCGGGTCAGGGTTTCGCGGATTGCGCTGGTGTAGTCATCCCATTTCTTCAGCCCGTCCACATCGATCTGGCTGAGCTTCCATTGTTTCAGCAGATCGCCTTCGCGGTCCAGCATCCGTTTGAGCTGTTCGGCGCGGCCGACGCTGAGCCAGATCTTGAGGAAAACGATATCCTCATCGACGACCAGACCTTCGACGAAGGGCAGTTGGTGAAAGAAATGCTCGCGTTGCTGGGGCGAGCAAAAGCCGAAGACCTGCTCGACGATGCCCCGGTTGTACCAGCTGCGGTCGAACAGGATGATCTCACCCGCCGCGGGCAGCCAATCGACATAGCGCTGGAAATACCATTGCTGCGCCTCGCGCTCGGTCGGTTTCGACAGGGCGACGACGGTGGCGTAGCGGGGGTTCAGGTTTTCGCTGACGACCTTGATCGTGCCACCCTTGCCCGCCGCATCGCGGCCTTCGAAGATGACCACGAGCTTTTTCCCCGTGGCGCGCATGTCGGCCTGCATCCGGGCGAGCTGGATCTGCAGCTCTTCCATCCGCTTTTCGTAGTCTTTCTTCGGCATCTCTTCCCGATAGGGATAGGATTTCGACAGCATGTCGTCCTTGCCGGCATCCTTGATGGCGCGCCGGATGTGGTCGGGCGCGCCTTTCTTGTAGTAGTCGCTGATGGCGCCGTCGAAGGGCAGTTTCATGGCAGGTCTCCCGGTTTTCGGGCAGTATGGCGAAAGGGGACGTCAGCGCAATCCGGCGCGGACAGCGGCGCGGTCGATGGCGGCGATCAGTTCGGGCTGGCGGCTGTGATGGGGCATGTGGCCCGCACCGGGCAGCAGAGTGAGATTGGCGTCGGGGAGAAGTCGCGACAGCGGCTCGGCATGGACAAGGTGAGGCACGATGCTGTCCTTGGTGCCGTGCAGGATTTCGACGGGCAGGTTCAGGCCGGGATAACCTTGCGCCATCCAGATGATCCAGGGCTTCAGCGCATCGACCTGACGGGCGTTTGTGCGCATCGAGCGGCGGCGGAGCGTGAGCGCGGCGCCGACGTAGTGACCGTAGCCGGAGGGCACAGGGTCGGGGGTGAAGATGCTTTCGATGGCCGTCTCGACACTGCGGAGCGGGGCAAGCGCGGTGATCAGCGGGATTACGGTTGCCCCGCCAATGCGGCTGGAGGTGATGGCATACCAGGGGCCAAGGCCGCCGTGCCATGGCATCGTGGCGCCTGCGGCCAGCACCAGCGCGGCAGCGGCGTTCGGTGCGCTGAGCGCCCAGGCCATGGCGACCGCGCCGCCATAGCTGTGGCCAAGGACGATGGGTTTGCTGGCGCCCAGTTCGGCTGCGGCGGTGCGCAGAACCTCGGCCTGCACGATGGGGCTCAGGCCAGCGAGACCAAGATCGTCGGACCAACCCAGTCCTGGCCGGTCGAAGACGATGACGCGGAAGCGGTCCTGAAGCCGGGCCACGATATCAAAGGTCCAGTCGCGGGTATTGCCGCTGGCCCCGTGGATCAGGACCAGATCGGGGCCTCTGCCGAAAACCTCGGCGTGGACGCGTTTGCCGCCGACCGTGATGATTTGCCCGGTGGGAGGATAGTCCGCCTCTGCCGCCGCCTCGCGGGCGGCTGCGCGCCGGTTCACGGCAACGCAAACGCCTATCGCGGCGACGGCAAGGGCGAAGCTAAGAACCAATTTCGGCTAGGTGATAGGGCGTTGACTGGTAAATCTCGTTTATCCAGTTGCCATATAGAAGATGCGCGTGGCTTCTCCAGCGGTTCAGCGGCGGCCTCGCGGGATCGTCATCGGGATAGTAGTTCGCGGGCACGTTGATGGGCGTGCCGTTCGCTACGTCGCGGTCGTATTCCTGCTTCAGCGTATCGCTGTCGTATTCGAAGTGGTTGATGATGTAGACCGCACGATGGCTCGGATCTTCGATCATGCAGGGGCCGGACTGGTCCGAGCCAAGCAGCGTTCGCAGCGCCGGCACCTTGTCCAGATCCGCCTGACGGGTTTCGGTCCAGCGGCTGACGGGGATCACGAAATCATCCGAGAAGCCGCGCAGATAGGGCGAGGTCGGCGCAAGGTTGGTGTGACGGAAGCAACCGAAGGCCTTGGCGGGTAGCATATGCTTCGGCACGCCGTGGAAGTGATAGGCCATGGCCATGCCGCCCCAGCAGACGCCGAAGGTGGAATGGACGTTGGTCTGGGTCCAGTCCATGACTTCTTTCAGTTCATCCCAATAGGTGACGTCTTCGAAGGCCAGATGTTCGATGGGCGCGCCGGTGATGATCAGGCCGTCGAATTTCTCGGCCTTCACCTCCTGGAACGGGCGATAGAAGGCCGCCATGTGTTCGGCGGCGGTATTTTTGGTCTGATGCTCGGACATGCGGATCAGCTGCAGGTTGATCTGCAACGGCGTCGCGCCGATCAACCGGGCGAACTGGTTCTCGGTCTGAATCTTTTTTGGCATCAGGTTCAGAAGGCCGATCCGCAGCGGGCGAATGTCCTGCCGCGCCGCCCGTTCGGGCGACATCACCATCACGCCTTCGTTCCGCAGAACGTCGAAGGCGGGAAGGGTGGCGGGCAGGGTGATGGGCATGATGAACCTGTGATTTCCAGAGGAAAGGGAGGTAGAGCCTTTCCCGGCCAACATCAAGCGGCGCGCTTGCAGGGGGCTTGTGCGCCCGAGGCGTTTGTTTTGACGAGGGCTGAGCGTCAGGCTGCCTTGCGGTCGATCGCGCGGGCGATCAGGTCGGTGAAACCTGCGGCGTCCTTCACCTCTGCCGCTTCTTCGGCGGTGACGGTGATGCCCCAGCGGGCCATCGCCGAATAGCGCGGCTGGCGGTGGTCCAGCAGTCGGGCATAGGCAAAGCGCAGGAAGGCGTCGGGGTTGACCTGCGCCTCGGTCACTTCGTTCTGTTCCAAGTAATCGGCCCAGACTTCGGCCAGAAACTCGGGCTGGTAATATATCGGCTTGGGCGCGCGATCAAAGCGACGGATCAGTTCGGCCCGATGCGCCTCGGAACCTTTCAGCCAGACCATCAGCATGTTTTGCGACAACGTCCTCATCACAGGATCATCCGGGTCGTCGGGATCGACCACCTCGCAGATCGAGCCGCCGCTGTCGCAGATGAAATTGTCATAGCCATACAAGTCCTGCGCGCGCTCGATGAAACGCGGCGTGTCAAGCAGTGCGGCGATCTCGGCCTCGCGGTGCTGGGCCTGGCGGCGCAGGTATTCGGCAAATGGCACGCCGCCCTTGGCCGGATCCCCGGGTTTGCCGAGATAGGTCGAAAGCGGGGCCAGGTTGTCGAAGGTGATGTTCGAGGCGATGTAGACGCTGTCTGTCATCAGCAGCTCACGCAGGAGCGGAACCTTCATCGCCTCCCGCTTGAAGTTGTCGGCGATGAATTCGCCCATGTAGCGGGTGCCGATGCGGTAATCGATCGAGTAGTGGAACCAGCGATCCTGATCGCGCAACAGGTTGGCGAGGTAGGTCTTGCCCAGACCCGACATGCCGAACAGCAGCACGCGTTTGGCCGATGCCGCGCGCCACTTTGCTGCCGTATCATAGATCATGCCGCAAATCCCCGTTCTTTGCGGGCTTGTTAGCATCGGTGGGGACAGAGATCACGCGGCTTCTTTCCGCCGTGGCAGCAGCCGTCCGTCGATGACCAGCAGACCGGCGGCGATCAGGGCAAAGCCCGCATAGGCATGGCTTGGCAAAGCCTCGTCCAGCACCAGCGCGCCGAGCAGAATGGCAAAGGGTGTCGCCATCAGGGTGCAGAGGCTGACGTTTCCTGCGCCCGCCATGGCCAGAACACGGTAGAAAAGCAGATAGGCGATGGCGGTGGAGAATATCGCAAGATAGCCGATGGCGGCCCAGACGGCGACCGAATGCTGCGCGTCGGGCTGCCCATCGACGGCCAGCGCGATGGGCAGCATGATCAGCGTCGAGGTCGTGAGCATTCCGGCCGCAGCCACCTGTGGTGGCAGGCCGGACAGACGCTTGCGCGCCCAGACGGCAGCCAGCGCATAGGACAAGGCGGCCGCCAGCAGCGCCAATTGCGAGACCGAGGTCAGGTCCAGCGCCGACAGCGCATCCTGCCCCATCACCACCGCGACTCCGGCCAGACCCAGCACGACGCCGGTCAGCTTGCGGGAGGTAAGCCCCTCATCAGGCAATGCGACGGCAGCGAGCAGCACACCAAAGAGTGCCGTCGCGGCGTTCAGGATAGCGGTGGTGCCGCTTGGGATCGTCAACTGCCCCCAGGCGATCAGGCTGAAGGGCAGCACGTTGTTCAGGATGCCCATGACCAGAAAGGCGAACCAGATGCGCCCGTCGCGCGGAACGTTCAGACCACGCGCCAGCACATAGGCCCACAGAATTGCGCCACCGCCAAGAACACGCAGCGCCACGATGGTGAAGACGCCCATCTCGTCCAGCGCCACACGGATCGACAGGAACGAGGCGCCCCAGATGACCGCGATCAGAAATAGTTCAAACCAGGCGCGTGGAGGTATGCTGCGGGGTTGTCTCATGCCTGCCGTGATAGGCGATTGGCCAAGGCATTTGCCACCCGGAACATGATGAAACGCAAAGCCCCGCATCCTATCGAACGCGGGGCTGGATCACAGGCTTGGGTGGCGATCAGAACGTATAGCCGACGCGGAAGCCGATGCCGATGGCGTCATTGCCGTCGAAGGTATTCGTATAGGGGCCGATCTGCGTTTGGGTATCACCAAGCGCATAGTAGCGCACCGCGCCAGTGAACTTCATCTGGCCGCGGGTATAGCTGACTGCCAGACCGATCGAGTCATAGCCGTCAACCGGCCCCAGATTCAGCATGTAGCCACCGATCGACGTGTCGTGACTATAGCTTATTGCGCCCGACCAGGTTTCGTTGAACTGATAGCCAACGCCCAGCGTGTAGGTCCAGGTGTCGTCATTATAGTAGACCAGCGGCACGCCGCCGGAAAGCCTGGAGTAGGATGGCGGCGCGATCACGAAGTCAGACCATTCAACCCAACGGATCGAGCCGAAGACCAGCGTGTTCGCCGCGACCCCCGATTGGAACTCCAGGTTGACCGACTGCGGCGTATTGACTGCTGTCTTCGAGTTGACGGTGCCGAAAACCGAAGTCTCGACCGTATCAAGGTCGTAGTCGATCTTGGAGTTGTAGGTCAGCGAGACGCGAGCCGCAATCTCGGGCTTTTCCCAGGCGACGCCAAGAACATAACCGAATGCGCCGTCTTCGTCGCCGACAACGCTATAGGGCGGGGTCACGCCCGGCCTGGGGGTCAGGAAGGGAATGAAGGCGTCGGCCGAAAGCGTCTGATACCGGATGCCGCCCAGCACGCTGACATTCGAGGGGAAGCGATAGCGCAAAAGCGCGGTGTAGGATGTCGAGTCCAGGCTGGCTGTCGTCCCGGCTGCTATATAGCCGGTGCCAAGCGGGTAGGCGGTATCGGCACCGTAGGGTTTGTCGATGATGAAGCCCAGATCAAATCCAGGCTGAAGCTCGGTCTTGATCGAGAAGGAACCCGTCCGGTAGTCATTGTACATCTCGCCGGATTTCTGGCCGCCGAGCGCGGCGGGTTCCTGTCCTTCGACGTTCGGCGAAAGGAAACCATAGGTCAGTTCCACATAGCCGCCCGGCTCGAACATTACAGCCGTGGATTGCGAGCTGCGGTCGATTGCACCGGCCGAAGCGACGCTGCTCGAGGCTGCCAGCACCCCGATTGCACAGATGGTTTTCCTCATGACCCCTCCCGATCGATTTTTGTTTTTCCCCGACTTTTGCTCGTAGGTTTGCAGGTAATACCGGTCAATCATTGACCCAACGTAAGCGTTTCGTGACGTTGCGACGCAAGGCTCTCCCGGCGTTCGCTGCGTATGTTCATCCAGTTAGCCGCAAAAATCACCAAAGCGCCAAGGAAAATGAACGGATCGAGTTGCTCGCCGTAAAGTAGCATGCCGACGATGGCGATTGCAGGAAGGCGAACGAAGTCCATCGGTATCACCACGGTCGCCGGGGCAAGGGTCAGCGCCATCGTCAGGCACAGGTGCGCCATCACCCCGGCAATGCCCAGAACGACAAGCCAGGGAAAGATGTTCCACGTGGGCAACGCCACATCGCGATCAATGCCTGAGCCGATCGCCCCGAACGCGGCCTGCATGACGGTCAGCCAGAACAGGATCGAGATGACCTTTTCGTAGCGGGTCAGCCTTTTGGTGAAAACCGCCGACCCCGCGAAACCGATGGCCGAAGCGGCCGCCGCCGCGACCCCCAGATCAAGATGGGTGATATCCGGCCGTGCCACGATCAGGATGCCCAGAAATCCGACCAGCGCCGAGGCAGCGCGCACCTTGGTTATGCGCTCGCCCAGCAGCAGCGGCGACATCAGGATGACCCACAGGGGCGATGTGAATTCCAGCGCGAAGACCTGCGCCAGCGGAATGACCGTAAGAGACCAGAACCACAGGTTCTGGCCGGCAAAGTGAAAGATGTTGCGGACGAAGTTCTCGCCAAGATGGGTGGCGCGAATTTCACCCAGTTTGCCCATGATCGCGCCGACACCCACGACCAGGAAAAAACCGATGATCGACCGCCAGGTCATCAGTTCGAACGTGTCGAGCACGGGCGAAACGGCGCGTCCGGCGACGGCCATTGCGGAAAAGGACAGGATGGATCCCGTCATCCAGCCGGCCGCAGCCAGGGGGCGGAAAGTTTGGGTCAGGGTAGCTCTCCTTACGCCCAACCTATTCCCGCGAGAGGCGCAGCTTGTCCAGTCCTTGCGCGTTTAGAGTGCAGAAAGCCAGCATCGGATTGACGTCGCGTAGATCAGCGCCCGGTCGGGTCCGAATTGCTGGACAGAGTCGGATCATCATGCAACGCTTTGTTTCAATGGGCCGTCGTGGGGAGGAGACGCCGCGCGGCTCATCGAAATACGTTCAGCCATAGGGAGTAATGCATGGACCGTCGATCGTTTCTGACCAAGGCCACCGTTGGCGGCATCGGGGCCGCCGCCGCTACTGCGCTTGCTGCACCGGCGGTTGCGCAATCGAACCCCAAGGTAAGCTGGCGTCTTACCTCGTCGTTCCCGAAATCGCTGGACACCATCTTTGGCGCGGCCGAGACGATGGCCAAGTATGTCTCGGAAGCGACCGAGGGCAATTTTACGATCCAGGTATTTCCCGCCGGCGAATTGGTGCCAGGTCTTGAGGCGGCGGAAGCTGTTTCGTCGGGCACGGTCGAGGCCTGCCATACGGTTCCCTACTATTTCTGGGGCAAGGATCCTGTCTACGCCCTTGGCGCGGCAGTTCCGTTCGGCCTGAACGCGCGTCAGATGAACGCCTGGTTCTACTATGGCGATGGCATCAACCTGATGAACGAGTTCTATGCCACGCAGAACCTGATTACATTCCCGGCCGGCAACACCGGCGTGCAGATGGGGGGCTGGTATCGGAAAGAGATCAACTCGGTCGCCGATATCAACGGGCTGAAGATGCGGATCGGCGGCTTTGCCGGCAAGGTCATCGAGCGCCTGGGCGCTGTGCCGCAGCAGATCGCAGCGGGAGACATCTATCCGGCGCTGGAAAAGGGCACGATCGACGCCGCCGAATGGGTCGGCCCCTATGATGACGAAAAGCTCGGCTTCTACAAGGTCGCGCCCTATTACTACTATCCCGGCTGGTGGGAAGGTGGTCCGGCGATCGGCACCATGATCAACCTCGACAAGTGGAAAGAGCTTCCTGCGACCTATCAGTCGGTCCTCGAGGGTGCCTGCCGGATCGCGAACCTTGACATGTTGTCGTCCTACGACTGGAAAAACCCGCCCGCGATCAAGTCGCTGGTGGCGAATGGCGCGCAACTGCGACCCTTCCCACAGGATGTGCTTTCCGCATCTTTCGACGCCGCGAACAAAGTCTATGCCGAGATCATGGCGACGAACGCGACCTTCAAGAAGATCAAGGAAAGCCAGGACGCCTTCAAGCGCGACGCCTACCTTTGGATGCAGATCGCCGAATACAACTACGACACTTTCATGATGGTGCAGCAGCAGGCTGGAAAGCTCTGACGCTATCAAGGTCCCAATAGGAAAGGCCCCGGAAAATTCCGGGGCCTTTTTGGTTTGCGGCTTTCAGTCCCCGCTGGCCGGGGGATCGACCTGCGGCGCGCCGAGTTGGGGGGCGCCCAGTTGCGGCGCCCCAAAGCTTGGGGCGCCAAGCTGCGATGCGCCCGTGCCCGCCGCTGGCTGCAGCGAGGGCAGGGTGATCTGCACGTTCGTCGCATCCACCGCCGGCCCTTTGTAGTGCATGACCATCGAAGGGAATGCGATGACCACGCCGACCATTATGACCTGGATGATCACGAACGGAACCGCACCCCAATAGATTTGGCCGGTAGTGACCGGCGCGGTTCTGATGCCTGTGACTTTGTCGAGGAAAGGCACCTTTGGCGCGACCGAGCGCAGGTAGAACAGCGCAAAGCCGAAAGGCGGATGCATGAACGAGGTTTGCATGTTCACGCCCAGAATGACCCCGAACCATATCAGGTCGATCCCCAGCGCCTCGGCAGGTGCGACGAGCAGGGGAACGATGATGAAAGCCAGTTCGAAGAAGTCCAGGAAGAAGGCCAGCAGGAACACCAGGATCGAAACGAAGATCAGGAAGCCCGTCTGTCCACCCGGCACCGCGACAAGAAGATGCTCGACCCAGATATGCCCGTTCACGCCATAGAAGGTCAGCGAGAACACCCGCGCGCCCAGCAGGATAAAGATGACGAAGGAAGACAGCCGCACGGTCGAAGCCAGCGCCTGGGACACGACGCCATAGTTTAGGCGGCCCTTCAGCGCCGCCAGCAGCATTGCACCCACCGCGCCCATCGCGCCGCCTTCCGTCGGGGTGGCGATGCCAAGGAAGATCGTCCCCAGCACCAGGAAGATCAGCGCAAGCGGCGGGATCAGAACCATGATCACCTGTTGTGCCAGCCGTGACATCAGGTTGATGCCGAAATGCTTGTCGGCAATCGCATAAGCATAGACCAGCGCCACGCCTACAGCTGCGCCCAGTATGTCAGCATTGGCGCCCTGGGTCGGATACAGCAACACATGCGCGCCATAGCCAATGCCGATGATCGCGGCGAGGGCGACGAGAAGCGAGGTGATGCCGTGGCCAAGTGTCCGTGCCTCGGGGGGGAGGGCGGGAACCCACTGCGGCCTCCACATCGAAACGATGAAGATGTACAGCATGTATAGTCCGGTCAGCACCAGACCAGGGATGATCGCGCCCTTGTACATGTCGCCCACCGACCGGCCAAGCTGGTCGGCCAGAACGATCAGCACCAGCGACGGCGGGATGATCTGCGCCAGGGTGCCGCTGGCCGCGATGACACCCGAGGCCACACGCCTGTCGTAACCATAGCGCAGCATGATCGGCAGCGAGATCAGACCCATGGCGATGACCGATGCCGCGACCACACCCGTCGTCGCCGCCAGCAGCGCCCCCACGATGATGACGGCATAGGCCAGGCCACCTCGGATCGGTCCGAAGACCTGGCCGATGGTGTCCAGCAGATCCTCGGCCATGCCGGAACGTTCCAGCACGATCCCCATGAAGGTGAAGAAGGGGATGGCCAGCAAGGTCTCGTTCGACATCACCCCCCATAGTCTTTGAGGCATGGTGAATAGCAGGGGCCAGTCCAGCGTGATCGTGCCTTCCGACATGGGCGCAAGCCAGACGCCGATTGCAAAGAACAAAAGGCCGTTGGCCGCCAGCGAGAAGGCAACGGGATAACCGATCAGCAGGAAGATGATCAGGCTCGCGAACATGATCGGAGCCATGTTGGTGGCGATGATCTCCATCATTTCGAGATCTCCTTCGCCAGGCTCTCGCCTTCGAGTTGGGCCATCTCGTGCACCGACACGAAGGGACTGGGATCTTCAAGTTCGCCGCGCATCACGGCGATTTTCTTGATGATTTCGGAGATTCCCTGAAAGGTAAGAAGGATAAACCCCAACGCAAGGATGGCGCGCGCCGGCCAGATCAGAAGGCCGCCAGAGTTGGTAGAAACCTCGCCCGTGTTCCAGGCGCGCAGCGTGTAGGGCACCATCATCCAGGACATCAGAAGGACAAAGGGCATCAGGAAGAAGATGTGACCCAGAAGATCGATCCAGTGCTGCGTCCGACGCGAGAATGCGCCGTAGACGATGTCGATGCGGATATGTTCGTTCTGTTTCAAAGTGTAGGCGGCAGCCAGCATGAAGGCCGCGCCGAACAGGTACCACTGAAGTTCGAGCCAGGAATTCGAAGAGGTGTTGAACACCTTTCGCACGATGGCGTTCCCGGCGCTGACCAGGACCGCGACCAGAATGGCCAGTCCCATGGCCTTGCCGATGACTTCGTTGATACGATCTATCGCGCGCGCGAACGCGAGTAATGGCTGCATTCGGCCAAATCCCTCCCTGATACCCCGCTCTCTGGTTTTTGTGCTTTGGTGAGAGCGCCTTGTTGATTTTGTCCGATATTGCCCCCCACCGCGCAATAGTCCGAAGGAATTTCTCGCAGGTTACGCAAGGTTACGCCTGCTTGGTGAGGATTCACAGGCGGGGGTTGCCGCGATGTCATTGGCCAGAGATGAGTTGCCTCAATCTTGCCGCAATTGCGCCCTGTAGCGAGCAAAGTTGTGCAAAGTGCCGGGCGATCAACCTGTGGCTGCGGTGCGAATTGATTCGCTGCTCTCCCGTTTCAATGTTTCTGCACAGCGCATGATTTCGCCGCTTGGCCCCGTTGATGCCCTGTCGCGAAACAACGCCGGTCGATGTGGCTTCGGACTGGCTGGGTGGATCCGTCACTACAAGATTTTCTGTCGCCCATCTTCTCGGCACCGCGCCACCACTTGTGAGGGATGGCCTGGTCAACCGGATGGGAGGCGATTTGCGCCCCTTGTCCATCTAACCCATTGGCATTTCGAAATTGTCTTGGAGCTTATCAACCATGGCGAGTGGACGCCCGACAAAAAGCTGGCTCACACCCCTCAACCATGGGTTGCCGCGGCAGGTCGTCTGGCCTGAAACCTTCTGTCCTGCCGCATTGCTTCCATATGAGTTTTTCCTTTTTTCAAAGGGTTGTGCCGGTTAAAAATACAAGGCCCGCTGGGGGCAACCTGGCCGTGGGGGCGGCCTTGTGACGGAACGACGGGTGAACAGCCCGTCCTGCGTCGCGCTGCCAGATGCCGACATTCGACCCGGTCTCGGGCCGTGTTTTGGCATCGCGCCTGCGCATGATCGCAGCATCCGGCAGGGAGCGCCAATAGGAACAGTTTGGTTCCGACCAACTGGCCCTGACCCCAAAAAGGTCTGGCCAGATGCCGTCGGGCTGCGCCCTCGCGGGGCGTTTTGGAAGGTGAAATGCCCCGGTCGCGACGCCGGAGCATGGTTTGGAGCGGTTGATGAGCAATTCGGGAATTAACAAGCCGGGCGTGAATGCCGAAGGTGCGACGGCCGGGGCCGATCAGGTCAAGCTCGCCGCCGCGGCATCGCCGGATTGTGGCGAAAATGTGGTGACGCCGGTGCGCGACGGCATTGTCAGCGGCACCAACGGCGCCGATTTCATCACCGTCGACTATACTGGCGATCCCGATGGCGACCGCATCGACCACAACGACTCGCTGAAGAACTTCATCGACACACCGTTTGAGTCTGACATACCAAGCTCTTTCTTCGCGGATCCCGGTGGCACACCACTGAACAACAACCGTGACGCGGTGCTGGGCAAGGATGGCAACGACACGATCTGGTCCAGCAGCTCGGACGACGTCGTCTATGGCGGCAACGGCAATGACGATATCGTCGGTGCCGATGGTAATGACGTATTGGTCGGAGACGGTGGTAACGACGCCATCTACGGGGGCAGCGGCATGGACCGCCTGTTCGGTGGAACCGGGCGTGATTATCTGGAGGGCGGCGCCGACCGCGACCGGCTGTTTGGGGGCCGTGATACCGACACGCTGTATGGCGGCGATGGTAATGACGACCTTTATGGCGGCGACAACAGCGACCTGCTGAGTGGTGACAAGGGCGACGACCTGCTGGACGGCGGCGACGCAAACGACACGCTCTTGGGTGGCGATGGCAAGGATACGCTCCACGGAGGCAACGGGCTTGATCTGTTGTACGGCGGTCGTGGGGACGATCTTGTCTATGGCGGCGACTGCGACGACACTATCGACGGCGGCGACGGTAACGACTCCCTGTATGGCGGTGGCGGGAGTGACTTCATCACCGCCGGTTACGGTGATGATCTGGTCGAGGGAGGTGACGGCGACGACCGCATTCTGGGCGAAGATGGCAATGACATCCTCTACGGCGGCAAGGGCACCGACTATGTCGAAGGTCAGGCCGGTAACGACACGCTTTACGGCGGCGAAGGCAATGATCGGCTGTACGGCGGCGATGATGCCGACGTTTTTTTCGGCGGAAACGGCGATCAGATATACGGCGGGACCGGCGGGTATGACTACGACCGTCTGGACTTCAGCGAATTGTACAAGGTGCAGGTCGTCGACAAGCGGCCCGACAGCGATGGCAATGGCTATGACGGCCGGGTCAACATCCTGGACAGCAAGGGCAATATCACTGGCACCTTCACCTTCCAGAACATCGAAGTTGTGCCCTGTTTCACGCCCGGCACCGTCATTGCCACGCCGCGCGGCGAAGTTCCGGTCGAGGATCTTGTGCCGGGCGACCGCGTCATCACCCGCGACAACGGATTGCAGGAAATCCGCTGGACGGGACGCAAGACGCTGACCTGGCAGCAGCTGGCATCGAACGGGCATATCCGTCCGATCCTGATCCGGCAGGGCAGCCTGGGTCACGACCTGCCGGAACGCGACATGATGGTCAGCCCGAACCACCGCATGCTGGTCGCGAACGAGCGCACCGCGCTCTACTTCGACGAACACGAGGTTCTGGTGGCGGCGAAGCATCTGATCAACAACCGCGATATCAAGGAGGTGCAAAGCCTTGGCACCACCTATCTGCACATCATGTTCGACCGCCACGAGGTCGTTCTGGCCAACGGCGCCTGGACCGAAAGTTTTCAGCCGGGCGACTATTCGCTGAAGGGCGTGGGCAACGCGCAGCGTCAGGAAATTTTCGACCTTTTCCCCGAGTTGAGGTCCAGGGAAGGTCGGGAAGACTACGTGGCTGCCCGCCGCACGTTAAAGCGGCATGAGGCAGTTTTGCTCAACCGCTAGATTAACTGGCCCTGAAATAGAGCAAATCCCCGCCCAACTGCTGCCATTAGTTCCTTTTTGACCACGATAACGCCGCATTTCGCGCGTAGCCGGAACCCATCCGCGTTCCCAAAGACGCGGACGAAGTGCGGTTCAAATGGCAGTCATCAACGGGACCAACGGCAACGACACCCTGCTGGGAACAGCACTCGCTGATACGATCAGCGGGCTGGGCGGTAATGACTCGCTGACTGCGCTTAACGGCGATGACCTCGTATACGGCGGCACCGGCGACGACAGCCTCTACGGCGGCAATAACAATGACACCCTCGACGGTGGCGACGACGACGACTACCTGGACGGTGGTGCGGGCAATGACCAGCTGCTGGGTGGGGCGGGAGATGACACGCTGCTTGGCGGCTCGGGCGCCGATACGCTCAATGGCGGCACTGGGACCGACACCGCCGATTACACCGGATCGGGTGCGGTTAACGTCAACCTGACCACTGGTGTCGGCACTGGCAACGATGCGGCTGGCGATGTCCTGAGCAATATCGAGAACGTCATTGGCGGGTCAGGCAATGACACGGTGATCGGCAGCGTCGTGGCCAACGCGCTGTATGGCGCGTCGGGCAACGACTCGCTGGATGGCGGGTCAGGAAATGACTCGCTCTATGGCGGATCCAACAACGACTCGCTTTATGGCGGCGACGACAATGACTATCTGGACGGCGGTGCCAACACTGACCAGCTTTTCGGAGGAGCGGGCGACGACACCCTTATTGGCGGTTCGGGCAGCGACACGCTGAACGGCGGCGACGGGATCGACACGGCGGACTATAGCGCTTCGGGAGCGGTCAACGTCAACCTGACCACCGGGACAGGCAGCGGAAGCGATGCCAACGGCGATACGCTCAGCAATATCGAGAATGTCATCGGAGGAGCGGGCAACGATACGTTGACCGGCAGCACTCTTGCCAATGCGCTTTATGGCGCTGCAGGCAATGACACGATCGACGGGGCCGCGGGTAACGATACCATCTACGGCGGGGCTGGCATCGATACGCTGTTCGGCAATACCGGGGCCGATCTGATCTATGGTGGCGACGATGCGGATTCCGTCACGGGTGGCGATGGCAACGATACGCTGTATGGCGGTGCGGCAAACGACACGATCCTGGGCGGCAACGACGACGACCAGATTTTCGGCGAGGCGGGCAACGACAGCCTGAGCGGCGATGCCGGGAATGACACGATTGATGCCGGCGCAGGTACGGACACCATTTTCGGTGGTGCCGGGCTGGATTTGGTCTATGGCGGCGATGACGGGGATTCAGTTACTGCCGGGGATGGCAACGATACTATCTATGGCGGCGCAGCCAATGACACGATCTTTGGTGGCAACGACAACGACCTGATCCTTGGCGAAGCGGGAACCGACAGTCTGACCGGCGATGCGGGTAACGACACCATCGACGGGGGCGATAGCGCCGACACGATCTATGGTGGCGATGGCAATGACAGCCTGATCGGCGCTGCGGGCAACGACTCGATCTATGGCGGAACGGGTTTTGACACCCTGAACGGAGGCCCTGGGGCCGATCGGCTGGATGGCGGCGAAAGCCTGGACTATGCCGATTACAGCAATTCCGGCGCGGGCGTGACCATCGTCCTGGACGGCGGGATCGCAACCGGCGGCGACGCGACGGGTGATACGCTGACCGGCATCGACGGCCTGATCGGCTCGGCCTTTGCTGACAGCCTGACCGGCTTTGATGGTCAGGGCACCAGCGGCACGGACATATACACCAACATTTTCTACGGCAATGCCGGCAACGACACGATGGACGGCCGTGGCGGCGACGACCTGCTGTATGGCGGCGCGGACAATGACTCGATCCTTGGCGGTGCGGGAAATGATGTCGTCTCGGGTGATGCGGGTGCGGACCGGCTGTTCGGTGGCGACGGGCTGGACACGATCTATGGCGGGACCGAGGCCGATTACCTGGACGGCGCGGCCGGAACCGATCTGCTGTATGGCGGTGACGCCAACGACACGCTTCTGGGCGGCACCGAGAACGACACGCTATACGGCGACGCAGGCAACGACAGCCTGCAGGGCGACGCCGGGGTGGACCAGCTTTTTGGCGGCGACGGCCTGGACAGCCTGTATGGCGGCACCGAGGCCGACCTGCTGGATGGCGGCGCGGGAACCGATCTGCTGTATGGCGGCGATGCCAACGACACGCTGATCGGCGGCACCGAGAACGACACACTTTATGGCGAGTTGGGCAATGACAGCCTGCAGGGCGACACTGGCAACGACAGTCTTTTCGGCGGTGACGGCCTCGACAGCCTGTACGGCGGTGATGACAGCGACGTTCTGGATGGCGGCGTCGGAACCGACCTGCTTTTTGGTGGCGACGGCAACGACACGCTGATCGGGGGCACCGAGAACGACACCCTGAATGGCGATGCGGGCAACGACAGTCTGCAGGGCGATGCCGGCAATGACCAGCTGTTCGGGGGCGATGGTCTCGACAGCCTGTATGGCGGCGACAACAATGACTCGCTGGACGGCGGGGCTGGCGCGGACCAGCTGTTCGGCGGGACCGGGACTGACACCCTGTTCGGGGGCGCCGATGCGGATAGTCTTTACGGCGGTGACGGCGCGGATACCCTCAATGGCGGGACCGAGGCCGACCTTCTGGACGGTGGCATCGGTGCGGACTCGCTTCTGGGCGGCGATGGCAACGACACGCTGGCGGGTGGCTCGGATAACGACACGCTTTATGGCGACGCGGGCAATGACAGCCTTTCGGGCGATGCCGGACTGGATTCCCTTTTCGGCGGGGACGGCAACGACAGCCTGTATGGTGGGACCGAAGTCGATATTCTAGATGGTGGCGTGGGCGCGGACCTGCTGTATGGCGGGGATGCCAATGACACGCTGATCGGCGATGTCGATAACGACACCCTCCATGGCGACGCCGGTGACGACAGCCTTACCGGCGGCGCAGGTTCAGACCAGTTGTTCGGCGGCGACGGGCTGGACCGGCTTTATGGCGGCACCGAGGCTGATCTGCTGAATGGCGGCATCGGCAACGACCTCGCCTATGGCGGCGATGACAATGATACGCTGCTGGGTGGCGCGGATAACGACACGCTCTTTGGTGACGCGGGCAATGACAGCATTTCAGGCGATGCCGGAGCGGACTCGCTCTTTGGCGGCATCGGGCTGGACAGCCTTTATGGCGGCGACGGCAACGATGCGCTGGACGGCGGCAGTGGCGAGGACGCGCTATATGGCGGCGCTGGCCTCGATACGCTTCAGGGAGGAAGCGAGGCCGACAGCCTTTATGGCGGCACCGAGAATGACGTTCTCGACGGCGGCGCTGGTCTGGACCTGCTGTATGGCGGCGATGGCAACGACAGTCTGGTCGGCAATACCGAGAACGACACGCTTTACGGCGATGCAGGCAATGACAGCCTGTATGGCGGCAGCGGTTTTGATAGCCTGTTTGGCGGCGACGGAGCGGATTCGCTCAGCGGCGGCGATAATGACGACGTGCTGTACGGCGACGCCGGGACCGACCGGATCGAAGGCGATGCGGGCAGCGACACGATCTATGGCGGCGCGAATGCCGACCTGATGTTCGGCGGCGGTGACCGCGACCTGTTCATCGTCAACGTGGCGACCGATGGCTTTGGCGACACCGTCGATGGCGGCGAAAGCGGCGATGATTTCGACAAGCTGGACCTGACCGGCACCAACAAGCCGCGCGTGATCTACACGACGCCCAACCGCGAAAACGGCTATGTCGAGTTCCTGAACGATGACCGTCAGGTTATTGGTCGCCTCGACTTCAGCAATATCGAACAGGTTGTCCCCTGCTTCACCCCCGGCACGCGCATCGCTACGGCGAATGGGGCAGTTGCGATCCAGGACTTGCGCCTGGGCGAGATGATCCAGACACGGGACGATGGCGCGCAGGAATTGCTCTGGATCGGGCGGCGTGTCCTGTCGGTGGCCGATCTTGCGGCCCAGCCAAAGCTGATGCCGGTGCGTATCGCCAAAGGCGCGCTGGGGAATGGATTGCCGCGCCGCGACATGCTGGTATCGCCGCAGCATCGGGTTCTGGTGGCGGGTCTGCGGGCCGAGCTGTGCTTTGGCGACCCCGAGGTGCTGGTTCCCGCCATCCATCTGGTCGGGCAGCTGGGGATTTCCCGCGTGCCGGTATCTGGCGTGGAATACATCCACCTGATGTTTGACCGGCATCAGATCATCCGCTCTGACGGAGCCTGGACCGAAAGCTTTCAGCCCGGCGAGTTGACCTTGGGCGGCATGGATGCGGAACGACGCGCCGAAATCGACGCGCTGTTCCCCGATGCGGCGGCCCGGTTCGAATCCGCGCGGCGCACGCTGAAGTCACACGAGACGCGGGTGCTTCTGGCGGCCTAGGTGCGGCTGCGCCAGGCGGCCCAATCCTCTGGCGTGTCGAGGTCGGTGATTGCGACCCGGTCGGGCAGGGCGATCAGCACGACGCGTTCGGGATGCGCGCGGATCACGCTGATGCCGCCCTGATCGCCGGAAATCTGCAAAAGCTCGGGCCAGAGGTCGGCGGGAAAAATGGCTGGATGCCCGGGCTGATCGCCGGAAGCGCCGCGCAGGATACGGTCGGGCTGAGCCAGAAAGGCCTCACTCATCGCCGACAATATGTCTGTCGTGAACTCTGGCATGTCGGCTGGCAGGATCATCACACCGGGGCAGTCGGGCAGGGCAGAGGCAGTGGCCACTCCACGCCGCAGCGAGGCCGACATGCCTGTCGTGGCATCTGGAACGGCCACCTTCAGCAGATCAAGACCAGCCAGCGCCGCCTCTCGCAAGGGCCTGTCCGGTGCCAGCGTGACGAATACCGGACAGCCTGTCTCAGCAGCGATCCGGGCCTGACGGCGGATCATCGGCTCGCCCTCGACCAGTTCCATCAGCTTGTCACCGCCGCGCATCCGGCTCGACCCGCCGGCAGCAGGAATCAGTATGGCGGGTCTGGTCATGCGCGGTTTTCCTCTGCTCAGGCACTCGATGCGCGAAGGATCTTGCTGTCAAGCAAGACCGCTCCACCTCCCTATGCTATCAACGGGCAAAGCAACCAAGGGAGAGATGCTCATGGCATTCGACGGAAGCTGCCATTGCGGCGCGGTATCATTCACAGTCGACGCGGATCTGCCGACCGAGGCGGTGTCCTGCAACTGTTCGATCTGCCGTCGCAACGGTGCGCTCCTCGCCTTTTTTCCGGCGACGGCGTTCACGCTGAAGGGCGGTGACAAATTGTCGACCTATACCTTCAACAGTCACAAGATTAAGCACATGTTTTGTCAGACCTGTGGTGTGGAGCCGTTCGCGATGGCCAACGCGCCGGACGGGACCGAGATGCGGGCGATCAACCTGCGCGCCGTTCCGGCCAGCGATCTGGATGCGCTGACGCTGAAACACTTCGACGGCGCGTCGAAGTAGCCGCTGATACGCGGAATGGAAAAGGCCCCGGAGTTTTTCCGGGGCCGTTTTACTTACAAGTAAAGGCTGATCAGCCCCGCATCCTCGCACCGTCGGCGTCGAACAGCGGCTCGGTCACCAGAACGGCCGGGCGGCGTTCGCCCAGGATCTCTATCTCGACCTTCAGCCCTTCTTTCACCTTGTCAGCGGGGACGAAGCCCTGCGCCACCGACTTGCCGGTAAAGTGCGAGAAGCCGCCCGAGGTGCAGAAACCAACCACCGCGCCATCCAGCCAGATCGGCTCCCAAGCGACTACGTCGGCATCCTTCGCGTCCACGATGAACGAGCAAAGCTTGCGCTTCGGCCCTTCGGCCTTTTCCTTGGTCGCCGCCGCCTTGCCAATCCAGTCGGCATCCTTGTTCCAGCGGATGAAGCGGTCCAGACCGGTTTCGCCCGGCATGTAATCGGGGCTGAATTCGCGACCCCAGCTGCCGAACCATTTGTCCAGACGCAAGCTCATCATTGCGCGCATGCCGAACGGGCGGATGCCGAGGTCTTGGCCTGCGTTCCACAGCGTGTGCCACAGGTGGCGCTGGCTGACGGCATCGCAGTAGATCTCGTACCCCAGATCGGCGGTGTAACTGACGCGCTGCACGATGCAGTTCGCCATACCGACGGTCAGGCGCTTCACGTCCATGAACTTGAACGCTTCGTTCGACACATCGCTACGCGTCACGCGGGCCAGCAGCTCGCGCGCCTTTGGCCCCGCGATCTGGAAACCAGTGCGCGCGTCCGAGATATTCTCGACGGTCACGCCTTCTTCCGCGTGCTGTTCGAACCAGCGACCATGCCAGCCTTGTGCGCCATAGCTGGCGGTAAGCTGGAATTCCGTCTCGGACAGGCAGGAGACGGTGAAGTCGCCGATGATCTTGCCGCTTTCGGCCAGCATCGGGGTCAGGCTCAGGCGACCGACTTTGGGGATCAGCCCCGCCATGATCCGGTCCAGCCATGCGCGGGCATTGGGTCCGGTCACGCGGTACTTGCCGAAGTTCTGGACCTCGTTGATGCCGACGCCATTGCGGACCGCCATCACTTCTTGCTTCGTCGCCTCCCAGGCGTTGGAGCGTTTAAAGGTGGGCGTCTCATACAGCGGTTCGCCGGGCAGGGCGTGATAGTTCACGACCTCCAGCCCGTATTGCTGGCCCCAGACCGCACGCATGTCGCTGAAAATGTCATACATGTTCGTCGTGCGGAACGGCCGCGCCGCGGGGCGTTCCTCGTTCGGATAGCTGACCGAGAAGCGCATCTGATAGTTCTCGATCACCTTCGGCACGGTATAGCCGGGTGTCGTCCAGTTGCCGAAGCGGGACACGTCGAACCCGCGCGGATCACGCTCGACCTCGCCGTGGATCATCCATTGCGCAAGGGAAAGGCCCATGCCGCCACCCTGGCTGAAGCCCGCCATGACCGCGCAGGCCGACCAGTAATTGCGCAGGCCAGGAACCGGACCGATCAGCGGGTTGCCGTCGGGCGCAAAGGTGAACGGCCCGTGGATCACGCGCTTGACCCCGGAACGCTCCAGCACCGGGAAACGGCGATAGGCGAAGTTGACCGAGTCTTCGATCTTGTCGAATTGCTCGTTCAGCAGTTCATGGCCAAAGCCCCAGGGCGTGCCGTCAATAGACCAGGGTTCGCAGGGCTTTTCATAGAAGCCAATGCACAGCCCGCGGCCTTCTTGCCGCAAATAGCTTTCGCCACCGGGGTCCATCACGTGCGGAAATTCACGGCCCGATTTCAGGATGTCCATGATCTCAGGGATGTCGTCTGTGACAAGATATTGGTGAGCCATCGGCAACAAAGGCAGGTATACACCCGCCATTGCGCCGACTTCACGCGCCCAAAGACCGGCTGCATTGACCAGATGCTCGGCAATGATCGTGCCTTGTTCGGTTACCACTTCCCAACCTTCGGGATGCGGCTTCGTTTCCAGCACACGGTTGTGCAGGATGATCTCTGCCCCGCCCATGCGGGCAGCTTTGGCGTAGGCGTGGGTCGTGCCCGAAGGGTCGAGGTGGCCGTCGAGCGGGTCGTAAAGCGCGCCGATGATACCCTTGGTGTTGACCAACCCGTCGGTCATCTTCGCAACTTCGTCCGGCGAAAGGATCGCGGTGTCCAGACCCATGTAACGGTGCTTGGCGCGTTCGGCCTTCAGCTGCTCAAAGCGTTCCTGCGTGTCGGCAAGGGTAATGCCGCCGACGTGGTGCAGGCCGCAGGACATGCCGGTGATCGCCTCCAGCTCTTTGTAAAGCCGGATCGTGTAACCCTGCAGCGCCGCCATGTTGGTGTCGCCGTTCAGCGTGTGGAACCCGCCCGCCGCGTGCCAGGTCGAACCCGAGGTCAGGTCAGACCGCTCGATCAGCGTCACGTCCGACCAGCCGAGCTTCGTGAGGTGGTAAAGCACCGAACAGCCGACCACGCCACCACCGATAACGAGCACTCGGGTATGGGATTTCATGAGGAACGCTCCAAAAGTTGCTGCGTCAATCTCGCCGGGACGGCGAGGGGGATCATGCGCGCTTGCGACAGGAAATGTCGCAGATGATATCCGGCTTAGCGTTCCGGGATAAGACCGCGCGGGCTGAACCGCAACACCAGAAGCAGTATGATCCCCATCGTTACCAGACGCATATGCGCGGCGGAATCCTGCAGGTGGTCCTTCAGCCAGAACCCGTCGGGCATGCCATAGGTGATCCCTTGCATCAGCCACAGCCCCATCGGTTCGACCATGATCCACAACCAATAGATCAGGAACCCGCCCAGCACGGTGCCCCAGTTGCTGCCCGATCCGCCGACGATGACCATCATCCAGATCAGGAAGGTATAGCGCAGCGGCGTATAGCTGCCCGGTGTCAACTGGCCGTCCAGCGTCGTCATCATCGCGCCCGCGACCCCTACGATAGCCGAGCCGAGGACAAAGACCTGCAGATGGCGGCCGGTGACGTATTTCCCCATTGCCTCTGCCGAAACCTCATTGTCGCGTATGGCGCGCATGGTGCGGCCCCAGGGCGAACGCAGCGCGCGTTCGGCCAGCCAGACGACGGCCAGCAGGACAACACCGAACAGAGCGGCATAGGCTAGTTTCACGATGATGGACGAGGTCGTCACGGGGTCGAAGCCCCAGCTGGTCGCCCAGTCGAGGAAAGCCTGATTTTTCTGCAGGTTGACCTCGAGCGGTACAGGCCAGGGGCGGGGAAGCTGGGTCACGTTCTTGACTCCCCGCGCCAACCAGTCCTCGTTCTTCATCACCGCGATGATGATCTCGGCGATGCCCAGCGTGGCGATGGCCAGATAGTCCGAACGCAAGCCCAAGGCTGTCTTGCCGATCAGCCATGCGGCGCCGGCCGCCATGAGGCCGCCGACGACCCAGGCCACCAGAGAAGGAAGTCCAAGACCGCCGAGGTTGCCATAGGCTTCAGGGCTGTTGGTCTCGACTGCCACCACGCCGGGGTCGAAGATCGCGCGGTAGATGACGAAGCCGGCAACCAGAACCGCAAAGACCGACAGGCCGCGTTTGCGCCCTGGTTTCATTCGGTTGTAGGTGAACACGGCCGCCGCGATTGCCCCGGCGCCGATCAGCAGGCCGAACAGGATACGTGGCCCTCCCGCCTCCCACCCGCCGGGGGCGGGCTGAGCCGAGGTCAGCACGACGGCAAGGCCACCGAGCGCCGCAAACCCCATGATCCCGACGTTGAACAGCCCGGCATAGCCCCACTGTATGTTCACGCCCATCGCCATGATGGCAGAGATGATCGCCATGTTCAGGATGTTCAGCGACAGGTTCCAGCTTTGGAACAGCCCGGTCAGCACGAACAGCAACGCGACGACAACGAAAAGGGCGATGTTGCGCATGTTCACAGCGATTTCCCCTTGAACAGCCCGGTCGGCTTGAACAGCAGGACAACGATCAGGATCGTGAAGCTGACCGCGAATTTGTAGTCGGTGGTCAGAAGCTGAACCAGCGCGTCAGGCGTCAGGCTATCAGGCAACAGATAGCCCAGCACCTTTTTCCAGGCATAGGTCACCATCACCTCGGAAAAGGCGATGACGAAGCCGCCCGCAATGGCACCCAGCGGGTTGCCAAGGCCCCCCACCACGGCAGCCGCGAAGATCGGCAGCAAAAGCTGGAAATAGGTGAAGGGCTTAAAGCTTTTGTCCAAGCCATACAGCACGCCCGCAATGGTCGCCAGCGCCGCCGCAATGATCCATGTGATAGCCACGACCCGTTCGGGGTTGATGCCCGAAAGCAGCGCAAGATCCTCGTTATCCGAAAAGGCGCGCATCGACTTGCCGGTGCGCGTGCGGTTCAGGAACCAGAACAGCCAGGCGACGACGATGACTGCGGTTACGACCGTCAGCGCCTGCGTCGCCTTGATAGCCAGACCTTCGGTCAGGCCCGTCATGGCCTTGAAATCGCCCGCCGATATCACAAAGCGCCCGCCATCCGCAAAGTTCTGGTCATCCGTCCCGATGATGAACCGAGTCAGCCCGTTCATGATGAAGGTGACACCCAGCGAGACGATAACCAGAATCGAGCTTGCCGCCCTTTGCTTGCGATAGAAGCGATAGACGACGCGGTCCGTGGCCAGCACGAAGGCCGCGGTGATCGCGATGCCAAAGGGCAGGGCCAGCAGGGCAGTGGGAAGCACCCCGAAATTGATGCCCATCGACTGGAACCACCACGTGAACAGGATGGTGACCATCGTGCCGAAAGCCATGGTGTCGCCATGGGCGAAGTTGGAAAAGCGCAGGATGCCATAGATCAGCGTCACCCCCAGCGCACCGAGGGCGAGCTGCGCACCATAGGCGGTGGCGGGGACGAGGACGAAGTTGGCGAATGCGACGAGGGCGTTCAGGAAATCCATGCCTCAACCCCCCAGGAAGGTGCGACGCACCTCGGGGTCGGCAAGCAGCGCCTTTCCCGTATCTGTGAAACGATTGGCGCCCTGGACCAGGACATAACCCTTGTCCGCTATCTCCAGCGCCTGACGGGCGTTCTGCTCGACCATCAGGATCGAGATGCCGGTGCGGGCGACCTCGATTATGCGATCGAAAAGCTCGTCCATCACGATGGGGCTGACGCCCGCGGTTGGCTCGTCCAGCATCAACACCTTGGGCTGCGTCATCAGCGCGCGACCCACGGCGACCTGCTGACGCTGACCACCGGACAATTCCCCGGCTGCCTGACGGCGCTTGTCGCGCAGGATCGGGAACAGGTGATAGATCTGCTCCATCGTGGCGCGAATGTCGTCGGTGCGCAGGAAAGCCCCCATCTCGAGGTTTTCCTCGACGGTCATCGAGGTGAAGATGTTCTGGGTCTGCGGGACAAAGGCCATTCCTTTGGCAACGCGAGCCTGCGGCGAAAGGGCGGTGATATCCTCTCCTGCCAGCCGGACATGGCCCGAGCGCAGGCGCAGCATTCCAAAGACCGCCTTCATGGCGGTGGATTTCCCCGCGCCGTTCGGGCCGACGATCACGGCGATCTGGCCCTTTTCAACGGCGATGGTGCAGGCGTGCAGGATGTCGGCGGCGCCATAGCCGCCCGTCATGGCATCGCCGATCAGATAGGGTTCAGCCATGGGCGACGACCTTGTTCTTAAGACCAGTGCCCAGATAGGCCTCAATCACACGCTCGTCGTTCTTGACCTCTTCCACCGTGCCTTGCGCCAGCACCTTGCCCTGCGCCATGACGATGACCGGGTCGCAGAGACGGGCGATGAAATCCATGTCGTGTTCGATTACGCAGAAGGTATATCCGCGCTCTTTGTTCAGGCGAATGATCGCGTCGGCGATGGTGTTCAGCAGCGTGCGGTTCACGCCTGCGCCGACCTCGTCCAGGAACACGATCTTGGCGTCCACCATCATGGTGCGGCCAAGCTCCAGCAGCTTTTTCTGCCCGCCAGAGATATTGGCGGCCTTTTCATCGGCCAGATGGCTGATCGTCAGGAAATCCAGCACCTCATCCGCACGGTCGCGGATCGCGCGTTCCTCGGTGGCGACGGCACCCCGGCGGAACCAGGCGTTCATCAGCCGCTCGCCAGACTGGTGGGGCGGAACCATCATCAGGTTCTCGCGCACCGTCATCGAACCGAATTCGTGGGCAATCTGGAATGTGCGCAAAAGCCCCTTGGCGAACAACTCGTGCGGGGGCAGCCCGGTGATGTCCTCGCCCGCCATCAGCACGCGACCCGAGGTGGGCGGCAGGCGGCCGGCAATCACGTTGAACAGCGTGGTCTTTCCCGCGCCGTTCGGTCCGATAAGTCCGGTGATCGACCCGGCCTTGATCTCGATCGAAGCCCCGTCAACGGCATGGAATCCGCCGAAATGCTTGTGCAGATCCTCAACGACGATCATGCAGTCTTCCCCTCTGCCTGCCCGTGTCTCCGCGCATTTCGCGCGTGCCGGTGGCTTGTTTTTATAGCAACGGCCCGGGCGCAGTGGCCCGGGCCGAGTCTGTCGTTAGCCGGTTTTGACGATCAACGGAAGCGCGTGGTGACGATTGCGCCGTCCGTGACGTCGATCTCGCGGTAGTTGCCCGCAGATTCACCATTGCCGACCAGTTCGACGTTGGAGGCGCCGACATAGTCGATGTCCTTGCCGTCCTTGATCAGTTGCAGCGCCTTGGCCAGTTCGCCGGGATAGATCTTTTCGCCCGGAGCGTTGGCCAGTTCCATGATCTTCGGCGCGAAGTCGGTCGACTTGGTCGACTTGGCCGCTTCCATCGCCAGCATGATCAGGGCAGCCGCGTCATAGCTTTCAGGCGTATAGGGCGAGTTCACGTCGAACTTGCCGCCCGAGGCGTCGGAGAGAATCTTCATCCCCGGCGCGTCGGTACCCGGAACCTGACCGAAGGAGCCGTCGATCGAGTTGCCGAGGATCTTGTTTAGGTTGTCGCCAATCATGCCGCCCGGCAGTTCGAAGACCGAGAAGGCTCCGGTGTCGAGCGCCGCACGGATGATGCCCGGGCCGCCCTGGTCTACGTAACCCGCAACGATCAGGATGTCGCCGCCAGCCGCGGCCAAGGCGCCGACTTCGGCGGTGTAGTCCGCCTTGCCGTCTTCATGCGCGGCCGAGATCGTGATCTTGCCGCCCTTGGCCTCAAAGGCTTTCTGAATAGCTTCTGCCAGACCCTTGCCGTAGTCGTTGTTGGTATAGCTCAGCGCGGCGGTCTTGATGCCACGCTCGGTCATGATGTCGGCGGCGACCTCGCCTTCGCGCGCGTCCGACGGCGCGGTGCGGAAGAACAGCCCGTCATCCTCGGCCGTCGACAGCGCGGGCGATGTGGCCGAGGGCGAGATCATTACGATGCCGTTCGGACGCGCGACGTTCTGCAGAATGGCGCCGGTAACGCCCGAGCAGTCGCCGCCGATGATGGCGTTGATCCCGTCGCTGGTCACAAGGCGTTCGGCTGCGGCAGTCGCGGCGGCCGAGTCAACGCAGGTGGAGTCTGCGCGGATCGCTGTGACCTTCGACCCGTCAAGCAGCAAGCCCGAGGCGTTGACCTCGTCGATGGCCTTTTCGGCAGCGTTGGCCATGGAGCCGGTCAGCGATTCAATCGGCCCCGTGAAGCCGAAGATGATGCCCAGCTTGATGTCTTCTGCGCTGGCCGCGCCTGCGTACAATGCGCAGACGGCGGTCGCGGTCAGGATTTTTTTCATTGGTACTCTCCCGTGTTGGATCATTGTCCTGACGGCAAACTAGAGGGGGGCGAATGAAAAGGAAAGTGTTCAAAAGATGTGGAAACAGCCTGTCAGATGCCATTGAACGAAAGCGTGATTTGGGTTCCGCAGGGTCAACTCTATCTGTGATTGTGAAGTGGCACTTTGCAAGGAAAGCCGATGTCTGCATCCCGACTGTCTGTACTGGCGGTATCTTTCCTCTGTGCGTTGCCCGTTATGGCGCAGGACATCTCGACTTCGGCGGGGCCGGTATCGGTTTCGCCGGTCGCAGATGGGTTGGAAGAGCCATGGGCGATCGGCTTCCTGCCGGACGGTGGATTTGTTGTGACCGAGAGGAACGGTCGGTTGTTGTTCTTCGCGCATGCCGAGGGAGCAGAGCCGGTTGCCATATCGGGGCTGCCCGTGGTCGCAGCAACGGGGCAGGGCGGGCTTCTGGACGTGCTTGTTCCGCGTGATTTCGCCCAGAGCCGCGAAATATTCCTGAGCTATGCGACCACAAACGGCGGGCCGGGCACGGCAATGGGCGTTGGCCGGTTGTCCGAGGACGGGAGCCGGCTTGAGAATTTTCGCCAGGTCTTCGTGATGGCGCCGGGTTCCACGACCAGCCGCCATTTCGGTTCGCGCATGGTTGAGGCTGGTGACGGGACGATATTCCTGACGATCGGAGAGCGTGGTGTGGGCATGCCTGCGCAGGACATGCAGCGCCACGAAGGTTCGGTCGTAAGGCTGAACCGGGACGGCTCGTCTGCCGCAGGCGATCCCTTTGGCGATGGGGCGCTGCCGGAGTTGTTCAGCAAAGGCCATCGCAACCCTCAGGGCGCGGCTCTGGACGGTCAGGGCAGGCTCTGGTTGGTCGAGCACGGCGCGAGAGGAGGCGACGAGTTGAACCTCGTAGAGCCCGGTCGCAACTATGGCTGGCCGGTGGTCTCTTATGGTCGCAATTACAATGGCAGCAGAATCGGCACCGGCACCGAGGCACAGGGGATGGAGCAGCCGGTCCGCTACTGGGACCCCTCGATCGCACCTTCCGGGTTGATGATCTATGCCGGAGACATGTTTCCCGACTGGAGGGGCGATTTCTTCACCGGCAGCCTGAACTCCGACTTCATCTCGCGCCTCGATCCCGATCAGGGCTATGCCGAGGAACGCATCCAGTCGCCCGAGACCGGACGTGTGCGGGATGTGAGAGAGGCCCCAGACGGCTCGATCTGGTTCCTGTCGGTTAGCAACGGCGCGGTCTATCGGCTCGCGCCGGCAGGATAGCGGGAGTTAAAGCCGTTGCTCGCCTTCGGCCGCGCGATGTGCGGCATCCTCGATCTGGATCGTGACATGCGACAGCTTGAAATCGTCGCGCATCGCCGCCGAGGCCGCCGCCAGCACGGCCTTCGCTTGTGCCATGTCGGCGACGATGAGGTGTCCGCTCATCGCGTCAAGCCCCGAGGTGATGGTCCAGACGTGCAGGTCGTGCACCGCCGTCACGCCCGGAATTGACTTCAACCGCGCTTCCATCAGTGACATGTCCACCTCGGGAGGCGTGCCTTCCATCAGGATGTTGATCGCCTGACGCAGCAGGATCCATGTTCGGGGGATGATGAACAGGCCAATCGCCGCGCCAATCAGCGGGTCCACCAGAGTCCATCCCGTCAGCACGACGATGACGGCGGCCAAGATCACCCCGAGCGATCCCAGCATGTCGCTCAGCACCTCGAAGTAGGCGCCCTTGACGTTGATGCTTTCCTGCGATCCCGCCGACAGGAGCCGCATCGAGATCAGGTTCACTCCAAGGCCCACGCAGGCGACCAGCAACATCGGCCAGCCAAGAATCTCCGGCGGTTCCAGAAACCTTTGGTAGGCCTCGTAAAGGATGTAGACCGTCACGAGCAGCAGCACGACCGCGTTGGTCAATGCCGAAAGCACCTCTGCCCTGACATAGCCGTAGGTTTTCTGCGGGGTAGCCGGCCTTTCGGCAAAGCGGATGGCGACCAGCGCGAGCGCAAGGCCACCAGCATCCGTCATCATATGCGCGGCATCGGCCAGCAGCGCGAGACTGCCGGTCCATAGCCCTCCGATCACTTCGACCGTCATGAACGACAGGGTCAGACCAAGCGCCAGTGCGATCCGCTTTTTGTGCCTGGCTGCGGCCGTGCCGCCTTGCGGCACGGCTGGCGCATGGGAGTGTCCTGTGCCCATTCTGGTCCCCCGCTTGGTCGAATGCACTACGTCATAGCGGTATGACGCGCGCGTGTCAGTCGAACAAGCGTCCCAGGAACGAATGGTTGCGGCTGCCGTGATGCCCCCGGTTTTCGTGGTGGCCCCCGTTATGGCCGCCCCCGCCGTAGTAGGGCTGCTGCGCGACCGGCTGCTGCGGCACCGGGGCAAAGCGCGGCTGTTGCGCCGCCCCGTCCTGCATGTTGCGCTCGATGATCTTGTCGAGTTCGCCGCGGTCCAGCCAGACGCCGCGACAGTTCGGACAGTAGTCGATCTCGATCCCCTGCCGGTCGGTCATCACCAGATTGACTTTACAGGCGGGGCACAGGAAACCGCCCTGGTGGGGGCGGGGCACGGTCAAATCGGTCTGAGGCATCGGTTCAATCCTTGTGATGCATGTCTCAGACGTAGATGGGAGCTATGGCTACTAGAGGTTCAAGGGGTAAACATGCGCCAAATAGAAGAGGTCAGATAGATAGTCGCGCCCCCCCCGGAACGCCTGCCGCGCCCTGGGTTCCACGCTCACGATAGGGGGTGGTGTTGTAATGCGCGCGGTAGCATTTCGAGAAATGCGAGGGTGAAGCAAAGCCACAGGCAAGAGCCACGTTGATCACGCTCATGTCCGTCTGCATCAGCAGGTTGCGCGCCTTTTGCAGCCGCAATTCCATGTAATAGCGTTTGGGGCTGCGGTTCAGATAGCGGCGGAACAGACGCTCCAGCTGGCGGGTTGACATGCCCACCTCTTCGGCCAGATCCGCCGGGCTGATCGGATCCTCGATATTGGCCTCCATCATCTGGATGACCTGGCTCAGCTTTGGATGGCGCACGCCGATCCGCGTGGGGATCGACAGGCGCTGCGTGTCCTGATCGGTGCGGATTGAGGAATAGATCAGCTGGTCGGCCACGGTATTGGCAAGCTCATCGCCATGATCGGCCGCGATCAGCTTCAGCATCAAATCGATGGATGACGTGCCGCCTGCGGTAGACAAACGGTTGCCGTCCACGACGAATACCGATTTCGTCAGCTTCACATCCTCGAATTCCTCAAGGAATCCGTCCTGGTTTTCCCAGTGGATCGTCGCCTTCTTGCCGTCCAGCAGTCCCGCCTTGGCAAGCGTCCAGGACGCGGTGCAAAGTCCGCCGATGGGCATGCCGCGCCGCGCCTCACGCCGCAGCCAGGCGATCACGGATTTGGTCGTGGCACGCTGCACGTCGATGCCGCCGCAGACCAGAAGCGTATCGTCGCGATCAAGTTCCTCCAGCCCCATGTCAAGCTTGAAGGCCGCCCCATTCGAGCAGGTTGCGGTCTCTCCGCCTTCGCCGATCAGCCGCCATTCGTAAATAGTCTTGCCTGCCACGCGGTTTGCGATGCGCAAGGGTTCGATCGCTCCGGCAAAGGACAGCATGGTAAAGCGGTCCAAAAGCAGGAAAACAAAGCGTTTCGACCTGCTAGTTTCGCGCCGGCGGGCTTCGGGCTGCGGCTTGAGAGTGATCATTTGCGACCTGTTCGCGTCGTTCGCCGCCAATCAATCAGGGAATCCGAAGCGCCGCAAGGGGGTCGGCCCAGCGGATCGTTACCATGCTGTAATATTGGCGTGCCGCCAGGGTGGGGCAGCGGGAAACGAAGTCCGAAATACGCCCTCAAACCTTTCGGCTCCTAAGAGAAGCCCAATCTGAAAGGCCTGTCTTTCGTCGTTTGCAAGCGCCGCAGCTTTTGCATATACGCTGCGAACCTTGCTGCGAACGGAGGAAACCCATGACCAAGGGATGGAGCAAATCGGACTGGCGTGCGAAACCGCGCGTGCAGATGCCCGAATATCCCGATCAGGCGGAACTGAAAGCTGTGGAAGCACAGCTGGCCAAGTATCCGCCGCTGGTCTTTGCGGGCGAGGCGCGCAAGCTGAAAAAGCAGCTTGGTCTGGCGGCCGAGGGCAAGGCGTTCCTGCTTCAGGGCGGCGACTGCGCCGAAAGCTTTGCCGAATTCAGCGCGGACAACATCCGCGACACCTTCCGCGTCATGCTGCAGATGGCGGTCGTGCTGACCTATGGCGCCAAGGTGCCGGTGGTGAAGGTCGGCCGCATGGCCGGTCAATTCGCCAAGCCGCGCTCTGCGCCGACCGAAGTCATGGGCGGGCAGGAACTGGCCAGCTACCGCGGTGACATCATCAATGGGTTCGACTTTACTCCCGAGGCGCGGATTCCTGATCCTAAGCGTATGTTGCAGGCCTATACCCAGGCCGCGGCCAGCCTGAACCTGCTGCGCGCTTTTTCAACGGGCGGCTTCGCGGACATTCACCGCGTCCACGCCTGGACGCTGGGCTTTGCCGAGCATGACAAGGCAGAGCGGTATCGCGAACTGTCGAACCGCATTTCCGATGCGCTGGACTTCATGAATGCTGCCGGCATCACTTCGGATTCCGCACCTTCGCTGGCTTCGGTCGATTTCTACACCAGCCATGAGGCGCTGCTGCTGGAATACGAGGAAGCCTTGTGCCGGATCGACTCGATCACCGGGCAGCCGGTGGCAGGCTCGGGCCACATGATCTGGATCGGCGACCGCACGCGGCAGCCGGACGGTGCCCATGTGGAATTCGCGCGCGGCGTGCTGAACCCGATCGGGCTGAAGTGCGGCCCCTCGACGACCGCCGAAGACCTGAAAGTGCTGATGGCCAAACTGAACCCGCAGAACGAACCGGGCCGCCTGACGCTGATCGCGCGTTTCGGTGCTGGCAAGGTCGGCGACAACCTGCCGCGCCTGATCAAGACGGTGCGGGAAGAGGGCGCGAATGTACTGTGGTCCTGCGATCCGATGCACGGCAACACGATCAAGGCCGCCTCGGGTTACAAGACCCGGCCGTTCGACTCGGTGCTGCGCGAGGTCCGCGAGTTTTTCGCGATCCACAAGGCCGAGGGCACAATCCCCGGTGGCGTGCATTTCGAGATGACCGGCAAGGACGTGACCGAATGCACCGGCGGCCTGCGCGCCGTGACTGATGAGGATCTGTCGGATCGCTACCACACCGCCTGCGATCCGCGACTGAACGCCTCGCAGTCGCTGGAACTGGCCTTCCTCGTCGCCGAGGAGCTGTCCTCGCTCCGCGACAGCGAAAAGCGCATCGCGCTTTAGTCGTCGGATTTCACCAGCCTGAGATGCGGCCGCCCCTGTCGGGCGGCCGTTTCTGTTTGAGCCGTAAAGCGCCGCGCGGAGTCTGCAAAACCCGGCTCAAGCCGCATTGCTGGTGCAGCCTTTGTCCGGGGCGGCATAGGGCCTACCCCCTCGCTCCGCCGATGCGAAATCGCAAAACGGCGCGGGCTACGACCGATCTTGCCATGCGTTACCAGGCAGCCAAGCGCCCGGTCGCAAATGCTATCGTCGCCAAGGACCGGCAGCAGGATCATGCGCCCCTCCAGCGCGGGCTTTCCCATCCCGCGTTCGGCCTCCAGCGCCAACCCTATGATCGCGGGCTCATCGAACAGCTTTTCAGTCAAAGCCATCGCATCATCGCGTGCAGTGGGTTCAAGCAACGCCGTCAACGGCATACCCCTCACCTCCGCACCGGCAAGCAAGGTCAGGTGCGACCCGGCCAGCCGGAAACGCGCGACCCCTGGGGCGACCCGCTCCACCATGAAGGTGTATTCCAGCGCGCTTTCCAGCCCGCGCGGGTCGATCTCGTGACGATGAGGCAGAAGGGGCGGTTGCCGCAGCCCTTCCCAATAGGCCCGCACGCCCTGAAGCGGCGCATAGATGCCTGCGTCACCGCCCGGCTTCATCGGCACAACCTTGTCCCAATCCCAGCCCATCGAACCGCTCCACATCTGTCGCCGCATCTGGGGATCGCCACATGCACCCGAACCAATCACCAGATACCGCGCTGTGTTCCTCAGTTGCTTTCTGCATGATTAACAAAAGCTGAAGTTCGCGCGCTCAGTCTGGAAGCTACACGCGAACTTGCTGAAAGTGCAGAGGAATCCCAAGTGTTGGTAAATCCTCAACCAAAACGCGAATGTCCGCTCGACCACTTGCGCGATGCGCGTCAGGCTTGACCCGCGCCCGGCCATGGGTCACATCCGCGGGGAAACATTAGGATTTTCGGAAACCAACGATGGCGCGTCGCGGCCTGCTGCTCATCCTGTCCTCGCCCTCGGGCGCAGGGAAATCGACGCTGACCAAACGGCTGATGGTCTGGGATCCCGCGATCCGGTTTTCGGTATCCGCCACTACCCGGCCAATGCGACCGGGAGAGGTGGACGGGCGCGACTATCACTTCCGCTCGCGGGCGGATTTCGAGGCGCTGGCGGCCTCGGGCGGGATGCTGGAATACGCCGAGGTCTTCGGCAATTTCTACGGCTCCCCGCGCGCGCCGGTGGAACAGGCGATGACCGAGGGGCGCGATACGGTCTTTGACATTGACTGGCAGGGCGGGCAGCAGATCCGGCAGGCGATGGGGGCCGATGCCGTCTCGATCTTCATCCTGCCGCCCTCGCTGGTCGAGTTGGAGCGGCGGCTGCGGAACCGGGCGCAGGACAGCGACACCGTGATAGCCGACCGTATGGCGAAAAGCCGTGACGAGATCAGCCATTGGGCCGAATATGATTACGTGCTGATCAACAAGGATATCGACGAGGCCGAGGAAGAGTTGCGGTCCATCGTGCGGGCCGAGCGGTTACGGCGCGAGAGGCAGCCCGATCTGTCGGGGTTTGTCCGTCAGTTGAACAAGGAGTTCGACCAGAGATGATCTATTCCCTCGACGGTATCTCGCCAGAAATCCACGCCGATACCTGGATCGCCCCCAGTGCCGCGGTGATGGGGCGCGTGGTGCTGGAGGCGGGGACCTCGGTCTGGTTCGGGGCCGTGCTGCGCGGGGATAATGAAGAGATACGGGTGGGTGCCGGGTCGAACATTCAGGAAAACTGCGTCCTTCATACCGATATTGGCTATCCGCTGATCATCGGGGCCAACTGCACGATCGGGCACAAGGCGATGCTGCATGGCTGCATCATTGGTGAGGGCACGCTGATCGGGATGGGGGCGACGCTGCTGAACGGCAGCAAGATCGGGAAGGGCTGCCTGATCGGGGCAGGGGCGCTGATCACCGAGGGGAAAGAGATACCGGACGGCAGCCTTGTGATGGGGGCGCCGGGCAAGGTGGTGCGCGAACTGGATCAGTCGGCGCGGGCGCGGCTGATCGCCTCGGCCGAGGGGTATCAGGCCAACATGCGGCGGTTCCGGGCCGGGCTGAAGGCGCAGACCGACTGAAGCGCGTGTGAAATTTCACAGCGGTATGGAATATTCGTTCCATTCCGTTAGAATGGCATTCCGATCCGAGATGAAAGATTCATGGACACCCGCCCGTCAGCCAGCGCACCCAAATCGGTGGAGCAGTTCCGCGAAAGGCTGACGCTGATCTCGGACGATCTGCCGAAGCGTTTGCGCCAATGCGCGGAGTTCATCGCGGACAATACCGAACGGATTGCCGTATCGACCGTGGCCGAGATTGCCTTTGGGGCGGGGGTGCCGCCCTCGGCCCTGATGCGGTTCTGCCAGATCATGGGGTTTTCCGGCTATTCCGAGATGCAGAAGCTGTTCCGGGAGGCCTATGCGCCCGGATGGCCGGACTATGCGACGCGGCTGAAAAACCTGCGGCTAAGTGGCAGCGGCAGCCCCGGCGCGTTGTTGGCCGAGTTTCTGGAGGCGGGACGGCTTTCGCTGGAAACCCTAGCGAAAACAATGGACGACGCGGCGCTCAACTCTGCTGTCGCGGCGCTTGTGGGTGCGGATACGATCCACATCGTTGGCCTGCGCCGGACCTTTCCGGTGGCAAGTTACCTGGCTTATGTCTTTGAGAAAATGCAGGTTCCGGCAATGCTGCATGACGGGTTGGGCAAACTGGACCACCGCTTTGCGCTGCGCCCCGGAGACGCCGTGCTGGCGATCAGCTTTGCCCCCTATTCCGAAGAGACGATCGCGCTGGCGCGGGATGCCAGGGCGCGCGGGCTGAAGGTCGTGGCGTTGACGGATCAGCCGCAAAGTCCGCTTTCGCCGCTGGCAACCGCCGTGTTGACGGTGCCCGAGGTCGATTTCGGCGCTTTCCGCTCACTGACCGCTACGCTGGCGCTTGCGCTGACACTGGCGGTCGCCGTCGGGTCGATGCGCGGCTGAATTCGGGCTTCCGTTTGGCAGGAAAATGGAATAAATATTCCATATCGGTCGCGCAACGCTGAGTCGCGCCGCCCCTGGGGGAGTGATTGCCATGAAAACGCTCGATGTCATCACCATCGGCCGGTCATCGGTGGATCTTTACGGTGCGCAGGTCGGTGGTAGGCTGGAGGATATGGGGTCTTTCCAGAAATATGTCGGCGGGTCTCCCACCAATATGGCGACCGGCACTGCGCGTCTTGGGCTGAGGTCGGCGCTGATCACCCGTGTCGGCGATGAGCATATGGGCCGCTTCCTGCTGGAGGAATTGGCGCGCGAAGGCGTCGATATCCGTGGCATCAAGACCGACCCCGAAAGGTTGACCGCGCTGGTCCTGCTGGGCATCCGCGACGACAAGCAGTTTCCGCTGATCTTCTATCGCGAGAACTGCGCCGACATGGCGCTGTGCGAGGATGACATCGACGAGGGCTTCATTGCCGAAGCGCGGGCGGTAGTCGCGACCGGCACACATCTTTCCAACCCCCGCACCGAGGCTGCGGTCCTGAAGGCGCTGAAGCTGGCCAGGAGGCATGGCGCGCGCACGGCGCTGGATATCGACTATCGCCCGAACCTGTGGGGCTTGTCGGGCCATGGCGATGGCGAAAACCGTTTCATCGAAAGCGCCGCCGTTACGGCTCGGCTGCAAAAGACGCTGCCGATGTTCGACCTGATCGTGGGGACAGAGGAAGAGTTCCATATCGCAGGCGGGTCGACCAACACGATCGAGGCGCTGCGCAACGTGCGCGCGCTGAGCAAGGCGACTCTGGTCTGCAAACGCGGCCCGATGGGCGCTGCTGCCTTTACCGGGCTGGTCCCGGACACGCTGGACGAAGGCGAGGCGGGTCCCGGATTTCCCATCGAAGTGTTCAACGTGCTGGGCGCGGGGGACGGGTTCATGTCTGGCCTGCTGAAAGGCTGGATGGACGATGAGCCCTGGCCCGTTGCGCTGAAATACGCCAATGCCTGCGGCGCCTTCGCGGTCAGCCGTCACGGCTGCACCCCGGCCTATCCAAGCTGGGATGAACTGCAATTCTTCCTGAACCGTGGCGTGAAACAGCCCGCGCTGCGCAAGGATACGGAGCTGGAGCAGGTGCATTGGGCCACCAACCGCCACGGCGACTGGTCCACGATGCGGGTCTTTGCCTTTGACCACCGGATCCAGCTTGAGGCGATGGAGGGTGCCACGCCGGAGCGCATTGGCGACTTCAAGGCGCTGTGCCTGAAGGCGGCGCTGAGGGTGGCGGATGGCGCACCGGGGCATGGCATCCTGTGCGATGGCAGGCTGGGCCGGGATGCGCTGTATGCCGCCGCCGGATCGGGGCTGTGGATTGGGCGGCCGGTGGAATGGCCGGGCTCACGCCCCTTGGCGACGGAACCAGAGATCGGGCCGGATTTCGGTGGATTGTCCGAATGGCCGCTGGAACATGTCGTCAAGGTTCTGTGCTTCTGCCACCCGGACGACGATGCCGCGATGCAGGCCGAACAGGAATCGGTCGTGTCCCGCCTGTTCCACGCGGCGCGGCGCAACCGGCTGGAGTTCCTTTTGGAAATCATCCCGTCGAAGGTTGCTCCGGTGTCGGATGATACGACGGCAAAACTGATCCAGCGGTTCTATAATATCGGCGTTTATCCTGACTGGTGGAAGCTGGAACCTTTTGCCAGTGACGTCGCCTGGGCCACAACCTGCGAGGCGATCAAGCGCAATGATCCGCGGGTCAGGGGGATCGTGGTGCTGGGGCTGGATGCGCCCGAGGCAGAGCTTGCAACCTCGCTGTCGCTGGCCGCGCGGCATGATCTGGTCAAGGGTTTTGCCATTGGCCGGACTATTTTCGGCGATGCGGCGCGCGGCTGGCTCGCTGGAGATTTGACGGATGACGAAGCGGTCGCGATGATGACGGATCGCTATGGCAGGTTCTGCGCGCTGTGGGATGAGGCGCACGCGAAACGGGGGAAAGCGGCATGACAACGGTGCGGTTGACCGCGGCGCAGGCGATGATGCGCTGGCTATCGGTGCAGGAAACCGAGGATGGCGGGCGTTTCATCGAGGGCGTCTGGGCGATCTTTGGCCACGGCAACGTGGCGGGCATCGGCGAGGCGCTGCACGGCGTGCGCGATGTGCTGCCGACATGGCGTGGCCATAACGAACAGACGATGGCGCATTCGGCGATTGCCTATGCCAAGGCGTCAGGTCGGCGGCGGGCGATGGCCGTGACGTCTTCGATCGGGCCGGGGGCGACCAACATGGTCACCGCCTGTGCCCTGGCCCATGTGAACCGCCTGCCGGTGCTGTTCATTCCGGGTGATGTCTTTGCCAACCGCGCGCCAGATCCGGTGTTGCAGCAGGTGGAGAGTTTTGGCGATGGCACGGTCAGCGCCAATGACTGCTTCCGCCCGGTCAGCCGCTATTTCGACCGCATCTCTCGTCCCGAGCACTTGCTGACCGCGCTGCCGCGCGCGATGCGGGTGATGACCGATCCGGCGGAATGCGGGCCGGTAACGTTGGCTTTCTGCCAGGATGTGCAGGCAGAGGCCCATGACTGGCCCGAGGAGTTCTTCGCGCCGAAGGTCTGGCGGTTCCGTCGGCCCGAGCCTGATGCGGGGGAACTGGCCGAGGCGATCGCGGCAATTCGTGCGGCGAAGCATCCGGTGATCGTGGCAGGTGGCGGGGTGATCTATTCCCAGGCCGAAGCGGAACTCGCGGCCTTTGCCACCGCGCACGACATTCCGGTAGTGGAGACTCAAGGGGGAAAATCCGCGCTGGCCTTTGATCACGCGCTGAACTTCGGTCCTGTGGGCGTCACCGGCGCGTCGAGCGCAAATATCGTCTGCGAGGCGGCCGATCTGGTGATCGGTCTTGGCACGCGGTTCCAGGACTTCACTACGGGCAGCTGGGCGCTGTTCAAGAACCCCAAGCGGCGCATCCTGTCGATCAACGTGCAGCCCTTTGACGCCTATAAGCATGGCGCGATGCACCTAGTGTCTGACGCGAAGGTCTCGCTGCAAGCCATTGACAAAGCATTAGGAACGCACCGTTTCTCGAAGCCGGATCAGGCGCTGCGCAAGGAATGGTTTGCGGCGACGGCAGCCGTTAAGGCCGCGCCTTCGGCTGGCAACGCGTTGCCGACCGATGCGCAGGTGATCGGGGCGGTCCAGCGGGCCGCGGGTGCCTCGACGGTCGTGATGGGCGCGGCTGGGACGATGCCGGGAGAGCTGCACAAGATCTGGGATGCTGCGGCGGGCGGCTATCACATGGAGTATGGCTATTCCTGCATGGGGTATGAGGTTGCCGGTGCGCTTGGCATCAAGATGGCGCGGCCGAGGGCGGATGTCGTCTGCATGGTGGGCGATGGCAGCTACATGATGGCAAACTCGGAACTTGCGACGGCGGTGATGATGGGGATTGGTTTCACCGTCGTGCTGACCGACAACCGGGGCTATGGCTGCATCAACCGGCTGCAAAAGGGCACCGGGGGGGCTGCTTTCAACAACCTGCTGGACGACAGCTATCACGTGAACGCCGCCGACATCGACTTTGTCGCGCACGCAGCAAGCCTTGGAGCCAAGGCCGTGAAGGCCGGCGATATCAAGTCTCTGGAGGCTGAACTTGCGGCGGCCAAAGGCTCGTCCATTCCGGTCGTCATCGTGATCGACACCGACCCCTGGCCCTCGACCGAGGCAGGCGGCGCGTGGTGGGACGTGGCCGTTCCCGCCGTCAGCCTGCGCAAAGAGGTCGACGCGGCACGGAGCAACTATGAAGAACAGACCGCGCGTCAGCGGCTTGTCGACTGAACCCCGAGGTAGAGCATGATCCTTTACGGCACCAACCCCATCGCCTGGTCGAACGACGACGATCAGACCATCGGCGCGCATCTGACGCTGGATGACTGTCTGAATGATTGTGCCAGGATCGGCTTCGATGGTATTGAAAAGGGACATAAATTTCCGACCACGGTCGATGGGCTGAAAGGTGTTCTCGACCCGCGCGGGTTGCGTTTCATCTCGGGCTGGCATTCGACCAATCTGCTTGTGAGCCCGGTCGAGGCCGAAAAGGCGGCAATGCAACCCTTCCTCGATATCCTCAAGGGCATGGGGTCGAAGGTCATCATCATCTGCGAGACCTCGAACGCCATCCATGGCAACGACAAGGCCGCAGTGAACGACCGCCCGAAGCTGACGGAGGCTCAGTGGGCGCCGTTCGCTGCGGGAATCGAGACATTGGCGCAATACGCGGCGGCTCAGGGTATCACGCTCGTCTATCACCATCACATGGGCACAATCATCGAGGCGGAGGATGAGATCGACCGCCTGATGTCGCTGACTGGCCCCGCTACGCACCTGCTGCTGGACACTGGACATTGCTATTTCGGCGGCGGCAATCCGGCGCGGCTGGCGGAAAAGCACATGGGCCGGGTGCGGCACATCCATGCCAAGAACGTCCGGCCCGAGATCATGAAGCAGGTGCGCCAGGAAAACCTGAGCTTCCTGGAGGGTGTTCGGCGTGGTGTGTTCACCGTGCCCGGCGATACAGAGGGCGGCGTGGATTTCCTGCCCGTGCTCAAGACGGCAGCCAAGCACGGCTATCAGGGCTGGCTGGTGATCGAGGCCGAGCAGGATTCGGCGGTGCGCAATCCCTTCGAGTATCAGAGCATGGGGCTGAAAAACCTGAAGGCGATGGCGCGCGAGGCCGGGCTGACCGGCGCCTGAGATATAAGGCGGGGCGCGCTGCCCCCGGACCCCCGGGATATTTATGAACGAAAGAAGAGGTGCGCTGTGAAGCTTCTGAGAAAACCCGTGGCGACCTCGGGCAAGGTCCACGACATTTCGGCCAAGGATGCAGACTGGGGCTATGTCGGCTTCACGCTGTACCGGCTCGCGCCGGGGCAGACCGCAACCGAGGCGACGGGCAATCGCGAGGTGATCCTCGTTCTGGTCGAAGGCAAGGCGCGAATTTCCGGAGCGGGTCGTGATTGGGGCGAACTCGGCGAGCGGAAGGATGTTTTCGAAAAGACCCCGCCGCACTGCCTTTATCTGCCGAACGGAACCGACTGGAAGGCCGAAGCGACGACCAACTGCACTTTGGCGGTCTGTTCGGCGCCGGGCCATAGCGGCCATGAGGCGCGGCGTATCGGTCCCGAGGGGATCACGCTGACGCCGCGTGGGCAGGGTGCCAATACGCGCTACATCAACAACATCGCGATGGAGGCGCAGGACTGGTGCGACAGCCTGCTGGTGACCGAGGTATTCACCCCAGCGGGCAACTGGTCATCTTATCCGCCGCACCGGCATGACGAGGATGACTTTCCCCGGATGACCTATCTGGAAGAAACCTATTACCACCGCCTGAATCCCTCTCAGGGCTATGGCATCCAGCGGGTCTATACCGAGGATGGCACGCTGGACGAGACGATGGCGGTTTCAAACCACGACGTCGTGCTGGTGCCGAAGGGGCATCACCCCTGCGGCGTGCCCTATGGGTACGAGATGTATTACCTGAACGTCATGGCCGGGCCACGGCGAAACTGGCGGTTCCAGAACGATCCGGCCCACGACTGGATATATCGGCGGGACAACCCCGCCTGATCAGGCGGCTTCGACCAGATGGATCGACATGCCGGGCGCAAGGGCGCGGAGTTCCTTCAGCACCATTGTCCGGCAGGGCAGGCGAGGCGAGAACACTATCGCCTCGCCATCATAGCCGAGCCTGGCCAGCCGCGAGACGATGTGAGTTGCATCGAAACGCTCGGCGATCAGCGGAAAGGCCACGGTGGCGGGTTTAACCCGGTCGAGCAGGGAGTTGTCGAAATGGGCCGAGATGCATCCGACGACGAGGTCGTGAGACTTTCGCAGGATGGCATCCGAAGTCGCGCCGCCACGGCCAACCATCAAGGCGGTATTTGATCGGGGCATATCGTTCGGGCGCGGAGAAATCGCAACGGCAGAGCAAGGGTCGAGCATCTTCGCAATCCTAACAGGCGCCGCTCTCGCAGGTCGCAGGTGCCCCTTCCCCGAGGCATAGAATACAGGATAGGTGCCATATCGGGCAAGCGCCTGCCATTACGGGATTTCCGCAAGCTTTACTTTAATTGCTCCGCACAGCAGGTTGCGCCCGGGAATTCGGCAGGAGTTCATTGATGGACAGCGCTTTCACGCGGTCTTTGCTTCAGGGCGTGCCCATTCCGATTGTCCTGATCGGGCAGGACGAGCGGATTGCGGCCACCAGCGCTTCCGCCGCCGCTTTGTTCGGGACGGGGATCGCAGGGCGGCACTACATCATGGCGATGCGGCAGCCGCAGCTTCTGGACGCGATCGAGGCGACGCTGCGGTTCCGCCAGCCGGGGCAGGCGCGGATGGCGGTGACCGGGCCTTCGCGCGAGCAGATCTATCGCGTGACGGTGACGCCGGTCGAAGGTGATGGGCAGGTTGGGGCGCTGGCCGCGTTCGAGGATATCACCGAGATGGAGCAGGCCGGGCAGATCCGGCGCGATTTCGTGGCGAACGTCAGCCATGAGTTGCGGACGCCGCTGACGGCGCTTCTGGGGTTCATCGAGACGCTGAAAGGGGCCGCGCGCGACGATGCGGGTGCGCGGGATCGGTTCCTGAACATTATGGAACGCGAGGCAGAGCGGATGAACAGGCTAGTGCGCGATCTGTTGCAGTTGAGCAGGGTCGAGGCGGAAGAGCGGGTGCGGCCGACCGAGCGGATCGACATCGTGGGGCATCTGGGATCCGCCGTGGCCGCGCTGCGGCAGATGGCGGACACTGCGGGGGTGACCGTCGAGGTGACGGGAGAGCCGGGGCCGGTGGTGGTCGCGGCGGATCCGGACCAGCTGACGCAGGTTTTTCACAACCTGATCGAGAACGCCGTTAAGTATGGTGGCGCGGGCAAGCGGGTGACGGTCAATGTTTCTCGCGAGGCGCGGGATCTGGCACTGCGGGGGCCGGCAGTCAGGATCGACGTCATCGACAAGGGAGAGGGGATCGATCAGATTCACCTGCCACGGCTGACCGAGCGGTTCTATCGGGTGGACAGCCACCGGAGCCGGGAAAAGGGGGGCACGGGCCTCGGCCTTGCCATCGTCAAGCATATTGTGAACCGGCACCGGGGGCGGTTCCGGATCGAGAGCGAGAAGGGCGTGGGGAGCACGTTCTCGGTGATCCTGCCCGCGACGTGATTGCACGCGTGCAATCATCCGTAAAATACTGTTATACATAGCTTATATCATTCTCATTTACCGGTTCTTAAGAATGATCAAACGCGTTGCACCATAGCTGCGCGAGATCAGAGACCTTCGAGTTGCCAGAGGAAAAATGAGTTTCGAAACAAAACGCGAGTCGCCCTACAGCGTTGTTTGCTCTTCAGCTTCGACAGATTTCAGAGGCCTGTCGGATATCTGCGGTGCGCGCGCCACGAGGCTGGTAGTCGTTGGTGAGGTTGTCAGGCCGGGTGCAGCGCCCGCAAAGTTTAGCGTATGGCGGCACACTATCGAACTGGATGGACATCCTGACAGGGATGCCGCCGCTTACCTGAACCGGGCTTTGGAATTGCTCGAGATCGTCGCCCCGAGACTGCAACCCGGTGACGACCTAGTGCTGGAAATCGACTGCGACCGTTTTCTCAGCGGAGAGTCGGTCGGGCTAGCCCCTGATATCATGCGAAGACTGGCGAAGCTGAACGCGCGGCTGGATTTGCTTTTCTAAAACTGCGCCCTAAAGCCGCCCGATGCGTTCCGTCAGCAGCGCGAAAAAGCCCTCGGCGTCGACGCTGCCCATGAACATGGCGTTGGGTTCGCGGCCCGAGACGCCCCACCAGTCGGCGACGGTCATGCCCAGGGTGAATTCGCCCTTCGTCTCGATCTCGACGTTGATGAAGCGGCCGGAGAAAAGCTCGGGCCGGATCAGCCAGGCGATGACGCAGGGATCGTGCAGGGGGGCGCCCTGGCTGCCGTATTTCGTCACGTCGAAGCGTTCGAAGAAGTCGGTCCATTCGGCGACCATCGTGCCGGTGCGGGTGCCCATGGCTCGGAAGGAATCGATCCGGGCCTTGTTGGTCAGCGCCTTGTGGGTGACGTCCAGCGGCATGACGGTCAGCTTGACGCCGCTGCGGAAAACCAATTCGGCGGCATCGGGATCAACGTAGATGTTGAACTCGGCGGCTGGGGTAATGTTGCCAACCTCGAAATAAGCGCCGCCCATCAGGACGATTTGCTCCACCCGCGAAACGATGTCGGGTGCCTTCTGGAAGGCTGCCGCGATGTTTGTCAGCGGGCCAAGCACGCAAAGGGTTACCGTCTGCGCGGGTTCCTTGCGGAGGGTGTCGATGATGAAGTCGACGCCGTGCTGCGCCTGCAGCGGCATGGTCGGATCATCCATCGGCGGGCCGTCGAGGCCGGTCTTGCCGTGGACATGCTCTGCCGTAACGAGCCTTCGCTTCAGAGGGGCGTCGCAGCCGGCAAAGACCGGAATGTCACTGCGGCCAGCGAGTTCGCAGACGATGCGCGCATTCCTTTCGGTCAGGGCCAGCGGCACGTTGCCCGCAACGGCGGTGATGCCCAGCACCGTCACATCCTCGGGGCTGGCCAGCGCCAGCAGGATCGCCACGGCGTCGTCCTGGCCCGGATCGGTGTCGATGATGATGCGGTGCGGCTTTGGCATGACGGCTCCTGCTGGTGTTCGGCAGGCGAAGAAATCTCATACGGGAGGGGATGTCCAGCGGGCTAGATTTTGGTTGGCGAAATGCGGGACGGAGTGGCAGGGTCGGCCACCAGGGCAATCGTCAGGTGGTATGCATGTCGCCGGAAGTCGTCATCGTTGGAGCAGGGGCTGCGGGCGTTGGGGCCGGGTTGGCGCTGCAGGCGCGGGGCATTCCCTTTGTCATCCTTGAGGCGGCGAATCGTATTGGCGGGCGGGCGTATACCGACAAGACCTCGCTCCCATATGCCTGGGATCACGGATGTCACTGGTTCCATTGCGCGGATGTGAACCCGCTGGTGCCATGGGCCGACCGGCTGGGCACGGATTATGACCGGCGCGCGGATATTGGCGGGGTGATGATCTGGCAGAACGGCGGCTGGCTTGACGACGCCCAGGTCGCGGCGGCGGACCGGGCGATCGACGAGGGGTTTGACCAGATTTACGCGATGGGTCGCAGCGGAACAGACATGCCGTTGTCGCGCATCCTGCCGGCCAATGGCCCTTGGGCGGGCTTGTTGCGCAACATCGCCCGGCTGATGTCCAGCGGTGACCCCGAGGCAGTTTCGGCGGTCGGCTATGCGACCTATGAGGATACGCAGGTGAACTGGCCGGTCCGCAGCGGGCTGGGCGATCTGATCGCGCGGATGGCAATAGGCCTGCCGGTGCGGCTGAGTACGGCCGCGACGGGGATAGACTATCGGCCGGGCGGGGTGGTCGTGCGGACCGAGGCCGGGGACATCGAAGCGCGGGCCGCGATTGTGACGGCCTCGACCAACGTGTTGGCGACCGGAGGGATCGCCTTTGGACCGGGTCCGGCGCTGGAGGTGGTCGATCTGGTTCGCGATGTGCCACTAGGGTCGTACGAGAAGATCGCGGTGGCGCTGCGGCGGCTGCCGGTCGAGCCGGGCGAGCGGGCGTTCTGCTGGATCGAGCCGGGTCAGGGGATGGGGCTTAACTTTCAGTTCGGGTCGGGCGGGGAGCCTATGATGATTGCCCATGTTGGCGGACAAGAGGCGCTGGATATGGGGCGCGCCGGGCGCGAGGAGATGATCACGCTGGCAGTCGAGCGGTTGGTGCAGGCCTTTGGATCGGGAGTTCGGGGTGAGATCATCGGGGCAGAGGTGACGGGGTGGCAGGCCAATCCATTCGTGCGTGGGGCCTACAGCTATACCAAGCCGGGGCTTTCGGCGCGGCGGATGCAGATGATCGCTGCGGAGGCTGGGGCGGTCATCTTTGCGGGCGAGGCGTTTTCGCCGAACTGGTACGCGACGGCGCATGGGGCTTATCAGAGCGGGGTGGACGCGGCTGGGCGGGTGTGAGGCTCTTGTCTGGCGGACGCTATCGACGGGCCGGGCGGGATCAGAAACGCGATCCGCGTTTCCCCGCCCGTGGTGAGACGTAGACACAAGACCAGTCGTGCCAAGGAATCTTGGGAGGCCAGTGTCCGCCCCGGCGGGCGAGAAGCGCCCGCCATTGGCGGGGCGGGCGCTGGCCGGTGGCCTTTGGGGCCACGGCCGGTGCAACTCGGGTCACTTCGCATGGCGAAGGCGATGGCCTTCGCCAGATTGCGGGGGGCAGTAAGGCCTCAATTGTCGAAATCGACCTCGTCCATCAGCTTCAGCGCCTTTGGACGGTCGCCGGCGATCTCCATCAGGTCGACGGGATCGGGCGTGAAAGCGGGCCATGCCTGCATGACGGGGCCAAGCTCGACACCCTTCAGCAGCGGGAATTCGTTGTTGATCTCGGCATAGATCTTCTGCCCCTCCGGAGAGACCAGAAACTCCATGAGTTTCAGGGCGTTCTCCTTGTTGGGGGCCGATTTCGTCATGCCGATGCCCGAGATGTTCACATGGGTGCCGCCACCCTCGAAGACGGGGAAGTCTAGCCGCAGGGACTCGGCTGCGGGGCGTTCGTCGGGTTCGTCCATCATCTGGCCGATGTAGTAGGTGTTGCCCAGGGCGATGTCGCATTCGCCCGCGAAGATGGCCTTGGCCTGGTCGCGGTCATTGCCTTGCGGTGGGCGGGCGAGGTTGGCCTTGATCCCTTCGAGCCAGGTCTTGGTGTAGTCCGCCCCGTGGTGGGCGATCATCGCTGCGGTCAGGGCGAGGTTGTAGTCGGAAAGGCCCGAACGGGTGCAGATGCGGCCCTTCCACTTCGGGTCCACCAGCGCCTCATAGGTCGTGACTTCGCCCGGTGCCACGCGGTCTTTCGCGGCATAGACTATGCGGGCGCGGGTGGTGATGGCGGTCCAGAGACCGCCGGGATCGCGGAAGTCGGGCGGGATGGCCGCGTCGATAGCGGGCGACTGCACGGGTTGCAGCACGCCCGCCTTGGCGATCTCGGCCAGGCGGGCCATGTCGACGGCCATGATCACATCGGCGGGAGAGCGGTCGCCCTCGGCCACGAGGCGTTCGATGCCCTTGTCGACATAGGCGATGTTCACGTCGATGCCGGTCTTGGCGGTAAAGGCGTCAAACAGCGGGTCCATGCGTTCGGACTGGTTGAACGAGTAGATGTTGACGTCCTCGGCCCAGACGGGGGTCGAGAGGATGGTCAGGGCAAGGATCAGGGGGCGCATCGACGATACTCGGAGCTGCGGTCAAGAGAAACCGGGGCGCGGCCGCTTGGCGCGCCCCGGGACGTCGATCTTAGCCGTCGAAGTCGATCTCTTCCATCAGCTTCAGCGCGGCGGGACGTTCGGCCGCAACTTCGACCAGCGGCAGGCTGTCGGGCGTGAAGCTGCCCCAGCTTTCCACCAGCGCCGACCGCGGCACGCCCGGCTTGACCGGGAATTCGTTGTTCGTCTCGGCATAGATGCGCTGCGCCTCGTCCGAGGCGAGGAACTCCATCAGTTTCACCGCGGCCTCAGGGTTCGGCGAGGCCTTGGTCATCGCCATGCCCGAGATGTTCATATGCGTACCGCCGCCTTCAAAGGTCGGGAAGATGATGCGGACCGAGTTGGCCCATTCGGCCTGCTCGGGGTCCTTCAGCATCGCGCCCATGTAATAGGTGTTGCCGATGGCGATGTCGCATTCACCGGCCCAGATCGCCTTGACCTGATCACGGTCGCCGCCAGCGGGCTTGCGGGCGAGGTTGCCTTTCAACCCTTCGGCCCAAGTCTTGGCGTTGTCTGCGCCCATATGTTCGATGGCAGCGGCAGCGAGTGCCAGATTGTAGTCGTTGGTGCCCGAACGCGAGCAGACTTTGCCCTTCCATTCCGGTCCGGCGAGTTCTTCGTAAGTGATCGCCGTACCCTCGGGCACACGCTCTTTCGAAGCATAGATGATGCGGGCGCGGCTGGTCAGGCCAAACCACTGGTTCCCGGTATCGCGGAATTCGGCGGGAATGTTCGCGGTGAGTACTTCCGAGGTGACAGGCTGCGTCACGCCAGACTCGACGACTTCGTTCAGGCGGGCGATGTCCACAGTCAGCACCACATCGGCTTCCGAGCGGTCGCCCTCGGCCTTCAGGCGCTCAACCATGCCTTTGTCGACAAAGGCCACATTGGTGGTGATGCCGGTTTCAGCGGTGAACGCGTCAAGCAGCGGCTGGATCAGTTCGGGCTGGCGATGCGAGTAAATGTTGACCGTCTCGGCTAAGGCCGGAAGTGCCGTGGAGGCAAGGGCGGCAGCAAGGTAGAATGAGCGCATGGCTGAGTCCTTCTGTCAGGAATTGAACGCGTGGGATAAAGCCCGACTATTTCAGTCAGGTCAATCGCGGACTGTATCAGTCGGATTAGCCTTTCCCGCGCGCCTTGTCCTCCGCCTTGGCCAGGTCCCAGAATGCATCCATCTCATCCAGCGTGCTATCCGCCGGTTTCCGGCCTTTTTCGGCAAGAAAGTCCTCGATCCGTGCGAAACGGCGGGTGAATTTCGCATTCGCCTGGCGCAGCGCAGCCTCTGGATCGACCTTCAGATGGCGCGCAAGGTTGGCGATCACAAATACGAGATCGCCGAACTCTTCGGTAATTTCCTTCTGGCTCAGGCCTTCCCGCGCCTCGACCAGTTCGCGGGCTTCCTCGACGATCTTGTCCAGAACCTCGCCTGTCGAGGGCCAGTCGAACCCGACCCTTGCGGCGCGTTTCTGCAGTTTGACCGCGCGGGTCAGCGCGGGCAGGCCAAGCGCCACGCCGTCCAGCGTGCGTGCTGCGCCCCGTTCCGCCGCCTTGATCTTTTCCCAGTCGTCGGTCTGCTGATCGGGCGTCTTTTCGCGGCTCTCTTCGCCAAAGACATGCGGGTGTCGGGCGACCATCTTGTTGCCGATGGTATTGGCGACCGAGTGGAAGTCGAACAACCCGGCCTCTTCGGCCATCTGCGTGTGGTAGACGGTTTGCAGCAGCAGATCGCCCAACTCGCCCTCAAGCTCGCCCCATGCCTCGCGTTCGATGGCGTCGGAGACCTCATGTGCCTCTTCGATCGTATAGGGGGCGATGGTCGCAAAGGTCTGTTCGATGTCCCAGGGACAGCCGGTTTTCGGGTCGCGCAGGCGGCGCATGATCTCCAGTAACCGGGGCAATCCGCCATTGGTGTCGGCGATCAGGCGGTCGGATGCCGTATGGTCAAGCGTCGCTTCGGGCATTGCGGCAGATACCTCTTTCGGGTCATGTCAGGGCTTAGACGAAAACCTGCCGGAGTCTACCCATGCCCGTCCTGAACCGTGTCGCTGCCTATGCCGATGAGATGACTGGCTGGCGACGCTACCTGCACCAGAACCCAGAGTTGAAGTTCGACTGCCACAATACAGCATCCTTCATCGTGGACCGGCTGCGGGAGTTCGGGGTGGACGGGATCCACGAGGGCATCGCGACCAGCGGTGTCGTCGCGATCATCAACGGGCGCGGCAAGGGGCCGACCATCGGATTGCGCGCCGATATGGACGCACTGCCGATCACGGAACTGACGGGGGCAAAATATGCCTCATCCGTACCGGGCAAGATGCACGCCTGCGGCCATGACGGCCATGTCACCATGCTGCTGGGCGCGGCGAAATACCTGGCCGAGACGCGCAATTTCTCGGGCCGCGTCGCGCTGATGTTCCAGCCGGCGGAAGAGGATGGCGGGGGTGGCGAGGTCATGGTGCAGGAGGGGGTCATGGACCGCTTCGGCATCGGGCAGGTTTACGGCATCCACAATGCGCCGAACGTGCCCTTCGGCAAGTTCGTCACGACCCCCGGTCCTATCATGGCGGCGGTCGATACGGCGACGGTGCGCGTCACCGGCAAGGGCGGCCATGGCGCTAACCCGCATGAGACGGTGGACCCGGTGGTGGCCATCGTCGGCATGGTGTCCGCCCTGCAGACCATCATCAGCCGCAACCTATATGCGCTGGACGATCTGGTGCTGTCGGTCACGCAGATTCACACCGGCAGCGCCTCGAACATCATCCCCGAAGATGGCTGGTTCTGTGCCACGATCCGCACCTTTACCCCGGACGTTCGCGATCTGGTCGAGAAGCGGTTCCACGAAATCGTCGAGGGCCATGCCAGGGCCTATGGCTGCGAGGTCAGCATCGACTATGAACGCGGCTATCCGCCGACGGTGAACCATCCCGTCGAGACCACCTTTGCCGCCGAGGTGGCCGAAGAGGTTTCCGGCACCGACGCCGTCGATGCCAATGCCAACCGCGAGATGGGGTCCGAGGATTTCGCCTATATGCTCGAGGCGCGCCCGGGGGCCTACCTGTTCCTTGGCACCGGGCCGGGGGCAGGGCTGCACCATCCTGCATTTGACTTCAACGATGAGGCGTCGCCCGTCGGGGCGAGCTTCTTCGTGCGGCTTGTCGAAAGGGCGCAGCCGCTGGCGTAAAGGCAGGGGGCGCTGCCCCCTCTTGGCCTGTCGGCCAATTCACCCCCGGGGTATTTCTGCCAAGAAGAAGCCGGGTGGGCTGGCTTAATTTGATCAAATTGCTAAACTGACTGCGCAGTCAAAACGACTCACGCAAATCAGGAGCCTGCCTTGACCGTTCAGAACTTCGCCGCGCAGCAGCTTTGGGAAATGGATCGCGCGCATTCGCTGCATCCCTGGACCAACTTCGGGCCCTTCTCGGATCAGGGATCGCTGGTGATCTCTCGCGGGGAAGGCGCCTGGTTGTGGGATGCGAACGGGCAGAAGTATTTCGACGCGGTAGGGGGGCTCTGGTGCACCAACATCGGGCTGGGCCGGAAGGAGATGGCGCAGGCCATCGCAGCGCAGGCCGAGAAGCTGGCGTTTTCGAACACCTTCGTCGATATGACGAACGACCCTTCTGCGCTGCTGGCGGCAAGGCTGGCACAGCTTGCGCCGGGCGATCTGAACCGGGTGCATTTCACGACCGGTGGATCGACGGCCGTCGATACGGCGGCGCGGATGGTGCAGTATTATCAAAGCTGTATGGGCCGCACCGACAAGATGCATCTGGTCGCGCGCGAGCACAGCTATCACGGCTCGACCTATCTTTCGCAGTCGATCGGCAAGCGTCCCGGCGACCGGGTAGAGCAGTTCCGCTACAAGACTGATGGCATCCATCACCTGTCGGTGCCGAACCCCTATCGTGCGCCCGATGGCATGGACGAGGCCGCCTTCTGCGACTTCCTGGTGGCTGAGTTCGAGGCGCTGATCGCGCGCGAGGGCGCGGACCGGATCGGCGGTTTCTTTGCTGAGCCGATCCAGGCCTCGGGCGGGGTGATCGTACCGCCGAAGGATTACCTGCGCCGGATGTGGGAGGTCTGCCGCAAGCATAACATCCTGTTCGTGGCGGACGAGGTGGTAACGGCGTTCGGGCGGATCGGCCACTGGTTCGCAAGCTGGGATGAGTTTGGCGTGCAGCCGGACATCATCTGCACCGCCAAGGGGCTGTCCTCGGGCTATATCCCGATTGGTGCTATGATCTTCTCGGACCGGATCTGGGATGCGATGGCGGCGGATGGCGACCGGTGGTTCACCAGTGGCTTTACCTATTCGGGTCATCCGGTCGCCTGTGCGGCGGCGCTGAAGAATATCGAGATTCTGGAGCGTGAGGATCTGCTGGGGAACGCCACCCGCGTGGGTGCGGTCTTCGAGGCGCGGCTGAAGGAGCTGGAGGCGCTGCCGATGGTCGGGCAGGTCCGGGGCAAGAAGCTGATGATGTGCGTCGAGAACGTTGCCGACAAGGCGACCAAGGCGCTGCTGCCGGATGAACTGGACGTGGGCAAGCGCATCTCGGACGCGTCCGAGGCGATGGGCCTGATGGTGCGCCCGATCGGCCATCTGAACGTGATGTCGCCGCCGCTGATCATCACCGAGGATGATGCGGATTTCGTGGCCCGCACTCTGGGCAAGGCGATCCGTCAGGTCGCCGACCGGCTGGTGAAGGAAGGCGTGAAGCTGGGCTGATCCCGATTTCTTCCGTCCTAAATATCCTCGGGGGTTGCCGGTTGTCCGCCATTGGTCCGAGGACCAATGGCGACGGGGCAGACAGCCCCCGCTGCGACGCCGCCTTGACAGAGCCGGACCCGCCTGCTTCCTTCCCATCGCCCGGATCAGCGGTGTCTCCGGCCAGAACGATTCCGCAGCTTCATGCGAGGACTGTTTATGGGCCTGGAAGATGCCAAGAACGAAGTCGACACCGCCTTTACGCGCAAGGGGCTGCGTGGCTATGCCTTTGAAAACGCCTTTGGTGGCGCCACGAGCTTTCTGCGCCGGACCTATAGCAAGGACCTGACCGGCGTCGATCTGGTGGTGACCGGTGTTCCTTTCGATCAGGCCGTTACGCACCGCACCGGCACCCGCTTCGGACCGCGCGCGATCCGCGAGGTGAGCACGCTGCAACCCTATGATCCGCCCTATGGCTGGGGCTTCGATCCGCTGGAAGAGATCTCGGTGATCGACTACGGGGATCTGGCTTTCGACTATGCCAAGGTCAGCGATTTTCCCGATGCGCTGACGGCGCATATCCGCACGATCCTCGCCTCGGGCGCGGGAAGCATCACGCTGGGTGGCGATCATTACATCACCTTCCCGATCCTGCGCGCCTATGCCGAGAAATTCGGACCCGTGTCGCTGATCCATTTCGACGCGCATTCCGACCTTTGGCCGGACGACGACCTTAGCCGCATCGACCATGGGACCATGTTCTACAAGGCGGTGAAGCAGGGTTACGTCGACCCGAAGCGGTCCGTCCAGATCGGCATCCGCACGACGACCGAGGATTACCTTGGCGTCCATGTGATCGACGCGCGCGAGGTGCATGAGAAAGGCACCGCCGCCGCCGTCGCCAAGGCGAAAGAGATCGTGGGTAACAACAAGACCTACCTGACCTTCGACATCGACGCGCTGGACCCGGCTTTCGCGCCGGGAACCGGCACGCCGGTCTGGGGTGGTCTCGCGTCCTGGCAGGCGGCGGCGATGCTGCGCGATCTGGCGGGGATCAACATGGTCGGCGGCGATGTGGTCGAGGTCTCTCCGCCCTATGACACCACCGGCGCTACGGCGATTGCCGGGGCGCATGTCGCCTATGAGCTGATCGCGCTTTACGCGATGGCGCGGCGCAAGGGCTAGGGCGATGGGCAAGCTTCTACTCTGGCTTGCCCTGATACTCGTGGCCGTATCGGCTGCGGTGCGGCTTGCGCCTTCGGCGCCTTCGGTCTGGCATGTCGATCCGCTCAGAGTGACGAAACGAGAGCCGCGCCACAGCTACCTGCTCGGCCCCGGCGGCGATGCACCCGCGATCCGCGTACCGATACCGCCGGACGAGGCGGCGGCACGGATCGAGGCCATCGCGCTTGGCACGCCACGCACCGAGAGGCTGGCCGGGCAGGGGCCGTGGATGACCTTCATCACCCGCTCGGCCGCCTTTGGTTTCCCGGACTATACCTCGATCCTCGTTTCGCCCGCCGCCGACGGCGAGTCCGAGATCGCGATTTACGCGCGGTCGCGGTTCGGGAAAGGCGACTTCGGGGTGAACAAGGCGCGGGTGCAGGCCTGGATCGCCGAGCTGATGCGCCGCCCGGCGGTGCGCTGAGGCGGCACTTGACCGTCCTTGCCGCTTCGGCCAAACCGCGCGGATGGTTCCGCTAGAAAAACTTGCCCAGATCACCCGCCGCTTCGACTTCCTCGAGGCGAAGTTGGCCTCGGGCGCGGGTCACGCCGAGATCGCCACGCTCAGTCGCGAATACAGCGAGCTGAAGCCGGTGGTGGCAGAGATCGCCGCCTATACACGCGCGCTGTCCGATCTGTCGGAGGCCGAGGCGATGCTGGCCGACCCCGAGATGCGGGCGCTGGCCGAGGAAGAGATGCCCGCGCTGAAGGCGCGCATCCCCGAGATGGAGCAGGCGCTGCGGCTGGCCCTGCTGCCAAAGGACGCGGCGGATGCCCGTCCGGCTATCCTGGAGATACGGCCGGGGACGGGCGGCGACGAGGCTGCGCTGTTCGCGGGTGACTTGCTGCGAATGTACCAGCGCTATGCCGAAGGTCAGGGCTGGCGGTTCGAGATCCTCGACCAGCAGGACAGTGACCTTGGCGGCATCAAAGAAGTCGTGGCCCATGTGCAGGGCGATGGCGTCTTTGCCCGGCTGAAATACGAAAGCGGCGTTCACCGCGTGCAGCGGGTGCCCGAGACCGAAGCGCAGGGGCGGGTCCATACCTCCGCCGCGACGGTGGCGGTGCTGCCTGAGGCGGAAGAAGTGGATGTGGACATCCCCGCCAGCGACATCCGCATCGACACGATGCGGTCCTCGGGTGCCGGTGGGCAGCACGTGAACACGACGGACTCGGCGGTCAGGATTACTCACCTGCCGACGGGCATCATCGTGACCAGTTCCGAAAAGTCGCAGCACCGAAACCGCGAGATTGCGATGAACGTGCTGCGGGCGCGGCTGTACGACATGGAACGGGCGCGGATCGACGGAGAACGTGCGGCAGATCGCCGGTCTCAGGTGGGGTCGGGCGACCGCAGCGAGCGGATCAGGACGTATAACTTTCCGCAAGGCCGGATGACCGATCACCGCATCAACCTGACGCTTTACGCGCTGCCGCAGATCATGGGCGGCGACCTGACCGAGGTCATCGACGCGCTGACGGCGCATGATCAGGCGGCGAAGCTGGCCGAGATGGAGGCATGATGGGCTCGCAAGCGCTGCGGTTAGGCATCGAGCTGCTGCGCGCCGCAGGGGTGCCGGACCCGGCGCGGGATGCGCGGGCGCTGCTGGCTTTCGCGGCGGGGATTGCGGCGGATCGGCTGAGCCTGCATCTGGGCGATATGCTGTCTGAGGAGGCTTTGGAGCGGTTCGATCATGCGATCGCGGCGCGGGCCAAACGTCAGCCGGCCAGCCAGATCATCGGCCAACGCCTGTTCTGGGGTCGCAGCTTTTGCGTAACGCCCGATGTGCTCGACCCGCGACCTGAGACCGAGACACTGATCGTGGCGGCGCTGGAGCGGCCCTTTACCCGTGTTCTGGACCTTGGCACTGGCACCGGAGCTATCCTGCTGACCCTGCTGGCGGAAAGTCCCGAGACCACAGGTGTTGGCGCCGATCTGTCGCCCGAGGCGTTGGCGGTGGCCGAGAGGAATGCGCGCGCATTGGAACTGACGGATCGGGCGGAGTTCGTTCTGTCCGACTGGTGGGCATCGGTCACGGGTCGGTTCGACCTGATCGTCTCGAACCCGCCCTATATCGCCGAGGCCGAGATGGCGGGTCTGTCGCCCGAGGTGCGCGACTGGGAGCCGCATATGGCCCTGACCCCCGGCGGCGACGGGCTGGACGCCTATCGCGCGATCATCGCAGGGGCAGGGGACGCGCTGGCACCCGGAGGGAGGCTGGTGATGGAGATCGGTCCGACGCAAGGGGCGGCGGTCGCGGCGCTGTGCCGGGCGGCGGGCCTGACCGACATCGCGATTCTGCCGGACCTTGATGGACGCGACCGGGTGGTGACGGCCAGCGCCGAAGGTGGGACCACAGCGCCACATCCGGCGTAAAAACGCCGAGAATCCCCAGTATTTTATGTCGCACCCCCTTGCCAGCAAGGGTTTCACATGCTTATTGCAATCCATGGGGTGTGGGTGCCTGCGGGCCCCCTGTGACAACGCGCCCCTCGCGCTAGCCTGACATTCGCTCGACGTGGTGCCCGGAAACGGGTCTGGTCGAAGCAGGATACAGGCGGCGGGTTAAGCCATATACTGGCCGGAAAAACGGAAAACATGAGATCATCCAAATCACGTTCGCGTTCGAAGTCGAACCGGCCCCGGTCGATCGGCAATATCGTCAACCGCGTCTTTGACAGCTCGGGTCCCGAGGGCAAGGTGCGCGGTACGCCGCAGCAGATCATCGAGAAGTACCAGTTCCTCGCGCGCGATGCCCAATTGTCGAACGACCGCGTCGCTGCCGAGAACTTCATGCAGCACGCAGAACATTACACCCGCATGCTGGCCGAGGCGCAGCGCGAACTCGCGGCCGAGCAGGAAATGCGCCGCCCGCAGGGCGAATATGGCCAGGGTGGCAGCCAAGGCGGGAACCAGAGCGGTAACGGCCAGAATGCCCATTCCAACGGCAATGGAAATGGCAACGGCAACTACCAGCAGGGCGGCAATCGCGACCGCTATCGCGACGACCAGCGCCAGGACAACCGGCAAGAGCCGCGCAATGAGCAACGTTCCGAACCACGTCCCGATCCGCGTGACGAACAGCCCGATCTGGCCACGGTGCGTTCGGCGCCGATGATGGATTTCATCGACGAGATCAGCGACAGCGGTCTGGTCGAAACCCCGGAAACGCGCCGGAATGAGCCCGAGCCGCGCACCGACTTCAACGAGCGCCGCGAACGCGGGCCTAAGCTCGAGCAACAGCGCAACGAACGGCAGGATCGCCGCAACGACCGCCGGAACGAAGACCGCAAGCCGCGTGCCGAAATCCCACCGGTAGCAGAGCAGCCCGCTATCGAGGCGCCAGTGGCCGCCCAGCCGATGGCCCCTGTTTCCGAAGCGCCCGCAGTTGAGGCCGCAGCCCCTGCGCCGAAGAAACCGCGCGCCCCGCGCAAGCCCAAGGTCGATCCTGAACGCGGCGGATCGGGTCCGGCAGAGGCCGCCGAATAAGGGCTAGCGGTCTCCGGCCGCCAGTTCCCGCGCCAGCGCGCAGAACCCTTCCAGCGGAATCTCCTCGGCCCGCGCCGTCGGTTCGATACCGGCGGCGCGCAGGTAATCCTCGATGGCCGGAGACAAGGCGCGCAGGCTTGACCGCAGCATCTTGCGCCGCTGGTTGAAGGCGGCGGCGGTCACGCGCGACAGCACCTTTGCATCGGCCGGATACAGCGGCGCGTCGCGGCGGGTAAAATGCACCACCGCCGAATGCACCTTGGGCGGCGGAGTGAATGCCTCGGGCGGCAGGGTCAGCACGATCTTCGGATCGCTACGCCACTGCGCCAGCAACGCCAGCCGACCATAGGCCTTGGACCCCGGCTTTGCCACGATGCGTTCGGCCACTTCTTTCTGGAACATCAGCGTCAGGCTTTCCCAGAACGGCGGCCATTCGGGCGGCGACAGCCAGCGGATCAGCAACTCGGTCCCGACGTTGTAGGGCAGGTTCGCCACGATGCGGATCGGAGCATTCAGCCGACCCACGACGTCGACCGACAAAGCGTCACCCTGCAACACCTCCAGCCGCCCCGGATAGGTGGCCGCAATCTCCTCCAGCGCGGGCTGGCAGCGCGGATCTTTCTCGACCACCAGAACCCGGCGCGCGCCTTCGGCCAGCAGTCCACGCGTCAACCCACCGGGGCCGGGACCGACCTCCAGCACATCGCAGGCCGACAGGTTACCCGCCAGCCGCGCGATCTTGGAGGTAAGGTTGAGGTCCAGCAGGAAGTTCTGGCCAAGCTGCTTCTTCGCGACCAGATCATGCGCCCGGATTACCTCGCGGAGAGGCGGCAGGCCATCAATGGTCGCCAAGACTGCCCATCCCTTCTTCTGTTTACAAATATCCCACGGGGGGTGATGAGCGATAAGAAATCTTCATGGAAGATTTCCGCGAAGAACGCCCGGCCCGTGGCCGGGCCGGGACTGGGGGTGTGAAACCCCCGCTTCCGACGGCGCCAGCGCGCGCGCCGCCGCCATTTCCGCCGCCATGCGCAGCGCCGCAATCAGGCTGCTCGGATCGGCAATTCCGCGCCCTGCGATGTCAAAGGCCGTGCCATGGTCCGGCGAGGTGCGGATGAAGGGCAGGCCAAGGGTGACGTTGACGCCGCCCGCGAAATCCACCGTCTTGATCGGGATCAGCGCCTGGTCGTGATACATGCAGACTGCCGCATCATAGGTGGCGCGCGCCGCCGGGTGGAACATCGTATCTGCCGACAGCGGGCCGGACAGAGCCAGCCCTTCCTGACGCAGCCGTTCCAGCACGGGGGCGATCACGGTGATCTCTTCGCTGCCCATTGCGCCGCCTTCGCCCGCGTGGGGGTTCAGCCCGGCGACCGCGATGCGCGGGCGGGCGATACCGAAGTCGCGGATCAGGCCTGCATGGGTAAGGCGGATCGTTTGCTCCAGCAGTTCCGGTGTCAGCGCCCCTGGCACCTCGGCCACGGGAATGTGGATCGTCGCGGGGACCACGCGCAGTTCCGGCGCGGCCAGCATCATCACGACGCGGGAGACACCGGCGAGGTCCGCCAGATATTCGGTATGGCCGGGAAAGGCGAAACCCGCGCCATCCTTCAGCGCCTTCTTGTGGATCGGAGCTGTGCAGACCGCCGAAGCCTGCCCGTTTTGGACAAGACTAACGGCTCGGGCGATGACGGCTATGACCTCTGCGGCATGGCTCGGGTCGGGCTGGCCCGGAGTGGAAAGGCTGGGAAAGGGATGGGCAAGGACGGGCAGGGTGTCGGCGGCGATACCTGTCGCCTGGCCCGGATCGCCGATCTCTTGCCAACGGCTGCCTGCTGGCAAATGGCGCGGGTCACCGATCCAGAAGAAAGGCAGGTCGGCACCCAGAGCATTTCGCGCGGAAACCGCGATTTCAGGGCCGATGCCGGCAGGCTCGCCGCAGGTCAGCGCGACCGGCAGGGCAGTGTGCGTGGCGCTCACGGTTCGCGGATGACCGCAGCCGCGCGCAGCTTGGCCAGGAAGTTGTCGGAGGCCGCCGCAATCTGCTGGTTGGCGATACGTTGCTTGATCTGGTCGCGCGTCGGTGGATTTTCCTCGGGCGGGGCGACGTTGCGGGCGCACAGCATCAGGAAGACGCGCGCATTGCCGCGGCGCAGCGCGACCGAGCTTTCGTCCGCATCCAGCTTGGCGAGTTCGATCCCGATGTCGCGCGGAACTTCGCCCGCAGCTTGCTTGGTGCGGATCACCTGCGAGGGGGGCAGCACGCCCTTGGTCAGCCCGAACAGATCGTCGCAACGGTCGGCGCCCGCGCGCAGGCGCGCGATCTGGTTGCCCGTATCGGGGCCTTCGGGCAGCAGCACCTGCATGTAGTCAAGCTCAAGCATCTGCACTTCCGGTCGACCGGTTTCCTCGACGCCGCGCAACTGGAACAGGCCGACCGCATTGGGGATGGGCAACGGCGGCGTGACCTCGCCCGGCTTCATCTTGATCATCATGTCGCGCAACGCGGGCGGCAGGTTGCCGAGCGGCAGCCAGTCGATGGCCCCGCCCTGCGGCGCAGAGGAGGCGGCCGAGAACTGCTGGGCGGCGGCAGCGAAATCGGCCTGGCTGCCGATGGTTGCGCGCAACTCATCCGCCTGTGCCATCGCGTCGGCTTCCTGACCAGGCGGTGCCGGGATAATCAGCTCGGACAAGAGCACGCGCAGTCCGCCACGCTGTAGCGTGGCCGACACAGACCGGTCAGCGGCGGCGTCGGAGACGTAGTTATAGGCGGCGAACTTGTCCCGCACCAGATTGCGCCAGGCGATCCCGGCCCGGACGAATTCGCGGAAGGTTTCCGGCTCGATCCCCATCTTGCCAAGTTCGGCCACGAACTCTTCCGCGGTCAGGTTCGCGCGGGACGCAAATTCGGTCTGGCCATCCAGGATTTCCTTCTCGGTGACCTCGATATTGCCGGCCTCGGCGGCCTGCAGGCGCAAGCGGTCTTCGATCAGGCCATTGACCGATTGCTTTTCCAGATCGCCACCGGCGTTCAGCGCCTTGAGGAACATCATCCGCTGTTCGACTTCATAGTTGGTGATCGTACTGTCGTTGACGATCACCCGCGGCGCGAAAAGCCCATCAGCCGCCTGTGCGGACAGGGTGGAAAGCATGACCGCAAGGCAGGCGAAGATCAGGTGGATAAGACGCATCCGTAAGTCCGTTTCCTGCTCATGTCCGCCGGGCTACCGCCCGATCCTTGGTTTTCCTTGGGCGGGCTAGCCGCGACATTGCCGCGTTGGTCCAGGGTCTGGGCCGCCGCCGAATCCAAGAAGATCGACCGAAAGGCCGAATTCCGTGGTTGGGGTGACACTAGTTGAGTCTGCGAACCAACGCGAGAGGGAAAGATCGACCTGGATGCACTCGTTGCGATACTGCAAATCGAAACTGGCGCGCGATGACCGCCCCGCGATGAAATCGTGCCGCACGCCAAAGCTGCTGGTCCAGTTGTCGGTGACCTGCCATGCGCCGTTGATGGTAAGCTCTGAGATATCGTTGGGGAATTCGTCGTCGGGATCGGCCTCGCTCCAGTAATATCCCGTGGTCAGGGCATAGCGCTGACGGAACAGGCCCATGCGGGCCTCGGCCGACTGAAGATCAAGGTCGTCGTCCAGCAGCATCCGCTGCGTCAGGCTCAGTCCGACCGGCGTGGCAAGCGTCATGCCCAGCAACCAGTTGGAACTGGCACCGTCAAGGCCGGAGCCTATGTTGAACTGATCCATATCCTCGGCCCGGAACACGCGGCCTGCGGCAAGGCCAAGGGTCGACCCCTTGGTTCCGTAGCGCGTCCAGGCGAGGCCAAGTGCAGCGCGGTTGCCCTGTTCGACTGCATCAGTGCCGGGAAAGCGGTCGATGGAGAACAGGTTGCCCTCGTCAAACTCGGCCAGAAGGCTGTCCTCGTTCGGGACATCGGCATTGCTGGTGGGCGAGAACAGGATCTGCGCCACAGGCTCCAGCAGTTGCGTGGCGCCGCTGGTTTCGGTGCGAAGCAGAGGCCAGCGCAACTCGCCGCCAAAGCTGCCGGTCAGCCGCTCGATCTGGCTGGCATAGGTCGGATCGTTGCCAACCCAGGTCACATCGCCCTGTGCGCGGCCAAGGGCGCTTGCCACCATGCCATTGCTCAGCACCCAGTCGCGGCGCCAGTCATAGCGGATCAGCGCCCGCGTCGTGTCGCGGGCATCGGGTTGTCCATCGCCATCGACATCGTTGGTGTAGGCGGAACTGATGTTGCTGCCTGCAATCTGGTAGCGCAGCGCGCCCTGTCCGCCGATCAGTGGGGTTTCGTGCCGGTCGATCCAGATCAGGTCAAGTATCGTCGCGGGAACGATGGTGTCGTCGCCCTCGTCCCTCAGTGTGCCGATCTTGTGGATACGGCCAAGGACATACTGGTCCCGCCGCACGCGCTCGGCAGCCAGGAAGCTGTCCAGTCGGTCCTGATCCGAGATGCCGTAGTCGCGCAGGTAGGCGTTGTCGCTGACCATCTGCAACCCGAAGGTCAGACCGAAGTTGCGGGGCAGGGCAAAGCCACCGCTGCCGAACACATAGCCGCGCGTGCCGTATTGCAGGATTTCATCCTGCGATACCGCGCCCTCGAACTCGATGTTGCCGGTGCGGAACGCCTCGCGGTAGCGCAGACCCAGCGAGCGCCCCCCGTTCGACGACAGGTAGGGCAGCAGCGTCACGTCGCGGCTGTCGTTCAGCGCGATGAAATAGGGCAGCACGAAACCGGTGCCGAGTTCGCTGGTGGACCGGATTTCAGGACGCAGGAAACCGGTTGCCCGTTTCAGGCTGGGGTCCGGCATCCGGAGCCTGGGAAAATAGAACACTGGCACGCCCGCAAAGCGCAGTTGCGCATTCTGGAAATAGATCTGCTTTTCCAGTTGGTCGTGGATCACGCGCTTGGCGCGGATTTCCCACAACGGCGTCGCACTTGAATTGCAGACGCGGCAGGACGAGGCGACAGTGTTTGAAAGCTCGGTATAGCGCCCGCCGATGCGTTGCAGCTCTGTCGCCGCCATTTGCAATTGCTGGCCCATCACCAGACGCGCGCTGGTCATGATGCCGTCCTGCATGTCGGCCGACAGATCGGCCTGATCGGCCAGCACGCGCGTGCCGCTTTCATCGGTCAGCACGATCGGCCCGTCGATACGCAACCGGTCCGCCGCCTGATCATAGGTCACGCGGGTGGCGCGCAGGCGCATACCCCTTTGCAGAACCTCGACCGAGCCTTCGGCGACAAGGACGTTATCGCCCTGAATCTCGACCCGGTCGGCAACCAGTGTGGCTGCATCCTGCGACAGGGCGGGAAGGGGTGCAACCAGCAGGAACAACGCGCAAAGAAGGCGGCGCATCAACCGTCCTCCATGTGCAAAAGCAGCCCCAGTGAGAGCAGAACGCTTGCAACAGGCGGGCTCCACGCAGCCAGGGCTATCGGGATTTGTCCGCTTTCGCCAAGCACCTGCGCGAAATTCCTCATGAAGAATATGGCGAAGCCCGCCAGCACTGCTGCCAGCACCAGGGTGCCGGTCTTTCCAAACCGTGCATGGCGCATTGTGAAGCCCGCCGCAAGCAGCACCATGCCCGCCATCAGGATCGGCAGAGCCAGTTCCATCTGCAGCCAGACCCGGTGCTGGCGCGAAGAAAACCCGGCCCGGTCAAGGCTTTTGATAAAGGCGGGCAGATCCCAGACCGGGATTGCCGAGGGTTCGCCGAAACTGTCGCGAATTCGTTGGCTCGTCAGGTCCGAAGCGACCTCGACCCGGTCGAGCATACGGGCCGTCGCTTCGGGGTTAGGGTCCGTCAGGTTCCAGCGTTTCGCGTCCGTCAATTGCCAGGCACCTGCGACAAGATCCGCCTTGGCAGCCTCGATCCGCGAGGTCGGACGGCCCGTGCCGTCGAACTCAAGGAAGCTGACATGTGTGAGGCTGGTCCCGTCCTGGTTCGCCTCGGATGCACGGATGACCATCTGTTGATCATTGCCGCCCTGACGCAACCACAGTCCTTCGGGGCTGAGCGACAGGACGCTGACCGTGCCATTGGCATAGCGCTGCACCAGTTCGTCATAAAGCTTGGAGGTGGCCGCGACCAGGGGGTTGAACACCATCACCGACAGAGCGCCAATGGCCAGCGCCACGAGCACCGGCGCGACCAGCAGACGCAAGGCTGACCGTCCCGCTGCACGGATGACGACAAGCTCGCTGGACCGCGCCAGTGCAAGGAAAAGCGCTATGGCCGACAGCGTCGCGATCAGGGGCAGGATACGATACAGGCTTTTCGGAACCTTCAGTGCGGCAAGACCGACAAGCTGACCGAAACTGACCGAACCCTCGGGGAAGCGCCCCACAAGCTCGACCATGTCGATCAGCAGCATAAGCCCGAAAAAGATCGCAAGGACCAGCAGGAAAGCCAGGGCGAAGCGACGGGCAAGATAGCGGCTGAGTGTCATGTAGGCACCGCCGCACGACCAGCGCGCCCGCGACGACCCGGGCTCGACGCCCACCACAGCAGAACTGCCGCAATCACCAGGCCCAGCAAGGGGGCGGCATAGGCCAGCGGCCAAAGCCGCTCGTTGGCCAGAGCCGCTTCGGCGGCGATGTTGTCGGCGAATTGCACGATGACCAGCAGTATCACCGATCCCAGCACCTGCCGCCATAATCCGAACCGGCTGAACGCACCCAGTAGCAGCGTCGAAAACCCGATGAGCGGCGCGGCCAAGCCAAGCAGCGGGTTTCCGATGCGGCTGTGGCCTTCGCGCAGGAGCTCGGCCCGCGTGGCGCCCAACTCCTCGGCCAGCGCCGGGCTGGCGCGCAGGAGGTCCAGCGTTCCGGCTTCTTCCGGCGAACGGCCCTGCACGGCGTTGCGCTGCATGAAGGCGCCGATGTCATAGGTCAGGTCTTCGAAACGCGTGACGGTCAGCTTGTCGGTCGCTGTGTCCAGCGTCTGCGCCACACCGTCGAACATGATCAGCTTTGGCCCGTCGTCGCTGCGCACGACCAGGGCACGCAGCGCGCTGTAGGTCACGTGGCTGGCAGGGTCGCGGGCGTCGGACAGAAAGACCTCCAGCAGTTCACCTGTAGCTGCGATGCGACGAATGTAGAAAGTCACGCCGGGGGTCGGATGCAGGAAAGTGCCTTCCCGCAGGAATCGCGCGGTCACGTTCGCCTCGATCTCGGCGGACCGGGTGGCAAGTGTGGTGCGGCTGGCGGGGACTACAATGTTCATCAGGATAGCGACCAGAAAGGTGACGATCAGTCCGAAATAAAACACCGGCCGCGCCAGCCGCCAGGGCGAGAATCCTGTGGCCTGCATGACCACCAGCTCGCTTTCCTGCGTCAGGCGGTTCGCGACATAGACGGCGGCGACGAAGGCCGAGATCGGCAGGACCAACCGGATCACGTTGGGCAAGGTCAGCGCTGTGAATTCCAGCACGACCAGTGCCGACTGGCCGTCGCCGATCAATTCGTCGAACAGGCTGACGGCGCGGTTGACCCAGTAGACGGCGACGAGGATCAGGGAAAAGAAACCGAATAGCGCCATGAGTTGCGACAGCAGGTATCTGTCGAATCTGGACACTGCGGCTCCCTCATGGCGTTTCTTGTTAAAGGACGACGGTAGTTGAAATCCCGGCGGGGGAAAACTGCTATCTGGTCAAAAACGGGGGGCAGGTCTAGGGTTCGCGCGTCAATCCGCCAGCGACCCCAACCTTTGGAGATTCCCATGACCACGCCCGTGTCGATCCAGTTCCGTGCAACCGACCTTGAGGCGCTGTCGGATCACTCGGGACGGATCGCGGTTTTCGCGGCCGGGGGCGGCGTGGGCGGGCCTGCGGTCCGGCGGCTGAACCGGCTGACCAAGGGCGCGCTGGAGCGGTTTCTGGCCTCTCCCGCCTTTGAAAAGCTGAAGCAGGGCGAGGCGGCCGATCTGGGTTGGCCTGCCGGTCTGGCGGCCGAGGCAATACAGGTGATCAAGCTGGACCGTGCCGCCGATGTGGTAACGGCGCGCAAGGCGGGGGTATCCATAGGGCGCGGGCTTGGGCCGTCGGGGGCGCTGGTCATGGCCGAAGGGCATCCGAAGGCGGCGGAGATTTCGCTTGGGATCGCGCTGCGGGCCTATGATTTCACCACCTACCGGACGGGTGAGGTCAAAGTGCCCGGAGAGGTCACGATGATGGTTGGCAATGCCGAATCCGTGGCCGCGCAGGCGACGTCGCGGGCGGCGCTGGCCGAGGGCATCTTCTTTACCCGCGACCTGACGAACGAGCCGGGCAACGTCCTGACCACGAATGACTTCGCGGCTAGGCTGGCGGCGATGCAGGAATTGGGTCTGGACGTCGAAATCCTGGAAGAAGCCGAGATGAAAAAGCTTGGCATGAATGCGCTTTTGGGCGTGGGGCAGGGGTCGGTGAACCCGTCCAAGATCGTCGTCATGCAGTGGAATGGCGGCAAGAAGGGCGATGCCCCCTTTGCGCTGATCGGCAAGGGCGTGACCTTTGATACCGGCGGCATCTCGATCAAACCCGCTGCGGGGATGGAGGACATGACCGGCGACATGGGCGGTGCGGGCGTCGTCGCGGGCGTTATGCGCACCTTGGCGCTGCGCAAGTCCAAGGCGAATGTCGTGGGTCTGGTCGGGCTGGTCGAGAACATGCCCGACGGTAACGCCCAACGCCCCGGCGACGTTGTGAAGTCGATGAAGGGCGACACGATCGAGGTCATCAACACCGATGCCGAGGGGCGTCTGGTGCTGGCCGATGTGCTTTGGTACGCGCAAGAGCGGTTCAAGCCGACGGGGATCATCGACCTGGCCACGCTGACTGGCGCGATGGTGGTGTCGCTGGGGCATGAGAATACGGGCGTGTTTTCCAACGACGACGCGTTGTGCAACGCCTTCCTCAAAGCCGCGAAGGCCGAGGGCGAGGGCGCCTGGCGGATGCCGCTGGGCGAGGGCTATGATGCGCAGCTTAAGTCGCACATCGCCGATATGCGCAACGTGACGGGCCGCGAAGGCGGGGCGATCACGGCGGCACATTTCCTGATGCGTTTCGTGAAACCGGGGACGCCCTGGATTCACCTGGATATTGCAGGCACCGCGACGGTGAAGGCCGAGACGATCTATGCGCCGAAAGGGGCGACGGGGTGGGGCGTGCTGACACTGGACCGCCTGATCCGCGACATGTTCGAGGGGTAAGAGGCTGATGGGCGCGGTGCTGTTCTATCGCATCACGCGATCCTCGGTTGATGCGACGGTGCGCAACCTCGCGACGCGCGCCCTGTCGCAGGGGTGGCGCGTTGCCGTCCGGGGGCGAAGCACCGAGCGGCTGGATCGGCTGGACAACGATCTGTGGCTGGGGCCGGACGAGGACTTTCTCCCCCACGGCATGGCCGGTGGTCCGTATGATGCGGACCAGCTAGTGCTGCTTACAACCGCTGCGGCGCATACCAATGCAGCTGTCGCGCTGATGGCGCTTGAAGGCGCGGACTTCGCCCCTGCGGACGTGACGGGGATGGAGCGTGTCTGGGTTATCTTTGACGGCAACGACCCCTACCAGCTTGAGGTTGCACGCAACCAGTGGCGCATGGCGGTCTCTGCCGGACTGTCGGCGCAGTTCTGGGCCGAAGAGGATGGCAGCTGGAAAAAGAAAGAGGAAAGCGGCCCGGCGACCTGATCAGGTCATGTCGTCGAAATCGTTGTGGACGTGGCGCAGAAGCTGCTCGTTCCAGTAGGGCGTCCAGCACACCAGCAGCTTTCCGGTGCCCGAGAACACCCGCAGCCGGGACTGGCCCGAGATATAGCTGCGCAGGAAAGCCGCCGGTCGCTGCGAGGAAAAGCGCAGGCCATCGGTTCGGCCAAGAACCAGCCGACCCTGCACACGCATCTGCGCGTCGTTGATGTCCACGATCTCGACCGGGCCCGGCGTGCGGATCGCCGCGCGGCCATGACCGGCAAGTGTGGTTTTCCAGTTGAACAGCCCATCGCCCGCCCAGAGCGAGGCGAAGAACGGATCGCGGGTCATGCCCAACTGCACCGATCCTTCACACGCCCAGAAGACGCCGGGTTCGAGTATCCAGCGTTCCCCCTCTGCGACCTCCATCAAGTGATAGCCGCCGATTGAGGGTTGCAGCACGATCTCGCCGGTCCCTTCGTAATAGGGACGTATCGCCCCTTCGCGGGTGAAGGGGCTGCGGATCAGGTCGCGGGTGCCGGGCAGGCGGGGGATCAGGTGGATATTGCCACGCATGTTGGACATGGCGCCCTTGCGGGCGCGCACCATCTCATCCGCGATGGTGATCTGGACCTGTCGCATCCCCTCGACGTCTCGGATCTGGAATTGGGCCATCGCCGGTTCCTTCTTGCGTTTCAAATCGCCGCTTCGTCCCAGACCATCGTCTTTTGCCACAACAGCTCGAAAGGTGCAGGCGGCAGCCCGGCCGGGCCGCGCAAAGGCCGGTCGAGCACGATGATCACGAACAGGATGACGCCCAGAAAGAAGGCGGTGATCGACCCCAGCACGAATTGCTGCACCGGGCGCATCTTCAGCATGATGATCAGCAGGATGTTGACGGCGGCACCCACAAGCACAGCATACCACAACACGCCCGGAATTCCGGTGATCGTGCCCGAAAGTCGCACCTGCCGCGCCTCGTTGAAGCGCTGAAACCCGCCCAGAACGTCGGTGTGGACGATCTCTTGCCCCGTCGTCTTTGGCTCGAACCGGGCCAGCTTGTTCCGCATGGCGGCAATCCGGTCGGTGCCGCCGTTCAACATGTCGCCCTGGCGATGCGCGGGCCAGTCGGCGTTGATCGTGTAAAGCACATAGTCCCGCATCATGGCGCGCACGTCGCTGCGCAAGGGCTCGGGATAGGAATCGAGCGAGGTGTAAAGCACACCCAAACTCGCCGCCTCGTTCTGGATGCCGTCGCGGATGCGTTCGCTGTTCTGATAGGCGGCGACCGTCAGCAGACCAAGCAGCAGCCCGTAGAACAGGCTGAACCCGCCGGTGACGTAAGAGAGGTGTTCGTTGAAGTCTGGCCCCGTGCCCATAAGAAGCCGCAGGATGGGTTTGACCAAGACGAGTCCGACAAAGACCGAAGCGACGACCAGCACGGTGATGGTTATGGCAAGCTGGTTCAGATCCATGTCGAAAATGAAATCCGGCATCGCCTTAATCCCTTTGCCCCGCGTGGCGGGGGACAAGTTCCGCGCGCGGCCACAATACGCGGTCCCGGTGTTGCGGCAACTGGCCATAGCGGTTTCGCTGGGCTATTTTGCAGCGCAAAGGCTGATGTGGAGGGTAAGGTGCGACGTATACTTGCAACGATCGCGGCCCTTTTCATCGGTCAGGGCGCCATGGCGCAGGAGATGCCCCTGTTCACGCTGGGCGCGGGGGATGTGTCGGGCGGCTATTATTCCGCCGCCTGGGCGATCTGCGATGTCGTCAACCGACAGCAGAAGGGCGCGATGCGGTGCAGCCCGGACCCGACCAGCGGATCAGTCTATAACATCGACGCGCTGCGGCGGGGTGAACTGGACTTCGCGATGGTGCAGTCCGATCTGCAGGCAGAGGCCTTTACGGGCACGGGGCGATTCCTGAGCGACGGCCCGATGCCCGAGATGCGCAGCGTGCTGGGACTTTACCCCGAGACGATGACAATACTGGTCCGTGCCGATCTTGGTGTCACAGATGTAAGGCAGCTTGCCGGTGCACGCGTCGACCTGGGGCATCCTTCCTCGGGACGGCGGGCCACGATCACCCGGATGTTTTCGTCGCTGGGCCTGAGCGAGGGTGACTTTGCCGAGGTTTCGGAACTGCCGGTCGGGATCGCGGTCGATGCGCTTTGCAACCGGGCTATCGACGCGACATTCCTGATCGTCGGCCATCCAAACGAAGGCGTCGTCCGCGCGATACAAGAATGCGACGCGCGCATCCTGCCGCTGACCCCGGCCGAGATCGCCGATGTGATCGGCGGCGGCAACGACCTGTCGGTCGCCGCGATCCCGATGGGTGCCTATGCCGAGGGTGCGCTGGAGGTTCCGAGCTTTTCCGTGACCGCGACGCTGGTCGCCCGGACGGATACGCCCCAGCGGATGGTCGAGGCCGTGGTCGCCGATACGCTGGCCGAATTGCAACCGCTGGGGCGGCGCGCGCCGGTGCTGGCGGGGCTGGACCCGATGCTGATGCAAAGCCGGGGATTGACCGCGCCGCTGCATCCGGGGGCCGAGACAGCTTTTGCAAGGGTATCGACCGAGGATGCGCCGTAGCCCTCAGCGATAACGTTTGGCCGGGCGGGATCAGAAACGCGACCCGCGTTTCCCCGCCCGAAGCGCAACATTGTCCCAAGACCATTCGTGCCGAGAGATCGCAGAGGCCAGTGCCTGCCCCGGCGGGTGCGAAGCGCCCGCCATTGGCGGGGCGGGCGCTGACCGTGGCCTTTGGGGCCACGACCGGTGCAACTCGATCTGCACTGCATGGCGAAGGCGATGGCCTTCGCCAGAGATAGCATTTGAGGTTTGGGGCGCCCTACCGCCGCAGGATCATCTTGTCGTCGGCGATCTCGATGCGGAACTTGCCCAGGTAATCCATCCCCAGCAGCGATCCATCCATCGCCCCGTCGCTGACCCAGGCGGCGAGCGTCGGGTCGTTCCAGGGGCCAAGGGTCACATTCTCGATCTTCACGCGGGCGGTGCGGACCGAGCCGTTGGCGGTCTGCGCCTCGCCGATATAGGCGAGCGATGAGGGGTCGATGCCCACCCGCGACGCATCGGCGCGTGACAGAACGACGTTCGTCGCCCCGGTATCGACCATGAAATCCACCGGCTGGCCCGAGACGTTCAGGGTCAGGTAGTAGTGTCCGTCCTGCGCGCGCGGCACCTGCATGCTGTCGCCAACCATCACAGCTTCTCGCCGGATGTCGCTGCGCATGTCGGTCCACAGCCCGTAGCCTGCCATGACACCGATAAAGATCAGGCCCCAGGCCGCGGCCGTGCGCAGCGCGCTGCCCATCCGACCGCGATATTCGACCACAACCCAGCCGCCGACTGCGACCAGAAGGATCATGAGATAGGCCATCTGGCCGAAAGTGCCGCCGTCCATGTCGCCTCCGCTTTCATGCGATGTAGGCGAGCCGCGATGCCCATGCAATCACCACGCCGGTCAAGCTGTTGCGATGGTTGGTTGCCAGCCCGATAGTTTCGTTGACAGCCGCCACCTCTCCGCGCTTGGTTAGGCGCGGCGGTGGGGGCTTTGGCCTCCGTGGCCGAATCCCCAAGGCAACCGGATCGCGAGGCAGCTCCTATTCCCCAACTGCCCGTTGCGGCGCGTATTTCCGGGCCGCCCGGCATTTTGAAGTCTGCGACCCCACACGGCATCCGCCGAAACAGCGAGGAGACATCATGACTATCATAACAACCAAGGACGGCACCGAAATCTACTACAAGGATTGGGGTGCCAAGAGCGCGCAGGCGCTGGTCTTTCACCACGGCTGGCCGCTGAGCGGGGACGACTGGGACAACCAGATGATGTTTTTCCTGGAAAAGGGCTATCGCGTGATTGCCCATGACCGCAGGGGGCATGGGCGTTCGACCCAGACGGCGACGGGCAATGAGATGGACACTTATGCCGCCGATGTGGCCGAACTGGCAAAGGCGCTTGACCTGAAGGGTGCCATCCACATCGGCCATTCGACCGGCGGTGGCGAAGTCGCCCATTACGTTGCCCGCGCTGAGGCGGGCCGGGTGTCGAAGGCGGTGTTGATCGGGGCGGTGCCGCCGATCATGGTGAAGTCGGCGGCCAACCCCGAGGGGCTGCCGATCGAGGTTTTCGACGGGTTACGCGCCGCTCTGTTGGCCAACCGCGCCCAGTTCTTTGTCGATGTGCCGGCGGGGCCGTTCTATGGCTACAACCGTGCGGGCGCCAAGGTCGATCAGGGCGTGATCGACAACTGGTGGCGACAGGGCATGATGGGCGGCGCGAAGGCGCATTACGACTGCATCAAGGCCTTTTCCGAAACCGACTTCACCGAGGATCTGAAGAAGATCACGGTTCCCGTGCTGGTCATGCACGGCACGGACGACCAGATCGTGCCAATCGCCGATTCCGCGCTGAAGGCGATCAAGCTTTTGAAGAATGGCAAGCTCAAGACTTATGAAGGCCTGCCGCACGGCATGTGCACGACGCACCCAGATGTGGTGAACCCCGATCTTCTGGCTTTCATCAAAAGCTAGTCGGGCAGGGCCGCCGGACCCCGAACCGGCGGTCCGCCATCGCGGATGACGATGGGCTGACGCCCATCCCGCCAAGTATCGATCCGGCAAACGCACCTATCGAGGCAAGCATGAAGATCAGCATCTATGCCGCGGCTTTGGCCGCAGGCTTTTCACTCCCCGCACTGGCGCAGGACGAACCTTCCGTCGAACGCGGTGCGCGGCTGGCCGTGACCAGCGGCTGCCACGATTGCCATACCGCCGGTTACAACGAAAGCGGCGGCGTGGTGGACCCCGCGGCTGCGTTGAAGGGCGTGCCGATGGGCTGGCGCGGACCGTGGGGCACCACCTACGCCAGCAACCTGCGCCTGACGGTAGCAGCGCGGACCGAGGATGAATTTCTGGAATATACCCGCAACTTCAAGGCGCTGCCTCCGATGCCCTGGTACAACGTCAATGCGATGAACGAGGTCGAGGTGCGATCGCTCTACCGCTACATCGCCTCGCTTGGCGATCCGGGCGACGCCATGCCCGGCACGGTCCCGCCCGATCAGGAGCCGAAGACGCCCTACCTGCTGATGGCGCCTGTCATGCCGCAGCAGTAGGCAGGCGCGGGGCCTATTCCCACTCGATCGTGCCCGGCGGTTTCGAGGTGATGTCGTAGGTAACCCGGTTGATGCCGCGTACTTCGTTGATGATGCGGGTCGCGGTTTCGCCGAGGAAATCGTGGGTGAAGGGATAGTAGTCGGCGGTCATGCCGTCCACGCTCGTCACCGCGCGCAAGGCACAAGCGTAGTCGTAGGTGCGCCCGTCGCCCATGACGCCGACGGTACGGACGGGCAGGAGAGCCACGAAGGCCTGCCAGATGTCGTCGTAAAGCCCGTGCTTGCGGATCTGGTCGATATAGACGGCATCGGCCTGGCGCAGGATTTCCAGTTTCTCGCGCGTGATCTCTCCGGGGCAGCGGATGGCAAGGCCGGGGCCGGGGAAGGGATGACGGCCGATGAAGCTTTGCGGCAGGCCAAGCTCGCAGCCAAGCGCGCGCACCTCGTCCTTGAACAGCTCTCGCAGCGGTTCGACCAGTTTCATGCCCATCTTTTCGGGCAGGCCACCGACGTTGTGGTGGCTTTTGATCGTGACCGAGGGACCGCCCGAGAAGCTGACGCTTTCGATGACGTCGGGGTAAAGGGTGCCTTGCGCGAGGAATTTCGCGCCGCCAACGGATTTGGCGTGTTTCTCGAACACCTCGATGAACAGACGTCCGATAGTTTTCCGCTTCACTTCCGGGTCGGTGACACCTTCCAGCGCGTTCAGGAAGAGGTCGCTCTCGTCGGCATGAATCAGCGGGATGTTGTAGGTCCCGCGGAACATTTCCACGACCTGTTCGGCTTCACCCTGACGCAGCAACCCGTGGTCGACGAAGACGCAGGTCAGCTGGTCGCCGATGGCTTCGTGGATCAGGACGGCGGCGACTGAGGAATCTACGCCACCGGAGAGGCCGCAGATGACCTTTTCATTGCCGACCTGAGCGCGGATCTTGGCGATGGCGTCCTCACGATAGGCGCCCATGGTCCAGTCGCCGGTGAAGCCTGCCAGACGCACGAAGTTCTCATAGAACTTGGCACCGCGCGGGGTGTGGTGCACCTCGGGGTGGAACTGGACGGCGTAGAAGTCGCGGCCCGCGTCCGCCGTGATGGCAAATGGCGCGTTGGGCGAGGTGCCGTAGACCTGAAAGCCGGGGGCGATGGCCGAGACGTGGTCGCCATGGCTCATCCACACCTGTTCGCGCCCATCCTCGAACCAGCCGTCCAGCAGGGGCAGGGTGGCACCAGAGGGGGTCACGAAGGCGCGGCCGAACTCGGCGGTGCCGTGGCCGCGTTCGACCTTGCCGCCCAGCATGTGCATCATCGCCTGCTGGCCATAGCAGATACCCAGCACGGGAACGCCCGCCTCGAATGCCGCCATCGGGGGCAGTGGCGCACCTTCGGCAAAGACCGACGAGGGGCCACCCGACAGGATGATCGCCTGCGGGGCGAAGTCCTTCAGGAAGGCTTCCGTGACCTTCTGATAGGGGTGGATTTCGCAGTAGACGTTCAGCTCTCGCAACCGGCGCGCGATAAGCTGGGTCACTTGACTGCCGAAGTCGATGATAAGCAGGCGCTGATGCTGGGTCATGCGCGTGTGGTTACGCGCTCGGAAAGGGCTGCGCAAGCAGGGTCGGATCTTATCGGCGGGGGCGCGGGGGTGCGCCTGACCGAGGGCAAGGATGCGGGAACGGGCCGTGGCGACTACGCTGTCGTTGGGGGTTATGTGGACGTAAGGCGTCGAATCCGCAAGTGTCTGTATACATAACCCTCGGATTTCATTTCGTTTACGACATGGCGACTTGGCGCTGAGCAACCAGGGGTCTTCTTCGTGCCCGTGCCTGCTGGGGCGCATTCCCCTGACGCCCACACCATGTGCCGACGATTTTCTATCGGCGGCACATGTCGTTTTCCGGCCTCAGATGGCGGTTTCATCCCTCTGATCACAATCAATTGGCGACATAGACAAGGCATAATCGGCGGAGGACTTGGGCATGAGCGATGTTGCGGCAGCAGGGCGGCGGGCGCGCGGTGGGGGCGGTTCGGCGCGGCGGGCAGAACGCACGGCGATCAGCTTTGACGTGGCGGACACGATCCGGCGCAACATCCCGAACTTCGAGATCCTGAACGAAGAAGCGCTCGAGATCATCGAGTATAACGCCGAGACGGTTCTGGAAGAGATCGGCGTGAACTTCGTTGACAACCCGGCGGCGCTGGATCTGTGGCGCGCGGCAGGAGCCGACGTGAAGGGCGAGCGGGTTCGCATTCCGCGTGGCCTTGCCCGCAAGCTGATCGCGACCGCGCCGAAAACCTTCGTGCAACACGCCCGCAATCCGGGCCGCAGCGTCGATGTCGGTGGCCGCAATCTGGTGCTGGCCCCGGTCTATGGACCGCCCTTCGTCCGTGATCGCGAGGGGGGACGCCGCTATGCGACCATCGCGGATTTCCGTAACTTCGTGAAGCTGGGCTACATGTCCAAGTGGCTGCAGCATTCGGGCGGCACGGTTTGTGAGCCTACCGACGTTCCGGTGAACAAGCGTCACCTCGACATGCTGCTGGCGCATATGGAACTGTCCGACAAGCCCTTCATGGGGTCTGTCACCGAACCCAGCCGCGCGCAGGACTCGGTCGAGATGTGCGAGATCCTGTTCGGCAAGGATTTCGTCGCCAGCAACACCGTGATGACCAGCCTGATCAACATCAACAGTCCGTTGACATTCGATTCGACGATGATGGGCGCGCTGGAGGTCTATGCGCGCCACAATCAGGCGGCGATCGTCAGCCCCTTCATCGTCGGCGGTGCCATGGCCCCGGTGACGGTGGCCGGGACGCTGACGCAGGTTCTGGCCGAGGTTCTGGCGGGGTGCGCCTATAGCCAGTTGGTCCGGGCCGGTGCGCCGGTGATCTTCGGCGCCTTCGTGACCTCGATCGACATGAACTCTGGCGCGCCGACGTTTGGCACGCCCGAGGCCGCGCATATCACCTATGGCGCGGGACAACTCGCCCGCCGTCTGGGACTGCCTTACAGGTCGGGCGGGGCCTTCTGCGGGTCGAAATTGCCGGATGCTCAGGCGGCGTATGAGAGTGCGAACTCGCTGAACATGGCGTTGCTGGCGGGTGTGAACTTCATGCTGCACGCCTGCGGCTGGCTGGAGGGTGGCCTCGTGTCGTCCTACGAGAAGTTCGTCATGGACGCCGACCAGTTGGGCACGCTGCATCACCTCGCCAAGGGCGTGATGATGGACGAGAACGGGCAGGGCATGTCCGCCATCCGCGAGGTTGGGCCGGGTGGCCATTACCTTGGCTGCCAGCACACGCAGGACAATTTCAAGAGCGCGTTCTGGCGCACCGAACTGCTGGACTACAAGCCGTTCGAGACCTGGGACGAGGAAGGCGCGCGCGATACCGAGGCGCTGGCATCCGAGCGTGTCGCCAAGATGCTGGGTGATTATCAGCCGCCCGCGCTGGACGAAGGCATTGCCGAGGGCCTGCGCGATTATGTGGCGCGCAAGAAGGCGTCGATGCCCGACGCCTTCATCTGATCCGCAACGGGCGCTGAAAAGCGCCCGCGCTTCAGGCCACCGCGTCGCTGCGCATCAGCAGACGCGCCTCGGCCATCAGCGCGATCAGCACCTCTATGTGCCGGGCGATGCTGTAAGTGGCATCTCCGGTCTGCCGGATTGTTTCCATATGCGCCTCTTCGGACAGCAGGCGTGGCACCGCGACCGTGGGTGTCGGGGCCGTGCTTGCTCCAATCAGCCGACGCAGATCGCGGTCGCGGCGATAGTCGACAAGGCCATGCCTTGCGGCGCGGATCAGTAAGCGAGGGCGCTCCAGGCTGGAAAGCAGGCTGCGCAGGTCGGTCATTGGCGAGTCTCCGGCTGTGAAGGTTTGACGTTTAACCGGAACAACCGGGCGTTGCATTCGCGCCGCAGTTGCGTTCGCCCTTGTCAGTTTAGTTTAGGTTTTGGAAACAATTATTGGCAAAAGCTTTACCATTAACGAACCGGTAAGAAATGCATCCCACGGTTGTAATCGCTCAAAACGGGGCACCATCGGCCTGCTGCAAGGGGCTTGGATCGCAGGGATGAAAACCAACATAAGTGCAGATGTGTATCTGCCGGCATGGCTGCCCGAGGCCGTGCGTCTGTATCTGCATCACACCGAAGACGGTCTTTCCCTGCGAGCCCTGGCGCGTCGCAAGGGTTGTGCGGCTTCGACGGTGATGCGGCAGGTCAGGCGCTATGAAAACCGCCGCGACGATCCCCTTGTGGATGAGGCGTTGGCGGCGCTTGGGCGGGCCCGTGCACAATGCGCCCTTGTTTCCCCCGCAGAGGATATCGCCACCGTGTCAGCTCCCATCCGTGCCGAACACCTGATGATCGACAACGCCACCATAGCGCGCGAGGCGCGACGCATCCTACGCCGCCTGTCCGAACCCGGCGCAGTTCTGGCCATTGCGGCGGATATGGAAAAGGCTGCGGTGCTGCGCGCGCTGCCCGGTGGGCGGACCGAGCGAACGGGTGTGGTTGAGCGCACGTTGGCGCAGGCTTTCGCGCTGAAGGACTGGATCTCTTGCACCAAACCTGGTCGGGTCGCCAGCTATGAGATAACGGCACCGGGCCGGGCGGCGCTGAAGCGGTTCATGGAGGTCGAACCGCGCGGCATGGCCGAGGCGCAGACGCCTTTCGCCAACCAGCACCGAGACTGGGACGAGCGCGAGATCGAGGATGAGGACGGCCCCCGTCGCCAGCGTTACAACCTTGCTGAAAGCCCGGTGGCGCTGCTGGGCCGCCGCCGCGACAAGGATGGCAAGCCGTTTCTTGAGGCTGAACTGGTCGATGCGGCGGAACGGTTGCGTGAGGATTTCGAGCTTGCCCAGATGGGGCCGCGGGTCGCGCAGAACTGGGACCGTTTCCTGACCGGTGGCGACCGTGGCGGATTTCGTGGCGATGCGGGAATGGCCGAAGGTCCGCGCGCGGCGCGCGACAGGGTGGCGCGGGCACTGCGCGACCTGGGGCCGGGACTGGGTGACATGGTTCTGCGTTGCTGCTGTTTCCTGGAGGGGCTGGAGGCCGCGGAAAAGCGCATGGGATGGTCAGCCCGGTCGGGCAAGATCGTGCTGCGCATCGCCCTGCAACGCCTGAAGCGCCACTATGACGAAGCCTATGGCAGGTCTGGTCCGCTTATCGGATAGGCACTCTTTCGTGGCCTCGACAACCGCTGCGCGATGCCACGCATTCCCCAACGGAAATCTTTTCCTGCCAGAAAGGCGCGGTGCTAGTCTCCGCCGCGTGCCGGGTGGCCCCCGGCCGATGTCAGGAGACGCAGAATGAAGCTTATTGCACATATTTTGGCGGCGTCATTGTTTCTGGCGCCCGTGGTTGGCCATGCGGCCGAGTCGTCGGGCGCGGTTCCTGTGATCGAGATGACGGCTGTCGATTTCAACCTTGATCAGATGCCCTGGATGACGGATGCCGCGCGGAGTTACATGCGGGATCGCATAGCCGAATATAAAGAGGGGAAGATCCTGGGCTATGTCCTGGTCGTCAGCCCTAACCAGATCTGGGATTATCGCGGCAGCTATTCGACCTCACCTATCGCCTCGTTGGAAGAGCTGGCGCGGCCTGCTTTGGAGGGGTGCGAGTATTACAACTTCGAGCCGTGCCGGATCGTCTCGATCAATGGCAAATCAACGGCGCGTCCCGATGGCAGCTATGCTCAGCAGCCGCGTATGCTGAATTATGATCCTACCACGTTCAACTTCCGCCGCATCCCGCTGATCGCCGAACAGGATCGTGTGGTTGCCCGCACCTATCGCGATGCGCCGATGCCGAAGGCATTCTTTTTCAACACCAATGGCAATTGGTCCTGGAAGAACGCCGATACCGATGCGAACGCAATCGCCGAGGCAAAAAAGGCTTGTGAAGGCGATCCCGTGGTGGCGACCTGCATGATGTATGCCTTCAACAATACAGTCGTCTGGGAACAGCCGCGCTGAAACCCGGTATTTCTGACACCGCGGGCAGTCCTGTCCGCGGCGTCACTCTCTATCAGTCAGCCTTGGTCAGGCCCGCACCATAGACAATACCCGCCAAAACGCCCCCGACCAGCGGTGCCGCGATGAATACCCAAAGCTGGGCCAGGGCCGAACCGCCTGTGAACAGCGCCGGGCCGATCGACCGGGCAGGGTTCACCGACACGCCGGTCACGTTGATGCCGACAAGGTGGATACCCGCCAGCGTCAAACCGATCGCGAGCCCAGCAAAACCAGCCGCCGAACCCACGCCGGTTGCCCCAAGGATCACCGAGACGAATACGAAGGTCGCGACGATTTCGAACACCAGGGCCGCGCCTAGTGTATATTCGCCCAGGTAGCCCGGACCATAGCCGTTGGCACCAAGACCCGCGATCGGAACGGCGCCGCCGCCCTGACCGCTCAGGATCACATACAGCACGGCGGCGGCGATGATCGCGCCGACGATCTGCGCTATGGCATAGCCGATGAAGTCGCCAACGCTCATCCGGCCAGCGGCGACAAAGCCCAGCGACACCGCAGGGTTAAGATGCGCGCCCGAGATTGCGCCAAAGCCATATGCGGCGGCGACGATCGAGATGCCGAAGGCAAGGGCGATCCCGGTATATCCGACAAGCGGGCCTGCAATTGCAGCCGCGCCGCAACCAAAGAAGACAAGAATGAAGGTGCCCAACACCTCCGCTATAAGTTTTTTCGACATGTTCCCTCCTGCGGGCGACTTGCAGGCTATGGCCTGTCTGCGTCGCCTCAGTTGCAAGTCCGGGGCCAATAGTCCCGGATGCCTTCCGGCAGCTTAACCCTAGGTCAACCTTGCGCAATTTCTCTGTCGAATTTGCAACAATCGTCTTTATTGCTGGCAACCGTTGCCGTGTGGCAATCATTTTTACACAGGCCGCCATGTCTTTTGCGAATGGGCCTCTCATTGCCAGGCTTGTGGAAAAGTCCTATGTCTAAGGGCATCTTCTGCCAGCGAGGCCAGCTTGCGCGATCTGAAAATCCCCGACCAGCGGCACCCGGAAAAGGCGCATCGCGTCGATAACGCCCAGCCGAAGAAGCCGGACTGGATACGCGTCAAGGCCCCGACGAGCGCCGGCTACAAGGCCACGCGCGACATCATCCGCGAACAGAAACTGGTGACCGTCTGCGAAGAGGCGGGTTGCCCGAACGTCGGCGAATGCTGGAGCCAGGGTCACGCGACCATGATGATCATGGGCGAGATATGCACCCGCGGCTGCACTTTCTGCAACGTGGCGACGGGCCGTCCGAAGAATCTCGATGTGTTCGAACCGGGGCGGGTCGCCCATGCCGTGCAGCAGCTTGGCCTGAACCATGTCGTTGTCACATCCGTCGACCGTGACGATCTGGCCGATGGCGGGGCCGAGCATTTCGCCCAGACCATCCGTGCGATCCGCCATCGCTCGCCCGGCACGACGATCGAGATCCTGACGCCCGACTTCCTGAAATGTGCGCCTTCGGTGCTGGAAAAGGTCGTCGAGGCGCGGCCCGATGTCTTCAACCACAACCTTGAAACCGTCCCCGGCCTTTACCCCGAGGTTCGCCCCGGCGCGCGCTATTTCCACTCGCTGCGTTTGCTGCAGCGGGTGAAGGAACTCGACCCTGCGATGTTCACCAAGTCGGGTATCATGGTGGGTCTGGGCGAAACGCGGCAGGCCGTGTTGCAGGTAATGGACGACATGCGCGCGGCGGATGTCGATTTCCTGACCATCGGGCAATATCTGCAGCCGACGCCAAAGCACCATCGGGTGGACCGTTTCGTCACGCCGGACGAATTCGCGGCTTATGAGAAGTCCGCTTACGGCAAGGGCTTCCTCATGGTCTCGGCCACGCCGCTGACCCGGTCATCCTATCATGCGGGTGACGACTTCGCCCGTTTGCGTGACGCGCGGCTGGCAAAGCTCGGTCGGGTCTAGACTCGCTTCACATCGGGCAGGAACACCGCCAGCACGCCGATCAGCGGCAGGAACGACGTCAGCCAGAACAGGTAGGTGATCGAGGTCTGGTCCGCGATCATCCCCAGCGCCGCCGCACCCAAAGCGCCCATGCCGAAGGCCAGACCAAAGAACAGCCCCGCGATCATGCCGACCTTGTCGGGCATCAGATCCTGCGCATAGACGATGATCGCCGGAAAGGCCGAGGCGAGCGTCATGCCGGCTAGGGCGCTAAGCGCCACAGTTGGCACCAGCCCGACATACGGGATCAGCAAAGCGATCGGCGCCACGCCAAGGATCGACACCCAGATCACCCGTTTCCGTCCGATTTTGTCGCCGATAGGTCCGCCGATGATGGTGCCCAGTGCGACGGCAGCCAGGAACAGGAACAGACAAAGCTGCGCTTGGGATACTGACAGGCCGAAATGCTCGATCAGGTAGAAGGTGTAGTAGCTGGAATAGGCGGCCATATAGACGAATTTTGAAAAGGTCAGCGCGATCAGGACCGCGATGGCAAAGCGCACGACCCGCTGCGGCAGCCGAACGGTCTGCGCACGCGACCGCGCCGTGCCGATGCGCACCATGCCCTCCGAGGCATACCACCGCCCCACCATGAACAGCACGCCCATCCCCGCCAGCGCCACCAGCGCGAACCACTGGACGCTGGACTGCCCGAAAGGCACGACGACAAAGGCCGCCAGCAGCGGTCCAAGCGCGGACCCGGCATTTCCGCCGACCTGGAAGAACGACTGCGCGAATCCCGGACGCCGTCCCGCGGCCAGCCGCGCGATGCGGCTCGATTCCGGGTGAAAGATCGAAGAGCCGATCCCGACCAACGCCACGGCCAGCAGAACCATGCCGAAACTCCACGCATTCGCCAGCAGGACCAGCCCCGTCAGCGATGCGCTCATGCCAACGACCAGCGAATAGGGCTGCGGCTTGCGATCGGTATAGATGCCGACCAGGGGCTGCAGGATCGAAGCCGTGCCCTGGAAAACGAAAGTGATAAGCCCGATCTGTCCAAAGCTTAGCGCAAGTTCCGATTTCAGGATGGGATAGATCGCCGGGATCAGCGACTGAATAAGGTCATTGAACATGTGCGACAGCGCGATTGCGCTGATGATCGTAACCACTGTCGTCTCTGAAAGATGATGGGGCGTCGTCTCGGGCGCTTGCTGATCGGTCATGTCGATCTCGTGATTGCAATCGGCCAGCACTTACTCCACCGGCGGAACTTTCGCCAGATAGGCCGCAATGGCATTCCGGTCGCTGTCGGGCAGGTGCGAAAGGTTTTGCACGACATCCGCCATCTGTCCGCCCGCCGAATCGTACTCCGGGGTGAACCCCGACTTCAGGTATTCGGCCACCTCGTCCGTCGTCCATGTCAGGCGGGCCGGGGTGATGTTCGGGATCTGCCCTCGACCTTCGGGATTTGGTCCCCCTGCCAGCCAGCGCGACAGGTCGCGCCCGCCCAGCGCATCGCGCGGCGTGTGGCATTCGCTGCAATGGCCCAGCCCCTCGACCAATGCCCGCCCGCGTTCCTCTTCCGGGGTCAGCGGTCCCTCGACAACCCAGCCACCGACGGGGGTTAGGAATTTCCAGCCGCCAAGAAGGATGCGCTGGTTGAAGGGAAAGCCCAGATCATGCGGATCGTTCGGACGATCCGACGGGGGCAGGGTCTGCAGGAAAGCCCAAAGGTCGGCCACATCCTGATACGTCGCATTGGCGTATGAGGTATAGGGAAAGGCCGGGTAGTAATGCTGACCCGCAGGTGAGGTGCCGTTCCGCATCGCGCTGTCCAGATCGACCATGCTCCAGCGCCCAATTCCACGATCCGGGTTGGGCGAGATATTCGGCACCGAAAAGGTGCCGAAGGGGGTCTGAAGTTTCAGCCCCCCGGCGAGCACCAGCCTGTCGTCCCCGGTGGCGCCCGGCGCTGCATGGCAAGAGGCGCAGCCGCCCGCCCAGAACACCAACTCGCCACGCGCGGGATCGCCAGCCAGCCCCTCCATCTCAGCCGGGTCCGTCGCCACCGGCCGTGTGATCATGGCAAAGGTGGCGAATCCAAGGATCAGGACGGCGATAATTCCCACGATCACGCGCATGATGCCTCCGTTGCGGTCGGGCCAATGCCCATACGTAGTCCAGACGATAGCCCGCATGATCCGATACGCAACCTGCGACCGGCAAAAGCGTCAGGGACGTATCCGGGGGCCCTGGCCGATCCGGTTCACGGTCAACCAATCCGGCCAGCCTATGAAATGCTCGATCCCGACCAGCAGCAGGCAGGCGGCGACCACGCCGAACACCAGCGCGACCCGACCGGGTGAAGGCGGGTGACGCGCCCAGCGGGCAAGGCGCATCAGCCACATCATGCGGCTTGCCTCCGCCACAGCGCCAGATCGCGCCACGGTTCGATGCGGAAATGCCCCCGCGCGAGGCCGGAGGGAGAAGGCAGAACCCAGATGACCGTGCCGGGCAGGGCGCCATGCTGCGTTCTGCCGGGGTCATGCCGCGCGCCAAGCGCGATGCGCGCCGCCGTCAGGCTGGTGAAGGCGACGGCGCGGGGACGCCATTGGGCAACCACGTCGGCCAGCCGCTTTGGCGTATAGGCGGAGGCCGGAATCTGGCTGTCCGTGCCCGCCACGTCCTTTGCCAGATCGGTGAAGCCCAGACCCAATCCGGGCAGCAAATGGTCTTCCTCCGGCGTGAAAAGCCGACCGGTCAGACCAATCTCGGCCAAGGTGGGCCAAAACCGATTGCCGGGGCCTGCGTAGTAATGTCCCCGTTCAGCCGAGCGCTTTCCGGCAGCCGTGCCGCAAAAGATCACGTCAAGTCCGGGCGCCAGAAGGTCAGGCAGCATCGGTGAAGCGGACCTTCCCTATATAGGGCAGGTTGCGGTTCCTTTGCGCGAAGTCGATCCCGTAACCCACGACGAATTCATCGGGAATTTCGAATCCCGTCCACGTGGCCCTGATCGGCACCTCTCGCCGCGAAGGCTTGTCCAGCAATGCGCAGACCTCCAGCCGTTTCGGCTCGCGGCTCTGCAACAGGCGCACGACATGGGACAGGGTAAAGCCGGTATCGACGATATCCTCGACCACCAGCACGTCGCGGCCCGCAATCTCTCCGCGCAAGTCCTTCAGAATTCGCACCTCGCGAGAGCTTTCCAGCGCGTCGCCATAGGACGACGCCTCAAGGAAATCGACCTCGACCGGCAATTCGATCTCGCGCACCAGATCGGCGATGAATACGAAAGATCCGCGCAGCAAACCGACCACGATCAGCTTTTCCGTGCCTGCGAAATGGGTGGTGATTTCGCGGGCAAGCGCCTCGACCCGGGCGGCAATCGCCTTGGCCGAGATCATCTGATCTATCACATAAGCTTTGTCCGGCATGGCGACCCCTTGATTTCCCGGGCCGGTTTACCGAAAACGCATGACCAAGTCACGCCGCCCACATGCTGCCCCCTGGGAACAAGTCGCAGATGCCGACCCACCGCGAAGTCAAGATCCTACCCTATACGGCGCAGCAGATGTACGATCTTGTCGCAGACGTTGCCAGATATCCCGAATTCCTGCCGTGGAATTCCGCCGCCCGCATCAACTCCCGCCGTCCCATCGAGGGGGGCGAGGTGCTGGAGGCGGACCTCGTCATCTCGTTCAAGGTGTTCCGCGAGAAATTCGCCAGCCGCGTGACGCTCTGGCCCGGGAAAAAGCGCATCGACACCGAATATCTCGACGGGCCGTTCCGCAAGATGCAGTCGTGGTGGGCCTTCCGCGACCGGCCCGAGGGCGGGTGTGAGGTCGAGTTCTTTGTCGATTTCGAATTCCGCAACGCCATCCTGCAAGGGATCATCGGCGTCGTCTTCAACGATGCGATGCAGCGCATCGTGCGCGCGTTCGAACGTCGGGCTGCCGTGCTTTACGGGCCGGGTCACTTATAGAATACCTGCAAGTCCGCGAGGGAAGCCCCGACGGCTGACCTTCGGGGGAATTCAACGATCCAGCGCGCCCAGCAGCAGGTCCAGCGCATGGTCCCTTGTAGCGGCGCGAACCTCGGCGCGGCCCCTTGGCCCGAACTCGACCGTCTCGACAAAGGTTTCGCGCCCGCTGACGGCCAGGCCAAAGCACACGCGCCCCTCTGGCTTATGCTCCGATCCTCCCGGACCTGCGATACCCGTGACCGAGACGGCGAGGGTTGCAGCCGAATGCGCCAGCGCGCCCTCCGCCATCTCCTGCGCCACCTGCTCCGATACCGCGCCATATGCGTCGAGTGTGGTCTGCGCCACGCCCAGCATCGCCATCTTGGCTGCGTTGGAATAGGTCACGAACCCCCGGTCGAAGACATCCGACGATCCCGCAACATCGGTGATCGCCGCCGAGATCATGCCCCCGGTGCAACTTTCCGCCGTGGCAATCATCGCGCCTTTCGCACGCGCCAGCCCCAGCAGCCGTTCTGCCCGCGTCACAGGATCACCACGTGGTAAAGGGCGGCGGCGATGATCGTCGCCACCCCGGCGAACAGTCCCGCCCACAGGTCATCCAGCATCAGGCCCGCAGCATCGCCCCGCCGGTCGGCCCGGCCAACCAGCCAGGGTTTCCAGATGTCGAACAGGCGAAAGAACAGGAATGCCGCAACCGGAGCGGGCCAGGGCAGCCAGCTGTCCCACCCCCGCCACCAGAACCCAGCGGCGGGAAACAGGAAGGCGAGCCACTGACCCGTGACCTCATCTATGACGAACTCCGACGGATCCTCGCCCGTCCGTCCCGCCAGCTCTTGCCCAACGGCCCAGAATCCAAGCCATGTCACCGCGGCCGTGGCAACGACCAGCACCGGGAAGCCCAGCCAGCGGTCGATGACCATCGCGGTCAGAACCGCCACCAGCGACGCCCATGTGCCGGGTGCGGGGCGCAGCAGGCCCAAACCGAAAACGGTGCAGATATTCCTCGTCATGCGCCCACCAATGTTGCCGTGGCCAGTGCCGCAATGCCTTCCTCGCGCCCGGTGAACCCCAGACGTTCGGAAGTCGTCGCCTTGACGCTGACCCGCTGAGCCTCGATCCCCATGATGCCCGCCAATGCCTCTCGCATCGCCACGGCGTGTGGTCCGACCTTGGGACGTTCACAGATCAGCGTCACATCCGCATTGCCGATACGGAACCCGCGCGTGCGCGCCAGATCGGCGGCGTGGCGCAGAAAGATGCGGCTTTCCGTGCCCTTCCATTGCGGGTCCGAGGGCGGGAAATGCTGGCCAATATCCCCCGCGGCCAGCGCGCCATAGATCGCATCCGTCAGCGCGTGCATCCCCACATCGGCATCAGAATGTCCGATCAGCCCATGCCCATGCGGCACCTTCACGCCGCAGAGCCAGACATGGTCGCCTGGTCCGAAAGCATGCACGTCGAACCCGTTGCCCAGCCTTACATCCATACGCCGTTCCGCCAGTATCCGCTCGGCCCGGGCAAAATCGCCGGGCAGCGTCAGTTTCAGATTGTCCTCGTCACCCTCGACGATGGTCACGTCAAGGCCCGCCGCCAGCGCAACGCCGACATCATCCAGCGCCACACCTGAATGCCCACGATGCGCCGCCAGAATTGCGTCAAAGCGAAAGGCCTGCGGCGTCTGCGCGCGCCACAACCCCTCGCGGTTCTGCAGTGATACGACGCGCCCCGTATCGCCTCGCCACAGCGCATCGGTCACGGCAAGAGCAGGGGCCGCAGCCACCCCACCGTCCAGCGCGCCCAATAGCCGCCCGATAAGATCGGTCGAGATCAGCGGCCGCGCCCCGTCATGGATCAGAACCCGCGTCACCCCCGAATCCACCAGCGCCTCAAGCGCATTGCGGACCGAGGCATCGCGCGTCGATCCGCCCTCGACCAGTTCCACGCCTAGCGGCTCTGCCATCGCACGGTCATCGGGGTGAATCACCAGCAGGACGCGATCGACCGTCCCGGCAAAGGCCGCCAGCGTGCGCGAAATCACGCTTCGATCGCCAAGCTGCCGCCACTGCTTCGGCACATCGCCGCCTGCGCGCAGTCCGCGTCCGGCTGCCACGATGATTGCGGCTGTTGTCATGGCCCCTACCTTGCTAATCGCGCCCTCTCTGTAGGTCAGCGAACCGGATGTGACAATGCGGCGAAAGCTTCAGGCAGATATGCCTAATATTTAGGCATATGCTGTCATGTGATCCAAATATCCGCACCGTATAATTGTATTCCATTGGTGGGCGGGCTACCTCGACCGGGACGCACAAGGATTAATCAGTTGTCCATTCGGCTGGCATCTCCCGGAAAGGAAGTCCGGATCGACCCGCCGGTGCTGCTTGCGCCGCTTGCGGGGATCACCGACCTGCCGTTCCGACGGCTCGTCGCGTCCTTTGGCGCGGGGCTGGTTGTCAGCGAGATGGTGGCGAGCCAAGAGGTCGTCCAGGCCCGCCCGCTTGCCCGTGCCCGCGCCGAACTAGGCTTCGATCAGACCGCAACTTCCGTCCAGCTTGCGGGGCGAGAGCCTTACTGGATGGCTGAGGCCGCGCGCTATGTTGAGGCGCAGGGTGCCCGCGTCATCGACATCAATATGGGCTGTCCGGCGAAAAAGGTCACGAACGGCTATTCCGGCTCTGCCCTGATGAAGGATCTCGACCACGCGTTGACCCTGATCGAGGCGGTGGTGGGCGCAGTATCGGTTCCCGTCACGCTCAAGACTCGGCTCGGCTGGGACGACGCTCTGCTGAACGCGCCGATCCTCGCGCGCCGTGCGCAGGATGCCGGGATCCAGATGGTCACGATCCATGGCCGGACCCGCTGCCAGTTCTATACCGGGCAGGCCGACTGGGCCGCGATCCGCGGCGTGGTCGATGCGGTGGAAATTCCCGTCATCGCCAATGGCGACATCACCGATTCCGCGACTGCCGCCCGCGCGCTTCGGCTGTCGGGCGCGCTTGGCGTCATGGTCGGACGCGGGGCGCAGGGCGCGCCCTGGCGGCTGGCGCAGATCGCGCATGACCTTTTCGGCAGCACTGCGCCGCAAATCCCGCAAGGGCCGGCCCTCGGCGACATGGTCATCAGCCACTACGAGGCGATGCTGTCCTTCTACGGGCACGAGTTGGGCATAAAGATCGCCCGCAAGCACCTTGGCTGGTATCTGGCCAAGGCGGGGCTGGAGGCGCATCGGGGCGCCGTGATGACCGAGGCAGACCCGGCTGCGGTGATCCGCGCCCTGCGCCACGCCTTCGCCGCGCAAGAGCTTGCGGCGGCATGAACACCTATCGCTCCCCATATCCTGTTCCGGGGGTGATCTGGGCCTCGCTGCCCGTTCCCGCCTTCCTGATTGATGCCAGAGGCAGGTTCGTTGAGGTCAATCCTGCGGCGGAGAACTTCTTCAACATCTCGGCCAAGGCCCTGATGGGCAGCCCGGCCTTCGATCGCCTGCATATCGACGCCCCGATGGATGAGGCGCTGGAACGCGCCCGCGCCAACCAGTCGCCGCTCTTCATCAACGATGTGGATGTGACCACCGGTGAACGCCCCCCGGTGCAGTGCAACATCCAGATCGCGCCGATGCACGACAATCCGGATTTCGTGCTGCTGCTGATCTCGCCCCGCGACATTGCCGACCGTCTAGGCCGGGCGATGAGTGTGACGACCTCGGCCAAGTCTGCAATCGGCATGGCCGAGATGCTGGCGCATGAGATCAAGAACCCGCTCGCGGGCATCACCGGCGCGGCTCAGCTCCTGTCCATGGGCCTCAGCTCCGAGGATCGGGAGTTGACCGACCTGATCGTCGAGGAAAGCCGCCGCATCGTGAAACTGCTGGAGCAAGTCGAGCAATTCGGCAACCTGCGCCCGCCGGATACCCGTCCCACAAACATCCACGACGCCCTTGATCGCGCGCGCAAATCAGCGCTGGTCGGTTTCGCCGCGAACATGACGATCATCGAGAACTATGACCCGTCGCTGCCCCTGACGATGGCCGACCCCGACCAGTTGATGCAGGTGTTCCTGAACCTGATCAAGAACGCGTCCGAGGCTGCAGGCCCCAAGGGCGGCGGCACGATCCGCCTGCGCACCTTCTACGACCTGTCGCTGCGCCTGCGCCGCAAGGACGGGCCGGGCAAGGCGCTGCCGCTGCAGGTCGAGATCATCGACGATGGCCCCGGCATCCCGGCAGGCATCGCCAGCGATATATTCGAGCCCTTCGTAAGCGGGCGCGAGAACGGCACGGGGCTGGGTTTGGCGCTCGTGTCAAAGATCATTTCCGACCACGGCGGATGGATCGCGGTGGACTCGGTGCCCGGACGCACCGTTTTCCGCGTTTCGCTGCCCGTCGCGCCGAAAGACGCGACATAAACTCAAGAGCAGGAGACAGAGCACGATGGATGGCACAGTTCTGGTTGCGGACGACGACCGCACGATCCGCACGGTTCTGACCCAGGCGCTGACCCGCGCTGGCTGCAAGGTGCATGCGACGTCCTCGCTGATGACGCTGATGCGCTGGGTCGAGGAAGGGAAGGGCGATCTGGTCATTTCCGACGTGATCATGCCCGACGGCAACGGGCTGGAGGCGCTGCCCCGCATCGGCAAGATGCGCCCCGGCCTGCCGGTCATCGTGATTTCGGCGCAGAACACGATCATGACCGCTATCCAGGCGGCGGAGGCCGAGGCCTATGACTATCTGCCGAAGCCTTTCGATCTGCCCGACCTGATGAAACGCTCGGCCCGCGCGCTGGATCAGAAACGCCGTGCCGTGGCGCGGCGGGTGGAGCCGCGGGAAACCGGCGACGATTTGCCATTGGTCGGTCGGACGCCCGCAATGCAGGCGCTGTACCGACTGGTCGCCCGGGTGATGAACACCGATCTTGCCGTGCTGATCACTGGTGAAAGTGGCACCGGCAAGTCACTGATCGCGCGCGCGATTCACGATTTCTCCGACCGCCGCACTTTGCCCTTCGTCGTGGCCCAGGCTGCCGATCTGGGTGGCGTAGACGGCCCCGCGACGTTGCTTGCCAAAGTGCGTGGCGGCAGCCTCGTGTTCGATGAGGTCGCGGACTACGACGACGACGCTCAGGCCCGCATCGTGCGGATGCTGGACATGCTGGGCGATCAGGCGCCGCGGATCATGGCGACATCGCAGGCCGACCTCGGTCAGAGGATGGAGGCGGGCGATTTCCGACAGGATCTGTTCTATCGCCTTGGCGGCGTGACCCTGCACGTCCCCGCTGTGCGCGAGCGGGTCGATGACATCCCTCTTCTCGCCGAGCATTTCCTCGCCAAGGGCGAGCGCGATTTCGCCGCCATCCGCCGCCTTGCGCCCGAGGCGCGCGAGTTGGTCCGCGCCTATTCCTGGCCGGGCAACGTGCGCCAACTGGAAAACACCCTGCGCCGCCTGATGGTCACCTCTGCCGAGGCGGAAATCAGCCGGACCGAAGTCGAGACCGTCCTTGGCAACCAGCCCGCGATGGAGCCGCTGAAAGGCGGCGGCGAGGGTGAAAAGCTGTCGGCCTCGGTCGCGAAGCATCTGAAACGCTATTTCGACCTGCACGGCGGCGCGCTGCCCCCCGCAGGCGTCTATCAGCGCATCCTGCGCGAGGTCGAACTGCCGCTGATCGAGATCGCGCTGGACGCGACCGCGGGAAATCAGGCGAAATGCGCCGATCTTCTTGGCATTAACCGCAATACCCTGCGCAAGAAGATCACCGACCTTGATATTCGCGTGACACGCCGCCGCAAGCTGATGTAAAACCGCCACATGAAGCGTGGCACGCCGGCGTCAGCCGGCAGAAGGCCACCATATATGGCGGCAGGGTCGATTCACGGCCCACGATAAAGGGCATCTCCGGTGCAACGGGCGGCGCAGGGCAACACCTGGCTTCGGTTGAACAGGCTGCGCAAGCAGCGGCGTTTCCAGACATGGGGCACCTTCGGGCTGGTGATTCTGGGCCCGGTTCTGGCGATGACCACGTTTTTGACGCTCGGTCCGTTCAATCAGGGCGCAAGCTCACCGGCCCTGCGCCTCGTGCTGCTTTCGGACCTTATCTACATCCTTGTCGTCGCGACGATGGTGTTCGCCCGTATCGCCCGCATGGTCGCGGCGCGGCGCGCACGTTCCGCCGGATCGCGTCTGCACCTGCGACTTACCGGCGTCTTTGCGTTGATTGCCCTGATTCCCACCGTTCTTGTCGCGGTTTTCGCGGTGCTGACGGTAAACGTGGGTCTTGAGGGCTGGTTTTCTGACCGCGTGCGCGAAGTGGTCGGCTCATCCCTTACCGCCGCAGAGGCCTACCGCAGTGAACATCGCGAGGGATTGACCAAGGATGCTGAAGCCTTGGCTGGATATCTTAATCTTGCACGTCAGGCCAATGTCTTTATCGGCGATGGCGATTTGCGCCAGATGCTGAGCCAGGCACAGCCGCAGATCCAGCGCGGTCTGCGCGAAGCCTATGTGATAGACAGCACCGGCGAAATTCAGGCCAGGGGCGAAAACTCCTACCTGTTCGACTACGAACGTCCGACCGCCGCGCAGATTGCGCAGGCCAACAAAGGCGAAACCGTCGTCATCGAGGATTGGGCGAATAACGAATTCCGCGCGCTGGTGCGACTGGATGCCTTTTCCGACCGGCTTTTGCAGGTGACCCGAACGGTTGATGGCTCGCTGCTGGGATTGCTGGACGAGACGCGAGAAACGGTCCGGTTCTATCATCAGCTTGAGAACGAACGCGGTCGCCTTCTGTTCGAATTTGCTCTTCTTTACCTTGGCTTCGCGATCATTCTTATACTGGCTTCCGTCTGGCTGGGCCTCTGGTTCGCCGAGCGGCTCTCGCGTCCCGTCGGCCGCCTTGCCGGTGCGGCGCAGCGTGTTGGCGCGGGCGATCTTGACGTGCAGGTGCAAGAGGAAGAGGGCGATGACGAAATCGCCATGCTTGGCCGCCTGTTCAACCAGATGACGCGTCAGTTGAAGGGTCAGCGTGAGGCGCTGATCGAAGGCCACGAACAGACCGAACTGCGCCGCCGCCTGTTCGATTCGGTCCTGTCCAACGTGACCGCAGGCGTGATCGGCCTGGATGCCGAGGGGCGCGTCGATTTCATCAACCGTGCCGCCTCGCGTCTGCTGGATTTCGCGGATGGCCGCGCGCCATCGACGCTTGAACAAGCCGTTCCCGAATTCGCCCCGCTGTTCGCCCGCCTGCGCGATGAGGGCGGCGCGGTGCAGGAAGAGGTGCGCCTGTCACGGCGCGGCAAGCTGGAAAACCTGTTGGTCCGCATGAGCGTGAGGCGCAATGAGGACGGCAATGCCGAGGGCTACGTGGTTGCCTTTGATGATGTGACCGACCTTGTCAGCGCGCAGAGGATGGCCGCCTGGGGCGACGTCGCCCGCCGCATCGCGCATGAGATCAAGAACCCGCTGACCCCGATCCAGCTTTCCGCCGAACGCATCAAGCGCAAGTTCAGCAGCCTTGTCGGCGATCAGGCCGAGGATCTGGACCAATATACCGATGTCATAGTCCGCCAGACCAACGACTTGCGCCGGATCGTGGATGAATTCTCCAAATTCGCCCGGATGCCCGAACCCGACCGCCGGGAAGAGGATCTGGTGCGTATCATCCGCGATGCCGTTGTCCTTCAGGAAAGCGGTCAGCCCGATGTCAAGATGACTGCCGACCTGCCGCCCGGACCGCTGACGCTGGAGGTGGATGCGACGATGATTTCGCAGGCACTGACCAATCTGATCAAGAACGCTGGCGAGGCCATTGAAACGTTGAAGGAAAAAGGCGCCCCAGTCGATCTGGTGCCAGAGGTGCGGGTCAGCATGGAGGCTCGCCCGGATGCCGTGACGATCCGCATTGCTGACAACGGTATCGGCCTGCCCGAAGATCGTGCGCGCCTGTTCGAACCCTATGTGACGACCCGTGAAAAGGGCACAGGTCTTGGCCTGCCGATCGTCAAGAAGATCATCGAGGAACACGGCGGCACTCTGACACTGAACGATGCCGAGATATTCGAAGGCCAGTCCCATGCGGGGGCCATGGCCGAAATCACCTTGCCCCGAAGCCCGCGCGCCGTGCGGTCCCGGAGCACGCGAACTGCGGCCGGATGAACGGCCCGAAGGACGGATGAGATGAGCAGCATTCTTATTGTCGATGACGAGCGCGATATTCGGGAGTTGATCGGAGATATCCTGCGGGACGAAGGGTTTACCGTGCGTCTTGCAGGTTCCTCCGACGCCTGTATGGCCGAAATCAACGCCGAGGCACCTGCGCTGATGATCCTGGATATCTGGCTGAAGGACAGCCGGATGGACGGGATCGACATACTGAAGACGGTGCGACGGTCGAATCCGGATGTGCCGGTGGTCATCATCTCGGGCCACGGCAATATCGAGATTGCGGTCGCGGCCATCAAACAGGGTGCCTACGACTTCATCGAAAAGCCCTTCAACATCGACCAACTGATGGTCGTCGTCTCTCGCGCGATGGAAACCTCGCGCCTGCGGCGTGAAAACAGTGATCTGCGGAGGCGGGAGGTCACCTCTGCCGAGATGCTGGGAAACTCTACCTCTTTCAAAGGCTTGAAATCGCAACTTGAGAAAGTGACCAAGTCGAACGGTCGCGTGATGCTGACCGGCCCCGCCGGATCGGGCAAGGAGATGGCGGCACGGTTCATCCACGCGCAATCGAACCGGGCGGCGGGGCCATTCATCTCGGTTTCGTCGGCAACTATCGAGCCGGAACGGATGGAAGAGGTGCTTTTCGGCCGTGAAAGCACCGAGCGGGGAATCGAACAGGGCCTGCTGGAACAGGCACACGGCGGCGTCGTCTACTTTGACGAGGTTGCGGAAATGCCGCTTGGCACGCAGTCCAAGATCCTGCGCGTTCTGGTGGAACAGCAGTTCGCGCGGGCAGGCGGGACCGATAAGGTGCGGGTAGACCTTCGCGTCATCTCCTCGACGACGCGCGATCTGAAATCGGAAATCGCGGCAGGCCATTTCCGGCAAGAACTTTACGACCGCCTGAACGTGGTTCCGATTCCTGTGCCTTCGCTTGAGGAACGCCGGGAGGATATCCCGGAGTTGGCTCGCCATTTCATCGGCATGTTCCACCGCAGCCAGGGCCTGCCGCTGCGCGACCTGACATCAGAGGCCGAGGCGATGCTGCAGACGATGCACTGGCCCGGCAACGTCCGACAGTTGAGGAACGTCATGGAACGCGTTCTGATCCTTGGCGAAAGCACTGGCCCGATCGAGGCGCGCGAACTGCCGGGACGCGATGAGACGAATGAGGGCGAGGGGCGTGTCGTTCTTGGTGGGGCGCTTGCCACGCTGCCCCTGCGCGAGGCGCGCGAATTGTTCGAGCGCGAGTATCTGCTGACCCAGATCAACCGCTTCGGCGGCAATATCAGCCGCACGGCAAGCTTTGTCGGCATGGAACGCTCGGCCCTGCATCGCAAGCTGAAGTCGCTGGGCGTGGTCACGACGTCAAAGGCGGGCGGACGGATCGCCCATCTGGAGGACGACGAGGAAGAAGAGGCGTTGGACGAGTGATCCCGTCCGGGCGAAATCTGGTGCATTGACCCCTTGCGGGTCATCTGCGAAGCAAGGGGCGGCAGCCCTTTGGGAACAGCGGCATGAAGGTCATCATCTGCGGGGCAGGTCAGGTCGGCTGGCAGATCGCGCGCCACCTGTCGGGAGAGCGGAACGAAGTCACCGTTGTCGATAACAACGCCGAACTCGTGCGCCGGGCGACAGATACGCTTGATGTAAAAGGGGTTACGGGCTTTGCCTCACACCCCGAGGTGCTGGAGCGCGCCGGCGCCCGCGATGCCGACATGATCATTGCAGCGACCCATTCCGATGAAGTCAACATGGTCACCTGCGAGGTGGCGCATGCGATTTTCTCGATCCCGCGCAAGATCGCCCGTCTGCGCACACAAGGGTATCTCGACCCGCAATACGGCGACCTGTTCGCCACCCGCAACCTGCCCATCGACGTGGTCATCAGCCCCGAGAAAGAGGTGGCCGAGGCCGCACTGCAGCGACTGGCGGCACCTGCGGCCTTTGATACCGAAAGCTTCATGGGCGGTAAGGCGCAGCTTCTGGGCATCGCGCTGGACGAAGATTGCCCCGTCCTGAACACGCCGCTCCGCCAGTTGTCCGACCTGTTCTCGACCCTGCGCGCCATCGTCGTTGGCGTCCGCCGCGAAGAACGCCTGTTCGCGCCCGATCCGAATGATGAGCTTTACGCCGACGACCAGATCTACGTCTTCACGCAAGTGGAGGATGTGAACCGCACGCTGGAGATTTTCGGCAAGACCACCAAGAAGCAAGAGCGGGTGGTGATTGTCGGGGGCGGTAACGTTGGCCTTGCCGTCGCGCATGAGCTGGAAACCCGCACCGACCGCGTGCGCGTCAAGATGATCGAGCTTAGCCGCAGCGCTGCCGAAAGCGCCGCCGACCGGCTTAGCCGAACGATTGTTCTGAATGGCGACGGGATGGACATCGACATCCTGATGGAGGCCAATATCGACCGCGCCGACGCGGTGCTGGTCGTCACGGATGATGACAAGACCAACATGCTGGTCTCGGTCCGCGCCAAATCTGCCGGCTGCCCCATGGCCATTGCGCTGGTGAACGATCCCACGCTGGTGCCGCTGATGGCCGCGCTGGATATCGACGCCTATATCAACCCGCGCGCCACCACCGTTTCCTCGATCCTGCGCCACGTCCGCCACGGCCGTGTGCGCGCGATCTACTCCATCGGCGATGCCGAGGCCGAGGTGATCGAGGCGCAGGTTCTGTCCACCTCGCCGCTTTCAGGTCGTTTGATCCGCGACATCGAGTTTCCCGAGGGCGTACTTGTCGGCGCCATCCAGCGCGGGGACAAGGTGATGAAGCCGACCGGCACACTCAGGATAGAAGAGGGAGACGTGATTGCCATCTTCGCCATGGCAAGGGACGTTCCCGAGGTCGAGCGCCTGTTACAGGTCTCGGTCGACTTCTTTTAGGGCGCCCGCCATGCCCCGCCTTCTTGAACTGCCCTTCCTGGTGATCCTGATGGTGGCGGCGGCGGTGTCGATGCTGCTGCCCGCCGCCCACGCCTTTTCGCTGCGCGACATGGACGTGGCGCGTGCGTTCTTCTACAGCGCGGTCATCTTCCTGATCCTGGCGGCGATCATCGGCATCGCAACATCGAACTACCGTCCCCGCAACCCGACGCGCAGCCATCTGGCTGCGCTGGTTCTGGCTTATGTCCTGCTGCCGCCGCTTCTGGCCGTCCCTTTTGCCGAAGGGTCTGGCGACAACTATCTGGATTCGTGGTTCGAGATGGTCTCGTCCTTCACCACGACAGGGGCCACGCTTTACGATGATCCTGCCGTCCTTGCCCCCTCTCTTCACCTCTGGCGGGCGCTGGTCGGCTGGCTTGGCGGGTTTTTCGTGCTGCTCAGTGCCATCTCGATCCTTGCGCCGCTGAACCTTGGCGGGTTCGAGGTTGTAACGGGCGGTGCTCTCGGCCGGGCTGCAAGGGGTGCGGCGCAGATCACGCGGGTCGCCGACCCGTCCGAGCGTGTGACCCGCTATGCACTGGCGATATTCCCGATCTACGGCGCGCTGACGCTGCTGCTGTGGGCGTTGCTGCTTATGGCGGGCAATGAGGGGCTGGTGGCGCTGTGCCACGCCATGTCCACGCTTTCGACCAGCGGTATTTCCCCGATTGGCGGCCTGCAGGACAGTAGTTCCGGTGTGCCGGGAGAATTCTTTATTTTCCTCTTCCTCGCCTTCGGAATAACCCGTCGCGCTTACTACGGACGTCAGGTGGCGGATCAGCAGACCCCTATCCACCGCGATCCCGAGGTGCAGATGGCCGTCGCCTGTCTGGCCATCCTGCCCATCCTGCAGGTGATCCAGCACTGGACGGGCCGGTTCGAGGATGACCAGATTTCGAATGCCGTTCTCGGCGCCCGAGCCCTGTGGGGGTCGCTGTTCACCACGCTGTCCTTCCTGACCACAACCGGATTCGTCTCGCAGGACTGGGGCGAGGCGCGTGGCTGGGCGGGGCCGGGGTCGTCTGGCCTGTTGCTGCTTGGCCTTGCCATTATCGGCGGCGGCGTGGCCACGACGGCGGGGGGCGTCAAGCTTTTGCGCGTTTATGCCCTGTTCAAGCTGGGCGAGCGTGAACTGGAACGTCTCGTCGATCCGCATTCGGTCGGTGGCGATGGCGCGGTTGCGCGCCGGTTGCGTGAAGAGGGGGCTTATGTCGCCTGGATTTTCTTCATGCTCTTTGCCATGTCGATCCTGCTGGTCATGGCATTGCTGACGCTGACGGGGCTTGAATTCGAAGTGGCCATGGTGTTTTCCGTCGCCGCGCTTTCAACCACCGGACCCCTGGCCGAAGTCGCGACGGAGGCGCCGATGTCCTACGATCTGCTTGGTCCCTCGGCCAAGGTAATCCTTGCCGGCGCGATGATTCTGGGGCGATTGGAAACATTGGCTATTCTCGCCCTTCTGGCGCCAGACAACTGGCGGCGCTGAGTCCTTGGTAAAGGCCTGTTTTTTGGTCTGGAATCTCCTCCGGTCCCGGATCATACTGGCTTTCGCTTCCTTTTGGCGCCAGCCATGGGGCGAGGGACCGCCGACAACTACAACGACAACGAAAAGAACACGATAAGAACAAGGGTTAAAAAACCGATGGCTGCCGATAAACAAAATTTGCAGGACGCATTTCTAAACCACGTCCGCAAGGCGAAGGTTCCGGTCACGATCTTCCTGATCAACGGGGTGAAGCTGCAGGGCGTGATCACCTGGTTCGACAATTTCTGCGTGTTGCTTCGCCGTGATGGCCAATCGCAGCTTGTCTACAAACATGCGATTTCCACCATCATGCCGGGCGCGCCGATCAACCTGTACGAGGGTGAAGACTGAGCGTCACCGTCCCTGGGGATGAAGCGACCGGAAACGCCGATCGCGACCCGCGCGATACCCGCGCCCGCGCCACGCGGGCCTATGTGCTGCATCCCGATCTGAAATCGGATCGTCTGCGCCGCCCGGCCGAACATGTTTTGGCCGAGGCTGTTGCGCTGGCCGCCGCCCTGCCTGATCTGCAAATTGTGGGTTCTGAGGTCGTCCGCGTGGCTCGTGCAGCGCCGGGACTGCTTTTCGGTTCGGGCAAGGTTGAAGATCTGAAGGCCCGCTTCAAGGCCGAAGAGATCGACCTCGTGTTGGTCGATGGCCCGGTCAGCCCGGTGCAGCAGCGCAATCTGGAAAAGGAATGGGGCGTCAAGCTGCTAGACCGCACCAGCCTGATCCTTGAGATTTTTGCGGATCGCGCCCGCACGCGCGAAGGCGTGATGCAGGTGGACCTCGCCGCGCTCAGCTATCAGCGCACCCGCCTTGTCCGCGCCTGGACCCACCTTGAGCGTCAGCGGGGCGGTTTCGGCTTTGTCGGTGGCCCCGGCGAGACGCAGATCGAGGCTGACCGTCGCGCCATCGACGATCAGATCATCCGCATCAAGCGCCAGCTTGACCGCGTGGTGAAGACGCGGGAACTGCATCGTGCCGCCCGCCGCAAGGTTCCGTTCCCGGTCGTCGCGCTGGTCGGCTATACCAACGCGGGAAAATCGACGCTGTTCAACCGCATGACCGGGGCCGAGGTGCTCGCCAAGGACATGCTGTTCGCCACGCTGGACCCGACGATGCGCGGCGTCGTGCTGCCCTCGGGGCGCAAGGTGATCCTGTCCGACACCGTGGGTTTTATTTCCGACCTGCCGACCGAACTGGTCGCCGCCTTCCGCGCTACGCTGGAAGAGGTGCTGGAGGCGGACCTGATCCTCCACGTCCGCGACATCTCGCACCCAGAGACCGAGGCACAGGCGGATGATGTGCGCGACATCCTGACCAGCCTTGGCGTGGAACCCGAAACACCGCAGTTCGAGGTCTGGAACAAGCTCGATCTGGTCGAACCTGCGCAGCGCGAGGCGCTGGTTGTGCAGGCGGCGCGAAGCCCGACGATCTTTGCGCTCTCGGCCCTGACGGGCGAAGGGCTGCCAAGACTGCTCGACGCCGTCTCGACCACTTTCGAGGAAGAGAAGACCGAACGGGAATTGCGCCTGGGGTTCGAAGATGGCCGCCGCCGGGCATGGCTGCACGCCGAGGGCGTCGTTCAGGCCGAACGGCAGACAAAGACCGGCTACCGGATCGACGTGCGTTGGACATCGCGGCAGGAAAAGCGCTTCCGCGAGCTGTAAGTTAGCGAGGCTTTAAGGCCCCGCCACGACCTTCGCATCCATCAGTGCGCCAATCTGCCCCGAGCCCAATCCCAGAACATCCGCAAGGATCGCCTCGGTATGCTGGCCCAGCACCGGCGCGGGGGCGGGGTGCGGCCGCTCCAACCCCCCGAAATTCACCGGACTGCCCGCCACCGGCAACCGCCCGATCCCCGGTTGCTGTATCTCGGCCATCATAGGGTTGTCCGTGCTCAGGTCCGGGTCCTGCCGGACGGCCTCTCCAAAGCTGCGAAACACCGTCCAGGTCAGCCCCGCACCATCAAACAGCGGCGCGATCTCATCCAGCCGCCGCGCCGCGATCCAGGGACCGACCAGCGCCGCGATCTCATCCCGCGCGATGAACCGGTTCCCTTCCTCGCTCAGGTCGAACCCGAGCCGTGCCGCCAGCGCCGCAACCTCCGCCTCGATCTCCATGACGCGGACGATCCCCGCCCACTGCCGCTCGGTCAGACCCACGACCATCACACCCCGTCCGTCAGCCGTCACGAAATCCTGCCCGAAGGCGCCATAGATCGCGTTGCCATACTTCGGCCGGTCTACCCCGTTCACCAGAACCTCGCCGACGATTCCCATATGGCTCAGCATCGCTGCGCCGACATCCTTCAGCGACAGCTCCGCGATCTGACCCTTGCCCGTCCGCGTCCGATGCCGCTCCGCCGCTAGCAGGGTATGGACCAGCATCTGTCCCGCCGCGCAGTCCCAGGCCGGCAAGACGTGAGCGATCGGAAGTTCCGACCCGACCGGCCCGGTCGCGGCCGGAAACCCCAGCGCGGGGTTCACCGTGTAGTCGACCGCAGGCTCGCCCCGGCGGGTGCCGGTCAGCGAGACCATGATCAGATCCTCGCGCCGCGCGGCAAGGGCAGGGTAGTCCATCCACCCTTTGGCTCGCAGGTTGGTCAGGAACAGCCCGGCATCCGGCCCCGGCGCGGTGATCAGCGCCGCTACGATCTCTCGCCCCTCGGGCTTCCCGATATCCACGGCGATGGAGCGTTTGCCCTTGTTCATCCCGGTCCAGAACAGGCTTGCACCGCTATCCGTCACGGGCCAACGATGTGCATCGAGGCCGCCCTGCAGGCGGTCAAAACGGATCACATCCGCCCCCATCTGCGCCAGTGTCATCCCCGCCAGCGGAACCGCGATGAAGGCAGACCCTTCGACGACGCGCATGCCCTGCAGAATACCGCTCACCACGTCACCTCGCCCTGCATGCACTGATAGTCAGAGGTCGCCGTGCAAAGCACCTGCGAGCCGTCTGCCTCGGCTGCCGCCACGATCCGGGCCGGATCGAAGTGAAAGAGTGGCCGCACCCCCCGGAATTTGAAACGCCGCGGCACAGCGTCCCCCCGATGCCGCCGCGCGGCCTCCATCAGCAGCACCGCCTGGAACGGGCCATGGACTACGAGACCGGGATACTTCTCGACCTCCTGCGCATAGGGCAGGTCGTAGTGGATGCGATGACCGTTGAAGGTCACGGCGGAAAAGCGGAAGAGCCGCACCGGGTCGATCGCCACGGGTTCCTCCCAGATAGCCTCTGGAACGGGCGTAGGCGGCGGTGGAGCAAAACGTTCCGGCATCGCGATATAGACGATGTCCTGCTCCTCGGTGATCGCGATCTCACCCTTCGCGCGGATTTCGTGCAGGACAGTCACAAAGACCATCTCGCCCGCACCGCCGGTCTTTGAGGCTATCTTGGTGATCTCGGAACGCCGGACCAGCTTTTCGCCGATCTTCGGGCTGCTGTGGAACGTCAGCCGTCCGCCCGCCCACATCCGCCGCTCCAGCGGAACGGGGGGCCAGAAGTCGCCACGCCTGGTATGGCCGTCCGGGCCGATCCGAGACATCGGCGCATCTGGAGTCCAGGCCATCCAGTGCCACAGCGGGGGCAGGGGCGCGCCGTCACTGAACGGGAAGTTGTCGATATCCAGCGTCGCGGCCATGCGGCGCGCCTGACCGATCGTCACGCAATCCTCGACCTCTTCGGTCCGGCCTAGCCAGGCGTCGAATTCTCCGGCCATCCGAGGCTCCCTTACGTCCGCAATTTTATTGCGCGCAGGGTGACGGGGCGGCACGAAAGATCAACCCCTGTCGACACCCGTTAGCGCTACAAAGTGAAGCGGCGTCTCAGGGCGGGGATATATGGGTGATCCCGACCGCCGCCGCGCGGGCAAGCTCGGGGTCCAGCGACATGGGGGTATATTCGCCCCGGCGCCAAAGCTCACCCAGATCGTCGTAGTGACGCGACAGCGGATGGCCCGACTGACCGGTAGAGGTGACGAAGACCGAACTGTCGGGGTCGGCAAAGTCGTAGACGCCGCGATAGCCCGCGCCATGCACGTTCATGAAGGGATCGGGGTCTTCGCCGCTGATGCTGCCACGTAGCAGTGTATCATCGTCGCCACTGGTCGACTGGCGGATGTTCACCAGATAGCGGATGACCGGAACGTCGCCCAGCACCGGATGGTCCTGGTTGGCCTGGTGGGCATCACCCCAGCGCCAGCTTTCCAGGTTGGGCCCATAGCGCTCGGTCAGCCGAAGCAGCGCGTCGTCTAGCGCGATGCGGGCAAGGTCGGTGCAGGTTTCGACCGGCGAGGACTGGATGATGTCGCACCAGACACCCGCGCCATCAATGTTGTTGTAGACGCGGTTGATGAAAACCGGATCGACACGGGTGAATTCATCGGTCAGCGGACCCATCTCGTCCCGGATCAGCCGGTCCTGAAGCGCGCGCATCCAGGCGGAATAGATCAGCGGCTCTGGCAGGTGTTCGTTCATCTCGCCATTCCAGGCGGCCAGCATCTCCAGCGCCTTTTGCCGACGGCGTTCGGGCGTGCCTTCGGGTGCGGGCTCGCCGGTGAACCACAGATCGCCCCCTACCAGAGGCAGCAGCGTGCGTGCGGCATTCGATACCGTGTCGAGCTGCGCCTCGATGAAACTGTCGCGGGTATGGACCTCTCGCGTCTGCATCAGCTTCAGCCAGCGCTGAATGCGCTGCGTATCGCCCCAGTTGAAGCTGACATTAAGCGGGAAAGGCGTATCGACGGTCTTGTTGTTGGTATTGCCAAGGATGCCCGAGGCGGGATTCACGAAGCGTGGGTTGTCGGAATAAGGGAACATCCCCTGCCAGCGGTTCTCGGCCAGCCAGCCCTGCGTCGGCATGCGGCCTTGTGACTGGTTGCGCGGGTCACGTTTCGGCATTGCGCCGATGACCTGCATGGCGATGCCGTCCTTGTCGGCCAGCATCAGGTTCTGCGAGGGGGCGACGAATAACTCGCCTGCCGCCAGCCCGTCGGCTACTGACTTTGCCTTCATGATGCGAATGGCCGCCGTCATCGAGGTATCATTGGTCGACAATGCCGTCCATGAGACCGAGGCGACATGCCCCGGAGGCGTTATCGCGGCCAGATTGTAATGCGATCCGGGCAGGACCGGGCCGTTGTCGGTCCATCGCAGCGTCAGCGTAACCGGTGGTGCGTCCTTGATCGTCAGGATCGAGCGCCGCGTCTCGAACTTCTTCCACCCGTCGGGCGTGCGGTATTCTTCCGGGTTTTCCGGGTTCAACTGCTCGATGCGGACGTCCTGATCATCGAGATAGGACGAGGTCAGACCCCATCCCACAGCCTCGGACCGTCCGAGCAATATCGCCGGAACACCCGGAATGGTCGCGCCAATCACGCCACCGGATTGCAGTTGCAGGCGCGCCAGATACCATATCGTCGGCGCGGTGAAATTCAGGTGGGGGTCATTGGCCAGGATCGTTCCACCCGACGCGGACCGGCTCGGCGCGGCGGCCCAGGCATTCGATGCGCCTGCAAGGTCTCGCTTCGGAAAGGGCGACAGGGGGTCTGCCGCCATCTTGATATCGGGCGCGCCGGGCAGGACGCCCGGCACAAGGCTGGCATAGTCGGGCAGGGCGGCTATGGCCTGTCCGGGATCGTCGGGCAGGATGTCTTTCACCCGCGTATCGGGCAACAGCAGCGACGTGCGGGCGCGCAAGACCTCGCTTTCCAGTTGCGAGGACAACTGCAGTGCCATGAGCTTGAGGATGGCTATGGAATCTGCGGGCTGCCATGCATCGATTTCCGGCTCGAAAAGGAAAAATTCCGGCGCGCCACGGCCACGGGCGCCATCGTTGACCTGACCGATCCATGCGTTGACGCCATTGGCATAGGCCTCTAGCGCGCGCTTGGTCGGCTCGTCCTGTGCGGCAACTGAGCGTGATGCAAGACCGTAAAGATCGAAGCGGCGGATAATCTCGTCAATACGGGCGGTGCGCTGGCCGAAAATCTCGGACAGGCGGCCTTGCGCGGTGCGGCGCAGCATCGTCATCTGCCACAGACGGTCCTGCGCATGGACGAAGCCGAGCGCGAAATAGACGTCTTCATCGGTCTGGCCGAAGATATGCGGCACGTTCGCATTGTTGCGCACGATCTCGACCGGGCCGGTCACGCCGGGCAGGGTGAAATCCTCGGAATAGTCGGGAAGCGACCGCGACAGGAAGTAATAGCCGATCAGCAGCGACAGAAGCCCCAGCAGGACAAGCCCGACAAAAATCCGCAGCAGCCAGCGGAAAGCGATGATCATGGCGGTCCGAACCCGGTCTTGACGGCAGAAGCAAAGCCGCTTCCTAGTGCATCCGCCCTGCGGGCGCAATTACGGGCAGGAACAGGAGTAGCTAGATGGCAAAGGTGGCGTTTCTTGGGCTGGGCGTGATGGGCGGACCGATGGCCGGACATCTTTTCCGCGCAGGGCATGAGGTTACAGTCTATAACCGCACCGCTGCCAAGGCCGATGCCTGGGTTGCCAGCCACGGCGGCCGTGCCTCGCGGACCCCGGCCGAGGCCGCCAAGGATCAGGATTTCGTGATGGCCTGCGTCGGCAACGACGATGACCTGCGCGGTGTCTGCCTTGGCGATGACGGCGCTTTTGCCGGTCTGGCTTCGGGTAGCATCTTCGTGGATCACACGACGGTTTCGGCGCGTGTGACGCGAGAGCTTCATGGGCTGGCCGCCGAAAAGGGCATTGGCTTTGTCGATGCTCCGGTATCGGGCGGGCAGGCGGGGGCGGAGAATGGCGCGCTGTCCGTGATGTGCGGCGGGTCCGCCAAGGACTATAACAAGGCCGAGCCGGTGATTGCCGCCTATTCCCGCATCTGCCGGCGCATCGGCGACAGCGGTGCAGGCCAGATGGCCAAGATGATGAACCAGATCTGCATCGCAGGCCTGGTGCAGGGCCTGTCCGAGGCGCTGGCCTTTGGCCAGAAGGCGGGCCTGGACGGCGAGGCGGTTGTCGAGGTGATCAGCCAGGGTGCCGCCGGCTCATGGCAGATGGTGAACCGCCACAAGACGATGCTGGAGGACCGTTTCGACTTCGGCTTCGCCGTGGACTGGATGCGCAAGGATCTGGGCATCTGTCTGGACACAGCCGACGAGATCGGCGCACGGCTGCCGGTGACGGCGCTGGTGGATCAATTCTATGCGGACGTGCAGGCCATGGGTGGCGGACGCTGGGATACATCCTCGCTCTTCCGCCGCCTGAAAGCCTTCGATCGCTAGGGGATGATCCGGGTATATTTGGTGCCCGACAGCGTAGCACCGGCGATCAGGCCGGACTGCCCAAAGATCAGCGGGATCACCGGGTCCAGTTCGGTCGTATCCTTGCCGATGCTGGCGCCACCCTGATCCGGGGTGGCATAACGCAGGTCAGCCCCCGCAGCCCAACCGTCGCTTGCCCGGAATTCGGCAAGCGCCTCATCCGTCATGAAGAACAGCGCATGGGCATATTGCTGCGCGCCGATCTGCAGGCCGTAGCTCGCCTTCGTCGCGCTGTAGTAATCGACGGTGACGTTGCTGATCCGCAAGGCACCGCGTCCATATCCCCCGCCCACGAAAAGGCCACCTTCGGTCATCAGCGGCATCCACAGGACGCCCGAGGCGCGGTTTTCAAGATCGCGGGTGCCGGGATAGGTGTCGAACAGGAACTGGCGCGTGGCATCGACGCGGGCGTCGATTTCTGCCCCTGCACCGCTGTTCACGCCGTTGCCGCAAGCTGCGGTGATCAACAGGGATGATCCCGTTGCTGCCAGAAAGCCACGCCGCGTGATGCTCATAGACTGCCCCATCATGTGCCTCGGGTTTTGCAGGTCTTGGCCTGCTTTTCACCAGATATAGACTGTTTCCTGAATCAAGTCACCATGCCTCGGCAACGTTGCGCGAGGTCGCGCCGACGGTTCAGAATGCCTGCGCAAGTTTCTCGGCAACCAGGGGCGCGAAATAGGTGAGTATTCCGTCGCAGCCTGCCCGCTTGAAACCAAGCAGGCTTTCCAGCATCGCCTTTTCACCGTCGATCCAGCCGCGCTCTGCTGCGCCCTGGATCATCGCGTATTCGCCGGACACCTGATAGGCATAGGTCGGAACCCCAAAGCTGTCCTTCACGCGCCGACAGATGTCGAGATACGGCATCCCCGGCTTGACCATCACCATATCCGCCCCTTCGGACAGGTCGCGCGCAATCAGCCGCAGCGCCTCGTCGCTGTTGCCGGGGTTCATCTGATAGGTCTTCTTGTCGCCCTTCAGCGCCCCCGAGGCCCCGACTGCATCGCGGAAGGGACCGTAAAAGGCGGATGCGTATTTCGCGGCGTAGCTCAGGATCATCACATCCTTGTGCCCCGTCGCCTCCAGCGCGTTGCGCATGGCACCGATCCGGCCGTCCATCATGTCGGATGGCCCAATGATATCGGCCCCGGCATCGGCCTGGGCCAGTGTCATCTTCACCAGCGCCTCGACCGTTTCATCGTTCAGGATCACGCCGTCGCGGACATAGCCGTCATGCCCGTTGATGTTATAGGGGTCGAGCGCGACATCGGTCATAACCGCGATCTCTGGCACCTCTGCCTTGATCGCCCGGATCACACGATTGACGAGGTTGTCTGGCGACCAGGCTGCAGCGCAATCCTCGGTCTTGAGGGACGGCTCGATATAGGGAAACAGGCAGATCGCCGGAATGCCAAGGCGCGCCGCGCGCTCGGCCTGTCGCAGGATGCCGTCCTGCGACAGCCGGGCCACGCCGGGCATCGACGCAATGGGATCTTCGACGCGGCTTCCTTCGCACAGGAACATCGGCCAGATCAGGTCTTTGACCGTCAGCGTGTTTTCCTGCGTCAGATCGCGCAGCGCGCCTGTGCGGCGCGCACGGCGAAAGCGCGTTGCGGGGTATGCGGCTTGGACCTGTTGCATCTGGCTCTCCGGTCTGGCGAAGTTTTTTCTGCCTGCCATGGAAATGTCCTGCTCTCAAGGGTAGGAATGCGCGCAGGCGGATCGTAGGATGGCGTCAGCGGGCATCAGACCTGCGTTGAAATGGCATGGGGGCAGGCGGGTTGAATTGGTATCACCTCGTATTCGAACTGATCGATATGCGATCGTTCTCGAACCTATGGTACTGGATCATGCTGGCGGTCGTATGGTCCAGCGCCAGTCATTGGGTTTTAGGCATACCTTTCGATCTGATCATGCAGGCAAGGCGTCAGGGAGAGGCTGCGAACGATGATCTTCAAGCTCTCGCGCGGATCAATTCGAACCGGCTCCTTGGAATCGTGCAGGTTTCCGGACTGTGGTTGGCGGGAATGGTGTTTTTCGTTCTCTCGGTGCTCTGTACATTGGGTTTTTACTACAGGGTCGAGTTCGCGCAGGCGGTCTTCCTTATCATCGCTCCGATAACTGTCGTGGGACTTTTATCGCTGCGCATGGCGCGGCGAGTGACTACTGCTTCTGGCACAGCTGAGCTGGTGCGGCTGCTGACGCGCCACCGTATCGTAGTGCAGGGCATCGGGATGCTGTCGATCCTCGTCACCTCGATGTGGGGTATGTATCAGAACATGCAGATTGGCGTTTTCGGTTACTGACATCAGGCGATTGACACCGCCGGCGACTGCGGTAGGTCAGCCAGAATGCTGACATCTGTTCCGATCCTGCTTGGTGGCGCCCCCGAGGGCTTTGACGCAAGGCTGCTGACGCGAGAACTGGCGCGCGGGCAGGCCGTGATCCATGTTGCGCGCGACGACAAGCGGATGGAGGCTATGCGGACCGCTCTGCGGTTCTTCGCACCTGATGCGGTCGTGCTGACGCTGCCCGCATGGGATTGCCTGCCCTACGACCGCATATCGCCCAACCCAGAGATTTCGGCAGCGCGGATGGCGACGCTGGCCGCACTGGCGCAGGGCATCGTCGGGCCGTTCATACTGTTGACCACACTGAACGCCGCCACGCAGCGATTGCCCACCCGAGAGGTCTTGCGCGCGGCATCCTTCAGCGCGCGCGTCGGGTCTCGGGTGGATGAAGCCGTGCTGAAACAGTTCCTGTCGCGCATGGGGTTCAGCCCCGTCGCGACGGTGACAGAGCCAGGGGATTATGCGATCCGGGGCGGGATCGTCGATATCTACCCGCCGGGACGTGGCGGGCCGGTGCGGCTCGATTTCTTCGGCGATGTCCTGGATGGCGCGCGCCGTTTCGACCCCGAAACCCAGCGCACCACCGAAAAGCTGACCGCGATTGATCTGGCGCCCGTGTCCGAGGTGATGCTGGATGAGGCGGCGATCACCCGTTTCCGCCAGAACTATCGCGTCGAATTCGGCGCGGCCGGAACCGACGATCCGCTGTATGAGGCGGTCAGCGCAGGCCGCAAACATCAGGGGATGGAGCACTGGCTGCCCTTCTTCCATGAACGGCTGGAAACTCTGTTCGACTACCTGCCCGATGCCGCGGTGATGCTGGACGACCAGGTGACGAACGCCCGCATCGCCCGCTGGGACGGGATCGTGGACCAATATGATGCCCGGCGAGAGGCGATGACGGCCAAGGGGCGGATGGATACGGTCTATAAGCCCGCCGCGCCGGATCTGCTGTATCTGGACGATGCCGGTTGGCAGGCCGCTATCGGCACTCACCGTCTTATCCAGTTGTCGCCGCTGCCGCAGGCCCCCGGACCTGGCGTGTTGGACGCAGGCGGCAGGATAGGACGCAACTTTGCGCCCGAGAGGCAGGTGGAAAGCGTCAGCCTGTTCGGGGCGCTGGCCGATCATCTGCGCAAGCTGCGCGGCGACGGCCAGGTGGTGATCGCCAGCTGGTCCGAAGGCGCGCGCGAGCGGCTTCGCGGGCTGATGGAGGATCAGGAGGTCGTCGGCGCGACCCCAATCCGCGACATGCGCGATGTGCCCGAAGGCAAGGGCGGTTTGTTCCTTGCCGTCTGGGCGCTGGAGCAGGGCTTCACCAGCGACGGGTTGGCGGTCGTCTCGGAACAGGACGTCCTTGGCGACCGGCTGATTTCCAAGCCGCGGCGCAAGCGGAAGGCCGAGAACTTCGTCTCCGAGGTCAATACGCTGACGCCGGGCGATCTGGTGGTCCATGTTGAACATGGCGTCGGGCGTTATCTGGGTCTGGAGACGATCACGGCACTTGGCGCGCCGCATGAATGCCTGGCGCTGGAATATGCCGAAAGTGCCAAGCTGTATCTGCCGGTCGAGAATATCGAACTGCTCAGCCGCTACGGCCATGAAGAAGGGCTGCTCGACCGTCTGGGTGGTGGCGCCTGGCAGGCCAAGAAGGCCAAGCTTAAAGAGCGCATCCGCGAGATTGCCGAACGCCTGATGCGGGTCGCGGCCGAACGACAGCTGCGGCATGCGCCGATCCTGGAAAGCCCGCATGCGATATGGGAGGCGTTTGCAGCCCGCTTCCCCTATCAGGAAACCGACGATCAGCTTGCCGCGATTTCCGATGTGGTTGCCGATCTGGAAAAGGGCAGCCCGATGGACCGGCTGGTGGTGGGTGATGTCGGCTTCGGCAAGACTGAGGTCGCCATGCGTGCGGCTTTCGTCGCCGCCATGGCGGGGATGCAGGTCGCGGTGGTTTGCCCGACCACTCTGCTGGCTCGCCAGCACTATCGCAGCTTTGCCGAGCGTTTCCGGGGTTTTCCGATCAACATCAAACCCTTGTCGCGCTTTGTTTCTGCGAAAGAGGCCAACCTGACACGCGCGGGACTGACCGACGGCTCGGTCGATATCTGCATCGGCACCCATGCGCTGCTGGCCAAGGCGATCAAGTTCAAGACGCTCGGGCTGCTGGTTATCGACGAGGAACAGCATTTCGGGGTCGCTCATAAGGAGCGGCTGAAAGAAATGCGGTCCGAGGTTCACGTCCTGACCCTGACCGCGACGCCGATCCCGCGCACGCTGCAACTGTCCCTGACCGGCGTGCGCGATCTGTCGATCATTGCGACACCTCCGGTCGACCGGCTGGCAATACGAACATATGTTTCGGAATTCGATACCGTGACACTGCGCGAGGCGCTGCTGCGCGAACGCTATCGCGGCGGGCAGAGTTTTTTCGTGGTTCCGCGCATCAAAGACCTGCCGGACATCGAGGATTTCCTGAAAACCCATGTCCCCGAGGTAAGCTATGTCATTGCCCACGGGCAATTGGCCGCAGGCGATCTGGATGAGCGGATGAACCAGTTCTACGACGGCAAGTATGATGTGCTGCTGTCCACCACTATCGTGGAATCCGGTCTGGATATTCCGACTGCCAACACAATGATCGTCCACCGCGCCGACATGTTCGGCCTGAGCCAGCTTTACCAGATCAGGGGTCGCGTAGGCCGGGCCAAGACCCGCGCCTATTGCTACCTGACCACGAAGCCGCGCATGCCGCTGACCCCCCAGGCGGTGAAGCGGCTTCGGCTGTTGGGTTCGCTCGACAGCCTTGGTGCGGGCTTCAACCTTGCCAGCCACGACCTTGACCTGCGCGGGGCGGGAAACCTGCTGGGCGAAGAGCAGTCGGGCCATATCCGCGAGGTGGGCTATGAACTGTATCAGGCGATGCTGGAGGAAACGATCGCCAAGCTACGCTCGGGCGAGATCGCGGGTCTGACCGCCAGCGACGACCAGTGGTCGCCGCAGATCAATCTGGGCGTTCCCGTGCTGATCCCCGAGGATTATGTGCCCGATCTGGACCTGCGGCTTGGCCTCTATCGCCGCCTGTCGGCGCTGACCACCAAGGTAGAGCTTGAGGGCTTCGCCGCCGAGTTGATCGACCGTTTCGGCCCGGTGCCGAAAGAGGTCAACACCCTGCTTCTGATCGTGCGCATCAAGGCAATGTGCAAGCGCGCAGGCATTTCACGCCTGGATGGCGGGCCAAAGGGCGCGACGGTGCAGTTTCACAACGACAAGTTCGCCAATCCGGCGGGTCTGGTCGACTTCATCAAGGCGCAAAGTGCCGGGGCCAAGGTCAGCGGCAACAAGATCGTCCTCCCGCGCGACTGGAAAAGCGATGGCGAACGCATCAAGGGCGCCTTCGCCATCGCAAAGGATCTGGCCGAGCAAGTGGTGAAGGGCAGGGGCGCGGAGAAGACCGCGCTCTAGCCCGTCAGGTTGCCACCCGATGCGGCATGACGGCCATCAATGCCCGACCGACAACTGCCAGCACCAGTATCCCCAGCAGCAGCGGCAACGGCGTCCCGTCGAAGGCCAGACCAAGCGGTGCTGCCAGCGCCACGCCCAACACCGTCGAGATGGCGCCGGTTGCCGATGCCGCCATGCCCGCGATGTGGCCCACAGGCTCCATCGCCAGCGCGTTCAGGTTGCCCATCACCATGCCCATCATGAAGAACATGCCGACCATCCAGATCACGAATGCGGTGAAATACCAGGCATGGGGCAGCAGGCCGCTGAAAGTCAGGCCCACCATCACTGCCGACAGGACAAGGATCGCGGTCAGTGCAGTCGTGATAAGCAGCCGCATCCCAAGCCGCATCACGAGGCTTGCGTTGGTGAAACTCGACAGCGCCGAGAACAAAGCGATCAGCGCGAACCACAGGGGAAAGGTATCGCCCTTGTCGAAGCTTTGCTCAAAGATCGGCTGTATCGAAGAGATTGTGCCGAACAGCATGCCAAAGCACAGCGCCATGACACCAGTGGCGATCTGGACGGTGCGGTGCGAGAATACCTCGACAAAGGCACTGGCCAGCGTGCCGAAGTGCAGCGGGCGTCGCCGTTCCGGCGGAAGCGTCTCGGGCTGGCGCAGGCCGAGCCAGAGGTTGGCGACCACGGCGAAAAGCAGGAAGGCGAGAAACAGCCCGCGCCAGCCCACCAGGTGGATGATGCCCATACCCATGGCGGGTGCCAAGGCTGGCACCAGCATGAAGACGATCATGGCAAAGCTGATGATCTGCGCCATCGCCCGGCCCGAATACTTGTCACGCACCATGGCAAGCGAGACGATACGCGGCGCGGCGGCACCAAGACCCTGCAACACGCGCGCGGCCAGCACCAGTTCAAGCGAGGGTGCAGCCCATGCGGCGATAGCGCCCAGGCAATACAGCGCCGAACCGCCAAGGATCACCGCCTTTCGCCCGTAGGCGTCCGAAATCGGCCCGGCAAAGAAGGTGCCGATCCCCATGCCGAAAACAAAGCTTGTGATGACGAGTTGCGCGGCATTCGGGTTCGTCGGTGACAGCTCCGCCGCGATGGAGGGCAGCGCGGGCAGCATCGAGTCGATGGAAAAGGCAATGGTCGCGAACAGCATCGCGACAAGCGCGATGAACTCGGTCTGGTGCAGACCCTCTCGCGCGACGGGTTGCACGTAATTTGTCTGCTCGGTCATGTATTCTTCGCCTTCTCGATGATCTCGTCGATCACCTGCTGCCAGAGAGCCACCTGCTGCGCGCCCGACAGCGCATAGCGATGGTCGATGATGTAGGTCGGCACCGCATTCACGCCACGCTCGCGCGCATGACGATCGCGCGCCTCGGTCTCTGATCGGTCAGCGTCAGAGGCCAGCAGCCGTGCAACGACGGCACGGTCCATCCCGGCCTCACCTGCGATTGCGGCGAGTGTTGCCTGATCGCCGATGTTGCGCCCTTCGCGGAAATAGCCACGGAACAGCGCGGAAACCACCGCGCCTTGCCGCCCTTCAAGCCCTGCCCAATGGATCAGGCGGTGCGCGTCAAGGGTGTTGGGGATGCGGGTAGCCTTGGAAAAGTCGATCTCCAGCCCCGCATCCTTTGCCGCCTTTTCGACCTGAGCGGTCGCGGCGACAACGCGGTCCTGTCCGCCGAAGCGCGCGGCGAGGTACTCGACGCGATCATATCCTTCGGGTCGCATGTCCGGGTTCAACTGGAACGGATGCCACTCGATCGTGAAGGGATGATCGGGCCGCCCCTCCAGCGCGCGGTCAAGCAGACCCTTGCCGATATAGCACCAGGGGCAGATGGGGTCGGACAGGATATCAAGCTTTATCATCTGGGAACCATTGCGGACAGGAACGAGGCGGCAGGCCGAACAGGCATGCCGGTCCCATAAGGACTCTTTCGGAAAGCGAAGGTTTGAATCGGGGCTTACGCCCGGAAGCTGGCAGTTGCAAGACTGCCGACCCTGCCTTAATGCACAGCCCATGGGCAATACGGACGCAACGCGCATGATCCGCGTGGCCCGCGAAAGCGGCGCGGACACGGCTGTCGAGCCGCTGAACCTTGGCGCGCGCGTGCGCGAATTGCGCAAGGCGCGCGGCTTGACGCTGGAACAGGCTGGCGCGCAGGCGGGGCTGGCGCGGTCCACCTTGTCAAAGATCGAGAACGGCCAGATGTCGCCGACATACGAGGCGCTCAAGAAGCTTGCCGAGGGGTTGGCGATCTCGGTTCCGCAGCTTTTCACGCCGCCATCGCGCGCGCAGGTGACGGGGCGGCGCACGATCACCCGCATGGGCGAAGGGCAGGCGCAGGCCACGGCGACCTATGAGCATGAGCTTCTGGCCGAGACACTGACGCGCAAGCAGATGCTGCCCTATCGCGCCCGCATACGCGCCCGCGAGATGGACGAATTCGACGGCTGGGTGCGCCACGACGGCGAGGAATTCCTGTATGTTCTGACCGGCGTGATCCGGCTTTACACCGAGTTCTACGAACCCGTCGAAATGAAGCGTGGCGACAGCGCCTATTACGACGCGACCATGGGGCACAACGTCATCTCGGTGTCGCCAGAGGATGCGATGATCCTGTGGGTCACATCGCTTACCTGACGGCTATTCCGCAGCGATCTTGATCACGGGTTCCATTGCCGACAGAACCTCATCGGGCAGGTGGCACTTCACCTGATGACCACCCGCAAGCTTTCGCATCGGCGGCATCTCGGTCTCGCACAAGTTACCCGGGACCTGGCCTTTCCAGCGGCAGCGCGTCTGGAACGGACAACCCGGCGGCGGGTTCATGGCCGAGGGGATATCACCCTGCAGCACGATACGCTTCTTCTCCACACGGGTATCGGCAATGGGCACGGCCGATAGCAATGCCTCGGTATAGGGATGATAAGGCGGCTGGAACACCTGATCGGTGGTGCCGAGTTCCACGACATGGCCCAGATACATGACCATCACGCGGTCGGACAGGTAGCGGACGATGGACAGGTCGTGGCTGATGAACAGCAGTGTCGTCTTGTTCTCACGCTGGATGTCCATCAGCAGGTCGGTGACGGCGGCCTGCACGCTGACGTCCAGCGCCGAGACCGGCTCATCCGCGACGACGATCTTTGCGCCGCCGGCGAAGGCACGGGCGATGCCTACCCGCTGCTTTTGCCCGCCCGACAGCTGACGCGGCATCCGTTCGGCAAAGGCGCGGGGCAGCTTGACCAGATCGAGCAGTTCCAGCATCCGGTCATAGCGTTCCTTGTCGTTCTTGCCCTCGCCAAAGATTTCCAGCGCCCGGATGATCTGCCGCCCTACGGTCATCGAGGGGTTCAGCGTGTCGAAGGGATTCTGGAACACCATCTGAACCGAAGACACCGTATCGGTGGCCCGCTTTTGGATCGGCGTGTCCTGGATGTCCTGATCGTAGAGCATGATCTTGCCGCTGGTCGCGGTTTCCAGCCCCATCAGCACCTTGGCGAATGTGGACTTGCCGCAGCCGGATTCGCCGACGATGGCCAGCGTCTCGCCTTCGCGCGCCTCGAAACTCAGCGTCTCGTTGGCCTTGACCACCTTTTTCAGACCACCACCGAACAGGCCGCCTGAAACCTCATAATACTTGCGCAGGTCTTCCATGCGCAGCACGACGTTGCCGACCGGGGTCTTTTCGATGGATTTTTTCACTGCGGGCGGTGCATCCCAGTCGATTTCCTGCCAGCGCAGGCAGCGCGACTCGTGCCGCTCGGCCACCGGGAACATCGGGATTTCCTGCGCGTCGCAGCGGCCTGCCTGAAAATAGGAGCAGCGCGGACCGAAATTGCACCCCGGCGGGCGTTCGTGCGGCAAGGGGAAATTGCCGGGGATCGAGACCAGCGGGTGGCTGTTCTTGTCGGCGCCGGGCAGGGGGATCGAACGGAACAGCGCCTGAGTATAGGGGTGGCGCATGTGGTCGAACACCTCGGCCACATTGCCGGTCTCGACCGCCTCGCCCGAATACATGACGCACAGCCTGTCACAGACATCCAGGATCAGGCCCAGGTTATGACTGATGAACAGGATGGAGGTGCCGTATTTGTGGCCCAAATCCTTGACCAGATCGACAATGCCGGCCTCGACCGTCACGTCAAGCGCGGTCGTGGGTTCGTCCAGGATCAGCAGCGCGGGTTTCGACATCAGCGCCATGGCGATGACGATGCGCTGCTGCTGGCCGCCGGAAAGCTGGTGCGGGTAGGAACGCAGGATGCGGTCCGGGTCGGGCAGGCGCACGTCAGCCACGATCTGGCGGGCGAGCTTCCAGGCCTCTTCCCTGGCCATCCCTTGGTGGATCATCGGCACTTCGGCCAGCTGCGCGCCGATCTTCATCGCCGGGTTCAGAGAGGCCATGGGTTCCTGATAGATCATCGCGATCTCGGACCCGCGCACCTGCCGCAGTTCCTCATCGTTCATGCGGGTCAGGTCGCGACCCTTGAACTTGATCGACCCGCCAGTAATCCGGCCGTTCTTGCCAAGGTAGCGCATGACGGCCAAGGCCACCGTCGATTTGCCGCAGCCGGACTCGCCCACCAGCCCCATCGCCTCGCCCGGCATGACGGTGCAGGAAAAGTCCATGACCGCCGGGATTTCGCGCAGCCGGGTGAAGAAACTGATCGACAGATTTTCGATCTCAAGGATCGGTTTGGAACTATCCCAAGTGGCTGTGGCGGTCATGGCGAGCCTCGCTTTTGGCTTGGAGTGCGGGACCGGGGGCCAGCCCCCGGACCCCCGGGATATTTTTCAACGGAAGAAAGTAGCGTGTGGCATCAGTCCTTCAGGCTTTCTTCGCGCAGGCCGTCCGCCAACAGGTTGAGACCAAGAACAAGGCTCATCAGCGCCAGCGCGGGAACCACTGCGGGATGGGGGAAGGCGGCCAGCAGTTTTCGGCCCGCGTTGATCGTGGAACCCCAGTCCGGACTTTCCGAGGATAGACCTAGGCCGAAGAACCCCAAAGTCCCGAGGAGGATAGTCGTATAGCCGATCCGAAGACAGAAATCGACGATCAGCGGGCCGCGAGCGTTGGGCAGGATTTCCCACAGCATGATGTACCACGGGCCTTCGCCTCGGGTCTGGCTGGCTGCGACATAGTCCCGGGTCTTGATGTCGAGAACCAGTCCGCGAATGATACGGTAGACCGTGGGCGCGTTCACGAATACCACCGAGACAAAGACGATCAGGATGTTCGACGGCACGCTGATGAAGTCGATCGCGGCTGGCAAGAGGTTGAGTTTGCTGCCCGGTTCGGACAGAAGCGACAGGTAGATCCAGCCGCCGATGATCACGATGCCCGCGATGACGAGGCTGCGCAGTTGCGGCTTTACATAATAGCGCGAGTTCACCAGCACGACGAGGAAGATCAGCGGGAACAGGAACAGCACCATCCCCATGTATTGCGGCAGTCCCGATTGCGCGATTTCCGGTGTGACCAGCAGGTAGAACAGCAGGATGACGGGGAAGGCCAGGATCAGGTTCGCAATGAAGCTGAGCAAGGTGTCCAGCTTGCCGCCATAATAGCCCGCGGGCAGCCCGAGCGTGACGCCGACCATGAAGGCGAAAGCGGTGGCCAGCGGCGCGATCTGCACCACGATGGTGGAACCGGCAACCATGCGGCTGAACACATCGCGCGCAAGGTTGTCGCCACCGAGCAGGTAGTAGGGATAAAGCCCCTCGGCCGCGTTCTTGACCGGCATTCCGGGCAGGGCGTTCTTCATGCCCGAAACCTGCGTCAGCGGGTCATGCGTCATGATAATCGGCGCGAAGATTGCGGCAAAGACCCAGAACATCACGATGCCAAAGCCGATCATGCCGATGGGGCTGTCGAACAGCTTGCCGTAAAGGCCAAGCTTCCGCTTGAAGTAGATCGAGACGGCGAAAAGCACGACCAGTGCGATCCAAACGGGCATGAACTGCACCGCGATGCGACCGAAAATCTGTGCCCAGGTAAGTGCTTCCATATCGGTTTCCTCCTCAGGACACGCGGATGCGGGGGTTGAGGAAGACGTAACCGATGTCCGATATCAGCTGCGTCACGAGCACCACAAAAACTGCGACGACGGAACAGGCGAGCAAAAGTTCGATGTCGTTGTTTCCGGCAGCCGCGACCAGGGTCCAGCCGAAGCCCTTGTAGTTGAACAAGGTCTCGACAATGACCACGCCGTTCAAGAGCCATGGGAATTGCAGCATGATGACGGTGAAAGGCGCAATCAGCGCATTCCGCAGCGCGTGTTTCAGAACTACGTCCCGGAATGCGACGCCCTTCAATCGGGCGGTTCTGATGTATTGCGCTGTCATGACCTCGGTCATGGATGCGCGGGTCATACGGGCGATATAGCCGATGCCGTATAGCGCAATCGTTGTGACCGGCAGGGCAAAGTTCCAGAAGGTGATCTGTTCCATCGCGCTGGTGGCAGTGCCGGGAAACAGCGTTCTGCCGGATATCCAGCCATTCTCGGCAAGCCAGGGCGAAAGGCCGGTCGTGGCCGAGGCGAAAAGCGCAATCAGCACGACGCCGGAAACATATTCAGGCGTCGCGGTCGATGCGATTGAGAAGATGGACAGCCCCCGGTCCAGCCGTGACCCCTCGCGCATTCCCGACAGGATACCGATAATCAGCGAGGTTGGCACCATGACCATCATGACCCAGAACATCAGCCATCCCGTCGCCGCCAGGCGTTCGCCGATGATCTTCGAGACGGGCTGTTTGAAAACCGTCGAGAAACCCCAGTTGCCCTGCAGCACGCCACAGCGAGCCGGCGTGAGCGCCGCGTCCGAACCCCGCGCGATACAGCGCCCCGTCGTCACGCCGTCCTCGGTCCGGGTCCAGCCCGGCACGACGCCCAGCCATTCACCATAACGACGCAAAACCGGCGTAGCATAACCGTTGCGTTCGATCCACTTTTCCACGTCCGCATCGGTCATGCGCGCCGAAGCTTCGGACTTCGCGAGCTTTTCCAGGTTCGCAGGCAGGTTGGTCAGGTAGAAGACGATGAATGTCAGGCAGATCGCTGTCAGGACCATCGTCAGGAAGCGACGGATCAGGAAAATAAGCATCTGGGCGCTCCTGGGCTTCGAATCCGGCGGATTGGCCGCGACTCGACCTTGGGTCGGCGGTGCAAAGAATTTGGCAGCGGGACTTCGCCCGCTGCCTATTTAGCCGAGCCCGCTCAGGCGGACATCCACCACTTGTACTGGTGATGCTCGAAGGTCGGGTGCATCTCTGCGCCCTTCACGTTCTCTTTGTGATGGCGATACAACGACCGCCAGTAGGGCTGAATGAGAACGCCTTCCTCTTGCATGATCGTCTCGAGCGTTTTCATCACTTCACGGCGCTTATCAGCGTCGGCAATCGACATGGCCTTGGCGAGGTTGTCGTCAAAGTCCTTGTTCGAGAAGCCGGCCTCGTTCCAGGCCTCGCCCGAACGATAGGCGAGCGCCAGAATCTGCACGCCGAGCGGACGCATGTTCCATTCCGTGGACGAGAACGGATACTTGGTCCAGTCGTTCCAGAAGGTTGAACCCGGAAGGATCGTGCGCTTGATCTTCAGGCCTGCATCGCGGATCTGCGCCGCAACCGCGTCACAGGTGCCGGTCTGCCAGCCGTCGTCGATCGAGATCAGCTCGAACTCGTGGTCGGCCATTCCGGCTTCCGCAACCATCGCCTTGCCCGCGACCGGATCGACCGTCAGCGGCGGGAGCTCGTAGTATTCCGGGTGGATCGGCGCGACGTGGTGGTTTTCGGCCTTTGACCCGCGGCCCGCATAGCCAAGCTCCAGAACGACGGCGTTGTCGACGCACATCTGGATGCCCCTGCGAACGCGCTTGTCCTTGTACTCTTCCGCCAGCTGGTTGAAGCGGACGGCGATTGTGGCCGCCGTCATGACCTCGGAAATGGGCCAGCCGATGCCGTCGAACAGATCCACGTAGTCGCCGACAGTCTGATAGGTCGCGTCGATCTCGTCCGAACCCGCCGCTGCAAGAATGGCGGCCGGGTCGGTGCCGAGGTCGTAGTATTCGATCCGGTCAAGGTATGGGCCACCGTAGACTTCGGTTCCCCACCAGGGCTGATCGGCCTTGACGAGGAACTGCTTGACGCCAACCTCATTGACCTCGGGCTTGTAGGGGCCAGTGCCGACGGGGTTCGCGGACGGATCGCCGCCATCGTAGGATTTGTGCACCACGGCTGCCGGATAGTCCGCCATGCCGGCAATAACGGTAATGTCCGGGCCGGGCAGGCTCAGCTTGATTGTGTGGTCGTCGACCTTGGTGACGGCGTCGGGCTTCATCTTCTTGGTTGCCGGATCCTGGATCGAGGACAGGCGACCGGCCATCGAGTTGCCCTCGACATTGCCGTCTGCCCAGCGTTCCAGGTTGAAGATCACGTCGTCAGCAGTGAAATCGTCGCCGTTCGACCACTTCACGCCCTTGCGGACGTTCAGCGTATATTCGGTCGCGTCGTCGTTGGTTGTCCAGGCTTCGAGCAGCATCGGGCGGAAGGTGCCATCGGACTGATACTCAACCAGGTATTCAAGCCAGCCGCGGGTGAAATTGGCGATCTGCGACCAGTCGGCAAGGCGCGGATCCTTCAGCGCCTTGGTCTCCATGTCCATGCGCAGTGTGCCACCGGCAACGGGGGTGTCCTGGGCCTGGGCCGGGGCGCTGGCGCCGATCAGGCCATAGGCCACAACGCTGGTCACGCCAAGCGCCGTGGTGCGCGTCAGAAACTCGCGGCGGGACAGTTTGCCGGCCGTGTGCTCCTCTGCGTACATCCGTGCCGCCGGATGAATCCGATCGGCGGTCGGGGTGGAATTCGTCATCTCAAGTCTCCCTGACAGATACTTCTTTTATGGTGACGCGCGTTTTCGCGGTTCGTTGGGCGTAGCCAAAAGCCTTCGTGTCACAACACCATTATCCGCATGGAACGGGATACCACGTCAACGGGCGGCTGGAGTGCGCCTGCGATACTTTGCAGGTGTTCAGATTTGCGTATGGTCGTTTGCGACACGTGGCGGCGTTTTTCGCCGCGTCAAGCCCTCGCGCTGCCCGTTCAGGGGGCACGGCGAAAAGCCGAAGGCGTGCGGCCCGTTTGGCTTTGGAAAGCCCGAGTAAAATAGGCGGGCGAATTGAAGCCCAGATCACGGGCGATACGTCCCACGGGCAGGTCGGTTTCCGACAGCATCCGACGTGCTTCGAACAGCACGCGGTCATGCAGGAAAGCAGAGGCCGGGCGACCGCTGCACTGCTTGCAGCAGCGGGTCAGATGGGTGGGTGTCACGCCCAGGGCGGCCGCATATGCAGCAACGCCATGGCCCGAACGGAATTCACGCTCCAGCAGCATCGTATAGCGCATGACCAGTCGGCGCGCGGCATCGCTGGGACCTCCCTCGGCGCCCGCACGTGCCGCCTGACGTTCCAGCCAGACGCCCAACAGACCCAGGTAGTGCCGAGTCGCGCGGTCATGGGCGGGAACCTGGCTGTCCATCTCGCGCCCGATGGAATCGAGGATCAGGTTGATCTCGACCTGCGCCTGATTTTCGCGGATGCGCAGGTGTAGGGGCGTGGCGGGCAGGGTAACATCGGTGTCGCGGCCAAAAAATACAGCAGTTCCAAAGACCTGCGGCCCTACTTCGAAGCCGTGCATGACACCGGGCGGAATGAAGACGGCGTTGTGGGGGGTATAGCCGCGGGTAATGCCGGCGACCGTGATCCGCCCCTGGCCCTTGGTGAACCACAAGAGCATGGGTTCGGACAGCGAGCGCATCGCCTCCACGCGCCAGCGCCCACCAGCGGCCAGCCGGGGAATCGCCACAAGGCGCAACTGGGACAGTGCGCTTAAGTCCTTCATCTGCATCCTGCTCATCGGCCCTCGTTGACCCATCCTATGCCGAGCCTGCGCGCCCGCCCAAGCGGAAACAGAACTTCGCGGCATGGATGTGGCATCGCTGCACAACGTTAAGGGAAGGTTAACCGGGTTAAGGGATGGTTAGATGGCGCCACTGCTTCATACGGTTACGAAACCAGGTGCGCTGGCGCTTGGCATATTGCCGGGTCGAAAGCTTGGCCGAAGCGATGGCCTGATCCAGCGGAATTTCGCCCATCAGATAAGCGACCAGTTCCGGCGCGCCGATTGCGCGTGAAAAAGGTAATGCGGGGTTCCAGCCGGGCAGGGCGGCGTGCACCTCTTCCAGCGCACCACCCGCGATCATCGCATCGAATCGCGCGTCGATCCGGTCTGCCAGCCAGTCACGGTCGGGCATCAGCACCAGAGGTGTGACTTCCGCCAGCGGCAAAAGCGGCCGCCCCGTTTCTGCCTGCCAGTCGGCAAGCCCCCGTCCGGTCGCCCGCAAAACCTCCCAGGCGCGCTGGACGCGGGCCGGGTTGCGCAGGTCGATCCGCGCCGCCGTAGCCTGATCCAGCCCTGAAATCATTGCGTCCAGCCCGGAATCACGCAGGAAGGCATCCGCCTCTGTCCTGATTTCGGGCGGAGTTGCCGGCATCTCGACCAGACCTTCCGTCAAAGCCGTGAAATAAAGGCCGGTCCCGCCGACGATCACCGGGCGTTGGCCGGCGGACAGCACCGACTCGACCTCTCGCAGCCAATGGCCGACCGAATAGGGTTGGTCGCGTCCGACGTGCCCATAAAGGGCGTGGGGCAGGGCGGCCTCTTCGGCGGGGCTGGGGCGCGCGGTCAGGATACGCCAGCCGGAATAGACCTGCAGTGCGTCGGCGTTGATGATCACACCACCACCCTGTTGCACGATCCACGCGGCCAACCCGGACTTTCCGCTGGCCGTCGGGCCTGCGATCAGCACTGGACGACCGGGGTCGAGGGCCGTGACATCAAGGCCGGAAATCTGGCGGGACGGCATGGTTTGCGCAAATATCTCGCTAAGCTTCAGGGGCTTGCGGCAGGCTGTCGCCGCTGCCACGGAGGATGCAACCTTCCCCGTTGAACCCGCCGGTGTTTTCCGACATTTTGCGGCGCAGTCAAAGAATAAAAGACAACGGATTTCGGGGGACCGGTAATGGATGGCTCGGGCGATGGCGGACCGGTGCGCTACAAGCGCGTTCTTCTGAAGATTTCCGGCGAGGCCCTGATGGGCGATCAGGGCTATGGCCTGCATCCCCCGACCGTGCGCCGGATTGCTGAAGAGGTGCAGTCGGTCCACGATCTTGGCGTCGAGATCTGCATGGTCATCGGTGGCGGCAACATCTTCCGCGGGTTGCAAGGCAGCGCCCAGGGGATGGAGCGGGCGACGGCCGACTACATGGGCATGCTGGCTACGGTGATGAACGCGCTTGCGATGCAGGCGGCGCTGGAAGCCTTAGGCCTGCACAGCCGTGTCATTTCGGCCATTCCAATGGATACGGTCTGCGAACCATACATCCGCCGCCGCGCCGTGCGCCACCTGGAGAAAAAGCGCGTCTGCATCTTTGCCGCAGGCACCGGAAACCCGTATTTCACGACGGATACCGCGGCGACTTTGCGTGCGAACGAAATGGGTTGCGAGGCAATCTTCAAGGGAACGAAGGTTGATGGCGTCTACGACAAAGACCCCAAGAAATTCCCCGATGCCAAGCGTTACGACACCGTGAGCTACGATGAGGTGCTGCAAAAGCATCTGGGCGTCATGGATGCTTCGGCGATTGCGCTGGCGCGGGACAACAATCTGCCCATCATCGTATTCTCACTGGATGAACCCGGTGGTTTCCGTGGAATCCTGGCCGGACATGGCACATTCACCCGGGTTCAGGGCTGACGGGCCTATACCCATGCTTAATGCCTGCTGCTATAGAGTTGCCGACGAAGGCCCCCGGCCTGCAATAAAAGGGAAAAACCCATGAGCCAGGACGAAATCGAGATCGACCTTGATGCGCTGCAGCGGCGCATGGATGGCGCCATGTCGTCACTGAAGACCGAATTCGCCAGCCTGCGCACCGGGCGCGCCTCGGCCGCCATCGTTGAGCCGATCCAGGTTGATGCCTATGGGCAGATGACGCCGCTGAACCAGCTTGGCACCGTGAACGTGCCAGAGCCGCGCATGGTCGTCATCAACGTCTGGGATAAAGGTATGATTTCCAAGGTGGAACGCGCGATCCGCGACAGCGGCATCGGCATCAACCCCATCGTTGACGGCCCCCTGATCCGCTTGCCGATCCCTGAATTGAACGAGGAGCGACGTCGTGAACTGACCCGTGTCGCGGCGCAATATGCGGAACAGGCCAAAGTGGCTATCCGCAATGTTCGCCGTGACGGAATGGATCAGATCAAGAAGGCGAAATCGGCTGGCATGTCGGAAGACGATCAGAAGATGTGGTCCGACGAGGTGCAGGATTTGACGGACAAGGCCATCGCGGGCATCGACCGCGCGCTGGAAACGAAACAGGCAGAGATCATGCAGGTCTGACCCATGGCGACTGTCGTTGAAAGGGACGAAAGCTTGGCCTTAGCCGAACAGCTCGACGGAAGCGGCCCGCAACGACGGGTGGATCACGTCGCGATCATCATGGACGGCAACGGCCGCTGGGCGACCAACCGCGGAATGCCCCGGCTTGTGGGCCACCGCAAAGGGGCCGAGAGGGTGCGAGAGATCGTGGAATCCTCGCCCGCGCTCGGGATTCGCTGGCTGACGATCTACGCTTTCTCGACCGAGAACTGGAAGCGCTCCACCGAGGAAGTGCTGGGCCTGATGTCGATCTTCGCCCGCTATATCGAGCGTGAGGCGGATCGTCTGGCGGCGGAAGGCGTGCGTGTTCGTTTCATCGGCGATCGCAGCCGTTTGGACCAGAAGCTGCAACGCCTGATGGCCGGTATCGAAGAGCGCACGGCGAACCTTTGTCGGCTGAACCTGACGGTGGCCATCAACTATGGTGGCCGGAACGAATTGCTGCGCGCGGCGCAGAAGCTGGCGGCAAGGGCCGCCGCGGGTGAGATTGCGCCCGACGCCATCGACGAACAGGCGTTGGAAAGCGCGCTTGATACGCATGACCTGCCCGATCCTGACCTTGTCATCCGCACCAGCGGCGAGACCCGGGTTTCTAACTATCTGCTGTGGCAGTCGGCCTATGCGGAGTATGAATTCACCCCGACGCTGTGGCCCGATTTCACCGGGGCAGAGCTGGCCTCGATCGTGGAGCGCTATGCGGGGCGAGAGCGGCGTTTCGGCGCTGCCCCTGCATGACCGGCCCGGCCCGCTGGGCTGACCTTGGGCCCAGGTTAGGGTCGGCCATCGGTATGGTCGCGTTAGGCGCGGCGGCAATCGCCGCCGGGGGGTGGTGGTTTGCCGCGCTTGCCGCGCTTGCTGCCGGTCTGATGATCTGGGAACTGGCTGCGATGATCCGCGCTGATGGCCCTGCTGTTGGTCTGGGTATAGTGGCCGGGGCTGCCGTTCTGGCAGCGGTGGCGTTTCCCGGACTTTGGGATGTCGCGTTACTGGCGCTGGTCGCCATTGTCGGAGCCATCCTGCTGCGTAGGGAGCAGCCGATATTCGCGATCTACGGGCTGGCTATCCTGCTGACCGCCTGGGGACTGGTCGGTTTTCGGGCGGAGAATGGCACGGTCTGGCTGATCTGGCTGGTCCTCGTAGTGGTCGCGACAGATGTGGCAGGCTATTTCGCCGGTCGGCTAATCGGGGGACCAAAGTTCTGGCCGCGCATCAGTCCTAAAAAGACATGGGCTGGCGTTCTGGCCGGATGGGTTGCGGCGGCGCTGATCGGATTGATATTTCTTAGGTTCACGACCGCAGGCCCCGACCTGCCCTGGATATCCGCCGCCATATCCTTCGCCTCACAGCTGGGCGATATCGTCGAAAGCGCGATCAAGCGGCGCATGGGCGTCAAGGACAGCTCACACCTGATTCCCGGCCACGGCGGCTTGCTGGACCGATTCGACGGGCTGCTGGGGGCGGCGCTGCTGATGCTGTTCGTCGCCCAGATCGTTGTTGTCCCCGAGGTGCGGCTTTGAGGCGGATCAGCGTTTTTGGCGCGACGGGATCCATCGGCTGCAACACTCTCGACCTGCTGACGCCGGGCGAGGTCGAGATTGTGGCCCTGACCGGGGGTCAGCAAATTGACCGGCTTGCCGAACAGGCGCGCAAGTTCAGGGCGAAGGTCGCCGTGACTGCCGACCCTGCCTGTTACGGTGCACTGAAGGTCGCACTCGCCGGTTCGGGGGTGGAGGCGGCGGCGGGGGCCGAGGCGATTGCCGAGGCCGCCGACAGGTCGACCGATTGGGCAATGTCGGCCATCGTCGGCGCGGCAGGGCTGGTTCCAGGCTTTCGTGCCCTGCGTCACGGCGGCACGTTGGCGCTGGCCAACAAGGAAAGCCTTGTGACAGCAGGCAGCGCCCTGATGACGACCGCCACCGAACATGGGGCAACGATCCTACCGGTGGACAGCGAACATTCGGCTGTATTTCAGGCGCTTGGCGGCGAAAGCTCTGACACTGTCGAGCGTGTGATCATCACCGCCTCTGGCGGACCTTTCCGCGACTGGCCCGCCGATCGCATCGCCACGGCCACCCTGTCCGAATCGGTTGCACACCCAAACTGGGCGATGGGACAGCGCATCTCCATCGACAGCGCCTCGATGTTCAACAAGGCGATGGAAGTCATTGAAACTCGGGAATTCTTTGGGTTCCGGCCTGATCAGATAGAAGTGATCGTTCACCCCCAGTCGATCATCCACGCAATAGTCGGTTTTCGCGACGGCGGCATGATCGCCCACCTTGGTCCCGCCGACATGCGCCATGCTATCGGCTATGCGCTGAACTGGCCCCGGCGTGAGACGCTGCCAGTTGCCAGGCTGGATCTGGCAAAACTTGCCCGGCTCGATTTTCAGGCGCCGGACGAGGCGCGCTTTCCTGCCCTGCGCCTTGCGCGCGAGGTGATGGAGCTAGGCGGGCTGGCGGGTGCGGTTTTCAACGCCGCGAAAGAAGTCGCGCTTGATCACTTTATCGCAGGATCTCTGGGATTTGGGGAAATGGCTATGGTAGTGGAAGACACGCTCGCCCGGCTTTCGGGCGAAATGCGCCGCAATAATGCCGTTGTGACACTTGAGGAAGTGCTTGGAATGGACCATTTCGCCCGCAAGACCGCAGAAGAGGTCGTAGGCGACAGACAAAGGCTGAGGTAGCGCGTGGATATTCTGGCACTGATCCCTTCCTTCGGCGGTTTTGTCTGGACGATCCTTGCCTTTGTCGTCGCGCTGTCGGTCATCGTGGCGGTCCACGAATACGGTCACTACATCGTAGGGCGGTGGAGCGGGATCGACGCCGACGTATTCTCACTGGGCTTCGGGCCGGTGCTCGCCTCGCGCATGGACCGCAGGGGAACGCGCTGGCAGATCGCGGCGCTGCCGTTTGGCGGGTTCGTGAAATTTCGCGGCGATTCAGATGCGGCCTCGGGTCGTGACGAGGGCGGGCTTGCCCGGATGAGCGAGGCAGAGCGGCGTCGCACCATGCATGGCGCTCCGGTCTGGGCGCGGGCGGCGACGGTCGCGGCGGGACCGGTGTTCAACTTCATCCTGTCGATCGTCATCTTTACCGGCATCTTCCTGGTGCAGGGCATTGCTATCGACGCGCCGGTCGTCGGTAAGGTTAAGCAATTGCCGGCTATGGAAGGCGCGTTGCTACCAGGCGACCGCATCCTGTCGATTGACGGCATCGCGACCCCGGATTTCGAAAGCTTCGGCAAGGTGACGGAAGCCCTGGCGCCCGCAGACTATGCCACTTACGGACTGGAGCGGGACGGGCAGGAGATTTCGGTGCAGGGGCCATTCCCCTTTCCCCCCGTCGCCGATGGCGTTGCCCCCAATTCGGCGGCCATGGAGGCGGGAATACAGGCCGGCGACGTCATCGTTGCAGTTGATGGAACGCCCGTCTCGGCCTTCATGGAACTGCGTGAAAAGGTCGGAAACTCCGACGGCAAGCCGCTTTCGCTGGAAATCTGGCGCGATGGCAATACCTTCCCGGTCACGCTTGTCCCCAAGCGGATGGACATTCCCACGGCCGAAGGTTTCGAAACCCGCTGGCTGATCGGCCTGACCGGAGGGCTTGCTTTCATTCCGGAAACCCGCACCCCCGGCGTGATCGAGGCGATCGGCCTTGGCGCGCAGCAGACATGGGATGCGATCACCACCAGCCTTTCCGGCCTTATGCATATGGTTACAGGCGCGATCAGCACCTGCAACATCAGCGGGCCTATCACCATTGCCGAAACATCGGGGGCCGCGGCAAGCCTTGGTATTTCCAGCTTCATATGGTTCATCGCCATGCTTTCGACCGCAGTCGGGCTGCTGAACCTGTTCCCCGTGCCGATTCTCGACGGCGGACATCTCGTGTTTCATGCGTTCGAGGCGCTTACCGGTCGCCCCCCCTCGGACCGGGCGCTGCGCGTACTGATGGGGGCGGGGCTGGCGGCTGTGCTGAGCCTGATGATCTTCGCGCTGACGAACGATATCTTCTGCCCCTGATCACCGGTAAACCGCCCAAAATACGCCATATTCGGCGCCCATTCTGGCTGTGCTTGTGGAGGGCGTTTCGTCATGCAACTCGTGCTCAACGGATACAAAGGGCTATCGCTTCTGGTAGGGCTGAACTGGGACCGGGTTTTCGTGCTCGGTACGGTTATTGTCGGTCTTCTGGCCGGAGCATTCCTGGGCTCTATGCTGGTCCAGTATCAGGTCCAATAAGTTTCAAACCCGAAGGTTCCCAAGCCTCCGACGCGCCGCGTCGGAGGCTTTTGACATCCCCCGACAATCCCGCTAGTCAGGTTTCAACAACAAGGGCAGGGGTGTGGGGACGATGCAGCGACAGCAAGCCGCGACAGCAGCCGCAACCGGATTCGACGCGATCCGTCTCAAGGCGCTCTTTATCGCCGTTATCGCTTTCATCGCCGCAACTTACCTTGTTTTCTTAAGCTCAGCGCAGGCGCAGGAATATCAGTTCTCCAGCGTGCGGGTCGAAGGCAACACCTATGTCGATACCGCCACCATTGTTCGCTATTCAGGAATCAATGCCGGTCAGCCGCTTACCGCGGGGCAGTTGAACGACGCCTATCAGCGGATCACCGATTCTGGCCTTTTCGAGGAAGTGACGCTGGATCCCCAGGGCGGGACGCTGGTCATCGTCGTCAAGGAATACCCCACGATCAACGTCATCAGCTTTGAGGGCAACCGTCGCATCAAGGATGAGGATCTGGCCAAGCTTATCAAGTCGCAAGAGCGGCGCGTCTATTCGCCCGCCATGGCCGAGGCCGATGCCGCCGCGCTTGCGGATGCGTATTCGTTGCGTGGCCGTATCGCGGCGACCGTGACCCCTAAGATCATCCGCCGCCCCGAAAACCGCGTGGACCTTGTCTTCGAGATAAAGGAGGGCAGCGTCACCGAGGTTGAGCGCGTGTCCTTTGTGGGCAACCGTGCCTATTCGGATCGCCGCCTGCGTCAGGTGCTGGCGACCAAGCAGGCCGGCCTGCTGCGCACGTTCATCGGTGCGGATACCTACATTGCCGATCGGCTTGAACTCGACAAACAGATGCTGCGCGACTTCTATGCCTCGCGCGGGTTCGTCGATTTCGAAGTGCTGGACGCCAATGCCGAACTGGCGCGTGAACGTGACGGTTTCTTCCTGACCTTCACCATTCACGAAGGCCAAAGCTTCCGAGTTGGCAGTGTCGACACGATCAGCGACATCCCGGAAATCGACCCCGCCGAATTCGCGGCACAGGTCCGGTTGCGGCCCGGTGTGACTTATTCGCCCGCGATCATCGACAACAACATCACGCGGATGGAAAACCTTGCCCTGCGCAAGGGGCTGAACTTCGTGCGGGTCGAACCGCGGATAACCCGCAACGACAAAGATCTGACCCTGGATGTGACCTTCGCCATCACGCGCGGACCGCGCGTTTTCATCGAGCGTATCGACATCGAGGGCAACACGACCACTCAGGATCAGGTCATCCGTAACCAGTTCCGCGCGGTCGAAGGTGACCCGTTCAACCCGCGCGAAATCCGCCGGGCAGCGGAACGCATACGTGCGCTTGGCTTCTTTTCGGATGCCGAGGTCACGACCGAGCCGGGCAGTTCCGAGGATCAGGTTCTGGTCAATGTCGATGTCACCGAACAGCCCACAGGCTCGCTGACGCTTGGCGCAACCTATAGCGTCAGCGATGGCATTGCACTTATCATCGGTTTCCAGGAGACCAACTTCCTGGGCCGTGGCCAGACCGTTGGCCTGAACATCACCGGTGGCACCGATAACGCTGCCGGAACGGCGTCGTTCTTTGAACCGGCGTTCCTCGGACGCGATCTGGGCCTGCGGCTTTCGGTCTATTATCGCGAGTCGAATTACCAAAACTCTTTCTACGACACCAATATCGCAGGCTTTCGTTCGGGGCTTATATTTCCCGTCGGCGAATACTCTCGCCTCGAACTGCGTTACGCCCTCGGTCAGGAAGAGATCACCAACGTCTCAGACAACTCGTCTGTCATCCTGAAACGGGAAGAGGCGCGGGGTATGTTGGTCGACAGCGTTGCCGGGTTTGGCTATTCCTACGACACTCGAACCGGCGGTCTTAATCCACTTGGCGGCGTTCTGCTGCGCTTTGGCACCGACCTCAGCGGTCTCGGCGGAGACGTCGAAATGGTCGAGGTGAATGGTCTGGCACTTATCGAAAGGCGCGTGTGGAATGAGGAGGTGACCTTGCGCGCTTCGCTTGAGGGCGGTGGGCTCAGCGTTTTCGGCGACGATGTGGGATCCATCGTCACCCAGCGTTACTTCGGCAACGGCAAGATCCGCGGCTTTGAAAACAATGGCCTTGGACCGCGTGACCTGACCGCGCCAAACCAGGATGCGCTTGGCGGGAACATGTTCTTCGTGGCGCGGCTTGAAACCGAGTTTCCGCTTGGCACGCCCACCGAGTATGGCCTGCGTGGCGGCTTCTTCCTTGATACCGGCTCGGTCTGGAGTCTGAACGACACGGCAGGCGATAGTGGTCCGGTCGATGACAGCATGCACATCCGGTCCGTGCTTGGCTTCTCGCTGTTCTGGACGACACCGCTTGGCCCGTTGCGCTTCAATTTCACCAAGGCGCTGGTCAAGGAAGACTACGACGAAACGCAGAACTTCGACCTGACCATCTCGACTCAGTTCTGATGCGTATCGCGGCGCATGTGATCGCCGCTGCCATGGGGCTGGCGCTGGCCGGCCAGTCCAGTGCGCAGGTATCTCTGGGAGAGCCGGTAGTGGATGAGCCTCAGGGCGGGATCATCCTGATGCTGGATCAGGACCGGCTCTATCGCGACTCCCGCTTCGGGCAGCGGATGCTGGGCGAAATCGACGCCAAGCTGAAACAGTTGCAGGTCGAAAACCGCCGGATTGAGGCAGACCTTGAAGCTGAGGAGAAAAGCCTGACCGAACGTCGCGCAGCTTTGTCCGCGGCGGAGTTTCATCAATTGGCTCAGGCTTTCGATACCAAGGTCAAGGGTATCCGCGACGCGCGCGATGCCAAATCCCGCGATTTGGCTGCACAGCGCGATGCATCTCAGAAGACCTTCGTCAAGACCGCCGTGCCGATCCTTGCCGAGATCATGCGGGAAAAGGGCGCGGTCGCGATCGTCGATCGTTCGGCCATCATCCTGTCCTTCGACCGCATCGACATTACCGATCTGGCCATCTCTCGCGTCGATGCAGAGCTAATGCCGGCCGGACCTGGCGACATACCCTCCGAGGCTGTGCCCCAACACCCCACCTCGCCGCCGGCCGAGGCGCAGCCCGCTTCGCCTGACACCCAGCCCTAGCGCCCCTGCGCCGCTGCTTGTTTCACCATTCCCAAGTTGCTAGTCAGTCTGAAAGGTGTGGCCACGCCCGCCGTCGAAAGGAGAGCGCGATGTCCGATAAGAGCGGCCCTGTGGCCGGTGCAACCGCTGATCTTGACCTGATTCAGCGGATTATCCCTCATCGCTATCCGTTTCTGCTGATCGACAAGGTGCGCGACATCGTCGTCGATGAAGGCTGCGTCGGTATCAAGAACATCACGCTGAACGAGCCACAGTTTCAGGGCCACTTTCCGGGCATGCCGATCTTTCCCGGTGTCATGATCATCGAAGCCATGGCGCAGACATCGGGCGTTCTGGTGGGGCTGTCGATGGATCTGGTGGACAAGAACGCCAAGGTGTTCTTCATGGGCGTCGATGGCGTGAAATTCCGCCGCAAGGTTGTGCCGGGCGATGTGTTGGAGCTGCACGTCAAGGCGCTGCGCGGCGGCGGCCGCGTCTGGAAGTTCGAAGGCCGCGCCATCGTGGATGGCGAACTGGCCTGCGAGGCGACGTTCATGGCGATGTTCGACGTTCCGAAAGCCGAAGCATGACCAGCACGATTCATCCCTCGGCCATCGTCGAGCCGGGCGCGGTGATCGGTGAAGGTTGCACAATCGGCCCGTTCTCGGTCATCGGGCCGGAGGTCACGCTACATACCGGGGTGACGGTAAAGAGCCATGCCGTGGTGACGGGCTGGACCGAAGTGGGCGAAGGCAGCACGATCTGGCCCTTCGCCTGCGTCGGCGAGGTGCCGCAAGATCTGAAGTTCAGGGGCGAACGCACACGGCTGATCATCGGCAAACGCTGCCGTATCCGCGAAGGTGCGACGCTGAACACCGGCACCGCAGGCGGCGGCGGCGTGACGCGAGTGGGCGATGACTGCCTGATCATGACAGGGGCACACGTCGGCCACGACAGCCAGATCGGTGACCGCGTCGTACTGGTGAACAACGTTGCCATCGCCGGGCATTGCATCATCGGCGATGACGTCATCATTGGCGGGCTTTCGGGCGTCCACCAGTGGGTCCGTATCGGCCGTGGCGCGATCATAGGGGCCGTCACCATGGTGACGAATGACGTGCTGCCGTATGGTCTGGTGCAGGGTCCGAGGGGAGAATTGGACGGGCTGAACCTGGTCGGACTCAAGCGTCGCGGCATCGACCGGGCTGAGGTTGCGGCCCTGCGTGCCGCCTATGAGGCGCTGGCCTCGGGGGATGGGGCGTTCCTGGACCGCGCCCGCAAGCTGGCCGAGACCACGACCAGCGCCCATGTGCGCGAAATTACCGATTTCATCCTGTCGGATTCCAACCGCTCTTTCCTGACGCCGAAATGAACGGGCGAGGCGCCCCTTCTCCGGGCCGCACCGCGTTGATCGCGGGGCAGGGTGCGTTGCCCGGTATCCTGGCAGCGGTGCTGGATGCGCCCCTGATCGCCGCGCTTGACGGTTTCGCACCGGATGGCCTGTCGCCCGACATCACTTTTCGCGTCGAGCGTCTCGTTCCCTTCCTGGATAGGCTGGAGCAGGAGGGCGTCACCCGTGTCGTATTTGCCGGGGCTGTCCGTCGCCCCCGGCTTGATCCCGCGCTGTTTGACGCGGCAACGGCGCAGCTTGTGCCGCAACTGCTTGCCGGAATGCAATCGGGCGATGATGCCGCGCTGAGCGCGGTCATCTCGATTTTCGAAGAAGCGGGTTTCACGGTTGCCGGAATAGGGCAGGTGGCACCACAACTCATTCCTGGTCCTGGTGTTCTTGCTGGGAAGGTTACTGACGCCGACCGCCGTGATGCGGTCCGTGCCGCCGCTGTTGTCGCAGCCATGGGTGCCGCAGACGTGGGGCAGGGCGCGGTCGTGGCGCAGGGGCTGTGCCTTGCGGTCGAGGCGTTGCCCGGCACCGATGCGATGCTGGACTTCGTGGCTCGCACCGGTGCAGCGCTTCGCCCCGACCCATCGGGGCCGAAGGGACTTCTCTACAAAGCACCAAAACCCGAACAGGAGCGGCGCATCGACCTGCCGGCGCTTGGTCTGGCTACGATTGCCCGTGCCGCAGATGCGGGCCTTGGCGGCATCGCGTGGGAAGCTGGGGGCGTCCTCCTGCTCGATCGCGAGGCGATGATCGAGGCGGCGGAACGCGCGGGCCTGTTCCTTTGGTCTCGAGAGCCATGAAACTCTACCTCATCGCGGGTGAGCCTTCGGGCGATGCTCTCGGTGCGGCCCTGATGGCGGGTTTGAAAGCCTTGAAACCCGATGTGAGTTTCCATGGCATCGGCGGGCCATTGATGCAGGCCGAGGGGTTGACCAGCCTTTTCCCGATGGAAGAGCTTTCGGTAATGGGTATCGCCGAGGTGCTGCCGAAATACCGCGCCCTGAAGCGACGCATCGCTCAAACGGCGGAGGATGTTCTGGCGGAACGGCCTGCGGCGCTCATCACCATCGACAGCCCCGATTTCTGCCTGCGCGTCGCCTCGCGCGTCAGGGCGCGCGACCAAGGCATCCGCACAATTCACTATGTCGCGCCCTCGGTCTGGGCCTGGCGACCGGGCCGGGCGGCCAAAATGGCGCGCGTCATCGACCATGTGCTGGCGCTGCTGCCGTTCGAGCCGCCCTATATGACCATAGCGGGCATGACCTGCGACTTTGTGGGACACCCGGTGGTGTCTCAGCCCCGCGCCAGCGCCGAGGAAGCTCAGGCTTTCCGTAACGACATCGGCGTCGAAGGGCCGCTGATCATGGCGCTGCCGGGCTCCCGCCGGGGGGAAGTTTCGCGACTTGCTCCGGTGATCGGCCAAGTTCTTGCACGTATCCAAGAGGTGCACCCCACGGCCCGGGTGGTGCTGCCGACACTACGCACCGTTGCCCCAATGGTCGAGGATCTGACCGCCGACTGGCCGCTAGCCCCGCTTATCGTCGAGGCACCCGAGGCCCGCCGCGCGGCATTTGCTGCAGCCGATGTGGCCATCGCCGCCTCCGGCACGGTCTCTCTCGAGCTTGCAGCGAACGAGGTGCCTATGGTCATAGCCTATGACATGCATCCGCTGACGCTATGGATGATGCGGCGCATAGCCTTGGTGGATACGGTGACGCTGGTCAATCTGGTCTCCGAAACGCGCGCCGTCCCCGAATTCATCGGCGATCGCTGCCGTGCCGATCTGATCGCGCCTGCCTTGCTGGACCTGATTGGCGATACACCGGCGTGTAAGGCGCAACTGACCGCCATGGCGACGACGATGGAACGGCTGGGACAGGGCGGCGAACCCCCAGGCCTGCGGGCGGCCCGATCGGTGCTGGCAGCCCTCGCCTGACTTCTTCTTGGTTCAAATACCCTGGGGGTCCGGGGGTGAAACCCCCGGCGCTCTCTTCCGGGATTAGCCCCGCCAGATCCAGCCGCCGCCCAGAACCCGGCTGCCTTCGGTCTCATAAAACACGCAGGCCTGACCGGGCGAGATGCCTTCTTCGGGGCTGAACAGTTCGACTTCGGCGGTATTCGGTCCCAGGGGCCGCAGGATCGCCTCGCGCGGCGCACGGGTCGAGCGCACCTTGACCGAGACATGCCACTCTGGCCGGCTGTCCAAAGGCGCATCGCCCAGCCAGTTGATCTCGCGCAGCGGCACGCGTCTTGTCGACAGGGCCTCTTTCGAGCCGACAATCACCTGCCGCGTTGCCGGGTCCAGTTTCACCACATAAAGCGGCTCGCCCAGCCCGCCGATGCCCAGGCCCCGGCGCTGGCCGATCGTATAGTGGATGACGCCGCGATGCTCACCAATCACATTGCCCGCCATATCGACGATGTCACCGGGATCTGCCGCGCCGGGGCGCAGCTTTTCGATGACCGCAGCATAGTCGCCGTTCGGCACAAAGCAGATGTCCTGACTATCGGGTTTGTCCGCCACCGGCAGGCCATATCGCGCAGCCAGCGCCCGCGTCTCGGCCTTGGAGTTCAGATGGCCCAAGGGGAAACGCAGATAGGACAGTTGTTCGGAGGTGGTCGAAAACAGGAAATAGCTTTGATCACGCGCCGGGTCGGCCGCGCGATGCAACTCCGGCCCCGCCAGCCCCATCTTGCGCTGGATATAGTGCCCCGTCGCCATGCAGTCGGCATCCAGGTCCTTTGCCGTCGCCAGCAAGTCCTTGAACTTCACCCGTTCATTGCAGCGGATGCAGGGCACCGGGGTCGCGCCCGCCAGATAGGCATCGGCGAATTCGTCGATCACCGCCTCGCGGAACATGTTCTCGTAGTCGAGGACGTAATGTGGGAACCCCATCGCCTCGGCCACGCGCCGCGCGTCGTGTATGTCGCGACCGGCGCAGCAGGCGCCCTTTTTCGCCAGCGCAGCACCGTGGTCGTAAAGCTGCAGTGTCACGCCCACCACGTCATAGCCTTCTTCAGCCAGTTGCGCGGCCACGACCGAGCTGTCGACGCCGCCCGACATGGCGACGACGACGCGCGTATCCTTCGGTGGCTTGGCGAAGCCCAGCGAATTCAGCGGCTGGTCAAGGGGCATGGGTCAGATCCTTGGCGAGCGCGGTCTGCGCCCCGGAAGTTGGCAGGAATATAGGAAAATGCTAAGCACTCTCAACCCCCCGTTTCACGCCCGGTTAAGCCTGACCTGCCACCGTCTGCGGAATGAACAGGGGTGTGCCATGTATCTCAAACGAGTTGACGGGCCGCGGCAGGTCACCTTGCCCGACGGCAGCAGCCTGAGCCGCGCCGACCTTCCCGCGCCTGAAACCCGTCGCTGGGTGGCCAGCCGCAAGGCGGTCGTGGTCAAGGCGGTGATCTATGGGCTGATCACGCAAAGCGAGGCGATGGAACGCTATGCTTTGTCCGAGGAAGAACTGGCCCTGTGGTTCGCGGCCGTTGAAAAGCATGGCGAGGGCGCGCTAAAGGTCACCACTATACAGAAGTATAGACAACTATAGGTTGTTTTTCATAAAGGCTCTGGCAAGGTAACTCCCAGTTAACCATTGCCCGTCAGGGTAGTTAACAGGCAACCCTACGCGGAGTTTAAGAATGCGCATTCTTCTGGTGGAGGACGATCCTACCACGTCTCGCAGTATCGAGTTGATGCTGACCCACGCAAACCTCAATGTCTATTGCACCGATCTGGGCGAGGAGGGGATCGACCTTGCCAAGCTTTATGATTACGACCTGATCCTGCTGGATCTGAACTTGCCCGATATGAACGGGCATGAGGTGCTGCGGCAGTTGCGCCTTTCCCGTGTCGAGACGCCGATCCTCATTCTGTCTGGATCAGACGATACCGACAACAAGATCAAAGGCTTCGGCTTTGGCGCCGACGACTACATGACCAAGCCTTTCCACCGTGAGGAACTGGTCGCCCGTATTCACGCGATCATCCGCCGCTCCAAGGGGCATGCGCAATCGGTAATCCGCACCGGGACAATAAATGTCAATCTGGATGCAAAGACCGTGGATGTCGAAGGCAAGGCGGTGCATCTGACGGGCAAGGAGTACCAGATGCTGGAATTGCTGTCCCTGCGCAAAGGCACGACGCTGACCAAGGAGATGTTTCTTAATCATCTCTATGGCGGCATGGATGAACCGGAATTGAAGATCATTGACGTTTTCATCTGCAAGTTGCGTAAAAAGCTGGCAGAGGCGACGGGCGGTCAGAACCATATCGAAACGGTCTGGGGCCGCGGCTATGTGTTGCGCGACCCCGGCCTGCAGACGCAGCGCCGCATGGCCGCCGGGGCCTGAAGCGCCTCTGGACCTGACCGGAACGGCCCCCTAAACCAAGGGGAACGAACCGGGAGGTGCCGCGATGACCGAGGAAAAGCCCACGGAGGATTTCTCCGAAGCCGAGGCGCAGGCGGAACTCGAACGCCTTGCCGTGCTTCTGGCAGAGGCAAACCGCGCCTACCACACCGAGGACGCGCCCGAGATCACGGACGCGGAATACGATGCGTTGAAGCGCCGCAATGCCGAAATCGAGGCGCGCTTTCCGCAGTTGAAGCGCGCCGACAGCCCCAGCGACCGGGTTGGAGCGCCGCTGGCGGAAGGTTTCGCCAAGGTCCGGCACGAGATTCGCATGCTGAGCCTCGAGAACGCTTTCGCGGCCGAGGATATCGCTGACTTCGATGATCGGGTACGGAAATACCTGGGTCTCGGCCCCGATGCCCCGATTGCCTTTACGGCAGAGCCGAAGATCGACGGGCTGTCGCTGTCGCTGCGCTATGAGAAGGGCAGGCTGGTGCAGGCCGCGACTCGCGGCGATGGCGAAACGGGCGAAAACGTCACCGAGAACGCCCGCACCATCGCCGATATTCCCCAACGCCTGACCGGCGCGCCGGACCTGCTCGAGGTGCGGGGAGAGGTCTATATGTCCCATCCCGATTTCGCCGCGCTGAATGCCCGACAAGCGCAGACCGGTGGCAAGACCTTCGCCAACCCGCGCAACGCCGCCGCCGGATCGCTGCGCCAGTTGGACCCGGCAATCACTGCGGCGCGACCTTTGCGTTTCTTTGCCTATGCCTGGGGCGCGCTGTCGGAACCGCTGGCCGATACGCAATCGGGCGCGATTGCCCGACTGAATGCCTTGGGGTTTCCGACCAATCCATTGACCCGCCTGTGTCATTCACTGGACGAAATGCTGGATCAATACCGGCTGATCGAGGCGGGCCGGGCGACGCTCGGCTATGATATCGACGGTGTGGTCTACAAGATCGACGATCTGGCACTGCAACGCCGCCTGGGTTTTCGGTCTTCCACCCCCCGCTGGGCCATCGCGCATAAATTCCCCGCCGAACTGGCCTGGACGAGGCTTGAGGCGATCGACATTCAGGTTGGCCGCACGGGGGCGCTGTCACCCGTCGCCCGATTGACTCCTGTGACGGTCGGCGGTGTCGTGGTCTCAAACGCCACCCTGCATAACGAGGACTACATCGCTGGTCGGGATGCGCGCGGCAACCCCATCCGCGGCGGTCGCGACATTCGCATTGGCGATTGGGTGCAGGTCTACCGGGCGGGCGATGTCATCCCGAAGATCGCCGATGTCGACCTGTCCAAACGCCCGGAAGGTGCCACGCCTTACGTCTTTCCCGACCATTGCCCCCAATGCGGATCGGAAGCGATCCGTGAGGAGGGCGACGCGGTGCGCCGCTGCACCGGCGGCCTGATCTGTCCCGCACAGGCGATGGAGCGGCTGAAACATTTTGTCAGCCGCACGGCCTTTGATATCGAAGGCTTGGGCGCGAAACAGATCGAGGCCTTTTACCGCGACCCAACCCTACCGATCCGACAGCCCGCCGATATCTTCACATTGGAGGCACGCGACAAGGCCAATCTGGCCAAGCTGCAGAACCGCGACGGCTATGGCGAAAAATCTGTCACGAACCTCTTCCATGCCATTGAGGAAAAGCGGAAAATTCCGCTGAACCGATTGATCTACGCGCTTGGCATCCGCCATGTCGGCGAAACATCGGCGAACCTTCTGGCCAGTCGCTATCACAGCTGGGCCGCTTTTGAGGCCGCTATGACGGCGGCACAGGTTGGACAGGGGCAGGAATGGCAGGATTTGACGGCCATCGACGGCGTGGGCGATGTGCTTGCGGCTTCAGTCGTCACCACTTTCCAGCAAGCGGCGGAGCGACAGGCTATAGATGCCCTTGTCGCCCATCTCGACGTGCAGGACGTGGCGGCGCGCGCCCCTGTGAATTCCCCTGTCGCCGGCAAGACGGTGGTCTTTACCGGCACGCTGGAAAAAATGACCCGCGCCGAGGCAAAGGCGCGGGCCGAAGCTTTGGGGGCCAAGGTTGCCGGGTCTGTCAGCGCCAGAACCGATTACCTGATCGCCGGACCCGGCGCCGGGTCAAAGGCGACCAAGGCCGCCGAACTGGGCGTGACGGTGATTGACGAGGATGCCTGGCTGGCCCTGATCGGCGCCGCATGAGCCGCCCCGAACCCCTGTTCCCACTGTTTGCCGGGCTTGAGACACTGACGGGGGTCGGCCCGAAGTCGGCTCAGGCGCTGGCGGGTTTGGGGGTGGAGCGGCCTAAGGATCTGTTATTCCTGCTGCCGCAGGCTGGCGTCGACCGCCATCGTCGCAATTCGGTCCGCGACGTCGTGCCGCCCACCACGATCACGGTTGAGGTCGAGATCGGCCTTCATCTGGCCCCGCGCACGAAAGGTAAGCCCTATCGCGTAATGGTCCGCGATGCCCAACTGGAGTTCCAGTTGGTGTTCTTTCATGCGCGCGGCGACTTCCTGCAACGGCTGCTGCCGACAGGTCAGCGCCGCCTTATCTCGGGCCGGGTCGAACTGTTCGACGGTATCGCCCAGATGGTCCACCCCGATCATGTTCTGCGGCTGGAGGAGGCGCATGAATTGCCTCTTTACGAGCCGGTCTATCCCCTGACCGCCGGAGTGACACAAAAGCTGCTCGCCAAGGCCGCAGCCTCGGCGCTGGAACGCGCGCCGGTGTTGGAGGAATGGATCGACGGCGCGCTCAAAGCACGCGAGGGCTGGCCGAACTGGCGTGATGCCGTGGCCGCTGCCCATGCCCCGGTGACGGCTGCGGACCTTGCTTCCACTTCGCCCGCCCGCCAGCGGCTTGCCTATGATGAGCTGTTCGCCCATCAACTGACCCTTGCTCTGGCCCGCGCGCAGATGCGGCGTGGCAAGGGAATTGCGAGCGTCGGCACGGGTGTCATGCAACAGAAGGTGCTGGAAAGCCTTGCCTATGCGCCAACCAATGCGCAGCGGCGTGCCATTTCCGAAATCTCTGCCGATCTGGCCGCGCCACTGCGGATGAACCGCTTGCTGCAGGGCGATGTCGGGTCCGGCAAGACGCTGGTCGCCTTTCTGGCACTTCTGATCGCGGTCGAGGCGGGCGGGCAGGGGGTGATGATGGCCCCGACCGAAATCCTTGCCCGCCAGCATCATGAGGGGCTGGAGCCGCTGGCCCGCGCGGCCGGGGTCGAACTGGTCCTGTTGACAGGGCGCGACAAGGGGGCGGAACGGGCGGCAAAGCTGGCAAGGCTTGCCGATGGGCGAACGCAGATTCTCGTCGGCACCCATGCCGTGTTCCAGAAGGACGTCGAGTTTCACGACCTGCGGCTTGCGGTCGTAGACGAACAGCACCGTTTCGGTGTGGCGCAGCGGATGGAGTTGGGCGCCAAGGGACGGGCGGCGGACGTGCTGGTGATGACGGCCACGCCAATTCCCCGCAGCCTTGCGCTGGCAAGCTATGGCGACATGGATGTGTCCGTGCTGGATGAAAAGCCTCCGGGACGGAAACCTGTGCAGACCGCGCTGATCTCGTCCGAGCGGATGGACGAGGTGATGGACCACCTTCGCCGTGCCGTGGCCGAGGGGCGGCAGGCCTATTGGGTCTGCCCGCTGGTCGAGGATAGCGAGCTTCTGGATTATGCCAGCGCCGAGGCGCGCTTTGCCGTTCTGAGGGCGGCCTTTGGCGATGGCGTGGTGGGGTTGGTTCATGGGCAGATGCCCGCCGCCGACAAGGACGCGGCGATGGCGCGGTTTGTCGCCGGAGAGACGCGCGTTCTGGTGGCGACAACGGTTATCGAGGTGGGCGTCAACGTGCCCAATGCCTCGATCATGGTGGTCGAGCGCGCCGAAATCTTCGGCCTTGCGCAGTTGCACCAGTTGCGGGGCAGGGTGGGGCGAGGCTCGGCGGCCTCGACCTGCCTGCTGATGTATCAGGGCCCGCTCAGCGAATCCGGCCGCCGCCGCCTGACCGTGTTGCGAGAAACCGAGGATGGCTTTCGCATCGCCGAAGAGGATCTGGCGATGCGCGGTGCAGGGGATGTGATCGGGACGGCGCAATCGGGCTTGCCGAGATTCCGGGTGGCCGATCTGGAACGGCAGGCTGCACTTATGGCGGTGGCGCAAAGCGATGCGCGGCGGCTTCTGGCCGATGACCAAAAGCTGGAAAGCCCTAGAGGGCGCGCTGCGCGGATGCTGCTATGGCTTCTGGACCAGGACCGGGCAATTCGTCTGCTTGGCGTCGGTTAGCCAAATGTTCCGTTATGTTCTCATTAAGTTCTTTACAGACGTTTCGAGATGTGAGAACAAATGAGCAACAACAGGAACGGAGGTTGCCATGCTGAAAGACGTGAAGGAAGTTTTCATCCGCTCCACTGCCACGATTGCCGAGGATACGCTTGGTGTCGCCGCGCTGTTCATCCTGCTTCTCGCAGGGTTGAACCTGTCGGCCTTTGTCTGATTGCCCTCGCATTCTGTTGCCGGGCCTGGTCTGACATCCCCGAAAGACTTCGCGCCGTTTGCCTGATCCCGGCGCCGGGCCTATCCCCAAGGCCCTTGCCCTGCCAGATGCGCTACTTGACCGCCGCTCCGTCCCCGGATGCGGCGGTTTTTTCATGCAGACTTGGTTTTCTCCGCCGCCATCATCGCCTCTGCCGCGGCTTCCAGCGCCAGCATGATCGAGGCGTGACGGTTCTTGTAGTCGCGCGCGGGCAGCAGAACCTCCAGCCCGTCGAAGGGGGCAGTGGGAACCGGGCCGCCCGATTTCAGCATCGCCAGCAATTCGTCGCGCGCGTGTTCCACTTCGGCCAGGTTGCGACCGGGCAGCGCGCGACCGACGACCGACGCCGAAGCCTGTCCCAGCGCACAGGCGCGCACATCCTGCGCCATCTCGATGATCCTGCCATCGTCCAGCCGCACATCCATCGTCACGGTCGAGCCGCACAGAGGAGAGCGACGCTTGGCGCTGCCATCGGGATTGGTCAGGCGGCCCAGATGCGGAATATCGGCGGCCAGCGCCAGGATGCGCTCGGAGTAAAGGCTGACAAGATCGCTGTCGCTCATGACGACTCTGGCTTCCAACAGGGGCGGCTGTCCCTTAGATAAGCCTCTCGCAAGCCGTTGCAAAGGAGAAGCGCCTTGGCCCTGGACCTCGACAGCCTGAAATACGATGCCCACGGCCTGATCCCCGCCATCGCGCAGGACCATACGACGGGCGAGGTGCTGATGCTGGGCTTTATGAATGTGGCCTCGCTGGCACAGACGCTGGAGACAGGGCAGGTCACCTACTGGTCCCGGTCGCGCAAGGAATTGTGGGCGAAGGGCGCGACCTCTGGCCATATCCAGCGGTTGGTAGAACTGCGGGTGGATTGCGACCGTGACAGCTTGCTTTTGCTGGTCGATCAGACCGGACCGGCCTGCCATACCAATCGGCGGTCCTGTTACTACACCGCGCTGCGCGACGGGGCGGAAGTCGAGATCATGCAGCCACTATAGGCCTACCATCCGGCGAATATCGGCCGCAGTGGCCCCTTCGGCGCGGTAAAGTGCGATGGCGCGGGCATCGTCGCGCTTGGCCAGCCGCTTGCCCTGTTCGTCCCGGATCAGGCGGTGGTGATGATAGGCGGGCGTCGGCAGGCCAAGCAGGCGTTGCAGCAGCACATGTATCGCCGTCGCCTCGCGAAGATCTTCGCCGCGAACGACTTCGGTGATGCCTTGGGCGGCGTCATCCACGGTCACGGAAAGATGGTAGGATGTTCCGATATCCCGTCGGGCTATTATCACGTCTCCGACGCTGGTTGTCAGGTGATCCTTATCCGCCATCTGAGATTTTTCGGCGCCGATTCCCGTCTCGATCCATTGCAAGAGGCCAGCCATATCCGCAGCGGCGCTCATGTTGATGCGGATTGCATCGCCGGCCCCTGCGTCCTCCAATCTCCGCTCCCGGCAGGTGCCGGGATAGATCGGACCGTCCGGCCCCATGGCGCCTTCCTGCGGTGCCGACAGGGCCGCACGAAGGTCGCCCCTTGTGCAGCGGCAGGGATACAGCACACCAAGCGCCGCCAATCGGTCCAGCGCGGCGCGGTAGGCGGACAGGCGGTCCGACTGGCGCATCACCGGCTGGGGCCATGTCAGCCCAAGCCAGCGCAGATCGTCGTAAATCTGCGCCTCCCACTCCGCGCGGCAGCGGGCGCGGTCGATATCCTCGATCCGCAGCAGCATGTTGCCGCCTTTCGCCCTTTCAAATGCCGTCAGAGCGGAAAAGGCATGACCCAGATGCAGCGGGCCGGTGGGGGATGGCGCGAAACGGGTAACGCGATCAGCCATTCAGCCAGCCGGTAAACGCGGCCTTGGCGCGGTCGGTATAGGCCTTGTAACGGTCCTTGCGCCCACGCCGTCCGCCCCTGGCGTCGATTGGAGGGAACAGACCGAAGTTCACGTTCATCGGCTGGAAAGTCTTGGCATCCGCGCCGCCGGTGATGTGCGTGATCAGCGCGCCCATCGCGGTGTCAGGCGGCGGTGGTGGCAGGTTGCGCCCAAGGATCTGAGCCGCGGCCATCCGACCGGCCAGAAGACCCATGGCGGAACTTTCGACATAGCCCTCGACTCCCGTCACCTGTCCCGCAAAACGCAAATGCGGGGCCTTGCGCAGCCGCATCTGATCATCAAGCAGCGTCGGAGAGTTCAGGAAGGTATTGCGGTGAATTCCGCCAAGCCGCGCAAAGGACGCATCCTGCAATCCGGGAATCATCTTGAAGACAGATGTTTGCGCGCCGTATTTCATCTTGGTCTGAAAGCCCACGATGTTGAACAATGTGCCCAGCTTGTTGTCGCGGCGCAGTTGCACCACGGCATACGGTTTCACATCCGGCCTGTGGGCGTTGGTCAGCCCGACCGGCTTCATCGGGCCAAAGCGCAGCGTCTCGCGTCCGCGCTCGGCCATCACCTCGATCGGCAGACAGCCGTCGAAATAGCCTGCCGTCTCTCCGTCATGGAACTCGGCCTTGTCGGCAGCCAGAAGGGCGTCAATGAAGGCCTCGTATTGCGCCTTGTCCATCGGGCAGTTCATGTAGGCGGTCTGTTCCTCTGCCGTCTCGCCCTTGTCATAGCGCGACTGCATCCAGGCCACCGACATATCCACGCTTTCCGCATAGACGATGGGGGCGATGGCGTCGAAGAAAGCCAATGCCTCGGCCCCTGTGGCGGAGCGAATGGATGACGCCAGCGCCGTTGAGGTCAGCGGTCCGGTAGCGATGATCCAATGACCGCTTGAGGGAAGGGATGTAACCTCTTCATCTATTGATGAAATGAGCGGATGCGCCCGCAGCCGCGCCGTGACCGCTTCGGCAAACGGGTCGCGGTCGACGGCCAGCGCGCCACCGGCAGGCAGGCGGTTCGCCTCGGCCATCTCCATGATCAAACCGCCAGCCGCCCGCATTTCCCAATGCAGCAGGCCGACCGCGTTCCGCTCGTCATCGTCCGAGCGGAAGGAGTTCGAGCAGACCATCTCGGCGAAAAGTCCGGTCTTGTGGGCAAAGGTGCCCACGGTCGGCCGCATCTCGTGGATCACCACCGGCACGCCCATTTGCGCAGCCTGCCAGGCTGCCTCGGAGCCAGCCATGCCGCCGCCGACGATATGCAAGGTCTCGGTCATGTCGGCGATGTAGCGATGGGGGGCTGCGAAGGGAAGCCCCTTCCGCAGCCGCTACATGCCAGGGATCATATCCAGAATGCCCCGGCGGCCAAATGTCGGCGACCCTTCCGAGCCGAAATTGATCCGCGCGCCGATACCGATATAACCGCCATCAGCAGTCTGGCCGGGGAACGGGTTGGAGATGGTTCCAAACTCTCCATAAACGCTTGCCGTACGTGTAAAGGCAAAATCGGCGCCGACCGACAGCTTTGTCACATCGCTGCCGTTGTCCGGGGTCAACCGGTCCAGCCCCAGCGACAGTCCAAGTGAGTCGCTGACCGCAAAGCGACCGTTGACACCCATGAAATCCTCGTCGTCGCCGAAAGCGTAATAGGCCTCGCCCCCGACGCGGTTCGACTTGCCGGCAATTTCCGCACCGAAGAAATCCTTGGTGTTGCCTTCGTACCTGTCAAAGCCATAGAAACCGCCCAGCGCCAGCGTCGGCGTCGCGAGATAAGAGCCGTGAACGGTAAAGGCAGAGCCATTTCCGTCAATCTCGTTCAGCGAATATCCCGCCATATCGCCTTGCACGCCGACCTGACCAAAAGCAAAGGCCAGCGACCCACCGATGCCGGTCTTGGAATAGCCGGTATCGTCCAGCATGAAAGAATGACCGATGCTCAGGTCGCCACCAACCAGTTCTTGCGCAAATGCCGGAACAGTGCCCAGCAGGGCCGTGCCAAGCACGGCCGGAATAAGGTAGTTCATAAATCTGCTCCGCCTCACGGGATGCACGTTCTTCGACGCGCTGACCCGGCAACTATCGGATGAAGCAGGAGAAAGGACAAGATGTCCGGGCGCAATCAATAGCGAAAAGTAAGAAAACTTTCCGCAATCTATGGTGGATCATCGCTTGTCGACAGAAAGTGATCCTGGCCCGAAGGCGACAAGCATCAGAAGACCACCCGCAACTGCCACGTTCTTCAGGAATATGGTCATCTGCATCTGATCGGCGGGTACCAAGTGAAACAAAAGCGCCGTCAACAGGCAGAAACCGGCCAGCAGGAACGCAGCGACACGGGTCTGGAATCCGATCAGTATCGCGGCACCTCCCAGAACCTCCAATGCGACGGTAGGCCATGCCAGGAACGTCGGAACGCCGCCAGAAGCCATGTAACCCATAAATCCGGCCATATCGCCCAGCTTGCCGATACCTGCCAGCAGGAACATCGGTGCAATCAATATCCGTCCCACAAGCGGGACGTAGGTGGTCATCTTTTCCAAACAGGCCTCCCTAAAGGTTGATGTCTTATTCTTCTTCCTCACCCTGATCGACGATGCGCGCGACGGACACCACTTCCTCGCCCGCGCCGGTGTCGAACACCTTTACCCCGCCCGCCGAACGCGATCGGAACGAGATGCCGTCCACCGGGCAGCGGATCGACTGACCGGTCGAGGTCGCCAGCATGACCTGATCGCTGCGATCGACCGGGAAGCAGGCGATAAGCGTGCCGCCGCGAGAGCCCTGCGACATCGCCTTTACGCCCTGGCCACCACGGCCACGCACCGGATAGTCGTGCGAGGACGACAGCTTGCCCATGCCGCTGGCGGTGATCGTCAGGATCAGATCTTCGGCCGCCGACATTTCGGCAAAGCGTTCCAGGGGCAGTTGGCCCGCCTCGACGTTATCCTCTTCCTCGTCGGGCTCGGAACCGTCGTCGATGATGCCTTCCTGCGCGCGGCGCATCTTCAGATAGGCCGCGCGTTCGTCGGGCGATGCCTCGAAGTGACGAATGACCGACATCGATACGACACGGTCGCCAGCGGCAAGCCGGATGCCCCGGACACCGGTCGATTCGCGGCTTGAGAACACGCGCAGATCGGTCGTCGGGAACCGGATCGCCCGAGAGCCGGCAGTTACAAGCATCACATCGTCATTGTCATCGCAGATGCGCGCATTCACCAGAAAGACGCCCTCGGGCAGCTTCATTGCGATCTTGCCGTTGCGTTTGACGTTGGTGAAATCGCTCAGCGCATTGCGCCGGACATCGCCGTCAGAGGTGGCGAAGACGACTTGCAGGTTTTCCCATTCTTCTTCAGGCACATCCACCGGCATGATAGCGGCGATGGAGATGCCCATCTCGACCGACAGGATGTTGACGATGGCCTTGCCCTTGGCTTGCCGTCCAGCAAGCGGCAGGCGCCAGGTCTTGAGTTTGTAGACCATGCCGTCTGTGGTGAAGAACAAGAGCGGCGTGTGGGTATTGGCGACGAACAGCGTCGTCACCACGTCGTCTTCCTTGGTCGACATCGAAGCCAGCCCTTTGCCGCCACGACGCTGTGCGCGGAACTCGGCCAGAGGGGTGCGCTTGATGTAACCGCCCGAGGTAATGGTCACGACCATATCCTCGCGCTCGATCAGATCCTCGTCCTCCATGTCGCCAGACCAGTCGACAATCTCGGTGCGGCGGGGGACGGCGAAAAGCTGTTTCACCTCGGTTAACTCATCCGAGATGATGGCCATGATCCGGTCGCGGGAGCCGAGAATATCCAGATAATCCCGGATCTTTGCAGCCAGCTCCTGCAACTCGTCCGTCACTTCCTTGACGCCAAGCGCGGTCAGGCGCTGCAGGCGCAGGTCAAGGATCGCGCGGGCCTGAATTTCGGACAGGTTGTAGGTGCCGTCGGCGTTCACCGTATGGGTCGGATCGTCGATCAGGCGGATGTATTCGGCAATGTCGCCCACTGGCCAGCGCCGGGTCATCAGCCGCTCGCGCGCCTCGGCTGGATCGGCGGAGGACCGGATGGTTGCCACAACCTCATCCACGTTCGACACAGCGACAGCCAGCCCGCACAGGATATGGCTGCGCTCACGGGCTTTCCGCAGTTCGTAGGCAGTGCGTCGCGCCACAACTTCTTCACGGAAGGTAATGAAATAACTCAGGAAGTCTCGCAACGTCAGCTGCTCCGGGCGGCCGCCGTTCAATGCCAGCATGTTACAGCCGAAGCTCGTCTGCATCGGGGTAAAGCGCCACAACTGGTTCAGCACGACGTCCGGTGTCGCATCGCGCTTCAACTCGATCACCACGCGAACGCCCACGCGGTCGCTTTCATCCTGCACATGGGCGATGCCCTCGATCCGCTTTTCGCGCACCTGCTCGGCGATGATCTCGATCATCCGGGCCTTGTTCACCTGATACGGGATCTCATCCAGGATGATGGCGAAGCGATCCTTGCGGATTTCCTCGATCCGCGTTTTGGCGCGGATGATGACGCTGCCTCGGCCTTCAAGGTAGGCCTTGCGCGCGCCGGAACGGCCAAGGATCACACCACCGGTCGGGAAATCCGGGGCAGGGATGATGTCGATCAGCGCCTCGGTCGACATGTCGGGGTTGGCGATCAGCGCCAGCGTCCCGTCGATGACCTCGCCCAGGTTATGCGGCGGAATGTTGGTGGCCATCCCAACGGCAATTCCGCTGGCCCCGTTGACCAGCATGTTGGGAAACCGCGCAGGCAGAACCGTAGGCTCTCGGTCCTTGCCGTCGTAGTTGTCCTGGAAATCGACGGTTTCCTTGTCGATGTCGGCCAGCAGAAAGGCCGCAGGCTTGTCCATGCGGACCTCGGTGTATCGCATGGCCGCCGGGTTATCGCCGTCCATCGACCCGAAGTTGCCCTGACCATCCAGAAGCTTCAGCGACATGCTGAACGGCTGCGCCATGCGCACCAGTGCGTCGTAGATCGAGGCGTCGCCGTGGGGGTGGTATTTCCCCATCGTGTCGCCCACCGGGCGGGCCGATTTGCGATAGGGCTTGTCGTGGGTGTTGCCTGTTTCGTGCATCGCGAACAGCACGCGACGGTGCACAGGCTTCAACCCGTCGCGCAGGTCGGGAATGGCGCGGCTGACGATCACGCTCATCGCGTAATCGAGGTAGGCCGTCTTCATCTCTTCGGCGATGGAAACCTGCGGACCGTGGTAAACGGGACGCTGCGGCATTTCACCTGTCTTTTCGGTATCTTCCGGTATGTCGGTCAACTGGTCCCGGTCTTTCCTGCAACGACGCTATATTTTGTTGGCGGCAACTATACCTGCCCCGGATTTTGGGTGCAATGCTGCCGGACCACTGCCGTCAGCAGCCAGAGGGTTAGAGTGCCAATAGATTGTTTTTATTGAAAATAAACTGACCCATGTCATGATTCCTTCAAACAAGAAACCATCGGAGGCATGACATGCAGCAAAGTGAGACCGCCCTGATGCTGAAGGGCTACGGACTTACCACGGCAGAGCTTTACTACCGCATTCCCGATTATCGCAGCGTTCTCAACAGCTTCATCTGGCAGGATTATGACGTGGCGCCCGATTACCCGGCGCTTTTCCGGTTCATCGAGTTCTGGCAGGAAAAGATCGACGGCCCGCTGCATTCGGTGCGCTTCACACACCGAAAACTGATCGGTCCGGGCGAGTGGCGCAATGTCGTGGGCGAGTTCCGGCTGAACTAGGCGAAACTGCGCGTCGGGCGGTCGAAAACCTTCCGTCCCATCAGGCTTGCAACCAGATCGACCATCAGCCGGGCGGTCTTGCCGCGCTCGTCAAGGAAGGGGTTCAACTCCACGAGATCAAGCGAGGTGACAAGGCGCGACTCGTGCAAAAGCTCCATCACCAGATGCGCCTCGCGAAAGGTCGTGCCGCCCGGAACCGTTGTGCCAACCGCAGGGGCGATAGACGGGTCCAGGAAGTCCACGTCCAGCGAGACGTGCAGCATTCCGTTCTCCGCTCGCACCGTGTCCAGAAACTCGCGCAAGGGTGCCACGATGCCGCGCTCGTCCAGAACCCGCATGTCGTTGATGGCGATGTCACGCTCCAGAAGTGCGGCATGTTCCGCCGGATCGACCGAACGGATGCCGAACAGGCAGATATGATCCGCGTCCAGCGGGGCGGGGAAGGGCGGAAAGTTCTCGAACCCCTCACGTCCGCAGATATAGGCAACCGGCGTGCCGTGCAGGTTGCCGCTGCTGGTGGTCATCGGCGTGTGGAAATCGGAATGTGCATCCAGCCACAAAAGGAACTGTTGGCGCCCCTGCTTTTTCGCATGGGCCGCAACTCCCGCCACCGATCCCAGTGCCAGCGAATGATCGCCCCCCAAGATGATCGGAAAGCCTTTGGCCATTGCGGTCTCGGTCGCCTCTTTCAATGCTGCGGTCCAGCCCAGAGTCTCGGGCAGGGCATGGACGACGGGGTTTGCGGGCTTGGCATCCGGCAGGTCGCCCAGCGACAGATCGCCCCGATCCTCGACCCCGTGCCCCAGGTCGCGCAGCGTTTGCGTCAGGCCTGCAACGCGATAGGCTGCCGGCCCCATCAGGCAACCGGGGCGCTTCTGCCCGGAATCGATCGGCGCTCCGATCAGGATGCAATGGGTCACCGGCACCTCCACTTGCGGGTCTTGGCGCAGATCATTCACTCGAATGGCTGCGAAAGGAAACCCCGCTTCAGGACCGGCGGGCGGCCATCAGCCAGATCACAGCCAGCACCAGAGAGGCCAGCATGTTCCAGGACGCCATCGACAGCCCCAGCATCTCCCAGGCGACCTGATCGCAGCGAACCACCGGTGCCACGACGATTGTCGGGTCCAGCAGGTCCTTCATGTCGATCCCGGCAATGGACCCGGCAGAGCAAGAGGTCGGCCCCTGCCACCACAGCCGCTCGACCCCGGTATGATAAAGCCCGATCCCCGCCGTGATCAGCGCAGCCGCCGCGCCGAACAGCGGCAACAGTCGCCCCGGCACCATCAGCGCCACCAGCCCGATCAAGACCGCTGCCAGATGTGGCCATCGCTGCAGTATACACAGATGACAGGGCGCAAGGCCGCCCAGATACTGGAACGCCAGCGCCCCCAGCAGCAGCAGCGCCGAACCTGCCGTGGCAATCGAAATCAACCCTTTGCGTGTGGTCACGGAATTTGCCTCGTCTGTCCCTTTGCGGTGACCATAGGCGGCCAGGCCCTGCAGCGAAAGCCACCCCATGCGCAAGTCACCGTGATGAGACGGCCGCGCAAATTGCGCCGGACGCGGAAAACCTGTTCGCCCGGACGCAAATGCGGGCTAGGTTTGGCGCATTGGAATCCGGAAGGGGCGCATAATGGAATGGCGGGGTCGTCGCGGCAGCAGCAACATTGAGGACAGGCGCCGGATGTCTGGTGGTCGCGCCGTGGGTGTCGGCGGCGTGGGCGCGCTTTTGGTGGTTGTCATCGGCATGTTCCTTGGCGTTGACCTGACCCCTCTGGTTCAGGATCAGGGTGTGCAAACCGGCGGCAGCGGAGAGATCACCGCCGCCGATCAGGAGGCGGGCCAGTTCGTCTCCGTCACGCTGGCCGATACGGAAGAGGTCTGGACCAAGGTCTTTCAGGAACAACTCGGCCGCCAGTATACCCCCGCGACGCTGGTGCTGTTCAAGGGCGTCACCCAGTCACCCTGCGGCGGTGCCAGCGGTGCGACAGGCCCGTTCTATTGCCCCATCGACCGCAAGGTCTACCTGGACACCGATTTCTTCGCGACGCTGGAGCAGCGTCTGGGCGCAGAGGGCGACTTCGCCTCGGCCTATGTCGTCGCGCATGAGATCGGCCATCACGTGCAGGACGAACTCGGCATTCTGGAAAAGACCACGCAGGTGCGCCAGCAGGTCAGCGAAACAGATTCGAATGCCATCTCGGTCCGGGTCGAGCTTCAGGCCGATTGCCTGTCCGGCATCTGGGCGCGTCAGGCCAGCGAGCAATTCGGCACCATCGAACCCGGCGACTTTGACGAGGCGCTGAACGCCGCCCGCCAGATCGGCGACGACACGCTGCAGCGCAACGCGGGCCAGCGCCCGATGCCGCACACCTTCACGCACGGAACGTCAGAGCAGCGGCAGAAATGGTTCTATACCGGCCTGCAATCCGGGCAGATCGCGGCTTGCGACACTTTCTCGGGCGATATCTGAACGCTCAGGCGGGATAGTCCGCGTCGCTGACCTGTTCCAGCCAATCGACCGAGCGGCCATCCAGTTGTTCGGCGATGGCGACATGACTCATCGGCGTTGTCGCGGTCGCCCCGTGCCAATGCCGCTCTCCGGGTTCGAACCAGACGATATCCCCCGGCAGGATACTCTCTGGCGCTTCGCCCTCGCGCTGTGCCCAGCCCCGGCCGGACAGAATGATCAGCGTCTGGCCCAGCGGATGGGTATGCCAGGCGGTGCGGGCGCCGGGGGGAAAGCTTACCACCGCGCCGCCAACCCGAGCCTCGCCGCTGCCCTTGAAGGTCGCATCAAGCCGGACTGCGCCGGTGAAATAGCTGGCAGGCCCCGGTGTTGCAGGCTGCGATCCGTTGCGGGTGATTTTCATGGCGCGATGCTCCTTGCGTTGCCAAAGCAATCTAGGTTTCTGCGCCGGCAGGCAAGCAGCGGAGATTGGATTTTCCGTGCGATCGTGAACAATCAATTCCGGCCATTGCAACCCCGAGCCTTCTGCGTTCAACCCATCTGGCATTCGCCGCGCGGCTGCGCTATAGCGCCCAAAGCGACCTCGAGGCATCTGCACGCGAGGATGCGCACCGTGCGGGTGTGGCGGAATGGTAGACGCAGGGGTCTCAAACACCCCCACCGCAAGGTGTGTCGGTTCGACTCCGACCACCCGCACCAAACACTTGGGATTTCAGCGGAATATCGCCTGTGTGGCTGCCCAGATCAGCGCGACCAGAACCGGCTGATGGATCAGGTAGATCGCAAGGCTGTGGCGGCCCGGCCAGCCAAGGGCTATGATCCAACCCGACCGAAGGTCCGGTCCGCCCAGCCATCGCCGCAAATCGACAGCCCTTGCCAGCGAAATCCCCAGAAGAAACGGTGCAAGCCACGGAAATACTGGCAAGAAGTCGAGCGAGGGTGGCGTGGCTCGGCTCAAACCGGTGAAGGCGGCCCAGGTGCTGTCGAATATGGCCCGATCGTAGGTCGCCGAGACATACCAGACCATCGCCGCTGCCGCCGCCGAGGTCCATGCCGGCAACCAGACGAAGGGCAGGGCGACCACGCTGGCAAAGGCAATCGAATGCAGGATACCGAAGTAGATGAAATACTCCGGCACTGCCAGATAGGTCGCAAGGCTGACCAGCAGGGCCGCAGCAATCACCATTGCCAGCCGGCGCAGGTAGGCGCGTGCGCGGAATCCGCTTTGCTGGGCCAGAACAAGACTGATCCCCGACAGGAAAATGAAGCCTCCGGCGACAAGCCGTGCCAGAAGCCACCATCCACCTGAAGACGTGGTTCCCGGCGCAGCAATTCCGAACATTTCCAGATCGCGGGTGAAGTGAAAGACCACCATCCCGCCAAGTGCTGCGGTTCGGGCCAGGTCGATTGCCGGTATTCGCAGGTCTTTCATCAGAGTTTGGTCGGCTACAGTTGTCATTGTCTTACTGGCCACGCTGGACGAAGGGGTGGATCCCACAAGGCATGCGGTTATCTGCGGGATCCGGCAGAATAGCGCCGTTCCACGTCGACGGCGTGTTGTCAGGGCCGCCGATCCGGCCCCGAACGCTGATCCCGTCGATTATCCAGGCCCTCAAATGCTGGCTCATGCACCCCAGGCGCGGGTCACCTGGCGCTGCTCGCCCAGACCGTCGATACCCAGTGTCATGACCTGACCGGGCTTGAGGTAGATCGGATCGGGCTTCTGCCCCATGCCGACACCCGGAGGCGTGCCGGTCGAGATGATGTCGCCCGGTTGCAGCGACATGAATTGCGAGATGTAGCTAACAAGGTAACGCACACCATACACCATCGTCCTGGTCGAGCCGTTCTGGTATTTGTGCCCGTCAACCTCCAGCCACATCGGCAGGTTCTGCGGGTCGGCGATCTCGTCCGCCGTCACCATCCATGGGCCGGTGGGACCGAAGGTGTCGGCCGACTTGCCCTTGACCCATTGCCCCGATCGTTCGATCTGGAAAGCGCGCTCGGACACGTCGTTGATCAGGCAATAGCCCGCCACGTGATCCATCGCACTCGCTTCATCGACGTAGGATGCAGCCTTGCCGATCACGACACCAAGCTCGACTTCCCAGTCGGTCTTGATCGAGTTTTTCGGGATGATCACCTCATCGTTCGGCCCGCAGATGGCCGAGGTGGCCTTCATGAACAGGATCGGTTCCGGCGGAACGGTCGCGCCGGTCTCAGCCGCATGGTCGGAATAGTTCAGGCCGACGCAGATGAACTTACCCACGCGGCCAACACAGGCGCCGATGCGGGGAGAGCCGGTCACGACCGGCAGGCTTTCGGGATTGATCTTGCGAAGCTGGTCCAGCCCTTCGGGCGTCAGAACATGGCCCGCAATGTCTTCCACATGGGCCGACAGGTCGCGCAGGTGTCCGCGCTGATCCAGTATCCCAGGTTTCTCTGCCCCGACAGGGCCGTAGCGCAAAAGCTTCATCTTATCCCTCAGATGTTCGTCCAGCCACCATCTACTGCGATGGCCTGTCCCGTGACAAAGGCACTTTCGTCGCTTGCAAGATAGACCGCAAGGGCTGCGATCTCTTCCGGCGTGCCGATGCGTCCCATGGGTTGCCGCGCGATGAACGCACGTCGCGCTGCCTCGGCATCTCCCGTTGCAGCAAGCCGCCCGCGCAGCGAGGGGCTTTCGACAGTGCCGGGACAGATGGCATTGCAGCGAATGCCCTGGGTGACGTAATCCGCCGCCACCGATTTGGTGATGCCGATCACCGCCGCCTTGGTCGCGCCATAGACGAAGCGGTTAGGCGCGGCGATCATCGAAGAGGCCACAGAGGCGATGTTCACGATCGAGCCGCCGCCGTTGGCCAGCATCCCCGGCAGGAAGATGCGGGTGACGCGGTACAGCGCCTTGACGTTCAGCTCGACCGAAAAGTCGAAATCTTTCTCATCGCATTCAAGGATGCTGCCTGCATGAACGAATCCCGCGCAGTTGAACAGGATGTCCGGCGTGCCGACGACCGCCGCGATTTCGGCAACCGCCGTGCCATTGGTCACGTCCAGCACATGCGTCTCGATCCCTTCGGACGCGAGCGGCCGCAGCGCAGCCCCCGAAATGTCGGTGGCAATGACTTTCGCACCCTCGGCCACAAAGGCTCGAACCGTCGCAAGCCCGATTCCCGCACCTGAGGCGGTGCAGAATGCTGTCTTTCCCTTCAGTCTCAACGCCAGTCCCCTTACATCACCGCGCCCATGGCCCAGGGCACGAATTCCGCGCCGCCAAAGCCCAGCTCTTCAGATTTGGTCTTTTCGCCCGAAGCGACGCGGATGAACATCTCGAAAATCTCGCGACCCTTGGCCTCGATGCTGACGCCCTCGCTGATGATGTCGCCGCAGTTGATGTCCATATCCTCGGACATGCGCTCATACATCTCGCTGTTGGTGGCCAGCTTGATGCAGGGCGTGGGTTTGTAGCCAGAGACAGAGCCGCGGCCGGTGGTAAAGACGATCAGGTTCGATCCGCTGGCGATCTGTCCGGTGACCGAGCAGGGGTCATAGCCGGGGCTGTCCATATAGACGAACCCGCGTTCGGTAATCGGCTCGCCAAACTTATAGACCTGCGTCAGCGGCGCAGTCCCGCCCTTGGCCACCGCACCCAGCGATTTCTCAAGGATCGTCGTCAGGCCGCCCTTCTTGTTGCCGGGCGAGGGGTTGTTGTCCATCTCACCTCCCTGACGGGCGGTATAGTCCTCCCACCAATGGATGCGCTCGACGATCTTTGCGCCAACCTCTGGCGTCACGGCGCGGCGGGTCAGCAGATGCTCTGCACCGTAGATCTCTGGCGTCTCCGACAGGATCGTCGTGCCGCCATGCGCAACCAGCAGATCGCTCGCATGCCCCAGCGCCGGGTTGGCGGTGATGCCGGAATACCCGTCCGAGCCGCCGCATTGCATGCCGACCATAAGATGCTCCAGCCCCGCCGGTTTTCGCTCGGCGGCGTTGGCCATCACGGCCATCTCCTTCAGCACCTCCATACCGCGCTCAATGGTCTTGCGGGTGCCTCCGGTCTGCTGGATGGTCATATAGCGGAAGTTGCCATCTGCGCGGAGCCGCGCCTTGCCGATCAGGTCGGGGATCTGCAGCACCTCGCAGCCCAGCCCGACCAGCAGGATGCCCCCGAAGTTCGGGTTTCGTGCATATCCCGCCAGCGTGCGGAACAGCGTGTCATAGCCCTCATCCTTGCCCGACATGCCGCAGCCGGTGCCATGAACGATCGGCACGACGCCATCGACGTTGGGAAAATCGCGCAGCCAGCCGTCCCGCTCCACCGCCTCGGTGATGAACCGGGCCACCGAGCCAGAACAGTTCACCGAGGTGAGGATGCCCAGATAGTTCCGCGTGCCCACACCGCCATCCGCCCGATGAAAGCCGTTGAATGTGCGCGGGCCATCGATATGGGGCAGGGGGCGGAGGTCGGTCGAAAAGGCATAATTCTGGTCATGCGCGCCCATGCCCAGATTGTGGCTATGGATATGCTCGCCCGGCGCAATGGGACGCGTGGCGACCCCGATGATCTGACCATAGCGGATGACATTTTGGCCTTCGGCGATCGCTGCGGAGGCGATCTTGTGCCCCCGCGCCACCGGGCCGGCCAACGGTGCGGGCACCCCCGGCACTGTCACGCCCGATCCCAGATCGCGCAGGGCAATCACCACATTGTCGGCGGGGTTCAGGCAAATCACCTCGGAAGCGGCGGTCATGTCGTCACACTCTCTGTCCGGCGGCCGCCGCCGGGCCCAAGGGGGCACGGGGTTGACAGGGCAGCGGCCCTAGCTAACATGTTAGTATGCTACCCGTTATCGACAACCCGCCGCAAGAGGCAAAGCCGCCGCAAATACGGCTGCGGTCGCTAGAGGATTTCGAAGGATCGCTGGCACAGCGCGTCTACCTGTCGCTGAAGGCCGCCATCCTGTCCCTTGCCTACCGTCCGGGCGAGGTTCTGCGCAAGGCCGAGATATGCGATACCCTTGGCGTCTCCCGCTCGCCGGTGGCCGAGGCGGTCGCGCGGCTGGCGGCCGAGGGGCTGGTGGATGTCGTCCCACAATCAGGCACCTTCGTCGCCCGCTTTTCAATGGAGGAGATCCGCGAAAGCGCCTTCCTGCGCGAGGCGCTGGAACTGGCAGCGGTCGAGATCGTGGCAAGGACCATCACCGAAGAACAGCTCGTCCTGCTGCGCCGCAATCTGCGTGTGCAGGAAGCGCTGGTGAACGACGGCGACTTCTCGGGTTTCTACCAACTCGACAGTCAGATGCATGAGCTGATCCTGTCCTTCACCGGCTATCGCCGACTGGCAGGGCTTGCTGAAACCTCATGGGTCCACGTCAACCGTGCGCGCCAGCTGGTCCTGCCGCATCCGGGCCGCGTGCAGGCAACGCTTGGCGAGCATCAGGCGATCCTGGCGGCGCTTGAGGCGCGCGACCCGACAGCGGCCCGAGAGGCGACACGACACCACCTCGGCCAGCTTCTGACCTTCCTGGAACCGCTGATGATCGAGAAGCCCGAGTTGTTCGCGCCGGGCTGACGGGCGTTTCTTCTTCTTGGCTAAAACACCCCGGGGTCCGGGGCAGCGCCCCGGTTCTTTACACTCCGCGCTCGACCGGAGCGTCCCTGTGGATCAACCCTTCCGTCTTCAGTTCCGCCCACATCGCATCCGGTATCTCGGCCCGCGCGGCGGTGACGTTGCTGTCCATCTCGGCAACACCCTGCCCGCCGGGAATAACCGACACGACCGCCGGATGCCGCAGCGCAAACTGGAAGGCGGCATCGACCAGCCGCACGCCATGCCGGTTCGTGACCGCCTGAATGGCTCCGGCGCGGTCCAGTATCTCTTGCGGGGCGGGCTCGTAGAACCAGAAGGCGCCGGGGCGAGGGCCGGTTGCCAGAATGCCCGAATTATATGGCCCGCCCATGATGACGCCGATGCCGCGCGCCTCGGCCTCTGGCATCCATGTCGTCAGCGCCTCATGCTCCAGCAGGGTATAGCGACCAGCCAGCAGGAAGATGTCGAAATCCCCGCGATCGGTCAGGGTCTTGCACGACTCCCACTCGTTGACCCCGGCACCAAATCCCTTGATCACCCCTTCATCCCGCAGCCGCAGCAGCGCGCGATAGCCGCCGTTCATCAACTCGTCCATCCGCGCCGCCAAGGCCTCGGGGCTCTTGTGGTTGGCGATGTCGAGATCATGCGCCAGCAGGACGTCGATCCGGTCCAATCCCAGCCGCTCCAGCGAAGCCTCGACTGACCGCAGCACGCCGTCATAACCATAATCGTAGACCTCTCGCCGGTTCGGCACCTCGAACCATTTCCCGATGCCGTCCCGCTCTTCGCCATGGCCGCAGACGCGCAACTGCCGACCGACCTTGCTGGTCAGCACATAGGAATCCCTCGGCTTGCCGCGCAGGAACCGGTTCAGCCGCGTCTCCGACAGGCCCAGCCCGTAAAGCGGAGCGGTATCGAAATAGCGCACCCCCGCCGCCCAGGCGCGATCAAGGATCGCGTCGGCTTCCTCATCCGATATGGCGCGATACAGGTTGCCGAGCGGCGCCGTGCCGAACCCCAGTTCGGTAAAGGTCAGCCCGCCGTTCCCCAAGCGGTCCCAATGCCTTGTCGCAAGCGTCATTCCGATCTCCCCCTCATGCGCAATGGCTTCCGCGCGGCTTCCGTTACGTCTAGCGTGATTCGCAAAAAACGGGAGGGAAACACATGCGCTACGATCTGATGCGCCCGCGCCAGATAAGGGACGCGGTCGAGCGCAATCTGCCGGTGCTGCTGCCGCTGGGCGTCATGGAGTATCATGGCGAACATCTGCCCGTCGGCATGGACATGATCGCCGTCACCCATGCCTTCACACGGCTGGAGGCCGAGGCACCCGACGATATGGTTCTGCTGCCCGCCTTCGCCTATGGCGCGGCGAGCTATGCCGTGGCAGGCCCCGAGGGCACCGGCACCCTGCACGTCCCCGCATCCGCCCTGACCGGCTTTGCCGAGGCGCTGTTCGCAGGCCTTCTGCGCGTCGGCTTTCGGAACATCCACGCGGTCATCCATCATCAAAGCGAGGATTTCGCCCAGGGTATGCCGACCGACCTCGCCTTCCGCCTTGGTGCGAGACAGGCGATCATGGCGCGTGTGGAAGAGGATCGCGGTCCCGGCTGGTGGGGGCGCGACGACATGGCCGGATACTACCGCGCCGATGGCGAAGATCCGTTCCGCTGGATCCGCGTGCATCCGTTGCTGCCCGTCGGGCCGGGGCTGGCCTTTCCGTTCGATCATGCGGGGCAGGGCGAGACCTCGCTGATGCTGGCGCTGGCCCCCGAGACGGTGGAAGAGGCGCGGACCGAGGATAACCCCTATTGGTACACCGCCAGCGCACCGCGGGCCTCCAGGGAACAGGGAGAGGAGGGTGTTCGCATCATCCTCGCCCACCTGCGCCAGGTGTTGGGGCTTGACCGGGAGCCGGCAGAGGCGCGGGTCACGCATCACTAAGTTCACCCCCTGCTGGCGCTACGCCGGGCGGGACCAGAAACGCGACCCGCGTTTCCCCGCCCGCAGCGCAACATCACCGCTAGACCTTTCGTCCAGAGAGATCACGAGAGGCCAGTGCCTGCCCCGGTGGGTGCGAAGCGCCCGCCATTGGCGGGGCGGGCGCTGGCCGGTGGCTTTGGGCCACCGGCCGCCTGCAACTCCTTCTGTGCCGCATGGCGAAGTCACGTGCCTTCGCCAGAAATAGGACGGAGCGCTTCGTGCCCACGCTCTCACTTCACCGCCCCGGCGGCCATCCCCTTGATGATATAGCGCTCCAGCACGATGCCGATGATCACCAGCGGCAGGATCGCGGCAAAGCTGACCGCCGCCATCGCCCACCAGCTGATGCCCTGGCTACCGGTCTGGCTTGCCACCAGAACGGGCAGCGTATTGGCCTTGGTCGAGGTCAGCAGCGCCGCGAAGAAATACTCGTTCCAGGTCAGCACCAGCGAAAGGATGAACGCCGCCACCATGCCGGGCAGGGCGATGGGCAAGACGATGGTCAGGAAGGCGCCCCAGATCGACAGCCCGTCCACCAACGCCGCCTCTTCCAGCTCGGTCGGGATGCCCGCGAACTGGTCGCGCATGATCCAGATCACGATGGGCAGGACGGACAGCGTATACAGCAGGATCAGCCCGATCCGCGTGTCCAAAAGCCCAAGCTCCTTGTAAAGCACCAGAAAAGGCAGGGCCAGGACGACCGGCGGCAGGATCAACTGGCTGAGGAAGAAGAACGAGATGTCCGAGTTCCGCATATAGCCGAAGCGATAGGAGAACCGCGACAACCCATAGGCCGCAAGGCTGCCCAGCACTACTGCCAGCGCCGATGAGGTCAGCGAGATCACCGTCGAATTCATGAACCGCTTGAAGAACTCATCCCGCACCGTCGATTGCGACCAGATCGTATCGGGCGACAGGCCCAGCGATTTCCACCCGATCCATTTCGGTGTGTAGTCGACCCAGGGGATCATGTTCCCCTTCATCACGTCCGGCGCCATCTTGAAGCTGGTCGTAACCGTCCAATAGATCGGGAACAGACAGACCACGGCCCAGAAGATCAGCAGCCCATAGATCGCCACGCGGGACGCGTACCACGCCAGCTTGGGAGGCCGATCCTCGGATCCATCGTAAAATATCTGTGCGGCAGTGGCTTCGGTCATGTCAGTATTTCGGCCTCATCCAGCGGTCGGCGACCTTCATCAGCCCCGTCATGAAGATGATGATCAGCACCAGATAGACCATGGCCAGCAGCGTGCCGTAGCCAACGTTCGACCGGTCCCGATACTCGCGGTAGATGAAACTCGTCACGCTGTCGGTCGCACCGCCGGGGCCACCCGCCGTCACGGTAATGATGATATCGGCCAGCTTCAGTTTGAAGATGATGCGGATCAGGATCGCCGTGATCGAGACTGGCAGCATCAGCGGGAACGTCACTTCCCAGAACCCGCGCCAGCCATTGGCCCCATCGACCTTCGCCGCCTCCTGCACCTCTTTCGGAATGGCCTGAAGTCCCGCCAGTATCATGATCATCATGAAGGGGATAAAGGTCCATGCATCCATCGCCATGATGGTGAACCGCGCGGTCCAGGGCGTCTGGAAGAAGGCCGGGTTTTCGACCCCGAAAAACCTCGCAAGGTTGGCGATGGGGCCAAAGCGCGGCTCCAGCATCGATTTGCCCACCATCCAGCTGACCGCTACGGGCGACAGCATCAGCGGCATCAGAAAGGCCACGCGAAAGAACTTCCGCGCCCTTATCTGCGCGTTCAGCAGCAGCGCCAGCCCAAAGGCAATCGCATATTCCACAAGGATTGCAAGGCAATACCAGATCATGTTGAGAAGCGCGTTCCAATAGAACGGATCGGCCCACATCTGGCGCACATTGTCCCAACCGTTGAACTTGCGCCCCGTGGGCGAGGCAAGGTTCCAGTCGGAAAAGGCGATGCCCAGCCCCAACACCAACGGAATGATAGCAAGCGACAGCACGAACAGAACGGCGGGCAGCACGAACAGCACCCGCTTGCCCTGTTCCCCGCGGATCAGCACCTGCGCCCAGCTCAGGCAGACCGCCCACAGAATATAGGCGTACATAGTGGGCCGCCAGGTGGCGAAGCCGATGTCCAACGCGCCCGAGCGGTCCAGCACCTGCAACAGTGCCGTCAGCGCCAGCACAGCCGCCGATCCCCAGATCAGCACACGACCGAACATCCGGCGGTTCGCCGAGATGTTGTCGTTCGTGACGATATGAAGCAGATCCCCCTCAGACATGCTAACATGTTAGATGACTGGTGCCCGCCTGGGAAGGGGGCCCAGGCCAGCAAAAGGCGGAATGTGGCACTAAAATTGCGGAGTGGCCAGACGGCCCCCGAAAATGGTAAATTCCCCGAATTATCGAAAGGGCATGACAATGTCTCACGACCCCTATGCAAGTTTTTGTCCTATTGCCAAAGTTTCCGAAATTCTTGAACCGCGCTGGACCCTGCTGGTTCTGGGAGAGCTTTTTGCCGGTGCGCACCGCTTCAACGAAATCCATCGCGGGCTTGCGGGTATGTCGCCCACGCTTCTGTCCCGCCGCCTGAAAGAGATGGAGGCGAACGGCCTGATCCAGCGAGAGCCGGATATCGCTAGGGGCGTCATGTCCTATCGCCCGACCCCGCGGGCCGAGGAATTGCGCCCCGTTCTGGTCGCCCTGGGCAAATGGGCGCATCGCCATATCGACTGCGACGTGACGATGGAGCATCTGGATGCCCGCGTGTTGATGTGGAATGTCCGGCGCAAGGCGGATGTGGGCGCGATGCCGCCCGCGCGACAATGGGTGATCCAGTTCACCTATCCCGAACAGCCCGAGGATGCGCGCCGCTTCTGGCTGGTGGTGAAACGCGCTGCGCCGGTGGACCTTTGCATCGTCGATCCAGAACAGGACGTGGACCTTTATATCCAGTCGAACCTGCGCACGATGACTTCGGTCTTTCTCGGCTACACCACGGTCGCGCAAGAGGTGCGGCGGGGCGGGATCGAACTGATCGGCGACGCGAAACTGGGACAGGCCATGGGCAGCTGGTTCGTCCCCACGATGTATGCGGCCGCCTGACCGCTACAGATTCAATAGCGGTCCACTACAGTTTTGTCAGTGGTTCCATGTGATGCTTCAATGACAGGAAGTGCTGGTGAATGGTGCAGCCAATCGGCGTCATTCGTAAAACGCAATTTGAGCAAAGGACGACATTATGACTGTCACCCAAATGGACAAGACCCCGCTACCCGACCTGAACGCGCTGAAGGCGCGTCAGCAGGCGGCCTGGTCATCTGGCGATTACGCCGTTGTCGGCACGACCCTGCAAATCGTGGGAGAGCGGCTGTGCGAGGCCGTGGACTTGCGCGCGGGCGAGACGGTGCTGGACGTGGCCGCCGGCAACGGCAACGTCACGCTGGCGGCCGCGCGCCGCTGGGCCGAAGTAACCTCGACCGACTACGTGCCAGCGCTTCTGGACCGCGGCAAGGAACGGGCCAAAGCGGAGGGTTTGCAGGTGACCTTCAGGACGGCGGATGCCGAGGAGTTGCCCTTTGCAGCCGGGGCCTTCGACGTGGTTCTTTCGACCTTCGGCGTCATGTTCGTGGCCGACCATGCAAAGGCGGCGCGTGAGATGATTCGGGTCTGCAGGAAGGGCGGGCGCATCGGCATGGCCAACTGGACGCCCGAGGGTTTCATCGGCCAACTCTTCAAAGTGCTGGGCCGCCATGTGCCCCCGGCACCCGGCGCGCAGTCACCCGCGCAATGGGGAACCGAGGCGCATCTGAAGACGATCTTCGGCCCTGATGCCAAAATCGCCATCACGCCCAGCCAGTTCACCTTCCGCTACCTGTCGCCCGAGCATTTCCTGGAGGTCTTCCGCACCTGGTATGGACCGGTGCTGAAGGCCTTTGCGTCGCTGCCCGAGGCGGGGCAGGAGGCGTTGGCAAGCGACATCCGCACGCTGATCAACCAGATGAACCGGGCGACCGATGGCACGGTGGTGATTGAGAGCGCCTATGCCGAAGTGGTGATCCACAAGGCGTAGGGCAGGGGCCGCGTGTGGCGCGGCCATCTCCACGGCAGATACGCAAGACAAAGGCGCGCGGGCGATGGCCCGCGCGCCTCAATGCTCAAAAGCCCGACCTTAGCTCAGCGAAGCCGCATACAGCTTGATCTGGTTTTCGCGCCCGATCTGGTCGGTGATCTTCTCCCAGGCTGCGGCAATCGCATCGGCGGTTTCCTGCGCCGACTTGTATTGGCCGCTGAAGCCTTTCGCCAGCTCATCCTCGGCAATCGAGTAGTATTGGAAGATGCCGGGGATACGCGGTTCGATCGCGGCGTTCGGGTGGTTGTAGCTGTCCTTGTTCGCTCCCAGCCAGTTTTCGATGAAGGCGCGGTCGTAACCTGCCGCTTCCCATTCGTCGTAGTTGAACTGAGAGTTGCGATAGGGCTGGAAGCCCGAAGGATAGGCCGACATCCACAGCGCGATGTCCTTGCCGCCAAGGTGGGCGGCAGCAGACCATGCGGCCTTTTTCTTCTTTTCGTCGCCATCGACGGTCGACATCACGTAAACTCCCCAGCCAATATAGGCCATGTTGGGCGCGTAGTTCGGGCCAGAGGGCAGCTTGTCCCAGGCGCCGGTCGTGTTGTTATAGACGTCGTCCGAACCCGGCAGGATCGAGAAGGCGGCCACGTCGCCGACCACCGAACTATCAGAGGTCTTGGCGTTGGACCCCACGTCGCCCCACCAGCTCAGCGCCGAACCGGTTCCGGCAAGGAACTGCGAGAAGGCGGTGGTGCCGGGGTCCGCGTTGATCTGGTCTGCGGGCTGGTCGGCCATCACATCCATCACATCCTGGATGGCGCGCACGAAGGCCGGGTTGTTGACATAGGGCTTCATGTTCGTGGGATCGAACAGCCAGGCCTTGTTGTCAGGGTGCTTGGCATAGGCCGTCGCCCGGCTTTCCAGGAAGTAGAAACCGAAGCCGCCCCAGCCCTTCAACGGGTCCAGATAGCCGAAAGCATCGCCGCCGGTCAGGGGGTCCTTCTGGCCCTTCACCGCCTTGGTATAGGCCTGAACCTCTTGCCAGGTCTTGGGCGCGGCGCTCATGCCGGTGGCGGCAACGATCGCCTCGTCGGTGAAATAGTCCTTGCGGTACGAGAAGGTATGACAGTCGCCGTCGATCGAGACGCGATAGGTTTTGCCATCCCATGTGCCGACGGGGGCCTGCAGGTAGCCGACGTAATCGGCCATATCGATCTGCTCTTTAACCCAGTCCGGCATCTCGGACAGCAGGCCCTTGCCGGCGGTATCGCCCTCGAAAGGCGCGCCCATTTCGATGATGTCGAAATCGACGGTCCCGGTCGCGATAGATTGCTGCAGGCGGGCGTTGTAGTCGGCCTGCGCAAGGTCGATCCAGTTGATCTTGGCCCCGGTATAATCTTCCCAGGCCTTCAGAAAGCCGCGGAACAGAACGTTATGCTGGTTCTGGTTGTTCAGGCCCATAAAGCTGAGTTCAACGCCCGCGAACTCGCCGGGCTGAACACTGGCCTTGGTCGCGCCAAGGGTCATCTCCCCGACCTTCTGCCAGTCGGCATCGGTCGGAGAGCCTGCGCCCACGCCGGGGATCGCCAGGATCTGCGCGCGCAGATCGTCCTGCGCCATCGCTGGCCGCACACCGGCGCCAAGGCCCAGACCACCAAGCGCCGCCAGCCCGCCGACGCTCGCCGCGCCTTTCAGCAGGCCGCGCCGCGTCAGGCCGGCTTTGACCACGGCCTCGTACATTTCCACTTTCATTCAGTGACCTCCCATGTCGTCTTGAGATGTTCCGGCCACGGTGCAGGTCATGCGCCCCGTTTCGGGGTCTTTCGATACGACCGTGCATTCCTCCCACGCCGGGCCCGGTTTGGCCGGGCATGGGACGACATTCTCAGCCTTGTTCCATCAAGTCAAGCATCTAACATGTTAGTATGCTCAGATGGGTGAGGGGCCTTTGTGGCTTCAGCAACTGGATAGCGAACAGTTGCCATACATCGGCGTCAGCTCGGCAATCGCGTCGGCTGCGCTGCAATAGTCGCCGATGACATAGGATTCATAAGGCGTCCCCCCGCCGCTCGGGCAACTGACGCAGATCTTCTGCGAAGTCGGGAAGCCGCCGGGGTTGGATGGGCATTGCGCCACCGGCTGCGGGGTAGAGGGGGCGGGCTGCTTGACCCTGGCGCGCTTGCTGTCGCTGACCCGCGCACCCGAGGCATCTATCGCCACCACTTCAAAGACCACATCATTGTCCCGCACCAGTTTGGACTGGGATATGGCATGCGCCTTGCCGGTTCCCGGTGCGGTGCTGTCATAGATCGCGTCCACCGGATCGCGCGCCGGGTTGGGTTGCGCCGTTCCGCCAACCGACGCTCCGCCGCTGATCTCTCTGGCCGTCACCCAGACGCGCTTGCAATAGGGACCGGCAGAGCCGGTCAGCGTCACGCTGGTGTTCTTGTCGGGGTTCTCGTTCGACAGCGACAGGCCGCTGATGGTGCAGCGTCCGGGCTGCACATATGTGAAAGTATAGGTGTTCGTGACCGGCTGCTGGCCCGACTGCGATCCACCGTTGTCGGTGATGTTCAGCGTCCAGCTGCGGCCATGGTCGATCAGCATCGGTCCGCGCGCCGGACTGACCGTCAGGATGTTGCGCAGGTCATCCGGGTTGTTCGGATTGCCGCCGGGGCGGTTCTGCAGGCGAAAGGCATAGTTCCAGTCGTTGGTGCCGGGCGTATCTTCGGGCGCGATCCTGGTCCATGTCCGGCCCGTCTCCGTCATATCGAACGAGACGGGAAGGTTGCTGAGATAGACGTCGAAGGCGAAGGGGTTCGAATAAATTCCCTGTCCGGCTGTCTTGCGCGTGAAGTAAAAGACGCTCTCGCCCTCCCACCGGCTGACGGTGCCCGAAGCGGCGGCATTGGGGATACGGGTGCTGGGGGTTTCCTGCACCGCGACAGAGTTGGGGGCCATCTGGCTGGTGTCACAGGCAGCCAGAACGGCGAAAGCGATTGCAAGCAGTTTTCGGCCCAATTCTTCCTCCCATTAAAATAAGGCGGCCAATGATAAAAAGCTTTGCCTCCAATACAGCTTGAGCACGAAACTTACGCTGCGTAAATCTCCTTGCAGTGGAATGCGCGCCTTCGGCACCATCTAACATGTTAGTATGTTCAGATGGTGGACAGCGTGGCTACACTGCGCTAGGCATGAGGCAACGGCTGCGACAGGGGGAAAGATGGCCGAAGTCACGATCCGCGACCTTCGCAAATCCTACGGCGCTCTGGACGTCATTCACGGCATCAACGTCGACATCGCCAATGGCCAGTTCGTGGTCCTTGTCGGCCCGTCCGGCTGCGGGAAATCGACATTGCTGCGCATGATCGCGGGGCTGGAGGGGATATCGGGCGGCACGATCCGCATCGGCGACAGGGTGGTGAACAACCTGCCGCCCAGCGACCGCGACATCGCCATGGTGTTCCAGAACTACGCGCTTTACCCGCACAAGACGGTCGCGGCCAATATGGGTTTCCCCCTGAAAATGCAGGGGATGGAAAAGGCAAAGATCGCGACCAAGGTCGACCGTGCCGCCGATATCCTTGGCCTGAAGCCATACCTCGCCCGCTATCCGCGCGAGCTGTCCGGCGGCCAGCGCCAGCGCGTCGCCATGGGCCGCGCCATCGTCCGCGACCCGCAGGTGTTCCTGTTCGACGAGCCTCTGTCGAACCTCGACGCCAAGCTGCGCGTGCAGATGCGCTCGGAAATCCGCGAACTGCACCAGCGCCTGTCCACCACCACCGTCTACGTCACCCATGACCAGATCGAGGCCATGACCATGGCCGACCGGATCGTGGTCATGCGCGAAGGCGGCATCGCCCAGATCGGCGCACCGCTGGAACTTTACGACAAGCCCGCCAATACCTTCGTCGCGGGGTTCATCGGCTCACCTTCGATGAACCTTCTGCCGGGTGTCGTGCGCGCAGGGGCAGGGGGGCCGGTCGTCGATATCGGCGGCGCACAGTTGCAAGTGTCGCCCCGAGCGCCGCTGACCGAAGGCCAGCGCGTGATCTTCGGCATCCGCCCCGAACACCTAGACCTGACCTCGACCGGCGGCATCCCGACAAAGGTCGTTGTCATCGAGCCCACGGGGTCGGAAACCCATGTCGTCCTGCGCCTTGGCGACCGCGACCTGACGGCGGTGTTCCGTGAACGCCACGCCTTCCAGCCTGGACAAGAGGTTCACCTGGCGCCGCGCGCCGATCTGGTCCACCTTTTCGACGAGGCGACCGGAGACCGCATCGGATGACACGCACGCTGCTTTGCTATGGCGACAGCAACACCCACGGCACCATGCCGATGGCATCGCTGGACGACAACGGCCGTTTTCCGTGGCCTGTCCGCTGGACGGGGCAGCTTTCGGCGCTGATGCCGGGATGGCATGTCATAGAAGAGGGATTGCCGGGTCGCACGACGGTGCATGACGATCCCATCGAAGGCGAGCATCGCAACGGCCTGTCGGTTCTGCCCGCGATCCTTAACAGCCACGCGCCGATCGACGTCGTGATCCTGATGCTCGGGACGAACGACCTGAAGGAACGCTTTTCAGTCAACGCCATGGACATATCGCTGTCGCTGGAACGTCTGGTCGAGGCGATCCGCGCCTCCGGGGCAGGGCCGGGGCAGACGGCGCCCGGCGTGATCCTTGTCGCGCCGCCGCCGATACTCGAGGTCGACGACCTAGGCGCGATCTTCCGCGGTGGCGCACAAAAGTCGCTCGACCTCTCGGAGCGGATCGAAGCTTCGGCGCAGCGCCTTGGCGTGCCGTTCATCGACGCCGCCGACCTGATCGGAGTGTCCGAGATCGACGGCATCCATTACGACGAAGCCGCGCAGGTGGCGCTTGCCGCAGCTTTCGCGCAGACCGTGCGCGACCATTTCGACTGACCTGGGAGGGACTGAATGCTCAAGGGGATCGACCATCGGCTGAATGCCGAGGTTCTTCATTGTCTGCGCGCCATGGGCCATGGCGACACGCTGGTGATCGCCGATACCAACTTTCCCTCGGACAGCATCGCGCAGCAGACCGTGCTGGGCAGCCTTCTGCGGATGGAGAACCTGACCTGCGCGCAGGCCGCGAATGCCGTCCTGTCGGTGCTGCCGCTCGACACCTTCGTCGATGATTTCGCGGCCCGGATGGAAGTCGTGGGCAAACCCGGCGAGCTTCCCGCCGTTCAGGCAGAGGTTCAGGCCGAGATCGACCGTGCCGAAGGCAAACCGCGCAAGATGGTCAGCGTCGAACGTTTTGCTTTCTACGAAGCGGCCAAGCAGGCCTATGCCGTGATCCAGACGGGTGAGCGTCGCTTCTACGGCTGCTTCATCTTCCGCAAGGGCGTGATCCCGCCGGACGCCTGACATGGGCCGCGTCGTCATCCTCGGCGTTTTCGTCGCCGACACAGCCTATCGTGCCCAACGCCAGCCCGCGATGGGCGAGACGATTCTTGGCCAATCCTTCAAGCTGGGACCGGGCGGCAAGGGCTCGAACCAGGCCGTCGCGGCGGCACGGGCAGGGGCTGAGACGCATATGATCACGCGCCTCGCGCGCGATCCTTTCGGGGAAATGGCGCTGGCGACGTGGAAAGAGGCTGGCGTCATTCCCGCCATCCGTCACATGGACGAAGGCTATACCGGCGCTGCATATATATTTGTCGAATCAGCTACGGGAAATAACGCCATCATTGTTAGTCCCGGTGTCGCCGCCGAAATCTCCGTGGAAGATATCGAGGCGAAGGCCGACCTGATCGGCGGCGCTTCGGTTTTCGTGACCCAGTTCGAACAGCCGATCGACGCCGCCATGCGCGCGTTGCAAATTGCAAGGGCAGGGGGCGCCACTACCGTTCTGAACCCTGCCCCAGCAATGCCGATGCCCGCTGGCATGCTGGCGCTTTGCGACTACGTCACCCCGAACGAATCCGAGGCCGAGGCGCTGACCGGCCTGCCAGTGACAACTCCGGATGAAGCGCTGGCAGCGGCAAAGGCGCTGATGGCCCAAGGCGCGCGTGCTGCGGTGATTACGCTCGGAGCGCAAGGCGCGCTGTTTCACGACGGCAAGCAGACCGTGCATGTGCCGGTGTTCAAGGCCGGTCCGGTGGCCGAAACCACCGGCGCTCGCGATGCGTTCAACGGCGGCTTCGCCGCTGCGCTGGCGCGCGGCCTGTCTCCGGTCGATGCGGTCCGCTATGGCTCGGCCACGGCCGGCATCTCTGTCACCAGACCGGGCACTGCGCCGTCGATGCCGTCGCAGGCCGAAATCGAGGCTTTGCTGGCGAAAGGGTGAGGGTTTCGCGCCTTGGCTTGCGCCAGTTTGGCCCATCCAAATGTCCGATAATCAGTATTATGTAAAATAAGGATGCCCAAGGATCAGAAAGCCTTAGCCTTTCTCTCTACATACCGCTACCAGACAGAAACCATACCAAATCCAGCCCGGAAGTTTCTGCCATGTCCCCGACCCGTCACGTAAAAATCGCACCCTCGATCCTTGCTGCCGATTTCGCGAACTTCGGCGCCGAATGCCGCGCTGTCGAAGCGCAAGGCGCTGACTGGGTTCATGTCGATGTGATGGACGGCCATTTCGTTCCGAATATCACCTTCGGTCCTGCAATGTGCGCAGCGCTTCGTCCGCACATTCGCACCGTCATGGACGTTCACCTGATGATCACGCCGGTCGACGGTTTCCTGGAAGCCTTCGCGAAAGCCGGCGCGGACCATATCACAGTGCATCCAGAGGCTGGACCGCACATTCACCGCAGCCTGCAAAGCATTAGATCAATGGGGAAAAAGGCAGGTCTTGCGATCAACCCCGGCACCGGCATCGAAGCGGTTGAGTATATGCTCGATACGCTCGACATCATCTGCGTGATGACCGTGAACCCGGGCTTCGGCGGTCAAAGCTTCCTTGCGTCGCAACTGGAAAAGATCCGCAAACTACGCGCCATGATCGGCAATCGGCCGATCGAGGTTCAGGTGGACGGCGGAGTGAACATCCAGACAATTGGTGAAATCGTAGCTGCTGGCGCAGATGTTCTGGTCGCTGGAGCCGCGGTGTTTTCCGGCGGAAGTGCCGATAATCCAGAGAGTTACGGCAAGAGCATCAGAGAGCTTCGGGCAGCGGCGCAAGGCCTGCGCTGATCCGCCGCTTATCATCGCGCGGCTTTCGCACTAAGTTGGTGGCAACGCGCAACCCTGCCCGCAAAGGAGGCGCCGATGACCACCGCGCAAAAGCCCGACACCTTTACGCAACACCCTGATGTGCACGCGTTTTTTGACGAGGCGACGAATACGGTCTGCTATGTTATCGCCGATCCGGCCGGGCGATCCTGCGCCATTGTCGATTCCGTTCTGGATTTCGACTATGCGTCCGGCCGTACCGATACCCGGTCGGCGGACGCGGTTATCGCCTATGTCAACGAGCGCGGTCTGGACCTTGAATGGATTCTGGAAACCCACGTCCACGCCGACCACCTGAGCGCAGCGCCCTATATCCAGCAGCGTCTGGGCGGCAAGATCGGCATCGGCGACAGGATCACTGTCGTTCAGAACACTTTCGGCAAGATCTTCAACGAAGGCACCGAGTTTCAGCGCGACGGATCTCAGTTTGATAGGCTTTTCGTCGATGGCGACACGTTCAATATCGGCACCCTGCCCGCGCGCGTCATGCACACGCCCGGCCATACCCCGGCCTGCATGACTTATGTCATCGGCGATGCGGCCTTTGTCGGCGACACCATGTTCATGCCCGACTATGGCACGGCCCGCTGCGATTTTCCTGGCGGTTCGGCGGCGGCGCTTTACGACTCGATCCAGCTTATCCTCGCGCTGCCGGATGAGACGCGCATCTTCGTCTGTCACGATTACAAGGCGCCAGGCCGCTCGGAATACGCCTGGGAAAGCACGGTCGGCGCGCAAAAGGCGCTGAACGTTCACATCGGCGCAGGCCGCCCGCGTGAGGAATTCGTGGCAATGCGCGAGGCACGAGACAAGACGCTGGCCATGCCGCGGCTGATCATCCCCTCGCTGCAGGTCAACATGCGCGCAGGCCAGATGCCGCCCGCCGACGATCAGGGCAAGGTTTTCCTGAAAGTGCCAGTCAACGAACTTTAGACGATCGCCAGTTCCAGAAGCGGCTTGCCCTCCAGCATACGCGCCGCGGAAAGATCCGACAGATCAAGCGTTTGCCAGCCGTTCGTCAGAACAAGTTCGGCAATTCCGCGCCCGATCGCCGGTGACTGCTGCAACCCGTGACCCGAGAATCCGGTCATCAGGTATAGGTTCGGCACCGCAGGCAGCGCCCCCAACATTGCGTTCTGATCCAGCCGGTTATAGTCATAGTGACCAGCCCAGCTGCGCACCACCTTCACCGCGTCAAAACCCGGCGCACGGGCATAAAGCGCGGGCCAGATCACATCCTCAAAGAGATGAAGATCGGGGTCGAAGTCATTGACATCGCAGGGCCCATCTTCATCCGGCACGGTTGCGGTGATCCACTGCTTGTCCTCAGGGCGTGTGTAGAATGCCTGGTCAACAAGCAGTGGCCCGTCCGGGTGTCGCGCATTCGGCGCGTCGATGACGAAGGTCGTCCGTTTGCGCGGCTCGACCGGCAGGTCGATCCCGACCATGGCGCAGATTTCTGAGGCGCGCGTTCCCGCGGCACTGATCGCGGCGCCACAACCTACCCTGCCCGCTTTCCGCAACTCAACACCGGTCACGCGGCCGCCCGAAAGCTCGACCCCCACGACCTCATCGGTCACAAGCTCGGCGCCCTGCGCCTTTGCGGCGGCGCGGAAGCCGTTCAGCAGCCCCATGTTGTCGAACCAGCCCTCGTCGCGCGGACCGAACGAGCCGGCAACCAGATCGCCGGTCTCAAGCCAGGGGAAACGTGCACCGATCTGCTCGGGAGACCAGAGTTCTGTCGCCGCACCCAGCGCTCGCTGCATCTCGACAACCTGTGCCAGCGTCGCCGCGCCATCGGCGGTGCTTGCCAGGAACAGATAGCCATTCTCCTTGAACCCCAGCGAGCCTACGCCAACGTCATGGCCAAGGCTTTCCTGGAAATTCCGAATGAACTCAATCCCGAAGCGGGAAATCTGAACGTTGACCTTGGTCGTGAATTGCTGCCGGATCGAGGCGGCCGACAACGCCGTTGCCGCTTTCGCAAAGGTCGGATCACGCTCGACCACCAGAACGGAAAGACCCGGCTGCATCCGCGTCAGCCAGTAGGCGGCCGAGGCCCCCATCACCGCGCCGCCGATCACCACCACGTCATAGGTCTTTTGCATCGCCGTCCCCTGCCCCATGCCGCCTGTTAGCGCGGCTGAAGCGAAAGAAACAGGCCGCGCGACCATCGTATCCAAAAGAAAAACGGTGCGGGCTTTCGCGCCGCACCGTTTCCATTTTCGCATTCAGGCTTTGGATCAGCCTGCGAGGGTCTTTGCCACTTCCGCGGCAAAATCCTCTTTCTCTTTCTCGATGCCTTCGCCAACGGCGACGCGGGCATAACCGGTGATCGTCACGCCGGCTTCCTTGGCCGCAGCCTCGACCGTCAGGTCGGGGTTGATGACGAAAGCCTGGCCCAGCAGCGTGTTTTCCGCCAGGAAGCGCTTCATCCGGCCCGGGATGATGTTGTTGTGGATCACCTGATCGGGCTTCGGCTTGGCCGAGGAAGCGTTTTCTTCCAGCGCCTTTGCGGTCTGCACAGCCAGTTCACGCTCCAGCAGCGCCGGGTCCAGCGTGGCCTCAGAGAGCGACAGCGGCGAGGTCGCGGCGATGTGCATCGCGAACTGCTTGCCGATGGCCTGCGCCTTGTCGGCCGGGCCGTTCAGCGCAACCAGCACGCCGATTTTACCCATGCCGTCGGTCGCGGCGTTGTGGACATAGGACACGACGGTGTCGCCTTCCAGAACGTGCAGGCGGCGCAGCGTCATGTTCTCGCCGATGCGGGCGATGGCGCCGGTCAGCACCTGTTCGACGGTCTCGCCGTTCAGGTCGGCGGCCTTGACCACCTCGACCGAGTCGCCGGTCTGCAGCGCAACCTTGGTGATCTCACGCACGAGATTCTGGAAGTCGACGTTCTTGGCAACGAAGTCGGTTTCCGAGTTGATCTCGACGGCAACACCACGTCCATTGCTCACGGCGACGCCGACCAGGCCTTCGGCCGCAACGCGGTCGGCCTTCTTGGCGGCCTTGGCCAGACCCTTGGTGCGCAGCCAGTCAACCGCGGCTTCCATGTCGCCGTCGGTTTCGATCAGCGCCTTCTTGGCGTCCATCATGCCTGCGCCGGTCGATTCGCGCAGTTCCTTCACCATCTGGGCGGTGATTGCCATTGCGGGCTCTCCTAAAATTCTGTCGACATCCGGCGGGGCTTACCCCCGCCGGGTAACGGTCTTGCGACGGGCTCAGGCCTCGGACACGGCCTCTTCCTCGGGCGCAACTTCCAGCGCGCCAAGGTCGATGCCGGCGGCACCCATCTGCGCCGACATGCCGTCAAGCGCAGCGCGGGCAACCAGGTCGCAATACAGCTGGATCGCGCGGGCGGCGTCGTCGTTGCCCGGGATCACATAGTTCACGCCTTTGGGCGAGTTGTTGGTATCGACCACGCCGATCACCGGAATGCCCAGTTTCTGCGCTTCGAGGATGGCCAGGTCTTCCTTGCCAACATCGATAATGAACAGAAGGTCCGGCACGCCGCCCATCTCTCGGATACCGCCGAGCGAGGCCTGCAGCTTGGCCTGCTCACGCTCCATGTTCAGGCGTTCTTTCTTGGTCAGGCCTTCGGCGCCATGCTCCATGACCTCGTCCAGCTGCTTCAGGCGCTGGATCGACTGGGAAACGGTTTTCCAGTTGGTCAGCGTGCCACCCAGCCAGCGGTGGTTCATGTAGTACTGCGCGCATTTCTCGGCCGCTTCGGCGATCGGCTTTTGCGCCTGACGCTTGGTGCCGACGAACAGGATGCGGCCGCCCTTGGCAACCGTGTCGCGCACGACTTGCAGAGCCGCGTCCAGCATGGGAACGGTCTGGGTCAGGTCGATGATGTGGATACCGTTACGGTCGCCATAAATGAACTCGCCCATCTTGGGATTCCAGCGAGCGGTCTGGTGGCCGTAGTGAACGCCAGCTTCCAAAAGCTGACGCATGGAGAATTCAGGCAGCGCCATGACATAAGTCCTTTCCGGTTTGCGCCTCGGCGAAAGGATCTCAGGGTTTCCCCCAACCGGTGGACATACAGGGATTTCTCCCCTGCAAGCCCGCCCTTCGCCTGTGAAGTGCCGCGCCTTTAGACGCTTTCACGGGGAATGACAAGCGCAGTTGTCTAAATCAGGTCAGGCAGGCCGCCCCAATGGCCGCGATATGGCGGTGATCGGTGCCGCAACAGCCGCCGATTACCCGAACCGAGGGCAATATCTCAAGCAGCCGCGCATAGTCGCGCGCCAGTTCCTGCGGATCGCCCGCGTCGAGCTCGGTCGCCTCGTCCAGTTCCGCATGGCTGAGCCGCGACGCATTGGCACGGATCGAGCCAATGCGGCTGGTCCATTTGCCGTGCAGATGCTCGCGGAAATGATCGGGATGGGCGCAGTTGATGCCATACCAGGCCGCATAGCTGCCGGTTGCCGCATCGGTCTGCGCAATGGCCTCGGCCAAGGTCATGCCCGAGACAAGACGTCCGTCTGTTTCGACCGTGAAGGACAGCAGCACTGGTATCTGCACCTCTCGCGCCGCTTCGGCGATGCCGATCGCCTCGCCGGTGGAACTGAGCGTATAGGCGCCGATGAAATCCACCCCCGCCTCGGCAAGAACCCTGATCTGCGGGCGGTGGTAATCGCGGGCCTCTTCCGCCGTCAGCACGCGGTCCGGCGCATAGGCGTCGCCATGCGGGCCAAGAACGCCCTCGATCAGGATCGGCACATCGGGGTATTCGTCGCGCAAGGACTCGGCAAATGCGACCGAACGGCGGCTCGCCTCGTCTATCTGGTCATCCGTCAGGCCAAGTGACGGCCCCCAGCCCCGGCTCGCTCGCCAGGTCGCGGTGCTCAGGATAAGGCCCGTCTCGTGTTCGCGCGCGGTATCCAGCATCTTGCGGAAATAGCGTTGCAGGGCGGTCTTGCCCTCGGCTGTCTCAAGAAGGGGAAAGGAGGCGAAACCGGGCAGATCCAGCCCTTCGAGAAAAATCATCGCCGTTTCCAGCCCGCCATCCGAAAGCCATGGACGTCCGTTGCTGCGTGACAGGAGTTGGTCCGACAAGGTCTGCTGCATTTCCTGCTCCCAACCCTAAACACGCTGCAAAATACCAGCGCAGACCAATCATAGCAGAGAATCCGCAGCTTTTCGATCTGCCGATTTGGCCGTGAAGTGGCTCAGTACCAGTGATCGTCCATGCTGCTTTTGCGCCGCGCGACGAAATCCTCCAGCGCCTCGCGCACAGCCACGTCCATCGGCGGCGCCTCGTATTCGGCAAGCGCCTTCTTCCAGTTCCGGTTCGCGCGGGTCGCCGCATCGACCGAACCTGCAGCCTCCCATTTCTCGAAAGGCTCGTTGTCTGCAGTATCCGAGGTCCAATATGCGCTCTCGTAGTGCGACAATGTATGGGCCGTGCCGAAGAAATGCTGACCCGGACCAGCCTCGATAAAGGCGTCCATGGCAAGATCGTCGTCGCTGACGCCCACGCCGTCCAGATAGGAATGAAGCGCACCGCACAGGTCGGCGTCCAGCATGAATTTCTCATAGGACATCGCCAGCGCCCCATCCATCCAGCCCGCGGAATGCAGGATGAAGTTCGTCCCGCAATGTATTGCGGACAGCATGGAATTCGTGCCTTCGGTCATTGCCTGCGCATCGGGCAGCTTCGACGCCGTGAAGTTACCCGCACAGCGCAGCGGCAAGTTCAGGCGTCGCGCCAGCTGCCCCACCACCATGCTACCGATCGCCGGTTCGGGCGTGCCGAAGGTGGGCGAGCCGTTGCGCAGGTTGGTAGAGGACAGGAAGTTGCCAAAGATCACCGGTGCGCCGGGCCGTTCCAGCTGCGTCAGCGCGCAGCCTGCCATCGTCTCGGCCAGTGACTGCGCAATGGCCCCGGCATTCGTCACCGGCCCCATCGCCCCGCCCAGAATGAACGGCACCACCACCGCCGCCTGATTGGCCCGCGCGTATGCACGCAAGCTGCGGGTCATCGTCCCGTCCCAGACCAGCGGTGAGTTCACGTTGATATTGCCGAGGATAACGCAGTTCTTTTCAACGAAGTCGCGCCCGAACACGATCCGGGCCATCTCGATTGAATCGTCGCTACGCTCCTCTGCCGTGACCGAGCCCATGAAACCGCGATCCGACAGAGTCAGATGCGCGAAAACCATGTCCAGATGGCGCTTGTTCACCGGAATATCGGTCGGCTCGCACACCGTGCCCCCGGAATGATGCAGCCAGGGAGAGGACTGGGCGAGTTTCACGAAGTTCTGGAAGTCGGTCAGCGTGCCAAAGCGGCGGCCCTTGTCGAGATCCATGACGAAGGGCGAGCCATAGGCCGGCGCAAAGACCACGTTCTTTCCGCCGATCTGCACGCTTTTTGCGGGGTTGCGGGCGTGCTGGGTAAACTCTGCCGGTGCCGTTTTCAGCAGCTCGCGCAGCATGCCCTTCTCAAACCGCACGTTCACGCCGTTGATCTGCGCCCCCGCGCGCCGCCAATGGCCTAGCGCCACGGGGTCATCGCGAAAGTCGATGCCGACCTCCGCCAGGATGCGGTCGGCCGCAACCTCGATCCGGCTCAGGGCCTCATCCGACAGTATGTCATAAGTGGGAATGTTGCGCGTGATATAGGGACGACCCAGTGCGTGTTTGCCTGCCCGCTCGCCCTGCCGTGCCTGTCGCCCGGCCCTGATCGGTCGCCTGTCGCTCATGTCTCCCCCCCGCTTTCCCTTAGGTCAGCAGAAACCGGAAAACCGGAGAGGGCATCGCGATTAGCGACCCAATCAGTGTCGATTCCCGCTTTAGGTGATGACATTCGGGGTTGAGCGGCCCGTATGCTGTTCAATCCGCGCCAGACCATGGGCGGCACGAATGACCGGCCCGAGTGCGATCTGCGGGTCCAGATCGAACTTCTGCGGATCGGCTTCGTAGCGTTCAAGGTAAAGGCGCAGCGTTGCTCCTTCGGTTCCCGTGCCGGACAGGCGCATCACGATGCGGCTGCCATCCTCGAACAGGATGCGCACGCCCTGTTTGGAACTGACCGAGCCATCGACCGGGTCCGTGTAAGAGAAATCGTCGGCCCCGGCGATCTTCATCCCCTCAACTGTCTGGCCCGGCAGGTTCGGCAGCAGCGCGCGCAGGGCGGCCATCATCGCATCGGCCTTTGCCGTCTCGATCGCCTCGAAATCGTGGCGCGAGTAATAATTCCGCCCGAACGACGCCCAGTGAGAGGTCAGGATCTCCGCCACGCTTTCCTTGCGCACCGCCAGGATGTTCAGCCACAGCAGCACGGCCCAAAGCCCGTCTTTCTCGCGCACATGGTCGGATCCGGTGCCAAAGCTCTCCTCCCCGCAGATCGTCGCCTTACCCGCGTCCAGCAGGTTGCCGAAGAATTTCCATCCCGTCGGCGTCTCATAGGCGCCGATCTTCAGCGACTTCGCCACGCGGTCGGCGGCGGCAGAGGTCGGCATCGACCGCGCCACGCCCTTCAGCCCGGCCTTGTAGCCGGGTGCCAGTGTCGCATTCGCTGCCAGCACCGCCAGACTGTCAGAGGGCGAGACATAGATGTTCCGCCCCACCACCATGTTGCGGTCGCCATCGCCATCCGAGGCCGCGCCGAAATCAGGGGCGGCGGGGCCGAACATCTCATCCATCAGCTCTTTCGCCCAGACCGGGTTCGGGTCGGGGTGCATCCCGCCGAAATCCGGCAGGGGAGTGCCATGGACAACGGTTCCCTTCGCAGCGCCCAGCCGGTTTTCAAGAATTTCCTTGGCATAAGGCCCGGTTACGGCACACATCGCATCAAAACGCATGCGGAAGCCGCCCGCGAACATCGCCTTGATCGCCGGGAAGTCGAAAAGTTTCTCCATCAGCGCGGCGTAATCTGTCACCGGATCGACGACATCGACGGTCATATCGCCCAGCTTCGCGCGCCCGACTTTGGAAAGGTCCACGTCCTGCGCCGTCAGCACCTTGTATTCGGTGATCTCGGTCGTGCGCTTGTACATCGCCTCGGTCACGGCCTCGGGCGCCGGACCACCGTTCGGCATGTTGAACTTCACCCCGAAATCCTCATTCGGGCCGCCGGGGTTGTGGCTGGCCGACATGATGATGCCGCCATCGGTTTTGTTCAGCCGGATCAGGTGGCTGGCCGCTGGAGTTGATAGAACCGCACCCTGCCCCACAATCACCCGCGCCGCCCCATTTGCCGCCGCCATCCGCAGGACCACCTGCGCCGCACGGTCGTTGAAATAGCGCCCATCGCCGCCAAGGACGAAGGTCTTACCCTTCGCCCCCACCACGTCGAAAATCGACTGGACGAAGTTCTCCAGATAATGCGGCCCCATGAAGACCGGGGTTTTCTTCCGCAGGCCAGAGGTGCCGGGCTTTTGCCCTTCGATCGGCGTGGTGGCGACGGTCGTGATCGTTGTCATGGCTTTCCTCCGGGTAATGCAATTGCCTCGAACACCAGCACGGAATGCGCGGGAACCGCAATCGTTGCCTTTACCTCTTCGGCTGCGGCCTCGGGCCGCGAGGTATCAAGGATCAGCCGCCAGCCTTTGGCGCTGGTCGGCAGGACCACATCCACCGCCGGCCCCTGGTTGAAGACGGCGAATATGGCCTCGCAAGACTGGTGCTCTTCCTCCGCCGCACGACGCAGTTCGACGCAAAGGCAGCGGAAAGCAGGGTCGTGCCATTCGCCCGGTTCCGGCACCTTGCCGTCCGCGCGCCGCCAGATGACATCCGGCAGGCTATCGACAGCGCGGACCTGCGCATGCAGGAACCGCCGCTGACGCAGCACCGGATGATCCCGCCGCAACGCTATCAGCCGCGCAACAAAGGCCGTCAGCTTGGCATCCGCGTCATGCCAGTCGATCCAGCCCGTCTCATTATCCTGCGCATAGGCGTTGTTGTTGCCGCCCTGGCTGTTGCCCAACTCATCACCTGCCAGCAGCATCGGCGTGCCTTGCGACAGCAATAGCGTCGCGAGCAGGTTGCGCTTGCGCTGGTCGCGGTCGGCGCGGATGGCAGCATCCTTGGTCGGCCCCTCGACGCCAAGGTTGTCCGAGTAATTCTCACCATGGCCGTCGCGGTTATCCTCGCCATTGGCGAGGTTGCGTTTGACGGTATAGCTGACCAGATCCTCCAGCGTGAAACCGTCATGCGCGGTCAGGAAGTTGACCGAACTGGTGGCCGCCCGCCCGTCATGGTCGAACTTGTCGGACGACCCCAGCAGCCGGTTGGCCAGATCGGGCGTCAGCCCCGCATCGCCCCGCCAGAACCGTCGCACCCCGTCGCGGTACTTGTCGTTCCACTCAAGGAAAGGATGCGGATAGGCGCCAAGCTGATAGCCGCCCGGCCCGATATCCCAGGGCTCGGCTATCAGCTTGACCCGGCTCAGCACCGGATCCTGCCGTATCGCATCAAAGAAGCCGCCGTTCGGGTCGAATCCGCCCGGCTCTCGTCCCAAAACGCTTGCAAGATCAAAGCGGAAGCCGTCGATGTGATAGGCCTGCACCCAGTAGCGCAAGCTGTCCATCACCATTCGCAGCACCATCGGATGATTGACGTTCAGCGTGTTGCCGGTGCCGGTGTCGTTCACATAATACCGCCCGCCCCCGGTCAGTCGGTAATAGCTCGCGTTATCCAGTCCGCGGAACGAAAGCGTCGGCCCCAGTTCATCCCCCTCGCCCGAGTGGTTGTAGACAACGTCCAGAATCACCTCGATCCCGGCGGTATGCAGGCGGTGGACGGCGCTTTGCACCTCTCGGATGCCATCGCGGCCCAGATAGCGCGGCTCGGGCGCGAAGAAACCGATGGTTTGGTAACCCCAGTAGTTCCGCAGCCCCTTAGTGACCAGAAAACGGTCGTCCACAAAGGCATGTAGCGGCAAAAGCTCAACCGCTGTGATGCCCAGTTTCACCAGATGCTCCAGCATCGGCTCGCTTGCCAGGCCCAGGATCGTGCCGCGCTGCGCAGCCGGCACATGCGGGTGGCGTTCAGTCAGTCCGCGCACATGCGCCTCATAGATCACCGTCTCGGCCAATGGCCTCAGCGGCGGCATATCGTCGCCCCAGTGAAAGGCCGGATCGACGACCACCGATTTCGGCATGGCAAAGGCGCTGTCGCGGGCGTCAAAAGACAGGTCGGCGCGCGGACTGCCGACCTTGTAGCCCATAAGCGCGTCCGACCAGCGCAGGCGGCCTTCATAAGACCGCGCATAAGGATCAAGCAGCAACTTATTGGGATTAAACCGATGTCCGGCTTCCGGCTGATACGGCCCATGCGCCCGAAACCCGTATAGTGCGCCTGGCATCAGGCCCGGCACCCGCATGTGCCAGATATCGCCGTCCCGCTCGTGAAAGGTCAGCCGCGCCACCTCTTTGCGGCCATCGGGGGAAAACAGGCACAGCTCGATCTTTTCGGCATGGGCGGAAAAGACGGCAAAGTTCACCCCGTCGCCGTCGAAGTTCGCCCCCATCGGGAAGGGATGGCCCGGACCCGTCCCCTGCCCCGAAGACGGCTCTGCGGCGCTGGTCATTCCAGAAGCCCTTCGTACAGGCGCGCATAGGCGGCGGCAGAGGCCTCCCACCCGACGGGATGCTTCATAGCGTTCCGCTGCATCGCGCCCCAGGTTGTGCTGTCGGCATGTAGCGCCAGCAATTGCCGCAGCGCCTGCCCCAGCCCCAACGCATCGGTCGGGTGAAAGACGATACCCGTCGCCACACCCGCCGCCAGCGTTGCCGGGCTGGCCCCGATCACAGTGTCGGCCAGCCCACCGGTTTCCGCGACCACCGGCAGCGTGCCATAGCGCAGCCCATACATCTGCGTCAGCCCGCAAGGTTCAAACCGTGAGGGGACAAGCACCGCATCACCCCCGGCGAACAGCCGGTGGCTCAACTCCTCGTCGTACCCGATCCTGACCCCAACCCGGCCGGGGAAACGCGCCTGCAGGTCGCGCATCGCCTGTTCCAGCGCCGGATCGCCGCTGCCTAGAACGACAAGGCCACCACCGCCTTCGATGAAGAACGGCATGGCGCCGGGGATCAGGTCGATCCCCTTCTGGTCGGTCAGACGGCTGACGATGATGGCCAGAGGTCCCGGCACCTCCAGCCCGAATTCGTCCTGAAGTTTTACCCGGTTATCGTTCTTTTTCTTCAGCGTCCGCGCCGAATAGGCGGCGATGACAGGATCGGCCTCGGGCGACCAGACATCGGTATCGACGCCGTTCAGGATACCGCTGACCCGATCCGCTCGCGCAGCGATCACCCCCTCCAGCCCCATACCGAACTCGGGTCGCATCAACTCTGCCGCATAGGTCGGCGACACGGTGGTGATCGCATCCGCCGTGACCAGCCCGGCCTTGAGCGAGGAGAGCCCGCCGTAGTACTCCAGCGCGCCCGCGTGGAACTCTTCCCCCGGCAGGCGCAGCGTGCCGAGCAGCGCCGCTGGCGCCCAGCCCTGAAAGGCGATGTTGTGAACGGTGATCAGCGACCTGACATCGCCCGCACCCTGATAACGCAAATAGGCGGGCGCCAGCCCCGCCTGCCAGTCATGCGCATGCAATATCTGGGGCTTCCATCCATCCGACAGCCCCTCGCGCGCAATCGCCGCCCCGGCCCAGCTTAGCGCGGCAAAGCGCAGCGCATTGTCGGGCCATTCGCCACCAGGACCGGCGTAGGGGCCGCCCTCCCTGTCGAATAGGTGCGGCGCGTCCAGCAGCAAGACGGAAAACCCGGCCACCTCGCCCGCCAAGACACGTGACGGGCCGCCGAATAGCGCCGCCTCCGACCAGACTTCGGGCCAATCGGCGGATTGCGCTCGCAAAGGGCGGTAGGCGGGCAACAGAACCCGCATCTCCCACCCCTGCCCGGACAGCGCGCGCGGCAGGGCGCCCACCACGTCGGCCAGGCCGCCGGTCTTGACCAGCGGCACGCATTCCGAAGCTATCGACAGGACCCGTCCGCGCATGCAAACCCCCTTACATAAACTTTCGTTCACATACGCAGACCAGCCTTCGGTCGCGGTCAGCCCAAGGAGGCCGCCCGCGCGTTCAGCATGTCTTGCGTAATCAGCACGATGCCATTGTCCGTCCGCCGGAACCAGCGGGCATCTGCCTTTGGATCCTCTCCGACGACCAATCCTTCGGGAATGATTACACCGCGATCAATCACACAATTCTTAAGCTGCGCCTTGCGGTTCACCGTCACCTGCGGCAGCGCCACGACATACTCCAGCGCAGAGTAGGAATGCGTGCGGCACCCGGTGAACAGCAGCGAGTTGCTGACGGCGGAACCCGACACGATACAATCCCCCGCCACCAGCGAGGATACGGCCGATCCGCGCCGCCCATCCTCATCATGGATGAACTTCGCCGGCGGAACCAGCTCGGCATAGGTCCAGATCGGCCAGGCGTTGTCGTAAAGATCCAGCTTCGGGATAAAGTCGGTCAAATCGATATTGGCCTGCCAGAAGGCGTCGATGGTTCCGACGTCGCGCCAGTAAGGCTCCGTCTCCAGCCCCGACTTGACGCAGCTTTCCGAAAAGCGGTGCGCCATCGCCTTGCCGTTCTTCACGATGTCGGGGATCAGGTCGTTGCCGAAATCATGGCTGGAGTTCGGGTCTTCGGCATCCGCAAGCAGCAGCCCGCGCAGGAAATCCCAGTTGAAGACATAGATACCCATCGAGGCCAGCGCATGCTCGGGGTCGCCGGGGATGGCGGGCGGATCGGCGGGTTTCTCAAGGAAGGCTGTGATGCGGCCCGTCTTGTCGACGTGCATCACGCCAAAGGCCGTCGCCTCCATTCGTGGCACCGTCAGGCAGCCGATGGTCACGTCCGCACCGCTGTCCACATGCTGGCGCAGCATGATCTCGTAATCCATCTTATAGACGTGGTCACCCGCAAGGATGATAACGTATTTCACCTCGTAATCGTCAATGATATCAATGTTCTGCGCCACGGCATCGGCGGTGCCCAGATACCACTTGGACTCGTCCACGCGCTGCGATGCGGGCAGGATATCAAGATATTCGTTCCGCTCCGCCCGGAAAAAGTTCCAGCCGCGCTGCATGTGGCGGATCAGGCTGTGCGCCTTGTACTGCGTGGCAATCGCCATCTTGCGGATGCCGGAATTCAGCGCGTTCGACAGGGCAAAGTCGATGATCCGGGTCTTGCCGCCGAAATAGACGGCCGGTTTCGCCCTTCGGTCGGTCAGTTCTTTCAACCGGCTGCCGCGACCGCCGGCCAGGACAAAGGCCATGGCCTGCGATGAAAGGCGCATGTTTGGTCTTGGTGTCATCGTCCCCTCCCTTAGGCCGTAAAATTCGGCCTTTCGTTCCTATGCCTGCCGGAACATCAAAGTTGTAAGTGGTGGCAGCGTCAGCAGCGCAGATTGCCGCTGTCCGTTCCACGGTATGCCTTCCGTCGTCACCCCACCCAAGTTGCCGAGATTACCTCCTCCGTAAATCGCTGCATCGGTGTTCAGCGCCTCGTCCCACTGCCCTGCGGCGGGGAAGCCCAGCCGGTAGGTCCGTTCGACCGGGGTCATGTTGCAGACGACGACGATGGTCGGATCACCCTTTCGCCCCATCCGCGCCCAGGCATAGACCGAAGCATCGGCATCGTTCGCCTCGATCCAGGCAAAGCCCTCGGGCCGCGTATCGTTCAGGTAAAGCGCCGGCGTTTCGCGGTAGAGCCGGTTCAGGTCACGCACCAGCGACTGCATGCCCTTATGCTGCGGATATTCCAGCAGGTGCCAGTCCAGGCTCTGGTTGTGGTTCCACTCCGCGCCCTGACCGAACTCCTGCCCCATGAACAAGAGCTTCTTGCCCGGATGCCCCCACATGAAGCCGTAATAGGCCCGCAAATTGGCGAACTTCTCCTCCCCATCGCCCGGCATCTTGTCGAGCATGGAGCCTTTGCCGTGAACAACCTCGTCATGGCTGATCGGCAGGATGTAGTTCTCGGACCAGGCATAGTGCATGCCGAAGGTCATCTGGTGATGGTGCCAGCGCCGATGCACGGGGTCCTTGTGCATGTAGCTGAGCGTGTCGTTCATCCAGCCCATGTTCCACTTGAACCCGAACCCCAGCCCGCCGTGGTTCACAGGTCGCGAGACGCCGGGAAATGCCGTGGATTCCTCGGCCACCGTCATGATCCCCGGCATTTCGCCGTAGGTCGTCTCGTTCATCCGCTGCAGGATGGTGATCGCCTCGTAATTCTCGCGCCCGCCGTCGCGGTTCGGCACCCACTGCCCCGCCCGGCGCGAGTAATCGCGATACAGCATCGAGGCCACGGCATCGACCCGCAGCCCGTCGAGGTGATATTCCTCCAACCAGTAGAGCGCGTTCGATACGAGGTAGTTCGACACCTCGCGCCGCCCGTAGTTGTAGATCAGCGTGTTCCAGTCCTGATGGAACCCCTCGCGCGGATCGGCATGTTCGTACAGCGGCGTGCCGTCGAACCGCCCCAGCCCGTGCTGATCGGTCGGGAAATGCCCCGGAACCCAATCCAGCAGCACCCCGAGCCCCTTGCGATGCGCCGCATCGACAAAGGCCCGGAACTCGGGCGGCGTGCCGTGGCGGATCGTAGGCGCATAAAGCCCGATCGGCTGATAGCCCCAGCTTCCGTCGAAGGGGTACTCCGAGATCGGCATCAACTCGATATGGGTGAACCCCATGTCGGCGACGTAGTCGACCAGTTGCTCGGCCAGTTCCTGATAGCTCAGCATCCGGTTGCCCGCCGCGCGTCGCCAACTGCCCAGATGCACCTCGTAGACGCTGATGGCTGCGTCGATGTTCTGCGCCTTGGCGCGGCTCTTCATCCAGGCCTTGTCCTGCCATTTTGCATCGCCCAGCCGCCGCACGACCGAGGCATTGGCGGGCGGGTGTTCCGACCCGAACCCCACCGGATCGGCCTTCAGCGGCATCAGCGCGCCATCCGGCCCGCGGATTTCGTATTTATACGCCGCTCCTTCCCCGAGACCCGGAACGAAGATCTCCCACACGCCCGTCTGCCCGCGCCGCCGCATAGGGTGCCGCCGTCCGTCCCAGATGTTGAAATCGCCGACAACCGAGACGCGCTGCGCATTCGGCGCCCAGACCGCGAAATGCGTGCCCTCCACGCCCTCATGCGTAATCACATGTGCGCCCAGCACCTGCCACAGCCGGCGCACCGAGCCTTCGCCCAGGAAATACTCGTCCATCTCGCCCAGAACGGGGCCAAAGCGGAATGGGTCGTCGAATTCCCAGGTCGTCTCCGCATTCGCGGCGCGAAGACGGTATTCCTGCCGCTTTGTCAGGCTGGCCACAAACAGCCCCGGCACGCCTTCGACGGGCTGCGCCGGAACCTCCTTGCTACCAAGCACGGTCAGCCCCTCGGCCCCCGGCACGAATGCGGTCAGCACCCAGCGCCTTCCGCGCTGATGCAGGCCAAGGACGGAAAACGGATCGCCATGCACCCCTTGCGCCAGCGCATGCGCGGTTTCCAGATCAATCAAAGCCGTGTCGCCTGCCGCAGCCATCGTCTCCTCCCCGTGCCTGCCTGCCGTCCGTCAGTCTAAAGCGCGCCCTCCACCGACCAAACATCCTTCATGTAACCCCGGATCGTGCGATCCGATGAGAAAAATCCCGACCTTGCGGTATTCATCGCCGCCATGCGCAGCCAGCGCGGCCGGTCGAGATAGGCCTTGTCGGCCTCTCTCTGCGCGGCGCTGTAGGCGTCGAAGTCGTCCGAGACGAGGAAGTAATCCTCGTGCCAAACCCGGTGGACCAGTCCGTGATAGCGGTCGGTCTGGCCGGGGCTGAACCGCCCCTCGGCCACCATCTGCAGCACGTCCTGCAGGTTTTGGCTCGCCTCGATCGCCTTGCGAGAGTGATCGCGATCCTCGCGGCGGCGGATGACCTCTTCCGCCGTCAAGCCGAACAGGAAGAAGTTCTCGGGGCCGACCTCATGCAGGATTTCCACGTTCGCACCATCCAGCGTGCCGATGGTCGGCGCGCCGTTGATCATGAACTTCATGTTGCCGGTGCCGGACGCCTCTTTCCCGGCAGTCGAAATCTGCTCGGAAAGATCCGCCGCCGGGATCAGGTGCTCGGCCATCGAGACGTTGTAGTTGGCCGGGAAGACCACTGACAGCAGGCCGCGCGTGTCCTTGTCGGCATTGATCACGCTTGCCACGTCATTGATGAAATGGATGATCTCTTTCGCTACCGCATATCCCGGCGCCGATTTGCCGCCGAAGATCTTCACCCTCGGCGTCCAGTTGCCTTTCGGGTTTTCCTTGATCTGGTGCCAAAGTGCGATGGTTTCCAGGATGTTCAGAAGCTGGCGCTTGTATTCGTGGATGCGCTTGATCTGAACGTCGAACATCGCCTCGGGGTTTACCTTCACCCCGCAATGCTCGGCGATCCAGCCGGTCAGCGCCAGCTTGTTCTGCCGCTTTGCCCCATCGAAAGCCTCAAGGAACGAGGTGCTTTTGATATGCGGCTCCAGCTCGCCCAGACGATCCAGGTCGTCCTCCCAGCCGTCGCCGATCATCTCGGTGATCAGCGCCGCCAGCGGCCCGTTGCACATCTTCAGCCAGCGCCGTGGCGTCACGCCGTTCGTCTCGTTGATGATCCGGTCGGGGTGCAGCGCGTGCAGTTCGGGGAAGAGGTTCTTCTTGATCAGTTCGGAATGCAGTGCCGAAACGCCGTTGACCTTGTGCGACATGATGAAGGCCAACTCGCCCATCCGCACTTCCTGGTGCTTGACGATACCGACGTAATGCGGGCGCGTCGGATAGGTGTCCTTGTGCCAGGCGTCGATGCGCTCGACGATCTGCATGTGGCGCGGCAGCACGTTGCCAAAGGTAAAGGTCGCCCAGCGTTCCAGCGCTTCGGGTAACAGCGTGTGGTTGGTATAGCCAAGGCAACCGCGCGCGGTATCCAGCGCTTCCCTGAACTCCATGCCATGCTCATCGGTCAAAAGCCGGATCAGTTCTGGCCCGGCGATTGCGGGGTGCGTGTCGTTCATCTGGATCGCGACATGTTTCGGCAACGCGCGCAGGTCGGAATGCTTCACCAGATAGCGGCGCAGGATGTCCTGCAGCGCGGCAGAGGTCAGCAGGAACTCCTGCTTCAGCCGCAGCTCCTTGCCCTGATAGGTCGTATCATCGGGGTACAGCACCCGGCTGAGTGTCCGCGCCAGCGTCTCGGGCTCAGCAGCAGCGGTGTAGTCGCCTCGGTTGAACCGCGCGAGGTCGAACAGCGTCGTCGGACGCGCGCCCCAAAGGCGCAGAGTGTTCGCCCATTTCCCCCGCCAGCCGACAACCGGCGTGTCATGAGCGGTTGCCATCACCGTCTCGGCCGGAATCCAGACCTCGCGCCCCGCCTGAATTTCGACGTGTCCCTTGAAGCCGACGGTATAGGCGGCCTCCGGGCGGTCGAATTCCCAAGGGTGGCGACCCAGCAGCCAGTCCTCGGGCGTCTCCACCTGCTGCCCGCCCTCGAACCGCTGGCGGAACAGGCCATGTTCATAGCGGATGCCATAGCCATAGGCCGGACAGCCAAGCGTCGCCATCGACTCCATGAAACAGGCGGCCAGCCGCCCCAGACCGCCGTTGCCAAGCGCCGCGTCCGGCTCATCCTCGACCACGGTGCGGAAGTCCTGCCCGAACTCCTTCATCGCCTCGGCGGCCACGTCGCGCAGGCCAAGGTTGACCGTCGCATCCTCAAGGATGCGACCAATCAGGAACTCCATCGACAGGTAATAGACGCGCTTACGATCCTCGGCGTAGGTGCGCCGGGTCGAGGCGAACCACGGTTCAACGATCCGGTCGCGGATCGCATAGCTCAATGCCATGCGCCAGTCATACACCGAGGCGTTCGGCACGTCCTTGCCCAGCGTAAAGGTCAGGTGACGCAGGATCGCGGTCTTGAGGTCAGAGGGGGTGAGATCAGTGTCGAACACGAACCATGCCTTCCGTTGCAGCAACTCTTAAGGAAAAACGGCCGGGCACAGGGCGCCGGAACCGGTTTCCGCACAAACTAGCATTGCCAGTCGATTCGTATTTGCAAGCCCGCCCATGGGGCTGCACTGCCATTGATCGCTGGCGGTGTTGTTGGACGATAGGGGATGGCTGACCCAAACCGCTTTCAGAATAAATGCCCTCTCTTCACCAACACCTCATGTAATCACAGGCTTGGTCCGGGACTCAAGCCTCAAACCGCTTTGAATCTATGCTGCACTGCAGCACGATGTAGCACAAGCTCCTGTTGCACGCGAAACGCGGTGTTTGCGGCAAAGCCATAAAATGATGCAGTTTTCAGACGCGCGACAGCCCCGTCAGGATCGGACAATCGGGGCGGTGGTCGCCCGCACAGGCATCGACAAGCTCGGTCAGCGTCCGGCGCATGGCCTTCAACTCGGCAATCTTGGCCTCGATCCGCTCCAGATGCCCCCGCGCCACGGCCTTTACATCGGCGCTCGCGCGCGACTTGTCCTCGTACAGATGCAACAGCGTCCGGCAGTCCTCGATGGAGAAGCCAAGCGACCGCGCACGCCCCAGAAACTCCAACGCATGCAGGTCGCGCGGGCGGAACGCGCGATAGCCGTTGTCGCCCCGCGCTGGCGTCACAAGGCCGATCTCCTCGTAGTAACGGATGGTCTTGGCCGGGAGCCCCGTGCGTTCGGCAACTTCGGAGATATTCATGCCAGATCCCTTTCCAGCGGCCTGCCCGCAGCGCGCAGCCGCAAGGCGTTCATCACCACGAAAACCGAAGACAGAGCCATCGCGGCAGCGGCGAGTATCGGGCTCAACTGCGGCCCCCAAAGGGCACCAGCACGCCCGCCGCCACCGGGATCAGCGCGGCATTATAGCCGAAAGCCTAGAACAGGTTCTGCAGCATGTTACGCATCGTCGCGCGGCTCAGTTCAAGTGCCGTAACAACCCCGCACGGATCGCCGGACATAGGCCTTGACCGCGCCGGGCTGAACCGAAACCTGCGCGTTGCGAGGTTGCCGTGGCCGAAACCACACCAACTGCGCCTTCAGCACACGCTCTACGCGGCCGACGCAAGAGGCGCAGGTCATGCCCTCAAACCGATCCGCAACGGCTCCAGCGGCTGCGAGCCTTTGTCGTGATTATGCGAATGGGTCGGTCTCTGGCCATACTGAGCCTCTTTCGCCAAGGGATATGAACCTTCCAGTAACGGGAAGGTCAAGGACCAGACCCGTTCATTTTGCGCAAGGGTGGCATGCCTTTGACCCCAGACTTGCAAATGATCACCTCGGGAGTAATTCGGGCCGCCCAGAATGATCACCCATTACGTTCCCGACATGAGCTGCGGCCACGGTTCAGACATCGCTGAAACCGTTCGCTATGTCAGTCACCATCGATATGACCGGGGCGGCAAGTTGCCTTCGAAGCCATCACCGACGTCGCCCCGCTATTCGCGAGTTGGGCCGCATCGGCTATCCCGCGACTCACCTTCGCAGCCAGCCAAACGACCATTCAAAACCCTTCATCTGTTGGTTGTGCGCTTTGTGCCTGCCGCTGCGTCAATATCGCAACTGTGTCCGCTTTGTCGCGCAAGTTGGCGCTAACACACGTATTCTTGCGATTCCGCTCATTGATCTTGCCGCTTTTGGGTCATACTTGACCGCAATCAGGCACCCATCGGGTCGAACCCCTGACGCAAAGCGGGTCGATACCATGGAATGCCTGCCGTGAAAGACGGCTCTAGAGGCAGCAGCAGAACGACCGGAGTATATTTTGATGGTTACGATCCCTTCCACTCCCGCGCCGCAGCAACAAGGCGGCAGCCAGCAACCCGCCGGCCAAATGAGTGGCAATACGACCCCCGCCCCACAGCAAGGCCAGGCGCCAATTATTCGCGACTGGGCGGCATTTTAATATTGGCTTGCGCGGCCCGTCCCCGGCATTAGGCTGGGGCCGGCCATCCTGACGGACGCCGCGCCATGACCAACCCTATTTCGTCGATCCCCAACCTTGGGCCTGCGACAGAAGCCGCTTTCATGCGCGTCGGCATCACCACGGCAGAGCAGTTGCGGGAGATCGGAGCGGATGACGCATACCTGCGCCTGCTTCGCAACGGCGTCCCGCCCCACTTCATCGGCTACTATGTCATCGTCATGGGCCTGCAAGGCCGCCCCTGGAACGACTGCAAGGGCGCCGAGAAGATCGCCCTGCGCAAACGCTTCGACGCGCTAAAGGCGCAGGTGCCGAACAAGGGACGCTCGGAGCTTGAAGCTGCGCTCAATCTGTTTGGGGTGGTGGAGCGGTCAAGCACAACTGACACTGGGCGGTGAGGTCAGGTCTGCGTCAGTTTCACGCCCTGACCCTCTGCGCCACACTGCTAGCCGGCGGTTCGGTAGAGGCGGGCCAGTGCCACCTTTGGTTGAGGTATGGTGGCGAAGAACTTGCGCATCATACCGCATGCAACCCCGGCGAGACGATCACAGTCAAACTCGCATCGATGTCCTTGACCTATCAGGCGGGCGAAAGATCAGCTGTCGCCACCCTTGCGCCCGAAAATCTGATCTTCTTCAACGGCGAAAACCGTCAGGACCTCCCGGTCGACAGCCGGACAGCCACGCCTTTTTATGACAAGTGGGCGCCCGGTTTTGTATCCGGCGGCCATAACAAACCAATCGGGGTCGTCGGCTTTCAGTTTCTGCGGGAATAGCTGCAAGCGTTTGGATAAGCCAAAGACGCATATGAGCGGGTTGACCTATGAGCCGGAACCCTCGCGCAGATCACGGGCTCTTCGCCCCAGCGGAACCTCCTGCGGCAAGGCCAGCAGAACGCCCCGCGCCTGCGCCTTGCCGGCCAGATTGGCGTAAAGTCGGATGCCGTTGCGATTGCGAATGACCAGCCGGGTCATGAATGGTGAGGGGGCGAGTTTTACTTCAGAGATTTCGGAAAAGGGCCAGAAGTCCGGTTTGAAAATCTTGAACTCCAGCTCCTCTCGCGTGATGGCAAGGCGCGGGGAAATGCTGTTACTCGTGGACCATAAGATGCCCGAGGTGCGCTGAAGGCGCCTCACAGGCACCGTCAATGTCCCCGCCACGGCGGGCGGCATGTGTTGGTCGGACTTCTGACGCAGCCGAAAGACGATCCACAGCGCAAGTACTGCCGAAAGCGGAACGATGACAACCACGGCGACCAGCGCGGCAACGACAGAACTGTCCATCATCCATCTCTGATAAACGAAACTGCGGCAGCGGGATCGGAACGTCTTCCCCCGCGGAACGCAAGATCAATTGGTTAACGCATTCTTACCGCCGGAAAAATAGCGCGGTATAATCAATGCTATCCTGAGGATTGCACGCGTGCAAAGCCCGTGAAAACGAAAGGGCCGCCCGATGGGCGGCCCGATCTCACAAACCCTTTGGGGGCTATTCTCAGCCGACCAGTTCCAGGCCCGAGAAGAAGTAGGCGATCTCGACCGCCGCCGTCTCCGGCGCGTCCGAACCGTGGACCGAGTTCTCGCCGACCGACAGGGCGAATTCCTTGCGGATCGTGCCATCCGCGGCGTTGGCCGGGTTGGTCGCGCCCATGACTTCGCGGTTCTTCGCGATGGCGCCTTCACCTTCCAGGACCTGAACGACGACGGGTTCCGACGCCATGAACTCGGTCAGTTCACCGAAGAACGGACGCTCGGCATGAACCTCATAGAACTTCTGCGCCTGAGCCAGCGAAAGATGGATACGTTTCTGCGCGACGATGCGCAGACCCGCTTCCTCGAACTTGGCGTTGATCTTGCCGGTCAGGTTGCGGCGGGTGGCGTCGGGCTTGATGATCGACAGGGTGCGCTCAATGGCCATGTGCATGGTCTTTCCGAGATAGCGGGACAGGCCCCTGCCCGTCCCCGATTGCGCCGACCTGCTAGCACGGGGCGGCAAGCTTGAAAAGCGGCGAAACGGGCCTCGGCCCGTTGACGCCACTGCGCCATTCAGGCAGGGAACGCCCATGCTTAGAATTGCCGACATAACCTATTCCGTCGAAGGCCGCCCCCTGTTCGAGGGCGCCTCCGCCACAATCCCCACCGGCCACAAGGTCGGCCTTGTCGGCCGCAACGGCACCGGCAAAACCACTCTGTTCCGGCTGATCCGCGGCGAACTGGCGCTGGAGGGCGGCGATATCAGCCTGCCCGCGAAATCCCGCATTGGCGGGGTGGCGCAAGAGGTGCCGTCGTCGTCCACCTCACTGATCGACACGGTTCTGGCCGCCGATACCGAGCGCGCCGAACTGCTGGCCGAGGCCGAGACTGCCAAGGATCCCCACCGCATCGCCGAGATCCAGCACCGCCTGACCGACATCGACGCATGGTCCGCCGAAGGCCGCGCCAGCGCGATCCTGAAGGGGCTGGGTTTCGAGGCCGAGGCGCAACTCCGTCCCTGCTCCGACTTCTCGGGGGGCTGGCGGATGCGGGTGGCCTTGGCGGGTGTGCTGTTCGCGCAGCCCGATCTTTTGCTGCTGGACGAGCCGACCAACTATCTCGACCTTGAAGGCGCGCTGTGGCTGGAAAGTTACCTCGCGAAATATCCCCACACAGTCATCATCATCAGCCACGATCGCGGCCTTCTGAACCGCGCCGTCCAGGGCATCCTGCATCTGGACAGCCGCAAACTGACCTACTGGAACGGCCCCTACGACCAGTTCGCCCGCCAGATGGCCGAGCGTCGGGCCGTGCTGCAGGCCGAGGCCAAGAAGCAGGAAGCGCGTCGCGCCCATCTGCAAAGCTTTGTTGATCGCTTCAAAGCCAAGGCTTCGAAGGCCGTGCAGGCCCAGTCCCGCGTGAAAATGCTGGAGAAGATGGAGACGATCACACCGCCCGAGGAGGCGAAGAAGCAGGTCTTTACCTTCCCCGCGCCCGAGGAATTGTCCCCGCCCATCATCAATCTCGACAATGCTGCCGTCGGCTATGGCGGCAAACCTGTGCTGCGCCGCCTGAGCCTGCGCATCGACCAGGACGACCGCATCGCGCTGCTTGGCCGCAACGGTGAGGGCAAGTCGACCCTGTCGAAACTGCTGGCGGGCAAGCTTCAGGCGTCCGAGGGACGGATGACCAAATCCTCCAAGCTGCGCATCGGCTATTTCGCACAGCATCAGGTGGACGAGTTGCACATCGACGAAACCCCGCTGCAACACATCCAGCGCCTGCGTCCCGCCGAAGGGCAACCCCGCCTACGCGCGAGACTCGCCGGTTTCGGCCTTGGCGCCGATCAGGCCGATACTGTGGTCGGCCGTCTGTCGGGCGGCCAGAAGGCGCGGCTGTCGCTACTTCTCGCCACCATAGACGCACCGCACCTGCTGATCCTTGACGAACCGACGAACCACCTCGACATGGAAAGCCGCGAGGCGCTGGTCGAGGCGCTTACGGAATATTCCGGCGCGGTGGTTCTGGTCAGCCACGACATGCACTTGCTCGGCCTCGTCGCCGACCGGCTGTGGCTGGTCAAGGGCGGTGCAGTAGAACCCTATCTGGAAGATCTGGAGGCCTATCGCCGTCAGCTATTGGCAGGCGACGAAACACCCAAAGAGTCCCCGTTGCCTGATAAGCCCAAGAAAGTGAGCCGCGACGAAATCGCTGCCCTGAAGTCCGAACTTCGCAAGTGCGAGGAACGGCTGAACAAACTGAACGACATGCGCGACCGGCTGGCCACCAAACTCGCCGATCCCGCTTTGTATGAACAGAACCGTGCAGGAGAGCTTGAGACCTGGCAGAAGAAGTATGCCGAGATCATGGATGGGCTGGACCGCGCCGAGGCGTTGTGGCTGAAGGCGGGCGAGAAGCTGGAAGAGACGGTGCGGTAGCGGCTGAACCGATGATTCGGTCGATACCAAGACTCACTACGGCGCGGTGCCAATCACCATCAAGCAATAGCCGATCAGCGCGCAATTCACGAGAGTGAAGTAAAGGTGTGGCAGTCGCGCCTCGCCCTTGAACAGCAGGAAATTGTGGAACAATGGCGTGACGGCCAGCAGAAACAGGATCAGCAGCGCCGCACCCCAGGCTGCCATGATGCCGAACAGAACCGACAATCCGCCAACGATCTGTGCGGCAAAACCCAGCGCTACTAACGAGGCCGGCAGCCTCCAGCCATAGTTCGTCTCACCGGCAATCCGCTCGGAAAAATGCAGGAAGTTGCGAATACCGGCAATGACGAAGAAGAGGCCAAGGATGATACGTCCGATCAGGATAAAAGTTGCTGCGGCTGTCATGATGTCCCCCACCTTCGCATAGAGTTCACCTAGACCATTGCCTTAGGCAGAGGAAGCTTTTGCGGCGGTGCCGTCGCAGTTTCGAAAGGAGAAATGGCGCACCCGACACGATTCGAACGTGTGGCCTTTGCCTTCGGAGGGCAACGCTCTATCCAGCTGAGCTACGGGTGCGCGGTGCGGGTTTGATAGGGGAAAGACGCAGGCTTCGCAATGGTCAAACTGCCGCGCGATCCTAGCCGAAAAGCTCGTGGCAGAACTCGAGTGCCGAGACCAGCGCATCGACCTCTTGGCGGGTGTTATACAAGCCGAAAGACGCGCGGCAGGTTGCCGTGACGCCAAAACGGTCCAGCAGGGGCATCGCGCAATGTGTGCCCGCGCGCACCGCGATTCCGCGCTTGTCCAGCACAGTCGAGATGTCATGCGCATGAGCCGCGCCCTGCAGCGTGAAGGAGAAGATGGCCCCTTTGCCCGGCGCATCACCCTGCACGTTCAGCCAGTTCAACCCGCCAAGACGCGTGCGTGTATAGTCGCGCAGATTGGCTTCATGCGCCGCAATCGCCTCCATCCCCAGACCGGTCATGTAATCAAGCGCGACGCCAAGGCCGATCTGCTGGACGATGCCGGGTGTCCCCGCTTCGAACTTCATCGGCGGGTCGGCCCAGGTGACGGTGTCGCGCGTGACCTCTCGGATCATGTCGCCGCCGCCCAGGAAGGGGCGCATTTCGGCCTGACGATCAGCGCGGATATAGATAGCACCAGACCCGCTGGGGCCGTACAGCTTGTGACCGGTGATGGCGTAGAAGTCGCAGCCTATGGCCTGCACATCGACGGGCATGTGAACCGCCGCCTGACTGCCATCGACCAGAACCGGCACGCCCAATGCCCGCGCACCCGCACAGATCGCCGCCACATCGACCCTGGTGCCAAGCACGTTCGACATATGGGTAACGGCAATCAGCCTGGTCCGGGGCGTGATGGCATCCAGAACTGCCTGCGGGTCCAGCCAGCCTTTGTCATCCACATCCACCCATTTCAGCACCACTCCCTGCCGTTCCCGCAGGAAGTGCCAGGGCACGATGTTGGCATGGTGCTCCATCACCGACAGGATGATCTCGTCGCCCGGCTGCAGACGAGGGGCAGCCCAGGCGTAGGAGATCAGGTTGATGCCTTCGGTTGTGCCGGTGTTGAACACGATCTCTTCGGGCGAGCCCGCATTCAGGAAACGCGCGATCTTGCCCCGCACAGCTTCATATTTGTCAGTAGCCAGGTTCGACAGGAAGTGTAGTCCGCGGTGAACGTTGGCATATTCCATCGAATAGGCCTGCGTCATCGCGTCAATGACCACCTGCGGCTTTTGCGCCGAGGCGCCGTTGTCCAGATAAACCAGCGGCTTGCCATTCACCTCGCGGGACAGGATCGGGAAATCCTGGCGCACTTTCTGAACATCATAGCCGGTCATGGCATGGGCATCCCTGAAAACATCGCCAGAAAGATGGCCAGGACAATCGCCAGAACGATCAGCCCAAGCATCAACGCCCCGAATACCAGGAACAGCGACCGAAAACCGTGAACCTCGGCCACGAAATTTGTCAGGAGCCAAAGGAAGATAGCGAACCCAAGCAGATTAAGTGGGGCAGCCAGCGGAGGCAACAGAACCTGCACCAGCAATTGCATGATCTGGATGCACAGCATGATGAACTGCAACCAGGCCATGGCAACCACGGTGTCGTCCAGGCTTCCCCGGCCGCCGCGAGAGCGGCCGACCCAGAAGATCATGTACACCGCCGCTACCAGCGCGACGACCTGCAGGATCGCGGTGCGGATCGGGCTGAGCATCATCTCGACCAGAATGTCGCGATCCGAGACCGGAATTAGAGCAAGACTGATATGGGTCAGGATCGCTGCGGAAATCGCCATCAGCCCCAGCGCCAGCCAGCGCGCCTGTGATGGCATCTCCATATCCATCATGCGGCGAATACCTTCGCGGGGATGTTGCAGCGAATAGATCGCCTCGGAGAACAATCGGGACAGGGAAAGTTCCATCAGCTACGCTCCGCCTCGATCAGCCCATTGGTCCAAAGCACAAGAAACACCAAAAGGATGACAAGGCCAAAAGTCGTCAGCGCCGCACCCTGCTGCAAAAGGGCGCGGGCCAGACCGTTCAGCAGCATTAGCGGACTGATCGCCAGCAGCGCCCAGAACAACGCCAGCCGCGCGCCCAGATAGCTGCCACGCCCGCCGAGGGCGCGGGCGACAAGGTGGCTGAGCGCCGCAATGCCATAGGCAATCAGCGGCAGCAAGAACAGTGTCGCCATCAAGGCTCCACCCAGCCGCGCATCCAGCGGAATAGAAGGGTCGGTTGCCGCCGCCCGCGCCAATGCGGGCCATTGCGAGATAAAGATAAGAACGCAGGCCCCCATCAGGAGTGCCAGCGCCCCGCCCTCTTCCGGCTCGGCCGACAGCTTGCGCCGCAACACGGCGCGCGGGCGACGGTAGCTTTCGACGATATCTGAAGTGATCGCCATTCAACCCTCGTGCCGTGCCAGCCAGTTCTCAAGCCGCTGCCGGATATCCTCGGCAATCGCCGGATCGTCGATCTCCTCGATCGTTTCGGCCAGGAAGGCCAGAACCAGAAGCGACTGCGCGACCCGCACGGGCACCCCGCGCGAACGCAGGTAGAACAGCGCCGTCTCGTCAATCGCACCACTGGTCGATCCATGCGAACATTTCACGTCGTCAGCATAAATCTCAAGCTCCGGCTTGGCCAGAAACTGGCTGTCGCCGTCAAGCAAAAGCGACTGACTGATCTGATAGCCGTCCGTCTTCTGGGCACCCGGTTTGACGAGGATCTTGCCTTGGAAGACGCCGACCGCGCCGTTCTTCAGCACCTTCTTGAAAACCTGTCGGCTTTCGCACCGCTCGGCGGCATGGGTGACGAAGACCGTATCGTCGTGGTGGAAAGCGCCATCACCGACAGCGGCACCGGCGACATGCGCGACGCCATCGTTGCCGTTCAATTCGATGATCACCTCGTTGCGTGTCAGAAGCCCGTTCGCCGTCAGCGTAAACGACTTGAACTGGCTGCCCTCGCTCAGGCGCGCAAATATATGCGTTGCCGCCCGACGCTGGTGATCGCGGCCCTGGGCGCGCACATGGTGGAATTGCCCCCCCAGACCCACCTCAACCTCCATCACGGTGTTAAGCCGCGCCGCCCCCGGCCCCGCTTCAAGCAGGGTAAGCGAGGCTTCTGGTTCGATCTTGATGCAGTGGTGCAGGTTGACGTCCGAAGTCTCGGACGTGTGCAGATACAGGAAGGCCACCGGTCGCTCCGGGCGTCCCGTCACGCGGATCAGCACGCCATCGGTCGCAAAGGCGGTGTTCAGCGCGGCCAGCGGACGCTGAACGGGCGACTGGCCCCGCGCCTCCAGCACGCCATACAGATCGCGCGCCCAGTGGATGTCGGCGAGACCCGCCTGCGGCAATCGTTCGATCTCGACTCCAGCGAGTTTCGGATCGTCGGACACCGCCGGATCGAAGACGCCATCAACAAATACCAGCGTCAGCCGGTCGATCGCATCGAATAGCGGGGCCTCATCGCCCGCATCAAAGGTCGCGGCAGGAACGGCCAAGGGTGAGGTCAGATCGGAAGGATCGGTGTAGCGCCAGTATTCGTCGCGCTTTGATGGCACGCCCATCGCGCCAAGTCGCGCAAGTGCGTCACCACGCGCCGCACCGAGCCAACCCGCGTCGTCAAATGACAGGCCGCCGATGCGCGCGGCCAGCGCGTCGATCTTTGCCTGAGCAACCGCCATCAGAGCGACTCCGCCAGGATATCCGCATAGCCGTTGCGCTCGACCTCCAGCGCCAGTTCCGGCCCACCACTGCGCACGATCCGGCCATCTGCCATGATGTGAACGACGTCAGGTGCGATATGGTCGAGCAGGCGCTGGTAGTGAGTGATCACAAGAAACGCCCTGCCCTCGTCGCGCAGCGCGTTCACGCCGTCGGCCACCAGCTTCATCGCGTCGACATCCAGACCCGAGTCCGTCTCGTCCAGAATGCACATCTTTGGTTCCAGCATGGCCATCTGCAGGATCTCGTTGCGCTTCTTCTCACCGCCCGAGAACCCCACATTGACCGGACGTTTCAGCATCTCTGCGTCGATGTTCAGCCGCTTGGCCTTTTCGCGCACGACTTTCAGGAAGTCGCCCGCGCTTAGTTCATCCTCGCCGCGCGCCTTTCGCTGCGCGTTCACTGCTGTCCGAAGGAAAGTCATGTTGCCAACACCCGGAATCTCGACCGGATACTGGAAGGCCAGGAACAGACCGGCCGCAGCCCGCTCTTCCGGCTCCAGCGCCAGCAGATCGGCACCGTCAAGGCTCGCCTGACCTTCGGTCACTTCGTAGCCGTCGCGGCCCGCCAGCACATAGGACAGCGTCGATTTGCCCGACCCGTTCGGACCCATGATGGCGTGAACCTTGCCCGCATCGACGGTCAGGTCGACCCCTTTCAGGATCGGCTTGTTCTCGGCTTCCAGTTTCACGTGCAGATTGCTGATCGTCAGCATGGTTTTTCCTTCTTTCGTGCGACTGCCTGCCAGGCGCCGCTCGGCTCAGTTGGGAATGGGATTAATTGTGGCCAGACGCTTCAGAAGACGAAGCTGATTCCGCGCCACAGGATGGAATGCGGTTCCGTCGTCGCCAGGATTTTGCTGACCCACAGCGGCGAAAAGAGAAGCGAGAACTCGTCCGGATACATGTGAACGAGATTGTGGAAGGTTAGCAGAGCGAAGACGACACCCAGCGATTTTGCGATCAACTGCTCGTAGCTCTTCAATCTGTCCAACTGTCCCATGAGCAGCGCGATGGCCACCCCGACCATAAGGTCGATCAGCATTTCGACGTCCGGGTCGGTTTTCGTCTCGGCCATGCCCGAGAGCTGATAGCGGATGTAGCGTCCCACGCAGAACGCAAAGGCGCCAAGCGCGAAAGACAGGATCACCGACAACGGATAGCCAGCATTCTGCAACGCGGCCATCAGACCGCCGGGCGGGCCACGCCGCGTTGGCCGGTCGAACACATAGGATTCGTCCACGCCGACGTAGAGCGTCGTCTTGCCCTTGCCCGCCGAAGCCGCTTCGATGCGGGCGATACGAGCGGCAAATTCGGCCTCCTGCGAAGTCATACGGCTGCGATCCCAAGGTCAGTGCGCTCCGCTTGTAGACCGCACAAGGGTGGCGTGAGTAAGATGGAATTGGACCGAAATCATGTAAAATCCGGGACATCATCAGCCGACGGAACCCTCAAGGCTGATTGCGACCAGCGCCTGCGCCTCCATGGCGAACTCCATGGGCAGCGTTTGCAGCACGTCCTTGACGAAGCCGTTGACGACAAGCGCGACTGCCTCTTCCTCGTCCATGCCGCGCGAGCGGCAGTAGAAAAGCTGATCGTCATCCACCTTGCTGGTCGTTGCCTCGTGCTCGACCCGGCTCGAGTTGTTCTTGACTTCGATATAGGGAACCGTGTGCGCGCCGCAGCCCTGCCCGATCAGCAGGCTGTCGCACTGCGTATAGTTGCGGCTGTTCGTGGCGCGGGGGTGCATGCTGACCAGACCGCGATAGGTGTTCTGGGCGCGGCCCGCGCTGATGCCTTTCGACACGATGCGGCTTTTGGTGTTCTTGCCCAGGTGAACCATTTTGGTGCCGGTATCGGCCTGCTGCGCGTTGTTGGCGATGGCGATGGAATAGAACTCGCCCTGGGTATCGTCACCACGCAGAATGCAGGAGGGGTATTTCCAGGTAATCGCGGAGCCGGTTTCAACCTGCGTCCACATCACCTTCGCCCGCGCCTCGCGGCAATCTGCGCGCTTGGTGACGAAGTTGTAGATGCCGCCGACGCCGTTCTCGTCGCCCGGATACCAGTTCTGAACGGTCGAATATTTCACCTCGGCATCCTCTAGGATGACGATCTCGACCACCGCTGCATGCAGTTGGTGCGTATCGCGCTTGGGCGCCGTGCAGCCCTCAAGATAGCTGACGTAAGACCCCTTGTCGGCGATGATCAGCGTCCGCTCGAACTGACCGGTGTTTTCGGCGTTGATGCGGAAATAGGTCGACAGCTCCATCGGGCACCGCGTTCCCGGCGGAATGTAGACAAAACTGCCATCCGAAAAGACGGCCGAATTCAGCGTGGCAAAGAAGTTGTCTGACTGCGGCACGACCGAACCGAGATACTTCTGTACCAGTTCGGGATGTTCGCGCACCGCCTCCGAGATCGAGCAGAAGATGACGCCCGCCTTGGCCAGTTCCGCCTTGAAGGTCGTGCCCACTGAGACGGAGTCGAAGACCGCATCGACCGCGACCTTGCGCGGCTCTTCGGCACCTTCGACACCTGCCAGAAGCATCTGTTCCTTCAGCGGAATCCCAAGTTTGGCATAGGTCGCCAGCAGCTTTGGATCCACCTCGTCAAGGCTCTTCGGCTTGACGTCCATGCTTTTCGGTTTGGCGTAGTAGAACTGGTCCTGATAGTCGATCTCGGGATAGTGCAGCATCGCCCAGCGGGGCTCTTCCATCTTCACCCAACGGCGATAGGCGGCCAGACGCCAGTCCAGCATCCATTCGGGTTCACCGTTCTTTTCGCTTATCAGACGAACGATATCCTCGTTCAGGCCTTTCGGCGCGTATTCCGTCTCGATCTCGGTATTCCAGCCGTATTTGTACTTGCCGGCCATGGCCTGCACGGTCTCGATCGTTTCGCGATCGACGCCTTCGCGCATTTCGGTTTGGATATCGGTATCAAGCACGTTCATCGGTCTTCCTTTCGTCTCGCCTCACGCAACGCGCGCGCGATGCCGCTGATAGCGGCTGGTCCAGGCGTCGATAAAGCGCAGGACCTGCTCCTCATTCACATCCGGGCCAAGCGACAGCCTGATGGCAGAGCTTGCCTCGGTCTCGTCGAACCCCATCGCGCGCAATACGCGGCTGGCGCGCACCTTACCCGAGGAACAGGCCGATCCGGCGGAAACGGCAAAACCTGCCAGATCCATCTGCATGACCTGCGTCTCACCCTTCCAGCCCGGCGCGATCAGGCACAGGGTGTTGGGCAGGCGGCGCCCAGATTTCCCGACAGAAATAGTCCCAAAGCCAGCCGCGGACAATCCTTGATCTAGAATATTTCTAAATTCTTCGACCCGCTCCCAGACCCCGTCGGCAAGATCACGCGCGGCCGCCTCGGCAGCGGCACCAAAGCCCGCGATGCCGATCAGGTTCTCGGTTCCCGACCGCCTGCCCATCTCTTGTCCGCCGCCTTTTAACTGGGGCACGAGATCAAGGCCCCGGCGCAGAACCAGCGCCCCTATACCCTTTGGTCCGCCCAGTTTGTGCGCCGAGACCAGCCCCATCTGACAGCCCAGCCAGTTGAAGGCGAAAGGCACCTTTCCGAACGCTTGCGTCAGATCGCTGACCGCCAGCCCTTCGGGCAAATCCTGCAATATGCCAGTCTCGGAATTCGCCAGTTGCAGCGCGGCATGCCCCGGTTCGGCAACGGCCACCAAACCATCCTGGTCCACAGGCAACAAAGTATCGCACCAGGCACTGACGGCCTCATGCTCGATATCGGAACAGACCAGCCGCCGTCCCGCGCAGGCCAGTGCCGCCGCCTCGGTCGCGCCGGACGTAAAGACGATATCGGCCCCTTCGGCCCCCAAGGCCGAAGCTACCTGAGCGCGCGCCTTTTCGACCAGCGCCTTAGCCGCCCGTCCCTCGGCATGCACCGAGGACGGATTACCTGAGACGTCCATCGCAGCAATCATCGCCACCCGCACCTCGGGGCGCAGAGGTGTGGTAGCGTTCCAGTCCAGATAGACGCGCTCAGTCATCGCAGGATCATCCCGCGTCCACACCTTCGTCCACCACTCGGAACAGTGCAGGCACCGCGGGACAAGGCCTCATCTCATTGCGGATCACATCTGAAAGGCGGGTCTGGTGAAGGAAAACATAGACCTGCGCCGAAAGTCCCTCCCACAGTCGGTTGGTCAGGGATTGGGCGCGGGTGCCCGATACGCCGCCCGTCACCCCTGCCCCGGTGTGCAGCGCGCTGACCGTTTCATCCACGGCCTCGAGAATCTCGCTGACGCGGATTTCGTCGGGATGGCGCGCCAGTTTGTAGCCGCCGCCGGGTCCGCGAGCCGCATCTACCAGTCCGGCTCGGCGCAACTTGACGAAAAGCTGCTCCAGATAAGGCAGCGAGACATCCTGCCGCTTCGAGATCGCGGCAAGGGAAACGAGGTCATCGGGCTTTGCCAGTGCCAGATCGGCCAGCGCGACCATTGCATAGCGCCCTTTGGTTGACAGTTTCATACCGGCCTCTTGGGTATAAGATTGACGAGCGACGAAGGGGCGCTTAACTCCTGTCCACCCCGAGACCCGGCCAAGCCGGGCAGTTGGAATGGTTCTAAGTATCCCGAGCGAATTTGTCAACAATTTCGCGCGGGCAGAGAGAAAGAGACAGGCTTACATGCCCGAAGTGATTTTCGCAGGCCCCGAGGGGCGTCTCGAAGGCCGCTATCATCCGCAGAAGGATCGCGACGCGCCGATAGCCATCGTGCTGCATCCGCATCCCCAGTTCGGCGGGACGATGAACAACAAGGTCGTCTATAACCTGCATTACGCGTTCTACAACCTTGGATTTACCGTCCTGCGGTTCAACTTCCGTGGAGTAGGGCGCAGCCAGGGCGAGTATGACCAGGGCATCGGCGAGTTGTCCGATGCCGCGTCGGCGCTGGACTACCTGCAGGCGATGAACCAGAACGCCAAGCATTGCTGGGTTGCCGGCTTCTCCTTTGGGGCCTGGATCGGGATGCAGCTTTTGATGCGGCGGCCCGAGATCACCGGTTTCATCTCGGTCAGCCCGCCCGCAAACATGTATGATTTCAGCTTCCTGGCCCCCTGCCCTTCGTCCGGGCTGATCATCAACGGCACCGCCGACCGCGTGGCACCGCCCAAGGACACCCAGAACCTCGTCAACAAACTGCACGAGCAGAAGGGTATCAAGATCACCCATACCCAGATCGAAGGGGCCGATCACTTCTTCAAGGATGAGGAAGCGCATATGAAACCGATGATCGACACGGTTTCGGAATATGTGAAGCGCCGCCTTACCGAAGCATCGCGCTGAGAGTTTGACATGGCACTTACCGACGATCTTGCCGACGAGCTGGCGCGGGAAACGATTGTTGCGATGGAACGCTTCGGCAATGACCGCCTTTATGTCGAAGTGGGCAAAGTGTTGGGTGCGTCATCGACCACTCTGCAGGAGGCCTTCCTGACCTCGATCCGCGTTCGGCTTGCCGAGCGGCGGGGACGGCGATTCCTTGAGGACACGATCAAGGCTGCCGAAACCGGAGCGGCCGCCCCCGTCGCCCCGCGTGAGTCGGACGCCGGGCATTGACCGACCGGCTGTCAGCCCAGTTCGCCTTTCTGAACGAGGCGGACAGGCTGAAGCAGGTTTTGCGCGCCACCACGCTGGCTGACGGGTCACGCCCCGAAAACTCGGGGGAGCATTCGTGGCATCTGGCCCTTTATGCGATGGTGCTGGCCGATCAGGCCGGACCAGATGTTCGGATCGACCGTGTGATCCGCATGCTGATCCTGCACGATCTGGTCGAGATCGACACTGGCGATGTGCCGATCCATTCCGCCGACGGTCAGGCCCATGGATCAGCTGCGGTGGTCGAGGCTGAGACGCGCTCGGCCGACCGCATTTTTGGCCTGTTGCCCGCCGATCAGGCGATCGAGTTGCGCACATTATGGGAAGAGTTCGAGGCGGCGGAAACGCTGGATGCGATCTTTGCCAAGTCATTGGACCGGGTTCAGCCCGTGATGCAGAATATCGCCTCGGGCGGCGGGACGTGGATCACTTACAAGGTTACCGCCGAGCAACTGGATACCCGCGTCGGCACCAAGGTGGCGCGGGGCGCACCTGTGCTGTGGCGGTGGGTGCGCGGTAAAGCGAGCAGCTTCTTTCAGAGTTAGCGCCGTAAAGCGGTATACCGTCGCATACCATCTTTCGCGGCTGCGGGTTTTCCGCTATGCCCAACCCACACGAATCCAAGCGCAAGAGGTCCGCATGTCGAAGATCAAGGTAGCCAACCCCGTCGTCGAACTCGACGGCGACGAGATGACCCGGATCATCTGGGATTTCATCAAGCAGAAGCTGATCCTGCCCTACCTCGACGTCGACCTGAAATATTATGACCTTGGCATCGAGGAACGTGACCGCACAAACGACCAGATCACCGTCGATGCGGCGAATGCGATCAAGAAATACGGCGTCGGCGTCAAATGCGCGACGATCACCCCCGATGAGCAGCGGGTCGAAGAATTCGGCCTGAAGCAGATGTGGAAAAGCCCGAACGGCACCATCCGCAATATCCTTGGCGGCGTGATCTTTCGCCAGCCGATCATCTGCAAGAACGTGCCACGTCTGGTGCCGGGCTGGACCCAGCCGATCGTGGTTGGCCGTCATGCCTTTGGCGACCAGTATCGCGCGACCGATTTCCGTTTCCCGGGCGCAGGCAAGCTGTCGATGAAGTTCGTCGGCGACGATGGCACCGTGATCGAGAAGGATGTCTATGCGGCCCCGTCCTCGGGTGTCTACATGGGCATGTACAACCTTGATGACTCGATCACCGACTTTGCGCGCGCCTCGCTGAACTACGGACTGAACCTGGGTTGGCCTGTCTACCTGTCGACCAAGAACACGATCCTGAAAGCCTATGACGGTCGGTTCAAAGACATCTTCCAGAAGGTCTATGAGGAAGAGTTCGTCGATGCCTTCAAGAAAAAGGGCATCCACTACGAGCACCGCCTGATCGACGACATGGTCGCCTCGGCGCTCAAGTGGTCGGGCGGCTATGTCTGGGCCTGCAAGAACTATGACGGCGATGTGCAGTCGGATACGGTGGCGCAGGGCTTCGGTTCGCTTGGTCTCATGACTTCGGTCCTGATGACGCCCGATGGAAAGACCGTTGAGGCTGAGGCGGCGCATGGAACCGTCACCCGCCACTATCGTCAGCATCAGAAGGGTGAGCAGACCTCGACCAACTCGGTCGCCTCGATCTACGCCTGGACGGGCGGGCTGAAGCATCGCGCCAAGCTGGACGATAACGCGCAACTGCTGCGTTTCGCGCAAACGCTGGAAAAGGTCACTGTCGACGCCGTCGAGGATGGCTGGATGACCAAGGATCTGGCGCTTTTGGTCGGACCGGACCAGAAGTGGCTGACCACGATGGGTTATCTGGAAAAAGTGGACGAATATCTCAACAAGGCACTGAAGGGCTAAGCGACTTTCAGTATGTGATAGGGGGCGCCATTCAGGCGCCCTCTTTTTTGCCACTGCGTTAGGTCAGCATTATTGACTTAAATGAAGGATCATGGTAACAATCGTCATTCCCCCGGAGCATCGCCATGACCGACCCGACCCGCCACAGTCTTATCGAGGATATCCAGGGCATCGCATTTGGTGTCTGCGTGGGTGCCGTGGGTTTGCAGATCATGACGCATATGGGCTTCGTCTCGGGCCAGACCGTCGGGCTGGCTGCACTTGCGAGCTATGCGACCGGTTTGTCATTCCCGATTGTGTATGTGGCGATCAGTCTACCGTTCCTTTGGCTTGGCTACCGGCGGATGGGCGCGCGATTTGCAGTGAAAACGGCCATATCGGTTGGTCTGCTTGCGCTCGCGACCGCGTCGCTACCCCGATGGATCGAGTTCGGCCAGATCTCGCCCGCCTTCGCGGCAATGCTGTTCGGCACGCTTTTCGGATTTTCGGCGTTATCGGTGGTCCGCCATGGCGGCAGCTTCGGCGGCCTTTCCATCGTCGGATTGCTGATACAGGACAAGACTGGCTTTCCCGCAGGCTACGTGCAGATCGCCTTTGACATGGTGATATTCGCCGCCGCATCAATAATGATCTCGCCCATGCTGCTGCTATACAGCTTTCTGGGCGCGCTGGTGTTCAACCTGTTCCTTGCCGTCAATCACCGCCGTGACCGTTACGTCGCGATCTGAACGGTGTAATGCAAATATTTCCAGATACTGAAAATGGTCTGCGCAACCGAATGAATTGAATATCGGCAGACACATGTCGTCGCTGCGCCGCAGCGAAAATCAGGGGAAGTCCACGTTCCCTCTGGCCTTTCGCGCCGCGCTGCGGTAACGCCGCCGCAACTTCCGATAACCGAAAGAGTATCTCCGATGGAGCTTCGCAACATCGCCATCATCGCGCACGTCGACCATGGCAAGACAACGCTGGTTGACGAGCTTCTGAAGCAGTCCGGCACATTCCGCGAAAATCAGGCGACCACCGAACGCGCGATGGACAGCAATGACATCGAACGCGAGCGCGGCATCACCATCCTGGCCAAGTGCACCAGCGTTGAACATGACGGCGTGCGCATCAACATCGTCGATACCCCCGGTCACGCCGATTTCGGCGGCGAGGTGGAACGCATCCTGTCGATGGTCGATGGCGTGGTCCTGCTGGTGGACGCCGCCGAAGGCCCGATGCCGCAGACAAAGTTCGTGACCTCAAAGGCGCTGGCGCTTGGCCTGCGCCCCATCGTGGTGCTGAACAAGGTCGACAAGCCCGACGCCGAACCGGACCGCGCGTTGAACGAGGTGTTCGACCTTTTCGCCAACCTTGGTGCCGACGACGACCAACTGGATTTCCCGCACCTCTACGCTTCGGGCCGCTCCGGCTGGGCTGACGAGGAGCTGGACGGACCACGCGAAAACCTCGACGCGCTGTTCAACCTGATCGTTCGCCATGTCCCCGCTCCGAAGCAGATGGTGCGTTCAGGCGAGCCATTCCAGATGCTGGCGACGACTCTGTCCGCCGACCCTTTCATCGGCCGCATCCTGACCGGCCGGGTCGAGGCCGGAACGCTGAACGTTGGTGATCAGCTCAAGGCGATGAGCCGCATAGGAGAGCGGCTGGAGCAGTTCCGCGTGTCCAAGATCCTTGCCTTCCGCGGCCTGTCGCAGACCCCCATCGACCAGGCTGTTGCGGGTGACATCGTGACCATCGCTGGCATGACCAAGGCGACCGTAGCCGACACGCTTTGCGCACCCGAGGTGGAAACGCCCCTGCCCGCCCAACCCATCGACCCGCCGACCATCACCGTGACCTTCGGCATCAATGACAGCCCGCTGGCGGGCCGTGATGGTAACAAGGTGCAGTCGCGCGTCATCCGCGACCGGCTGATGAAAGAGGCCGAGACCAACGTCGCCATCAAGATCGCCGACACCCCGGGCGGCGAGGCCTTTGAGGTTTCGGGTCGTGGTGAATTGCAGATGGGGGTTCTGATCGAGAACATGCGCCGTGAGGGGTTCGAACTTTCGATCTCTCGCCCTCGCGTCATCTTCCGCGATGAGAACGGCGAGCGGATGGAACCGATCGAGGAAGTCACCATCGACGTCGATGACGAATACTCGGGCGCCGTCATCGACAAGCTGACGGGCGAACGCAAGGGCGACCTGGCCGAGATGAAACCGGCGGGCGTCGGCAAGACCCGCATCATCGCCCACGTCCCGTCGCGCGGGTTGATCGGCTATCAGGGCCAGTTCCTGACCGACACGCGTGGCACCGGTGTTCTGAACCGCATCTTCCATTCCTGGGCACCGCACAAAGGTCCGATCCAGGGTCGACGCCAGGGCGTTCTGATCTCGATGGAGGCAGGCATTTCGGTGGCCTACGCCCTGTGGAACCTGGAAGATCGCGGAAAGATGTTCATCGGCGCGCAGGAAGCGGTCTATGAGGGCATGATCATCGGCGAGCATTCGCGCGACAACGATCTGGAAGTGAACCCGCTGAAGGGCAAAAAACTGACCAACGTCCGCGCGTCCGGGACCGACGAGGCGGTTCGCCTGACAACACCCGTGCGGATGAGCCTGGAAGAGTCAATCGCCTATATCGACGACGACGAACTGGTCGAGGTCACGCCCAAGATCGTGCGGATGCGCAAGCGGTTCCTCGATGCGAACGAGCGAAAACGGCAAAGCCGGGCAAGCTAGCACTCAGGCAAATCACTGCGGGACATAGCACAAATGTGCTATTCCCACCTTCAATCTGCCATGCCATGCTTTTGTCTGATGGACGTGCAAAATAATATTGGCGTGTTCTGATGTCTCGACCGGGGATAGATTCAAGCGCGGCACTAGCGGAAATGTCGATGACGATCTTCAAGGCGTCACTCGACCCGCAATACTGGTCCGATCTGCTGCCCAAGCTTTCCGAAGTTTGCGACGACAATCCTGTCAGCTTGTTGGCCTGTAGTCCCGGCAGCGCTCAGGCACCCGTGGTGATTTCCCATGGGCTAGAGGACAGCTACGCTGAAAGCTATGGCGAAAACTACAACCGTCTGAATTGCTGGGCGCCCCGTTTCAGCCAGAGACGGCCCGGCGAAGTGTTCAAGATCGCGAACGTGATGGAGACACGCGATCTGGTTCGCACCGAATTCTATAACGACTGGCTAAAGCCCCAGGACAACCTGAGTGGTGGTGCCGGCGTGATACTGACCGCCAATGGCGAGACGGCCTTTTGCCTTGGCACGACCGTGCGTTTCAGAAATCTGGAGAAAAACGAGGAAATCGCCGCGCAGTGGATCGGAAAACTGTTGCCGTTCGTCTTGCAGGCACAGCAGGTCTCGCGTGCGCTGGATGGGCTGAAACTGGAAAGCTTTGCAGCGCGGCAGAATCTGAATGCGGGTGGTGCTGCAATATTTGTGATCAGCGCCAAGCGCACGTTGCTTCAAATGAACGACGTTGCGCACGAAATGCTGGAGCAATTGGATGGCCCTGTCCATCTGTTGCCAGGCAATCGAATCGGCATGCGCGAGATGTCGGTCGAAGATCATCTCGATATTGCAATAGCAACCGAACAGCGTGGCCTTGATCGCCTTGCATTGCCGTTCCCTTTGCGAGGAGCCAACAATTCGTTCTTCTCTGCCAGGGCGATACCACTGGACGCCGCCAGCGCCGCCGAAGTTTCCCCGAACTGGTTTGGACATCGGCCACCGGCGGCCGTTCTTTTGATTGTGGAACGTGCCGTAAGCACCCTTGGCATTTCCCATCGGCTGACCGAGCGCTTTGGCCTGACGAAATCGGAAGTCGATATAGTAGACCGAATTGCCGGAGGCAGCACGCTGGAACAGATTGCCGAAGCCAGGCAAGCCTCGATCCACACCGTCAGAAGCCAGTTGAAATCGGCAATGGGCAAAACCGGCACGCGGCGACAGGCCGATCTTGCCACATTGGTCGAAAGGGTCAGACGCGCTTGACGTGAAATCGCGTGACGCGGCGGCGCGGCTATTCGACCTCTTCCACCACCACCAGATCCCGCACCGCCGCGTCCTTGGCATGGGCAAGGGCCGCCTGGTATTCGGGCGAGTTATAGCAGGCCACGGCGGCCTCCAGCGATGGGAAGCGGGCCACGACGTTGCGCGCGCGATCGTTACCCTCAAGCTGCACATGGCGACCGCCCCTCGCCAGAAAGACGCCGCCATGGGCGTTTATGGCAGGACCGGCACCCTTTGCATAGTTCGCGTAGGACTCGGGGTTGGTCACGGTAACATGGGCTATCCAGAGTGCTGTCGGCATATCAGGCTCCTATCACGGCTTCCGCCGCCTTGATGGCGGCCTCGGCGTTGCTCACGTCGGTTCCACCGGCCTGCGCCATGTCGGGTCGCCCGCCGCCACCCTTGCCCCCCAGTTTCTCCGCCGCCGCCCGCGCAAGATCGACCGCCGAGAATCGGCTGGTAAGATCGGACGTCACACCCGCCGCCACCGCTGCCTTGCCACCCGTGTCGGCGATCAGCAGAACCGCGCCCGAACCAACGCGCGTCTTCATCTCGTCGATCAGCCCCGGCAGGTCGCGACCCGTCACGCCCGAGACCACCTGCGACAGGAATTTGACGCCGCCGATGTCTTTCGCCTCGGTCCCCGGCCCGCTGCCGCCCATGGCAAGCTCTCGCCGAAGCTGGGCAACCTCGTTCTGCAGGGTGCGCCGTTCTTCGACCAGGGCTTTGAGGCGGTCGAGGAAAACATCAGCAGGCGCTTTCAAAAGGGCCGAGGCTTCCTCAAGTTTATGCAACTGATCGTTCACATAGGTCAGCGCGCCCTCGCCCGTCAGCGCCTCGATGCGCCGCACACCGGCGGCAGAGGCGCTGTCGCCCAACAGGACGAACAGCCCGATCTCGCCCAGCCGCCCGACATGGGTGCCGCCGCAAAGCTCCAGCGAATAGGTCCGCCCGTCTGTGCCCTTGCCCGAGCCGTCAAGCTCGCCCATCGAGACGACTCGCACCTCGTCACCATACTTCTCGCCGAACAGCGCCTGTGCACCAAGGGCGCGGGCATCGTCAGGCGACATCAGCCGTGTTTCCACTGCGCTGTTCTGACGGATGAATTCGTTTACCTCTGCCTCCACGCGCGCCAATTCCTGCGGGGTAAGGCCCTTGGAATGGCTGAAGTCGAAACGCAGCCGGTCATGCGCATTCAGGCTGCCGCGCTGCGCGATGTGATCGCCCAGCGTCCGGCGCAGCGCCTCGTTCAAAAGGTGCGTTGCCGAGTGGTTGGCCCGGATTGCGGACCGATGTACGTGATCCACGCTCAGCGTTGCGCCCTGGCCGGGGCTGATCTCTCCCAGCGTCACCTCGGCCATGTGCAGGGTCAGACCCTGCGATCGCTTGGTGTCGGTGACCCGCGCAGCCCCGGTCTCGGTTTTCAGCAACCCCCGGTCGCCCACCTGACCGCCGGATTCGGCATAGAACGGCGTCTGGTTGACCACGATCTGCACCGTATCGCCCAGCTTTGCCACATCGACCGCCGCCCCGCCAGACACGATGGCCAGCACCTGACCTTCGGCAATCTCGGTGTCGTAGCCCAGAAACTCGCTCGGCCCGTGTTTATCGGCCAGATCGAACCAGATTGCCGCATCCTTGGTTTCACCGGAACCAGCCCAGCTTGCTCGCGCCTTGGCCTTCTGCTCGGCCATCGCCGCATCGAAACCCGCCGCGTCCACTGTCCGGCCCTGCTCGCGAAGCGCGTCCTGCGTCAGATCGAGCGGAAAGCCGTAAGTGTCGTAAAGCCGGAACGCCGCCTCTCCCGGCAGTGCGCCGCCCTCGGGCAGTTTTGCCAGTTCGTCGTCCAGCAGCCGTAGCCCCCGGTCCAGCGTTTGACGGAATCGCGTCTCTTCCAGCCGCAACGTTTCTTCGATCAGAGCCTGCGCCCGGGTCAGTTCCGGATAGGCCGCACCCATCTGTCGCACCAATGCCGGCACCAGCCGGTGCATGACAGGATCCTGCGCACCCAGCTGATGCGCGTGCCGCATCGCGCGCCGCATGATGCGACGCAGGACATAGCCCCGCCCCTCGTTCGACGGCATGACGCCGTCCGCGATAAGAAAGGAGGTCGAGCGCAGGTGATCCGCGATCACGCGGTGATGCGTTTTGCCCGGCCCATCCGGGTTGGTGCTGGTGGCATTGGCGCTGGCCTCGATCAGGCTGCGCATCAGGTCGGTGTCGTAGTTGTCGTGCTTGCCCTGCAGCAGCGCCCCGATCCGCTCCAGCCCCATGCCGGTGTCGATGGATGGTTTCGGCAGGCCTGTGCGCGAACCGTCCGCAAACTGCTCGAACTGCATGAAGACCAGGTTCCAGATCTCGATGAACCGGTCGCCGTCCTGATCGGCGCTGCCGGGCGGCCCGCCCCAGATCTTGTCGCCGTGGTCGAAGAAGATCTCGGTGCAGGGGCCGCAAGGGCCGGTCGGTCCCATCATCCAGAAGTTGTCGTTCGTGGGGATGCGAATGATCCGATCGTCGCTGAATCCTGCGACCCTTTTCCAGATGTCCGCCGCCTCATCATCGGTGTGATAGACCGTGACCAGCAGCTTGTCCTTCGGGATGTCGAAATCCCTGGTTAGCAGTTCCCAGGCAAAGGGAATGGCGCTTTCCTTGAAGTAATCGCCAAAGCTGAAATTTCCCAGCATCTCGAAGAATGTATGGTGCCGCGCGGTATAACCGACATTGTCCAGGTCGTTGTGCTTGCCGCCGGCACGGACGCATTTCTGCGCCGTGGTCGCACGGGAGTAGTCACGGGTCTCGGCCCCGGTGAACAGGTTCTTGAACTGAACCATGCCCGAATTGGCGAACATCAGCGTGGGGTCGTTGCGCGGCACCAGCGGGCTGGACGGCACCACCCGGTGACCATTGCGGGCATAGAAATCGAGGAAGGTGGATCGGATATCGTTCAGCGACGGCATATGTGGCGTAACCCCCTCGTGCGGCAGGCGCGAAAAAGACTGGCGTTCCGTTTATCCCCCACGCCGCGGCCTGTCCACCGTCGCAAACGAAAGGGCCGGAACCTTTCGGCCCCGGCCCGGATATACGCCCTTCAGGACGGGCTATTCGTCGACCACATCTTCACCCGACGATGAGAAATCGAGCCCGTGTCCCGCGCGGATCTTGGCCTCGATATCGTCGGCCACCCCCGGATTCTGGCGCAGGAATGCCTTGGCGTTCTCACGTCCCTGACCGATCCGCTCGTCGCCATACGAATACCAGCTGCCGGATTTCTCGACGACGCCAGCCTTGACGCCCAGGTCGATAAGTTCGCCGGTTTTCGAGATTCCCTCGCCATACATGATGTCGAACTCGACTTCCTTGAACGGTGGGGCGACCTTGTTCTTCACCACCTTCACGCGGGTGGTATTGCCCACGACCTCGTCGCGATCCTTGATTGCGCCGATGCGGCGAATATCGAGGCGCACGCTGGCGTAGAACTTGAGCGCGTTGCCCCCGGTTGTCGTCTCGGGGCTGCCGAACATCACACCGATCTTCATGCGGATCTGGTTGATGAAAATCACCATGCAGTTCGACTTGCCTATGCTGGCCGTCAGCTTGCGCATCGCCTGGCTCATCAGGCGGGCCTGACTGCCCATCTGCATATCGCCCATGTCGCCCTCGATCTCGGCCTTGGGAGTCAGGGCTGCGACCGAGTCGACCACGACCATGCTGACGGCACCGGAACGCACCAGCGTATCGACGATCTCCAGCGCCTGCTCGCCCGTGTCAGGCTGGCTGATCAGCAACTCATCCAGATTCACACCAAGCTTCCGCGCATACTGCGGATCAAGTGCGTGTTCGGCGTCGACAAAGGCGCAAACGCCGCCCTTTTTCTGCTCTTCCGCGACCGCATGCAGCGTCAGCGTCGTCTTGCCAGAGCTTTCAGGGCCGTAAATCTCGATGATCCGCCCTTTCGGCAGGCCACCTATGCCAAGCGCGATATCAAGCCCAAGCGAACCCGTCGAAGTTGCCTCGACATCCATGATCGCATTGTCCGACCCGAGCTTCATGATGGAGCCCTTGCCGAATTGGCGTTCGATCTGCGCCAGGGCGCTTTCCAGCGCCTTTGCCTTGTCCATATCGCGCTTTCCGTTCAGTTCGATCAGCGTGGCGGATGCCATGTCTTGTTCCTTATTCCACAGCCGGTAGCGGGCGGCAATTGGTGAGAGCGTTCCTGACTTGTTCTGGAGTTTATGAGATCAAAACCAGAACAAATCAACTCAGATTTTCGATAACTAACATTTTCAGCAAAGTCTTAAGGGAAGGTTTACGCGAAACTGCGGGTATGGCAGGGAATTGGCCGGAAGGAATGTCGGATGCTCATCTTCTGGGAACAGGGTCTTGTTCTGCTGGCCACGCCCAAGACCGGCTCGACCGCAATCGCGGCGGCACTTGGCCCATTGGCCACGGTGCGGCTTGGTCAGCCGACGGCGCTCAAACACACTTCCGTCCATCGTTATCATCGATTCATTGCGCCCTACCTCGCGGCCTCGTCAGGACGCCAGTTCGAGGTCGTCGCGCTCATGCGAGAGCCGATTGACTGGCTGGGCAGCTGGTACCGCTACCGCCTGCGCGCCGATCTGCCCGACCCGGCGCGCAGCACGGCACATATGAGTTTCGACGATTTCCTTCGCGCCTATTGCAGTGATCCGCAGCCCGAGTTTGCGGCTGTGGGTTCACAGGCGCGTTTTCTGCGTCCGCGACAGGGGGCCGGGGTGGATCACCTGTTCAGGTATGAGAACATGAAGGGTTTCATCCGATTTTTCGAGGAACGTCTCGAAACCACCATCGACCTTCCGCGCCGAAATGTCTCGCCCCAGGCTTCACTTGATCTTTCGCCCGCCACACAGATCTTGGCTCGCAAGCAACTGGCACCCGATCTTGCGTTGTATGAGGGGTTGAGCCGATAGGTGCATGAACTCTGGCGAAATGGCGGTTCCAGAACGCCCTCAACCAGCTGACTCTTCCAGTGGCCCAAATCCGGGACCGTACCAGCAGGTCTTCAATGAAGAAGCTGCCCCTGCACCGTCGCCGTAAGATCGTTTAGCGAGAATGGCTTGGGCAGAAAGACCGAGTTCGCGATCTGGCCCTGCACCTCAGAAAAACTGTCTTCTGCATAGCCGGAAACGAAGACGACCTTCACATTGGGCCTTTGTTCCAGAGCTTTCCTGACCCAGCTCGGCCCGTCCAGCCCGGGCATGACCACGTCGGTCACGAAAACATCCACCTCTACGCCCGGATCCTCCAGAAGCGTGAGAGCCGCCTCGGCGTTTTCGGCCTCGAGAACCGTGTAGCCACGCAACCGGAGCGCGCGCGAGGCAAAGGCCCGTACCGGTGCTTCGTCCTCGACAAGCAGCACGACGCCTTCGCCTTGCCGGGTCATTTTCCGGTTCGCAACCACAATCGGTTCAGGCGTTTCCACTTCGACCGGGGTCTCGTGGATAGGGAAATACAGCAGGAACGTCGTTCCCACTCCGACCTCCGAATCGATGAAGATGAACCCGCCCGTCTGCTTTATCGTGCCATAGGCCGTCGCCAGGCCAAGGCCGGTCCCCTCACCCGGGCGCTTGGTTGTGTAGAACGGCTCGAACACCTTCTGGATGCGATCCGGCGGAATTCCGTGGCCGGTGTCTGTCACGGTTATCAAGGCGTATTTGCCGGGTGGCACGACCGCACCGTTGCGGCGCAGTTCCCCGGAAAGCACGATTTCCCGCGTCGCAATCTCGATAGTGCCGCCTTTCGGCATCATCGCATCTCGGGCGTTTGTCGCCAGATTTATCAGTACCTGTTCAAGCTGGTGCCTGTCCGCCCGGATCGGACCCAGCGATGGCGCGTGACGAAGCGAGAGCTGTATCTTTTCACCGATCAGTCGGTGCAGCAGATGCGTCGTCTCGGACAGGACATCGAACAGATCGACCCGTTCAAGTCGGAGCGTCTGCTTGCGCGAATAGGCAAGCAGCTTGCCCACAAGGCTGGCCGCCCGGTTGGAATTCTGATGGATCTGGATCAGATCGGCATATTCGACCTCATCGGCATCGTGGCGCAGAAGCAAAAGATCGCAATGCCCCGAGATCGCCGTCAGCACATTGTTCAGGTCATGCGCGATACCACCGGCAAACTGGCCGATCGTATGCATTTTCTGGCTTTGTACCAGTTGTGCTTCGAGTGTCTTGAACTCTGTTGCGTCGTTAAGAACTGCAAGGGCCAGCGGGCGTCCGCCCTGGGTGATGCGGCGAAGCGTGACCTGAAGGAACGTCTCCGCCTCGGAGTGGCGCAGGCGCAATACCTCCGATCCGCCGGGCACCCGTTCGGCCAATACGTCACCGATCCAATCGCCGAGCGACCGCCCAAGCCCCTCCAGCAGGTCCGAAAGCCGCGCTGTCGTGCCTTCGCCAATATAGAGCAGCTCTCTTGCTGCGATGTTCGCCGCCTGGATGCTGCCATCGGCAAGCAGGGTTGCCAGCGCAACCGGCAGGTGATCGAAGTCGGCCCGTTCTGCCGGAGCGGGCTGATCCGACAGCGGCAGAAGATATATCTCCCTCCGTTCTCCCGGCCCTTCCACCTCTGCAGCGATGGCGCGGACGGGCCCATCCAGAGTGGAGACGACCGTCTCTTCTCCCGAGCGCAGCGCGATATTGGGGAATATGCGGTCGAGATGGCGCGGGCGACCGCCAAGAAGCCGCCGCATCGCTTCGTTCATGAAAAGCACGACGCCCGATTTGTTTGAGACGAGCATCGGCAGGCTCAGCGCCTCGGCCCCGCGCCCCGGACTTGTGCGTTCGAGCATCTCTTCAAGCCGCCACAGAAAGTCGTTTTCGCCGACGCGATGAACCGACAGACGCGTATGCCCGCGCCGCGTCACGATATCCTCGCGCGCCGAACCCTTTGCGGCAGCCCGGCTTTGCAGCCGATACAGCACGGCACCGGGGCTGACGAAATGGTCCCCGATCGCCGAGGCGAGCGTCTGTCCGACAAGTGCTGCAAAACGCTTGACCGCGGCCGCGTTCTGATAACCGATCTCACCCTCTGCATCGGTTGTGAAACAGGGCGCGGCATCATCTTCGACCAAGGCGGCAATCTGCGTACGCCGGAGTTGCTTACGCGCGTTTTCGCGCGCCGCCAGCACCCGGATCACGCAGGCCAGCAGGCAAAGCGTCAAAGCCGCCGACAAGGCACCAAGGCGCCAGGACGCTTCGGGCAGAATCAACGCGCCCAGACCAAGCGTCAGGGCCGCGACGAAAAGGATGCCCGTCCGAGGTGCGACCCGTTGCGCGGCGGCGGACAGGTCGAACGTTCCAGCATTGGCCAAGGCGCCCCCTCCGGCAAGATTCGATACCGACCATTGGCGGGGAAAAGAGTTAAACCATGTTTAATCATCTCCCCCACAACCACGGCGCGAGTATAACCTTCAAATCCGGCCAAGAACTGCAAGGAAAAAGCCGTCACCACCGTCCAGAGGTGTGAAGCGACGCGTCAAAATGGGCTCCCAACCCTCTGTTCTGTCTAGGAAACACTCTATTTGACGAGAGTTTTCCGCATCCAGCAGTGAACATGTGGCGTAGGCGAGGCTGCCACCCTTTGCTACCAATGATGCGACACGGTCAAGAATTGCCGACTGGACCCGCAAAAGCTCTTCCAGCCGGTCCGGCCCAAGCGCCCATTTGCCTTCGGGAGAGCGTCGCCAACTGCCTGATCCGGAACAGGGAACATCGGCGAGGACCAGATCGAACGGGCCTGCCTTGTCGACCGCGCCCCCGTCCAACAACTGCACAGAGGCTCCGGCACGGCCCGCGCGTGACGGCAGATCGCGCATGCGGCGCGGTTCGGCGTCATGGGCATAAAGCCGATCAGCGCCACGCGCAGCCATTGCCAGTGTTTTCCCGCCGCCACCCGCACAATAGTCCAGCACACGCATGCCCTGCGCCAGCGGCAACGCCTCCACGACTGCTTGTGAGGCTGCGTCCTGCAACTCCACAGCGCCATCCGCATAGGTTTTCGAAGCGTTGATACGGCGGGCATTTCCCGTGACCTCCAGCGCCGATGTGGCAAGCGGATGCGGTCGGGTCTCGATCCCTTCGGCCGCCAGCGCCTTTTGCGCGGTATCGCGGTCAATTCGGCCAAGATTGACGCGCAGGAACACGGGCGCGCGATGACGAAGCAGATCCATGACTGGCCCAAAGTCATCCCCCAGACTGTCCCGCAACGCAGGTGCCAGCCAATCCGGGCAGTCCAGCGCCACCAATTCGGGCAGATCACCTGCCGTCATGGCATCATCAGGGCGCAGAGGGGCCGGGGCGTGCCCAATGCCAGTGAACAATGCCTCGACCGGCAAACCCCCTGCGCGCAACCTGCCAAGGATCAGCCCCCTGCCCGTCTCGCTGCCGCCCAATGCTGCAAAGGATCGGTGGCATCGCAGCGCGTCGAACACCAGATCGCGGACCGCAGCCCGATCTCCGGAGCCGGCATAGCGGCTACCCCGCCCCCAGTTGGTCAGCGCCTGCTCGGCAGGCGCGCCTGCCAGAATGCGGTCGAGCACCTCGATGGCTGCGGAAAGGCGGGCAGGTGGAGTCATGCAACCGTTTAGCCTTGGCTCGGCGCGTTTGTCCATCTGCACTGGTGGCAGTTGCAGCCTGCGTCGCGCAGCCTAAGTTGGCAGAAGTCACGGCCCCGGAGTTCAGATGCAGCCACGTCCCTTTGACCTTTCCTCAGCCAAGCTGGCGTTGGTGCTGAATGCCGCCTCCGGCAAGAAGGATGCCCTTACGACCGGGCGCAAGATTCGCGACAAGCTTTCGCCGGTAGTGCGAGAGTTCCTTGTCTACCCAGCGCGCAAAGGCAGTGCGATCGTGAGAGCCGCACAACAAGCCGTGAAGGACGGAGCGGATGTCGTGATCGCGCTTGGCGGTGATGGTACGCAATCTGCGGTAGCGGGTGTATTGGCTGGCAGCGACCGTGTGATGGCCGTGCTGCCGGGTGGCACCTTCAATTATTTCGCACGCGGACTGGGTGTAGGCGACACGCTCGACGCGGCTCTGGAGACCATACTAAACGGCCAGATCGGCACGGTCGATATTGGCGAGGTCAACGGGCGGATATTCCTTAACAACGCCAGCTTCGGCATCTATCCTGAAATCCTGGAGCGGCGCGAGGCGATCTATGACAGATATGGTCGCAGCCGGGCGGCCGCCTACTGGTCGGTCCTGCTGTCGCTGCTTGACCTGCGCGACCCGATGCATCTGGCACTGACAGTCAACGGCGCGACGAGGCATTTCTATACCCCACTCGCCTTCGCCGCTCGCAGCCCGTACCAGTTGGAGGGGCTGGGCCTCGATGGAGCCGATGCGGTGCGCGCGGGGCACTTCGCGCTGTTCCTGGCCAAAGGCAAAAGCCCGGGCGGCCTGATGTCGGCTGCCTTCCGGCTGGCCATGGGGCGGACGGCCCGGGGGCAGGATTTCGACCTGGTGATCTCGGACGACTTGCTGATCGAAACCAGCCACCCGACACGGCTGGTGGCTTTTGACGGCGAAAAGGCGCGTCTGACAGGGCCATTCCATCTGCGGATGCGACCGGGCGCGCTGTCGATCATCTTGCCAAAGTCGAAATCCTGGGCGGTATCTGGCAAAGCCGCATGACCAGACTTGTTCACCTGACCGATCTGCATTTCGGAATTGAGCGGCCTGAACTGGTCGAACCCCTGCACCATGCGGTCGTCAAATGCCGACCGGATCTGGTCGTCGTCTCGGGCGATCTGACGCATCGGGCAAGACGAAAACAGTTCCGCCAGGCCATGGCGTTTCTGCATAGGCTGAACCTGCCCTTCCTGCCAATTCCCGGCAATCACGACGTGCCGCTCCACAACTTCGTAGCCCGCGCGCTGAATCCTTTTGGCGCCTATCGGCGGGCGGTTTCGCAGGGCGTTGCCCCGATTATCGAGGTTGGCAATCTGCGGCTGTTCGGCACCAACACCGCCGCGCCCTGGCGCTGGCGGCGGGGCATACTGCGGCGCCATGAGATCGACCGCATCTGCGCCGAGGCGCGCACAAGCCCCGAGGACGTCGTCAACATCCTCGTCCACCACCACCCGTTGGAAGAGCCGCCGGGGTTCGAACGTGGCGAGACCAGGAACGCGCGAGAACTTATGGAAAAGATGATAGAATCCGGCATCACCCTTGCACTGTCCGGCCATCTGCACAACTGGAGCGTAGGGTTGGGTATTACACCCGGAACGCCGCGTGCGCTATTCCAGATGCAGACGGGCACAGCGCTTTGTGGGCGTCATGGTGAAACCAACCATGGCTTTGCCGTCATGGACTTCGACGGCGATCTTATGACGATTACGCCATTCATCGTTGACGAAACCACGCTGCTTTTCACCGAGCGACCGCCTGCGAAATTCACCCGACGCGAAGGCCTGTGGCAACCGGCGGGCTAGCTTTAGCCGACGCGGTAATTCGGACTTTCCCGTGTGATCTGCACATCGTGCACATGGCTTTCCTTCAGGCCCGCGCCGGTGATGCGCACGAAACGGCAGCTGGACCGCATCGCGGCGACCGTGCCATTGCCGGTATAGCCCATGGCGGCGCGAAGACCGCCGACCAGCTGGTGGATGACGGCAGCGGCAGCGCCCTTATAAGGCACCTGGCCCTCGATCCCTTCGGGCACCAGCTTGTCACTGGCGGCATCCTTCTGGAAATAGCGGTCGGCCGAGCCGCGCGCCATTGCCCCAAGACTTCCCATACCACGATAGGATTTAAAGCTACGCCCTTGGTAAAGAATGACTTCTCCGGGGCTTTCGTCCGTGCCTGCGATGGCCGATCCCACCATGGCGCAGGAAGCACCCGCTGCGATTGCTTTCGCGAAATCGCCGGAATACTTGATGCCGCCGTCGGCGATCACCGGAATGTCTCCAGCCTCGCCAGCCGCATCCATGATCGCCGTCAGTTGCGGCACACCCACGCCCGCCACGATCCGCGTCGTGCAGATCGACCCCGGCCCGATTCCGACCTTCACCGCATCCGCGCCTGCCGCGATCAACGCACGCGTTGCCTCGGCCGTCGCGACGTTTCCGGCCACAACCTGAACAGCGTTTGACAGAGCCTTGATCCGTTCGACCGCCTTTGCCACGCCTTCGGAGTGACCATGGGCGGTGTCGATCACCACCATGTCGACGCCCGCGTCGATCAGCGCTTTCGACCGCTCAAATCCCGCATCGCCAACGGTCGAGGCCGCTGCGACGCGAAGCCGACCCAGCTCATCCTTGCAGGCCTGTGGGTTCAGCACGGCCTTCTCGGTGTCCTTCAGCGTTAGGAGGCCAGTCAGCTTGCCCTGCCCGTCCGTTACCAGCAGCTTTTCGATCCGGCGCGCCTTCATCAGGTTGATCGCCTCATCCCGATCCACCGGCTCACGCAGCAGGGCCAGCTTCTCGGAGGTCATCATCACGCGCACAGGCGTGCGGTCGTCGCTTGCAAACCGCATGTCACGGTTGGTGACGATGCCCAGCACGCGGCCCAACTCGTCCACGACCGGAAAGCCGGTCACGTTGTAACGGTCCTGCAGGATCTTCGCGTCGGCCAACGTCTGGTCTGGTGTCAGCGTGATCGGCGCATAGACGATCCCGCTTTCGAAACGCTTGACCCGGCGCACCTCGTTGGCCTGCGCCTCGATGTCCAGGTTGCGGTGGATCACGCCGATCCCGCCCGCCTGCGCCATGGCGATCGCCATCCGTCCTTCAGTCACCGTGTCCATAGCAGAGGACAAGAGCGGGATGTTCATGCGGATGGACTTCGTGACGAAGGTCGACGTGTCCGCTTCGGAGGGCAGCACGCTCGACGCCGCCGGCACCAGAAGCACATCGTCAAAGGTAAGGGCCTCGCGAATCTCCATGGTCAACTCCGGGAGTATGTTCGTTTGGCGGTTCCCTGTTTCACGGGGGCGCGGCGAAGGCAAGCCCCCCTCTTGCAGCCCTCGCCTTGGCGTGATGAGGATGCGGGGTCAGCAAGGGATCAAGCATGTACGTCGCCGTCGTCGAGAATACCCGCGTCACTCATCACGGACAGGTCGGCGTGGCGCTGCACGAGGCTGGTGCGCGGATCGAGGTCTTTCGGCCCTGGGCCGACGGGCGGCTGCCGGACGGGGCGGGCGAGCATGATGCGCTGGTGGTTTTCGGAGGCGAGCAATCGGCGCGGGACGATGAAACCCACCCCTACCTGCCCGCGCTTGCCCGGCTGATGCACAGCTTTGCTGCGGCGGATCGCGCTGTTCTGGGTATCTGCCTTGGCGCGCAACTGCTCGCTCGGGGCTTTGGCGCGGCGAACCAGTTGGGCGGCGCGCGCGAGTTCGGCTGGCAAGAGGTCAGCCTGTTGCCCGCTGCTGCGGACGATCCGGTTTTCGCGGCGATCCCCCAGCACTTTCCGATCTTCCAATGGCATGGCGATACCTTCACCCTGCCTCCCGCTGCCGTGCAGCTGGCCACGGGCGCCGTCGCGCAACAGGCGTTTCGCATCGGTCGCGCCACCTACGGCACCCAGTTCCATTTCGAGGCGAACCGCGCCGTGGTGGCCGACTGGACCCGCACATTCCCCGATCTGACCGAACGGATGTCGCCCGGCTGGGTGTCCGAATACCTCGATCTGGCACAGAGCCTGGGGGAACAGGCGGATGAGACGGGCCTGGCCATCGCCCGCGCCTGGGTGGCGCGGGTCTAGACCAGATAGGCTACCGCAGAATCGGGAACCAGTCTTCGCGAAGCCGCTGGCCCGCGACCATATCGTGCCCCGGATAGGGCGGAGAGGTGCGGCCAGGCCGTTCGACATAGCGCGCATCATCGCCCACAAGCCGCAGCGAAAAGGCGCGCCGCCGCGTTCCCGCCTCGTTCCCGCGGGCACCATGCAGCGTGCGGTAATGGAAGGCCACCGCGTCGCCCGGTTCCATCTCCCATTCCATCACCCGCATTCCTTCGGCGTCGGGGTCAGGCACGGGCATGTATTTGTCCGGGTCGGGGTAGAATGAGGTATCCGACAGCCAGCGTTTAGGAAGCACTTCTTTTTCCCACCGATGTGATCCCGCGACGCAGCGCAAAGACGCTTCTTTCACCGGATCGACCGGCGACCAAAAGCTGACGGTCTGAAGCCCATCCACGAAGTAGTAAGGCCCATCCTGATGCCAGGGCGTCGGTTTGGCGGTGCCGGGCTCTTTCACCAGCACATGGTCATGGAACATCTGCACGCGGTCCGAACCCATCAGCCTTGCCGCGACCGCTGCAGCCTCGCTTTCGCGAACGACACGGGCAAACTCGGGGATGCGTTCCCAGTTACAGTAGTCGTCAAAGAACCGACCGGCCTCGCCGGGCTTCAGGTTCTCGGCGGCATAAGGACCCGGTTCGCTCATGTTGCGCGCGATACCGTCGCGGATCACATCCACCCAATCAGCCCACAGACCTTTTATCAGCACGACGCCGTCGCGCTGATAATCCGCCACCATTTCATCCGTTACCTGAACCATGACCGTTCCTTTCCTGCTGGATGAAAGGTCGCACGGGCTGATCATAGTTTCCAATAATAGCTTTCTATGCCATCCATAGCCTCATGCTATCAATCAGCCTGCGCCAGCTTGAATATGCGACCGCCATCCTGAGCCATGGCGGCGTCACCGCTGCGGCAGAGGCGATGAATGTCAGCCAACCCGCCCTGTCGGTCGCCTTAGCTCAACTGGAGGCCGCGCTTGGCAGACCGCTGTTTCTAAGACGTGCCGGACGAATGGTGCCGACATCCTTCGGGACAGCCTGGCTAGAGCAGGCGGCGCGTCAACTGCAAGGGTTGGAACGGCTCATGCAGGGGCAGGACAGCGCGTCCAGCCCGGTCCGCCTCGCGGTGTTTGAGGATTTGGCCCCCGATCTGCTGGCACCCTTGATGGCGTATGCAGCGAAAGAACTGCCTGACGTGGTAATAGATCCCCAAGTCATGGGTTTCGAGGCGCTTTTCACCGCCATGGTCCGAGGGCAAATCGATCTTGCGCTGACATGGGATTTAGGCCTGCCCCCCGACCTTCCGCGCAACGTGCTTGCCCGCATCGCCCCGCATGCGGTGATGGCCCCGCATCACCCGCTTGCTGCCCATGACAGGCTTACGCTTGCGCAGGCAGCAAACGAGCCGCTGGTCCTGACCGATCAGGGATTGAGCATTGACCATATGCGGGCCCTTTTCACCGCGCGCGGGCTGTCAGCCAAAGTCGCGCATCGGAGCGCAACTTTGGAACTGATGCGGTCCTTCGCCGCCAACGGTCTTGGACTTGGTCTGTCTTACACCCGCCCTGCGCCAGAGGTCAGCAGCGATGGTCGCCCACTGGTGACTAGACCCATCGCCGATGCAGGGACCGAACCGATTGTGCTGGCCCACCCTTCAGGCGACACGCTTTCGACCGCCGCGCGGCGACTGGCGTCTTCGCTGACCGCCCTGCCACCACTTGCCAAGACGGGGCGCTACGGCAAAGGTTAGACCACCAGATTTCTAAGGAATATCCATGGCCCACGCCTATGAAACCGGACGACTGAACCTGCCCTTCGTCGGCATCGCCACCTTCGGCAAGCGCCCTTATGTCGAGGATTGGTCGGGGATCCGCGCCGATGCCGCTATTCTGGGCGCACCCTTCGACTTCGGCACCCAGTTCCGCGCGGGCGCTCGTTTCGGACCAAGGGCGGTGCGAGAGGCATCGACGCTGTTTTCCTTCGGACATGCCGGCGCCTATGACCATGAAGATGACGCGGTCTATCTGGGGTCCGACGTCACCATCGTCGATATCGGTGACGCCGACATCGTCCATACAGATACCGAGAAAAGCCACGCCAACATCGAAACCGGCGTGCGCGCGATCCTTGATGCGGGCGCCCTGCCCGTCACCATTGGCGGCGACCATTCGATCAATATCCCCTGCATTCGCGCCTTTGCAGGGCGCGGACCGATCCATATCCTGCAGATCGACGCGCATCTGGATTTCGTCGATGTGCGCCACGGCGTCCGCCACGGCCATGGCAACCCCATGCGCCGCGCGGCAGAGCAAGACCATGTGACCGGCATCACCGCCCTCGGTATTCGCAACGTATCCTCGACCACGCAAGAAGGGTATGAGGCCGCCCGTGCCATGGGCGACGACATCCTGTCGGTGCGGCAGGTGCGCAAGCTGGGGGTCGAAGGCGTGCTGGCGCGCATCCCCAAAGGCGCACGGCTTTACATTACCATCGACATCGACGGCTTCTGCCCCTCGATCGCCCCCGGCACCGGCACGCCCAGCCATGGTGGTTTCCTTTACTACGAGGTGCTGGAAATCCTGCAGGCCGCAGCCGAGGCGCATAAAGTCGTCGGCATCGACCTGGTCGAGGTCGCGCCCGATTATGACCCGACCGGATCGACCGCGATCCTTGCCGCGCAGGTTCTGCTGAACCTGCTCGGCTTCATCTTCCACGCAAGAAAGGCGGCGGGCTGAGTCAGCCCTCGCCTTTGGCCTTGTCCTGCGCGCCCTGAATGCGGGTCGCGCTGTTCTGGCCAGCCGTCACGGCGGGCTTGGCCTTGTCCTTCTTTGGCTTCTTCTTTTCCTTCGTCGGTCGCATCGCGCCTTTGGCCATGTCAATCTCCCCCTGACCCATCGCACTCAGGCTGATCCTGCAACCGACGGCTGTCAACCAAAGCGTTCAACGATACAGCAGTGAACGGCCATTGGCGAAAAGATGGACCTTTGCCGGATTGGCGCCGAGTTTCACCTGCTTGTGCCGCAGGTCGGCGTGGATGCCCGGCAGTTTGGCGATCATTGCCGCTGCCTCGCCCTGACGCTTGAAGTAGAGCAAGGTCACCTCTCCCAAGGCCTCGGTGATCTCTACCTCTCCGGTGAAAAGAGGCTCTCCATCCGTCTCGATCAGGTCTTCAGGCCGGACGCCGACCTTGACCTTCATGCCAGCGTCCGAGCTTTGCGTCGGAATTGCCGCTCGTGCCACGCCGCCGTTGGTCAACTTGACGGTAGTATCCTGCCCCGTGCCGACGATCTCGCCCGGTATCAGGTTCATCGAAGGGGAGCCAATAAACTGCGCCACGAACTCATTCTCGGGGCGCTCATACAACTCCATCGGGGTGCCGACCTGGCTGATCCCCCCGCCTGCCAGCACTACTATGCGGCTGGCCAGCGTCATCGCCTCGATCTGGTCATGGGTGACGTAGATCATGGTCGAGTCCGGCATCTTTTCCTTCAGTTGCGCAATCTCAAGCCGTGTGGCCACGCGCAGGGCAGCGTCGAGGTTCGAAAGCGGCTCGTCGAACAGATAGACTTTCGGATCGCGGACGATGGCCCGCCCGATAGCCACTCGCTGGCGCTGGCCGCCGGACAGAGCCTTGGGCAGGCGATCGAGATATGGCGTCAGTTGCAGGATCTTCGCCGCCCGATCGACCGCCTCGTTGATCTCAGCAGCCGAGCGTTTCGCGATTTTCAGCGCGAAGGCCATGTTATCTCGCACGGTCATGTGCGGGTACAGCGCATAGGACTGGAACACCATGGCGATGCCGCGCTGGGCGGGCGGCACATCGTTCATCCGCACCCCGTCGATCTGGAAATCACCGCCGCTGATCCGTTCCAGCCCTGCTATCATGCGCAGCAGCGTGGACTTCCCGCAGCCCGAAGGACCGACGAAAACGATCAGTTCACCCCGCTTGATGTCGAGGTTGATGTCGCGCAGCACCTTGACCTCGCCATAGGCCTTGGCCACGTCCTTTAGCAGCATGTCTGCCATCGCCGTTCCCCTCCCCTTGTCCTTTCAGGCCCGCGCCGCGACGCAGGCTTGCCACGGCCCGAGCATAAGCACGCCTGCTGACGGTTCTGTCGCCGCCACACCTGCGTCCAGCGCTCGCCATTTGCCGGCGGGCACCTCGATCCTCGCATCGCCATCGCCCAGATTGAATGCGCAGAGCAGCGTTTCGCCGCCACCCTCGCGCAGGAAACTGACCACGTCGCCCTCGGCGCGCAGCGGAGACATCGTGCCCGTCCGCAGCGCCTCATGCGCCCGTCGGAAGGCCAACACGCGCCGGTAATGCTCCATCATCGAGGCGACATCGCCCGCCTGCCGCGCCACCGCCAGCCCCAGATGCGCCGCCGGAACCGGCAGCCAGCCCTTGGTGCCGGTCGAAAAGCCGCCCAGGCTGTTGTCGGGCTGCCAGACCATCGGCGTCCGCGCGCCGTCACGGCCCTTGAATTCTGGCCAGAACTCGATGCCGTAGGGGTCTTGCAGATCCTCATAGGCAACATCGGCCTCGGGCAGGCCCAGTTCCTCGCCCTGATAGATGCAGACCGACCCGCGTAAGGACATCAGCAGCGTCGTATAAGTCCGCGCCGCCTCGTCGGTCAGTCCCCAGCGGGTGATATGGCGGACTGTGTCGTGGTTTGAATACGACCAGCAGGGCCAGGCATCCGGCGCCGCCTTGGCCAGCCGGGCGAAGGTGTCTTCAAGAACCTCCGCTGTCGCTCGCTTGGGCTGCAGCAGCTCGAACGGATAGCACATTTGCACCTTGTCGCCGCCCGATGTGTATTCGGCCATGATCTCAAGGCCCCGTTCGGAATCCCCGACTTCGCCGACCGCAGCCGCGCCGTATGGCTCCAGTTCGGCCCGGAATCTCTGCAGGAAGGCCAGGTTCTCGGGTCGGCTTTTGTCGAAAAGGTGCATCTGGTGATTATAGGGGTTCACCGCAGGCGCCGTCTGATCGTTGCGCTGTTCCTTCGGCAAAGAAGGATTGTCGCGCAAATATTTGTCCGCGAAGTAGAAGTTGATCGTGTCCAGCCGAAACCCGTCCACCCCACGCTTAAGCCAGAACCGCGTCGCGTCCAGCAGCGCGTCCTGCACCTGCGGCTCATGGAAATTCAGGTCGGGCTGAGAGGTCAGGAAGTTGTGCAGGTAATACTGCTCTCGCCGTGCATCCCATTGCCAGGCGGAACCACCAAAGATCGACAGCCAGTTGTTCGGCGCCGTGCCGTCGGGTTTGGGATCGGCCCAGACATACCAGTTCGCCTTGGGATTGGTGCGGTTCTTCCGGCTTTCCTTGAACCAGGGGTGCTGATCCGATGAATGCGACAGCACGAGGTCGATCATCACCTTCAGGTTAAGCTCATGCGCCCGCGCGATCAGCCGATCAAAATCCCCCAGCGTGCCGAACATCGGATCGACGTCGCAATAATCACTGACGTCATAGCCGAAGTCCTTCATCGGGCTGGTAAAGAACGGGCTGATCCAGATCGCATCCGCGCCAAGCGCCGCGATATGGTCCAGCCGTTCTACGATCCCCGCCAGATCACCGATCCCGTCGCCGTTCGAATCCTGAAAACTGCGCGGATAGATCTGATAGATCACCGCGCCGCGCCACCAATCCTTGTTCTGCATCGTCCTCACTTCACAGACCCAGCCAGCAGACCCCGGACGAGGTATTTCTGCATGGCAAAAAACACGAGCAACGGCACCGCGATCGACACGAAGGCCGAAGTCGCCAGAATTTCCCAATCGCCGCCACGGCTGCCCATCAGGTTGACAAGGTTGGCAGTCAGCACCTGCTGATCATTCCCCGTGCCAAGGAACACCAGCGCCACCAACAGGTCATTCCATGTCCACAGGAACTGGAAGATTGCGAAGGATGCGAGCGCCGGGAATGACAGCGGCAGGATGATCTTGATGAAAATCTGGAACTCGGTCGCGCCATCCACCCGAGCGTTTTCTATGATGTCGCGCGGCAGCCCGATCATATAATTGCGCAGCAGATAGATGGCCAGTGGCAGGCCAAAACCAGTGTGCGCAAGCCAGATGCCCAGATAGCTCTTGCCGATACCCAAGGCGTTGTGCAGTTGCAAAAGCGGTATCAGCGCCAGTTGCAGCGGCACAACCAGCAGGCCTACGACCGCCGCGATCAACAGCGCACGCCCCGGAAAATCCATCCAGGCCAGAGCATAGGCGGCAAAGGCCGCAATCAGGATCGGGATGATCGTCGCCGGGATCGCCACCGTCAGCGTGTTCAGGAAAGCCTGGCCGATGCTCTGACCCGCAAGCGGGCTGAAGATGACATTGCGATAATTGTTCAGCGTGAACTCGGGCGGCGTCGCGGCCGTCGTAAAGACACGGGGCAGCCGCGTGCCCTCAAGCGTGGCGGGCGAACTCAGCACGAAATCGCCGTTGTCCTGCACCGTCAGGGTCTGCCCGTCGCCAAGGTCAGCCACCGCGCCCGGTTCATAGGCAGTCGGCTCACGCGAGGATGTCCCCCATGCGCTCAGCGTCGTCGAGGCGTTCTTGAACAGGTTGCCCGCAATCACGAAAGCACCGTCCTGCTGTGCTTCCTGCCCTTCGATCCGAATGGGCGGCAGGCTTTGCTCCTGGGTGGTCAGCGCACGCCACCAGCCGGAAGTCGAGATCTGGTCACCGGTCCGGAAAGACGAAACCAGCAGCCCGAAAACCGGAATCACCCACATCAACACCAGGAATATGACCGAGATGTGGACCGCCCAGGTCAGCGAGGATTTCTTGCCTACGATATTGTCCATGCCCGCCCCCTACCGCATCTCTTTGCGGGCGTTGTAGACGTTCCAGATCAGGATCGGCGTGACCAGCAGCATGATGACCATCGCCGCCGCCGACCCTACACCCACGTCGAAGGCCCGGAAAAACTTGTCGTACATGTAGTTCGCCAGAACCTGCGTTTCCCACTGCCCGTTGGTCATGGCCAGCACGATGTCAAAGACCTTCAGCACGGTGATGGTGATCGTGGTCCAGACCACGACGATGGTGCCGAAAATCTGCGGCACCTTGATCTTGAAGAAAATCTGGAACGGGTTCGCCCCGTCAAGGATCGCGGCCTCGATGGTTTCTTCCGGTATCGCGCGCAGGGCGGCGGAAAGGATCACCATGGCGAAACCCGCCTGTATCCAGACCAGCACGACCATCAGGAAGAAGTTGTTCCAGAACGGAATCGTCAGCCATGTCTGCGGGTCGGTCCCGCCGAACCACAGATACAGCGCGTTCAGGATGCCGATCTGGTCCTGCCCGGCGGGTCGCGTGTCATAGATCAGCTTCCAGATGACCGAGGCGCCGACGAAGGAAATCGCCATCGGCATGAAGATCAGCGACTTGGCGATGCTGCCCCACCAGATGCGGTCGGTCAGCGTGGCGACCAGCAAACCAAACGCCGTGGCCATCGCCGGAACGACGATCAGCCACAGCATGTTGTTGCGCATGGATTCCCAGAACTTGGACTCGCCCAGCATCTGCTGATAGTTCGCAAGGCCCACGAACTGGTTCGTATTGCCGGGTCCGGGCTTGGTCAGCGAAAGCCACGCCGTCGCGAACACAGGATAGGCCAGATACAACCCCAGCGCGATGATCGCGGGCGCCAGAAACAGCCAGGGCCGGACCATGTTCGCCCGGGTTATGTTGCGCCCCGCCTCTGGTCCCCGTGCGGGGAACAACACTTTGTCCAGAAACAGGTTCGAGGCGTAAAAGTAGCCCACGCACCCGCCCACACCGATGACGATGGTGATGATCGCCTGGATTGCCGGATTCATCTGCCCCTCCCCGGAATACCCGGCCCGCGCATGGCGGACCGGATCAGTTGTGCGGCCTTACTTCGGCCAGGACGCGTCGATCTGCGCCGCCACATCAGCCGTAGGCTTGCCGCCGACATAGTCCACCATTCCGGTCCAGAAGCTGCCCGCGCCCACGGCGCCCGGCATCAGGTCCGATCCGTCAAAGCGGAAGGTGGTGGCGTTCAGCAGGATTTCACCTTGCTTCTTCATCGGCGGGTTGGCGTAGGTCTCCGGGTTCGCGCCCTTGAACGGCGTCAGGAAGCTGGACTGCGCCATCCAGACCTCATGGGCGATGGGTGTCTTCAGCCATTCGATAAAGGCGCGCGCCGCGGGAGTGTCATTCGTGATGAAGGCCAGCGTGCCTGCACCCAGAACCGGCTTGCCCAGATCCTTGCCCGCATAGGCCGGCATGTAGAAGAAATCGGCATCCTCACCCACTACGGTACCTTCCGGGAAGAAGGACGGGATGAACGACGCCTGGTGATGCAGATAGCATTGCGGAGGCGACGAGAAGAGGCCCTTCGGGCTGTCACGGAAGTCGGTCGAGGCCACGGCCGCCGCACCACCCGCCACGAACTTGTCGTTCTTCGCGAAATAGCCGAACTCGTCGATGGCGCCCATAACCTCGGGGCTGCTGAACGGCACCTCATGAGAGACCCACTTGTCATAGGTCTCGGGCGACTGTGTGCGAAGCATCATGTCCTCGACCCAGTCGGTCGCAGGCCAGCCGGTAGCCCCGCCCGAACCCAGGCCAATGCACCACGGGGTGCCGCCGTCCGCGACGATTTGTTCGGTCAGCGCCTTAAGCTCTTCCATGGTCTGCGGCACTTCGTAACCCGCATCCTCGAAGTTCTCGGGGACGTACCAGACCAGCGACTTCACATCGATCTTGTAGGGGAACGCATAGAGCGCCTTGGTACCGTCAGGTCCGGCATAGGAGCCAAGGCTGACCCAGCTGTCACCCGCAGCATAGTTCTCGGCCAGCCATTTCTGGGTATCTTCGCCAAGCGGGGTGATGAAGCCCTTCTTCGCCAGATCGGCAATCAGGCCCGGCTGCGGCAGGATCGCGATGTCGGGGGGGCTGCCCGCCTGCGTGTCGATCACGATCTGCTGCTCGTAGTTTTCCGAGGACGAATAGTTGATCGTCACGCCGGTAGCGGCGGTGAAGTAGGCCAGCATGGTTTCGACCAGAACCTGGTCCTCACCACGCCAGGGGCCAAAGATCTTGAGCGTCTGGCCTTCCAGATTGTTCGCCTCGTCAAAGGCCTTGTAACTATCCCAGTTGAATCGGCTGTCTTCGCCGATCGGGAACTTCAGGTCCTGCGCCGCAGCTGCGCCGCCAAGAACCGCAAGCGCCGCCGCGCCTGCAAAAAGACTGGTCTTCATCGCCACCTCCCGATTGGGCAGGCCGCCCGGCCCACCGCGAACATCCTGTCTCGTCAGAATCAAGTTCAAACCGCTTTGGACAAACCACCCTCACCCAAGTGCAACATCAAGTCAATCAAAGCCACAGGGCTATGGTGCAGAAGCCCTTGTTTGCAAGCGCAGAAACCAACCATGCTGCAACCGCATCCGGACTGTTAGCCTTTGACGGCACCGGGGGGCTTGGCTACAGTTCTGGCTGGTTGAAACCGCTTTGGAAATGCTGGCGCGATGAACTTGAAGCAACTGGCCCTGAAGCTCGGCCTTTCGCCGACAACGGTCAGTCGTGCGCTGAACGGCTATCCCGAGGTGAATGAGGTCACACGCGAACGGGTGCTGGCGGCAGCCAAACGCCACAACTACAGGCCGAACACGCGGGCGATCAGCCTGGCCACGGGGCGCGCCATGGCCGTGGGCCATGTCATCCCGATCAGCGCCAAGCATGAGATCGTGAACCCGGTCTTTGCCGATTTCATCGCTGGCGCAGGCGAGACCTATTCGCGCAATGGCTATGACATGGTGCTATCGGTCGGCCCCGATGACAATGACGAACGCATGTATCAAGAGCTGCGCGCGCGCGGCACGGTGGATGGATTCATCGTGCATGGGCCAAGGTTGAAGGATACACGCCTGCCGCTTCTCGACAAGATCGGCCTTCCCTACGTGGTCCATGGCCGCGCCACGGGAACCGAGACACCCTATTCCTGGCTTGACGTGAACAACCGCCGCGCCTTCCGTCGGGCCGGGGACTTCCTGCTGGACCTCGGTCACCGCCGGATCGGGCTGGTGAACGGGCTCGAATTCATGGATTTCGCCATCCGCCGCCGCAACGGCTACCTTGAGGCACTTGCCTCGCGCGGCATCGCGCCGGAGCCTCGCCTAATGTCTTCCGAAGAAATGACCGAACTGAACGGCTATCGCGCTGCCAGGGACATGCTGACGCTCGATGTGCCCCCCACCGCCTTTCTGGTCTCTTCTATGATCTCGGGCCTCGGCGTCCGCCGCGCAATAGAAGAGCGCGGCTTGCGGCTGGGGCGCGACATCTCGGTCATCATTCACGATGACGAACTGAGCTACATGAAGAACGGCGACGATGTGCCGATCTATACCGCCACCCGCTCATCCGTGCGCGAAGCCGGTCGTCAAGCGGCCGAAATGCTGCTCGACATCATCGCACGGCCCGGCAGCGCACCCCAGCAGCGCCTGTTGGAAGCCGAACTCATCATTGGCCAATCCACCGGCCCTGCCCCCAACCGAGGCTGACATCATGCCGCTGACCCGCGCCGACTTTCCGCAAGGCTTTCTGTTCGGGGCCGCCACCGCCGCCTATCAGATCGAGGGCAGCGGCTTCGGCGGCGCTGGCCCCTGCCACTGGGATACCTTCGCTGCCACACCGGGCAACGTCGTACGGGCCGAGGATGGCTCCATCGCCTGCGACCACTATCATCGCTGGCCGCAGGATCTGGACTTGCTTACGCAGGCCAACATGGATGCCTATCGCTTTTCGACCAGCTGGGCGCGCGTGCTGCCCGAGGGTCGCGGCACCCCAAACGCCGAGGGGCTGGACTTCTACGACAGGCTGGTCGACGGCATTCTGGAACGCGGGCTGAAACCCTTTCAGACGCTGTATCACTGGGAACTCCCCTCGGCGCTGGCCGACCTTGGCGGCTGGGCCAACCGGGACACGGCCTTTCGCTTTGCCGATTTCGCGGAACTGATCACCCGCAGGCTGGGCAACCGGGTGGCAAGCATTGCCACCATCAACGAACCCTGGTGCGTGGCCTGGCTGTCGCATTTCATCGGCGCGCATGCTCCGGGCCTGCGCGACATCCGCGCGGCCGCCCATGCCATGCATCACATCCTGCTGGCGCACGGCGCGGCGGTGGAACGGCTGGGGGGAATGGGCCAGCCGAACCTAGGCATCGTCCTGAACTTCGACGAGGCAGTGCGCGCCTCGGACTCGGCCGCCGATACCGCCGCCGCCGCGACCGAAGATGCCATCTTCAATCGCTGGTTCATCGAAGGCATCACAAAAGGCACCTACCCGGTGGAGGCTCTGGCGGGCTTTGCACCGTATATGCCGAAAGACTGGCACAAGGATATGTCCCTGATCGCGCAGCCTATCGACTGGCTGGGCGTCAATTACTACACCCGCCATATCCACGCCTTCGCGCCCGACCGTGCGTGGCCGCATACCCGCAGCCTGACCGGCCCCCTGCCCGTCACACAGATGGGGTGGGAAATCTATCCGCAGGGCCTGTATAACTTCCTGACCCGGCTTTCGCGCGACTATGTCGGCCAACTGCCGATCTATGTCACCGAAAACGGCATGGCCAACGCGGACGAGGTGCTGAACGGCACGGTGAATGATCACATCCGCGAGGATTTCCTGTTCGGCCATCTTGAGGCGACCCGTCGCGCCATTGCAGACGGGGCGAACGTAAAGGGCTTCTTCTACTGGTCCCTTCTCGACAACTACGAATGGGCCGAGGGGTATGAGAAGCGTTTCGGTCTGGTCCACGTCGATTTCGAAACCTTGCAACGCACGCCGAAAGCGTCCTATCACGCATTGGCCCGCGCGCTGATGCGCGACTGACCGCGCCGATCCACCGGAGTGCCTGACAGATGCCTGACGCCCCCCTCTGCCTCGTAGCCGACATCGGCGGCACCAACACCCGCGTTGCGCTGACGGATGGCACCGTGATCCGGCCGGACTCGGTCCGCCGCTTCCGCAACGAGGAGTTTCCGGGGCTGGAGTCGGTGCTGGCGAAATATGTGGCCGAAGCGGGAGTGACCGGCATCGTCGGCGCCTGCATCGCCGCCGCCGGTCCGGTGAAGGATCAGGTTGCAACCCTGACCAACCGCGACTGGACCATCGACCATGGTACCCTGATCCGCCCGACCGGGGCAAAAAAGGTCGCCATCCTGAACGACCTGCAGGCCCCCGGCTATGCCCTTGGCCACATCTCACCGGAAAAGCTGCGCCCTCTCATCGACGGGCCGCAGGTGCCGGGTGGCGCCATGCTGGTCGTCAATGTCGGCACCGGCTTCAACGCCGCGCCTGTCCATGACACCGAATGGGGCCGCATCGTCACCGCGTCCGAGTGCGGCCACGTCAACATGCCAATCCGCACCGAGGCCGACCTGCGACTGGCGCATTACGTGGAAACCGCCCATGGCTTTCCCGGCGTTGAAGATGTGCTGTCGGGCCGTGGTCTTGAGCGGCTTTGGGGTTTTGTAACGACCGAGGCGGGCCGCCCGTCTGAGCGCAGCTCGGCACAGATCATGGCCGCCATTGACGAAGGCAAGGATCAGGACGCCAAGGATACCGCGCGTCTTTTCACGCGCCTTCTGGGTGCCGATTGCGGCAACCTCGCGCTGATCCACCTGCCCTTCGGCGGCATCTACCTGGTCGGCGGCATCGCCCGCGCCTTCACCGAACACCTCGGCCCCCTGGGCTTTACCGAGGCGTTCCGCGACAAGGGCCGTTTCGCGGGTTTCATGCAGAATTTCGCCGTGACAATTCTGGAAGACGACTACGCCCCCCTGACCGGCTGCGCCGCGCATCTGGCGCAGGTGTTGCGCGCCTGAGATCAGTCCGCAGCGGAACGAGTTTCGAAGCACCCGGCCCGACACCGCTGCCTGGCCGTGGCGAGATAATCGCAGATGCGTGGGACCGGCCAACGGGCCAGCCGCCCGCGCCCCAAGGCTCTGCTTTACCTTGCCTGCGCCACTGCCCGTCCGGTCAGCACCTTGGCCAGATTTGCGCGATATGCCGGCGTTCCGTGCAGGTCGGCGATCATACCCTTTGCCGGGACCGTCAGATTTGCGATGGCCGAGGCCGCGAAGTTGGCCGACAGCGCCTTTTCCGCCTCGGTCCACCGGAACACGCCATTCTCGGACGCCCCCGTGACCGCCACCCGGACGCCAGAGGGGTATTTCGCGACGAACACGCCGGTCAGAGCAAAGCGCGATGCGGGCTGTTCGAACTTCACATAGGCGGCTTTCTCGGGGATCGGAAAGCTTACCCCGGTGATGATCTCACCCTCTTCCAGCGCAGTCGAGAACATGCCCTGAAAGTAATCGTCCGCCGCGATCTTCCGCCGGTCGGTAATGATCGTTGCACCAGAAGCCAGCACCGCCGCAGGATAGCAGGCGGACGGGTCGTTGTTGGCAAGACTGCCGCCGATGGTTCCCCTGTTGCGAACGGCAGGATCACCGATACCGCCCGCGAGGTCGGCCAGCGCCGGGTAACTTTTCCGCGCCTCTTTGGCGGCGACCGCGTGAATGGTCGCCCCGCCGATGACCAGCGCGCCACCCTCGACTCGCACACCTTGGGTTTCTTTGATCCCGGTCAGGCAGACCAGCACATCGGGCGCTGCCAAACCCTGCTTCATGGTGGGCAGCAAGGTCATACCCCCGGACAGCGCCTGCGCGCCGTCCTGTTTCAGCGCCTTGACCGCATCTGCGACCGTCGAGGGCTTCACGAACTCGAAGTTTTGCATCTTATCCTCCCTCAGCCGTGGATCGCCTGCCAGACCCGCCCAGGCGAGACTGGCATGTCGATATGGGTCACATGGGTATGTCCCCCCCGGTGCAGCGCGTCGATCACCGCATTGACCACGGCTGGCGGCGATCCAATCGCCCCGGCCTCGCCGCAGCCCTTGACCCCCAGCGGGTTGTGGGTGCAGGGCGTGATGCAGCTGTGATCGACCGTATAGAACGGCACGTCATCCGCACGCGGCATGGCGTAGTCCATATAGCTGCCGGTCAGAAGCTGGCCGTTCGCGTCATAGGTGCAGTTTTCCAGCAGCGCCTGTCCGATCCCCTGCCCCACACCGCCATGCACCTGACCGTTCACGATCATCGGGTTCATCACGTTGCCGAAGTCGTCGGCGCAGGTGAATGAGGCGATTGTGACCTTGCCGGTATCGGGATCGACCTCGACCTCGCAGGCATAGGCGCCCGCCGGATAGGTAAAGTTGGCGGGGTCGTAGAAAGCGGACTCCTCCAGCCCCGGCTCCAGTGTTTCCAGCGGATAGTTGTGCGGGACATAGGCCGAGAAGGCGATCTCGCCGAAGGTCTTCGCCTTGTCGGTTCCGGTCACGCTGAACTTGCCATCCTCAAAGACGATGTCGCCCTCGGCCGCCTCCAGCATGTGCGCGGCGATCTTCTTGCCCTTGGCTATGATCTTGTCCACCGCCTTGACCATGGCCGTTCCCGCGACCGCAAGACTGCGAGAGCCGTAGGAGCCCATGCCGAAGGGTATCTTCGACGTATCGCCATGCACGATATCGACGGACGAGGCCGGGATGCCCAGCTTGTCCGATACGATCTGCGCAAAGACCGTCTCGTGCCCCTGCCCATGGCTATGCGCGCCGGTCATCACGCTGATGTTGCCCGTCGCGTTCACCCGCACCGTCGCCGCATCGTAAAGCCCGACGCGGGCGCCCAACTGACCAACAAGGTTCGACGGCGCAATTCCACAAGCCTCGATCCAGGTCGAAAGCCCAAGGCCGCGCAACAGCCCCCTCTTCGCACTCGCCGCGCGACGGCCCTCAAAGCCCTTCAGATCGCCAATCTCGATCAGCTTGTCCAACGTCGCCTGATAGTTGCCGGTGTCGTAGACCAGCCCGACAGGCGTCGTGTAAGGGAACTGATCCGTGGTCAGCAGGTTCTTCCGGCGCACCTCCACGGGGTCGAGGTTCAACTCGCGGCACATCTTGTCAACGACCCGCTCGATGCTGAAGGTCGCCTCGGGTCGGCCAGCGCCGCGATAGGCGTCGACTGGCGCGGTGTTGGTGAACACCGCCTTCACGTTCACATAGACCAGCGGCGTCTTGTATGGCCCGGCCATCAGCGTGCCATGCAGGAAGGTCGGCGTGGCAGTTGCGAAGTTCGACAGATAGGCGCCGACGTTCGCCATCGTTTCGGTCCGCAGCGCCAGGAACTTGCCCTGCTTGTCCGTGGCAAGCTGGATCTTGGTGACATGGTCGCGACCATGCGCATCCGACAGGAAGCTTTCCGACCGATCCGCCACCCATTTGACGGGGCGGTTGATCGCCTTCGATGCCGCCAGAACCGCGGCCTCCTCGCCATAGTGATAGATCTTCGACCCGAAGCCACCGCCGACATCCGGCGCGATCACGGTCAGCTTGTTTTCCGGGATGCCCATGACGAAGGCCGCCACTAAGAGCCGCGTCAGGTGCGGGTTCTGGGATGTCGTGTAAAGCCGGTAATCGCCGGTCCCGCTGTCATAATCGCCGATCGAGGCGCGCGGCTCCATCGCGTTCGGCACAAGCCGGTTGTTGACCAGTTCCAATGTGGTGATGTGCGGCGCGGTCTTGAACGCCTCATCCACGGCAGCGCGGTTCGCCTCGATCCAGCCCCAGTCGAAGCAGACGTTGTCCGCGATCTCGTCATGCACCCGGTTCGAACTGTCGGCGACCGCCTTGGCCATGTCGACGATAGCGGGCAACTCGGTGATATCGGCAACTACGGCAGCAGCAGCTTCCTGCGCTTGCTCCCTGGTTTCGGCCACGACAACCGCATAGGCATCGCCCACATGCCGCACCTTGCCATGCGCCAGAACGGGGCGCTTCGGCTCCTTCATGTTGGTGCCGTCGCGGTTCGGGATAAGCCAGCCCGCCGGGTTACCGCCCATAGCGGCAAAATCCTCGCCCGTCAGGATCGTCAGCACGCCCGGCATATCCTTGGCAGCCGAGGTGTCGATGCCGTTGATCCGTCCGTGTGCCACGTCCGACCGCAGGAACACCGCATATCCCTGCCCACGCAGGTTAATGTCCGCCGTGTAGCGCCCCTTGCCGGTCAGGAACCGGATATCCTCGCGACGCTTGGTGCTGTCGCCGATGCCGCCATCCTTTGGCATGTCATCCCTCCCTTAAAGCGATGCGCGAAGATTGCGCTGTAACCCGTTGTATTTATTCAGCCGCGATATGAACGTCTGGCGCAACCCGCTGACCGCTGGCCGCCAGAACCGATTTCACGATATTGTGGTAGCCGGTGCAGCGGCAGATGTTGCCCTCAAGGTAGTGGCGCACTTCCTGCTCGGTCGGCTTCGGATTTTCCGCCAGCAGCGCCGCAGAGGCCATCACCATCCCAGGCGTGCAGAACCCGCATTGCAGCCCGTGATGATCCTGAAAGGCCTGCTGCACGACGCCAAGCGAGCCATCGGCATTCGCCATGCCCTCGATGGTCCGCACCTCGGCCCCGTTCACATCCATCGCAAAGACGGAGCAGCTTTTTACCGAACGTCCATTCACATGGACGGTGCAGGCGCCACACTGCGACGTATCGCAGCCCACATGCGTGCCGGTCAGCCCCAGCCCCTCGCGCAGGAAAGACACCAAAAGCGTGCGCCCCTCCACCTCGCCGGAAACCTGCTTGCCGTTCACGGTTATCGAGACCTTGGTCATTGCTCTCCTCCCTTGGGTCATTCCTGGGTAGGCCGGGATCACCGGCTAGCTGATCAGACGCTTGAACCAGCCCTTCTTCTGTTCGCCCTCTTCCGCGACGGCCTCCTCGCCATCCTCGGAGGGGCCTTCGACGGCGTCCTGGAAACGCTGGAAAAAGTCGTCCGCCATCTTCTTGGCAAAACCGTCGATCAGGCGCGAGCCAAGCTGCGCCAGCTTGCCCCCGACACTGGCATCGACCTCATAGCCAAGCTGCGTGCCATCGGGGATCGGGGTCAGCGTCACCTTCGCGCCGCCCTTGGCAAAACCAGCAGGGCCGCCTTTGCCTTCGCCGCTGATCGTGACGGATTTTCCCGGAACGATGTCCGACAGGGTGACAGCGCCGGTGAAGCGGGCCTTTACCGGCCCGACCTTCTGCACCACCACTGCCTCGAAACCGCTTTCCGGCGTGCCGGTCATGCTTTCGCAGCCCGGAATGCAGGCCATCAGCACCTGCGGATTCAGTAAAGCCGCCCAGACGGTTTCGGGATCGGCCTTGATGTCTCGCTGGTCGGAGAGTTGCATCTCATTCCTCTGGCTGACGGGATAGTAGGGCCAAAGGCGACGAGGCTGCTATGTGACCTTGGTCGTAGGTCAGCGCGGCGGCGGCAGCGTGTTCAGGAAATTCTCAAGCGCGCGCGCATCGATCGGCTTCATCATCATTTCGATCCCGGCTTCCTGACACATCGCCTGCACCTCCGGCGCGCGGTTGGCCGTAACTAGGCGCGCAGGAACCGGGGCGTGTAGCGCATGCAGCCGCTTGATGAACTCGATCCCGGTCATGCCCACCCCAAGCTGATGGTCCACGATCAGGCAATCGGGCAGGATACCGATCTCTTCGATCAGGGCGAACGCCTCTTCCCCGCTGGCGGTGTCCAGCACCGAGACGCCCCATTTTTCCAGCAGCAGCACCATTGCCCGCCGAAGCGCCTCGTCATTCTCGACCAGCAGCGCGATCCGGTCCTGCGCGGAAGGCCGCGCCGGGCGGGGCTCTGCCTGCATCACCGGCCCACCACCCTCGGCCAGCGGAACTTGCAGCATGAACCCCGTCCCACGTCCCAGCACCGAATTCAGACCCAGCGGATGGCCAAGCAGCGCGCAGGCCCGTTCGACGATGGCCAAGCCAAGCCCCATCCCCTCGGATGCCGATGCAGGCGCATTCAGGCGGCGGAACTCCTTGAAGATGTTGTCCTGCTCTTCCTCGGGTATCCCCGGCCCGGTGTCCCAGACCTCAAGCCGCACGAAACCCGCCCGCCGCCGCGCCCCGACCAGCACCTTGCCCCGCGCCGTGTAGCGCACCGCGTTGCCGATCAGGTTCTGCAGTATGCGCCGCAGATAGGCCGGGTCAGAGGCGACGACAGCGCCGGACGTCACCACGCGCAGATCCAACCCCTTCCGCGCTGCCATCGGCGCAAATTCGTCGCGCAACTGCGCCATCAGGCGGTCCAGCCGCACCGGCCCAACCGTGACCGCCGCCTTGCCGCTTTCCAGCTTCGAGATGTCCAGCAGTGCGGCCAGAATGTCCTCCACCGAGGCCAGCGCGTTTTGCGCCTTGTCCAGCGCCTCCCGCGCGCGCCCTTCAAGGCTGTCGTCCCCGACCGAAGACAGGAACAGCTTGGCCGCCGACAAGGGCTGCAACAGGTCGTGGCTGGCGGCGGCAACGAAGCGGGAGCGTGAAGCATTGGCACGCTCCGCCGTCGCCAGCGCGTCCTCCAGTTCCAGCGTGCGCGCCATGACGCGCGCCTCCAGCGTCTCGTTCGCGCCGCTCAGCGCGGTGATCGCCTCGCGCTCGGCCGTCACATCGGTGAAACTCATCACGAAACCGCCGTCCGGCATGGCTTGCGCAAAGACCGCGAGGATCAGCCCCTCACCCCGCCGCACCTCGAACGACAACGGCGGACGGATACCGCCTTCGTTCACCCAGGCATTCAGCACCGCACCCGTCATGCCCTCGCCAAACTCCACCTCGGCAAAGCGTTGCAGCAGGTAGTCGAAACTCGCCCCGACCCGAAACCGCGCAACCGGAATGGCCAGAAGCGCGCCCAGCCGTTCGTTCCAGCCGACCAGCCTGCGCGCCTCGTCAAAGATGCAGACGCCCTGATTGATATGGTCCAGCGTCGCCCTGATGATCCGTGCCTGATCGTCCAGAAGACGCCCGCGCTCGATCCGCTCCAGACGGATGATCTCGGTGACGTCGGTCTGCAGGATAACCGTGCCACCATCCGCCGTGCGGTGCTCGCTGACCTGCACCCAGTGGTCGCCGTCCATTTGGACGTTGAAGATGACATGCCGGTCCTGATGCCGGCGGCGGCGGCGCACCGCCCAATCCTCCGCCGTCGCATCGGGTGGCAGCACCAGGAACCGCGACAGGCTGACCGCCTGAACGTAGTCGTCAAACGCCAACCCCGGCTTCAGCAAATCCCGAATATCGGCCATGTACATGCCGAAGCGGGAGTTGCACAGAACCAGCACGTCATCCGCATCGAACAGCGCAAACCCCTCCTGCACCGTCTCGATCGCGTTGGACAGGTTCTGCCGTGCCGCCTCCGCCGCACGATTGGCCCCGGCGAGCCGCGCATTGGAATCGTTGAGCAAATCCAGCGCATGCTCCAGGTCTCGCGTGCGTTCGCGCACCTGATCCTCCAGCATCGCCGCGCGCTGGAACTGGGCATAGGCCGCGCCGCCGTCGTCGGTGATCTGCTCGACGCGCCGCATCAGCGCCTGGGCGATCTGCAACAGCTTCTCGGTCTGCCGCGCCGGAGGATCGGCGGGGTTGATGAGCGTATCGGCGATCATCCCCGCGCCTCGGGCGGATAGATCGCCACGCCGGTCATCGTCTGGTTGACGTGCATCGAATTGAACTGCTCGCCATATGTCGAAAACCCGACCACCCGGTGCTGACGCAACAGGGTCGAAACGGCGCCTGAAAGCTGCTTTTCCATAGCTTCCATCCGGCGCAGGATACAGTCGCAGGCCAGTATCGCCTCGGGCCGCCCCAATGCCTGCAGTTCGCGTTCCAGATGCGCCACCATGTCCTGCGGCTCGGCCAGCGTCAGCACCAGACCCTCGTCGATGGCCGAAAAGAAGACCAGATCGCCGTTCCGGTCCACCTGCTGGATCGCCCGGACATGGTGCTTGCCACCGATGCGAACGACGACCGGATGCGCCGCGAAGGTGAAGGTATTGAGCTGCCCCGCATCCTTGCCAAGAATACGCGCGTATTCTCGCGCGGCAGGCTCTGCGTTGATCTGGCGAACGGTGCGGCTTCGTGGATCCGCCTCGGTGACCACCATTCGCGCCTCCGTTGGCACCAGATGGTCAAGGCTGAACACCTTTACCCTACAGTCGCTGCGCACCATGGCCAGCACCGCCGCATTGCGCAGCGCCCGCCCCTGATGCAGCACGAAGGTCTCCTTGAACCGCGTGCCGTCGCCCGCCGATCCCCCGAACAGCGGCACCGGCCCAAGGCCCGAGGCAAGGGCCGATGTCAGCTCATCCTCGCGGATCGACAGGCCATCGACTAAGAGGAATGCGAATTCATGATCCCAGCCCGGTCGCGCCCGGATCAACCCCTGCCGCGCGCGGATAAGCTGGCCGATCAGATCCTGCGAATTCAGATCGCCCAGATCGGGGATCAGCAGGGCATCGACCGCGAAATGTACCTCGGGCAGTGCGACGGCCACGATCTGCCCCTCGACATAACCCTCCGGCCCGATCTCTCCGGCCGTGGTGCAACCGATCACGGGGGTGGAGCCAAAGACGGCATCCACACCGGATTCCAGCAGGCCCATATCGGCATCCGGCGAGATGAACAGGATCACCAACGCGAACGGCCCCGGCCCTAGCCCCACGCGCAAACGCCTAACAGCATCCGGCACGGTCGCATCCACCGTCGCGCTGCGGATCAGCGGCAGCGTGGTCTCCGGCAGAACGGCAGGGCGCGCATCGTCCATCGAGCCTCCCCTCCCGATCAACGCCGAATGGTATGTCCGCGCCTACCGCGCTGGCAAGGCTCAGCTATGTTCCGGCATCAGCGCCGCAAAGCTCGCCTGTCTTGCGATCAGCACCGCCTGCGTCCGGCTTTGAACCCCCAGCTTGCGCATGATCGCGGTCACATGCGCCTTCACCGTGGTCTCGGCGATGGCAAGGTCATAGGCGATCTGCTTGTTCAGCCGCCCCTCGCAGACCAGCGACAGGATTTTTGCCTGTTGCCGCGTCAGCAGGGACAGGCGTGCGATGGCCTGTTCCTGAGGTGTGGCGGGCACGGTCGTGTCGGCCTGCGGCGTAAAACCTTCGGGCATGTAGACCTCGCCGGCCCGGACAGCGTCGAAAGCCGCGCGAAACACCTCGCGCCGGGCGTGCTTGGGCACGAAACCCGCCGCCCCGGCCCGCAAGGCCGCGCCGATCACCCGATCGTCGGCAAGCGACGAGACAACCACCACCGGCACCTCTCCCACCGCAGAGCGCAGGCGGATCAACCCCTCAAGCCCCGTCACGTCGGGCAGGTTCAGGTCCAGCACAACGACATCCGGTATGGGCGGATGCTCCAGCCGTTCCAGCGCCGCATCCAGCCTGTCGGAAATCTCGACCACTTCCAGCCCGGCAATGGCGCGCAGGGTCATCGACAGGGCATCGCAGAACAGCGGATGGTCATCCACGATCAGCGCCGTCTGAAGCTTTCCGGGTCCGGTCACGCTGGCGTCCTGCTGGCGAAATATGATGAAAGCGTAACAGCCGATCCGCCGCCCGCATAGCGGTCAAACGGCGGAAAACGGCATTGAGTCGCCTGCCCCGCGCAACAGGGCTTTCGCGCAAGGCCCTTGGCCGCTATCACAAAACCGACATTGACGGTTCCCGGAGCCTTTCATGAACCCCGTTTCCCGCCGCGCAGCACTGGGACTTTTGCTGGGCGCGCTTGCTGCCTGTGGCCGCAAACCAAAGGAAGCCACCCGCACAGACCTCAATCCCGGCGAAACGCCCGAACTGCGTCGACAGATAGAGCGCTATGCGGCCCAATATGACGTGCCGGTCGAACTGGTGCATCGCGTGGTAAAGCGGGAAAGCGGCTACAACGCCAAGGCGCGCAACGGGCGCTACTTCGGCCTGATGCAGATCGACCCTCGCACCGCCTTCACCATGGGCTATCGCGGTCGGGACGAAGGGCTGCTGAACGCCGATACCAACCTGAAATACGGCGTCAAATACCTGCGCGGCGCATGGCTGGTCTCGGATGGCAATCAGGACAAGGCGATCAGCTGGTATTCGCAAGGCTATTACTACGAGGCCAAGCGGCGCGGCCTTCTGGTGGAAACCGGGCTGCGGTCAGCCTAAGAGACTTATCCAAATAAGCCACGCCGGGCCGGGCGGGATCAGAAACGCGACCCGCGTTTCCCCGCCCGCAGCGCAGCGTCGCTGCTAGACCGCATCCGCCGAGAGACACGAAGGCCCGCGCCTGCCCCGGCGGGCGAGAAGCGCCCGCCGATGGCGGGGCGGGCGCTGGCCGTGACCTTTTGGGCCACGGCCGGTGCAACTCGATCTATTTTGCGTGGCGAAGGCGATGGCCTTCGCCAGCCATTGACGCCCACCGATCCGCTTCCAGCAAATCCGCGTGAATTGGCCCGCTTATACCGCAACCCTCTTGCGCAGCCCCTGCGACAGCGCCAGAACGCCGCGCATGACAGATACGCCCGACATCCTTTGCATCGGTTCGGTCCTGTGGGACATCATCGGGCGCTCGCCCGCCGCGATGCCTTTGGGTGCCGACGTGCCGGGCCGCATCACCCGCCTGCCCGGCGGTGTCGCCCTGAACATCGCGATGACGCTTCGCCGCTTCGGCCTGCGGCCCGCGCTGCTCTCCGCCGTAGGTCGCGACCCCGAGGGTGAGGAGCTGGTCGCCGCCTGCATCCGTATGGGGCTTGAAACCGGCATGCTCTACCGCTCGGTGGACCTGCCGACAGACCGATACATGGCGGTCGAGGGCGCATCGGGCCTCGTCGCCGCAATCGCCGATGCACATAGCCTGGAGGCTGCGGGCGAGCGTATCCTGCTGCCGCTCTCCGACGGACGCCTAGGTTCGGCCAAAGCGCCGTGGCAAGGGCTGATCGCGCTGGACGGCAACCTGACCGAGGCGCTTCTGTCCGACATTGTCGCCTCGCCCCTTTTCGCTGCCGCCGACCTGCGCGTTGCGCCTGCAAGCCCTGGCAAGGCCGAGAGGCTGCTGCCCCTGCTCAGCCACCGCCGCGCGATGCTGTATGTGAACCTTGAGGAAGCAGGCATCCTCTGCCACACCCGTTTCTCCTCCGCGCCCGAGGCGGCGCAGGGGCTGATGGCGCGGGGCGCATACCGTGTGCTCGTGACCGATGGCGGCAAAGTTTGCGCGGACGGCATGGCGGGTCAGCCGGTGATCACCGATATGCCGCCGCCCGTCCTCGTCACGCGAGTGACCGGCGCGGGTGATACCTTCATGGCCGCCCATATCGCGGCGGAGCAACGCGGCGCGGATCGTATCGGCGCGCTCGGCGCCGCCCTGCGCGCCGCCGCAGACTATGTATCGGGAGATATCGGATGACAGCCCCACTCACCTTCTCGCCCGAAGTCGCCAAGGCCCGTGCCAACGGCGATCCCATCGTGGCTCTGGAATCGACCATCATTACCCATGGAATGCCCTTCCCGCAGAACGTCGAGACCGCCCTGCGGGTCGAGGCTCAGGTGCGCGCGGCAGGCGCCGTGCCCGCAACGATCGCCGTTATGGGTGGGCGCATCAACGTCGGACTGACGGAAGCAGAGCTTGACCATCTGGCGAAAGCGAAAGACGTGGCCAAGCTTTCCCGTGCCGATCTGGCGGCCTGCCTGGCTGCGGGCGGCGTGGGTGCCACCACGGTCGCCGCGACAATGATCGCAGCGCGGCTGGGCGGCATCGACGTCTTTGCGACCGGCGGTATCGGCGGCGTCCATCGTGGCGCCGAGACGAGCTTTGACATCTCCGCCGACCTGCACGAACTGGCTGCAACCGCCGTGACGGTCGTGGCTGCCGGCGCGAAGGCAATCCTCGACCTGCCCAAGACGATGGAAGTGCTGGAGACGCTTGGCGTTCCGGTCATCGCCGTGGGCCAGGACCAGCTTCCCGCCTTCTGGTCGCGCACCTCGGGGCTGAAAGCACCGATCCGCATGGACAGCGCCGATGAGATCGCCGTCGCCCATATCCTGCGTGGCGCCCTTGGCCTGCCCGGCGGCCAGCTGATCGCCAACCCCATCCCCAAGGCGGACGAAATCCCGCAAGACGTCATCGGCCCGGTGATCGAAACCGCCCTTGCCGATGCGGCGGTTCAGGGCATCGCCGCCAAGGCGGTGACACCCTTCCTGCTCGACCGCATCTTCACACTGACCGATGGGCGCTCGCTGACCGCCAACATCGCGCTCGTACTGAACAACGCGCGCCTTGCATCGGAGATTGCCGCCCGCATCGCCGCGCGCCGGACGGCATAGGGCTACAGCGCCGTCCAGCCGCCATCGACGCTGATCGTCGTGCCGGTAATCTGGTCGGCGTAGGGCGAGCACAGGAAGACCACCGTGCCACCCAGCTGCTCGGTCGTCGCAAACTGCTTCGACGGCTGACGGTCCAGCAGGACGTTGCGGATCACGTCCTCGCGGCTCATCTTGTATTCCTTCATCGTGTCCGGGATCTGCGCCTCGACCAGCGGGGTCAGCACGTAGCCCGGACAGACCGCGTTGCAGGTGATCGGCTCTTCCGCCGTCTCCAGCGCGGTCACCTTGGTGAAGCCCACCAACCCGTGCTTGGCCGCGACATAGGCCCCCTTGAACGGGCTTGCCGTCAGGCCATGCGCCGAGGCGATATTGACGACACGCCCCCATCCCGCCTTGCGCATCATCGGCAGGGCGGCGGCGGTCGTATGGAAGGCCGAACTCAGGTTGATCGCGATGATCGCGTTCCACTTCTCGACCGGAAATTCCGGGATCGGCGCGACATGCTGAATGCCTGCGTTGTTCACCAGGATGTCGCAGCGCCCGGCCTGTTCGACCAGCGCCCTGCACTCGTCGCCCTTGGACATATCCGCCTTGATGTAGCGTGCCTTTACACCATGCTCCTTGCCCAGCTTTTCGGCCAGCGCATGATCCTCGTCCCGGTCGGTGAAAGAGTTCAGCACGACATCCGCGCCCGCCTTGGCCAGCTCTTGCGCCACCCCAAGTCCGATCCCGGAATTCGACCCGGTCACGATTGCCGTCTTGCCTGCCAGCGTCATCCGCAAACTCCCATGCTGCATGTGCAGCACCTTACATCCGGGATATGCAGATTGGGCAACACCGATGCGCGAGCGGCATAAAAAAACGCCGGCACAAGGCCGGCGTTAAGTCATGAGGCAGGTTTCATACAGGCAAGAAACCTATCGAGCAGTGAGCTACTTATACTGCTTCCAAGCGAGCTGTCCAAGCTAAAAGTTTGAAATGGCAACATTGTAGCGGTAACTTCGCCCCGGCAGCTGTGCGACCGGGGGAATGTTTCGAATATGAAAGAATTCAACTTCGCGCGCATGATCCTTTCAGCGTTGATCCTGCTCGCTTCGCTTGGGCTTGCTGCCTTTGCGCAGCCGACCCATGGCATAGCTATGTATGGCGAGCCTGCGCTACCACCCGATTTTGTGTCGCTGCCCTATGCCAATCCCGATGCGCCCAAGGGTGGCCGAATCGTATTCGGCGAATCCGGAGGCTTCGATTCGCTGAACCCCTTCATCCTGAAAGGTAATGCGCCGACACCCTTGGCAGCGCTAACGGTCGAGACGCTGATGGGCCGGTCCTATGACGAGCCGTTCAGCCTTTACGGCCTGCTGGCCGAATCGGTGGAAACCGATTCCGAACGCTCGTTCGTAACCTTTACCCTGCGCGAGAATGCCCGCTTTTCGGATGGCAGCCCCGTTACGGTCGACGACGTGATCTGGTCCTTTGAAACACTCGGCACCAAGGGTAACCCGCGCTATGCCGCCGCCTGGTCCAAGATCGCGAAATCCGAGCAAACCGGCCCCCGTAGCGTGCGCTTCACCTTCTCGACCGCCGACCGCGAAATGCCGCTGATCCTTGGTCTGCGCCCCATCCTGAAAAAAGCGCAGTGGGAGGGGAAGGATTTCACCCAGTCCTCGCTTGAGGCACCCATCGGCTCCGGCCCCTACACCGTCGCGGCCTTTGAACCCGGCCGCTTCATAAGCTATCGCAAGAACCCCGACTGGTGGGGGCGCGACCTGCCCTTCAACCGCGGTCAGCACAATTTCGACGAAGTGCGTTACGACTATTTCGGCGATGGCGGCGTGGTGTTCGAGGCGTTCAAGGCCGGAAACATCTCCAGCTACCGCGAGACGAACCCGGCTTCATGGGCGACGAAATACAACTTCCCAGCGGTGCAGTCCGGCAAGATCGTCCTGTCCGAAATCCCGCATCATCGCCCTTCCGGCATCGAGGGTTTCGCCTTCAACACCCGCCGCCCGATCTTCGCCGACTGGCGCGTGCGTGAGGCGCTGATCCAGGCTTTCAACTTCGAGTTCATAAACAAGACACTGAACGGCGGCGTGCAGCCGCGCATCACCTCCTACTTCTCGAACTCCGACCTTGGCATGACCCCCGGCGCACCTGCCGAGGGGCGCGAACGTGAACTGCTGGAACCCTTCGCCGACACCCTGCTGCCGGGCGCGCTCGACGGTTACGCCCTGCCCGTCTCGGATGGGTCAGAGGCGAACCGCAAGGGCATCCGAGCCGCGACGAAGCTGCTGACCGAGGCAGGCTGGACCGTGCAGGACGGCGTCCTGCGCAATCAGGACGGCACGCCCTTCGATTTCGAAATCCTGCTGACCCAGGGCCAGGATGAGATGCTGGCGGCTGCCAACATCTATGTCACTGCCCTGAAGCGACTTGGCATCACCGCCCGCATCACCTCGGTTGACTCGGCGCAATACAAACAGCGCACCAATTCCTACGACTTCGACATGACCCATTACATCCGGTCGCTGTCGCTGTCGCCCGGAAATGAGCAGACGCTCTACTGGGGCTCCGCTCTGGTCGATCAGCCGGGTTCGCGCAACTGGATGGGCGTCAACTCACCGGCGGCGGATGCGATGATTAAGGACATGCTGACCGCGCAGGACCCGGCCGAATTCGTGGCGGCCACCCGCGCGCTTGACCGGGTTTTGACCAGCGGGCGCTATGTGGTGCCGATCTGGTATTCGAAAATTTCGCGCATCGCCCACGCCAGCAATCTGCGCTATCCCGAACGCCTGCCGATCTATGGCGACTGGCTGGGTTTCCAGCCAGAGGTCTGGTGGCAGGCAGAGTAATCTGCAATCCGAAGCGAAAGAAAGAACGCGATGAAACGACTGGTTTTTCTTCTGGCTCTGTTTGCCCTTTCGGCCTGCAACACTGTCGAAGGCGTAGGCGAAGATATCGCCGGCGGCGCACGGACAGTCGGAAATATGATTGGAAACTAAACGGCCTCAGCCGCCCATGATCGAGGCGACGTAGTTCTTCGTTTCCTCATAGGGCGGCACGCCGTTGTTGTTCTCGACCGCTTCCGGCCCGGCGTTGTAGGCCGCCAACGCCAGCTTCCAGTCGCCGAACCGGTCATACATGCGCCGCAGATACTTCGCGCCGCCATCCAGATTCTCACCCGGATCGTTGATATCGACGTTCATCAGATCGGCCGTGCCGGGCATCAGTTGCGCCAGACCCGTCGCACCCTTGGTCGAGACGGCAACGTGGTCCCAGCCGGATTCTTGCTGTACCAGCCGCAGGAACAAATCCTCAGGTACGCCATACTTGCGTGCGGCCGCCTTCGCGACCTCCAGATACTCGCCCTTATAGTTGCCGCGATAGCTTGGGACGTTGCCGGCGCTTTCATCATCGCGCTTGGGCTGAAGGCGAACCGAGGCCTCGTACTGCTTGGCCGCGCGCGTATCGAGAAGTTTCGTTTGCTGGGCGAACAGCGCCTTGCGGCTTTTGGTCGAACCGCCGATGTTCAGACCCTCGGCGCCCGCCACACCTGCGCTGAACGCGCCTGCGGCAAGTCCCGCTGCCACGACAACAATAACGCGCCAATGCCGCATTCACTGCCCCGAACGAATTTTGCGGCACTATAGCGGTTTTTTACAAAGGTTCCAGATAGCCGCGCGTCACACCTTCGTTGGCGGCAAAACCCCGCTAAAAATCAACCAGAGGTGGTCTCAACCGCCCGTGGCGTCACACCGGCAAGAGGCCCCCCCATCAGGTCCTCCACCAGCAAACTTACAAGCTGCCCGCGCCCGGTCACCCCTGCCTTGCGATAGATCGCATTCAGATGCGTCTTCACCGTGGTCTCCGCCGAGCCGCGCAACGCAGCAATCTCGGCGATGGAATAACCCTTGATGGTAAAGGTCGCCACGTCAGCTTCCGACGGCGTCAATTGCCAGGTGTCGAAATACCCCTGCATCAGGTCCGCCAGCGCGCCCTGCGCCACGCTCATTCCGCGCTCCATCTGCGCCTGCCGACGCAACAGCCGCACAAGATAGACCGACAGGATGCCAACGGCGCTGAACAGGCCCATAACAGCGGCCAGTTCGGGCAGCATCACCAGCAGGGTCGCGCCCGACCATCCCAAGCCCCGGATGTCTGCCAGCACATCGCCCAGAAAAAACACGGTGCAGGCCGACTGAAACAGGATCAGCCCGATGAGGATGCCGCTTTCACGGTTCCACATCGGGCGCGGGTGTATAATGGTTTCGTTTGGTTCAGAGCTCACAAGAGCATCGCGTCAGGGATCCAACCGTGTATCGGCCACCGTTTTGTATCCCGTCAGCATGGCTTTCGGAAGGTTCATGCGCAGCCTTCGCGACTCGCAGACGACTGCGGCGATATGCAACGCGACCGACACCTCGGCCCATGTCACCAGCACCGTATGCGCCTGCTTTACCCAGTCGACGCCGAACCATGTTACCGTCGTCATCATGTAGCCGGTGACGCCGATCCCGGCCAAGGTGGCCAGCAGGTTGTAGATCATCAGGGCGCCAAGCGGCGAATGACCAATGTGGACATGTTTCCGTCCCGTTGCCATGTCGCGCAGCTGCCCCATGGCCGCGCCCGGATCGGGTGGAAAATCGGCAAAGCGCGCATGACGCCCGCCGATCAGCCCCCAGACCAACCGCAGCGCGACAAGACCCAGCACAAGCAGCCCCAGGTTCTGGTGCAGGGTCTTGCCGGGGCGGGTGAAAATGGCGTTCGCCGCGAAGCCCGCGACAACGGCCCAGTGAAAGATCCGCACGACCGGATCCCAGACATAGATGCGTTTCATCGCCTTCTCCGATTTGCCGACAGACGGCGCGCACGAATGCGCGCCGCGCCCAAAGGCTGCATCAGTCCGTCGAGGGAATGATCTTTAGGTTTTCGTCCAGATACAGCTCTGCCGTCTTGCCATCCTTGATGGCGTAGACCTCAATCCGGCCGTCCTCTGTCCCGATCTTTCGCACCTCGTAGCCCTGCGCGGTCAGTTCCGCGGTGATCTTGGCTTGGGTCGCCGCATCCACCTCTCCTTTGGTTTCGGCACGCGCCACCGGCGCGGTCAGTGCCAGCGCCGCTACCAGCAGCAGGGCGGTCTTGCTCAGCAGTTTCATCTGTCGTCTCCATTGCCATCGGCCTAAAGTCATACCGACCGCCCCGACCTGACGCAGACCATCGCCAGACGGTATCCTCCCGACGGCTGAGACGGGGTATTTCGCCCGGCCTGCAACCCAAGTTGCAGATGGCAAGTTGTGCCGGTATGGGTTTGTTAACCACGCTGATGGACCTTGGTCCCGGATCGGCACTCAATCACGAAGAACAGGGAGACGACGCATGGCAGGATCGGTGAACAAGGTCATTATCGTGGGCAACCTTGGCCGCGACCCCGAGGTTCGTTCATTCCAGAACGGTGGCAAGGTTGTGAACCTGCGCATCGCCACCTCCGAGACATGGCGCGACAAGTCGAGCGGAGAGCGAAAAGAGCGCACCGAATGGCATTCGGTCGCGATCTTCAACGAGAATATCGCCCGCGTCGCCGAGCAGTATCTGAAAAAGGGCTCCAAGGTCTATATCGAGGGCCAGCTGGAAACCCGCAAATGGCAGGACCAATCCGGCCAGGACCGCTACACGACCGAAGTGGTGATCCGTCCCTTCCGGGGCGAGATGACGCTGCTTGACGGGCGTGAAGGCGGGGGCGGCGGGGGCTTCGGCGACGACCGCGGCGGCGGGTATGAGGATCGCGGCTACCCCGAGGATCGCGGCGGCGGCTCCTCATCTCGCGGCTCGTCTGGTGGTTCGTCCGGCGGCGGCAACCGCAGCGACATCGACGACGAAATCCCGTTCTAGGCCATACCGGCTCCATACCAAAACCATACCGGTGCTGGCGGAGTTTTGCAGACCTGCGCCAAGCTGCCATCTTGGCCAAGGGTTCAGGGCTTTATAGCCAGCTGAAGGTCCCGGCGCGCTGCCGTGCAGGAGCATGAAATGACCAGGTTTCTCGGCGCTCTGACTGCCCTTCTCCTCGCGACGGCGGCCTATGCGCATGAATTCAAGGCGGGCGATCTGGAGATCATCCACCCCAACATCCCCGCCCCCGCTGCCACCGCCAGAACTGCGGCAGGCTACCTGAGCGTGAAGAACAACGGCTCCGCCCCCGACACCCTGATCGGGATCACCGCAGACTTTGCCAAGATGTCGACGCTTCACGAATCCAGGGTCGATGCGAATGGCATGGCGACCATGTCCGGCATGAAGACGCTTGAAATCCCTGCCGGATCAATGGTTTCCTTCGCCTCCGGCAGTCTGCACATCATGTTCATGGGCCTGAAGAAACCGCTGGCAGAAGGCGCGATGCTGCCCGCCACGCTGAAATTCCGGAACGCAGGAGATGTCGCGATCGAGTTCAAGGTGGAACCGACGGGCAAGGCCGAGCATCACTCGGCCCATGCCGGGGACCCCACGAACTGATCGTCCTCGGGGGTTGCCTTGCCTTCGGTGCGGCGATACATCGAACGGCATGCGGGTGTAGCTCAATGGCAGAGCAGCAGCTTCCCAAGCTGAATACGAGGGTTCGATTCCCTTCACCCGCTCCAGCCCTTTCCATCCGCTTCGCGACTCGCTACCCAAGGCGGCGAAACACGGCTTGAGAGGAGCAATCATGACCATCACCCGCATCGAACCCGGCCCGCGCATGTCGAATGCAGTGGTCCATAATGGGACCGTCTATCTGGCCGGCCAGGTTGGCAATCCCGGCGATGATGTCGCTACACAGACGCGGACCATCCTGACCGAGATCGACCGGCTGCTGGCGCTGGCGGGGTCTGACAAGACGCGGATCCTGATGACCCAGATCTGGCTGGCGGATATCGGGACATTTTCCGAGATGAACGCGGTCTGGGACGCCTGGGTGGCGCCGGGTCAGACACCGGCGCGGGCGACGGGGGAATCGGCGCTGGCCGGGCCGGAGTATCTGGTCGAGATTATCGTGACGGCTGCCGTCGCGTGACGGTTGGCGGCGGGGGTTTCACACCCCCGCACCCCCGTGGGGTATTTCAGCCAAGGTGAATGAGATTGCACGTGTGCAAAAGGCGGCAAGCCTTTGAATTTAGATAAAATACCTTTGCGCAATCAATCAAATCAAAACCTCGGTTAACCGCGCAGATAGTCAACCAGCTGCTTCGTTGACCCATCCTTGCCTTCGGCGCTTTCCTTGCCCTCAAGGATAGGCTGCAGCGCAAGCGCCAGTTCCTTGCCCAGTTCCACGCCCCATTGATCGTAGCTGTTGATCCCGAGGATTACACCTTCGACGAAGACGCGATGTTCGTAGAGCGCGATGATGCGACCGAGCGTGTAGGGGTCCAGCGTCTTGTAGGCGAGTGTCGTCGAGGGGCGGTTGCCGGGAAAGACGCGGTGACGCGCCTGCCGGTCGAGTTCGGCACCCGTCAGGCCCTTCTTCGCCATGATGGCGGTCGCCTCTTCCAGTGTGCGACCGCGCATCAGCGCCTCGGACTGGGCGAGACAGTTGGCGATCAGCAGCAGGTGCTGATGCGCCAGCGCGGGTTCATGGCCCTCTTTCGCCAGCATGAATTCGCAAGGGACCACGCGGGTGCCCTGATGGATGAGCTGGTAGAAGGCGTGCTGTCCGTTGGTGCCCGGCTCTCCCCAGACCACCGGCCCGGAATTGACCTCAAGGCTGGAGCCATCCATGGCGACGCTCTTGCCATTGCTCTCCATCTCTAATTGCTGGAGATAGGCCGGAAGGCGCGACAGCCGCTGGTCATAGGGCAGCACGGCGCGGGTGGCATAACCACAGACCTGATTGTGCCAGATACCTACCAATGCCAGCAGGACCGGCATGTTCTGGCGCAGAGGCGAGGTGCGGAAGTGATGATCCATCGCGGCACCGCCGGCAAGGAAGCGGTCGAAATCCTCGGGCCCGATAGACAGCATCAGCGACAGGCCGATCGGTCCCCACATGGAATAGCGACCACCCACCCAATCCTCGAAGCCGAAGACGCGGGAGGGATCGATGCCGAACGCTGCGGTCTTGTCGGCAGCGGTGGAGACGGCGGCGAACTGTTTGCCGGGGTCCGTGACCTTGGCCGCCATCCAGCGCTTTGCCGTCTCGGCATTGGTCATGGTCTCGATGGTCGTGAAGGTCTTGGACGCGACGATGACGAGGGTCGTTTCCGAGTTCAGACCCGCCAGAACGTCATGCGCATTTGCGCCATCGACGTTCGAGATGAAATGGCAGCGCGGGCCGTCGGCATAGGGGGAAAGTGCGATGCAGGCCATGGCAGGACCAAGGTCCGATCCGCCGATCCCGATGTTGACCACATCGGTGATCGGGCCGCCCTGCCCCTGAAAATGCCCGGTGCGCACGTCGCTGGCGAAAGCCTTCATCCGGGCATGGGTCTGGCGGACGGGTTCCATGACATCCTTGCCGTCGATCATCACGGCAAGGTCGAGGTTGCGCAGCGCGGTATGCAGCACCGCGCGACCCTCGGTTTCGTTGATTTTCGCGCCAGAGAACATCGCATCGCGCTTGGCGGTCACGCGGGCAGACTCGGCCAATTCTATAAGCAGGTCAAAGGTTTCGTCGTCGATGTTCGTCTTGGAATAGTCGAACAGCATGTCGTCGAGCCGGGTCGAAAACCCGTGCGCCCGGCCCGCATCGAAGAGATCGAGAATCCGGCGACCCTTCACCTGTTGCCGATGCGCAGCCAGCCGTTTCCAAAGCGCGTCCATGCCGCCTCTCCCGTTACTTATTCAGCCCAGTGAACCGTTGCGTTGGCCAGTATCGCCTTGACCGGCGCCTCGGCGGGGGTCAGGGCCTGCGCGCGTTCCAGCGCCGCCCGCTTTTCCGGCCCCGTTATCAGGATATGGATCGACATCGCGCCCTTCAGCACCGGCATCGTCAGGGTGATACGCGGCTCTTCGGCGGCATCGGCGCGCATCGGCAGAAGGATCGGCGCGCTGTCCGACAATGCCTCTTCCAGCCTATCGGCGCCGGGAAAGATCGAGGCCGTGTGCATGTCGTTGCCCATGCCCAGAAGCAGGACCGAGATCGGCAGGTGAGGCTTGATGCCCTGGGCGAGTTCGTCCAGGGCGTCCTCGGCGCGCGCCCGGTCGATATGCAGCGGCACCAGCGTTGCCGCCGCCGCACGACCCACCATCAGCCTTTCGCGGACCAACCGGGTGTTGGAGCGCGGGCTGTCCTCAGGCACCCAGCGTTCGTCGTTCAGAAAGACCGTGACCTTGGACCAGTCGATATCGACGCCCGACAGGGTATCGAAGATTGGTCCCGGCGTCGTGCCGCCCGGAACGGACAGGCTCGCCCTGCCCTCGCGCCGCACGAAATCGCCCAACTCTCCCGCGATCTTGTCGGCAAGCGACAACATCATCAGCTCGCGGTCGGGGTATTCGACGAATTTCAATCCCGGATCTCCCGCCAGCGGCGACCATCGCGGTGCATCAGCATCAACGCATCCTCGGGTCCGCTCGTTCCCAGATCATAGGGCTTCGGCCGGTCGCCCGAAGCCTCCCACGCGGCGATGATCGGGTCGGTCCAGGCCCAGGCGGCCTCAACCTCATCCCCGCGCATGAACAGCGTCTGGTTGCCGCGGATCACGTCCATGATCAGCCGTTCATAGGCGTCCGGCACATCCGCACCATCGGGGCCAAGCGCATCGGCAAAGGACATGTCCAGCGGCACCTGGGCAAGCCGCATGCCGCCCGGACCGGGTTCCTTGATCATCACCATAAGGTCCATGCCCTCATTCGGCTGCACCCGGATCACCAGCACATTCTCGCGCCAGCCCGAGGCATCGTCAAAGATCGAATGCGGCGGCTCGCGGAAGACGATGGCGATTTCCGAAGTGCGTGCGCGCAGTTTCTTGCCGGTGCGCAGATAGAAAGGCGTGCCTTTCCAGCGCCAGTTCGAAATGCCGACCTTCAGCGCGATATAGCTTTCGGTCAGCGAGGCCGGGTTTTCGGCATCCTGCACATAGCTGTTCTGGCCGTTCGAGCGGGTGTACTGGCCGCGCACGATGTCCTCTGCCGGAACCGGGTCCAGCGCGCGGATCACCTTCAGTTTTTCATCGCGGACCGCGTCGGGATCGAAGTGGTTCGGCGGCTCCATCGCGATCAGGCAGAGCAGCTGCATCATGTGGTTCTGCACCATGTCCCGCATCGCGCCGGATTTGTCGTAATAGGCGCCGCGACCACCCACGCCGACAGTTTCGGCCACGGTGATCTGGACATGATCGACGTAATGCGTCTTCCAGATCGGTTCGAACAGGATATTGGCGAAACGGACAGCCATCAGGTTTTGGACCGTTTCCTTGCCCAGATAATGATCGATCCGGTAGATCTGCCGTTCCTCGAAATGCGCGGCCAGCGTGGCATTCAGCGCCTTGGCCGATGCGAGGTCGCGGCCAAAGGGTTTTTCGACCACGATGCGGCTGTTCGGGTTGGCGATGCCGTGGGAGTGAAGCCGCTCGGCCAGGTCGCCGAACAGAGAGGGCGCGACCGAGAAGTAGAAGGCGTTGACGACGCCCTCGCGCACTTCGGATTTCAGCTTGGCCCAGCCGTTCTTGCCGGTGGCGTCGATAGGCACATAGCCGATCTGGCCCAGGAATTTCGCAAGGATCGCATCGTCGCGCTTGCTGGCGGGCAGAAATTCCTCGATCGCCGCGCGCACCATGTCCTGATAGCCCTCGGCCGTCATCTCGGCCCGCGCCGCGCCGATCACACGGCTGTCAGCGGGCATCTGACCGTCAGCGAAGCGGCGATAAAGGCCGGGCAGGATCTTGCGCCGTGCGAGGTCGCCCGTGCCGCCGAAAATGACAAGGTCAAAGGTTTCGACCGGGATGACGCGCGATACCATCATACTCTCCGCTATGGGCTGCCCGCACCCTGTTAGCGCTAGCATCGAGGTTTTGCTATCGACGCGGCGCCGACAAGTCTAGCACTCTGTCCCCGTCGGGCAAGACGGATGCTGCAAATGCAACATCAATCGCCCTGATCCGAGTTCCACCCCACACTATGCAGACCGGGCTCGGTCGCCAGCGCGGCCACAACCCGATCCAGTTTTGCGGCTGCCGCTGCGGGCAAGGCCAGCGTCACAGCCAGTTCCGCCACGCCGTCACGTGGAGAGCGGGATTCGAGCGCGGACAAGGCCAGTTCGTTTTCGCCAAGCCGCTTTATCATCGCTTCGCGCACGGCGCCTTCACACTCCGCCTTGCAACTGACGCGCAGATAGGCGGTGCCGATCGCGTCCTCGCCCGCGAGGAATCGTTGATCAACCCAGTTCACGACGGGGCGAAGGCCAAGGTTGACGAACATTACGATGATTGTCAGGGCGACGGCCAGCGGATAGGCGCCCGCTCCGCACATCATGCCCACGGCCGCCGCGCACCAGAGCGTTGCCGCCGTATTGAGGCCGTGCACGCTGAAGCCATCGCGGAAGATGAGGCCAGCGCCCAGAAACCCGATGCCAGAGACGATCTGCGCCGCGACACGTGTGGGCGAGGCATCGACGAAAAGCGTGGAAAATATCACGAAGCTCGCTGCCCCCAAGGCGACCAGCGCGTTGGTGCGAACCCCCGCCATGCGGCCCCGCGCCTGGCGCTCCATGCCGATGATCGAGCCGAAGATCATGGCGAGGATCATCGACACGGTATAGTCGTCCAGCCTGTCGAATATCATCGCGGCATCCCCGACGCCTCAGGCATCCAGTTCGGCATCCCAATAGAGATAATCGAGCCAGCTGTCATGCAGGTGGTTTGGCGGGAAGCGGCGCCCCGCGTTCTGCATTTCCTCCGCCGTGGGCTGAATGGGAGGGCGCATCAGGTGCATGCCCGACTGTTTCAGCGTCTTGGACCCCTTGCGCAGATTGCAGGGAGAGCAGGCCGCCACGACGTTCTGCCAGCTTGTGATCCCGCCGCGCGACCGGGGCAGGACGTGGTCGAAGGTCAGATCACCCTTGGCCCCGCAATACTGGCAGGCGAACTGGTCCCTCAGAAAAAGATTGAAGCGCGTGAATGCCACGCGCTTCTGGGGTTTTACGTAATCTTTCAGCACCACGACGGAGGGTATTCGTATCTCGGCCCTTTGGCTTCGAACGACGTGGTCGTATTCGGCGACGATACTGACCCGGTCGAGGTAGGCCGCCTTCACCGCCTCTTGCCAGGGCCAGAGGGACAGCGGGTAGTAGGACAAGGGCCGGTAATCCGCGTTCAGGACCAGCGCGGGGTAATGTTTCAGTGCGGCCGGATCCCGCACGAAGTTAGTCCTGAAATCGCCGTCCATGTCGTCGCTCTCCGTCTTCGCCTGTTCGTCCTGCCCGTCTGCCGCGGCTCCAGGGCGACGACGCCCGCTGCAGCTTAAGGAAACTATATATGGCGGAACCACCCTGACAAGCCCCGCGATGTGTAGTGGTTGCCGCAGGTGGCGCCGGTTGCGCGCAGGGGTAGCTCAGAACGATGACAGGCCCGTGACGTCAGCCCGGAAGGCGCTCCTTCAGGAAGCCGAGTGCAACTGAAAGACCATCCGGTGCGATGCCGTGCGCGGTGCCCTTCATCACATGGGCATAGGTCTCGAACCCCGCCCCGGTCAGCGCGTTCCCCGCCTTCGCCATATCGGCGAAGGGCACGACATCGTCCTGATCGCCGTGCAGCAGCAGGACGGGTGGCTTGACGACCGCCTGTTCGGCCAGAAGTTCGGGGACCAGCAGGCGCCCGGAAAAAGCAACGATACCGGCCATCGCCGCCTTGCGTCGGGGCGCCACATGCAGCGCCATCATCGACCCTTGAGAAAAGCCGATAAGCGCCATTGTGGCTTGCCTCAGCCCTTCTTCCGCCAGCCGGGCATCGAGGAAAGCGTTCAGGTCATCAATCGAGGCGGCCATGCCCGCCTTGGCCTGCGCCTCGCTCGATCCGTCCAGCCACGGGATCGGAAACCATTGATAGCCAAAGGGATTGCCGGAACACGGGTCGGGCGCATCAGGTGCGACAAACACCGTATCGGGCAGATGGGGCGCAAGCGGATCGGCCAGACCCAGAAGGTCGGTGCCATCGGCCCCATAGCCATGCAGGAAAACCACCAGGCTTTTCGCCCTGCCCGACTGCGCTGGCCGCCGTCCGAAACGCAATTCCCGTGTCACCTGATACCCTCTCTTTGCTTGGCCACCCGGTAGTAGGCCCAGAGGATGCGGGCCGCAACGCTTCTCCAGGGGCTCCATTCCTCGGCCATTGCGCGCAGGGCACGCTCGTTGGGGCGAGCCTCCAGCGCGAAAAGGACGCGCGCCGCTTCTTGCAGCGCCAGATCGCCGGGGGCGAAGACGTCCGCGCGGCCCAACGAGAACATGGCATAGATCTCGGCAGTCCAGGTGCCGATGCCGGGCAAGGCGACAAGAGTCTCCACAACATTGTTGGTGGGCGTCTGGCGCAGAGCATCGAAATTAATTCCGCTTTCGGCCAGCGCGCGGGCATAGCGCATCTTTTGCCGGGACAGACCAACGGCGCGCAGTGAGTCGTCGCTGGCCAACACGATTGCAGCGGGTTCCGTCAGGCCCGCCGCCTGCAATCGGTTCCAGATCGCCTGCGCCGAAGCGACACTGACCTGCTGGCTGACGATGGCGTCGAGCAGCGGTGCAAAGCCGTCCGCCTTGCGCCGCAGCGGCAGCGGGCCGACCTGATCCAGCGCCTCGGCAAAGCGGGGATGGCGCGCGGCGAGCCAGGCTGCGCCTTCCGACACGCAGGCGTCGGTTTCGATGATGCGGCCGACCATTGGCTTTCCTTATGTGGGTGCGTGACTATCGCGCCGGTGCGCGCCAGTGTCACGCCCTTCGTTTTCCGACTTGCCGCCACCCATGCACCAGCCTTAGGCATTGAATATGACCGCCGTGCCAGACGCCGACGCCCGCGCCAGACGTAACGTAATCGTGCTTGTCGCCGCGCAAGCCATTCTCGGCGCACAAATGCCCATGATCTTTACCATCGCGGGGCTGGCCGGGTCGATGCTAAGCCCCAACAAATGCTGGGCCACGCTGCCCATCACCATGACAGTGATAGGTTCCATGCTGACCGCCGGGCCATTGTCGGGGCTGATGCAACGCCATGGGCGCAGGGCCGGTTTCGTCACTGGCGCCGTTGGCGGAACGCTGGGCGCGGCCATCGGGGCGTGGGGCCTGCTGACTTCTTCCTTCGGATTGTTCCTGCTGGGTGCGCTGTTCACCGGCATCTACATGTCTGCGCAGGGGTTCTATCGTTTCGCCGCCGCCGATGGCGCCTCTGCCGCCTACAGGCCAAAGGCCATCGCCTGGGTCATGGCTGGGGGGCTCTTGTCCGCCGTCGTCGGCCCGCAGCTGGTGAAGGTGACGGCCGAGGCGATGGCGGTGCCTTTTCTTGCAACCTATCTGGCGGTCGTCGCGCTGAATATCGGCGGCAGCCTTTTGTTCGTGTTCCTCGACATTCCCAAGCCGCCACCGCCCGCCCCTGACGCCCCTGCGCTGCGCGGAAGATGGGAGATGCTGAAGGAGCCGCGCATTGCCGTGGCCGTGATCTGCGGCACCGTCAGCTATGCGCTGATGAACCTGGTCATGACATCGTCGCCGCTGGCGGTCGTCGGATGCGGCTTTCAGACCGCCGATGCGGCCGACATCGTCAGCGCGCATGTTCTGGCCATGTATGCGCCGGCCTTTGTGACGGGCCACCTGATTGCGCGCATCGGCGCGGAGAAGGTTGTAGGCATTGGCCTGGTTATTCTTGCGGGGGCCGCCGCCGTCGCGCTGAGCGGCGTGGCGCTTGGCAATTTCTTCATCGCGCTGATGCTGCTGGGACTGGGATGGAACTTTGGTTTCATCGGGGCGACCAGCATGCTGGCCGCTGCGCATGGCCCGCAAGAACGTGGACGGATTCAGGGCATGAACGACTTCATCATCTTTGCGGGGGTGACACTGGCATCATTGTCCTCCGGTGGGCTTATGAACTGTTCCGGCGGGTCGCCGCAGGTGGGGTGGAACATGGTGAACATCGCCATGCTACCCTTCCTTGTGCTGGCAGGCGGTGCTTTGATCTGGCTGACGACGAGGCCGAAGGCATTCGGGGCGGGATAGACGTTTCGGCGGCGCGAATCTGCCACCGCTTTCAGAGGCTGTGCCCGGCTTCTGCTTTCCCGCTATTGCCGATGGCGTGACGCTACCAGCTTCCGGTCAGCTGTGCCCACAAAAGCCCGCCCTTGCGCGCGAAATCCGACATGCCAAGACCGCCCTCGATCACCAATTCGGGGCGTTGCTGAGCTTGACGCAGCAGCCTGCCGGTTTGCCAGCCCGCGAGGAAAGCGTAAGGCGACATCCCGGCGACCCGATTTGCCCGCGCCCTTTGCAACCGCATGAGGCCCCTGCCCGCCAAGGCGGAAATCGCGAGGTCTGATCGGTCCGAAAGCGGGATGCGCCCCCGCGCCTCCAATTCCGGCACGGCGCGCAGGAAACCGGCAAGACCTGCGGCCCAACCGGCATCCCGTGCCACAGACTCCGCTTGCGCGGGCGCGCCAGTGGCCTTTGCGGCCAGCCACATCAGGCCCGCTCCGGTATCTTCCAGATAGTCGTCGAAGGCCGCCTGATCGGCGAAGGGGTCGCGGTAGATGTCCCAGCGGCGGGCTTCGATCAGGCGGTCCATGACGTCGAGCGGCAAGCCCGCTTCTGACACCAGCTGCGCCAGCGGACCTGCGACCTCGTGTGCGCGGGGTGTTGCGCCCTGCCCTATCATCTCGACCGTGTCGCGCCACCATTGCAGGCGCATTTCGGCGATCATGGGTTCCTGCGTTACCCAGGGCGCGCGGGCGACTTCGAGGTTGAAGGCGTAGAGCGGAAGCAGCCGTTCCCGCGCGGCAACTGGCGCGGCCATGACGGCGGCAAAACGGTCGGGGTCGCCCCGCGCGACCAGGGCCGCGCAGGCCTCGATGCTCACTCGGCCACCTGCGCCGGGCGGCCCACGTCGCGGACAAGCTTCCAGTTGATCGCGTCGAGCAGCGCCTCGAAACTCGCATCCACTATGTTGGGCGAGACGCCGACGGTGGACCAGCGATGGCCCTCGCTATCCTCGCTGTCGATGATGACGCGGGTGACGGCTTCGGTGCCGCCCTGGGTTATGCGAACCTTGAAATCGACCAGCTTCAGGTCGTCGATCACCGCCTGATAAGGGCCCAGATCCTTGGCCAGCGCCTTGGACAGCGCGTTGACCGGGCCTCGGTCGGTGCCCATTTCGTCCATGCTTTCGCTGACCGACAGCATCTTGTGATCGCCGATCTTCACCACGACGACCGCCTCGGACAAAGTCACCATCTCATTATACTTATTCTTCCGCCGCTCGACAGTCACTCGATAGCGTTTGACCTCGAAGAACTCGGGCAGAAGGCCCAACTCGCGCCGCGCGACCAGTTCAAAACTCGCTTGCGCGCCGTCATAGGCATAGCCCTGATCCTCGCGCTCCTTGACGATATCGAGGATGCGGCCAAGGCGCGCATCCGTCGCGGGGACGTCGATCCCCGCCGAGGCGAGCCGGGCGCGCAGGTTCGACTGGCCCGCCTGGTTGCTCATCGGGATGACACGCTCGTTCCCCACGGTGTCGGGGGCGACGTGTTCATAGGTTGAAGGGTCTTTAAGGATGGCGCTGGCATGAAGCCCCGCCTTGTGCGCAAAGGCCGAGGCGCCGACGTAAGGAGCCGCCCGCAGTGGCACGCGGTTCAGGATGTCGTCCAGCATCCGGCTGATGCGCGTCAGCCCTTCCAGCGCCTGAGAGGTCACGCGGGTCTCGAACCGGCTGGCGTAAGGTTCCTTGAGCAACAGCGTCGGGATCAGCGTCGTCAGGTTCGCATTGCCGCAACGCTCGCCCAGACCGTTCAGCGTGCCCTGCACTTGCCGAGCGCCCGCGTCGATGGCGGCCAGAGAATTGGCCACGGCATTGCCGGTATCGTCATGACAATGGATGCCCAGCCGGTCGCCGGGGATGCCTGCCGCAATGACCTCGGCTGTTACGCGGCCGACTTCGGCGGGCAAGGTGCCGCCGTTGGTGTCACACAGCACGATCCAGCGCGCGCCCTCATCCCGGGCAGCCTTGAGGCAGGACAGCGCATATTCGGGATTGGCGCGGTAGCCGTCGAAGAAATGCTCGGCGTCGAACAGCGCCTCCCGCCCCTTGGCGACAAGGTGGCGGATGCTGGCGCGGATAGACTCGAGGTTTTCCTCTAGCGTGACGCCGAGCGCGGTCTTGACGTGGAACTCATGCGTCTTGCCGACGAGGCAGACGGCAGGCGTGCGGGCGTCGAGCACGGCGGCCAGCACATCGTCATTCTCGGCCGAGCGGCCCGCGCGCTTCGTCATGCCGAAGGCGGTCATGATGGCACGGGTCTTTGGCGCCTCGCGGAAGAACTCGCTGTCGGTCGGGTTCGCACCCGGCCAGCCGCCCTCGATATAGTCGACGCCAAGCGCATCGAGCGCGCGAGCGATCAGGATCTTGTCGGCGGCGGAGAACTGGACGCCCTGGGTCTGCTGACCGTCGCGAAGGGTGGTGTCGAAGAGGTAGAGACGTTCGCGGGTCATTGGCGGACCATCCGATCCGGGTGCCCTGCGGACCGATTAGCGGACAGTCCGGTGGTCCGATTGGCCGGAGCGCAAGCGCAGGCCAACCAGCTATCCATCGCGCCGGACGCACGGGCAGAACAGCGGATGGCGGTCGCAGCGCCCGAGGCGACGGCCTCGGGCTTTTGGAACGGGGTGGAGGTCATTCGATGGCCCCGAGTTTTCTGAAGTCGAAGGACGACAGGGGCAGACAGCGAGAACCAGTTTTTATCACTGCAGCGCCTCCAATCGCGAGAGATCAAAATTTGGCCCTGGCAAAAGTTCGATACCTTCGTTGGTCATCCGAACTTCGACTCCCACCGATAGAAGCGCAGATTTAATCCTATCAACTTCGGTGTAATCTCTTGTTTTTTTTGCAACTTCTCGCGCAACCGTGATCGCTCCTTCCCATGAGCGCAGCTGACGATCCACAAAGTGGGAGAGCTCGTTAGAGTTTTCTTTAAGACCTATACCGAGGAAATTCAGCGCACCGGCAACATCGCTATCAAACCGATAGGTCAAGAGTAGCGCAAGTGCGCCGGCGACGTTCAGATCGTCGGCAATTGCTTCAATAAATTCGGCGGGCGGTAAGGCGTTTGTATGAAGTTCTGGGGTCTTGATGCGCCCTCGCAAACGCCGCAATGTTAACGTTGCCTGCCGTGCCTTCTCTTCCGTCCAATCCATCGGCTTGGAATAGTGCGTCCCCATGAACACGAACCGGATCACCTCACCCGGGACACCCTGATCCAGAAGGTCGCGTACGGTGAAGAAATTGCCCAGTGACTTGGACATCTTCTTCCCCTCGACCTGCAGCATCTCGTTGTGCATCCAGACCTTGGCAAAACCCTCGTCGGGGTGGGCGCAGCGGCTTTGGGCGATTTCGTTCTCGTGGTGGGGGAATTGCAGGTCGATGCCGCCGCCGTGGATGTCGAAGCTGCCGCCAAGCAGGTCGCGCGCCATGGCCGAGCATTCGATGTGCCAGCCGGGGCGGCCGCGGCCCCAAGGGCTGGCCCAGCCGGGCAGGTCATCGTCCGACGGCTTCCATAGGACGAAATCCATAGGATCTTCCTTGAACGGGGCGACCTCGACCCTTGCGCCTGCGATCATGTCGTCGACCGAGCGGCCCGACAGCTTGCCGTAATCCGCGTAAGAGCGGACGCGGAACAGGACGTGGCCTTCCTTTTCATAGGCGTGGCCCTTGCGGATCAGATCCTCGGTCATCGCGATCATGGCGCCGATGAATTCCGTGGCGCGCGGCTCCTTGTTCGGGCGCAGGGCGCCGAGCGCGTCCATGTCGGCGTGATACCAGGCGATGGTCTCATCCGTGCGCTCGCGGATCAGTTCCTCAAGGCTGCGGGGGTCGCCCGCGTCGCGGCGGCGCTGCGCCTCGGCGTTGATCTTATCATCGACGTCGGTGAAGTTGCGGACATAGGTGACATGATGCTCGCCATAGACATGGCGCAGCAGGCGATACAACACGTCAAAGACGATCACAGGCCGCGCGTTGCCCAGATGGGCGCGATCATAGACGGTCGGGCCGCAGACATACATGCGGACGTCTTTCGGATCGATGGGGTCAAAGACCTCTTTCGTGCGCGTCGCGGTGTTGGGGAGCCTGATCGTCGTCATGTCCGTTCGCCCTGGGGTCTGGCCTTGGTCAACCGTTCTCATCCCTTCGGCGGGGTGACCGGCTTCGCTCACGGATGGAAACGAAAGGACGGGCCCGCCTGACGGAAGTCAGCCGGTAATGCAGCAAATGATGATGCGGCCCGTTTTCATGGCCCGTCTTCTAGCGCGTTCCGTGCCCCGCGCCAAGCCGCTTGTGGTGTGGAGACTGCGATGCGATCCTGATGCCATGACCCGCGACGTGGTGAACCGCCATTGCGCCACCCTGCCCGGCGCCGAAAACTCTGACCCATGGGGCGGAGGGCATGACGCGTGGAAGGTCGGCGGCAAGATGTTCGCGGTGGTCGGCGCGATGGAAGATCATGGCGTCGCGGTGAAATGCCCGGATGTCGAGACGGCGGCGCTGCTGATCGAGATGGGCCGGGCACAGCGCGCGCCGTATTTTCACGCAAGCTGGGTGCGCATTCCCTGGCATTCGATCCCGGATGACGAGCTGCGCGACAGGATCGACATAAGCTATCGCCTGATCCGAGGGGCCTTGCCGAAGAAGGTGCAGGCGGCGCTGGTTAGCCGCCCATCCGGGTGAAGGTTTCCCGTGGGTCCGGGCCTACGCCGAGCCAGCCTGCGATGACACGGCTGGTATGGGCGATGATCATCGATTTCTGCGTCTGCCCCTGCGCGCGGGCGGCTGCCATGGCCTTGCCCGAGAGCGCGGGGAAAGCCGCCTCGATCTTTTCGGGGCCAGCCAGCACAGCGCCGGTGGCGGCATCGACGGCCTGAATGGTGAAATCGACGTTGTGAACGCCCGCGTTCTCCATCCGCTTTTCAGCCTCGAAGGTCAGCGCGTGGAAGCGTGAGACGGTGATCTCCAGCCGCACGGCGCGTGGGCCGCGAAGGGTGCGGGAACCTTGCTCGGCTGCGGTCTTGATGATTGCCGCGACCTGCGGGCGGCGGTCGCCCTCGGGATCCTCGCGCCAGACGATGTCGGCGGCAGGAAGCAATGACTTCGCCTCGCTGACCTTCAGGCTGTCGGGAACGCTGACGGCGACCTGGCTGATGTGCCAGCCGCGCGAAACTTCCGCCGGAACCGAATTGTCGTAATAGGTGCGGAACTTGGCCCCGCAGGCAGCCAGCAGCATCACGACCGAAATACCTGCGACGAGCAGGGCGCGCCTTGGCAGTATCGGCATGATAACCTCCGTTCAGACCGATTAACTCAGTCCGAAAGGCATGATCGTTCATTTTGGCGAAACAATGGCAGGTTCAATTGCCAGAAATATGCGCAGGCGGCGATTTATGATCTGTGAACGAAAAACCACGCCTTATGGCACCGGGGCGCCTTTCGGCGCCCCGGAAGTGACGATCAGAACCTGTAGCTGACCCGGGCACTGACGGTCGTGGTGTCAAAGCCCTGGCCCGATCCGTTGAAATCGTCGAAGCGGTGCTGCAGCACCTCTCCACCGACCACCCATCTGTCGTTTACCGCATAATCGGCGCCCACGCCGCCGAAATAACCCCAGTCGGAGCCGGAGCTTGCGTCGGCATAGGCCCAGCCGGCGGTGCCGTATACCAGCGTGCGGCCAAGGTCATATCCAAGCTGCAGCTTTACGTGGCCGAGTGAATCGAGACTGCCGGTATTGTTGGCAAGGTCGATATCGGCCTTCTGCCAGTCGATCTCACCACCGACGACCGCCTGCCCGAAGTCATAGCGGTAGCCACCAAGGATACCGCCGATCATGCCCGAACCATTCTCGAAATCGCCGCTGGAACCGATGTCGGCATAGCCGAGCGTCAAACCCCCATACCCGCCGGTCCAGTTGCCATCAGGTCTTGCCTGAACGATCACCGGGGCTGCCACGACCGGCTCTTCCACCGGCGTGACCGGGCCGCCTGCCATGGCCGCCATCGGCGCCAGCAGGGAAGATCCCAGGATGACATATGCAAGATTCTTCATTTTTTCTTCTCCTGTAGGTGTTCGCGGCGGCCATGAGCCGACGCAACAGGAGTGACCTATGAACTGTGGGGGACATCAGCCAGAGGCAGAGTGAACCGACGCGTTCACTTGCTCCTATTCCCGCCCAAACCGTTGATTAATGGCGGCTGGAACCGGCCCATCGCAGCGAAGTGATCAGCCCTCGGCCTTGTGCTCCAGCGCCAGCCATTCGTCCTCTGCGGCCGAGAGCGAGGTCTGCCGCTCGGTCAAGGCCGCGCTGAACTTGGCAAAGCGCGCAGGGTCGCGGGTGAAGAGGCCGTCTTCGGCAAGCGCATCGCCAAGCCTGGCAATCTCTGTCTCAAGCTTCGCGATGACGTCGGGCAAAGAGTCGAGCCGCTTGCGCTCGGTAAAGCTCAGCGTCTCGGCGCCACGGCGAACGACAGTCTTTGCCGCAGGTGCGGCAGAAACCGATGTGCGCACCTCCACCGACGTCTCGATCAAGGGGCGCTGCGATACATAATCGGACCAGCCGCCGGGATAGACGGTGGCCCTGCCCTGCCCCTCAAGCGCCACGGTCGTCGTGGCAACGCGGTCGATGAAATCGCGGTCGTGGCTTACCAGCAGGACAGTGCCGTCATAGTCTCCAAGGATGTCTTGCAGCAGGTCCAGCGTCTCGACGTCAAGATCGTTCGTCGGTTCGTCCAGGATCAGCAGGTTCGATTCCCGCGCCATGATCCGCGCCAACAGAAGCCGCGCCTTTTCTCCGCCCGACAAGGACCGGACGGGCGCGCGGACCTGACGTTCGTCGAACAGAAAGTCCTTCAGGTATCCCACGACATGGCGCGGCATGCCGCGCACCATGACCTGATCGGACTGACCCGAGACGCGCATCAGCGGGTCGCTGGTCAGGTTGTCCCACAGGCTGGCATCGGCATCGAGTTGCGCGCGGGTCTGGTCGAATACGGCAATCTGAAGGTTGGTCCCCAGCGTGACCTTGCCTTCGTCAGGTTCGATCTCTCCGGTCAGCATCTTGAGCAGCGTCGTCTTGCCGATGCCGTTCGGGCCGACAAAGGCCACGCGGTCGCCCCGCAGGATGCGCAGGTCAAAGTCGCGCACGATCTTCAGGTCGCCGAAGGATTTGCTCAGGCCCTTGGCCTCGATCACGCGCTTGCCGGATTGCTGCCCGGCTTCCAGTTCCAGCGCGGCGGTGCCCTGACGGCGGATCTGGCTGCTGCGTTCCTCGCGCAGCGCGGCCAGCGCGCGAACGCGACCCTGGTTGCGCTTGCGTCGGGCGCTGATGCCCTCGACCGCCCATTTCGCCTCGGCCTTGATCTTGCGGTCCAGCTTGTGGCGGGCCTCGTCTTCCTCGGCCCAGACGGTTTCGCGCCAATCCTCGAATCCATCAAAGCCAGATTCGCGGCGGCGCACCTCGCCCCGGTCGATCCAGAGCGTCGCCTTGGACAGCGCACGCAGGAAGGCGCGGTCGTGGCTGATCAGGACGAAGGCCGTGCGGGTAGATTTCAACTCGGATTCCAGCCATTCGATGGCCTGGATGTCGAGATGGTTGGTAGGTTCGTCCAGCAGCATCAATTCGGGGGCCTCGGCCATCAGCTTGGCCAGTGCGGCGCGGCGGCGCTCTCCGCCCGAAGCGGAGGAGACGGGCGTGTCGGGATTGAATTTCAGCCCCTCGGCGACCATCGCGACGCGGTATTGCTCGCCCTCGGGCAGGCCGCTGGCGGCATAGTCGCCAAGCGTCGCATAGGCGGACAAGTCGGGGTCCTGCTCCATGTATCCGACGGTGACGCCTGCGGGCACCACACGCTCGCCCCGGTCGGGTTCGACAAGGCCTGCCATCACCTTCATCAGGGTGGACTTGCCCGAGCCATTTCGGCCGACCAGCGCAACCCGGTCGCCGGGTTGAACCACAAGGCTGAGGTCGTCGAAGATGGGTTCGCCGCCGAAGGTGAGCGAGATACCGGAGAGCTGAAGAAGGGGTGCACGTGCCATGGGCGCGAGCTAATGGGGGTTGGAGGAAAGGTCAACGGGCGCTGGACGCCTAGGAACGGAGACCGGGCCGGGCGGGATCAGAAACGCGACCCGCGTTTCCCCGCCCGCAGTGCCACGCCCCCCCCCAAGACCGCCTGCCACGAATAACCACATAGGCCAGTGCCTGCCCCGCCGATGGCGGGCGCTGGCCGGTGGCTTTGGGCCACCGGCCCCTGAACTCGATCTTCACGGCATGGCGAAGGCGATGGCCTTCGCCAGATCCGGGTCAGCCCGCCACGCCGCGCAGCAGTCTTGCCCTTGCGGGAGGAATCGCCCGGATTTCCAGCCCGGTGAACACATGGAGCGTATTCAGGTCACGGTCCACGACCGCATGATCACTGACCCACCCCCCCATCAGCAGATAGGTCCGCAACAAGGGCGGCATCGCCTGCATGGCCCGCTTTGCATCCGGGCGGAAGCGTCGCAGCGCGCGGGCAAAGCGGAACACATCCGGCGCCTTGACGCGGGGCAGCCAGCGCTTGGGCGCCAGATGGCCGTCTTTCAGCAGCGCAAAGGCATCGTGATAAGTTTCGGCCTCGGTCCCGTGGAAGGACGAGCAGCCGAACAGCATCTCGACACCCGTCTCATCGACAAAACGCGTCATCGCACCCCAGGCCACGCGCAGGATGTCCGGGTCGCGCCAGTCGGGGTGAATGCAGAAGCGTCCCATCTCGACCATCGGGCCGTCGAAGTCGGCAAGCGCCGACAGGTTGTAATACTGTGCCGAATAGCTGCGTCCGATCTCGGTCCCGTTCATCAGCGGCAACAGCCGAAAGCAGCAGACCAGGGTGCCGGTCTTGACCTCTTCAACCAGCACATGGGTGCAAAGCGCGTCGAAGTCGTCGGCATCGCGCCCATCGGCGCGGCTGCCATCCTGCTGTGCGCCGGTCGATACAATGAATGTCAGATAGCGAAGCTCCTGCGCGCGCAGCAGATCGTCGGTCGTCTCGGCCATCCGCGCCGCATACCGCCCCTTGCGAAGAGAAAGCATCACGACCCCCCTGACGTCTGGCGGAACGCCCGCCCTGCCCCGGATATTTGTGCGCAGACCCTAGCATGAAAGACATGACGGCAAGACGACGCCGTCAAAATGCAGATAGCGCCGCAGAAAGAAACGATAAGGCAGGAAAGGGCCGCGCGATTGCGGCCTCTTCAGGCGGCAGCCTTACGGTGTACTGGATTGTTGCAGGAACTGGCCCGGCCCGATGCCGCCGATGTTGCCCAGAAGCTGCCGCAGGAAGCTGGAGCTCTTGATGTTAGGCTCGGTCACACGGCGCGACAGAGCCACGACCTCGCCGTCCTCAAGACCAAAGCGTTCGACGTTGCGCACCGTGCCGCTCTCATTGAAAGAGATCACCACAACCTGACGATCAATCTCTTCCGGCGCGTACGGGCCACGTTGCCGATACCGGCTCTGGACGTAATACCACTCGTTATCGCTCAGGACACCCTGCGCGCTTGGCCGGCCGACGGACTCCGTCACCGTTTCCCGGGTGTCCTTGCCGACAACGACCTGCTGCAACTCAGCTTCCGTCGGCGCGTAGCCGTGGTTGCGATAAAGCGACTGGCAGGCAGCAAGTCCGAAGACCACCGCCGCTGCCAGCAAAAGGCGAGACGCTCCCATACCGGATCGAATCCCGGTTACCGGGCGGCTTGACGCCGTGCCTGCCATGTCCTGCCTCCTGCCGCCTCTTGCCTTGTCGGCTTTGGCCCCGTAATCGACTTTCATCCGGCTTACAGAAGGTCGCGTTCCGGTTCAAGAAAGGAACGCGCTGCCCGACCGGGGCAAAAGGAGCACCCGATGCCAGAATCTTTGCCCGTCTCATTGCCGCTGCGCGTCCAGACGCTTGGTGCGCGCAAGCCTACAAGGTTCGACCTGAAACCCGATGAGGCCGAACGCGCGGCGCTTGCCGAATACCTTGGCATCAGCGCGATCCCCTCGCTGCGGTTCAAGGGTGAGCTTCGGCCGCAGGGGAAAAGCGATTACCTGCTGGAGGCGCGGCTGGAGGCCGAGGTCGTGCAGCCCTGCGTGGTGACACTTGTCCCCGTGCTGACGCGTGTGGATGAGCCGGTGGTGCGCAAATACCTTGCCGATTTCGCCGTGCCGGAAGATGCCGAGGCTGAAATGCCGGAAGATGACAGCGCGGAACCGTTGCCAACGGTTATAGACCCAGGCGCGGTGATGACCGAGGCGCTGGCGCTGGCGCTGCCCGACTACCCCCGCGCGCCGGGGGCAGAGCTTGGCGAGGCCATCCACGCGCCCCCGGGTGTGGTGCCGCTTCGCGACGCCGATCTGCGTCCCTTTGCCGGTCTTGGGGGACTTCTGCGCACGTCCGATGATGACGATGGCAAACGCGATGCTTGACGCAACGCGTCGGAAAATGTCGGCGCAGAAAGGACTTGCGCCGGAACAGAATCCCGCTATGTTCCGCGCCTCGTTTACAGGAGTGTCGGGGCTAGCGCGAATGCGCAGGCTTGTCGACTTCCTTCAATAAAATCAGGGGCATGCCCCACTACCTGAGGTCGAGACATGGCTGTCCCGCAGAACCGAGTCACCAGCTCCAAGCGCAACATGCGCCGTGCGCACGACGCACTTACCGCCGCTAACCCGGCTGAATGCCCGAACTGTGGAGAGCTGAAGCGCCCGCACCACGTCTGTGGCGCTTGCGGCCACTACGACGCGCGTGAAGTCGTGGCGCTGACCAAAGAGGTCGATCTGGACGAGGACGCGGCGTAAGCCGCCCTCTTCTGCGCCCGCTGACCCATGGCAAACGGAAATGATACTCCGGTCCCGGGTGGCGGCGAGCGTATCGTCATTTCCGTTGATGCGATGGGCGGAGATCGTGGGCCTGCGGCAGTCGTCGCGGGCATGCTTGCCTCTGCGACCAAGAATCCGGAAATCGCCTTTATCGTCCATGGCGACGAGGCAGAACTTAAGCGGCTTATCGCCCGTCGCCGCGGTCTGACCGACCGCTGCGTGATCCGGCATGCGCCGCGAACCGTCACGATGCATGACAAGCCCAGCCAGGTCATGCGCCATGGCGAGGGCACTTCGATGTGGTCCTGCATCGAAAGCGTGCGCCAGGGCGAAGCGACGGTTGCCGTATCCTGCGGCAACACCGGCGCGCTGATGGCGCTGAGCATGATCCGCCTGCGCAAGCTGCCGGGCGTGAACCGTCCCGCCATCGCCTGCCTCTGGCCATCGCGCAATCCCGGAGGGTTCAACCTGATGCTGGATGTGGGTGCCGACATCAAGGCCGACGCCGAAGACCTTTTGCAATTCGCCACCATGGGCGCGTCCTACGCCAGAAACGGCCTGCATCTGGCCCGTCCGCGTGTGGGTTTGCTGAACGTCGGCACCGAAGAGCACAAGGGCCGTGCCGAGCTGAAGCTGGCGCACGACCAGATCGCCGCTGCAGCGCCAGGCGGGGATTTCGATTTCGTCGGCTTTGTGGAAGGCGGAGACATTCCCTCGGACCGCGTGGACGTGATCGTGACCGACGGGTTTACAGGCAATATTGCGCTAAAGACCGGCGAGGGAACGGCCAAGCTGATCTCGGACTTCCTGAAGGAAGCATTCAACGCAACCTTCCTGTCCAAGATGGCGGCGCTTCTGGCGCTGACTTCGCTAAAGCGGCTGCAAAAGCGCATCGACCCGCGCCGGATCAATGGCGGGGTGTTTCTGGGGCTGAACGGCACGGTTGTTAAATCGCACGGCTCGGCCGATGCGACGGGCGTGTCGGCGGCGATCAAGCTCGCCTTTCAACTGGCAAAGTCTGGCTTTCAAGAGCGTCTTGCGGCACGGGTTGCATCGGCTGGACGCGCGGGGCAGGATGCCGCCGCGGATGGGGCCATAATCGGTAAGGCTGAATGACAATACGCGCCGTCGTAAGGGGCGTCGGACACTATCTGCCCGACCGTATCGTTCCCAACTCTGAATTCGAAGCATCGCTGGAAACCAGCGACGAGTGGATTCGCTCTCGCTCGGGGATCGAGCGTCGTCATTTCGCGGCAGAAGGCCAGACGACCTCTGACCTTGCCACCCGGGCCGCCAAGGCCGCGCTGGCCGATGCTGGTATCGAGGCGGGCAGTATCGACGCGATCATCCTTGCAACCTCGACCGCAGATCTGACCTTCCCCTCGGCCGCGACCATGGTTCAGGCCGCGCTTGGGATGAACGCGGGCTTTGCCTTTGACGTGCAGGCGGTCTGTGCGGGCTTTGTATACGCGTTGGCCAATGCGCAGGCACTGATCGTTTCGGGTCAGGCACAGCGGATTCTGGTGATCGGGGCAGAGACGTTCTCTCGCATCATGGACTGGACCGACCGCAGCACCTGTGTGCTGTTCGGTGACGGAGCGGGCGCCCTGGTGTTGGAGGCGATGTCGGGCGATGGCACGTCGGCAGACCGTGGCATCCTGTCGACCGACCTGCATTCCGACGGGCGGTTCCGCGATTTGCTATACGTCGACGGTGGTGTTGCCACGCAAAACACCGGCTATCTGCGGATGCAGGGCAAGGAAGTCTTTCGCCACGCCGTCGAAAAGCTGGCCGCGACCGCTCACACAGCCTTGGAAAAGGCGGGCCTCACGGCTGAAGACGTCGACTGGATCGTGCCGCATCAGGCCAATCTGCGCATCATCAGCGCCACCGCTCAGCGGATGGGCGTGCCCATGAACCGCGTGGTCGTGACCGTGCAGGATCACGGAAATACTTCTGCCGCCTCGATTCCCCTGGCCCTGTCGGTCGGGAAACAGCGTGGCCAGATCAAACCCGGCGACCTGATCGTCACCGAGGCGATCGGCGGCGGGCTGGCCTGGGGATCGGTGGTTCTTCGCTGGTAACCCGGTCGAACTGACCGCCCCAAGCTGTTGATATTGACTTGGGTTTTCAAAGCGCCCAATCTGCCTCAAAAGACGGGGGGGCCGAATGAGTGAAAAGACACTTACGCGCATGGATCTAAGCGAGGCTGTGTTCCGCGAAGTCGGGCTCAGCCGCAATGAATCCGCGCAGCTTGTGGAATCGGTGCTGCAGTACATGTCGGACGCACTGGTGCAGGGTGAGACGGTAAAAATCTCTTCCTTCGGCACCTTTTCCGTCCGGGACAAGTCGGCCCGCGTGGGCCGCAACCCCAAGACGGGGGATGAGGTTCCGATCAGCCCGCGTCGCGTCCTGACCTTCCGCCCGTCGCATCTGATGAAAGATCGCGTAGCCGACGGCAGCAAGCGCTAAGGGGCCGCGGGCGCATGGAAAAATCGCGCGACGCCTTCAGGACGATCAGCGAGGTTGCCGATGTTCTGGATACGCCCGCCCATGTGCTTCGATTCTGGGAAAGCCGCTTTCCCCAGATCAGGCCGGTCAAGCGTGCCGGTGGGCGGCGGTATTACCGCCCGTCGGATGTCGCGCTGCTGTCGGGCATCAAGCGGCTTTTGCACAGCGAGGGCCTGACCATACGCGGCGTGCAGAAAGTGCTGCGTGAACATGGCATCCGCCATGTGATGGCGATGGCCGACAGCACGATTGCGGTAGACATCACCGCCGAGGCCGCCGCGGTCGAAGAGGCGCCAAAGCCGCCCAAGGCCGCCGACATTCTTGTCCTGCGCCCCGCTGCCGCGCAACCCGAGGCGACGCTGTCGCAAGAGGCCTTGCCGCTTTGGTCCTCCATCGACGATCCGACTGTGCCCGCAGTCCAGAAGACAGAGCCTCTGCCTGACCCCGAGTTGCCGAAATCAGCGGAAGCTGCGGATGATCATGCGGAAGCAGAACCAGCCGAAACCGAGCCAGCGGCGGAACACTTCCTGCCTGCCGCGCGCCTGCGCGCCCTGCAAATGACAGAGGGCGGAAGCCGCTCCGATCTCGCCGCTGTTAGCAGCCGTCTGGAGGCTTTGCATGCCCGGATGAAGACCGCGGCCAAGGTCAGCGAGCACTGATCAGAACCATGCGCTTTCCGGCTTGTCCTCGCGCGGAATATCAGTATGTATCCGCCTCGTCGGGCCGTGGCGCAGCCTGGTTAGCGCGTCCGTCTGGGGGGCGGAAGGTCGTGAGTTCGAATCTCACCGGCCCGACCAATGCGAAACCGCCCGTGCCCGCAAGGGTCGCGGGCGGTTCCGTTTGAAAGGGGCGGTAGACATCATGTCGGACGGTGTCCTGCCTTCGCAAACCCTGCGTGCAATGATTGCCTCGGGTCAGATTTCCGCCAGCTCCGCGATCATTCCGGCGCAGATACAACCCGCCAGCGTCGACCTGCGGCTGGGCACTGTCGCCTACCGCGTCCGTGCCTCGTTCCTTGCCGGTCACAACCGCCCCGTCAGCGCCCGCATCGCCGAGTTGGAGATGCATAAAGTGGGCCTGACCGGCGGCGCGGTTCTGGAAAAGGGCTGCGTCTATGTGGTGCCGCTGATGGAGCGGTTGGCCCTGCCCCAGGACATATCCGCGGTTGCCAATGCTAAAAGCTCGACGGGCAGGCTGGACCTTTTGACCCGGACCATCACCGATGGCGGGACCGAGTTCGACCGCATTCCTGCGGGCTATCAGGGGGCCCTGTATGCCGAGATTTGTCCGCGCAGCTTCTCGGTGCTGGTGCGGCCCGGCATGCGGCTGAACCAGATCCGGTTCCGGCGCGGCGATGCAACGCTTTCAGATGCTCATATGGAGGCGCTGCACGCCCGCGATCCGCTGGTGGATGGGATACCCGTCATCTCTCAGGGTCTCGGATTCTCGGTCGATCTCAGCGCTGATCTGGTGGGCTACCGTGCCAAGCCGCATACCGGGCTGATCGACCTTGATCGCATCGCCGCCTATGACCCTGACGACTACTGGGAAGAGGTCCGCTCGCGTGACGGCGGTATCATCCTTGATCCCGGTGCGTTCTACATCCTCGTCAGCCGCGAGGCCGTGACGATTCCGCCCGACCACGCCGCCGAGATGGCGCCCTATCTGGCCGTAGCAGGGGAGTTCCGGGTCCATTACGCGGGCTTCTTCGATCCCGGCTTCGGCCACACCAGCGCGGGCGGCACCGGTTCGCGCGGCGTACTGGAAGTGCGGTGCCACGAAGCGCCCTTTGTGCTGGAGCATGGGCAGGTCGTGGGGCGGCTGGTCTATGAGCGCATGGCCGAGGTGCCGGATACGCTTTACGGCGTGGGGCTTGCCTCGAATTATCAGGGCCAGGGTCTGAAGCTGTCGAAGCACTTCCGGTAGGAATTCCATTCTGGCCGGGCGGAAAAAAGAAACGCGACCCGCGTTTCCCCGCCCGCTGCGCAACGTCGCTCCAAGACCGTTTCCGCAACGAGACCACGAAAGGCCAGTGCCTGCCCCGGCGGGTGCGAAGCGCCCGCCATCGGCGGGGCGGGCGCTGGCTGCAGCCTTTGGGGCCATGGCCGCCTGTAACTCGATCTGCATCCCATGGCGAAGGCGATGGCCTTCGTCAGTCTGATGGATACCTTATTCCTCGAACATCTCGGACTGGCCGGTGTTTTCCGCCTCTTCCTCTTCCGGGCTTTCGGTAAGGCCGGGCACGGGGCGGCTATCCAGAAGACCTGCCTGGCGCAGCTCCTTCAGCCCCGGCAGATCGCGCGCGGACTCAAGTCCGAAGTGGTCGAGGAATTCTTCCGTCACGACAAACGTAACGGGCCGCCCTGGCGTCATCCGGCGGCGGCCGAAGCGAATCCAGTTTAGTTCTATCAGCTGGTCGATGGTGCCCCGGCTGACCGCGACACCGCGGATTTCCTCGATTTCGGCGCGCGTCACCGGCTGGTGATAGGCGACGATGGCCAGCGTCTCGATCGCGGCGCGGCTCAGCTTGCGCTGTTCGACCGTTTCCTTTTGCATAAGGTGGCCAAGGTCAGGTGCGGTGCGGAAGGCATAGCCATCGCCCATCCGGACGACCTGCACCCCCCGCCCCTCGTAGCGGCGGCGCAGATAGGCCAGCGCCTCGGCCGCGTCGCAGCCGTGCGGCATACGCGCGGCGAGTTCGGCGACCGTCATGGGTTCCGAGGTCGCGAACAGGATCGCCTCCACCATCCGTTCCTGCTCGGCAATGGGAGGGGCCGCGAAAAGGCTTTGCTCGCCCGTATCGCTCACGCATCCCTCCGGCGGATCTGGATGGAGGCAAAGGTTTCGGTCTGGCGCAGCTGGATTTGTCCGCGCTTGGCCATCTCCAGCACAGCGGCGAAATGCGCGGCTGTTGCACTGCGGCGGCGCTGGGGATGCGTGTGCCAGCCGTCGGGCAGATAGCTTTCAAGGTTTGTCCAGACCCCGGCATAGCCGATCAGCCCGCGCATCCGTTCCAGCGCCTGCTCCATCGTATAGACGTGGTCGCGGTCCATGACGAAGGGCCGGAACTCGTCCCGCGTCCGGGTCCGTGCATAAGCCTGCATCAGGTCCAGCAGCGTGGCGGTGTATCGGATCGTTCGTATCCGCGTGACATCCTCGGGTACACCACGGGCAAAGAAATCGCGCCCCTTCTGGTCGCGCCCCATAAGCCTCGCCGCAACGTCCCGCATTGCCTGAAGGCGCTCAAGCTGGAAGGCCAGATGCGCCGCCATCTCTTCGGCAGAAGGGCCATCCTCGGTCGGGTCAGGGGGCAGCAACAGGCGTGATTTGAGATAGGCAAGCCATGCGGCCATCACCAGATAGTCCGCCGCAAGTTCGATCCGCAAATCTTTGGCACGGTTCACGAAAACCAGATATTGCTCGGCCAGTTGCAGGACCGATATACGCCGCAAGTCCACCTTTTGCGTTCGCGAAAGGGTCAGGAGCAGGTCCAGCGGGCCTTCGAACCCGTCGACATCGACGATCAGCGCCTCTGCCGCGACGCGGGTTTCGACGGTCTGGGGCTGATCCCAGTCGTCAGCCATCGGCACCGACCGGCATCAGACCGGCAAACTCGGCCTCGAGCGCCGCAAGATCGGCGTCGTCCGGTGCCCGCCGCGCGGCAAGGGCAGCATCTGCGCGGGTCAGCGCCTGTCCTGACAGCACACCCGCAGCCTGCGCCACCGCCTGCATCTCTGCCCGTTCGCCATTACAGTGAAGCGCAATGTCGCAACCAGCGGCGATGGCCGCCGCCGCGCGCTGGCCGATCGTGCCAGACAAGGCCTGCATCGACAGATCGTCGCTCATCAGCAGCCCGCCAAAACCGATATCGTCGCGGATCATACTTACCATGCGCCGCGACAGCGTGGCAGGCAGATCGTCAAAGGCCGAGAATACGATATGCGCCGTCATCGCCGCGGGCAGGTCGGATAGCGCGCGGAAGGCAGCGAAGTCACTTGCCATCAACACATCACCCGTTTCGGCGACGCGGGGCAGTTCCAGATGGGTGTCGAGGCTCGCCCGCCCATGGCCGGGGATGTGCTTCATCACCGGCAGAACGCCACCATCCAGCAGCCCCGAGGCAACATGACGAGCAACGTCAACGACACATGGTAAATCATTGCCATAACAGCGATTTTTTAGAAAAGGATGCGTGGCTTCGGCGGCGATATCCACGACAGGCGCGCAATTGCCGTCGATACCGACCGCACGCAGTTCTGCAGCGATCAACCGCGAACGCAAGTACATGGCGCGCGGCGCATCGCGCCCGGTCATACCGACCGTATCCAGCGGCGGCAACCATTCGCGCCAATGCGGCGCGCGCAGGCGTTGAACCCGACCACCTTCCTGATCGACGAAAACCAGCGCATCCCTGCCGACCGACTCTCGCAAAGCGGCTGTCAGATCGCGCAGCTGGGTCGGATTTTCGACGTTTCGGCCAAAAAGTATGAACCCCCAGGGGTTCACCTCGCGGAAGAATGCCGCTTCATCACGGCCAAGGATCGGGCCTTCGCAGCCGAAAACAGTGGCCCTGACAGCGCTCATGGACGATGGGCAACCGGGATGCAGGAGGCATTCTCGGCCAGAAGCGCAGAGCAGAAGCGGCGCGCATCCGCCTCATCCTCAAACCCCATGGCGCGCAGACGGACGAAACTGCGCCCGCCGCTTTCGGCCTGTTGCAGCACCAACGCCTTGGGCGCGATCAGATCGCCGAACTGCGCCTGCAGTTTCGCCCATTCGGCCCTGGCATCCGTTTCGTTGTCATAGGCGCCAAGCTGTACCAGACGGGTTCCAGCGGCGACGGAGGCGATATCCACCTCGCCCGCGCTCTCGATCACCGTGGCATCCACAGAAACCGGAACAATCTCCGCCTCTGCCGAGCCATCGCCCTCGGGGCGGCGCTCGGGGCGGGGCGAACGCACGATGGCGCCGGGAGGTGCGGATTCGGCGGCCACAAGAGTCGCGTCGTCACCCAAAGCCTCGCTCAATGCGTCGTTCACGGCGGATTCGAGGGCAGCGTCGCTGGAAACCTCGGCGGCGGGAGGACTGCTTGCCAGCGGATCGGCCCCCACCGGAGCCTCGACCGCAGGAAGCGCCGCAAGCGTCGCCACTTCCGCCCCCGCCTGCTCCAGAGATGACATCGCAACGGGTTGATCATCGGCCGAAAGATCGACCGGACGCGGCGCCAGCACCATCTGGTCGGGCAGCGGGGCTACACTACCTTCGGCAGCAACCTCATTTACGGAAAGACCGACATTGGCCGCAATCTCGCCCCCCGGTTCTTGCGGAGCGATCCGCATCGGACCCTCCAGGGCACGCACGACGGGGATGCCCGAGACGTCGCGCACCGCCAGATTATAGCCCCAGACCGCAAGCCCCGCGACCAGCGCGATGGATGTCACCGCACCGGCTGTGTTTAAATAGAATTGCATCCGCCCCCGTTCAGGGGCGGAGGCATAGCCTTCAAATTCATCGTCGCCCAAGACTGCCATGCTCTGCCCCATAGGCCCGACGGTTGGAATGCCGGGCGTCTTGCCTGTTCACACGGGCCAGGGCGCCTGTTCGTCAGCGCATTTCTTCGACCGGTGTTACGCCCAGAATACCAAGACCGGCAGAAATAACAACGGCTACGGTCCGCGCGAGGGCGATTTTCGCCTGCGAAATGGCTTTATCGTCCTGAATAAAGCGCAGGGATAGGTCATCGTTGCCCCGATTCCACAATCCGTGGAGGTCGGACGCAAGTTCGTACAGGTAAAATGCCACCCGGTGCGGTTCGTTGTTGCGGGCCGCGATTTCGACCAGCCGGGGCCATTCCGCGATCTTCGCGGCGAGTTCAAACTCCGCCGGATGAGAGATCGATGACATATCGGCAGCAGACAGCGCGGCATCGTCGCAGACGATCCCCGCCTCCGCCGCCTTGCGCAGGACCGAATTCACGCGGGCATTGGCATATTGCACGTAGAAGACCGGGTTGTCCTTCGACTGCTCCAGCACCTTGTCGAAGTCGAAATCCAGCGCCGCGTCGTTCTTGCGCGTCAGCATGACGAAACGGGTCACGTCAACGCCCGCCTGTTCGACGACGTCGCGCAGAGTCACGAAGGTGCCCGCGCGCTTGGACATCTTGAACGGCTCGCCATTCTTCCACAGCTTCACCAGCTGAATCAGCTTGATATCCAGCGGCACCTTTCCCCCGGACAGAGCGGCGACCGCCGCCTTCATCCGCTTGACATAGCCGCCATGGTCGGCGCCGAAGACGTCGATCAGGGCGTCGAACCCGCGCTGAACCTTGTCATAGTGATAGGCGATATCAGGCGCAAAATAGGTCCAGCTTCCGTCCGACTTCTGCACCGGGCGGTCCACGTCATCGCCATGATCGGTCGAGCGGAACAGCGTCTGCTGCCGCGGCTCCCAATCCTCGGGGGTTTTGCCTTTCGGCGGCTCGAGCACGCCTTCATAGATGAGGCCCTGCGCGCGCAGCTGCTCGATCGCGGCCTCGATCTTGCCGGTGCCATAAAGGGCTTTCTCGCTGGAATAGACGTCCATCGTCACGCCAAGCGCTGCCAGATCCTCGCGGATCATGGCCATCATCCTCCGGGTCGCGAAATCGCGCACGGTGACCAGCCATTCGGATTCGGGCCGGTCGAGTAGCGCCGCGCCGTAGGTTTCCTTCAGCGCCTCGCCGACGGGGACGAGGTAGTCGCCGGGATAAAGTCCCTCGCGGATTTCGGGACTCAGGCCGTTCGCCTCGCGATACCGCTCATAGGCGGACCGGGCCAGCACATCGACCTGCGCGCCGCCGTCGTTGATGTAATATTCGCGCGTCACGTCATGCCCGGTAAAGGACAAGAGCCGCGCCAGCGCGTCGCCAAACACCGCGCCACGGACGTGACCCACGTGCATCGGACCGGTGGGATTGGCCGAGACGAACTCGATATTGACCTTCTGTCCCTGCCCCAGGGTCGAGCGGCCATAATCCGCACCCTCGGCCAGCGTGGAGCGGATCAGCCCGTGCCAGACGGCGGGCGTAAGGCGGATGTTCAGAAAACCCGGACCAGCCACATCGGCCCCTTCGATACGGGGATCGGCCAGCAGATGCGCGGCCAGCGCGTCTGCAATCGCGCGCGGCTGCATTCCCGCAGGTTTCGCCAGCACCATCGCAGCGTTGGTCGCCATGTCGCCATGCGCCGCATCGCGGGGCGGCTCGACCGTGACGGCAGAGAAATCAAGCCCGCCGGGCAGGCTGCCATCCGCCGTCATCGCCTGCAGACGGTCGATGACAAGGCTGCGGATATCGGAAAAGAGGTTCATGATCGGGTCCTGTTTGATCAAATTGCTCTGCCAGAGCAGGCATGGTCCGTCAATGCCCGTGGGCACCTCAGCCAAACAGGCGCTGGTGTTCCTGCAAGGCAAAGCGGTCAGTCATTCCGGCCACATAATCCGCCACGACCCGCGCCAGTTCGGTTTCATCCGCCGCCCTCGCCACATCGAGCTGCCATTCCTGGGGCAGGCGTTCCGGCTGCGACATGAACAGGGGGAACAGGTCGTTGATCACCTGCGTGACCTTAGCGCGTTCCTTCATCACCGAGGGCGCTCGGTACATGCGGGTGAACAGGAACGACCGGATCGCCTTCAGTTCCTGATAGAGCGGCTTGGAGAAGCGGATCACCGTCGCCCCCATCGCACGGATATCGTCAACCGAGGCCGGTTGCGCCGCGTCGAGGCGGTTCTTCGCGACGGCGATCACATCCTCGACCATTCGGCCAAAAACCCGGCGCAGGGCCTCGTGACGGCGGCGCATCGGGTCGAGATTGGGATAGATGGCGTCGACCTCGGCGAAGGCGGGGCCTGTGACGGGCAGTTCCATGAGGTCAGCTTCGGTGAAGAGGCCGGAACGCAAACCGTCGTGCAGGTCGTGGTGGGAATAGGCGACGTCGTCGGCGATGGCGGCGACCTGAGCCTCGGCGGAGGCGAATGTTGACAGGTCAAGATCCCACTCGGCGTTGGCCTCGGCCAGCGCATAGGAATAAGGCGGCTCGACGGGGCCGTTGTGTTTTGCGATACCCTCCAGGCATTCCCAGGTCAGGTTCAGCCCGTCGAATTCGGCATAGTGCCGCTCCAGCCGGGTCACGATCCGTAGGGCCTGCGCGTTGTGATCGAAGCCGCCGTAGGGCGCCATCAGCGCCTCCATCGCATCCTCTCCGGTGTGGCCGAAGGGGGTGTGGCCGAGGTCGTGGGCAAGGGCGACCGCTTCGGCGAGGTCGGTGTTGAGGTTCAGGACGCCAGCGATGGTGCGGGCGACCTGCGCGACCTCGATCGTGTGGGTTAGGCGGGTGCGGTAATAGTCGCCCTCATGTTCCACGAAAACCTGCGTCTTGTGTTTCAGGCGGCGGAAGGCGGAGGAATGGATGATCCGGTCGCGGTCGCGCTGGAAGGGCGAGCGGAAGGTCGAGAGCCGCTCGTGATGCAGGCGGCCGCGGCTTTCCTCGGGCAGGCAGGCGTAGGGGGCGAGCATGGGGCGCCTTGGCTTGTGAAGCGTTCCGCCCGAGCCTATATTCGACACCTGACCGAAAGGATACGGGAGTTTTCCGATGCTGGCGCTCACCCTGCCCCCTCGCGTGACCGACCGAGCCTTTGCCCGGCTGACGGAGATTGCCGAGGCGACGGGCGACACCCGGCCGCTGCGTGTGGCTGTCGAGGGCGGCGGCTGTTCGGGGTTCCAGTATGATATCAAGCTGGACGATGCCGGGCCGGATGATCTGGTGCTGGAAAAGGGCGGGGCGAAGGTGCTGGTCGATGCGGTGTCCCTGCCCTTCCTGGAAAACGCGGTCATCGATTTTTCCGAGGAACTGATCGGCGCGCGGTTCGTGATCGAGAATCCGAATGCGACCTCTTCCTGCGGCTGCGGGACCAGTTTCTCGATCTGATTGCACGCGTGCAATCAGTGGCAAGCCGTTGATATGGCTTGCGATTGCAAATTTTTTTAACTGATTGGCAAGGTTTTCCGCGTGGCAACCTATGACCGGGCGGGAACAAGAAACGCGATCCGCGTTCCCCGTCCGCTGCAACTCCATCTTCATCGCTTGGCGAAGGCGATGGCCTTCGCCAGATGAGTGTCAGTTCCTTTTGATATGACCGGCCATGCGCACCAGACGACGAAAGGTCGGGCATTCCATGTGGCTGGGTGCGGGACAGTCGGCCACGTGACGCAGCGCGTTGCGCAAAGTGGTTAGGTTGCGGATCTGGCGGTCGATCTCATCGGCGCGGTCTCGCAGATCCTCTCGTGGCAGGTTCGGCTGCCCCTGCCTGTCGAACATCCCCGCGATCTCTGCCAGTGAAAAGCCGGCCGATTTGCCAAGCGCTACCAGCGACAATTGCAGCAGTGCCTCGGACCCGTACTGGCGGCGCAGCCCATGGCGGGCGGCAGAGGTGACCAGCCCGATTTCCTCATAATAGCGAAGGGTTGAGGGCGGCACGCCGGTCTGGCGAGAGACCTCTGCGATATCCAGAAACTTCATGCTTGACCTCAAGTTGACTTGAATTCGTATCGTGCCGCCTGATGCATGAGTCGGGCAAGAGGCCGGTGGCTATGGAACGGACAAAGACCCCAAGCGGAGCGATGATCGCGCTGGCGCTGACGATGCTGACGGCCTCGCTTGGCGTCAGTATCGCCAATATCGCACTGCCGACTTTGGCGCAGGCATTCGGCGCGAGTTTCGCGCAGGTGCAATGGGTGACGATTGCCTATCTGCTGGCGGTGACGACGCTGGTCGTCGGCGCGGGGCGTCTGGGCGATGTGCTGGGGCATCGCCGTGTGCTGCTGTGGGGGATCGGCCTCTTCACCGCCGCCTCGGCGCTGTGCGCGGCAGCACCCGATCTATGGTTTCTGGTGGTCGCGCGGGTTGCGCAGGGCGCAGGTGGGGCAGTGCTGATGGCCGTCACAATGGCGCTGGTGCGCGATACGGTCGCGAAAGACCGGATCGGCAGTGCGATGGGTCTGCTGGGCACGATGTCCGCTATTGGCACCGCGCTAGGCCCATCGCTGGGCGGGTTCCTGATCGCCGGTTTCGGCTGGCGCTCGATCTTTATCGTCATGGTGCCGCTGGGGTTGGCGGGACTGGCGCTCGGCTGGCGTTGTCTGTCGCCTTCGGTCGATCAGCGAAAGGCGGCGGGCTTTGACTTGGCCGGAACGGCAGTGCTGGGAGTTTCGCTGGCGGCCTACGCGCTATCGGTGACAATCGGCGGTGCGCCGGCACCCTGGCTGGCGCTTGGCGCTGCCTTTGGTATCGCGGTCTTTCTGCTGATCGAGGCGCGGGTGAAGCAGCCTCTGTTCCGACCCGCGGACCTGATCGATCCGGTGCTGGGGCCAAGCCTTACGATGAATCTTGCCGTGGCCGCCGTGATGATGGCGACGCTGGTGGTCGGGCCGGTCTATCTGTCGCGCGCCCTGCATCTGGGGGCGGCGGAGGTCGGGCTGGTCATGTCGGTTGGTCCGATGATCTCGATCTTCAGCGGGGTTCCGGCGGGCCGGGTGGTAGATCGTCTGGGGCCGGGGTTGGTGGTTGTGATCGGGCTTGCGGCGATGGCGTTCGCTTGCGTGGCGCTGGCCTTTCTGACGCAGGTGTTCGGCGTTACGGGCTATGTAGCGGCGATGGTGCTGTTGACGCCGGGCTATCAGTTGTTCCAGGCGGCCAACAACACAGGCGTGATGATGGGCGTCGACGCGGACGAGCGTGGTGTGGTTTCGGGGATGTTGGGGCTGTCGCGCAACCTTGGGCTGGTGACTGGAGCTTCGGTCATGGGTGCGGTCTTTGCGTTTGGTTCGGGAGTTACGGACGTGACGCAGGCTGCGCCGGACGCGGTGGCCACAGGTATGCAGGTGACGTTTCTGGTGGCGGCGGCGTTGATCGCGCTCGCGCTGGTTCCGGCGCTAGCCGCGCGGCGGCGGGCGTGAGGCGACGGTTTCCTTCGCCCCGCCGCCGCCCTAGACTGCGCCCCGAACCAACAGGGGCAGCCCATGCGAATAGCCACGTTCAACATCAACGGCATCAAGGCGCGGATCGAGACGGTGCCACTGTGGCTGCAGGTGACCAAGCCTGATGTCGTGGTGCTGCAAGAGATCAAGTCGGTCGATGAGAACTTCCCGCGCGAGGTGTTCGAGGACATCGGCTATCGCGTCGAGACGCATGGGCAAAAGGGTTTCAACGGGGTCGCGATACTGTCGAAGCTGCCTCTGGAGGATGTCTCTCGCGGGTTGCCCGGCGATGATGGCGACGAACAGGCGCGCTGGATCGAGGCGACGGTGATTGGCAAGACGGCGGTGCGGGTCTGCGGGTTGTACCTGCCGAACGGCAACCCGGCGCCGGGGCCGAAATATGACTACAAGCTTGGCTGGATGGAGCGGATGCTCGCGCGGGCGAAGGCGCTTCTGGCGCTGGAGGAGCCTGCGGTGATGCTGGGCGATTACAACGTGATCCCGCAGGCCGAGGATGCGGCGCGACCCGAGGCTTGGGTCGAGGATGCGCTGTTTTTGCCGGAGAGCCGGGCGGCGTTCCGGCGGGTGTTGAACCTGGGGTTCACGGACGCGCTTTTGGCGCGCAATCCGAAGCCGGGATATACGTTCTGGGATTATCAGGCCGGGGCCTGGGAGAAGAACAACGGCATCCGCATCGACCATGTGCTGCTGACGCCGCAGGCGGCGGATCTGCTGGTGGACAGCGGGATCGAGAAGTCGCTGCGGGGCGGAGACAAGCCCTCGGACCATGTGCCGGTGTGGGTGGAACTGGCGGCGTAAGGTTCCCTTTGCCCGGAACAAGGCGCGTTAGCGCCGCCGGGCAGCGCCCGACCGCCCCCAAAGGCGGGCGCTTTTGCAACGTTGGCGCAGGGCTGGCTGTCGGCAGTGTGGGCGCCATAAAGCAAAGACCGGACCAGTAGAGGCGCCCACCCGCGGTCGGGCACTGCCCTCTGGAGTGTTCTGCAAATCAGGCCGACCGGCCCGTCTCGTCCCACTTGTAGATCCAGTCGAACCGTTTCAGCGCCGCGCCGGGCGCGACCTTGGCAGAGAGGCGTAGCCCGGCGTGGGCTATCTCGCGCAGCGGGCTTCTCAGGTGATAGGCGCGGGCGTTGCGGCTGCTGGCCTCGACGATGCGGGCGCAACGGGGGGCGCGGGCGGCCTGATAGGCGGCGAAGGCAGCCTCGGGCGTGTCGTGGCGGTCGAGCATTGCAGTCAGAACCCAGGCATCTTCCAGCGCCATGTTCGCCCCTTGGGCCAGGAAGGGCAGCGTCGGGTGGGCGGCGTCGCCAAGGATGGCAGTCCTGCCCCGGTGCCAGCTTTTGGCGACGGGATGGCGGAAGAGGCCCCAGAGGTGGACATCCTCCACCCGCTCCAGCCAGCTTTGAACGCGGGGAGAAAACCCCTCGAAGGCTACGCGCATGGCCAGCGGATCGTCCCGTAACGCCCAGCCCTCATCCACCCAGCGGTTGCGTTCCTCCACGGCCACGATGTTTCGCAGGGTGCCGCCGCGCAGCGGGTAGCTGACCAGATGGCGGCCCGGCCCCACGTGGACCTCGGCTATCGGATCGGGGTTGGGCTCATCAGCGGGCAGAGTTGCGCGCCAGGCGACCTGGCCGGTAAAGGCGGCTGGGGTGTTGCCATCGACCGCCGCGCGAACCTTGGACTTGAGGCCATCGGCGCCGATCAGGATCGGGCAGTCGATTTCGGCGCCTTGCGCGGTGACGAGGCGGGGGTGCGGGGCGGAGAGGTCGACGGTCTCGATCCGCTGGAGCAGGCGCAACTGGGCGCCTGCCTGTCGCGCGCCATCCAGAAGCAGGGCGATCAGGTCGGCGCGGTGGATGAAGCGGTAACCCCTGCCCGACAGGTCAAGCTCGATCACCTGCTGGCCGGTCGGCCCATCCACCAGCCGCACGGCGCGAGCGGGCAGCCCCTGCCCGTCCAGCGCATCGCCAAGGCCAAGCGCGCGCAGCACCGAGGCGCCGTTGGGCGAGACCTGGAGGCCCGCGCCGACTTCGGTCACCGCCTCGGCTTGTTCCAGAACGGTGACTTCGGCGCCTTTCAGCGCCAGCGCGCGGGCGGCGGCGAGGCCGGCGATGCCTGCGCCGAGGATGGTGATCGGGGTGCCATTGAGGCGCATTCGTCGGTCCTGAAAAGGAAAACGCCGGGAAGTCATATCCCGGCGTTTTCGCAAATTCTGCTCTTTTCCGCGGGACTATTCGTCGCGGTGCACACGCTCGCGGCGTTCGTGCTTTTCCTGCGCTTCGAGCGTCATCGTGGCGATCGGGCGGGCGTCGAGGCGGCGGAGCGAGATCGGTTCGCCGGAAACTTCGCAATAGCCGTATTCGCCATTCTCGATCCGCCGCAGTGCAGCGTCGATCTTGGACACGAGCTTGCGCTGGCGGTCGCGGGTGCGCAGTTCCAGCGCGCGATCGGTTTCCTCGGAAGCGCGGTCGGCGATGTCTGGAACGTTGCGCCCTGAGTCCTGCAGACCTTCGATGGTCTCGGCGCTCTGGTCCATCAGCTCTTGCTTCCAGACCACGAGCTTGCGGCGGAAATACTCAAGCTGCCGCTCATTCATGAAGGGTTCGTCTTCCGCCGGCCGGTAGTCGTCGGGAAGAAACGATTCTGCTTTCATCGCTGCTCTCTCCTGCCGGCCGGGTCGTTCTGGACTAATGCTGATCGTCATCCGGCACCTCTTCGCGCGTTGCCTTAGCGCAAGCCCGAAGGATTGTCACTAGGGCTTGGGGCCGGGTTGCGGTGAAATCAAGGCATAGGTAAGCTCGACGCCGGACTGCGGGCATCCTGCTTTACGTAGCGTCACAACCCCCGATGGCACATGCGTTTTTCCTCGACCGACCAATATATCGTCCCGCCCGATCTGGAGATCGCGGTGAATGCGGCCGTCACGCTGGAGCGCCCGCTGTTGGTCAAGGGCGAGCCGGGCACGGGCAAGACCGAGCTAGCCCGACAGGTGGCAGCGAGTCTGGGCCTGCCGATCCTGGAGTGGCACGTCAAAAGCACGACCAAGGCGCAGCAGGGTCTGTACGAATATGACGCGGTTAGCCGGTTGCGCGACAGCCAGCTTGGCGACGAGCGGGTGCATGATGTGGCCAATTACATCCGCCGCGGGCGGCTGTGGCAGGCCTTTACTGCGCCTTCCCGTGTGGTGCTGCTGATCGACGAGATCGACAAGGCCGACATCGAGTTTCCGAACGACCTGCTGCAGGAACTCGACCGGATGGAGTTCCACGTCTACGAGACCGGAGAGACCGTGCGGGCGCAGCATCGCCCGGTGGTCATCATCACTTCGAACAACGAAAAGGAGCTGCCGGACGCGTTCCTGCGCCGCTGCTTCTTCCACTACATCCGCTTCCCGGATGAAGAGACGATGAAGCGCATCGTCGAGGTGCATTTCCCCGGTATCAAGGAGGCGCTGCTGACCGCCGCGCTGACCCAGTTCTATGAGCTGCGCGAGACGCCGGGACTGAAGAAGAAGCCATCGACCAGCGAGGTTCTGGACTGGCTGAAGCTGATCCTGGCCGAGGATCTGGCACCGGAAGATTTGCGGCGCGAGGGGAAGAATGCGCTGCCGAAGCTGCATGGAGCGCTGCTGAAGACGGAGCAGGATCTGCATCTGTTCGAGCGGCTGGCGTTCATGGCGCGGGCGGGTCGGTAGGCCTGCTGCCATCTGTCTGGCGAAGGCAGGTGACTTCGCCATGCGGCACATTCCGAGTTGCAGGGGGGCCGTGGCCCCAAAGGCCGCGGCCAGCGCCCGTCCCGGCGGGCGCTTCTCGCCCGCCGGGACGGACGCCGGCCTTGCCGGTCTTTGGCGGAGATGGTCTTGGGGTGGCGTCTCACTACGGGCGGGGAAACGCGGATCGCGTTTCTGATCCCGCCCGGCCTACCGGCGGCTGCTTGCCACGGTCTGCTGAATGTCGATGCGCCTTTCCGGCACCCCAGTTGACATGCCCATCGCATGGGGTCGACATGGGACGGTCCGCAAATGCGGCCATCGTAAACAGGAACCCCGCCCATGCCCGCCGAACACCGCCTGACCATCCGCCCGATCCGCGCCAGCGACGAGGCCGACTGGCGGGCGCTTTGGACCGGCTATCTGCAATACTACGAGTCGACAGTCTCGGAGGAGGTCTACGCCACCACCTTCAAGCGGCTGCTTGAGGGCGGGGAAGCAGAACCTCAGGGCTACCTCGCCCTTCTCGATGGTCGCGCCGTGGGGCTTGTGCATTTCATCTTCCACCCAAGTTCCTGGCTGATCGATGGAACATGCTACCTGCAAGACCTGTTCACTGCGCCCGAGGCGCGGGGCGCCGGAGTGGCGCGCGCGCTGATCGAGGCGGTCTATGAGGCGGCCGATGCCGCCGGAGTGCATGCCGTCTACTGGTTCACCCAGCATTTCAACGAACGCGCCCGGGTGCTTTACGACAAGGTCGCGGTAAAGACGCCCTTCATCCGCTATAACCGGAATTTCCAGAACACGCCCAAAGCGCGGCCCGATCTGGTCATCCGGCCGCTGGTCGCCGAGGACGAAGAGGCGTGGCGCAAGCTGTGGTCGGGCTATCTGACCTTTTATGAGGCCGAGTTGTCGGATGCAGTCACGACCGCAACCTTTGCCAGGATCCTGGCTGACGATCAGGCAACGATGCGCGGGCGGCTACTGGAGATCGACGGCAAGCCCCAGGGGCTGGTCCATTTTGTGACTCACCGCCATTGCTGGCGGGTCGAGAAGGTCTGCTACCTGCAAGACCTGTACGCCAACCCCGAGGTTCGGGGCGGCGGTCTGGGCCGGGCGCTGATCGAGGCGGTCTATGCCGAGGCCGACCGGATGGGCACGCCCACGGTCTACTGGATGACGCAAGAGTTCAACGCGACGGCGCGCAAGCTATATGACAGGATCGGGATGCTGACGCCCTTCATCGAATACGACAGGCCCGAGTGATGCGTTTTACGGTAGCGATTGCCCTTTTTGCCCTGCTGTCCGCCTGCGCCCAGCAACCTGCCGATGTGCCGCAACGCCGCGCGACCGAGGCGGTGCCCCTGCCCCCGATGAAGACCTTTGCGCCCACGCGGGGACACGCACCCCAGCGCAGCAATGCCAGCATCGCACGTGACATCCTGGCGCTTGAGTTCCAGATGGAAAGCGGGCGAGATTTGCCCTGGCTGACGCGGTTCGACGGGCCGGTCACGATCACGATGACGGGAAAGGTGCCGCCGACCGCCCCGCACGATCTGGGCCAATTGATCGGACGCCTGCGGTGGGAGGCGGGCATAGATATAACCCCGGTGCCGCGCGGCCCGGCCTCGATCACGGTCGAGTTCCTGCCGCGCGCCAGGTTGCAGTCGATCGTCCCTGCCGCCGCCTGTTTTGTGGCGCCGCGCGTCTCAAGCTGGGCCGAATACCGCCAGTCGCGGCGCAGCGACAAGGTGGACTGGACCACCCTGCCCCGACGCGAAAAGGTGGCGGTATTCATCCCCTCGGACACCTCGCCGCAAGAGGTGCGCGACTGCCTGCATGAAGAGGTGGCGCAGGCGCTGGGGCCGTTGAACGACCTGTATCAGCTTTCGGATTCGGTCTTCAACGACGACAATTTCCACACGGTCCTGACCGGCTTTGACATGCTGGTGCTGCGGGTTCACTACGCACCGGAACTGGCCAACGGCATGAGCAAGGCGGCGGTTGCGGCGAAACTGCCCCAGATACTGGTGCGGCTGAATCCGGCCGGCGGGCCGGGGTATCCGCTGCCACCCTCGCCCACGCCGCGCGCCTGGATCGACGCGATCGAGCGGGCGTTGGGGCCGAGGGGCACCGCGCGGGAACGACGCATGGCGGCGCAGCAGGCGGTCGACATAGCGCGGGCGCAGGGCTGGCGCGACTCGCGTGCCGGGTTCAGCTATTTCGCGCTGGGGCGCTTGAGCCTGGCCGATGAGATCGACCTGGCCGTGATCTCGCTCGCCGAAGCATCGCAGATATACGCGACGCTACCGGACGCAGAGATTCACCGGGCTCACATCGACATGCAGATGGCGGCATTCGCCCTGTCCGCCAGTCAGCCGGACGAGGCGATCCGGCTGGCCGATCGCGCAGCCCCCGTCGCTATGCGGGCCGAAAACGCGGCCCTGCTGGCAAGCCTTCTCATGCTTAAGGCCGAGGCGCTGCAAATGCAGGGACGTGTCACAGAAGCGCAGGCCCTACGGCTCGACAGCCTTGGCTGGGCACGATATGGCTTCGGCGCGGACGGGGAAGTGCGCGACCGGCTTTCGGAAATCTCGGTGCTGTCGCCCGGTTCTGCGGGCTGACGCGCTGGCCCGAGGCCAAGGGAAAGGCGGCAAGGATGATCGTTCTGGCGGCGGCGCTGATAGGCGCGCTGATGGGCTGGGGTGTCGCGCGGCGGCGCGGCGGGAGGAGGCTGGACCAGTTGCAATATGCGGCAGGCTACGGCATCGCCTGGACACTGGTCGGTGTGATCCTGACGATCTTTATCGCCCGAATGATGTGATACGATGTTCCTGCGCTTTTTCGAGACATTGCGCAGGTATGGGGTTCCGGTTTCGCTGCGGGAATACCTGTCGTTCCTTGAGGGGATAGCCGCGGGGCTGGTAATCTACGACGTCGAAGGGTTCTACTACTTCGCCCGCACGGCGATGGTGAAGGACGAACGGCACATTGACCGCTTTGACCGGGCTTTCGCCGAAAGTTTCCAGGGGCTGGAATCCCTAAGCGTTGATGATGTGATCGAGGCGCTGGACCTGCCGTCCGAATGGCTGGCGAAGCTGGCTGAGAAGCACCTGACGCCAGAGGAGCGCGCGGCGATTCAGGCGGCGGGCGGGTTCGAGGCGCTGATGAAGGCGCTGCGCGCGAGGCTGGCGGAACAGAAAGGCCGACATCAGGGCGGGTCGAAGTGGATCGGAACTGCGGGGACGTCCCCCTTCGGGGCCTTCGGCTATAACCCCGAGGGCGTGCGGATCGGGCAGGATCAGTCGCGCCACCAGCGTGCGGTCAAGGTCTGGGACAAGCGCGAGTTCCGCAATCTGGACGACACCGTCGAGATCGGTACGCGCAACATCAAGGTGGCGCTGCGGCGCTTGCGCAAATGGGCGCGCGACGGGGCGGCGGATGAGTTGGACCTTGACGGCACGATCCGCGCCACGGCCGAGCATGGCTGGCTGGACGTGCAGGTGCGGCCCGAGCGGCGGAATGCGGTAAAGGTGCTGTTGTTTCTGGATGCGGGCGGGTCGATGGATCCCTACGTGAAGGTGATGGAGGAGCTGTTTTCGGCAGCGCGGACCGAGTTCAAGCATCTGAAGACCTATTACTTTCACAACTGCCTTTACGAGGGCGTCTGGACCGACAACCGCCGCCGCTGGAACGAGCAGACGCCGACATGGGAACTGCTGCGAACCTATGGCAGCGATTACCGCTGTCTGTTTGTCGGTGATGCGACGATGTCGCCTTATGAGATTCTGCATCCGGGCGGGGCCAACGAATACTGGAACGAAGAGACGGGCCATGTCTGGCTGGAGCGTGCGCGGGCGCAGTGGCCGCACCACGTCTGGATCAACCCGGTGGCAGAGCGGTTCTGGGACGGCATCGCCTCGGTCGGGATCATCCGCCGCATCTTCGAAGGGAAGATGGTGCCGATGACGCTGGCCGGGATAGCTGAGGCGATGCGGGTAGTGAGGTAGGGTGCGTGCTTGCACGCACCATCGCGGGCCGGTGCGTGCAAGTACGCACCCTACGGCAGGAGCCAAGCGGATTCTCGGGGCTCGGCTCTGGTCCAACGGTCGCGCAATTGCCATATTGGCCCGATGCTAAAGCTGACACCCATCCTTCTGATGCTGCTTTACGGGTTTGCGATGTATCGCTTTTCCGTCTGGCGCTCGACACGGGAACTGGATGCGAAATCCAGGCCGCTGGACGAGCCGGGCATCACGGCGCTGACCGAGCGGATGGCGAAGGCGCTGGACCTGCCGACGATCAAGGTCAATCTGTTCGATGTCGACATGGTCAACGGGCTGGCTGCACCGGACGGGCGCATATTCCTGACACGCGGCTTTATCCAGAAATACCGTGCCGGAGCAGTCACGGCGGAAGAGATGGCCAGCGTCATCGCGCATGAGCTGGGCCATGTGGCGCTGGGGCATTCGCGGCGACGGATGATCGACTTCACCGGGCAGAATGCGCTGATGTTCCTGCTGTCGGGGTTCCTCGCGCGCCTGCTGCCGGGTGTCGGCGTCATGGTCGCGCGCACCATCACCGGGGCCCTGGCCGCGCATCTGTCGCGCGGGGATGAGCATGAGGCGGATGCCTATGCCTCGGCCCTGCTGGTGAAATCGGGGATCGGGACGGACCCGCAGAAATCGCTGTTCCGCAAGCTGGGCGGGCTGACCGGATCGGCGGGATCGGGCACTCCGGCATGGCTGATGAGCCACCCGAGCGCCGAGGAACGCATCCGCGCGATTGAGGCGCGGGAGGAACGCTGGGTCAAGGTGTGAGCAGGCTGGAACCGGTATGGGTTCAGTATGGCTTTGGTATGGAGACTTTCGCCCTAAAATGGCGGGCCCGGAAGTGCACTGGTGCCCTCCGGCGGGCGCTGGCCGGGGGTGGTAAATCACAGTCTCTTGCAGCCCGGATGACAATGCATGGCGAAGGCGATGGCCTTCGCCAAACCTGCGATCCTACCCCATTGCCTTCGCGAGCCTCGGCAGGCCCGCGCGCTTCAACAAAGGGCGCAGCGGTTGCAGCTGACCTGACAGCCGTTCCGCCTCCGCCCGCACAGCTTCGACCACGCCAGAGACAGCTTCGGCATTGCCTGACCAAAGCTCCCACAGGAAACCATCGGGATCACGCCGCTGGATGCCTTCCTCGGCCAGCGTGTGGCGCGGGAAATCGGCGGCGTTGAAAGTCAGGATGGCATCGGCATGACTGGCGATAGCGGCGGCAAGGACGTGGCGGTCATTCTCGTCCGGCAGGGTCAGGCGCGCCTCGATGGCGGGCTGAGCGGGGATGGACGCCTTGGGGAAGCCCGCCCGCAGAAGGTCGATCTCACCCCGGGCGATGGCCTCTGCCCCTGGCCCCAGTTTTACCGTTGCCCTCGCCCATTCCTCAAGAATGCGGTCAGACCAGAGCGGCTGGTAAAGGCCAGCCTTCGCCACGCCCAGCAGGATTTCCCGCAGGACGGTCGGATACAGCACGCAGGCGTCGAGGACGACCTTCACCCGTCAAGCCGGAAGAACAACGCCTTGAGATAGCCGCTCTCTGCCAGTTGCGGCAGCATCGGATGGTCCGGCCCGGCAAAGCCGGTGTGGAGCAGTTGCGCGCGCCGCCCTCCCCGCCCGATGCCACGGCCCGAGGCGTTGCGGAACGAGGTCAGATCGACGGCGTGAGAGCAGGAGCAAAGGCCAAGGTAGCCGCCGGGAGCGACCAGCGGCGCGGCAAGGCGCGCCACACGCTCATAGGCGCGCAGGCCTGCTTCGAGCGCGGGTTTCGATGGAGCGAAAGCGGGTGGATCGCAGATGATCAGGTCGAACTGCGCACCCTCGGTGGCCAGCGCCTCCAGCACGGCGAAGGCGTCACCCTGACGGGTGGCGAAGCGCTCGGCGAAACCGCTGGCCTTGGCGCCGGCCTCGGCCAGCGCCAGTGCGGGGGCGGAGGCATCGACGGACAGCGCGCTGACCGCCCCGCCTGCCAGTGCGGCAAGACCAAAGCCGCCGACATGGGAAAAGACATCCAGCACGCGCGCGCCCTTGGCAAGGCTGCGGGCAAAGGCGTGGTTGGGGCGCTGGTCGAAGAACAGGCCGGTCTTCTGGCCTCCCAGCACGTCGGCCATATAGGTGGCCCCGTTCATCGGCACCGGGACAGGCGCGGAAATTTGCCCCGCCAATAGCGTGGTTTCCTCCGCCAGCCCCTCCAGCCCGCGTGATCGTCCCGTGCCGTTCTTGACGATGGTCGTCACACCCGTGACAGCCTGAAGCGCGGCGGCCAGAACCTCGATATGCGCCTCCGCCCAGGCGGCATTGGGCTGGACCACCGCCACATCGCCGAAACGGTCGATGACGATGCCGGGTAAGCCGTCGGCCTCGGCATGGACAAGGCGGTAATGCGGCGTGTCGTAAAGCCGCTCGCGCAGGGCCAGCGCAGTAGTCAGGCGGCGCGCAAACCAGTTCTGGTCGATCCGGGCCTCGGGGTCGCGGTCGATCATCCGGGCGATGATCTTGGACGCCGGGTTGACTGTCACAAGACCAAGCGGGCGACGCTCGGCATCCTCCAGCACCGCCAACGCGCCTGCAGTCAGCCCTTGCGTGCGCCGGTCGGTGACAAGCTCATCGGCATAGACCCAGGGGAATCCGTGACGGATCGCGCGCGCCTCGGCTTTGGGGCGCAGGCGGACGACGGGGCGGGCGGGGTTTTCGGGTGCTGTCATGGCAGCACCCTCTACCGCTTTGGACAGGCGTTAGGAAGGGCTGAGCATCGGCACCAAAACCGGCATCATCATCGGCACCTCGACCGGCTCGGGTTCCGGCATCAGGGCCAGCGGCATCAGGTCGGCAGGCGTGGCCCCGCCCGTCGTGGGTGACGTCAGTTCTTGCGTCAACACCTGTGTCAGACGCTCGACCACCACAACCCGCTGGGTGCGGCCGCGGTCGTCATCGGCAATGGCCTGCGCCCCGCCCGAGGCACGGACATCGGCCACGATCTTGCGCGGCCCGTCGATGATGCGCCCGGTCGCGGCATCGCGCACCGTCATGTCAAAGCGCAGCGAGTGCACGCCGCCCACAGTATAGCGAGTCTTCTCGGTCAGGCAGTGGAATCGGGTGACTTCTATATCGACGGTAACGGCCGGACCGGTCAGCATGTTGGCAGTGCTTTGGGTCGCGGCATCGTGAAAGATCGCCTCTACCTGCTCATAGCGATTGCCATAGGGTTCTCCGCGCCAGACGATATCGGCAAGAGGGTAGAACTTGTTCGCCTCGGACACGCGCAGGGTGCGGGGGACGGTGATGTTCACGGCTGTGACCGTATAACGGGATGGCACGGGGTGAATAGTCATGTCGGCAAAGGCCATAGGATCTGCCAGCGAGGCGTTGCGCATTGCGGGATCCTTTCCCGCGCAGGCGGCAATCCCGAAGACTATGAACAGGATCGCAAGCGGACGTAGCGACATGACGATGCACCCCTTGGGCCGAAAGCCCGTTGCAATCAGAGGTGGCGGGGCAATGTGGCGGATTTTTGCTATAAACGTATCAAACTTTGGGTTTTCAGCGCGCGCAAGAAACAGTCCAAAAAGCTGCGGGTAAAATGTCGCGCGGGATTGTTAGCGCTAACAATAACTGGTAAAGTGGTAATCGAGCGCTATCACATGTCATATAGCGCGCAGATATCCCAAGGAGGAGGCCGGCATGACCCTGCATGGCACCATCGCCCAGGTTACCGACCGCATTCGCGCCCGCTCGGCCACGGTCCGCGGCGCATATCTCGACCGGATGGCCCGTGCCGCTGGCGAAGGCACACACCGCGCGCACCTGTCCTGCGGCAACCAGGCCCATGCCTATGCCGCCATGGGGCAGGACAAGGATGCGCTGCTTGCGGGCCGCGCGCCCAACATCGGGATCGTGACGGCCTATAACGACATGCTGTCGGCGCATCAGCCGTTCGAGACCTATCCCGGCCAGATCCGCGAGGCGGCACGTCGCGCGGGGGCAACCGCGCAGGTGGCCGGTGGCGTTCCCGCAATGTGCGACGGGGTCACGCAAGGCCAGCCGGGGATGGAGCTGTCGCTGTTCTCTCGCGACGTGATCGCGCTCGCGGCCGGGGTGGCGATGAGCCACAATACCTTCGACGCCGCGCTGTATCTGGGCGTTTGCGACAAGATCGTGCCGGGTCTGATCATGGCGGCGGCAAGCTTTGGCCATGTGCCGAGTGTGTTTGTCCCTGCCGGACCGATGCTGAGCGGCATTCCGAATGACGAGAAGTCCAAGGTCCGCAACGCCTTCGCCGCCGGAGAAGTGGGACGCGATGCGCTGATGGCGGCCGAGATGGCGTCCTATCACGGGCCGGGCACCTGCACCTTCTACGGCACGGCGAACACCAACCAGATGCTGATGGAGTTCATGGGCCTTCACCTGCCGGGGTCGAGCTTTGTCAATCCGGGCACGCCGCTGCGTGAGGCTCTGACAAACGCCGCGGTTGAACGCGCGGCCTCGATCACCGCGCTTGGGAACGATTACCGTCCGGTTGGCGAGATTCTGGACGAGCGTGCCTTCGTCAACGGGATTGTAGGCCTGATGGCGACGGGCGGGTCGACGAACCTTGTCCTGCATCTGCCCGCCATGGCGCGGGCGGCGGGTGTGCTGCTGGACCTCGACGATTTTGCCGAGATCAGCCATGTCGTGCCGCTGATGGCCAAGGTCTATCCGAACGGGCTGGCCGACGTGAACCATTTCCACGCGGCAGGCGGCCTTGGCTACATGATCGGCGAGTTGATGGAGGCGGGCCTGCTGCACGCCGATGCCAAGACCGTCGCGGGCGACGGGCTGGCGCTGTACCGGCAGGAACCGAAGCTGATCGACGGCAAGCTGGCCTGGACCAATGGCGCGGGCACGACGCTGAACGACCGCATCCTGCGGCCCGCCAGCGACCCGTTCCAGCCGCAGGGCGGCCTGCAACAGCTGTCGGGCAGCCTGGGGCGCGGGGTGATCAAGATCTCCGCCGTCGCGCCCGAGCGGCATGTGATCGAAGCCCCCGCGCGGGTGTTCCACACGCAGGACGCCGTGAAGCAGGCGTTCAAGGCAGGTGAGTTCACGGGCGATGTGGTTGTGGTCGTCCGCTTTCAGGGGCCGCGCGCCAACGGAATGCCAGAGCTGCACTCGCTGACCCCGGTGCTGAGCGTCCTGCAGGATCGCGGCTACAAGGTCGCACTCGTGACCGATGGGCGCATGTCCGGTGCCAGCGGCAAGGTTCCGGCGGCAATCCATGTCTCGCCCGAGGCTGCGAACGGGGGACCGCTCGCGCGGCTACGAGATGGCGATATCGTGCGGCTGGACGCGGTGAAGGGAACGCTCGAGGTTCTGGCGAAGGACTTCGACAAGCGCGAGCCTGTCGTGGCCGATCTTTCAGGCAACGAGCATGGCATCGGGCGTGAGCTGTTCGCCGCGTTCCGGCAGAATGTCGGCCCCGCCACCGAAGGCGCGGCGCTGGTCGTATAGCATCTGCCCAAACACCAAACGCCAAATCCGGCCCATCCGAAGGAAGACCTGATGACCCCCGCCGAACAAAGCGCCGCTGCGTTGAAGATTTGCCGCCTTGCCCCGGTCGTGCCGGTGCTGGTGATCGAACATGTGGCCTATGCCGCGCCGCTGGCTCAGGCTCTGGTCAAGGGCGGGCTGCCCGCGCTTGAGGTGACGTTGCGCACGCCGGTCGCGCTGGATGTGATCCGGGCGATGGCCGATGTGCCGGGCGGCGCTGTCGGTGCCGGGACTTTGCTGACGCCTGCGGATGTGAAGGCGGCGAAAAAGGCAGGGGCGACCTTTGGCGTCTCTCCCGGTGCGACAGAGCGGATCATCGCGGCCTGCGAGGATGAGGGTCTGCCGCTGCTGCCCGGTGCGGCCACCGCGACCGAGGTGATGACGCTTCTGGAGCGCGGCTTCACCATGCTGAAATTCTTCCCGGCTGAGACCTCGGGCGGCGCCCCGGCGGTCAAGGCGCTTGGCGCGCCGCTGCCGCAGGCGAGCTTTTGCCCGACGGGCGGGATCGGGGCGAAGAACGCAGGCGATTACCTGTCGCTTTCGAACGTCGTCTGCGTGGGTGGTAGCTGGGTCGCCCCGAAAGAGGCCATGGCCAAGGGCGATTGGGCCGCAATCACTGCGCTTGCCGCCGCAGCAGCCGCGCTGCGCTAAGGTCAGCTTTCGCCCAGGCGTCCGGCGCGACCGCCGCGGCGCCTGGGCGTCTCGGGCATCTGCAGGCCTTCGCGCATGACGCCACCCATGGGGTGATCGGGGTCCGAGGCGTCATATTCGGCCATCAGCGCGCCGATCGCCTCTGGCAGCGAAAGCCCTACCGGCAGGCTCAGCGCCCAGTCCACGAAGACCGAGCGGCATTGCTCTGCGGTTATCCCCTCGATCCGGTAGCTTTCGCGGATCAGACCCTTTGGGTCAGCTTCGCTGAGCAGCATCCCTGTCCTCCTCGCCCGGCTTGGGCCGGGGCAGTTTGGATGCTATCACGGCTGCGGCGGCTTGCGATACCGTCTCAATCTGGCGGTTTAGCGACGCCACGCTGTCCGCGCCGGTCTCGCGCAGGACAAAGGCGCAGCCACCCTTGCCCAGCGTTTCGGGATCAGGCGCGCGGTCGCCAAGCAGGCGACCCGCCGCTTGGACCTGCCAGAACAGGCGCCAGGCGGCCATCAGGGTTTCGACCTCATCCGCAGACAGGAAGCCTATGCGCATCCCGGCCCGCAATTGGGCGTCCGGAGTGCGAAGCGGGCTTGCAGACAGAAGCCCTGCGGTCTGGGCAAGAAACTCGATGTCCATAAGGCGGCCGGGGCCGATCTTGGCCTCCCATGCGGCGGGGGGTGCCCATGCGGCGACAAGGCGGGCGCGCATCGCTCCGGCGTCGGAGATGACCTGCGGTCCCTGCCCTTTTTCCACCAGCAACTCGCGCCGGAATGCCTCGACCGCGCCTGCAAGGTCGGGTGGACCCGCCAGCACGCGCGCGCGGGTCAGTGCCAGATGCTCCCACGTCCAGGCCTCGTCGCGCTGATAGGCGCGGAAGCTATCGAAGGACGTGGCGACCGGCCCCTGCCGCCCCGAGGGGCGAAGGCGCATGTCGACCTCGTAGAGCTTGCCCTCGGCGGTCGGTGCAGTCAGTGCGGTGACAAGCACCTGCGTCAACCGCGCGTAATAGGCGCGCGCGCCAAGCGGACGGCGGCCGTCGCTGATCTCATTGCCGTCGGCGTCATAGATAACGATCAGGTCCAGATCGGACCCCGCATTCAGCCGACCGACGCCAAGGCTGCCCATGCCGACGACGACCGCGCCCTGCCCCGGCGGCTGGCCGTGGCTGTGGGCGAAATGGGCCAGAACCTCATCCCAAAGGGCAGCTACAACAGCGCCCGCCAGATCGGCATAGCTCTTGCCCGCCTCGAACCCGTCGATCAGGCCGCGCAGGTGGTGGACGCCGACGCGGAAGTGCCATTCGCGGGTCCAGACGCGGGCGAGGTCGAGCTTACGCTCATAGTCCGGTTCCTTGGCGAGTTGATCGGCCAGTTCCTGTTGCAGCACCTTCGCGCCGGGCCAGGGGGCGAAGAAGGATCCGCCGATCACCGCATCCAGAACGCCCGCGTGACGCGCCAAATAGCGGGCAAGCTGGGTCGATGTCGAGGCGATATCGACGATCAGATCGACCAGAGAGGGGTTCCGCTCGAACAGAGAGAAAAGCTGCACCCCGGCAGGCAGGCCAGCGAGAAAGCCGTCAAGTGCCACCAGCGCCTCATCCGGGTTGGTGGCGCGGGCGAGGCTGTTGAGCAGCTTGGGACGCAGGCGGTGAAAGATCGTGGCGGCGCGGTCCGAGCGAAGGGCGGGATAGCTGGACCAGCCCTGCACGATCGTCCTGGCCTTTGAGGATAGTTCGATCGCCTCTTCCGCCGTCTCGGCCTTGGCCGCCGCTCCGGTGAGTTGTTCCACCCGGCCCAGTCGCTTGAGCAGGTCGGCGCGGAACTGGGCTTCGGACTGTCCCATGAAAGCAGCAATACGCGCAACGCCTTCGGTGGTCGCGGGCAGGGTTTGCGTCTGGGCGTCGTTGACCATCTGCAGGCGATGCTCGATCTCGCGGTAGATGCGGTAGTGGTCGGAGAGTTCCTCGGCAACTTCGGGCGGCAGCCAGCCTTGCCGGGCAAGAGCCGCCAAGGCGCCGGTCGTGGTCGGGTCGCGCAACGACGGGTCGCGGCCGCCGGCGATCAGTTGCCGGGTCTGGGCAAAGAACTCGATCTGGCGGATGCCACCCGCTCCTAGCTTCACGTTATGCCCCTCGACCTGCACCGGACCGCGCAGGTTGCGGTGGTCGCGGATGCGGAGCTGGATGTCGTTGATGTCCTGGATCGCGGCAAAGTCGAGGTGCTTGCGCCAGACGAAGGGTCGCAGGGCGCGCAGAAAGCGCTCGCCCGCCGCGATGTCGCCGGCGCAGGGGCGCGCCTTGATATAGGCGGCGCGTTCCCAGGTGCGGCCCTCGGCCTCGTAATAGGTCTCGGCGGCGGAGATCGAGAGGCAGACGGGTGTGACGGCGGCGTCTGGGCGCAGGCGCAGGTCGGTGCGGAAGACGTAGCCATCCTGCGTGGTATCGGACAGGACGGCGGCAAGACGTCGGGTGACGCGGATGAAGGCGGCGCGCACCTCGTGGCCCTGATCGGGATAGCGGCTGTCATCGAACAGGCAGACGAGGTCGATGTCGGAGGAATAGTTGAGTTCCCGCGCCCCCATCTTGCCCATGGCGATGACGACCATTCCGGCGCCCGTGACTGCATCCCCGGCTGTGGCGTCGGGCAGATTTTCGCGGCGGATTTCCTCGGCGACGAGCACTTGCACGCTGGCGTTCACGGCGCTGTCGGCCAGCGCGGTCAAGGCGCCGGTTACTTGTTCCAGTTGCCAGACGCCGCCAAGATCGGCCAGCGCGACGAGAAGCGCGGTGCGCCGCTTGGCCTCGCGGAGCGCGGATGCCAGCGAGTCGGGAGTGAGGTCGGCAAGATCGTCGAGCACACGCGGCAGAGCCGTCTCCGGAGCTTCGGACAGGGCCTGGCGCAACCAGTCGTCTTCCCGCAGCATGAGGCCGCGCAGGTAAGGGCTGCATCCGGCGGTGGCGGCCAAAAGTTGATAGAGTTCGGTAGGAAGATCGGCAAAATCCCGGGCGATCTCGGCAGCAGCGTCGGGATCATGCGCGATGGGCAGGCGCGTAAGGCGGCGGGCGAATTCCATGGCAGGCAGTGTCGCGCGGCTGCCCGATGGGGTCAACCGGGCGGCGAACTGATCAATTTGAGGGAATGGCCTGGCGAAGGTGAATGACTTCGCCATACAACGAAGATTGAATTGCACGATGACGTGGCCAAAAGCCGCGCCAACGCCCGCCCGGCGCTGGCGCTGGTGCCTTAATTCCTTCAATTGGCGCTTATGTGCCGCCTATGTAAAATAGTTTAACATACATCTTGACCGGGCAGCCCGACCTCACCAGATTTCTTCATGTGAAGATGCTTCACATTCCAACACGGGAGACCGCCCATGACGACCATGACTTCGACCGGCATCACGAGCTGGCCCGCCCGCGCGGAAGCCTGGCTGGATGACCGGGGCAAGCCGGCCTGGATTGCCGCAATGATCCTTGGTTTCATCTTCTTCTGGCCCGCGGGCCTTGCCCTTCTGGCCTACATGATCTGGAGCAAACGCATGTTCAACCGTTCCTTCGGCTGCGGCGGTCGCCGCGCGCACCGTCACAACCACATGCATCGCGGTGCGTGGATGTCTTCGGGCAATACGGCCTTCGACGCCTACAAGAACGAAACCCTGCGCCGCCTTGAGGAAGAGCAGGAAGCGTTCGAGACCTTCCTGCAGCGCCTGCGCGACGCTAAGGACAAGCAGGAGTTCGATGCCTTCATGGAGCAGCGTGCGCGCGATGCGCAGACGCCCCCCACTGCGCCGGAAACCCCTGCGCCCGGCCAGTACTGACGACAATCTCGCGCGGCCCCTTTGAATGGGCCGCGCGCCACCTTATGTGCCGCAGATGAGCCAGATGACCTACGCGCTGCCCGACCCCGATTACCAGGCCGAGTTCTATGCCGATGTGCCGCTTAAACGCGCGCTGGCATGGGTGGTGGATGCCATCCTGATCGCAATCACCACCATCGTGATCATTCCCTTCACGGCCTTTGTCGGGCTGTTTTTCCTACCGGTCTTGTATTTCACCATCAGTTTCATCTACCGCACGATCTCGCTTGCCCGTAAATCGGCAACGCCCGGTATGCGGTTGATGGCAATCGAATTCCGCGACCGCAACGGCCAGCATTTCGACGTAGCGACCGCCTTTCTGCATGTGCTGGGCTATACGCTGACCATCGGAACGATGCTGCCACAGCTTTTGTCGATGATGCTGATGGCGACCGGTCCGCGTGGGCAGGGGTTGACCGACCTTGTGCTGAATACTGTGGCGATCAATCGCCCCGCGCGGGGCTGATCCAACTCGCCGCTTGGCGACACGATCAGGCCTTGCTAACGTCGCATAATCCCTGATCCTGTTGCAACATGCGCCATACCCTTCCCATTGCGCCCCAGTTCTATGTGACGGCACCGCAAGCCTGCCCCTACCTCGAGGGGCGGATGGAACGGAAATTGTTCACGGCGTTGCAGGGGGAACATGCACAGAAGCTGAACGATACGCTGTCGAAGCAGGGGTTCCGGCGGTCGCAGAACGTGCTGTATCGCCCGTCCTGCGCCGAGTGTTCCGCCTGTATCTCTGCCCGGATCCGGGTGGCGGATTTCGAGCCGTCTCGTACGCAGAAACGGGTTATGCGGCGCAATGTCGATCTGATGCGCAACGCGACCAGCCCCTGGGCGACCGAGGACCAGTATGCGCTGTTCCGTCGCTATCTGGACACGCGCCATGCCGATGGCGGCATGGCGGACATGGATATCTTCGAATTCGCCGCCATGATCGAGGAAACGCCGATCCGCAGCCGCGTCATCGAATATACAAGGCCGCCCATGTCGGGCGAGAGCGGGCGTCAACTGGCCGCCGTCTGCCTGACCGACCTGCTGGATGACGGGTTGAGCATGGTCTATTCATTCTACGACCCCGACCTGATGGATGCGAGTCTTGGCACTTACGTGGTGCTTGATCATGTCGACATCGCGCGTGAGGCGGGGCTGCCCTACGTCTACCTTGGCTATTGGGTGCCGGGCAGCCGCAAGATGGGCTACAAGGCCAAGTTCGGTGCACTGGAAATCTACAAGGGCGGCCAGTGGCAGGAAATCGGTGATCCTGCATATCACAAGGCCGAATTGCACCCGCTGTCGGTCGATCCCATCGCCGAACAGGTGGCGCGGATTACCCTGCCCGACAGCCGCTCTCGCGAATGAGCAAGGCCCGTCTGGCTGCGGTCGCGCTGGTCGTGCGGGACTATGATGAGGCGATCGAGTTCTTCGTGGGCGTCATGGGGTTTCGGCTGACGTCCGACATAGACCAGGGCACCAAACGCTGGGTCACTGTCGAGCCTCCGGGCGGTGGTGCGCAGTTGCTGCTGGCTCGCGCTGCGGGGGTGCAGCAGGAACAGGCCATCGGAAACCAGACCGGGGGCCGCGTTTTCCTGTTCCTTGAAACCGATGACTTCGCCCGGGATCACGCGCGCATGATGGCCGCCGGCATCCGCTTTGAGGAAGAGCCGCGGTTCGAGCCCTATGGCATCGTCGCGGTCTGGCGTGACCCGTTCGGCAATCACTGGGATCTGATCCAGCGCTATTGAGCCGGAAAATTTCATTTCTTTCAAACTCAGTCGCCGATTCAGAAATATTATTACCAAAAAATATGTGTTCGCGACAGTTTCTGCCTGCATTTCCCCGTTGACGCCCCCGATTCCCGCGCTTAGGTTCCCCAACAGGTTGATGGAGGCAGGCGGTGGCCAGCATTCTTGTACTTGTAGGGTTAAAGCGCATGGGCCGGTGACGGTTTTACCATAAAGGTTCCCATGCGCCCCCGATTGAAACCCGGGGGCTTTTTGTTGCGCGAAAGACGCCCCAAGGGCGGCGGCAGAGGATACAGACGATGAACAAGGCACATACTGCGAAAACCGGGGCGGCGGGAATGACCAAGGCAGGCACGACGATGACCGGCGCGCGCATGGTGGTGCAGGCGCTGAAGGATCAGGGTGTCGAGGTGGTCTTCGGCTATCCCGGCGGGGCGGTGCTGCCGATCTATGACGAGATTTTCCAGCAGAACGATATCCGCCACATCCTTGTCCGCCACGAACAGGGCGCGGTGCATATGGCCGAAGGTTATGCGCGGTCTACGGGCAAGCCGGGTGTCGCGCTGGTGACATCCGGGCCGGGGGCGACCAATGCGGTTACCGGGCTGACCGATGCGCTGCTGGATTCCATCCCGATCATCGTCCTGTCGGGGCAGGTTCCGACCTTCATGATCGGCACTGACGGGTTTCAGGAGGCCGACACCGTTGGCATCACCCGGCCCTGCACCAAGCACAACTGGCTGGTCAAGGACACCTCGAAGCTGGCCGAGACGATACATCAGGCTTTTCACGTGGCGACTCATGGCCGCCCCGGCCCGGTTCTGGTCGACATTCCGAAGGACGTGCAATTCGCCACCGCCGGATATACCCCGCCCGACGGCGCACGGACCGGCCATTACCAGCCACGCACAAAGGGCGATCCAGAGGCGATCGAGGCGCTGGTCGAGATGATCGAGACGGCCGAGCGGCCGGTCTTCTACACCGGGGGTGGCGTCATCAATTCCGGCCCAGCCGCCACACGACTGCTGCGCGAACTGGTCGAGGCGACGGGATTCCCGATCACCTCGACCCTTATGGGTCTGGGCGCCTATCCGGCCAGTGGCAAGGCGTGGCTCGGGATGCTGGGGATGCACGGGCTGTACGAGGCCAACCTGGCCATGCACGGCTGCGATGTGATGATCAACGTCGGCGCCCGGTTCGACGACCGTATCACCGGCCGGATCAAGGATTTCTCGCCCCATTCGCGCAAGGCGCACATAGATATCGACCCTTCGTCGATCAACAAGGTCATCCGGACCGAAGTGCCGATCGTCGGTGATGTCGCCTCGGTCCTGGAAGACGTGCTGGAGCGTTGGGTCGCGCGTGGGCGCAAGGTCAACCGCGAGGCGTTGGCGAAATGGTGGGGCAGGATTGCGGAATGGCAGGCGGTGAAATGCCTGACCTACACGCCGTCGAAAAAGACCATCAAGCCGCAATACGCGCTGGAACGGCTCGAGGCGCTGACCAAGGGTATGGATCGCTATATCACGACGGAAGTCGGGCAGCACCAGATGTGGGCGGCGCAGTTCCTGAACTTCGAAGAGCCGAACCGCTGGATGACATCCGGTGGGCTGGGAACGATGGGCTATGGCCTGCCGGCATCCATAGGTGTGCAGGTCGCCCACCCCGAGGCGCTGGTCATCAATGTGGCGGGTGAGGCGTCCTGGCTGATGAATATGCAGGAAATGGGCACGGCGATGCAGTTCCGGGCGCCGGTCAAGCAGTTCATCCTGAACAACGAACGACTTGGCATGGTTCGGCAGTGGCAGGAGCTGCTGCATGGCGAACGCTATTCGCATTCCTGGTCGGAAAGCCTGCCCGATTTTGTGAAGCTGGCCGAGGCATTCGGCTGCAAGGGCATCCAGTGCACCGATCCGAAGGATCTGGACGACGCGATCATGGAGATGATCCGCTACGACGGTCCGGTGATCTTCGATTGCAGGGTCGAGAAGCACGAGAATTGCTTCCCCATGATCCCGAGCGGAAAGCCGCATAACGAGATGCTGCTGGGCGAGGCGGATACGCAGGGCGTGATCGGAGCCAAGGGCGCGGTGCTGGTGTAAGGCGCCGGGGGCTCTGCCCCCGGACCCCCGGGATATTTGTGAACAGAAGAATGACAGGAAGGGAGCAGGCCCAATGTCGCCGCTCAACATCAAGAAAGGCTCGTCGAGCCACTCCGCCTATGACCTTCGCGATCCTTATACCGAGATCAATGAGAGCCATACGCTGGCCGTGGTCGTGGACAACGAAAGCGGGGTTCTTGCCCGTGTCATCGGTCTGTTCTCGGGGCGGGGCTACAACATCGACAGCCTGACCGTGGCCGAGGTCGATCACACCGGGCATCGGAGCCGCATCACCGTGGTGACCACCGGCACGCCGCAGGTGATTGAGCAGATCAAGGCGCAGCTGGAACGCATGGTGCCGGTGCATGAGGTGCATGACTTGACCGTGGACGGTCCTGCGGTGCAGCGGGAACTGGCGCTGTTCAAGGTCGCAGGCAAGGGTGAGCACCGGATCGAGGCACTGCGGCTGGCCGAGATTTTCCGGGCGAACGTGGTTGATTCCACGCTGGAAAGCTTTGTGTTCGAGATGACGGGCACGCCGGAAAAGATCGACGCCTTCGCCGATCTGATGCGCCCGCTTGGTCTGCGCGAGATCGCGCGGACCGGGGTTGCGGCGCTGGCGCGGGGGGCCTAGCGCCCCACGAACCGGGCAGCACGTTTTTCAAGGAAGGCCGCGACGCCTTCGTTGAAGTCCGCGGTCGCGCCGCACTGGCCTTGCAGGCGCGCCTCCAACGCCAGTTGCTGTTCAAGGCCATTGCCGGGGCTGGCGCGTAGCGCCTGTTTCAGCGCGGCATAGGCGGCGGTCGGACCATTGGCCAGATGGTGGGCACGGGCCTGCCAATGGGTGACGAAGACGTCGTCCGGGACACATTCGTAGATCATCCCCCAGTCGGCGGCTTGTCGCGCGCCGATCCTGTCGGCGAACAGCATCGCGCCCATGGCGCGGGCGGAACCGATCTGGCGCGGCAGGGTCCAGGTGCCGCCCGCGTCAGGTATCAGGCCGATGCGGGTAAAGGCCTGAATGAAGCTGGCGCTTTCGGTGGCGATCACCACGTCGCAGGCAAGGGCAAGGTTGGCACCTGCCCCCGCAGCGGCGCCGTTGACGGCCGCGATCGTGGGGATGGGACAGACGTAAAGCTCGCGAAGGAGAGGTTCGTATTCGTCGCGCAGGGTCGCCTCAAGGTCAAAGTCTGCGCCTGCGATGCGGTCCGACAGATCCTGACCAGAGCAGAAGGCGCGGCCCGCGCCTGTCAGGACCAGCACCCTTGCGCTACGGGCGGCGATCTCAATCGCAGTCCGCAATTCCTGCCGCATTGTGGCGTTGAGAGCGTTCATCAGTTCGGGGCGGCTCAGCGTCAGGACGGCAAGGCCAGCCTCCTGAACAAAGGTTGTCATCTGCATCGCATCCCCCCGATTTTCCGCGCCAGCATAGGCGGCGGAAGTGTCAGAGGACTAGCGGAACGGAGCGTCAGTCTTTCAGGATTTGATCCAGCCGCCGCGTCTCGGCCTCATTGAGCGCTGCTGCTTGCGGCTCTGGCGTCCTATGACGACGGCGGAGGTAGAGCGCGGAGATGAGAGCGCCGCCCGCCAGCATGGCGGGGCCCGCGATCCAGAGGATCAGGTTCGATCCGCTGACCGTGGGGTTCAGCAGCACGTATTCGCCGTAGCGGTCAACAATGAATGCGATCGCCTGTTGGTCGCTGTCGCCAGCCACCAGACGTTCGCGCAGCAGGAGGCGCAGATCGCGAGCCAGATCAGCGTTCGATTCATCTATGCTTTCGTTGCGGCATACCAGGCAGCGCAGTTCCTTGGACAATTCGCGTGCGCGCGCCTCAAGCACGGGATCGGACAGCACCTCGTCGGGCTGGATCGCCGCCACGGGAGCAGCGAGTGTGACAAGCGCCAGCGCAAGGATGGTCCGCCTCATTCCGCAGCGACCGCTGTCCGGATAGGACGACGCGCTCCGGCGGCAAGGCGGTGGCGACGGTCGGACAGGCTGAGCCCACCGCCAAGCGCCATGATCAGGGCACCGATCCAGAGCCAGTTGACGAATGGCTTGATGTAGCTGCGCACCGCCCAACCGCCGTCTGCCTGTTCGTCTCCGATAACCAGGTAGAGATCGCGCATAAGACGGTAGTCAATGCCCGCTTCGGTCGTCGGCATCTGGGCTACGTGATACATGCGTTTTTCGGGGCGAAGCGTCGCCACCACGCGGCCGTCGCGCGAAACCACCATCTCGGCCATGGTGCTGGTGTAATTCGCCCCTGGCACCTTTTTCACATCCTTCAGGAGGACAGAATAGCGCCCGATCTCATAGCTCTCGCCCACACGGACAACGCGGATGTCCTCGGTCTGCCAAGCGAGAACGGCAGAAATCGCGAAAACCGTGATCCCGAAACCGCTATGGGCCACCATTTTGCCCCAGTCGGCGCGCGGCAACCGGCGCATGCGCTGCAACTTCATTCCAAGGGAACAGCGGCCGACGCGGTAGGCAAGATCACTTATCGCTCCCAAGACCACCCAGGTTCCCAGTAGAACCCCGACGGGTCCAAGGAAGGCCCGGCCGGTCTGCATCGTCCAGACCAGCGCGCCCAGCACAAGCGCAAGCATCAGCGCGGGCCAGATCGGCTCTATCGCGCGGGAAAGGTGCCCGCGCTTCCAGGGCAGGATTGCACCAATGGGCAGGATGACCGCCAGCGCCACCATAAAGGGGGTAAATGCCATGTCGAAAAAGGGCGGACCGACCGACAGTTTGCGACCGAAGATCAATTCGGCCATCAACGGCCAGAGCGTGCCGACAAAGACGACAAAGCAGGATACAGACAGCAGCAGGTTGTTGGCGATCATGGCGCTTTCGCGGCTGATCGGCGTGAAAACGCCCTTTGCCTCCATCGCGCCGGCGCGCACGGCGAAAAGGATCAGCGCGCCGCCCATGAATACGGCGACGATGCCAAGCACGAAGACGCCGCGTTCCGGGTCATTGGCGAAGGCGTGGACACTGGTAAGTATGCCGGAGCGAACGATGAAGGTGCCGATAAGAGAGAATCCGAAGGCCATGATGGCCAGCAGTATGGTCCAGCTTTTCAGTGCCTCGCGCTTTTCCACGACGACAGCCGAGTGCAAGAGAGCGCCAGCGATCAGCCACGGCATGAAAGAGGCGTTCTCGACCGGATCCCAGAACCAGAAACCGCCCCAGCCGAGTTCGTAATAGGCCCACCACGAGCCAAGCGCGATGCCGATCGTCAGGAATATCCATGCCGTCAGCGCCCATGGACGGACCCAGCGCGCCCAGGCGGAATCGACGCGCCCCTCGATCAGGGCGGCGACGGCGAAGGAAAATGTCATCGAGAGACCGACATAGCCGAGGTAAAGGAAGGGCGGATGGAAGGCGAGGCCCGGATCCTGCAGCAGGGGGTTCAGATCCTGTCCGTCGAAGGGGGGCGACACCAGCCGCAGGAAGGGGTTCGAGGTGAACAGCATGAAAGCCAGAAAGGCGAGGCCGATCATCCCCTGCACGGACAATACACGCGCCCTGAGCACCGGCGGCAGATTGCCCCCAAACAAGGCCACGCAGGCGCCGTAAATCGACAGGATAAGCGTCCAGAGCAGCAGCGACCCCTCGTGGTTCCCCCATACGCCGGAGATTTTGTAGATCAGCGGCTTGAGGCTGTGCGAGTTCATAGTCACGAGACGCAGCGAAAAGTCCGAGGTCACGAAAGAGAACATCAGCGCCGCAAAGGCGAAACCGATCAGGATCACCTGGATCAGGGCTGCAGGTTCGGCCACGGCCATCCAGCCGTCCCATCTTTTCTGCGCTCCGATCAGCGGCACGACCGACTGGATCAGAGCCACGCCAAAAGCCAGCACCAATACGAAATGGCCAAGTTCTGCGATCATCGTTGCTGTCACCCTCTTGCAGACGCGATCCTACGGGAAAGACGCGTCCGCTCCAATGGGGATGCGCCGCGATGCCGCGGCTTTGAACGAGCTTATCGCCCCTTGAACAGCGATCCCAGTACGCCGCGTACCAGAGCCTGCCCAGACCTGCTGCCAAGCTGGCGGGCGAAAGACTTCGCGAACGCCTCGGCCACCGAGTCACCACGCCGCGCGGCAGGCTTCGGGGCGGCCTTGGGCGCTACCGTCGTGCCACCATCCCAGCGGCGGGCGTTGTTGAAGGCATCGTTCAGTTCCGCAGAGGTGTTCTTTGACGCTTCGGCCTTCTGCACCTCTTCTGCTGCCTTGCTTGCGCGGTCGCGCAAGATCTCGAAAGCGGACTCCCGATCCAGCGTCGTGTCGTACTTGCCCTTGAACGGCGATGCGGCGATCAGGCTGGCGCGGGTGGCGGCGTCGATGGGTCCAGCCTGCGAATGGGGCGGGCGCACCAGTGTGCGTTCCACCATGCCGGGAATACCTTTCGCCTCCAGGAAAGACGTGACCGCTTCGCCTGTGCCTACCTCGCGGATTGCATCCTCGGTCGAGAAGCGCGGGTTGTCGCGATAGGTCTGGGCGGCGAGCTTCAGCGCTTTCTGGTCACGGGCGGTAAAGGCGCGCAGCGCGTGCTGCACCCGGTTTCCAAGCTGGCCCAGGATATTCTCGGGAATGTCGTCGGGGCTTTGGCTGATGAAATAGACGCCCACGCCTTTTGACCGGATAAGGCGCGCGACCTGTTCCACCTTGTCGACCAGCGCCTTGGGCGCGTCGTTGAACAGAAGGTGCGCTTCGTCGAAGAAGAATACGAGCTTGGGTTTCTCGGGATCGCCGACCTCGGGCAGAACCTCGAACAGTTCGGACAGCATCCACAACAGGAAGGTGGCATAGAGCCGAGGCGATGCCATCAGCTTGTCTGCGGCGAGGATGTTGACGCGCCCTGCCCCGGTTTCGTCCAATGTCATCAGGTCGGCCAGATCCAGGGCCGGCTCGCCGAACAGCAGATTGCCACCCTGATTTTCCAGCACCAGCAGCCGCCGCTGGATCGAGCCAACTGTAGCGGGCGAAACGTTGCCATAGCGCAGACCGATCGAGGATGCGTTCTCTCCGATGAACACCAGCAGTGCCTGGAGATCCTTCAGATCTAGAAGCGGCAAACCCTCTTCATCCGAGAGGCGGAAGGCGATGTTCAGGACACCCTCCTGCGGCTCGGTCAGTTCCAGCAGCCGCGATAGCAGCAGCGGCCCCATCTCAGCCACGGTGGCGCGGATCGGGTGGCCTTGCTCACCGAACAAGTCCCAAAAAGTCACGGGGAAAGCGCGGTAGGTCAGCGGAAACTTGATCGTCTCGGATCGTTTCAGGAAGGCATCTGTGCGCTTGTCGGCAGCCGATCCGGCGACAGATATGCCGGCCAGGTCGCCTTTGACATCGGCCAGAAAGACGGGAACGCCTGCGGCGGAAAATCCCTCGGCCAGGACCTGGAGCGTGACCGTCTTGCCGGTGCCGGTTGCACCCGCGATCAGCCCGTGGCGGTTGCCATAGCCAAGCAGCAGTTCCTGCGGCAGGGCATAAGCCTCTGCTCCGCCGCCCACGAAGATGTTGCCCGCGTCGGCCATAAAATTCCTCCGGTCCAAAGCTGCCTTTGCGGCGAAAATACATTGTTAAGTTTATTCTGCCAGTGTCCATCTTGCCCGTGGTTTCAGGTGCTTTCCCCCGGGCACGACTTCCTCCCTGTATGACTGGCCGCGCCAAAGCCTGGCGCGGCATTTTTTCATTACTTTTCAAAGACCGTGAGTGTCTAAAAACTGTAAAGAATCTCGTTGACGCGTGGGAAAATTGGCCTTAGCGTCTTACTCAATGAAGTCGGCCAGTCCGACAGGGAGCAAGACTGCAAATGGAAAAAGGGCCTCGCTGCGGGCCCTTTTTCTGTTTTTGGCAGAGCTTCACACAGGCGCGCGAGCAGCACGATTTCGGACCTGACAGCGCCATCCCGCCATGCTAACGCAGTCGCAACCATACCACCTTCATGGAACAACATATGAAAACCCTGACCCGATCCCTTTCCCTTGCTGCCGGGCTGTCGCTGCTTGCAGCTGCGGCCGCCTTCGCGCAGGACGACGCTCATCCGCCTGCCACGCAAGAACAGGCCGATCCGGCGGCTGGACTGTCGACCGGAACCCCGGTGCAAGCGGCGGACGGGCCGGGCACGACCTATACGGAAGCGAAATTCGACGATTGGGAGCAGCGCTGCCTGCGGACCGAAGACGGTGCAAACCCCTGCCAGTTGTATCAGCTGCTGAAGGATGACAAGGGTAACAGCGTGGCCGAGATCAGCCTGTTCGCGCTGCCCGCCGGTCAGGCGGCTGTGGCGGGCGCGACCATCGTTGCGCCGCTGGAAACCCTGCTGACCGAACAACTGACCTTCGCGGTCGATACCAACCAGCCCAAGCGCTATCCCTTCACCTGGTGCGCACCGCTTGGCTGCGTTTCGCGCGTGGGCTTCACCCAGGCGGAAGTCGACGGCTTCAAGAAAGGTAACAAGGCGACGCTGACCATCGTTCCGGTTGCAGCGCCCGACCAGAAGGTCGTGCTGAACGTTTCGCTGAAAGGCTTTACCGCAGGCTTCGACGCTATCTCGAAACTGCCCGTCAAAGCCAACTGATGCGACAGGCCGCCGTGCGCGATGGCGCGCGGCGGCAGACTCAGGCCAGGCGGCGCAGCGCCAGAACGGCGTTCAGCCCGCCAAAGGCGAAGGCGTTGGACAAGACCACATCCACCTTTGCCTCACGTGCCGTGTTCGGCACCACGTCCAGTGCGCATTCCGGGTCCGCTTCCTCATAACCGATCGTCGGCGCGATCACCCCGTCGCGCAGCGCCATGACGCAGGCGAGCAACTCGACCGCCCCCGTGCCACCGATCAGATGGCCGTGCATGGACTTGGTGGATGAAATCATCAGCCGGTCGGCATGATGGCCAAAGACATCGGCCACGGCTGCACATTCGGTCTTGTCGTTCGCCGCAGTGCCGGTGCCATGGGCGTTGATATAGCCCACCTCGTCGCCATTGATCCGCCCGTCGCGCAGCGCCCCGGCTATGGCCCGAGCAGCACCTTGCTTTGACGGCATAACGATATCCGATGCATCCGAGGTCATCGCAAAGCCCGCAACTTCGGCCAGAATGTCCGCTCCGCGTTTGCGGGCGTGGTCGTATTCCTCAAAAACGAAGACAGCGGCACCTTCGCCCTGCACCATCCCGTTGCGGTTCAGGCTGAAGGGGCGGCAGGCGTCCTTTGACATGACGCGCAGGCCTTCCCAGGCCTTGATCCCGCCGAAACACAGCATGGATTCCGACCCGCCCGTCAGCATCGCCTGCGCGCCGCCGCCCCGGATCATCTGATAGGCGAGGCCCATCGCGTGGTTGGAACTGGCGCAGGCGGTGGCGACCGAGAAGCTCGGCCCTTTCAGGTTGAACTCCATCGACAAGTGACTGGCGGCCGCGTTGTTCATCAACTTCGGCACGACGAACGGGTGGACGCGGTTCTTGCCTTCTTCATAGACGGCGCGATAATTCTCGTCCCAGGTGTTCACGCCACCCCCGGCGGTGCCAAGGACGACCCCCGCCTCATAGCCCAGATGGCCGTCGAAGTTCAGTCCCGACTGCGCCACGGCCTCTCGCGCGGCAAGCAGCGTGAACTGGGTGAACTTGTCATACAGGACAATCTGCTGGCGGTTGAAGTGCACCTCGGGATCCCAGTTATGCACCTGCCCGCCGATCTGTATCGACAGGCGGTCCTTGTCCCGAATGTCCAGGTCGGTGATGCCGCAGCGCCCCTCGCGGAACGCTTCAAGCGTTCCCGGCACGTCATGGGCAAGGGCGTTGATCGTGCCCGCCCCTGTGATGACGACACGCTTCATCCGGCGCGCGCAGCCACCAGCCCCTCAACCGCCGTGACGATGGAGGCAACGGTGGAAATATCGAACTCGCTGTCACCGGGATCGTTGGCGTTGAATGGAACCGAGATGTCGAAAGCCTCCTCGATGGCGAAGATGGATTCGACCAGACCGAGACTGTCGATGCCAAGGCTTTCCAGCGTCGCGTCCATGGTCACGTCCGACGGATCGAGAACCGCCTGTTCAGCGATGATGGCGATAACCTTGTCCTTAACGCTTTGCGTCATGTCGTTCCCCATGGCGGCACGGCGCCGGTTTAGTCATTTGCATCGGGTTTTGAAATGGCTTTCTGCAAGGCAGCCACTGCGGCTGACAGCCGGGGCAGACGGCGCAGCGCCTTCTGCATCTCGATATGGCTGTCCATCTTGACCGCCGGATAACCAAGCAGAACGCGCCCTGCCGGAACGTTGGTGAAAATCTTGCTGGCACCGCCGGCGATCACATCATCGCCGATGAAGATGTTGTCATTCACGCCGACCTGCCCGGCCAGAACAACCCGGTCGCCGATCCTGACCGAGCCCGCAACACCGACCTGACCGCAGATCAGGCAATCCTTACCGACCTGAACGTTGTGGCCAAGGTGGACGAGGTTGTCCAACTTCGTGCCATTGCCGATCATCGTGCTGCGGATCGTGCCGCGATCCACGGCGGCATTGGTGCCGATCTCGACATCGTCGCCGATCTGAACCGAGCCAAGCGAATGGATACGCATCCAGCCCTGGGATTGAATATTCTCGCGCGCTCCCAAAGTCTCACGCACCTGTTCGACGCCGGATTTTTCGGGGGTGACAAAGGAAAAGCCGTCGCCACCGATGACCGCGCCCGGCTGGCAGATGAAACGGTCGCCGATGACGACGCGGGCACCTATCCTTGCTCCCTGAAGGATCAGGGCGTCATCGCCGATGCGCGCGCCCTCGGCGATCGAGACGTGCGAGGCGATGCGCGCATTCGGCCCGATCCGGACACCGGCAGCGACAACCACGAATGGCCCGATCCGCGCACCTGCGCCAATGTCCGCACCGGGGTCAATAACGGCTGTCGGATGAATGCCCTTGCCAATCTGGGGCCCCGGATCAAAGATCCGCGTCAGCCCCGACATGGCCACTCGCGGGCGCGGCACGACGATGGCCGCGCGCAATCCAAGCACCTGCCAATCCGCGCCGGGCCAAAGGATCGCAGCTTGGGCAGCGCCCGTTGCCAGACCATCGGCATACTTGGGATTCATTGCCAGCGCCAAAGCCCTTGGCCCTGCCGCCGCAGGTTCGGAAGCCTCATCCACAATCAGATCGACATCGCCCATGGCGTCAGCGCCAAGCGCAGCTGCAATCTCGCGGATCGAATAGCCCATGGGCATCTCCAGCCTCGGGCAGCCTTTGCACCACCCCGGCCTGATCTAACCCTGAACCGGCTCCAGCGCCACCCCGGCCTCGGTCAATGCCTCGAAGATGCGTGCGTCGCGGCCATAGACATCGCGCCGGTAGGTCATCTGACCCTTGGCCGTGGGATAGGCGGTGAAATAGACCAGATGCACCGGCACCGGCACGTCCAGCTTGATCACTGTCTCGACGTCCGTCTTCAGGTGCTGCGAGAACAGTCCCTGCGGATCGTCCGATTGCACAGCCAGCAATGCATAGGCGAAATCGAAGGGGTCGTTCAGCCGGATGCAGCCATGGCTGTAGGCGCGCACGGGTTGTGTGAACAACTCTTTCTGCGGCGTATCGTGCAAGTAGATGTTGTTCACGTTCGGAAACATAAACTTGACCTTCCCAAGCGCGTTGCCGTCCGAAGGCGGCTGGCGCATCGAATAGGGGAAGTTCCGCGCGGTATAGGCCGCGAAGTTTATCTGGCTGCGCGGCACGACCCGTCCGTTGCGGTCCACGATCTTCAAATGCCCCGCCGCGTTCGGATTGCTTTTCAAAAGCGGCAGATACTCTTTGGTGGTGATCGAGCGGGGAACGTTCCAGCTTGGATTCACCACCATGTATTCCATCTGATCCGAGAATTCGGGGGTGCGACGGTCGGGGTCGTTCTTGCCTATGACGGACCGGGTCTGGAAAGTGATTTTGCCGTGATCGACGATGCGTGTGCTGAAATCGGGCAGGTTCACCCAGATATAGCGGTCACCCCTGTCGATGTTCATCCACCGCTCTCTCTCCATGGCGACGACCACGGATTTCAGGCGCTGTTCCGGCGAGACGTTGATCTCTTGCACCGTATCGGCCCCCGCCACGCCGTCCGTGGCCAGGCCGTGCAGATACTGGAACTGCTGGACCGCGCGGATCAACGGCCCGTCATAGTCCTGCGAAGCGGTCTGCCCCATCATCCCCATGGCGACCAGGCGATCGCGCAACTGCACTACGGCCTGCCCGAAGTCGCCCGGTTGAAGCGATTTCGACGAAACTGTCGGACCCCAGCCGCCATCCGCGATCCGCTTCTGCAACAGCAGCCGCTCGCGCATCAGCAGGGCATATTCCGGCGTTCTGGGCGGCAGTGCCTGCAGATAGGCGACCGGGTCGGCTTTGCTGAATGCCGCGATCTGTTCGCGCCGATCCCGAACCGGAACCTCACGCAGGATGCCCGCATCGACCTTTGCCGGCATCAGCGCGCCGGTCTGGACATCGCGCGCATAGTCAAGGAAGGCGCGCGACATCCGTACCTCGATCCGGCCCCGGTCTCGCTCGGACCAGGCAGAGCGAAGGGCGCCGACCAACTGGTCGGGATCATAGCGATTGACCGGCAGAGCATGATCATCGGCATGTGAAAGCGCAGTCAGAAGCGCGCCGCGCCGCGCCGAGTCGTCGGCGTCTGTCCAGATGGCCTGATAATCATTGTCACGATAGAAGGCTGCGAGCGCCTCATCCTCGGCTGCCGCCTCGGCAACCGCCTGTCTGAAAGCCGTCGTCTGCGCCTCTGACGCAAGGGAAACCTGCGGTGCGATCAACGATATGATTAAAAAAGTGGCACACAACCAGAGCGGCATCGGAGGGCGTCGGCAGGTCTGGGTCATGAGCAACAATCGTCCCGATACAAATCGCGTGTCCTGCCAAGTGTCTGCGAATCCTTGGGGACTGTCCATTGCCGACACCTCTGCCGCTGGGTCAGCCTGCTATCCACTGTGACAAGTTGGACGCAGATGGCCGAACGGCGGTTCACATCAGGTTGCGCGGCAATCTGCCGATTAAGCATCTGTTCGCCAATCGGGCGCAATCAAGGCTTGGTGAAAGAATCGCGCCGTGGCATAGAGATCATGCACTTGGGGATAAGTTGCGAACGAACTGCCGGTAAGGCGGTCGCGACACGGATACGGGACAGGCGCTTATAATGACAGAAACTCGGATGACGGGCCTCACGCGGCGTGGTTTGCTTGGTGCCTTTGCAGCAACGGCTGTCGTAGCAGCTCCGACATACTCAAATGCTTTCGCACTGCTGAAGGGCGCGGGCGACATTCGTAGGATCAGGATGTATTCCGGCCGCACCGGCGAAAGCATGGACACGATCTACTGGATCGAAGGCGAGTACATTCCGGAAGTTCTAAAGGAAATCAACTACTTCATGCGCGACTGGCGCACTGATACCAAGATAAAGATCGACCCGCGCAACGTCGATATCATGGCGGCTTCACATCGTCTGCTGGATGTCAGCGAACCCTACATGCTGCTGTCTGGTTACCGCAGCCCGCAGACCAATGCGATGCTGCGTTCGCGTTCCAGCGGCGTTGCCCGTAACTCTTTGCACATAAAGGGTCAGGCGGCCGATCTGCGCCTGAAGTCGCGCAGCGTGCGCCAGATGGCCAAGGCGGCAGCCTCCTGCGCCTCGGGCGGTGTTGGCACCTACTCGCGGTCGAATTTTGTTCACATGGATTGCGGATCGGTGCGTACTTGGGGTGCCTGAATAGTTTACGCTAGGTAAACAAAGGGGCGCCATTGCGGCGCCCCTTTTCATTTTGCGGGCGGGTCTTCGCCCTGCCCTTCGGCGATATGCGTCTGATCCGTGTCAGCGCCGGGAACATCTTTCGCGCCTCGTCCGCGGAACCCCATCGCAACCACAAACTTCTCGGAACTGTTCGACCGACTGGCAGGCGGTTTTACATTGGCGACCTTGGTGAAGTTTCGCTTCAGGGTTGTCTGCAGCCCGATTTCCGCCCCGCCAGCCAACACCTTGGCGACAAAGGTGCCGCCGGTTTCCAGCACATCAAAGGCGAACTCCGCCGCAGCCTCACACAGAGCCACAATGCGAAGGTGGTCGGTCTGCTTGTGGCCGGAGGAAGCCGCGGCCATGTCGCTCATCACCACATCGGCCGAGCCGCCGAGCCATTGCTTTACCTTTTCGTCGGCTTCGTCCGACAGGAAGTCGAGTTGATGAATATCGGCCCCGGCGATAGGCTCCACCTCTTGCAGATCCACGCCCAGAACCCTGCCAACGGGTTTGCCCGCCCGGTCGCCAAGCGCGTTGACGCGCGCGACCGCCACCTGGCACCACCCCCCCGGCGCACAGCCCAGGTCGACAACGCGCGCGCCGGGCTTGAGGAAGTCATATTTGTCGTCCAGTTCAATGATCTTGAAGGCCGCGCGACCGCGATAGCCCTCACGCTTGGCGCGCTGGACGTAGGGGTCGTTCAACTGGCGCTCCAGCCACAGTGTCGAGGACAGCTTGCGGCCCTTCGCCGTCTTGACGCGCACACGCAGGTCGCGCTGGCCCCGGCCCGAGGTCGGTTTTTCCGTCATTCGTAAGGTCCGTCCTCTAGCACGCCATCTGCGCTCATCTGTGCGTAAAGCAGCCCCTCGCGCAGTCCGCGATCGGCCACCGAGAGGCGATCGGTCGGCCATATCCGCATCAGCGCCTGAAGGATAGCCGCGCCAGACATTATCAGCGCATGGCGGTCTCGCCCGATGCGAGGGTCGGCACGCCGTCCTTCGGGGCCGAGTTGCAGGTAGTCGCGGATCACCGTGTCGATCTGGTCCGAAGACATGCGCAGACCATCGACCTTTGCCCGGTCATAGCGGCGCAGCCCCAGGAACGATGCCGCAACCGTCGTCACCGTGCCGCTGGTGCCGATGATCTGGAACCCGTCGCGCGGCGTCTCGGCGTTGTAGGGCGAGAAGTTGGCCAGGTTTTCCTCGAAGAACCAACTCATCAGCGCGAAGCGGGCAGAATCATCATCGACATCCGCAAACTGGTCTTTGAGCGTGGCGACTCCCAGCGGAACCGAAATCCAGTCCACCACGCGGGCCGAGGGTGTATCGCCTTGCGCCTGAAAACCGGCATGCAGCCGCATGATCGCCTTGGGCCGATCCTCCGGTTCGACCGCCGAAAGGTCGATCCAGACAAGCTCGGTCGAGCCGCCGCCGATATCTACGACCAGCAATTGTTCGGTGCGAGGAGACACCAGCGGCGCGCAAGAGATGACCGCCAGCCGCGCTTCTTCCTCGGGCGCGATTATTTCCAGCGCAAGGCCCGTCTCGCGCCGCACCTGGCGGATGAAATCGCGGGCATTGCGCGCGCGGCGGCAAGCCTCGGTCGCGACAAGGCGCATCCGGAGGACGCCGTGCTTTTCGATCTTCTTCTGGCAGATACGCAAAGCCTGCACCGTGCGCCCCATCGAGGCCCGACTGAGCCTGCCCGAAGCCTCCAGCCCGATGCCAAGCTGGACAGTCTTCGAAAAGCTGTCGATCACCGTGAACTGACTGCCCTTCGGCTGGGCGATCAGCATCCGGCAACTGTTGGTGCCGAGGTCCAGGGCAGCATAAAGCGACCCTGGGTCGGCGATAGGGGTGCCAGACGGTTCTTCCGGCGGCACCATGGACCATGGTCCATCGGCCGGCATCGGGATCGCGTCCGCACCCAGTGGACGCTCGGGCGTCATTTCGCCCTCCATTCGTGGTTACCTTGAACCTAGTTCCGGTCATGGCTCAGCGCAAGGTGGATGCTGGACACCGGCCGCTGTCGCACGGGTGTCACAGACGTGTTGGAAGTGTAACGGTTTTCCGGCATGGTCGCTGGCTGAGCGGAACCTGTCGAAATCCGACATCGCATGTCGCATCGCAGCGCCTAGAACGGCGGCAGAATTCAAGGGGGAATCGGCCATGCCGGAAGTCACGATCGTATATTGGCGCGATATTCCGGCGCAGGTGATCGTTGGCAAGGGCCGGCGCGGATCGAAGGTGCAGCTGACCGAACGCTTTGAACAGGCGATCGACCGTTGCGCGATGAAGATCGGCGCCAAGGATGCCGATGCCTATATGGCCGAATGGCGCAAAGCCGCGCCCTATGAGGTCGAGGGAGAACCCGATGCCGTTGCCGCAGCCGAGGCGGCGCGTATCGAGGCGGAATACGACACGGCGCGCCTGAAGGCGCTGATCAACACAGATGGCCGGGCCTGAAGGCGCCCCGTGCTGCAGGATCTGAAGGAGAGACTGATGGCCCTGTTCAATCTTCGCCGCGCCCCTCAGGTGGTCGCCCCGTCGTCGCTTGAGGCGCTGCTTGATGGCTATTCCATCGAGGTGATGCCGCGCACCGCGGAAAAAGTCGAAAGCTTCCGCCATCTGCTGCCGCAGAATACGCGCGTCTACATAGCGCATATCGAAGGCACCCCTATCGAAGAGATGGTGGCGACCGCGAAGCGGCTGGCGGGCGAAGGCTACACCGTCATGCCCCACTTCCCCGCCCGCATCATCAGCGGCAAGGTGGAACTGGCCGACTGGATCGCCCGCTATCAGGGCGAGGCTGGCGTGAAGCAGGCGCTGCTGCTGGGTGGCGGCGTGCCGAAACCGGCGGGCGATTTCGACAGCTCGATGCAGATGATCGAAACGGGCCTGTTCGACGGGTTCGAGCGGCTGCATGTCGCCGGTCACCCCGAAGGCAATAAGGACATCGACCCCGATGGTTCTGACCGCGCAGTGATGGACGCTCTGCGCTGGAAGCAGAAGTTCAGCGAGCGCACCGACGCGAAGATGGCCATTGCCACCCAGTTCTGCTTCGAGGCTGGTCCCGTCATCGCCTGGGCCGACCGGCTGGCCGCCGAGGGTATCGCGCTGCCGATCCACATCGGCGTTGCCGGTCCGGCAAAACTGCAAACGCTGATCAAGTTCGCCATCGCCTGTGGCGTCGGCCCCAGCTTGCGCGTCCTGCAAAAGCGGGCGATGGATGTGACCAAGCTGCTTCTGCCCTATGAGCCGACCGATTTCCTGACCGATCTGGCAGCCCACAAGGCACGCCATCCGAACTTCGGGATCGAGCGGGTTCACTTCTTCCCGCTTGGCGGTATCAAGACCAACGCCACATGGGTTACCGAAAACGGCGGCGCCTCGGGCGTTCCCGCCTCTGTCGCAGGATAAATAATGACCCGTACCGTTCTGGAATCGAAGTCGAAAACCGTTGTTATCGGCTTTGACGAGCCCTTCTGCGTCATCGGCGAACGCATCAACCCCACCGGGCGGAAAAAGCTGGCTGCCGAGCTTGAGGCGGGCGATTTTACCACGGTCGAGATCGACGCCCTGCAACAGGTCGCCTGCGGCGCGACGGTTCTGGACGTGAACTCGGGCGCCGTCTTTACCAACAAGATGGCTCAGGACCCGCGCTATGCCGACAACAACTTTGTCGAGCCGCCGCTGATGCGCGAACTGATCCTGCGTATCCAGGCGATCACCGACGTGCCGCTGTGCATCGACTCTTCGGTTCCTGGCGCGCTGGAAGAGGGTCTGAAGGCCTGCGAGGGACGTCCGCTGCTGAACTCGGTCACGGGTGAGGAAGAACGGCTGGAGCGTGTGCTGCCGCTGGTCAAGAAATACAACGTGCCCGTCGTCGCGATCTCGAACGACGACACCGGGATTTCGCCCGATCCCGAGGTCCGCTTTGCGGTCGCCAAGAAGATCGTTCAGCGTGCGGCCGATTTCGGCATCCCGGCGCATGATATCGTCGTCGATCCGCTGGTGATGCCGGTCGGCGCGATGGCGACCGCCGGTCAGCAGGTCTTTGCGCTGGTGCGCAAGCTGCGCGAGGAACTTGGCGTGAACACGACCTGCGGCGCGTCGAATATCTCGTTCGGCCTTCCCCACCGCCACGGCATCAACGCGGCCTTCCTGCCCATGGCGATCGGTGCGGGTATGACCAGTGCCATCATGAACCCAGTCCGTCAGGTCGAGATGGAGGCGATCCGTGCCGCCAACTTCCTGATGAACCACGACGCGAACGGCGGCGAATGGATCCGCTTCTCAAAGGTGCTGGAAGCCGTCGAGGGTGGGGCCACCTTTGCCGAAGCCAGCGCTGCGGCATCGGCCGCAACCTCGGGCCGCCGGGGCGGGCGCCGGGCACGGGCGTGACGCCCTGCCCCATCGGGATTGTGGCAGGCTCCGCTCGCGGGGCCTGTTCGCGTTTTCCGGCACTTACTAAATGCCACCTTAACTGACCAAAGAAGACGGGTTTCCCATGACCGACGACGCCCTTGTGATCTTTACCCCCTCTGGCAAGCGCGGGCGCTTTGCGCATGGAACGCCGGTGCTGACCGCCGCGCGGCAGTTGGGCGTCGATCTCGATTCCGTCTGCGGCGGGCGCGGTATCTGTTCCAAATGCCAGATCACGCCGGGCTATGGCGAGTTTCCCAAGCATGGCGTGACGGTGCATGAAGGTGCGCTTTCGGAATGGAACGCCGTCGAGGAACGCTATGACCGTATTCGCGGCCTGACCAAGGGCCGCCGTCTTGGCTGTCAGGCCAAGGTGATGGGCGATATCGTCATCGACGTGCCGCCGGAAAGCCAAGTCCACAAGCAGGTCATTCGCAAGTCTGCGACCCAGCGCGATATCGTGATGGATCCTGCGACCCGCGCCCTCTACGTCGAGGTCGAAGAGCCGGACATGCACGAGCCGACCGGCGACTTTGAGCGCCTGGCGCGGGCCTTGCGCGATCAATGGCAGGTCGAGGATGTGACCGCCGACCTGGCCATCCTGCGCCGCCTGCAGCCTGTGCTGCGCAAGGGCGAATGGAAGGTCACCGTGGCCCTGCACCAGGGCCATCACGATGCACAACCGCGCATTCTGAACATATGGCCGGGCTTCCACGAGGGCGGGCTTTACGGTCTGGCGATCGACCTTGGCTCCACCACCATCGCTGCCCATCTGTGCGACCTGCGTGACGGCACGGTTCTGGCCTCCTCTGGCCTCATGAACCCGCAGATCCGCTTTGGCGAAGACCTGATGAGCCGCGTCAGCTATGCGATGATGAACCCCGGCGGCGATGTCGAGATGACCGCCGCCGTGAGACAGTCGCTGAACACGCTGGCCGAGGGGATCGCGACCGAGGCGGACATCGACCGCGAGGCGATCTATGAGATCGTCTTTGTCTGCAACCCGGTGATGCACCACCTGCTGCTGGGGATCGACCCCGTGGAGTTGGGTCAGGCGCCGTTCGCGCTGGCCACCTCCGGCAGCCTCAGCCTTGACGCGCGGGAGTTGGACCTGACCGCGGTGAACCGCGCCGCGCGGGTCTATGTCCTGCCCTGCATCGCGGGCCACGTGGGGGCGGACTGTGCCGCCGTGGCGCTGTCGGAAGAGCCGAACAAGTCCAAGGACATGGTCCTTATCGTCGACGTCGGCACCAACGCGGAGCTTCTGCTGGGGAATGAGACCCGGGTGCTTGCCTGTTCGTCGCCTACCGGTCCAGCCTTTGAGGGCGCACAGATTTCTTCGGGTCAGCGCGCTGCGCCGGGTGCCATCGAGAGGGTCGAGATCGACCTGGTGACCAAAGAACCCCGCTTCCGCGTCATTGGCAGCGAGCTTTGGTCCGACGATCCCGGCTTTGCCGAAGCGACAAAGACCACGGGCATCACGGGCATCTGCGGATCGGGCATCATCGAGGCGGTCGCCGAGATGCGCATGGCCGGCATCGTCGATGCAAAGGGGCTGATCGGCAGCCCCGAACAGGTCGGCTCGCCGCGTTCAGTGCCAGAGGGGCGCACCCATTCCTATCTGCTGCACGATGGCTCCGCCGAAGGCGGGCCGACGATTTATGTCACCCAGACCGACATCCGCGCGATACAGCTTGCCAAGTCCGCGCTATACGCCGGTGCGCGTCTGCTGATGGACGAGATGGGTATCGACAATGTGGCGCGGGTGACGCTTGCCGGGGCCTTTGGTGCCCATATCAGCCCGAAGCATGCGATGGTGCTGGGGATGATTCCCGACGCGCCGTTGGATCATGTTACCTCGGCAGGTAACGCGGCCGGAACCGGCGCACGGATTGCCCTGCTGAACAAGGGTTCGCGCACGGCTATCGAGGCGACGGTGCATCAGATCCACAAGGTCGAAACCGCCATCGAGCCACGGTTCCAAGAGCATTTCGTCAATGCGAACGCCATCCCACATGCCGTGGACCCCTTCCCGGAACTGGCCAAGATCGTCACCCTTCCCGACGTGAACTACAACACGGCAAGCGGTGGCGGCGATGGCGGCCGCCGCAGGCGTCGCGGCTGAAACGCTTGGCTTGCAAGGTCCGGGTCGCTAAGCTTTCCGTCAGGTTGTGGGAGGTAAAGCGCAGGGGATGAGTGAGGATCGGGTTGCCGACCTTCTTCTGCGTGTTGCCGCGAGCGATCGCGCAGCCTTCCGTGACATATACTCTGCAACCTCCTCGAAACTTTTCGGAACCCTGCTCCGTATCCTCGGTACGAGGTCCGAAGCAGAAGATGCATTACAGGAAGTATTCACGCGGGTCTGGCTTAACGCCCGCCGGTTCGATCCGGCGAAAGGGGCAGGCATGACCTGGCTGATCGCTGTCGCCCGCAACCATGCCATCGACCGCCTGCGCTCTCGTCCCGACGCCCGGATGAGCGATGACGAAGATGCGCTTGACGCGGTTGCCGATGCTGCGCCCGGTGTGGAAAGCCGCTTGATGGCGCTGGGTGAGGCAAAGCGTGCCGTCGATTGCTTTGGCACACTGGAACCCGACCGCGCGACGGCGATAAAGGCTGCGTATATTCAGGGCAGATCCTATCAGGCGCTGGCGGACAAGTTCGGTGTGCCCATCAACACCATGCGGACCTGGTTGCGCCGCAGCCTGATAAAACTGCGGGAGTGCATGGAAGCATGAGCGACCTTGCCACCCCCCCGCCCCCGGATGATGACGCCGACATGCTGGCGGCGGAGTTCGTGCTGGGTGTGCTGCCGCTGGAAGAGCGAGTGCTGGCGGCGGCACGCATCCAATCCGACGCGGGTTTTGCCGAACAGGTCACCGTCTGGCAAAACCGGCTGGCCCACCTGAACGCGGCCTATGTCGAGGCCTCTGCCCCGAATGTGCTGCCACGGATCGAGGCGAGGCTGTTCCCGACCCGGCCGAAACCCCTCTTTGGCCGGCGCTGGCTTCTGTTGGGCGGCGCTATGGCAGCCGCCCTGCTCGCCGCCGTGTTCCTGCAGCCGCAACAGCCGCCGCCTCCGATGCTGACCGCCACGCTTTCCGATCCGTCGCAGGTGCTCAGCTTCAACGCCCGGTTCGATCCGGGCCGCGATGAGCTTACGCTGGTGCATACTGCCGGCACGCCCCCGGCCGCAGGCCAGGATCTTGAGCTTTGGGCCATCGGTGCCGAAGGTACGCCACGTCCTCTTGGACTTGTGCGCGGGACTGAAACGGTGATCGCGGAGGCGGGGCTTGTGCCCGGACTGGTGCTGGCCGTCAGCCTTGAACCCGAAGGTGGCTCGCCCACCGGCCTGCCGACCGGGCCGGTTCTGGTGACGGGCGTTCTAAGTCAGTAACGACTGCGTGATTGTTCGGCGGCCGTGAAACTTCGCAAGGAAACTCTTCGTAGCTGAGGGTGTGAGGGCGAACAGAGCCCGACACAAACAGCAACAGGAGACGAAGTGATGACCCCGATGTTTCGTACGCTGGCCGCTTCGGCCGCGCTCTCTCTGGCCGCCGGTTTCGCCTTCGCGGCAAATCCCGACGTCGGTGGCGCACCGATGTATGAAAACAAGAACATCGTCGAAAACGCGATGAACTCGAAGGATCACACGACGCTGGTTGCAGCCGTTCAGGCGGCTGGGCTGGTCGAGACATTGCAAGGTAAAGGACCCTTTACGGTCTTTGCCCCCACCAACGAAGCTTTCGCCGATCTGCCCGCCGGCACCGTCGAGAATCTGCTAAAGCCGGAAAACAAGGACCAGCTGGTCAAGATCCTGACCTGCCACGTGGTTGCCGCAGATGCGATGTCGGACGCGATCATGAAGATGGTCGCCGATGAAGGCGGCAAGCATGTGATCAAGACCGTCGGAGGCTGCGAATTCGTGGCCGAGGTCAAGGGCGGCAAGATCAAGATCGACGATGGCTCGGGCCGTCTGGCGACCGTGACCATCGCGGACGTCAAACAGTCCAACGGCGTGATCCATGTCATCGACAAGGTTCTGCTGCCGAAGATGTAAGGCAGCCATGACCTCTGGCCAACTATCGTCCCCTGTTGGCCAGGGCGGAGGGTGCCAGGTGCCGCATCAATGTCGAGCCACCAAAGCGAGAAGAGTTCCGGTTCGGCGCATGGCACCCTTCGTTTCCCAAGACAGATTTCGTCCCCCGGCATCCGCCTCCCCCAATGAGGCGGATGGAATGGAGCGCCCCCATCCTTTGCGGGTGGCGAAACGGCAACGACGCGCCCGATCAGGCGCGCCGTTGTTGTTTTGACAGGGCTGAATTGATCAGGCGGCGACGAACATGCCGTCTTTCTTCAGCCCTTCGTAGCATTCGTCCAGCGATTTCCATGCGCGCTCGATCAGCACATCGATCTCGGCCGGCGTGATGACCAGCGGCGGGGCAATGATCATGCGGTCGCCGACGTGGCGCATGATCAGGTCGTTGGCAAAGCAACGCTCGCGGCAGCGATAGCCGACCTTGCCTTCTTCGGACGCAAACTTGGCGCGCGTCGCCTTGTTCGGGGTCAGCGCGATGGAGCCCATCAGGCCGACCAGCTTGGCCTCGCCCACCATCGGATGGTCGGTCAGCGCCTGCCATTTCTTCGCCAGATAGGGGTTGGCCACGTCGCGCACGTGATCAACGATCTTTTCTTCCTGCATGATGCGCAGGTTTTCCAGAGCGACGGCAGCGGCCACCGGATGGCCGGAATAGGTGTAGCCGTGATTGAAGTCGCCCGCACCACCGACGACCTTCGCGATCTCATCACTGACGATCGACCCGCCGATGGGCTGGTAGCCCGAGGACAGCCCCTTGGCGATTGTCATGATGTCGGGGCGAATGCCGAAGGTCTGCGACCCAAACCAGTTTCCGGTGCGGCCAAAGCCGGTGATAACCTCGTCCGCGATCAGAAGGATGCCGTACTTGTCGCAGATGCGCTGGATTTCCGGCCAATAGGTCGAGGGCGGAACGATCACGCCGCCTGCGCCCTGAATCGGCTCGCCGATAAAGGCCGCGACATTCTCGACGCCAAGGCGCTGGATCATATCCTCAAGCTGGCGCGCACGCTCCAGCCCGAATTCCTCAGGGGTTTGGTCGCCGCCCTGCGCCCACCAGTTCGGCTCGTCGATATGGGCGATACCAGCGATCATGCCGCCGTGCTTGTGGATGCCCGACATGCCGCCAAGGCTGCCACCGCCCATGGTCGATCCGTGGTAACCATTCTTGCGCGCGATGATCACGCGTTTTTCCGGCTGTCCCTTCACGTCCCAGTAGCGGCGGACGAGGCGGATATTGGTATCATTGGCCTCGGAGCCGGAACCCGCGAAGAACACATGGTTCAGATTGCCCGGCGCAAGCTCGGCCAACTTGGCGGCCAGTGCGATGGCCGGCACATGAGTTGTCTGGAAAAAGGTGTTGTAATAGCACAGTTCTTCGATCTGGCGTGCCGCAGCTTCAGCCAATTCCTTACGGCCATAACCGATGTTGACGCACCACAGGCCCGCCATGCCGTCGATGATCTTGTGCCCTTCGCTGTCTTTCAGCCAGACACCCTTGGCGCTAGTGATGACGCGGGCGCCCTTTTCGGCAAGCTCGGCCCCGGCGGTGAAAGGATGCATGTGATGGGCCGCGTCCAGTGCCTGAAGTTCGGCAGTGGGCAGGTGGTTCGTGATCTTGTTCATGGCATCCTCGCATCCTTGACCGGCACCGGAATCGTCGCCGTCATCCGCGAGAGAATATGATCAAATCAGATCGTCCGCAAGAATTTGATCAAATTTCTCCGGCAGCCAGAGCATCCCTGACTTGGTCCACCCCTTGGGCGATGTCGCGCTCGATGGCGCGGGCAAGTCCCTTGGCATCGCCCGCCCGCATCGCGGCCAGAGCTTCGACGTGCTGATCGGGCTGACCGAGCGTGCCGCCGCGGGTGCAGACGACCCGCAGCGACGGGCCGAAACGCAGCCACAGCGAGCGTGCCATATCCTCTAGCACTGGCGCGGCAGAGGCATCGTAGAGGGCGAAGTGGAATTGGTGGTTGCCCGCTAGATAGCCATGCACATCCCGCGCGCGGATGGCATCGTCGATGCCGTCGTCCAGCGCCTCCAGCCGCATGATGAGGTCAGGCGTCAGCCTGGCGGCCGCGAGTTCGGCCAGACGTGGCTCAATGGTCAGACGAGCGAATGCGACCTGGTCCAGCAATTCCGGCGTAAGATGGGGCACCACCACGCGGCGGTTGCCCAATAGCGTCAGCGCCCCTTCGGCGATCAGGCGACGGATCGCCTCTCGCACCGGGGTCATGCCTGCCTCCAGGTCGCGGATAAGTCCCTGGATCGTCACTGGCTGGCCGGGTTGAAGGCGGCCGAACAGCACCATGTCGCGCAGGCGGCCATAGGTGACTTCATGCGTTGGTATCTTGCGGTCTTCGACGTTCATCAGCCCATGCCCGAAAGGAATTTGATCATATATTCCCACGGTCCCACGGGATCAAGCGCATCAACGCCCTGCCAGGGCCTCGGCCAAAAGCTGCCGCACGGTATCGCCCGGAACGTCATCGGCGACGAAGGCATCGCCGATGCCTCGCGCCAGGATGAAGCGGAGCCGACCGTCGATCACCTTCTTGTCCTGCGCCATCAGCGCCAGCAGACCATCGGCATCGGGCAGATCGCCCGGAATATCCGCCAGATCGGTCTTCATCCCCATCGCCCGCAGATGCGCGCGGACGCGGCTTGGGTCTTCCTGAGAGCAGAGGCCAAGGCGCTGGCTCAGTTCAAACGCCAATGCGCAGCCAATCGCCACGCCTTCACCATGCAGCAGACGGTCTGAATACCCGGTTGCCGACTCCAGAGCGTGACAGAAGGTATGGCCGAGGTTCAGCAGCGCCCGCTCACCCTCTTCGGTCTCGTCCCGGCTGACGATGCCAGCCTTCATCTCGACCGACCGGCGCACCGCAAACTGGCGCAGGAACATGTCGCCAGCGGCAAGCGCCGGTCCGTTGATCTCCAGCCAGTCGAAGAAGTCGGCATCACCCAGCAGTCCGTATTTCACCACCTCGCCATAGCCCGACAGGAAATCGCGGGCCGGCAAGGTGCCCAGCACGTCGATGTCGGCCAGCACCAGGCTCGGCTGGTGAAACGCACCGATCAGGTTCTTGCCATGCGTCGTATTGATGCCGGTCTTGCCGCCGACGGAACTGTCCACCTGCGCCAGCAGCGTCGTCGGCATCTGCACAAAGCGCACCCCCCGCCGCAGGATTGCAGAGGCAAACCCCACAAGGTCGCCGATCACCCCACCACCAAGTGCCACAACCAAGTCCCGACGTTCGACCTTTTCCGCCAGCAGCCATTCGGCACAGCGCGCCAGATGCGCCCAGCTTTTCGTCGCCTCTCCCGCAGGCAGGACCAGCGCGGAATGGGCGATGCCCGCAGCAGAAAGCGCGCTTCCCAACGTTTCAAGATGCTTGCCTGCAACCGTCTCATCCGTGACGATGGATACTCGGGCGCGGCGCAGAAGCGGCAGAATTTCCTGTCCGGCCGCGGCGACCAGACCCGCGCCGATGCGCACCTCATAAGACCGCGCGCCAAGCGCAACGGGCACCACATCGACGGGCATCTTATCTCCTTTCCAGAACGTCGGGTCGGGCCTGCAGAGCGACCACGACCCGTTCGGCCATGGCGTCGGCCGAAACGTCGGCCCGGCTGTCCACCGTGACATCGGCCAGCGCATAGACCGGCACCCGCGCCTTGTAGATCTCACGCAAGGTCTCGCGCGGGTTGGCGGTGCGCAGCAGGGGCCGCGTCGATTTGTGCCGGACCCGCTGCCACAGCACGTCCAGATCGGCGCGCAACCAGACCGAGACGCCGCTTTCCGCGATCATCGCGCGGTTCGTCGGAGACAGGAAGGCGCCGCCGCCCGTGGACAGCACTGTCGGCGCACCGCGCAAAAGCCGCCCCAGAACCTCGGTTTCCCGTGCACGAAAGAACGGCTCGCCATCCCGTTCGAATATCTCGGCGATCGAGCGATCGGCCGCACGCATGATCTCTTCGTCAGAATCGAGGAACGGCACACCCAGCAGCCGCGCAAGATGCGTTCCGACGGCGGTCTTGCCCGCGCCCATCATCCCCACCATTGCAACCGTCTTCTTCAGGCGCCAAGTCACTTTTGGCAGGGTCCCGCGCAGCGTCATTTTCGCATCCTGAATGGCGTGAACTCGGGCGAAATGCCATATATAATCGCAACGCCCGGCAGGCTGCCTGTTTGCGGGCACAAGAAATTCGGGCAAACAAAAAGGCTGGGCAGGCATGGGACGCATCATCAAGGCACTTCTGGCGCTGGTTGTCGGGGGGCTGATCGGGCTGGCGGCCTATGCCTATCTGGGCGACATGCGCCCCGAGCAGGCGCCGGTCACACAACCGGTGACACTTGATGTCAATTGAACTGCGACAGGCTGCGCCAATCCTGACAGCGATTTTGCTGGTCGGAACAGCCGCGCGGGCCGAGGTGCCGCTATCGGCGATCGACTGGCTGTCGAAGTCTGTTGCAACGCCAGCCGCGCTGCCGCAGGAACCGCTAGACGAACCAGCGGTCAGCAATGATGCGGGAACGCAGGATATTGCAGTTTCCATTCTGGATGCGCCATCGCCGGATGGTGCGGGCCTGCTGTCGCCCAAGGTCACGGGGTTGCCGCGTGCGCTTTGGGGTCTGGGCAAGACAGAAGAGATCGTGAGCCTGATCCGCTCAGAGCGGCCCGACACGCTGCCTTCGCTTCAGGCCCTGTTGAACACGCTGATGCTGGCCGAGGCGGTCCCGCCCGTCGATTCCGGCGGCAGGGGCGATTTGCTGCTGGCGCGGGTGGATGAACTGCTGGACGTGGGCGCTCTGGAACAGGCGCAGGCCCTGCTGGATGCGGCCGGGTCGAACCAGCCCGAGTTGTTCCGCCGCAGCTTCGACGTGGCCCTGCTGACCGGGAGCGAGGACATCGCCTGCGAACGGATGCGTGACAACCCGGAACTTGCGCCGACTTTCCCGGCGCGCATCTTCTGTCTTGCCCGTTCAGGCGACTGGAATGCAGCGGCGCTGACGCTTCGCACCGCGCAGGCACTGGGGTTCGTCACGCCGGAAGAGGATGAACTTCTCTCACGCTTCCTTGACCCCGATCTTTACGAGGGCGAGCCGCCGATGGCCAAGCCCTCACGCCCGACGCCGCTGGTCTGGCGCATGTTCGAGGCGATCGGAGAGCCGTTGCCGACCAATACTCTCCCGCTTGCTTTCGCGCATGCAGAACTGCGCGACACTGCCGGGTGGAAAGCCCAGATCGAGGCAGCAGAGCGTCTGGCACGAACCGGAGCCATCGCGCCGAACCGGCTAATGGGGTTCTACACCGACCGTAAGCCTGCGGCATCAGGCGGCGTCTGGGACCGTGTCGCCGGGGTGCAGGCGCTGGACGACGCGCTGACAGCCGGCAACGGGGCGGAGGTGGAGCGTATCCTGCCCGGCGTCTGGGATCTGATGGCTACGGCAGAGCTTGAGGTGCCTTTTGCGGAACTTTTCGCCAGCAGCCTGCAACAGGCAGGCCTTCGTGGCCAGGCTTCGGCCATTGCATTCAAGGTGGCGCTTGTATCGCCCGACTATGCCGCTGCGGCGACCGCCCGCAAGGCCGCCGATCCGGCCGAGGCCTTTCTGATTGGCCTTGCAAGCGGCAACATAAAAGGCATCACGCCAACCGACAGCCTTGGACGCGCGATTGCGCCCGCATTTCTGAACCCCATGCCGAGCCTTGAGGTGCAGGCGCTGGTCAAGGATGGCATGATCGGCCAGGCGATCCTGAAGGCCATCGACCAGATTTCAGAGGGCCTGCGCGGCAGCAATCCGTCGAAGGTGACAGAGGGGTTGTCCCTGCTGCGCGTCGTGGGATTGGAGGATGCCGCGCGCCGCACCGCGCTGGAGTTGCTGCTGCTGGAACGGCGCGGCTGATGGACCGCTGGATTTCGGCTTTTCTGGAGGCGCAGGCGGCCGAACGAGATGCAGCGCGCAATACACAACTGGCCTATGGCCGTGATCTTGGCGACTTCGCCGACTGGTTGCAGCGTCGTAGCAAGGATTTCAAGGGCGCGATCCGAGAGGATGTCGAAGCCTATCTCATCTGGTCCGAGGCGCAGGGACTGTCCAAGGCGACCCGCGCACGTCGGCTGTCATCGATCCGCCAGTTGTTCCGCTTTGCCCATGAAGAGGGCTGGCGCGCGGAAAACCCGGCGCTGCCTATCAAAGGTCCGGGGCGGATGCAGCGCCTGCCGAAAACCCTGACCCAGGAAGAGGTCGCGGCTCTTCTGGATCAGGCTGGTCAGACGGGACGCGCCGGGGATGGCCTGCGCAACCGTTGCCTTATGGAGTTGATCTACGCCACGGGTATGCGTGTCTCGGAACTGGTCGAACTGCCCGTTGCCGCCGTCCGTGGTGAACCGGCGATGATCCTCGTGCGCGGCAAGGGCAACAAAGAGCGGATGGTTCCGTTGTCGGCGCCCGCAAAGTCGGCGGTTGCCGCCTGGGTTGCTCAGCGCGACAAGGCGGAAGACGAAGCCGCCGCCAAGGGCAAACCGCGCTCGCGCTTCCTGTTCCCGGCGACCGGGAAGGAAGGGCATCTGACGCGGCAAGCCTTTCACTCATTGGTCAAGGCGATCGCCCTTGCCGCAGGAATGGACCCGGCGCGCGTCACGCCCCACACTCTGCGCCACGCCTTCGCGACGCACTTGCTGGAGGGCGGCGCGGACCTGCGCGTGATCCAGACCCTGCTCGGCCATGCCGACCTCGCCACCACCGAGATCTACACGCATGTGCTGGACGAACGGCTGCGCGATCTGGTGATGCAGCACCACCCGCTCGCCCGGCGCGACTAGGCAGACCGGGCGAGCGGTTTTCGCTTCAGCCTTTGGTGGACACGCCTTCCTCTCGCCAGTCTTCCAACGCCGCGTTGTCCTCTTCCGGTGGGGGATCCTCAGCAGTGGCAGTTTCGGTCACGGTCGGTGTCGCCACGGTGCGGTTGCGAAAATAGTAGGCCTCGCGCGCACCGAAGTAGAAACTGACGATGGCACCCAAAAGCCACCACAGCGGTTCGGGCACCTGGTTAAGCCCGACCATGCGCAAGCCAAAGCCGGACGGATCGACCATCGCGTAGCCGAACAGCCCGAAGATGCCGAAGGCCAGCAGCGGCCGCGGCAGGCGGTTCAGCCCGTTGACCATCCGGTCGAACCACGAGTCGCCTACCGCCGTGAATTCGGCGCCGCTTTGTGCCAGCGCGGCTTGCTGCGCCTCTGCAGACAATTCCATGCGGCGGGTGGCATTGGCCGTAAAGACTTCGGATACTCCCTTGACCGTTTCGCCAATGGCAGTCACTGCGCCCGAAGTCCCAAGGATTTTTGAGATCAGGCCCATGCCGACACCCGCGCCCGGTGCTGAGCTTCCGTCAAACGATATTTCTCGGCCATGAATGTCTCTGCTCGGGTGATCCAGCCGCCTTTGCCGCCATCGCGGCGGCGGGCATATTTCCGGCTCGCGGGCCGGGCGTCTGCCACAGCGTAATAATAGTTGCGTCGCGCGATGGCATAGGCATCGGCCAGATGCGACGGTGCTGCTTCGTAAGCTGCGCTCGCCGCATTGATGGTTTGCGGTCCGATGATGCCGTCATCGTTGCAAGGATAGCCCATGGCGTTGAGTAATCTTTGCAGGACTTTCACAGCGTTGCTGCCCGCATTGACATACATGTCGAAAACCGAGGCCTGCAGCATCTCGGGCAATGCACCAATGCCGGGGCGACGGAAGTAGTCATCGACAAAGATCGAGGCTGCCTGCTCTTTACTCAGACGCTTCACATCCGCCTCTGTCACCTTGCCGTCGCAGGTCAGGTCAAGGTTCAGGCGGCGCATCGTGCCAATGGTGACGCCGTGGTTGGTGGCCCCGCCCGGATCGGCGGGATCGTTTACATAGCCGCCCTCGCGGGCGACGATTTCCTCGGCCAGAGACTGGACGGAAGGCATTCACGAACTCCTGACTGGGGCTCCCCAAGGTCAGGAAATCTTGGCCGTCACGGTTAATATCTCGGGAATCAACCGTTCGGATCGGCTTTGGGATCGACATAGACGCCCTGTGCCTTCAATGCGTCCACGACCTCTTTCGGCATGTAACTTTCGTCATGCTTGGCAAGGATTTCGCTGGCGACGAATACGCCATTCTCGAACTGGCCGGTGCCGACCATGCCTTGACCCTCACCAAACAGGTCCGGCAGGACACCGGTGAAGCTGACGGGGACATTGGCGTTGGTGTCGGTTACGTCGAAAGTCACCGTCTCTCCCTGTCCGCGTTTGAGCGAACCTTCGGCGACTAACCCACCGATACGAAAGACTTCTGTCGGAGATGGCGGCGTTTCCACGACCTGCGTTGGTGTGCGGAAGAAGTTGATGCCGTCGCGCATGGCATAGCCGATCAGCCCGGTCGACAGCGCGAGAGCGGCGGCGGCCAGGACGATGATCTGGATGCGGCGTTTCTTCTTCAGTCCCTGCATTGCCCCCTCACGGGAAAACGGGCGCCATGGTCAGGCCCGCGGTTTCTTCCAGTCCCAGCATCAGATTGGCGTTCTGGATGGCCTGACCCGACGAACCTTTGGTGAGGTTATCCAGAACCGCCACCACGACCGCCCTGCCCGGCATCCGGTCGCCTGTGACGCCGATGTGGACATAGTTGGAGGCGCGGATGTCGCGTGTCGAGGGGAGTGCGCCGAAAGGTAGCACCTTGAGGAAGGGCTCCGCCTGATAACGCGCTGAAAGCGTTTGATGAATCGCTTTTGGGTCACCGTCGAGGTAGACGGTGGCCAGGATACCGCGGTTCATGGGCAACAGGTGGGGGGTGAACTGGACGTGGACTGGCCTGCCGGCGGCCTTGGAGAATTCCTGGTCGAACTCGCCCAGGTGGCGGTGTTTGCCACCGGCGGAATAGGTGTGAGTCCCCTCGGAAAGCTCTGCGTGCAAAAGGTTTTCCTTGAGAGAGCGGCCCGCACCGGACACCCCTGCCTTGAGGTCGATCACGATGCGGTCGAGGTCGATCACTCCGGCTTCGATCAGGGGGGTGATGGCGTATTGGCCGGTGGCGGCGTTGCAGCCGGTTCCGGCAACTATGCGCCCCAAGCGTATGGAATCGCGGTAGAATTCTGTCAGGCCATAGACGGCCTCTTTCTGCAACTCCACCTGGGCGTGGGGCTGGCCGTACCACTTCTCGTAAGCGGCAGGATCGCGCAGGCGGAAGTCGGCGGAAAGGTCGACGATTTTCTGGTCGCGCGGCAGGGCGCCGATCACGGCTTGCGAGGTCGCGTGGGGCAGCGCGCAGAAGGTCAGGTCGATCCTGGAAAAGTCGATTTCGTCGATCTTGCAAAGGGTTGGCAGATCAAGGTGACGCAAAAAGGGGAACACCTCGGCCATCGGCAGACCGGCCTTGCGGTCGGCCGAGACCGCCGCGACGCGCATCGAGGGATGGGTCGAAATGAGGCGGATCAGCTCGGCCCCGGTATAGCCGGAAGCTCCGAGAATGGCGACATTCTGGGTCATGGGACACCCTTTCACTTGCGTGGCGGAGTGATGGGGCAAGGGGGGCACAAGTGCAAGCTGGAAAGAGTCTGGCTTTGGTATGGTTCCGGTATGCAGACCGAAAGGGTCGGACATTAACCTTTTGGCGCCAGCTCCCCCGCTTCGACGCGGAACGGCAGGACGTTTTCCGGCGGTGGCAGCGGGCAGATGGCGAGCGGCGTGAAGCCGCAGGGCGGCGTATGCGCCTTGTTGAAGTCGAGCGTGATGGCGGTATCCGTCACATCCTCTCCGATCAGGAAGCGGGCCGCCGGATAGGTCTCTCCCGCCGTGCGGTCGCGGAAGACGAACATCGGCGCGCCCGCCTTCCAATGGGTCGGGATCAGCGTGACCTCCCTGCCCTCATGTTCGAACACCGCCTTGTGGGTCAGCATCACCGTCGCGCGGGCGCCGCCCATCATGTCGATCTCTGCCTCTCGGGGGGTGTCCAGCGGCAGCCATTGGGCGCGGATCACCCAGGCGGGCGCATCGGGGAAGTAGCGCAGGCCGGGGTCGCGGGGGGCTGCGTCGGTCTGGCGGACGCGGAGGGCGGGGATGCCTTCGGAGGTGTGGATGTCAAGGATCAGATTGGCAGCCGCCAGATGCGGCCAGCCACCGGGGCCGAGTGTGAAGGGGCGGGTCTGGCCGCGGGGGTCGGTCAGTTGGGCATTGCCGCTGGCGTCGAGGGTCAGGGTGCCGAGCTGATCGGGACCGGCCGAGAGCGGCAGGTCGGAGGACGGGTCACGCCCAACCGTGTAGCTGCGGCCGGGGGCGATTTCGAGCCGGTCGGTGAGGTTGAGCCAGCCATCCGGGCCGGTGAGAGCGGCGAAGCGGTCGGCGCGCCAGGTTGGGAGGGGTTGGGGCATGGAGACCCATTTCTACTAATAAATGTACCTGAGTGATGGGACATGTCGCCCGCGTTCGCAAGTCTGTTGCATGAACCGCTCGTCGGCTCCCCAATGCGAGCAGGTGTCCATCTCCCGAAATTCGTCGCGAATTAAAACGGATCTATGCAGAAAGGATACTATCGGGCCACAAGCTGTGGGGCTACACCTAAACAATTCGATCTAGTGAGACAGCGGATAGGAGAAGAGATGTCCCCAACTGAAAACGAGCTTCGCCTTGCTCCACTTAAAATCGGGATTTCCACCAGAGCGCTTTTTAATCTGGAGGAAGAGCATACGATATTTGAACGAGAAGGTGTTGCAGCATACGCCGCGCTACAACTCAAAAGAGAGAATGACGTCATCGCAAAAGGTACAGGATTCGAGGTCGTCCGTCGGCTTCTTGACCTGAACGTCTCAGGCCAAAAGCCATACGTCGAGGTTTTTCTGATCTCAAGAAACTCTCCCGATCTTTCGCTTCGAGCCTTCAAATCCATTGAAGAATATGGGTTATCAATACTTAAAGGGAGTTTTACGAGTGGTCGGTCAGTGGGCCCCCTTATTCCCGCGTGGAATATTGATCTATTTCTTTCAAACGAACAGCAAGACGTGCAAGCGGCTGTTAACCATGGAGCCGCTGGCGCCCGGCTTTTTAACTCACCGGAGAGTGAGTCAGATAATACTGACGATGAGGTGCGCATCGCCTTTGATGGCGATGCCGTAGTTTTAGTGCTGAATCCGATCTGATCTACGCGAGTAAAGGTCTCGACGCATTCCTTCAGAATGAGCGGGATAATGCATCGACTCCGATGGCCGGGGGTCCATTTGGAAACTTCCTGCGTAAATTGTCAAAACTCCGAGAAATTTATCTTACTGCCAAAGGCGAGAGCAAGGTTCGCATCGCAATTGTTACCGCTCGAAACGCTCCAGCTCATGAAAGAGTAGTTAGAACTCTGAGGGCTTGGGGAACTCCCGCTGATGAGGCTCACTTTGTCGGGGCTCATCCAAAAGCGCCGATCCTTAAAGCATTTGGAGCGCACATCTTCTTTGATGATCAGGAAAAGCACGTGCTGGGCGCAGCGAACATTGTTGCGTCAGGACACGTACCCGGGCCACATGATCCGGGTACGCCCATCATCCCAGCGAGCTAGCGCAAACGAGGCACACAGCCAATCAAAGGGACACAGAGCCGCCTATGCCTCTGCATGGCCTACTTCCAGAAGGATTTCACAGTCCTGTCTTCCCGTTTGGCCTGAGCCTCCGTTCGGGGCGTATATTTGCTTGAATTCGTGCTACTTTTACCTTTTCCGTATCCTGAGCCGCTCTTTCCTTTGCTGCCAGATTTCTCGTAACCACTTTTAGACTTTGAAAAAATTCCCAATTACGTCTCCATAGCTGGACAATCGCCCACTAAGTGCGGGCACTATCTAAATGGCGACCCTCCTTGGACGTTCAAGGCCGTACTACACCCCCTCAAACACAATCCTTGCCCGCAAAAACTGCGTCGCCTTGTCCGACACCCTTGCCGGGTCGCCTGTGGTCAGGAATTTCGAGACCTTGCCCGTCCCCAGGAACTCCGGGCGGCGCTCGAGGTAGTCGGCCAGGGACTCGGCCACCAGGTTCGCCTGGGAATAGACCTTGACACCCGGCCCCAGCGCCTGCTGGAACACGGGCTGCAACAGCGGATAGTGGGTGCAGCCGAGGACGGCGGCCTCGGGGTTCGGCATGCGGCGCAAGAGGGCCTCGACGTGGCTGCGCACCAGCGCCTCGGCCAGCATCTCATCCCCCGCCTCGATCGCATCGACGACGCCGCCGCAGGGTTGCGCCTCGACATCCACTCCGATCGCGCGGAAGGCCAGTTCGCGCTGGAAGGCGCGGGAGGAGACGGTGGCGGGGGTGGCGAAGAGGGCGACGTGCTTGACCGCGACCTCTCGCGGCGGGGAGTTGTCGCCCCACTGGCGTTCGGTCAGCGCCTCGATCAGGGGCACGAAGACGCCGAGGACGCGCTTGTCGGGCGGCACCCAGGTTTCCTGCATCCGTTTCAGCGCGGCGGCAGAGGCGGTGTTGCAGGCGAGGATGACAAGATCGCAGCCTTCGTCCCACAGACGCTCGACCCCTGTCGTGGTCAGGTTGAAGATGTCGTCGGGCGTGCGGGTGCCGTAGGGGGTATGGGCGTTGTCGCCGTAGTAGACGAAGGGCACGTCGGGAAGGCGTTTGACCAGCGCCTGATGCACCGTCAAGCCGCCCAGGCCGGAATCGAATACGCCTACTGCCATGGCCCCTGCCCTTTTGCGGGCTATTCCGCCCGGTATTTATCCTCGAACTCGTAGCCGTAGTCATAGGACTTGAGCGGTTCGGGCGAAAGGGCATAGGTGGCGCGGCGGAGGTATTCCATCATCGCCTTTGGGTCGCCTTTACGGGCCGCGAGTTCGGTGGCCGGGAGGGGTTGGCCGACGACGACCTGGACGGGTTCGTCGATGCGGGAGCGGAATTCTTTGATCAGGAGGCCCAGGCGCAGGTTGGCGTGGATGTGCGAGGCCAGCTGGAACAGGCGCGAGTTGTGGCCGTGGAAGAAGATCGGCACCACGGTCGCGTCGGATTTGGCGATCATGCGGGCGGTGAAGTTGCGCCAGCCGGGGTCCATCGGGTGGGCGAAAGGGGTCAGCGCGGTGGAGACGGTGCCGCCGGGGAACACGCCCATGGCGCCGCCTTGCGCGAGGTAGTTCAGGCAGGTGGCGCGGGTGGCGATGTTGAGCTTGATCGCCTCTTTGGTGTCGTCGAAGGAGATGGGGAGGATGACTTTGTTCAGTTCCTCAGCCCGGCGGAAGACGGAATTGGCGAGAATGCGGAAGTCGCCGCGGATGCGGTCCAGCAGGTAGCCCATCATGAGCCCGTCGAGGATGCCGTAGGGGTGGTTGGCGATGACGATCAGCGGGCCGTTGGCTGGGATGTTGGTCAGCGAGCCGCCAACGACGTCGAGCGACAGGCCGTAGCGTTCGGCGATGACGCTCCAGAAGGATTTGCCGCTGGCGACTTCGTGTTCATAGCCCTCGGCGCGGCGGATCAGGGACAGGCGGCCCGTGGCGTTTTCCAGAACCCGGATCAGCGCGCGCCCTGAGCGCGAACGCGCGGAGGTGGCATAGCTGATGTCCCGCGTCACCTGACTTTTGCCCATTCTTGGACGGTCCCCTTACCAAACGCTGGTGTCCTATATGTACTTGGTGAGTCTGGCTAGAAAAGATGACGGGATGGTAACGGAATCCGGGCAGAAAGGCTGCGTGCAAAAGGCGAGTTTGCGAAAGCAGCCATGTAACCATTGCAACACAGCTATGCCATGCGTAAGTGGGTGCGGGTGCGCGGTTCGCTTTGGGCAATGACGTGATGGATTGGGACAAACTGAGGATTTTTCACGCCGTGGCGGACGCGGGCAGCCTGACGCATGCCGGCGAGGTGCTGCACCTGTCGCAGTCCGCCGTCAGCCGTCAGATTCGCGCGCTTGAGGAAAGCCTGAACGCCACTCTGTTCCACCGCCACGCGCGGGGGCTGATCCTGACCGAGCAGGGGGAATTGCTGTTCGACGCGACCCAGTCGATGGTCAAAAGGCTCGACGCCGCCGCCGCCCGCATCCGCGACAGCGAGGACGAGGTCTTTGGCGAGTTGCGCGTGACCACGACCATTGGTTTCGGAACCCTGTGGCTGGCGCCTCGCCTGACGGCGCTTTACGCGAAATATCCCTCGCTGAAGATCGACCTGATGCTGGAAGAGCGGGTGCTGGACCTTCCGATGCGCGAGGCCGATGTCGCGATCCGGATGAAGGAGCCGAGCCAGGCCGACCTTATTCGCAAGCTGCTCATGAACATCCGGATGCGGCTTTACGCCTCGGCGAAGTATCTGGAGAAGAACGGCACACCGGAAAGACCGGAGGAGTTGCATCAGCATCGCCTGATCAGCCAGCACGTCGGCACACCGCAGGTGGCCGCAGGTGCCACGCTGGTGCAGGATCTGATGGCGAATGACATCCCCTCGACGCTGACGATCAACAACTATTTCGGGGTGCTGCAAGCGGTTTTGAACAACCTCGGGATCGGGGTGCTGCCTGATTATCTGACTGACGACTTTCCCGATCTGGTTCATGTGCTGCCCGATGTGATCTCGGAGCCGGTGCCGGTATTTCTCGCCTATCCCGAGGAGTTGCGGCATTCCAAGCGGGTAGCGGCGTTCCGCGAATTCGTCACCGAAGAGATATTCGCCTATCGGAAGCGGCAGCAGAGCTAAGACCGAGTATTTATGTTCAAGCTTGAGCTGCGGCGTCAGGCTTTAGCATAGAGACCCAATACAACCTGTGGCAGAACGGCAGCCATGCAGAAAAAACATGGCAGCCATGCTCGCTCACCGTCCATTTGAGGCTTGAACAGACCCGTTCACCCGCCTATCTGCAATGGCGAGGGCGGTGGTCGAGATTTTCTCTCTCATCGCACTCATACCTCCCTGTTGGACTTGGGCCGAGCTTCTGCTCGGCCTTTTTTTTGCTTTTTCGCCCTCAGGCCCGGTCTGCCTTCAAATTAACCAGTTCCAGCCGCCGTTTGCGAAGAAAGGCGGCTTCGCTTGAAGTCGGCGCAAGTTCGATTGCGCGGTCCAGAGCGGCGGATGATTCATCCCGGCGTCCGGCCCGCGCCAGCAGCTCGGCCTTGGCAGCATGGAAAGGTTGGTAATTGTCCAGTTCGACCGCCAGCATCTCGATGTCCCTCAAAGCCGCATCAAGATAGCCTGCCTCGGCCAGTGCAACGGCTCGATTGAGCCGGACGATGGGGGTCGTCTCGATCCGCAACAGGCTGTCGTAGAGCATCACGATCTGCCACCAATCCGTCTGATCCTGCGGGGCAGAGACATGGAGCGCGGCTATGGCGGCCTTGATCTGGAACGGTCCGGGTATGCGGCGGGCGACCGCGCGGTCGAGCAGGGCCAGCCCTTCTTCGATCTGGGTGGCGTCCCATGCCGTCCGGTCCTGATCCTGTAGCCGGACGAAATCCCCTGCCTTGTCCAGCCGGGCTGCGCACCGGGCATGGGTCAGCAGCATCAAAGCGATCAGACCTTCGACCTCTGCCTCGCCGGGGCGAAGCTGGTCGACAAGGCGCGCAAGATAGATCGCCTCTTCGCAGAGGGCAGCGCGCAGGGGGATTTCGCCCGCGCTGGCCGAATAGCCTTCGTTGAAGATCAGGTAGATCACAGTCAGGACGGAATCGAGGCGTTCGGCCCAAAGCTCCGGCCCCGGCACGGCGAAGGGAATGCCTGCCGCCGCGATCTTGGCCCGTGCGCGGGAAAGGCGCTGGCCCATGGTCGGCTCTTGGTCGAGGAAGGCGCGCGCGATTTCGGCTGTGGTCAGGCCGCCGAGTGTTCGCAATGTCAGCGCGACGCGCGACTTTGGCTCCAGCGCCGGGTGGCAGCAGGTGAAGATCAGGCGCAGGCGTTCGTCAGGTATCGCTTCGGGGTCGGGATCGGAGGCTTCCTCACCCGCCAGCAGTGCAAGATTGGCAGTTCCCCTGCCCTGCCTGTCCTGTGCCCGGAGGCGGTCGATGGCCTTGCGCAACGCGACGTGCAGCAACCAGCCGCCGGGTGAAAACGGGATGCCGCGCCGGTCCCAGTGCAGCAGTGCGGATTCAACCGCATCTTGCAGCGCGTCTTCTGCAAGTTGGAAATCGCGCAGCCGTCCAATCAGCCAGGCAAGCAGCCGCCCCCTGTCGGCCCGCATCACCTGCGCGATAACTTGCGCCGCTTGCGGTGCCGGATCGGGGGCGGGGTCCATCAACTCATGGCCATGACTGGGCGAACCTCGATCGTACCATGCGCGGCCGACGGAATCATCGCCGCGTAGTGTAGCGCTCGGTCCAGATCGACGCAGTCAAGCAGGTAGAAACCCGCGAGCCGCTCCTTGGTTTCGGCAAAGGGGCCGTCCATCGTCTCGGCCTTACCGCCGCGCAAGCGGATCGAGGTGGCGGTTTCGACAGGCTGCAAACCCTCGCCCGCCAGCCAGACACGGTCGGCTTTCAGGAGTTCGGTCAGTTTGATGTAGTCACCATACATCTTGTTATGGTCGGTCGAACCATAGGCGGGTGCCATTGCAGGGTCGACATAGATAAGGGCAAGGTATTTCATCGCGTCATCTCCTGTCGTTTGGGTTGATCTTGCGGCTGGCCGGGGCGGTACCGCAAGGGTTTCGCGGGGCGCTGGTGAGCCTCGCGTATTCCAAGGACGTCGCGGCTTTGCGCATTTCGACATGGGCCGTGAAAAATTTCCGTATCGCGCCCTGTCCCCTTCCCCCTCGCGCGCGCTTGGCCTAAGAGGCGCGAAAGCCGCGCCGCAGGGGATTTCCATGACCGAACCCGAGATCACGCCGGAACTCGTCGCCTCTCACGGGCTGAAGCCGGATGAATATGAGCGCCTTCTGGGCATCATCGGGCGGGTGCCGACGTTTACGGAACTCGGCATCTTCTCGGCCATGTGGAACGAGCACTGCTCTTACAAGTCGTCGAAGAAATGGCTGCGGACGCTGCATACGTCCGGGCCGCAGGTGATCTGCGGACCGGGCGAGAATGCGGGCGTCGTGGATATCGGCGACGGACAGGCCGTGGTCTTCAAGATGGAGAGTCACAACCACCCTTCGTATATCGAGCCTTATCAGGGGGCCGCGACCGGCGTGGGCGGCATCCTGCGCGACGTCTTTACCATGGGCGCGCGACCGATTGCAGCGATGAATGCGCTGAGTTTCGGCGTGCCGTCGCATCCCAAGACCGCGCATCTGGTCAAGGGCGTGGTCGAAGGGATCGGCGGCTACGGCAATGCCTTTGGCGTGCCGACGGTGGGGGGCGAGGTGCGATTCCACCGCGCCTACAACGGCAACTGCCTGGTCAACGCCTTTGCCGCCGGTCTGGCGGACGCGGATGCGATCTTTTACTCGGCGGCTTCCGGTGTGGGGATGCCGGTGGTCTACCTGGGCGCCAAGACGGGCCGCGATGGTGTTGGCGGGGCGACGATGGCCTCGGCCGAGTTCGATGAGACCATCGAAGAAAAGCGCCCAACGGTTCAGGTCGGCGACCCGTTCACCGAGAAGCGGCTGCTGGAGGCCTGTCTGGAGTTGATGGCCTCGGGGGCTGTCATTTCCATTCAGGATATGGGGGCCGCGGGGCTGACCTGTTCGGCCGTCGAGATGGGCGACAAGGGCGGGCTGGGCATCCGGCTGGACCTTGACCGCGTGCCGGTCCGCGAGGCGCGGATGACAGCCTATGAGATGATGCTGTCGGAAAGCCAGGAGCGGATGCTCATGGTGCTGAAGCCCGAGAAAGAGGCCGAGGCGAAGGCGATCTTCGACAAGTGGGATCTGGATTTCGCCATCGTGGGCGAGACGATTGCTGAGGATCGGTTCCTGATCATGCTGGATGGTCAGGTGAAGGCCGACCTGCCCTTGTCCAAGCTGTCCTCCAGCGCGCCGGAATATGATCGACCCTGGGTGGCGACACCTGCTGCGGTGACGCTGGCCGAGGTGCCCGAGGTCGACCCGATCGAGGGGCTGAAGGCGCTGATCTCCGCACCTTCATATGCTCACAAGGCCTGGGTCTGGGAGCAGTATGACAGCATGGTCATGGCCGACACGGTGCGCGTGCCGGGCCTTGGTGCGGGCGTCGTGCGTGTGCATGGCACGGGCAAGGCGCTGGCCTTTACCAGCGACGTGACCCCCCGCTATGTCAAGGCGAACCCTGTCGAAGGCGGACGCCAGGCGGTGGCCGAGGCCTGGCGCAACCTGGTTGCCGTGGGCGCGACGCCGCTGGCCGCAACCGACAACCTGAACTTCGGCAACCCGGAAAAGCCCGAGATCATGGGGCAGTTTGTTGGTGCGATCCAGGGGATCGGCGAAGCCTGCCGGGCGCTCGACTTCCCCATCGTTTCGGGAAACGTCAGCCTTTACAACGAAACCGACGGATCGGGCATCCTGCCGACGCCGACGATTGGCGGCGTGGGTTTGCTGGCCTCGACCGATCAGATGATCGCAGGCCGGATCGAAGAGGGCGATGTCGCGGTGCTGGTTGGCGAGACCAAGGGGCATCTTGGGCAATCCGCGCTGCTGGCCGAAATGTTCGCCCGCGAAGACGGCGACGCGCCTCCGGTCGATCTGGCGGCAGAGCGGCACGTGGGTGAGCTGGTGCTGGCCAACCGCGGCCTGATCAAGGCGGCGGCGGACCTGTCGGACGGCGGTCTCGCCCTCGCCGGGTTCGAAATGGCCGAGGCTGCGGGCGTAGGCCTTGCGCTGGAGAATGGCGAGACCCCCTTCCTGTTCGGCGAAGATCAGGCGCGGTTCCTGCTGGCCTGTTCGCAGAAGGACGCCGAGACGCTGATCGCGGCGGCGGGTCAGGCGGGCGTCAAGGCGGGAATGGTCGGGCGGTTCACCGGGACCGACTACCGCATGGGGCATTCGGCGGCACCGATGACGGAGCTTTCGGCGCTGTATCGGTCGGCGTTTGCGGCGGCGGTCGGCGGCTGAACCATTACCTCGCAGCCAATTCATTCGGCAAAGGGTCGCGGGATGATCGTGATCCCATTACCCGCTACTCACTCAGCTTGCACCCGCCCCGCGCCCATCCTACATTTTGGGGCAAGGTAAAGAGGAACGCCCGCCAATGCCGATGGAAGCCCGCGACATCGAAAACCTGATCCGGGAAAGCTTCCCGCAGGCCAAGATCACGATCACCGATCTGGCGGGCGACGGTAACCACTGGGCGGCAGAGGTGATCGACGCGAGTTTCAAGGGATTGAACCGTGTGCAGCAGCAACGTGCCGTCTATGCGAGCCTGAAGGGCAAGATGGACGGAGCGCATGGAGAGCTTCACGCGCTGGCGCTGACCACGAAGGCTCCGGAGTGAGGGTTGCGCAAAGGCGCCCCCGGGAAAGGACAACATGATGACCACGACCACCGCAGCAGACACGATCCGCGACACGATCACCAAGAATGACGTGGTGCTGTTCATGAAGGGCACCAAGGCGATGCCGCAATGCGGCTTTTCAAGCCGCGTCGCGGGTGTGCTGAATTACATGGGCGTCGAGTATCAGGACGTGAACGTTCTGGCCGACGCCGAAATCCGCCAAGGTATCAAGGATTTCTCCGACTGGCCGACGATCCCGCAGCTTTATGTAAAGGGAGAGTTCGTGGGCGGCTGCGACATCGTCACAGAGATGACGCTGTCGGGCGAGCTGGACAAGCTGTTCTCGGACAATGGCGTGGCCTTTGACAAGGACGCGGCCGAGAAAATCAGGGCCGCCAACGCCTGATCAATAAAGCGGCGCCTCAGGCGCCGCTGGTTTCACTGACGACCGTGGTGAAGCCGCCAAAGATCATCCTTTGCGGGTTCATGGGCGGATCTTTATCGTCCATCTCGCCTGCTTCTTCCATCACCTTGGCGTTGCAGGCGTCGCGCGTGGCGCGATCCGGATAGGTGATCCAGGAAAAGTAGACGACCTCGCCCGGTTCAAGCTTTACCGACATCGGGAACGAGGTGACCTTGCCCTCGGGCACGTCATCGCCCATCGCCTCGACCACCGACAAGGCGCCATGCTTGATCCAGAGATCGGCCATCTGCTTGGCCATCTTGCGATAGTCATCTGCCCGGTCACGCTTTACCGGCACGACAAATCCATCGACATACATCGCTGATCCTCCCGCTTGATATGCGGTCAACGTCAGGCGGCGGGAATTCGTTCCTCTGCCGCCTCGGCCAGCGCCTCGGCACGGGCCGCGATTTCGGCGAGGGTTTCCAGCACCGATCCCGGAACGTCGCCGGTCCCGGCGCGCAGGCTGGCCGCGCGATTTTCAAGGGTCGCGTTATGAGACTTCAGCGCGCGCAGCTCATCCTCCATCGCGGCCATCCGGTCGGCCAGCATCAGTGCGGACATCAGCAACATTCGCGCCTCTGGCAAACGGCCCAATTGGGCCACCAGCGGCTGCGCCTCGTTGTCCAGAAGCTTGGCGGCGGCGCGCAGGAAATGATCCTCGCCCGGCTGGCAGGATACCTGAAAGGTGCGGCCACCGATGGAGATGTCGATATCAGGCATCCTGCACCTCGGCGATAAGCGGTTTCAGTTCGGCCAGAATCTCATCCATCTCGGCCATCTCGGACAGGCGGGTGGCGCGTAGCGCTTCGAGTTCCGACAGCATGGCCTTGTTGAGAAGATGTGGCTCTGCCAACCCTTCGGTCTGCGCCTCGCGCAGCGAGCGGACGGTTTCGCGCAGGGTGATGACATTCTTGCGCATCCGCTGGACTTCAAGCCCCTGGGTGTCGAGCTGGCGGGTCAGGCGTTCGACCTTTTCCAGAAGCTCGCCGTCGCGGTCCTTGATCGAGCGCAGCCGTTCGGCAAGTTGTGAATTGGCGTCGCGCTCTGCCTGCAGCGCCTCTTCCAGTTCCTTTACCGCCGAAAAGTCACCGCCCTGCCCGCCCGATGGCTGATCAATGGCCTGACCGATCCGTTCCAGCGCCGCGGTTATCCGCCGCTCCAGTTCCGCGATGTCGCTCATCCGCCTGCCCCCGCTCCTTACCCGATTGCGTCCCCGGCCGGCTTGGTGCGGCCCTTGCGCGAATCGCAACTTCGCCCATCATCCGCGATCTTAGCCGAAAGGCCAAATCCTTGCGCGCCTTTCGGCCCAAGCGGTTGCGCGGCGCGCTTGATCTTGCCGCCATGGCTGGTATTGAGCCGGTCAGACGCCCGAAACAGGCAGCTTTTGCCGCAATCCGAAGGACCGAACGCCGTGGATATTGCAACCCTGCGCGCCAAGCACCCCGACCACTGGATGAAAGCCTGCGCCATCCGCGCGCTGACACTGGATGCCGTGGCGGCCGCCAATTCGGGCCATTCGGGCATGCCGATGGGGATGGCCGACGTCGCGACGGTGCTGTTCGAGAAACACCTGAGCTTTGACGCCTCGGCGCCTGACTGGGCGAACCGCGACCGGTTCATCCTGTCGGCGGGCCATGGTTCGATGCTACTGTATTCGCTGCTGTATCTGACCGGCTATGCCGATATGACGCTGGACCAGATCAAGAATTTCCGTCAGTGGGGCGCGATCACGGCGGGCCACCCGGAACATGGCCATGCCAAGGGGATCGAGACGACGACCGGCCCGCTGGGCCAGGGGATTGCGAATTCGGTGGGTTTCGCCATCGCGGAAGAGTCGCTGCGCGCCCGCTGGGGGTCGAAGATCGTCGATCACTGGACCTATGTGATCGCGGGCGACGGCTGCCTTATGGAAGGCGTCAGCCAGGAAGCGCTGGCCCTGGCGGGCAAGCAGGAATTGTCGCGGCTGATCGTTCTGTGGGATCACAACGGCATCACGATCGACGGCAAGGTCTCGATCGCCGACGTGACCGACCAGAAGGCGCGATTCGCCGCAAGCGGATGGTCGGTGTTCGAATGCGACGGGCATGATCCCGAAGATATCGACCGCGCCATCACAGCGGCGAAAAAGGCGGCCGGGCCGTCGATGATCGCCTGTGCGACGCATATCGCGCTCGGATCGTCGGCGCAGGACACCTCCAAGGGTCATGGCGCGCTGACCGATGCCAAGGTCGTGGCCGACACCAAGGCTGCCTATGGCTGGACGGAACCCGCCTTCACGATCCCCAAGGCTGTCAAGGCCCAATGGGAAGCGATTGGCGCGCGCGGCAAATCCGCCCGCGAAGCCTGGGAGGCGCGCTTTGCCGCCCTGCCCCCGGCAAAGCAGGCCGAGTTCACCCGGATCTTTGCCGCCGACGCGCCCAAGCGGCTGGCCGCCGCGATCCGCAGCGTCAAGAAATCGGCGGTCGAGACGCTGCCGAAGATCGCCACCCGCGCGGCATCCGAAAAAGTATTGGCAGTGGTCAACCCGATCATGGGCGAGACGATCGGCGGATCTGCCGATCTTACCGGATCGAACAACACCAAGACACCCGATCTGGGCACATTCGAGCCTGGCAACCGCAAGGGACGCTATATCTACTACGGTATTCGCGAACATGGCATGGCTTCGGCCATGAACGGGCTGGCTTTGCATGGTGGTGTAAGGCCTTACGGCGGCACCTTCATGTGCTTTACCGACTATGCCCGCCCCGCGATGCGGCTGTCGGCGCTGATGGGCATTCCAGTCGTCTACGTGATGACGCATGACTCGATCGGCCTGGGCGAAGATGGACCGACGCACCAGCCGGTCGAGCATCTGGCAATCAGCCGCGCCACGCCCAACATGAACGTGTTCCGTCCCGCCGACCTGGTGGAGACTGCCGAAGCTTGGGAAATCGCGCTGACAACCAAGACGACACCTTCGGTGCTTGCTTTGTCGCGGCAGAACCTGCCGACGGTGCGCACCACGCACACCGGTCAGAACATGGTCGCCCGGGGTGCCTATGTGCTGGCCGAGGCCGAGGGCAAACGTCAGGCGATCCTGATGGCGACAGGGTCGGAAGTGGAAATCGCGCTGAAGGCGCGCGAGTTGCTGCAAGCACAGGGCATCGGAACGCGCGTCGTGTCGATGCCCTGTTGGGAGCTGTTCGAGCAACAGGATGATGCGTGGCGCCGCAAGGTTCTGCCGCCGGGTCCGGTCCGCGTCGCCATCGAGGCTGCGGTTCGGTTCGGCTGGGACCGCTGGCTGATGGGCGAAGGCGGCAGGCGCGAAAAAGCGGGCTTCATCGGGATGCAGGGCTTTGGCGCCTCGGCCCCCGCCGAACGGCTTTATGCCGAATTCGGAATCACGGCAGAGCACACGGTGGCCGAGGTCAAGCGCCTGCTAGGCTGACGGCTTTTCGACGTCCGGGTCGGGGAAGGCAGGATCCTCGGCCTGGCGGTCGCCCGCGCTGGGGAACTCGCCCAGATTTTCCTGGATCGACGCCTCTTCGATGACCGGAGCGGCGTCAGGGTCGCGTGTGCCGGATGTCGGGTTTTCCTGAATGGCGATCTGCTCGCGCGCCTCTTCTTCGAACCCGGTGCGCGGGCCTTCAGGGCGGCCTGCCTCGATCCATAACTTTTCGGCGCGATCCTTGATCCGCTTTTCCCAGGCGTCGAAGTCTGACTTCTTCATTTGTTCTCTCCGATGGCTCAGGCGAAACGCCGGGTTACGATGCGGGTTCCGCTCATTTCAGGTTATCCCACCTTCCTGGCAGCGAAAATACGTCCCCACAGAGGGGCCACGATCCGGGTGCCAAGCGGGATAAGAACCAGCCCCAACGCCAGTCCGAACAGCCCATCCATGGCAGCCTTGACCAGCCATTCGACAGCCGCTGCCGCCTGCGGAACGGCCTGTCCTGCGGCCGCCGACCATTCCTGAATAGTATGACCCAGCCAGGGCCAGCCCAACACCTCAAGCCCATGGGTGATGATGGAACCGCCGACCCACAGCATGGCGGCGGTGCCAACCACCGAAAGCACAGACAGTAAAGGCGGCATGCCGCGTACCAGCCCGCGCCCCAGGGCGCGGGTCGCGCCCAACGTTGCGTTCTTTGCCAGGTAGACCCCGATGTCATCCATCTTCACGATCAGGGCGACGGCACCGTAAACCGCGACCGTGATGGCGATACCGACCACTGCCAGGGTCACGGCTTCGGTCAGGAAGTTGGATGCGGGTATGGCGGCCAGGGCGATTGTCATGATCTCGGCCGACAGGATGAAATCTGTCTTGATCGCACCCGCCACCTTTTCCTCTTCAAGACGGGCGGGATCCTTGATCGCGAAATCCTCTTCCACCACCTCATCCGCATGTGGGGCCAGGACATGGAACACCTTCTCAGCCCCTTCGAAACAAAGATAACAGGCCCCCAGCATCAAAAGCGGCGTGATGCCTTGGGGAAAGAAATTTGACAGAAGCAGTGCTGCGGGCAGCAGGAACACCAACTTGTTGCGCGCCGAACCTAGCGCGATCCGCCAGATTATCGGCAGTTCACGCTTTGCGCTTAGCCCATGGACGTATTTGGGTGTCACCGCCGCATCGTCGATGACGACGCCCGCAGCCTTGGTCCCTGCCTTGGCCGCCGCCCCGGCGATGTCGTCTATCGAGGCCGCACCCACCTTGGCCAGTGCCGCGATGTCATCGAGTAGGGCAAGCAAGCCGCTCATAAGCCGTCCTTTTCCTGATTGTCTCTACCCTAGCCCAGCCGTGCAGCGGGGCAAGGCTGCATCTTTCCTCTGGCGGTCGCCTGCTTTAGCGTGGCGGTCAAACGTGACGCCGTCAGAGGAGCCATGGGCTGCGCCGCCCCGACCATGTCCGACCGAACCAACCTGATCCTTGGTGGGCTGATCATCGGACTGATCGCGCTTGATCTTGGCATCCTGCGCAGCGGTGCAACGGTATTTCTGGCAAAAAAACTGCTGAACCTCGTGGATTATCTTGTCTTCTGGCGCTAACACCGCCCGCGACAGGTTGCATTTTCCTCCGCGCCGGTGATGTTGGCGGCGGTATTCGAAAAACCCTCGGGCCGCGTTTTGCGGTTCTGCTCAGGTAGGAGACAGTCATGGCAGTCAAGGTCGCAATCAACGGCTTCGGTCGCATCGGACGCAACGTGCTGCGCGCCATCATAGAGTCCGGGCGCACCGACATCGAAGTGGTTGCGATCAACGATCTTGGCCCTGTGGAAACCAACGCGCATCTGATGCGCTACGATTCGGTGCATGGCCGTTTCCCCGGCAAGGTCACGACCTCTCCCACCACCATCGACGTGGGTCGCGGGGCGATGGAAGTGACTGCGCTGCGCAATCCGGCGGACCTGCCCTGGGGTCACATCGACATCGTCATGGAATGCACCGGCATCTTCACCGACAAGGATAAGGCCAAGATCCACCTTGAGAACGGCGCCAAGCGCGTTCTGGTCTCGGCCCCCTCTGCCGGCGCGGACAAGACCATCGTCATGGGTGTTAACGACAAGACGCTGACCAAGGATGATCTGGTGGTGTCGAACGGTTCCTGCACAACGAACTGTCTGGCGCCGGTAGCGATGATCCTGTCGAAGAAGTTCGGGATCGTTTCGGGGTTCATGACCACGATCCATTCCTATACGGGCGATCAGCCGACGCTGGACACGATGCACAAGGATCTTTACCGGGCGCGCGCCGCGGCGCTGTCGATGATCCCGACGACGACGGGTGCCGCCAAGGCGCTGGGTCTGGTGCTGCCGGAACTGGCAGGCAAGCTGGATGGCTCGTCCATCCGGGTTCCGACACCGAATGTGTCCTGCGTCGATCTGGGTGTGCTGGTCGAAAAGACGACCACGGTCGAGAAGATCAACGCGGCGATGCTGGAAGCCTCGAACGGCGCGCTGAAAGGAGTGCTGGGGTATGAGACTGCGCCGCTGGTGTCGTCGGACTACAACCACGACAGCCATTCGTCGATCTTTGCCGCCGACCAGACCAAGGTGCTGCCGAACAACTTCGTGCGTATCCTGTCCTGGTATGACAACGAATGGGGCTTCTCAAACCGCATGGCAGATACTGCCGTGGCGATGGGCAAGCTGATCTGAGCGCCCAAGCCATGCGTCCACGTCGATAGATATGATATAGACGCATGGCGCCACGCCGCCAGCGGGCGTTGTTAGCGTAAACATCGCGTTCCATATTCGTGTCACGGAACAGGGGTTCCGGCACGAAAGGAAAGACGATGTTTACCGTGATTGAAAAGCTGATGACTGCCGCCCGTAACCAGGCGCGCTATCGGCGCACGCGGGACGAGATCGCGCGGATGCCGATCGAAATGGGCTGGGACCTTGGGATTTACCCAGGCGATGCCGACAAGATCGCGCGTCAGGCTGTCTACGGCTACTGAGCCCGATCTACACCGATGATGACAGGGCGGACCGAAAGGTGCCGCCCTTTGTCATTTGTGGCTCACGCGAATTTGGCGGTCAGCGCCTGCTGGACCTGCGGCGTCACGAATTTCGACACGTCGCCGCCCAGCCGGGCTATTTCCTTCACCAGTTTCGAAGCAATGGCCTGGCGGCGCGCATCGGCCATCATGAAAACCGTCTCGATACTGGCGTCGATGGCGCGGTTCATGCCGACCATCTGGAACTCATATTCAAAATCGGCGACCGCACGCAGACCTCGGACGATCACCTGCGCACCAACATCGCGCGCGCAGTCGATCAGCAGGTTCTCGAACGGGTGCACCACGATCTGGCCACCAGTCCTGGCGGCAATCGGCGCGCATTCCGCCTCGACCATGCGAACGCGCTCTTCCAGCGGGAAAAGCGGGGACTTGTCGCGATTGATGGCCACGCCGATCACCAGCCGATCCACCAGCGTCATGGCGCGCTGGATGATGTCAGTATGGCCAAGGTGGATCGGATCGAAGGTGCCGGGATAAAGACCGATACGCATGGACACTCCTCGTCTGCCGCGCGTCACGCAACAATATTGCGCGCAGGTTTGCAAGAGTAATCAGCGTGGTCAGAAGCCCTTGATCATCCCCTCCAGCGCATCCTTCTCCATCGACAGCTCCGACAGGCGCGCCTTGACCACGTCACCGATGGAGATCAGGCCGACCATCTCTTCTCCTTCCATCACCGGCATGTGGCGGAAGCGGCCATCGGTCATCTTCTGCAGCACGTCATTGGCGGATTCGACGGGCGAGCAAGAGATGATCTTGGCAGTCATCACCCGTTCGACGTGGGAAGTAAGGCAGGACGGACCATGACGCCCAAGCTCGCGGACCACGTCTCGCTCGGACAGGATACCAGAGACATGTCGCCCGTCGGTGGACACCACCACTGCCCCGATGCGGTGGGCCGACAGGAGTTCGACGGCCTCGGCTAGGGTAGAGGTCGGGGAAATGGTCGTTACCCCGGATTTGGGTTTCATGCCAAGGATCTGTTGAACGATCATAGATGCCTCCCTTTTCTTTCCCTAAGCGTCATCGCGGCGCAACTTTATGTCAAGACATTGCTTCCAGACGTAAGACTTCTTTCCTGACGCCCTGCGCCAACAGCTCGGCGAAACGGTTCATGCGCTCCATGCGCCGATCGTCGGCGTGGCGGATCAGCCAGAAGGTGCGGCTAAGGCTGATGTCTTCGGTCAATACCTTTACCAGTTCAGGCGCCGCCGGCAGCGCGAAGTCGTGAACAACCCCCAAACCCGCCCCCTGCCGCAACCAGTTGAGCTGCACCGAGACCGAGTTTGACGCCAGCGCCACCGTTTCGGCCCCGATCTCAGACAGGTAGTCCAGTTCCTTGTCGAAGATCATATCGGGTATATACCCAACGATCCGGTGTTGGCGCAGTTCCGTGCGTGATGAGATCGGCCCGTGTCGCGACAGGTAATCCCTGCTTGCGACAAGATGCAGGCGATAGTCCGTCAGTTTCTGCACCGTAAGCCGCCCTGCGGAAGGAGGAGAGACAGCGACGACCATATCCGCCTCACGCCGCGACAGGTTGAAGACACGGGGCAGTGCAACGATCTGGATCTCCAACCCCGGATTGCCGTCGCAGATCGCGGCAACGACCTGTGGCAGCAGGTAGTTCGCGCAACCGTCCGGCGCGCCGATGCGGATCTGCCCCGACAGCGCGCCGGTCGCGCCGCGCATCTCATCCTCGGCCGCGCCCAGGGCCTGTTCCGCCCGCTCGGCATGCGGTAACAGGCGATGCCCCGCCTCTGTCAGGGCATAGCCTTGCGGACTTTTGGCAAAGAGGCTGGCAGAAAGCTGTTCCTCCAGCCGGGCGATGCGCCGACCCACCGTCGCCGGGTCCAGGCGCAACTGCTTGCCCGCCGCGGACAGGCTTTCTGCCCTGGCAACAGAAAGAAACACGCGCAAGTCATCCCAGTCAGCCATCGCACCCTTGCATTTTTGCAAAACGCTTTTGGAAACTTGCCTCTTTTAGCTGCATTTCCGCAAGCCTATCATGCGACCAACTCGAAAATGGGAGGATTTGCGATGCAAGAGCTTACTCACTGGATCAACGGCAAACATGTCAAAGGCACGTCTGGCCGCTTTGCCGATGTGTTCAACCCGGCCACGGGCGAGGTTCAGGCGAAGGTGCCGCTGGCCTCGAAGGCAGAGCTGGACGCCGCCGTTGCCGCCGCCGCTGCCGCGCAACCGAAATGGGCCGCGACCAACCCGCAACGCCGCGCGCGGGTGATGATGGAATTCGTCCGCCTGTTGAACCGTGACATGGACAAGCTGGCCGAGGCGCTGAGCCGCGAGCATGGCAAGACCATTCCCGACGCAAAGGGCGACATCCAGCGCGGGCTGGAGGTGATGGAGTTCTGCATCGGCGCGCCGCAGATGCTGAAGGGCGAGTTCACCGACAGCGCCGGCCCCGGCATCGACATGTATTCCATGCGTCAGCCGGTCGGAGTGGCCGCTGGGATTACTCCGTTCAACTTCCCGGCCATGATCCCGATGTGGAAGATGGGCCCTGCCCTCGCCTGCGGGAACGCCTTCATTCTGAAGCCGTCGGAGCGTGACCCATCGGTGCCGCTGATGCTGGCCGAACTGATGCAAGAGGCCGGCCTGCCCGATGGCATCTTGCAGGTCATCAACGGTGACAAGGAGTCGGTGGACGCGATCCTGGACAACCCGCAGATCGGCGCGATCGGTTTCGTGGGCTCCACTCCGATCGCCGAATACATCTACGGCCGCGGCTGTTCGAACGGAAAGCGCGTGCAGTGCTTTGGCGGCGCCAAGAACCACATGATCGTGATGCCGGATGCGGACCTTGACCAGGCGGCGGATGCGCTTGTCGGTGCGGGCTACGGTGCGGCGGGCGAACGCTGCATGGCGATTTCGGTCGCTGTGCCGGTGGGCGATGCTACGGCGGATGCGCTGATCGAACGCCTGATCCCCCGGATCGAAAAGCTGAAGATCGGCCCCTACACGGCAGGCAATGATGTGGACTACGGTCCGGTGGTGACCGCCGCAGCCAAGGCCAATATCCTGCGTCTGATCGAAACCGGCATCTCGCAAGGCGCGAAACTCGTGGTCGATGGCCGCAACTTCCGCCTGCAAGGCTATGAGGACGGCTTCTTCGTCGGCCCACACTTGTTCGACAATGTCACCCGCGACATGGACATCTACCGCAAGGAAATCTTCGGGCCGGTCCTGTCCACCGTCCGCGCCAAGACCTATGAAGAGGCGCTTGGCCTGGCGATGGACCACGAATACGGCAATGGCACCGCGATCTTTACCCGCGATGGCGACACCGCGCGCGACTTTGCGAACCGCGTCAACGTGGGCATGATCGGGATCAACGTGCCGATCCCGGTGCCGCTGGCCTATCACACCTTCGGCGGCTGGAAGAAATCGGCCTTTGGCGACCTGAACCAGCACGGCCCGGATGCGTTCCGCTTCTATACGCGGACCAAGACGATCACCTCTCGCTGGCCTTCGGGGATCAAGGAAGGAGCGAGCCTGAACTTCCGTCCGATGGACTGATGGCTGTAAACCGGGCGGCGGCAATCCGCCCAAGCAAGATTTTGGCGGGATCACACCGGGCCTCCGCGCGTTTCCTTGTGGAACAGGAATAGGAGGCCCGACATATGATCATTCATCGCAACCTGCTGGCGGCCATTGCGGTAAGCCTTGGCGTTGCCGCGATGGGTGCACAGGCCGAGGCGAAAGGCTCCTGCCCTGGAAACTGGAAGCCCTATCACGGCACCTGCATCTCGCCGAATGGCAAGATGACGGACAAGTGGGACGACAAGAAGATGCGTGGCGGTTTCTACCCGGTGGAGCGGTATGATGATCGGGGTGAGGATGCCTGGCTGCGCAACCCCGAACGATATGGCCTGCCGCGTCTGCCGCGCGGCCAGCACTATGAGATCATCAACGGTCGCGTTGTGCGCATGTACGACGACTATCGGCCTGGCGGGGATGACAACATACGTGCGTTGCAGGGGCTTCTGGAGACTTTCCTGCGATAACCGAAGCACCAAAAGAAAAGGGCGGCGGGTCGCAAGACCTCGCCGCTCTTCTGAATTCTAACGCCGTATCAGGCGGCCTTGCGACGCCTGATTGCGGCCAAGGCACCCAGACCGCCGACGAGCAAAAGCCCAGCCGCCGGAACCGGAACCACGGCAGGCGGAGTCGGTTCAAACCCGCAGGCCTTGCTGTAGACGTCGGAACCGCCGTCATAGCTTGTCTTTACGCAGTCAACGCGAATGTTGGCGCTGGTTTTGTTATACCAGGACACCGAAAGCACATTCGCGAATTCGGTGGTAAAGGTCGCGACGTAGCCATCCTTGTTATTCTTGTCGATTTTTTCGGACAAGCCGGTCTTGAAATTCACGACGTTGGCATAGATCTGACCCTCTTCGTAGGTGAAGGACGAAGTGGCGTTCGGCGCTGTCGTCTGGTCAGGATACAGCGGGTCCGGCTGTCCACCGGTGTTCACGACCGTGATGGCGTTCGGGCCTTCGTCATTTTTCCCGTTGCCGAGAAGCTGGAACCAGAAACTTACGAGCGTAAATGCCTTCAGCTCGGTTGAACTGACGCTTTGAAGGACGTCGGGATAGTCCTTTTGCTTTGCATCGTCGAGTTCCTGAAGGACACCGCTCAAGTCCGCAGGACGCGAGACCGTCGAGATAATCCCCTGCCCGCCGTTCTTTTCATTCAGGCAGCTGCCATTGCCGCTTTCGGCGGGGGCGCAGTTGCCGCTGGTGAAGTTGGTAAGGGCGAACAGCAGTTCTGCGTTGCTGTAATATTTGTCGCCGTTGCCGGCATTGTCGAAGTCCGTCATCACGGTAGCGGCAGATGCTATTGAAGCTGCGAAACTGAAAAGTGCTGCGGCGCCCGCAGCTGCAATCTTGCTTGGCATGATAACTCCCCTATGCCTGGCGATGCACCATCATACGGCTGACAAGGTTGAGGCGGAAACGCATTCTGGATGCGCAGATAAAATACACGCCCGGCGGGAAAATCCAGACCAATACGACCGCTGTTCCTCAGCCACAGCGTGTGGGGTCAGAAACCGCGCCATCACAGGGACAAAGTAGTCGCGGCAAGGTCAAGCAACGATTCGCTGTGGTCAAAAACAAAAGGGCGGCAGAGGGATACCCCTGCCGCCCTTTCGTTACGTGAGATGCCTCAGGCGGTCTTGCGGCGACGAACCGCAGCCATGGCACCCAGACCGCCAACCAGCAGCAGGCCAGCAGCAGGCAGCGGAACTGCCGACGGCGGGGGTGGAAGTTCCTCAACCGTCACCGAGCGCAGCTTGAAGGCCGAGTAGTAGGTCTTTTCCCAGCATTTCGGCTGTTTGAATTTGCTCTTCTTGCTATACTTCGGCTCTTCGCATTGGGTGATCGTCGTCGTGCCCGCGCCGATACCAAAGGACAGCGAAACAGGGCCATCGGCGAAAGAATACGTTTCGGTGCTGCCGCCGCCAATTTCGGCTCCGGTCAGGATTTCCGTCCAGCCATTCGCCAGATCATACAGGTCGAAGGTGTTGTGATCATTGCCGAGGCCGTTGAACACCAGCGAGGTCAGCTTCACAGCTTTCGAGAAGGTCAGCACCGCGACATCGTCCAGGAAAACGAAGCTGTCGATCGCGTGCTGGTCCAGGAACGAGGGGCAGGCCAACAGCGCTTCACCCTTGTTGCAGACGCCAAGCCCCCAGCCCTTCCAGGTCGCCACCTTAGCATCCCAGTCATTGGTGCTTTTTCCGGTGACAGTCAGGTCGATGCCACCTTCGCTATAGGTCAATTCCTTTTTCCAGCCTGTCGTGGCTTTGTCGAAATCGAAAGTAACCGTTGCCGCCGAAACGGCGCTGGCCGAAATCAGGCCAAGCCCGACAACCGCCGCTTTAATCAAACTGTTGAACATATGTTCTACCTGTCCCGTGGATTTTCGCCTCAGAGCTTCACATGCCGTTCACGGGCGCGTGTGTCAAATTTTTGCCATATTTGTCTTAGCGGCGGAGACAATCACGCCAGGTCGGCAGCGGGTGTTTCGGAAGCCCTGCCGGAAGGCGGATTTCAATGGCTGGATGATTCGGAAGTGCTGTTTTCAAATTCAAAAAAAATGATTATCAGTCAGCAGGTTACTGCGCACAACCTGCGCGGCTATTGCGTGACGCCGACACGCAACCTGCGCGAGAAATCCGCGCTGTCGGGACCGCCCGACCCCAGCGGAGAAAGCCTTGCTTTCGCCAATACCAGATCAATATCGCCGCCCGGTGAAAGCATAGCCAGATTGTGCAAGTATTCCGGGAAATGCGCCGACGCTAAAACCCTCCAGTTGAGTGAAAGCGCATCCCCGGCGGCGCGCACAAGATGCCAAGGCATGGTCGAACAATTGGTGGTCAGCGTATTAAAGAAACGCGGCTGCTCCTCCAGTTCATTTCCATGTTGAGATAGGTCGGAAACAGTTCTCGTTTCTTTTCGGGCTGCATCGTCAACGGAAAGATCGAGACGGTTCGGGCGGATCGTCGAGATTGGCAGACCGCCGCCGCCGCGCGACAGCCGGTGCTACTCGGCCGCCACGCGACGTTCCGACAGCATCTGCTTCAGGTAGCGTCCGGTATGGCTGCGCTCGACCTTCGCGACAGCCTCCGGTGTGCCGGTGGCCACGATCTCACCCCCGCCATCGCCGCCTTCGGGGCCGATGTCGATGATCCAGTCGGCGGTCTTGATGACATCCAGGTTATGCTCGATCACCACGACGGTGTTGCCCTGCTCGACCAGTTCGTGCAGCACTTCCAACAGCTTGCGAACGTCTTCGAAGTGCAGGCCGGTGGTCGGCTCATCAAGGATATACAGGGTCCGCCCTGTCGCGCGGCGGCTGAGTTCCTTGGACAGCTTGACCCGTTGCGCCTCGCCACCTGACAGGGTGGTCGCCTGCTGGCCGACCTTGATGTAACCAAGGCCCACCTGCACCAGCGCGTCCATCTTTTCACGAATGCTGGGCACAGCCTGGAAGAAGCCCTGCGCATCTTCAACCGTCATATTAAGAACATCGGCTATGCTTTTGCCTTTGAACTTTATTTCCAGAGTTTCACGGTTATATCGCGCGCCCTTGCAAGTCTCGCAGGTCACGTAAACATCCGGCAGGAAGTGCATCTCGATCTTGATCAGACCGTCGCCCTGGCACGCCTCGCACCGACCACCCTTGACGTTGAAGCTGAATCGACCGGGCTGATAGCCGCGCGCCTTGGCTTCCGGCAGACCGGCGAACCAGTCGCGGATCGGAGTGAAGGCGCCGGTATAGGTCGCCGGGTTCGACCGTGGCGTGCGGCCAATGGCGCGCTGGTCGATATCGATGACCTTGTCGAGATATTCGAACCCCTTGATCGTGTCACAGGGTGCGGGCGTTTCGCGCGCGCCGTTCAGCCGGGTTGCGGCGGTTTTGAACAGGGTCTCGATGGTCAGGGTGGACTTGCCCCCGCCGGAAACGCCAGTCACGCAGACGAATTTGCCCAAGGGAAATTCGGCCGTCACCCCGCGCAGGTTGTTGCCGGTGGCGTTGACCACCGTCACCTTCTTGCCATTGCCCTTGCGGCGCTCGCGCGGAACCGAGATTTCGCGCGTGCCGGAAAGATACTGGCCCGTGAGACTGGCCGGATCTGCCGACACCTCAACCGGAGTGCCGCGGCTGACCACCTGCCCACCATGCACGCCCGCGCCGGGGCCGATGTCAAAGACGTAGTCGGCCTCTCGGATCGCTTCCTCGTCATGTTCCACGACCAGAACGGTGTTCCCCTGATCGCGCAAATTCTTGAGCGTCGTCAGCAGCCGGTCGTTGTCACGCTGGTGCAGGCCGATCGACGGCTCATCCAACACATAAAGAACCCCGGTCAGTCCCGAACCAATCTGGCTGGCCAGCCGGATACGCTGGCTTTCGCCGCCCGAAAGCGTTCCGGCATTGCGGCTGAGCGTCAGATAGTTCAGCCCGACATTCACAAGGAAACCAAGGCGTTCCCGGATTTCCTTCAGAATGGCGCGCGCGATCTCATTCTTCTGCGCCGTCAGAGTTTCCGGCACCGTGCCTACCCAGGCGAAAGCCTCGGTGATCGACATGCGGACGACTTCGCCAACGTTGAGGCCAGCGATCTTTACCGCCAGCGCCTCGGGTTTCAGGCGGAAGCCATGGCAGGTGCCGCAGGGGCGGTTGTTCTGGAACCGCTCCATATCCTCGCGTGACCATGCGCTGTCAGTCTCGCGATAGCGGCGCTCCATGTTGGGGATAACGCCTTCGAACACACGGCTGACCTCGTAGATGCGGCCACCCTCGTCATAGCGGAACCGGATCTCTTCACCTTTCGAGCCATAGAGGAACAGGTTCTGCACGCTTTCGGGCAGATCCTTCCACTTCTTTTTCTTGTCAAAGCCATAGTGCTTGGACAGAGCCTCGATGGTCTGGGTGAAATAGGGCGATTTCGATTTGGCCCATGGTGCGATGGCGCCCTGCATCAGGGTCAGTTCGTGATCGGGCACGACCAGCCGTTCGTCGAAGAATAGTTCGACCCCCAAACCGTCGCATGCCGGGCAGGCACCGAAGGGGGCGTTGAACGAGAACAGCCGAGGTTCGATCTCAGAGATGGTAAAGCCCGATACCGGGCAGGCAAATTTTTCAGAGAAGGTGGTGCGAACCGGATCGCCCTCGCCTTCTGCGGGGGCGGTTTCGAAGATCGCGATGCCGTCGGCCAGATCAAGAGCGGTGCGGAAACTGTCTGCGAGGCGGGTCTCGATGCCCTCGCGCACGACGATCCGGTCCACGACCACGTCGATGTCGTGGCGCAGTTTCTTGTCCAGCGTCGGCGCTTCCTCGATTTCATAGAAGGCGCCATCGACCTTGACGCGCTGAAAGCCTTGCTTGCGCAGCTCCAGAAATTCCTTGCGATATTCGCCCTTTCGGTCGCGCACGATGGGGGCCAGCAGATAGGCGCGCGTGCCCTCGGTCATCGCCATGACGGCGTCGACCATGTCCTGCACCTGCATGGCAGTGATCGGCAGGCCGGTCACCGGGGAATATGGCGTGCCGACGCGGGCGAACAGAAGGCGCATGTAGTCGTAGATTTCGGTTACAGTGCCCACGGTAGAACGCGGGTTCTTTGAAGTGGTTTTCTGTTCGATGGAAATGGCCGGCGACAGGCCCGAGATGTGGTCCACATCCGGCTTGCCCATCATGTCCAGGAACTGACGCGCATAGGCCGAAAGGCTTTCGACATAGCGGCGCTGCCCCTCGGCGTAGATCGTGTCGAAGGCGAGCGAGGATTTACCCGAACCTGAGAGGCCGGTAATGACCACAAGCTGATCGCGCGGAATATCCACGTCGATGCTTTTCAAATTGTGTTCGCGCGCGCCGCGCACTTCGATGAACTTCTGCTCGGCCATGCCCAGCCCCCGGTGAATTCAAGCGCTAGAGATAGGTGAGGTTGGCTGAGTCTCCAACCCGAATAAGTGAACAGAGAGTGAACGAAGGTGTTTTCCAAGGCAAGTGCCTGGAAATATCTCATCCCATCCTTCGCCGACGCGCCTGCCAGGCGTGAACCGCAATGCCGCCCAGGCAAAGCGGGACGGCAAAGGTCGCGACGCCAGATGGCCCGAAAAGCGAAATCATCAGGGCAAGCAGCGGCGTTCCGGTCGAGGTTCCCAGATTCCCAAGCTGCGCCACGGCTCCAGAGGAAAGGATACGGTCGCCCTCGGATGCGTTCAGTTGCGGGATCGAGGCAAAGGATGCCCCCTGCACAATCCCCAGCGCCGCTGCGAGCAACAACGCTCCGCCGAACCGCAAAACGTCAAGCGACCATCCCAGCCCCATGCACAGGCCGCCAACCATTGCAAAGGCGAAACCCGCCTGGACCAGGCGCACCGCCGAAAGCCGCCTCAGCAACGCGACGCCAAGTGTCAGGGATACGGCAATGCTGACCAATGGCATGGCCGTTGCAACCAACGCCCGGCCCGATCCCATCAGTGGCGGCAGCAGGGTAAGGATGGCGACGTAAAGGATCGTATAGAAGAAAAATCCTGTCGCCGGTGCGGCAATGCGCGGCGAGGCATAGATTTCGGCATGGGCATGCAGTAGCGCCCTGGGTCCGCTGCCCTGCCCAGGCTCCGGCAAGATGTCGGGCATCAGCACATACAGCATCAGGAAAATCACGATCATGTATGCCGAATGCGCAAGGAACAGCCCCGACGGACCATAGGAATTGGCCACGGGCGGACCGACAAGCGCAAGCACCGCGTAGCACAGGCTGAAGAATGTCGACCAAAGCGTCATGGCGAAGCCTTGGTATCGCGCCGAGGCCGCCTGTGCGATCACGGCGGGCGCGACGACCACGATCACCAGATGCGAGACGCCCTCCAACACGCGGCTGGCCATCATCAGCGGATAGGGCAGGATCAGCGCCTGCACCGCAGAGATGACCGCCCCCAGCGCCAGCGCCGCCAGCATCACCCGCCGCAGGCCCAGCCTGCGCACAGCAATGCCGGAAGTGGTGCCGAAGATCAGCCCGACGAAGCCGACGATCGACACCATGAAGGCCGTCCGCGTGGTGCCGCCATAGATCTGCGCCAGATCCTGAAAGATCACGCTGATCTTGCCGAACTGCGCGGCCGCGCCCAGCCCCGCCGCCCAAAGTGCGAAGATCAGCAGGCCAGGATGACGGGTCATGATTTATGCCTGCGACGGCCCCTTAGAAATGCAGCGCACGTCCATAGGCATCCAGCACCGATTCATGCATCGCCTCGCTCAGCGTCGGGTGCGGGAAGACGGATTGTATAAGCTCTGCCTCGGTCGTTTCCAGCGTGCGACCGATGACATAGCCCTGGATCAACTCAGTCACTTCGGCACCGACCATATGGGCGCCCAGCAACTCACCCGTCTTGGCGTCGAAGATGGTTTTGATCATCCCTTCCGCCTCACCCAAAGCGATGGCCTTGCCATTTCCGATGAAGGGGAAGCGACCGACCTTGGTCTCATAGCCCGCCTCTTTGGCCTTTGCCTCGGTCAGGCCGACGCTGGCCACCTGCGGGCTGCAATAGGTACAACCGGCAATCGAGGTGGGCTTGGTCGGATGCGGATGCTGGCCTGCGATCAGCTCAGCGACCATGACGCCTTCGTGCATCGCCTTATGGGCCAGCCAGGGACCAGCCACGATATCGCCGATGGCGTACAGCCCATCGACCCCGGTCCGACAATATTCGTCGGTCACGACATGGGTGCGGTCGATCTTCACACCCAAAGCCTCCAGCCCCAGGTTTTCGACGTTGCCGACGATACCCACGGCAGAGATCACGGTGTCGAAATCCTGCGTCTCGGTCTTGCCGTCTTTTTCGATATGGGCGGTCACGCCCTTGCCGGGCTTGCGGTCCAGCTTCTTGACCGAGGCCTTCTCGATGATCTTCATGCCCTGCTTGACGAACTGCTTCCTGGCAAAGGCGCTGATCTCGGCATCTTCGACCGGCAGGATGCGGTCCATGACTTCGACCACCGTGGTGTCGGCGCCAAGCGTGTTGAAAAAGCTGGCGAATTCGATGCCAATGGCGCCTGACCCGATGACCAGCAGCTTCTTCGGCATCCGCACCGGCTGCAGCGCGTGGCGATAGCTCCAGACCAGATCGCCATCAGCCTCCAGCCCCGGCAGTTCGCGGGCACGCGCGCCTGTGGCAAGGATGATGTTTGGCGCGGTAAGCTCCTCGGTCGCCTTTTCGCCTTTGACCGACACCTTGCCCTTGCCAGCAATGGTGGCCACGCCCATGAAAACGGTGATCTTGTGCTTTTTCATCAGATGCGCGACGCCACCCGACAACTGCTTTGCCACCCCGCGAGAGCGGGCGACGACCGCGGGCAGGTCATAACCGATGCCGTCGGCCTTGAGCCCGAATTCCTTGGCGCGGTGCATCAGGTGAAAGACCTCCGCAGACCGGAGCAGCGCCTTAGTCGGGATGCAGCCCCAGTTCAGGCAGATACCGCCCAGATTCTCACGCTCGACAATCGCCACCTGTTTGCCAAGCTGCGCCGCCCGGATCGCCGCGACATAGCCGCCGGGACCGGAACCGATTACGATCACGTCAAAGGATTTGGCAGCCACGGTTCCCTCCTCTGGAAAAGTAGTTTGCCATTAAACTATTTCTTGCCACCCGGCAACGCAGTCAGCGCCGCAGCGCCTTGCCCCTGCTGCATGGCTTGCTGTTCCAGCCGCTTGACGAAAGCGGGATAGCTGCCTTGCGCAAGGAACTCGGCCTCTTCGGGTGTGTTCTCGCGCCCCAGCGCCGCATTGCGGAAAGGAAACCGGCCATGGCGGGCAATGATGTCATGATGCGCCTGGGCATGCAGGCCGTTCTCAGCCCAGGTTTCAGGCAAGCGTTCGCGCATAAGGGCGATGCCAAAATCCTGATCGGCCAGTTCCTCGGAATGCTCGAACGGCATGTAGAAGAACTGCCGTTCCGGCTCTGGCGCATTCATGTCCCAGCCAGCATCGACGGCGCGTCTGGCGGCTGCACGCGCCTGCGGATCGGTCGCGAAGGCAAGCGCGTTGCCACGGTAGATGTTTCGCGGCAGCTGGTCGGTGACGATCAGATAGGCAAGCGTTCCCACCGTTCCATCGACCCAATGCTCCAGCCCGCCGGCCCGCGCGGCTTCGCACAGATCGGTGAAGCGCGACCGGCATTCGGCATCGACCGTATCGCCGCCCGCATACCAGCCTTCGGGGCCAAGATCCCCCAGCCAGAAGTCCAGAACCTCAACCGGATCGGACATCGCACCCTTCCTTGGTCATCTGGCGCCACCCTGACAGCTTGGCCCCCGCGCCGCAACCTTGGGCGCGCTTCAGGTCGGACGCGCCTCACCCGCCCTGTCCCTCACCGCCTCGACCGCCATGACAGAGGCGGAGGGCACCACCGGCGCAAAACCGCTGCCGGACGGGGCAGAGGCGCGGCGCGTCATCCGCCAGGCGGCATAGGCGGACAGGGCAGCAAAGAGCAATCCTATCATCAGGAAGAACCCCTCTGCCCCGACTTGCGCCATCAGCCAGCCACTGATCATCGGGCCGCCAATCGCGCCGAGGCCGTTCAAGAAGATCATCCCCGCGCTGGCCGCCGCCATGTCCTCTTTCGTCAGGTAGTCGTTGGTATAGGCGATCAGCAGCGAATACAGCGGATTGACCACGCCCCCCAGAATGACCGCCACCCCGACCAGCAGGGGGAAGGGCAAGGCCACCGCGAAAGCGAAAAGCATCGTCACCGCGCCGACGACCGAGATGCCAAGGATCAGCTTGCGCCGGTCCATCCGGTCCGATGCCCAGCCGATCGGATACTGGAAGATCAGCCCGCCCACATACATGGCGGCGATGAAGATCGTGATCTGCTGCACCGAAAGCTGGATCATCGCCCCCCAGACCGCCGCCATGCCGAACATCGTGGAAAACACGCTGCCCGACAGCAGCATCCCCGCGCAGCCAAGCGGAGAGATGCGGAACAGGCGGCGGAAAGGCAAAGGTCGTATCGTCTCGAATACCGGGGCGGGGGTTGGTGCAAGCAGGATCGGCGTGAAGGCAAGCGAGACGAGCACCGAGGGCAGGATGAACAGCACATAGCCCGAGGGGTCGGGAATGTTCAGCAGGGCCTGGCTGGTGATGATGCCGATCATCTGGACGATCATGTAAAGCGACATCGCCTGCCCGCGCGTCTCATTCGTCGCGGTGTTGTTAAGCCAGCTTTCAGCCGTGACGTAGACGCCCGAGAAACAGAAGCCCAGAAGCGCGCGCATCACCGCCCAGGCAACCCAGTCCGGCACGACCGGAAAGACCACCAGAACCGCAGAAATCAAAGAGCCCAGAGCCGCAAAGACGCGGACATGGCCAACATTGCGGATCATGTCCGGCGCAAGGCGCGAACCGAAAAGGAAACCTACAAAGTAGGCCGACATGACATAGGAAATCTCGTATGTCGAAAAACCTTCGGTAGTCCCCCGAATGCCCAGCAGCGATCCTTGCATGCCGTTGCCCACCATGAGCAGCAGAACGCCCAGCAGCAGCGCCCAGGAAGTGGCAAGGACTTTCAGCATTTGCCGTTCCTACCCAATGTCTTTGTCCTGCGGCGGAATCAGCAACGACGCGTCGCCGTAGGAAAAGAACCGATACCCGTTCGATATGGCATGATGATATATGCCACGCATACGGTCTTGTCCCATAAGCGCCGAGACGAGCATTAGAAGCGTCGACTTTGGCAGGTGAAAGTTGGTCATCAGCGCGTTGGTGACGCGGAACCGGTAGCCGGGGTAGATGAAGATATCGGTCGGCCCCTGCCACGGCTGCATTCGTCCATCCGGCCTGGCCGCAGTCTCGATCAGGCGAAGGGCGGTGGTGCCGACGGGAATTATCCGCCCGCCAGCCGCGCGCGTGCTGTTGACCTCGTCTGCGGCGGCAGGCGTCACCTCACCCCATTCAGCATGCATCCGGTGGGTGGTTACATCCTCGACCTTCACCGGCAGGAAGGTGCCTGCGCCGACGTGCAGGGTTACTTCCGTGAACTCGACACCTTTCGCGGCAAGCCGTTCCAGCAATGCCGCATCGAAGTGCAACGACGCCGTAGGGGCCGCTACTGCCCCCGAATAACGGGCGAAAACAGTCTGATAATCGTCCTTGTCGGCGGCATCGGGCGCGCGCTTGGCGGCGATATAGGGCGGCAGGGGCATCGCACCCGCTTCTGCTAAGGCAGCATCGAAGGCATCGCCGAATTGGTTGAAGGCAAGGCGCAGATCAGTCTCGCCTTTCTCTGCAACGGTGGCCGAGAGGCGGTTGGAAAATACGATGATCTCGCCCGGTTCAAGCTTGCGCAAGGGTTTTGCCAGGGCGCGCCAGCCACCTGCGGCGGCGGGTTCAAGGAGGGTGATCTCGATCTTCGCCCTTACCTCGCCCTGCCCTGTCATACGCCGCCGCTGGCCGGCCAGGCGGGCCGGAAGCACCCGGGTGTTGTTCAGGATCAAACGATCGCCGGGCCTCAATTCATCCAGAATATCGGTCACGTGACGATCACGAATTTCATCGCCATCTGCCACCAGCAATCGCGCCGAGCTTCGCGGCCGCGCGGGCCGTGTCGCGATCAGGTGTTCGGGCAGGTCAAAGTCGAAATCCGACAGTTTCAACGGGTGGATTCCCTGGGTTTTGCGGGGGCTCGCGATGGCGGCTGGGCGCGGAATATCTCGCGGAACATACCCGGCGTCAAAATCGACAGCGGGTTCACCGAAACCCGGGGATCGCTGGCTGTGCCGGAAAGGCTGTAGTTGAAGCCGAACAGCCCCTCGCCCGGCCGGGTCAGGATACTGCCGATGCTGTTGAGCATGTAGATCGGCGAGATGACACCCTCCATGTTCAGAACGCTGCCTGCCGAGGTGTAGGTCCCACTCATCGACACCCCCAGGGACGCCCCCACGGCAGAACTGCGTGACACAGCCACCCCCTGCGGAGAGGTTCGGAATTGCGCCTCGGCAGAGTTGAAGGCAAGACCGGACTGGTTCAACTGATCCAGAAGGCCGACGACGCTGATCGCGTTCAGCAACTCTGCAAGAATGGGCGCCCCCCGAACCGAGATGTTAGAGAGCGTGGCGCGACCGTCATAGACGCCAGATGGCCCCAAAGGATGCAGCGTCATGTCAAGGGAACCGCCCCGAGCCTTGCTGAAAATGCCCGAGGCAGCGATGACCGCGCCCGCATCCCCCGATGTAATGCGGATTGCCGTGCCCTTCTGATCGGGCGCGAGTGCCCCATTGATCGCGGCGGCTCCGTTGACCGCAGCGGTAAAGTCGCCCTGAACACCCCCCGTTGTCGTGAAGCGCCCGCGCAGCCCAGTCAGAGAGATGCCCTCGGTCACCTGGACCCGATCAAGCGCCACCTGCAAGGGCGGGCTGTCGCCTCCGCCGGAACTGCCACCAGGGATGCCGCGCAGGTCAAGCCTGCCTCCGGTGATGGCGATGCCCAGATCCTTGCCCGGTCCGTTGCCCGTCATATCGACCGAAATATCCAGCCATTTTCCGCTTTTCACAGAGGGAAACCGGGCCAGTTGCAGCCCGCCTTCGGGCCGCAGAGTCACTGAACCCTCGATGCTGACATCCCCGCTTTGCAGGGCAAGACGATCGATCGAGGCGGGTGAACCCATCTTGCCCGCAATCTCAAACGCCGCTCTGGCGTTGGGTTGCTTGGAAAGGCCGATGGGCGAAAAGCGCAAGGCAATACCAGTCAGGTCCGAGTTCACCTGGAACGTGCCGCCGCCCTTGACAAGGTTCATGTGCAACTGGCCGGTTCCCTGGCCCGTTACTGCTCCCTTGGGCAAGGTCACCGAAAATTCGTCCAGCGTCGACTGCGACAGGTCGACCGTGCCATCTACCCTGCTTTTGCCGCGTTCCGTCGGTCCAAAGTCCTGCCGCCATGTAGCGTCGAAAGCCGCCTGCCCCAAAGTGCCCGGACCACCGATCTGCAGCCCCGTATTGTCAGCCTTCAGCGCCAGTTTGTCCGCGCGCAGAATCCTGCCCTTGACCAGACTGTCCGACATGACCTGGCTCAGCACACCCGTCACGCTGAACACCACATCGTCCAGTGTGACCCTGGCCTGAAGCGGCAGAGCAAGCTTTGCCACCATGACGGCACGGCCCTCGGCCAGCGAGACAGGGAAGCCTGCCTTGGTCAGAAAGCGAAAAGGTGGCTCGTCAAGCAGCGATAGTGCCGCCGTGATGCCGCTTTGGGTAAGCAGGGTTATCTCGGCGCGGGCCGGTTTCTGCGTGATGTCAGCCACTTGAAACACCGAGCCTGCCACATCGACCTCACCGCCCTGTGGCGGGGTGACATGGCCCCGGTCCAGAAAGATGGTATAGGTCTGACCGATGATGGTGGAGTATCCATACCCCCTCTTTATCGGCGGCATGGTGGATATGAACCGCACGTCGCCACCCGCGAATTCGTAGCTGAGTGATAGCAACGGATCCTGTTTGGGCCGCAACCGCAGCCCGCCCTCGACATTGAACAGCAGCCCGCGCTGGACGTTGTTCACCAGCCAGGTGCGTGTTTTCGGCGCAAGCTGCATCGGCCAAAGCGCCAAGAGGCGGTCGTGCCTAATCTCGTTCAGTTTCACATCCAGTGCCAGATCCCAGCCCGATGGCTTGGCGTCTGCCACGCCCTTGCCCAACAGGCGGGTCTTGTCTTCGCGCAACGATATCTGTCCGATTTCAACCTTGAACGGTTGAAGCGTCAGACGCATGTCCAGATCGCCTTCGGAAAAGCGAACTGGCTCCTGAAAGAGGCCCTCTGGATCGACCAGCAAATCCCGGATCTGAATTTGAGAGGTAAAGGACGTAGGGATCCCGCTATTAAGCCCGGCAACATTGGTCCGACCCGAAAGCTTTACGCGCAGCGATTTGCTTTCAATCGAGGCGTCTTTCAGTGTGATCGTCTCGATCTTTGGATCGACCGAGAAGGCAAGTCCAGCGCGGGCAAATGGAACGGGCTTGGTCTCTGCCGTCGGCTGCAGCGCGCCCGCGCCTATGTTCAACGTCCCCTCCATCGTTTCGAAACGCCCCGTGACATCCAGCGCGGCAGAGATACGTCCGGAAATCGGGGCATCCAGGACGCCAAGCCAGGCCAGCACAGGCGCCTGGGCGGCAATGTCCTGTGCCGCCACCTCGGTGACTGTTGCAGAGATGCGCGCGGCCGAAGAATGCTTCTGACCGACAAAGACGACATCGGCCCGCGCCAGAGAAGTTCCGCCAGCGGTCACGCCAAAGCCCAGCGACATCGAAACCTCGTTCGGGCTATTGCCGATGGTGACCTGTCCGTCGCCCACCTCCCAGACACGGCCAGCGCGGCGGTCGTCAAGCGTCAGCGTCAGGGCCTGCGCCTCGATCCGGGTCAGCGACTGAAGCGCGGGCAGATCGAAAGTGGACTCGATCCGGTTTAGCACCTCTGCAAGGTTGCCCGGAGCCGGACCTGCGACATCTGCCCCCAGGACCAGATCGAACAAGCCGTCCTCTCGTCTGCGAAGGGCCACTTGCGCGCCTATGACGCGCAGCAGGCTGGGCTTGACCTGGCCCTGCATAAGGCCTTCCGGGTCTATCACCACCTGAACCTCAGGCAGGACCACGACGCTTTTGCCTTCGGGGTTGATCAGACGGACATCCTGCAATTCCAGATGAGGCACCCAGTCACGCCCGACCAGCAACACCGCACCGCCAAGCGCCACTGACGCACCATCCTGAATGGCGCTGTCGATCATGCGGTTGATGCGGGCCTCGGCCTCGGCGATCACCCAGACCGGAAGGCGAAGCGGCTTGCCTGTCAAACCAAGCAGGGCAAAACCGCCAATAACGATCACCACAACCAGAACGGCGATCCGCAAAAGCCAGCGCAAGCGCCGATGCCGGGGGGGGCGCGGCTGCAAATCTGGCTGGGGGGACGCCTGTGTGGAAATCTCGGCTCTCCTTTGCCCTTGCGGCATGCGTTTATCTTTCTACAAACACAAGGGAAACTCAAAACCCCGACACCGCGCAAGGAGCCGCCGATGCCCGCCAAGGGAGATACCGCGCCCGATTTCACCCTGCCAACGAACGGCGGCGGCACAGTCACACTTTCGGCCCTGCGGCCCGGCAAGGTTGTCGTCTATTTCTATCCCCAGGATGACACGCAGACCTGCACGCTTCAGGCTGTCAGCTTTACCGCTGCACTTGCGGATTTCAGTGCGGCAGGGGTGACCGTGATCGGGATCTCCAAGGACAGCGTGAAAAGCCACGACAAATTCGCGGCCAAGCACGATCTGGGGGTGATCCTTGCATCCGACGAAAGCGGCGGCGTCTGCGAAGAATGGGACGTTTGGGGGCAGAAAAGCATGTATGGCAGGACTTACATGGGCATCATCCGCTCGACCTTCCTGATCGACGGCAAGGGCCGCGTGGTCGAGGTCTGGACGAAGGTGCGCATGAAGGGTCATGTCGAAGCCGTGCTGGCAGCGGCGAGGGCGTTGTGAGCGTGACCTTGGCCGAAATGGCCGTCGAGGTGCTGACCACCGCAGACGGGCGCGCGAAGACGGCTTTGGGGCGGCGCCACGCCGCAAGTTGGTTCGCGGCACGAGAGGCTGGAACGCCCATTCCCCTTGGCCGGGCCGAACCCCCTGCCCGTCCCGCCCGACCAGACGAACCGCCGCTTTTGCCGCCCCGCGACGTGCCCCGACGCCGCCCCGGAACGCCTGCCGGGCGGATCGCCCTGCTGCACGCGGTCGCCCATATCGAACTGAACGCAGTAGATCTGCACTGGGACATCATCGCGCGCTTTACCGATGTGCGGATGCCGCCCGGCTTTTACGATGACTGGGTCAGGGCGGCGGACGAAGAAGCCAAACATTTCAACCTGATGTGCGACTGTCTGGAAGCGATGGGCAGCTACTACGGCGCCCTGCCCGCGCATGCCGGGATGTGGCGAGCCGCCGAGGATACCGCGGACGATCTTCTGGGTCGCCTTGCCGTAGTTCCAATGGTGCTTGAAGCGCGTGGACTGGACGTGACACCCGGTATGATCGAGATTTTCCGAAAATCCGGCGAACAGCAGGCCATCGAGGCGCTGTCGGTCATCTATGTCGAAGAGGTGGGCCATGTCGCCTATGGATCGAAGTGGTTCCACTTTCTGTGCGGGCGCGCCGATCTTGACCCCAAGGATGTGTTCCATGAGCTTGTCCACAAGTATTTTCACGGCGCGCTAAAGCCGCCCTTCAACGAAGAGAAACGCGCCGAGGCAGGAATCCCGCCGGATTTCTATTGGCCGCTTGCCGATCAGGGCCACAACTTCCCTTAGGGCAAGCGCATATTACCGCAAGTTGATCGGCGGGAATTCGCTCATTTCCCAATGGATGGGCGCACTTCGCCCCCGTTCTTTTCAAACCCGTTGCGAGAAGCCTCGACGCTCTGTTAGCTGCCAGCAGCGATGGACATGGGGATGTTCCATCCCGCTGGGGCTGCCACACCCTGGCCTTGGGGAAACAACACGGGACAGTAATGTGACGGGGCATATCCTCTTCAGGCTTAATGCGACTTTGGAACGCTTGTTACCGGAACAGAGGCTGTTCCTGAAATCAGACACTGAAACCAGGTTCATCCGCTTATCATCCGGGACCCAGGCAATCGCGACTCTGGGGGGTGGGATGCTTGTCGCCTGGACGATCATCGCCTCCGCCATCCTGATGATGGATTCGCTGGGTGCCGGATCAGCCCGCGAACAGGCGCAGCGCGCGGGCGTCGTCTACGAGGCCCGGCTGAACACGCTGTCGCAGGACCGCGACATCCGCGCCGAGGAAGCCGTGCGCGCCCAGCAACGCTTTAATCTTGCCCTGGCGCAGGTATCGCAGATGCAATCGGCGCTGCTTGCATCGGAGGATCGCCGCAAGGAACTGGAGACGGGTATCGAAGTCATCCAGAAGACCCTGCGCCGCACCATTGCCGAGCGCGACGATGCCCGCGCCACGTCCGACAAGATGACGCTTGCGCTGGCCGAACAGACAGGCTCCGCCAATACGGATCAAGGCCATGTGCGCGACGTCGAGGCGACGCTGCAGGTGCTGACCGCCGCGCTTGGCGAAACGGCGCAAGAGCGTGATACGATGTTTGCCGAGGCCTCCGCAGCGCGGGACGAGGCGGCCGAGTCCGCACTTGACCTGCGTCTGATGGAAGAGCGCAACGACGAAATTTTCGACCAGCTTGAGGATGCGGTCAGCGTCTCAATGGAACCTTTGGACAAGATGTTCAAATCGGCAGGCCTTTCCCCCGAGAAGGTTCTGGATCAGGTACGCCGGGGATATTCCGGCCAGGGTGGCCCGATTGGGCAGATGACGATCTCCACCAAAAGCCCCGGCGGTGCACCGACTGTCGAGGAAAAGCGCGCTCAGAACGTGCTTGAGGGGCTTGACCGGATGAATCTTTATCGCATCGCAGCCTCAAAGGTGCCCTTTGCGATGCCGGTCAAGACCGCCGTCCGTTATACCTCACCGTTTGGCGGCCGAAACGATCCCTTCGGGCGGGGCCGCCGCCAACATGAGGGACAAGACCTGGCCGGAAGCTATGCCGCTCCCATTTACGCGACCGCCGATGGCGTGGTCATCTACGCGGGGCCGCAATCGGGTTATGGCCTGCTGGTCAAGATCCAGCACGACTTCGGTATCGAGACCCGCTATGCCCATATGTCTCGCGTTCGCGTGAATGTCGGCGACAGGGTCTCGCGCGGGGATCGTATCGGTGATATGGGAAGTACGGGCCGGTCGACCGGCAATCACCTTCACTATGAGGTCAGGGTCAATGGCAATGCCACCAACCCCATGACCTACATCAAGGCGGCGCGAGATGTTTTCTAAAAGCAGAATCAACGAACCAGGTCCCAAGGCAGGCAGCGAGCCGGAACGCCCCAAGGCCGCAGAGGACAAGCCGAAGAACTCCATGGATTTCGCATCTAGCTCCCCCAAATCGAAACCGGCTGCGTCGGTTCTGTCGTCGGATCTGACCGTTGTCGGAAATCTCAAGACCAGCGGCGACATCCAGGTCGAAGGCACGGTCGAGGGCGATATCCGCGCCCACCTATTGACCGTAGGCGAAAGCGCCACCATCCGTGGCGAAATCGTTGCCGATGACATCGTGGTAAATGGCCGGGTGATCGGTCGCGTGCGCGGGCTGAAGGTTCGCCTGACCTCGACGGCTCGGGTCGAGGGAGACATCATCCACAAGACCATCGCCATCGAAAGCGGCGCGCATTTCGAAGGTTCGGTGCAGCGTCAGGACGATCCGCTGGCAAATGGCCGGGCGGCCCTTGCGGCCCCCTCGCCCGCGATTGCGGCGCCGTTGACGGCAAAGCCCGACGCAATCTGAATCCCGCGGTCGGCATGGTACAGTAAGGGCACCTTCGGGGTGCCCTTTTTCGTTTCGCGATGCATGCCCTGAAGTTAGCGTAAGGCGTCAAGCCGAGTGGTGTCCATCTGTCGGCAGCACTCATCAACGGCACTAAGGCCGTGCCGGATGCGCCGCACCTAAACGTCACTGGCGTGGGGAAACTCCAGACCCGCGCCATCGCTCCAACGCTTGTAAAGGTGCCAGGTCGCATGACCCAGCAGCGGCAAGACCACGAACAACCCCAGAAAGCCAGGCAGCATCGCGATAAACAGCAACATCGCGATGAAAGCACCCCAGCACAGCATCACCACCGGGTTCTCCGCCACAGCCGCCCAACTGGAGATCATCGCCGTCACGAAATCGACCTCTCGATCCAGAAGCATCGGCAGGCCGAAGACGGTGATCGCGAACAGGACACCGGCAAAGACCGCACCCACGGCAGTGCCCAGCCCCAGCATCGCCAGCCCGTTCGGCGTCAGAAAAACCTCCGGCGACGACGAGATGTTGGTCATAACCGACAGGCCCATGAAAAGCGCAAAGATCATGTGCGCCAGGAAATTCCAGAACAGGAAGAACACTACGACGACGACTGCCATCGAAGGAATCTGGCGGTTCTTCTGCGCCCAGATCACCCCCAGAACCTGGGCCGGGTTCAGCGGCAACCCGTTTTGCAGCCGTCGGCTGACTTCATATAGGCCGACCGCGATAAAGGGACCCAGAATGGGAAAGCCTGCGCCGGCAGGCATGATCAGCCAGAACAGGCCCGCCTGGGTGAAGGCGGCCAGAATGACCCACCCTCCCAACACATAGAAGGCGGCAAAGAACAGCCCGTAAGCCGGCGCTGCCAGAAAATCGGACCAGCCCGCCCGCAGCGCCTGCAATAAATCGGCAAAGCACAACCTGGAACCGGCAGCCGCCGCAACGGCACCTTCACTGATCGACATGACAAAATCCTCCCGCCGCCAAGGATAGGGCAAGCGGAAAGCTTCGATCAATCCTCGGCGTTGGCTTCGGCCCGGCTCATGCCTGCCACGTCCATGGCCAGCGTCGCCGCCATGAACTGATCAAGATCGCCGTCCAGCACGCCTTGGGTGTCCGAGGTTTCGACCCCCGTGCGCAAGTCCTTCACCATCTGATAGGGTTGCAGCACATAGGACCGGATCTGGTTGCCCCAACCCGCATCGCCCTTGGCCTCATGCTGCGCGTTGATGGCCGCGTTCCGCTTGTCGAGTTCCAGCTGATACAGCCGGGAACGCAGGGCGTTCATCGCCACCTCGCGGTTCTGGTGCTGCGACTTCATCGACGAAGTCACGACGATATTGGTGGGCAAGTGGGTGATCCGCACCGCCGAGTCCGTGGTGTTCACGTGCTGCCCGCCCGCACCGGACGACCGGTAGGTGTCGATGCGAATGTCGCGATCGGGAATGTCGATCTCGATATTGTCGTCAACCACCGGATAGACCCAGATCGAGCTGAACGAGGTATGCCGCCGCGCCGCCGAGTCATAGGGCGAGATGCGGACCAGACGATGCACGCCCGATTCCGACTTCAGCCAGCCATAGGCGTTCGGTCCGCTGATCTTGTAAGAGGCCGACTTGATGCCCGCTTCCTCGCCCGGACTTTCGGCTTGCAGCTCGACTGTATAACCCTTTTTCTCGGCCCAGCGGACATACATCCGCGCCAGCATGTTCGCCCAGTCGCAGCTTTCCGTGCCGCCAGCGCCCGCGTTCACCTCCAAATAGGTGTCGTTGCCATCGGCCTCGCCGTTCAGCAGCGCCTCGATCTCTTTTGCCGAAGCCAGTTTGACCAGTTCGCGCAAGGATGCTTCGGCTTCGGTCACAATCTCGGCGTCGCCTTCGGCTTCGCCCAGTTCGATCAGTTCGACGTTGTCGCGCAGGCCACTTTCAATATGCTTGTAGGTCGAAACCGCATCCATCAGCGCCTGACGTTCGCGCATCAGCTTTTGCGCGCGCGCGGGGTCCGACCAAAGATCGCCGTCCTCCAACATGGCGTTGAACTCTTCCAGCCGGTGCGGAGCGGTCTCCCAATCCATCCTCTGGGCCAGCAGGTTCAGCGATTTTTCGATCGCATCGACATTGTTCTGCGTCTCAGCGCGCATGATGTCTTTCCATGTCGTCGGGGTGTTCAGCGGCGGGTGATAGCGGCTTGGCAGGCGGCGGGCAAGACCGCGCGCCTAGTAAAGCCCGCCGGAACTGACGGTTCCGAAATCGGCCTTGCCAGGGATTATACGCTGCTCGCCGGTCGAGGTCGTCACTGCCACGGCACCATCAGAGCCGTCGGTTTCGCCCCGCGCGAAAAGCGGCAGGTTCGACCCCATCGCAAAGCCGCCATCCACGACCGCAAAGCCGAACAGAGCATCCTCGCCTTCACGGAAGTATTCTGACACCACATTGTCGCCGGTCGCGTCATCCGGCAGTATCGCCCCGCTGAACCGGTCGATCTTGCGGAAATAGCCGCCCGGAGGCACCGCGAATTCCGAACCGCCGTATTTCTTGACGGCCTCTTGCATGAAGCTTTGGAACACCGGGCCGCACATGCCGCCACCCGAGGCGCCGCCAAGACTGCGCGGCTGGTCATAGCCGATGTAGCAACCGGCAACGAGGTTGGACGTGAAGCCAATGAACCACACGTCCTTGGCGTCGTTGGTCGTGCCGGTCTTGCCCGCGACCGGCACCGGCAGGTTGATCCCACGTCCGGTGCCGCGCTGGACGACGCCTTCCATCATCGAGGTCAACTGATAGGCCGTGATGGCGTTCATGACCCGCTCGCGGTTTGAAACGATGCGCGGCGCCTCGCCCGTGCCAAGTTCGCCTGCGCCACAGTTCTCGCATTCGCGTTTGTCATGGCGATAGACAGTGACGCCAAAGCGGTCCTGAACGCGGTCCACCAGCGTCGGCTCCAGCCGCTCGCCCCCGTTGGCGAACATCGCGTAGGCCGCCACCATCTTGAACAGCGTGGTCTCTTCCGCGCCAAGCGCATTGGCGATGAACGGGTTCATGCGATCATAGACACCGAACCGCTCGGCATAACCCGCCACAACGTCCATGCCGATTTCCTGCGCGATACGCACAGTCATCAGGTTCCGGCTTTGCTCGATTCCCGTGCGCATCGGCGCAGGCCCGTAGAACTTGTTCGATGCGTTCTTTGGCCGCCACATGCCCTCTGGCGTCTCGACCTCGATAGGAGCGTCGATGACGATGGTGGCAGGCGTAAAGCCAGAATCGAGCGCCGCCGCATAGACGAAGGGCTTGAAGCTTGACCCCGGCTGGCGCTGCGCCTGGGTCGCGCGATTGAATTCGCTGTCCTGAAAGCTGAAGCCCCCCTGCATGGCGATCACGCGGCCGGTGTTCACGTCCATCGCCATGAAGGCGCCCTCGATCTCGGGCACCTGACGCAGCGACCAGCGACGGAAGCTGCCATCGTCGTCGCTGGTGACGGCCCGGACCAATACCACATCGCCCACCGACAAAAGGTCGCTGGCGGTCTTTGCCTTTGGTCCCAGCCGCCCGTCCGCCTGGCGCTTGCGCGCCCAGGTCACATCTTCAGCAGGAATGAAGTGGCCGTCCTCATTCTCTTCGACACCTTCTATCCCGATGCGGGCCGAACTGTCGCCAAGCGACAGAACGACTGCCGGATGCCAGCCCTCGATGTCGCGCGGCACGTCCGTGGCGGCTAAGGCCGCGCGCCAGTCGGCTTCGGTATCAAGCTTTGACGCCTCGATCACCTTGCGGGTGCCGCGCCAGACGCCAAGGCTGCGATCGTATTTCTCCAGCCCCTCGCGCAGCGCCTTTGCGGCGACCACCTGCATGTCCGGGTCCACGGTCGCGCGAATGGTCAGACCGCCCGAGAACAGTTCCTGCTTGCCGAAGGTGCCCGACAACTGCCGACCAATCTCATCGGTGAAGTAGTCACGCGGCGGCAGCGCCTGCCGGAAAGCGGGGTAATCGCCGTTCTGGACCGATTTCAGCGGCGATGCTTTCGCCGCTTGATAGGTCGCCTCGTCCAAATAGCCGTTCTGCCACATCTCGCGCAGCACATAGTCGCGGCGTTCCAACAGCCGGTCCTTATTGCGCACGGGGTGGTAGTCGCTGGGAGCCTTGGGCATCGAGGCGAGTGTGGCGGCCTCGGCGGGGGTTAGCTCGTTCAGTGACTTGTTGAAATAGGTCTGCGCCGCAGCGGCCACGCCATACGAGTTCTGGCCAAGGAAAATCTCGTTCAGGTAAAGCTCAAGGATCTTCTCCTTGCTCAGTGTCTCTTCGATGCGCGAAGCGAGGATGATTTCCTTGATCTTGCGCTCCCCCGTCCGCTCCCCGCCCAGAAGGAAGTTCTTCATCACCTGCTGCGTGATGGTCGAGGCGCCGCGCACATTCTGGCCGCGCGACGTGATCGCATCCATCGCCGCCGAGGCGATCGATGTCACGTCGTAACCCTTGTGGTGGTAAAAGTTCTTGTCTTCCGCGCTGATGAAGGCCTCTTTCACCAGATCGGGAATATCCTCGATCGGGGTGAACAAGCGTCGTTCCTCGGCGAATTCGTCGATGATCCGCCCCTCGCCCGAATAGACCCGGCTGATGGTGGCGGGCGCATATTGTGCCAGGCTTTCATGGCTGGGCAGGTCGCGGCCATACATCCAGAACACGCCGCCGATGGACAGCGCGACGAACAGCAACCCCAACGTCACCGTTGTGAAGATGCCCCCGAAGAAAGAGCCTACGAACCTGACCAAAAAGCGACTCCCAAAGCCTGCTCGGCACCCTATACAGCCAAAGGCGCACGGGGGTCAAAACCCGCGCGCGTGATCGCGCCCATTCGCTATTGCCGCCGCAGTTGCGCCTGCGCCTCGTCCTGTATTGCCCAGGCCTTTACGCCCGCGACAATCGCCTGCGCCATCCGCGCCCGCCACGCGGGATCTGTCAGTCGCGCCAGATCGCGGCTGCTGGACAGGAACCCCAACTCGACCAGCACCGAAGGAATATCTGGCGACTTCAGCACCGAAAAGCGCGCTTCCTGCCGGGGGATGCGGTGCATGCGAATGTCTCCCGCGCGCATGGCCGTCACCAGATGATCGGCCAGGGCATCGGTGCGGGGGGTGGTCTCGTTCCGCGCCATATCCATAAGAACGGACGCCACCAGGTCGTCCTGTCCGGTCAGATCGACCCCCGATAGCAAGTCGTCGCGGTTATGCCGTTCTGCCAGAGTGGCTGCGGCGGCATCGCTTGCATCGTCGGCCAAAGTATAGATCGTGGCGCCTACCGCTTCGCCTTCCGCCAAAGAATCGGCATGCAAAGCCAGAAAGATCGTCGCCCCCGCCGCCCTGGCGATGGAGATGCGCGTTTCCAGCGGAACGAACACATCGTCTTCCCTCGTCAGGACAACGGTAGCATCCCCAGCCCGCAGGAAAGCCTCTTTTAACTCACGTGCAAACGTCAGCATGAGCACCGCTTCGGTCGTGCCGTCTCGCTCTGCCCCGGGGTCGATCCCGCCGTGGCCAGGGTCCAGCACGACAACCAACGGCCCTGGCTCTGCAACAGGATCGCGGCGCGGCAGATCGGCCGCCACCGGCAGCGCCCATTCCGGCGGCTCGGGCTGAGCGGCCTTTTCTGCAAAGGCCTCGGCTGACGCCGGCTCGAGCTGCAGCAACAATTGTGCGGCATCGCCTCCCGTTCGCATCTCGGCCGACTTCACCAGCAGGGGCGCGTCCATCTCGATCACCAGCCGCGACCACCCCGGACGAAACACGCCCGCCCTCAGATCGACCAGATGGTCGGATTGCTGCGCGACAGAACGGATGCCTGTCCAGTCCACCTCGCGGAAATCCATGACCAACCGGGGTGGGTTGTCCAATACGCGCACCCGCCAGGGAACCGGGCGCGATATTCCAAGGGTGATCGCCATCCCCTGCCCGGCATCCCTTATCGCGGACGCCTGAGGGTCCAGCCGCGCCAGTGCCGAAAGATCCTGCGCACTCGCCCCGCCGAATGAAAGATACCCGGCAAGAAGAGCTGTCAGCAAAAACGTCGCAAGTGCTTTCATCTTTGCCTGAATATCCTCGCCGAAGGCATTTCCGAGTACCCGCGAGACCCTATAGCGCAGCAGTGCGCCCATGCAACCTCACCCTGAACAGGTTGACCCATCATAATGCGGCGACCCTCCCATGCCCGCCTTGCATCCGGGCGGACAAACTCTAGACTGCGCCCGACCAAACCCCGGACCGGAGCCCGCATGTCGCGACTACTCGCCCTGACGTTTTTCTTTCTTGCCGCCGCCAATGCCGCAAGCGCCACCGATTTCAGTGCGATGACCACCGTGGAACGCGATGCCTTCCGTGCCGAGGTCAAAGCCTATCTTCTGGAGAATCCAGAGGTGCTGGTCGAGGCGATTGATGTCCTCAACAAGCGCCAGGCAGAGGCCGAGGCGGCGTCCGACGTGGGCATGGTGCAGGCCAATAAGGATGCGATATTCAACGATCCGGCAAGCTGGGTCGGCGGCAATCCCGATGGCGACATTACAGTGGTCGAATTCATAGATTATCGCTGCGGCTATTGCCGCAAGGCCTATGATGAGGTGGGCGAACTGGTGAAATCCGATGGCAACATTCGGTTTGTCGTAAAGGAATTCCCGATACTTGGCGACGCATCGACCGTGTCAGCCCGTTTTGCGATAGCTGTGCTACAGACCGCCGGCGATGAGGCTTACAAGAGTGCGAATGACAAGCTGATCAAGCTCAAGGTCGATCCGACACCGGAAATGCTGACAAAGCTTGCAACCGATCTCGGCCTCGATCCCGGCCCGGTGCTGGCCCGGATGGACAGCCCCGAGGTGGAGAGTGTAATCGCTGCGAACCATGATCTTGGCAACAAACTGAAGATCAGCGGCACACCCACCTTCGTCATCAACGGCACAATGCTGCGCGGCTACGTGCCGCTGGACGGGATGCGTCAGGTCGTGGAGCAAGAGCGCCAGGGCTGATCCCTAGTCCTTGCTCTCGATATCGCGCCGCCGGGCGTCTGTAAGCCCGTCATGGGGCCCTCGTTGCCGTTCGGGTGCGTCGTGCCACCAGTCGCTGCGCACTTCTTTGAGGCGGGGATTGACCGCGTAAAAGATCCGGTTCTCGGGCTTGTTCTTCTCGCCGATGACCAACAGCCGAACCTCGGTTTCGGTATTGTTCAGGAAAGTGTGTGCAAGGCCGGTTCCCGCGGGAAACCCCACCGCATCGCCGGGCGCAAGGCGGTGAATTTCACCATCCAGCCAGACATCCGGCGTGCCGTCGATCACGTAGACGAATTCCTCTTCGGCGCTTTCGGCGTGCGGATATGACAATCGCCGCCCCGGGGGCAGGCGTTCGTGATGGATGCCCAGCCGCTGCAACCCGAAGTGTCGGGCAAGCGGCGCATTAAAGGCCATCAGTTCATCGTCATTGTCATAGTGATAGGGCGCCGTCTTTTCGATATCGGACCAATGGATGATCGCAGGGTGGCGGCGCACCATTATTCCGCCGCCTGCGCCTCGGCGGCGTCTATCTCGGCGGCCTTTGCCTCGACCAGTTCGACGATATGGTCGATCATCTTGTCATTGCCCAGCTTGTGATGCTGACGACCGGCCAGATAAACCATCCCCGACCCCGCCCCGCCGCCGGTAAAGCCGATGTCGGTCATCAGCGCCTCGCCCGGCCCGTTGACGACGCAACCGATGATCGACAGGCTCATCGAGGTCGTCACATGGGCAAGCCTGTCCTCCAGCGCAGCCACCGTCTTGATCACGTCGAAGCCCTGACGCGCGCAGGAGGGGCAAGAGATGATGGTAACGCCACGGTGACGCAGACCAAGCGACTTCAGGATTTCGAAACCGACCTTGACCTCTTCCACCGGATCGGCGGACAGCGAAACGCGGATCGTGTCCCCGATCCCCATCCACAGCAGGTTGCCAAGGCCGATGGCCGATTTCACCGTGCCAGAGGTAAGTCCCCCCGCCTCGGTGATACCCAGGTGGATCGGCGCATCGGTCGCCCCCGCAAGCTGCTGATAGGCGGCCGCAGCCATGAACACATCGCTGGCCTTCACGCTGATCTTGTATTCGTGGAAATCGTTGTCCTGAAGGATGCGGATGTGGTCCAGACCGCTTTCCACCATCGCATCCGGGCAAGGCTCTCCGTATTTCTCCAGCAGGTGCTTTTCCAGCGAGCCTGCATTGACGCCGATACGGATAGAACATCCGTGATCCTTGGCGGCATTGATAACCTCGCGCACACGCGCGGCATCTCCGATGTTGCCCGGATTGATGCGCAGGCAGGCGGCACCCGCCTCGGCCGCCTCGATGGCGCGTTTGTAATGGAAATGGATGTCCGCCACGATCGGCACCGGGCTTTCCGCCACGATTTCCCGCAAGGCACGGGTGCTTTCCTGATCGGGTGTCGAGATACGGACGATGTCGGCCCCTGCGGCGGCGCAACGCTGAACCTGTTCGATGGTCGCCACGACATCTGTCGTCAGCGTGTTGGTCATGGTCTGGACCGAAATCGGCGCATCGCCTCCGACCGCGACCTTGCCCACCATGATCTGGCGCGACGTGCGGCGTTCGATATTGCGCCAGGGGCGGACAGGATTAAGCGACATGAAATGGCCTTGGCTGCAGCGTCAGCCTCTAAATACTCTCGCCCGCGCGCCGCTGCAACGTGCCGCAGGTGCAAAATGGCTCAAGGTTTGTTCTGGCGGAAATAGGGCCGCGACTTTATGTGCAAAAGCACGATCGGCATAGCCATGAGCAGCGCACCTATGACAAAGGCGGCTATGGCTGTGCCGATAGCAAGCAACCCCGCCCGGTTGGCGGCGCTGAAAGTCAGCCACGCAATCGGCAGGAACAGCACCACAGCCGTAAAGACGCCGGGAGAATATCTGCCACGAGTGCGGATCACCGGAAGGATGTGGAAGACAAGCGCGTTGATGATCATAAGTGCCGGGAATGACAAGGCAAAGCCCGGTAAGGCGGTGGACATGTTGGCTGCGACAATCCCAAGCACCACGACAAGGCTGTTGGTGACGTAGAAGTCCGACCATTCCACCGGCAGCTTGATCACGGCCCTGGCCCAGTCACGCCAATCGAGCACATATTCCTCGAGCATATGGATTGCATAGGCTGCCAGACAGAGCCAAAGCCAGTGGGACACGTCCATCGCCAACCTCCGTCATAACGCCACCAAAGGGCTTGCGCGCTTGACCTATTCGGCAGGTGCGGTCTGGCTAGGAAGACTGGATGCCGGTGCCGCATCCGCAACGGCCACCGCAGCAGCCAAATCGGGATCGACGCTCAGATTGGCCAGTTGGTACTTGCCGGTCAAAGCCTCGGGCGACAGGGCGACATTCTTGACCACCTGCGCACCTGGCGCGGCCGGGCCAAAGGTCTGGCCGTTCACGGCGAAATAGATAGATCCGGAGTTCCCGGCGCGCAGGACCGCCGGCTCTTCCATCTGCGGCACGACATAGCGTTCGCCCGCGTCCAGTATTTTTTCGAACAACACGGTGCCATCCGCCGACTGAACACGAACCCAAGACGGGCGCACGGCCAGCAATTCAACGGCCGGGGCATTCTCGGCAACGACCTGAACCGGAGTTCCGATCTCATCTGCGGCTTCTGCTGCGGCGGCGATCGCATCTTCGGCTTCGGTCCCCAGCGAACCGGTGCGGGGATTGATCGAGGCGATCGGGCCGTCGCGCGACTGCATCACCGGAACGTCCAGCGCCTGCGGTCGATAAAGCCGACCAAACCCTTCCTGCACACTATCGGCTACAGGGTCCTGACCTGCGTCTGCTATCTTGTCCGTCGCGGGGGCCGACCGCACCAGTGGCGCGTCGCCACTGACATTGCCGAGCGGGTCGATATCCGCCACGACGACAGGAGCCTGATCGACAGGAGCCAGCTGAACGCGCTGCACTTCCTGCAATACCGACCAACCGCCGTAACCCAATGCACCGATCAGCAGTATCAGGACGATCATCGAACCTACGGCACCGGGTTCCACGCGCGAAAAAAGGCTGGGGCCGCGTGGAATGAAAGTCGCATTCGGGTCCGCGAAGGGATCCTTCAACCCCTGTTTGCCGATCGGCCCGCTGGCCATTGCACGCTGAGGTCTGCCCGAGGGGGCGCTGACGCCCGTTGCATAGGTCGTGGCAAAGCCCGCTTCGGCGCAGAACTTTGCATAGGCCCATTCCGGGTCCATACCCAGATAGCGCGCATAAGACCGGATATAGCCAGCGATGAAACCCTGGCTTTCAAAGGCCGAGACATCGCAGTTTTCGATCGCCGCGATATAGGTCGCCTTGATCTTCAATTCCCGCTGAACGTCCAGAAGCGAACGGCCCAAGGTTGCGCGTTCCCCGCGCATCACGTCACCAAGACGCACCTCAAAATCGTCAAAACCTTTCGGTTTGTCGATCTCTGGCGTCGAAGGATGTGACCTCCGCCCGATCATTCGCCTGCCCCTACTGCCCCACGTCTTCTGGCTGAGTCGCTCGATGACGACTCGCATCTTCGCTATTCACGAAAGCGTATCACAGGACAAGGGCCCCTGCATACCGGTGGAAAATCAGGCGACGCCCTCGGCGCGATTCAGCGCACAATGTGCCCAAAGACTGTCCATCGCGTTGATCAGATGGTCGATCTGCGCGGCACTGTGAACCGGCGACGGCGTGAACCGCAGACGCTCGGTGCCGCGGGGGACGGTCGGGAAATTGACCGGCTGGACGTAAATCCCGAACCTTTCCAACAGCATGTCGGAGATCATCTTGCAGTGAACGGGATCGCCGACATGCACGGGCACGATATGAGAGCCGTGGTCGATCAAGGGCAAGCCCAGCCCCTTGAGCCGCATCTTCAGGATGCGGGCATTCAGTTGCTGACGGTCGCGCAAAGCCTGATCGGTCTTCAGATGCGCGACCGAAGCGACGGCTCCGGCAGCAACTGCAGGGGGAATCGATGTGGTGAAAATGAAACCGGGGGCATAGCTGCGGATCACGTCGACCATCTGCGCGCTGGCGGCGATATAGCCGCCCATGACGCCATAGGCCTTGGCCAGCGTGCCGTTGATGATGTCGATCCGCCCCATCACGCCATCGCGTTCGGCAACGCCAGCGCCGCGCGGGCCATACATGCCGACCGCGTGAACTTCATCCAGATAGGTCAGCGCGCCGAACTCATCCGCCAGATCGCAAAGCGTGGCAATCGGCGCAAAATCGCCATCCATCGAATAGATCGATTCAAAAGCGATCAGCTTTGGTGCTGCCGGATCATCGGCAGCCAGCAACGCGCGCAAATGCGCAAGGTCGTTGTGGCGGAAGATGCGTTTCTCACCGCCACCGCGACGAATGCCTTCAATCATCGAGGCATGATTCAGCGCGTCGGAATAGATGATCAGGCCGGGGAAAATCGTCCGCAGCGTCGAAAGCGTGGCGTCATTGGCGATATAGGCCGAGGTAAAGACAAGCGCGGCTTCCTTGCCGTGCAGGTCGGCAATCTCTGCCTCAAGCTGGTTGTGGTAGACCGTGGTCCCCGAGATGTTGCGCGTGCCGCCCGATCCGGCGCCGGTCGCATCCAGTGCCTCGTGCATTGCCGCCAGAACGACGGGATGCTGGCCCATGCCAAGATAGTCGTTTCCGCACCAGACGGTGATGTCCTTTTCGGTCCCGTCAGGCTTGCGCCAGACAGCCTGGGGATAGGCGCCGCGGCGGCGTTCAATATCTATGAAGGTGCGGTAACGCCCCTCTTGGTGCAACCGCTCCAGCGCCGCGTCGAGTCCCGTGTGATAGTCCATCTTCGTCTCCCTGGCGCCACCTGTGGCCTTTCGGCCACGGCCCGGCTGGGCATCAAGCTCAAGCTTCATTCTCGCCGCTGCACAACTATTGCTCAAGTGCGAACGACGAAACGGGGCAAATTGACGCCCCGCCGTTCAGTCCTGCACAAGCAGGGCGCAATCGGTCGGTTGCGGCGGCTTGGTCGCGCATTCCGCTATGGCCTTGGCCGCCGCGTCGCGCCCCTTGCCCATGCCCCAAAGCCCGGTCGAGGCGGAAATCGCAAAGGCCTTGTCGCGGCGGATCTTCATGTACTCGGCAAAAGCCTCGGTAGCACCAGAGGACAACTGGTAGGGGCGCGCAGCCCATCCGGCGGGGCGGATCAGCGCAACTACCGCGCAAGGTGTCTTGCCCTTGCGCTTGGCATCGCAGGCCTGCAGGGCGAATGCCTCGGCCGCTTCGGTGCTGTTGTGGTTGGCCCCAGCCACCGTCGCCTCGACCATGATACCTTCGTCCGGCGAAATCGCTATGGCGCCGTAGTAGGGCTGCATGGCGCCCACCTGTTTCAGGATCGCGGCCTGATCGGCGGCCAGATACGGTTTCTCGATGATTTCCACCTCGGCGCCCGTTGGCGCGAACAGCATCGGCGCAAGCTGCTCTCCGGTCAGAACCTGGGCCGAAGCTGCCTGCGCGAAGCCTGCTGCAAGCACGGCTCCCAAAATCGACCGGACCATGTTGGCTCTCCCGCTTGCCCGTGACTCGGGCTGCTTCCTATCGCAACCGGGCGGCTGTGGACAGAGCCGCTTTGCCTGCTAGGGTCCGCTTCTCGTCACGATATGGAGAAAACCATGCCCCCTGCCCCTGCAACCGGCCTGAAATTGCCAATGGTGCGACAATGATCCGTGGCGCAGTTGCGGCAGATGAGTCGCGGTGGCGGCAGCTTTGGGCAGACTATCTGGCATTCTACGAGCTGGACCTGTCAACCGATGTGACCAACCTGGTCTGGAAACGGATCATGGACGCGAATTGCCCCATGTCCTGTCGCGTGGCCGAGGTTGATGGCCGCGTTCAGGCATTCTGCCTTTGGCACCATCATCTGGCCAGCTGGCATGTGGCGGACGACTGCTATCTTGAGGATCTGTTCGTAGACCCGTCCGCGCGTGGGCAGGGGCTGGGGCGCGCCCTGATCGACGATCTGATGCGCATCGCCCGCGAACGGGGCTTTGGCAGGATCTACTGGCATACCGAGGAAGACAACGCCCGCGCCCGCGCGCTTTACGACAGTTACACCCCTGCCGACGGCCATATCCGCTACCGCATGAACATCCCCGAATGAAAACGGAGGCCCGCATGGGGCCTCCGCAGTTCCTGTAGGCGCCGGGCCTTGGCTATTTGGCCGGCAGCACGCTGGTCGCATCGTGCATCTGGCCCTGCATGACCCAGTTCACCGCGACCTTCTCACCGACCTTCAGGCTGTCAGCTTTGAACCCCTTGGGCAACTGATAGCTTGCCCCGTTGTCCAGCGTCAGCATCATTGTCTTCTGATCGATGGATTTGACGACACCCGTGGTGATCGTGTTCGCCATCGCCAGTTGGCCAAACCCGAGCGTTGCAATGACCGCTACGGGCAGAATGAATGAGCGCATGGAAGCCTCTCCTCGATTGGGGCCTGCGTGTCTTTTCCTGCGCAGGCGCACCTGTCTTCACGTGCCGTCCTGGCCTGTCGCGTCGGCGGGGCTATGATTGACCCGTCCGGCAGGTCCCGGCTCGCCCGATTGATATACAACGTGGCCTTTCGTCCCGATATGGGGCCTCACGCAGACGTAACAGGCCGTAACCGTTCGTGTTCAAGGCATGTTTGAACATGGGATCATGGCCACCAATAATCCTTTATTTTATTGGATATTTCATCCTTATCGGGAACCCAAGGAATTGCCAAAGCGTTGGCCAGGGCGTCAGAATGTTTCATCCGCGCAACCGAATGGGGAAGCCACCATGGATACGCCCACAATCCTGCCCGATGCCAGGACACTTGCCGATTTGAGTGACGTGCGATTTCCCAACGAAAGTGCCGAGTATCGGGCAGCCCGTACCGAACTTCTCGCCGATGAGATCGACTTGCGCCGTCATCTGGAACGCGTCGCGGCAAAGCGCCGGTTGCTGCCCCCGGGGGGCGAAGTCATCGGCGACTACCGCTTTGAGGGCAGCAAGGGTGAGGTCGACTTTGCGGGCCTGTTCGGCGACAAGGATACCCTCGTCCTTTACAGCTTCATGTTTGGACCGCAGCGCGAACGGCCCTGCCCCATGTGCACCAACCTGCTTGGGCCGCTGGATCAGAACGCCGCAGATATCGGCCAACGGGTATCGCTTGCGGTCGTTGCGCGATCACCGCTGGACCGGCTGCAGGCCTTTGCCGCAGAGCGTGGCTGGCGAAATCTCCGGCTCTACCGCGATGTGAACGACGCCTACTCGCGCGATTACTTCGGATTGCTGCCCGATGGCTCGGAAATCCCTGCCCTGAACGTCTTTACCCGCAAGAGCGGCATCATCCGCCATTTCTGGGGCGGCGAGATGACAGGCAAGACCGCCGACCCCGGACAAGATCCGCGCGGTGCGCCGGACCTGGCACCTTTGTGGAACATCCTGGACATCACGCCCGACGGCCGTGGCACCGATTGGTATCCGAAGCTGAGGTACTGATTTATTCGGAAACTGGCGCGGTGGACGGGGCTCGAACCCGCGACCCCCGGCGTGACAGGCCGGTACTCTAACCGACTGAGCTACCACCGCGCATCTGTTTCAGGCGCCCGACAAGTTGCGGGCAGAAACGACGCCGGGCGATCCCTTGCGGGTGGCGCGGTGGACGGGGCTCGAACCCGCGACCCCCGGCGTGACAGGCCGGTACTCTAACCGACTGAGCTACCACCGCGTGCGCACCCGCCGAGGAAACGCCCGGCGTGGGGGGTCTATTACGCATCCCCGCTGGCGGCGTCAAGCGCCGCAGGAAGGTTTCCGAACTGCCCGCACGGCAATACTGGCCAGAGGTTGAGCGGGCCGAAAATCTGGCCCTGCGCATGGCTTTTCGAATGTCGTTACAAAAGCCTTTGCTTGCGTGGCGCACGGTCCCTAGCGTCGAACCGGCAGTCCCGATGCAGCAAAGGCCCTGGAAACCGAATGACCGACACCGACCTAGTCTATCTGCCCGCGCATGAAGCCCTTCGCCGTTTCAAGGCCGGAACCCTCTCGCCCGTCGAACTTATGGAGGCCACCATCCAGCGCGCCGAGGCGACAAAGGCGCCCTACAACGCCCTGACCTATACCCATTTCGACGAGGCGATGGATTCGGCGCGCAAGGCCGAGGCGCGATATGCAAGCGGCGCCAGGATGCGGCCGCTGGAAGGCCTGCCGATCGGGATCAAGGACGAGAATGAGATCAAGGGCAAGCCGACCTCGTCAGGCTCGCTGATCATGAAAGACTATGTGGCCAGCCGCACCTCGGTCGGCAACAGCCGGATCATGCGGGCGGGCGGCATCCCCCATGCGCGGACCGCGACACCGGAATTCTCCTGCGCCGCCTTCACCTGGTCGCGGCTATGGGGCGTCACCCGCACCCCCTGGAACCCCGAATATACGCCCGGCGGATCGTCCGGCGGTTCGGCGGCGTCGCTCGCTCTTGGCACCTCGTCAATCGCCACGGGGTCCGATATCGGCGGCTCGATTCGCATCCCATCATCGACCTGCGGGCTGGTGGGCTACAAACCGCCCTATGGACGCAACTCGGATGATGCGCCCTTTAACCTCGATTTCTTCTGCCACACCGGCCCGATGGCCCGGAACGTCATCGATGCGATCCTTTTGCAGAACGTGATGGCTGGCCCCAACCCCACCGACATCGCCAGCCTGCGGCCAAAACTGCGGCTGCCGACCCAGTATCAGCCGATCAAGGGCTGGAAGATCGCCTATTCCATCGACCTTGGATACGCCGAGGTCGATGAAGAGGTGCGCAGGAATACTCTGGCTGCGCTGGACGTATTCCGGTCGCTGGGCGCGACCGTCGAAGAGGTTCAGCTTAACTGGTCAACCAGGATGATCCAGGCAGGCAGGAACTATCTTCAGCACATATTCGGCGCCTGGATTTCGCAGCTTCTGGCGGAACATGCGGATGACATGACGACCTACGGCCGCAACTTTGCGCAGAAGGGCGCAAAGTCAAAGGCCACGGCATTCATCGACAGCCTGGAACAGATCAACGTCATGTACGAGACGCTGGCGCCGTGCCTTGAGAAGTATGACGTGCTGATCTGCCCGACGCTGGCCCTGCCAGCCGTTGCGGCGGACTACGACCACACGACAGGATCGACCTATATCAACGGCAAGCTGGTCGATCCCGAGTTCGGTTGGCTTATGACCCTGCCCTTCAACATGCTCAGTCGTTGCCCGGTCATCTCCATGCCCTCGGGACGCGCATCGAATGGCGTGCCGACGGGAATGCAGATCGTCGGGCGCACCTACTCCGACGCTTCGGTTTTCCGCGCCGCCATGGCCTATGAGACCGCTGTCGGCGCGTGGTTCGAGGATGCTGGCAAGCGGCCGCCCGTCTGAGGCTCAGGTATCCGGCGCGGGGATGAACTCCGCGTCGTCGCCCGGCGGCAGGCGGAAGCGGCCATGCGCCCAGTCGCCTGCGCGCCAGGCCTCTTTGGCGGCGTCGATGCGTTCCTTGGATGAGGCGACAAAGTTCCACCAGATGTGACGGGGGCCGTCCATGGTCGCGCCACCCAGCAGCATCAGCCGGGCGCCCTGGTCGCCGGCGCGGACCGAGATGCGGTCGCCGGGGCGGAAAACCAGCATCTTGCCCGCTTCGAAGGTCTGACCGCCGACGGTGACTTCGCCATCCAGAACATAGACGCCGCGATCTTCGTGGTCGTCAGGTAGTGGGATTGCGGCGCGGGGCTTCAGCAGCGCGTCGGCGTAGAAGGTGTCCGAGAAGACCTTCACCGGCGCCCGCTCACCCCAGGCGGTGCCGAGGACGAGGCGGACCTGTTTGCCCTCGCCTTCCAGTTCGGGCAGCGTAGCCTTTTCCGCATGGATAAAATCGGCTCCGGTATCTTCGTGATCCTTGGGCAGGGCCACCCAGGTTTGCAGCCCGAACAGGCTGTGAGGGTTGTCGCGGACACCTTCGTCGGTGCGCTCGGAATGGGTGATGCCGTGGCCGGCGACCATCCAGTTGACAGCGCCGGGTTCGATCCACTGGTTGGTACCGAGGCTGTCGCGGTGGTGGATGCGTCCCCGCATCAGGTAGGTGACGGTGGCCAGCCCGATATGGGGGTGAGGGCGCACGTCGATCCCCTGCCCGGTCAGGAACTCTGCCGGTCCCATCTGGTCGAAGAAGATGAAGGGGCCGACCATCTGGCGTTGGGCGGAAGGCAGGGCGCGGCGCACCTCGAACCCGCCCAGATCGCGGGCGCGGGGGACGATGACGGTCTCGATCGAGTCGACGGCGTCGCCGATCGGAATTTCGGGGTCCAGCGCAGGATTCCAGCTCATTCTCGCTCTCCTTCTTGGCTGGGATGAAGATAACATCGGGCGGGGCGCTGCCCATCCCTTACGAGCGATGAGGGGCTGTGCTGCCCTGCACAGAGGGTGGGTGGAGACTGTGCGCCCCCGCCCGCCCGAGGAAGTTTGTGCAAGATGAAGCAGGTTTGCACGTGTGCAATGATTGGCAAGCCACTGATTTAGTGTGGCTTTCCTTCTGGCATTAACCTCTTGGAAACCTTCCCAAGTGGCGTTTGCACGGTTGGTGGCGCTTAAGCGAGGCGTGCTTTATCGGGTGATTTCCAAACTCCTCCGAGTTGAAATTGCGTTTCCACACATCCTCTCCTACCATTCCGCCAACTGGAGGGAGGACCGGGGCATGGAAATTTCGCTGGCGGGCAAGCGGCTGATCGTTACCGGCTCGACGCAAGGTTTGGGCGAGACCATCGCCCGCGCGGCGCTTTGTGCGGGCGCGGAGGCGGTGATGCTGTCGGGGCGGCATGGCGAAAGGGGGCGTGCGCTGGCGGCGGAGCTTGGTCCGCGCGCGCATTTCCATCAGGCCGACTTGGCGGAGCCATCTGCGCCGACACGGCTTTTCGCGGCGAGTCTGGCGGCGATGGGTCAGGTCGATCTGCTGGTTAACGCGGCGGCGCTGACCACCCGCGCCTCGATGCTGGATGGCACGGTCGAGCTTTGGGATCAGTTGTTCGCGGTCAACGCCCGCGCGCCCTATATGCTGATGGGGGCGCTGATCCGGCATCTGCTGGAGCGAGGTGCTGCGGGCAGCATCGTCAACATCCAGTCGGTGAACGCGCCCTGCGGCTTGCCGGAACTTGCGATCTATTCAGCAAGCAAGGGCGCGCTGCAGACGCTGACCCGCAACGCCGCGAATGCGCATATGGCCGACCGCATCAGGGTCAATGGCATCAACATGGGTTGGGTCGCGACACCGGGCGAACAGCAGATGCAGGCAGAAACGCTGGGGAACGGGCCCGACTGGGAAAAGGCGGCGGCGGCCAGCCAGCCCTTGGGCCGGCTGCTGACGATGGAAGAGGTCGCGAACCTTTCGCTGTACCTTCTGTCGGACCTGTCCGGGGTTCAGACGGGAACCGTGACCGATCTGGAACAGCGCGTTTTCGGCGCCTACAGATAGCGCCCAAGGGGGGAACGTCCATGACCGATCTGCATATCCTTGAGGCGCGTGGCGTCACGGCGGCGCTGGACCTGGCGCTTGGGCAGGTCGCCCGGTTCGAGGTTCAGCGCGGAACGCGCCGCGTAGCACCATTTGCGCGGGTGCCATGGGCGGATGCTCCCGATGCCTCTCGCTTCCCCAAGGACATGAACCCGCATTTGGAGCGGATGTCGGGCGATTTCTTTTGCGCGCCCTTCTGCGCCGATGACATGGACGGCGCGCCTTTGCATGGCTGGACGGCCAATGCGCCATGGGAATTCGTGTCGAGCGAGCAATTGGAAGATGGGGTCGAGGCACGCTTTCGCCTGTCGCGCACGGTTGCGGGCGCGCGGGTGGACAAGGTCTGGCGGCTGCGTGACGACCACCCGTTCCTTTACCAGCGCCATGAGTTCTTCGGCGGCCAGCGCGCCCTACCCGTCGCGCATCACGCCATGGTCGATCTGCGCGCAGGCGGGCTGGTGGGGTTTTCGCCAAAGCTGTGGGCCGAGACACCCGCGACGCCGCTGGAGCCGGGCCGCCATCATCTTGCCTATCCCGCCAAGTCGGAAAACCTGCATGGCTTTCCGGGGCTGAACGGCTTGGTCGATCTGTGCCGCTATCCCATGGGGCTGCGGCATGAGGAATTCGTCATGTTGATCGACGATCCTTCTCAGATACTTGGCTGGGTCACGGCGCTGCGCCCTGCCAGCGCAGATGTGGCGCTGCTGATCAAGCCGGTCGCGCGCCTGCCCCAGACGATGTTGTGGATTTCCAATGGTGGGCGCGACCTTGCGCCCTGGTGCGGCCAGCACATCGGCGTCCTTGGCATCGAGGAGGCCTGCGCCATAGGGCCAGAGGGTTGGTCCGCTGCCATCAACCCCAACCGGCTGACGGAACAAGGCATCGCTACCGCGCTGGACATCACCGCCGCCCCGACCGTCAGCGTGGCAACCGCGATGGGGGCCCTACCCAGCGCGGCGGCAACCCTGTTGTCACTGCGTGTCGAGGGGGACGAGGCGGTGCTGTCGGACGGCACCCGCGCGCCGTTCGACGCCGGCTGGCTTGCCTAGCTGCGCCCGATGCTGCGCCCGCCGGAGCGGCCGACGCTGGCGATGATCGCCTGACACAGCACCATGGCGGGAACCTGGCTGCGGAAATGGCCGAGCCGCGCCTCTTTCACGAAAAGCGCGTGCCGGGCCAGCGGCACGAGCGGGCTGAGTTCATTGTCGGTGATGGCGATGACGTTTCGCCCTGCGGCAACCGCCGCCTCGGCGGTTTGCAGGGTTTCGGGCGTGTAGTCATCAAAGCTGATCGCCAGCACGAGGTCATCGGGCGCCACCGCCTGCACCTGCTGCATCCGCATCGAGCCGAGGTTGTCCATCAGGAAGGCGCGCTTGCCGACCGCGGCGAGGCCGTAGAACGTATAGGCCGCAACGCCGAAGGCCCCTCGCCCACCGCAGACATGCACCGCGTTTGCCGCGCGCAGTGCCTCGACGAAGTCGGCCAGCGGCGCTGCACGCTGATCCTCGACCACGTTCATCAGGCTGACGTAGGCGGATGAGGCGAAGATCCCCAGCACCTCTTGCGGGTCGCTGAGGTCGATCGGCCCTTCACCCTCTGCCGCGCGTTCCGAGATGCCGCGCAGGCGATCGACATAAGCGAGGCGTGGGCCGACGAGGCGGGAACGGAAGATCGCCTGAAGTTCCGAGAAACGCTCCAGCCCCAGTTCCTGCGTGAAGCGGGTGATGGCCGAAGGCGGAACCTTGGCGGCGCGGGCGATTTCGACAATCGTGAGGATCGCCACATCCTCGGGGTTGTTCAGCACGAACTGGGCGACATCCTGCAGCCGGGGCGACAGCGATGTGCGCCGTTCCTTCAGCCGCTCGACAAGACTGGCGTAGTCGATTGGGTCGTTCATCCCTCGCGCTCTTTTTCCGGCGCCTGTGCTTCGCGCATTGCCTATCAAGCAACGCATCTTTCCGTTCCTGTCAATCGTGCAAAATTCTTTCCGGGCTTAGGGAAAATACGTTTCCGGCAGATATTGTCGCAAACAGACGATTGCCATGCCGCTTGGCATTGACGCCTTATGTGGTGAGTCGCAGTGTCTGGCCAAATGCCGATGAGGGTCCACCTATGACCAACCGCACCGCCTTTCTGACCCATCTTGACCAGACGCTTGCCGCCATCGACGCCGACGGGCTGACGAAGCGGGAACGGCAGATCACATCGCCTCAGGGCACCTGGGTGCGGATGACCGGGGCGGAGGAGCCGCTGCTGAACCTTTGCGCCAACAACTACCTTGGGCTGGCGGACCACCCGGCGCTGATCACCGCCGCCAGGATGGCGATGCAGGAGCATGGCTATGGCATGGCCTCGGTCCGCTTCATCTGCGGGACGCAGGATCTGCACAGGCAGTTGGAGAAGCGGCTGGCGAGTTTCTTGGGGACGGACGACTCGATCCTGTTCGCCGCCTGTTTCGACGCGAATGGCGGGTTGTTCGAGCCGCTGTTGGGGGCCGAGGATGCAGTGATCTCGGACGCGCTGAACCATGCGTCGATCATCGACGGCATTCGTTTGTGCAAGGCCAAGCGCTATCGCTACGCCAATTCGGACATGGCCGATCTCGAGGCGCAATTGGTGCAGGCGCGGGGGGATGGCGCGCGGTTCATCCTGATTGCGACGGATGGCGTGTTCTCGATGGACGGCTATCTGGCGAAGCTGCCCGAGGTGACGGCGCTGGCAGAAAAGCATAGCGCGATGGTGATGGTGGATGACTGCCATGCGACGGGCTTCATGGGGCCGCAGGGGCGCGGGATGCCGGCGCATTTCGGGGTCAAGGTCGACATCCTGACCGGCACGCTAGGCAAGGCTTTGGGAGGTGCGCTGGGGGGGTATGTCGCGGGGCCGCAGGCGGTGATCGACCTGCTGCGGCAGAGGGCGCGACCCTATCTGTTCTCGAACGCGCTGCCTCCTGCCGTGGTCGCGGCGGCACTGGAGGCGATCGAGATTGTCGAGGCGGCGGATGACCTGCGGTCGAAGCTGTTCGAGAATGCCGCCTATTGGCGCGCGGGCCTGACTGACGCGGGGTTTACGCTATTGCCGGGGGAGCATCCGATCATTCCGGTCATGCTGGGCGATGCGAAGCTGGCGCAGAGCATGGCGCGGGAGTTGGCGGCGCGGCGGGTGCATGTGTCGGGGTTCTTCTTCCCTGTCGTGCCGCAGGGCAAGGCGAGGATACGCACGCAGATGAATGCGCGGCTGAACCGCGACGATCTGGACTTCGCGCTCGACGCCTTCCGCGCGGCGGGCAAGGCCACGGGGGTGCTGGCATGACCAACATGATGAAGGCGCTGGTGAAGGCGAAGCCGGAGCCGGGGTTGTGGATGGAGAACCGTCCGGTGCCGGAGATCGGGCCGGACGATGTGCTGATCCGCATCCGCAAGACCGGCATCTGCGGCACGGACGTGCATATCTGGAACTGGGACGACTGGGCGAAGCGGACGGTGCCGGTGGGCCTGATTACCGGCCACGAGTTCGCGGGCGAGATCGTCGAGTTGGGCAAGAATATCGATGATCTGAAGATCGGCCAGCGTGTGTCGGGCGAAGGCCACCTGATTGGCAAGCATTCGCGGCAAAGCCGGTCGGGGAAGTTCCACCTTGACCCCGAAACCCGCGGCGTTGGCGTGAACGAACCCGGCGCCTTCGCGCAGTACCTGCGCCTGCCCGCCTTCAACGTCGTCCCCCTGCCCGATGCCATCGATGATGAGATTGGCGCTATTCTCGATCCGCTGGGCAATGCCGTTCATACCGCGCTGAGTTTCGACCTGATTGGCGAGGATGTTCTCATCACTGGCGCCGGTCCCATCGGCATCATGGCCGCCGCCGTCGCCCGCCACGTTGGCGCCCGTCACATCGTCATCACCGACGTGAACCCCGACCGTCTGGCCCTAGCCGCCAAGGTTGCCGATGTGGTGCCGGTGAATGTCGCGCAGGAAGACCTGAAATCGATCATGTCGAAGCTCGGCATGGTTCAAGGCTTTGACGTGGGCATGGAGATGTCGGGCAATCAGGCCGCTCTCGACCAGATGGTCGAGGCGCTGGTCATGGGCGGGCGCATCGCCCTTCTCGGCATTCCGCCGGGAAAAAGCCCCGTAGACTGGAGTCGTATCGTCTTCAAGGCCATCACCATCAAGGGTGTCTATGGCCGCGAGATTTTCGAGACCTGGTACAAGATGATCGCCATGCTGGAAAACGGGCTGGATATCCGCCCCGTCATCACCCATCGCATGACCGTCGGCGACTTCGCTACGGGTTTTGATGCGATGCGCTCGGGGAAAAGCGGCAAGGTCGTGCTGGACTGGGGCTAAAGGACTCTACTGCGGATCGGCGGGGGCCACGATGCCTGTCACCGCCGCCCAGAGTTGATCCTTCACCGCCACCAGCGGCGGATCCGCCAGCACCTGCGGCGGACCATCCGCCTTTGTGCCCAGTGGCGACAGGACAGCCACCCGGATCTCGCCATCCGTATAGTAAGGATCGCCCCCACCGTTCCGACCGGCTACGGTCGGCCCCACGCCGGATACCTGATAAAGCTGCTCGACCACCTGCGCGGTGGTCAGATTGTCGATCAGGCGGTTACGCTCATCGTCGATGTCGGGCGCGATGTGATGCGTGATCTGCCCCGTATCTCGGCTAAGCTCCACGCCCGAGTCCTGCGTGGCCGAACCCAGCCAGACCGGGCGACCCTCGGATCCCTTGTCGAGCACCTTCCAGAACCGGACGTGATTGCGCCGGTCGGCGCTGTTGCCGATGGGCTGTTCAAACGCCAGATCCTGCTTACGCCCCTCATACAGCAGCGTGCTGACCGGGGCCTGAACATCGGGCCGGTCCAGCATCACGCTTTCCGCAATTCGCAGGCTGCTTCGCAGCGTGATCGCATCGGCCGGATACCACCCGGCGAAATGCAGCGCCGACAGAACGTCATCCTCGCTTCCCACCAGGCCGACATTCAGCGGATCGCCCGGAATCCCCTGGGAGGTTTCCGTCACCGCTTCCTTCTCGCCCAGACCGGGTTGATGCTCTCTGTGATACCAGACCGCAGGAAGCGCGAGATAGGCCACCAGCAGGTATACAGCGATCACGGAGATCGAAACGGCCAAAGCCGTGCGGAGTTTTCTCCGGTTGTTCTGCATGTCCCCGCCCTGCCCCCTAAGTTCTTGGCGGCATCATATCAATGGGCAGGCCCGTTCGGGCAAGCGTTGCGCGCGTATTGGGAGATATGGTGGGTTGTGAGGGACTCGAACCCCCGACATCTTCGGTGTAAACGAAGCGCTCTACCAACTGAGCTAACAACCCGCGCGGGTCGCAATAGCCTGATTGCGGCGATGCTGGCAAGGGGGTGGGTAGGTTTCTGGCTAATATTGCCCGCCCGCCTGCGTCGCCCCAATCGCCTGCAAAACGTCATGGGGCGGCACGGAACTCGCCTCAAAATTGTCTGGCTTGCGGGGGATTCTCGTTTCCAGGCCGATGGCGGCCGTTGCACCGGGAAAGGGCGAGGGGATGCAGGAAACAAGTTTGGCAGAACAGGCTGAGACGGTTGGCCTGATGGTGTTCAAGATCGGTCTTGCAGGTTTGCCGGTGGGGTTCCTCGTTGGCTGGGCCAATGGCGCCCCCATTGATGGCGCGCTGGAGCAGTGGTTCACCTACTCGATCGCTGTTTCGGTCGCCGGTGCGATCACGGGCTCGCTTGCCGGTTTGTTGCGCGATCGACCCGAAGGCAAAGACGCGGAAAAATCGGCCGCCCCGACTCTCCAACCCGTCGAAGCGCCAGTGCCAAAGGCAGAAGCAGCGCGTGTGCGTCCGGCGATATCGCCCTTCCGCGCCCCGCCGCGCCGGCCCGTCACAACGGCTCGTTAAGCGCCGCTCCGAGCCAGGGTGATCAACGCCTCCATGTCGAGCGACGCCTCGACATGCGCCGCCAGATCATTGAGCGTCGCCTCGACACCCTCGCCATAGCGCAGTTCCGACTGCGGCAGGCCAAGGTCGGACAGGAAGGCTGAGCGGAAGGCGTCCTCGGTGAATATCCCGTGCAGATAGGTTCCGATCACCCGGCCGTCACCTGAAACCGCCCCTTCTGGCGCACCATCCACGGTCGCGAAGGCGCGGGCGAGCGCGGGGCCTTCGGTGCGGCCAAGGTGGATTTCGTATCCCGAGAACGGCAGGCCACTTTGCAGGTGCGTGCCGGAAACCCGCGACAGGCGCTTTTCCGGCGACATTGTGGTTTCAAGGTCCAGCAGGTCTAGTCCCGGCGTTTCGCCCGGCGTCCCCTCCAGCCCTTCGGGATCGCGGATCAGGCGGCCCAGCATCTGATAGCCGCCGCACAGGCCTAGGATGCGCCCGCCGCGGCGGACATGGGCCAGAATGTCGACGTCCCAGCCTTGCTCTCGGAGGAAGGCAAGATCGCCGCGCGTGGACTTGGAACCGGGGATGATCACCAGATCAGCGTCGCCGGTCAGAACCTCACCCGCCCGCAGCATGGTCAGCGAGACGCCGGGTTCGGCGGCAAGGGGATCAAGGTCATCGAAGTTCGCAATGCGCGACAGTTGCAGGCAGACGATCTTCAAGCCGGCGCGGCCCCGCGTGTCGGCGATGTCCAGCGCATCCTCGGCGGGCAGTCGATGGGCGGCGGGGAACCACGGCACGAGGCCGAGGTCGCGCCAGCCGGTGCGATCCGAGATGATCTTACGGCCATCGTCAAACAGGCGAACATCGCCGCGAAACTTGTTGACTATGAAGCCTTTTATCATCGCGGCATCTGCGGGATCGAGCACCACCGCAGTTCCTACCATCTGCGCGATCACGCCACCCCGATCAATATCGCCCGCCAGGACCACCGGTGTTCCGCTGGCGCGGGCGAAGCCCATGTTGGCGATGTCATTGGCGCGCAGGTTGACTTCGGCGGGGCTGCCTGCGCCTTCGACGATCATGATGTCGGCCTGCGAGCGGAGCCGGGCGAAGCTGTCCAGCACCGGCGCCATCAGCTGCGCCTTGATCGCGGCATAGTCCCGCGCCCGCGCGCTGCCCCAGCGTTTGCCCTGCACGATGATCTGCGATCCGGTCTCGGATTCCGGTTTCAGCAGGACCGGGTTCATATCCGTATGCGGCTCGACCCGGCAGGCCAGCGCCTGCAAGGCTTGGGCGCGGCCTATCTCGCCACCGTCCACGGTGACGGCGGCGTTATTGGACATGTTCTGCGGCTTGAAAGGCCGCACGGAATAGCCGCGCAGGGTCAGGGCCCGGCAAATGCCCGCGACAAGCAGCGACTTGCCGACGTTGGAGCCTGCGCCCTGTATCATCAGGGCAGAGCCGCCCCCGGAACTCATCAGAACTCCACCCCGGCCTGCGCCTTTATCCCTGCGCGGAACGGATGCTTTACCACGGTCATTTCCGTGACCAGATCGGCGATCTCGATCAGTTCCGGCTTGGCATTGCGGCCCGTCAGGCAGACATGGGTCATCGGTGGTTTCTCGTCGCGCAGGAAGGCCACGACCTCGGCTATGCCGAGGTAGTCGTAGCGGAGCGCGATGTTGATTTCATCCAGCAGCACGAAGCGGATGGCGGGGTCGCGGATGAACTGCTTTGCCGCCTCCCACCCATCGGCCGCCGCTGCGCGGTCGCGGGCAAGATCCTGCGTTTCCCAGGTGAAGCCCTCGCCCGCCGCATAGAACTGGCAGTCGTCCTTGAACCGGGTTTCAAGCAGCACGCGCTCCCCCGTCGACCAGGCGCCCTTGATGAACTGGACCACCGCGCAGGGCATGCCATGGCCGATGCAGCGCATGATCATGCCGAAACCGGACGAGGATTTGCCCTTGCCCGGCCCGGTGTGGACGATGATCAGGCCCTTTTCGCCGGTCTTGTTTTCCATCATCCGGTCGCGCGCGGCCTTGATCTGGGCCTTCTTTTCGCGGTGGCGGGCTTCTTCTTCGGACATGCGGCTCTCTTGACAGGGGCTGCCCATTGGCGCAGGGGTTCGGGGCTGGTTCCTGTCTATGACAGGTGAAAAGGGAATGCGCTAGGGAGTGCCCGAAGCGCAGCCGCCCCCGCGACCGTGACCGGAAAGGTCGCCCCGAGGCCACTGGCACCCCGTCTTAATGATGGGACCGGGAAGGCGGGGCACCGATGGGGGCAACCCCGAGATCCGCAAGCCGGGAGACCTGCCAGCCGAGAGACGTGATTGAACCGGACGGGGTGCGCCGGTGACGGATGGGGTCAGTTGCCTCTTTCGCCGCCCGGAACCCGCCAGATGTGTCGGCGAAGGATACTGTTGATGGACGGCACCCGCACGACGGCGGATGTTCAGCTGATGGTCTGCGTGACCTGTCGCAGCGCCGTGGCGGACGCGCCGGCCGATCCCTTTGCGCGAGATGGCGAAAGGCTGCTGACCGCCCTGCGTGCGGCCGACTTGCCGGAAAACATACGCATAATGCCGGTCGAGTGCCTGTCGAACTGCACGCGGGGTTGCACTGTGGCTCTGCGGGGGCCGGGGCGGTGGAGCTATGTCTACGGCAACCTCGATGCCGGAATGGCCGAGGTGGTGCTTGACGGGGCCGTGCGCTATGCCGCGACATCGGATGGTCTGGTACCCTGGCGGGAACGGCCAGAGCATTTCAGGAAGAACTGTATCGCGCGGCTGCCGCCGCTGGGGGGTTAAGATGACGGAACTCGTAAAGGTGCCTGTGACGGTGATCACCGGCTTTCTGGGGGCGGGCAAGACCACGCTGGTGCGCCACCTGCTGCAGAACCCGCAAGGCCGCCGTCTGGCCGTGGTCGTGAACGAGTTTGGTGACGTGGGCGTGGATGGCGAGATCCTGCGGTCCTGCGCCCTGCCCGATTGCCCCGAGGAAAACATCGTCGAACTGGCCAACGGCTGCATCTGCTGCACCGTGGCCGATGACTTCATTCCGACCATCGAGGCGCTGATGGCGCTGGAGCCGCGTCCCGATCATATCCTGATCGAAACCTCGGGCCTTGCGCTGCCGAAGCCGCTGCTCAAGGCCTTCGACTGGCCCGCGATCCGGTCGCGCATCACCGTGGACGGCGTGATCGCGGTGGCGGATGCCGAGGCCGTAGCCTCGGGCCGCTTCGCGCCGGACGTGGCGCGCGTCGATGCGCAGCGCGCGGCGGATGATGCGATCGACCATGAGACGCCGCTGAGCGAGGTGTTCGAGGACCAGATCGCCTGCGCCGACCTCGTGCTGCTGACCAAGACCGACCTTGCAGGTTCGGTCGGCGTGGCCGAAGCGCGTGCGGTGATCGCCGCCGAGGCGCCTAAACCGCTGCCGGTCATCGAGGTGCTGGAAGGCGTCGTGGACCCTCGCGTCATCCTTGGCCTTGGCGCTGCGGCGGAAGATGACCTTGCCGCCCGCCCATCGCATCACGATGCCGAGGAAGAGCATGACCACGAGGATTTTGACTCGATCGTCGTCGACATCCCCGAACAGGCCGACCCGCAGGCGCTGGCCGCCCGGATCGAAGCACTTGCCGAGGCGCGGAAAATCCTGCGCGTGAAGGGCTATGCTGCGGTCAGCGGCAAGCCGATGCGTCTGCTGGTGCAGGCGGTCGGTGGCCGGGTGCGGGTGCAGTATGACCGCCCCTGGACCGCAGCCGAGGCGCGGCGCGGGCGTCTGGTGGTGATTGCCGAAAAGGCGGATATTCAGGCCGAGGCCATCAGGACGGCACTGGCGGGGTAACATGCACGTCGTCTTCCGCGAAAGCCACGGGTTGGAGGAAACGGCAACGCCGGTCGATCTGGGTCAAGACCCGGCCGATCTGGTTGTCCTGTCGTTCTCGGACAGCGACCTTGGCGCTTTCTCGGCGGGCTGGCATCGGGCGGCAGGAGGGCTGCCGTCCCTGCGACTGGCGAACCTCGCGGCGCTGCAACATCCGCTGTCGGTCGATACCTATGTCGAGCGAACGTTGTCAGGGGCCAAGGGCATCCTGATCCGTCTGATCGGCGGCGTGCCCTACTGGTCTTACGGATTGCAACAGGTCGAGGCGCTGGCCCGCGCCAATGGCATCGCGCTAGCGGTGTTGCCTGCGGATGGGCGGCCCGACCCGCGGCTGGACGCCGTATCCACGCTTCCGGTTTCGACGCTGCAGCGTCTGACTTCTCTTTGCGATGCAGGTGGGGCTGTCGCGGCGCAGGCGGCGCTGGCGCAGATGGCGCTCGCGACCGGGCTTTATGCGGGGCCAGTTGCCGGGGCCAAGACGCTGCCCGAGGTCGGCGCATGGACGCCCGAGGCTGGCGTCTGCGACCCGGCGGGTTTTGTGGCCACGCGCCCGCTGATCCTGATCACCTTTTACCGCGCCTGGCTGACCGCGCATGACATGGCCCCTGTGGAGGCGCTGTTTTCGGCATTCCGGGCACGCGGTTTCGATGTGCTGGGCCTGTTCGCCCCATCGCTCAAGGCTCCGAACGCTGCGCCCTGGATATCCGACTGGGTCACGCGGCTTGTGCCCGCCGCCATCGTCAACTCCACCTCGTTTTCAGCGCGCGGTGAGGCGGGGAACACGCCGCTCGACGCGGCAGAGGTGCCGGTGTTCCAGATTGCGCTCGGCACTGCGTCACAACAAGCATGGGCTGCCTCTCCCCGTGGTCTTTCGCCGTCCGACCTTGCCATGCATGTCGTCCTGCCCGAAGTTGACGGGCGCATCTTTGCTGGCATCGCCTCGTTCAAGCAGGCAGCCCCTCGTGACCCTGACCTGCAATTCGCCCGGCTGGCACATCAGCCGGACCCGGCGCGTATTGCCGCTATCGCCGACCGTGTGGCCGGTTGGGTGCGGCTGGCGGTGCTGGACGCGGCGGAAAAGCAGGTGGCGCTTGTGCTGTCCACCTATCCCGGCAAGACGCATCAGATGGCCCATGCGGTCGGGCTTGATGCGCTGGCCTCGGCAGAGACGATGCTGGCGGACATGGGTGAAGCGGGGCATCGGACGGCGCCCGGTGAGCCACTGGCAAAGGCGCTGGCGGAAGAGGAGTTGTCCTGGCCTGTCGCCGAATATCAGGCGGCACTCTGCTCGCTTGCGCCGGAAATTCGCGATAGCCTGACCTCGGCCTGGGGTGCGCCCGAAGCAGACCCCGCTGTTATCGATCACCATTTCCGGTTCAAGGCGACTCGGCGAAGCAACGTTCTGGTGGCATTGCAACCCGAACGCGGAGAGGTTGCGGGCCGCGATGCCGAATATCACGACCTATCGCGCACGCCGCGCCATGCCTATGTCGCCTTCTACCTGTGGCTGCGCCGCTCGGTGGGCATTCACGCGCTGGTCCATATCGGCGCGCATGGCACGCTGGAGTGGCTGCCGGGCAAGTCTGTCGCCCTGTCCGACGCCTGCTGGCCCGAGGCGCTTACCGGCGATCTGCCGGTGATCTATCCCTTCATCGTCAACGACCCCGGCGAGGCGGCGCAGGCCAAGCGGCGCATCGGTGCTGTCACCATCGGCCATGTGCCACCCGCGCTGCGCGCCACCGGCACGACCGAGCGGTTGGCGCGGCTGGAGGCGCTGCTGGACGAGTTCTCGAACGCCGACGGGCTGGACCCGAAGCGTCGGGATCGGTTGCAGCAGGATATTCGGGCGGAGGCTGCGGCTGCGGGCGTCGAGGCGGATCTAGGCCTTGATGGGGCTGCATCGGTGGCGGAAGCCATCACCCGGATCGACCGTTTCGTCTGCGACGTGAAGGAAAGCCAGTTCGGCGACGGGCTGCATATCTTTGGCCGCACCTCGCTTCATTCGATGCCCGGCGCAGAGGTTTCGGCAGAGGCCGAACGCCAGGCGTTGCTCGATGCGCTCGCGGGGCGGCGGATTGCGCCGGGCCCTTCGGGCTCGCCCTATCGCGGGCGCGCTGATGTGCTGCCGACGGGGCGGAACCTTTACACAACCGACCCGCGCTCGGTCCCCTCTCGCGCGGCCTACGCGCAGGGCGTTAAGCTGGCCGAGGAGTTGGTTCGCCGCCACTTGCAGGACCATGGGGATTATCCGCGCGGGCTGGTCATTGACCTGTGGGGGTCGGCCACGATGCGCACGGCGGGCGAGGAATTCGCCATGGCGCTGCACCTTCTGGGTGCGAAGCCGGTCTGGGATGAAGGCTCCGACCGGGTGTCCGGCGTCGAAATCCTTCCCATCGCAATGCTGGACCGCGCTCGCATTGACGTGACGCTGCGCGTGTCTGGTCTGTTCCGTGACATATTCCCGACGCTTTCCGCATTGTTCGGGCAAGCCGTCCGCGCCCTTTCTGGACGCGACGAGGCTTCCGACTGGAACCCTTACGCGGGCCGCGATGTGGGCGCGCGTGTCTATGGTCCCGCGCCGGCCCACTATGGCCTGGCGATGGGGGGCGCGGCTGAGGACTACACCGATGCCGCGCGGACCCATGCGGGCGAGGCCTGGCTTCACGCAAGCGGCTGGGCGCTGGACGGGGTTGAGCCCGTCGCGGATGATCAGGGGATTGCGGCGCGTGTGGCTCAGGCAGAGGCCTTCGTTCACCTGCAGGACTTGCCAGAGACCGATGTGCTGCTGGCCGCCGACTATGCCGCGCATGAGGCGGGTTTTGCTGCCGCCAAGGCGCTGACGGGCGGTTCGGCGGCGCTCTATCACCTCGACTCGACCGATCCCGTCCGTCCCAAGGCGCGGCCCCTGCGGGAAGAGATCGCCCGCGTCGTGCGCGCAAGGGCCGCCCATCCAAGCTGGATCGCCGGGATGATGCGCCATGGTTTCCGCGGCGGCGCAGAGATTGCGGCAACGCTGGACCATCTTGGCGCATTCGCCCATCTGGCGGGGGTGGTCGAACCGCATCTGATCGACCTCTATCACGATGCGACGCTGGGCGATGACGCGGTCCGCGATTTCCTAGCGCGCGAGAACCCCGGTGCGCTGGCGGCGATGCAGGCGCGTTTCGCCGCACTGCACGCGGCGGGCCTTTGGCAGACCCGGCGGAACTCGATCCTCGCCGGGCTGGAGGCGACTCGATGAACGCGCGCGTCGCGGCCAAAGGATGGTGTCCTGGTGCCTGGCGTCCGATGGCATCAGGCGACGGGTTGATCGTTCGCGTTCGCCCTGTGCTGGGCCGTCTGACTGCGGCTCAGGTCGCGACGCTGTGCGATGCGGCGATGGAGTGTGGCTCCGGCATGCTGGAACTTACGAGCCGCGCCAACCTGCAATTGCGGGGCGTGCGCGGAGAGGCGCATGAGGATCTGCTCGCAAGACTTTGGGAGTTGGGGCTGATCGACGCCGATCAGGAGGCGGAGACTCGGCGGAACTTGCTGGTCGCGCCGCTGTGGCAAGCGGGCGATGACACCGAAAGCACTGCGACGGCCCTTTTGGAGCGCCTGGCCGATCTGCCGGTGCTGCCCGCCAAGTTCGGCTTTGCGATAGATGCGGGCGAGGCACCGGTTCTGGGCGCTGCTTCCGCCGATATCCGGCTGGAGCGTGGCGTGACAGGCGGGATGATCCTGCGGGCCGATGGCTGCGCAAAGGGGCGACCAGTGACCGCCGGGGATGCTGTGGACGAGATAATCCGCCTCGCCCGCTGGTTCGCGGAAACATCAGGGACGGCGGGGCGCATGGCGCGGCACCCGGCGCTGCGGGAAGTTGAGGGTAGCGAGCCGCCGGCGCCCTCCGCGAGCCTGCCTGTGCCGGGCGATACCTTGCTTGGCTCCGCCTGGGGTGTGGCCTTTGGCCAGATCGACGCGGATCGTCTTGCACGGCTTGTCACGGATAGCGGTGCTGAGGCGTTGCGGATCACGCCGTCCCGTGTCGTGATACTTGAGGGCGGCAAAGCTGTTGGCACCGAAGGCTTCATCGGTGATCGCAGCAATCCCTTGCTGACGACCGACGCCTGTCCGGGCGCCCCGCTTTGCGGCTCGGCCACGGTCGAGACGCGCAAGCTTGCCCGCGCGCTCGCGGGTCACGTCGCGGGCCTCCACGTCTCTGGCTGCGCCAAGGGCTGCGCGCGGGCGCGGGCGGCGCCCGTCACGCTTGTTGGCCGGGATGGCCGGTTCGATCTTGTCAGCGACGGCGCGGCATGGGATGCGCCACAGCGCAGGGGAATGACCCCGGCACAGGTTCTTGAACTATTCGGGGTCGCGCGATGATGCACCAGTATGAGACGGACGGCGCGGCGATCTACCGTCAGTCCTTCGCCACCATCCGGGCCGAGGCCGATCTGGCGCGGTTTGCTGCGGACGAGGAGCAGGTCGTGGTGCGCATGATCCACGCCGCCGGAATGGTCGGGCTGGAGGCGCATGTGCGCATGTCGCCCGGTTTCGTCGCCGCTGCGCGTTCGGCGCTGGAGGCCGGGGCGCCGGTCCTGTGCGATGCACGGATGGTCAGCGAGGGCGTTACGCGCAAGCGCCTGCCAAGGGACAATGCGGTGATCTGCACCCTGAACGATCCGGGCGTGCCTGACCTTGCCCGCGCGATGTCCAACACCCGCTCTGCCGCCGCGCTGGAGTTGTGGCGGCCGCATCTGGAGGGCGCGCTGGTCGCCATCGGCAATGCGCCGACCGCGCTGTTTCATTTGCTGAACATGCTGCAGGACCCCGCCTGCCCGCGCCCTGCCGCGATCATCGGCTGTCCAGTGGGATTTGTCGGCGCGGCAGAATCGAAAGAAGCGCTCTGGGCCGAACAGCCGGTCCCCTGCTGCATTGTTGGGGGCCGGCTTGGCGGATCGGCGATCACCGTCGCCGCGATCAACGCCATTGCGAGCCGCGCCGAATGAACGCACCCGGCACGATCTGGTGCGTGGGCCTGGGGCCGGGCGAGCCGGACCTGATGAGCGTTCGCGCCGATCGCCTGCTGCGCCGTGCCCGCCACGTCGCCTATTTCCGCAAGGCGGGGCGGCCCGGGCAGGCGCGCCAGATCGTCGAGGGCATGCTGCCCGCCGATGTGACCGAATTCCCAATGGAATATCCCGTCACGACCGAAATCCCGCTGGACGATCCGGGCTACAACGCCGCGCTTTCCGGCTTTTACGCCGATTGCGCAGCGCATCTGTCTACGCTGTCGCGCGCGGGCCATGAGGTGGTCGTGCTGTGCGAAGGCGATCCGTTCTTCTACGGATCGTTCATGCACCTGCACTCGCGGCTGTCGCCGGACCACCCGGTGCAGATCGTGCCGGGGATCACCGGCATGTCGGGTGCCTGGACTTCTTCCGGGCAGCCGATCACCTGGGGCGATGACGTGCTGACGGTCCTGATGGCCACACTGCCCGAGGATGAACTGGCGCGCCGAATGGCAGACAGCGATGCGCTGGTGGTGATGAAGATCGGCCGCAACATCGACAAGGTGCGTCGCGCGCTGGTGCGGTCGGGGCGGTTCGACACGGCATGGCTGGTGGAACATGCCACCATGCCGGAGCAGAAGGTCATGCGGCTTGTCGATGCCAGCGAGCGCATCACTCCATACTTCTCGATCGTGCTGGTGCACGGCCAAGGTCGGCGCCCATGAGCGGCTGGCTGGTCATCGCGGGGCTCGGCCCCGGGTCAGAGGCTATGGTCACACCGGAAGTGACCGAGGCTCTGGCTCAGGCGACGGATGTGATCGGCTATATCCCCTACGTCGCCCGCGTTGCCCCGCGTCAGGGGTTGACCCTGCACGCCAGCGACAATCGTGTGGAGATCGACCGTTCGGCCCACGCGCTGCAACTGGCCGCCGAGGGACGGCGGGTCGTCGTCGTCTCTTCGGGTGATCCCGGCGTCTTTGCCATGGCGGCAGCGGTGTTCGAGGCGCTGGAGGCTGGGCCGGAGGAATGGCGGTCTCTGGATATCCGCGTTTTGCCGGGCATTACCGCGATGCTTGCGGCGGCGGCTCGGGCCGGGGCGCCGCTGGGGCATGACTTTTGCGCGATTAATCTCAGCGACAATCTGAAGCCTTGGGCTGTGATCGAGAAACGCCTGCGTCTGGCGGCGGAGGCGGACTTCGCGATGGCGTTCTATAACCCGAGGTCTGCAAGTCGTCCCAATGGCTTCGAGCGCACTCTTGAGGTCTTGCGCGAGGCTTGCGGTGATGACCGTCCGGTGATCTTCGCACGCGCCGTCTCGACCCCCGAAGAGGCGCTGCGCGTCGTGCCGCTGACCGAGGCGCGGCCGGAGATGGCGGATATGCGCACGATGGTGATCGTGGGGTCCAGCCGCACCCGGATCATCCACCGCGACGGTGCGCCGATCGTCTACACGCCGCGCTCGGTCGCGCCATGATCCAGCCAGTCAAGCACTTCGGCCACCGAATGAACCTCTCGCCTTTGCGGGATCGCGGGGCGGTCGATCATGATGATCGGCAGACCGAGTTCGCGGGCAGCGGCCAGTTTGGCCGAGGCGCCGTCGCCGCCGGCGTTCTTGCTGACGATGACCTCGATGCGGTGGCGCAGCAGCAGGTCACGGTCGCCCTCCACGGTGAAGGGACCGCGCGAGACCTCGACGTGAGCCTTGGGCAGCGGCAGCGGGCCCGAGGGCGGATCGACGAGGCGGAGCAGGTAGTCGTGCTGGGGCTGGGCGGTGAATTCAGCCAGGTGCATGCGGCCAAGCGCCAGCATCACGCGGCGCGGCGGACCGGACAGGGCGGCGACGGCGGCAGGTATGTCGGGCACCGATTGCCAGTTATCACCCGGCTGCGCCGCCCATGCGGGGCGCGTCAGGGCGATGTGATTGATGCCCGTCTGTCGGGCTGCCTCAATGGCGTTCGCGCTCATCTTTGCGGCGAAAGGATGGGTTACATCAATGAGATACGAGATGTTGCTCACACGAATGTAGTCAACCAGCCCGGCTACTCCGCCAAAACCGCCGCTCCTGACCGGTACCGGCTGAGGGCGCGGGTTTTCCACGCGGCCGGCATAGCTCAGCACGACCTCGTCGCCGCGGTCAGCCAGCACACGGGCGAGCGCGCTCGCCTCCAGTGTGCCACCAAGTATCAGGATGTTGGGCATGGCTGAAGGTCCGTGGCTGACGATCATCGGGCTGGGCGAAGATGGACCGGATGGCCTGCCGCCCGCAAGCCGCGCCGCGCTGGAGCGCGCCGAGGTGGTGATGGGCGCCGCCCGCCATTTGGCGCTGCTGCTGCCGGGGTTGGAGGCGGAAGTGGTGGAATGGCCGGTTCCCTTTGCCGATGGCGTTCCGATGCTTCTGGCGCTTCGTGGTCGGCGGGTGGTGATGCTGGCCTCGGGCGATCCGTTCTGGTTTGGCGCTGGCACCTCGGTGACGAAGCATCTGGAGCCGGGCGAGTGGACCGCCCTGCCCTCCGCTTCGACCTTTTCGCTCGCGGCGGCTCGGATGGGCTGGCCGCTGGAGCGGGCGACTTGCCTTGGCCTGCATGCCGCGCCGCTGACCCGGCTGCGCCCACATCTGGCCCCCGGCGCGCGGCTGATCGTGCTGCTGCGGGACGGCGCGGCGGTGGGCGAGATGGCCGGATATCTGGAGACTCAGGACTTCGGCGCGTCGCGGCTGACGGTGCTGGAGGCGCTTGGCGGGCCGAGGGAGCGGCGGCGCGATACGCCTGCGTTGGGCTTCGATCTGACCGATGTGGCGCATCCCGTCGCCGTGGCGGCAGAGATTGCGGGCGATGGGGTTGTCGTCACCCGCGCATCGGGCGTGGCGGATGAGCTGTTTGCTCATGACGGCCAGATCACCAAGCGACCCGTTCGCGCTTTGGCGCTTTCGGCGCTGGCTCCGCGACCGGGCGAGCTTTTGTGGGATTTGGGCGCGGGGTCTGGCTCCATTGGCATCGAGTGGCTGCTGTCGCACCCCGATTGCTCTGCCATCGCGGTTGAGGCGAACGCGGAACGCGCCGCCAATCTGCGCAGAAATGCCGACCGGCTGGGCGTTGACCGGCTGCAACTGGTCGAGGGCAAAGCCGAGGCGGTGATTCCCGGTCTGCCCGCGCCGCAGGCGGTGTTCGTTGGCGGCGGGCTGTCCGAAAACCTACTGGATGCCGTTTGGGCGCTGATGCCGTCGGGCTGTCGGCTGGTCGCTCATGCGGTGACGCTGGAATCCGAGGCTTTGCTGGCGCGGTGGCAGGGCGATAAGGGCGGCACGCTGCTGCGGATTGAGCTTGCCGAGGCGTTGCCGCTGGGGCGCAAGCGCGGCTGGAAATCCGCCTATCCGGTGGTGCAATGGGTGGTGACGCGATGATCGTTGCTGGCTTTGGCTTTCGGCGCGAGGCTACTGTCGCCTCGCTGCGCGACGCTTTGGGCCGCACTGGTGCGAAGGATGTGACGCTGCTCGCCACGGCGAGCGACAAGGCCGTGGCGCCCGCCTTCGTGGCGCTGGCGCAGGAACTGGCGCTGCCCGTCATACCGTTGGACGACCTCTCCATCACGACACTTACCAATAGCGCCGCCTCTCGCGCCGCTCGCGGCACCGGCAGCGTGGCGGAGGCCGCGGCACTGGTCGCCGCCGGACCGGGTGCTTCGCTTCTGGGCATGCGCGTGGTCTCGGCCGACCGTATGGCAACCTGCGCTCTTGCGACAAGGAACGACCCATGACCGTGCATTTCATCGGCGCCGGACCCGGCGCACCTGACCTGCTGACCCTGCGGGGGCGCGATCTGATCGCGGCCTGCCCGGTCTGCCTATACGCGGGCTCGCTGGTACCAGAGGCGGTGCTGGGACATTGCCCGCCGGGAGCGCGGATCGTGAACACCGCGCCGATGGATCTGGATGCGATCATGGCAGAGATCGCCGCTGCCCATGCGGCGGGGCATGACATCGCGCGGCTGCATTCGGGCGATCTGTCGGTCTGGTCGGCAATGGGCGAGCAACTGCGCCGTCTTCGCGAGATGGGCATCCCCTATACCGTGACGCCCGGCGTGCCATCCTTTGCCGCCGCTGCCGCCGCGCTTGGCACCGAGTTGACGCTGCCGGGGTTGGCGCAATCGGTGGTGCTGACACGCACCTCGGGGCGCGCATCGCCCATGCCGGGTGGTGAGACGCTGGTGAATTTCGCGGCCACGGGCGCCACGCTGGCGATCCACCTGTCGATCCACAACCTGACGCAGGTCGTGGCCGATCTGACGCCCGCCTATGGCAGCGATTGCCCCGTGGCCGTGGTCTATCGCGCCAGCTGGCCGGATGAGCGCATCGTGCGGGCGACGATCGGCACCATCGAGGCTGCGATGGGCGAAGGGGTGGAGCGGACAGCGCTGATCCTCGTTGGGCCCGCGCTCGCTGGCGAAGGGTTCAACGAAAGCCGGTTGTATTCGACCGACTACGACCGTCGTTTCCGGCCGCAGCGGGCAAACGAGGGCTGAGATGGCGGGCTATTGCTACCATGAGGTTGCGGGGTGAGTGCCATGTTGCCGCCCGGCATCTTGATCTCTGCCCCCGCTTCTGGGACCGGCAAGACCACGGTCATGCTGGGGTTGCTACGTGCGTTGACGCGGCAGGGAACGACGGTGCAGCCGTTCAAGTCCGGGCCTGATTACATCGATCCGGCCTTTCATCGCGCGGCGGCGGGTCGACCTTCGTTCAACCTCGACAGTTGGGCGATGGGCGATGCGCTGATGGATGCGATTGCGCTGCAGTCAGCGGGTAGTGACATCGTCGTGGCGGAAGGGTCGATGGGGCTTTACGACGGGGTGGCGAAGCCCGGCGCGACCGGCCCGGGGTCGAGCGCGGAACTCGCGGCCCGTATGGGTTGGCCTGTAGTGCTGGTGCTGGACGTCGGCGGGCAAGCGCAGTCGGCGGCGGCGACCGCGCTGGGGTTTGCGCGCTATCGGCCCGACCTGCGCTTTGCCGGGGTGATCCTGAACCGCGTCGCAAGCCCTAGGCATGAGCGGTTGACCCGGTTGGGGATGGAGGCTGCGGGCATGACCGTGTTGGGCGCCCTGCCCCGCCGCGGCGATCTGGTGCTACCCGAACGTCATCTGGGGCTGGTGCAGGCGGTTGAACACCCCGATCTGGAGGCGGCTATCGCGGCCTATGCCGATTTCCTGTCTGCGCATGTCGATGTCGCCGCGCTGGCAGGGATGGCGCGTGGGACGCGCGGTGCGCGTGACGGCGCCTTGCCGCGCCCTCCCGCGCAGAGGATCGCACTGGCGCAGGATGCGGCTTTTTCCTTTGCCTACCCGCATCTGGTCGCTGGCTGGCGCGCGGGCGGGGGGGAGATCCTGCCCTTCTCGCCCCTTGCCGATGAGCCGCCAGACCCCTCCGCCGATATCGTCTGGCTGCCCGGCGGTTATCCAGAGCTGCACGGCGGCAAACTCGCCGCAGCAGGGCGATTCCGCGAGGGGCTGCGCCGCTTTGCCGAAACCAGACCGGTGCATGGCGAGTGCGGCGGCTACATGGCGCTGGGGGAGGCGCTGATCGACAAGGATGGCGCGCGGCACCGGATGGCGGGGCTGCTGGGGCTGGTTACGAGCTATGAGAAGCGCCGGATGCATCTTGGCTATCGCCGCGCCGTACTGCGCACGCCGATCCCCGGCTTTGCAGAAGGTGCCGCGCTGCGGGGGCATGAATTTCACTATTCGACGATCATCGACCAGCCTGACATGCCCCTTGCCACCGTGACCGACGCTGATGGCGCCGAGGTCGAAGAGACCGGATCGCGGCGCGGCAATGTCACCGGCACCTTCTTTCATCTGATTGCGGAGGACGCATGAGCGGTTTCGTCTGCTTTGTCGGCTCGGGCCCCGGCGACCCTGACCTTTTGACGGTCAAGGCGGTCAAGGCGCTGCAATCGGCGGACGCGGTGCTTTATGATGATCTCTCCTCGGGGCCGATCCTGGAGCTTGCGCGCTATGGCGCCGATCTGGTGGCGGTGGGCAAACGCGCGGGGCGTCCTTCGCCCCGGCAGGACCATGTCAGCCGCTTGCTGGTGGACTATGCCAAGACCGGTGCGCGGGTGGTGCGGCTGAAGTCGGGCGACCCTGCGATCTTTGGCAGGCTGGAAGAAGAGATCGTGGCGCTGCGCGAGGCAGGCATCGGGTTCGAGGTGATCCCCGGCGTCACCTCGGCCACGGCTGCGGCTGCGGCGGCGCTGATACCACTGACACGGCGGCTGACGGCGCGGCGGCTGCAGTTCGTTACGGGTCATGACGTTGCGGGTTCTCTCCCCGAGGATCTGAACATGGCCGCGCTGGCCGACCCTGCGGCGACGACCGTGATCTTCATGCCCAAGCGCACCTTTCCGGCGCTGGCAGCGCGATTGATGGCGGCGGGTTTGCCCGCCGATACTCCATGCCTAATCGCCGAAAACGTCAGCCATGCAGATCAGTCGCTGCATCACTCCACGCTGTCGGTGCTGGCGTCGGAACTGGCCGACAAGACGTCCGATGGTCCCGCGCTGATCCTTTATGGTCCGCTGATGCAGGGGGAGACTGAGTGAAGATCACCCTCTGCGCGCATTGCCCCGGCTATTCCGTTGACTACCTGCGCGCGCTTTCGGCGGCGGTCGCGGAAAGCGGGTATTCGGCGCGGGTGATGACAGCCGCTTGCATGCAGGGTTGCACACGGTCCGTAGCCCTGTCGGTGCGCGCGCCGGGCAAGATGGCCTATCTGTTCGGCGAAACCGGAATAGCCGACGTCGTCGACATAGTGACTTTCATCGAGATGTATTCAGCTTCGCCCGATGGCGATCTGGCCGATGCGCGACCGTTGGGACAATTACGCTTCAAGGCGATCGCGCGGATTCCCGCGTGAAACCGCTTGACCGCCGCGCACGGCAGGGCCACAAGGAAAATGTCTGGTATGCCGTCGGCGTAAGTCGGTTGCATCAAATGGGAATGGGGTAACCAAGCCCCAACCGCCCCCGCGACTGTGAGCGGCGAGCGGCCTTCGGAAGTGCCACTGGTTCGAAAGAGCTGGGAAGGTGGAAGGTGCGCTGCGACCCGCTAGTCAGGAGACCGGCCAGACGCTGGAAACCAACAGGGCCGTCGGGTGTGACGGCAAGGAGAAAACGAATGAATACGACCATAACCTCTTCCGCCAAGACTGAATCGACAATCATGCCGATCGTGTTCGTGGCGCTTGTCGGCGTGTTCCTTGTATTCCTGACCGGGCTGGCCCAGTCGCAGACGCTGCACGATGCCGCACATGACGTGCGTCATTCGAGCGGCTTCCCCTGCCACTGATCCCCGGAGGCAACAGAAAACAATGCTACAACGTATGTTGACCAGCGCGCTGATCGCTGGTGCTGCGGCAGCCCTGCTGGCCGTAGTGCTTCAATTCTCTTTCGTGCAGAAATATCTTCTGCTTAGCGAGCAATATGAAGCCGGGGTGATGACGCATTTCGCCGGCGTCCCGCAGGGTGGCGGGATGAATCACGGTGATAGCACGGCTGCGGGCAGCGGCGATGAAACCGCTGCGGCAGCAACAGATGAAGCTGCTCCGGCCGCAGCAGAGGAAGAGCGCAGCGCATTCACTCGCAATGGGCTGACGGTGCTTTTCCTGGGTGTGGTCTATATAGGCTATGGCATGCTGCTGGTCGCCGGTTTTGCGATATCAGAGCGGTTTGGCTACAAGGTCACGGCGCGGCAGGGTCTGCTTTGGGGGCTTGCGGGGTTCGCGACCTTCCAGTTGATTCCTGCGCTTGGTCTGACACCCGTTCTGCCGGGCACGCCCAGCACCCCGATAACGGCCCGCCAGATCTGGTGGTTTGCAACTGTGCTATGCACCGGTGGGGCGCTGGCTTTGATTGCTTATGGCAAAGGTGTTGCGGCCTATGTCATTGCCGTCGTAATTGCGGCGCTGCCGCATCTGATCGGCGCACCGGAGCTGGGCAGCTATGCTGGCGTAGCACCGCCCGAGGTTGGGGGCGCTTTCGCTGCTCGCACGCTTGCCGTCGGCATGATCGTCTGGGCAACTCTTGGCTGGCTGTCGGGTCGGCTATGGGGCGGGGCGGCCGCCTGATGCGGCCTGCGGTGCGGGTATGATCGAGCTGAAGCTGATCGGGATCGGCACCGGAAACCCGGAGCATCTGACACTGGAAGCGGTCCGCGCCCTGCAGGGCGCGGATCTTTTGCTATTGCCCCGCAAGGGGGACGACAAGGCCGATCTGGCCGATCTGCGCCGCACCATTTGCGCCGCGCAAGGCACACAGGATCGCACCGTCGAATTCGACCTGCCCAAGCGGGACGCTGCCAATCCTGCCTATCTGGACGGGGTGAACGACTGGCACGACGCCATTGCCGCCACATGGGCCGATCTGATCGCCAGGCACCTGCCCCAGGGTGGCACCGTGGCCTTGCTGGTCTGGGGCGACCCGTCGCTTTATGACAGCAGCCTGCGCATCGCGGAACGTCTGGCCGCGGCGGGAATTGGATTGAAAGTCAATGTCATAGCAGGGATTACCAGCCTGCAATTGCTGACCGCCTGTCATGCCATTCCACTGAATACGCTTGGCGGCGAGGTGGTCATCACCACTGGCCGCCGCCTGCGTCAGGACGGGTGGCCGGGAAGCGCCGAGACCGTTGTGGTGATGCTTGACGCAGGGGGTGCGTTCGAGGTTCTGGACCCCGAGGGAACCAACATTTACTGGGGCGCCTATCTGGGCATGCCGTTCGAGATTGCCCTGTCAGGGCCACTTGCCGAGACTGCCCCGCTTATCCTTGCCGCACGGGCAAAGGCGCGCGAAGCGCATGGGTGGATCATGGACATCTACCTGCTTCGCCGCCCCGGCTGAGGCCATGGCGATGGGTGGAAACCGTCTGGTTTCCGTATGGCACCGGTATGTAGACAGAAAGTATCGGGAATAAGCGCGAAGTGAGCTCGCAAGCCTCAAGTCCGTTGTCACGACATGGCGCTTGAATAGTGAGCATGCTTATATTATGTCACGCTCATGACCCCAGGAACAGAACGACTCGGCCTGCTTATGCATGATGCCCTTCGCGCCATTCGAAAGCGTTTCGAATGCCACAGTGGCGCCTATGGCTTGTCCTCGGCGCAGTGGAGGCTGCTGGCCAATCTTTCCCGCGAGGGCCGCGCCAGCCAGGCGCGCCTTGCCGAACTGCTGGAGATCGAGCCGATCAGCGTTTCCCGTCTTGTTGACCGGATGGAACAAAGCGGCTGGGTGGCGCGGGAGCCGGATGTGAACGACCGCAGGGTCAGGATCGTCGTGCCGACAGAAAAAACCCTGATCGCCTATGCCAAGATCAAGGCGACCGCCGAAGACGTCTATGCAGATGCCCTGAACGGGCTGTCGGACGCCGAGCGCGTGGCGCTCGTGACCGGGCTGAAAGCCATTATTGCCAATCTCAGCGACAGCGACACGACCGCCGACTGCCGCCAGTCGGAGACTCAATCATGAACGCGACACCTTCGCCCAAAACGATGACGGGTGAAACGCCCGTCGCAGCGCCTGCCGCTGCCGTCGTGCCGGCGGCCCCCGTCACCGCGCCACCCCCACCCCGTCGCAAGCGGCGCGGCCTGATGCTTGCCCTGCCGGTCGTGATGCTGGCTGCCGGTGCTGGCTGGTGGCTGATGACCGGGCGCTATGAGAGCACCGAGAATGCCTATCTGCACCAGGCCCGCATCTCGGTCGCGTCCAGCCTTGGCGGGCGGATCACGACCGTCAACATCGCCGACAACCAGGTGGTGAAGGCGGGCGATCCGCTGTTCCAGGTTGACCCCGAGCCTTACAAGCTGGCCCTGCAGCAGGCCGAAACCGCCGTCAGCAATGCGCGGCTTTCGGTCGAGCAGATGAAGCTCAGCTATACCCGCGCGCAGTCGGAAGTGCGGCTGGCGCAGGATGACGTCGATTACCTTGCCAGCGAGTTGAAGCGGCAGCAGACGCTTTCGACGCGCGGGGTGGCGACCAATACCTCATTGGACGACGCGCGCTATGCCTCAAAGCGCGGCGTCGAGCAGCTTGCGCTGGCCAATCAGAGCGAAGCCATCGCGCTGGCCGCCCTGGGCGGGGATGCGACGGCGGCAACCGACAGCCACCCGACCGTGCAGGCCGCAATCGTTGCCCGCGACAAGGCGGCCTACGACCTGTCGCTGACCACGGTGAATGCGCCTGCCGACGGGATCATCTATCAGGCTTCATCGTTCAAGCCGGGTGAGATGGTCGATGCCGGTTCGCCCCTGTTCGCGCTGGTCGAGACCGGGGATGTCTGGGTCGAGGCCAACCTGAAGGAAACGCAGCTTACCAACATCAGGATTGGCCAGCCTGTCGAGGTGAAGTTCGACGTCGATACCAGCCGCAGCTTCCCCGCCAAGGTGGTGGCCATCGGTGCTGGAACGGGTGCCGAATTCTCGCTGCTGCCCGCGCAGAATGCGACGGGCAACTGGGTGAAGGTGACACAGCGTGTGCCGGTCCGGGTCGAGCTGGATAACCCCGCCGACGCCGCCGGCATCTCTTCGGGGATGAGCGCCGAGGTGTCGATCGACACCGGGCGCAGCCGTAGCCTGTCCGATCTGGTTCCTGCTGCCTTCGCTGGCAGCAAGTAAGGACGCGCCGCCATGGCCAACGCTGCAGTCACGGACCCCACCGAGGTTCCGCACAAAGGCCTGATCACCGTCGCGATCATGCTTGCGACGATCATGCAGGTGCTGGACACCACGATTGCCAACGTCGCCCTGCCCTCAATGACAGGCGACCTTGGCGCCTCGCAAGACACGATCAACTGGGTTCTGACGTCCTATATCGTCGCCGCCGCGATCATGACGCCGGTGACGGGCTGGCTTGCCGACCGGATCGGGAAGCGAGAGCTGTTCCTTGTCTCCATCGTCGGCTTCGTCGTCACCTCGATGGCCTGCGGCCTGGCCTGGAGCCTGCCCAGCATGGTCGGGTTCCGACTTTTGCAAGGGGTTTTCGGCGCGGCCATCGTGCCGCTGTCGCAGACGTTCCTTCTGGACATCAACCCGCGCGAGAAGGCCGGTCAGGCAATGGCCATGTGGGGGGCCGGTATCATGGTCGGCCCCATCATCGGGCCGACGCTGGGCGGCTGGCTGACCGAGAGTTTCAACTGGCGCTGGGTATTCCTGATCAACCTGCCGGTCGGGATCATCGCCTTCCTTGGTTCTGCCGCCTATCTGCCGCGCAGCGCCAAGCGGATACGTCGCTTCGACTTCTTTGGCTTTGCCATGCTGTCTCTGGGGATCGGCGCATTGCAGCTGATGCTGGACCGGGGGGCGGAGGTCGACTGGTTTTCGTCCTTTGAGATCTGGGTCTACCTGTTCCTGACGATCACCGGGTTCTGGGTCTTTGCCATCCACATCATCGGGGCGGACAAGCCATTCCTTGAACCGGCGATGTTCACCGACCGGAACTTTGTGACAGGCCTGTGCTTCATCTTCGTCGTGGGCATCATCCTGCTGGCCAGCCTTGCGCTGTTGCCGCCGATGCTGTCGCGCATCTTCGGCTATCCCACGATCACGACCGGGGTTGTGATGGCGCCAAGGGGTGTCGGCACGATGATCTCGATGCTGGTCGTGGGGCGGCTGGTGCGTCTGATCGACGCGCGGATACTGGTCACGGTCGGGCTGCTGCTGACCTCGGTCTCGCTTTACATGATGACCGGGTTCACCCCGCAGATGACGAGCGCGCCGATCATCTGGTCGGGCATCATCCAGGGACTGGGGCTTGGCCTTGTCTTCGTGCCTTTGTCGACGGTTGCCTTCGCGACCATTGACCCGATCTACCGCGCCGATGCGACCAGCCTGTTCAGCCTGATGCGGAACATCGGATCCTCCATCGGCATCTCGATTGTCTCGGTGATGCTGACGCGAAACGTCCAGATCAACCATACCGAGCTTGCGTCCGCGATTTCGCCCTATGATCCGATGCTGCAGTGGATTTCGCCCGCAGCAGCCGCGGGCGGCAAGGCGGCGGTCAGCCAGATGGACAATCTGGTGAACCTGCAGGCGCTGATGATCTCCTACATCAACGACTTCAAGCTGATGATGATCATCACGCTGTGCGCGATCCCGCTGGTGTTCCTGCTGCGCAAGCCCAAGGTCGCGGCGCCGGGCGGCGCACCGATGGTGCATGCGGATTGATGTGAGGCGGTCTTAGGCCGCCTCACAGATGAAATCGGCGCCGCGTTCGGCGATCATGATCGTAGCGGCATTCGTGTTGCCGCTGACAACCGTTGGCATGATCGACGCGTCGATCACCCTCAGCCCGTCAAGACCGTGGACGCGCAGCCGGTCATCGACGACCGCCATATCGTCAGCGCCCATCTTGCAGCTGCCCGAGAGGTGGTAGTTGGAATCGACGTTCCGGCGAACCCAGTCGTCGATCTGGGCGTCGGTCCTGACCTCCGCCCCTGGCGCGTATTCAGAGGCGCGATAGGGGTCGAAGGCGTGTTGGGCAAAGATTTCACGCCCGATCTTGACGCCTTCGCGCATGGTGTGCAGGTCAATGCGCTGCTCGAAATAGTTCGGGTCGATTTCTGGGGCCGCCGTCGGATCGGCGGAGCGGATCATCACGCTGCCCCGGCTTTCCGGGCGCTGCAGGGTAAAGACGACCATGTAGCCGTGTTCGGGGATGATGTGGCGGCCGCTGTCCTCATACATCACCATGGTCATGAAATACTGGAGGTCGGGGGCGACGAGGCCCGGGCGTGAGCGGACGAAGGCCATCGTCTCCAGCCCGTTGTTGGCAGCCGGTCCGTTGCGGAACATCAGGTACTGCGCAAGCGCCCGCGCCTTTGATGTCAGCGAGACCGCCGAGTAATAGCTGATGGGCTGCGAACAGCGCTGCTTTACACCGCCGAGACCGGGATGGTCGTGCAGGTTTTGGCCCACGCCCTTCAATTCGTGGACCACGGGGATGCCCAGAGGCGAAAGGTGATCCGGGGCGCCGATACCCGACAGCTGCAAGAGCTGCGGCGAGTTCACGGCACCGCCGCTGAGGATGACCTCGGCATCGGCGCGCAATGTCTTAAGCTTGCCGCCCTGGCGGTATTCGATGCCAACCGCGCGGCCATTTTCCATGAGTATCCGCGTGGCCAGCGCCCTGGTAATGACGGTCAGATTCGGCCGCGACATTGCCGGATGCAGGAAGGCGCGAGAGGCGCTCCAGCGTTTGTTGTCGGCCATGGTGCTGTCGGTCGGACCGACGCCTTCCTGATCGCCGCCGCTGTTGAAGTCGGGATTGTAGGGAAGGCCATAAGACTGGCAGGCAGCGGCGAAGGCCTGTGCAAGGGGGTGCAGGATGCCGCGACGCGTCACGCGCAGCGGTCCCTCCTGCCCTCGGGCGGGACCATCGCCCGCCTCAAAGCTTTCGGATTTTTTGAAATACGGCAGGCAGTCGTCGAACGACCAGCCGCGATTGCCAAGCTGCGCCCAATGATCGAAGTCGGACCTGTCGCCGCGGACATAGACCATGCCGTTGACCGAACTGCAGCCGCCCAGAACCTTGCCTCGGGGCGAGTGGATGCGCCGTCCTTCGAGGTTGGCCTGGGGCGTGGTCTCATATCCCCAGTCGACCTGTCCTGTCTCCATCAGTTGAAGAAACCCGGCGGGCATCGTGATGAAGATGTTGCGATCGGAGCCTCCGGCCTCCAGCAGGGCAACACGCACATTCGGATCGGCCGAAAGCCGGTTTGCCAGAACGCAGCCCGCCGAGCCCGCGCCAACAATGATGTAATCCACCGATGCAATCTCGGTCACAACAACTCCCCGCCGGCCGGCCAATCAAGAAAACGTTTTCTATATTCATACGAAGCGGGTGGAGAATTCAACGTCATTCTCTATATTATATGTGGATATTTAAGCTTGATACCTCAAGACTGCTTTGGTAATCGTTTTCTTGGAGTGTGCGGAAGCTGTCGCAACCTCCATGGTCGGGGGGAAGATGGATCAACGGCAGTTCGTGCGGCTCGACCGGCTTGAGCATGGCATTGCCCTGCTTACCTTGAACAATCCGCCGCTCAATCTCAACACGCTTACAACCCTTGATCAGCTGCTTGCCGCCTGCCGTGAGATCGCCGAGGATACCTCGGTTCGCGTTGTCGTCGTAACCGGTTCGGGCGACCGCGCTTTTTGTGCGGGGTCGGACATCAGCGAATTCGCAGAGGTTCGTGCCGATGTGGTCCCCCGGAAATTAGCGCGCGAAAACGAAGCTTTCACCTCACTGGAAGAACTTCCGGTTCCGGTCATCGCCGCCCTGAACGGTGTGACGCTGGGCGGCGGCGGCGAGATTGCGCTGGCCTGCGACATACGCATCATGGACGAAACCGCCCGCATCGGTTTTCCCGAGGTCAAGCTTGGCGTCTTTCCCGGCAGTGGCGGGGTCTTTCGCCTACCACGCGTGGTAGGCAGCGCACTGGCCCTTGAACTGCTTTATACGGGCGAGCTTATCCCGGCGCAGGAGGCGCACCGAATAGGGTTGGTGAACCGGCTGACCCCGAAAGGCAAGGCTCTGGATGTCGCGCTTGAGATGGCAAAGACCCTGTCCGAACGCCCTGCCCTTGCACTGAGCCTGATCAAGGCGGGCGTCCGGGACGCGGCACGTCAGGATACTGCGGAGGCCACGCGTCGAACGCTGGCAGACAGCCACCGCGTTTTCACCGGACCCGATGTCGAAGAAGGTATCGCCGCCTTTTTCGAAAAGCGCGCCCCCGTATTCACCGCGCCCCGCGCGCCCGGAAAGGATAAGAACTGATGACCGCCCCTCTTGCCGGAATTCGCGTGGTCAGCCTGACCCATTATCTGCAAGGCCCGTCCTGCGTTCAGTATCTGGGCGATCTTGGCGCCGATGTGATCAAGGTCGAGCGCATCGGAGGTGCATATGAGCGGCACTGGTCGGGCGCCAAGGCGTTTCTGAACGAAGACACCAGCGTGTTCTTCCTGCTTGCGGGCCGGAACCAGCGCAGCGTCGAAATCGACTTCAGCACCGAAGAAGGCAGTGCCGCGCTGTGGAAACTGATCGAAAGCGCCGATGTTCTGGTCGAGAACTTTCGCGCGGGAACGCTCGACCGTCGCGGTTTCGGATATGAGGATGTCAGGAAGCGCAATCCGCGCCTGATCTACGCCTCGCTGACCGGTTTTGGCTCTACCGGCCCTGCGCGTGGCAAGCCGGGGCAGGATTTGCTGATCCAGGCCCATAGCGGGCTGGCCAGCATCTCGGGCCGCGCCAGCGATCCGCCGATGCCGGTCGGCACCGCTGTGGTCGACCAGCACGCGGCCACCCTTGGTGCGATGGGTATCCTTGCCGCCCTGTTGCGCCGGAATGCGACGGGGGAAGGGTCGCGCGTGGACAGCAACCTGTTGTCGGCCGCGCTGAATCTTCAGATCGAGCCGCTGAACTATCACCTGAACGGCGCAAAGCTGTGGGACCGCAGCGGGTCGGGCGTCTCCTCTCGTTTCCATCAGGCGCCCTATGGGGTGTTCAAGACGTCGGACGGCTGGCTGATGATGTCGCTGTCCGACGGGGCGACATTGGCCACGACATTTGGCGACCCGCAATTCGCGCAGTGGAGCCGGGAAGATCAGTTCGACCGTCGCGAAGAGGTGAACGAGCGGGTCAAGGGCCACATGCAGCACCGCACCACCGCCGAGTGGGAAGAGACGCTTGCCGAAAACGGCATCTGGTTTGCGCCTGTGAACCAGTATGACGACGTGCTGGCCGATCCGCAGGTCGCGGAAAACCAGACGGTGCTGGAGTATGAGGACGATCGGGCGGGGCATGTGCGCCTGCTGGCGCATCCCGTGCTGTACGACGGCAAGGTGCCCCCGCTGACCCGCAAGCCTCCGCTGCCGGGTGAACATACGGGCGAAGTCCTGGCGGAGCTTGGCTATTCGCAGGCAGAGATCGGCGCATTGCGCAGCAAAGGCCAGATCGGACCCGACCGCGCCGTCGCAGGGTTTGACCGCGCGGCCTCTGCCCCCGCGAGCGCATATAGTCGCAAGTCCGTCAAGGCGTGACCCGAACGGCGCGCCTCAGTCGCGCGCGCCCGTCACGATGATCGCCCGAAAATCGTTCACGTTGGTCAGCGTGGGGCCCGTCACAACCTGATCGCCCAGTCTCTCAAAGAAGCTGTGCGCGTCATTGCGCAAAAGATGGTCCGCAGGTGACAGGCCAAGCCTGGCGGCGCGCGGCAGGGTGTCGGGTGAGATGACCGCGCCGGCCACCTCTGCCGCTCCATCGACGCCATCGGTGTCACACGCCAGCGCATCGATGCCCCCGGCCCCGTTCAGGGCGACAGCCAACGCCAGTGCATATTCGGCATTCGGGCCGCCGACACCGTCGCCTTTCCGGGTGACGGTTAATTCCCCGCCGGAAAGGATTAGGAGGGCGCGCGCATCCTTTGGCCTTTGCTGCCGTTCGCGCAGCGCCAGTTCGGCATGTTGCGCAGCGACGTCCCGCGCCTCGCCCTCGATCCGGTCCCCAAGGATCTGCACCTCGAATCCCCAAGACTGCGCCAGCTCTGCCGCCGCCGCAAGCGACTGGCTGGGGGCCGCGAACACGCGCGTTTCGGTATGCGACAATTTCGGATCATCCGGGCGAAGGCAGGTTGATCCGGCACCCAAGGCTGCCCTGACCACAGGGGCCGGGTTGATGTTGTGACGCGCGAATATCTGGCGAACCGTCTCGACAGTCGAGTCATCACCAACCGTCGGGCCGGACCCGATCAACCCCGGATCGTCGCCGGGCACATCCGATAGCGCCAGAGCCAGCACAGGTGCGGGCCACGCGGCAGCGGCAAGCTGTCCACCCTTCACCCGGCTGAGATGCTTTCGGACTATGTTCACCTGAGAGATCGGCGCACCAGAGGCAAGCAAGGCATCGTTGACCTCCTGCTTGTCGGCCAGGGTCATGCCTTTGGCGGGGGCCACAAGCAGCGCAGATGCTCCGCCCGAGATCAGCGCAAGGACGAAGTCCTTTTCCGTCAGGCCCGAAAGCAGATTCAGCATTCGGGCCGTTGCAAGCTCTCCTGCTGCATCGGGCACAGGGTGCGCGGCCTCGGCCAGTTCGATCCGGCTCAACACGCGCCCGTAGCCGTAGCGCGTGATGACCAGCCCTTCGCAGGGGCCCCAATGCGCCTCGACCGCCTCTGCCATACGCGCCGAAGCCTTGCCGGCCCCGACGACGATGATGCGGCCCTTTGGCCTTTCCGGCAGATGCGCGGCAAGCGACCGCATCGGATCGGCAACCGCGACGGCGCGGTCGAACAGGCTGCGAAGCTGGTCCCTGGGGGTGAGCGGTCTGTCTTCGCCCGAAGGCATTACTCTGTCCAGTGCTTGCGCTTTCCAAGTCCGATGTGAACCGATTTGACCTCGGTATACTCTTCCACGCCGGTTAGGCCAGCCTCCCTGCCGACACCGGACTGGCGATAGCCGCCCAGGGGCTGGCCGGGGCCTCCGGCGATCGTCGTGTTGATCCAGGTCCGCCCGCCATGGACGCGGCGGATCATGCCAAGCGCCTTGTCGATGTCCTTGGTCCAGACGCTGGCTGCCAGACCATAGGGCGAGTCATTGGCGATCGTGATCGCTTCATCCTCGGTCTTGAACGCCATCACGCTCAGCACCGGGCCGAAGATTTCCTCGCGCACGGCCCGCATTTCGTTGTTGACCCCAGTCAACAGGGTCGGCGCGTAGAAACGGCCGCCTGCCGTCACCGGGACGCGTTCTCCGCCGACAGCCACCTTGCCACCCTCCGCGACGCCAAGCGCCACGTAGCTCTCGATCTTCTGGCAGTGCTGTTCCGAGACGATGGCACCCATCTGGCTGGTTTCGTCAAAGCAGTCGCCGATGCGCACGCGCTTCAGTTTTTCGGACAGGAGTGCGACGAATTCATCCTGCGCCTTTGCCTCGACGATCAGGCGGCTGCCGCTGACGCAGCATTGGCCGGCGTTGAAACATATGCCGAAAGCCACCCCGTCAGCGGCGTCTTCCAGATCTGCATCGGCAAATACCACCTGTGGGTTCTTGCCGCCCAGTTCCAGACTGGTCTTCTTGAAGTTCGAGGTGCTTGCCCGGACGATTGCTTCGCCCGTTCTGGTCGAGCCGGTGAACGAGATAACGTCGATGTCGCTGTGTTCGGCCAGTGTCTGACCCACCTGCGGTCCGGTGCCGGTGACGACGTTGTAGACGCCATCGGGCAGGCCTGCTTCCTGCAGGATGTCGGCCATGGCAAGCGTGGTGAAAGAGGTCATCTCGGACGGTTTGACCACCACCGAGTTGCCGGAGGCAAGGATATAGGGCAGCCGTTCGGACAGGACGATGAAGGGGAAGTTCCAGGGATTGATCAGCCCCACCACGCCAACCGGCTCTCGGATTACCAGGCCGAACAGGTCGTCGCCATAGGTGTTGAATGTCTGGCCATGCAGCGTCTGGGCAAGGCCAGCGCAGTATTCGTAGTGCCCTGCCCCGTCGTTGATCTCGGCCCGCGATTGCGAGATCGGCTTGCCGGTTTCGAGGGTTTCCCAATAGGCGAGTTCATCAGCCCGCCGCCGAATTCCTTCCGCCGCGCGCACCAGAATGCGGGCGCGGTCGGCTCCGCTTATGCCGGCCCAGCTTTTCCGTTCGAAGGCGCGACGGGCCGCTTCCACCGCCATGTTCACGTCGGCGGCGGTGCACAGGGTCACGCTGGTAACGTCGACGCCGAAACCGGGGCTGGATCGCGGCAGATAACCACGGCTTTCCGCCTCATGCCACTTGCCGTCTATGAAATAGCCCAGTGCCCTGGGCGACTGGGGAAGGCTGGTGAAAGAGGTCATCTCGTTCATGGGTTTTCTCCCGATTGAAATCTATCTTGCGTGGCTCAGGCGATTTACCGGCAGCGGTTGGCGACCAAGTACAAGGTCCGCCCCCTTTTCGCCGATCATGATCGTCGGGGCATTGGTGTTGCCGCTGGTGAGGACGGGCATCACCGAACTGTCGATCACCCGCAGCCCTTGCAGGCCGCGAACGCGCAGCGAGGGATCGACCACCGCCATGTCGTCGGTTCCCATCTTGCAGGTTCCGACCGGGTGGTAGTCACAGCAGGCATACTGGCGGACATAAGCCATGATCTGTTCGTCCGTTTCGGCTTTCGCTCCGGGCAGCCGCTCATGCGCGATCAGCGGGGCGATGGCGGGCTGCGACAGCAATTCGCGGATGATCCGAACAGCAGCGACAGCCATCTGCCGGTCGTATGGATCGGAAAGGTAATTCGGGTCGATCAGGGGTTCTTCGGCGGGATTGGCGGAACGCAGCTTGACGCTGCCACGGCTGCGCGGGCGCAGGAAGGTCGAGTTGACGGTAAAGCCGTGCCCCTCGATCCGAGTCTGCCCGCCCCGAACCACCGTTGCAGGGGCGATGTGGATTTGCAGGTTTGGTCGCGTCTCTCCGGGTGTCGTGATGAAACAGCCCCCCTCGACAATGACCGAGGCGACCGGACCGGTGCGGTACAGCAGCCATTGAAGGCCATGCAGCAGCGCTTTCGGAAAGCGGTCGTGGCCGTCATAGCTGATCCGGTCTTTCGTCTGGGTGTGGACGTTGGTGCAGATGTGGTCCTGCAGGTTGCTGCCGACGCCGGGAAGGTCGTGGACCGGTGCGATACCCAGCGCCTTCAAATCCTGTGCCGCGCCGATGCCGGACAGCATGAGCAGCCGTGGAGAATTGATCGCGCCCGCCGAAAGGATCACCTCGCGCCGCGCCTTGATGACCACTGATCCCCCGGGCGTGGCAATTTCGACCCCCGTCGCGCGGCCATCCTCGATGACGATCCGGGTGACGCGGACATGGGTGCGCACCGCCAGATTGCGGCGTCCGCGCGCGGGCCGAAGATAGGACACCGCCGCCGACCTGCGCCGGCCACTGCGGCAGGTCACCTGGTAAAAGCCTGTTCCATGCATGGTTTCGCCGTTGAAGTCGGCGTTGTACGGCAGCCCGTATTGCTGCGCCGCCTTGACGTAGGCACGGGAAATGGGATGCGGTGCGATCTGGTCAGAAACCCACAGGGGGCCGCCGGTCCCGTGAAAGCGGTCGGCAAGCCGGTCGTTGTCCTCTGACCTTCGGAAATAGGGCAGCACTTCGTCGTAGGACCAGCCTTCGTTCCCAAGGTTGGCCCAGTTGTCGTAATCCTCGCGCTGGCAGCGGATATAGATCATCGCATTGATCGAGCTTGATCCGCCCAGGGTCTTGCCCTGCGGATACCAGACCGCCCTGTTGTCGAGATTTTCCTGCGGGGTGGTGTGGAAACGCCAGTTGACGGCCGGCCCGAACAGCCGCCCAAGACCGCCCGGCATATGGATCATAGGGTTCCAGTCGCGACTGCCCGCCTCGAGCAGCAGGACGCGCGAGGTGCCGTCCTCGGTCAGGCGGTTGGCCAGCACGCAACCAGCCGAACCTGCACCGATGACGATATAATCCCATTCCCTGGCCATTCGCGCGTCCCGGAGATTCCTGTGTCAGGCGGCGTTGCGATAGACGGTTTCGGGCGTCAGACCGGCCAGGTCCAGCATCCGGCCGATCTTGGCAATCTCTTCCGCTGTGGGCTTCATCAGCGGCGGGCGCACATGCGCCTCTTTCATGCGGCCAAGGATGACCAGCGCCTCTTTCATGCGGTTGTGCATGTCCAGCAGCGGCGTGTCGTAGAACGCCCTTACGGTCGGATAGATGCGGTCGTTCACCTGCCGCGCCGCCTTCAGATCGCTCGCCTGAATGGCGCGAAACAGCGCAACCTGAAGATCGGCGATAACCGATCCGGCACCGGACAGAACGCCGTCGCATCCAAGGGCAAGCGAACCCAGCAGCCACGCGCTGTGCGTCGTCAACACCGCGACCGGGTTGTCCAGGGCATGCAGTTCGCGGATGTGACGCTCATGCTGATTGCCGTCGCCGATCTGGTCCTTGATCGCACGGATGGTGGGGAAGCGCCTGCAAAGCTCCAGCAGCGTCGGCAGCGGGTAGGACAGGCCAGACACCAGCGGGAACTGGAACAGGATGACCGGCAGGTCAGAAGCTTCGGTGATGTGGCGCAGGTGTTCGCAGATCATCTCGGGGCGCAGATGCCCGCCCAGAACCATGAAGTTCGGCGGAAAGACCAGCAGCGCATCCGCGCCTTCCTGCTGCGCATAGGCGGCCATCCGGCCCGCCTCCAGGCTCGACTCGGTGCAGATGCCGGCAATCGTGGCGATGGTGTTGCCCAGAACCTGCTTGGTCATCACAACTGCGCGCTTCTGTTCTTCAATGGTCAGCGCGTGAACCTCGGCGGCATGGCCGTTGATCGTGATGCCGGTGATGCCTTCGACCGAGGCGATATCGCGCAGGTGGTCGCGATAAGCCGCCTCGTTGATCGACATGTCGGCGTTGAAGGGCATCAGGCAGGCGGGAATGACGCCTTTCGGAACATAGGTCATGGGCTTGGTCCTTTGTCTATTCGCGCATTCAGTGGAAGGTCGCGTATTTCATGATGTCCTCTTCGGTCGCCCCGCGCGGAAGCTCGGCGGTGATCTCGCCTTCGCGCATCACAAGGATGCGGTCGCACATGCCGATGATCTCGGGCAGCTCGGAGGAGACCATGAGGATTGCCAGCCCTTCTTCCTCGACCAGACGCACCAGCAGCTCGTAGATTTCCCGCCGGGCCCCCACGTCGACGCCGCGGGTGGGTTCGTCGATCAGCAGGATGTCGCATTTTGCGTTCAACTGCTTTGCGATGGCGCATTTCTGCTGGTTGCCGCCGGACAGCGTCCGTATCTCGGATTCAATCGAGGGTGTCTTGACCGTCAGTTGCCGTGTCAGCGCGGAGACCGCCTCTTTCTCGGCGCGCAGGTCCAGCTTGCCCGAGCGCTGGAAATTCGAAAGCCGCGACAGCGTGATGTTGAACCGCACGGATTGAGACAGGAACAGCCCTTCGGTCTTGCGATCCTCTGGCACGAAGCCCATCCCAAGCGCGATACCCCGTCGGGGGGAATTGACCGCTTGCGGACGACCGTGCACCTTGACCGAACCGGAGTCGATCGTGTCGGCACCGTAGATTGCGCGCAGAAGCTCGGTACGACCGGCCCCGGCCAATCCGCAGATGCCAAGGATCTCACCCTTGCGAAGGGTAAGGGTCGCGCCACGCACCGATCTGCCGCGCGTCAGGTTTTCAACCTTCAGGACGACATCGCCGGGATTGGCATTCCGCGCCGGAAAATAATCCGCAACCGCCCGGCCCACCATCGACTGGATCAGGCTTTGCGTGTCCCATTCCGGGGTCGGCCTGACCGCCACACAGCGTCCGTCACGCAGCACCGTCACGGTCTGGCATAGTTCAAAGACTTCCTTCAGCCGGTGAGAGATGTAGATGAAAGCCACACCTTCGGCCTGCAGAGTGCGGATCGTTCGGAAAAGCTTTTCCAGTTCGGCATCCCCCAGCACGGCCGAGGGTTCATCCAGCACGATCAGGCGCGCATTGCGGGAGATGGCACGGGCGATCTCGACGATCTGCCGCTGCGCGACGCTCAATTCGCTGACGATGGCGCGGGGGTCGATGTCGAAACCCAGATGCTGCAAGGCTGCCTTCGCCTGACGATACGCTTCATCCCAGTTGATCCGGCCAAAAGCGGCACGCGGCATCCGGTTCAGGAAAATGTTCTCGGCCACCGACAGATGCGGTGCCTGGGCGAATTCCTGATAGATGACCGCCACCCCCTTTTCGATCATCAGCGAGGGGTTCGGGCTGTCGATGACCTGTCCACCCAGGCGCAACTGGCCCGAGTTGGCCAGGAAGGCCCCGGACAGGATGCGCATCAGCGTCGACTTGCCCGCGCCGTTTTCCCCGACAAGACCGTGAACCTCACCCTTGCGAACCGCCAGCGACACACCTTCCAGCGCCTTCACGCCGGGGAATGACTTGGTGATGTCTGTCATCTCCAACACCACATCAGAAGGATCGGGCTGTGGTTCGATGATTTTCAGTCGGGCTTGTGCCATGGTGTCACTCATCTGGAGGTGCCGGTCCGGCGCGATCAGAGCCGCGGGATCTGCATGCCTCCGCCTATGTTGTAGATATCACCGGTGCTGAACGGCAGGTCGCCGGCCGCCAGCGTCCCTATCGCCTTGGCGATATCGTCGGGCGTGCCCCAGCGGCGCATGGCGCAGATCACCCCGTTTTCGATGGCGGGCGTATAATGTTCGCGGACGTCTGCCGTCATGTCGGTTTCAATCAGGCCGGGACGGATTTCAAAGACACGAATGCCGTCGCCGGCCAGCCTTAGCGCATAGTTCTGCATAGCCATCGAGAGCCCCGCCTTGGACACGCAATAGGCGCCTTTTTCGGGTGAGACGAGATGGGCGTTGGCAGATGTGACCGTGATGATCGAACGGTTCGCGGCGGGGTCGCGGTCGGCGATCATCGCCTTCGCGACGGCCTGGGTTAGGAAGAAGGTTCCGCGCAGGTTGATCGACATGAGGCGGTCGAACTCTGCCGCATCGGTGAACAGCAGATCACCGCGGACCGAGACCTGAACCCCGGCATTATTCACAAGGCAGGTGATTTGTCCCAAGGCCTGGATCGTATCGCTGACCAGTTTTTCGTGTTGGTCCAAGAGCGCGAGATCGCTGCGGAAAAACAAGGACTTGCGGCCGAATGACTCGATAAGTCTGGTCGTCTCCTGGATGCCCTCATCGTCGATGTGGTCGATGAAGGCGACGTCGAAACCCTTGCCGGCAAGCTGGCCGCAAATCGCCCGACCAATTCCGCGCCTGCCACCGGTGACAAGCGCCACCCCCAGCGACTGACCGTTCCCGACCGCCGCGCCGCTTTGGAACGTGGTTGACTGTTCCATGGCATTACTCCCTTGCACACCTGCTGGCGCGCCTGTGTTCCTGGTCTGCTGGGCGGCGCGATCACGCGCCTCGACAAAAGAGCGGCACATCAGCTGGCTCTCTTGCGGTTGCCGCCGATCATCTGTGCGGCCTTTTCGCCGATCATGATCGCGGTGGCATTGGTGTTGGCCGAGACGAGGCGCGGCATGATCGAGTTATCGACGATCCGCAGCCCGTCGATACCCTTGACCCGCAGCTCGGTATCGACCACGGCGTCCGGGCCATGACCCATGCGGCAGGTTCCGACCGGGTGATAGCCGGTCCGCGCCTCGCGCCGGACGAAATCCTCAAGCTGGGCATCGGTTGCGCAGCCGCTGCCGGGGAAATGTTCGTGGTCGATATAGGGGGCAAGCGCCGGCTGCTGCATGATCTGCCGGCTGAGGCGCACGGCATCGACCGTTTTGCGAAGATCGTCCGGGTGCGACAGGTAGTTCGGATCAATGACAGGCGGGCTGTCGGGACGGGCATCGCGAAGCGATACGGTTCCCCTGGACAGGGGACGCACCAGATAGGCGTTCAGCGTGCAGCCTGAACCGCCGTCGGCGATGGAACTGATGCCTGCCTCAACACCTGATCCGGCAAGAAAGTGGAACTGCACATCCGGATCGGGATCGTTGCGATCAACCCACCAGAATGCGCCGCCTTCGACCACATTCGAAGTGATCGGCCCTTTGCCGGTAAAGGCGAATTGCAGTGCGGCCGCAATTTGCCATGGCAGCTTCTTGTAGCGGTCGTAACCAAGATTGCCGCGCACCGCCGAGATCATGAAGACATCGAGGTGGTCCTGAAGGTTCCGGCCCACACCCGGAAGGTCATTCACGACCCCGACCCCGTGACGGCGCAGGTCGGCGGCAGATCCTATGCCCGAGCGCATCAGCAGATGCGGCGTTCCGATCGCGCCGGAACTGAGCACCACCTCGCGCCGGGCGCGGAATATCTGCGGCTGGCCTCCTGCCTCGACCGTGACGCCGACCGCCCGCCTGCCATCGAAATCCAGCCGCAGGGCGCGATGCTTTGTCAGCACCTTCAGGTTCGGACGGCTCATATTGGGGCGCAGATAGGCGACCGCGGCGCTGGACCGTCGGCCCGCCCGGTTCGTTACCTGGTATAGACCGCAACCGGCGGGGTCGCCCGAGTTGAAATCCGCGTTCGCATTCATCCCGACCTGCTTGCAGGCCTCGATCCAGGCAAGGGTCAGCGGGTCTGTGTGCGCCTGAGGCGAGACTTTCAGCGGTCCGCCCTGACCATGTGCCTGAGTTGTGAGACTGAGGTTGTCCTCGGACTTGATGAAGAAAGGCAGGACGTCCTCATAACCCCAGCCAGCGCAACCATAATCGTCGCGCCAGCCGTCATAGTCGCGTGGCGTGCCCCGCATGTATATCTGGGCATTGATAGAACTGCCGCCGCCCAGCACGCGAGCCTGCGCCAGAGGCACCTCCAGCCCGTTCTGATGCACTTGCGGGGCCGTCTTGTAGCCCCAGGTGAACTGCGGTCCGGTCGTCTTGTAATAGGTCACCGGCAGGTGGATGTAGATGCTGCGGTCACGATCCCCCGCCTCCAGCAGGATCACCGTGCAATCCGCATCCTCGGTCAGACGGCTTGCCAAGGCACAGCCTGCCGATCCGCCGCCGATGATGATGAAGTCGGCCTCAAGCATTGTCGGCGCCGTTCTTGATCTTGACCCATTTCAGGATGTGCGTGGCGCTGGCAACCAAAACGCCGTTCTGGTTTGTCACGGTGATGTTCGCGGTCGACCGGCGTCGTTCGACGTCGATCCCGGCGATCCGGTAATCCAGGTTCATCGTGTCGCCGAAAAAGACCGGAGCAAGAAAGCGCACGCGGTCATAGCCCAACGAAACCGGCGTTTCGCCCTTGTTATGGCTGTCGGCAGACCGCGCGACCATCAGCGTCGAGCAGGTGGACATGAACCCGACCAGAAGCGCCCCATGTGCGATGCGCTGGCCATAGGCGGATTTCTCCATCAACTGCGCATTGACGTGAACCGGCGCCAGATCACCCGTCACGCCGGCGAAGAGATAGACATCCGCCTCGCTGACTGTTTTCGAGAACTGCACGGAGTCACCGACGCATACGTAGAAATCCATAGCCACCAGCCCTTTGTCGCTTGCCGTGACCGGCCGGACAGTTGCCCGGCCGGTACATCCGTGGTTCAGAAGCCCTTGCCGATCCAGTCCTTGGCGTTGCTCTGGTCGATCGTCGCAAAGTTCAGGATCACATCCTGCTGTTCGGCAGGTGCGCCGTCCACGCAGGCCTTGTAGGCATACTGGATGCCTTCGGGCGCGACGTAGGGGAAAGTAAAGGTTGCGAACAGCTTGCCATCGGCAACCGCCTGGATCGCGTTGTTCTGGCCGTCGATCCCGGTGACCATCACCTCATCGGCACGACCTGCGGCCTCCAAAGCCTGAAGCGCACCGAACGCCATCTCGTCATTATGCGCATAGACACCCTGGATCTCGCCCGGCCCGAAACGCTGCAGCACGTCCTCCATGAATTTCTGAGCATTCTCGCGCAGGAAGTCGCCGTTCTGCGTCGCGATGATCTTCATGTCCGGATACTGAGCGATCACGCCGTCAAAACCGCTCTTGCGCTCATCGGCGGCAGAGGAACCGGCCGTCCCCTCGATCTCGACGATGTTGCCCTTTCCGCCAAGCTGCTTGGCGAAGAATTCCCCGGCGGCCTGGGCAATCGGAATGTTCTGGGCGGTTATGTAGTAGGAAACGGGCGCATTCACCTTGCGATCCAGCGCCACGACCGGCGTGCCAGCCGCCATCACATCCTGAACGATCGGTGTCAGGGCCTGCGCGGTCAGCGGGCTGATCATCAGCACATCAACGCCCTGCGCCATCAGGCTTTCCACGTCGGTGACCTGCTTGCCGGAGTCGTTCTGCCCGTCGGTCACGATCAGTTCGACATTCGGCAGGTTTGCGGCCGCCCAGGCCTTGTTGCCCTCGACCATCGCGACACGCCAGGGGTGGTTCATGGTGCCCTGGCTGAACCCGATCTTGCAGGTCTTGGTCAGGTCGACGCCGGCCAGAATATCCTGGGCCAGAAGTGCACCGGAGCTGAGCAGAAGTGCGGTCGCCGCAGTGGACGCAAGACGAGCCGCGCATGCACCCTTGTTTATGAAAGTCATCAGTTCCTCCCTGAGAATTTTTAGGATGTTTTCGGGCCTTGCCCGGTTCATTACCGATGGCGTCTCAGAAGCTCGAACGAGACGGCCAGGATAATGATCGCCCCCTTCACCATCTGCTGGGTGAATGGAGAGATTCCGACGAGATTCATGATGTTGGCCAGGATCGCCAGAATTGCGGCGCCCACAATTGTGCCGACCACACTGCCCTGGCCGCCGAAAAGACTGGTGCCGCCGATGACAGCTATCGCAATCGCCTCAAGCTCCAGTCCGGTCCCGGCAGTCGGCTCGCCAACTGTCAACCTCGAGACGAAGATCACGGCGGTCAGCGCAGCCAACAGGCCTGACAACATGTAGACCTTGATCCGGGTCGCCGCGACATTGACGCCGGAAAGCCGCGCCGCCTCGACGTTGCTGCCGACGGCAAAGACGTTTCGGCCAAACTGGGTGTAGCGCAAAACGTACCCGACGATCAGCGCGACGCTAAGGAATATCCAGACGGACACCGGAATGCCCAGCAGGTTGCCACGCCCGATGATCGCAAAGACCGGATCGGCATTGGTCAGGTCGATCGGACGACCGTCCGCGATGGTCAAAGCCAGTCCGCGCAACATCACCATGCTGCCGAGCGTCATGATGAATGGCGGAATTCGTCCAAAGGCGATGCCGACGCCATTGACCATGCCGAAGACCAGTCCCATCGCCAGCGCCACGAGTATCGTCAACGGCAATGCCAGGCCGGAGTTCAGCATCAGCGCGGTAGAAACCGACACGACGCCGACGATAGACCCGACGCTCAGGTCGATACCCGAGGTGATGATGACGACCGTCAACCCAATACTGACGATTCCGTAAAGCGCGATCTGGCGCAAAACGTTGATCAGGTTGAAGGTGTTCAGAAATGACGGCGACAGGCTGGCCGCTATCACGAAAAGCAGCACCAGCACCCCCACGAGGCCCAGAAGGTTCAGCGTTTCGGCCCGCATCAGGCGCTTCGTCCGAACTGCAGGCGCCGCATTGGCGTTCACGATACCCATCCCGCTTTAACCTCCTGTTCCGCACGCGACGGCGGAATCCTCCACAGTGCTTTGGCAAAATGGTCGATTGCCCGCGCCACACCGCCTTCTGCGGCGGTTGCCGTGATCAGCTTTGCCAGTTGCCTGATTTCCGTGGTCGCATCGCCCATGGCGACCGGATGCCCAACGGCACGCAACATCGAGGCGTCATTGTTGGAATCCCCGACAGCGACCGCATTCTCCAGATCGAGCCCCAAGTCGACCGCCAGATCGGTCAGGGCCCGACCTTTCGAGACGCCCTGCGGTCCGATTTCCAGATAGGTGCGATGCGACCGGACCGCGCTCAGATCCGGGGACAGGTCAGCCCCCAGCCTGTCGAGATCGTCGGCATTGGCCGCATGGCTTATGGCCAGAAACTTGAAGACCGGATCCTGCGCAGATACCGCAGCGAATTCGAAAGGCTCCTGCGTCTGGCTGAATTCCTGGCGCATCCGATCGTCCGGGGTGGGCACACGGGCGACATCGGCACTGTAGGCCGCCAAGGCCAGATCGTATTTTCGGGCAAACGCCAGCACCTTCGCCACGTCCGCAGGGCAAAGATGGCTGCGCTTCGCTGCGGGTCGCATAAGCAGCGCGCCGCCCTCCATGCTCATCGTCAGCGCGCCGCCGAAACAGATCGCGTGATCCACATCGCCCAGCATATTCAGCACCGTCCGAACCGCGTTGACGCTGCGCGCCGAAACGAGCGCCAACTGAATGCCGTGCCGTCTTGCGTGACGAACCGCTTCACGAACCTGGGGCAAAAGTCGGTGGTCATGGGTCAGAAGCGTCCCATCAATATCGACAGCAAGAAGAAAGCCCTTGGAGTTGTTTGCCATTACCGTGGTCAGTTCCGGCCATCAGCCTGACGGCGCGCCTTGCGACACCGATGCATCTCGACAACGGCGTTCCGAATGTCACGATCCAGCAACTCAGTTTCCCCCTCGACTTGCGCTTCGTCAGATTGCGAGCGCAGGCCATTGCCCCTACGGGCATCTTGAGAAAACGATTTCACAAATGACACTCAATGTCAAATAGTTAAATTTATTGTTATTATTCTTATGTTTGATCTAGTTATTTTTTGAATCTTTATCAAGAAAAGTTGCGGTATTTGCAATCGTTTTCCAGAATGTGAGTCGCCAGTGACGGGCAACGATGGTTCGGCCGGCGGTTCGGGGGTCAGTGCGCGTCACTCATCGCTTCGCGAAAGGGCTGTGGCCAGGGTTTCGGACGATAATCGTCCTTGCTGATCAAGACCAAGGTCACACGGGCCGCGAATACCTCGCGGCCTTCATTGGCTGCTGTCACGTGCAGCGTGACGCTGGATGATCCCAAACGCTCCAACCGCACGCCAAGTCGAAGCACCTCGCCCAAACGCGACGGCGATCGGAACTGCACGTCAAGCGAGGCAATGGGCACGGCGAAGTGCAGTGGCCCGTGTATCTCGGCGAAAGAGATACCGACGACCTCTGCGAACCAGTCCTCGATCGTCGCGTTGATCATCTCGACATAGCGTGGATAGAAAACGATGCCTGCCGGATCGCAGTGGTGGAAACGCACAAGCTCGTGCCGAAAGAACCCTTCTGCCGGCCGGCTCATGCCCTGGCCGGGCCGGTGCTTTGCCGCACGATGAGACGCGTTTGAAGCGGGGCGATCACGCGGTCGGGCCGGCTTCCGGGCGCATCGCGCAATGTCTGCGCAGCGGCCTCGCCCATCTCGCGGGCCGGCACATCGACGGTTGTCAACTCTGGCGTTGTCAGCTGCGCAACCTCCAGATTGTCGAAGCCAACGATCGACACTTCTTCAGGAATGGAGATTCCTGCGACCTGGCAATACTTTACCGCCCCAACTGCAAGAATGTCGCTGCCGCAGAATACGGCTGTGGGACGCGGGAATGTCTGCATCAGCGACTGCATCCCTGCCCTGCCGTGATCTATTGTATAGGGCGCCTCGATAACGACAATATCGCCTCGGGCGACATTGGCGGTCAGCAAAGTCTCGACAAACCCATCCCGACGTTGCCGAGCCCGATCGTTGCCTCGGGTGACCCCGGCGATCATGCCAAAGCTTCTGTGACCGAGGTCGAGCAGGAAACGGGCCACCGACGCGCCGGAAGCATAGTTATCGAAACCTACTGCCGCATCGCCGCTCCCCAATTCGTTGGTATAGGTGAAAACCTGCGCGATGCCGCTGCGCTGCAGATGATCGGCCAGTTCCGGATGATGCTCGGACCCGACCATCACAATGGCCTCGACGCCCCTGCCGACCAGAAGCCGCGCCTGGTGCTGCTCGCGGTCCAGATCATAGCCCGACGTGTTGATGATGACCGAGATGCCCACCTCTGCCAGACGGTCCTGCAATCCGTCGACCATCTTGGCATAGATGGCGTGGTCAAGTGTCGGAATGATCACGCCAATCAGCCGGGTGCTTTGCGCCCGCAATGCCCTTGCCGAGTTGTTGGGCACATATCCAAGCTGCGTCGCGGCCGCCAGAACCCGCTCGCGCTCCACCTGTCCAACCTTTGGATTTCCGTTCAGGACGCGCGATGCGGTGGCAACCGAACATCCAGCGCGGCGCGCAACGTCTTCAAGCTTGACCACACGGATTTCGCCGGGTTGATCCTTGCTACCACGAACGGATTTCAAAACGGGGCCTTGCCTGGAATAACGGACAATGGCGTTTCGCGACTGGATTGGCGGATGGTCAAACGCGATGCCCTTCAGAAAACGATTACACGGCAGCTTAGCAACCTCGGTCCGGTGGAGCAACCTCCCACGGCCAAGCGCTTTTGACAAAACTGGACATGATGTTTGGTCGGAGTGGAGGGATTCGAACCCCCGGCCCTCTGGTCCCAAACCAGATGCGCTACCAGGCTGCGCTACACTCCGACGGCTGTCCTATTAGCCGCAGTTTAGCGGTTTGGAAACCGCTAAAAGCGTCGGACAAGCTGGTATGGGCCTCAGCCTTCGCAAGCCCAGGCAGCGCGCTCGGCAAAGGCCGGATGGCGCATTTCAGCGCCGGGTGCGATGCCAAGTTTGCGCGATAGCCCGCCGTTGATTTCCAGCACGGCCACAACCCCGGTGCCCCCGTCGATGGGTGTCAGATCCTGCGGCTTTGCGTTTTCATGCACACGCAACACGCGCCCTGCCCCGTCGACAAAGATCATGTCCAGAGGGATCAGTGTGTTCTTCATCCAGAAGCTGGCGCGCTGCGGAGCGGGGTAGATGAACAGCATCCCCGCCGAGCGTGGCATGCTTTCGCGGAACATCAGCCCTTGCGCGCGTTCCTGACCGTCATCGGCCACTTCGACCGTGAAGCGCGCCTGACCGAAAGGCCCGCGTATATCCACGGTATCCGGCCGACACTGCGCCACTGCAGCCGCAGCCGACAGGACCAGAGTCGCAATCGCAAATGCTAAAGGCCTAGTCGCGCTGCGCTTTCCCATGACACCACCTGCACCGCCATGCGTCCGCGCTTGCCCTCGACGATGCGCAGACCTATGGCCTCGCCTGCCTGAAGGTCGGCAAAGCCGGAATGGCGTAAAACCTCTATGTGAATAAAGACGTCCTCGTAACGACCAAACACGTTGGCAAAGCCAAAGCCCTTACCCTTGTCGAACCATTTCACCCGCGCGGGTTCCATCGGCAGCGTGGCAAGTTCAGCCGTGCTGACCTGGGCGGCATCTTCGGACAGCGCTATGGTCGAGCCGAGCGGTGGCTCGATCGACAAGACCTCGATAGCCTGAACTCCACGCTGGGTCCGCTGCACTTTTACTGTAATGCCGGATCCATCGGCGACAGAGCCCTGCCCGAAATTGCGCAGGACATTGGCATGCAGAAGGATATCCGACTGGCTTTGTTCACTGACAACAAAGCCAAATCCCTTGGCAGGGTCGAACCACTTTACCAGACCATGCAATACCTGCAGGCCGTCGCTGTCGTCGGACGTTTCCAGAATCTTGTTCCCGGTGAGCCACCCCGCCAAGAGACTTGCAGCCGAATCCCTTTTTGTTTCAAGCAGAATTCTGCATGCGTTTACCTTGCGGCAAGAAAAGTCTTCGCCTCAGGGGTTAAGGCGCTCAATCCGCCATGCATTCTCTAAACCTATGCGCGACCACCGAAACCTGTCATGCAACCTGAATGCGCCATCTGCCCAGAATTCAATCTCTAGCGGGCGGATGCGAAATCCGCCCCAGAACGGGGGCCGTGACGGATTGATACCCTTTGAGGCCGTGACCTTCGCCACTTCTGACATCAGCGCGCCGCGCGAGGATAGCGGCTGCGACTGATCCGACGCCCAGGCCCCAAGCCGGCTTTGCAGCGACCGCGACGCATAATAGGCGTCGGCCTGCGGACCATCTTCCCGGCTGACCAGACCACGAACCCGCAGCTGCCGCCGCAGCGATTTCCAGTGCATCACGAAGGCGGCCTTGCCCGAAGCGGAGATTTCCTGCCCCTTCCGGCTGCCATAGTTGGTGTAGAAAACGAAGGCGTCCGCCTCGATCTCTTTCAGCAGCACCATGCGCACATTCGGCATGCCATCCACATCGACGGTGGCCAGCGCCACCGCGTTTGCATCGTTCGGCTCTTGCGGTGTGGCCTCTGCCAGCCAGTCCTGCGCGATGCGGAAGGGATCCTCGCCCGCGAATATGCCGCTTCTGTCCATGCTTTCCTGTTCCGGCGGGCCTGACACGCCGCCTTCCTGCCCTTGATGCAGTGAGGCGGATCGCCTACACCTCTCGTTCAAAGAAAAAGGTGGGCGAGGGACTGGGAATGTCAACCGGACTTCTGCAAGGCAAGCGAGGCCTCATCATGGGGCTGGCCAACGACAAATCCATTGCCTGGGGCATCGCGCGCGCCTGCGCCGAGGCCGGTGCCACGCTCGCCTTCTCTTATCAGGGCGAAGCTCTGAAAAAACGGGTGGAACCGCTGGCGGCTTCCATCGGCATGACCGAGATGGTGGAATGCGATGTCTCGGACGAAGGATCGCTGGACGCGCTGTTCGATCACCTGAAATCGGTCTGGGGGACGCTGGATTTTGTCGTCCACGCCATCGGGTTTTCCGATAAGAACGAGCTGCGCGGGCGATATGTGGATACCAGCGCCGCGAACTTCCGCATGACGATGGATATTTCCGTCTATTCCTTCACCGCCGTCTGCCAGCGCGCCGCTGCGATGATGCCGGATGGCGGCAGCCTGCTGACGCTGACCTATTACGGTGCCGAAAAGGTCATGCCGCATTACAACGTCATGGGGCTGGCCAAGGCCGCGCTGGAAACCAGCGTTCAGTATATCGCCGAAGATCTGGGCAAGGACGGCATTCGCGTCAACGCGATTTCCGCCGGTCCGATCAAGACGCTGGCCGCCAGCGGCATCGGGGATTTCCGCTACATCATGAAGTGGAACGAGCTGAACTCTCCGCTGCGCCGCAACGTGACGCAGGAAGAGGTCGGCAAGGCCTCGCTTTATCTGCTGTCGGACCTTGGGTCGGGCACGACTGGCGAAGTGCTGCACGTCGATGCGGGCTATCACGTCGTCGGGATGAAGGCGGTCGACGCCCCCGATATCGACGCAGTCACGGGTCGCAACGGCAAGGAAAACGGTCAGTGACACTCACGGCCTTTTTTGCCGTCTCGGCACTGTTGGTCATGGGCGCAATCAGCCCCGGCCCCGCCGTGCTGATGTCGGCGAGAACCGGGGTGACCGAGGGCCTGCGCACGGGCTTTTTCCTGGCGATCGGCATCGGGGTCGGGGCGGTGTTCTGGTCGCTGACCGCTTTGTGCGGATTGGCGGTTCTGTTTCAGGTCGCGCCGACCCTTCTGTGGGCCTTCAAGATTGTCGGAGGGTGCTACCTGATATGGGTTGCAATCGGCATGTGGCGCCATGCCAACGTGCCCCTGCCGGAAAGCACCGATGCAGCGCCACGCAGTGCCGCATCGGCGTTTCGCCTGGGGCTTTGGACGCAACTGTCGAACCCAAAGCCTGCCGTGCTGCTGAGTTCGATCTTCATCGGCACCGTGCCTCCGGGCACGCCGTATTGGACACTGGCCGCGCTTCTGCTCGTTTGTTTTTTGGCAGAGACCACATGGAACACACTCGTCGCGCGCGTTTTCTCGTTCAGCCGAACAAGACGCGCCTATATCGGCGCGAAATCCGCCATCGACCGAAGCTTTGGCGGGTTGCTCGCCTTGCTCGGGCTCAAGATCGCCGCCACCTGAGGGAAAGACGATGACCGACCGCCTGCCGCATGAGAAGGGCTTTCACGTCAGCTGGGACCAGATTCACCGCGACAGCCGGGCGCTGGCCTGGCGGCTGGACGGGCAAGGTCCGGCAGAGGGTGGATGGAAGGCGGTCGTCGCCATCACCCGCGGCGGCATGATCCCCGCGATGATCGTCAGCCGGGAACTGGACATTCGCGTCGTCGATACGATCAGCGTTAAAAGCTACTCCCATCAATCGCAGACCTCGGCGAATGTCACCAAAAGCCCGCAGGCCGATCTGATGGGCGACGGCACGGGAATCCTGATCGTCGATGACCTGGTGGATACCGGCAAGACGCTGGAACTTGTCCGCCGCCTTTATCCCAAGGCTCATTTCGCAACTGTGTACGCCAAACCATCTGGCCGCCCGATGGTTGATACCTATATCACCGAGGTCAGCCAGGATACGTGGATCTTCTTCCCCTGGGACATGGCGCTTCAATATGTCGAGCCGTATCGCGGCAAGGACTGATATTCCGTGACAACCCGCCCATCCGGCAGCCTTATATCGTTTTGGCTGCACCGCCTTTTCGAGGCGAGCCTTGTCGTAAAAGGCGGCCTTGCGGGAAGCGAGGCTTTGGCGGGGCTGGGCCTGCTGGTCACGTCGAACCGCTTCATACTGTCTTTGGCGGCCTGGCTTGACCGCAACGAGATCGCGCAGGATCCGGGCCTAACAGTCGGCTACTGGATGGAACGCGCGGCGCAGGCCTTTCCGTCGGAGACGCAGCATTTTTACGGGCTGTATTTGCTGGCGCATGGCGGTCTGAAGCTGGTCATGGTGCTGCTGCTGGCGCGGCAGGTGCTGTGGGCCTATCCGGCGGCGGTCGCGGTTCTGTTCTGCTTCGTGCTGTATCAGCTTGAACACTGGACTCATACGCATTCACTGGCTTTGCTGATCCTGTCTGCGCTGGACACCATCATGATCGTATTGGTCATACGCGAGTATCGCGTGCTGCGGGCGCAGGCGGTGCCGGCACATCGCGGTGCCACATCCGGCTGATCATCCCGCGCAGGCCATTGCCTGCCCCGCGATCCCCGCCTATATCTGACTTGTCGGAAGCAATTCCGACTATGGCGATAAACGCACCCGTAATACGCGGATCGGACCCGGGGGCGGTACCCGGCGGCTCCACCAGACTACTCCCTCGTTGGGGGCGGATGGGGCCGAAACAGGATCGACGAACGTCCAAAGGGGCCAGCTTTCGCTCGGTGAGCTACCACCGTTATCGGTGCAAAAGTACAGTTGCCAACGACAACCGTGCTCCGGTCGCGCTGGCTGCGTAAGCAGTTCGCAAGACCAAAACTTAAGCCCTTGCGCTTAGCCGCGTAAGGCGGGGTTCGCAGGTACCTGGCAACAGAAACCTGCACTTTCCCCGAAATCACTAGGCAGACCGGGCGCGACCTGACAGGCTCGCGCAATGTTGCGCGCCCTTGCATTTGCCCTATTGCTTCCCCAGCCCGCCGCAGCGTGCGAGACGGCGCTGCTGCTGGCGATCGACATTTCCGGCTCGATTGATGCTGGCGAATATGCGTTGCAGGTGCAGGGGCTGGCCGATGCTTTGGCCGATCCGGCGGTGGGCGATGCCCTTCTGCGCGGGCAGGCCGCGCTGGCTGTGGTGCAGTGGTCAGGAGTGGGCGCGCAGGCACTCGTCCTGCCATGGCAAAGGATGCTGAACCAGCGACGGATCGACCGCTTCGCCGCCGATGCCCGCACCCTGCCCCGCAGTTTTCGAGCCTCGGATACAGCCGTTGGGCAGGCCATCGACTTTTCCGCCGCGCAGTTCGACGGCGTCGCGGACTGCAAGCGCCGGGTGATCGACATCTCGGGTGACGGCCCTGAAAACGCGGGGTTCACCGTTGGCCCCGCGCGCCAGAGGGCCGAAGTCGCCGGGATCGAGATCAACGCCATCGCGATCGAGGATATGGGTGCCTCCTCTCCCATCACGCAGTTCTATCGCCGCTGGGCGATCACGAAAGGCGGGTTCGTGATGACTGCGCGGGGCCTTGGCGAATACCCCCGCGCGATCCGCGAAAAGCTGCTGCGAGAACTGGGCAAACCGGCTGCTTGACGTGTGGTTCACGCTTGCTTACCACTCGCCTCATGGGGTCGCGATCACCCCGTGAGGCGTCAGCCAAGTGTCGCATCCGTTGTCTGCTAACAAAGGATGCAGCTCATGCCCGCCTTTAACTCCATTTCTGCTGACCGGCTCATGCGCCTGATCGGGATGCCCGATGTGCCGGCCCTGCTGGACGTCCGCCTTCCAGAGGATATCGCGACGGACCCCTTCCTGTTGCCCGGCGCGCGACTGATGCCGCATGGTGATGTTGAAAGTGCCGCGCCAGCCCTGTCAGGCAAACGGGCCATCGTCATTTGCCGAAGCGGGAAAAAGCTGTCCGAGGGCGCAGCGGCCTTATTGCGCCTGAATGGTGTGGAGGCCGAAATTCTTGAAGGCGGCAGCGAAACCTGGGCGGCAGCAGGTATGCCGCGCGTTCCAATCGGCATCATCCCTGCCGGTTCACTTTGGGTCACTAGGCACAGGCCCAAAATAGATCGCATCGCCTGCCCTTGGCTGATCCGGCGCTTTGTTGATCCTTCGGCGCGGTTTCTTTTTGTATCTCCGCCCGAAGTGCAGGCCGTTGCGGATCGCTTCGGTGCTGAGCCTTTCGATGTCGAAGGTGTCTTCTGGTCGCATCGGGGCGATAAATGCACCTTCGATACTATGGTGAGCGAATTCGGTCTTTCGACGCCTGCGATGGACCGGCTGGCGACGCTGGTGCGGGCGGCAGACACCGACAGGCATGACCTTGCTCCGCAGGCGGCCGGCCTTCTGGCGATATCTGTCGGTCTTTCAAGACTTTATCGCAATGACCTCGACCAGCTTGAGGCAGGCATTCATCTTTACGACGCGCTCTATCGCTGGGCGCGTGACGGTTTCGAGGAAGGTCACGATTGGCCAGGTAATCGCTGATGACGACAGGCTTGCGTGAGATCGCCCGCATCTTCCTGCGCATCGGCCTCGTGTCGTTCGGCGGACCGGCCGCCCAGATCGCCCTGATGCACCGCGAACTGGTCGAGCGGCGCGGGTGGATGACCGAACCCGAATACCTGCGCGCTCTTTCATTCTGCATGCTCTTGCCCGGGCCGGAGGCGATGCAGCTTGCCACCTATTCCGGCTGGAAAAGGCGCGGAACGCTTGGTGGCTTGATCGCGGGACTGTTGTTTGTGCAGCCCGGCGCGATGGTCGTTCTTGCGCTATCGATCCTCTATGTCACGCTTGGCGCGACGGCGGTCGCGCAAGCGTTGATGCTTGGCGTTAAGGCCGCAGTCGCCAGTATCGTGCTGCAGGCGCTGATCCGGGTGGCGCGCCGGGCGTTGCGCGGGCGAAGCGACTACTTGATTGCCACGCTGGCCTTCCTGGCGTTGTTCCTGTTCGCCATACCCTTCCCGATGGCGATCGCGATTGCCGCGCTTTGGGGCTGGCTGAGCGGTCGCGGCCAGATCATCGAGGGCGATCTCAACGCCGCCCCGCAGCTATCGGCGACGCTGCGAACCATCGCGGTCTGGGCCGCCATATGGCTCCTCCCCCTGATCGCGCTGTGGTTGGTCGAGGACGGGATTCTGACCCGCATCGGTGTTTACTTTGCGCAGTTGGCCACTCTGACCTTTGGTGGCGCCTATGCCATCCTGGGATGGATGACGCAAACGGTGGTGGCGGATTTCGGCTGGCTGACGGCGGGGCAGATGATCGACGCGCTGGGGCTGGCCGAGACCACGCCAGGTCCGCTGATCCTGGTGACCGAGTTCGTGGGTTTCCTTGCAGCTTACCGCGAAGGCGGGATCGTTTTGGGGATCGCCGGAGCCGTGGTGACGCTCTGGATGACATTCGTGCCATCATTTCTGTTCATCTTCGCGGGCGCACCATGGCTGGAACACCTGACGCAGCGGCCCGCGCTGCAATCTGCGCTGGCCGCCATCACCGCCGCCGTTGTGGGGGTGATCGCCAACCTGACGATCTGGTTTGCCGCGCATGTGTTTTTCGCGGAAGTCCCAAGCATTTCGATTGGGCCTGTTGTGGTGATCGCTCCGGTTCTCGACTCCGCCCAGCCTGTCGCCGTCCTGCTTGCCATAGCGGCAGGTCTTTTGCTCATCTGGCGGCAATGGCCGCTGCCACTCGTGCTTCTGATCTCGGCACTCGCCTCTTGGGCGATTTCCGCCGCGTGAGGGCGGCTCATGCTCAACCCGCCCCTTCCTTTCGCTTTCGAATCCCTTATGCTTTGCCATCAAGGGATCGCAGGGATCACGGCATGGCGCGCTCTATCGACTATGGCAATCTGATGCACCGTGCCATGCGGGGCCTGATTCAGAATGTTCTGACGGATGTGTCGCAGAACGGCCTGCCGGGCGCGCATCATTTCTTCATCACCTTCGACACGACCCACCCGGATGTCGCCATCGCCGACTGGCTGCGCGCACGCTATCCCGGCGAAATGACTGTGGTCATCCAGCACTGGTATGAGAATCTGGAAGTGACCGACGAAGGCTTTTCCATCACGCTGAATTTCGGCAACCAGCCGGAACCGCTGGTCATCCCCTTTGACGCGGTGCGCACCTTTGTCGACCCATCCGTCGAGTTCGGCCTGCGTTTTGAAACGCACTCCGACGAGGACAGCGAAGACGACGAGGATGAGGCCGAGGATGATGCGACCGAGGCCGCCGCACCTCAGGCCGCCGAGGTCGTCAGCCTGGACAAATTCCGCAAGTAGCGCCTGTTTCCAGCCGGTTGCCTTCCCGATCCCATCGCCATAAGACGGCTGCATCCCACGTTTAGGAGGCTTCGCCGATGACCGCGACCCGCACCGAAACCGACAGCTTCGGCCCGCTTGAGGTTCCCGCCGACAAGTACTGGGGCGCGCAGACGCAGCGGTCGATCATCAACTTTCCGATCGGCTGGGAAAAACAGCCCATCGCGATTGTCCGCGCCATGGGCGTCATCAAGAAGGCCTGCGCACTGGTCAACATCGACCAGGGCGATATTGATGCCAAGCTGGGCCAGACCATCGCCGCTGCGGCGCAGGAAGTGATCGAGGGCCGGTTCGACGACAACTTCCCGCTGGTGGTCTGGCAGACCGGATCGGGCACGCAAAGCAACATGAACGCGAACGAGGTCATCTCGAACCGCGCGATCGAGATGCTGGGCGGCGTCATGGGCTCGAAAAAGCCGGTCCACCCGAACGACCATGTGAACATGGGCCAAAGCTCGAACGACACTTTCCCGACGGCGATGCACGTTGCCATCGGCATGATGGCGCGCGACGTGCTGCTGCCGGGACTGGCGAAGCTGCATGACGCGCTGGTCGACAAGACGGTCGAGTTCAAGGACATTATCAAGATCGGCCGGACCCATACCCAGGATGCGACGCCCCTGACCCTGGGTCAGGAATTCTCGGGTTATGCCCATCAGGTCAGCCAGGGGATCCTGCGCATCCACAAGGTGCTGCCCGAGATCTATGAACTGGCGCAAGGCGGCACTGCCGTTGGCACCGGGCTGAACACAAGGGTCGGATGGGACCGGCGCGTTGCGTCCAGGATCGCCGAGATCACGGGCCTGCCCTTTATCACCGCGCCGAACAAGTTCGAGGCGCTGGCGGCGCATGACGCCATGGTCATGTTCTCTGGTGCGCTGAAGACGGTGGCGGTCAGCCTGTTCAAGATCGCGAACGATATCCGCCTTCTGGGTTCTGGCCCCCGCTCCGGTCTGGGCGAGTTAATCCTGCCCGAAAACGAACCCGGATCGTCGATCATGCCGGGCAAGGTCAACCCCACGCAGGCCGAGGCGCTGACCATGGTTTGCGCGCAGGTGATGGGCAACGATGCCGCCGTGGGTTTTGCCGGCAGCCAGGGCCATTTCGAGTTGAACGTCTACAACCCCGTCATGGCCTACAATGTCCTGCAATCCATGCAGTTGCTGGGCGATGCCGCTGGCAGCTTCACCGACAACATGGTGGTTGGCATACAGGCAAACACTGCGCGGATCGACCGGCTTATGAAAGAGTCGCTGATGCTGGTAACGGCCCTTGCACCGACCATCGGCTATGACAACGCCACCAAGGTCGCCAAGACCGCGCATAAGAACGGCACCACCCTGCGGGAAGAAGCTATCGCGCTTGGACTGGTCGATGCCGCGACCTTCGACCGGGTGGTGCGCCCCGAGGACATGATCGGCCCAAAGGGCTGATCAGCTTCCGGAAACGACAAAGGCCGCGATCCAATATCGCGGCCTGTGCTATTTGGAAGGGATACAGCCCGATCTGGCCTGCAATCAGGCCTTGCGGCGGCGGGCAATCGCCAGGGCGCCCAGACCAGCCAGCAGCAGCGGGGCAGCGGCGGGCAGCGGAACCGGAGCAACAGTGATATCGGCGGTGATAAAGCCAGTGTTGTCCTTGGTGTTATAGTCCCACATGTAAAGCTTCAGCGTACCAGTAGCATCGGCGATCTGATTTACCAGTGAGGTGCCGACCTTGAAGAACAGCCCGTCACCGATGCGCCCGACCAGCGTACCGTGGTTGAAGGTCTGGCCAAAGAATGTGTAGAGGTTCGTCGAAGGCGCCCCGTCAGCGTTCCCGATGTGGCGGGCAGCGTTTGTGCCGATCGACCACAGGTCGTCAAGCGCCGCAGCAATCGAGAACTTGGTTCCCGCCGTCAAAACCACGCCGGTATCCGCACCGGCAGCAAGGTTCGACGTCGCGATCGAGTTTTCTTTTGCATAGACATCCACCGAAACGGTGGCCGCCTGAGACATTCCGGTTGCTGCAACCGCGAAGGCAATCCCCGCGAGAATTCCTGTCAATTTCATTGGTCACCCTTTCCAAATTCACTGGCAAGCCACATCAGACTTCACCATGCCTACCTTCGCATTCACTTATGCTGTGAAGATATGGCAAGAATATGTCTACACGTCTTTTGCGCTTTGGGAAAGCAAAGGTCTCAATCGCCGGTTGCCGGAGGGGAAAATGGCCGAAATACTCAATATTCGCCGGTTTTCTAAGCAAAAAATGCGCGAAAAGCGGGCTGCAGAGGCGTCAGAAAATGCGGCGAAGCACGGGCGAACCAAGGAAGAAAAAAGTCGGGATCGCGCCGCCGCCAAGGCGCTGGAAAAGCACCTGGATAGTCATAAAAGGTCTGATCCGTGAACAATCGGCCCGCAAAACACTCATTGACGCTGCATGGGCACCGAACCAGCGTTTCTCTGGAAGATGAATTCTGGGATGCGTTTCGCTGCATTGCAGCGGAAAATAACAAACCCATCAACAGCTTGGCCGCAGAAATCGACGAAAATCGTGGAAATATCGGCCTTGCCTCTGCAATTCGGCTTTATGTGCTTCGACATTTCCGCCGCGCCGAATCACCTTAAACGCGAGTTCAGCGCCGTCTGCTGACCAAAAGCGCGATTCCCTCACGCGCACGAACGGTTAGATGGGCAACCGGAACCGGCGCTGCGCCCGGCCCGGCGTCAAAGCGAAACGCACGCACCAGCGTCGCGAGCATCAGCGCCCCCTCAATGGTCGCAAAGCCCATACCGGGGCAGACACGTGGGCCAGCGGAAAAGGGGATATAGGCCTCATGCGCCGAGGCGCGCCCCGCTTCGGTTTGCCAACGGTCGGGATCGAAGGCGTCGGGATTGTCCCACAGCCGTTCATGGCGGTGCAGGTGCCAGGAGCTTAGCACCACCTGCGCGCCGGGCTGGACCTCTCGTCCCCGCAGGTGTTCCTGTAAGACCGTTTCGCGCACCATCATGGGCACCGGCGGGTACAGGCGCAGTGTCTCTCGGAAGACATCGCGCGTGAAACGAAGGCGCGACAGCTCGGCCATCTCGGGCCGTTCGGGCAGCGCATCCGCCTCGGCTGCAACCCGGTCTTGCACCTCGGGGAACATGGCCAGCAACATCAGCGCCCACGACAAAGCCGAAGCAGAGGTCTCATGCCCTGCCAGGAAGAATATGGCGACCTGATCGACCATCTCGGCGGGAGTGAACCCCTGCCCGGTCTGTGGATCGCGCGCCGTCATGATCTTGGTCGCCAGGTCGTCGGGCGCATTGCCGTCGGCAATCGCCTTTGCTCTCTGGCTGACCAAACCTGAGATCAAGGCTCGGATTTGCGCCGCAGTTGCGACCGTTCGTCGGCGATGCAGCCGGGGAACCCACGTCGGAAAGGGCAGGATAGCAGCAAGGTTCAGGATCGGCTGGCCGCGCTGGTGATCGCGGAACAGCCGGAAAACTTCGGCGGCCACCTGATGATCAATCGGGATCGAGAACAGGGTGCGAAAGATGATGTCGGCGGTCGCATGGCTCATCTGCGCCTCGGCTTCGACCGGTCCGACGGGCATCCGCGCAACCGCCGCCTCGGCCGCATCGCGCATCGCCGGAAATATATCGCGCAGCCGGCCTCCCTCGAAGGCGGGATCAATCAGACGACGCTGACGTTCCCACTCCGGCCCGTTGGTGACGAAGACAGAATTGCCCAGCAGCGGCGTCAGCCCTTCTTTTATCCGGCGGGACTTGGGAAAATCGGCTGGCCGCTCGGTCAGAACCAACCGCACCAGCGCAGGGTCATTGCAGAGATAGCTTCGGAAGAACGGCGTGCGGAACTCTGCCATCCACGCCCGATAAAGCCGCGCAGGCTGCGCCGACAACAGATCGGCCCGGAACAGTCGGAGATAGCGCCAGAGCGAAACCTTGTCGGGACGGGCGGCAGGCTTTGGCGGGATCATGCGCTGCGGCTGACATGGCCCGACACGGGCACGTCGATCCGGCTTTTCGAAGGCTGGCGCCCGGCAAAGCGTTCTCCCAGTGTCAACGGCCCGGCGGTGATGCGAAAATAGTCATAATCACCGGGGCGATCGAAAGCGCAGAGATACTGGAAATGCAGCCGGAAAAAGCGCCAGCGCAGCTTCTGCCAACGCTCGGGGCTGAGCGTCCGGGTGAAAGCGGCAGAAATCACCAGAGGCCACAGCTTCATCTTCGGGGACACGCCCGTAACCGCGACAGGATCGCACAGCGCAAAGGCGCAGCCATCGCCGGGGGCTGTCACATCGACCCAGGTGATTTCGGGTCGCGCGGCCAGATCGTGCAGATCGGCACGCAGGCGATAGGCCCTTGGCAGGAAAGACACCATGGGAATGACCTGACCCAGTGTCAGAAATGACAAGGGCGGTGCGCCCGGCGGCAACCCTTCGCGCAACAGGTCCGCCAGTATCGAAACACCCAGATGCGCGCCCGAGGAATGGCCAACTACGAGCACCTCGTCCCAATCGCCGATCAGCGCCGCGCTGATCGTCTTACGGAACTCGGTCATCCGCTCTTCCAGAACGGGTGGGTTGGCTCCCTGCCCCAGCGCGGTAAAGGCGTAGTCGTGCATCAGGTAATAGGCGAACAACTGGTGGTCCTGCAGACGAAACCAGCGCAGCAGATAGGACGCCGGAACCAGCCCCAGCGCGAATCCAAAAATCCATGGCGCCTGTAATCCCACCAGCCCGGCGAGCACGTTCACCATGTGAACGACGGTCAATGCGACGAACAGCCCGGCCAGCGCCTGCGCCAGAAGCATCACGATCGGATACAGCGCCGCGATCACCGGACCTTTCCGCAGATAGGTCAGCCGGAACAGCGCGCCAGACGAGAGATATATCAACGCCGTGCGCAAAAGCTGCCAATAGGTCGCCGGAATTCCTTGCGCCATGGAACCGCGCACCAGATCGGCCCAGACCAGAACCTCGAAACGAGAAGTGACATCAGAGGCACCAATGCGCGCCGTCACCTCCCATTCATGCGGGCCTGCGCCCAGGGGCCGCGAAACGTCAATCCTGTAGCCGGAAATGGCAGCCTGCGCCGTCCCCTCGCTGCGATACAGCTCCCGGTATCTTCGGGGCGGAAAGGGATCATAGCCGGGGATGTAGAACACCCGCCTGCGCATCACGCCCATGCCAATATCGTCGCGCATTCCTGCCTCCGGAAGCGAAGCCTAGCGCGGAACTCGGGCGAAATTAAGGGAAACCCGCAAGGTCAAAGACGATCTTGCTGCAAGGCAATCACCCCCCTATCGTCTAGTGATCCCAGCCCAACAGCAAGGAGCCGAAGTGGCGCAGTTCCTCAATCTAGATCCAGACCTTTATGTTCGCCCGGATGTGCTGGATACCGAACGCCGTGCAATATTCTGGCGAAGCTGGCAGTATCTAGGGCCGACAAGTGCGGTGGCAGAGACCGGGCAGTATCTGGCGGGCGACATTGCGGGACTTGGCGTTTTCGCCATCCGGGGACGGGACGGGCAGCTACGCGGTTTTAAGAACGTCTGCCGTCACCGCGGCGCGCGCCTGCTGGAGCCGGGTCAGGGCAAGTGCAGCCTGATCCGTTGCCCCTATCACCACTGGGCCTTTGCAGATGACGGGCGGCTGGTGCAGGCGCCGTGGTTCGGCACCGATCCCGCAATCATCCCCGAGGATTGGCCGCTTGAGCCGATCCGCCTGGACAACTGGCGCGGACTGTTGTTCGCCTCGGTCGATCCGGTGGAGTCGCTGATCGAACAACTGGGCGATCTGCCAGCCGAACTGGCCGATGAGCCGCTGGAGACCTATGTCGCCCAGGACACGGCGCGGGTGACATTCGAGGCGAACTGGAAGACCTATACCGACAACTTCGTCGAGGGCTACCACATTCCCGGCACTCACCCCTCGTTCTTTGCCGCGATCCGCTTCGACGATTTCCAGACGACGGCCGAGCGCGGCTTTGTCCGCATGACAGCGCCGCCCAAGGACGGACTGTTCTATCGCGGCAAATGGCTGTGGATGTGGCCGAACTGGACTCTGTCGCTGTTCGAAGGTGGGATGAACACATCCCGCATCAACCCGGTCTCGGTCAATCGGACGGTGCAGGATTACACCTTTAGCTTCGCAGACATCTCACCCGAAGGCGCCGCAGCGCGCGACCGCAGCCGCGACGGCACGCTGGCTGTGGTGCGCGAGGATATGGAGATTTGCGAGACGACCCAGGGCAACTATGCCGCCGGGGCCTACTCGCCCGGTCCGCTGTCGTCGCGCCACGAGAAAGGGGTGCATTACTTTCAGACGCGCGTGGCCGAGGCGCTGGGTCTTGTTGCCGACCGCCAGCCAATCCGCATTCTGGGATGAAGCGGCTGCTCAGCCTACAGTCGCCATCAAGGGAAATGTCTCAAGCAGCCAGTAGGAAAACTGCGAGAAGCCGCCTGTCAGCATCAACAGGCCGATCGTCCACAGCATAAGACCCATGATGCGCTCGATGCGCTGCATGTGGCGTTTCATCCAGGCCATGAGTCCGGTCAGCCGTGGAAAGAATGCGGCCACCGCAATAAAAGGTATACCAAGCCCCAGCGCGTAAACCCCCAGCAGCGTTGTGCCCCGCGCTATGCTGGCCTCACCCGCCGCGAGAGACAGGATCGATCCCAGGATCGGTCCGATGCAGGGCGTCCAGCCAAAGGCGAAGGCCAGCCCCAGTACATAGGCCCCCATGGCCGAACCGCTCCGATCCCCGGCATCTACACGCAGATCGGTTTCCAGAAAGCCGATGCGGAAAATACCGATAAAGTGCGCGCCAAAGATCATGACGGTCACGCCGGCGATGGTGCTGAACCAGTCGGCGTTCTGCAAAAAGAACGCCCCGAATGCCGAAGCGGCAAAGCCCAGGAACAGGAATACTGTCGAAAGCCCCAGCACGAAGAAACAGGCAGGCAGCAGCACATGGACCTGAACCTTGCGCTTGTCCTGCATCTCGCTCACCGAGATGCCGCTCATATAGGCAAGATAGGGCGGCACGATTGGCAGAACGCAAGGGCTGAGGAAGGACAGAATGCCGGCAGCAAGCGCAACCAGCATCGCCGGCAGCAGCCCCGCATCAATCACGTCGATTCCCAACATGCCTGTCCCCTTTTCTCGTCACATAGCCGATGCACCACACGTCGTCACGCAGGCGTCGCGTCACATTGCCGTGGACAGTCCCGCCAGGCGCCGTTACGCCGCAGATCATGGACTGGGATCAGGATCTGGACTGCGAGGGGCTTCTTTGCCCCCTGCCCGTTTTGCGCGCACGCAAGAGGCTGCTGGTCATGGTTGCCGGACAAGTGCTGCGCGTGCGGGCTACGGATGCGATGGCGGCGGTCGACCTGCCGCATTTCTGCGCAGAGTCTGGCGATGAATACCTAGGTGCCATGGCCCATGGGGCAGTCACGCATCACCTGATCCGGCGCGGATAGCAAAAGGGCGCGAGGATTTCCCACGCGCCCCGTTTTCAATCAATCTGATCTTAGCGACCCAGCGACCACCAACCACGCCGCTTGGGTCGGTTGTCGTCCTCGGTCTTTTCAGCTTGGGAAACGGGTTCGGGTTCAGCTTTCGCTTCGATCACCGTAGTCTCGGCCACCTGCACAACCTTCACAACCTCAACCTCCGCCGTTGACGTCTCGGCTTCGGGTGCAGCCACCTCTGATACAGCAGTAACCGGCTGGGCCGCTTTGGCCTTGCTGGACCGCGAGCGGGTGGATTTCGGCTTTGCCTCAGGCGCGGCGGCGGTCACGATCTCGGTGCCCTCTGTCTCAACCGCTTTGGCCTTGCTGGACCGCGAGCGCGAGGGTTTCGGCTTTGCCTCGACCTCTGCCGCAGCTTCGACCGCAACTTCGGCAACTGGCGCCTCCGCTGCCTTGGACTTGCTTGACCGAGAACGAGTCCGCTTCGGTTTGATCTCTGCGGCGGCTGCTTCGGTAACTTCCGGCTCGGCTACGGTGTCAGCGGGGGCATCGGCTGCTTCCTCAGGACCATCGTCGTCGGTGTCGCCTTCTTCGACATCGCCCTGTGCATCGCCCTGCGCGGCATCGCTGCCACCCCCGCCCCCACGCCGACGGCGCCGCCGACGGCGCTTTTTCTTCGGACCGGTGCCATCGCCCGATCCCTGGCCGGAGGGTTCGCGCGCCTCGGAAACCTCGGCCTCGGCTTCGTCCTCATCCTCTTCGAAGGGGATATCCTCTTCCTCTTCCGCCAGATCCGGCATCATCGTGGATTCGGCCGAGATCACCTGCAGCATCGCGGGCGAGACCACGCGCGTGGCGGTCTTGAACTTCTCGATCGAATAGTCCGGGCTGATCAGGCTCGCATCCGCCTCGATCCGCACCGCCATGTCATAACGCGCCTCGATCAGGGCGATATGCTCACGCTTGTGGTTCATCAGATAGTTGACGACCGCAACCGGCGCCTTGAGCAGTACCTCTTTCGACCGCTTGCGCGTGCCTTCCTCTTCCAGCGCGCGCAGAATTTGCAGCGCAAGGCTGTCGTCCGAGCGGATCAGACCGGTGCCGTGGCAATGTGCGCAGGGCTGCGTCGTCGATTCCAGCATCCCCGGACGCAGCCGCTGGCGGCTCATCTCCATCAGGCCAAAGCCCGAAATGCGGCCCACCTGGATGCGGGCGCGGTCGGTCTTGAGCTTGTCCTTCAGGCGCTTCTCGACGGCGGCGTTGTTCTTGCGCTCTTCCATGTCGATGAAGTCGATGACGATCAGACCGGCAAGGTCGCGCAGGCGCAGTTGTCGCGCGATTTCCTCGGCGGCCTCAAGGTTCGTATTCAGCGCGGTCTGCTCGATCGAGCCTTCCTTGGTAGCCCGGCCAGAGTTCACGTCGATGGCCACCAGCGCCTCGGTCACGCCGATCACAATGTAGCCGCCGGATTTCAGCTGAACCGTCGGGTTGAACATGCCGCCCAGATAGCTTTCGACCTGATAGCGCGCAAACAGCGGCATCGGCTCTTGATAGGGCTGCACCACCTTGGCGTGGGACGGCATGATCATCTTCATGAAGTCCTTGGCCACGCGGTAGCCTTCGACCCCCTCGACCAGAACCTCTTCGATCTCGCGGTTGTAAAGGTCGCGGATCGAGCGCTTGATCAGGTTGCCTTCCTCGTAGATCGGCGCGGGGGCGATGGATTTGAGCGTCAGCTCGCGCACCTGTTCCCACAGCCGCATGAGGTATTCGTAGTCGCGGCGGATTTCCTGCTTGGTCCGCTTGGCACCCGCCGTGCGGATGATCAGCCCGGCGCCTTCAGGAACCTCGATCTCTTGCGCGATTTCCTTCAGTTTCTTGCGGTCGGCGGCCTGAGTGATTTTGCGGGAAATGCCGCCGCCACGCGCCGTGTTCGGCATCAGGACGCAGTAACGGCCAGCCAGCGAAAGATAGGTGGTCAGCGCGGCGCCCTTGTTGCCACGTTCTTCCTTGACGACCTGGACCAGCATGATCTGCCGGACCTTGACGACTTCCTGAATCTTGTAGCGGCGCGGGCGGGGTTTACGAGGCTGGCGGATTTCCTCGGCCACGTCCTCTTCGGCGATGGATTCGATCTCGTCATCCACGTCGGATGCGTGATCGACCGAGCGATAGGCGACATTGTCGCCGTTGCCGTTGGACGAACCGTTCTGATTATCCTGGCTGTGATCGCCGTGGTCGTGAGCATGATCGTGGCCATGTTCATGATCATGGTCATGCGCCTCAGGCGCGGCGGCCTCGGGATGGGGTTGAGCCTGACCATCGGCCTCTGCACCAGGGGAATAGAGCGCGTCGGCACCCGTTTCCTCGCCCAGATCGACCACATCCATGGTGCCGATCTCGGCGGTCTGCACCGCGTCTCCGCTCTCGGCGCGCTCGGCTTTGGGCCGCGGTCGCGGACTGCGGCGGCGGTGGCGGTTGTTTTCTTCCTCTTCCTCGGCCCTGGCAAAGGCGCGCTCTTCTTCCAGCAGCGCTTTGCGGTCGGCGACCGGGATCTGGTAGTAATCAGGATGGATTTCCGCGAAAGCGAGGAAACCGTGACGGTTTCCACCGTAATCGACGAAAGCCGCCTGCAGCGAGGGTTCGACCCGCGTTACTTTCGCGAGGTAGATGTTTCCCTGAAGCTGACGTTTGTTGACGGTTTCAAAGTCGAACTCCTCGACCTTGTTTCCATCGACCACGACCACGCGAGTCTCCTCGGCGTGGGTGGCATCGATAAGCATCTTCTTGACCATGATATTCCAATGCGCCGGCATGGCCGCCTTGCGCCGAAGCAAGCTTCGGGCGGGCTGGCGATCTGATACGGGCGGCTTGTTCTGGCGAGCCTGCGCGCGGGGACATGCGGAGCAGTGCCTGTCGGGCACTCTTCACGGCTAGTCCTCGGGTCTGCGCGCGTCATCGCGGTTTTTGTCCAAGACGGCGCATGATTTACGCCATCCTTTGTAAAAGCCCGTTCGGTCAAAGACTGTCGGGGCAAGCTTGTGGCCTTGCGGCCGATCTTCCGCGAAGGCGCGTCCTGGCGCTTTGGCCCGAACCACGTCTCCGGCGGCGAAACTCATGCGCGGTCAACGATACCGCGTCCGGCAAGCATAATGGTGGGCTGTGGAGAATTACAATGGGCTTTTCGTTAACGCTATCCGAAGACGGCGGAAGACCCCGGTTTGCGGCAAGGAAAAACCGTTGTTCGAAAAGGTCGAGCGAGGCGATCTTTGTCGCCCCGCTCGATCAGGATATTTGCGTTCAGACGTAGTCCGACCGGCTCAACCCATACTTCGCCATCTTTTCGTTCAGCGTCCGGCGCGGCAGGCAAAGCTCTTCCATCACCGCGACGATACTGCCCTTATGGCGACGCATCGTATTGTCGATCAGCATGCGTTCGAAGGTATCCACGTATTCCTTTAGCGGCTTGCCCTCGGTCGTCATCGCAGGACCGGCCACCTCGTTGTCGGCCATCAGAAGCGAGGCGATGGATCCCGACCCGCGCCGGTTCTGCAGCACGGCACGTTCAGCGATGTTGACCAATTGGCGCACATTGCCCGGCCATGGGGCCTGCAGCAGTTGCGCCGCCTCTTGCGCGGTCACTTGCGGGGCATCGCAGCCATATTCGCCTGCGAATTCCTCGGACAACCGGGTGAACAGCACCAGAATGTCCTCACCCCGAGAGCGCAACGGCGGCAGGGTGATCTTCATTGCGCCAAGACGATAGTAGAGGTCGGGGCGCAATGCATCCTCCACCGTCTTGTCCGGCGCATGTTCATTGCAGATTGCGATGATGCGGGTCTCCGGCGGCGTGCCCTGCTCATTTATCACGGTCAGAAGCCGCGCCTGCAAACCGCTGCTCAGCGCCTCGATATCCTCAAGACACAGGGTGCCGCCGCGCGCCTCTTCGACCAGCGGGATCGAACCATCATCGGTTGGACCAAACACACGGGCCGTAAGCTGATCCTCGGACCATGCCGCACAAGAGATGGTGACGAATTTCTTGCCAGCGCGCGGCCCAACGGCATGCAATGCATTGGCGACCAACGTCTTGCCCGTGCCGGTTTCGCCGTCGATCAGAACGTGGCTGTCGGCCTGCCCCAGATCGAGGATGTCCTCGCGAAGTCGCTCCATCACGGCAGAGCCGCCGATGAGTTTCTTCATGATCATCGAGCCGTCGGACAACTCGCGCCGCAGCGCGCGGTTGTCCAGCGTCGAGCGTCGCGCCTGCGTGGCACGTTTTGCCAACTCAGTCATCCGATCCGGGTTGAACGGCTTTTCCAGGAAATCGAACGCACCCACGCGCATAGCTTCAACCGCCATAGGCACATCGCCATGGCCGGTAATCAGAATGACGGGCAGACCGCTATCCTGCCCCATCAGCTTTTTCAGCAGGGCCATGCCATCCATTCCGGGCATTCGAATGTCGCTGACGACAACGCCGGGAAAATCGGTCCCGATCCCTTTCAGCGCATCTTCTGCGCTGGAATAGCTTTCGGTATCGAACCCCGAAAGTGCCAGCCACTGGCTGATCGACTGCCGCATATCCGCTTCGTCATCGACGATAGCGACCTTCATCGTACGTGCCATGTCCCCTCACTCGGCTGCTTCTGTCGTCGGGCCGGTGCCCGGGTCAACGCCCTTTGGCGCATTTGGTTCCGGCCTTGCCGGTTCGGGCTGAATTCGCCCGTCAGAGCCCAATATGGGCAATTGAACCTCGAAAACAGCCCCGCCGCCCTCACCATTACGTGCGGTCAGCCGGCCCCCGAGGTCGTTCACGATACCCGAAGAGATGGCAAGACCCAAGCCCACGCCCTCTCCGGGCTTCTTGGTCGTATAGAATGGTTCGAACAGATTATCGAGGTCAGTGATGCCTTCACCGTTGTCGCGCACGGTAATCGTCGCGGTCTCACCGGCGGAAAGCAGGATTTCGATCTGCGGATCTGACTGGGTGCGCGTGGCGTCGATGGCGTTGCGCAAAAGGTTGATGATGACCTGTTCCAGTCGAACGCGGTCGGCCATCACCATGACCCTGCCTCGCGGCAGGGTGCGCGTGATGCGGATTACCCGCGCCTTCAACTGCGGCTCCATCATCGACAGCGCCCCCGATATGGCCTGCTTTACATCGACAGGCTCGAAGGCCTCTCCACCCTTTCGGGCATAGGATTTAAGCTGCCGCGTAATTGCGCCCATGCGGTCGATCAGGTCGTCGATCCGCTGGAAGGAACTCAGCGCCTCGTCCGGCCGGCGGCGCTGCAGCAAAAGTCGCGCGCCCGCCAGATAGGTCTTCATCGCGGCCAGCGGCTGGTTTAGTTCGTGACTCACCGCCGCCGACATTTCACCCAGGGCGGCAAGTTTTGACGACTGCGCCAGCGTCTGTTCCGCCACGGCCAGCGTTTGCTGCACCCGCTCCCTCTCGGCGACTTCGCGCTGAAGCCGTGCGTTCAGCAGTCGCAACTCGGCGCTTTCCCTCTGGAAGAATACCGACTGTGACCAGGCACGGCGTGACAAGAGGTAGAAGGCCAGTGCAAGCAGAATGGCAAAGCCCATGATCTCCAATGCAAGAACGCCGTTTACCTTTTCGCGCACCGAGTCATAGGCGGTGAAGGTTGTGATCCGCCATCCGCGGAACGGCACGCGGGACTGGGTCTGCATCACAGCCTCGCCATGCACATAGGCATCTGCACGAGGCTGGGTCCAATCCGCAGTCGCCTGGAAGGCACGTTCGAAAGGCGACGGCATCTCGGCCATCTCCAGCGCCTCGGTCAGCGGCATGCCGCGCCAGCGCGGCTCGGTGGACAACATGACCGTGCCTTCGCTGTCGGTCACGGCAACCGCATCCTGCAACCCGGCCCAGGCGCGTTCGTACTTGGCCATATCCACTTCGACCGCGATGACGCCTACCGGGCGGTTCTCGCTGATCAGGGCGCGCGAATAGGTAAAGCCATAACCGCCCTGCTCTCGCTCGGCGGCTGTAAAGACGGTCTCCTTGGATCGAAGCGCATCTATGAAGAAGGCATCGTTCGCAAAACTCGTGCCCAGCAGCTGGCGGTTCGTGGCAGCGACAGTACGCCCACTGCCATCCAAAAGCAGGATCGACGCCGCGCCAATCTCGGACTGGAACGAGATAAGCCTTTGAGATGTAAATGAAAAATTTCCGGCATTCAGCGCACCGATAAGCTCGGGATCGTTTGCCAGAAGTAGCGGCACCACCGAGTTTCGCTGCAACTCGGTAACGACGTTGCCGGAGTAAAGCGCAAGCCGCAGCTCGGACCGGCTGCGCGTCGTTTCGGTGAAACGTTCCGTCAGCCATTGGTTGGTGAACAGCACGACACCGACAGCAAACAGGATCAGCACCGCGATCGCCAGCTTCACGCGCCAACTCAGCCCCGGGGCTGCGGCGGTTTCTTCAGGTGGATCGGCGGGCTGGTCGCTCATGGCGGAAGTCTAGGCCGTTGCGCCTTGAGCCTCAACCCGCGAGGGGATCAGGCCGGCAGAGCCGCGCCGAGGAGCGAGCGGAAAAGCACCGAACCGTCGGTGCCGCCCTGAAGCGGATCGACCGCGCGTTCGGGGTGGGGCATCAGGCCAAGGACACGACGGTTCTGCGACAGGATACCGGCGATGTCGTTCATCGCGCCGTTCGGATTGTCGTTATATGTGAAGGCGATACGGTCCTCACCTGTGAGCCGGGCAAGGGTTTCGGCGTCGGCGGTATAGTTGCCGTCATGATGCGCCACAGGCATCGACAGCGTGTCGCCCGCGTTCCAGCCATTGGTAAAATCGCTGTTCGAGGTCGCAACGCGCAGGCCGACCTGTTTGCAGACGAACTTGAGCGCAGCGTTCCGCATCAGGACGCCGGGCAGCAGGCCCATTTCGGTCATAACCTGGAATCCGTTACAGATTCCAATGGCATATCCACCATTCTTCGCGTGCTCTGACACAGCGACCGAAATCGGCGAGCGCGCTGCAATCGCGCCGCAGCGGAGGTAATCGCCAAAGGAAAAGCCGCCCGGGATGCCGACGATATCGGTGCCGGTGGGCAGCGCCGTTTCCTTGTGCCAGACCCGCACGACCTCTGCCCCGGCACGCTCAAAGGCGACGGCGAGGTCACGGTCGCAGTTGGAGCCGGGAAAGGTGATGACGGCGGCTTTCATCGGCGGCGCTCCGGGCTGGTTTGGGAATGGGGCGGCTATAGCGCAAAGCGAAGGGGGCTTCCAGCCCCGTCGAAGGGGGCTGGAACGGGTATGGAAACGGTATGGCTTTGGTATGTAGAGCGATTGGCTCGGGAATTGGCGGAGGCCGGGCCATGACGCGCTGACGCGGTTGTGGTCCATGCGTCGGCTGGCTAGTTTTCGCGCGGGGCAGATGGCGGGCGGGACATGAGCGACGAGCGACCACAGCACAACGCGTCCTGTCACTGCGGCACCGTCAGGTTCCGCGTGCGGCTGACAGATGAGTTCAACACCATCCGGCGCTGCACCTGTTCATTCTGCCGGATGAGGGGAGCGGTTGCGGCCTCGACCCGGCTGTCGGATATCGAGTTTCTGCAGGGCGAGGACAATCTGGCCCTGTACCAATTCAACACCCGGACGGCGAAGCACTACTTCTGCAAGACCTGCGGCATCTATACCCACCACCAGCGCCGGTCGGACCCAAGCCAGTACGGGGTGAATGTCGCCTGCATCGAGGGTGTCAGCCCCTTCGACTTTGCCGAAGTACCGGTGGTGGATGGCGTAGCGCATCCTTCGGATGTCGGCACGAAGTCAAAGGTGATCGGGGTTATGCGGTTCGAGCATAAGAACTGAGACAACGGAGGGCGGCGCCCGACCGCGGGTGGGCGCCGAGACGCATCCGGTCTGCACTTTATAGTGCCGGTACTGCCGACCGTCAGCCTTGCGGTGAGGGCGAAGAAGCGCCCGCCCATAGGGGCGGTCGGGCGCTGCCCGGCGGCGCTGAAGCGCCTTGTTCCGGGCAAGGGAAGCGTTTCTACCCCGCAAAATCGCTGATCACCGCCACGCCCGGCGGCATCGGAGCGTTGAAGGCACGCAGTTCGGCGCTTGCGCCTGACAGCGGCACCGTCCGCGCGACGATGGGAGACACATCGACCCGTCCCATCTCGATCAGCGTCAGCAGCGACGGATAGCGCCAGCTTGGCATGCCGCGCGAGCCGAAGAGCGAGAGCTGCTTCATGTAGACGGCGTTCAGGTTGATCTCCATCCGCGCGGTGTGGCCGGTGGGCAGGCCGATCTGCACATGGCGGCCGAGTGGGCGCAGGCATTCGACCGAGGTATTGAGAGTGGCGGCGATGCCCAGGGCCTCGACGCTGACATGGGCGCCGCCGCCTGTGATCTCCACGATCCTTGCGCCGACGTCGCCGTCTCGGGCGTCGACGGCAGCCTCGGCGCCGAGCGACAGGGCATGGGCCAGCCGCTCTGGCACCACGTCGACAACGATCACCCGCGCGCCGAGCGCACGGCCAAGGATCAGGGCCGACAGCCCAACCCCGCCTGTTCCGTGGATGGCGAGCCATTCGCCCGCCTGAAGCGCCGCCCGTCCTGTCAGGGCATGCCATGCGGTCGTCACCCGGCAGCCGAGACCGGCGGCCAGCACGGGGGTCAGCGCCTCCGGCAGGCGGGCGAGGTTGTGGGCGTGGGGGACGGCGACGAATTCGGCATAGGCACCGGGTTCGCCAAAGCCCGGCGTGCGCGCCGCCCGGCATGTGGTGCTTTGGCCCGACCGGCATTCGGGGCATTCGCCGCAGGGCAGGATGAAGGGGGCGATCACCCGGTCGCCGATGGCCCATCGCGCGAGGGGGCCTGCTTCGACGACCTCGCCGGAATATTCGTGGCCCAGGATCGCGCCCGGTTTGACCTTGGCGTGTTCGCCGACCCAGCCGTGCCAGTCGGACCGGCAGATGCCGCAGGCGAGCACCTTGAGCACCACACCGTCCGGCGGGCAGACCGGATCGGGGGCCGTCTGGACGACAAGGTCTTCGTTGAAAGCCGTCAGAACCGCAGCGCGCATGTGTCTCCCCCTCTGTCCCGGCAATCAGCGCGGCGGGGGGGCCTGGGGTCAAGCAGTTTCAGGCCGCAGGGCTCAGGCGATCTCGACGGTGTATTTCTCGATCACCGTGTTGGCGAGCAGCTTTTCGCACATCGCCTTGACCTCGGCCTCGGCGGCCGCCTTGTCGGTGGCGGTCAGGTCAAGCTCGATCACCTTGCCCTGACGGACCGCGCCGACGCCCTGAAAGCCCAGCGTGCCAAGGGCATGGCGCACCGCCTCGCCCTGCGGGTCCAGGACGCCGTCCTTGAGCATGACGTGGACGCGAGCTTTCATGGGCAGGGCCTTTCAGTTGATCAGCGTGGGCTTGGTCGTATGGGTGACGTTCGAGGGCAGCACGCCAAGACGGCGGGCAAGCTCGGTATAGACATCGGCCAGCGGGCCGGGGTCGGCGGGGGCCATGCCCTCCATCCGCTCGGGTCCGCGCATGTCCCACAGGCGGCAGCTGTCGGGGCTGATCTCGTCGGCCACGATCAGGCGCATGAAGTCGCCCTCCCATATCCGGCCGATCTCGATGCGGAAATCGGCAAGGCGGATGCCCACGCCCATCATCACGCCCGACAGGAAGTCGTTCACGCGCAAGGCCAGCGCCACCATGTCGTCCAGATCCTGCTGGCTGGCCCAGCCGAAAGCGACGATGTGTTCCTCGGCGACCATGGGATCGCCCAGCTTTTCGTCCTTGTAGTAATATTCGACGATCGGGCGTGGCAGTGCCGTGCCCTCGGGGATGCCGAGGCGGTCCGACAGCGGGCCTGCGGCGAAGTTGCGCACGACGACCTCGATCGGGATGATCTCGACCATCCGCACCAGTTGCTCGCGCATGTTCAGGCGGCGGATGAAATGGGTCGGCACGCCGATGGCGTTCAGTCCGGTCATGAAAAACTCGGACAGGCGATTGTTCAGAACGCCCTTGCCATCGGTCGCCTGGCCTTTTTCGGGCGCGACGACAGCCCCGCCGTCATCCTTGAAATACTGGACGAGCGTGCCGGGTTCGGGACCTTCGTAGAGGATCTTGGCCTTGCCTTCGTAGATCTTCTTGCGCCGTGCCATTCATACTCCGATCGGCTGCGACGGGGACGCGCCCCTCGTGGCCATGAGGGCCCTGCCCTTTTCCCGCGCAGCCTATACGTCAAGGCGCGTTCTGTCGCAAGCAGCAGCCCACCCGCCCCTTGCGACATGAGGGTCGAGCGGGCATATGGGTCTTGAAGCGAAGCATCAGCCCGAGAGGACCGATCCCATGACGACCTTCAACGACCGTGAGCGCGCGTTCGAAACCAAATTCGCCCATGACACCGAGATGCAGTTCCGGGCCGAGGCGCGCCGCAACCGTTTGCTGGGTATGTGGGCGGCGGGTCTACTGGGCAAGACGGGCGACGATGCCACGGCCTATGCGATGGAAGTCGTGAAGACCGACTTCGAAGAAGCAGGCATCGAGGATGTGGTGCGCAAGGTTTCCGCCGATCTCGGTTCCAAATCCTCGCCGGACGCCGTGCGCGAGAAAATGGCCGAGCTGCTGGCGATCGCCAAGGGCCAGCTTCTGGAAGAGCTTTGATCCCTTGCCGCAGCCCGGAGAACGGGCTGCGGCAAAGCAGTTTTGCGAAATGGATTTGCTTTTCGCGCCGTGTTGCGCGTGACTGCTCATATCGGGCCGGTTATGGCCCCGTGAGGACGAATGATGACCGATGCCCTGAGCCGACTTCTGGCAACCCGCGACTGGCTGATGGCCGATGGTGCCACCGGCACCAACCTGTTCAACATGGGTCTGGAATCCGGCGAGCCGCCGGAGATGTGGAACGTCGATCATCCCGACCGGATCAAGACGCTTTACTCCAACGCCGTCGCGGCGGGGTCGGACATCTTCCTGACCAACACCTTCGGCGGCAATGCCAGCCGTCTGAAGCTGCACAACGCGCAAGGCCGCGTACGTGAGCTGAACCGGATCGGCGCCGCCATCGGGCGCGAGGTGGCCGATGCCTCTGGCCGCACGGTAGTCGTTGCCGGGTCGGTCGGGCCGACGGGCGATATATTCGAGCCGATGGGAACGCTGACCCACGCCGCGGCGGTCGAGATGTTCCATGAACAGGCCGAGGGGCTGAAAGAAGGCGGCGCGGATGTGCTGTGGGTCGAGACGATGTCGGCCCCCGAGGAATATCGCGCGGCGGCCGAGGCTGCCCTGCTGGCGGGGATGCCCTGGTGCGGCACGATGAGCTTCGACACGGCGGGCCGGACGATGATGGGCGTGACCTCTTCCGCGATGGTGGATATGGTGGAAAAGCTGGACCATCCGCCCATCGCCTTCGGGGCGAACTGCGGCGTGGGAGCGTCCGACCTGATGCGCACGGTGCTGGGCTTTGCCGCCCATGGATCGGAGCGTCCGCTGATCGCCAAGGGCAATGCCGGCATCCCGAAGTATCACGACGGGCATATCCACTACGACGGCACGCCGGAACTGATGGCGGAATACGCCGTGCTGGCCCGCGACGCAGGCGTGCGCATCATCGGCGGATGCTGCGGCACCATGCCCGAGCATCTGAAAGCGATGCACACGGCGCTGGAGACACGTCCCAAAGGGCCACGCCCGACGCTGGAAGAAATCACGGCGCTGCTTGGCGGTTTCTCCTCGGCCTCGGACGGGACCGGAGACGATGCGGGCGGACCGCGGCGGGAACGGCGCGGCCGGCGGGGCTGACATCCAGGGGCGCAAGGCGAGCGATTGCCTTGCGTATGGTATTGGGCGAGATTTGGCGGGCGACAGGTGCTGCATCGGATGATTTCGAGGGCACATGGAAGTCTACGAATTCGACGGCTTTGTGCTTGATCCTCTGTCGGGGCGGCTGCGCAACGGGCAGGGCGACCTGCAACTGCGTCCGAAGTCGCTGGCGCTGCTGACCCATCTGCTGCGCAACAACGGCAAGGTTCTGGGCAAGGAGCAGCTTTTTGGCGCGATCTGGCCGGATGTCACGGTTTCCGACGAGTCGCTCGCGCAATGCGTGGCCGATATCCGTCGGACGCTGGGGGGTGCTGCAGACGGGCTGATCCGCACCGTTCCGGGGCGGGGCTATATGGTGGAGGAAAGCCGGGTAAGGCTTGCCCAATCCACCGGGGCCACAAAACAGTCTCATCCGACGATCACAGTGCGGCCCTTTGCCGACCTTAGTCCAGAGGGCGATCACGCCTGGCTTGCAGGTGCGATGACGGAAGAGCTGACGATCGCGCTGTCGCGTATTCACGAGATCACGGTGATCGAGGCGCGGCGCGATCTTACCACCGAGGCGCTGTATGCGCTTGAGGGCAGCGTGCGGGCACAGGGTGAACAATTGCGCGTAACGGCTCGGATTGTTGATATTTCCTCGGGCAATTATCTGTGGTCCGACAAATTCGACGCGCCTCTGACCGATGTTTTTGCGGTGCAGGACGAGATCACGCGGCAGGTCGCGCTTTCGGTGCAGGTCCGGCTTGGCATCGGCGACAGCGCCCGGCTGTGGGACGGCCAGACGCGCAGCCTGAAGGCGTGGGAGCGGATGGTCGAGGCGCGGCATCACTTCCTGCAGTTCAACCGCGCCGACATGCTGCAGGCGACGACCGCTGCGGAGGCGGCGCTGGTGGCTGATCCGGGTTATACCGGCGCGATGGTGCAATTGGGCATGTGCCACTGGTGGCACGGGCGGTTCGATCTTTTGCTCGAGGTCGAGGATTGCCTGGCCCGCGCCGATGCAATGGTCGCCCGCGCGCGTGCCGTCGACCCGGAAATCGGCATCACCTTCATGCTGGAAGGCGGCATCGCATGGCTGCGCCAGGATCACCCAAGGGCACTTTCGCTGTGCCGCATGGCGGTGGACAGGGCGCCGAGCGATTCCCATACGGTCGCGTTCAGCGGCGTCGTCAGCAACTACGCCGGTTACGTTGATGAGGGTGCATCGCTGTTGCGGCGGGCGATGCGGCTAAGTCCGCAATACCCGCCCTGGTACGGCTATCATCTGGCGCTGGCGAACCTTTGGTCCGGGCAGGCGGAAAACGCGCTGCGCCTGATGGAGACCTATCACGACGCCGTGCCGGACGATCCCTTCGGCTATGCCATGCTGGCTTATATCCTGTCGTCGGCTGGCGACAGTCCGCGTGCGATCCGGCTGATCAGCGAGGCGATGGCGCGCTGGACCGATTTCGGAATCCGAAACCTGAACAGGTCCGAGCCGCATGCCGAGGCAGGCCGGAAGCAGGGTCTGTTGAACGTGTTGCGCGAGGCGGGCCTGCGCGAATAGGCGCCGCGATTTCACGGGCGCCTTACTCAAGTTTCAAGCTTATTTCAGGCCGCTTTCAAGACCCCTGCCCCTGCATGGGCGCATCATCCGCAGATCGGTCGCCGACCGCATTTCATCAACGGAACCAATGCCATGACATATATCATCGCACATCCGGCAACGGATACGAACGCTCGCCCCTCTCGCCTTCGCACCTTCCTGATGCGGCTGCGGGCCTGGATCGTCGCTGACTGGAACAGGACGCCTCCCGCTCAGTCCTTGACCGAACTGTCGCGTTACAAGAGCCACCTTTTCTGGGACGGTATGAACGTCGAGGACACCCGCCGGATGATCGACCGGCTGGGGCGCTGAAGCAGCGCCTCGCACCAAAGCTAGAACAGGCTCATCTGATCGCCCGCCTTTGGCGGCACCCGGAACAGATCGGTGCGAAGCGGCGGCAGAGGGGTGTCCAGGCCCAGTCGCGCGACCGCCTTGGCGAAACGTTGCGAGATGAGGTCGGACCATATCCCCTCACCGCGCATTCGTTTGCCCCAGGCGGGGTCATAGTCCTTGCCACCGTGGGTTTCGCGCACCCGCGCCAGGATTTTGGCGGCGCGGTCGGGAAAGCGGGTCTCGACCCATTCGTGGAACAGCGGCGCCACCTCCATCGGCAGGCGCAGCATGACCCAGCTTGCGCCGACCGCCCCGGCCTCTGCCGCGCGGGTCAGGATCGGTTCGATCTCGCAGTCGGTCAGGCCCGGCACGATGGGGGCGACCATGACGCGGACCGGCACGCCCGCGGCGGTAAGCCTGCGGATGACGGCAAGTCGGCGCTCGGGGTGCGGCACGCGGGGTTCCATCGCGCGGGCGATGGCCGGATCAAGGGTGGTGACCGAGACGCCGACGCGCGCCAGGCCTTCGGCGGCCATGGGGCCGAGGATGTCCAGATCACGCTCAACCAGGGTGCCCTTGGTGACGATGCCGACCGGGTGGCGGAACTCGCTCAGCACCTCGAGCACCTCTCGCATGACGCGGTATTCCGCCTCGCAGGGTTGATAGGGGTCGGTGTTGGTGCCGATGGCGATGACGGAAGGCTTGTATCGTTTCGCCGACAATTCCTGCCGCAGGACCGCGCCGATGCCGGGCCGGGCAATCAGCCGCGTCTCGAAATCCAGGCCGGGCGACATGTTCAGGTAGGCGTGGGTCGGACGGGCGAAGCAATAGATGCAGCCGTGTTCGCAGCCGCGATAGGGGTTTATCGAGCGGTCAAAGGGTATGTCTGGCGATTTGTTATAGGACAGGGCGGAACGCGGACGCTCCAGCCGTATTTCGGTCTGGACCAGCCGTTCCTCTTCGGGGATGTCCCAGCCGTCATACAGCGCCTCCCGCGTGGCGGCCTCATACCGGCCCGCGCGGTTGCTGCCCGCGCCCCGCGCACGCATGCGCTGGCCCGGCAATATGCCATCACCTTTGTCCATGCCACAGACTAGAACATAACAGGAACATTTGCCAACCCCGTCCGTTCACGACGATCTGCTGTCGGCTTTCATCCTGCCCATGTCGCAATCCGAAAAGTCGTGCTATCGCTTTGGCAGCATTGACGATGAGAAGTGCATGCCCGAGGAGCGCGCCATGGCCGACGACGAGATCATCCTTTCCGAGCTGTCCGACGACGAGCTCGTGCTTCAGATGCACGACGACCTTTACGACGGTCTGAAGGAAGAGATCGAAGAAGGCGTCAATATCCTGCTGGAGCGTGGCTGGACGCCCTATGACGTCCTGACCAAGGCCCTGGTCGCGGGCATGACCATCGTCGGTGCCGACTTCCGCGACGGGATTCTGTTCGTGCCGGAAGTGCTGCTGGCCGCCAACGCGATGAAGGCGGGCATGGCCATCCTGAAGCCGCTGCTGGCCGAAACCGGCGCGCCGCGCATGGGCAAGATGGTGATCGGCACCGTCAAGGGCGACATCCACGACATCGGCAAGAACCTTGTCGCGATGATGATGGAAGGCGCGGGCTTCGAGGTGCTGGACCTGGGCATCAACAACTCGGTCGAGAAATATCTCGACGCGCTGGAGCGCGAGCAGCCCGACATCCTTGGCATGTCCGCGCTGCTGACCACCACGATGCCCTACATGAAGGTCGTGATCGACACGATGAAGGAAAAGGGCATGCGCGAGGATTACATCGTTCTGGTGGGCGGTGCGCCCCTGAACGAGGAATTCGGTCGCGCGATTGGTGCCGATGCCTATTGCCGCGACGCCGCCGTGGCGGTCGAGACGGCGAAGCAGTTCGTCGCCCGCAAGCACAACCAGATGAGCGCCTGACAAGGTGGCGGGGTGCGCATGACCGCCCTGCCCGCCCTTACCGCGCTTTTGACCTATCGGCTGAACGGGGCGGCGGCGGAGTTTTCTGCCGCCGCCGGGCATATGGCCGAACGGGTCAGGACCGATGGCGATCCGGGCGTGCTGACCTACCGGTTCTTCGTCGATGAAGGGTCTGCCCGTGCCGTCGTGGACTATCGCGACCCTGCCGCCTGGATCGCGCATCACGACATGATCATGGGCTGGCCCGAGATGGCGGAGTTGCGCCGTGTCGCGACGCTGTCCGAGATCACCTTTCTGGGCGAGGTCAGTGGCGCGATGCTGGACTGGCTGTCGCGTTCGGGTCTGAAGGCCGAGGTCCGGCATGGCGCGCGCCTCACTGCCGGGTTCATCCGGGACTAGCGTTCAGCGACACGGGCTTGTCGCGAAAGGTTCGTGGGCCCATCTTGGGCAGGAAAGGACCGCACCGATGCCACCGCTTCACTTCGCCATCCTGATCCTGTCCGTGATCGCCGCCGCAGGTGCCACGATCTTCATGTGGCAATGGCTGGGGCTGGAGATGGGCGTTCTGGCCGGGATGGCGCTGGTCTTCAGCCTTTGGCTGCATCGGCGGAGGGTCGGTCGATGAACGCGCTGCCCGATGACGCGACGCTGACCACCGAGGGGTTGGCCCCCGATAGCCGGGGCCGTGTGCTGCTGATCGCATGCGGCGCGCTGGCGCATGAGATCGTGGCACTGAAGCGGATCAACGGCTGGGATCACCTTGATCTTCAATGCCTTCCGGCGAACCTGCACCTGTGGCCCGACCGGATTCCTGCGGCGGTTGAGGCGGTCGTGCGCGATAAGGGCAATGCCTATGAGCAATGCTTTGTCGTCTATGCCGACTGCGGCACAGGCGGGCAATTGTTCGAAAAGTGCAAGGAATTGGGCGTCGAGATGATCGCCGGCCCGCATTGCTATTCGTTTTTTGAAGGCAATGAGGTCTTCGCCGAACATGCGGATACCGAGTTCACCGCCTTTTACCTGACCGACTTTCTGGTGCGGCAGTTCGATGCCTTTGTCTGGCGGCCGATGGGGCTGGACCGGCACCCCCAGCTGCGCGACATGTATTTCGGCAACTACACCAAGCTGGTCTATCAGGCACAAACCAATGACCCTGCGCTGGACGCCAAGGCAGAGGATTGCGCGCGCAGGCTTGGGCTGGACTATGAGCGGCGCTTTACCGGCTATGGCGATCTGGCGCCCGCGCTGGGGCGGCTCTGATCCTAGGCGGCAGCCTCGGCGGCGACAGATCTGATCCGCGCCACCATGGCGCGCAAACCGTTCGACCGTTGCGAGGACAGGTGTTCGTCAAGCCCCAGCCGCGCCAGTTCCGCCGGGGCATCGACCTTGACGACCTCGGCCACCGTCAGCCCGCCATAGAGCGCATGCAGGATGGCGATCAGCCCCTGGACAATCATCGCATCGCTTTCGCCGCGAAAGTCAAAGCGTGCATCCGGTCCCTGCCCCGTGATGTCCGGCACGATCCAGACCTGACTGGCGCAGCCCTGCACCCTGGTGGCCGGAACGCGCAGAGCCTCTTCCAGATGCGGCATGGCCTTGCCCAGTTCGATCACATGGCGATAGCGGTCTTCCCAGTCGTCGAGGAAGGCGAAAGTATCGGCGATGTCTTCGAAAGCGGGGGTGGCCATGACGTCCTCGGGTCGGTTCCGGCCTGAGGTAAGGCGCGCGTGGCCAAAGGTCCAGTCCCGCGTGGGCTAGCGCTTTTCAAAACCCGCGCCATCGGCTACCCAAGGGTCGGGATGAAAAGGGGAATGCCGATGACCAGACCGCTTGTTGCCAGCCTTGCGCTGATCGCGTTGCTTGGCGCCTGCAGCGGCTCGGGTCAAAGCAAGTGGTACAACCCGGTAAGCTGGTTCGGCGGATCAAAGGAAACCAAAGCGCAGATGGCCCAGGCGCAGGCGAGCGTCGGCACGCCCGAGGACCCGCGCCCGCTGGTCGATCAGGTGCTGTCGATGTCGGTCGAACGGTTTTCCGGTGGGGCCATCGTGACGGCGACGGGTCTGCCGCCGACCCAGGGTTATTGGGCGGGCGAGCTGATCGAGGAGCCGATCGTCGATGGCAGGCTCAACTACCGTTTCGTGCTGATCCCGCCGCCCACACAGCAGGCCGTGTCTACCCAGGCCTCTCGCGAGGTGACGGTGGCGACGTCGATCTCCAGCATCAAGCTGGAACAGGTGCGTGAAATCACGGTGACCGGCGCGCGGAACGCGCGCAGCAGCCGGCGCTGAACCCCGGCGCGCCTCAGTTCGCGAGTTTAACCACGCGGACGCTGGTGCCTTTGGCGGAAAGCGCGATCTCGCCGCGGCAGAGGCGCAGCGCGTCCTCGCCAAAGGCTTCCCGCCGCCAGCCATTCAGCGCCTCGACCTCTCGGTCGCCGGCTGCAATGGCGTCAAGGTCAGCAGCGGAGGCGATCAGCCGCGCGGCCACGCCCAAATCCTCGGACTTGGCTTTCAAGAGGACGCGGAGCAGATCGGCCAGCGCCGGGTTGACCTGCAGCTGCTCGCGGCTCAGGTCGGGCTTCGGCATCTGGTCGGACGGCATTTCCATGCCCGCCTTGACGGCGGCGATGATGCCGTCGGCGATGTCGCCCCGCCGCGCCTCGCGCAGAAGCAGGCGGGAACGGTTCAGTTCCTCGGCATTGGTCGGCCGGGTCGAGGCCAGTTCCAGCAGCGCGTCGTCCTTGTAGACTCGCGCCCTGGGAATATTGCGGCTTTGCGCATAGTCCTCGCGAAAGCGCGCCAGTTCCTTGACCACGGCCAGGAAACGACCCGAAGTGGTGCGGGTCTTTACCCGCTCCCACGCCTCTTCCGGATGAACGGTATAGGTGGCGGGATCGGTCAGGATCGCCAGTTCTTCCTCGACCCATTTCTGCCGGCCGGTCTTGGCGATCTGCGCGGCCAGGAATTCGTAGATCACCCGCAGATGCGTCACATCGGCCAGTGCATATTCCTTTTGCGCATCGCTCAAGGGACGGCGCGACCAGTCGGTGAAGCGGGATGTCTTGTCCAGCGGCTCATGCGCGATCTTCTTGACCAGCGTCTCGTAGCCGACCTGCTCGCCAAAGCCGCAGACCATGGCGGCGATCTGCGTATCGAACAGCGGGTCGGGGAAAACCTGCCCCTCGACAAAGAAGATCTCAAGATCCTGACGGGCGGCGTGAAAGACCTTCACCGTCGCCTTGTGGCGGAACAGGTCGTAAAGCGGCTCCATCGACATCTGGTCGCCCTCGATGGGGTCGACCAGAACCGCCTCGCCGTCTTTGCCCGGCAGCGCCATCTGGATCAGGCAGAGTTTCGACCAATAGGTCCGTTCGCGCAGAAACTCGGTGTCGAGGGTAACGTATGCTTCGCTTTTGGCTTTGGCACAGAACTCGGCAAGATCTTCGGTCGTCGTAATCGTCTTCATGCGCGTCCCGATCGGAGGGGTCGCGGGGGCATCCCGCCGAACGTCTATAAGGGGCTGGTGATGCAAAGAAAAGCCCGCCTCGTGGCGCTTCGCTGTTCTTAAGGCAGAAACACAGGGGTGCGGTCGCCCGATGCGTAACGGCGCAGCACCGCCGGATAAAGCCGATGCTCCTGCGCCAGCACCCGTGCGCCCAGCGAGTTCTCGGTGTCGCCCGGCAGCACGGGAACACGCGCCTGCCCAAGGATCGGGCCGTCGTCCAGGATCGCCGTCACCTCATGCACCGTGCAGCCCGCCTCGGCATCGCCCGCGGCCAGCGCGCGGGCGTGGGTATGCAGACCGGGGTACTTGGGCAGCAGCGAGGGGTGGATGTTCAGCATCCGCCCGCGAAAGCGGTCCACGAAGCCGGGTGTCAGCACGCGCATGAAACCCGCAAGGCACAGGATGTCGGGCCGGGCGGCGAGGATCGGTTTCAGCAGTTCCGCCTCGAACGCCGCCCGATCACCGCCGAATGGCCGATGATCCACCGCCGCCGTCTTGACGCCAAGCGCCGCCGCCTTGGCGAGCCCCAAAGCGTTCGGATCGTTCGAGGCGACCAGCACGGGATGGCCGGGATGCACGGTCGCCATGTCGCGCAGCAGCGCCAGCATGTTCGACCCGCCGCCGGAAATCAGGATTGCGACACGGCTCACAAAAGCTGTCCGCGATAGCTGACCCCCTGCCCCGGATGGACATGGCCAAGCCGCACCACGCGTTCGCCCTCGGCGGTGAACAGCGCCGCAAGCGCCTCGGCCCGGTCGCGGTCGACCACGGCGATCATGCCGATGCCCGAGTTGAAGGTCTTGAGCAGTTCCGCCTGCGCCATTCCGGCGGTGGTGGCCAGCCAGCGGAACACGCCCGGCAGTTCCCAGGCATCAAGGTCGATGGTCGCGCCAAGTCCATCGGGCAGGACGCGCGGCAGGTTCTCGGTCAGCCCGCCGCCGGTGATATGGGCCAGCCCATGCACGCCGCCCGCGCGGATCGCGGCCAGCGCGGGCTTCACGTAAAGCCGCGTGGGCGTCAGCAGCGCCGCGCCGAGCGTGCCGTCGGCAAAAGGCGCAGGCGCGTCCCAGCCGAGACCGCTCAGCGCCACGACCTTGCGCACGAAAGAATAGCCGTTGGAATGGACGCCGTCGGACGCGAGGCCGAGCAGCACGTCGCCATCCTTGACGCCAGCAGGCAGGTCGGACCCACGCTCCATCGCGCCGACCGAAAACCCGGCAAGGTCGAAGTCACCGTCGTGATACATGCCCGGCATCTCGGCCGTCTCACCACCGACCAGGGCGCAGCCGCTGGCCGCGCAGGCCCGCGCGATGCCTTCGATGATGCGGGCAGCCTCATCGACCGACAGCTTGCCGGTCGCGAAATAGTCGAGGAAGAACAACGGCTCTGCGCCCTGGCAGACCAGATCGTTGACGCACATCGCGACCAGATCGACGCCGATCGTATCGACCTGCCCCGTGTCGATGGCGATGCGCAGCTTGGTGCCCACGCCATCTGTCGCGGCGACAAGGATCGGGTCGGTATAGCCGGCGGCCTTGAGATCGAACAGCGCGCCGAAACCGCCAAGCCCCGCCATCGTGCCCGGTCGGCGCGTCGCGGCGGCGGCGGGCTTGATGCGCTCGACCAGTTCGTTGCCTGCGTCGATATCGACGCCCGCATCGGCATAGGTCAGCCCGTTTGTCGGCGTGGTCATGCCCCTGTCCCTTTCGCGCAGCCCCGGTGATGCGACCTGCATTAGACGATCCGGCCGCCCTTCGCAACGCGGCCACCCGCGCCTTGACCCCGCGCCCTGGAATGCGTAACGAAAGGGTCGCGGGGGGCCTGTAGCTCAACGGTTAGAGCAGGGCGCTCATAACGCCTTGGTTGGGGGTTCGAGTCCCTCCGGGCCTACCATTCCAGCTTCGCGCAAGAGCCTTCAGACTGGTCGCCTCAGGGTTTCGTGACAGTCACCAGCGCCTCGGGGACAGTCACGGCGACCCCTGCGCAGCGGGGGGCGGTCACCGTGGTTGTCCAGCCTTTGGTCAAACCCGTCTGCGCGGCCAGCGTCACGGCAAAAGGCCCGTCGCCGCATTCCTTCGACAGCGCCGCAGCCACCTCCGCCCATCCCGCGCCGGGCTGCAAAACGGCGGCAACCGGCGCCGGTTTTGCGGCGGCGGCACGACCGATCACATAGCCGAACCAGGCGAGCCCGCCAAAGGCGATCAGGGCCAAAAGACCCAGCCAAATCATCCCGCAGCGCACCTTTTTCGCCAGGCTCAGGAAAGCCGCAAGATCGACGACCTGGTTTGCCTCGGTGGAGACAGCCCGGTAGATCGCCTTTGTCGGTTCGTCATCGGGCCGGGCGGCTACGTCCCGGACCGCATCCTGCAATTTCTTCTTCAGATTGGCGACGGTATTCGTCCCCGGCGCAAGCACCTCCAGCTTTCGCTTCTCGATCTCGGCGGTCAGCCGGGTGTCGGCAAGCAGATCGTCCAGATAGAACGGGCTGACCGTCAGCAGCCGCACCAGAATGGCGATGGCGATCAGGATCGCCACCATCGCGATGCCGCCGCCCCACATGGCATCTTGCCGGTCATCGACCGACAGCCCGCCAAGGCCCGACACCGTTGCCCCGGCGGCCAATGCCGCACCAAGCGCCGTAAGTACCGTCGTCAGCCATTTCAGCGTCTCGCGCAGGCTGGATCGCGACGCGCCGTATCCGGTCTCAGCCATCGTCGCTTCCGCGCAACGTGACGATGAAACTCTCGCTCGGTTTCAGTTGCGGCTGCACGTCCTGAAACATCTCGATGAAATCTATGGTCTGACCCGGCTGGGTTGTGAGGCTGCCAAGCATCTTGCCGGACCCCGATGATATCTCGATGCCGTCGAGCATGTCCGAGAAATCCTGCCTCGACTTTTCCATCACCGTGGGTTTGGCGACACGAATGATCACCGGCGGGGGCAAGACGGGCGGCGTCACGGGTGGTGTCGTAACCACAGGCGCGGGTGGCGTCCCGATCGTGACGCTTTGCCCGCTGCAGCTTATCGTGATGGTGCCGTCCGGATTATGGGAAATACTGAGACTCATGCCGTCCCCGCTTGCTTAAATGACCTTGCGGCAACCTATCATGAAAAATTCTCGGAAAACAGCGTATCGCATGGCGTTTGGCAACCCTGCGTTGCGCCAGTTTATACCTGCCCGTCAGAATACCCGCTGTTCCAGTATCGCGCATCCTGCGCAGTCCTGCGTCCGCGTCTTGACCGCGTCATTCACATAGACGTTCGAGAAATGGTACCAGAAGTCGGCGTTATAGACGTTCGGCTCGCGGTAAACCCGGCACTGGAACCCGATGCTCAGGTCTTCCCAGGGCAGCCCTTGACGGATCACCTTCATCAACTCCGCAGCACGAACGCGGATTTGCTTATAGCGCACATCGTGGCGACGCGGGGCGATGCCGTCGCCCGCCGTCAGGATCAGCGGATCATCCCCCTCACGGAAGTGGATGTTAAAACTGGCCAGGGGACGCGAGAAATCATCGGTCGTAACGATCAACTCGAAATCCAGATCGCGCTGAAATTTTGACCGAAGAAAGTAATCGCGGATCAGGTTTTCATCTACGTTGCCATAGGATTGCAGGCTATCCTTCAAGTATTGCGCGATGTCGTCGACAGGCAAAGAGTCGGCTTGATCAGCAAGGCTTGAAACCAGCCGGTCGCCGTCGAACCGAAAAATCTGCGCCTTGGTCACATCGAGTATTTCGCAATCAACACCGGCACAATTCTCGGCAAAGTCAGCGATGGCGTTCTTGTTGTTCCGCTCCGCAATGAAGGCGTCGCGTTCGGCCCGCTCCTTGAAGAACCCGGCGTAGGGCAGGAAGAAGTCCGGTCGGGCAATCTCCAGCATCATGCGGTTGGTGGCGCGCACCGCATTGCGGTTCCGCGTGACGATCCGGCGCTTTTCGGCCTCGGTATAATTCTCGAAACACAGCGGAAATCCCGAGGCGCCGCCGGCAAAGCTGTTGGCCAGCACGGTCAGCCGTTCGGGAAAGCGCCAGAAGTCGATGTAATTGCTGTCGACGCCGAACAGGGCGGTGAACTCGCCGGATTCCAGCAAAAGGCCGGAGTCATCGCGGAAATCCCCGCTCTTCAGGCAGGACAGCGCGATCTGCCCCGCCTCATCCGCCCAGACCTCATCGAACCCCATCGAATGTATCTCGCCGAACCCCAGGTCGCGCAGATAGCGCAGCGTCGATCCGGTTGCGAAATCTGGCGTCAGGATGGGCATGTCGCGCCGCACATCCGACAGCGTCTCGGGGTGCAGATGGTCCGGGTGGTTGTGCGAGATATAGATGAAGTCGCAGTTGTTCAGCACCTGCATGCTGTCTTGGGGCGAAGGCCAGGCCAGCCACCAGCCATTACAGAAGGCAGGGCCAAAAATCCACGGGTCGGTCGCAAAGCGGATGCCCCCCGTCTCGACCACCACGCAGGCGTGGTTCAGGAACCGCAGGCTGGTCCCCCGCCGCTCACCATATCCCTGCAAACCACGACGAGAGCTTTTGCGCGCCAGTTCGACGACAGCGGGCATGTTATCTGCAAACGCCTGAAACACAGGCTTTTTCCGCGCCGCCGCATTCTCATAGGCGCCCGACCGCGGATCGAACCGCCAGCCATGCAGCGGGCAGGACACCGCCCCGCCATTGGTGATCAGCCGCCCGCCATTGTGGTCGCAGACACGGTCATAGATGCGCACCTCTTCCCCAGTGCGATAGACGATGAAATCCTCGGTCTGGACCACGCCCATGCCCAGCGCGGCAAGGTCCAGGCTGACCGTCTGTTCCACCGTGTCGAACCGGGCAGCGCGTCTGACGAACTGGCGTCCGGCGATGCGCATGGGCCTAACCCTCAAGCTCCAGGCTGACGCGGCGGTTCTCGCGGCCCTTCTTCTCGATCTTGCCGATCTTGACCCGCCCGATCTCGGCAGTGCGGGCCACATGCGTGCCGCCGCAGGGCTGCAGGTCGATCCGCCCCGCGCCCTGCCCGATCCAGACCAGCCGAACGCGCCCCTGCCCCATCGGCGGCGCCACGCGCAGCGTCTTTACCAGCCCCGGATTGGCCGCCATCTCTTCATCCGTGATCCAGTCCTCGCCCACCGCCAGGTCGCGGTCGATCATCGCGTTCAGCGCCGCATCCAGTGCCGGAATATCCCCCGGCGGCTCCGGCATGTCGAAATCCAGGCGGCTGCGCTCGGCCCCGATCTGCCCCCCGGTCACCGGCAAGGGGATGACCACCGACAAAAGGTGCAGCGCCGTGTGCATCCGCATGTGCCGATGCCGCCTTTCCCAGTCGATCACCTGCCTTATGGGCGTACCCACCGGCGGCATCGCCACGGGCTCTGCCGGAACCAGCGCCACCGCATCGCCCGCCTTAACCGCCGTCGCAATCGCCAGGCCGCCGCCCGCCCAGTCGATGCGGCCCGAATCCCCTGGCTGTCCGCCCCCCGTCGGATAGAACACCGTCCGGTCCACCAATATCCCGCCCTCGGGTGTGTAGCCGGTCACGACCGCCTCGGCCTGCCGCAGATAGGCGTCCTTGCGAAACAGAAGCTCGGTCATGCCATTCCCCGTCTAAGGCTCGTCCTGCGGGACGCCCATCTGTGCCTGCGCGCCAACGCTCAACGACAGCGCGATATTCTCTTCGGTAAAGCGGCGCACGATCTCATGGTTGATCTGTGACCGCACCGTCACCTGAAAATTCACATCTCGCAAAATGACGCGAATCTCGAACAGCATTGCATCCGCGCTGAAGCCCATGAACAGGATCAGCGGTGCCGGATTCATCACCGCCAGCGGTTCCGCCTCGGCAATTTCGCGCAGGATGCGCTCGACCTTCCGCGTATCGGCGCCATACGCCACGCTGATCGGCACGATCAAGCGACCGGTCAGGTTATAGCGCGTCCAGTTCGTCACCCGCCCCGCGATCAGGTCACTGTTCGGCACGATCACATCGGTGCGGTCGAAGGTCTGGATCCGGGTCGAGCGCACCGAGATCGCCTTGACCGTGCCCTGCACACCGCCGACCTCGATCCAGTCGCCCTCGGATACGGGCCGTTCGATCAAAAGAATGATGCCGGACACGAAGTTCGACACGATGTTCTGAAGGCCAAAACCGATACCGACCGACAGGGCACCGGCGACGATGGCCAGCCCGGCAAGGTTGATCCCCGCCGCATTGACCGCGATCAGCCCCGACAGGAACAGCCCGACGTAGCCAAGCCCGGCAAGGATTGCGTTCTTGCCGCCCTGGTCCAGCTTGGTTTTCGGTAGTATGGACGACCGCAGCGCCCCCTGCACCAGCCGCGTGACGGTATAGCCGATCCCGAACACCAGCGCGAAAACCATGAAGGCCGTCGGCGAAATTCGCGTCTCGCCGATCGAGAAGCCCTGCATGAACTGCGACCACAACTCGCCCAGGTCCGCCGCCCGCACACCCCAAATCAGCGCGAACAGCGGCAGCGACAGCACCACCAGCACAAAGCCGATCAGCGTCGGCACCAGCGCGTCTTCGTCGCTTTCCCGCCGGGTCAGCAGCGCGTGGATCGAGTCGACAAGGTCCTGCGTGATGAAGATCAGCCCGATCAGCGCCAGCGATATCGCCGCCGGCATGATCACGGCCCCCGCAGCCGAAACATAGCCGATCCCGGCAAGGATGGGGCCGCCGATCCCGATCAACTGCACCAGACGCGCGACAAAGCCGATCATCCGGTTGCGGAAACTGACGGCCTCGCCCCTTGCGGTGTCGTGCTCGACGTGGATGTGCAAAAGCTGACCGATACGGAACAGCAGCAGGCCAGCCACGACCAGCACCGGGAAGGTCAGAACCGACGTTGCCGCCTGCTCGACGCTATCCTGGCCGACCAGCGCGCGTCGCACCGCATCAAAGACCAGCAAAAGGCCAAAGGCGCCGACGTAGACCCGCCCCTCGGCCCGATGCTCGGCCGGCAGGGTCAGGGGGGCGCCCGCTTCCTCGCGCTTGGGGAAGATGCGGTTGCCAAGCCAGATCGCGGCAAAGATCGCGAAGATCAGGCCGGGCAGCATCTCGGCGATCTGCAGCCCCGACATGCCCAGCATCGTCGATAGCTTCAGCGCCTTTGAAATCAGCACCGCCCCGACGGTCGGCAGGATCACCTGCCCCAGCGACAGGACAAAGCCCCAGATGCGTTGCCAGCGGGCGGCAGAGTGCCGCTCGCAAAACGCATAAAGCCGCATCATCAACTGCCGACCACGCCCGATCAGCAGCAGACCGATGGCGGTATAGGCAAGGATCAGCGGCAGGTTGCCCTTCAACTGGCGCAGCGGCAAAGCCCGGCTTGCCTGCGCCTTGCTTTCGGCAATCAGCGTAAAGGCCGCATCGGTCACCGCCTTTGCCCCGGCAGGCCAGTTGGCCGGGTTTAGCGGCGAAGGCCAAAGCTGCAATATCTCGGCCGCCTGCCGGTCGCGCAGGATACGGTCGGTTTCCTTGATCAGCCCGTCGGCACGGCGATAGGCCTCATCGGCGGCAAGGCCTGGCGCCTGCAACTGCGACATCTGCGCATTCAACTCGTTGCGGCGCTGGGTTATCTCGATGGCCTCGGCAGCCCCCTCGGCGGGCGGGGGACCAAGCGCGTCGATCTGCGGTTTCAGATTGTCGATCCGCGTCTGGTTGACGCCCTGCGCCGCCTGAAAGGTAGCCCGCCACTCGACCAGGTACCGACGCATACTGGTCAGATCTTCGTCCGGCGAGTTAACGGCCTGAAGCTGTGCCTCGGCCTTGGTCGCCGTCCGCTCCCACGCCGCATAGTCGGGCGGAGCTGCGACAGCGACTTCGGCGCCCTGCTGCGCCAGCGCCGCGGTTCCGGCCAAACCCGCCAGCAGGAAGGCAGTCAGAACCGCCCGGATCAGCCGCATCGCGGCGATCACGAGTCTTCGAACACCGCCGGAAGCGTGCGCGGCGGCGCATCCAGCCAACCGGGCACGGGCAGGCCCTTTTCCTTCAGAAAGCCGGGATTGAACAGCTTGGACTGGTAACGGTTGCCATAGTCGCACAGCACGGTGACGATCCGATGCCCCGGCCCCATCTCGCGCGCCATGCGGATCGCTCCCGCGATGTTGATGCCCGAGGATCCGCCCAGGCACAGCCCCTCTTCTTCCAAGAGGTCAAAGACCAGCGGCAGCGCTTCGGCATCGGGGATGCGATAGCTGTAATCGGGGGTAAAGCCTTCAAGGTTCGCCGTTATCCGGCCCTGCCCGATGCCTTCGGTGATCGAACTGCCGGGGCTTTCCAGCTTGCCCGTGGTGTAGAAGCTGTAAAGCGCCGCGCCCTCGGGGTCGGCCAGTCCGATCTTCACGCCCTTGGGCTGCAGCGCCATGGCGACGCCCGCCAGCGTGCCGCCCGATCCGACCGCGCAGATGAACCCATCGACCTTGCCGCCGGTCTGGTCCCAGATTTCCGGACCAGTGGTTTCGATATGGGCCTGACGGTTGGCGGTATTGTCGAACTGGTTGGCCCAGATCGCGCCGTTCGGCTCGGTCTGCGCCAGCTTCGCGGCCAGACGGCCCGAATATTTGACGTAGTTGTTGGGGTTCCGGTAGGGCACCGCTGGAACCTGCACCAGCTCCGCCCCCGCCAGACGCAGCATGTCCTTCTTTTCCTGGCTCTGCGTCTCGGGGATCACGATTACCGTGCGAAAGCCCATGGACGATCCGACCAGCGCCAGCCCGATCCCGGTATTCCCGGCCGTCCCTTCGACAATGGTGCCGCCGGGGCGAAGCTCACCCTTCGCTATGGCATCCTTGATGATGTACAGCGCCGCACGGTCCTTGACCGACTGGCCGGGGTTCATGAACTCGCATTTCCCCAGGATCTCGCAGCCCGTCGCCTCGCTGGCCTTGCGCAACCGCAACAGGGGGGTCTTGCCGATGGTGTCGGCCAGGTCGCTGAAAATCCGCATGAACGCGCGTCCTTCTGATTTGTCCTTGGTTTAGGCCAAATCGAGGGGGGAACTCAAGGCGCGCTCCCGTGAACCCGGCAAGCGCCCGCCCGTTCCTCCGTCTGATCCAGAGGAGCCGCCTGACGGCGGCACGCCTTTGTCTCGCACGCGCCTGCGCACATGCTCGGCGTTTTGGGGTATTTGGACCAAGAAGAAGCAGATTGCGTCTGCGTGCTGTCGTGGCGGTTAATATCCGGTAAACGACATGATGATAGCTGTTTTACATCAGATGCTTGTCAGGCGTTGCACGCGTGCAATCACAGCGCCTTGCCCATCCGTCCCGCCAGATCGGTAAAGAACTGCCAGGCCACCCGGCCCGACCGCGCCCCGCGCGTCGCCTGCCATTCGATCGCCTCGGCCCGCAGCTGCTCGGGTTCCATCTTCACCCCATAGGCCGCGCAGTATCCGTCGATCATCGCGAGATATTCATCCTGCGAACAGGGATGGAAGCCCAGCCACAGCCCGAAGCGGTCGGACAGCGACACCTTCTCTTCCACCGCCTCGGACGGGCTGATCGCCGTCGAGCGTTCATTCTCGATCATGTCCCGCGGCATCAGGTGCCGCCGGTTCGAGGTCGCATAAAAGACCACGTTATCCGGTCGCCCCTCGATCCCGCCGTCCAGAACTGCCTTCAGCGCCTTGTATTGCTGGTCATCATGGCTGAACGAAAGATCGTCGCAGAACAGAACGAAGCGGTCCTTCGACCCCGCCAGCAGCGCCAGCAACCGGCTGACCGAGGCCAGATCCTCGCGGCTCAACTCCACGATCTTCAGCGGCAGCCCCTGCCGCACCACCTCGGCGTGGACGGCCTTCACAAGGCTCGACTTCCCCATCCCCCGCGCGCCCCACAGCAGGGCATTGTTTGCGGGCAACCCCTTCGCGAACTGGAGCGTATTGGCCAGCAGGATGTCCCGCACGCGGTCCACCCCGACCAACAGGGCAATCGCGATGCGGGAGACCTTCGGAACGGGAACCAACCGGTCCGGCCCCACATGCCAGACAAATGCGTCGGCAGAGTCCGTATCCGGCGCAGGCGCCGGTGGCGGGTTCATCCGCTCCAACGCCTCGGCGATGCGGATCAGCGGCGGGTCTGCGGCGGCGCTCATGCCTTGTCGGCCTCGGGCTCTTCCTCGTCGGGGTCCACCCACAGGCCCTGCGCCCGCAGATCGGCCTCGCGCCGCTTTTCGATCCGCCGGATGAGGAAGATCGAGACCTCATAGAGAGGGTAGATCGCGGCAAACAGGATCAGCTGGGACATCATGTCGGGCGGCGTCACGACAGCCGCCAGAATAAGGATCAGCACGATGGCGTATTTACGCATCCCGATCAGGCCGCGCGAAGAGATGATCCCCGCCTTGCCCATCAGCGTCAGCAGCACCGGCAGCTGGAAGCAAAGGCCGAACGCCAGGATAAAATTGGTGGTCAGTGCAAGATATTGCTCCATCGAACCCTGGAACAGGATGCCCGCCGTTCCGGGATGCTGGCTCACAAGATCAGGGCTTGCATCCGGAGTCGTCACCATCATCTGCTGGAAACCCAGAAAGAATTCGAAGGCGATGGGCAGAACGACGTAGAAGGCAAAGGCGCCGCCGATGGCAAACATGACCGGCGACGAAATCAGGAAGGGCAGGAAGGCGCCCTTCTCGGATTTGTAAAGACCCGGCGCCACGAACCGCCACATCTGCCAGGCGATGATCGGGAAGGCCATGATGAAGCCGCCCATGACGGAAATGCGGAAGGCCACGAAGAACCCTTCCTGCAGCTTGATCAACACCAGTTGGCATTCCTGATTCCGATTGGCCAGCGCATCGCAGATCGGCTTGGTCATAAAGTTGAAGATCGGATTCCAGACCGTGAAGGCGATGCAGATGCCGACGACAAAGGCCGCCAGCGAAATCATGATGCGATTGCGAAGTTCTTTCAGGTGCTCGATCAGCGGGGCGGCGCTGTCGTCGATATCGTCGCTCGTCATGCTTCAGTCTTTCCCGCATCTGGCTTTTTGACGCGCGGCTTGCGCACTGGCTTCGATGCGCCGGTCAGAGCCTGGGCGACCGTCGAAACATCGGGCGTCTTGGCCTTGACGGGTTTTGGCTTTGCGGTCGCGGCTTTCGATGGCGCAGCTTTTGCAACCGGCTCAGGTTGAGGCTTTGCCGCAGCCTTGCGCTTTGGTTTGGACTCGGTGGACACATCCGCCGCATCCGGTGCGGCCTCGGTCGGCCTGGCGCCGGGCGGCGGCGCGTCGGGGTCGGCCTGCAGCGTGGCGGCGCGCCTGGCGGCCTGTGCATCGGCCAGCGCCTGGGTATTGGGGCCAAGCTTGGTCGCGGCGGTGGCTGCCGCCGGTGTCACAGGCGTCGGCTTCGGTGCGGGTTTCAGCGGATCCCATTGTTCGAACTTGGTCGCGGCCTGCTTGACCGCATCCAGCCCCATCGCGCGGGGCGAGGTGACATTCTTCAGATCCTTTGCCACGTCCTTGACGCCGGCCTCATCCGCCGCTGCCTCCATGGCGCGCTGAAAGTCGCGCGCCATCGATCGCGCCTTGGCTGTGAAACGGCCCATGGTGCGGAACATGTCCGGCAAGTCCTTCGGCCCGATAACGATCAGGCCGACGACACCGATGACCATCAATTCGGTCCAGCCGATATCAAACATCTCGCGCGCTCTGCTTCAGAACCGACCCGATCAGGCCTTGTCCTTCTCGGAAGGCGGAGTCACGTCGCGCGCGGCATTGTCGATCTCTGCCTGACCGTCGTTCACGCCCTTCTTGAAAGCGGTGATGCCCTTGCCGACCTCACCCATAAGAGAGCTTACCTTGCCGCGTCCGAAAAGCACGAGCACGACGACCGCGATCAGAAGAAGGCCGGGAAGGCCGATGTTGTTCAGCATGATGTGTCTCCCTTTGGTGCCCTGTCCGGGGCCAACATTCGTTCAGGCTATAGAATTATGGCCGGAAGCCACCGGATCAAAGCGCATTCGACAGAATGCGCGGGGTTTTGAAAGCCGGGGACTGGCTATCGGGCAAGCTTGCTGACAGTAAGTTGTCAGTTGTCCCGGCGATATGGCAATTCACCGGCACAGCGACATGAGGAGATTCGGCCATGCCGCGCTCGGACCGTCTTTTCGCGCTTTTGCAGATCCTTCGCGATGGCAACCTGCATCGCGCCACCGATATGGCCGATACGCTTCAGGTATCCACCCGCACCATATGGCGCGACATGGCCACGCTTGCTGCCTCTGGCTTGCCGGTCGAGGGGGAGCGCGGGGTCGGCTATATCTTGTCAGGCGGGCTGACCCTGCCCCCTGTCGCGCTGACGCGGGATGAGCTGGAGGCGCTGCGCTATGGGGTGCAACTGGCGGGTTCCGCCGCCGATCCGGCATTGGCGAGGGCGGCGGTCAGCCTGCGCGCCAAGATCGCGGCCGTGACACCGGATTCGGCACGTGATTCAGGAGCCGACACCTTCGTTTTTGCCAGCGCCGAGGCGGCGCGCGCGGCGCCCCACCTTGGCATCGTGCGCCGAGCGTTGCGCGAGCATGAGCGGCTGTGGATGCGTTACGGGCGCAGAGGCGAGCGGATTGTCCGACCATTGCAACTGGAATTCTGGGGGCGGGCCTGGACGCTGACCGCCTGGTGTGAATTTGATAATGATTTCCGGGTGTTTCGGCTGGATATTGTCGAGGCTATCGAACCTCGTGACAGGTTTGCACCCGAGGCCGGCAAGACGGTCGAAGATTATCTGGCGCGCGTTGTCGAGACCTGAGGCCTAAAGCGAGGCGGGTCGCCCGCCCGAAGGAAATACAAAACAGCGGTCGCGGCGGATCATCAGCCAAAGATCCGTATCGGGCTTTGGCAGGAACGCACCCGGGATCGACGCCAAAAGCCGCGATCCGTCGAATTCCATCCGGAACTCGACCAGACTGGCGCCGCCCATGAAGCGTGACCGGACCACGCGCCCCCTTGCCGCCGTGCCGTCCTGCGGGGTCGGGCTGGGTCCACGCCCGTTACGGTCGAAGTCGATCTTCAGATGCTGCGGGCGGATCACGATATCGACCGGCGCACCGTCGGCATGGCCCGGCGTCAGAAACTCGCCGAAGGGCGTCTGGGTCAGTGCGCCACGAGAAATGCCGTGAATAACATTGATATCGCTAAAGAATGCCGCTGCCGCCGTGTCTATAGGCGAGTTGTAGACATTGTATGGGGCACCGCGCTGAACGATCCTTCCGCCGCGCATGAGCGCGATCTCGTCGCCCATCCGCATCGCCTCGTCCGGCTCGTGCGTGACCAGCAGAACCGCGGCACCCTCTTCCTTCAGCACGTCGAGCGTGCTGTCGCGGATCCCGTCGCGCAGGCGGTTGTCCAGACCCGAAAACGGCTCGTCCATCAGCATGATGCGCGGATGCGGGGCGAGGGCCCGTGCCAGAGCGACCCGCTGCTGCTCGCCCCCCGACAGTTCGTGCGGATGCTTTTTCGCGAAGCCGGAGAGGTTGATTTTTTCCAGCAACTCGCCCACCCGAGCCACTTTTTCGGCGCGTCCGTTTCGCAGGCCAAAAGCGATGTTTGCCTCGACAGTTAGGTGTGGAAACAGCGCAAAATCCTGAAACATAAGGCCAACGGCGCGGGATTCGGGCGGAACGAATTGCGCGCCGTCCGAAACGGCCATGCCGTCGATCACGACGCGCCCCCGGTCGGGTCTTTCGACCCCGGCAATCATCCGAAGCGTCGTGGACTTGCCGCAGCCCGAAGGTCCAAGCAGACAGGTCACCTGCCCCGCAGCAACGGTAAGCGAGAGGTCGTCCACCACGGGCGCGCCGCCAAAGGAACGGGTGAGATTTGTCACCTGCAGTCGCGGGGCGGGTTCGGTCAACTGAGCCTCATATCCGATGAATTTCATCAGGAATGAGCCGGGATTAGCAGGCTGAACCGGCGGGGGCAAGACCGCCATGGCCATTCGGCTGCCACCTGCCCTATACAGCCGAAAGCAGCAGAAAGGGTGCATCCATGACCAGCCAGTCGCGCAAAGACGCCATCGCCGCCTATAAGGAGCGCAAGTCTCCAGCGGGCATCTATGCGATGCGCTGCCTTGCCAGCGACGAGGTCTGGGTCGGAAAGTCGCCCGACCTCGACAAGATTGAGAACCGGCTGCAATTCACGCTTGGCCAGGGCGGCGCCACGAACGCGGCCATGCAGGCGGCGTGGGCAACGCATGGCGCCGACAGCTTCCGCTTCGAGGTACTGGAGCAACTGGACGACGATCTGTCAGACATGGCCCGCAACCACGCGCTGAAAGCCCGCCACCAATATTGGCGCGATGCGCTGAAGGCTCTGGCGGCCTGAGGCTCAGATCGTCGCGTTGGTCGCACCGCCATCCAGCAGGATGTTCTGACCCACGATAAACCCAGCGTGTTGCGAGCAGAGGAAGGCGCAGGCGGCTCCGAATTCCTGTGGCGACCCGTAGCGACCGGCGGGAATCGCGGCGGCGCCACGGCGACCGGCCTCTTCGACCGAAATCCCTTCGCTCTGGGCCGCCCGCGCGTTCAGGGCAGCGATACGGTCCGTGGCATGGCTACCGGGAAGCAGGTTGTTGATCGTCACCCCATACTGCGCGACTTGCCGCGAGGTTCCGGCGACAAAGCCGGTCAGGCCGGTGCGTGCGCTGTTCGACAGACCCAGGGTCATGACAGGCGCCTTGACCGACTGCGATGTGATGTTGACCACCCGCCCCCAGCGCCGCTCGATCATGCCGGGCAAGAGCGCCTGCATCAGAGCTATGGGCGTCAGCATGTTGGCATCCAGCGCGCGGATGAAATCATCGCGGCTCCAGTCTGACCAGATGCCGGGCGGTGGTCCACCGGCGTTGGTCACAAGGATGTCCGCCTGTCCTGTTGCGGCAAGAACTGCCGCCCGACCGTCTTCTGTGGTGATATCGGCGGCTATCGGTGTAACGGAAACCTGAAACCGGGCACGGATGGCTTCGGCCGTCGCCTCCAGCGCCTCTGCGCCACGGGCGTTCAGAACAAGGTCCACACCGGCCTCTGCCAGCGCCTCGGCGCAGCCACGTCCCAACCCCTTGGAAGATGCGCAGACCAGCGCGCGCTTGCCCCTCAGCCCCAGATCCATCGCTATATCCTTTCCTCTCTGCGCCGGGCGATTCGGAACACGCCCGTCTTTTGCCAGCACCCTTGCAACAATGCCTGGGAATGGCGATGGGTCGTTTCGCGGAAACCGCCTCCTGCAGCGCAGTTTGACCCTGTGCGCGCGCCGCTGTTAAGGTTTCCGCCAGTAGTTTCTGCCAGACCGGATTTCCGATGCCCACGGACCTTATTCCTCCGCTCGGCCATAGTTGCCAAGTGTTTCCTGCCGCGGAGATCTTTGTCAGTTCCGGTGCCAATCTGGGCGATGGTCTGGGGCTGCCCGAAACCGTCTGCGCGGGTGATGTATATGAGCTTGACGTCGATGCGCGGCCATTGAGGCTTGCCCTGCATCAGTCCGACGAACATCTGCAAACCATCGCTGCCGGATCGGAAGTCGGCAAACCCGGCGACACCGTGCAGATGATCGCCCGGTACACGCTGCTGTCCCCGCAGGCCGAAACAGTCGAGGTGCTGCTGCTGTCCCATGGCCAAGGCCTGTTTGCGCTGCCGCTGTCGCCGATGGCACGGCGGATGGAATATTCGCTGATTGCCATCGACTCCGCGCCGGTGGCCGCGCGGCTGTCCGATCTTGTCTGCGTCTCGTTCGCACGTGGCACGCTGATCACCCTGCCCTCTGGCCGTCAGCGCGGCATCGAAAGTCTTGATCCTGGCGACCGTGTCCTGACCCGCGACCATGGCGCGCAACAAATTCGCTGGGTCGGGCGGGCAACCCTGCGTGCCATCGGTGCATTTGCCCCCGTCGTGATCAGCAAGGGCGTTCTGGGCAATGCGCATGATCTCATCGTCAGCCAGCACCACCGCATGTTTCTTTATCGCCCCACTCGCTTGCCCGAGTTGCCGACCGCCGAAGTGCTGGTTCAGGCAAAGCATCTGGTGGATGGGGAGCGTATCTTCCTTCGGGACGGCGGCGTGGTCGATTACTTCAGCCTGATCTTCGACCGGCACGAGATCATCTATGCCGAGGGTATCCCTTCGGAAAGCCTGATGGTGACAGAGGCGACCGTCGCGCGTCTGCCCGGCGATCTGGCAGATGCCGTTGCCGCGCGCTTTCCCGACCTGCGCCACGATCCGCATTTCGGAACCGAGGCGGGGCGCGGGATTGCCGCATCGCTGCGGCAATCCCTGCTGGGTCAGCCACCGGTCGGGTAAAAGAACTCTTCCCGAACGATCTTGCTGTCCTTGACGTGATAGACGGCAACCTCGCGCATCTGGTCTCGGCGCCCGGATTGCTTGTTCTCGGTATCCATCTCGAAGATGACGGCGAAACGGTCGTCGCCATGCGGGAACGGTCCTTCGACATCGAAGCTGTGGACGATCTGGTTGGCGCCCCACCATTCGTGCTTGGCAAGGATGGCATCTATGCCCTTCGACTCTCGCCCGCCACCCATGTCGGCCGCCTCGACCGAGACCGCGTCGGGGCTGTAAAGCTTGTGCAGGTTTTCGACTTCACGCCCTTCGCGACAGCCCGCGACAAGCTCTGCGGCAATCTCATTCAAAGTCATCATAACCCCCCAAATGTTCGCTCAATGTTCTGGTTATAGCGCGCGTCCGTGACAAGTCCAAGACAGAGTTGCGCGTGCGCGGGGCAGCGCCTATACCCCGGCCCATGTCAAATCGCGCCCCCCTGCCCCCCGAGATCGGCCGTCGCCGGACCTTCGCGATCATCTCGCATCCGGACGCCGGCAAGACGACGCTGACCGAGAAGTTCCTGCTGTTCGGCGGCGCGATCCAGATGGCCGGACAGGTGCGCGCCAAGGGCGAGGCGCGGCGCACGCGGTCGGACTTCATGAAGCTGGAGCAGGAACGCGGCATCTCGGTTTCCGCCTCGGCCATGTCGTTCGAATATGGCGACTATCGCTTCAACCTGGTCGATACGCCCGGCCACTCGGATTTCTCCGAGGATACCTATCGCACACTGACCGCCGTGGATGCCGCGATCATGGTGATCGACGGGGCCAAGGGCGTGGAAAGCCAGACGCAGAAGCTGTTCGAGGTCTGCCGGTTGCGCGACCTGCCGATCCTGACCTTCTGCAACAAGATGGACCGCGAAAGCCGCGATACGTTCGAGATCATCGACGAGATCCAGCAGAACCTTGCCATCGACGTCTCGCCTGCCTCCTGGCCTATCGGCATGGGGCGAGAGTTCGTCGGATGCTACGATATCCTGCATGACCGGCTGGAACTGATGGACCGCGCCGATCGCAACCGGGTTGCGGAATCGATCAAGATCGCCGGGCTGGACGATCCGAAACTGGCCGAACATGTGCCGGTGGAGCTTTTGAACAAGCTGCGCGAAGAAATTGAAATGGCGCGGGAATTGCTTCCCGCCTTTGACCGGGACGCCTTCATGAACGGCTCGCTGACGCCGATCTGGTTTGGCTCGGCGATCAACTCTTTTGGGGTGAAAGAGCTGATGGATGGCATGGGTGAATACGGCCCCCCGCCACAGATCCAGAACAGCGAGACGCGGCAGGTGGCCCCCGAGGAAGAGGCCGTGACCGGTTTCGTCTTCAAGGTGCAGGCCAACATGGACCCCAAGCACCGTGACCGGGTGGCTTTCGTCCGACTGGCCTCGGGGCACTTCACGCGGGGCATGAAGCTGATCCACGTCCGGTCGAAAAAACCGATGGCTGTGACGAACCCGGTGCTGTTCCTGGCCGCGGACCGCGAGCTTGCCGAAGAGGCATGGGCCGGTGACATCATGGGCATCCCGAACCATGGGCAACTGCGGATCGGCGATGCCCTGACCGAGGGTGAGGTGTTGCGCTTCACCGGCATCCCGTCCTTTGCGCCGGAGCTTCTGCAGGGCGTGCGCGCGGGCGATCCGATGAAGGCCAAGCATCTGGAAAAGGCGCTGATGCAGTTCGCCGAAGAAGGTGCCGCCAAGGTGTTCAAGCCGATGATCGGGTCGGGCTTTATCGTCGGTGTCGTGGGCGCGCTGCAATTCGACGTGCTGGCCAGCCGGATCGAGCAGGAATACCAGCTGCCGGTCCGGTTCGAAGGATCGCAGTTCACCTCGGCCCGCTGGGTGTCGGGACCAAAGCCCGAGGTCGAGAAGTTCATCAACGTGAACAAGGGCCATATCGCCACCGACCATGACGGCGATACGGTCTATCTTACCCGCTTGAAGTGGGACATCGACCGGATCGAACGAGACTATCCCGATCTGCGGTTGACGGCGACGAAGGAGATGATGGCGTGATGCGCGAGGACGAATATAGGAAATCGCTTTCTGGTCGAGACTTGGCCGATAAAACAAGAGACCAGCGCATCTACGCGCTAAAGCGCCTAGAAAAGCACTATGAGACGGAGCTAGATCAAGAATACCAAAGAGATGGTTTGCGCAGCATTCTAAGCAGTCTAACCTATTCAAGCATTGACAGCCGTGAGGGTCGAGAAAACCCTTCGCGTTTGCCAATCGACCCGGACAAGCTAAGAACTCATCTGGCTTGGTATAAATCCCATTTAACCGACTATCTCAGGTTTCTAGGCGGTAATTCTGAGACTCTGGCAACCGAGGAGAAATTCGACGAGGCTGCTGAAGAAATTTTAGAGGCCGCATCGCAGACATTCGGCCTCGAGAGGGATCTTCAGGCTGCTCTGCGCCAGAACATCACCCAATTGGAAGACGGACTTTCTATTGTTGATGGAAACTCTGAGCGCAGAGTCGAGGCTGGGTTCATCGACATCCTTGCACAAGACAAAGAGGGGTGTCCGGTCATTATTGAATTAAAAGCGGGGACATCGCGACCTGAGGCAATTGCCCAAATCCTCGCTTATATGAGTTGTGCGGCAGAAGAAGGCACCAATCGAGTCAGAGGCATCCTGATTGCTGCTGAGCATCATCCGAGGGTTATACTTGCCGCAAAGGCAATTCCAAACTTGAGTCTTAAAAGTTACCGTTATCGGTTCGAGTTTTCTTGAGCGAGCGATCGTAGGTGAAACAAGCGGATGTAAAATGACCCGCCAGAACCGCGTGATGCCGGATGGTGAGATGGTCGCCATTCCGGCACGCGGGACGCTGACAGGGAACCGCGGGATCCTGCACGACGCCGAGGGGCGGATGGGCGAGGCGCGCTGGCGGCACCCGCACTGGATCGCCTGCGAGCTGGAATACAAGGGCTGGCGGCGGCAGGTCATGGCGCCGGGTCGCTGGACAGAGTTGTTCTTCCTGGACGAGGCGGTGGCGCTGTCTGCCGGGCACCGGCCTTGCGCATTGTGCAGGCGGGCGGACTACAACGCCTTTCGCGCTGGCTGGGGCCGTGTATTCGGACGAGAGGACAGCGCGGCGGAAATGGACCGGGTGCTTCACGCGGCGCGGGTATTGCCCGGCACACGAAATCTCGCGACACATCGAGCGCGGTTTGGCGACTTGCCAGACGGAAGCTTCATTCGGCAAGACCGAGACTACTTCCTGATACTGGGCGGCGGGCTACTGCCCTTCGCTCCACAAGGATATGGCCAGCGGATGACTCCACCACCCGGAGAAGTCGAAGTCCTGACACCCGAACCGATGGTGCGCGTGCTTGCCGCGGGCTATCGCCCGCGGCTGCATCCGTCTGCCGCTTAAACCAGTTTCGCGTCCATCGTCACCTCGGCCTTCAGCAGGCGAGAGATCGGGCAGTTGGCTTTCGCGCTGTTGGCCGCGGTCAGGAACGCTTCCTGGCTCGCCCCCGGAATCTTCGCCTTCAGCTCAAGGTGCGAACTGACAATCGTCGGCGCGCCGTCGATGAAGTCCAGCGTCACCGTGGCTACCGTGTCAATCGCCTCGGCGGTCAATCCGGCCTTACCGAGTTCGGCCGAGAAGGCCATCGAGAAACAGGCGGCATGCGAGGCGCCGATCAGTTCTTCGGGGTTGGTGCCCTTTTCACCCTCGAACCGCTTGCGAAAGTCGTAGGGCAGCGACGACAGCGCGCCGGAGCCAGAGGAAATCTGCCCTTTGCCGGTTTTCAGATCGCCGGCCCAATGCGCCGAAGCTGTGTTCTTGATCGCCATGTGAAACTCCCTTTGCTTTCGATGTTCCGCCAGGGGCGGATGCGGCGATGCATCCCGTTTTCCCCGCGCTGGTCAAGGTCAGCTAAAGCTCAGCGCGCAGAAAGCAACTCTGGCACCGACAGGAGAATGAACTCGTTGGCTGCGGCCTGGTCCAATTGACGACCGCTGGAGAACGGCAGGTTGTTATCGTTGGCAACCAGAATATGCGTATCATCGACGCGCATGACGTCCTCGATGGTGAAGAAGGGAAAGGTGAACTTGCCCGCAAGGTCGCGCCTGGCAACGGTCGGCAGGCGGTTCATGCCGTTGGGGTCGGCGATGTCCATGAGGTCGATGGAACCGATCCGCTTGACGAAGCCGTCCGCGTCGATGCTGGCGGTGTCGATCAGGACCACGCGCTTGGCCATCGCTGGCATCGGAAAGCAGTCGGGCTTTGCATCGCCTTCGCACTTGAGGCTCGGATCGCCCTCGCCGTTGTCCCGCTCGATCACCAGCGCACGGGTATCGTCGATGAAATTCATGTCGCCGATCGAGACCGCGCCTTCGCCAAGCGCAAATTTGAAGAATTGACCGGTCCATTCGCCTTTGGCGGGATCGAAGGCCATGGCGCGCACGAAGGTGCCTTCCGGCTCGCCCGTGGCGGCGAACAGGGGCTTTTCAAGTATCCCCCAGAGAAGGCCAGTGCCAGGTTGCAGCCCCATCACTTCATACCCGCCCGAGCGTTGGACGGTGAAATCCTTGCCGGGTTGAGCTGGCACCTGGACGCCGGGGGTATCGGGGCCCTTGGCCAGAGTGCCGTCGATCATCGTCGGGTAGATGGCCAGAACCTTGCCATCGGTGGTCGCGCGGATCAGGTAGGGCCCGAATTCTTCGCCAATCCAGATCTCGTTATTTACCAGCTGGATGCTTTCGGGGTCAAAATCCGCGCCGGTCAGATAGCGTTTCTCACTTCCCTCTGAAGTGATGCGGAAGGGAACCTTGCGGTCGGGATCATGCAGAAACACAGTCTCGGCAATCTGCACCGTGCCCGCTGCGAAGTCGGGAGTCATGCGGTTGAAGAACAACATGGCGTCGGGACTGTTGCCCTTGCCGCCAAAACCGTTGTCGGTCAGCACGTAGACAGAGCCATCCTGCGCCCGGTTCATCGCGAAGCCGGACAGGCCCTGCACCGCCTGCCCCTGAAATGGCGTGGCCAGTCCCGTAGGGCGCTTGCCGTGCATAGGCCCTGTATCTCCGGGCACCGTGGCGGGCTGGTAGGCCGGTGTGGACCCGGTGAACTTGCCCGCAATCTTCAGGTCAGCGGGGGCATCATCGGGCGCGACGATGAATGTGCCCGCTGGCAAAATCGCGTGGCCCGTCAGGGTTGCGGGAAAGGTTTCCTCGGCGACGACCGTGGTGGCCGAAACCAGCAAAACAGCCGTGCCGGTCAAAATCGAAGCGCGCATGATCGGAGCCTTTGCATGGGATATGCATCCTCTTTGTCATGTCGGTGAAACAGCGTCATGATCGCCTCGCAACGGCAGCATGACAGGTCTGCATGCCACGAGATGCTCAAATTTGGGCGGTATCCTTGACCTTCCCAGGCTTTTCCGCTAACGGACCCGCAGGCCATAATGGCCACCGACGCCGGGGCGCCCGGATTGATGCGTCCCATAATCGAATGCGGTCCGATACCGCATTGTTGACAGGACGCTTATGACCAAATTCACCGACCTCGCGCTTGACCCGCGCGTTCTCACTGCCGTGCAGGAAGCCGGCTATGAAATCCCGACGCCGATCCAGGCGCAGGCCATTCCCGAAGCACTGAAAGGCCGCGACGTCTTGGGCATCGCCCAGACCGGCACCGGCAAGACGGCAAGCTTTACCCTGCCGATGATTACGCTGCTGGGACAGGGCCGCGCCCGCGCCCGGATGCCGCGTTCGCTGGTTCTGGCGCCGACGCGCGAACTGGCCGCCCAGGTGGCCGAGAACTTCGACGTCTATGCCAAGCACACCAAGCTGACCAAGGCGCTGCTGATCGGCGGGGTGAGCTTTGGCGAGCAGGACAAGCTGATCGACCGTGGCGTCGATGTGCTGATCGCGACGCCGGGCCGTCTGCTGGACCATTTCGAGCGTGGCAAGCTGCTCTTGACCGGCGTACAGATCATGGTGGTGGACGAGGCCGACCGGATGCTGGACATGGGGTTCATCCCGGATATCGAGCGTATCTTCCAGCTGACGCCCTTTACCCGCCAGACGCTGTTCTTCAGCGCCACCATGGCGCCCGAGATCGAGCGGATCACCAATACCTTCCTGCACAACCCGGCCAAGATCGAGGTTGCGCGGCAGGCCACCACCTCGACCACCATCGAGCAGAAGCTGTTCCAGTTCACACCCTCGCGCAAGGATCGCTCTTTCGCCGAGAAACGCGCAACCCTGCGCGCCCTTATCAAGGCCGAGGGTGAGGCCTGCACCAACGCGATCATCTTCTGCAACCGCAAGATGGACGTGGACGTGGTGGCCAAGTCGCTGAAACAGCACGGCTTCAACGCCTCTCCCATCCATGGCGATCTGGATCAGTCGGTGCGGACGCGGACGCTTGACGGCTTCCGCGATGGCACGGTGCATCTGCTGGTGGCCTCTGACGTGGCGGCGCGTGGTCTGGACATTCCGGCGGTCAGCCATGTGTTCAACTTCGACGTCCCCTCGCACCCCGAGGACTATGTGCACCGGATCGGCCGCACGGGTCGCGCCGGTCGTCTGGGCAAGGCCTTTACGATTGCGACGCCTTCGGATGAGAAATACCTCTCGGCCATCGAAAGCCTTGTGAAGCAACCGATCCCGCGTGGAGAGGCCCCTGTTATTGAAATCTCCGACCGCCCCGACCGCGAACGCGCCCCGCGCGAGCGAAGCCGCGAGAAGCGCAGCGACCGGCCGCGTCCCGTGCGCGAGCATGGCCGCGAAGCGTCACGCGAGCCGATCCGTGATGTTGCCCCGATCGAGGTCGTGACCGCGCCAGCGCCCCAACGCCCTGCTCGCGAAGAGCGCCCGGCGGAAGAGCGTGGCCGTTCGGGCGACCGACGCTCGGAAGGACGTTCGAACGACCGTCGCGAGGACCGTCGTCGTGAAGATCGTCGTGACGACAAGGCTGTAGTCGGCATGGGTGACCACATGCCGGACTTCCTGACGCGCAGCTTTGCGCGGCCCGTAACTTCGGAATAAGCGGCTGGCGGACCCCGGAGCCTATCCGGGGTCGCCTTGTCTATTCGGTCTGCAAACGGCTGACGACCACGGTCACTTCCGGCTTCTTGCCAATCTCTTCCATGGCGACCTGACGCACGATCCGGCGGATCGCCTCGTCCAGCTTGTCGTCATCGCGCACCACACGGTCATCGGCCCGCGACAGGAACTCGCTCAACTCCGCCTCGATGGTATCGGCCAGCACCGCTCCGGTCTTGCCATTGGGAGACAGGCCAGAGATTTCGGCCCAGGCATCGCCAAGTGCTTCGTCGTTCTCGTCCAGGATGACGGTGATCATCACGTGCCCGTTCAGCGCCATGCGGATACGGTCGCGCACCACGCCCGACAGCGCGGGGATCAGGACCGAGCCATCCAGATAGCTGCGCCCGGTTTCGATGTATTCCGCTATCTGCGGCACATCCCCGGTGATGTCGATCATCATGCCATTGGTCGCGATTTCTGCGGCGATTCCGCGCGTTTCGGCCAGCTTGGCATGGGCGCGCAGGTGGCGGTGTTCGCCGTGCATCGGAATCAGCATCGCTGGCTTCAGGATATCATGCACCACCTCAAGATCGGGGCGGTTCGCGTGGCCCGAGACGTGGTAGAGACCGTTGTTGTCGTCGACCACCTCGACGCCCATCTCGGACAGGGCGTTCACGATCTTCAGCACGTCACGCTCGTTGCCGGGAATGGTCTTGGACGAGAACAGGAACATGTCGCCCTCGGCCAGTTGCAGGCCAAGGTACTTGCCCCGCGACAGCTGGGCGGAGGCCGCGCGGCGTTCACCCTGGCTGCCGGTGACGATCAGCATCAGGTTCTGGCGCGGCACCTCCAGCGCATCTTCCGGGCTGACAGTGCGGGGGAAATCGGTCAGCACACCCGCCTCTTGCGCGGCGGAAACCATCTTGCGCATGGCGCGGCCCAACAGGCAGACCGTGCGACCTGCCGCAGTTGCGGCCTCGGCCAGCGTGCGCAGTCGCGCGACGTTCGAGGCGAAGGTTGTCGCCACGACCATGCCGGAGGCACCGGCGATTAGTTGTTTAATCGGGTCGCGCAGCGTGCTTTCCGACCGCCCCTGGTGCAGAGAGAAGACGTTGGTGGAATCGCACATCAGCGCCTTCACCGGGCGCTCTGCCGCGATCTGACGAAAGGTCTCGGGGCTCCACGGTTCGCCGACCAGCGGCGTCTCATCCAATTTGAAGTCGCCGGAATGCACGACGCGCCCCGCGGGCGTGTCGATGATCAGCGCGGCACTTTCGGGGATCGAATGCGCGATCGGCACGAACTGCACCTTGAACGGCCCGGCGTCCACCACTTCCGGGCGCGGGGCGACGGTGGTGATCACCGTGCCGGGATGGCCGTTCTCTTCCAGCTTCAGCCGGCCAAGGATCGAGGTGAAGCGGCGGGCATAGACCGGCACCTTCAGCTTCCCCCACAAAAGGCCGATGGCGCCGATGTGGTCCTCATGCGCGTGGGTTATGAAGATGGCCTCGATCCGGTCGCGCCGCTGTTCCAGCCAGGTGATGTCGGCCATGATCAGGTCAACGCCGGGTGTGCTGTCCATATCGGGAAAGGTCACGCCCAGATCAACGACGATCAGGCGTTCCTTGTCTTCCGGCCCATAGCCGTAGACGTAGCAGTTCATCCCGATCTCACCCGCGCCGCCGAGAGGGAGGTAGATCAGCCGGTTGGCACTCATACGGTTTCCAGTTCCCTGTTATACCTGTTGATAAGGACGAGACCGTGCATGGTCAGATCATCCTCAACACTGTCAAACAAATCGAAACCCTGCGCAAAAAGGCTCGCAAGGCCCCCTGTGGCTATGACCTTCATCGGGCGGTCACGCTCCAGCCGGACGCGGCGCACGATACCTTCAACAAGGCCGATGTAGCCCCAATACACACCCGACTGCATGCAGGCCACCGTATTCGTGCCGATGGCGTGTTGAGGTTTCGTGACATCGATATGGGGCAGCGCCGCTGCCGCCATATGCAGCGCCTCAAGGCTAAGATTCACCCCCGGCGCGATGACGCCGCCGATGTATGCGCCATCGGTATCCACGACATCAAAGGTCGTGGCAGTGCCAAAATCGACCACGATCAGATTGCCGCCGTGGCGATCAAACCCCGCGACGGTATTGGTCAACCGATCCGGCCCGACGGTCGTTCCCTGATCGACACGGGGCGGCACCGGCAGTTCGCAACCCGGACGGCCGACGACCAGCGGACGGGTCGAAAAATAACGATCGCACAGGACGCGCAGGTTGAAGACAACGCGCGGAACAGTGGAAGAGATGATCGCCTCACTGATGTCGACGTCGATCTTGTTCAGGTTCATCAGGCTGGACAGCCAGACGAAATACTCATCCGCCGTGCGCTTGTGATCCGTGGCGATCCGCCAGGTGGCCAGGAAGCGCTCTCCGTTCCAGACGGAGAATACGGTGTTCGTGTTGCCGCAGTCGATGGCAAGAAGCATGATCGTCCTCCTTCCCCTGGCGTCAGAAAAAGACTTCGGCGGCGGGGATAGCTACGGTTGTCTCAGGCATGCGCAGCACCAGAGCGCCCGACGCGTCTATGGTCTCGAAAACTCCTTCCCGCGTGGCGGTGCCGGTGCGGGCGCGGATGACCTGCCCCAGCCTTGCGGCGCGGGACAACCAGACGGCACGTAAGGGCCCAAATCCCTCGGACACGAACACCGCTTCCCAACGAGCGTAGGCGGGCGCCAGCACGTCCAGAAACGCCTCGGGGGTGATACGCAGCCCGGTCTCAGTCAGCAAGCTGACCGGAGGCACCGCGCCTTGTTCAAGCTGTGACGCGCCCGGGGTCGAGATCAGGTTCACGCCGATGCCGATGGCAAGGTGGCCGACATGATCGCCCTGCCCCAGGCTTTCCAACAAAATGCCGGCCAGCTTTCCGTGGTTCAGAAGCACATCGTTCGGCCACTTGAGGGTAAACCCCTGCGGTAGCCCAGTAATCGCCACCAGCGCGTCGTAGAGGGCCAGCGCCGCCACAAAGGACCGCAGCGCTACTACTTCGGGCGCTTCGGTCGGGTGAAGCAACAGCGTACCGTAGAAATTGCCGCGCGGACTAGCCCAGGGCCGCCCTCTGCGCCCTCTCCCCCCGGTCTGCTCACCCGCCGATATCCAGGTCGGTTCCAGCGTATCAGCCGCTCGGCGAGCGGCCTCGGCATTGGTGCTGTCGACCGTAGCCAGCGCGACCTTCGCCACGCCGGCAGGCCAGGGTTCAGCGAACAAGCGCTTCCGCCGCAGCTGCGGCCCAAGGTTCGACCCCGAAGAGGTTGACCACGCCGATCACCATCGCCGCAGCCGACCCAACCAGCATTATCCACTGCACCGCGGGCATCTGGCCGTTCAGTCCGTCGCCTTCCTTGCCGAAATACATGTAGAAAACGATGCGCAGATAGTAGAAGGCGCCGATGACCGAGGCGATGACGCCAAGGATGGCCAGCCATGCCATGCCCCCATCGACGGCCGCCTTCAGCACATAAAACTTTCCGAAGAACCCGACGAAGGGCGGCACCCCGGCAAGGCTGAACAGCAGCACCAGCATCGCCAGCGCGCGCATCGGCTCACGCCGGGAATACATGTTCAGGGACTCGATCGAGGTTACAGGAACCCCGTCCTTCTGCATCGACAGGATGAAGGCAAAGGTGCCGACGTTCATCGTCACATAGATCGCCATGTAGATCAGCATCGCCTGCACACCATAAGCCGTGCCAGAGGCGAGGCCCATCAGCGCAAATCCCATGTGCGAGATCGACGAATAGGCCATCAGTCGCTTGATATCGCGCTGTCCGATGGCGGCAATCGCGCCAAGGAACATCGAGAGGACCGCGAGGACCGCGATGATCTGGCCCCAGTCTTTGGGGATCGAGCCAAAGGCGTCGTGAACGACCCGCGCGAACAGCGCCATGGCTGCGATCTTGGGTGCGGTCGCGAAGAACGCCGTCACAGGGGTGGGCGAGCCTTCGTAGACGTCTGGTGTCCACATGTGAAACGGCGCGGCCGAAACCTTGAACGCCAGCCCGGCCAGTATGAACACCAGCCCGAACAAAAGACCCAGCGGGGCCTCTCCGGCCAATGTCCCGACGATGCCCGAGAACAACGTGGTCCCTGCGAAACCATAGACCAGCGAAGCGCCATACAGCAGCATCCCCGACGACAGAGCACCCAGCATGAAGTACTTCAGCCCCGCTTCCGTCGATTTCACATTGTCCCGACGCAGCGATGCCACGACGTAGAGCGACAGCGACTGCAGCTCCAGCCCCATGTAGAGCGCCATCAGGTCGCCCGCCGAGACCATCATCATCATGCCGATGATCGCCAGCGCCACCAGCACCGGGTATTCGAACCGCAGAAGATCGCGCCGCTCCATGTAATCCTTGCTCATCACAAGCACGGCGGCGGCGGAAAGCAGGATCATCACCTTGGCGAAACGAGAGAACGGATCGTCAAGGAACATGCCGTAATAGGCTGCGCGCGACCCCGAACCGCCCGCCCCGATCCACAACGCGATCAGGACGAACAACCCCGCCGTGATCCAGACCAGCAGCGGTGCGACCTTGTCCTTGCCGGTGTAGACGCCAAAGAGAAGCGCGGCCATCGCATACACAGCAAGGACGACCTCGGGAAGGACGGTCTGGAAATCGGTTGCGTTCATCGCCCGTCCCTCAGTTCGAGGCCATGCGCGTCGCCAGATCGGCGGGCTGCGCGGCGTGGTAGTCGTTTACAAGCGCCAGAACCGAAGGTCCTGTGATGTCGGTCACAAGGCTGGGGAACACGCCCAGAAGCAGGGTCATGGCAACCAGCGGGGCGAAGATCGCGCGTTCCCGCGGGGTCATGTCGGTAATGGTCCGCAGGCTTTCCTTGATCAGGTCGCCAAAGACCACCCGGCGATACAGCCACAGCGCATAGGCCGCCGAGAGGATCACACCCGACGCTGCAACCGCCGCGACCCAGGTATTGACCTGGAAAATGCCCACCAGCGTCAGGAATTCGCCGATGAAGCCGCTGGTGCCCGGCAGGCCAACGTTCGCCATGGTGAAGAACATGAAGATAAGTGCATAGGCCGGCATCCGGTTGACCAGACCGCCATAGGCGTCGATCTCACGCGTGTGCATGCGGTCGTAGATGACGCCGACGCAAAGGAACAGCGCGCCAGAGATGAAGCCGTGGCTCAGCATCTGGAAGATCGCGCCATCGACGCCCTGCTGGTTGGCGGCGAAGATACCCATCGTCACATAACCCATGTGCGCAACCGATGAATAGGCGATCAGCTTTTTCATGTCCTGCTGCGCCAGCGCGACAAGGCTGGTATAGACGATGGCGATCGCGCTCATCCAGAACACCAGCGGCGACCAGATTTCGGACGCGACCGGGAACATCGGCAGGCTGAAACGCAGGAAGCCATAGCCCCCCATTTTCAGCAGGATCGCGGCCAGCACCACAGATCCGGCGGTCGGCGCCTGAACGTGGGCGTCGGGCAGCCAGGTATGGACCGGCCACATCGGCATCTTGACCGCAAAGCTCGCGAAAAAAGCCAGGAACAGCAACGTCTGCAACCCGCCGACGACCTGGAAACCGGCTATGTTCAATGTCTCAGAGGCGAAGGTGTGCTGCAGAAGCGTCGGGATGTCGGTGGTGCCTGCATCGAAATACATCGTCACCATGGCAACGAGCATTAGCACCGAGCCGAGGAAGGTATAAAGAAAGAACTTGAAGGACGCATAGATGCGGTCCTTACCGCCCCAGATGCCGATGATCAGGAACATCGGGATCAGACCTGCCTCGAAGAACAGGTAGAACAACACAAGATCCAGCGCCACGAAGACGCCCAGCATCAGCGTTTCCAGCACCAGGAACGCGATCATGTATTCCTTGACGCGCGTCTCGACATCCCAGCAGGCGGCGATGGTCAGCGGCATTAGGAAGGTCGTCAGCATCACGAACAGCACCGAGATGCCGTCGACACCCAGCTTGTATTTCAGGCCCAGAACCCAGTCGGCCTCTTCGACAAACTGAAATCCGGTGTCCGAGGGGTCGAATCCGGCCAGCACGAACAGCGAGATCAGGAAGGTGGCAGTAGTGGCGACCAGCGCGACCCATTTGGCGTTGCGCTGCGCGGCAAGATCGTCGCCGCGCAGGAACAGCGCCAGGATCGCTGCCGCGACCAGCGGGATGAAGGTGATGATGGAAAGAAGGTTGTCCATGTTGTCCTTACCCCGCGCCGCCCGAAAGCGTCATCCAGGTGATGAGTATCGCGATGCCCAGCACCATCGCGAAGGCGTAGGTGAAGACGTAGCCGGTCTGCATCCGACCAGCGATGCGCGTGAAGAAGGGAATGATCCCCATCGCCACGCCGTTGATCGAGCCGTCGATGACCTCGCCATCCCCGCGTTTCCACAGGAAGTTGCCAAGCCATTTCGCGGGCCGGACGAAGACGAAGTCATAGATTTCGTCGAAATACCATTTGTTCAGCAGGAACAGATACAGCGGGCGCTGGTTGGCTGCGAGTCGCGCAGGCAGTTCCGGCCTGATCAGGTACATCTGGATGGCCAGCGCCAGGCCGATCAGCATCGCGATGAAGGGGCTGACCTTCACCCACTTCGGCACCTCATGCGCTTCGTTCAGGACATTGTTGTCCGGCCCGAAGAATATTGCGCCCTGCACCGGCGTCGCGACGGCTGCCGCTTCGCCTGTCTCCGGCAAGGCGGTATCGGCTGCGGCCTGTCCGGCATCCGCCTCGGTCGCCGCGCCCGAACCGTGCGTCGCAGTCGCGTCTGCCGCTGCGGCGCCTTCGCCCGCTGCGGCCTGTTCTGCGCCCGGCTCCGCTGCCACGGCATGTTCAATACCCGCAGGCATTCCGAACCAGCTGCGCAACTTGGTGGAGTCGCCAAAGAAGACGCCATACCAGATCATACCCGAAAACACCGCGCCAAGCGCCAGAACGCCCAGCGGGATCAGCATCACCTTCGGGCTTTCATGCGCATGGTCATGGGCATGATGGTCGCCCCGCGGCGCGCCATAGAAAGTCATGAACATCAGACGCCACGAGTAGAAAGAGGTCATGCAGGCAGCAATGACCAGCATCCAGAACCCGTAGGTCGATCCCACATAGGCGCTCTCGATGACAGCGTCCTTGGACAGAAAACCCGCGAAACCGATGGTGGTCAGCGGGATGCCGACGCCGGTGATGGCCAGAGTGCCGATCATCATCGCGGCAAAGGTCAGCGGGATCTTCTTCCGCAACCCGCCGTAGTTCCGCATGTCCTGCTCGTGATGCATCGCATGGATGACCGAGCCTGCGCCAAGGAACAGCATGGCCTTGAAGAAGGCGTGGGTGAACAGATGGAACATCGCGACCGGATACATGCCGACGCCCGCCGCCACGAACATGTAGCCAAGCTGCGAACAGGTCGAATAGGCGATCACGCGCTTGATGTCGTTCTGCACCAGCCCCACGGTCGCCGCGAAGAAGGCGGTCGTCGCGCCGATGATGACGACGAAATCCTTCGCGTCGGGCGCATATTCAAAGATCGGCGACATGCGGCAGACAAGGAACACGCCCGCCGTCACCATGGTGGCCGCGTGGATCAGCGCGGAAACCGGCGTCGGACCTTCCATGGCGTCCGGCAGCCATGTGTGCAGGAACAGCTGCGCCGATTTCCCCATCGCGCCGATGAACAGCAGCACTGCGATCAGGTTCGCCGCATTCCAGTCGGCCCACAGGAAACGTATGTTCGTCTCGGCCAGAACCGGACCGGCGGCGAACACGTCATCGAAGCGCACAGAGTCCACCAGGAAATACAGCGCGAATATCCCCAGCGCGAAACCGAAGTCGCCGACCCGGTTGACGATGAAGGCCTTGATCGCCGCGGCATTCGCCGATGGCTTGCGGTAATAGAAGCCGATCAGCAGGTAGGATGCGACACCCACCCCTTCCCACCCGAAGAAGATCTGGATCAGGTTGTCGGAAGTCACCAGCATCAGCATCGAGAAGGTGAAGAACGACAGATAGGCAAAGAAGCGCGCCTTGTAGTGCTCTTCATGCTTCCAGTTGTCGTCATGGGCCATGTAGCCGAAGCTGTAGAGGTGGACGAGCGCCGAGACGGTGTTGACCACGACCAGCATGATCGCCGTCAGCCGGTCCACCCGGATCGCCCATTCCGCACCGAAGCTGCCCACGTCGAACCAGCGGGCCAGAATGACCTGATAGGTTTCGCCGTCGAATGTCAGGAAGATGATCCAGCTGAGCAAGGCCGCCAGAAAGACGAGGCCGGTGGTAATGACCTGCCCCGCGAATTCGCCGATGAAACGCCAGCCGAAGCCGCAGATCAGCGCGCCGATCAGCGGCGCGAACAGGATGATCGTCGCCATCGTCTCAGCCCTTCATCACGTTGACGTCTTCGACGTCGATGGTGCCCCGGTTGCGGAAGAAACAGACGAGGATCGCCAGCCCGATCGCCGCCTCTGCCGCGGCCACCGTCAGCACGAACATTGCAAAGACCTGGCCGACCAAGTCGCCCAGGAAACTGGAGAAAGCGACGAAGTTGATGTTCACCGCCAGCAGCATCAGCTCGATCGACATCAGGATGACGATGATGTTCTTCCGGTTCAGGAAGATCCCGAAAATCCCGATGACGAACAGCGCCGCCGCCACCGTCAGGTAATGTGTCAGTCCCACCATCTTCGTCCCTCCGGGTCGTCTGCCCGATTTCTTCTGTCTGGGTCCGCCCTGATGAAAGAGCGGCCTTGATACCTCTGGCCTAGAGCCCCTGCCCCGGCTTTACGTCAACTAGTTCCATTGACTTCGCCGGATCGCGGTACATCTGGGCCAGGATGTTCTGGCGTTTGATATTGGTGCGGTGGCGGAGTGTCAGCACGATCGCCCCGATCATGGCGACCAGCAGGATCAGGCCCGCCGCCTGGAACAGGTAGATGTAGCGATCATAAATCAGCAGCCCCAGCGCGCGGGTGTTGTCGATCTGGGCCGTGTCCGGAGTCACGGCCTGACGCAGCCCCAGTGCGCCGTCGGCCTGAACCCAGGCGCCAAAGGCCAGCGCGAATTGCATCAGCAGGATCACCCCGATCAGCCCGGCCAATGGCATGTATTTCGCCATCTCGCCCTTCAGCTCGGCAAAGTCGATGTCCAGCATCATCACGACGAACAAGAACAGCACGGCCACCGCGCCGACGTAGACGATGATCAGCAGCATCGCCACGAATTCGGCCCCCAGCAGGACGAACAGCCCTGCCGCGTTCAGGAAGGCAAGGATAAGCCACAGAACCGAGTGCACCGGGTTTCGCGCCACGGTGACAAGAAGCCCTGCCGTGATCAGCACGATGGCAAAGCCGTAAAAGGCAAAATCCGCGACCGTCATGCGTCCGTCTCCTCGGTCTCGCTGAAGACGCTTTGTGCGATCTCCAGCGCCTTGGTCATGGCGGGCACCCCGCCGAACATGCTCATCTGCCAGATCACTTCCGCGATCTCGCGTTTAGTGGCTCCCGCCTCCAGCGCGTGCCGGATCGTCAGGCGCAGTTGCGGCTCCGCATGGGCGCCGACCACCGTCAGGCCCGCCAGCGTCACCAGAAGCCGGGTCTTGGCGTCCAGCCCCTCGCGGTTGAACGTGCGGCCGAACCACATTTCCATCATGTCCTTGGACATGGTGGGCCAGAGGTTCTCGAACCCCTTCACAGAGAAGTTCTCCAGCGCAGGGTTGAACGAGCGCGCCATTTCCTGGCCGCTTTCAACCATCGCCTTGAACATCTTGGTGAATTCGTCGTTCATCTGTAAGGCGCGTCCATTTCCAGGTTGCGTGCGATCTCGGCTTCCCAGCGCGCGCCGTTGTCCAGAAGTTTGGCCTTGTCGTAGAACAGCTCTTCCCGCGTCTCAGTCGAAAACTCGAAGTTCGGGCCTTCGACGATGGCATCGACCGGGCAGGCCTCCTGGCAGAAGCCGCAGTAGATGCACTTGGTCATGTCGATGTCGTAGCGGGTGGTGCGGCGGCTACCATCCTCACGCGGTTCGGCGTCGATGGTGATGGCCTGCGCCGGGCAGATCGCCTCGCACAGCTTGCAGGCGATGCAGCGTTCCTCGCCATTGGGATAACGGCGCAGCGCGTGTTCGCCGCGGAAGCGGGGCGACAGCGGCCCCTTCTCGTGCGGATAGTTGAGCGTTTCCTTCGGGGCGAAGAAGTATTTTAGCCCAAGGCCGAAGCCCTTGATGAAGTCGAACAGCAGAAAGTACCGGCCCGCCCGTGCCCAGTCGATCGGCTGGTTTGCCTTTGGGGTTACCGACATGTCAGCCTCCGATCGCCCAGCGGGCCCAGAAGCCGCCGAACACTTCAAATTTTGCAAGGAATGCCACCACGACCACCCAGGCCAGCGACATGGGCAGGAATACTTTCCAGCCGATGCGCATCAGCTGGTCATAGCGGTAGCGGGGCACGATGGCCTTCACCATCGCGAAGAGGAAGAAGAAGAACGCCATCTTCGCGACCATCCACAGCGCGCCATCAGGCAGACCGGGAATGGGCGACAGCCAGCCGCCGAAGAACAGAAGGCTCATCAGCGCGCACATCAGGAAGATGGCGATGTATTCGCCCGCCATGAACAAAAGGAACGGCGTCGAGGAGTATTCCACCTGGAATCCGGCAACCAGTTCGGACTCCGCTTCGGGCAGGTCGAACGGCGGGCGGTTGGTCTCGGCCAGCGCCGAGACGAAGAACAGCACGACCATCGGCAGGTGCGGCAGCCAGTACCAGTTGAGCAGGCCAAAGCTGCCATCCTGCGCCGCGACGATGGCCGAGAAGTTCATGGAGCCGGTCGAGATGATGATGCCGATGATGATCAGGCCCAGCGAGACCTCATAAGAGATCATCTGCGCAGCGGAGCGCAGGCTGCCCAGGAACGGATACTTCGAGTTCGAGGCCCAGCCGCCCATGATGACGCCGTAAACCTCAAGCGAGGACATGGCGAAGACGAACAGGATGGCCACGTTGATATCGGCCAGAACCCAGCCCGGATTGAACGGGATCACCGCCCAGGCCAGGATCGCCAGAACGAAGGACAGCATCGGGGCAAGGAAGAAAACCGGCCGGTCGGCACCGGCGGGCACCACGATTTCCTTGACGATGTATTTCAGCGCGTCCGCAACCGATTGCAGCAGCCCCCACGGACCCACCACGTTTGGCCCGCGACGCTGTTGCACCGCCGCCCAGATCTTGCGGTCGCCGTAGACCAGGAACAGCAGGCTGATCATCACGAAAGCGACGATCAGCAGACTTTGCAGCGCCATAAGCAGCACGATCCCCGGTCCGGTATTCAGGAATTCAGTCATGGCAGTAAGTATCCCTCATACCGTAGGTATTCCCTGCTCGCCGCAGTCGCGCACCGTGACTTCCGCGTCGATCGTGGCCAGCCCCTTGGGCAGCGCCGACGAGATGGTGTAAACCGCATCTCCGCGCCAAAAGCCACCCGTCTGCGTGACATTCGTACGGACGTGACGCGCAAATCCATAGCCCCGGATCAGCGCATACTGCGCCGCTGCGCAGCGCGCATAGGCCGAGACGTCGTCCTTGTTCCGCGCGCCCTTCATGGCGACGCGGAAATCCACCAGATCGTCTTCCAGCAGCAGTGTCTGGATGCCCAGATAGGTCGGCGCAAACACCTCTTCCTCGGGCGCTTCCGCCTCGGAACAGGCGGTCACCGCACCAAGAACCAGGATGAGCGTCAGACCGCGCCACATGCCTACTCCGCTGCCATGGGACGGGCGGCGCGCTCGGCCACGCCGGCCGACAACTCGGCCATCAGCACCGAGGCACGGGTGATCGGGTTGGTAAGATAGAAATCGGTCACAGCACAGCCGAAATCACCGCGCGCGGGCGTAGTCAGCGGCAAGGGGGACCATTCGTTTTGCGGCACCTCGTCGATGCGGCCCAGATGCGGCACGGCGGCGATCAGGGCCTGGCGCAGTTGCGCCAGGCTGTCCCAGGGCTGTTTTGCACCGATTTCGGCGGACAAAGCGCGCAGAATGGCCCAGTTCTCTTTCGCCTCGCCGGGCGCGAAGCCCGCGCGCAGCGCCAGTTGCGGACGGCCCTCGGTGTTGACGAAAACCGCACTTTCCTCGGTATAGGCTGCCGCAGGCAGGATCAGGTCGGCGCGATGCGCGCCCCGGTCGCCATGGCTGCCCTGATAAATCACGAATGCACCGTCAGGCACGCCGATTTCATCCGCGCCCAGGTTGTAGACCACGCCAGCGCCATCCAGCGCTGCGGCCAGACCACCCTCTGTCGTCGCGCCAACATCCATTGCCCCCACGCGGGCCGCAGCGGTATGCAGGATAAGCAGCTTGGATTTGGAGTTCTCGGCCAGCTGCATCGCCTGGCTCAGCACCGCCTCGCCGTCATTGCCGATCAGCGCGCCCATGCCGACGATCACCAGCGTCGACTTGTCTTGTGTCGCTTGCGAAATGTCTTTTTCTGCAAGCTCCACAAGGCTGTCGCGCCCGGTGCCCACATGCACATAGTCATACGTCAGATCGGCAGCGGGTCCGACCAGGCCGATGGTCGCGCCGCGTGTCCATGCCTTGCGCAGGCGCGCGTTCAGCACGGGGGATTCAAGACGCGGGTTGGTTCCAACCAACTGGATCATCGTCGCAGAGTCGATATCCTCGATCCGCGCAGTCCCGACATAGGCGCCCCGGTTGCGAGCAGGCAGTTTCGCCCCGTCCACCCGGCATTCGACTTTGCCGCCCAGCCCCTCGACCAGTTGTTTCAGCGCAAAGGCGGCCTCGACCGGCACCAGATCGCCGATCAAACCGGCAACCTTTGCACCCTTCATCGCAGTCGCCGCTGCCGCCAGAGCCTCTGGCCAGGACACGGGTTTCAGTTTGCCATCGACGCGCACATAGGGCCGGTCCAGCCGCTGACGGCGCAGACCATCCCAGACGAAGCGCGTCTTGTCGGAAATCCATTCCTCGTTCACGCCGTCATGGTTGCGCGGCAGTATCCGCATTACTTCGCGGCCCTTTGCATCCACGCGGATGTTCGATCCCAACCCGTCCATGACGTCGATCGTCTCGGTCTTGGACAACTCCCACGGGCGGGCGGTGAAGGCGTAGGGTTTCGAGGTCAGCGCGCCGACCGGGCAAAGGTCGATGATGTTCCCCTGCATGTTCGAGTCGAGCGTCTGATTCAGATAGGACGTGATCTCGGCGTCCTCGCCGCGTCCGGTCTGACCCATCTGGGTGATGCCCGCGACCTCGGTCGTGAAGCGGACGCAGCGCGTGCAAGAGATGCAGCGCGTCATCTTCGTCTCGACCAACGGCCCCAGATCAAGGTCTTCACTCGCACGCTTCGGCTCGCGATACCGGCTGAAGTCCACGCCGTAAGCCATTGCCTGATCTTGCAAATCGCATTCGCCGCCCTGATCGCAGATCGGGCAGTCAAGCGGGTGGTTGATGAGCAGGAACTCCATCACCCCTTCCCGCGCCTTCTTGACCATAGGCGAGTTGGTCTTGACGACCGGCGGCTCGCCATTCGGGCCGGGGCGCAGATCCCGCACCTGCATCGCACAGGAGGCGGCGGGTTTCGGCGGGCCGCCCACGACCTCGACCAGACACATCCGGCAGTTGCCGGCAATCGACAGCCGCTCGTGGTAGCAGAAGCGCGGAATTTCGATGCCCGCCACTTCCGCCGCCTGAATGATCGTCATCGCGGGATCGACCTCGACCACGACGCCATCGATAGAAATGGGCTTGAGGTTAGACATGCACTTGGTCCTTCCGCGTCCACGGGGCCAGCCATGCGCCGATCCGGGCCCAAAACCCTATCGTCTGCGCGCTGTCCGCGTCATTGTCTTGCCGCACCTGTGCGACGGATGCGAGACGGCGATCCATCTCTTGCATCTGATATTTCGGATCAAGGCAGGCGTGGCACATGGCCTTCACTCCATCCATGTCCGCAAAAGGCCGGCAAACAGCGTCATGCGCAGCCCTCCACGAAAACCCAGGTCCCGGCTTCATAGCGGTCGTTGATCGAGGACCTGACGCCGCGCGGTCCGCACTGCGCGTTGGCGATCTTCTTCGCCTGAGCGCCTTGATCGAAACCGAGTGACCCCGCTTCGCCTGTCACACGCACTTCGCGAGCGCCCGGCGCATGCGAGACGGTTGCCGGGGAACATCCCGACAGCACCGCCGCACCGATCGCCATATGTAGCCCCGCGCGCATTCTCACTCCGCAGCCATGGCGCCCATGCGCCCGGTTCTCTTCGCCTTGATCCGATCCTCGATCTCATCGCGGAACGCGCGCACCAGACCCTGGATAGGCCAGGCCGCCGCGTCGCCAAGGGCGCAGATCGTGTGGCCCTCGACCTGCTTGGTCACGGACAGCAGCATGTCGATTTCCTCGACCTCGGCATCGCCGCGCACCAGACGGTCCATGACCCGCATCATCCAGCCTGTGCCCTCACGGCAGGGTGTGCACTGGCCGCAGCTTTCGTGTTTGTAGAACTTGGACAGCCGCCAGATCGCCTTGATGACGTCGGTCGACTGGTCCATCACGATTACCGCCGCCGTGCCAAGGCCCGAGCGCTGCTCGCGCAGCCAGTCGAAATCCATGATCGCATCGTCGCATTGCGTCTGCGTCAAAAGCGGCACCGAAGACCCGCCGGGGATAACAGCCTTGAGATTCTTCCAGCCGCCGCGCACGCCGCCGCAATGACGGTCCAGCAGTTCCTTCAGCGGGATCGACATCGCCTCTTCAACGACGCAGGGGTTGTTCACATGACCCGAGATGCCGAAAATCTTGGTGCCGACGTTGTTCGGGCGGCCAAAGCTCGCGAACCAGTCGGCGCCACGGCGCAGGATGGTCGGGACAACGGCGATGGATTCCACATTGTTCACCGTGGTCGGGCAACCATACAGGCCCGAGCCCGCCGGGAACGGCGGTTTCATCCGCGGCATGCCCTTTTTGCCCTCAAGGCTTTCCAGCAGCGCGGTTTCTTCGCCGCAGATATAGGCACCTGCGCCGTGATGCAGATACAGATCGAAATCCCAACCGGATTTCGCGGCATTCTTGCCCAAGAGCCCCGCGTCATAGCATTCGTCGATGGCGGCTTGCAGTGCCTCACGCTCACGAATGTATTCGCCGCGGATGTAGATGTAGCAGGCGTTCGCTCCCATCGCGAAGGACGCGATCAGGCAGCCTTCGATCAGCGTATGCGGATCGTGCCGCATGATCTCGCGGTCCTTGCAGGTGCCGGGCTCGGATTCGTCGGCGTTCACGACAAGATAGGACGGGCGGCCATCCGACTGCTTTGGCATGAAAGACCACTTCAGACCCGTCGGGAACCCTGCCCCACCGCGCCCACGCAGACCGCTCGCCTTGACCTGATCGATGATCCAGTCGCGACCCTGCGCGATGAACCCGGCGGTCCCGCTCCACTGGCCGCGCTTCTTTGCCCCGGCGAGCGTGCGATCATGCATCCCGTACAGGTTGGTAAAGATGCGGTCCTGATCTTTCAGCATCACATGGTCCCCGAATTGTCCCGGCGCGCGCGCCAGATCCGATAGGTAACGACAAGCGCGAAGGCAAATCCGCCCAGCGCGGCAAAGTCGAACAGAAAGGCAAAGCGCGCCGCCCAGCCGTATTGGGCCCCGATCATCTGCATCAAAAGCCAAAGCAGCATGGTGGCGACGATGACGATCGCCGCCAGCCTTGCCTGGCGGGCAAGCTGCATATCCCTGTCAGAGGCGGTGGGGCGCGGCATCAGTAGTCATTCGTCTTCGCGCGGCGCCGGAATTCCTCCAGCCCCTCGGTAACGATCAGCTTGGCCTGCGCAACCCATTTGTCGCGCGTGACGCGGCCCTTGAAGCCGGTCAGGTTGGCATCGACCCAGGCGATTTCATCCGCCGTCCAGTTGGCGATCTGGTCGAAGTGATAGAAGCCAAGGCTGTAGCACAACGCCTCCAGCTTCGGCCCGATCCCCTCGATCTCTTTCAGGTCATCGGCCTTTTCGCCGCGCGGCTTGGCAAGCGTCTTGGGTTTCACGCCCGTCGCAGAATTCTTGGCTGCCTCGATCGCCTTGGCAAGCGGAGCGCCCGGCTCACCAGCCGCCGTTCCGCCCGTCGAGCGGCCTTTTGCGCGGGGCTTTCCGGTGGACTGCGCGGGAGCTTCTTGCACCGTCACGCCACTGGCGTCCGCTGCGCGGCCCGCACCGGGTTTGGGTTCCTTGGGTTCGGCCTTGGCCGGGGTCGCCGGGGCAGCCCTACCTTGCCAAGGCATCCGCAACGGCACCTCGGTGCCGTCAATGCGTTTCACCGTGTCGTGCAGATCAACTGCCGCTTGCGCCGAAGCGTTGTATTGTGTCCGGCCGGATTCGAAATCCTTCAGGCTTGTCAGGCCACTCAAAGGTTCCGAAGCGTAGCGGCCATTCTGCGGACCCGGCGTCGGCACCTCGCCATTCGAGAAACGGTCGATCATCGAGCCCAGTATCTCTGGCGTCAGATCTTCGTAATAGTCCTTGCCGATCTGGGCCATCGGCGCGTTGGTGCAGGCACCAAGGCATTCAACCTCTTCCCAGCTGAACTTGCCGTCCGCACTGACCGTGTGCGACTGCGACGCGATCCGCGATTTGCAGACCGCAATCAGATCTTCTGCCCCGCAGATCATGCAGGACGTTGTGCCGCAAATCTGGATATGCGCGACCGACCCGACCGGGGCGAGGTGGAACATGAAGTAGAAGGTCGCAACCTCCAGCGCCCGGATATAGGCCAAGCCCAGCAGGTTCGCGCAATATTCGATGGCCGGACGGGTGAGCCAGCCCTCCTGTTCCTGCGCGCGCCACAGGATCGGGATGATCGCCGAAGCCTGACGGCCTTCGGGATACTTGGTCATCTGGCCCTTGGCCCATTCAAGGTTCGCCGGAGTGAAGGCGAAAGAGGCGGGCTGCTCTTTGTGAAGGCGGCGAAGCATCAGAGAACTGCTTTCGAAAGGAAAAGGCGGCTTTTAGTGGCTGGGGTGCGCAGTTTGATCACCTGTCCACCTCACCAAACACGATATCCATGGACCCCAGGATCGCGCTGACATCGGCCAGCTGGTGACCCTTGCAGATATAGTCCATGGCCTGCAGGTGCGGGAAACCCGGTGCGCGCAGCTTGGCGCGGTAGGGGCGGTTGGTGCCGTCCGAGACAAGGTAGACGCCGAACTCGCCCTTGGGGGCCTCCACGGCGGCGTAGACCTCGCCCGCCGGAACGTGGAAGCCTTCGGTGTAAAGCTTGAAGTGATGGATCAGGGCTTCCATCGAGGTCTTCATCTCGCCCCGTTTCGGCGGAGTGATCTTGCCCCTGGCCAGAATGTCGCCCTTTTCGACGCGCAGCTTGGCCAAGGCCTGCCGGATGATCGAAGTCGACTCGCGCATCTCCTGCATGCGGCACAGATAGCGGTCATAGCAGTCGCCATTGACCCCCACCGGAATCTTGAAGTCGAACTCGTCATAGCACTCATAGGGCTGCGACCGCCGCAGATCCCATGCCAGACCAGATCCGCGCACCATGACGCCCGAAAAACCCCACTGCTGGATGTCTTCTTCGGTCACGATGCCAATATCGGCGTTGCGCTGCTTGAAGACGCGGTTGTCGGTCAAAAGGCCGTCGATATCATCCAGCCGTTGCGGGAATTCGATCGCCCATTGATCAAGATCGTCGATGAGTTCGGGCGTCAGATCCTGATGCACGCCGCCGGGCCGAAAATAGGCCGCATGCAGCCGCGCGCCCGAGGCACGCTCATAAAACACCATCAGCTTTTCGCGCTCGACGAACCCCCACAACGGCGGGGTCAAAGCACCCACGTCCATCGCCTGCGTGGTGACGTTCAGCAGGTGGTTCAGCACACGTCCGATTTCGCAGAACAACACGCGGATCAGCGAGGCACGACGCGGCACGACCACGCCGGTCATCCGTTCGATCGCCAGACACCAGGCATGTTCCTGGTTCATCGGCGCCACGTAGTCCAGCCGGTCGAAATACGGCAGGTTCTGCAGGTAGGTGCGGCTTTCCATCAGCTTTTCTGTGCCGCGGTGCAAAAGCCCGATATGAGGGTCGCAACGTTCGACGATCTCGCCGTCAAGCTCCAGCACAAGGCGCAAAACGCCATGGGCCGCAGGGTGTTGCGGGCCGAAGTTGATGTTGAAGTTGCGAATCCGCTGCTCGCCGGTCAGCGCGTCCTGCGTGCCGTCGTCGTAGGTGTTCCGCCGGATATCACCGTCCATCATGGTGTCACCTTTATTCCACGCGCCGCACAGGCGACGAAGTATCGAGAGGCTATCATTTCGCCTTGTCGTCCCCCGGCAGGATATAGGTCGCACCTTCCCACGGGCTCATGAAATCGAACTGTCTGTATTCCTGCACCAGCTTCACAGGCTCATAGACCACGCGCTTTCGCGCCTCGTCATAGCGCACTTCAGTGTAGCCGGTGGTCGGGAAATCCTTGCGCAGCGGATGGCCCCGAAAACCATAGTCGGTCAGGATACGGCGCAGGTCGGGGTGGCCAGAGAACAGGATGCCGAACATGTCGAACACCTCGCGCTCAAGCCAGTTGGCGCAAGGGTGGATAGCGATGACCGAAGGAACCATCTCGGTATCGCTTACGCCGACCTTCAGGCGCAGGCGATGGTTCTGATACATCGACAGAAAATGATAGACGACATCGAACCGAGCGGGCCGATCCGGATAATCGACCGCCGTGATGTCGACCAGCGTCGAGAATTTGCAGCTCGGGTCGGATTTCAGGAACTCGATCATCGGCAGGAGCGCCGACAACTGAATGCGCACATTCAGCTCGCCATAGGCGATGCTGCTTTCGGTGACGGTGCCGGGGCGGCGCATCTCGATATGCGCCAGCAATTCGCCCAGCTGCTCATCAAGCTGCACCGCACGGCTTTTCACCTCGGGGATATCGGCCTCGGCCATGATGTCACTCCTCAGCGCGCGATAGTGCCGGTGCGGCGGATTTTCCGCTGCAACTGCATGAAGCCATACAGCAATGCCTCTGCCGTGGGCGGGCAACCCGGCACGTAGACGTCGATCGGCACGATCCGGTCGCAGCCCCGCACAACGGAATAGCTATAGTGATAATAGCCGCCGCCATTGGCGCAGGACCCCATCGAGATCACATAGCGTGGCTCGGGCATCTGGTCGTAGACCTTGCGCAGCGCGGGGGCCATCTTGTTGGTAAGCGTGCCCGCGACGATCATCACGTCCGACTGGCGCGGGCTGGCGCGCGGCGCGGTGCCAAAACGCTCGATATCATAGCGCGGCATCGAGGTGTGCATCATCTCGACGGCGCAACAGGCAAGGCCGAATGTCATCCAGTGCAGGGAGCCGGTACGCGCCCAGTTGATGATGTCTTCGGTCGAGGTCAGCAGGAAACCCTTGTCCTGCAACTCGGCATTCAGGGCGCGGGTCGAAACCTCGGGGTCGATACCTGCGGTATTGGTGCCAGACATCACTCCCATTCCAGCGCCCCTTTCTTCCACTCATAGGCGAAGCCCACGGTCAGGACCGCCAGGAAAACCATCATTGACCAGAACCCCACCATCGACACATCGCCGAAGGCGACAGCCCAGGGGAACAGGAACGCCACCTCAAGGTCGAAGATGATGAACAGGATCGACACAAGATAGAAGCGCACATCGAATTTCATGCGCGCATCGTCGAAAGCGTTGAACCCGCATTCATAGGCGGAAACCTTTTCGGGGTCGGGATTGCGCACGGCAAGGACTGCGGCCGACAACAGTAGAACCAGCCCCAGCCCGACAGCGACAGCCAAAAGGATAAGAATCGGAAGATATTCTCGAAGAGAATAGTCCACGCGGAGGCTCCTTTGCTGGCGGCATGCGGGCGGTGGAGCGCCTTGGGCGGCGCCCCGTAGTCTCGCGTTCCGTTTACTCCGCCCCCCGAGCGGGGTCAACCAAGGGTGACCGCAAAAGCTGCACCTGCGACAAGCTTCTTGCTGCATGTGCAAAGCTTTGGCCTCCCACATCATCCTCGATGCGATTCCGGGTCGATATCGGGCCCGCGAACCTCTCGCTGCAGCCCCTCGATCTCGCGCCCAAGGAAATAGCTGATGACAGATCGAATGACGACCAGCAGCCCGAGGAACACCAGATCCGCCATCTGCAGGCTGAGCGCGGTCGACATGATGTCCGACACGATCAGAAGTTCCAGCCCGGCGAGTATGTAGCGGCCCAGATCGACCCGCGCCTTGTCTATCCCCGCACCCCGTGCCTCACCGACAGACAAGGTGGCGGCAAAGTCCATGACGAAACGCCCAACCCCGATCAGCATGATCGCGATCGCCAGAAGGTCGATACCGGCCTCGACCCAGCCAAGCACCTCTACAAGACCCGGAAAACGTGCATCCAGCAGGCTTTCGCGACCATGGCCGATCAGATCATTGACGGTCATATTCATGACTTATTCCGGTCGGTTCGGGAGAAGATCAGGCGACACGTGATGCTGATTTCCGCAATAGACCGGCTGGCGCCCGCTGCGTCAATGCCGCGCAAGTTCAGTCGCCAAGCGGAACGGCCTGAGGCGCAGCCTCGCCCCCCTGGAACACGGCGCTGACCTCGGCCTTCAGTATGCGGCCGATCATCGCGACATCCTCGACGCTGAATGTCAGCGGCAACCGCAGGTCGATCAATCCGGCCAGCACCCTGTCGGTCTGCAGCAAGGGCTGCGGGTTGGCATAACGCCAGTGGTCATAGCGCGAGGTAAAGGCAACAGGCTCATCCGCTCCGAACCACTTCACCTCTACCCCCCGAGCCGACGCACGGGCGATCAAAGCCTGCACTCGCGCTGGCGACCATCCGGGCAGCAGGAACTGGAAGGACGAGCCGACGAAGCCCTCTTCTTCGGGACGCTGGATAAGTTGCAGCCCGCTGGTGCCGCGCAATCCATCCTCAAGCGCGCGATACAACTGCTCCCATCGCGCGACCCGTTCGGCCAATGTCGCCAACTGAGGGCGCAGTATGGCGGCACGAAGGTTGTCCATGCGACCAGAGATATTCGGCACCTCATAGCGCAAACCCTCGAAAGCCTCTGCGGGTGGCGCCGCGCGGTGACGGGCGTAGAGCATATAGCTGCCCGACAAGAGGATCGCCCGCGCCATCACCTGCGCATCGTCCGAAATCAGCAGACCGCCCTCACCCGAATTGGCGTGCTTATAGGTCTGCGTCGAATAGCAGGCGACAAGGCCATGCCGCCCCGAGGGAACGCCCCGCCACGTCGCCCCCATCGTATGGGCGCAGTCCTCGACGACGATAACGCCCGCCGCATCGCAGATCGCCATCAGCCGGTCCATGTCACAGACATGCCCGCGCATGTGGCTGAGCAGCAGCACGCGCGCCCCGGAAGCTTCGATTTTTGCCGCAAGATCGTCCAGATCAATGGTCAGCGCCTGCGTCACCTCGACAAATACAGGCGCGGCACCCAACGAGGCAATCGCGCCGGGCACAGGGGCAAGCGTGAAGCCATTCGACAGAACGCGATCCCCTGCCCTGACACCCACAGCCCGCAACGCGCAGCCCATGGCGTAACCACCCGAAGCGACGGCCAGGCAATAGTGTGCCCCGGTCAGGGCCGCGAATTCCTCTTCCAGCAGCGCGGCCTCGGCCACCTCGCCCGCAGCGACGTTATAACGGTGCAGACGTCCATGTCGCAGGACGGCGAGCGCCGCTTCGATCCCCTCATCGGGAATTGGTTCCTGCTGGGTGAAGCTGCCGGTGAAACGTTCCATGACTTAGGCCTGCGAAGCCACCGCAGCGGGGCGGCGCACCAGTAGAAGAAACAGGATCAACGTCACGAACAGTATTGCCGATGCCAGGTAATAGGCCACATCGGGTGAACGAAACGCTGCATCTTCAGCCATGAAACGACCGAAGACCTGCGCGAAGATCAGCGTGCCGAACAGCATGGCCAGATTTGTGACCGCCGAGATGCCGCCCTGCAACTCTCCCTGCGCATCATCCGGCACCGCCTTCGACATCATCGCGGTCAGCATCGGATGCACGAAACCTTCCGGCCCATGCAGGATCAGCAGGATCAGAACCCCCGTCAGACTTGTAACCATTCCGTATCCCGCCAGGACCGCCGCCGCGGCCACAAGTCCGATCAGCGCAACACGCCACTCTCCAAAACGTGCCACAGCTGGTCCCGTCAGAAATCCCTGGAACAGCGCGGTCACGATCCCGAATGCGGCCAGTGTCAAGCCAACCAGCGCGGCGCTCCACCCGAACTTGGCTATACCCCAGAAGGCCCAGATCGCCGGGTAGACCGAGGTGGCGAAAAAGAACACCGTCAGCACTGTCAGCAACGGCAGAACACCGGAATACTGCCGGAATACTTTCAGCGCACCGAAGGGATTTGCGCGCCGCCATTCAAACGGTCGGCGTTTTTCGGGCGGCAATGACTCGGGCAGCACGAAGAAGCCGTATATGAGGTTTAACGCCGAGATACCCGCTGCGACGAAGAACGGCACGCGAGGCCCCAGCTCTCCCAGCAAGCCTCCAAGTGCCGGCCCCAGAACGAAGCCCACGCCGAAAGCGGCCCCCATCATGCCAAAGGCTTTCGCCCGCTGATCGGGCGGCGTCACATCCGCTATATAGGCGTTGGCGATGACATAGGACGATCCGCATATCCCGGCCAGAATGCGTCCGACGAACAACCAGAACAACGTGGGCGCCAGCGCGCAGAACAGGAAATCCAGTCCCAGCCCAAAGATCGCCAGCAACAGCAGCGGCCGCCGCCCGTAGCGATCCGACAGGTTACCGGCGATCGGGCTGCAAATGAACTGCGCCAGCGAAAAGGCCACGAACATCCAGCCGCCGATGATCGAGGCGCCCGCCAGATCGATATGGCCCACATCCTCGATCAGCTGCGGCAGAACGGGCATGATTATGCCGAAGCCAACCATGTCGAGGAACACGGTGATCAGCGCGAACAGCACGGCATGGGGGGAAGGGGCGGCGTAATTCATTGAAACGCTCTGTCGGGGAAAGGTTAGGGTAGGGTCACGGTTCGACCCTGTCAAACAGCTATCACAAAGCGAGGATCAAGATGACCGACAATGATGCCAGGATTGCGCGCCTTGCCATAGACTACACGGCTGCATGGAACTCGGGTTCGGCCGCCAATGTGGCGTCCTATTACGCTCCGCACGGCCAGATCGTCATCAACCGGGGAACACCCTGGGTCGGGCGGGCCGGGATTCAGGCGATGGCAGAAGGCTTTTTCGCCGACGTGCCGGACCTGAATCTTGTCTGCGACGGGACTCGCATCGCGGGCGACCATGTCGCCTATCTGTGGACCTTCACCGGCCACCACGCGGCAACGAAACGACCGCTCCGCATCTCGGGACTGGAAGAATGGGATCTGGATGGCGACGGATTTGTCCTGGCTTCGCGCGGCTGGTATGATGCGGCCGACTACACCCGGCAGGTCGAGGGGCGGGCGATCAGCGGATGATCTGCGCGACAAGCGCCGACAGGTCGTCGAAATGATCGAGCAGCGCTTCGGGTTTCATGCGTGCGACCTCGTGCCCCTCGGGGCCAAAGGTCACCAGGGCGACCGGAACGCCGGCATTGCGACCGGTCAGGCGGTCGGTGTCGGTGTCGCCGATCAGGATAGCCCGGTCCGCGCGCCCGCCTACCCGCGACAGGGCAAGGTTCAGTGGCGCCGGGTCGGGCTTGCGCACCGGAAGGGTATCGGCGCCGACGAGCGAGCCGAACAGGTTGCGCACGCCAAGGCGCTGCATCAACGTCTCGGCCAGCGCCTCGGGTTTGTTGGTGCAGATCGCGGTAGCATAGCCCTCGGCCCGCAGGCGTTCGACCGCCTCGGCCGCGCCGGGATACAGGCGGGTATGGGTGTCGATTGCATCGGCATAGGCGGACAGAAGGTGGGGATACTGCCGATCGACCTCGGCCTCGTTCAAAAGGTCCAGCCTCTGCAACCCCAGCCGCAGCATCGCGCGTCCGCCCTGAAACGCGGTCAGGGCGTCGGTCTGGTCCAGCATGTCGCCATGCCCCAGAGCGCGGAAACAGGCATTCGCCGCCGCGATCAGGTCCGCGCTCGTGTCGGCCAGCGTTCCGTCAAGGTCAAAGACAACTGTGCGCAAGATGAGCCCCTGAAATCTGGCGAAAGGTATGGTGATCGTCCGGGCGCTTGCGGCCCCCACCACTCCGGTTAAAACGGGGGCCGACAGAAGGAAAGGGGTCCTCATGCCCGTCTCGCTCATCATTCTTGCCGCCGGACAGGGCACGCGCATGAATTCTGACCTACCCAAGGCGCTGCATGTGCTTGGCGGCGCACCGCTTTTGCACCACGCCATGCGGGCAGGACAGGCGCTGGACCCCGACCGCACCATCGTGGTCGCTGGCCATGGCGCAGCGGCGGTCACCAAGTCGGCGAAAGCCTTCGATCACGCCGCCGACGTGGTTGTTCAGGAGGAACAGCTTGGCACCGGCCACGCCGTTCTTCAGGCAGCCCCCTTGCTGGAAGGCGCAACTGGCGACGCAATTATTCTCTACTGTGACACCCCCTTTGTGCGCCCCGAGACATTGGAGGCCATGCAAGAGGCTCGCGAGCGCCATGCGGTCGTAGTCCTGGGGTTCGAGGCTGCCGATCCCGGTCGCTATGGTCGCCTTGTGGCCCAGGACGACGAGTTGCAGAAGATCGTCGAGTTCAAGGACGCATCGCCCGAAGATCGCGCCATAACCCTCTGCAATTCTGGTGTGATCTGCGCCGACGCCCAGACCCTACGTCGCCTTGTGTCAAAGATCGGCAACCAGAATGCGTCGGGCGAATACTACCTGACCGACATTGTCGAACTGGCGCGCGCCGAGGGGCTGAGCACGGGCGTGGTCCGCTGCGATGAAGCCGAGACGCTGGGCATCAACACGCGCGCCGAACTCGCCGCTGCCGAGGCCCTGTTCCAGCAGTCGGCACGGGCCGAGGCGCTGGACAACGGCGTAACCCTGACCGACCCCGCCACGGTTTTCTTCGCGCTGGATACCCACGTGGGCCGCGACGCGACCATCGGCCCGAATGTGGTCTTTGGCCCCGGCGTCACGATAGAATCCGGCGCGACCATCCACGCCTTCTGCCATCTGGAAGGCTGCCACGTCAGCCGCGGCGCAACCGTCGGCCCCTTCGCCCGCCTGCGCCCCGGCGCGGAACTGGCGGAAGATGTCCATGTCGGCAACTTCGTCGAGTTGAAGAACGCGATCCTGGACGAAGGCGTGAAGGTTGGCCACCTGACCTATCTGGGTGATGCCCATGTGGGCAAGCATACCAACATCGGCGCGGGCACCGTCACCTGCAACTATGACGGCGTCGGCAAGCATCACACCGAGATCGGCGCACATGCCTTCATCGGGTCGGACACGATGCTGGTCGCGCCGGTGAGCGTCGGAGCCCATGCGATGACAGCCTCCGGTTCGGTCATCACCGAGAACGTCCCGGCAGAGGCGCTGGCCTTTGCCCGCTCCAAGCAGGTCAACAAACACGGGTTCGCGGTGCGGCTGATGGAGCATCTGCGCGCGCTCAAGGCGGCGAAGGAAAAGAACTGATGTGCGGGATTGTCGGCGTTCTGGGCCATCACGAAGTGGCCCCGCTTCTGGTCGAGTCGCTGAAGCGGCTGGAGTATCGCGGCTATGACTCAGCGGGGATCGCTACCGTCAACAATGGTCATCTCGACCGCCGCCGTGCGGTTGGCAAGCTGGTTAACCTCTCCGATCTGCTGGTTCACCAGCCTCTCGCGGGCAAGGCCGGGATCGGCCACACCCGCTGGGCAACCCATGGTGCCGCGACCGTGGGTAATGCGCACCCGCACAAGGCTGGCCCAGTTGCAGTCGTTCACAACGGAATTATCGAGAACTTTCGTGAGTTGCGGGCAGAACTTGAAGCAGCGGGTTACAAGCAGGAATCGGAGACCGATACCGAAACTGTCGCACTGCTGGTGCAGTTTCACATGGATCGGGGTCTTTCCCCCACGGATGCCGCACGCGAAACGCTGGCACGACTCCATGGGGCCTTCGCCCTGCTCTTTCTTTTCGACGGCGAGGAAGATCTGATGATTGCCGCCCGCAAGGGCTCGCCCCTCGCCATCGGCCACGGCGATGGCGAAATGTTCGTGGGATCGGACGCGATTGCACTGTCTCCGCTGACGGACAGGATCACCTACCTTGAGGAAGGCGACTGGGCCGTCGTCACCCGCACGGGCGCCACGATCTATGATGCCGCGAACCGTCGGGCCAACCGCTCCGCCTCAACAATCCACGTCGATGCGACGCGGATCGAAAAGGCCGGATACAAGCACTTCATGGCGAAAGAGATCGCGGAGCAACCCGTTGTGCTGGCCGAGGCTCTGAAGCATTACCTGACCCCGGACGGACAAGATCTCAACCTGCCCCAGATCGATTTCACCGGCGTTGACCGCCTGACGCTGGTCGCCTGCGGCACCGCGTCCTACGCCTGTCACGTCGCGAAATACTGGTTCGAGCAGATCGCGGGCCTGCCGGTTGAGGTCGATATCGCATCCGAGTTCCGTTATCGCGAGCCGCCGCTGTCGCCCAGTTCGTGGGCGATGTTCGTCAGCCAATCGGGCGAGACGGCGGATACGCTCGCCGCCCTGCGCTATGCTCAGGGAAAGGTCGCCCGCATCGTCTCGGTGGTGAACGTGCCGACCTCCTCCATCGCTCGGGAAAGCGATCTGGCCTTGCCGATCCTTGCGGGCATCGAGGTGGGCGTGGCGTCAACCAAGGCCTTTACCTGCCAGCTTCTGGTGCTGGCTCTGCTGGCTCTCAAAGCCGCGCAAGACCGCAAGCATATCGACGCTGCGACGCTCGCCTCACACCTGGCGGAGCTGCGGCTGCTGCCCGGCCTGATGAACCACGCACTTGGCCTTGCCCGCGATGTTGCCGTGATCGCCGAGGATTTGGCTGAGGCGCAGGATGTATTGTTTCTGGGGCGCGGCGCTATGTTCCCCCTGGCGCTGGAAGGCGCCTTAAAATTAAAGGAAATCAGCTATATACACGCTGAAGGTTACGCATCAGGTGAGCTCAAACACGGCCCCATCGCGCTGATCGACGCCCGTGTCCCGGTTATCGTCATGGCGCCCCGCGACGCGCTTTTCGACAAGACTGTCTCGAACATGCAAGAGGTCATGGCGCGCCATGGCCGGGTGCTGCTGATCTCGGACAAGAAGGGCATCGAGGAAGCCGGGCAGGACGCCTGGCGTAGCCTGACCCTACCCGAGATCGTACCGGTCTTCGCGCCCATCCTTTATGCCGTTGCGGCGCAGTTGCTGGCCTATCATACAGCCATTGCCAAGGGCACCGACGTGGACCAGCCGCGCAACCTTGCAAAATCCGTGACGGTGGAGTGAATGGGCAAGCAATTCGACAGCCTGACTGAGGATCACATCAGGTTCATCGGCCAGCAGCACCTCTACTTTACCGGCACGGCTGCCCGAGACGGGCGAGTGAATATCTCGCCCAAGGGGATGGACAGCCTGCGCGTCGTCGGGCCCAACCGCATTCTGTGGCTGAACCTGACCGGCTCGGGCAATGAAACCGCGCCGCATCTGGCCGACAGCGCGCGGATCACGCTGATGTGGTGCAGCTTCACGACGCGACCGCTGATCCTGCGGGCCTACGGGACGGGACGGGTGGTCCATCTCGGCGACCCGGACTGGGCCGCGCTGAAGTCACTCTTGCCCGACCAGCCCGGCGCTCGGCAGATCGTGGACTGCGCGATAGATCTTGTTCAGTCTTCCTGCGGCTATGCCGTGCCCTTCATGGATTTCCGTGAGGAACGTCCGGTCCTGCGCAAGTGGGCCGAGGACAAGGGTCAGAATGGGCTGAGAGAGTATTGGGCCGAGAAGAACGCGACCTCAATCGACCATCGCCCTACCGGCATCGAAGCGAACCTTCTGCAATGATCGCCGAGGCGCTGGCTCAACTTGAATCGCTTGCCGATCCGATAGCGGCGGCAGAGGTCGCAGCCTATCACAAGGCGTCGCGGCGGTATCTGGGCATTCGGGTGCCGAAGATCGCCGAGTTGGCGGATGGGTGGCGCGCCGGGATAAGCGTGGAGGAGAGGGTCGTGCTGGCCGACGCCTTCTGGCGGACGGATATTCACGAGGCGCGGGTTGCGGCGGCGAAGCTGCTGGCTCAGGCAAGGATACGGCCCGATGAGGCGGTGTGGGATCTGATCTGCGGCTGGGTGCCGGAGTTCGACGCCTGGGCGATTGCGGACCATGCCTGCGATGCGGGGCAGCGGCGGTTGCTGGCAGAACCGGACCGGGTTGCGACGGTGGCGGAATGGACGGCCCATCCGAACATGTGGGTGCGGCGGGCGGCGTTGGTGATGACGCTGCCCTGGGCGAAGATGAACAATCTGAAGCCACTTGACCGGGATATACGGGAGACCGTGCTGGGATGGGCGGCGGGATATGTGGCCGACCGGGACTGGTTCATCCAGAAAGCGATCGCCTGGTGGCTGCGGGATCTTTCGAAACATGACGCCGACCGGGTGCGGGTGTTTCTGGCCGAGCATGGGGATGGGATGAAGGCCTTCGCACGTAAAGAGGCGGCGAAGTATCTGTGATTGCACGCGCGCAATTCACCACAACTTATTGATTATAATATAACTTATCTCAAACCTTAACTCGATCTTTACTCCCTCTTCCATTTTCTGTTCTCAAATATACTCGGGGGTTGGGTCTGGGCAGAGGGCAGAGCCCCCCTCCCCAGTCTCTCGGCAAGAAATACGATACCAAGGAACAGCTTGCCCCTTGCGTGTCCGTTCCTTACCTATTGTGACATGAACACGCCGCTTATCGACACGTTTGCCCGCAGGATCGACTATCTGCGTGTCTCGGTCACTGACCGTTGCGATTTTCGCTGCGTTTACTGCATGTCCGAGCATATGACCTTTCTGCCCAAGGCCGACCTGTTGACCCTGGAAGAACTGGATAGGCTCTGCTCGGCCTTTGTCGGCATGGGCGTGCAGAAGCTGCGGATCACGGGCGGCGAGCCTTTGGTGCGGCGCGGGATCATGACGTTTTTCCAGGCGATGTCGCGGCATCTGGACAGCGGCGCGCTGAAGGAACTGACGTTGACCACCAATGGGTCGCAGTTGCGCAAGCATGCGGCCGATCTGGCCGCATGCGGGGTGCGGCGGGTCAATGTCTCGCTCGACACGCTGGATCCGGCGAAGTTCGCGCAGATCACCCGTTGGGGGCGTCTGACGCAGGTCTTGGACGGGATCGCGGCGGCGAAAGAAGCGGGGCTGCGGGTCAAGATCAATGCGGTGGCGCTGAAGGGCGTGAACGAGGATGAGTTGTTCAGCCTGACCGAGTGGTGCGCACGCGAGGGCCATGATCTCACTTGGATCGAGGTCATGCCGATGGGCGATCTGGGCAATGAGGACCGGCTGGACCAGTACTGGTCGCTGAAGGATTTGCGCCGCCAGTTGGGCGAGCGTTACGGGCTGATCGACCTTGCCGAGCGCACGGGCGGCCCTGCGCGCTATGTGCGGCTGGAGGAAACGGGGCAGAAGATCGGCTTCATCACGCCGCTTACCCATAACTTCTGCGAAAGCTGCAACCGGGTCCGGCTGACCTGCACGGGCGAACTTTACATGTGCCTTGGCCAGGAAGACATGGCCGATCTGCGCGCGCCGCTGCGGGCAAGCGCCGATGACGCGGGCGTGGAGCAGGCGATCCGGGCGGCGATAGTCCGCAAGCCCAAGGGCCATGATTTCGACTATTCGCGCCAGACGGTCGCGGGCCGCGTGTCGCGGCATATGAGCCATACCGGCGGCTGATCCCTATCCTATCTTGATGCGGCCCGTTCCGGGCCACGGCTTTTGTCTCGCCGTCCGGCTGGCGCCGGATCGGCTCGGGGTGTTTTTGGGTATTTGGACCAAGAAGAAGCTGACGTGGCGTCTTTCAGGCGGCGGGCATGCGGGCCTCGGCCATGCCGGCATACCAGCTGGAGCCGAAGGGGATGGCGTTGTCGTCGAAGTTGTAGGCGGGGTGGTGGACCATCGCGGTGTCGCCATTGCCGAGGAAGATATAGGCGCCGGGGCGCTCCTTGAGCATATAGCTGAAATCCTCGGCTCCCATCAGGGGTGCGGTGTCGGGGTCGACGTTCGCCGTTCCCGCCACAGCCCGGGCGACTTCTGCGGCGAAATCGGTGTTTTCGGGCGTGTTCATCGTTACCGGATAGCCACGGCGATAGTCGACCTCTCCCTTGGCGCCGAGCGCAAGGGCGACGCCCGAGACGATTTCGATAACGCGCTTTTCGACGAAATCCTGCACTGCATGGTCCATCGTGCGGACCGTGCCCTTGAGCTTGACCTGCTGCGGTATGACGTTATGCGCCGGGCTGTCGGTCTGGACCGCGCAAACCGAGACCACAACCTGCTTCAGCGGATCTACGTTGCGGCTGGCAATGCTCTGCAGAGCCAGTATCACATGGGCCGAGACGACGACCGGGTCGATGGTGCTGTGGGGCTTGGCGGCATGACCCCCCTTGCCGGTGATGGTGATGTCGAACTGGTCGGCGGCAGCCATCATTGCGCCGGGCCGGATCGCGAAATGGCCAAGCGGGATGCCAGGCATATTGTGCATGCCGTAGACTTCCTGCACACTGAAGCGGTCAAGCATACCATCCTTGACCATCTCTCGCCCGCCACCGCCGCCTTCTTCCGCCGGTTGGAAGATGACGATAGCCGTTCCGTCGAAGTTCCGGGTCTCGGCGAGGTACTTGGCCGCGCCCAGCAGCATGGCGGTATGGCCGTCATGGCCGCAGGCGTGCATCTTGCCCGGAACGGTCGAGGCATAGTCGAGACCGGTCTGTTCATGGATCGGCAGCGCGTCCATGTCCGCGCGAAGGCCAATGACGCGGCCCGAGGTGTTGGTCTTGCCGTGAATCACGCCGACGACGCCGGTGCGGCCTATCCCCTCGACAACTTCGTCCACACCGAATTCGCGCAGCAGTTGGGCCACCTTTCCCGCCGTGCGATGCACGTCGAACAAAAGTTCCGGGTTGGCGTGGAAATCGCGCCGCCATCCCGTGATTTCGGGCAGGAGTTCGGCGAAGCGGTTCTTGACGGGCATTTTGGCTCTCCGGGTGCGGCTGTCATGGTGTTGTCGCATGGTGGTCCCAACCGTGAGGGGCCGCAAGCCCCGGTTGTCAGGCGGTGAGAAACCGAGGCCCCTGCCCTGTCGTCTGCCGGTGGTTTTGGTAGGGTCGGTGCCAGCACCGAGTCGTATCAGGAGATTTGCCATGGTCATTCGCACGCTGGTCTGGGGCGAGAACGTCCACGAACGGAAGAACAAGGTCGTGGCGGGCATCTATCCAAAGGGGATGCATCAGGCGATTGCCGATGCGCTGAACCTTGACGCCGGGATCAAGGCGGGGACGGCGACGCTGGACCAGCCCGAGCATGGAATCACGAAAGAGGTTCTGGCGAATACGGATGTGCTGTTGTGGTGGGGCCATGCGGCGCATGGCGATGTGTCGGATCATGTGGTGGAGTTGGTCGCCGAGGCCGTCTGGTCTGGGATGGGCGCGATATTCCTGCATTCGGCCCATTTCTCCAAACCCTTCATGCGGTTGATGGGTACCCCCTGCAATCTGTCGTGGCGTGAGGCGGGCGAGCGCGAACGGTTGTGGCTGACCTCTCGCAATCATCCCATCGCGGCGGGGTTGCCGGGGTATTTCGAGCTTGAGAACGAAGAGATGTATGGCGAGCCCTTCGGCGTGCCGGAGCCGCTGGAGACGGTATTCATCAGCTGGTTCCAGGGGGGTGAGGTGTTCCGGTCTGGCCTGACCTACAAGCGGGGTGCGGGGAACGTGTTCTACTTTCGCCCGGGGCATGAGACCTATCCGACCTATCACGACGCCAATGTGCAGACGGTGCTGCGGAACGCGGTGAAGTGGGCCTATAATCCGGCGGCCCGGCTGGCCGAGCCGACCGTCGCGCCGAACCGGCCTATCGGGCAGACGGTGGAGCCGCTGGAGGAACGCGGGCCGAAGCTGCATCAGGACGGCGAAGAGGGTTTCCGCTGATGGCCGCGAAGCCCGTGCGGCTGTTGATCCTTGGCACCGGGGGGATGGCCGCAAACCATGCCGAACAGTTCGGCGCCATTCCAGGGGTTACGCTGGTGGCCGGGGTAGATACGCGGCCCGCGCAACTGGCCGAGTTCATGGGCAAGCATGGGATCGCGAAGGGCTTTGCCTTGGTCGATGAGGCGCTGGTCTGGGATGGGTTCGACGCGGTGGCGAACGTGACGCCGGACGCGGCGCATTATCCGACCACCCTGCCCTTGCTGGCCGCGGGCAAGCATGTGCTGTGCGAGAAGCCTTTGGCGACGAACTATGCCGATGCCGCGGCGATGGCCGAAGCGGCGGCGAAGGCTGGCGTCGTGAACATGGTGAACCTGAGCTACCGGAATGTCGCTGCGCTTCAGAAGGCGGCGCTGATGGTGGCGGAGGGGGCCATTGGCACGGTGCGGCATTTCGAGGCGAGCTATCTGCAAAGCTGGCTGACGCAGCCGGCCTGGGGCGACTGGAAGACCAGCCCGCAGTGGCTGTGGCGGCTGTCGACCGCGCATGGGTCGAAAGGGGTGCTGGGGGATGTGGGCATCCATATCCTCGACTACGCAACCTTCATCGCCGGGTCGGACCCGGCGGAGATCAGTTGCAGGCTGACGACATTTGACAAGGCGCCGGGAGGAAAGATCGGGGAGTATGTGCTGGACGCCAATGACAGCGCGGTGATGCACCTGCGGCTGGCGAACGGGGCGACGGGCACCATCGGGGCCACGCGGTTCGCGACGGGGCATTTGAACGATCTGGTCCTGCGCCTCTTTGGCGATGCGGGGGGGCTGGAGGTGATCTTCGAGAATGCGCAGAGCCGGTTGCGCGCCTGTCTGGGGGCGGATGTGGCGACGGCGACTTGGGTGGATATCGAGGCGCCGCATGTGCCGACGATCTATCAGCGCTTCATCGCGGCGATCCGGGGGGAAGGCGTGGCCGATCCCGATTTCGCACGGGGGGCGGCGCTGCAGCGGGTGCTGGATCTGGCGGAATTGTCGGCAACCGAACAAAGCCGGAGTCTGGCCGTCAGCGGCTGAGTGTCAACTGCCCTGCAGCAGTGGAAAGCGGATCGTCACGCGCATTCCGTGATCGCCCGCGCGAGTCACCGCGCCGCCGACTTGTGCCACCAAGCCGTCGATGATGCGTAGCCCCGATGAGCGTTCGAGGTGCTGGGGCATGCCGACGCCATCGTCGGCGATCTCCATCACACCTTCGCCGCCCTCGCGATGCAGCGAGACACGAATTGTGCCCGCCGCTCGGTCGGGGAAGGCATGTTTGACTGAGTTGGTCAGAACTTCGGCAGCGCAAAGGGCCAGCGCAGTGGCGTGGTCAGGATCGACGATGATGTCGGGGCGAACATCAAGCTCGATACGGATGCCGCGTTCCTCAGGGACGATGGCGGGGCTGGTGCTGATGCGCTTGAGTATTGTTCCGAAATCCATCCTTTCGCTGTCGGCGGCGCGATACAGGAACTCGTGAACTTCGGAAATCGCCATGATCCGGGACTTCAGCTCTGCCCCGTCCACCGACCCCTTGCTGCGAAGCTGCATGCTGATCAGGGCGGCGACCATGGCGAGATTGTTCTTTATGCGATGGTTCATCTCGCCCATCATCCGGCGGCGCTGTTCGGCCAGACGCTCGGCCTCGTCCAACCGAAGCCGGGTTTGTTCGGCCTCGACCCGCCGGACTATGCTGCGCTGGATGCGGCCGCTGGTCAGGAAGGTGAAGCCCGCTATGGCGGCAAGAACCGCCCAAACGGGCACCGACCGGTCAAGCCAGGAGATGAGCACGTCTTTCTTCGCCGTGCCGAAGACGGCGTAGAGGGGATAGCCCTCGACCCTTTGGAACGCGTAAAAGCGCCGGATGCCGTCCGTCGTCGAAAGAGCGGTAAAGCTGCCGGAGGAGCCTTTCGAGATAGCCTGCATCATCGGACCGTCGGGTTGCAGCATCGTGGCGTCTGCCGCATTGTTGCGGATAAGAACCTTTCCGCCCTCACGCACGAGCGAGGCGTGTTCGCCGTTTTCCGCAGCAAGGCCGGTCAGGAATGTGCGCATGGTCTCGACCCCGATGGCCGATACGATCACCCCGCGAAAACCTTCGATCTCAAAAGGGGTCGAGACGACGACCGCATCTACGCTGCTGGGCTCGAGCGTTATGCGATCGACGAAAAGCGGCGCGCCATTGGCAATGGCCGTGATGTAGTCGCGCGTTCCCATGTTGCGGTTGATCGGATAGCTGCCGCTGGAGGCGATGATCTGGCCGTCGAAAGCGACGATGACCAGCCCTTCGATGAAGCCTTGAGTCTTTGTCACCTGTTGCAGAAAGCTGTGGAATTCCTGAGATTGCAGGAAGCCGGGCGGCTCCGTCCGCGCACGCTCGACCGCGGCGCGTTGCAGGATCGTCTGGGTCTGGACCAGCCGCTCGGTATACTGGTTGACCAGTGCCGCGCCCTGGGATGTTCTTTGCAGCGCGGCCTCGGTCGCCTCGCGGTAGGTCCAGTTGCCCCAGATGAGCGCACTTACAAGAGCCAAAGTCGGAACACCAAAGCGCAGCAGGGCAACGCCCCTTGGCATCGCCACTACCGCCTTGTCAGTCATGGCAAGCGTCATGTCGTTCAAGCACACCAAAAAGCCGGGAAACAGGCGGAGCCTGTCTTGACGTTTCCATGACCGCCGGGCTTCGTCAAGTAATGTGCCTTCACATTGCGCAACTGCAGGCAGTTCGGTTCACGCTTTCGCGGGATGTGCATTTTCGGCTTCGGTCTCCATTGTTGCAGACCCCTGATTGGCATAGACTTTGTACGCTGCCGCAACCGTCCGTCTTGCTGGAGAAACGCCCCTTATGGCGCTTTGGAAACAGACCCTTCTGGTCATCGGTATCGTGGCTGCTGCTTTCGTGCTGTCCGCATCATTCCTGCCGGTCGCACGGCCCTTCCTTGACAAAATCGGCGTGCTGGAACCGCTGATGCGGATGGGTCTGGCGGGGGATGGATCGGGGGCCGAGGCGGCACCCGCGGCAGAGTCCGGCAGTGGCGTCGCCTCGGGTCCGCCGCGCGTTGTGGCGATGGATGCGGCGCCGCGTGCACTGAGCGATATCGTGACATCCATCGGCACGGCCCGCGCGGTGCGTTCGGTCGCGATGACACCCGAGGTTTCGGGGCGGATCGTGGCACTGAACGTGCAGTCGGGCGATTATGTGAATGCGGGTCAGGTCGTGGCCGAACTGGACAGCGAGGCGGCGCGCATTGCCGTCGACCGCGCCGGTCTGGTCGTGGACGACGCGCGGGCCACGGTCGACCGGCAGCAACGGCTGAAGGCGACGGGCGCCACCAGCGATCTGCTGGTGCAGGAGGCCAATCTGGCGCTGAAAACCGCCGAACTGGAATTGCGGCAGGCACAGTTCGAACTGGCGCAGCACCGGATCGTGGCGCCGATCAGCGGCTGGGTCGGCATCTTTGCCGCCGAGGTTGGCAATCAGGTGACGACCGCGACCGAGATCACGCGGATCGAGGACCGCACCAGCCTGCTTGTCGATTTCCGGGTGCCGGAGCGTATCGTAAGCCGCCTGTCGCTGGGCGATGCACTTAGCGCCTCGCCCCTGTCCGATCCGGGGCTGGAATTGCCGGGGCGGATCAGCGCCTTTGACAACCGGGTCGAGGAGGCCAGTCGAAGCCTGCTGTTGCAGGCCGCGATCGAGAATACGAACGACCGGCTTCGGTCGGGCATGGCGATCCTGATTTCGCTAGGCTTTACCGGGGCCAGCCATCCTGCGGTCGATCCGCTGGCGATCCAGTGGGGATCGGAGGGCGCTTATGTCTGGGCGGTGCGAGATGCCAAGGCGTTGCGCATTCCGGTGCATATCTTGCAGCGCAATGCCGATGTCGTGCTGGTTGATGGCAAGCTTGAGCCCGACGATCTGGTGGTGATCGAGGGGGTGCAGCAGTTGCGGGTGGGATCGGCTGTGATCGTGGCCGAAACCCGCACCCCGAAAAGCTGAGGGTCCGCCGATGTCCGAGTCACCCCAGATGAATGAGGCCGAACTGGCCGGATCGGGCACCGCGCTTTTCGTCCGACGACCGATCATGGCCTTCGTGCTGAACGCCATCATCATTCTGGCCGGACTAGCCGCCCTTTACGGGGCCGAGATTCGCGAACTGCCGGATGTCGACCGACCTGTGGTTACGATTTCGACCGATTTCGACGGTGCTGCACCCGAGACTATCGACCGCGAGATAACGTCCGAGATCGAAGCGGCGGCGGGCCGGGTGGCGGGGGTGAAGTCGATCTCTTCAAGCTCACGGTTCGGGTCAAGCCGGGTCACGGTCGAGTTCAGCGATCGTGTCGATCTGGATGTGGCGGCGACCGACCTGCGCGACGCCATCGCGCGTATCCGCAACCGCCTGCCCGAAGATGCCGACGAGCCGCGCGTGGTCAAGGCCGATGCGGATTCGGACGCGGTGCTGCGCATCGCCGTCACCTCGTTCTCGCGCAGCCCCCAAGACCTGACCCGTTTTGTTGAGGACAATGTGCAGGACCGGCTGCTGGCCGCGCCGGGGGTGGCGGACCTGCAGATTTATGGCGACCGCTCGATGGTATTCCGGGTCGACATCGACCCGATGCAACTGGCCAGCCGGGGCCTGACGCTGGCCGACCTGCGCGACACGCTGAGCAACGTGTCCTTCGACGCACCGGCCGGCGCGCTCAGTTCCGACCGGCAGAGCATATTGGTGCGCACAACGGCGTCGGTCACGACCGCCGAACAGTTCGAGGCGCTGAAGGTAGCGCCGGATGTGCGGCTGGGCGACGTGGCGCAGGTTACGCTTGGGCCAGAGCTAGGCAGCTCAATCCTGCGAGCCAATGGCGAGACGGGGATCGGCCTTGGCATCATCCGGCAGGCGCAAAGCAATACGCTGGAAATCTCGGATGCGATCCGGGCGGTGGTGGCGGACCTGCAGGCGACCGTGCCGGAGGATATCCACATCTTCATCACCTCGGACACCGCCACCTTCATCAAGGGTGCGATCCACGAAGTCGAGATTGCGTTGGTGTTGTCCGTCCTGATCGTGACAGCGATCATGTATCTGTTCCTGCGCGATATGCGCGCAACGCTGATTCCCGCCCTCGCCATCCCGGTATCGCTGATCGGGACGCTGGCCGCGATCTGGCTGGTCGGGTTCTCGATCAACATCCTGACGCTTCTCGCGCTGGTTCTGGCGACGGGGATGGTGGTGGATGACGCCATCGTGGTTCTGGAAAACATCGTGCGCCGAAGGTCCGAGGGGATGGGTGCGCGGGCGGCAGCGGTGCTGGGCACACAGCAGGTGTTCTTTGCAGTGGTCGCGACGACTACTACGCTGGCGGCCGTGTTCATCCCGCTGTCCTTCCTGCCCGGACAGACGGGCGGGCTGTTCCGCGAGTTCGGCTTTACGCTCGCCATCTCGGTCCTGCTCTCATCAGTTACCGCATTGACGCTCTGCCCCGTATTGGCCAGCCGCATGCTGCGCGCGGCGGATCTTGAGCATGATCCACGCGGGATCATGACCCGGATCGGGAATTTTCTGGCACAGTTCTATGCGATCACGCTGCGAGCCACACTTGCCGCGCCGATGGTCGCGCTGACTTTTGCCGCTCTGTTCGCGCTGATGGCCTGGATCCTTTTCGGCGGGCTACGGCAAGAGCTGACCCCGGACGAGGATCGGGCGCTGATCCTCTTGAACGTGCAGGCCCCACAGGGGGTGGCGCTGGACTATACCGATGGCAAGATGCGGGACATCGAGAATCTTCTGGCCCCCTATCGCGCATCTGGAGAGATCAAGAGCCTCTACGCCATCGCTGGAATGGGCGGGTCGGACAATCGCGGTTTCATGGTGCTGTCGCTTGCCGATTGGGCAGACCGCAAGCGCAGTCAGCAGGAGATTGCCGACGAAATCACCTCCAGGCTGAAAGACATCATCGGTATTCGCGCTTTCGCAATCCAATCGAACTCGTTGGGTATCCGCGGCGCGGGCCAGGGGCTGCGTTTTGCCGTGGTGGGCAACAGCTATGCCGATCTGGCTGATCGTGCGCAGGTGCTGGTCGACAGGATGGAAGAGAACCCGGCCTTCGGTCAGGTTCGGCTTGGTTATGATACGACACAGCCTCAGCTCTTCATCGAGGTTGACAGGGCACGTGCGGCAGACATCGGCGTGAATATCGACGGCATGGGGCAGGCCCTGCAGGCAGTGCTGGACGGCAGTACTGTGGGGACCGTCTATCTCGACGACGACAGCTTTGACATCAAGCTGGTCTCCAGCGCGGCAACGGTGAATGACCCCGGCGATCTTGAACGTATTTTCGTTCAGGCCGGCGACGGAAAGATGGTGCCGATTTCCAGCTTCGTGACCCTGACCGAGCGGGCCGTGGCACCGGAATTGACGCGCGAGCAGCAGTTGCGGGCGGTTCCGGTTACGGCGGGGCTGACGCCCGAGTTGTCGCTGGGTGACGCCTACAAAGAGGCGCAAAGGCTGGCCGCCGAGTCGCTGCCGGGCGACATGCGCATCGTGCCTTTGGCCGAGGCAGCGACGCTGGGCGAGGCTTCGTCAGGGCTGCTGATCACCTTTGGCTTTGCCATCATGATCGTGTTCCTGGTGTTGGCCGCGCAGTTCGAAAGCTTTGTCTCTGCTGTCATCGTCATGGCGACCGTGCCATTGGGACTGGCCTGCGCCGTCTATGCACTGGCCATGACCGAAGGCAGCATGAACGTCTACAGCCAGATCGGACTGGTCCTGTTGGTGGGGATCATGGCCAAGAACGGGATTCTGATCGTCGAATTTGCAAACCAGTTACGCGATGAAGGGCAAAGCGTGCGCGATGCCATCCAGAACGCCGCGACCATCCGGCTGCGGCCGGTGATGATGACGATGGTAGCGACCGTTCTGGGTGGCCTGCCGCTGATCTTTGCCTTCGGCGCGGGCGCCGAAGCACGCGAGGTTCTGGGCTGGATCATCGTCGGCGGTCTTGGCCTTGCCACGCTGGCCACCCTCTACATCACGCCGGTCGCCTATCTGCTGCTGGCGGGGCTGTCCAAACCCAAGGCGCACGAGACGGCACGCCTGCATTCCGAATTGCGCGACGCCATCGGGGCAAGGACGCCCGCCGAATAGACGTGGAGCCGGAATATTCACGTTAAAGTTGAAATCCCTTTGGCAACCGGGAATTGTCCTCACATCCTACACAGTATCACCCTGAGGCTGAGCGCTGATGCGCGCATAGCGTGTAATTTCGTTCGGAGAATCGCCGGACGCATGCCAACCTGTTGATAATTAAATAACAGGAGGGATCTTATGCGTTTTGCAGGTTTGGTATTGACGGCGGCATTGGCCGCGACGGCTGTCGAAGCAAAAACGATCACGTTGTTGGATGGCGAAGGTGTTACGGTGTTCGACTACGACTTTGTCTCGGACACCGTGTCACTCGTGGAGGACGGCTTTTCCTACGGCAACAGCGGCAGCTACAGTGGCAGCGAGATTGACCTGCACGACGACTTCGGAGGGTTGAGGACCACGACGCTGCAACGCGTGGACGGCAAGGCGTTCTCAGTGAAATCCCTGCAGGTTGATCTTTACAGCCGGATATATAGCGCATCGACCGACGCCGCAGAGGCACCATTTTTCGACTACGCGACACCGCTTGACCTGCTTCAGGCCACTGTCACCTTCCTTGGCGAGGGCGGCAGCCTTGGCTCATACGACCTTTATTCGGTGAAGAAGCCGTCGCTTTGGCTGTCGGGCCTCAGCAATGTCACGCAGGTGATCTTCAGCTACTTCGTCCCCAAGAGCTACGCGACTTATTTTGAAGGCGAAGGCGCCAGCCCGGGAGAAGAGTTCTGCAACGAATGGTGCGGTGACCTGATCGTATCCGAGCTAGTGGTCGATGCGCCCGGCCTTGCCTCGGTTCCGCTGCCCGCCTCGGGCCTGCTGCTGGCGGGCGCACTGGCGGCTGGCGCGGCCGGACTGCGGCGCAGGCGGTCGGACTGAAAGCTTTCGGGGGATGGTACCGACGCCCCGGCTCGAACGGGGGACCCCTAGATCCACAATCTGATCTGCCGCCAATGAAATCAGGGGCTCTTTGACACAGAGAGCCCCGTTATGTTGCAAATCCTTCCTCAAACACTGCCCTTAAACGCGGTCGCATTGTGCATCGCGGCTTTGATTATTTTGGCCGCTTTCTTCGCCGGGATGCTGTTCCAGGTATGGCGCGACCGTCCCAAGGCATACCCGGACGATAACGACCCCAAGAAGGAATACAGCAGCGCCGTTCGTGAGCGTTGGCCGGGCGGTGAAGAATGAAGCGGCTCGATTGGATACAGCGCAACCCGGATACGTGGACGGCGGACATTTTCACCGTCAGTCGCTCACATGCGGGCCGATGGAAACTGACTGCGGTGCTGGCATTTCGGACCAGCGAGACATTCCACCCCGGCCTTGATGTGGCACGAGACGCGGCTTGGGAACAGCATGTCGCGCGGATCAGGGAATTCACCGCTCAAGCGCCTGACGCGCAGGGCTAGGAGGATGAAATGAGCGAGACAGCCGAGTTTCCAGTCAAGGTCGCGTCCGGTCTTGTCGCGGACAGTGAACGCAACCAAGAACTGCTGTTCCGGGCGCTTCGTGCTGAACAGGCAAACAAGTATCTCTCCGAGACCATTGATCGCCTAGAGAGCCGCGCCTGCCAATACTGCGGCCAGAAGCATCCGAACTCCCATTTCGACTTCTGGCAACCGAAGCGCTTTGATTTGGCGTTCCGCTTCTTCCGCATCGCGTGGAGCCGCTGGGAATTGCGCATCATCGAACATGGTCGGCTGCGTATTCGGTGGTGGTCTGATCGGTGGGAGGAAAACCAGTGACCCCCGCCTCGTTCCCGCCGCGCCCCGCTATCAGATGGAAGGAAAATAAAGTGACGAAGATCACCAAGCTTACGTCCGAACAGGAGGCTGAGCTTCCGGCGTTTCGTGAACGCGCCCGCGCGATGGCGCTTGAGCCGCACTTCGCGAGTGACGACGATATGCGTGCGGCGGTAATTAATCTGTATGTGGCGCGCGGGCTGAAAGCGCCAACAGTTTTTGTCTTTGCTGACCCGGTTCAATGTCTATGGGCACGGTCTTTACTCGGGAACCAGCTCGGGAACCAGCTCAGGGACCAGCTCTGGGACCAGCTCTCGGGCCAGCTCTGGAACCAGCTCAGGGACCAGCTCTCGGACCAGCTCTCGGGCCAGCTCTGGGACCAGCTCTCGGGCCAGCTCTGGAACCAGCTCAGGGACCAGCTCTGGAACCAGCTCGGGGGCCAGCTCGGGGGCCAGATCAGGGGCCAGCTCTGGAACCAGCTCAGGGACCAGCTCGGGAACCAGCTCGGGGACCAGCTCGGGGGCCAGCTCTCGGACCAGCTCTCGGGCCAGCTCGGGGACCAGCTCGGGGGCCAGCTCGGGGGCCAGATCAGGGGCCAGCTCTGGAACCAGCTCAGGGACCAGCTCTCGGATGCCCACGACACTCTATGGTTTGCTGGCGGTTCGGAATTTTACTGGATCGCGTTCTACAAATTCGCGGAACATGTCGGCGTCAAGTATTCGGCTGAACAGAGCGCCGCGCTCTCGGCGTGGTCACGCTACGCCGAAGTATGTGGCCCACTTTACCCCTATGAGGGCATCGCATTTGTCTCTCGCCGCCCGGAAATCGTGTCGTTTGACGAGGCTCGACGCCTTCACGCGGACACCGGACCGGCGATGCGCTTCGAAAGCGGATACTCAATCCATGCATGGCACGGTGTCCGTATCCCTTCCGAGTGGGATGAGAAGCCCGAAAGCCTGACGCCAACCGTCGCCCTCACCTGGGAAAATGTTGAGCAGCGACGGGTTGCTATCCAGCACCTCGGCTACGACGCCGTTTTGTCAGCCTGCAACGCGCGCGAGATAGACGTCGATCCTGACCCGCTGCATGGACGGCTGATCGAGGTTGATCTGCCGCTTGGCGCTGTGCCTGTCCGGGCGCGGTTCCTGCGCGCCATGTGCGGGACGGGCCGCGAGTTTGTCATTCCGGTCGATCCTTCTTGCCAGACCGTTCTTGGGGCGCAGGCATGGATCAAAAACGTCCCGGAAGCCACCTTTACCTACCCTGAAATCCGCCACTGAAAGGAAAAATCATGTGGAAACTAAGCGCGGCCCAAGGCGAGTTATTTGTAGATCGTGCGACTGGTGACGTTCCGCCCGACTGGACCAGGATGACACCGGAAAACGGGCATCTGATCGTTGGCCATAGCGAGACGGGCCACCACCACGTCATCGACGCAAAGCGCGCCGATGTCTATGTAAGCCCACCGAACAGCATTGGCATGTCGATACTGCGCGTCATCGTTCGCGAGCCGACGGCCATCACTCATCTTCGCGGCCATGATACGCACGCTCCGGTTGCGCTTGAACCCGGCGAATACACGATCACGCCCGGTCGCGAGTTTGACTACTTCGCCGCCACCGAGCGCCGCAGCCAGGATTGAGCAACACGGGCGCGTTTAGCGACGCGCCTATTTTTACAGGGCGACAGGACATGACCCACCACCCCGAGACAGCGGAGTTGCAAAGGCTGCCCGACGATGTGATCGAGCGTGTCGCCCGGGCGTGGGCGGGCATAGACGGCAAGACCGCCTTGTTCGATGAATGCAAGGTCGACCCCGAGGCCGAGGAAGCCGAAGGGACTTACGAGGGATACCGGTCTGACGCAGAGGAACTGCTGCGCCGGTCTGACCTCGCCGCGCAGGTGATCCGGCTGACAGAGGCGCTGCGCGAAAGCGACCGACTGCTGGCCATCGTCTATGCCGCCTATGTCTCGTTTGAAGCCGACATGATCGAGAACGCGCCGCCAGAAGAAGGTTGGGCCGCGCAGGTAGAGGCGCATTTCGCAGCCCTTGGAGGCGACAATGGATGATCTGATCGCGCCGGAATGGGCAGTGGAAATGCGGGTAATCAACTTTGAGACCCGCGAGGCCGCTGAGGCTTTCTGTGACCCTCTCTGCAATGCTTTCTGCGCTATGCCAGAGGCAGCGCCCTATGCCTCGATTATCGCCCCAATTGACGCAGCCGCTGACGAAGCCGAACGCGCCATGTGGAAAACCCGCGCCGAGAAAGCTGAAGCCGATCATGCCACCGCGCAGGCCGACAAGGCGGCTATCCGGGCGGAGGTGCTGCGAGAGGCGGCGGACATTGCAGATCGACACAGAAGCAAGGTCGCCGTCAATGAGCCGCTTTGGCACGACGGCGCGGATTGGGCCTGCGACAGGATAGGGCAAGCCATCCTCGCCCTGATCGACGCCCCTGCCGCACAGCCCACGCCGCTGAAACTGCATTTCACGAACGACTGGCTCCGCGAAAAAATCGAGACCGACCCAGACGTCGAACATGACGTGGCTCCTGCCGCGCATTCACCCCTTCAGGAGACGGAACCAATGTCGCCAGAGCAAATCAAGCACATGGTCAGCCGGTTTCTGGCGTGGAAGCTGCCAGAGAACTTCTCGCCGGATGGCGGGATCAGCTTTGAGCCGACGTATCGGGGCGTATCGGGCACCGTACACGCGCGGCAACCGTCCGGCACCAACCTCTTCGACGCCAATCAGGCAGAGGAGATGGTGCGCCATATGCTTGAGGAACTGCCTGCCGCACAGCCCGGGGAAGGGGGTGCGTGATGGCGGACGAGGAACAATGGTCGTGTTCTGGGTGCGGTGCGCCGCCGCCCTTTCTCTGTGACTGTGTGACAAACGTTGCTTTCGAGAAAACGTCCTTCAAACACAAAAGGAAGGAGGACTTTGTGAACCCGTCTCACACAATGGCTGACGCCGAACGCCTTGCACGATTGGAAGCAGTTCTCGGGGCACTGATCGGCTACTTGCATCGCGAGCTTGGCACTGCGGCTGCGACCAAACTTCTTACAGACCTTGCCGCACAGCCCGGGGAAGGGGGTGCGTGATGGCTTCCGTGAAACTGACCATTGGCTGTATCGGGATTACCCGAGACGGGCAGCGCGAAGGCCCTATGACCCGCTATGAGGATGACCGAATGTATCCTTGGGTCGGGTCACACGGTCACGTTTTTAAAGGCAATGGCGAAAGCTACGTCGGCCCCGCTGGCGATATTGTTGCAGTCGCCGCACAGCCCGCACAGGAGAATCCGTGATGGGCGTGACGACAATTCCATCGTTGGGGTTCGCGCGCGGGGCCATCGTCAGGGCGAAGGCGGGTGGCCCGAACATGCTTGTGGTTCGGGGCATTGATGACCGGACGGTGGTGGTTGTCTGCGAGAGTGACGATGGCGGCTCGCTGCGGCTGCGCGACCCGAAGACCGAAACGCTTGAACTTGTCGTTCCGGCAGCAACCCCCGCCACCCCACCCTCAGACACGCAGGGGGAGCGGTGAGTGTCGAGAAATATTGGGGCGCGGCGGACTACGTTTGGCGCGATGGCGGATGGCTCTGCCGATGGTGCCGACGACCGCTGAAATCGAACAACGAGAAATGCTGCGAGAACAGCCCCATCAAGGCCGAAAGGAACAGGATATGCATCGAGAATTGGAACAATCGCAAGGAGCCATCGCCATGACCACCCCGACCGATGCCGGATTTCATGAGGTCATGTCGGACCATAGAGAGCAGGACGTAGAGCAGGCCATATCGGACATGATTGATGCGCTCTGCACACACATGGCCATGACCCCGCCGAGTGCAGTCTATGCGCTTCAACTGGTTAGCTGCCGTATGCTCGCGCACTGGAATATCGATGCGACGATCAAAAACCTGCGGGCAACGGCTCGCTTTATGCAGGGCGATCTCAAATATGCGGCCTTATCCAAAGAGCAAGGCAAGCTGTTTGACCAGATCGCTGCGGGGTGGGAGCGGAAGGAAGGCGCTCAAAATGACGTATGACCGGACTGATGCCGCTGCGATGCGTGAGGCCGCTGCGATCAAGAACTGTCCTTGCTGTGGAAGCGGCGATCTGCGGACAGAAATGGCCATCCTCGATGCAGCAGTTTGGTGCCGAGGTTGCAAGCTCAGAATAACCCGCGCCACCCTGCCGGATGACAGTTCTGGGCTGGTCGCGTTGGAACATGCAATAGCGGCCTGGAACCGTCGCGCCCTCACGCTTCCCCCGGTTGGCGATGTGCGGGCGGCGGCGAAGGTGCGGGCGGACGAACTGTTCGCCGACGCCAACTGGCTGATATGCAGTGCCGTTAGCGTTGAGCGTGCCGCCGTGGCAATGTGGCGCGAAGAGGCAATTCGAGCGCAAGTGCCGGAAGGTGTCATCAAGAGGCGCACGCATGATGCGTTCCTAAATGAACACCCGGACACCCGTAACCGGTGGCTTGGGCTTGCAAATGCTGCTTGTCGCGCGCTCGCGCAGAAGGAGTGAGGGATGAAAGAGGTCGGTAAGGACGAGTTCGACGCATTCCTGGCCTCCTATCCGCGCCAGTTGGTGCGGGATGTATATGGGGCAGGCGAACCTCCGATGGTGAATTACAACGATTTCACCCTCGGAGAATGGCCAGAGAGCATCGTCGCGTATCACTTTCTCTACGGCCCGCCCGTCAAAGAGAATGGCGTCTGGAAAGACAGTCCGCCTCACGGCTGGAAAATCAAGGATGACACCCCATGAACCGCCGCAGCTTCTTCCACCTGCTCGCAGGGGCCGCGATGGCAAAGGGGGTGATGTGATGACAAGAACAACCGAAGAGATAATCGTCGATCTGGAAGCCAAGATAGCGGCCATGCCGTTCTTGCCTCACTTCGCCGTGCCGGGCCAAGCGTTCGATCTAGAGACAGCCTACGCGGAAACGCGAATTGCGAATGACCTGAAGCAAACCGCTGAGGAAGCCCTTCACAGGCTCCGTCATCTGCACGATGGAACCCCTGAGCCTGTCATACTCGACATAGGCTGGAAGCCCAACGGCGATGCTGGCTGATCGGAGGGCAGGATGACACCGGCTAGGCCCACCGCAGCGCCGTCGCCCGGATCGTGAAACTGGCGGATGTAGTCGGGCTACCCGCAGCGTTCCACCAGTAGACCTTGACCGTGTTCGGCGCAGACACGACAGCCCGCGCGACGATCAAACCGGCAGGGAATGTGTCCGGCATCATGACGATGACCTGATCACCGACGTTGGCGCCCGTCAGGGTGATAGTCGCCGACCCCTCTGCCCCTGCGGAGATCACCGGAACCGTTATGCTGCCAGAGATCGTGAGCGCCTTCTGGAGAGTGGCACCCATCACGAGGCCGGTTGCTACCGTCAGGGTGTCGATCGCGCCTGCTGGGGCCGCTACGGAGACGCTGGCGGTGAGCGTAGTGGGCGTCATAGCCGCGCCATTCTTGGGATAGGGCGCCATCACGTTGGCTCGGGTGCCCTTGCGCGACTTGTTGGTAGCCGCCCCATTGTCGAACAGCGGGATGTAATCGTCATCCGTGATGTCGATGGCTAGGGCCTCTGGAAGTCCCGCAATATCCGGCATGTCCTGATCCTGTCGTGCGAACGCATCAGGAACCGTTCTGACACGAAGCGGGAACGCCAGCAAAACCACGCATTTTTCGCTTTGAGAAACGCCATATCGAAGCGCAGCGTGCTTGCACATAGATCTCTTGGGGGCTTGAGATGCGGATTTTATTGGCTGTGGCCGCAGTATTGGCGGCCGGTTGTGCGCAGGCCAGGACGGTGACGCTCGGAAGTTCGGATTGTGCTTGGACAGTAGCCGAGTATAGCGACAGCCAGTCTTCGAACAGCGGTCACACTCTCGATCCATACACCGTGACCGGCTGCGGCCTGCAATACGAGACGGCAAGCTCCTACAACGGGCCGCCAGCACTCCAGCTTCATGACGATGCGGGGGGCGCGGTCCAGTCCACGATCCGGTCTCTGAGCGGCGATCTTTTCGATCTCACAGGCGCTTCGATCTTCGCATGGGTGAACACCTATCTGGCGGGAGATTGGGTTGACGCGCCGACAGAGGAAATCCTGCGAGGCGAACTGCCGGGTTATGAGAACGTAGGGCTGTTCGGGTATCGGGATGGCGCGCTTGTCGCGTCCCTAAGCTACTTCCAGCCGTCCGGCACAACGGGCGATGCCAACATCGGGGACGGCTTCAAAGGGTTGGACACGCTGGTGTTCAAGCTGCTCCAGCCCAATCCTACAAAGGTTGGGCAGTTGCTCGATTTCGGCGAGGGCCTGTTTTTCCAAGGGGCGGAAGGCCTGCCGAAGAACGAGGTCTGGTGCGATGCCTATTACTGTGGCGCGCTGTATGGCCAGATCACGCTGGAAGTTTCTGAACCATCGCCCGTGCCTCTGCCTGCCACCCTGCCGCTTCTGTTGACTGGCCTCTTGCTGCTCAGGCGTCGGCTTTGACGGCGACGATGCCCGCGAAGTTGTGCCAGCGGAAGAATGTCTCGACGTGGGCAAAGCCTGACAGCAGCGCGAGGTTTTCCTCCAGTCGGTAGGGGATCAGCACGTTTTCCAGCGCGCGCCGCTTGTTCTCGATCTCGGCTTCCGAGTAGCCCTGCCGCCGCTTGTGGTCGTGGTAGAGGTCGATGAAAGTCTGATCGAGCTTTTGACATGGCGACACAACCTTCTCGACAAGAACAAGCGCCCCGCCCGGCTTTAGGCCATCAAGGATGCGCTGAACGATAGCGGGCCGCAAGGCGGGCCGGACGAATTGCAGGGTGAGGATCAGCAGGACAACTGAAGCGTCAGTCAGATTGACCGAAGCCAGATCGCCCATTTGGATATTGCTGCGCCGCGCCCTGGCTCTGGCGATCTCCACCATCGGCGCAGACTGATCAATGCCAACAAGGCCCACGGTCTCGGGCAGAGCATCTTCCAGTGCGGCGAGCGTCGTGCCGGTAGAACAGCCCAGATCATAGACCCTTGAGCCAGGCATCGCGAATGCCGCCGCAAGGTCCACGACCATGCGCTGCATCTCCGCGTAAAGCGGCACAGACCTGCTGACCATGTCATCGAAGGCTTCGGCAACCTGCCCGTCAAAGGCGAAGCTCTGGCGCCGCGCAAAGACGGTATCCCGCGTCATGTCCGATACATCACCCGCACTTCGCTTGGGCACTTGAACAACGGCGGCAGGAACCATCGCTCCTGCGCCAGCCGGTAATCTCCAAGCGTGAACCGGGAGAAAGCACCGATGACGACGAACATGTCGCCACCCCAGATGCTGACCCATTCATCCAGATCGGTCCCGTCGCGCGGCCAGACCGCCAGCAGAAGGCGGTCGCGATACTGCGCCAGATCAAGATGGCTCCCCGTCAGAACTCCCGGTCCCGGCGCGGGATCAATCCCGATAGCGTCGATGCCATCCTCGTGTAAAACACGAAGCCAGAGGCCCGATCCTGCCCCGCAATCTATGACCTTATGGTCGCGCAGAAAGCGGATCAGGCGCTGGTCAGGCAGGCTAAAGAGCCTGCTCACGGAATGACCCGGATCGACATGTATTGCACCGCCATACTGCCGCCCCGCGAGAGAAAGCCGCAGGCATCCATCGCGGAAAGGTCTTTGATAACGGCTGCCTTTGTCGTCCAGACCGGCTCGATCTCTGTAGCAGGGTTCCAGACCTTGCCCTTGATCGTGACCGTGCCGTCCGGGTTCTTCACGATGCGGCACTTGTAGTAGAACACCGTGTTGTCGGGAAGATTGTCCGGCCCGATCAGCCCGCCGCCGTTGTAGTGCTTCCCGATGATGGGAAGGCGCGGACGTCCGGTATCCGCATTCAGGTCGCGCGTCACGGAGAGGCCCGTCATCAGGGTCGCGGCCTGCGTCGTCACCCCGTTGGCGTGGTCATAGCCGATACCACATTCATTCCGCGCGCTGGTGGTGGTCTTGTGAAGCAGGATGATCTCCAGCTCCGTCCAGCCAAGTGCCATCGCGGCCTTCACGTCCTGTCGGTAGAAGGCGCGCGACGTGCCTGAACTTGTGAAGGTGACGATACGCCCGGTCGGGCTGGTCACATCGGCTGCTACAGAACCGCTGATCTGGCTGCCCGTGCGGTCATAGAGTGGTGCGCCCGCAGAACCGGCCGCGCCAACGAGCGTGTTGAAGTTGCCCGATCCGACCGTCAGCGGTGTGCCGCCGCGCTGGAAGTCCTCGACAAACAGGGTTCCGAGGTTAAGCGGCGGCAGGATTTTTACCCACGCAGAAGTGTGGGTTGCTGTTCCCGTCAGGTTCGTGTTCGTGATTTTCAGGCGATACCACATCCCCGTCAGGTCGGGATGAAGGTAAACGGAGGGGGTCTGAGCATAGACTTCGGCGATACCGTCCGGCGCGCCAGCGTTGTCGCCGCAGATTTCCCACGACCGGATGATCAGGTCGGAATTATACCAGGAACCAAGATCGGTTGACGCATCGCTGTCGGCGTTCGCAGGCAGAACCGTGACCGGCGCGCGGCGGAGCGACGGGACGGCCGGGGCGGCCAAGGGCTGCGTCGGATCGCTTGGCCATGTGGAGTAGTGCGTAACCCCATAGTGATCAACACGATAGCCGGCGATCGGTTCATAGAAATCCGAAAGCCACTGGCGAGCGTCCGCGGGCGACAGCCCCCGAGGCATGCTTTCATAGACCGGCCTGCCTTGCGCGTTCAGCGTATAGGCACCGCCATTGCCCTTGACGATATTAAAGCCCCAGTGAGCCTCCCCTATCGAACCTGCGCCAATGGAGCATCGCTGGTTGTTCCTGATGAGAATGTCGCGACAGTTTCCGGCCCCGCCCGTCCCCGTGCTGATGTTGTCGATGTTGATCTTGCGACCCGGAGTGCCGGTGACTGCCGTGTCCTGAGCATAAATCTTGACCGGCCCGCCGCCAGTATCGGCTGAGGCGATGCCGCGGGGGGATCGCATCACGAAGTTTCCGCAAACGGATGTGCGCCCCATGTCGGGGCTGTCCTTCAGTTCCACCCCCTTGAAGCCGGGGAAGATCATGATGTTGTTGTGGAAGCAGGAGCCATTTTCCTGATAGGCCTGAACGTCGCCCGAGAACACGCCTTGGCAGCCCGGCCGGGTGGGAGGGGTGTCCACATAGACAAAATTGAACTCGAAGAGGCACCTATACCCTTTGTGAACGTCAGCCCCGGTTCCAAACTGGATGAAGTCGAAGTGGACGCCGCTCGTGCCGCTATTCTGCTGATAGTCGTAGAAGATGCAGTTGAACACCCACAGGCGGGATATCCAGTTCGCCGCTATGGAAGAGGTCAGATAATAGTTCTGGAATGTGTCTACGGCGTCGTAACCGTTGATAAACACGCAGTTCCAGTAGCGCGCGTAATGCGGCGGCGAAGATAGACCCTTGCCCCAGGCAAAGATGCAGTTGTCGAAGTGCAGAACCCTGCCACCATCCGCCGTGATGGTATTCCCGTTCGACTTGCCGATGGTGCAGCCCTTGAAGGCCGCCATGACCGGGCAACCGCTGCGGTTGAGGTTGAGGTTCCCGAACATGATGTTTTCACAGAACATCTTCTGGACGCCGGTCCAGTTCGTGCTGTTGATGCCGGGTGATTTGCCGGGTGCGGCATACATGTGGATGGAGTGGCCGGCCCGGACCTTGCCGCTGTCCGTCGCACCGTTCGCCAAGGCATTGCCGTTAAAGACGTTGCTGGTGCCGGTGTAGGAGAGATACCCGTCCCAATCGCACTTGATCGAGACCTTGGCATCCCGGTTCATCGCCCCCCAGATCGCGGGAAGATCGTTCGGATGCGTGATCGTGTATTGGGTAAAGGTGACGGTCTCGGCCGGGGTGAAGCCGGTATAATTGTTTTCCCCGAACGCCTCCACCATGTCGGCAATCAGGTGCTGGTCAAACAGACCCTGCCGGTGGTCATAGACCTCTGCGTTGCGAAGATGTGCTTCGCTCGTGACCGACAGGACAGACAGGGTGAGCGAGCCGCCGACCAGCGGCACGTTGTAGATCGGCCCGTCGCCTTGCGCGTTCGAAACCCATGCGCGGCAACCCGTGATCGTGATCGGGGCCGATCCCGGAGCGGTCCGGGCAAACACCCCGGTTCCGTTCCAGTTCATCTCCTGCACAGATCCGTAACCAGACCCGAGATTGAGTTGGTATTTCACCTTCTGGAGAGGTGATGCGCCTGCGGCGGGGGCGATGAATATCTGGAACGCGAAACTGTTGCCAGCCGGACTTGGGTTGTCCGTGACAGAGATGCCCCCCGCCTGGAAAGCGCCCGGCAGTGGAGAGGGGGCCGGGGTAAGAACGAAGTTCAGCGCCCCGGAACGGGTGCCGACATACGGCACGACAGCCTGCCCCGGAGACGCATACCCCCTTACATCGAAGTCAGGGACAATCGCGTCCTGCACGATGGATTTCACATCGGTGGTCGTGTTGTGCAGCTTGAGAATTGTCATGGGGTCACGCCTTCGGCACAGCTACAACGACGCGAATGGAGATATTCCCGGCGTTGTAGGAGGAGGTCACGATGTGCGGGGTCTCGGATGTCGCCGAGATTTCATCGCCAGCCATGTGGCGGGTGGTGCTTTCGATGAGCGTCAGGGCGAGCCGCTGAGGCAGGGTGACGCCGCTGGTCAGCGAGCCGCTGGTTTGTCCCTTCGACCCGAAATAGGTGAGCAGCGCCCCGCCAGCCGTCGCGTTGACGCTTGTCCCCGGCGTGGCGTTCGCAGCGCCAGTCGCACCGTTGGCCGCCGCCGCCGCGATGTTCGCGTTCTGGAGGCTCCAGACAACAATCCCGCAGCGGTCCATCGTCGCCGTGCAGTTCACCACCACCGTATTGGACGTGCCGGTGATGCCGGATTTAGTGTAGACCCGGATGATGATGTTGCTGTTGTAGGCTTTCTCGTAAAGCAGGGTCATCGCCGCGCCGCCGATAGTGACGCTACTCGGGCCGCCGTTCACCCCGGCATCCGTAAATACCGCAACTACGGCATCGCCTGTGGCCGTGACCCGCGCGGAGAATGTGTAGCTGGTGGCATTGGCGGTGCTTTCGCCGTGATCGAAGGCCGCGATCACAACCGGCGTTATGGCCGCTTCTGGGGTCGCAAATACCGGATCGGACGGCTCGCTCGCGCCAGAGGCGTTCACCGTCGAGACACGATAGGAAAGAAGCACCCCGTTTGTGCGCCCGGTATCGACATATCCGGGCGTAGCGCTCGTTCCATCGGATATGACCACGAAGCCCGCGCCGCTATTCCGCTCGTAGATGTAGTCGGTGATCCCCGAGGCAGAAGCAGGCGCGCTATGCGTCAGCGTCACCTGGCCGTCGCCCGGAGTGGCGACCAGATCGAGGATCTTCTCCGCAAAGGCCGGGAGGTTGATCGTCGGCCCCGCCGCGTCAAACCCGATATAGACGATCTCGAATACATCGCCCGGCTCGCCATATTGCAGAAGGTCGATTGGCATCGCCGCATCGACGGACAGGTTCACCTCTCCGTTTTGCGTGACATTCTTGATTTCGTAGGTGCCGACCTGCCCGAGAGAGCCGACAACCCCGGTCAGGTTGGTGTTCACCACCGTGGGCAGGGGCGAGTTTGCCGGAATGGGCGTCTCGTCGATGAAATAGGTGTCGGCGACAATCCACTGCGGGACATAGACCGCGACGACGACTTCGTTTGAGAGGGTCGCGCGTGGCGTCAGGTTGGGGGCGCGCGCCGTCTCAACGATGCTGAAGGTCACGCCGGTCGTGGTATTCGTGAAGTTCACATCGACAGGCCCGGCGATCACTCCGTTGATGAACAGGTTCCACTCCAGCGTTACGGGAAGGATGGCCTGATCCTGATAGGTGCCGGGCGTGATCGTGAAGCTGCCAGCCCCGTTGTGAACCAGAGAGGGAGAGGACAGCCGTGTCGGGTAGGCCAGCCCGAAAGGCTGACCCAGAGACAGGCCGGAAAGCTGCCCGACAAATTTGGGCAGGTTAAACCTATGCATGGCTGATGAAGCACTCGGTCGGGATTTCAGCCCACGCCCAGATGCGAACCGCACCCGTCACGCCGGGGAACAGGAGGGCCAGCGTGAAGGACGAGACGGTGATGACGTTGGGGGCTGCAGGAATTGCGCCGCTCCTGTCGCCAGAGGTAGGCGTCGTGCCTGCCGTGGCGGTGATCCAGATCGTGCTGCCGCCCTTGTTGCACCAAGTCGCTGCCGTCACGTCCGAGGCGGTAAGTTCGGTCCAGACGCGCTGTGGAATTAAGATCGTCGTATTGCGGGCGGCCATGGGTTCACTCCTTGCTAGGGGGCGCGACCCATGCGGCCAGCCCGTCCAGTTGATCGGCGCAGGAGCGAAGGCGAGACCGGTCAGACCCCCAAGCGACCTCGACCTCTGCCTGGGTCATGTCGCGGTCAGGCAGGGCCACAGGGCGCTTGCAGGGGGCTGTCAGGCTGGGAGGTGGCGCGAGGGGTTCAACGACGCCCGATGCGGCGCACGCTGCCAGCAGAGAGGGCAGGACGGCTACCGTCAGGGTCCGCATAGGCTGCTGCGTCGAGTTCGCGCGCAAGTTCGTCTCGCTGTGCTTCCAGAGCCAATCGCTCGGCCTCTTTCTTGCTCGCGAGGTTCGCCGCATCGAATGCACGTTGGCGGGCGGCATCCAGATCGCGCAGATACGCCGCCTCAGTGACCACCTTGCCTTGCCGGTATCCGATGGCCCCGGAGGCGAGGATGGCTGCTAGAAACGCGGCTATGAGCCACGGGCGCATCACAGGAGTATCTTGGCCCGCAGTTGGTCGCCGACTTTCACGGGGTTGTCGGGGTGAGCCATGCCGGGAAGCCACGTGATGTCCCACTTGCCGCGCTGCTTGATGCCGAGCGTCGGTTGCACCTCAGCATGGGAAAGTACGTGCTGGCGGTCGACCTTGATCCCGTATTTTTTCGCCAGCCCCGCGATCATCTTGCAGAAGGCGTAGACCTGATCCTCGTTGATCGGGGCTTGGCCAGCGGTGAAGGGGGCCTCGCCCGCGCCCATCATGCCGCAAAGAGCCACGCCGATCCGACCGGTGTTGGCATTGAGCGTGTGCGCGGCATAGGCGCCCTGCTTTGGCGCGATGTTTGCCTCGGGCGCATGGATGCCAGCGATGATCTGGCAATCCTGCTGAACCATGAAGTGATAGTGCTGGCGATCGAGGGCAGAAGCGCGCGGGCCGCCAGCCGTCCAGTGCATGACAATCCCGGTGAGGCCGCTCATTGGTCGGCATCCTTGCTGACCGACGGCTGCTTGATGATCCGCCCGATCCCCGAGAGGATGCCACAGATCACCGCAAGCCCGGCGAACGTTCCCGGCGCGACCTTGAATAGAGCGTCGAGGAACGACAGCGTTTCAGGCGACCAGGATTGCACGAGTTCCATGACGGCGAAAAGTATGGTGCCGTAGTTGAACAGGGACGAAAATCCCTTGGTGAGAACGGCTTTCCAGTTCCAGATCAGGTTCATCGGGTGTCCTCCACAGAGATGCGCCGCAACAGATCGGTCTGATCGCGCAACGTTGCCTTGACTTCATCGAGCGAGCGGGAAAGTGCCTCATACTGGGCGCCCGATCTGGTGGCCGTGTTTTCCAGCGTGCGGACCCGGCCATCCATCGCGGCGTCTACAGCCCTGCCGTCGCGAACCTCTGCCTTTATGTCCGTCAGCGCAGATGTCAGCTGACCAGCGGCACTCTGGAGGCCGGTGACGGTGTTGCCGACCCAGAGACCGCCCACAAGAAGGCCGGTGGCCAGCGTCCATGCGAGGCCCTTGTTCAAGGTGATCCCCCGGTCGCTGTTCTCGATCATCTGCGTCATGCGGCTGGCCTCCGACAGAAGAACCCGGCGGCGACAAAGAGCGCGTGGCACAGCAGGAGTTCGGGAATGCGGAACTGCGCGGCGACAGCGATCAGCATCACATGCGCGATGTCGTCGAAATTGTCCCAGAGCTCAGCGCGGAAGGCGAAATACTGGGTCGCTTCCCACGCGAGGTAGCCCGCGAAGATCAGCCACAGCGGCACTCCGAGAAGCGCCAAGCCACCACCGACGATGTAGGCATGGCCCATCTGGTTGCGGACGTAGCCCCACGGGTCGCTCTGAAACGAGGACGGCGATTTCAGGAGATCAACCAGCCAGTTCACTTCGACATTCCGAGTTGGAAAAAGGCGTCCATCATTTCATCGGACACGCTCAGGAACGGCTGAAGAAGGTCGGTGATGAACGGGTCCAGCCGAGCGAACGTGCGTGCGCCACGGAAGCGGATTGTGGCCTCGCGGCGAGCCTCTGTGTCGGGGATCGTTGCAAGGGCTGCGAGACCGATTGCAGGGATCACGCCCGCACCCGCCCACTCCTGCGCCTCCTCATCGGTCATGAAGTTGAACGGGGCCGAGGACGCCGCGATGGCGAACTGCACGTCAGACATCGACCAGACGGAACGCTGCTGCTCTATGCCTACTGGCTCGGGTTCAGGCTCAAAGGGCGCAAGATGCCCAACCGAAGCCGCTGCCGTGTAATAGGGGCTACTCTCGGTGATATGATGCGGGCGGCCGTCAACGATGCCCACGAAAGACCCGTCCTGCCTGCGCCATGTGACTGAGGTCAGGGTCATCAGGAAATTCTCCATGCGAAGCCGAGGACCTGGTGGGCGACCGAAGGCCCGAGGATTGCCGTGCCGCCCGCGTTGACGCCTGCGGTTATGAAGCTGTCCACGCCCGAGCTGACGTTGTTGGCCCAAGCGAAGTAAGCCCACGTGCCGCCTGCAGGGAGATAAAGGATCGAGCCTGCCCCGGATGAGATGCCAATAACCTGACCGGGGGCCGCGCCAGCAATTGCCACGGGCATACCGCCCACAAGGGCAAGCTGTGCCGCCGCAGTCGCCGCACGGATCATGTTCGTGCCGGGCGTGGTCACGCCGTCAATGGCGTTGAGTTCTGCGATGGTCGCGGTGATGCCGAAATTGGCGATTGCGCCTGCCCCGGTGCTTGCCCCGGTGCCACCATCCGCGACCGGAAGGTCCGTGATACCGCTGATCGCGCCGCCCGTGATGGCGACAGCCGATGCTGCTTGCGTGGCGATGGAGCCGAGACCGAGGTTCGAGCGGGCTGTCGGCTTGCTGGCCACGTCGTTCAGGTTCTGCGCGGCCAAAAGGTCGCCAGTCCCCGCCCCGGTCGCGCCCTTCTCTGCGACGATGCCCCAGCGCCCTAGCCCTTGGTCTGTCGCGAAAGACGCCGATGAGGTGTGGGCGACGGTCGCGTAATAGGTCGCGCCGTTGATGGATGTCCGATCACCCGCCGCGAAATTTGTGCCGGGGCCAGTCCATGGGCCGCGCCACGCGCCCAAGAGTGCCGCGTTGGCAACCGACGTAGCAGCAGCAGCTTCAGAGGCGTTCTTCGAGACAAGAGCGGCGGCGGCAGAGGCAGCGGCAGCAATGGCACTGGCGCCAGCCTGGGTCGCATAGGCGACGGCGTTGACGATGCTCGCCATGGTCATGGATGCGTCTGGGTCAATACCTGTGAAACCGCGGAGGGACCGGCCCGTATCGCGCTTGACCTCAGACAGCACGGACCAGATGCGCGCCAGTTCATTGTTTAACTTGGTGGTAAGGGAACGGTCATTCGGCGCATATTCGATTTCGCGCCGGGGCGTCAGGGATCCATCGACAATGACATCAGTGCCAGAGGTGAGGGGCGCGTTGAAGGTGATCGTGGCGTTGTCGTCATAGCCATTGCGGAAATTTGACGAGATGGTGAAGTCTGTCGTCCTGACGCCATCGACATAGACGTCCAGCTTGTCGGCATCGAACAGCCGGAAGCCCACATAGAAGGGGCCCGCCGACGTGAAGCCGAGTGTCCATGAGGTTGAACGGGGGGCAGGGTCTACAATCGCCATGGCGGGAAATTGCCCGCAGGAGCGCTCTTAAAAGAATGCACCTACTGCCCGAGGGCATTTCCGAGATTTGGCGCGCGGTTCGGCAGAGCAGACCCAGGCATCCACCAGCTACCGTTGCCGTAGAGGTTCTGCCGCCGCTTGGCCGCTTTGACCATCGCATCAGCAGCGCCGGGATCAAGCGCCATCTGCAATTGATCCAGCACCAGCCGGTCGAAAGCGGCGCCACCCGCGAGAACCGGAGACTGCCCCATGGGCGTGTAGCGCGAGATGAATTTCGCCGTGTCCTCGACAAGGTTCAGGTCGATCTCGTCGCCGTTCACCACTTGGGAATAGGCCTGCGCGACGTTGCCGATGGTCAGTTTCAGGACGTCACCGCCCGCTTGAGCGATAGGCCCTGCGAGATAACCAGACAGCCCGCCACCCCATGAGGTCGCGCCGGTCGAGAGGATGTCCCCTATCGGCCCCAGCCCGCCGCCGCGCAGGATAGAGCGCCACCAGAACATGTCATCGTTCATCGGCTGCGGATCGCGGCCCATCAGCATCTCGTTGATCTGGATGCCCAAGGCCCCCACGGCGGTCGTGCTGGCGACGAGTTCAGCGATATACGCAGCCTTCGCGCCTTTGCCCGTCGCGCCTGACCAGTGCTTGTTCGTGCCGCTGATCATGCGGACCTGGTTCATCGTGAACGCGCCGACGAAAGACTTGAACATGCCCGCGCTCTTGATCAGTTCGTAAGGCGCAGAACCGGGAGCCAGTCCATAGGCTTTCGGATCGACATAGCCCTTCGCGACAAGGCTGCCCGAGGGGACGGCGCGCTCGGTCCATTTCTCCACGAAGGACTGCATCTTGAGGTAAATCTCGTCGGCCTGATCCTGCGGCAACGAGGTCGCCTTCTGCCAGTAGATCGGGCTGAGGAAGGTCGCGCCATTGCCGGCCACGTATTCCCCGCCAGAGGATCGGAACGCATCCCAATCCGCAGCGGTGATCCCACCTGTCTCTGTCATTTCCTTGCGGAGCGTTTCAGGCAACTGATCGAACGCCAGCCCGCGAACCGATGCGAAGTGCGCGGCCCAGCTCTTCTGCACCGCCATCTTCAGGTTGTCGGTATGCGCCGTCAGACCTTGGATTTGCATCGCAGCGTTCGACATGACGTCGGCCCATTCGGCGGCGAAACCTTCATCCTGATAGCGGGACATGGTGACGCCGGGGTTCGCGAAGCTGTCGGCAATCCAGCCCTGCCGCAGGAAGTCCTCGCGGGTCGCGCCGCCGTCCTTCAGGCTGTCGCGCATGAGGTTCACATAGTCCGACATGAAGTTCGCCGGGTTCATCTCAACCGCCTGAGCAGCCATGCGCGCAGAGTTGAGGTCGGAAGGGATCGAGATGACTACCGCCCGGTCCAGCAGCGCCGAGTTCAGAACCTTGCGCGTCGTGCTGAAGAATTTCGCTGAGACAGCGCCGAGGTAGCTTTTCGGGCCGATACCGCCCGACATGACCCTGACCATGTTTTTTGCCAGCGCGACGTTGCCCTCAGCTTTCATGTTTTCCACAGCGCCCGAGGCGGTTTCGCGGTTCTTCCTGGTGATCAACTGCCCCATGTAGTCGACGGCGGCCTCATGGTCCCTGCCGAAGCGCCGCGCCATCGCCAACTCGCGGGACATGTGGTCGATGTGCTGCATCAGCGTGTTGAAGGGGGATGCAGAGCCGTATTTCTGGTTATAAGCGGCCCAGGCATCGGTGTCCTTGAACTCCAGGACGCGATGCTTTTCGAGAGGATTGCCGCCTTTCAGCTTGGAGCGATCCCATTCGGCGCTCTTGCTGTTCCGGCCATAGGTGATGTTCCCGTAGACGTTCGCCAGAAACTCGTCCTGAAACGCTTCAGACGGGGTAGCGCGGAAGGGTTCGCCTATCGTCTCGTCGGTCATGCGCGACCAGTCCAGCAGCGGCTTGATGTCGGTGCGCCACTGATCCAGCCCCTTGGTGCCGATCGCCATTGCATTGTGGGAATGCGGCAGGCCCCAGTTCTCGTGCTTGCCGATGTTGTAGCCGTATTTGTTCAACTCCTGCCGGAACCACTCGTTCAAGTCGTTGACCGATTTCGCGAAGCCTTGTGCCGTTGCATCTGAGGTTGCCTCGCCGCGAACCGCCTTCATGAACTCCTTGAACTGCATGGGGTTCTTGACCTTGCCCAGCAGGTTGGCGTTGTGGGTGGTAAGGAAATCCGTGATGCGGCTATTGGCAAGGCGACGGATCGCGCGGGCATCGAAGTCCAGATCGTCGACAGTCTTTGCCGCCAGCTTCCGCAGGGCCTTGCCGCTTTTCGCCGCCACCCGGCTTTCCAGATCGGCGCGCACGGAGATATCCGCCAGCAACCGCCGCTTCTGTGCCGCTGCCTTGAATTTGAACTCGTCCGTCACTCGGTCGGCCGCAAGCTGATAGGCGATGCCGGGCGCCTCACCCTGCTTGATCAGGCCTTCCGAAATGACCCTAAAACGTTCGCGCGCGTCTTTGCTCTTGATGCCAGATATCAGGCCGGACTTGGCCTTGGTGGCGAGACAGTTAGCCAGCGTCATCCGTGGTAGCCTTTCCAATGCGGCACAAGTCCATCTCGCGAACCAGCGCATCCATCTCGTCAATCTCTGCCAGAGCGTCGGACAGCGAAGTCAGGGCGCGGCCATCTTCCGAGACCAGACCCAAATCGCGATCCCCCTCTATCTCCAGCGACTGCCGAAGTTCCTCGACCCGCGCGTTGTCGAACTCCTGCGCTTTCGGGGCGGTCGGGCTGTCGAACAATTCGCTGCGAACCTTGGCGCCGGGATCGAAGGATTGAGCGATGGGCGGGATTGCTGTATCCGGGGCGCGCTCGCCTGAGGCTGGAACCCGTGCCTCAGTCGGATCGGGGCTACGGTATGCTTCCCCCTGATCGCGAGCAGCGCGCGGCAAATCCATCTCTGGGGCGGGCTTGGCCGCACGATACGCGCGAGCAAGGCGGGGACCGAGGTCGCGTATCTTCAGGCCTTCCTCGATCAGCGACCGGCGCACCTGGCTCATGTCAGGCGTCTCGCGGCGACCGGAAAGGGTGGCGGCTTCTTCACGTGCGGCGGCGACGAGCCTCAGTTGATCCCTGACCTGACGGCGCCCGCCCGTCTTCATGCTCGTGAGTTGAGATTTGAGATCGGCTTCCTTGGCGTCGATGCCATCCAGAAGTGAACGGACCTCGCCGTCCTGCGCATCGCCCATCTCTGCAAGCCAGCGGCGATAGCTGTCCACCTTGGTCTGGCTTTGCTCCAGCAGATCGAAGGCGACCGGATCAACCTCTTTGGCTGCGGCGTACCGCGCGGCGCTCTTGGTGGCGGCTTCCACGTCAAGGCGGGGCAGATCGAGATCGCCGGGAATGGCTGTGCTGCTGCGAGGCAGGTTCAGGTCGTCAGGCAGCGGGCGACGAACCTCTGTCGACACGCGTTGGATATCCGCCATCACGTCTTCGACGAACTCGGCACTCGGCGGGGCTTTCCGCAGGATCGCATCAGCGGCAATGACAGGGTTCTCGCCCGCAAGGATCGCATCCTCCGCCGCACCGATGGCTGCCGAGTTGTAGACGGGATCGGCACCGGGAGGTGCTGAGGTGCGGGACCGGGTGCGGTAATACTCGATCCCCCGCCCCACGCCATAAGCCAGACCGCCGAGAACGCCACCGGCTACGGCACCTAGCGCCAGCGTCTCCAGAACGCCCGGCTCAGGCTTGTCGAGTTCTTCCGCGACCCGATACCGCCCCGGAAGCGAGAGGCCCTCAGCGCCCGCGTTCAGAGCCGCTTCGCGCCCGATGATGCGCAGGAAAGACCCAGAGCCGCCGCCGAACGCTGCGAGGCCGATGTTGATGGGGTCGGCTATCGCAGCGACGGCAGACCCAACGAAGTCGTTCAGGCCCGGATTTGGGGAGAGCGCGATGATCTGCTCGTTGTCTTCCAGTTCCTTCGCGCGGCGTTCAGTCAGGCGGGTATCGATCCCTTCTTCCGAGAGGTCGATGTCCTGCCATTTGCTCGGGTTCGCCTTGGCATCCTCGCGCGCCATCTCAAGGACGCGCTTCGATCCGTTCGGACCCAAACCCGAAAGCATGTCCTCTGGCGTGGTCGCGTCGATCACATGGGAAGGTGTGCCTGCCGCGATTGCCTTGGCGTTCTGTTCCTCGACCAGCTTGCGCAGTCGATCTACCCCGAGGCGCTGTGCTGCCTGTGTGGCGAGATCGTCGGTTTCCCCGATCCTCTGCCGACCGCGTTGGAAAGCCACGTCCGCGTCCTGCCAGCCTTTCGACACAGCAGCGCCTATGCCCGTGAAGTTCGACGGCGGGCGAATGTCAGGACCGCGACGTGGCGCTACCTTCGCCGGATCATAGGCCGGGAGAAAGAAGGTCATTGAGATGCCTCGATCAGCCGCTTGGCATCGAAGATGAAGGGCAGGTTGTCAGCGCCTTCCGGGTGAGGCTCCAGCACCTGCCCGTTTACGCTGAGTTGCAGGCGATACATGTCCCCCCCGACAGGCACGATCTGCACGAGGTCGAAGTCTGTCGCAGAGAGGGGCCGCCCTTCCAGCATCGGCGCGCCCAAGGCCCCTGCTTTGGCCCATGCGCTGCCATCTGCCGCGATAGGACCGAGAGGCGTCCAGAACCGCATCGCACCCTCCACAGCCTCATTCAGCGCCGTGCCGGACATGCCTGGGGGCAACAGTGCAGGGAAGCCGCCAACCTCTTGAACCCCGCCTGTCGGTTCGCCCTTGCGGTTGGTGGAGCCACCGAGCGCCTTGTTCACCGCCTCCGTCATCAGGGTCTTGGCCTGATCCGAGGTCGGGTCTACGCCCCTTGCGTTGGCGGCATAGAGCGCGGTCGCCATCGCCATAACGTCAGCCTCTGACCCGACAGCGCCGGGGATTTGGCCTAGGGCAGACGCAGTGTCAGGCGATATCGCCGCAATGCTCGTGGCCTGCGACGGCTTTTGGACCAGTCCTTCATCCAGCATCGCCTGACCACGCATCGCCTCCATTCCCACGGCAGGATCGCCGCCTCGTGCCAACAACTGCCCCGACATGAGCGTCACGGGGTCGTTGCTCTTGATTTCCTGAAAGAACCGGGCCGCGTTCTCGCCAAGCGCCTGCACGACGGTCTGAGACGCCAGCGCCTTAAGCTCCGGTGGGGTTTCCTTGCCGAACAGCGCGCCGAAGGTTTCCGCCTCGTCATTGCTTAGAAGTTCGAGCGAGGCCGTATATCCGCCCGCGATCTGCTTTTCGGCGTATTGCAGGCGCGCATGAAGGGATGCGCCAAATTCCTCCGGGTTCGACGGGTCTTCGATCTCCGGGGGTTTCTCGGTCTGATAGAGCGCCGCCGCCGCAATGGGGTCGCTCTCATAAGCGGTCGTGACCGTCTTGTTCGCCGCCTCTGCCGCGTTGACGATCTTCACATCGCGCTCGTCGGTCACGGGGCGGCTGCGCAGTTCCTCGATCACTGCCTTGCGCTCTGCCGGTGGTGCGCCTTGAAACGAAGGCAGGGCATCGCGGAAAGCCACTGCGGCCTGAGCATCGGCAGCGAGATCAGGATCAGCCGCCCATGTGGCGGGATCATCCAGAAGCGCCTCATCCGCTGCCGTCTGCCCGTTCCCTGCCGCAGCTATGACCGTGCGCAGGCTCGACCGAACACCATCGCGGGCTTCCTTGGCATTCTGCTCAACGATCCTGGCCCCGCGCTTCTCAGCGTCGGCCATGACGTTGAATGACTGTTCCGGGGTCCATGCGAGGCCGGGAAGCGACTGGCGAGCCTGCAGCGCGCTATCCAGCGCCCCTCTTGCGGTGTCGATCTCTGCCTGACTGCCGGTGGCAATCGCTTCTGAGAGCGTGTCGGAATACCGTTCGATCAGCGCCTGGTTGGAGTTCGACGCCCGGTTGCGCGTCTCGCGCTGCTGTTCCTCGACCATGCCGAGATACCGCTGCCCCACGGCGCGACCAAGAGCGACCCGCAACTCACCCCGGAACATGTCGGGGGCATCCTTCACAAGCTGATCTACATACTGCCCCGCCGCCGCCTGATAGCCCGAAGGATCGCCGGCGTATTGCGTGGAGAGGTTCAGAAGATCGGCATTTGCCTGAACTTCCACGCCAGACCGATAGGCGATGCCTGCCGCCGCGTTGTGCGCCTGAAGGATTTCGCTCGACATTGGGGAGTAGAGGCGGGCCTCGACCTTGCCCTCTGGCGTCATGACGACGGTGGGTTCGGACTGACTGGAGACACGGACGCTGGAACCGCCGAACCGGGCGGCATAGTCGGAAAGACTGGTGCCGTTGCTGTCCGCAGGGTTATAGGCGCCGTTGCTCTCGACATATTTCCGCGCGCCCGTCGATCCGCCAAGGTGGGCCATGCCCAGAAGGGCGCTTTCATCCATCACCTGCCCGTTGACGGTGCGGCCCGCGAGGTCGCCGATGTTCGACAGGATGTCGCTCTCGTGCCAGTCCTGCGCGCGTTCCTGCAGGTCGGCATCGCCCTTGAATTGCGCCTTGGTGATGTTCTGGCCGGTGGCGCGGTTATAATCCGCCAGTCTCGCTTCGCCCCACTGGTATGCCCCGAAATAGCCCTCTGAGTTCTCCGCCTGATAGTTGCCGCCGCTTTCCGAGTTGCGCAGTTTGCCGCGAAAACCTGAAGGAGCGCCCATGCTGGAGACGGAGACTGCCGCGCGGGGATCGCCCATCTGGCGGCGGGCCATCTCAGCCCCTGCCTCCGCGCCCTGCTCTTCCATCTTCGCGATGGCGCCGGGTTTCAGGAACTCATAGGCCTCATTGGCGATGCCAGCGAGAAGCCTCAGAGAACCACTTGTATCTACCGCGATATTCGGAACGTCGGAAAGCTGGTCGCGGCGGGTGATCTTGTTGATGCGGGCCATGTCACGCCTTCTTTTTATAGAGATCGTAGAGGCTGAACGCAGGTTTGGCGGCACCCGCAAACCCGCCGATCAAGGCGTTTTGCCCCTTCTTCTTGGCAATCCGCGCCTCTGTGTCGGCGTTGTAGGAAGCGGCCATCTCGTTGCCATAGGCGACCCGGCGCTCTCGCTTCCGCGTGTCCCGGAGTTCGCGCATGATCTCGTATGTGCCGACGCCCGGTCGCTGACCGTTGCCAGCAAGGGTGGCGCGAAGGGTGGCCAGTTCGTCGTTAAGGCCCGCGCGCGCCGCCGTGCTGGTCTGGATCGCCCGCGTCCGGTAGACGAAGGAATTTGCCTCTGCCCGCTTCTGCTCGCCTTTGGCTTCATCCCGACCGGCCATGCCGCCAAGAAGCGACGTGCCGATCTCCGACCCCAGCGCCAGAGGAACTGCTGCTCCTGCCTGCATCAGTATTGAACCTCCTGCGTGACGGCCAGGATCGTGAAGCGCGACGGGCCTTCCTTGATGAATTCCATCTCGGGATGATCCCGCAGGCCCATGACCGGGAAGCGATAGAGACGGGTCTGATCTGCCGGGGGCGCCGAGAGATCGTCGTCGAAGGAATACCCCCCGACGCGCCGGGTGTTCTTGTTGCAGCGAATTGCGAGGGGCCCGGTGTGCTGGACCGAAACGCTGCCACGAATGACGCGCGCTTTGAGAAGCCCTGCCCTTTCGCTCTGCACCACCTCGACCGGCCAGACCATGCAGCGGGACTGGAAGTTCAGACCGGCAACAGCATCCTCGGGCATGTCGTCTGCAACGATGCTGCCGTCAGAGCCGACCGTGAACTCTCCAAGGTCATAGCCTGGCGCATAGACCCGCACCGTCTCGTTCGCCAAGACAAGTTGGGAAGGGGCGACGACCTGCAGGGTTTCCCCGTTCACGATCAGATCTTCGCCGTTGACCTGAAGGGCCTGCGGGACCTGAACCGGCGCGGCGCAATCGAGCAGATAATCGTCGTCCAGATGCTCCAGCAGGCGCTTGGTGCTTCCCGCGATGGTGCGATCGACCAGCGCCCAATAGGAGCCGAAGATCGGGGAGAACGATTTGAACTGGCCCTGTGTGCTCCACGGCAGGAAGCCGACACCCTCTGGATTGAAATCCGCCAGCCACGAGACTGCCGCAAGAGTGCCGTCGCCATTGACGACAAAGAGATATTTCTCGGGCTGTTTCGAATATTTCGACGTGCCGCAAAGCTTGGTCGGGCTTTTGATCAGGTGGGCGTGGTAGGTCGAAATCGTTCGGACGGTCCATTTCAGGTTGACCGTTCCAGAGAGCGTGGCGGCGGCGATCTCTTCTCCAGAGGCTTCGACAAACACCACGCCGTCTTTCACCGCAGCAGGGCGAACGGGGCTGCTGGCGCGCGCATCGAACAAGATGGGGTTGAAGGTCGATGGAGTCAGGATGCCGCCATCCCGGATCGACAGGTAGTAGATGCCGCTGTCCGACAGAAGCAGCAGGTCGCCAGCATTGATCGCGTGCAGGAACCTGGGGGCGTTGTCGCCGCACTGCCGAACGATTGCGTCGTCATCCGCAGCGCCGACCCTGAAATCGGTGACATCGCGCGTGGATGCGGCGCAAACCATGTCGGGGATCAGGGGGTGATCGACGAGGAACAGCCGCCCGCCTGCAGAAGCGCCGGCACGGGCATAGCCGCGCACTGGAGAGAACAAGGGTTCATCCCAGATCGGAGAGGCAAGCGGCGCGATCTGCACCTTGGCCGTGACCTTCGATCCACCGGACTGACCTGAGACAAGTTCATTCACATCAGGACCATCGAAGAAGCTGAGGGTCGCAACGCTGAGGTTGTTGCCGCTGATGCCGAGAACGATGCCCTCGAAATCCGTGTCGGCCCCAAGGATCGTATCGCCCAGCCGGAAGGACGCGCCGGAGGCGACGGTGATGCGATAGGAAGGCGGCAGGCTGGAGATCACGTTGCCCGTGACGACGGTCGGAGAGGAATAACTGGCGATCTGGATTTCGCGGCCGCCATAGCGGATGCGCTGCCCCACATAACCCGCCGACCATATTGGCAGGGTCGCCGTGATGGTCACGGTTCCACCAAGCGCCGAGGGCTGGATTTGCACATCGCCGCGGAATGACCAATAGGGTTGCGCGATCTCACTGCCTGCGGCCTCTGCGAAGCTGAAAGGATCAAGTGACCATGTGCCGTCGAAGTAGTTCAGGATGCGCATCCCCCACGCGCCGCCAAGGACCGTGCGCTCGCGGAAGGGTTCGACCCAGACCGCAGAGCCATCCGTCCATGGAACCGGGAAAATCGTGGTGATCAGGCGCGCTTCGGAATTGATGATCTGGAGGGACGCGTCGTTGATCACGAGCCCGAAGAATGCCCCCGTTTCGGGCCGCAGTTCGATCAGGTCTTGGGTGCCGGTCGTCATTTCCCGCATGAAGGCAAGGCCTGGCCGAGCCGTCAGGGCGCGGGTTGCAGTGACACGGCAGTTCTCGCCGCCGCGCACAGACCCGGCGCGCATGTCGAGATCGTCGGCCTCAAGGAAATCCTCGCGCAGTTCCCCGAGAGAAAAGTTGCGCTGTGTGATGGTCCGCTTAGCCACGCCGGAACCTCGCGTTGGCGAAACGCGAGGGCTTGTATGGCTCGGTCGCGCTGCGCCCCTTCGACGACATGGTGCGGGCGGTCTGGAAAAACTCGTCCGCGTCATCATCCATGGATTTGGCAGCGGCCATCTCTTCCTTCAGTCGCAGCAGGACGGCTTCCAGTTTCTTCGAGACGCCAAGGCTGAAGTTCGCGCCCCACACGGCAGGGTCGGATGAAATCATGTATTCGATGAACACCCCGCCCGAGTGGTCACAATGGACATGGGTTCCATCCTGACCCCAGGGAATGTCGGTATCCCGCACCCCGTTGTTCATGATCCAGAGGCGGCGCACATGCAGGGCGGTTGCGGGGACCAGATACGAGATGGAAAATCCAAATTTTCCAGCGGTTTCCTGCGTCAGTTGAACCTGCTCGCGGGTGTAGAAATAGGCCCCCGCTTCCAGTTCCGCATCGACGATCAGAGGCCAGTTCCGGGACAGGACGCGCCACTCTTCCGAGCCGTCATTCTCCGCAACGATCTCGTCGAAACCCTGTGTGGACAGGGCCGCGTTCATGATTTGAAGCATACTGAAGCTGTGATCCATGCCGCGAAGATCGGCCGTGGCCGCCGCGAAAAGAATGCACGTTGGGGAAAGGGTGCCGGCCCTTCCCCGGCTGGGGTACTTTTTCAACCCGTCGTGTGCTGAGCGCGTCCGGTCCCTCCTGCTACCGGCCAAGCATCCAGAGAAGGGCAGACGGAGGTTTCACTGCCATTCCGCACTCAGGAGGTGACTGACCGGCTTGTCGCGCAAAATCGCGTTTGGGCTTACCCGGCTAGCCCGCGCAGTAGGTTGGTTTCGCCATCCCGCGCCATAGAACAGTCACCGCCAGAAGGCGGCACGACAAAGCTACTTCAATTTGCTCCAAATGAGAAGGGGGCGAGGTTTCCCCCGCCCCCTTCAAGGACGCCCGCAGGAGGCGACAGGCGCCTACTCGTCGGCGATCTCGATCTCGCTAAGCTTGATGCGGATCGCGCTGATGACCTCGGCCCGTTTCATCTGCTTTTGCGGGGTGACGCCCACGGCCAGCATCTGAATTTTCAGTTCCTCGGTGGTCATGTCCTCAAGGTTTCGGACAACCACTTCGGTCTGTGTCGTTTCCGGCTGGATGCGATACATGCCACCGGACTGAGACACGTTTTCCATCGCCGTCACATAGTCGACCTCGATAGGACGCGCCTTCTTGATCTTGGCAAAGGCCTCCTTTTCGCCAGCGTCATCGGCTTTGAAATCCGGGTTCGCTTCGATCTTCACCATCCGGGGCATGTCAAATCTCCTTCGTCACATAGGCGCTGAAGGTGATCGACGGCGCGGTGCCCGCCACGAGCAGATACAAGTCCACATAGCGGAACTTGGTCCGGTTCTTCTCGGTGCGGAACGGCAGGACGACACGATCGCCAGCCGCGGCAGAGCGGGTTTCCCCGGTGCCGACCTGAGCCGCGCCGCCGATGTGCTGCTCACCGATGATCTCGCTGTCCGAGCGGTTGGCGAGGTTCGAACCCACCATGCGGAAGCGGTAGTTTTCCGGGGTGGCGCCGCCGACGGTGATCGCTTCGATGTTCGCGATCAGCATCATGTCGGTTGCGGTGGCGGCGCCCTGATCGTGCTGGGTGCCGATATAGCCCGACGCGGCCACGGCAGCCTGGGCAGGCTCCCGCTTGATAAGGCCGGTCGCGGCGTCGATTGCGTAGTTTTTCGAGAAAGACATCGCTTCCCTCCTTATTTGACCCAGGCGGCGTTGGTGATCGAGGTCATGCGGAGCGCCGAGTAAGGCGTTTCCATGCACATCCCCACGTCATGCTCAATGTTCGTCCGGTAGTGGACGCCATTGTTGAGCAGGCCCATGTCTGTCACCTCCATGGGCGAGGTCTCAAGACCGCAGACGCCCATTTCAGCGAACGACAGGATGTAGATCGAGGCGGTGACGGCGGAACCGCCGCCGAAGGCAACCTCGTTGAACGGCAGGAAGGCACCGAACGGGGTGATGCCGTAGCCGGTCAGGATCGGAATGCCGTTGTAGCGGTCGATCGGCTTGCCAAGGGCATCACGGTCCTGGGTGAAGAAGCCCGAAACACCAGTGTCGCGGGTGGCGGCACCGAGGCGATCCTTCAGCATCTTCGGCATCAGGATATGCGTCGGGTCGGTCACGAGCGAAATCGCGATGTCGAGCATGGCCAGCGAAGGCGCTGCACCACCCGAACCGACTGCGTTCGCGAGGATGCGGCTTTCGTAGTTCGAGCCGTCAACCGAGGTGTTGCCCGAGCCGACGGCGCGGAGACGCTGCTTCAGGCCCGTGAATTCGCGCGGGGAACTGGCATTGTCACCGTTCATGATGGTGTCGGTGAGAACCTTGGCCTTCTTCTTGATCTCCATACCTTCTTGCGCGGCACGGCGACCTTCGCCGAAGCGGTTGATCAGCACGCGGTCGACGTCCAGATGGCCGGCGATCGGGAAGCACTGTTCCGTCAGATCGTTGATGACGCCGTAACCTTCGGTCGGCGTTTCGTTGATCGCGCGGAAGGCCATGTTTGCGGGCAGCGCGCCTTCACGCATATAGCCATAGCGACCGCCCGGTGCGGACTTGAACGGCATGACACCAAGAATGTCGGACGCCTCCGGGAAGAGTTCGATGACAGCGCGGGATTTGTCGTCCGTTACCGTCTTCGCATATTCGGGAAGGGTGTGGGGCATAGGTCAGTTTCCTATTTTTTCATGTTCGCGCGCTTGAGGCGCTCCATGGGGGTGAGTGCTTCGTCAGCAGCGTTCGGGGGAGGCGTGGTCGGGGTGGAGAGGTTTGTGCCGGAAAGCAGTTTTTCGAGCGCACGGATGCCAGCGGCGCTGATCCGGGGGCCGGAGAACAGGGCTTCCGCCTCAGCGGCGGGAAGTTTCGTCTGAAGGGCGCGCTGGACGTTCTTCGCGCGGGCGCTCTGCTGCTCGGGCGTGCCGAGCGTGGCCATGTCGGTTTTCCAGTTCGCGAATTCCGTCGAGGCTTTCTGGGCCTCATAGCGCGCAAGCAGGCCGGTCAGCTTTCCGGCCGCTTCCGCAGGTGCGCCCAGTTCCTTCAGCACGCCGCCGAGTTCACCGAACAGAGGTTCGAACCCTTCCGCGACGTTGACCGAGAAGTCCTCGGGCAAATCCATGCCCTCGAACTTCATGTCCGCAGGCAGGGCGAAGTCGTATTTTTCGGGAACTGCAGCCTCGCGTTCACGGCGCTGCGCATCTGCCGCGACCATGCCGGTGTAGTGATCCGAGAATTTTCCGACGTCTGGCTTGCCATCCACGACGAAATCGCCGGGGATGAAGGATAGGTCGGGGGCTGCGGGTGCTACGGGGGGAGTGACGGCGGGAGTAACAGCGTCAGGGGCTGCGGCGCGCTGTGCGTCCGGGACTTCCCGCGTCAGTTCTTTGTTGAACAAGCTTGTCAATTTCATCGCTCATGATCCTCCTGAGATCGAGCGCGATGAAACCTTGGGCATTGCGTGCTTCTAATGCACGAGTGTCCGCAAGAATTGGCGTCAGCGAAAGTGACGTTGATTTTTCCAGCAAATCCAGAAGCATAGCCCCGTCAGGCGTTTCCAGCAAAGTGCGGATGGTGGCGTGTATCTTCTCCACCAGAGCCGGGTTCGAAGGCCAAAGACCCTGCAGATAGGTCAGAAGCGGGCCTTTTTCACTGAGCAGGAGCGGCAGGGGCAACGGCTTCCTCCTTGCGGATCACGGTCAATTCGTCGCCTGATTTCTGGACGATGTTGCGGAAAGTCTGGACGCCATCGACAATGCCGCCGACCTGATCGCCAAAGACGCCTTGCGCCAGTTGCAGGTTCGATTGGGCAACCATGACCTGATCCTGGTTCTGCGCCTTCTGAAGGGGGGAGATCGGCTTGGTGTTGACCACGTTCTTGTTGAAGGTGATCGGACCCTTGATCAGACCAGCCTGCGCGCCCAGAAACTCGACGCGCTGGATCATCGGCCCGATCAGTTCCGTCCAGAGCGGCGCCGAGGGTTTGCCGATGCGCTGTTGCACGCGGCGACGTTCGTCCAACCATTGCGATGCGGTTGGAGGTGTCTCGCCGCGCTGGCGGGGGCCGTTCTGATAGAAGGCCGTGCGAAGCTTTTCCTCGAACCGCTCTTCCGAAAACCAGCCCTGATCGACGTTCACGTTTCGCGACAGGTCGTAAATCCCGTCCTTGGTGAAACCTCGGGATGCGGGTATGGCAGTGCCGCCCTGAATGCCTTCGGAGAGATCAAGGAAGCCGTCATCCGCGTAGATGATCGTGTTGAGGATCGACTGGTCCAGACCGCTCAGGGTGACTTCCGCGATCTTGTCGAGGACGCGCATGTCCGCCAGAGCCTTCCAGCCCGGCCCCCTGCCCCATGGTGTGTCCAATTGAGGGTTGAAGCGGCCGACCAGAAGCGGACAGGCGACAGCGAATTCCCCAAGGACCATCGGGGCCAGCACCTGCTTGCCGTCGACGGAAATTTCCGCCTTCCAGAGGGGGCGCCCCGGATCAGACCAGTCGACCCAGAAGCCCCAGACCACCTTGCACCAGGCGTTGGGCTTCTTGATTTTCGCGGCAAGGATAGGGTCGCTGAGGTTCACCTGCCACCCAAAGAAGAGCGCCGGCAAGGTTGACGCCTGGACGCTCACCTCGCGAAACCGATCAAGGATGCCGAGGTGGCCGGGGGTGATCAGAAGCTGGCTCGGGGGGACGGCTTCGAAATGGATCGGCTGCGTCGAGTGCGCCTTCTGGACCCACAAGGCAGGGGTGCCGTGGGATGAGGTTTCAAAACCCCATTGCGGCGCGATGTCGTAATAGTTCGAACTCTCGAACAGCCCCTTGATGTCGTCTTCGCGCTCGGTCAGCAGTTCCAGAACCGCGTCTTCGTCGTCGATGTCGGCCTGAGACGCTTCGAGGTCCAGCCACTTGCTTTCCGGGGGCGTGTAGTAAGTCACCAGGTCGCCAGCGAGATCGGTCGCCAGTTCCTCGGGAAGCGAGATGAATTTGGTGGTGTCTGTCAGGGATTTGCTGTTCGGGCTGCGCTGGAATTCCTTCTCGCGGCCGGGGCGGCAAAAGGACAGCACCTCTTCGATGAAGGGTCGGGCCGCATCGCGAAACCGCCTTGCAGACAGTAGCCTTGATTTGAAATCGTCCGAGCTTTCCGTCACCGGTTTTGCCCGTTCTGAAGCTGCTGCGGGCGCAGGGAACTGAGCCAGAGGACCGGGTTTTTCGAGGCGGCGGCGGCGTGCGTCCCGGCCGTTGAACGGTCAACCGCGACAGGAGCGATCGGCTTCGTCGTGGTGGTGGGGACTGGCGCGCTGGCCTGGTTGCGGAGTTTCCGCAGGCCATAGATCGAGCGCAGATCGGTATCGAGATCGGCGGCGGCTTCCTGGGTCGTTGAAAGAGCGTCGATCTCGGACAGGCGCCGCTCCCGCTGCCGGGCTGCAATGGCTTCAGCGCTTTCGCCTGTGCTCTTTTGGGACTTCATGGATGATCTCCGCGCCTCGCGCCAGCAATCTACGGCGCAGGGTTCGGGGCAGTAATGCACGGACGCCGGTCAGTTGGCCGCAGATGGTCGCGCAGGTCATCAGCCCATGAAGCGGAATGCGGAACTCGGGGAAGCGATAGGGCTGTCTGAGGATCATCGCGCAGGCGGCGAAGTGTGCCGCGAGAAGGTCGTTCACGTCCTCGTAGCGGTGGACGATGGCGATCCGCATCCCTGCCCCTTGAGGATCGAGGAAGAACCAGGTCTCGTCCTCGGTGTAGCCCCATGCGACCACATGGCCGAGCCAGCAGCGGGGGTCGATTTGCCCTTCACCATTTCTCAGGGATGGGCTGTGGAAGCCGACATAGACCTCGATCGGGGTCAACGTCGCACCAACTGGACACGGTGGCGGAAGGGCCTGGAGGCTTTCTTGCGCATCGCCTCCGGGGGTCTGACCAGAATATCACCTTCACCGCCACCGAGGATCGCGTTTTCCAGCGCTTCGCAGGCATGGGAATAGACGTTTTTCTTCGGCTTTTCTGAAAAGCCGCCCGTTCCTCGGATCTTCGGATAGTGATAGCCCCCGGCCATTCCGACCTTGAGCGTCGTGCAAGACGCGCTGACCCTCATTCCATTTCGCCTGTTCAAAACGGAGGACATGGCAGAGCGGCGCATCTCGACGTTGTTGTCTGAGGTCGCGGGGGAGATCGTCATGCCGTGGTGCGCATAGATGTCATAGGCCGTGACCTCGACATTCTGTCCCCGATCAGCACCTCTGGGATCGCCGTAGAACACCACCTTGAAGCCGGGGTATTTCTGGGCGAGGTGCTTCTTGACCCTGGGCGCGAATATCTCCGCGCTCTCGTTCGATCCGATCAGTTCGGACAGGACCGTCCACCTTTCGTTGATGCACTGGGTGAAGACGGCGGCTGGCTCCCTACCGAAGTCCAGCCCGACAATGATCTGCGCGCCCGTGACCGGATCAATGTCGCGGTTTGAAATATGATCCGCGGCAAAGAACATCGGATAGACGGGTTTGCCGCCAGCATGGATGCCGGTGCGGGACATGATCCGCTCGTCGATCCAGTCCTTGTCCTTGCCGACGATCTTGTCGATGTAGGGCTCGGTGATGTGCTTCTGGTTTTCCGCTTCCGGGTTTGGCAGATATGTCACCTTCCCGTCGACGATCTTTTCCAGAAGACCGGGCGGCTGCATGTAGAAGGTCCAGTTGTCGGGCCTCTGCAGGACCGCCCTCTGATCGTCGGTGAAGTCCGCAGGGATAGGAACGTCGCCCCGCATGTATGGTATCCAGTGGCCCTCAAGGGGGGCGTTCATGTCGATGAAGCCGCCGAACCACGTGGCGCCGGGTCCGTTCCGCCGAGAGGGATAGCGCGCTGTCCGCGAGTGCAATTCGTCCACGACGCGCTTTTCGACGAACTGCCCTTCGTTCCGCCACCAGCCTGTGATCTCGAACGAGGCGAGCATCCTTCGGGCAATGTCGGGATCGGGGATCGCGAGGAATATGTTCTCGCATTCCGTGATCGTCCCGTCGCCAGAGAAGTGCGGTCGTCGCAGAACGTGCGTCATCGGCTCTGACCAGGCCATCGGCCCCCATTCCCGCTCAGGGAACCATGTCAGCCAGGTCTTGATCGTCGTCTCGCGCAGATCCTTGTAGGTGTCCCGCGTGGTGATCCACCGCGTCCGGCGCACCCCGTCGTTGTCGGGAAGCTGCTCGTTAGCGTGGACCCAGATTTTATGGCAGCAGCAGGTGGAAGTCCCGCTCTCGATCGGCCCCTGAATGATCGGACACTTGCTCCGATCCCACAGGAATTTCGTCAGCACCGGCCCGTCCGGCACATAGGGCATGATGGTCATGAAAGAAGCCTATGTATCTTGCCGCCGCAGGAACCCGGCATCGCCTCGCACGCGATCTCCACCGCGCGGACCGCATCTGCCCCCATCATCAGCGCGCCCAAGGCGACATGCCGACCCGACCCGTAGGCCAAAAACGGCGCCTGGGTCTGATACCAACCCCCATCGAATTCCATCACGGCCCCATCCGGCTTCAGCCAGACCAGCGCCACGCCGTCGAGCAACTCGCCCTCACCAGACAGGAAGGTCGCGAAATTACGCTCAACCTTCCCGAGATCACCCGACCCGGCGATGTACCCGCCACCCAAGTCCTCTGATACCGCCCGCCATTTCAGCGCAGAGCCAACAACCGTTCCGCCGTCCGAAACCCGGCTATCGACAGCCATCACGCCGTCACGAACAACTATGATGGTCATGCTGCGCTGATCGCACCGCGATCCCACTTCACAGCCTTCACCTGCTCCAGTTCGGAAATCGCCGCCTGAATTGCGCCCATCGGCCACCCCAGAACCCGAACCAAGTCCCGCTCCGAATGTGGATACTTCCGCGCCAGACCCAGAACCTGCTCCGCCTGCGACGACAAAGTCCCCGGCTCCAAGCAATCCGCCCGCATCTTCCCCGGAACAACAGGCGGCGGGCCCAACTTCCGCGGAACCAATATCACCTTCGGGTTTACCGCAGTCTCCAAAGCCTCCCGGATAAACCGCGTCCGCTGACCCTCGCCAGCCTTCGCGTCAACCCGCTCAAGCAACCCCTTCGGAAGCTTCAGCCCAACCTGAACCAGTTCCTCAGACATTCGCACCTCCATGCTTCACGAAGGGCAATTCACAGCGTTCAGGCGATATATACGATGCACGCCTGTATATACGGAAAAATGAAATTTGAGAGACGAGCGAGAGGGAGAGACGAGTAGCCACTGACCGCGCCGGATTTTACCCCCACCCCCTCCCGATTCGAAGGCCCCCGGCTCCTGTTCACCAGGCAGGCACAGACCCAGAACAAAGCGTGACACTTTGCCGTTGACGCAGGCTCATTCGTCAACAGGTGTGGATTGCCCATCTATTACAGTGGGTTGCGCGGGCGCGGCACTAGATGCGGCATCTGGTGGACGGTCATAGGAATAGCCTGTGGGGGCGGGCACATTGACCTGAACGGCGACGGCTGGACCGCGCTCGCCAGCGAACAACTCCACCATTCTTGCTCTTACGGCTTCGCTCTTTGCGGTGTGCATGAGGTCGATGCCTGCGCGTATGGCTGCGCCTCTTGCCATGCCCTTCAGCTTGTCTGCGTCCAATGCATACAGGGCTTTGAGATATTCGATATGCTCCTGCATGCCGGGCCTGTGTATGGCGCGGGACAGGGCATCTGGGTTCATCCCTGCTTCTTTGGCAGCTGCGGCGACGGTCTGACCGGTGCTGGCTAGAATACTGACGGCGTTAGCGACTTTGCGCGTCATCTTGGGGGGCTGCGCCCCATCCCCGAGGGATAGAGAGGCTGTTTGTGATGGTGTCATGGCGTTCATGCGGGAATTGATGCGATGCGTGGGGATTGGGGGCAATTCACCGGCTTTGGAGCGGAGCGTCGGGGACACCACATCTCCGACGCTCCATCCTGGCCAGGATACCGCCTGCGCGGCGTGGGCGTTGTAGCAGACGGCATTGCGGAACCTCTAGTCCTTTGGCGGCGGCAGAAGCTTGATCCTGCGACCGCGGTGGAAGCGCTGCCACACACGACGCTTGGCGAGGCCTGCTCTGGTCTGTTCGATGGTGCGGAGCGCGTAGAGCGGCAGACCGACGTGGCGGAATACGATCTTGAAGCCAAGGCCACGCGCCCATTCCGTCAAGGTCTGGGCGTTCGGTATTCTGGTGGGGTTCAGCTTCTCCATCTTGGCGAGATGGCCGTGTGTGAAGCCGGTTATGGCTTCCACGTCCTGAATTGACAGGTCCAGCTGGAGGCGACGTTCCCACAGGAACCGCTGGATTTCCGCGTATCCGTCAACCTCTGCCTCTTGCAGCGGGGATATCTCCCCGCACGCGGATGGTATCTTCTGACCCTCCTTCATGCGCAGCTTGAGTTCGCATCCTGCTCTGGGGCAGCCAGCGATGACCTCGCCCGCATCGACGGCGACGATGGTCCAGCCTGCCTCCTGAACCTGGCGGAGATACTTGGCGTCCATCAGAACCTTTCCTCGTCATCATCGCGCTGATTAAGGCTCCAGAAGCGGTTGGTCGCGTCGTGAAAGCCCACTTGCGCCGTGCCCAGCTTGCCGTGCCGGTTCTTCCTGACGATCAGATCCATGACGTTCTTGCAGGCAGCCATATCGGCCTCCCACTCGATGCGCGCCTTGTCGGTGATCTGGCCGGATTTATCGAGCTTCGGGCCTTGGCGCTGCAGCCAGTAGCCTTCGCGGTGACAGAACACGACCTGATCGGCGTCGTTCTCGAACTGCCCACTTTCCTTGATGTCGGATAGCTGCGGCCGCTTGTCGTCGCGCATCCCTATGTCCCGGCTCAATTGGCAGAGGGCGATGACGGGGACACCCAAGAGACCGGCGACGTGCTTGATGCCGATCGAGACGTCGGTCATCTGCTCGTACCGCCCCTTACCAGGCGCCCTGACAAGCTGGGCATAGTCCACCACCAGCAGAGAGAGGCTGTCGCCCATGGAGCGCTGAACCTTGCGCGCTGCGGCGTGGATGGCCGGCAAATCGCGCACATGCTTTGGGATGATTTCCATCGGCGCATCTGCAATCGCCTGCGCTGCCTCGACCCACTTGCGGAAATTGGCCTCTTCCATGTCGGAAGCGGATCGCAACTCGGTGTAGGGAACACGGGCAACGGCAGAGGCCATGCGCGTTGCCAGCTCGTGCCGGGTCATCTCCAGAGAGACGAAGCACACGCCCTTGCGCTGCTTGATGGCGACGTTGGCGGCTATTTCGAGGGCGAGAGAGGTCTTGCCCATCGAAGTCGCACCACCCAACAGGCAGTAATCGCCAGGCCCAAGGCCCCGGATAACCCTGTCCAGAGGTTCGACGCCGGTTTTCAGGAAGGTATTCTCGCCCTGATAGGACTTGATCGCAGCGTCTACCGCCTCGGTCACAGCCTTCATCAGCGAGAAGGTTGTCTCTTCCCCCGATGCCTCTGGTAGCGCGTGGAGCGCCTGCAGGAGGCCAGCCTTGACTTCGGCGCTCTCGCTGCCCGCGAAAAGCCCGGATGATGCCTCAGCGACCGCGCCCTGAAGCACACGGCGCGCTGCCTGCTCGATGATCAGCTTGGCGTATTCGCGTGCTGCCTTCGGCGTGATCGCGGCGCCAGCCATTCGCGCTAGATACGCCGGACCACCGAGTTGCTTCAGGCCCTCGTCGTTTTCGAGGATCGACTTCAGCGCGACCGGCGAAACCAGATGGCCCTTGGCAATGCGGTTGGTGCAAATCTCGTAAATCCGGGCGTGCAGCGGATCGCCAAACAGTTCCGGCTTCAGGATATCCGACACCAGGTCCAGCGCGCCGTTGTTGGTCAGGATCATACCGAGAAGCTGCTGCTCTGCCTCTACGTTGAGATATTCGGCAGGTCGTATCGAACTGATCTCGTTCACCGGAACACCTCTTCATGAATTGGGGGATTGCGACGGCTGTGGTGGGGAGGCGCTTCGGCTTCATCATCCCAGCAGCCGCCATTGAGCCAGGTCGTTGCATGCATGGCGAAGCCGCGCTGAACACGGTCCGTTCGGCTGTACGCCTCGGCCGCTGAAATGATGCGCTCCGCGTCCACCCCCGACTTCACCGCACGGCAGTATTTTTCGTGGGCTGCCTTCTTGGCGACCCTGCCCTTCTGGGGGAAAGCGGACCAGAACCTGTCAAAGCCGTCCGTTGTTTTCGGCTTGGGCTGATCGTTCTCAGCGACCAAAACCAACTGCGTCGGACGACCAGTATTCTGTTCTAAAGATGCTTCAGGAGTTTCTTCAGGAGTTCTAGTTTGTCCCGCTGCTGTCCCGCTGCTGTCCCGCTTTTCAAAATCGTCCGTCCCGCTCGAATTGTCGCCGCCCTGATATTCGTTGTATTTTCTGATGGTTATGACTGTTGTGCCTGTCCCGCACTCTGTCCCGATCATGTCCCGCTTTTCTAACCGCTTCAAAAACCTGTCGACGGTGGACTTTTCCCAATCCCAGGCCTCCGCCATGAAGCGGATAGAGGCTGCTAGTTGCCCGCGCTTCAGGTCGACGACCACGTTCCCAATGCGCTTGGTCCGGTCCTTCCAAGAGGCTTCCATGACCAGCCACATGAAGGCCTCGCGCTCCGTATAGGGCTGGTCCTTGAACGCCTCGTCGTGAAACAGGCTACGGGCGATATTCACTGTTCCGCTCAAGCTCTTTTCACCTTCTTCAACCCAAGCACCTGCTCGATCCGGCCTTCATCCCTGATCTTCTGGACCTCGCGACGCACTGACGGGAGCGGATGGCCGTACTGGACGGCTATGTCCTCGACGCCGTAGCCGTTCGACAGGTTGATCTCGATGAGTTCGCGGAAGGTCATGCCCATGCGTCCACTTCCGCGATCCGTTCGCCCAGCCATTCCATGACGTTGACCGCCATGCTGTTGCCGAGGGCCTTGTAGCGAGGGCCGTCTGGGCACCTGTCGGCTGGCTTGCCGCGATAGGGGATGCGCGTGAAGCCAGACTCAAAGCCCTGCAGGCGCTCGCATTCGGTCGGGGTGAGGCGGCGCACGGCCCAGGCATAGAGTTGCGCGACGTAGCTGCGCGACGATCCGCCCGATGCCGCCCGAATGTTCGCCGTGTCGTGCGGACCTTCGGGCATCGCCCCGCCTTCGCGACCGCGCATGTCGAAGGCGACCGCGGCATGACCGCCTGCATTCTGATGACTGTTGTTGTGCCCCATGCTGCGCAGCGTCGGGTGCGAACCGTCGGCAAGGAATTGAACCTCGGTGCCCTTGCAGTCGAAGGCTATCGGCACAATTGGCGTGCCACGCCCGGTCCCGTCCTCGCTGGCGTCGAAGCCCTCGCCGCGCAGGGCATGGGCAACCATGGTTTTGGTCTCGTAGTCGATCCGACCCATGCCGCCAGCGTTCAGGCAATGCGCCACATTGCCGGTCGACGCGATTGCTATGACCGGATCTTGTCCTCGGGTGTCACCGGCCCGCTCTGTGCCCCGGCCACTGCTGACAAGGCTGCCAGCAACATCGTGGGTAAGACCTTTCCCCGCTTCTCGGCGCGGCGCAGGATGCCCAGACAGGCTTTCGCGGTCAAATAGAACCGCCGCGGCACGTCGCCAGTCTCCAAGATATCCGATAACGAACACACGGCGCCGTCGTTGGGGGACAGCCCAAGGGAAGCGGCGTGTTCGGACGTATTGAGCGTCAAGCACTCGGTAGGCGAACCCATACCCGAGTTGCCCCAGCGCCCCGAGGAAGGAACCAAAATCCCGTCCTCCGTTGCTGGACAGGACGCCGGGCACGTTCTCCCAAACCAGCCAGTCGGGCCGATAGCGTGCAGCGAGGGCAAGATAGGTGAGCATGAGGTTCCCGCGCGGGTCAGCCAGCCCCTTTCGCAGCCCCGCAACGCTGAATGACTGGCAGGGGGTTCCTCCGACGAGAACATCGACAACTGCATCGGGCCACTCCTCGAATTTCGTCATGTCGCCCCAATTGGGCACATCGGGGTAGTGATGGGCCAAGACGGCCGATGGGAATTTGTTGATTTCCGAGAACGCAACCGGCTTCCACCCGAGCGGATGCCAAGCCTGCGTCGCGGCCTCGATCCCGCTGCAAACTGAAAGATATTTCATGCCCGCCGCCCCCGGATTTTGATCGCAACGAAGGCCATCAGGGCGGCCGCCATCAGGCCGAGGGTGCCGGGCAGGGCGACCGGCGAGGGGTCGGGTTGGGCCTGCGAAACCGGGCTGCCGTCGCCGAGAAAGAACGCGACCCCCTGGGCGTCGGAATACCCGCGCGATGCGAGCCAACCAGCGGGGATGAATGGAGCGAGCGGAACGCCCTGCCCTACCTCAAAGACCGTTGGCATCAGGATCTCTGCGGCTCCGGATGGAACGCTGTCACCCATGGGCCGGCTCCATCTCTTGCGGGACGGGCAGGTTTTCCACGAGGTCGATCAGGTTCTGCAGCGCCTTGGGCCGCAGGCGACGATAGGCAACGATTGCCCAATGCCAATGGAGCGGATGCAGCGAAGCCCAGATGAAACAATCGCCTATCGCGAAAGGGTCTGGCGGCTGAACCTGCCCGCTGCCCTCTCGACCAATTTTGTCACGCACATAGAGAATTTCACCGGGCGGCACAGGAAAGCTCAGGCCGTCATGTTCAATCCATGGGCCCCACTCATCAGCCATGACCGGCCTCCTGCTTAGCCAGCCCATCGAGCCACCACTGCGCAGGCATCCCGTTGTTGACGTTGGTCGGCTTGGAGGCGCGGTCAGGCAAGCGGGCATATTCGTCCCGCAGGCGCATCAGGACGCCCAGCACGGCATTGCGGGATCGTCCTAGCGCCTTGGCCACCTGACGGGCGCTCATGCCCTCTCCGGTCATCTGGAGCGCTGTCAGCAGTTCGCGGTCGGTCCATTCGGTCTGCGTCATTTCTGACCTCCGAACAGGCCGCCGACAGAGGTCATCTGGTGCGCGCGGCTTTCCATTGAGCAGGCGTAATCCCAGAGCGCGAGGGCGTCGGAGGCGTCGGTGTCACCCGGCTCCCAGCCCAGCATCTTGCAGCGTGCGAACACCTGCGCCTTGATTGGGATTTTCGATTTCGAGCCGCGGCCCAGGAAGTGCGCCCTGATCGTCGCGGGCCAGTAGGAAACCACCCTGACGCCGCGCCGATTTGCCTCGCCCTTCACGCAGGCCACCAAGCCAGCGAGGTTGGTGTTGGCCTTGGGACCGCCTACAAATTCCTCGACCGCGATTAGATCAGGCCCATAGTCCTTGATGTATGTCGCCGTCATGCGGAGGGTCTGGGAAAAGCGGATAGACCAATCCGCCTTGCCGAGATCAACCGACCACGAGCGCGGTTTGTCACCGGCCACGCCAAAGGCGCAGCCGGTCACGGTAGCTGTGTCGAAGGACAAAACCTTCACTCCGCCGCCTCCGCCAGATGGGCGTCGAAGGCATCGGCTTCACCCTCGATTTCCTCGTCGAGTTCGTTGGGCTCGCCATCGTCGGCTGGATCACACCAATCGTCGCCGCGATCCCCCTCCTCGTCGTCAGCGCCGCCATAAAGCTGCGCATCCTCGCGATCCGCCGCGCGCTGCTCCTGGTAATCCATCTCGTCGTCCTGCGAATAGCTGGGCTTGGTGTACTCCGCAGGCGTGACTGGCCCGGTATCGGCCTCAGCCTTCGTGAACATGTCCGGCGTCGATTGGCCGTCCCAGTTCTTCGTCAGTTCGACCCGAAGCGCGTCGAAGGACCGCAGCACGTCTTCGCGCTTGTCCGGCTCCATCTTGTGCAGCGCCTTGCCCCACGAGACGGCCTTCTTGTTCAGGCCGCAGGTCTCAATCAGATTTCCGATGGTCTCGCGGTCATCCCCTGCATCAGAGGCGCGATCCCGCTCGTTCGAGATGATGCGATTGAAGGTGTTCAGGATCTTGTCGTGATGAACGGCCAGTTCCATGGCCCTCTCCTTTTTCCAGAGTGATCGGCATCTCGCTGCCGGATGCGCCTGATGACCGCGTTCGCCCTAAATGAACCCCAGAGAGGGAGCCGCACGCGGTCGTGTCCCGTCAGCGAGCCGGGTTGGGAAGCCCTCTCTGGAAGGCGGTGACAGAAGCGGGGCGGCGTGTAATGATCGCCCCGCAGACGGTTTTGGGAGGAACGTGATGCTGAAGCGGCTTGGTCTGACCCTGTGCGCGCTGTGGCTTGCCGGGTGCGTCGAACCGAAGACGCCGGAGGGATGCCCCGTGATGCTGTCCGAGTATGGGCAGGCCTATACCCGCGCGTGCCAGCAAGCCTACTACGAGGGAATGGCGAGGCAGACGGGCGGGACCGTGACCAAATGCTTCCCGAGTTCCGGCGGCGCGATGACCTGCGTCACGAACTAGTGGCGCTGCTTTGGAAACAATCTGTCCACAAGATACTGCGCAACCTGAACTTTTAGCCATGTTGCGCCGCAGCATGTGAAGCATCACACTAGGTCTAGCCATTGGAAACATTAAGTTTCCTCCAGCCTGCTGTTGATCCACGACCTGACTTTATCGGCCGTCTCCGGCCACACTCTTTTTCCGGCCTTAAGCCGCTCATAGAATTTACCGCCCTGCCCGGCGCGTTCGCCGACCGTGCTGGGCGAGAGACCGAGCCGCGAGGCTGCTTCCTCGATCTCGGCCAAAAGGATGTGATTGCTCATGCTGAGCGAAGGTAATGTGATTTATCACACGAAACAACGAGAAACTTCACATTCGCTTCCTGCGACCCGTCCGGGTAAGCGTTTGAGCATGGACGAAAGTCAAATATTCAAGGCTAATCTCCAGAGGATAATGGCCGACAAGGGGCTCAAAATGGCCCCACTGTGCCGCGCGGCGGGCCTCAATCTGCGCGCTGTGAAAGATATTGTGGACGCGCGATCCGTCAGCCCGAAGCTGTCGACGGTCTTCGCCCTCGCCCGAGCGCTTGGGGAAGACCCTGGGGAGATGATGGGGCTTGGGCCGCGAGTGAAGCTGCGGAAAGAATTGGCAGATTATCTTTCGCAATACGATGAAGATGCTCAAGAACGCATTCTATCTGCCCTGCGCACCCTTGCGCCTCCGCAGCCCGAAAAGCCATAATGCCGATCACCACTTGGTAATCACTGAGTTCTGATGATTTTTCCATGCCCGCTACGCTAGCGCGCTCCCGTGCCACTCACAAAATGTGAAATTTCTCACGATACCTATTGACGATGTGAAAGATCACATCTACCGTTCCCTCATCCTGCACACGAACGCAAGCCCATTACCACGGTGCTGCGGTGCAACAAGGGGGCGGCAATGGCTGATCCAATCTACGACGAGCTTCGCCAGATCGAGCGGATTGACCCGCTGATTGCGAAATACCGGCGCGAGCATCGGCTGCTTCTGACGGACATCTTCATGATCTTCGGCGCGGCTCTGGCAGCCATTGTCTTCGCGGCATGGCTGGACCGGGCGATTACCAGCGCCAACGCGGCCCGCCTGTGCGGTGAGGCCTGCATCGAGTTCCCTCGCGACGGGGTTATGTCGCCGCCTGCCTCCCGCAACTACCCCTCGGCTTCGGTCGAGGGGGCTTTTCTCGGGGGTGAATGATGACCGAGGCGGAGCGCATCGAGGCGATCAGGGCCATCCCGACGCTGGCGAAGATCCACGCGCACATCTGGAAGCGCCGTCATGAGGCTGACGTGACCGATGCAGAGCGCATGGCTTGGCGTCAGCGCGAGAGCGAACTCAAGAAATAGCCCGCCAGCCAATACGAGCGGGATAGGCCCCTGCCGCATAAATGCCCCCATGCCAGCGGCAGGGGCAAACTTCAACCCAAGGAGAACGATATGGACCTCAAAACACTCAAGACGGCCGTCGCGCTGCTGGAAACCATTCAGTCGCCCGACACACAAATTCCTGTTTTTGATGGCCGAAAGGTTATCGTCCGGTCTCGTGACGCTGGCGTGATCTATGGCGACTTCGCCGGAAGTGATGGGTCAACCATCACGCTCAAGAACGGCGTCCAGATGTGGAAATGGTTTGCCGCGCAGGGCATCAGCCTGATCGACGTGGCGACCTATGGCGTCAAGAAGTCGGAGTGCAAGTTCTCCAAGGCGTCCGCGACTGTCACCATATTCAACGCCTGCGCGCTGATCGACGTGACCAGTGAGGCAGCCGCAAGCATCGAGGCGGTCTGATGGCCGCGCTCATTTTCAACGCCACCTATGACCCAACGAAGGACGGCGACGGCTCCGGCGACGGCTACGGCGACGGCTACGGCGACGGCTCCGGCTACGGCGACGGCTCCGGCTCCGGCTCCGGCTCCGGCTACGGCTACGGCTACGGCTCCGGCGACGGCTCCGGCGACGGCTACGGCTACGGCTACGGCTCCGGCGACGGCTCCGGCGACGGCTACGGCTACGGCTACGGCTCCGGCGACGGCGACGGCTACGGCGACGGCTCCGGCGACGGCTACGGCGACGGCTCCGGCTACGGCGACGGCTCCGGCTCCGGCTACGGCTCCGGCGACGGCTCGTCTGAGTAGGCCATGGAAATCCGCACCCTCGCCCCTGACGAGATCATCAGCGAACCTGGCTTCTACCGGATGCCGCTGTCTCGGCACCACGCACAGCCCTGCGATGCGCCAAGCGTCACCAGCGGCGTCCTGCGGCAGATGGAATTGGCGACCCCGGCTGACGTTTGGGCGTTCCACAGCCTGAACCCTGACCGCTGGGAGCGTGGCGAGAGCGATGCCCTGCGCATGGGCGTGGCGATGGCCTTATTCGTCGAGGGCGGCAAGGACGCGGTGCTGACCGGGTTCAAACTGCACGACGAGGATCGGCCGCGCCAGCCTACTGCAGCGCAGATCGCCAAGTACGATGCTGGCGAAGGCACGGAGGCCGGGATCAAGAGCGTCGAATACTGGCGCGCGGTGAATGCCTATCCCGACGCCTATCTGACCAACGCCGAACTGGACGAAATCTGCACCATGGGCGCTGTGCTGGCGTCGGACCCGGCTGCAGCTGCGGTGATGGGCGGCGAGCCAGAGATCACCATGGCCGTGCAGGACGAGCGCACCGGCCTGTGGCTGCTGTCCCGGCCCGATACCGTGTCCTTCGACGGGTCCGTCACCGACTACAAGCGCATGGGCACCAAGGGCGAGCCGTTCAGCTATCGGACGGTGGACAATGCCATCACGCGCTACGGCTATGACATGCAAATTTCTTTTGCGGCCAGCGTGTTCGAGGCCCTGACGATGGAATGGCCGCGCGTTGCCGGCATCGTCGCTCAATGGTCCTCGCCCCCGCATCACGTGATCCTGCGCGAGATCGCGGAGGAAGACCTTCGCATCGCGCAGTTCCGCAACCGCCGCGCCATCGATCGCTTTGCCGAGTGCCTGAAGTCAGGTCACTGGCCGGGCCCCGGTGAGGTCGTCGGCGCCTATCACCGCCCTGAGTGGCAGCGGGAAATGCTGCTGAACGAGATGAACCTGGAGAACCAAGCGCCATGAATGACCAGCCTCGCACCGATGTCGTCTCTCGCGACCAGCGCCGCTTGGAACTCGAACAGCTTACGTTCAGCCAGAACGGCCAACTTTTCCAGCCCAAGAGCGGTCGGGAACTGATGGACATGGCGAACATGATGTCCACCGCGGGCTTCATGGTGAAAGATATATACCGGGCCAATCCGGGTGCCTGCATGGCGCTGATTGCTATCTGCGCGCCCTATGGCCTGAACCCGCTGCAGGTGTCTTGGAAGACCTACAAGGCCAGCAAGAGCGACGACGCGCCGATTGCCTTTGAGGCGCAGGCCATTGTCGCGATGGTCAACGCCAGCGGCGCTGTGTTGGGCGGCCTGCGCTATTCCTACGAGGGCGAAGGAGATAGCCGGGTCTGCATCTGCAGCGGTCAACTGGCGATGGAGGCGCTGCCGCTCGAGGTTCGCAGCCCGCCGCTCAGCAAGATCACCCCGAAGAACTCTCCACTCTGGAAGGCCGACCCCGACCAGCAGCTTGCATACTACACGGGCCGGAACTGGGCGCGGCGCTACAAGCCAGAGATGCTTCTGGGCGTCTATGACGTGGACGAACTGTCTGCGCCGCCGATCCGCGACGTGACGCCGCGCGAACCTGGCGGGTTCTCCCAGATGGCACAGGCGGCGCGCAAGGCCCCGGAGCCTGACCCGGCGCCTATCGAGGGCGAGATCATGCCCACGGATGCCGAGATCGAAGCGGCCAACGAGGCGGCGCGGCTTGCGGCTGAGGAAAGCAACTCTCGCGACATGGAAGAGGTGCCGGAATGAGCGCGCTCACTTATGCCTACGAGGAACCCAAAGAGAGCAACGTGCGCCATCTCTGGTCAGTCGTCGGCCCGCTCGGCGGCATCCACATATGGGCAGCGTCTTCGCCGGCCGGCTTTGATCGCGAAGAGAAATACTACGGCGGCGTCGAGGTTCACAGCCGCAAGCCGATGTATGGCGCAACAGAGCCGTCGCATCAGGAGTGCTGGCTGCTTGGTGGGCCGTGCTGGCATGACGGCACATCCCTCTACTTCTCCGAGAACATCGAACCGTTTCTGCGCCGCGCGACCCTGCCATTTGGGGACAGCATCCACGAGTTCGTGAACGCGGAATTGCTCTCTTGGTACTCCCGCAAGTTGCAGGGCGAGGACCGTTGATGCGCCGCATGACCCAATCCGAGGCGGAAGAGTTCATCGGCACCACCTTCAACACGGTGCCGGAACTGTCAGAGCGGTGGATCACGGAAGTGACCGTCGTCGATGTCAGCGTGAAGCAGGCGGAGGCGGATCGGGACAGTTTTCTCTCGATCATCGCCTCGCCCATCGACCCCGAAAGCATCGTCATCACGCCGGATCAGATCGAAGGGTCCGACCTTGAGTGTGTGCGCATCGTCATCAGAACAGACCCGGAGGCAGCATGACCGCGCTCACCCCGTCAGAAGCCGCCGCACAGTGGCAATGTCCGCTCGCGCGGGTCTTCGCCACCCCCAAGGCCGAGACGGGCTGTAAGGGGCCGTCCTGCGCTGTGTGGCGCTGGTTGCCGATCCCCGCTGATCACCCGGCATTCGTCGAGGCGGTCGCGAAGATCAAGGGCGGCAATACCCTGAGGCATGGCGAGGCCGTCAAGACCGTGATGGCGGATCGCGAGGCATACGGCATCCCGACAAAGCCAGAGCGCGGCTACTGCGGCCTTGGCTCGAAACCGGAGGCGTGACCATGGACGATAGCTGGAAAGGCGAATACCTGATCCGCGCGCCGAAGCGTGAGTGGGTCGAGCCACCGAAGTCGGAATTTGCAATCAGGGTTGAACAGAAGCGCAACGCAGACTGGGCGCGCATCTCGCCTTTGATGAAAACCTATTCCGCCGCGCAAATCAGCCAGATCACGGGCATCGGTTATTCGCGCATCTACGACCTCGCCAAGTTCTTCGGAAAGAAGTTTGCCGTCACGGCGAGCGACCTTGTGAAGCGCCGCAAGGAAGGGGGTCGGCTGTGACCATCTTCATCCAGAACCCCGCCTTGTTGCCAAAGGTTCGGTCCCGCGCGCTGCTCGATGCGGCCAAGGACATGCCCTGCACACTCAGGATCGCGTCCTTCCTGCCGGGCGGCAAATGCTCGCCGCAGCCGACCGTCGTTCCCTGCCACATCAAGAGCGTCGGCAAGGGGATGGGTAGCAAATCATCGGACCTGCACGTCGCAGCTGGGTGCCAAGCTTGCCACGATATCCTCGACTGGCGCGACAAGCACGGGGCCGAATACATCGCGGACCGATATGCCGCCGCGCTGGCATGGCAGGTCGTCAACGCGATCTATGAGACGCAGCACCGCTGGGTCGAGGCTGGCCTGATCGAGGTGCCGGGGGCGGAGATCTTAAAGTGAAAGTCGACCGCACCCTCACCGAAGCCTCTGCTTACGCCTCTGACGCATGGTGCGCCCAGACACTGGGCAAGCCTGTTGCGTGGTTCAAGGAGAACCGCGCGGCGCTGGAACGAGAGGGCTTCCCGAGGAAGGACCGGCTGCTGGATTTGACCCAAAAAGCCGACATTCACGCTTGGCTTGCCAGAAGGCGCACCGTGGCTGATGCTGGAATTGCCCAATCCGGGCAGCACCACGACACCACAACACCATCAGGAGCAAGATTGGATGCGTTTTGATCTAAGCCGTCTCGACGGCGATCCGACCTATGCGCCGGGGTTATTCCGATCAGGGAAATACCTCTACTGGCGCCCGTCCCCGCACCTTGTGAAGGCGGGATATCTAAACAAGAAGCACCCCCTTCCTGGCCTCTATGGCGATGATCGGGATGCTGATCGCGCCGCCATGTGCCGAGCCTATACGCGGGACATGCTTCAGTGGGCATCCGGCCAGCAGGCGCCCAAGGTCGAGGAAGGCACCTGGCTCTGGCTGATCGGCCGCTACAAGAGCGATGAGCATTCGCCCTTCCAGGACGTGAAGGCCAACACCCGCGAGGACTATCTGAACACCCTCGCACGGCTCGAAGTCGCCATCGGCTCGGTGAAGATCGCTGCCACAGACCTTGCGGAACTGAAGGGCTGGAAGAAAGCCATGGGCGACAACTTCACGGCGCGCGCCATCGCTGACAACCTTGACCGCAAAGAGAAAGGGCTGGCACCGCGCCCGACCAGCGCCACCAGCTACGTCAAGCGCGGCTTCACGATGATCCGCATCCTCGCTGGCTACGGCAAGATGATCAAAGCGACCGGCGCTCGGGATGTGGTTGATATCCTGTCGGAGATGGTCATCAAGTCCCCGAGGCGGCGCACTGTCACGCCGAAGCCCGATCAGGTTCTGGCCGTCATCGCCGCGGCAGACGATGCCAAAGACGCCGCGTTCGCTCTGGGCCTGTCGTTCCAGTGGTGGCTCACCCTTCGCGCCGTCGATGTGCGCGGCCAGTGGCTCGGCAAGGGCGACGGGCGCAGATGGGCGGATGGACTGACCTGGGACATGTTCGACCGTGATCTGACCACGCTGACCAAGACGCCATCGAAGACCGAAGACGACATGCCGGAAGAACTGGTGTTCGACCTCACGCTGATCCCCGACCTGCAAGCAAGGCTGAAATCTGTTCCGCAGGACCAGCGCATCGGCCCTGTGATCAAGCAGCCCAATGGCCGGCCCTTCGATCGCTTCCTCTGGGCAGACCGCTATCGCCTCTATGCCCGCAAGGCTGGCGTGCCGGATGAGATCAAGATGATGGACACCCGGTCAGGCGCACTGAACCACGCCCAGAACCTCGGGGCCTCGCCGTTCGCCATGCGCGATCAGGCGAACCACAGCACTATCGAGACGACCAACCGCTACATCAGAGAGCGGAGCGAGAACGCGAACAAGGTGATCGAACTGCGTGCGCGGAAGACTGTCTGAGAACATCGTGCCAACAGGCATTCGACAACATTCGACAACTGAAAATACGACGACCGACTGAGTGTAACCCTAGCCCCTGATTTCTTGGCAGGATTTTGGTACCGACGCCCCGGCTCGAACGGGGGACCCCTAGATCCACAATCTAGTGCTCTAACCAACTGAGCTACGTCGGCACTCGAGGGGCGATGTATCGCCCCACCCCGTCGATTGCAAGTCCCGTCGGGCAGCAATGGCCAGATCGCGCTAAAGCGCCCTCTCCCAGGTCTGCTCGACGAGATTCTGCCCGAAATTCCGGACCGGATTGCTGGCGGTCAGAGCAAAGCCGTTGCGCGCATACAACCGGCCTGCGGCGCGATGGCTCTCATGGGTCCAGAGCCGCATGTGGTTGTAGTCCGCCTTCCGTGCGAAGTTCATGCAGGTCTCCAGCATCTGCTGCGCAAGGCCTGTGCCGCGTTCGCTTTGTTCGACGAAGAACAGGCGGAGTTTGGCGATCTGTGGTGTCTCGGCGCCTTCAGTCACACAGAAGATACTGCCAAGGCGTTCGATGCCGCGGGCGGCGATCCAGCCGCGTTCCCGAGCCGGGTCATGGCTGGCCAGAAAGTCGGCAACGATCCAGGCGACGAGGGTTTCGAAACTGGCGTCAAAGCCTTCGTCGCGAGCGTAGAGCTCGGCGTGGCGAGAGATGACCCAGCCGGCATCGCCGGGGATCAGGTTGCGCAGCGTCACGTCCTCGGTGGCGCCCGACAGCAGCCGGACGGCGCTGTCCAGCGCATCGGCGAGTGCCAGCTTTCGGGCTGGCGGAAGGGACGACAGGATGTTGCCGACAGCTTCCCGCGATGCGGCGCGGAGCGTTTTCAGATGGGCAAGGCCCGCAGGCGTCAGGTGGATCAGCCGTTGGCGCGCATCGCCGGGCGCGGGTTCTCGGACGATCAGGCCCTGCTTTTCGAAAGCGGCGAGGACACGACTGAGATAGCCTTCGTCGAGGCCGAGTGTCTGGGCCAGCGCCCTTGCCTGCACCGGAGTTTCGGCGTCGAGATCATGCAGGATGCGCACCTCTGTCAGCCCCATACCGGAGCCGAGATAGCTGCGCTGCAACAGGCCGAGCCGCCCGGTGTAGAAGCGGTTGAAGGCGCGCACGCGGTCGATGACGTCCATGGAAATCACCTCTGGAGCGACAAGGCGCAATTTACTTGATTCTGTCAAGTTATTCAGCCTTGCCCCCTGCCCTGCTTCGCGCTACCGCCTAATGACCTCAAAAGTGGGAGCCTTGGCCATGGGTATCGACAAGCAAAGCGAGATCGCCGCCAATCTGCAGATCGGCCCGACGAGCATTGGCATGGTGCGGATCTATATCGAGGCCGAGGGCGTCGAACTGCCGCTGGATTTCGAGCCTGAAGAGGCGGAAGAGATCGCGGAGGAACTACGCGCAGCGGCCGAGCGGGCACGCGCGATGGGCCAGTCAAGCGCGCCGAAGCCTAAAGGGCGCCGCTGAACCCCGCGCCATAGCCGGGATCGCGCAGCATCTGCAGGCGGAGCGCGGCATTGCGGGCGAACTTGTGCACCATCACCTTGCGCCGGGCGGGCGCCAGCGGTGTCTCCGGTCCCATGCGCAGGATTTCGGCATCATAGGCATCGGCGATGATCAGGCCGGTGCCCTCGGGCAAAAGCTCGGTCGGGAAATCGGCATCCACCGCCCAGAAGAAGCGGTCGCACCATTCCAGGTAGCCCTGCCATTTGCGGTCGGTCATGAAATCGGCGCGGCCCGATTTGCACTCGATCACCCAGATCTCTCCCTTCGGTCCCAGCGCCATCAAGTCAAACCGCAGGCCGGGACAGGGAACCAGTTCCTCGACGGTGACGAAGTCATGGCTCAGCAGATGGCGCGATACGCCGCGGGCCAAGAGCTGGCCGGGCAGGACGCGCGTAGTGATTTCCGGGGTGACGATGGTCATCGGAAAGCAATGAACGAAAGATGAACATTGCGCAAGCCTGCCGTTCGTGCGGTGCCGCTTGCATGGCGGTGCCTCGCGACTTATGTCTTGGGGTGGCGGGTTCTGCCCCTCTCGTGCCGAGGCTCTTTTTCCAGTGGCCGATAAGCACTTCCGAGGGAGCCGGCTCTGCCAGGATCCTGGTCCTGGTATCTGGCGCCCACCTGGTCAACCAGGCTCTCGGGAAACTCATGTCTCCACGGTTGCCGCGGTTCCCGCCACTTTTCCTTTCAGCGCAAATGAAAAAGGCCGCTCGCGCGGCCTGTTCGGTTTGGTCTGTGGTCTGGGATCAGCGACGTTTGGGCGCGACGGCCTCGACCGGGATCGGTCGAAGCTCACCCACCGGCATCCGCATGCCGCCACGCGGGCGGTCGTTATCGGCGAGGCGCATCACGGCGATGGCGAACTGGACGCCGGCGAAGACAACGCCATGGGCCAAAACGAGCAGCGCGAATGCGAGATAGCCCTTGTCCGTCTCAAGTATCAGGTGCCGCAGGTTTCCTGCATCGAGGGCCACGAGCGCGACCGAGAAAGCCAAGGCGATGGCAAAGCCGATCAGGCAACTGACGATGTAGAGACGAACGAGTTTTGGCATCAGGCAAATCCTCCGTTCACAAAAGATACATCGCCAGCATCGAGTCGCCAGTACAATCGCGATCACAAGGCCGCGCATGGCCATTTCAGGAGGAAATCCGCCCAAATGCTGTCCCATTGTTTCGTTGGCGTGAATGATTTCCCCCGTGCATTGCGGTTTTATCAGGCAGTTATGGAAGCCTTAGGCCACCAGCAACGCTTTCTGGAGCCGGAGCGGTCCTGGGCAGGATGGCAGGCAAAAGGCCAGCCGAGGCCACTATTTCTGATCGGCGCGCCGGAGAATGGCAATGCCGCCTCGCCGGGGAACGGCCAGATGCCAGCGCTGCTGGCGCCCACTCGGGCAGCAGTCGTGGCTGCCCATGCAGCGGGGTTGGCGAGCGGCGGCAGCGATGAGGGAGCACCGGGATTGAGGCCACAGTATCACGCAAATTACTTCGGGGCGTATCTGCGCGATCCCGATGGGAACAAGATCGGGATTGCATGTCATGACGAGCAGATAAACTCTGCAAATTGAATGACTAGGAAGATTCGGCACAGAAGATTTAGTACGGCCCCAAGACAGAAGGCAACGACAAGGTGAAAACAGTTCTCGTAGTAGATGGTGCCGACAACTGCGCTTACGATCATTTCGAAGCGAGTGACCAACTTTTTGCGGCGCTGTTCCCCGGTGAAGGACAAGATATTGAGTTCATCGAAGACTTTTGGGATCGCCGACCAAGCAAATCAGTTCGCGAAGACTTCAAACGGCTGTGGGAAAATCCAATTAGCAAGAGCGAGGTCGCCGGAATACATGGAGTGTTATTCTTCGGCTTGCTTCACAAGAAAGCATACTACCCCAACAAGCGGGATAGCGACCTAGATGGCACAGGACGCCCATGGCGAACTGGCGCGATCAGTAAACTAAGCTGACGCCTAGAACGCCTCGGGCTTTCCCTCGCGGGCCATGTGATCCAGCACAGCGTTGACGAACTTCGATTCTTTCCCGTCCGGGAAGAAGGCCTTGGCGATGTCGACGAATTCGGTGATGACCACCTTGGGCGGGGTTGCCGTTTCCAGCATCTCGCCGCCTGCGGCGCGGAACAGGGCGCGCAGGACGGGGTCGATGCGGTCGATGGGCCATCTGGCGACCAGGGCGCGGTCGGTCATCTGGTCGATCCTGGCCTGATGGTTCACCGCATGGTCGATCAGGGCGCGGAAGTGGTCGACGTCGCCTTCGACCATCTCGTCTTCGTCATAGACCGCACCGAAGCGATGGGTTTCAAACTCTCGCGCCACGGATTCGACGGTCTGGCCGGAGCTTTCCATCTGGAACAGGGCCTGCACGGCATAAAGCCGCGCGGCCGCCTTCATCTGGCGTTTGTCGGGTTTGGTGGTCACGCCTTGGTCTCCGAACGAAAGCCGAGGCCGCCTTTCGGCGCGGCCCAGCGGCGGGAAAGCGCTATCAGGTGCAGCGCAGCGGCGGCGGCCCCGCCGCCCTTGTTCTGGCCTGCGGCCTCGGCACGAACCTCGGCCTGGGCACGGTTCTCGACGGTCAGGATGCCGTTGCCGATGCAGGCACCCTGAAGCCCGAGCAGCGAAAGCGCGCGCGAGCTGTCATTGCAGACGGTGTTGTAATGGGTCGTCTCGCCCCGGATCACGCAGCCAAGTGCTACATAGCCGTCAAACTTTGCCAGACGTTCGGCCATGGCGATGGCGGTCGGCACCTCCAGCGCGCCCGGAACCTCCACGATCTCGGTCGTGGCACCGCATTGCGCGGCAATGGCCTGCGCACCTGTGACAAGCTGGTCCGCGATGTCACGGTAGTAAGGCGCCACCACGATCAGCAGGCGCACCGGCGCATCGAACTGCGGCAGCGGCAGGGTGGAATGGGTTTCCAGCGCGGCCATGGATCAGTCCTCCACAATCGGATGGGTGCCGGTGACCGACAGGCCGTAGCCCTCCAGCCCGATGATCTTTGGCGCCCTGGAGTTGGTGACAAGCGTGATCTCATGCAGGCCAAGCGCGGACAGGATCTGCGCACCCACCCCATACTGGCGCAGCGTCTGGGGAGAGACCTCTCCATCCATCACCAGCTTCATCGTAGTGTCGCGCAGAAGGACCACGACCCCCCTGCCCTCTGCCGCGATGGTTTTCATCGCAGAATGCAGCGAGCCGGAATGGCTGGGGTCGATGCCCAACACATCCTCCAGCGGGTTCAGCGCGTGCATGCGGACCAGCACCGGGCCTTCCGAGCCAATGTCGCCCTTGACCAGCACGATATGCTCGGCGCCCTGGGTTTCATCGGTGAAGATGCGCATCATCCAGTCGCCACCGAAGGCGGAGTGGACCGGCTTCACCGCATTCTCGCGCACAAGGTTGTCGTGGCGGCGGCGATAGGCGATCAGGTCCGAGATCGTGCCGATGCGGATATTGTGAAGCTGCGCAAAGGCGATCAGATCGGGCAGACGCGCCATAGTGCCGTCTTCGTTCATCACCTCGCAGATGACGCCCGAGGGGTTCAGCCCGGCGAGGCGAGAGAGATCGACGGCGGCTTCGGTATGCCCTGCCCGCACCAGCACGCCACCATCGCGGGCGCGGAGCGGGAAGACATGACCGGGGGAAGCAAGGTCGGCCGGGCCCTTGGTGGGGTCGATGGCGACGGCCACGGTCAGCGCGCGGTCGGCGGCAGAGATGCCGGTCGACACACCTTCGCGCGCCTCGATCGACAGCGTGAACGCAGTCTCGTGCCGGCTGGAGTTACGCGGGCTCATCAGCGGCAGGCCCAGCGCGTCGATCCGCTCGGCAGGCAGAGCGAGGCAGATCAGGCCGCGACCGTGCTTGGCCATGAAGTTGATGTCGGCGGGCGTACACATCTGAGCGGGGATGATCAGGTCGCCTTCGTTCTCACGATCCTCATGGTCGACGAGGATGAACATCCGGCCGTTGCGCGCGTCGTCGATGATGTCCTCGACGGAAGAGATCGCATCGGCATATTCGCTGCGCGCTGTCTCGGTCATTCGCGGTTACTCCGGGGCTTTCGCCTGCCTCTAGCGCGACGAGGGCCGGAATGCCAGAGGCAGCGGGCGCGACGCTGGGTGCAGCGCCGCACAGGAGCCGTTCAGGTGCGGGCGAAATAGCGGTCGGCCGGGAGCCAGGCGGCGAGGCGAGCTGCGGCGCACCATTCCTGTTCCAGGCTGGTATCGCCGACAAGAATGACCTGATCGCCCGGCATCTTGCCCAGCGCCTCGCGCAGCGCGGCACGGGCCGCGGGGAATGTCGCGAGAGGCATTGGCGCCTTGTGCGTCTGGTCCAGGGCGCCCATCGCAAGCTGCATAAGGTGGCCGGGGTCTACCGAGGATTGGGCGAGGCCGATGCGGGTAGAGGCCGAAATCGCCTGCAGTTTGTCCAGCCGATCCTGCGGCAGCACTTGCGTGCGGGGAAGGACGCGCAGCGCGTTCGATGAGAATAGGAAGGCGACCACGTCATGCCCCGTCGCGGCGCGGACGGAGGCATAGGTGCGATAGTCGAGACCGAGTTCGCCAGCACGGCGAACACGGGTGCGCAATACCTCGATCGGCAGGTGCGGCAGAAGGTCGGCGCGGGCGCGGTTCCAGCAGTGCAAGCGCCAGCTTCCACCGGCCTCCAGCGTGGGGCCGCCGTTGTGACCCAGTCCGCTCATGCCGCCCATTCCCGCAGGCGGGCGACGTAGCGCGCCATGGTGTCGATCTCGATATTCACCGCAGCATCTTCGGTTACGTCGCCCCAGGTCGTCGCCGTCTGGGTGTGGGGGATGAAGTTGATGCCGAAATCGGCGCCTTCGACCTCATTCACCGTCAGCGACGTGCCGTTCAATGCGACAGAGCCTTTGGGAGCGATGAAACCGGCAAGGTTCATCGGCGCGCGGAAGGTGACGCGCAGGCTGCCGCCCTCGGGCCGGACGCGGATGACATGGGCGATGCCGTCGACATGGCCCGAGACGATATGCCCGCCGAGTTCGTCGCCGACACGCAGCGCGCGTTCCAGATTGATGCGGCGGCCCTGAACCCAGCCGCCGATGGTGGTCTTGGACAGCGTTTCGCCCGAGATCTGCACGTCGAACCAGTTCTGCGGCGCGGTGCCGAACTCCGAGCCGGTGCTGATCACGGTCAGGCAGACGCCGTCGCAGGCGATGGAAGCGCCAAGGTCGATGCCAGAGACGTCATAGGCGGTTCCGATGCGCGCGCGCAGGTCGCCCTGCTGCTCCAGTTCCAGAACGGTGCCGATATCGGTGATGATGCCGGTGAACATGTCTCGCCTCCGCTATTCGCGTTCGCTCCGAGGTAGCCTTGCCGGGGGCGGCCTGCAAGGGCTGTGGATAGGGCGTCTGGCGGGGGCTTGCCGGGGATGCGCCGCGCGACAGGCATCAAAGCGCTGTAATTTCGCCTTGGGCCTGCGTAATCATTAACGTCACCGTGAAGGAAAGACGCCAGTCAAGGCGTGGCGAAGGGGATATGGGTCAAGGCGGCGCCGACAGGCGTTTTCTGTTTCTGCAAGGTCCGCACGGGCCGTTCTTCCACCAGCTTGGCCTGATGTTGCGGGCGGCGGGCGCGGATGTCTGGCGCGTGGGTTTTACGCGCGGAGACCGCGCCTTTTGGCCTGACGCGGCGAGCTACATCGCCTATCGCGGCACGGCTCTGGACTGGCCTGCAAGCTTTGCGCTGTTGGTGAAGAGCCATGGCATCACCGACGTCGTCTGCTATGGCGACACCCGACCGCTGCACGCAACGGCGCTGGCGGCGGCGCGCGAGGCGGGGATGACCGTCCATGTTTTTGAGGAAGGTTATCTGCGGCCCTATTGGGTGACTTATGAGCGGGGCGGATCGAACGGGCATTCGCGCCTGATGAAGACTTCGGTGGCAGAGATGCGGGCGATGCTGGCGGCAGCCGAAGGAGAGTTGCCTGAGGTGCCTGCGCGCTGGGGCGATCTGCGGCAGCATATGTTCTATGGCGCGCTGTATCACTGGTTCGTGCTGGCAGGGTTCTGGGACTACCGGCTTTACGCCCCTCACCGCGAAATTTCGGTGCTGCGTGAGTTCCACCTGTATCTGAGGCGCTTTGCACTGATGCCGCTGCACCGGCTGGAACGGCAAGTTGCGACAATGGCAATCCAGCGCGGCGGTTTCCCCTATCATCTCGTGCTGCTGCAACTCGAGCATGACGCGAGCTTTCGCAAACACGGCCCCTTCGCGACAATGTCGCAGTTCCTGCATTTGTGCATTGATGGCTTTGCCAAAGGCGCTCCGGGACACCATCACCTCGTCTTCAAGGCGCATCCGCTGGAAGACGGCCGTGCGCCGATCGCACGCGACATTCGCCGGATGGCACGCGAGGCGGGGATAGTCGGGCGTGTGCATTTCGTCCGCGGCGGCAAGTTAGCGGGTCTACTGGCAGAGGCGCGCAGTGCGGTGACGGTCAATTCCACCTCGGCGCAGCAGGCGCTCTGGCGCGGGTTGCCGGTGCGCGTTTTCGGCTCGGCGGTCTATGACAAGCCGGAGTTCGTCTCGTCCCAACCCCTGCCCGATTTCTTCGCGCGACCGGATCGGCCGGATGTGCAGGCATATCGGGACTACCGCCGTTTCCTGCTGGAAACATCGCAGGTGACAGGCGGATTTTATTCAGCGCGAGGACGCAGGCAGCTGATCCGGCAGGCAGTCGACATGATGCTGTCGGACCTCGATCCCTATGACGCGTTGCGCCATGCGAACGCGGCACCAAGGCAACAGTTACGACTCGTGACCTGATCCTGACAGGCAATACTTTCAATTTAAGCCGGGATTCACTAGGGTTACCGGAAAAAGATGAGGCAGCTTCCGGTAAAGGAGCGCGAGCAGTGACGGCATCGGCATCACGGGCAGGCATTGGCCTGACCCTTTTTCTGGTTGTAGGCCTATTGACGGCCTGTGGCCTTCCACGTTCCGGCCCTAACAAATCCGAGATTTTCGCGGGCTCGGTTCTGAAAAGCGGAGATGCCTTTGTGGTCACCGTCAATGACCGGGTGACACGCGCCACATCTGTCGTGCCGGCCTTCGGTTTCGGTTCCAGTTTCGAGAATGCCGACATTCTTGGCTCGGACCTGATCGCGCCAGGCGACGAGCTTAACATGACCATCTTCGAGAACGTCCGTGACGATCCGCTTCTGGGCAATACGGGCCAGCGTGTGTCGGCACTGACCAAGGTTCAGGTGGATGGGCAGGGCTATATCTTTGTTCCCTATGCCGGACGGCTCAAGGCGGCAGGCCAGACGCCCGAGGGGCTGCGCAAGATCATTACCGACAAGCTGTCGCCCCAGACGCCGGACCCGCAGATCACCGTGGACCGGCTGGCGGGCAATGGATCGACCGTCACCGTTTCGGGCGGCGTGACAGGTCAGGGCGTTTATCCCATCGAGCGGCCGACGCGGACTCTGACGGGGATGCTGGCCCGTGCGGGTGGCGTTGCCATCGAACCTTCGGCCGCCCTGGTGCGTGTCACCCGCAATGGCAAGACCGGAAAGATTTGGCTGGAAGATCTGTATGACAACCCGTCGCTCGACATCGCGCTGCGTCCGGGCGACAGGATCGTGGTCGAGCGTGATCGCCGTTCCTTCGTGGCGCTTGGCGCGACCGGCCAGCAAAGCCGCATCCCGTTCGAGACGCAGACGGTTTCTGCCATCGAGGCGATTGCGCAGGTTGGCGGCCTGAACACCAACTTCGCCGATCCGACCGGCGTGTTCGTGTTCCGCAACGAACCGGCCGAGATCGCGAACACCGTTCTGGGTCGCAATGACCTGAAGGGCGATCAGCGGTTCGTCTATGTGCTGGACCTGACCTCGCCTACGGGCGTGTTCGAGGCGCGCGACTTTGTCGTGCGTGACGGCGACACAGTCTATGTCACAGAAGCGCCCTTCGTCCAATGGACCAAGACTCTGGCGGCCTTCAACGGTACGGCCGTGGCGGCGGACTCGGTATCGGGTCTCGGGAACTGAGGATTGCGCAATGCCTTCCGATGAGGGCATTGCGCCAAAAGTCTTTGCCTATACCGGAGGGATGCTGCTTCCCGGCAGGGTGAAGCGCATCCTGACGCTGGCCGGGATGCCGCCGCAGTTGGGCAAGCCGTCAAAGGACGATCTGGTCGCCGTCTGGGGCCGCAGCCCGCTGGCTGCACGGGGTGAGGCCATGGCCGCAGCAGCAGGCGCGGGAATTTTGCGGGTGGAGGATGCCTTTGTTCGCTCACTGCGTCCCGGTCGGGCTGGCGATGCCACGCTTGGTCTGCTGATCGACAGGACGGGCGTGCATTTCGACGCAAGCGCGCCGTCGGATCTTGAGACATTGCTCGCACGCGATCCGCTGGACGACCATGTGTTGCTGACGCGGGCCCGGGACGGGATTGCGCGGCTTCGGGCGGCGGATCTGTCCAAGTACAATGTCCATGACCCTGCCCTGCCCGCCCCTAGCCCCGGTTATGTGCTTGTGGTGGACCAGTTGCAGGGCGATGCCTCGGTCATCCATGGCGGGGCGAATGCGCAGACCTTCCGCGAGATGCTGGTGCGGGCGCAGGAGGATCATCCGGGCCATAAGATCGTGATCAAGACGCATCCCGAAAGCCAACTCGGCCTGCGGTCAGGCCACTATGGGCCGGGCGATGTTTCTGAACTCGTCAGCCTGCTTTCCGACCCTGTATCACCGCATACCCTGCTGGAGGGTGCGGTGGCCATTTACACGGCAACATCGCAGTTGGGGTTCGAGGCGATCCTTGCTGGGCATCGCCCCCGTGTGTTTGGCCAGCCCTTCTACGCGGGCTGGGGTTTGTCCGAGGATGAGGCAGTCTTCTCGCGTCGCCGTCGAAAACTGACGAAGGTGCAGCTTTTTGCGGCTGCCATGATCCTTGCGCCGACATGGTATGATCCTTGCCGGGACCGGCTGTGCAGTTTCGAAGAAGCGCTGGACCAGATCGAGGCCGAGGTTCGAGCATGGCGCGAGGATCGCCACGGCTATGTCGCGCTTGGAATGCGGCGGTGGAAACGTGGCGCATTGAACCGGTTATACGGCGGGGCGCGCCGCATGCGCTTTACCGAGAGCGCCAGTCGCGCCGCCAGTATCTCGGCCAAGACGGGGCGCGAGGTGATGGCTTGGTCCGGCAGGGTGCCGGAGGGTCTTAGCGAGCCGTTCCGGCGGGTCGAGGACGGTTTCCTGCGCTCGCGCGGGTTGGGCGCGGAACTGGTGCCGCCGTTGTCGCTCGTGTCGGACGACCTCGGGATCTACTACGACCCGAGCAGAGAGAACCGCTTGGACCGGATGATCGCTGCGGGGCCGCCGCCCGGCGGCGAAGCGCGGGGCGAAATGCTAATCGCGCGGATCAATGCGCTGAGGCTGAGCAAATACAACGTCGGCACCGCTGCCCCTGCCCTTCCCGAGGGTCATCGGATTTTGGTGCCGGGGCAGGTCGAGGATGACGCCTCGATCGTCTTGGGAACATCCGATGTCCGCACCAATCTTGCTCTGTTGGAGCGGGTGCGTGCGGAGAACCCGGATGCCATCGTGCTATACAAGCCTCACCCGGACGTCGAGGCCGGTTTGCGACCCGGCGCTGTGGCCGAGGCGGAGGTGCTGCGCCATGCCGACATGATCCTGCCGCACACCGATCCTGCCGCGCTGCTTGGACAGGTGGCCGAAGTCTGGACCATGACCTCGCTTCTGGGGTTCGAGGCGCTGCTGCGCGGTGTCACCGTGACCTGTGTGGGAGCGCCATTTTATGCGGGCTGGGGACTGACGCGCGATCTGGCACCGGTGCCCGCCTGGCGAAACCGTAGGGTCACGCTGGAGGCTCTGGCACATGCAGCCCTGATCGCCTATCCGCGCTATGTTGATCCGGTCACCGGCCGCCCCTGCCCGCCGGAGGTTATCGTGGATCGACTGGCCGAAGGACCTGACATGCATCGTCCGGGGGGCAATCAACTGCTGTCATTCTTGCAAAGCGCTCTTTCGCAACATTCCCGGCTTTGGCGGCGCAGATGATTGTTGAACCTGAATTCAACAGCATATTATCTTGCTGGCACACTTCTCCCGCAGCCATGAAAGGCGTCGCGAATGATCGGCAGAATCATCCAGTTCGTCATGGAGAACATCCCGGCGCTCATGTTCGTGCTGGCGCTGGCTATACCGCTGCTGTTTCGGCGACCCGGCACCCTGGCGCCACAGTTTTTGTCGTGGCTGCTGCTCTTGTCCGTCGGGGTCGCCTATGTCTGGGCGGGGGTATTCCACATCTTCTTTCCCGGAATAGCCTCGGCGCAGATCGGCTGGCAGCCAAGCCCCTTCGAATTCGAGATCGGGGTGGCCGATGCGGCCATAGGGATTGTCGCCATCCTGTCGTTCTGGCGTGGGTTGGAGTTCAAGGCAGCGGTGGTCGGGTATATCGTGCTGTTCAGCATCGGTGTCGCCATCGGCCATTTCCGACAGGCCTTCCAGAACAACGATTTTTCGGCGGACAACTTTGGTCTGCTGTTGATCATCACGCTGTTGCAGATCGCCCTTCTGCCGATCCTGCTGCAAAGGTCGCGGCAGGCGGCGTGAAGTAATCACTCGCAGCGCCATCGGCTGATCACATCGCCCCCGACCGGAGCGACGTCGATCAGCGAAAAACCCTTGGCCTGCGCAAGGCTGGTCAGGTTCATATCCCCGATCGCGGGCCGCCCCTCGGCCCCAATCACCTTGCCTGCGGTAAAGGCGACGAGTTCGGTCACGAGGTCATCGCGCAAAAGCGCGACGGCAAGCTGGCCACCGCCTTCACAGAACACGCGGGTCAGGCCCGCTTCGGCAAGCTTTCGCAGGGCGGCATTGGCGTCTAGCGTGTCAGCGCGGGTCGGGCATTCGATGAGTTTTGCCCCTGCCCGCTCCCACGCCTGACGCGCGGTGGCCGGGGCGTCGGGGCCATGGCACAGCCAGACCGGAACCTCACCAGCAGTTTTGCCAAGACGGCTGTCGACAGGTAGCCGCAGCGATGTGTCAAAGACCACGCGGATGGGCTGATGAGATGTCCCCATGTCGCGAACGGTCAGGTCCGGGTCATCGGCCAGAGCAGTGCCTGCGCCCACCAGAACGGCGTCATGGCAAAGGCGCAGGGCGTGAACCTGGCGACGGGCCTCCGACCCGGTGATCCAGCGGCTTTCGCCGGATGCGGTGGCGATGCGGCCGTCGAGTGTTGTCGCGAGCTTCAGCGTGACCGCAGGCAGGCCAAGCGTGACGCGGCGCAAGAAGCCCTCGTGGGCGATCCGGGCAGCGGTTGCCCCTACCCCTTCGGCGACGTCGATCCCCGCCGCTCGCAGCATCGCGTGGCCGCGACCGGCGACGCGGGGATCGGGATCATGCAGTGCCGTCACTACACGCGTAATCCCGGCGGCGATCAACGCCTCGGCGCAGGGTGGTGTGTGGCCGTGGTGGGCGCAGGGCTCAAGGGTGACATAGGCGGTGGCACCACGCGCAGCTTCTCCGGTTTGCGCAAGCGCGCGAACCTCGGCATGTGGCCGCCCACAGGGCTGGGTCCAGCCGCGACCAACGACTCGACCATCCTTCACAATGACACAGCCCACTGCGGGGTTGGGCCAGGTCCGGCCCAGCCCCCTTGCGCCAAGCCCGAAGGCATGGCGCATATGGCGGGCGTCATCTTCGGTGGTCACTCGTCCTGCTGGCCGTGCGGGCGCAGCTCGGAGACGAACTTGTCGAAATCGTCCGCCGCCTGGAAATTCTTGTAGACGCTCGCGAAGCGGACATAGGCCACGGTATCGATCCGGGCCAGGGTTTCCATCACGATCTCGCCGATGACCTTCGATCCGATGTCGGTCTCGCCGAGGCTTTCCAGCCGCCGCACGATGCCCGAAATCATCTGGTCGATGCGTTCCGGTTCAATCGGCCGCTTCTGCATCGCGATGCGGATTGAACGTTCCAACTTGGACCGATCAAAATCCTCGCGCTTGCCGCTGGTCTTTATGACGACCAGATCGCGCAGTTGCACACGCTCATAGGTGGTGAAGCGACCACCGCAGGCCGGGCAGAAACGCCGCCTGCGAATGGAGACGTGATCTTCGGCTGGACGGCTGTCCTTGACCTGCGTGTCTATGTTTCCGCAAAACGGGCAGCGCATCGCCTCTCCCTCGGTGGATCGTGGGGTTTATCCACAGGAAGTATAGGCGGGCCGCAAGCCTTTGGGTAGGGGGATCGTGTCGCTCAAGATATAGCGGCTAGAAACCGAAGAACGGGAAGTCGTCGCCGCACAGATTTCGCGCGATCGAGGCGGAAACCGAGTTCTTCGGGCCGCTGTTGCTGAAGATCGTCACGCCGGTTTTCGATGCCGCACCGGCAGGGTCCAGCGAAAACCGCATCCCTCCGCCCGCCTTTCGCGGCGGCTCTCCGATCCGATATATCGGCGTCTTGCCTGGCAGCCGCAGACCGACCAGTACATAGTCGCCCGCGGCGCACCAGAACGACTGGTCGGTCGTGCGACTTTGCAGAGGCACGTCAAAGGTGCGCCCGCCTTTTTCGGGAAAGACCTGGATCCCGTTGATCGCCATGTAGGAAGCAGAGGCGGGCATTGCCGAAAGCGCGACGAGGGCGGCAGCGGCGAATGCTAGGTGGCGCATGGTCTTTCCTTTCGACTGTGGCTGTGACGGGCCGTTTACCGGATCAGGAACGGATCGCAAAAACTGCGGGCCGCGTTGGCCGAGACGCTGTTGGAGGGGCCGGAACGGAAGAAGACGTTCACCCCGGTGCGGTCCTGCGCGCCCGCAGCATCAAGCGAGAACCAGATGCCCTGCCCGCCACGGCGGGGCAGCGGGCTTAGCCGGAAGATCGGGGTGTCGCCGCGCATCCCAAGGTGGCGGATCACATAGTCGCCAGCCGCGCACCAGAATGGCGGATCGCCCGACTGGCCTTTCCAGCCAACAAAGAATTTCCTCGGAGTTTCCGGCTGAACCCACATTCCGTTGATGGCGCGAAACCAGTTGTCCGGCACGGCTGCCCCCGCAACACCGGCAGAAAGAGCCAGGAACAGTATGGCGGTCAACTTGCGCATGGGCAGGCCTTTCAAAGCTTTATGACACGAGGTTACGTCATCATCGCCGCCGCCGCCATAACCCTTGTTGGTCATCACGGTTCCGCGCGCGGACTTGACCTGCGGCGAAAACGGTCGAGTTTCAGCAATGGAAAAAGCCCGGAGGAATGACCATGACCCGCATGACCGCCAAGGACTTTCACCCCGAACTGCTGGAACTCTACGACTTCTACGCGCACGGCCGTATCACCAAGCGTGAGTTTCTGGACCGCGCCGGAAAGTATGCCGTCGGCGGCCTGACCGCGATGGCGATCCTGAACATGATGAGCCCGAACTATGCGCTGGCGCAGCAGGTGCCCGCCGACGACCCGTCGATCGTGACCGAGCGGATCAGTTACCCCTCGCCCAGGGGAAATGGCGATGTGAACGGCCTTTTGGTGCGGCCCGCAGGGGTTGGCGGCAAGCTGCCTTCGGTCGTCGTCGTGCATGAAAACCGCGGGCTGAACCCGTATATCGAGGATGTCGCGCGCCGTCTGGGCAAAGCGGGATACCTGACGCTGGCCCCCGACGGGCTCACCAGCGTCGGCGGCTATCCTGGCGATGACGAGAAGGGTCGCGAATTGCAGGCGACGGTCGATCCTACGAAACTGATGAACGACTTCTTTGCGGCGGTGGAATTCCTGATGGCCCATCCGGATTCTACCGACAAGGTAGGGATCGTCGGATTCTGCTATGGTGGCGGCGTCTCAAACGCCGTCGCGGTGGCTTACCCGGAACTGGCGGCGGCAGTGCCGTTCTATGGCCGCCAACCGGATTCGGCGGATGTGCCAAAGATCAAGGCCGCCCTTCTGATCCACTATGCCGGTCTGGATGACCGGATCAACGAGGGCTGGCCTGCTTATGAGGCCGCGCTTAAAGCGGCCGGGACAAATTATCAGGCCTTCATATACGAAGGTGCGAACCACGGTTTCCACAACGACACCACGCCCCGCTATGACAAGGCGGCGGCTGACCTTGCCTGGGACCGGACGCTTGCACATTTTGCGACCTATCTGAACTGATTGCCCGTCCCACGGTTGTTGCATCGGTGCGGCATCATGGGCGATTTCGAGCGTGCCTGCGGCGTGTCTCACAGCGATCCGTCATCGTCGTGTTACACTTCCATGCATGCAAGCTCGAATCGCCCTTATCGCCATCCTGCTCGCTCAACCCGCGCTGGCGGCCGGGCCTATTGCCGAGGTCATCTGCGCCGAGCGACCCGACATGGTAAAGCGGCTTACCGAGACCTACGGCGCATCGCTGACCGCGACAGGTGTGCGAGACATGGATGCGGTGATGGAGGTCTGGACCGCACCTTCGGGCAACTGGACGCTGGTGCAGAGCTATGCCAATGGCCGGTCCTGCATCCTGGCCATGGGAGCTGACTGGGAAATGCCACGAGAGCACGGCGCGGGTTGACCTGAGCGCATAGGCCATGCGCCGGACGCATGGCGGCTTCTTCAAATCATGACTTCTCCCTGCGCCGGCATTCCTTATTTCCCTTGCGTTGCAGCGATCCATCGGGGCCGCTGTCGATGCAAGAGAAAGAAGAATGATCATGACGAACACGACCTACTCCACCACCAGCCAGACCGCTGGCCTTGTCTCGTACTTCAACGCGCTTCGCGATGAAGTGGCGGCGCGCATCAACCGTTCGCGCGTTTACCGCAAGACCTTCAACGAGTTGAATGCGATGAGCGACCGCGAGCTTGCCGATATCGGCCTGAGCCGCCTGCAAATCGCCGACATCGCGGCGGACACCGCTGCCCAGATCTGAGGCGGCGTCCATCGGTCATACGATGGACCATGAAAAACGCCCCGCTGGCGCAAGCCTGCGGGGCGTTTTGACTTTGCAACCGATCAGGCACCCCGTCGCCATTGCCGGATCGCGCCGCAAAGCGGTCGGTATCGCTGACCGGCGCAGATTTATACCATACGACATATGACAGGTATCGTGGCTGCATGTGGCCGTGGCAGCGCTGGCACGGCGCGACCGAATCCCGCTATAAGGCCCCATGTCCCTTCCGCCCGGCTTTCTTGACGAGCTTCGAACCCGCGTCTCCCTCTCGCAGGTGGTGGGGCGCAAGGTCACGTGGGATCTGCGCAAGTCGAACCAGAACAAAGGCGACATGTGGGCGCCCTGCCCGTTCCATCAGGAACGCTCGGCCTCTTTCCATGTCGATGACCGGAAAGGGTTCTACTATTGCTTCGGCTGTCACGCGAAGGGTGATGCGGTCAGCTTCCTGAAGGAGACCGAGAACCTCTCCTTCATGGAAGCCGTCGAATGGCTGGCGCGCGAAGCGGGTATGCCGATGCCTGCCCGCGACCCGCGCGCGGCGGAAAAGGCCGACCGGCGCAGCCAGCTGGTCGAGGTGATGGAAGAGGCGGTGAAGTGGTTCCGCCTGCAACTGAAAACCTCCGCCGCCGGTCCTGCCCGCGAGTACCTGACCCGCCGCAGGCTGACGCCCGAGGCGCAGGATCGCTTCGAGATCGGCTTTGCCCCAGATGCGCGGCAGGGAATTTTTCAGGCACTGACGCAAAAGGGTATATCGCCCGACCTGATTGTGGATGCCGGTCTGTGTGCCCGGCCCGAAGATGGTGGCACACCCTATGATCGGTTTCGTGGCCGCATCATCTTCCCGATCCGCGATGCGCGGGGGCGTGCAATCAGCCTTGGTGGGCGCGCGATGGATCCGAACGCGCGGGCCAAGTATCTGAACGGGCCCGAGACGGAAATCTTCGACAAGGGCCGCAACCTTTACAACATCGCCCCCGCGCGCGCCGCCGCTGCAAAGGGTGCGGGGTTGGTAGTTGCCGAAGGTTACATGGACACGATCGCGCTGTCCGAGGCCGGGTTTGGCGCGACCGTCGCGCCCCTCGGCACCGCGATCACCGAGGATCAGTTGCGCCTGATGTGGCGCATCCACTCCGAACCCGTCATCGCGCTGGATGGCGACAAGGCCGGGTTCAACGCGGCGCTGCGGCTGATCGACCTTGCCCTGCCGCTTTTGGAGGCGGGGCAAGGCCTGCGCTTTGCATTGCTTCCCGAGGGGCTGGACCCTGACGACCTGATCAAGGCGCAGGGCGCGCCTGCCATGCAGAAGGTTATCGATTCCGCGCAGCCCATGGTCAGCCTGCTATGGGCGCGAGAGACCGAGGGGCGCAACTTCGACAGCCCCGAACGCAAGGCGGCGCTGGACAAGACTTTGCGCGCGGCGCTGATGCGCATCAAGGATGCCTCGATCCGGGGCCATTACGGCGAAGAGATCAAGCGCCTGCGGTGGGAGCTTTTCGGCACAAGGCCAACCAAACGGGCCTTCGTTCCAGGCACACCACGAGGCCGCGACCTTCCCCAACCGCCCCGTGCGGTGACGCTGGGATCGGTTCTGGCCAACCCGATGGCCGGCGAGGAAAAGGTGCTGGAGGCGGTCCTGCTTGCTACTCTGGTCACGCATCCCGCCCTGGTGATCCGCTATGAATCCCAGATCGAGATGCTGCATCTGGCCGAGGGTCCGCACGAAGACCTGCGCCACCTTCTGCTTCGTCACGCCCATGCCGATGCGGCAGCCGAGAAAATCGCCGCCGACGCGCGCGAGCTTCTTGAAACCCTGTTTGCGCAAAGCCATGTGCAGTCGGCACCCCCCGTCCGCAATCGCAACGACGCCGAACTGGCGCTGATGTGCGTGGCCGAGGGGCTGGCAAAGCTTGACGCGCTGCGCGGAGCGCGCGCGGAAATCGAAGAAGCGATGGAGGATATGTCCGGTCTTGTGGACGAAGGCCTTACCTGGCGTCTGGATCAGGCTGCCAAGGCAAGGAACGCGGCGCAGAAGACCAATCTGGAAGATGCCGCCGATATGGGCGAAGACCGGGCAGCAATGTCACGGCATCTGCAAAACCTGATCGACGGACAGGTCTGGGTCAAGAAAAAGGGCTGATTCGGCTTTTCAGCGCTGTGATTCGCGCTATTGATTCGCAAACGCCTTAAATGATTCGCGGAATCCGGCGCTGCCCGGCCGGAATACCACCCCGAGGAGAACGCATGGCACTTAAAGACGCCGACGAGGCAAAGCCGGAAGAACAGGAAGCCGAAGTCTCGCTCGACATGAGCCAGGCCGCCGTCAAGAAGATGATCGCGGATGCGCGAGAGCGCGGCTACATCACTTACGACCAACTGAACACCGTCCTGCCGCCCGAGCAGGTCTCGTCCGAGCAGATCGAAGACGTGATGTCGATGTTGTCCGAAATGGGCATCAACATCATCGAGGATGACGAGGCCGAAGAGGGTGAGCCCGCGGGCGAACTGGTCGAAACCTCGACCTCGCGCGAGATCGCCGTTTCCGGCACCACAAGCGAGACGCTGGACCGCACCGACGACCCCGTGCGCATGTACCTGCGCGAGATGGGTTCGGTCGAACTGCTGAGCCGCGAAGGCGAGATCGCCATCGCCAAGCGGATCGAGGCAGGCCGGAACACGATGATCGCCGGGCTTTGCGAAAGCCCGCTGACCTTCCAGGCCATTACCATCTGGCGCGACGAGCTCTTGTCCGAAGACATTCTGCTACGCGACGTCATCGACCTCGAGGCGACCTTTGGTCGCTCGCTGGACGGCGACGGCGAGATGGAGGATGCGGGGATCGAGGGCGTCGACATGCCCGCCGCAACGCGCCGTCCTACCGGCAACGAGGAGCCCGAGCTTGACGCGGATGGCAATCCGATCATGGCGGTCGAAGAGGATGACGAGGACGACGAAGCCTCGGCCATGTCGTTGGCCGCGATGGAGGCTGCGCTAAAGCCGCGCGTGCTGGAAACGCTGGACGTGATTGCGCGCGACTACATCAAGCTGGCCGAGATGCAGGACCTGCGGATGAGCGCGACCCTGCAGGACGCCCGCAAGTTCACGACGACGGACGAAGCCGCCTATCAGAAACTGCGCAGCGAGATCGTCTTGCTGGTGAATGAGCTTCACCTGCACAACAACCGGATCGAAGCGCTGATCGACCAGCTTTACGGCATCAACCGCAAGATCATGTCGATCAACTCGGGCATGGTGAAGCTGGCCGACGCTGCCCGCATCAATCGGCGCGAATTCATCGACGAGTATCAGGGCTACGAGCTTGACCCTACCTGGGCCGACCGCATGGCAGCCAAGGCCGGGCGCGGCTGGCAGGTGCTGATGGAGAAAAGCCGCGACAAGGTAGAAGATCTGCGCACCGAGATGGCGCAGGTCGGCCAGTACGTGGGGGTCGATATCAGCGAATTCCGCCGGATCGTGAACCAGGTGCAGAAGGGCGAGAAAGAAGCCCGTCAGGCCAAGAAGGAAATGGTCGAGGCGAACCTGCGCCTCGTGATTTCCATCGCCAAGAAATACACGAACCGCGGTTTGCAATTCCTTGATCTTATTCAGGAAGGCAACATCGGCCTGATGAAGGCGGTGGACAAGTTCGAATACCGTCGCGGTTACAAGTTCTCGACCTACGCGACATGGTGGATCCGTCAGGCGATCACCCGGTCCATCGCCGACCAGGCACGCACGATCCGTATTCCGGTGCACATGATCGAGACGATCAACAAGCTGGTCCGCACCGGCCGTCAGATGCTGCACGAGATCGGCCGCGAACCGACGCCCGAGGAACTGGCCGAGAAACTCCAGATGCCGCTGGAGAAGGTCCGCAAGGTGATGAAGATCGCCAAGGAGCCGATCTCTCTCGAAACCCCGATCGGTGACGAGGAAGACAGCCAGCTTGGCGACTTCATCGAGGACAAGAACGCGATCCTGCCGCTGGACTCTGCCATTCAGGAAAACCTGAAGGAGACGACGACGCGCGTTCTGGCTTCGCTCACCCCGCGCGAGGAGCGGGTTCTGCGGATGCGTTTCGGCATCGGCATGAACACCGACCACACGCTGGAAGAGGTTGGCCAGCAGTTCAGCGTGACCCGCGAACGCATCCGCCAGATCGAGGCGAAGGCGCTGCGCAAGCTGAAGCATCCGAGCCGCAGCCGGAAGCTGCGTAGTTTCCTGGATCAGTAACAGAAGTCTGTGCCGCGTTCTGCGCGGCACAGAGCTGTCTCAGCCGATCGCCACGCGGGCTGCTACGCCTTGCATCGCTGTTTCTATCTCGTGCCAAGCCGTTCGTGCCATCGAGCGAAATACGAGGATTTCGAAGGCATCCGGTCCTGTCCGCAGCAGAATGCTGGACATGTGGTTGAGCGGTGCCCGGATCGTCCTGCCTTGCCCGAATGCAGCCGCACGAAGATCGAGCGGATAGAGGCGCGCCAATACGACCTCTGCCCCAGCACCTTTGATCGACAGACCAGCCCATCCGTCTGACTGGTCCGTCAGCGCGGCATGACCCGCCAACGGAGCGGGGTCGACCCCTATCAGGAAAGCCTGATCGCGGGCGGTCCAGACGAGACGGACATCTTGCGCGGCACTCACCTCGCCCGGTTCTGGAAAAGCCAGGCCCAGTGTTTTCAATGCACGGCTAAGGGGGGCACCCTGCCCTTTCAGCGGTGCGACCGAGGAGATGCGCAGCAGGTCGATCTCGGACAGGGTCACAGCACCCAAGGTCAGCGGCCCTCGACCCGAAAGCGGGGATTTGGCGATCAGATCAGGCACGGAGTTTCGCCCCCTCTTTGTCATGGAAAACCGGATCGGTGATTTCGCACATCACATCCAGCCCGCGCAGGTGGTCGACCAACCGCACCATCTGCCCATACCGAGCGCGCCCGTCCTTAAGGAAGGCCAGCCCCAACCATGCATCCATCGTTGGCGACCAGCAGACCGAGGTGACATAGCCCTGATCGTTGACGCGCACAGCTTCGTCGCCGGGTTTGAACAGATGCGCGCCGGAGGTGATCGGGCTGACGGCCTTCAGCCCCACCAGTTGCTCACGCTCCGGCCCCAACAGGCCGGGGCGGCGGGCGGCTGCCTGACCGATGCAGTCCTTCTTCGCGCTGACCATCTTTTCCAGACCGATGTCGAAGGCCGTCACGCGACCATGGATTTCGGCGTGGGTGATGAAACCCTTTTCGATGCGCAGGACGTTCAGCGCCTCCATCCCATAGGCGCCGCCGCCCATGGTTTCGGCGCGGGCCAGCAGATCACGGAACAGCGCCTCGCCATAGCGGGCGGGGACGGCGATCTCATAGCCTTCCTCGCCTGAGAAAGAGATGCGGAACAGGCGAGCATCAACCTCGCCGATTTTGATTGGGGCGCAGCCCATGAAGGGTAGCTCCGGTGCCTCTTCAAGGTAGCCTTGCAGCAATTCGCGCGCCATCGGGCCTGCCACGGCGAACTGTGCCCAGTTCTCGGTGACAGAGATGGTGCGCACGTCCCAGTCGGCGCAGAAAGCCTGCTGCACGAAATCCATGTGCCGCATCACCAGACCGGCGGCGGCAGTGGTTGTGGTCATCAGGAAATGGTTGTCTCCCAGACGCGCCGAGGTGCCGTCGTCCATTACCATCCCGTCTTCGCGGAGCATCAGGCCGTAGCGGACGCGGCCGACCGGCAGGGTCGAGAAGGTGTTGGTATAGATGAAGTCGAGGAAGCGGGCAGCGTCCGCGCCCTGAATATCGATCTTGCCCAGCGTCGATACATCGCAGATGCCGACGGTCTGGCGCACCATGTTGACCTCACGGTCGCAGGCCTCGCGCCAGGTGGTTTCGCCGGGTTTGGGGAAGTAGCTGGGGCGATACCATAGCCCGGCCTCGATCATCGGCGCGCCACGGTCGCGGCTCGCCTGGTCCGAGGTCAGAAAACGTTGTGGCGCGAAGCCGCTCGCGCGACCGCCCGCGCCCATAGAGGCGATGGAAACGGGGCTGAACGGCGGGCGGAAGGTGGTGGTGCCGGTCTCGGGAATGCCGCGGCCCGTCGCATCGGCCAGAACCGCCAACGCCGAGATGTTGGAGTTCTTGCCCTGATCGGGGGCCATGCCCTGCGTGGTGTAACGCTTCATCAACTCGACCGAGTTGTAGTTCTCTTGCGCCGACAGCTTCACGTCCTTGACGGTCACGTCATTGGCGAAGTCGAGCCATGCGCGTCCCTTGCCCGGCACTTGCCAATGCGGTTGGAGCGCATAGGCGGCAGCATCGGCTTCGGGCAGAGCCATGTCGGATGCCGTCCTGCCAAGATCGGACAGGACGGAGTTCGCGGCGGCCAGACCTTCGGACAGGCAGGCGGAGGTCGAGAAGGCGCCGTTCGCAGAGCCCGCCGCGATCAGGCCGGGAACGGCATTTGGCGCGGGGACAAAAGCGGCGATGGTTTCGTTCCAGATAGGCCGCGTATTGAGATGGCAGGTCAGGTGCAGCGTCGGATTCCAGCCGCCCGAGACGCCAAGCAGATCGGTTTCGATCCGCGTGTCGGTGCCCTTGTGACGAATGGTGATCTCACGCAGGGCATGACGACCGCGCGTGCCGATGACCTCGGCCCCAGCATAGACCGGGAAGTCCTCGTTGGTCGACGCGTCGGGGCGGACGTCGATCAGCGCCGCGACCTTGATACCTGCGGCCTGCAGATCGCGAGCAGTCACGCGGACATCGTCGTTATTGGCAAACAGGGTGACGTTCTGGCCCGCAGCGACGCCATAGCGGTTCAGATAGCTGCGCACCGCGCTGGACAGCATGATGCCGGGGCGGTCGTTGTCGCGGAAGGCGATGGGGCGCTCCAAGGCACCAGCCGCAAGGATCGCGTGCTTGGCCACGATCCGCCAGAACGCCTCACGCGGCAGGTTCGCGGCAGGCGAGACGTGCAGCCCTACACGTTCCAGCGCGCCATAGGTGCCATCGTCATAGGCCCCGGTGACGGTTGTGCGCGGCATCAGGCGCACATTGGGCATCGCGGCCAGTTCGGCCAGTCGCGCGGCGGCCCACTTTGGCGCAGGCGTGCCGTCGATCATGGAACTGTCTGAAAGAAGCTGTCCGCCCAGACGGGCGTTCTCATCCGCGAGGATTACATCGGCCCCCGCGCGTGCAGCGGCCAAAGCGGCGATGATCCCGGTCGGACCGGCGCCGATCACCAGCAGGTCGCAATGCGTCCAGACCTTTTCGTAGTCGGCCTCGTCATGCAGGCCGGACAGGCTGCCCAGACCCGCCGCGCGGCGGATCATCGGCTCATACAGCCGCTCCCAAAAGGCGCGCGGCCACATGAAGGTCTTGTAGTAGAACCCCGCCGACAGGAAAGGCGCGGCAAGATCGTTGACCGACAGTAGGTCGTGACGCAGCGAGGGCCAGCGGTTCTGGCTGCGCGCCTCCAGCCCCTCGTAGATTTCCTGCACGGTCGCGCGGGTATTGGGCGTCTGCTGGTTGCCCTCGACGATCTCGACCAGTGCGTTCGGCTCTTCCGATCCGGCGGTCAGCACGCCGCGCGGGCGGTGATATTTGAAGCTGCGCCCCATCAGCTTTACACCATTGGCCAGCAGTGCCGAGGCGAGCGTATCACCGGGATGGCCCGCGTACTCCTGCCCGTCGAAGCTGAAGCGCAGCGTGCGCGTCTGGTCCACCAAACCCCTGCCGGCGATCCTCATGCGCGCGTCCTCCGCGGTGCGGGTTTGGCCGGTTCGGCGGCAGCTACCAGCGCCACTTCGCCAATCTCATGCGTCACCGTGTTGCGGGTGATGACCAGCCAGCTGGTGCAGCCGGACTCGTGATACCACAGGTCGCGCGTGACCCCGGCAGGGTTGTCGCGCAGGTGCAAATAATCGTCCCAGGCCTGCGGTTCAGCATCCTGTGCGGGGCGGTTCAGGTAATCCGCCGCGCCGTAGTAGTAGAACTCACGCCGATCCCGAGGGCCGCAGAGGGGGCAGTTGATACGCATCAGTCGGCCTCTTTGCAGGATGTGACGGTGGCAATCACACGGTCGTTAAGGTGATAGGCAACCTGCCCGCCGCGCATGATCAGCGCGGCAAGCGGCGGCTCACCGCAGGCAAGTTTGGCGAAACCCGCCTCGTCCGGCAGACGCAGGTCGGAGGCAACCATCAGTTGAAGCTGCACCTGCGGGCCGCCCTGATCTGCCGATTGCACCCAGATCCCGGGCGCGATCTCTCGCGGCAGCTTGGGCGAGATAGCCTTCGCCGTTGCCTTGGCGGCGGCGCAGATGTCGAGGCCATTGGCCCCGGCGCATGGGTTCTTTGCGGGGTCGGTGATCTGGCCCATGGCCGGGGCTGCAACGATCAGCGCGGCGATGATGAGAAGTGCGCGCATCAGTGCAGGTTGTGCTGGCTGCCGGTGCCTTCTTCGTCGAGAAGGTGTCCGGTGGCGAAACGGTCAAGACGGAAACGGCGGGCAACCTCGTGGCTTTGGCCGGTCGCCATCAGATGGGCCATGCACCAGCCCGAGGCCGGGACGGCCTTGAAGCCGCCGTAGTTCCAGCCGCAGTCGATGAAAAGGCCCTCGATATGGGTCTTGTCGATGATGGGCGACCCGTCCGGCGACATGTCCATGATCCCGCCCCAGGACCGCAGCACCTTGGCGCGACCGATCATCGGCATCAGGGTCATGCCCGCTTCCATCACATGCTCGACCATCGGCAGGTTCCCCCGCGCGGCATAGCTCGCGTAGAAATCGAGGTCGCCGCCGAAGACCAGGCCACCCTTGTCGGACTGGCTGATGTAGAAGTGACCCATGCCAAAGCTGACGACGTGGTTGATGACGGGCTTCAGCCCCTCGCTGACAAAGGCCTGCAGGATATGGCTTTCGATCGGCAGGCGCATTCCGGCCATTGCCGCCACCTGCCCCGAGCGACCCGCAACGATGATCGCGACCTTCTTAGCCTTGATCGCACCCCGCGTGGTCTGGACGCCCTTTACGACGCCATTCTCGATGTCGATCCCCGTGACCTCGCAGTTCTGGATCAGGTCCACACCGCGCTGATCGGCGCCGCGCGCATAGCCCCAGGCCACGGCATCATGCCGCGCCGAGCCACCGCGCGGGTGCAGCAGGCCGCCGTAGATCGGGAAGCGGGTCTGTTCGAAATCGAGATAAGGCAGATGTTGCCGCACCCCTTCGCGATCCAACAGGATCGCGTCGTCGCCCTGATTTATCATCGCATTGCCGCGCCGCACGAAAGCGTCGCGCTGGCCATCCGAGTGGAACAGGTTGATCAGCCCGCGCTGGGAATGCATGACGTTGTAGTTCAGGTCGGCTTCCATCCCTTCCCACAGCTTCAGCGAATGCGAATAGAATTCGCTGTTGCCGGGCAGGAAGTAGTTCGCCCGCACGATCGTCGTGTTGCGCCCGATGTTGCCCGAACCGATGTGGCTTTTCTCCAGCACCGCGACATTGGTCAGTCCGTGGTTCTTGGCAAGGTAATAGGCGGTTGACAGGCCGTGGCCCCCGCCTCCGATGATGATCGCGTCATACTCGGCCTTGGGCGCGGGGTTGCGCCAGGCCGGCTTCCAGCCCTTGTTGCCGAAAAGCCCTTCCGTGATGACCCGCAACCCTGAATAGCGCATCGCTTCCCTCGCCGTCGACGCAGCCAATCAACAGCGTCCGCATCGGGTTATCAAGGGTTGACCGAACTGGCCACGTCTGCCCGCGACATTTCGCGTCGCAACAGGCGCACAGCCATCCAATCGCACCGCCGTTGACAGCCCTGCCCCACGCCGATCAGTCTGACCGCCGAAGGAGCCAGCATGCTTGACAGCCAGGACCATCGCTTTGACCTCTTGTTCCAGCCCTTGCGCATCGGGCCGGTGACGGCGCCGAACCGCTTCTGGCAGGTGCCGCACTGCACGGGGATGGGCAACCTTTACCCCCGGACGCTGGCCACCATGCGCGGGATCAAGGCCGAGGGCGGCTGGGGTGTTGTGAACACCGAATATTGCTCGATCCATCCGACGTCGGACGACACACCCGCGCCCTATGCCTCGCTTTGGGACGACGGCGATGTGGCCAACATGGCGGCGATGACCGAGGCGGTCCACGCGCATGGTGCGTTGGCGGGGGTGGAGTTGTGGCACGGCGGGCTGCGGTCGAAGAACGTGCTGAGCCGCGCGGGGTCCATCGCCCCCGACAGCCTGCCAGCCGAAGGCGCACCATGGCAAAGCCGCCGGATGGACAGGCAGGATTTGCTCGATCTGCGCGCCTGGCACCGAGCTGCGGTCGAGCGGGCGGTGGTGGCGGGATTTGACGTGATTTATGTCTATGCGGCCCATACCTATCTGCTGTCGCAATTCCTTGATCCCGTTCTGAACCGTGACGGTGGAAAGACGCTGATCGAACGCGGCCGGATCGTCGCCGATCTTATCGCCGAGACGCGGGAGGTGGCGGGAGACCGCGCAGCCATCGCCATTCGTATCGAAGTCACGGATGAGGATGGGACGGGACTCGAAGCGCGGGCCGAGTTTCTTGGTTCACTGGCCCCTATGGTGGATGTGTTCGATGTGACCATCCCGGATTATTCGACCGAAATGGGACCATCGCGCTTTGTTCGGGAGGCCGCGCTGGCGGATCACGTTGGCCATGTGAAAGCGGCGACTGGCAAACCTGTGGTGGCCGTGGGGCGGTTTACCAGCCCCGAGACGATGCTGGCCGAGATACGGCAGGGCAGGCTCGACTTCATCGGCGCTGCCCGCCCTTCCATTGCCGATCCGTTCCTGCCGGAAAAGATCAGGCAAGGTCGATTCGACGACATCCGCGAATGCATCGGCTGCAACATTTGCTACGCGCATGACGGCCTCGGCGCACCGATCCGCTGCACTCAGAACCCGACGATGGGCGAGGAATGGCGGCGCGGCTGGCATCCCGAACGGGTTCCCCCCGTGGTGGGCCGGAGTGAGCCGGTGCTGGTGGTCGGCGGCGGCCCGTCCGGGCTGGAGGCGGCACTGACACTGGGCCGGCGCGGCGTGCCGGTGATGCTGGCGGAGGCTGAGGATAAGCTGGGTGGCCGGGTCAGCCTGGAAAGCCGACTGCCCGGCCTTTCGGAATGGGCGCGCGTGCGGGACTGGCGGCTGCATCAGATCGGTAAGCTGCCGAATGTCGAGATCTTCCCAGCCAGCCGCATGACGCCGGAGGATGTTCTGGCAACCGGCGCGCCACATGTTGTCTGCGCTACAGGCAGCCGCTGGCGACTTGACGGACGCGGGCGCAGCCATCCCGCCGGGATCGGCAGCGAAGGCGATCCTCGCACAGTAGCGCCGGAGACCGTCATGGCAGGCGGGCGTCCTGTTGGCCCAATCGTGATCTTTGACGACGATCACTATCACCTCGCCGCAGGCCTTGCCGACATGCTCGCCTCTGCTGGCAGCGACGTGACTTATGTCACGCCCGAGGGCCGGGTGGCCGAATGGGCGGGCTATACGGTCGAGCAGGCGGGCCTGCACAAGCGGCTGCTGGAACGGGGCGTAAAGGTTCTGACCGGCCTGACCGTCGCCGCGCTGGAACCGGGTCAGGCGTGCCTCGATTGCGTCTATACTGGGCGGAGCCAGCGCATTCCTTGCGAAAGCTTTGTCCCTGTGACATCCCGCGAACCGCTGGATGAGCTTTGGCGCGCTCTATCTGACAGGGGCGGCCTCGCCACCCTGCTGCGCATCGGTGACGCAAGCGCACCGGGCCTGATCGCCCACGCGGTTCACGACGGCCACCGCGTGGCGCGCGAGATGTTCGACGGAGATACGACGGTTTTGCGAGAGCGGGTGGTGTTGGCCTAAAGCCCGGCGCCCATCGACTCTGCGATCAACCGCATGTCGCCCTCGCCGACCTCGATCAGTCCAAAGCGCAAGGCATAACCCCAGTTCTTGCGACCAGCGGTGAATTCCAGGCGGTCGAGCAGCGGTGATATCTGTGCGACCTCCGAGTAGAGCCATTCGACATCCCGGCGATAGGGCACGAACCCCTCTGCCATGAAGCCTTGGTAAATCTCGCTGTCTCGGACCTTTCCGATGGCAGTAAATGCCTGCAAAGGGGTTCTTGTCCCGAATGTCTGCACCGGAGAGTAATAGGCGATCATGTCTGCCGCTGCCATTCGCCGCAAGGGCGCGGCCTTTCCGTGGTTCACCTGCATGAAGCCCTGAGCGCGTCCGACAGCCACGTGATCGGCGGAGGCCACACCAATCCAGTTCCGCATTTGCTTCGCCCTCCACACACTTTCCCAACCGGAAATAGCAAAGGCCTGCTGACAGATGCTGTCAGCAGGCCTCGCTTTTCTTAACCGGCCGCTGCTTAGTGGCCCGAGGTCATCGCCGGACGCAGCGTTTCGTACAGGAACCAGGTGCGCCGTTCTGTCTCGTCGATCCAGACCTCGATCATTGCGGTCGATCCGCTGTCCTCATGCTCGTCACACACGGTGCGAGCGGCGCGCAGGGCAGCGGTGAAGGCTTTGTTGTCCTCCATCAACTCGGCCAGCATGTCAGCCGGCTCGACGAACTCCGCATCGTTCGGCAGAACGCGGGTCATATTTGCCGCCTGGTTGATCGACCGCAAAGTGGTGCCGCCAATCTTGCGCACCCGCTCTGCGATATCATCCGTCGCGGCGAAAATCTGCGCGGCATGCTCGTCCAACATCAGGTGATAATCGCGGAAATGCGGCCCCGAGACATGCCAGTGAAAATTCTTGGTCTTGAAATAAAGCGCGAAGCTGTCAGCCAGAAGACCGTTCAAAGCACCGGCGATGTCCTTAACCGCATTGCCGCCCAGATCGGTCGGCGTCTTCAGCTTGTTGCTGGCCTGTGACCTTACTTCCTTTTCCTTCGCCATCATCTTCTCCGCATGTTTCGGCGGCCACATCGGCAACCGAGGTTAAGCCAGAAATACACGGCCTCTTGCCGCATGGCCGACACCATTCATCTGCCACGTATCGCCCTTAAGACAAGCCTTGGATCAGAGGCCTTTTGACACATAGGTGGCCGCCACTCGGCTGATTGAGACGATATAGGCCGCAACGCGCAGGTCGTGCACGTCGTTCCGTCCGTGCCAGATTTCCCGCATCGCCTGATATGCGCCGCGCATCGTGTCATCCAGACCCGAGCGGACCAGTTCCAGCTCGCCCGCACCGCGCAGGTAGCTGTCCTTGAATCCGGGGGCCAACGTCCAGCCCAACCCCTTGTCGGCGCTGAGACGCTCCAGTTCCGTGATCAGCAGTTGGTGACGCGCCTCTTCCGCACGGCGCTGCATCCGGCCAAAGCGGATATGGCTCAGGTTCTTGACCCATTCGAAGTAGCTGACAGTGACGCCACCTGCGTTGGCGTACATATCTGGAATAATCAACGTCCCCTTCTGCCGCAGAATCTCATCCGCGCTGTAGGTGATGGGGCCGTTCGCCGCCTCGATGATCAGCGGGGCCTTGATGCGTTCGGCGTTGTCCTTGTGGATCACACCTTCCATCGCTGCCGGTATGAGAATGTCGCAGTCAGCCTCCAGCAGGGCTGCGCCGCCGGGGACATTCGTGGCACCGGGGTAGTCCTTTATGGAGCCGGTCTTTCGGATCCACTGATACACATCCTCGACGTCCAGCCCCTGATCGCTTTGCACGGCACCGTCGCGCTCGATGATTGCGGTGATGATCCCGCCATCCTCTTCACTCAGGAACTTGGCCGCATGGTATCCCACGTTGCCTAGGCCCTGCACGATAATGCGTTTGCCGTCGATCCCACCGGACAGACGCGCGCGCGCAGCGTCCTCGGGGTGCCGGAAGAACTCTCGCAGGGCATATTGCACCCCCCTGCCCGTCGCCTCGACCCGGCCTTGGATACCGCCCGCGTTCAGCGGCTTGCCGGTGACGCAGGCCTTGGCGTTGATGTCCGTCGTGTTCATCCGCGCATACTGGTCGGCGATCCAGGCCATCTCGCGCTCGCCCGTCCCCATGTCGGGCGCCGGCACATTCTGGGCCGGGTTGATCAGGTCGCGCTTTATCAGCTCATAGGCAAATCGCCGGGTGATCTGTTCCAGCTCATGCGTGTCCCAGGCGCGGGGGTCGATGCAGAGGCCGCCTTTAGAGCCCCCGAAGGGCGTTTCGACCAGCGCGCATTTATAGGTCATCAAAGCCGCCAGCGCTTCGACTTCGTCCTGATTCACCGACAGCGCATAGCGGATACCGCCCTTCACCGGCTCCATGTGTTCGGAATGGACCGAGCGGTAACCGGTAAATGTCTCGATCTTGCCGCGCAGGCGCACACCGAACCGCACCGTGTAGGTCGAATTACAGACGCGGATCTTGTTTTCCAGCCCGGGTCCAAGGTCCATCAGTTGGACCGCGCGATTGAACATCAGATCGACCGAATCGCGGAAACTCGGTTCAGCGGCATTTGCCATGCATTCCTCCCTGCTTGGCGGCACGCTTGTAGTGCCTGATGTCCAATCTAGAGGGATTGCGGGCGGAATGCGCCGCACTTTTTTGCAAGTATGGCAACACAATGGCAGGAAAGACGGGGCATCGGGCGGCGAATTGCCCGGCGCCCCTAAAATCACAGAGCCAAATTGCCTCGTGATTCGGTGTGGCGCAGCGCGCTGTAAAACCTGTGGTTGTAGTGCGGTTTGCCGTCATCGGCGATTGTTCGCCGATATCTCACAGTTGCCAAAGCCACTGACAGACCGTTTCCCGGCACATGGGAAAACCAATGTCAACAAAGACTCTCGCCACATTTTTGCCCTATGCATCCGCGTATTTGGAACGTGGTCAAGTTTACCTGGTCGGCGGATTTCCCCCACCCGGTGGCCATTTTTGAGAGAGGACGTTAACGAATGCACGCTTTGTCCCGTATCCGGCGCCCTGCTGTGCTGCAGCGCTTTGCACAGTCCGAAAGTGGCGGCGCAATCGTCCTCGCTCTGATATTCTTCACTCTTATGGTCATGATGGGCGGCCTTGCCGTGGACCTCATGCGCTATGAGGTACGTCGCACGACGCTGCAACAGACCACAGACCGGGCCGTTCTTGCCGCCGCCAGCATGGGACAGAAGCTTGAACCCGAAGATGTGGTTCGAGACTACTTCTTGAAAGCGGGGCTGGCCGACAAACTGAAAGACGTAAGCGTCGACGAAAACTTCAACTCGAGGTCCGTCATTGTGCATGCGTCGTCGGAAGTCGACCCCTTCTTCATGCAGATGCTTGGCATCAACGAACTCGATGCCCCGGCCTACAGCCGCGCGCAAGAACGTATCACCGATATCGAAGTCTCGCTGGTCCTCGACATATCGGGATCGATGGACAGCAATAACCGGCTTATCAACCTCAAGCCAGCCGCGCGGGAATTCGTCGACCTGATCTTTGACGGCAGCCAGGAAGGCCGCACGACCATGTCGATCATTCCCTACAGTGGCCAAGTAAACCTTGGTCAGACCATGGCCTCGGTGTTCAACTACACCCCGATCCAGAGCACGTCCTGGTGCTTTGACCTGCCCTCGACGACCTTTACGTCGACGACCGTTTCGCAGTCTACCGCGATTATCCAGGCAAGCCACGTCGACCCCTTCACCGGATCCGGCACCCGTGCACCATCGCTGTTTTTCTGCCCTCCGGCGTCCGGCAACACGGTACTGCCCTTCAGCGACAGCCCGACTGCGCTGAAAAACAAGATCAGCGGCCTTGATGCCGACGGGAACACCTCGATCGACATCGGCGTGAAATGGGGCATGACCCTGCTCGATCCTGCCTCGAACGGTATCGTCACATCGCTGATCTCCAAGGGTGTGGTAAACTCCACCTATTCTGACCGTCCAATCAATCCGTCCGCCCGCGAGGTCATCAAGGCCCTTGTGGTTATGACAGACGGCGAGAACACCGAGGAAACCGTCATCAAGACGGCCTATCGGACCGGAACGTCGAACATCTATCGCCAGACCAGCACGGGCAAGCTGGCGGCCTATTACAACGTGGCGGGGTCAAACGACTACTACATGCCCGACAACTCTTCCTCGACGCGCTGGCAGAGTAAGCCGTTCAACAGCTCTACCGGCTGGACCCAACTCAGCTGGCCCGACGTGTGGAAGTATGCCTCGCTGCAGTATGTCGCGCAAAAACTGTACGCGGACCCCAAGGGTGAATCCTACAGCACCTGGATGACGAACTTCCGGACCACGGCCAGCACGGCGACCAAGAACACACGCCTGCAGCAAATTTGCACAGCCACAAAAAACAAGAACATCCAGGTCTTCGCAATCGCCTTCGGCGCGCCCAGTGGCGGCAAGACCCAGTTGAAGAGCTGCGTTTCCCCGGAAACCTCCAGGTACTACGAGGTGGACGATTACGAAGCCGACGGTGGAAAACTTATGTCTGTGTTCCGCGCGATCGCCAGCCAGATCAACCATCTGAGGCTTACGCAATGATCCGCGCAACCGGCTTCCTGCGCCGTCTGGCCGATCGTTTTGCGCAGCGCGAGGATGGGACCGCCACGGTCGAATTCGTGATCATGATGCCCTTGTTCCTGGCTATCTTTCTGGCATCGTTCGAATCCGGCCTGTTGATGACCCGCAACGTCCTGCTCGAGCGGTCACTTGACATGGTGGTGCGTGACCTGCGCCTGGGCAACTTCGTGGATGCTGAGGGCAACCCCGTGGATCCGTCGCATGACATGCTCAAGGATGCTGTGTGCGCCCGCACCGTTCTCTTTCAAGACTGCGGCACCAGTATGCGGCTTGAACTCACCCGCGTCAGCACGAACAACTGGGAACTTCCCTCTGCGGCCGCGCCCTGCGCCGACCGTGATGAACCGATCAATCTACCTGATCCGCTAGACGTTGGCGTGGAAAACGAACTGATGCTTATTCGCGCCTGCGCCATCTTCGATCCCATCTTTCCAACCACGGGGATCGGTCTGCGCATTCCCAAAGACGACAGCGGCGGCTACATGCTCACGGCGCGATCCGCCTTCGTCAACGAACCGGCATGATCGGAAAAGCCATGAAACTCCGTATCCCCAAGGTCCTACGCAGCTTCGTACGTGAAGAGCATGGAACGGTCATAACCGAGACCGTCATCATCTTTCCGATCCTGATCTGGGCCTATGTTGCTCTGTTCGTCTATTGGGACGCTTACCGCACTGAAACGACTGCGGTGAAGGCCAGCTATACCGTCGCCGACATTGTGACGCGCCAGGTCAGCGACATAGACCCCGCATACATCGACAACCTGGATCGACTGTTCCAATATCTTGTCGACGTCGATCAGGAAACAACGATCGTAGTGTCCAGTGTCGAGTACCAGCAAAATGGCGACAAATACGATGTGCAGTATTCAGAAGCGCGCGGAATAGGCGCTGCGCGCATGACGGATTCAATGATGGCTTCGATGCGGTCGCAAATGCCCCGCATGTCGGACGGCGACACCGTCATCGTGGTGCAGACGGGCGTAACATATGTGCCGCCGTTCCAGGTTGGTGTGCCCGAATTCACCTACACCCAGTTCATCGTTACCCGCCCACGCGGTCCGAAAGTGACCTGCCCCACCTGCGCTCTTTCCTGACAGCGCCGTAGCGCGGCTTGCGCCGCCCCCCGCGCGCCGTCTATCCTCTGCCCGATGTTGGCATTCCTGCGTCTCTTCTCGAGATCTTCCTTTTCGGTTTTGATGGCATGGCTGCTCGCAGCCTGTTCGCCCTTGCCCGATTTCGACGGGCCGAAGACGCTCGCAATACCTCCCGGTTACCCCAGGATCGAACCGCTGGAGCAAGTGCTGGCCGTCGGCGCCGATCCGAAGCTTGAGGAAACCGACGCAGCCGCGCTTCAGGCGCGGGCGGCCGACTTGCAATCGCGCGCTGCTGCGCTGCCGGCCGAAGCGGTGGACCCAGAGACACGAGAGCGGCTGGAGAATGCCACGGGCGGGGGCGGCGGTTGATGCGGTTTGTTGCAAGCCCCGGCGCAACCCGCTAACAGATCGACGCCCGCCCCTGACCGGAGTTTTCCCCTATGCCCGCCCCCTTGCGTCTTGGTCTCGCCGGTCTTGGCACTGTCGGCGTTGGGGTGGTCAGGATCGTGCAGGATCATGCCGACCTGATAGCCGCGCGTGCGGGGAGGCCCATTGAAATCACTGCGGTTTCCGCCCGCAGCAGGGGTCGGGATCGCGGCGTAGACCTTTCGGCCTACGCTTGGGAGGACGATCCCGTGGCGCTGGCGAAACGCACCGACATAGATCTTTTCATCGAGGTCATGGGTGGTTCAGAAGGCGCGGCGAAAGACGCAACCGAAGCGGCCATCGCTGCCGGCAAGGACGTCGTTACCGCCAACAAGGCCCTGCTTGCCCATCACGGTCAGGCCCTGGCCGAGGCGGCCGAGGCAGTCGGGCGCGTCCTTCGTTTTGAGGCGGCTGTGGCGGGCGGCATCCCCGCGATCAAGGCGCTGACCGAAGGGCTTGCCGCCAACCGGATGAAGCGCGTCATGGGCGTGATGAACGGCACCTGCAACTACATCCTGACCCGGATGGAAAGCGCGGGCCTGCCCTACGAGACCGTGTTCGAAGAGGCGCGACAGCTTGGCTATCTGGAGGCCGATCCCAGCCTTGACGTTGACGGCATAGACGCGGGCCACAAGCTCAGCCTGCTCGCCGCCATAGCTTTTGGAACCAAGGTGAGCTTCGACAAGGTAGAGCTTGAAGGTATTGGAAAAATCTCGATCTCCGACATCCGGCATGCCGCCGATCTTGGCTTCCGCATCAAGCTGCTGGGTGTTGCGCAGATGACGGGCCGGGGGCTGGAGCAGCGGATGACGCCCTGCCTTGTGCCGGCGGACAGCCCGCTTGGCCAACTGCCTGGCGGCACAAATATGGTAGTGCTGGAGGGCGATTCCTCGGGCCAGATCGTATTGCGCGGCGCAGGGGCGGGTCAGGGGCCGACGGCCAGTGCTGTGATGTCCGACGTCATCGACATCGCACGCGGACAACGCCTGTCAACCTTTGGCCAGCCAGCCTCGACGCTGGCCGATCCGGTAGCAGCCGCCGCAGCGACCCCTGCCCCCCACTACCTGCGGATGACTTTGATCGACAAGCCGGGCGCGCTGGCAAAGATCGCGACCGAGCTTGGCAACTCCGGCGTGTCGATCGACCGGATGCGTCAGACCCAGCATGCCGATGCCCATGCGCCGGTTCTGGTGGTCACGCACCGCGCTGCGCCGCAGGATATCGCACACGCAATGTCGCGCTTTGCGGCAACCGGCGTTCTGGTGGGCGAACCGGTCGCAATCCGCATCGAGGAAGTCTAAGCGGCCACTGTTAGCGCCACCACGCTTGTCCCAGAGAGGATGGCGGGCTACCAAACACCGGACATTTCGCACAACCGAAGGATATCAAAGGCATGGCCGACGTAAGTGAATTTCAGGATCGCCTCTTGTCGCTTGGTCTTGCCCGCGTTTCCGAAGCTGCGGCGCTGGCCTCGGCCAGCCTCATCGGCCGCGGCGATGAAAAGGCCGCCGATCAGGCCGCCGTCAACGCGATGCGCGATCAGTTGAACATGCTGGACATCGCTGGTGTGGTGGTGATCGGTGAAGGTGAGCGGGACGAGGCACCAATGCTGTATATCGGCGAAGAAGTAGGCACCGGCAAAGGCCCGGCGGTCGATATCGCGCTCGACCCGCTGGAAGGCACGACGCTTACCGCCAAGGACATGCCGAACGCGCTGACGGTCATCGCGATGGCGCCTCGCGGCACGTTGCTGCATGCGCCTGACGTCTATATGGAAAAACTTGCGATCGGTCCTGGCTTCAAAACGGGAACTGTAACGATGACTATGAGTCCGTCCGAGCGGGTCTCGGCTCTGGCTGCCGCCAAGGGTTGTTCGACCGAAGACATCATGGTTTGCGTTCTGGAACGCCCGCGGCATGAGGATCTGATCAAGGAAATCCGCTCGACTGGCGCCTCGATCCGGCTGATCACCGATGGCGACGTCGCAGGCGTCATGCACTGCGCCGAGCCGGAAAAGACCGGTATCGACATGTACATGGGTTCCGGCGGCGCGCCCGAAGGCGTTCTCGCGGCAGCGGCGCTGAAATGCATGGGTGGGCAATTCTTCGGCAAGCTCTTGTTCCGCAACGACGATGAGCGTGGGCGCGCAAGAAAGGCCGGGATCCAGAACTTCGACCGGGTCTATACCCGCGACGATCTGGTGAGGGGTGACGTGATCTTCGCCGCAACCGGCGTGACCAGTGGTTCGCTTCTGGACGGCATCCGGCGCGAGCCGGGCTGGGTGACGATGGAGACGATCCTGATGCGTTCCAAAACCGGATCAGTCCGTCGCATTGAATATCGGACCCCGGTGAAATAGGTGTCAGCCGGTCTGAAGGTCGGGTTCGGCCTTGGCCTTCCTGGCGAGAAACGCCACGAAGGTTTTGACCCTTTGGACGATCAGGGGATTGTCAGCGGCACCCTTCAGTTCCACCGGTTCCAGAACGTCGGGATGATCATGGGTCGGTTGACCTGCGAGTTTCAAGGCAATCGCGATCGCGCATCCCATGTCGCAAGATGCCGTTCGGGTCATCGCGGATTGCTTCAACATGCGTTCCGTCCCTGCGGGTGAGATGGAAGCCGCCTGAAGCTTTCAACGGGTGGCTGCCGCTCAGCCCTTGCATACTTGCCAATCGAGCAATGAGCGGCCAGAACCGGTTCATGGTCGCCTTCCTGAATGTCGAGAACTCTCTGACCGGACGCCACTGGCTTGGCCCCAGCGCCGAGCAGGACCGGCATGCCGAGGCGCTGGCACAGCAGAGCGGCCTACCCATGCCACTGTGCCGTATCCTTGCGCGTCAGGGAGTTGGCCCGGAAGAGGCCGAGCGTTTCCTCAGCCCGCAACTGCGCGACCTTCTTCCCGATCCGATGGCCGTGCGGGATATGGACCTTGCCGCAAGCCGCCTGATGCGCGCGGTCGAACGCGGTGAGCGCATCGCCGTCTTTGGCGATTATGACGTGGATGGCGGCGCCTCTTCGGCGCTGCTGCTGACTTGGCTGCGTGCCATGGGTCGGCAGGCCACTCTCTATATCCCCGACCGTATCGACGAGGGCTATGGGCCGAACGTGCCCGCGATGGAGGGGCTGGCCCATAGCCACGACCTGATCATCTGCGTTGATTGCGGCACGCTAAGTCACGAGCCTATCGCGGCAGCCAAGGGTGCCGATGTGATCGTGCTGGACCACCATCTGGGCGCCGAGACATTGCCCCAGGCCCTGGCCGTGGTGAACCCCAACCGACAGGATGAGGATGGCAGTCTATCCCATCTTTGCGCAGCCTCGGTGGTCTTTCTACTATTGGTCGAGGCAAACCGGCGGCTTCGACTGGCAGGCCGCGTCGGACCCGACCTGATGTCCATGCTGGATCTGGTGGCGCTTGCGACCGTGGCCGACGTGGCACCGTTGATCGGCGTGAACCGGGCACTGGTGCGTCAGGGCCTGAAAGTCATGGCGCGGCGCGAGCGGCCCGGTCTCGTGGCGCTCGCCGACATCGCACGGATGGACCAGTCGCCGACGCCCTATCATCTGGGCTTCCTGCTCGGGCCGCGCGTGAACGCGGGCGGGCGCATCGGAAAGGCTGACCTTGGCGCGCGGTTGCTCAGCACCGATGATCCGGCCGAGGCCGCCTCCATTGCCGAGCGGCTGGACCAGTTGAACACCGAGCGTCGCGACATCGAGAACGCGGTTCGCGAAGCGGCGCTTGCGCAGGCAACAGAGCGCGGGGTGGATGGCCCTCTCGTCTGGGCTGCCGGCGAAGGCTGGCACCCCGGCGTCGTCGGCATCGTGGCGGCGCGCCTGAAAGAGGCGACAAACCGCCCTGCCGTGGTCATCGGGCTGGAAGGCGGCATCGGCAAGGGGTCCGCCCGTTCAGTATCGGGCGTCGATCTTGGCGCGGCGATTCACCGGGTCGCCGCCGAAGGCCTGCTGTTGCGCGGTGGTGGTCACAAGATGGCGGCGGGCCTGACGGTAGAGGCCGGTCGGATCGAAGAAGCGATGACCCGGCTGGCCGAACTTCTGGCCCGGCAGGGCGCAGGCACCGGCGGCGCGGCTGACCTGCATCTGGACAGCCTTCTGATGACCGCGGCCGCGACCCCGGAACTGATCGCCCAGATCGAAACCGCCGGCCCCTTCGGTGCAGGCGCCCCCGCTCCGCGCTTTGCCTTCGCGACGCAGTCGGTATCGGCGCGGCGCATGGGTCAGAACCATCTGCGGCTCAATATTACGGACGGCTCCGGTCCCGCGCTCGAAGCCGTTGCCTTCGGCGTTTGTGACGGCCCGCTGGGCGTTCTGGAGCAACCCGGTGCGCAACGTTTCCATCTGGCAGGGCGGCTGGAGATGAGCCACTGGAACGGTCGCAGCAAGGTTCAGCTGCGTCTTGAAGATGCCGCCCGCGCCTGACGTGAAAATGACGTCACGGATGCGTCAAGAATCGACTTGCGCTCTCTCCACGCCTCGCCTAAACACCGCGCCAGACCAGATGTGGCCCGTTCGTCTATCGGTTAGGACACCAGGTTTTCAACCTGGGAAGAGGGGTTCGACTCCCCTACGGGCTGCCACTGGTCGAGATTTTCCTGTATTTAATTGGGCAAAATATCCCACGAAATCTGGGCGTGGGACATTTCTCTTAGCATAAAGCGGGCCGCCAGCCTTCTGTTAGACAGCCTACCGCTTGCGGAACACGATCACCAGGCCGCAGTCATCCTTGTGCTCATGCGTGGCGCCCTCATAGATCGCGATCTCGCGGAACCGCACCGGCTCGATAACCCCGCGGGCGACCAAAGTGGCGAGCGCCGAGCCGAAGCCCGCGCCATCCAGCACCGCAGGGATCGTGCCGCAGCAGAACAGCGCGCCGGGCCTCGTGATGCGCAAAAGCTCGGGCAGGCATTCGGGCCCAACATGACCGTGGGTGAAGGTGCCGCAAGAGATGACGGCACCATAGGTCGCATCCTCGATCGGCAGCACCTTGGTCAGGTCGGCGAGGATCCGGTTGCGGTAAAGCCCTTTGGCCCTGGCCCTTTCCAGCATTTCCGGCGTGATGTCGATCGCATCGACCGCCAGGCCGCGCAGATGTTCGGCCACCTGCCCCGTGCCTGCGCCTGCGTCCAGAATCGGCTCGTCACCCTGAAACTCGGCCCTCAATAGCTCCGCAATCTTGCGCGGCGCGATGTAGCCCCAACCCTGACCGAAGCTTTCGTCATAGCTTTCGGCCCATTTGCCATACAGGTTTCGGGCATCCTCCGGTCCGTTGATCTCATAGGCGTGGTCCAGGTCGTAATCAGCGTTCATCGCGTTCCCCTCACTCAAGGTCCGGGCATGTAGGCGCGCCAGTGTTACAGTGCGATGACGCCGCTTGAAGCCGACCAGGCCCGCCTTGCACCCCCCGGCAATATGCCTAAAGTGACGTCAATTCCGGGGATGAGGATATTTTATGCACATGAGAACCTGCCTGGCCGCCGCGTTTGTTTTTCTGGTGGCCACGCCATTCGCCACGGCCGCTCCCTGCGGCAATACCTCGGCAAATTTCGAGGCGTGGAAGCCGATCATGGCGCAGGAAGCAAAGGCGCAGGGTGTCGGCAAGCAGGGTATCGCGGCGCTGATGGGCGCCAGCTATTCGACCAAGACGATCGGTGCGGACCGCAATCAGAAAAGCTTCAAATACACGCTTCCGAAGTTCCTCGAGGTGCGTGGCGCCAATGCCATCATCTCGCAGGCCCGCGCGCGCAAGGTCAAGAACCCGACGTTCTACGCACAACTTGAGGCAGCCTATGGAGTGCCTTCTGGCGTGATCCTGGCCATTCATGGGATGGAGACCGGCTTTGGCAACTTCATGGGCGATACCAACGTCGTTTCGGCCATCGCCACGCTGTCTTATGACTGCCGCAGATCTGAGTTCTTCACCTATCACCTGATCGCGGCGCTGAAGCTGGTCGACGCTGGAGTGATCAGCCCTGAAAGCATCGGCGCTCGCCATGGCGAGGTCGGTCATACGCAATTCCTTCCTGGCAACGTGCTGCTCTACGGTGTCGATGGCAACGGCGATGGGCGCGTTGATCTGAACAACATGAGCGACGCCCTGGCCTCAACCGCGAACTTCCTGGCCCAGAAAGGCTGGAAGCCAGGCGTGGGCTATCAGGAAGGCCAGCCGAACTTCCGCGTCATGAAGGAATGGAACGCGGCCACGGTATATCAGCAGGCCATCGTCTATATGGGCGCCAAGATCGACGGCTAATCGCGCTTCGACGCAGTTGCAGGCCGTCCCGTCAGACCAAGATCGGCCCAGGTGAGTTGCGTGTTGCGCGTGACCGCTCGCGTCAGGCGCTGACCCACGACCAGATCGAAGTCATAGCCCGCGATCTGCCCCGAGCCGGGCCGCCGCGCCCAGATGTCCGCCTCAGTGATCACATGCCCCTGGGGCAGATCGCGATCGGCCACCACGCTCGCGCGGGCAAAGCGATAGACAGGTTCTTCGGCCTCGGTCCGCTTCTTGGGGTTCATCAGCGCGGTATGAATCTCGCGGCTTCGGTCGATCAGGAACCGCAGTTCTGCCGGGTCCATCGAGTTGATGATATCCGGTCCAACCCGATAGCGCGTGTCGGTATAGTGCCGCTCAAGAATGCACGCACCAAGAGCCACCGAGGCCAGTGCCATTTCCGGCCCGATGGAATGGTCCGAGAAGCCGACTACCGCCCTTGGGAAAGCCACCTTCAAGTTCGTCACGCCCTGCAGGCTGACGATCTCGGGCGGCGAGGGATAAAGGTTCGTGCATTCCAGCAGCGCATAATCCACGCCCGAGGCATCAAGAATCCCAACGCTCTCGCGGATCGTCGCGATGGTCTGCATTCCCGTCGACAGGATCACCGGCTTGCCGAACCGCGCAATGTGGCGGATCAGCGGCAGGTTGTCAGCCTCTCCCGAGCCGATCTTGAAGGCGGGCACACCGATCTCGGCCAGGAAATCCGAAGCCTTACGACTGAAGGGGGTGGAGATGTAGATCATCCCCAGGCTCTCGGTGTAGTCCTTCAGCGCAACCTCGTCATTGGCCGACAGGGCGCAACGTTCCATCACATGCCAGATCGAAACATCCGCATTCGGCGGGAAGATCGACTTTGCCTCATCCGTCATCTCGTCGTCCAGAAAGTGCGTCTGGTGCTTGATGCACTCACATCCCGCCAGATGCGCCAGCCGCACCATCTGCTTGGCAACATCAAGGCTGCCGCCATGGTTGATGCCAATTTCGGCGATGACCAAGGGGGGATGGGTCGGGCCGATCTCGCGATGGGCGATCTTCATGTCTTTGCCCCAAAACTACTTCTGACCAGCACATACGTGCTGGGACAGGGGGTTGCAACTAACCCCGGCGGTCGAAAGGCATCCGATCCGTCAGCCGGCAGCAATCCAGTCATAGATCGCTTGCCGCGGAGCACCGAAGGTTTCATAGCTGCCCAGACCTGCTGTGGCAGCCGTTCCGAGCTGCATTGGCTTGGCGGAGACAGCGCCTGCATCATAACGCCAGACCCAGATCACCCGGCCCTCCTCGTCAACCTCTGCAACCAACATGTTCTTTTTCATCGCATCCCCTGATCCGTTCCCAACTCGGGGCCGGAATATAGACATCCGGCAATAGTTGTCTAGACGGCCTGTCGCCTTTTCCGGCGGTTGGTTCAGTGTCATGCACTAGCGCAGTCAACGCGGAAGACTCGCACCGCGAAGCGATCGACCATCTCCATAGGTTTCCCAGGTGCGGCTGCACCCCGACGTCACCGCCCCGGCGGCCATGTCATTGAACTGTTCGATGAGTTGGGTCCGATCCTGGTCTTGGGGGAGGCCCCAAAAGCAAAACCCGCGCTTGTGGCGCGGGTGGTGTTTGGTTTTGTTGGTTGCGGGGGCAGGATTTGAACCTGCGGC